>CAVORG010000001.1:0-396958 GCA_963698545.1 uncultured Planctomycetaceae bacterium
TCCGCGACGTGGGCTCCTGGCTCGGCGACGGCTCGCCGGCCCAGGCCGGCCAGGTGGTGACCCGGGAGACCATGCGCGCCCAGCTCCTGCAGGGCGAGCACTTCACGCCCACCATCTACCTCTACGACAACCAGCCGGGGGGCATCGGCCTGGCCGAGCGCATCTTCGAGGTCCTGCCGGATCTCCTGGCGCGGGGGCTCGAGACGCTCCAGGGCTGCGGCTGCCGGAGCGGATGTCCGTCGTGCGTGGGGCCGGTCAACGAGGTGGGTCGCCGGGCCAAGCCCGTCGCCCTCGATATTCTGAAGCGCCTCGTGCCTCGGCGCTGACGCTCTCATCCCGTTGAGTCGCGACCTCACCGAGCTGACCCGCATCATCCGCCGCATCGAGGCCAAGAGTCGCCCGCGTCCGTCCGCTCCTCGGTCGTGGAGGCGCTCCTGGAGGGCTCGGCAACGGCGAGTGGAATTGATCGTCAACGGTGAAGTTGCCGCTGAACGTGTCGTGCCGGCCGATGGCGAAGTTCACGCCATCGCTTGGGATGTGCCGATTACGCAAAGTAGTTGGGTGGCCCTGCGGCAATTCTCGAAGCTGCACACCAACCCGGTGACGATTCATGTGGCCGGACAACCAATTCAAGCGTCGAAACGCAGCGCCCAGTGGCGTGCGGAAATGACTGAGCAACTCTGGCGGAATCGACGTCAGCAAATCCACGAAGCCGAACGCGACGCGGCGACGCGTAGCATTGACCGAGCGATCGCTCATTTCCGTCAGTTGGTGGAATAGTCGCAGGCCAAGGGCCGTCGCGTGGGACGCCCTGGCGGTGCAGCCACACCACCAATTGGCTCGACCCACTGGAATATTCGCCTCCGTACTGATAGGATGCAAGGCATGACTGGCTTCGGTTGATTCGCGTTGCTTTTTGTCGTGTTTGACCGTTGTTTTGGAATTGAGTTGTAGGTGAAGACGGGCGCGGGGCGCCTGTCGTTTGGGAGCTAACCCCGGTCGATGGAGCGTCTCTTTCTGGGCTGGGATCGACCAGCCTTGCCGATGGTGGCCGATTGGCTTCTTCAGCAACGCCAAGGCGATTCGGCGGATCTGGCGAACTTGCTTGTCGTGGTTCCCGGGCGGCGTGCTCAGCGGCGATTGTTGGAGCTGCTTGCTGTTGCATGTGATGCGGAAGACAAGGCGCTGTTGCCTCCCACGATTGTCACCGTGGGTCGCCTGCCGGAACAGCTTTACGAACCCAAGCGGCCATTTGCTTCGGAGCTAACGCAGTCGCTCGCTTGGACGCGGGCCTTGGAGACAATCGCGCCGGCGGTCTTGCGCCGCGCGGCGCCGCATCATCCTACGGATCGTGAGCGATTGCGCGAATTGGCGGACTTGTTTCGCTCGCAACACCGGCAGCTCGCCGCGGATCGACTCAGCTTCGCCGATGTCGCTGAGTATGACGAGCAGCAACAAGCCGACGAGGAAGCTGGACGCTGGAGAGCTCTGGAGCGAATCCAGCGACGTTATCTGGATATCCTGGACGAGTTGCTGTTGTGGGACATTCAGACCGCCCGACTCGTCGCGATCGAGCACAAGGAATGTCGCACTGATCGACGCATCATCTTGGCGGGCGCGGTTCACTGAATCGCGCGGTGAGAGCCATGCTGCAGCAAGTACCGGAGCGAGTGACGTCCCTGATTCTGGCGCCGGATCACCTGGCGGCTCGTTTCGATCAGTTCGGCTGCATCCTTGCTCAGCATCGAGCAGCGCCGTCCTGAATGTCCCCGTCGAACAGACCAGACGGGCCAAGAACCCGGTCGATCAAGCCGCCAGGCCGTGCAGATCATCCAGGGCTATCAGGGCCGATATCGAGCGGATCAAATTGTCATCGGGGCGCCGGACGAACAAATTGTCCCTCAGCTGCGGCGTGAACTGGAAGTCCACGGCGCTGTCACGCGCTGGGGTCCCGGCGAGCCATTGTTGGAAACCGCGCCCCTGAAGTCGCTGGCCGCGATCGCCGCCTACCTGCAACAAAGAGCTACGCGACGCTCGCCGAATTGGCTCGCCACCCCGACGTCGATCGGTATCTGCGGGACTCCGGCGTGCCGGCCGATTGGTTGCAAGTTTTCGATCGCTATTTCAATGAGCATCTGCCCTCCAGCTTGGGGTCCGCCTGGTTGGGCGATCCTCAAGTCAGTAAGAGCGTGCAGCGATCCTACGAAGTTCTGACGGATCTCCTGGCGCCCCTGCAAGGCGAACGCCAACTGCTGCCGAGTTGCGCGAGGCCATTCTGCAAGTGCTGACCACTGTTTTCGGCACATTGGAGATCGATGAAACCAAGCAAGCCACGCGAGCGACGTTGGCCGGCTTGCAGGCGATCGAACAAGCGATGACCGAAGCGGACGAAGCGCCCAGACCCTGGCGCCCTCCACCGATGCGGCGGAAGCCGTCTTGTGGGCCTTGCAGCATGTTGGCGGCGCCACCGTCGCGCCTCTGGCGGACGACGCGGCCATCGAGATCCTGGGGTGGTTGGAACTCACCATGGACGATGCGCCCGCGCTGGTGGTCACCAGCTTGAATGAAGGGTTTGTCCCCCAAACCGCCAACGGCGATCTCTTTCTTCCCAACTCACTGAGGAATCGACTCGGCATGGAGGATAACGATCGACGTTACGCCCGCGATGCGTATGCGATCAGCATGTTGCTGCATTCCCGGAGCGAGTTGGCGATGATTGTCGCTCGGCAAGACAGCGACAAGAATCCGCTGACGGTGAGTCGCCTGCTGTTGGCCGTTGCGCCGCAGGAACTGCCTTTACGCGTGCAACACTTCTTCGAAGAGACGCAGGAAGAGTCGGCGGATCTAGCTGCCGAAGGTGCTGAAGTCGTCTCGATGCGTTTGTCCGTTCCGCATCCGCGTCCGCTCGTTCGCCCCCTGGATCGCCTTAGCGTCACGCGTTTTCGTGATTATCTTGCTTGTCCTTACCGATTCTATCTGCGACATGTTCTGCGACTCGAAGCGGTGGATGACAACGCCCAGGAAATGTCCGCCGCCGTGTTTGGCGTGATGTTGCATGAAGTGCTGCGTGCATTCGGCGAAGGACCTTACAAGGACAGTGATCAAGAAGACGTGATTCGCGGCGCGTTGCATCAACATCTGGATGAATTCAAGGCGGCGCAGTTCGGCAAGGCGCCCCTGCCCGCGGTCCGGATCCAAGTGGAGCAAATGCGGCGACGCCTGGACGGATTCGCCGCCAAACAAGCCGACTGGGTCCGCCAGGGCTGGCGGATTCACACGGTCGAGCCCGACTTAACCGGCGACCGCGCCGTTTGCTTTCCCGTCGATGGCCAGGACTTCTTCCTGGGAGGCAAGATCGATCGAATCGACCGCCATGAAGATGGCCGCTGGGCCGTCTTCGATTACAAGTCCTTCGACCAAGCGGCGACTCCCGAGAAGAAACACCAACGTCAAGGAAAGTGGATCGACTTGCAACTGCCGCTGTATCGCGTGTTGGCGGCGGGTTTGGGCGTCGGCGGCGATGTCCTGCTGGGTTATATCCTGTTGCCCAAGGACGCCGATGCGGGCGGCTTGCGCCCGCCGCCTGGACGGAAGACGACTTAATCGAAGCCGAGGAAGCAGCACGCGACATCATTCGTAAGATCCGGGCCGAGACGTTTTGGCCCCCGTCCGAACCGCCCAAGTACGCCGACGAGTTGGCCGCCGTCTGCCAGGACCGAGTATGGAATCGTCAATTGGAAGGAGCCGGCCAATGACTCTTGTCGTCGACGCCGAACATCATCGCCGCTTGATCATTCGAGCCTCCGCGGGTTCGGGTAAGACGTTTCAACTCGCGCTGCGTTTTATTCGCCTCCTCGCCGAAGGTCGCCAATGCGATGAGATACTCGCGACGACCTTCACTCGCAAAGCCGCGGGCGAGATCCTGGGCCGAGTGGTCACGATGCTCGCGCACGGGGCGATGCAGACGGGTTCGCAAAGCCAGCTTGACGCCTTGATGGTCCACGCCGGAGTCGACGCGCCCACCTGCAACGCGTTGCTGGTTCGCGTCGCTCAGCAACTGCATCGGATGCGCGTCTGCACGCTGGACAGCTTCTTCGCTCAGATCGCTCGCAACTACAGCCTGGAGCTGGGATTGCCCCCGAGTTGGCGAATTGTCGATGAGCTTCAGGACGAAGCCATGCGGCGTGCGGCGATCGAGCAAGTCCTGCGCGAACAGGACGCCGACATGCTGATCCGCCTGATGCACTTGATCACCAAGGGCAACGCGGATCGCGGAGTCGCGCGATTGATGCTCGAGACCGTGAATGATCTGTACCAGTTGTACCTGGAGGCAGAGCCTCAGGCGTGGACCGCCGTCGATCCGCCGCCGCTGCTCTCCGACGAACAACGACAGGCCGCTGTGGAGCTTCTGCGGCAGTCCGTCCGCCAGGAAAAAAAGAGCATCGTCACCGCCACGGCCAACGCACTCGAACTGTTCGAACAAGCGGCATGGGATGATTTCCTCGCCAAGGGCGTGCCCGCAAAACTCGCCGCCGGCGAAACTCGCTACAATCGCTGCGACATCTCCCCCCAGATCCAGGCACTTTACGATCCCTTGATGCGTCACGCCAGCGGCGTGTTGCTGCACCAGCTACGGCAACAGACGCAAGCCACCCACGAATTGCTGCGGATCTTTGATCAAGCCTATCGCGATCTCAAGCAACTGCACCGCGCATCGCTTCGAGGACGTCACGCGGCAGCTGTCGCTGATGGGGCAAGGCAAGAGCGTGGAAAGCGTCTCGCTACGACTGGACAGCCGCATCGAACAGCTGCTGGTCGACGAATTTCAGGACACCTCGCCCGCTCAATGGCGAGCCATCCAACCTTTCGCTCATCGCGCGGCGGAGGGTCCTGATCGCTCCTTCTTCTGTGTCGGCGATGTGAAGCAAGCCATCTATGGTTGGCGGGGCGGCGATGCTCGATTGTTTGACACCGTGCAGGCGTCGATCGCCGACATCGCGACCCAGTCGCTGAGCACCAGCTTTCGCTCCTGCAAAGTCATCATTGATACGGTTAACCAGATCTTCACCAACGCCTTGCAACATCCGTCGTTGGGCGGCCACCGGCAGGCGGTTGCGGATTGGTGTGCGATGTTCCAACCGCATTCGACCGGCATCGCCTCGTCGGGATATGCATCGCTGCAAGTCATCGAGGGCGAAACGGAAAGCAAGGAGGAGCGGCAGGATCTGGCATTTCAACAGGCGGCGGACCTCGCGGCTCGACTGGCCGCGGAACGCCCCGATCTGAGCATCGGCGTGCTCGTTCGGAAGAACGAAGCCGTGGGGCGTCTGGTGGCCCTGCTGCGTCAGCGGAACACGCACGCCAGTGAAGAAGGTGGAAATCCGCTGACCGATTCCGCGGCCGTCCTGGCGATCCTGGCGGCCATGCAGTTGGCCGATCATCCAGGCGACCGCGTGGCCCGCTTTCACGTCGCCAGCACGCCCTTGGCCGAAGCATTCGATGTCCGCGGGCCCGCCTTGCATGAGCGCGCCGCCGACAAGGAAGCCCGCCGCATCGCTCGCCTGTTGCGTTCGCGCTTGCTGCATGATGGCTATGGACCCACGGTGTTTTGGCTGGCGGGCTACCTGCTGCCGCATTGCTCGCCCCGCGAGTCCAGCCGTTTGCGGCAGTTGATCGAATTGGCGTACGGCTACCAACATCAAGCCAACCTGCGGCCGTCGCGTTTTGTGCGCTTCATTGAGAAGGAGAGGCAAGACGACCCCTCGTCGGCGAAGGTCCGCGTGATGACCGTCCATCAATCCAAGGGCCTCCAATTCGATACGGTTATCTTGCCTCAATTGGAAGTCGATCTAGCCGGCCAGACACCCACCTGCGTGGCCAGCCGAATGAGTCCGGATAAGCCCGTGGACCTGGTCTTTCGCTATGTAAAAAAGGATCTGCTGCCGTTCGCTCCGCACATTGTCCGCGAAGCGGTGGAGCAAACCGCGCATCGCGCGATCACCGAAGCCATGTGTCTGCTCTACGTCGCCGTGACGCTGCGCCAAGCGAGGTTTGTACATGTTCGTCCCATCCGGCGGCGCCAGCCGAGTCGACTACGCCGGGTTGCTCAAGGCGTCCTTGGCGGGCGAAGGCGTCGCGGCGGACGATGATGTGTTGTACTCCCGCGGTGATCCGCAGTGGTGGAAAACCAGGCAGCTTGTTCCGCGCGGCAAAGAAACGCCCGTTCGGCAAGCCGTTGCC
The DNA here is from genome assembly GCA_963698545.1 of uncultured Planctomycetaceae bacterium. GTDB lineage: Bacteria > Planctomycetota > Planctomycetia > Pirellulales > Pirellulaceae > CAVORG01. The sequence continues at coordinate 6,241 of CAVORG010000001.1, forward strand.
GTGACGCAAGTCGGCGAACGACCCTCCAGCATTCAATTGGCCCCGCCTTTGGCCGCTTCGACGCGCAACCTGAAACGCGTGGCGCCGTCTCAACTGCACGCCAAGACGCGGAACATCGGCCAATGGATGAGCGACTTGACCGATCGCGGCGGGCGCCGACGAGGCGACTTGATGCATCTGTGGTTCGAACAGATCGGGTGGCTCGAGGAGGGATCGCCTGACGAATCGCGGTTACGGCAACTGGCGGCGGCCATGCAAGACCTGGCGCCGCATTTAGATGGTCTGATCGCTCACTTTCGCAGGATGTTGCGGCATGAAGTGATTCGAGAAACCTTGTCGCGCTCCGTCTACCAACAATCGCCCGAATCCATCTTTGATCGCGACGCCATTCGGCAAGCCGCCGGTGTGACCCAATGGCGAGTGCAACGCGAAGTGACCTACGCCTTGGTGCGCCGATGGGCGTCTCGTGCAAGGTCAGATTGATCGCCTCGTGCTCGGGTATCAAGGGGAACGAGTCGTCCTGGCGGATATCATCGACTACAAGACGGATAGCCAACTGGAGGGCGCCCGCAAGCGTCACCAAAAGCAGCTGTCGGAGTATCAGTCGGCCGTCAGCAAGATGCACCGCCTGCCCGCAAACCAGATCGCTGCGAGACTGTTGATGGTTGGACACGGAGTCGTTGTGAAACTCGCCTAAGCGATCCCGGATCTCAGGACAACAAAGCCGCTCCAATAGCGAGCGAGGGCCGCCCCGGTTCGGAACTCCTGGCCAGCGGACTTGGGTTACCTGCGTTCGCCTACGGTGTCTCGCGGCAAGACGGCGTTTAGCGACTTCAACAATTCGGTTTGGCTTGGATCCAGCTGGGAGATGCGTTGCTTTATTTGCTCGATCAACGCCATCCGGCGGGGGTTATTGGGGTCTTCCAGAAGCAATTTCAAGGCCCAGGACAGCGGCCGGACGAGAACCCTTCCGCCATTTAGCCAAACGACCTCTTTTTCGTCGGTGGTCGCGGTCTTCAGCTCCCTCTGCACCCATTGCTCCAGCTTCTCACGGAACTTCGCCGAGAGCTCTGGGGCGCGATTCTGACGACGCGAGCTGTACCAGAGCATCTCGGCCGAGATCGGCAGTTCCGCCATCAAATCGTCGGCGACCTCGGGCGAGCCCAACACTTGCGCGCTTCCGACACGCGCCGCGGTGTGAGATCCTGGCGCACCCATTGCACCATGGCTTCGTCCGCCGCGATTCCCAATCCGGCTTCGTGCAGAATTTGAAAGGCGATCCGGGCGGTGCTTGGTTCTTGCTCCAAGCCGGTCGCACGTCGCAGGAGCTCAGCCACCGCAGCATAGCGCTTCGCGTCCTGGGCGACGTCGGCGATGGTTGTTTGGCCGCTCGCGCCTCCTTCGAGGACATTCTCGCACCAATGGCTCTTGACTTGGAAAGTCGTCGCCCGGGCAATCGACAGCAACGGTGCGTGGGTAAATGTTCGCTTCTCGTCGGTAAGGGCCGCGGGGAGCTTTCCCGTCAGTCGTACGATCGCCTCCGCTCGCGGATCGCTGTTGTCGTTCAGGAGATCGGCTCGCTCGAAGATCTTAACGAATCGCTCCGCGGACTTGCCTTGAACCTCCAGTTCCTGCGTGACTCGAGCAAGGAACCATGTCCCCTGGTTGAATGCGAAACCAACGTCGGGGGTCGGTTGCTCCAGGCGACGCAGCAGCGGATCGAAGACGATCTTGAATTCCTCGGGAGAGGGTTGTTGCAGTTCGCCGATGATGCCGAATGGATTCTCGGGAGTGACCCTGGTCTGATTGTCGCGAAACGGGTTCATGTCGCTCGGCCAAGCCGCAGGAAGGCCTCGTCCAAGCACGGAAGCTTCCAGCCAGGCGCCGTACCATGGCAGCGATCTTCTCGCGGGGTATGTTCAGCTCTCGACGCTTGGCCACTTGCATCGCTAAGAGTCCTCCGCTGTAGCTGTAATTCGGTCCATTTCGAAGTTCCGCTTGCAAGAGGCAGTCGGTGGCCTCGTCCTTGTCGGGGCAGCAGAGCGCGAAGGTGGTTACGGCCATCGGCTGAATGTAATCTTGAGAATCCGTGAAGAGTCGCCGCACCGCAGCGAGAGCGGGCTGGAAAGGCTCCGGATTCGCCTGGATTTCATCCGCCAAACTCGCCAACAGAACCAGTCCTTTGCTTTGGATCATTCCTGTGACCGACGCGTCCAAGGATTCAGGCGGCAGCATTTCCTCGCTGATAAGCCGGCCCACCTTCTCCGGCGCCTCCTTGGCTCGGTCGGCCAGCGTCTCAAACGCTTGTTGCAGAACGAGGTTGGAGATCATCGAGAACTTGGCTTCCCCGTTCAGCGTGGCGGGATCCACGGCGTAGGGTTTCCGTATGCCGCCAACGATGCAGGGCTCATCCACTCGGGGACGGGTTGCGAGGTGGTTCGCCGCACCGCTTCGATGGCCAGACCCGCCTGTTCTTCCGCCGGCCGAGTGTGAATCAGCGACGCGACGCCAATCGCGGCGTCGTACCGCTTCTCCAAGACCTGCTCGTACTGCATCAGCGCATTCCATTCGGCGAACGTCTTGCCGTCGTACACCGGTTCCGTGGGGATCTTGTTCTTGGCGAGCGCGGGTTGAGTCCGGACGGGGGCGCCCAGCGGATTGCCAGCCTGCGTGTTCTCGGCAAGGTCGCCCAGAGGATTCTCAAGAGTATTCTCAGACAGCCTGTCTGCGTCGAGCGGGTTTGCATCGTCGGCCTTGGGAACGAAGCGCAGCTTGGCCACGACTTGGGCGCCGCGACGCAGCGTGAACTCGCGCGGGTTGATGTCGATGCGGTCCGACCCAGCGGCTAGGCGTACTCGGTACTTGCCAGCTCGCAGCGTGGTCTCACTGGCCCCTGGTTCGATCTGCAGTTGAGTGACTTGTTGGCCTTGATCCACCAACTCCAGACGGACATCCTCGACTTCCGACTCCACGATCAGCGTGCCTTCGGGAGTTCGCAAGCTGAACAGGATTCCCCACGAGGCCAGGCTTGCCACAGCAGCCAGGGCGATCGAGAAGGCGATCCACTGGAACCGGTTGAACCAGCGCGACGTGGGCGGCTTCGTGAGGCCGGGCGCCGTTGGCTTGGGTGATTCTATTGAGGGTTCTTCGTTCTGTCGCAAGACGCTGGGCGCCGTTTCATTCAACGACAGGCGCAGCATCTCCGCGGACGCTTCTTCGTCATCAGGCCGCGCCACGGGAAGTTGCTTCACCAGCGGCGCGAGCGTTCCCTCGGCAGCGACTGGCAAGCGAGTGCGCAGTTCGTTCGACCGAAGCAATACGCTGACGCGGATCTCGTCGCAGTAGATCCGCCAGCAAGTCATCCAGCCAGGGCGGCGCGTCATGGCGCAGCATCGAAGCGCGAGGCGCCTCATGGTCGGCGACTTGCTGCAGGAACACCAGCAGCGGAGACTCCTTCGAACGACCATGCGGCGGTTGACCGGTCAGCAGCGTGAACAGCGTGGCGCCGAGGCTGTACAGGTCCGCTTGCGGCGTGATCTCCTCGCCGGCGATTTGTTCGGGGGCCATGTAATCGAGCGTGCCGATCAACTGCCCGACCGTGGTCTGCAATGTGACTTCGCCCGGCGACAAGTCGTAACGCGCCAAGCCAAAGTCCAGGATGCGGACCTTGCCCGCGCGATCGAGGGCCAGGTTGCTGGGTTTGATGTCGCGATGCGTCACGCCCATTGCGTGCGCGGCGGCAAGTCCTTCCAGGGCTTGACTGGCAATCGCCGCGACTTGCATCGGAGAGAATACGCCGTGATGACGCAGCAGACGATTCAGATCCGCTCCGTCAATCCGCTCCATCACCAGGTAGGGATTGCCGTCCACGACGCCTGCATCCAGTGCGCGGACGATCGCTGGATGCTCCAGTTGAGCCACGGTTCTCATTTCCGCGTCGAAGCGGCGTCGAGCCGCCAATGTTGCCGCGGTCGCCGGCCGCAGGATCTTGATCGCCACGTCGCGATGCAAGTAGCGATGCCGCCCGGCGAACACGATGCTCATGCCGCCGCGACCAATGACATGCAGCAACTCGTAGTCGTTCAAGGCTGGCGGCTGTTGCTCCAGATCGCGAGATTCCGCCAGATCCTCGGTGGCGATCCGCTGTAGTCGTTCCGGATCCTCTTGGGCGAGCCGCTCCACCCAGGCCGGTGCGGCGCCCGAGACCGCATCGTTGATCGCCCGGGCCCCGTTCAGCCTCAGCTGCCCCACCAGGGAATCCGCCGATTGCTCGACCTCGGTCGCTCGACGAGAGCAGATCGCACACGCGGCCAGGTGCTGATCGATCGACTCCTGGCTCTCCTGGTCGCTCAAGCCGGATAGGTAGTCGCGCAGTTCCGCCTCGGAATAGCATTTCTGGGCAAGCATGATCATCTCGCTTCCTCGTGGCGTCAGAAATCGATTATGGTGGACTCAGGGCGCGGTTCTGCCTGCGCCGCTTCGCTCCACTAAGATCAACGTATGGCGCGTGACACGACTTTGACCGATTCGCCTTCCAGCAGCGATTTGAGTCTCGCCGGCCGCCTGGTTCAGGGGTCCGCCGAGTCATGGTCGCAGTTCGTGACGCTCTATGGCCCCCTGGTGGATCGCTGGTGCCGGTCGGCCGGCGCCCCCGAACATGCGCTGCCTGATTTGGGACAAGACGTCTTTCTGACCGCCTACCGCAAGCTACATCAATTCGACGCCGCTCAAGCGGGAGCCTCCTTCCGTGGTTGGATGTGGAAGATCGCCCGCAGCCGCCTCATCGACTTCTTCCGTCGTCAAGGCTCGCACCCCGCCGCCGCCGGTGGATCCACGGCGATGATCCATCTGCAACAAGTCGCCGACCATCTTCCCTTGGACGATCCGACCGAAGCCATCGACGTCTCGCATTTGATGCATCGAGCCTTGGAGCAAGTCAAAGCGTCCTTCGAACCCGGCACCTGGGCGATGTTCTGGAGGTCGGTCGTGGAAGGACATCCCACGGACGTCATCGCCGCCGACATGCAGGTCACGCCAGCCGCCGTCCGCCAAGCCCGCAGCCGAGTCCTCAGAAAACTAAGACAGCAGGTGTAGGTTGGTTCTTGGTTCCTGGTTCCTGGTTCTTGGTTGGTTGTCGTCTCCAGCCTAGGGCGTCGCCCCGTTTGGGACTTGTTACGATTAGGGCGGGATCGGCATGGCTCGGTCCCCAGGAACCAGGAACCAGGAACCAGGAACCAAGAACCAGGAACCAGGAACCAGGAACCAGGAACCAGGAACCAGAACCAGAACCAAGAACCAAGAACCAAGAACCAAGAACCAAGAACCATCCCAGAACCCCTTGCCCTACACGTTGATTTCGCCTAACTTCCCCCTCCCGCGCAAGGATGCGTGGTGTTGGTGACGGCTTTTGGGCTGGTCCAGGGAGGGATTGATGGCGTCTATCGCTTCGCTGATGTTGTGCTGCGCCGTGGCGGCGGGCGGTCCGGATGACTTTGTGATTCTGGATTTTACAGCGTCCTGGTGCGGGCCCTGCCGGCAGTTGGCGCCGACGATTGAACGATTGCAGAAGGAGGGTGCGCCGATCCGCCAGGTGGATTTGGACGCGCATCCGGATTTGGCTCGCCAGCTGCAAGTGTCGGCGATTCCTTGCTGCGTGTTGATTTACAACAATCAGGTGTTGGATCGAGCGGTTGGCGGGCAATTGAACTATCAAAGAATCCGCGCGATGTGGCGCCAAGGCGCCCAAGCGGTTCAAGCGGCGGGGTCGCCCGTGGAGGCGGCTCGGCGCGTTGATTCACCCGCACGCACCGCCCAGGCGCCGCGGCAATCGCCGACGCGTCCGGCCAACCCGGTTCGTCTGGCGTCCGTCGAGACCGAGGGCGTCGCCGCCGATCGCTTCGAGGATTTGGCGCTGCAAGCCGCTGTGCGGATCCAGGTTCGCGAAGGCAACAACACTTCCTACGGCACGGGTACGGTGATCGGCGTCCATGGCCCGGACGCGTTGGTGATCACTTGCGGCCATATCTTTCGCGACAGTCAGGGCGAGGGCGAGATCATGATCGACCTGTTTGCTCAAGGCACTCGCCGCTCGGTCCCAGGCAAGTTGTTGGACTTCGACGCCAAGGATCGCGACATCGCCGTGTTGACGATGCGACCAGGCGTTCGCATCCGGCCCATGAAAGTGGGATCAACTCGGCAACCACTGCGCCCCGCCATGGCCGTGTTCAGCGTGGGCTGCGACCACGGGGCGGACCCGTCGATCCGCCGAGGACGCATCACGGCGATTGACCGTTATCAAGGCGCCCCGAACATCGAAGCCTCCGGCGCGCCGGTCGATGGTCGTAGCGGGGGCGGTTTGTTCAGCAGCGATGGTCGGTTGATTGGCGTCTGTAACGCCGCCGATCCAGCGGACGACGAGGGCATCTATGCGGCCCTTCCGTCGATCCACTGGCAGCTGACACGAATCGGCCAGGAACAACTGTTCGCCGGCGGCGCAACGGACGAACCGGGCGCGGGAACACGCCTCGTCAACGATTCGCCCAGTCAGGTCCCGTCTGGGCAAACTCCGCCTGGGCCAGCGCCGCTGCTCGGCGAACCCTCTCCGGCGGAAGCTCCCCAATTGCTGGCGATCGAGCCATCGCCGCCCCGTTCTTCATCCACCCTGTCCGCCGCGTCAGAGATCGTGTGGACCGTGAAAGTCGACGGCGATGAGCAAACATTCGTCGTGCGAAACCCCTCGCCCGACTTGATCGCTCGTTTGCAGCAAGCCTCGCGAGACGAGACGATCATCCGCGGACAGAGTCAGCGATAAATCACGCGGCGGCGTCAGCTAATCTCGAAGATCGCTTCGACTTCCACGGCGATGTTGCCCGGCAGCGAGCCCATGCCGACCGCGCTGCGCGCCCCACGCCGGCGTCGGCGCCGAACACTTCGGCGAACAAGTCGCTGAAGCCGTTGATGACAGCCGGATGCTGTCCGAAGTCCGGCGTGCAGTTGACCATGCCCAACGTCTTGATGATCCGCTTGACTCGATCCAGGCTGCCCAGTCCCGCCTTCAACGTCGCCAGGGCGGCCAATCCCGTCTGTCGCGCCGCGTCATAGCCGGCCTGTTGATCAATGTCCTGCCCCACGCGACCGGTCATCAAGGACCCGTCCGGCTTCAAGGGACCATGGCCGGATAGATACGCCATATCGCCCACGATCACCAACGGCTTGTAAACGCCCATGGGCTTGGGAGCGGGAGGGAGTTCGAGTTTCAGTTCCTGAATCTTGGCGTCGGCACTCATGATCTTGTTCCACGCAATGACGGGTTTCTGGAAAGCGGCCATTGTAAAGCCGCCGCCCGCGGTCGTGTAGGACGCTCGCAACCCCTTCCCCCCGCCATTTGGGCATGTTCCCGTCGAGCGTTGCTGCTCGCCAGCAAGCGCCCACAATCCCTCTCGCCAGGACGGGCACGTGCACTCGCGTCCTCGTTGGGACGCTGTGCGATCGCCATCGTCTCACATCAACGGCCCCCTTTTTCGTCCTGGTGCTGGATCCCACGCCGCCTCGCGAACTAGACTATCCTCCATTGCGTTGACCCAGCATCGAGATTCGGATGAGGATTGCACTTTATGTTTCTGCGAAATCTAGCGGCGTCGATCGCAGTCGCCATGCTCGCGTTGTCGATGGGCAAGTCCGTGGCCCAAGAGTCCCAGGAGGCGCCTGAGCGGGAGCGACCCGGCTATTCCGATTCGGATTGGCAGCCTGATGGAAAATGGCGAGTCCACGATCGTCGCCGGCCCTATCCTCCCATGGTGACTCCTCCTTCCCAGCCGGGCGGCGCCCCGTCCGATGCGATTGTCTTGTTCGATGGCGGCGACTTGTCGCAGTGGAAATCGACGAAGCAAGGCGAGGACGGCCCGCTTCCCGCCGCTTGGAAGGTCGAGGGAGGCTATATGGAGGTCGCCGGCGGCGGCAGCATCGTCACCAAGGAGTCATTTGGCGACTGCCAGCTGCACTTGGAGTGGGCGGCGCCGGCCGAAGTCAAGGGCGAAAGCCAAGGCCGAGGCAACAGCGGCGTGCTGTTGATGGGCGATTTTGAAATCCAAGTGCTCGATTCGTTCGACAACCCGACTTACGCCGACGGCCAAGCCGGTTCGGTCTATGGCCAGTATCCGCCGCGGGTCAACGCGTCCCGCGAACCCGGAGAATGGCAGTCCTACGACATCATCTTCGAAGCGCCTCGTTTTCATCAAGACAAGCTCATGCGCCCGGCCTACGTCACCGTCTTTCACAACGGCGTGCTGCTGCATCATCATCGACGCGTCCAAGGCCCCGTGAAACACAAGTACGCGACAAGCTACGACAAGGTCTTGCCGGCCGAGGCGCCCTTGATGCTGCAGGATCATGGCGACGCGGTCCGCTACCGAAATATCTGGGTGCGTCGGCTGAAGAACAGCAGCGAACCGTGGGTGACCTATCAAGGCCAAGAGGGGCCCGGCGTCGGCAAACATATCGTCTTCCTCACGGGCGATGAGGAGTATCGGTCCGAAGAAGCCGGTCCCATGCTGGCCAAGATCCTGGCTTTCCGGCATGGATTCAAGTGCACCGTGTTGTTCGCCATCGATCCGGAAACTGGCGTCATCGATCCCAACAACCAAACGAATATTCCCGGCATGGAAGCCTTGGATGACGCGGATCTGGCCGTGGTCAACTTGCGGTTCCGCGAATTGCCCGACGAGGACATGAAGCACTTCGTTGATTTCGTCAACGCCGGCAAACCCGTGATCGGACTGCGCACCGCCACGCATGCATTCAATTACTCGCGCAACAAGGAAAGCAAGTACGTTGACTGGAGCTTCAATAGCCGCAATTGGAAAGGCGGCTTCGGACAACAGGTCCTGGGGGACACCTGGATCAGCCATCACGGGAATCATAAGTCGGAGAGCACGCGAGGCGTCGTCTTCGAACCCAACCAGGATCACCCCGTGCTGCGCGGCGTGCAAGACGTCTGGGGTCCCACCGACGTGTACGGCGTGCGCAACCTGACCGATGACGCCGTGGTCTTGCTGCAGGGCCAAGTGCTCGCCGGAATGCAACCGGACGATCCGCCCGTCGAAGGTCCCAAGAACAATCCCATGATGCCCTTGGCCTGGGTCAAGGAGTATAAGACGGAGACCGACAACACCTGCAAGGTGTTCTGCACGACCATGGGAGCGTCAATCGACTTGAAGTGCGAGGATCTGCGCCGGTTGATCGTGAACGCCTGCTTCTGGGGGCTGGACTTGGAGGTTCCCGAGCGTGCGGATGTCGCCCTGTGGGACGACTTTGAGCCCAGCTTCTACGGCTTTCAACGCGGCGACTATTGGCTGAAGAAGGGACTGAAGCCGCAGTTTTTTGAGGTAGAGAGTAGGGAGTAGAGAGTAGGGAGTAGGGAGTAGAGAGTAGAGGGTAGAGGGTAGAGGGTAGAGGGTATTACCGCGGAGGACGCGGAGAACCACAGAGGCGGATGGAATTCTGTCCTCTGTGTTCCTCCGTGCTCTCTGCGGTGACCCGTTGACGGCCTCGCTGGCGCATCGCCACAGCGCGGACAATGCCAGCGCCGTCGCCGATCCCTTAACTTGATGCCTATGGGGTCGCGCAGCGCACCACGGCGCTCTGTTCAAAAAAAGAGGCGACTTGGCGGGGGGGACGCCAAGTCGCCTCGAAATGGCCACTGAGTCGAAGCCTGCGGGGGTGTTGAAGAAGAGAGCTTCCAACTCGCGGCGGGACTTGCGTCCCAAGTCAGGTCAAGTGTCTCTTCCGCGCGTTAAGACACGATGAGCTGAATGTGAATCTGCCGCGAGGATCACGATATGGGGGCGGATTCGGTGAGCTAACTCACTTAACGTCGCCTTGATCTTTTCCGCAGCCCCAATTCGTCCAGCCGAGTTTGCGCCAGCATGCGGATCTTGCCGTAGATTTCCGTATCATTCTGCTCGGCTTCCTGCACCTTTCGATGGTGCAACAGAATTTCATAAGCTTCGATGGCCTGCCCTGGATCGGCTTTGGACCACCGCAGGTCGGCGGCCCAAGCTTTTTGCAGATACCGCAGTAATGCCTGATCTTCGATATCGCCGCCGGTTGCGCCTTCGGAATTGATCTGCAGGCCCTCAGCCAATTCCTGGACGAGTATCTCCGCGGAGAAGTCCAGCTTCTTGGCTCGGCTCGCCTCGGGATCGACGGTCAACAAGAACAGGATGCCGACTCCGCAAAGGGCGATCACGGCGATTTGAAAAGTCGATTTGGCTTTCTTGCGTTTGGCTTCGGAATCGCTGATTTTGTTGGTCACAGCGGGCGTGGAGGAATCGGTTAGGGCGAGCGAGACGCTGCGTGTGAGTTGCAGTGTCTGTTCGGCCGGCCAGTCCGCCCAGGCGCTGGGGGACACGGCTTCGGAGCCGATATAGACCACGTAGCCATTCAGGTTCTGCAGCAGCATGGCGCCGCTGCGATTCTGCAGATTGGCCGCATGAGCGGAGACCTCCGGGTGGTCAATGCGAATGTCGCAACCCGCTTCACTGCCGATCCGATTGGACCCCGAGATCAAATCGATGGTCCGCGACGCTTCGCCGGCAACGTGGATCGTCAATTGCATCGCCATAATTCCGAGCCTCTTCCAACACCAAGTACTAAGAACCAAGAACCAAGAACCAAGAACTACCCCGCCATGTCCATCGCCTGCAACACGAAGGGCGCCGCCACGGTCAGCAGGCACGCGACCATGATCAAGATGGCCGGATAGACCAAAGTCACCTGTGCTTCCGCGGCGGCCTTCTCGGCCCAGAAACTGCGTTTTTGGCGGAACTGATCCGATTGGATGCGCAGCGTCTTGGCCAGCGGCGTGCCAAGTTCCTCGCCCTCCACGATCGCCATGGTTAACTCGGACAGATCGTCATCTTGCAGACGCTGCGACATGTTCAGCAGGGCTTCGCGGCGCGTGCGGCCCATGCGGATGTCCTTGATGATTCGAGCGAGTTCGTCGCCCAAGGGCGTTTCGCGGCTTTCGGCGCAGGCGACCTCGAGGCTTTCCTGGAAGTTGCCGCCCACTTCGAGCATCAGCGCCATGAGGTCGATCGCCGAAGCAAACTTGCGTTTGATCTGAGCTCGACGAATGAATGCGCGACCGCCCAGCGTCCGTATGCGCGACCAATCCATGACCCAAAACAACAGTCCGCCGAGCATTAGCGCGGCCAACCAGCCTCCGATGATGGCGCCCAAGAGGCCGCCGCCTATCCCCACGAGGATGGCGTCGATGCGGGCCAAAGCAACATACTCCTCGGGTTTCCAGGGGGCCGTTGTTCCGCTGGCCACCAGGTCTTTGCGGACTTTCTCTACGCGATCGGGTTTCGCGCTGGCGAAGTAATCCGCCAGCTCCATGACCCATGGCTCGAGCAGCTTGAAGGACGGACTGGCGGCGCGCAGCGCGGCGACGCGCTCCTCTTCGAAACGGCCTAATTCGGCGTCGGTCTCGCGAGGACGCGTGATGATATCCGCAAAGATCCACGCTACACCGGCCACGGCCAGGCCGGTCATCGCCAGAGCGAGGGTCATGATGAGCGACATAATGGAGACTCTTTAGTCGGTGGGGCCGTCAACGCGCGGCGAGGATCTTGCGAACGTTGCCTTCCTAAAAATCTTTATCCAGGATCCACATGCACCACTTGATGGCGGCGAAGACGATTGCGCCAATGATGAGCAAGATGAACTGGCCCAGCAGCGTCGTGTAGAGCAGGTTGGTTGATCCGGGATCCAAGACGGTGAATGCAGCGAGAAAGAAGGCCGGGAACATTGCCAGCACAGCGGCCATCTTTCTTCCAGCGGCGGAATCGGCTTCCAGCTTTCGATCCAGCCGCTGCATTTCCAGCAATCCTTCGCTGATTCGCTCCAAAGCGAACGTGATCTTACCGCCGCGCTCCAACGCGACAATCACCGCTGAGGCGAAGACGGTGAACGACTCCAGATTCAAACGTTCCTGCGTTTCCCTCAGGGACTGCGTCAACGGTCGGCCCGCTTTGTAGTCGCGGACGATCCGTTTCAGTTCCAGACCCATCGGATACGGCGTGTCGGCGGCGACTTTCTCCATCCCTTGAGCCAGCGCCATGCCGGCGCGTGTCGTATTAGCCAGCCCCGCCGAGGCTCGGACAAGTTGATCTCGCAGTCGAATTTGTCGCTGCTTAATCAAGGCGTCCAGGATGTATCGGGGCGCGATGAAGACCAAGACGGTCAGTCCCACGCCCACCGGCGGCATGCGCAGCACGACCGTGAAGACGAGGAACGTCCCGAACAACGCGATGCCCCACCAGCGCATCGCCGCCTGAATCTGGTCCTCATCCATATCCAACGCCATCATCCGCGGGGTGATGTCGCTGATGTGATTACTGGAGAACTCATCCCATGCCGGGCCAATCCACTTGGCCGCCAGAAACGCCGATGAGAACGCCAGCGCCGAACCACCGAACGCCAGGCCTGGATTCATGCCCGCCATGAGGAGCTGTTCCTTCGTTGGGTGATGAGTCGAGGGTAATAATGCATGCCGGCGATCTTCGATCCGAGTCTCTCAAATGTCATAACGCATTCACCCGACGGCGTCCACACGCTTGCTTAGCGGTAGAACGAATCGACTTGAATCAGCTTCTTCGCGATCAGCTTGCCCATGAACGACGGCAGGCTGCCCGTGGGGCACAATTTCGCCTCGCGGCCTTCGCCCTCCAACCGAAAGATATCCTTGGTGCGAATCTTCCGCTCGGACTCGTCATAGTCCACGAATTCCGTAACTTGCGAAACGCATCGACGACCGTCGCGCATCCGCGTTAGCTGCACCACCAAATCGATGGCCGAGGCGACTTGGCGATGGATCGACTCCACGGGCAGGTTCGTCGTCGGATCTTGTTGTACGAGTACTTCGAGTCTTTGGATAACGTCCGCCGAGGTGTTGGCGTGGATCGTGGTCATCGATCCGTCATGGCCGGTGTTCATCGCCTGCAGCATGTCGAGCGCTTCGGGTCCGCGGCATTCGCCGACCACGACGCGATCAGGCCGCATTCGCAGGGCGTTCTTGACCAGATCGCGAATGGTGTAGGCGCCGGCGCCTTCGACATTGGCCGTCTTGGTCTCCAGCCGCACAACATGGTCCTTTTGTAGTTGCAGCTCCGCGGTGTCCTCGATCGTGACAATGCGTTCCTTGGACGGGATGAAGTCGCTGATCACGTTCAGCAGCGTGGTCTTTCCCGTGCCGGTGCCGCCGGAGATCAAGATGTTGCAGCCGGCGATGACGGACGCTCGCAGGAAGTCCGCCACGGTAGCGGTGAACGAGCCTTTGTCGATCAAGTCCTGCACCAGCAACTTGCGGGCGGGAAATTTGCGAATCGTGATGCATGGTCCGCTGATGGCCAGCGGATCGATCACCGCGTTGACGCGGCTGCCGTCCAACAACCGCGCGTCCACCAGCGGTTGCGACTTGTCGATGCGCCGTCCGACTCGCGAAACGATGCGATCGATGATGGAGATCGTCACGTCGTCGGAAACAAAACGGCGGCCGGATTTCTCTAACATGCCGTTCTTTTCGACATAGATCTTGTCGCGGCTGACGACCATGATTTCAGAAATGTTCGGCATGCGAATCAGATCTTCCAGGGGGCCGTAGCCAAAGAGGATGTCCTTGATCTGTTTCTTCAAGTAGCGCAGGCCCAGGTACTGCGCGAACTGCGCGGGCAAGCGAGCGTCCAGTTTGTCCCAGGCCTTCCAGAAGTTGCTTTCCAAGCGCTCGATCTTCTGGCTGATATCGTCCAGTTCATCCAGCTCCAAGACCTCCTGCAAGCGAGAGACTTGCCCGCTCAGTTCCAATTCAAAGTCGGCCAACGACGTCAGCAGCACGGTCCACCGCCCTTGTCCGCCCCAAGCGTCGGCGTTAATTTCCCCTTCGATCAGCCTGGCCAACAGGTCGGCTTGCACGGTGCTGGCGGCGCAGTGCAGGACCAGATCGCGAGACGAATCATCCAGGAAACCGCGGAGCCGAGCGATCTCCTCCAGGTCGCGCTCCAACTTTAACAGGTATTCTTCGCTTTCCCTCCGCGAATCATCCGCATCGGAGACATCCATGCGGGCCAACAGGTCGCGATGCATGTCCAGGATCAAACGCGACATCTGATCTTCCAAGGCTTCCCGGCGACTTGGTCCGCGAGCCTTGCGGTCTTCTTGCTGCAGCGTCAGGGAGAATGGATAAATGCGGATCTGTTGGTTCGCGCCCACCAAGACGCGTTCGCCGGACCGCAAGGCTTGTTCGCCCACGAGGATGTCGTTTTCGCCCAGCGGAGTCAGTTCCCAATTGGCGCCGGTTTGACTGAGCAAAGCGGCGCACGGCGCGACGAATGGGCTGCTGAGCACGATGTCGTTTCCGGGCGCCGAGCCGATGCGCACCAACGGCGCCGCCGTATCAAAGATTTCGCCTTCCGTTTGGCCGATCTTGTTGTAGGCGATCCGCATGACTAGGCCGCCGATCGAAACGTCGAGTTGTTGGGATTGGGAAAGCTTGATGCAACGGCGATGGTTGTTCGCACACGCAGGCCTACTGGGTCGCGGGGTAAATTCGTGGGTCTTCGACCACCCCTTTTTGATGTTGGTCGAGAAACTCCTCCAACGCGATTTGAGCGGCGGGCGGTGGTTCAACCAGCGTGATCGCCACCGAGACCTGGGAGATCGGTCTGGTTTCGCCCGTGGACAACAAGCCAGATTGCTTCTCGGGTCCCACGGCCACCAGTCGAAACGGGCCGATGCGTTGCGATTCGAATTGCTCGTTGCCTCTGGGGACCATGATGCGAAAGTAGACGGGCATTCCGACGCGGAATTTGGAGGCCAACTCTGTATTCTGGCCGAGGCGGACCGTCATCGCGGCCTCGTTGTGAGCGCGAAAGTCCACCTCCGCCGTGACGTTGCTGAGTTCCGTATCCTTGAAGAAAATCAGGTCGCCTGCGGCGAAGTCCCGGCGTGCTCGTTGACCGACCAGCACGAGACGATCGTCATAAAGCGGCGCGGCCACCTTCATTGCGTCCTTCAAGCGCACGGGAGCATCCGAAGCGACGAGGTCTTTTTCGGTAATCACCTGACCTTGCGAAATCGGCCCAGCTGCGGCGACGAAGTCGACTGGTTTCAGACTGGTTTGCAGCGAGTAGAAATTCACGGCGGCGGCGGCGGCGCCCAAGGCGATCGGAATTAACAATTTGCTCAAGGCGTTCATCTTCAAACCCATCGGAGCGGTTGTTGGTTTACGGGCCGACCGGGTAGATGCGAGGATCCTCGGCGGTTCCGCGCTGGTGGGCATCCAAGAATTTCTCGAGAATGCGTTCGTTCTCGGAGGGGTCGTCGACATTGAACGCGACCGACACCTGGTCGATCACGCTCTGATCGCCGGAATCGCCCATGCCGGTGATTTTTCCGGAACCTACGGAAAGCAAACGAAAGGGACCGATTCGTTGGAATCGTTCGACCTCGTTGTCGTCTCGGACCGAGACTCGGAAATAGACGTCCATTTGGGGTCGGAAGAGTCCAGCGAATTCCGTGTTGCGGCCCAAACGGACGGTAAGCGACGTTTCCTTCACCGCGGTGACGCCCTGGTCGGTTTCGTTCATCGCGGTGTCCTGATAGAAGAGGATCTCACCCTCGGGGATATCATGGCTGGCGCGTTGGCCGCTCAAAGAGCCCCGGTTGGAGTAGGTTGGCGCGGCCCGACTCAATCCTTCGCGGAATTTCTCCGGCAGCGGCAGGCCGACGAGATCGCTTTCGGTGATCAGTTGGCCAGTTTTGATTGGCTTCTTGGCCGCGATGAACTCGACTTCCTGCAAGCTGGTTTGCACGGTCATGTAGTTCAACGCCGCGGCGGCCAATCCTAAACCAACGGGGATCAAGAGTTTGACAGAGTAGTGCATAACGTGCGTGATCTTGTCGAGATACGTACAGAGGAATGGTCTGGGGGCGTCGGTCCGTGCGTTCTTCCGAGCCGATCCAGGAGAGTGGTTTTCATTCTAGACTAACGACTGGCGTCGTTGCGATCCGGAATTCGGATTAGCAGAAGCGTCGCCTGATCCTCCTCGGCGGCCATTCGCCAAGCCGACCAGGCTCGACCGTCCTTCTCGCAAATCACGGCTTCGCTTTCGGGGATCGCGGACGACGCTTCCACGCGCCAACCTGCGGCTTGCCAGAGCTTGGCGTTCTCCCGCATCGTGGTGCTTGTTTCGGCGATCAGGCCCATGGCTTCACCGGATTCGACGTGACGCGTGGCCAGGATCGAGGCGTCGGCGGGCAGTGGCGGAGCGAATCGCAGCGAGTGGGTCGTATCGACCTGTTGCTGCTCGATGTCGCTGGGCCGCAAGACAAACGTCCCGGCGGCCCCGTTGTGCTGATAGTTGATCCGAGCCTCTTCGATAAGCTCCTGATCGCCGCGACGCGTCGTGTAAAGGGCGAACTTGGTGTTTCCCAAGCTTCCTCGATAGCGGACATAGGGCGTCGCATCCTCGGCCGCCGGAGCGATGCTCTTGGCCAATTCGATGATCCGCCCTTCAATGTCTCGCTGTCGCAAATCCTTTCGCATGTCGCGGGGCGCCTTGGCGAGTTGATCATCGTTCATGGCGGGCGTCGTCCAGGACGTATCCCAAGGCATGTCGGCGAATCGCCAGGAGCCATTCATCAGATCGCTGAACAACAGCAGCGGCGCTTCCAATTCCGGATGCTCGCTTGCTTGTTGACGAGCTTCCTGCACTGGGTTGTCGGGCGTCGCGTCGGTCGGCAAGGTGTATCGCCAAGCCGCCCAGAGCAACCCGGCGGCCAAGATCGCTCGGCCGCCGAGCATCCAAGGAGAAGTGGGCTTCTTCGTGGTCATGAATTCTGCGCCTTGTTCTTCTCTTCCTCGAGCTTGTCGTCCAACTCCTTTTGTTTCGCATCGACTTCGTCCATTTTGTCCTCGAGTTCGTTGATCTCCTCCTGCTTGTCGTCGATCTCGTCTTGCTTCTTGTCGATATCCTCGTCGATTTGATCGATCTCGTCGTTCAAGTCATCGATTTGATCTTGGGGCGGCGGGTCCTGTTCCTCGAGTTCCTCGATCAATTCTTCCTTGGCTTTCTTTTGGTCCTCGAGTTCCTTCTTTTGGTCTTCGAGATCCTTCTTTTCCTTCTTCTTTTTATCGATTTCATCCTGCAGTTTCTGCTTCTCCTTGGCGGCTTCTTCCTTCGCTTTGTTGGCTTCTTCTTGAGCCTTGTCCTGCTCGCTTTGGGCGCCCGCAAGGTCGTCCTGGAAGTCGCCGTCCAACGTGCCGAAGGCGTCCTTGATATTGCCCAACAGCAGTTGCACGATCTTTTCGAGCACTGGCGTGATCACAGTGGTTCCCGTTGCGGCCCGTTCCAGCGGCTGCAGGTGCGGTCCTTCCCTTTTGAATTCCGGCAGATCCTTGTGATCCCACGACGTAGCGAGCACGGCGGCGCGGGAACGCGCGGTGCGATCGCCGCCCAGCCAGGGGAAGATTGGCACTTCGTCAGTCGCCTCCCCGTAGGCGCTGCCCAATTCCGGATTGAACAGCTCGAAGCCTCCCGCGTCACCGGCGCTTTGATCGTTTCCGGAGTAATCACCGTCGCTGCCGCTGATGCTCAGATTCAGCCCCGACCCCAGCGGCGTATCGGCGGTCGTCGTTTTGACGTCCAGATCCGCGTTGCCCTGGAGATTGTCCCGCAACTTCCACACTTCACGGCGGGCCTTTGCGGCGGCCGTGAATTTGCCCAACGCGCTGAACCCGACCGTGGTGATCATCGCGGCCAAAGCCAACAGGAATGGCATTTGCATCACGAACTCGATCGGAGCGGCTCCCTGACGTCGCCCGCGTCCACGTTGTCTTTGGTTATGCGGCATGATCGTTGACTTCCTGGTTAGGTGCGGTGTATCGCTTTGGTTTCCGTTGGGCGTGACGACCGGCGACGAATTAGTGATTGGTCATGGTCACTGTCGAGAACGCGGAGCGCGTCAGTATCTCGAACATGTTGGCGTCCTGCAGGCCGACCGTGGCTCCGGCCGCCAGCAGCTTTTCCGGAGTGACGGGCGTCAACTTCGCCTGCCAATTCAATTGGATGATCGGATGGTTGCTTTCGCTGTGATCCGTGGGAAACTCGACCACGGCCGGACCGCGAAGCCAATTCAAGGTGTCCCAGCCGACCTCAGGTTGAGCTTGTCCTCCACCGCGAGGCGCCGCCGGCTGTTGTTGCGGATTGGCGTTGTAGATCATGGACTGAGCGAACGCGACGAATCCATCGGGGTTCTCCTGGCGATAGAACGCTGGAGCGCCGACATCGACCAGTTCCTTGTGAGCGAAGCCCATGTGCACGAACAACTCCTCGGCATTCTCGATCGCCTGGCGCCGCTGATTGGCCTGATTGAACAGCTCTTGGCTCTTATCCGTGGTCGGCTGGTTCAGGCCCTTGACGACATAAAGCTGAATGTTCCGGCCCTTTACGCCGTTGCCCTCGCTCTTCGTCGTGCCATGATTGACAACCGTGAGGGCCTGGTTGTAGGTCTTGTTGCTCTCCAAGCGCATCCACAGCGAGGTCTGCAAGGCGTAATTGTTCGTCCATTTGACATACGCGTCGCCGGCTTGCGACATCGGTGCTCCCAGCAGGATGTTGTCCATGAAACTGACGATGTTCTTCCTCCAGTGAACCACCCAGGGATACTCCGATCGCAGCATCTGAGAGCGTTTCTCCAGAACGCTGCTCTTGCCGTCGCTGTTGGCGAGATTGCCATCGGCGGCTTTCATCCGCTCCACTGGCATGAGGGGCGCGAACTTGGCGAGTTCGCCCACGATATCTCCCACGCCCGAGGGCATGCCGGGTAATCCGCCGCGGACCAGACCAGTCGCATGGTGACGTTCGGCGATGCGGCTGGCAGCCCTCCACGCCTGGACCGGGATGCCGACTTGAAGCAGGCGTTCGTACCAACCAATCACGGTGACCAGCGTGGGAATGGCTTTCTTAGGAATCTTGGTCGCTTGGGCGATCAGTTCGAATCCGGTCAGGACGTAGTATTCCTTGATCGTGATCCACTCCATCGCCAGCATGGCCGCTTCCAAAGCGATCGCGATGGCTTTGATGATCGGGCCGACGTAAGGGATGTTTCCCGCGGTGATTTCCGTGATGGCGGCGGCCGTGTGCACGGTTAACCACGCCACCATCAACTTCTTCAAGGTGCGCTTGCCTTCGTAAATCGCCGAGTTGTAATCGGCCGAGGGGTTCTCCGAGACGACGTCGGTCTTCGTTGCTGGATCAATCGTTCCCACTTTGGCGGCTTCGGTTTCGGCGTCGATGATTTCGTTCCAAACCGTCAGCTCCGGCATGTCGTTCTTGGTGCTGCTGGAATTCTCATCGAGGAACTTGCCGCCCAGGGCGTGGTGGATCACGTAAAGGGCGTTCAACTCGCCCATGACGTGATTGGCCGCGGTCATGGCGTTCATGCCGCGAGCCACCCATAGGCTGCTGCTGTAGGCGACCGCATCCGCGGCGTTTTGTGTCTCGATCTTGCGGTTGACCGTTTGGCCGGCGTTGAAGACCAGGCCGCCCAAGACCATGAACAAGACTAAGGCGATCAAGAAGATGAAGGTCACCATGCCGTCTTCGTCGCGATGCGTGCGAACCAATTTGGCGATGATCGCGTGGTGAATCTTGCGGGTCATCGGAAGCTCCTTGAGGACGCCGGTGGGCGGCGATTGCGTCGAGTGCATGCGGGGCGAATGGAAATCTGGTTAGGACCCGAAGTAGCGCGAAAGGAATTCAGGGTCATAGGGAATTCCCAGCAGGCCGTTGTCCGTCTTGGCGGCCTCCGAGGGCAGCGTGATCGTGGTTTCGATGTCGCGGTGATACATGGTCGGATTCACCAGTTGCATGAATCCGCCTTCACCCAAGATTCGCCCTGTGCCGGGGATGTGAATCGGCATGCGAAAGCGGACCTTCACAGCGACATCTTCGTTGAAACTGATTAGGTCCTGGGGGACATCCACGACGGTGGCCGCAGCGGCGTATATGAACTTTCTCTTCACGTAGTCCAGGCTCGCCGGATCGCTGGGCTTGCGAATGATCGGGCTGGCCGAGCTGTTTTGGTCAGCCGCGTGGTCCACCAGGTTCTCGTAGGTGCTGGTGTACAAATGCATGTCGGCCAGGATCGATTCGATGTTCACCCACGGCAACGGATCGTCGGGATCCAATTGAAAGGGAAATGCGGGGTACAACGCTTCGCGATGGTTCTCATAGCCCGAAGCGAATGGCGTCATGGCGATGATGGCCGCGCGCTTGGCTCGGTAGGACGCGTTCTCCAACCCGTTCTCATCGGTTGGATCCGACGGTCGCCACACGATGTAAGCCCGCGCGGCGGCGTAGGTGGCGTACATGTTTCCGATCTTGCAGAGCAGCATCAACGTGGCTTGAATCATCACGCAGACCAGCAGCAAGTAGAACGGAAACGTCAACACGTAGGACATTGCATACGCCGCGCCTTGCTCGTCGCGATTGAACTGCAGTACGGTCTTCCAAGGCATCCGTGAAACACCTCGAATCACTCCGCAGAGCAGCAAGAAGACGCCGCAGATCCAGATGATCCAGACATCGCCCACGGACTCCCACAAATGGTAAAGCGTCATGATTGAAGTGCTCCTGATGAAGTCGGCGATCGCGGGGGACTACAGCAGCGGACTGCCGATCATCGTGCCAATAATCGAATAAATCGCTCGGCAGGCGTTCATGGCCAAGTAGGCCGTCAACGCCATGGAGGGAAAGATCAACGCCGTGGTCATCACGACCTCCAGCGCCGAAAGTCCCCGGCGATGAGCGGACCGCACCGTTCGCCGGGCGGCGCCTGGCCGCGTGAGTCGTCGTTGTTTTATGTTTCGCCGTGACATTGTTTCTCTCCTGTGTGGTTCAACGTTTGTTGAGCAAGAAGCGCACGCTGGTTGGCTGACAATTAGAAGAACAGGCCGCCATCGAAAACCATGGTGCGATACAGACTGACAAACGCCCCGGTTGCGAAGAACGGCCCCAACGGTACTTGAGTCATCATCAGCTTGCGGTCCGAAGGCGCCGGTCCATGAATCCACTGCGGCGCCAAGCGAGAACCGACGGAGCGGAAGGCGAGCATGAATAATTTGACCGGTCCGTACTTCACAATCGCAATAGCGCCCATCACCGCCGCGCCGACCACATAGCCGGTAATCAAGGCGTCCAGACCCGTACGGACCCCGAACAGCGCCCCCAGACAGCCCGCGAATTTGACGTCCCCGGCGCCGCCGCCGGTGATGCTGAACACCACCAACATCGCGAAGAAAAGACCGAAGCCGCCCACCAGGCTGGGGCCCAGGCCTACGGCGCCCAGCCAAGGGGGATTCGCCGCGACCGAGATCAGATTCAGCGTCAAGGCCAACACAAAGGTCGTGTAGGTCGCCCAATTGGGGATCCGCTTGGCGGTCAAGTCGGTATAGGCGGTGACCGCCGCCAACGCTAACAACAGCCCAGCGGCGGCCGTCGCCAACGGATTCCCCGCATGACCCAAGTACACTCCACCCAATGCCCAGAGGCCCGCGGTGGTCAAGGCGGCGACCGCAAACGTAAGACTAGAGTGCCAGGCGGTCCACCCGCGCGATGCGGGCGTCAACGAATGAGTGGAAGGCTCGGAGGTCATGGCGGTGGCGTTCATGGTCATTTCAATGTGAGCGGGAAACTCAGATTCGAAAAAACCGGCGACGGGGAACTCCCGCCGCCGGCGATGACGTTTTCGGCTGCTGCTGGGCCGATCTACTCTTCCCAACCCAGGACCTGATCGACCAATCCCTCGAACCACTCCTTGATCTGCTCCCAGTACATCTTGACAAACAGCAGGACGATGGCGGCGACGGCGATCAACATGACCGTTTGCAGCGTCTCCATTCCGCGTTCGTCATTGTGGATTCGGGCGATGGCGTGCTTCAGGCTTCGCATGGGTTTAGGCTCCAAAAGTTGGGGTGAGGTATTCGCGATGGCGGCCATCGCCGCCGGGAACTGTGCTCTGTCTGTTATTGGGAACGAAACAGCCGCTCTGGGCGCACGAGAAATCTCAAACTTTCTTGCGAGCGAGTTCATGCGCACCGCCACACGACTCGATCCGCCAAGCGTCGATCCTATCTTAAACCCAAGCCTTTTGCCGCACAAAAACGACGGAACGAGCTCCAACAGCGCCCGCCAAACTCGCCCTGCCCGGCGCGGAATTGACCACGGAGGACACAGTGAACCACAGAGGGGCGGAGGCAATTCTGTCCTCCGTGTTCCTCCGTGCTTGCTGTGGCGACCCAGGCGGACGGCCAAGAAATGCAAAAACGGCGGCGAGTCGTGAAAACTCGCCGCCGCTTGCGGGGATTCGTTGTCGCCCTGCCGGGCGTCTGGAAGCCGGGTTACTCTTCCCAGCCCAGAACCTGATCCACCAATCCCTCGAACCATTCCTTGATCTGCTCCCAGTACATCTTGACGAACAGCAGGACGATGGCGGCGACGGCGATCAGCATGACCGTCTGCAGCGTTTCCATTCCCCGCTCGTCGTTGTGGATGCGTGCGATGGCGTTTTTGAGAGTCTTCATTTCCGTGTGCTCCAAGTCCGTGTGAGTTGTTTTGTTTGGGCGAGGTTCTTGTTGGGCCGCTTTGGCCAGTCGCTCCTGCTAAGGAACAAACGGATCCCACCGGAAAAGCGCGCGCGAGGATTTGAAAATTTTTCCGCGGCCGTCCTCTGTGTTTTGGATCACCACGGAGAGCACGGAGCGGCACAGAGGTCCGGCGACTGGGTTTCAGGCCATGTCGGCGAGGCTTTCGCCAACGCAGCCCACTCAGCACCCTTCAGCAAACACCGGCTTTCCCGCCGTTCCTCGCTCTGTGTTTCTCGGCCTTGATCGTAAGCCGGTCCAGCTGGGAGGGTAGCAGGCCCGACGGGCCGGCACAATTTTAGCCGTGGCCGTAAGGCCACGGAACGTCAACGGAAACGGGTCCACAGGCCCGAAGGGCCGACACAATCAGGACTTGTGTCGGCCCTTCGGGCCTGTGTCCGATCTGGAAAGGTAACCGTGGCCTCACGGCCACGGCTAGAATTGTGTTGGCCCTCCGGGCCTCGGACAGAGTCGGGTTGACCACCTTACGATCAAGGCCGTGTTTCTCCGTGTTCTCCGTGGTGATCTAGACAGGCTGAGCGGACGGCCAAGAACGAAGAAACGGCGACGAGTCGTGAAAACTCGCCGCCGCTTGCGGGGATTCGTCGCCCGGACGGGCGTCTGGAGGTCGGGTTACTCGCTCCAATCCAGAATCTGGTCCACCAATCGCTGAACCAATCCTTGATCTTCTTCCCAGTACATCTTGACGAACAGCAGGACAATGGCGGCGACGGCGATCAGCATGACCGTCTGCAGCGTTTCCATTCCCCGCTCGTCGTTGTGGATGCGTGCGATGGCGTTTTTGAGAGTCTTCATTTCCGTGTGCTCCAAGTCCGTGTGTAAGAATTGTTCGTGTGATCCCCGCTGGGCGGCCCCGCCCATCACTCCTGCTGAATAGCAAACGCACTTTGCCGCGAAAGCGCGCGCGGATCCCGAAAAAGTTTTTGGGACCCCGCCAGGCTGGGTGAGACATGCTGAAGAGCCTGGAAGAGTGCTAGAATGAGACGGCTGTTCCTCTCGCCACACCCCCAGGAGATCACCTCATGCCCTGCGTTCATCTTCGACAGCTGTACACGCTCTGCCAGGAACACGATCTGAAGCTCACCAGTTCGGATCTCATCCACGTGGTCTGCACGCAATGTGGTGAACAAGAGGTTTGCCCCGCCACCATGACCGATGAGTACGACGCTCGCGCGGCGGCTAAGGAGCAAGCTGACAGCGAAGAGAAGCCGGATTAGCGGCGGAGCGAGCCCCTTGCCGGCTCGCCCTCATTGGCCTAGCGAGAAGATGAAGCGCTGTTCGCCGATCTGAAATATCGAATCGCCCTGCAACGGGACTTTGCGGACGGACGCCCAGACGCCGTTGATCGTCTGCAGATCCTCCAGGAACCAGCGATTCTGTTGCTCGTCGCGGGCCAAGCGGGCGTGCCTGGCGTTCAACAGCCCATCGGGCAGGTTGATATCGCAAGCGGCGTCACGGCCAATCACGTGGACTTCGCGACCTGCGAGTGGCACGGTCTGGGGATTGGTTTGAGCGGTTGTTGTCAGAATCCGCAGGTGCGGGCCGTGCGCGGCGTCCTCTCGAAATTGAAAATGCGTGCGGCCCAAAATCACCCAATCCTCATGGCGGAGCCGCAGGCGCTGCACGCGGACAAACGTGCCGGTGCGAGAATTCAGGTCGCGAAGCAACCACCGCCCCCGTTCCGGCTCGTAGCGAATCTCCGCGTGCACCGGATCGATCGCCGGGTCATGAGCGACCACCAGGTCGCCCAGTCGCCCTCCCAAAACGAAGCTCGTCTGACGAATCCGAATCACCTCACCCTGGATCTGGCTATCGTCCAAGACGCGTAGCCAGGGTGTGGCGGGCCGCGCCAGGGGGCGAAAGCGAGACGCCGGGCCGCGACTTGGGGACTCGGTCGGCTTGGCCGTCGTTTGGCCCTGCGCTGCGGGCGGGGCAACCGCGGCATCCGCCGCCGAATCTCTCCGGGCATCATCCCTGGGCGGGAAATCCAACGCGGTCAAGCTCGTCAGGGAGACGGTGGCGCCCGCGGGATCGCCGTCGTCCATCAACGTCTGATGCAGAGGTGGAGGCGGGGTCTTCGCATCGGCCTTCCGAGGCGACTCGCTCGGGCCATCGTCGCGCCGTTCGCTCACCGCAACCTCATCCGCCGGCTCATCCCGAGGAGGATCCGCCGCGACGCTCGGTGATGCGGCATTGGGGTCCTCCGTTTCTGCTTCCTCGATTTTCGTTTCATCCGGCTTGGCTTCCTCTGCTTCGGTCAGCTCGGCCAAGTGCCCCACATCCCCCCCAGCGTCGTCGTCCGATTCGCTTTCCAACTCGTCGCCCGGATCCAGAAAGACCGCGGCCGCGGGGCCGGCATCCTGGGGCGCGGTCACGTCGTCGATCGGCTCCAGGTCTTCCGGATCGAGGAATTGAGTGGCGCTGAGGTCTTCCTCTTTCCAACGCGAGCGAACCGTCATGCGGATATCTCCGTCGGCATCCTCTCCCGTCTCGACGGTCGTCATCCGGATATCGTCGGCGCGATCCTCAAACTCCTCGTTCGCGAAGCTGTTGATGTCGCGATTCAGCG
The DNA here is from genome assembly GCA_963698545.1 of uncultured Planctomycetaceae bacterium. Taxonomy (GTDB): domain Bacteria; phylum Planctomycetota; class Planctomycetia; order Pirellulales; family Pirellulaceae; genus CAVORG01. The sequence continues at coordinate 31,533 of CAVORG010000001.1, forward strand.
TCCCGGCGTTGGGGTCGGCTGGAGGCGGGGTTGGGAAAGCAGCGAAGCGGGCTTGAGCCACCAAGGCCATCTTTCTCAACTCGTCCGCCAGGCAATCGCCTAATTCTGGATAGGCCGCCAAGACCGCGGCGTCCGTAAGCGGCTCGCCCGCACGACGCCGACGCATCACGTCCATTGCGACGCGTTGAGCTTGTTCACGCTGTGCCTGTGGATCCATGGTTCGCAGAAGGAAGTTTGGCGGTGACTAAAGGGGACCAGAACGACAGGAAGGCGGACTTGGCACGCACGCGGGTGGGGCCGATGCAGAACAGACTGGCCGCGACTCCTAACGAAAACGCGAAAGGCGCACGAGTTCCGCTTTTAGCTGTTTCCGCGCCCGGTGGCAGATCCCTCGAGCGGCGTCTTCGGTGCAGCCCATGCGGGCGGCGACCTCGGCCATACTTAGGCCTTGCAGATACTTCAGCACGATCGCTTCCCGGTAGTTGGGCTGCAACGAGGCCATAGGCGACTTGCACGGCGCGACTGAGCTCCGCCTCCTGCGCGCTTTGCATGGGCGTTTCGCCCTGCTCGTCCATCATCTGCGACAGTCGCAACCAAGCCGCGCCCTCGTCGTTTTGCTTGGCTTCGCCCGGTTGCTTGACGCTGGCGTCCAGGCGTTCGTTGCCGCGGCGGCGCAAATAGTCGGTGAGTTGATTCTTAGCAATTCGATTCAACCAGCCTGCGAAGGCGGCAATCGAATTGCCTTCGAAACGCTCGATGGCCTGATAGGCTTTGACCAACGCCTGCTGCACAATGTCCTCGGCGCTGATCACGCCCGCCAAGTTCGCTGGCAAGCGTCGATCGATATACGTTGTCAGCCGGTCGACCTGAGAAAACAGCAGCTGCGACATCGCTTCCTGGTCGCCCGCCACCGCCTGCGGCAGCAGAGCGGCCAACCGATCGTCCGGGTTTTCCGGAGCGTTGGAGATTTGCGACGCCATGGGCAAAGCCTTCGAAAGAAATCGCGGAGGGATGCACGAGCCTATCACAACACTCCAATCGTGTCCAAGTGCGCTTTTTCCGGTCGCCAATAGGCGTCCCTTTTCATTGTTTTTCGCGTTGCGACAAGAATTTGAATTCGTCTCGACGTCAATTTCGGTTTCGGATCCATGGAGGCCGTTTGGGAGTTCGTGGCCGCGACTGGCGTGGCCCAGGGTTGCGCTGCGCTGCACCCTGGGCTGATTTGAGGCCGTCCCGTTGGGACTGTTTTCTGGTCCTTCTTCGCTTCATGAAAACCCGCTACGGCGTTGCCCTGCTCCCTGCTCCCTGCTCCCGCTCCCTGATCCCTGATCCCTGATCCCTGGATCGTTGGAATGTCGGCGTTCAGTTGACGGCTACCGAGTTGGCGGGCGCCTCGGGAGTCGCCGGCGGCTGCATCATTTGCCTGTGCATCGCCGCCAGGAACCTGCGGCCTGCGAGATAGTCGCCAGGCGTGATGACCACATCGCCGTGACGGTACTCTTGCAGCTTGGATTCCAGGCGAACCAGCAAATCGGCCGCGAGCTTCAGCCCCGCTTGATCCAGGTTCTCCAGCGACAGCAGTTGTTCCAGGCGAAGTCGCTCGTCGTCGAAACCGGCGTAGCGAAAAACGGACGGCCATTCGGGCGCGCCAACCGGTCGATGCAGCAGGGTCACGAGCTCGCTCGCGGAAACGATTGGTTCAGGGGAAGCCTGCACGTTGATCGTCGAGACTCGCGGCGCCCGGCGGCTATCGCGGTATTCACGGTTCAGTTTCTTCAAGGCATAGCGAGCCTCAGCCGCGTCAAGGTAATTTGCGGCCATCTCACGCTTGGCTCGCGAACGGAAGACGTCCTTTTCCATCCGCTCGTAGTAACGGAAGGTGCTGAACTTGGAGAAGAAGACCGGGTACTTGTAGTCGTCGCCCTCGCCGAAGGTGCTGCCATACGGCAAACCCGTCGCCGTTGAGCCCATGGTCAAGTCGGCGAGTGAATTGGTCACCGAATCAAAGAGTCCGTTGCTTGCAGGCAAGCCAGGAACTTGAGCGTGGGCGGCTTTCGCGGCCAAGCTCAAGGCGATGAGGCAAGTGAGCGTGCTGAGGCGATTGCGAAGTGACATGGTGATTTCCTTGGTCTTTCTGGAAGGGCTGTTCGCACGAACCCGGAGGTGGTCAAGTGTCAGGGGCACTGGCGAGCGGGGCTTGGTTTTGGGCGCCGCTCACCCGGTGACACTGGGGTACTTGCCAGGCGGGTCTGGTCCCCCTCAAAGAAAGTCCAAGAAATTAGCGCATCGCTGTCCCCTCCCCCGAAATGTGGGCGACCGGCCGCAAGAAAGAGAACGAGGCCGACTGCCGTTGAGCAGCCGACCTCGCCTCTGCGGGGGTCCAAGGTAGTCTCGCTGGCGGCGGTCAGTTAGCCGCCACCGCGTTGGCCGGCGCCGGGGAGTTGGCCGGGGCCTGCACCATTTGCCGGTTCAGATTCGCCAGGAATCGGCGGCCCGCCAGGTAATCGCCGGGCGTGACCACGACATCGCCGTCGCGGTATTCTCGCAGCTTGGATTCCAGTCGAACCAGCAGCTTCGCCGCGAACTGCAGCCCCGATTGGTCGAGGTTTTCCAGGGCCAGCAATTGTTGGAGCTGGAGTCGCTCATTGTCGAAACCCTTGTAGAGGAATACCGCTGGCCATTCGGGGGGGCCGGCCGGCTTGTACAGCAGGCTCACCAGTTCGCTCGCCGAGACGATCGGTTCGGGGGAAACCTGCAGGTTAATGGTCGTGACTCGAGGGGCCTTGCGGCTCTCGCGATACTCCCGATTCATGTTCTTCAGAGCGTAGCGCGACTGAGCCGCGTCGAGATAGTTGGCATACAGCTCTCGCAGAGCGCGAGAACGGAAAACCCGCTTCTCCATCCGTTCATAAGCGCGGTACGTGCCATAGTTCCAGAAAAACACGGGATACCCCGCCATGAAGGTGCTGCCAAATGGCGAACTCGACAGGCTGCTGGTGGGCGTGGGGGCGGTTTCGGTCGTGTTCCCGGCCCCAAAGAGGCCGCCGCCGAGAAGATCGCCCATGCCCTGTGCGTGAGCAGAATTGCCGGTCAGGCCCAGGGCAGCGCAGAAAGCCAAGGTGAAGAGTTGCTTGGTAGATGACATTTTGCTTTTCTCCGCTGTCCTAATGTGTAAGGCTGCTTGCTGCCACTGGAAACGCACGAACCACGCCAAGCGGCGCGGCATTCGAGAAAAGAGATGCTGGCGAGCCAACCGCATCGATAAAAGGCATGAAGCCATTCGCTCATCGGCGTTGACCCGATGGCGCGGGGCACCCATCTGTAGTGGGGGTGGCGCCGCAATCAGGAACCCTCGATTTCGCGTTGTGCCGACAAAAATTGACACCTCGCAGCTCCGCTTTTATCCTAAGTCGTTCATCCCTCCTGTTTTATCTAAGTTGAAATGGCGCCCCCCATGAAGCCCTCGCCACTCCGTCGCCAACGTCGCCGACTGGCCCGCCGTCGCCTGAATGTCGAGTCCTTGGAGGACCGCCGACTCCTGGCCGTTTTCACGGTCAATACGCCGGATGACCGACCGGATTTGAATCCCGGTGATGGCGTCGTGGACACGGGGATTGTCGGCGAGGTCACGCTGCGCGCCGCCGTGATGGAGTCCAACGCACTCGGTGGATCGAACGTTGTGGACCTGGACGGCATCGCCGCCGTGCTGACGCTAACCGGCCCGGGCGATGCGGCCGGGGACTTGAACCTCGACTCCGCTGGCGGCTCCCTGTTGATTCGTAATGGCTCGATCGACGCCGGCGGTGACGCGGGCATCCTGGACCGCGTGATCGCCGTGGATTCCGGGGCGGCGCTGACGCTCGAGGATATCACCATACAGGGCGGGCGCACGGGATCTGAGACCGGTGGCGGCATCGCTTCCGGTGGCGCCTGACCATTCGGACGTCAACAATTCGCGACAATTCCACCAGCCTGAGCGGCGGCGGTGGAATTTACGCCGCCGGACCCACGCTTATTGAAGACTCCTACATCGAGAATAACTCGGCCCCCAGCGGCGGCGGTGGCGGCATTGCGAATGAAACCAGCGACCTCACGATTCGCAATACGATCATCCGCGCTAACGACGCGGCGATCGGCGGCGGAGTGTTCGCCGAAGGCGTGACGACCATCGAGGACTCGCACATCGCGGACAACAGCGCGACGGACAATGGAGGCGGACTGTATCTTGTCTTTGGTGTACCCGACGTTATCCGTTCGACGATTAGTGGCAACACGTCAGGCAATAGTGGCGGCGGCATTTATGCGGATTCGGCGTCGGCAACGATCTCGCTCAGCACTCTTTCCGGCAATACCGCCTCGTTTTCCGGGGGCGGCGTCTATGCGGCCGACAGCTCCGTATTCTTAGACCAGTCGACGTTGACGCTGAACACCGCCGATGTTGGCGGCGGGGCCGCGACCGGCGGCTCAGGACCGTTCTTCCAAACCAACGAGTCCATCATCGCCCAGAACGATGCGATCTCCTCGGATCCGGACGTGTCCGGCGAGTTCTCGCAAGCGGGCCCGATGCTCATTGGCGATGTTGGCTCGGCGTTCGATTTCTTCAGCGGACCGCTGATTGGCGGCAACGGCTCTCCGGTCATCGACGCGCTGCTGTTGCCTTTGGACTTCTACGGCGGCTTCACCCCGACGCACGCCCTTTCGCCGGAGAGTCCGGCCGTGGACGCCGGCAATACGGGTGGCGGGCCGCCAGCCGATCAACGGGGCGTCCCTCGCGGCATCGACGGGAACGATGATGGCGTCACGGTGAACGACCTGGGCGCCGCCGAGTTGTTTCGGATTCTGATCGACAACGATGTCACGCCGGGAGACGTCGGAGCCTTTTCGATGGATTTGTTACCCGGCGGATACAGCGGCCTTCGGGACGCTGGACTCGCCAATGGCGCTTTCATCAACGCCGACCGGGGAGAAGCCACCGGCCTGGGGCGGTCTGGCGTGGTTTCCCGCAGCGTCTTCGAGGAGTCCACCTACGTGAGCATCGGCGGTTCGGTCTTCTCGCTGGCCTCGACGCTCACTTCGACGCAAGCTCTGGTCGGCGAGGACACGGTGATCAGCCGGGGTTCGTTCAGCGGGCCCTCGGGACTCATCGAATGGACGGTCCAGTCCACTATCACGGACGGCGAACCCTTGATCCAACGTCGTATTCAATTCGATACGTTCGACGACCTCGACGGTCTGCAACTGATTCACTATTTGGAGCCCACGTTCAGCAGCCCGCCCGGTGAGTTGTTCTACGTCACAGGGACCGCGGCGGGCGATGATCTTCGCGTCTTCCTGTTGGATGACGTCGAACGCCTGGGCTACAGCTTGGAAGGGGAGTACGTCTCTGGCGGCGACTTGATCAATGCAACTTTCGACGGGTTTACCGCCGACAATGCATTCGATCTTCGCGACGATGTCATCACGGGCGCGGCGTCCTTTGCTCCGGATGGGGTGATCAACCTGCCGCCGATCAGCGACCCGGAATTGGGAGACGCGTATGGACCTGCGTTTGCCGCCACCGCCTTCGCGTGGTCGACAGACCCGTCGGTAACGCAAGCCAACATCACGACCTATACTTCGTTCACCATCGACTCGACGTCAACTTTCTCGGGAACCAAGTTCGAGGACCTGAACGCGGACGGGATCCGTGATCCAGGCGAACCGGGCTTGGAAGGCTTTGTTATCGAGTTGGATGTCAACGACGACGGCGTGGTCGATTTCAGTCAAGCGACCGATATCAACGGGGACTACTCGTTTGTCAACGTGCCGCCCGGCTTCCACTCCCTACAGGAAGTCGTGCCGCCAGGTTGGATCCAGACGGCGCCGATTGGTGGTTCTTACTTCGTCCCGATTCCCTTTGGCGGCAGCGCCAGCGGCTTGGACTTTGGCAACACGCCCATTCTTGCCACCCTTAGCGGTCTGAAGTTCGAGGACATCAACGGCAACGGCCTGCTGGATTCGGGTGAGCCCGGACTTCCTGACTTCACGATCGAGTTGGATCTGAACAACGACGGCTCGGTGGATCAGACGACAACCACGCTTTCCGACGGCTCCTACGCCTTCCTGAACGTTCGCCCCGGGCAACATCGCTTGACGGAGATCGTTCCTCCCGGATGGATTCAAACCGCGCCCAGCAGCGGCGAGTACATCGTCGATCAGATTGGCAGCGACGTCAGCGGTCTGGACTTTGGCAACCAGCAGATCCTGGTGACGCTGAGCGGTTTGAAGTTCGAGGACATCAACGGCAACGGCCTGTTGGATTCAGGCGAGCCCGGTCTTCCCGGCTTTACGATCGAGTTGGATCTGAACAACGATGGCTCGGTGGATCAGACGACAACCACGCTTTCCGATGGCTCGTATTCCTTTGCTGACGTTCCCCCCGGACAGCATCGCTTGACGGAGGTTGTTCCTCCCGGATGGATTCAAACCGCGCCCAGCGGCGGCGAGTACATTGTCGATCCGATGGGCAGCGACATCAGTGGTCTCGATTTTGGCAACCAGCCGATCCTGGTGACGCTGAGCGGCTTGAAGTTCGAGGACGTCAACGGCAACGGCCTGTTGGATTCGGGCGAGCCCGGTCTTCCTGGCTTCACGATCGAGCTGGATCTGAACAATGATGGCTCGGTGGATCAGACGACGACCACGCTCTCCGACGGCTCCTACTCCTTTCGCGCCGTTCGCCCCGGGCAACATCGCTTGACGGAGATCGTTCCGCCCGGATGGATTCAAACCGCGCCCAGCGGCGGCCAATACATCGTCGATCAGATCGGCAGCGACATCGGTGGTCTGGATTTTGGCAACCAGCCGATCCTGGCGACGTTGAGCGGTTTGAAGTTCGAGGACATCAACGGCAACGGCCTGCTGGATTCGGGCGAGCCCGGTCTTCCTGGCTTCACGATCGAGCTGGATCTGAACAATGATGGCTCGGTGGATCAGACGACCACCACGCTTTCCGACGGCTCCTACGCCTTCCTGAACGTTCGCCCTGGGCAACATCGTTTGACGGAGATCGTTCCGCCTGGATGGATTCAGACCGCGCCCAGCGGCGGCCAATACATTGTTGATCAAATTGGCAGCGACATTGCGAACCTGGACTTCGGCAACCAGCGGGTGCTGTTTGAGATTGGCGGCTTGGTCTACGAGGATTTCAACCGCAATGGCATGTTCGACCTTGGCTTCGAATCGGGCGTCGGCGGAATCGTGATCAGCGTCGATGTGAACAATGACGGCTCCGTCGATGATTCCACCACCAGCGACGATCTGGAGGGAGCTTATTCGTTCAACCTTCCCAATGGCGAGCACCGCTTGATCGTCTCGCTGATGCCTGGCTTTGTCACGATCGAGCCGGCCAGTGGCGAGTTGGTTGTGAGCGTCAACGGCGCGCCTTCCAACGCTTACGACTTCGGGATTCTGCAACTGGCGGTCCTCTCTGGTCTCAAGTTCGAGGACCTCAACCGGAACGGCCAGCGCGACTCGGGCGAAGACGGACTCCCCGGTTTCGAAATCACGCTTGAAGGCTCGTTGGGGACTCAGTACAGCACCACGACCGCGTCGGACGGCTCGTATAGCGTCGACGTGCTTCCCAATGAAACCTATGTGATTCGCGAAGTGCAGCAAGTCGGTTATCGTCGAACCACGCCCGATGCGGGAGAATACCTGGCCTCGCCCTTGCCTGGGGAATTGATCAGCGGCTTGATCTTTGGCAACTATCGGCTCGACGGCGTCCAGTCCGATCCGTACGCGACCAACGGCATTAGCAGCGACGCGATCGGCGCCGATCTGAACGGCGATGGCGTCACGGACTTGCTTGTCTTGAACGACTGGGATTATCTCCAATCCGAATCGCTGGGCGGCGAAGCCAGCTTGTCGGTCTTTTTCGGACGCGCCCTGGGCGGGTTCGAACCGCGGCAAACGTATTTTCTACCCGAATATTCGCGACCACAAGCGATCGCGACGGCCGACTTCGATCGGGATGGCGATCTGGATGTGGCCATCGCCGCTTTGGGAGATTACGAAGACTCTCCGGCGGGCGGCGGCGTGTTCCTGCTTGAGAACCAGCAGTTCGGTTTGTCTTCGCCGCGATTCATCGCCGCCGGCGATGGACCGGTCGCGCTGGCGGCCGGTGATTTCACCGGCGACGCCATCCCCGATCTGGCCGTCGTCAATCTGCGCTCGGACGACCTGGTGCTGTTGAAAGGCGGCATCGATGGCGACGCCCCCTTCGGTCTCGGCTTGATACAGACTTTGTCCGTCGGCGACAGCCCGCTGGATATCGAGACATTCGACTTCAATCAAGACGGTGCACTGGATGTACTGATCACAACCTACGGCGGTGGGCAGGTGCGGACATTCACCGGAGGATTCGCCGGATTCACTCCTTCGATGACTCGAAGTGATTTCCTGCAGCCTTCCGACGCGGCGGTGATGGATCTGAACGGCGATGGTTTGGCCGAAATCGCGATTGCCGATCGCGGCGACGAGTCAGTGGTCCTCTTGCAAAGCGACGTCGTGGGCAATCCGCTTACGGTGCGCATTGAGGTTCCCGGTCTGCCCAGCACCGTCGCCTTCGGCGACATCCATGGCGACGGCGTCTATGAGTTGATCGTGGGCGACGATCGCCACGGTCGCCTGCTGGTGTATGGCCGCCAGTCGGGAGGCCAGTGGGTGTTGCAGGAAAGCGTTGATCTGCCCTCGTTCAACGGGCTAGGCAACGGCAGCCCTCGCAGCCTCTGGATGGGCGATTTGGATGGCTTTGACGGCCAGGAGGTGCTGGTCTCGCATTTCGCCGGCGGTGCGACGGTGACCGGCAACTTCGTCCCGCTTTCGCCGATGATGCGATTGAGCGAGGGTGAAGCTCGCGGCTTTCACCATTTCGCCAATCCGCTGGACGCCGACCATGATGGGACCATCGGCGTGCGCGACGTGTTGATGGTGGCCGGGCACATTTATCGAGGCGGCGCGCCGGAAGTTTACTCCGACTATTCGCCGGACGCCAATGGCGACGGCCAGGTAACGACCGCGGACGCCCTGAAGATGATCCAGGTCATCATCGGCAGCCGGCCCAACTCCGTTCGTCCCGATGCGTCAACCGAGCGTCCCTTGGCGCTAGACGCGCAGATGATCGAGCCGCTGATCGCGGACGCTCGTCAGTTCTGGACCGACGCGGCGGGCGAGGCCGCGGGACTTCGCTTGCAACGAGTTCGCATCGAGTTCGCCGACCTGCCTGATAACGTCCTCGCTCAAGCTCGCGGCGACGTCGTTCAATTGGATGTCAACGCCGCCGGTCGAGGTTGGTTTGTCGATCAAGATCCCCACGACGAACTTGGACCAGAAGACAGCAATCGAGTCGACCTATTGACCGTGGTGCTGCATGAAATGGGACACGTCCTGGGGCTGGACGACGCCTTCGACAGCGACCCCAATTCACTCATGCACCCCTGGCTGTCCGTCGGCCAACGCCGCCTGCCCGAGTCCGCCGTGGATGAGATAGTTGGTAGTTGGTAGTTGGTAGTTGGTAGTTGGTAGTTGGTAGTTGGTAGTTGGTAGTTGGTAGTTGGTAGTTGGGTAGGGACCGCCAGATCGCGCTGTCGGCTTGGCGAGGAGCACCGCTCAACGGGGACGTGCCCCGTCGTGGCGTGCTCGATGTAAGGCCACGGTGCGCCTTCGAGCAACTACTCCCTTCTCCCTGCCCTCTACCCCCTCGTCTCTACGCTCCACCCATGCTCACGCGGCCTTCATGAGTTGTTCGATGCTGGGGTAGGCGAAGCCGCTCTGCGGGTCGTTCCAGCGGGTGAGAGCGATGGCGACCAGGTGGCCGCCGAAGGCCAGAGAGAGTTTGAGTGCATGTTGAAAGCGGGTCGGCCTGCCTTGCCAGGGCAGGCAGTTGACTTGGCAATCGGAATCGGGATGGTCGAGATTGCGTGTGGGCGGCGCGAATCCATCGCGCATGGCCAACAGGGTCACGGCCAATTCGGCCGCTCCGGCCGCGTTGACCATGTGTCCCAGCATGCTCTTGGTCGAGCTCAGGCAGACTTGGTCGGCCGCCTCTCCCATCGCCCGCCTCACGCCGAGAAGTTCGACCGCGTCGTTCTGTGCGGTGCCCGTTCCGTGCGCGTTGATATAGCCCAGCTCCTCGGGAGCGATCCGTGCTTGTTTCAAGGTGGAGTCGATCAGGTACGCCAGACTCTCGCTTTCCGCATCCAAGCCCGTCACATGATGAGCTTGCGCGACCATGCGTCCGCCGGAAATGTGGGCGTAGATTTTGGCATTGCGTTTCATGGCGTGTCGCAACCGCTCAATGACCAGAATCGCCGCGCCTTCACCCATCACGAATCCATTGCGATCGCGGTCAAACGGCCGGCAAGCCGCGGTGGGGTCGTCATGGTCGGCCAGCACGCGCATTTGACGGAAGCCGGCGGCGAAGAGCGGATCGACCGCATCGCTGCCGCCGCAGATGGCGACATCGCATTGCCCATCGCGAATCGCTCGAGCCGCCGTCAGGACGCTGATCAAACTGCTGGCGCACGCCGTTGAATGGCTGAGTCGCGGCCCCAAGCAGCCAAAGTGATTGGCGACTTCGGCGCAGGTCGTGTTGGGCAACCACTGCGTATGCCATGGCGCGGGCAGGCTGTTGGCTTGCGGGTCTCGCCGCAAGAAACGCGTGTCGCCCATGTGCGCGCTGACCGAGCAAGCGACGCGATCCGCGTCACAATCGCCGAGATTCAGCTGTGCGTCCGCCACCGCTTCCTCGGCGGCTTGCAAGGCCATCGGAATCACCTTCAACTTGCCTGGCGCCGCCTCGGGCAAATCGACCATCCCGGCCAGTAGCGACTGCTCGCCAAAGCCCGGCAAGCCGCTCATTCGCCGCACGTTGGATCGCCCATGCCGCAGGCCATGCCACGTGCTTTCGCGATCGAGCCCCAAGGAGGTCAAGAGACCTATTCCAGTGACGACTATGGGTTCTTGCAAGATGACGCTTCCAGTCACGGTATTCGTCGCCGATGGTTTTTGGTACGGGTACTGGTTTCTCGTGTTCCTCGCGCTCGTGGCGCGTTTCGCTCTATCGGTTGGTTCGCGCGTAGTCTGCCGCCACCGACACCCGGGGCACCTCCATCGGCCAAGGGCTCAAGTCAAACGGCAAACCGGCTTCCATTCGCGGCGCCAACGTCTGCATGCCGTTGGGAAGCGTCTTGGGAATTGGCTTGAAGCTCTCCATCGTGCGATAGATGGCGGGATTGATCTCGGTGGCGCCTTGAGGACCTGGACGCCCTAATTCCGGGAACCCGCCCACGGTCACGATGCTCTCGTACCGATCGTGGAACTCATAGGCTTCCACTCCCTTTTGCCGCAGAGCGACCGTCATGCGATGCGCTTGGTCGAAGGCGACCTCAAGCTTGCTCGGTCCGCCGCGACCGAGTAGGGTGTCGGCCTCGTTGAGATTCATGGTGGACTTGCCGCGGAACCGCGCCACTCGCACGGTGTAGGGTGCGGGATTGCGGAGCAGGCTGAATTCGACGTTCTGGTTCATCTTCACGACAAACGCATCGACGCCGCCGGCCTTGAAGAACTCATCAGGCAGCAACGGGTTGCGAGTGACAAAAGCGCTGCCCATGGGACCTCGACTGCGCTTGTCCGGATCGCCGTTGATTCTCCGATGCAGGTAACGCAGCCCAGCGAAACGTTGCGTCGAGCTGTCGTTCTTGCGAATGTCCAACGTCTCGGGATTGGCGAACTTGATTTGCTCCAAGGTCTTCTGCAGATTGGGGTCGTCCACGGATTGGAAATCCCCGACCAAAACGGCGTATTCCACGAATTGGCCGCCGTTCTTCATCTTCATCATGCGCGCGTTGTTGTACTTGTCCACGCCCAATCCCTCAACAGGCTTGCTGAAGTCGAACGATTTGTGCCAGACGTAAGCTTCCAGACGCATGGACTTGCGCAATTCGATGACCAGATCATGGGCCTGTTTCTCGGCGCCGTCTCCCGCAAAAGAACTTGCCAGGATCATCCATGGTCCGTGGCTGGTTTCCAGGTGATAGGGCTTGCTAGCGTCCGCTTCGACGCGTCGCCCAAACGGAAGGTATGACTTCCAGATATCTCCGCCGCGGGCGCCTTCCGTCCCGCAGAGCATCCCGCACGTCCAGGCCAACAGCCCCAGATACACGACGCATCGCATCATGCCACTTCCCTCGCATCCTTGCAGGAAAACGCGCCCAGCGGTGCGCTCTTAATCAGGCGATTCGATCATCCGCGGGACGACGTTAGCAAATTCTCGCGGACGATTCCAGATCGGTTTGGAAACGCAAAATTGGTCAGGGTGCGTCCACCGAGAATCATTCCCAACCGGGGCGCCCCCCAACCCAGCCCGGGATGGAGCGAACCGCGCCCCAGAGGCGGGTCGGCCCAGAGCTGGGCCGTGGAACGGGTCGCCGCCGAGAGCACGGAGGAACGCACAGGACAATCCAGCGAATGAAGCTCCGCGACGACAGCGTCGCCCCACGGGCCTTTGAACGCTCAGTCGCCAAACGTTGACTTGCGGCGAAGAATATGATGGTAGTGTTGGGCGAACCGATGCGCCTCATCGCGCACGTATTGCAACAGACGAAGGGCGAAAGCGTGGCGACTGAGCCGCAAGGGGGCGGACTCCCCGGGCAGGAAAATCTCTTCTTCGCGCTTGGCCAAGCTTAGCAGCACCGGCGGTTGAAGTCTGTTGGTCCCGGAAGGCCGCCTGAGCCGCTTTGAGTTGCCCCTTGCCGCCGTCGATGAGCAGGATGTCGGCGAAGGGCTCGCCCGTGTCGGCCAGCCGTCGATACCTGCGCCCGACCACTTCGTGAATGCTGCGGAAGTCATCGACGCCGGCGACATTGCGAATCTTGTAGCGCCGGTACCCCGGTTTGAAAGGCAGCCCGTCCAAGAATTGCACGACGCTGGCGACAGTCTCGCCCCCTCCCAAGTGCGCGATATCCACGCCTTCAATCGTTCTCGGCGTCTGGCTCAGCTTCAGTACTTTTCTGAGTCCGGCGAGGCCTTTCTTGGGATCGATGTAGAAGACTTCCGGTTGGGCGTGCGTGTCCAATTCGCCACGCTCGTCGAGGGTCTCCAACATCGCAATCTCGTCCCGCAGTCGGGCGGCCTGCTCGAAACGCATCGCTTGCGACGCTTCGCGCATCTCTTGTTTCATTTGTTGAATGAGCTTCGTCTTGTTCCCGTCCAGGAACATCTGCAACCGGCGAATGTCCCGTCGATAGTCTTCTTTGCTAATGCGTAGATTACAGGGGGCCGAGCATTGGTCGATGCTCGCGAGCAGGCAGGGGCGAAACCAACGCCAGCGTGCATCGCCATCGTCGATGTCCAGCGAGCAGGTGCGGAACTTGAAGATCCTTTGCAGAACCTGCACGGCGCCGCGAAGTGCGCCGGCGCTCGCGAACGGACCGTATAACTTGACGCCGCGATCACGGGGTTCCCGGGTCACCTCGACCCGCGGGAAGTCCTCGCGCGTCGAGATCATCAAGTACGGGAATGTCTTGTCGTCCTTCAGTTCCTTGTTGTGTTTTGGCTGAATGTCCTTGATCAAGCGAGACTCCATCAAGAGGGCGTCCACTTCGCTCTCGCAACCGATGAAGTCGATGTCGCAAATCTCGTTGATCCAGACGGAGGTCCTTTGTTCTTCCGCGGCGTTCTTGAGAAAGTAACTTCCCGCTCGGGATCGCAGGTTTTTCGCCTTGCCCACATAGATGACCCGTCCCTGCGAGTCCTTCATCAGATAGACGCCGGGCGTGGTCGGGAATTCGCGCACCTTCGTCGCCGCGTGCCGAAATCCCGGCAAGTCGTCGTTCCCAATTTCCTGTTCGTGTTCGCTCATCCGCCAGTCCGCCTTAACACGCCACGCAGAGCCGCGCGTCCCTCCATCGGACCGCCGCTCCGCGAAACGAAAGTCGTTTGCTCGATGACCGGCCGCCGTCCAGATTATAGCAAGGCGGCTATCGGCCCGAACACCAACGCGGACTCAACGTCAACAACACCAGACTGAAAGATCAAGCGTGTTGTTCTCTAATCTCTCCATGCTCTTCGTGTCCTCGTGTCCCTCGTGTCCTTCGTGTCCCTCGTGGTAGCTTAGAGCGGACCCTGTCGCCAAGGCCCGGTGATGGCGAACGTGACGCCCGGGGTTTGGATGTTCACAAAGAGCCACTGGCCATCCGGGCTGAACGTGGCGCCCGCCCATTCCTGATCGCGGAAATCCCCGATCAAGTCATGCGGCCCCGGCGATGTGAAGCGTATGTTGTTGGCGGCGACGTCGAACAGTTGTCCAGCGGGCGTGAGTCCATGCAAACGCTGAGGGACAACGTCGCCGTCCTCGCAGAGAATCAAACCGCCTCGCGGGCTAACGCACAGGTTGTCGGGCTTGTCCAGCACATCGGGACTTGGCGATTCGAACACCAGCGTCAACTGCTCTTGCGCGGGATCGTATTGCCAGATCTGGCCGGACTTCGCATCCCCGCCGCTGGTCGCGTCGAAAAAGACTCGATCGTTCCCGTACCAGCAGCCTTCCAGGCGAGCAAACGTCGCGGCGCCACGGCGCTTTCCTTGAGAAAAGACGCCGAGCGTGTCGCGGGTCCCCGGCGAATGGGCCCTCTGGGGATCTTCAATGTCCACCCACGAGACATCGAACACTTGACCTACGCTGAGTCCAGTTCGTAGATCGTCGCGTCCGCCGATGCGCATCATCTGCAAACGCCCTCCCGAGGAGAGTTTGCCTGGCGTCCTGGGCATGAACCGATAAAAGCCCGCCGTGTTGCGATCTTCCGTTTCATAGACAATGCCCGTCGCCGGATCGACAGCAACCGCCTCATGGACAAATCGTCCCATCTCCTTCAGCGGCGTGGGCGTCCCTGTCGCCTTCCAGTCCACTTCGAACACCCAACCGTGCGTTTGCTCGTACTCCAGCGTCTGGCCGTCGTCTTGATCGCCGGGCCCCAGAACCGTCTCTTCGCAACTTAGCCACGCGGACCAAGGCGTGGGACCCCCGGCGCAATTCTTCACGGTCCCCGACAACGAGCAGCGAGCGTCCAGGAAACGGCCCTCCTGCACGTCGAACCTCAGATTCGTACAACCGCCCGGCGCCCTGCCGTCGTAGGACGCATCGGCTGCGCCGATGGCCCGTCCGTTGCCGCTGCGCTCATGATTGCGACACAGCGTCAGAATGTTGTTGTCTTGGTGAATCACACCCATGCCGTCATGATCCCCGGGCGTTGGCGAACCATCGGACAGCGGGTCTCCGGTCCATCCGTAGGAGAGGTAACGAAACCCCTCGGGGAGCTGCAACAGTTCGAGACCTGTGGAGTCGTCTCGGGTGGGACGCAGGGCCCCATAGCCAAGGCCTCGCGTCGCCTCCCCAGCAGCGGAGCGTTCCAACAGGGCTTGTAGCGGGATACTGCAAGCGGCGCCCAATGCGGCCGATGCTGACGTCAAGAAGCTTCTTCGCCCAAGGTTCATGATGGATCTCGCCGTTCGGTAATGCTGGTTTCAAAGCGTGTGGTTGGGGAAACCGATGACCCGCGCTTCTCCCCATGGGCAGCGAGTCCTCACCGCCCGATCCTAGGATTCTGCGCCTGCTTCGCAATGGGCCAATACGGCTGTTTGCGAGATTTCCCCTGGAGGCGTCGTCCTAACCTGAGCCGCGACATGGCTCGGCGAAGACTATGAAGTTTTGTTGAATTTCCAGGCGGGCGCCGCGTGGTGGAAAAAAGTCGAGCCAAACCGTCGCGTCATAGAACCTAGTAGCTCATGACCTGCGAGCGCGGCAGCCAGCCGTCCTGGCCTTGCTCGGTGCGGACATGCAACCACTCGCCGCGGCGTTCGATGACTTGCACGGACTGTCCTTCGATACACGCGCCATTGGCGGCGACGTCAAAGCCGTCGGCCGGCCCAGTCTTCACGGCCGTTTCAGGATCCACAATGACCGCTTCGGCGCCCAGGTGTATCCGCCGTATTTGGAGTTGTTGCATCGTCAAGCACCATCCGCTACTTACCGTCAGAAGGCAGACGGCCCAGCCCAAGTCGGTTCGCCTCGCCACGATGCGGAACCAGGCGATGACCGCCGCGGCGAGCAGAAGCCCGCAGCCGCTTATCAGCAATTCGCTGGCTCCTAACCACCGGGTCGGGGCCAGATTCCGCAGCAACCAGCTCGCTACGCCCCGCTCTTGGAGCAACCCTTGTGCTTCCAGCAGGCGGTTCAGATTATGCCGCACGCGGGCATCGCGAGGGTTCCATCTCAGGGCCCTTCGATAACAGCCGATCGCCCGCCCCACTTGGCCCGCGCGTCGATAGGCGTTGCCTTGGTTCAAGAGCAGCTCGACGGACACAGCGCCTTGGTCACGGAGATCCTGATAAACGATTGCGGCGCGCAATTGGGAAGAGGGCGCCGGGGAACTGCTTTCCTGTAGGGCTTGTTGAAAGAGCCGCTGTTGATCAAGAGTCAGCTCCTGGCGACATCCAGCCGCTATGACCAGTGCCGGCAGCAAGAGCCAGAAAGTGGGGGTCCCCAAAGGGAGCCTTCTGCTGTAACAGTCTCGCTGCATCACCCGATTCCGCCTCGAAGGCAACGCTGGACTTCGGCGAGCCATGTTCTGGTTTTGTGAACGGCGTCTCTCATCGCGACTTGGTCGCCTCCAAATCGAGCCGCATCGGAGACGTCCAGGATATGGCTGGCGGCTTCGCAGAGTGTCGGATCGGTCACCGACTGCGCCAAACGGCGCCGCATGTCCAAAGGCGTGCAGTCCACGGTGTCGGCGTTGAGTATCGCCGAGGCCATTTCGGTCACCGCTTGTCGAAGGCTGACAGCAGCGTCGGCCACGCGCTGTTCGGCCAAGGCTCGTTCGGCGTCCTCCAAATGCTGCTTGGCGCGGCTCGGCGCGTGCCGCCGCCGCCGCCGAGCGGCTCGCGCGTCGCCGCCTCGGATCGAAACGCCAGCCACCCAAGCCGTGGCCAACCCCAACAAGGCCAGACCAGTGGCGATCCACACGGGCTTGGCGTTCGGCTCGCTGGATACCGACAGCGGGTCCGCGACGTCTCGATACCAGCCGTCGTCGTCCAGCGGCGACTGCTCCTGAGGCGAAACGGGGCGCGGGGCGGAAGTCACATCCGACGTACTTAGCTGATCCGCCGGGACAATCGTCAACGGAATGGCTGGCAATGTCTCGGTGACAAATTGTTCGGTCCGCACGTCAAAGTAGGAGACATCCAACTCAGGGAATTCGGTCACCGCCTCCGACAACGGGCGCAGGCTATACACGGCTTGCCAGCCGTCGTCGGTAATCCGTTCCGCCGGAGGATAGATCTTAAAGCGGCTGGCGATGGCGTCGATGGTTTGCAGGTCAGGCGCTCGGGCGTCTTGCAGCGAACCTTCTCCCCGTAGCGAGAGAGTCAGCGTCAAAGGGTCGCCCGCTTTGGCCGCCTTGGGGGTCAGGTCGCCGCGAACCTCGAATTCGCCAATCGCTCCCACATAGCTTGCGGGTTGATTCTCTCGTGGCGGCGTCTTGACGACGATCTTCAGCGGCGGGGCGACCACGAACACGCTTCGTCCCATCCAGCGTCGGTTGTCGTTCCGTCCTGTGATCAAGTCGCCCTTGAGCTTCACTGGACCGAAGCTGAATTCACCCAGGCCTGTGCGCCGTGAAGGCTTGCTCGAAGCGATAGGCCCAATACTTGGCTGATTCTCCTTGGAGGTCGAGTCGTTCCACTTGTGTGGGTTTCGGGGCGAAGCGGCCCGGCGTTGTATCAAACAAGCTGAAGGGGCCGCGCACCTGGATGCCATTGACTCCAAAACCATCATCGTTCCGCAATTCACGCAGGTATTGCTCAACGCTCATTTTGGGCCGAACATCCGACGGCAACACATCCTCTTCAAACCAGGGGATTTGCAGCTCAGGCGGATTGGCGGAAACCGAACGCAAGAGTCGCAACGGCGCGATGGTCGAATACGCGCCCTCGGCTGCTTTCAGGAAGACGTCAATCCGAATGCGAAACGGTTGCGAAGGGGTAGACCTCAGTGCGGTCAGCCGATAACTCGACCAGCGCGATGTCCTGCACCTCTGGACGTTGCACCTTGAGCGTGAGGAGTTCACTCTTGAGCGGCTTGCCATCGACAGTGGCGGTGATGGGGCCGATGGTCAACGTACCCGGTCGTCGTGGGGTCAACTCGTAAAGGAACTCTCGACCACGACGATCGATTCGCTCCATCACTCCATTGATAATCGTCGTGCTGCTGAACCGAACCTGTCGATCGCCTTGCGGTTGAACCTCAAAATCCTCGGCCAAGCTGGTCATGTCCGGTGGACTTGGATTGTTCAACGTGATTCAAGAGAACTCGCAGCGTCGTCGATTCGCCCTCATAGATCGTCGTCTCCGCCATTTCGACCAGGATCTCGGGGTCTTGGGCGGACGCCAGTGAGCCGGGCGGCAGCAAGTTCAGCAGCAGGTGCAGCGCCAGCGCCCAAGGAAGCCCCGATGTTGTCGGGCCTTCACGCGGGTGCGCGGCCCACGGTTGTGTCTTAACCCGTTTTGTGACGGCGTGTTTCCCAGCATTACCAATCTCGCTCCGCCCAGTTTCCTCGCTCTTGTTGCTGCAATTGGCGCATGCGTCGCCTGAAGTCTTGCAGCATCTGTTCCCGCCGCCGCACTCGTTGCAACAGCGATTCCAATTGTCGCTCGCTCATGACGCCATTGACGAGTTGATCGCCCTCGTTCGCGCCGCCCGCGGCTTGTGGCGCCCCGGCGTCTCCCTCTGGCTGTTGCTCCGAGTCTCCGGCGTCTTTCGATGCTTGCGGTTCTTCATCACGACCCGGCGAGTTGGGCGATTCCTGCGCTGGATCGCCCTGCTCTGGCTTGGGCTGATTCGGCTGATCCTCCGCCGTTGAGGGGTCGTCGCTTTGTTTCTGTTGGCCCTCCTGCGACTTCCGCTCGTTGGAGTCAGACGGCTGCGGTTCCTGCTTTTGCGGCTTGTCCTTGCCCTTCGAAGCGTCTTGTTGCTGTTGCTGATCCTTCTGCTGCTGGTCTTGCTGTTGCTGGTCTTGCTGTTGCTGGTCTTGCTGTTGCTGGTCTTGCTGCTGCTGGTCTTGTTGCTGCTGGTCTTGTTGCTGCTGGTCTTGTTGCTGCTGGTCTTGTTGCTGCTGGTCTTGTTGCTGCTGGTCTTGTTGCTGCTGGTCTTGTTGCTGCTGGTCTTGTTGCTGCTGGTCTTGCTGTTGCTGGTCTTGCTGTTGCTGGTCTTGCTGTTGCTGGTCTTGCTGCTGCTGGTCTTGTTGCTGCTGGTCTTGTTGCTGCTGGTCTTGTTGCTGCTGGTCGTCCCATTGCTTGCGGAGCTGGTTCATCCAGAGTCGCAGGAGTTCCAGATTGTAGCGGGCGTCGGCATGCGCGGGTTTGACTTGCAAGGCGTTGCGATAGTCGGTGGCCGCCTTTTCCAGCAGCGACCAGATCTTCTTTCTTTCAGGCGGTGGAACCTGAGTGACGTCCTCTGGAAGCATTTCTTTTGCACTGACGACCGCCAGGCCAGCCAGATTGTACTTGCTTTGGGCGACGACCTCCTGATCGGCGCCCGCGGCCGTACTCCTCCATATCTCCGCGGCCTTTTCCGCTTGGCCCCCCGCCGCCAGCGCACAGGCTTGATTGAATCTGGCCAGCTCGTCTTCCGGGTTGGCTTTGACAGCTTTTGCAAAGCTCTCTTCGGCTTCGGAGAATTGCCCGCTGGCGAAGCGACTTAGACCTTCTTCCTGCTGCGCCCGACCACGGTCGGCGGATTGTCCCCAGGCGACGTTGGATGCGACAATCGCCCATGCCCATGCCCAGGCAAGCAGCAGCGTGCGACCGTCGCGTGATGAGTTCATCGGTTTCATGGCTCGATCCATCATGGCTGCTGTTGTTCAAGCAGCAAGGGGGAGTTCGGTGGTGCGTCATCGACGACGTGATGTTCGTTCCAGCAGCAGCAGAATCACGCCGGCGCCCACGAACCAGGGAAACTGATCTTGCAATCGTTTTCTTCGTTCGCGACGCAATTCGCCCCGCTGCAGACCTTCCAGCTGTTGTTGATACACCTGTCCCAAGTCGTAATTTCGGGTGCGCGCCGGTACGTAGGCGCCGCCGGTTTCCAGGGCGATCTGCTCCAGCACATCCTCGCGCAGCTTCGACCAGACGATTTCGCCCTGATAGGTAAGGAACGAATTTCCGCCGGCGTTGTTGGGGACGGGGACTCGGGCGCCCTCGCGCACGTCGCCCAGACCGACGGCGATCACGCGGACATTTTGCCGTTTGGCGGCTTGGATTGGCTCTTCCAGGGACTCTTCCAGGTCGTCACCGTCGGTGATCAACACGATGGCTTGATCTCGATCGGCTCGCGCTTCGAGCGAGTCCAGCGCTTTGCGGAGCGCATTTCCGATGCTCGTGCCGCCTCGAGGGGCCGAGTCCACATCGAGCTCCTCCAAGGCGGCGAGCAAGAACCCGTGATCGATGCTCAGCGGGCAGCTCAACACTGCTTCCCCTGCGAAGGCGATCAGCCCGACTCGATCTCCCTCGAGTTGCTGTAACAAATCGCGGATATCCGTTTTGGCTCGAGCCAAGCGATTGGGCGCGACGTCCTGCGCCAACATGGATCGCGAGACATCCAATGCGACAATAATATCGGCCCCTCGGGCCACGGTCTCCTGCATGGCCTCGCCGAATCGTGGTCGCGCTGCGGCGACGATCAGGCAGGCCAGCCCCGCCAACAACAGCAGAGTAGGACCGGAATCGTTGGTTGCCGCCGCGAGTCGCTTCGACAGGTCGCCCCCGATTTGCGACACCGCGAATTCTCGCAGGCGCCTCGACCGCCAATGCAGCGCGGCAAGCAACGGCAAGATCAACAGCGCCGCGAACCACCATGGTTGCTCCCAAGTCATTGTATTGTTATGTCTCCTCAAGCCGCGTTGACGGCGTCGCTCGCGCCGAAAGGTCGCGTCCTAACCCCGAAGTCATGGCGCCGAGCGGAAGCGGGTGGCCTGCAAACCCGCGTCTAGCAGGATCAAGGCGAGCCCAGGAACCAGGAACCAGGCGTACCATTCGCGATATTCTGTATACAGCCGCCCCTCGGATTTTGTTTTCTCCAATTTGTCGATCTCTTGATAAACGCGGGTCAAGTTGTCCGTATCTTCGGCGTGAAAGTACTGGCCGCCGGTCGTATCGGCCAGCATTTTGAGCGTGGCCTCGTCCAAGCGAACGTTCTGGGCGACCAGGGTGCGGCGGCCAAACGCGTCGATGCCGGGAAACGGAGCGCGTCCGGTGCGGCCGACGCCGATGGTGTACACCTTGACCCCCAGGGCTTTGGCGGCCGCCGCGCCATCTTCCGGCGTCAATTCGCCGGCGGTGTTCTCCCCATCGGACAGCAGGATGACGATCTTGCTTTTGGCCTGGCAATCCCGCAGCCGATCGACCGCCAGCGCGACCGCGTCGCCGATTGCCGTCGCCAACTCTTGTTCGGCCATTTCCGGCTCAACCACTCTGCCGTCGTCATCCCGCAACGGACGAGACACTCGGACATCCTCCAGCACTTCGGCGACCGCTTCATGGTCCAAGGTCAGCGGCGACCGAGCTTCCGCGAAGCCGCCGAAGACAATCAGCGCGATCAAGTCGTTGGTCCGCCCGGGTAAGTTGTCGTCGCCAAGCATGAAGTCCAGAAACACGCGCTTGACGGCGGCGAGTCGATCCACGCGGCGCCCTTCCAGGAAGAAGTCCATCGCCTGCATCGAACCGGATCGGTCAATGCACATGGCGATCGCGATCCCCTCGGTTTGCACGCGAAACTCGCGCAATCCTTGTTGTGGCCGCGCCCACGCGATAACCAACAAGAACATGCCAAGTGCTCGCAGCCAGGGAAGCCAGGGTTTGACTTGTTGAGCCCAGGAGACCGGCAGGTCGCGCATGAGTAGATCACTGCTGAACGTGAGCGCAACTTCGCTCCGCCGGCGATTTCTCCACCAAGCGACGAGACCCAGGGCGACCAGGCCCGCGACGAGCAGCCAGGGATACGCCAAACGAACTTGATTCATGGCGTGTCCTCCGGGGAACCCGCGGTGGAATCACCGGCTTCTCGAAAACTGTCGACGAAGGCGTCCGCGAAGCGGAACATCTCCTGCAAGTCCTCGCGCGTTGCTTGCACTCCCGCGAATTTGACCAGGTCGGCCTGTTCCAGAAGGCGTTGCAGCTTGCTCCGTTCGGCGGGTGCGAAGACGCCCTGCTGAGTCGCCGCCGTGAGGAACTCCTCGGTTGTTTGTTCGGCGGCTTGCAACGCCGTGGTCTGCTCGATAAACCAGCGTACGGCGTCCGTCAGCCCCTTCAGCAAGCGTTTACCGTTGCTTGGCTCGAGCCCATCGGCCCTTAGGAGTTGCAAACGTCGGCGCGCGATCTCCGCCGGCGTTTCTTGGGGCGTTGTTTTGGGTCGAGTTCTGAACCACACGAACGCCGCCGCGGTCGCCAACAGCGCTCCGCCGACCAGCCACCAGGTCCAGTCACGGGACTCCGCTGGCGGAGCGGGCGGGAGGGGGCCTGCAAGTGGTTTCAGATTTGCTGGATTCGCGTTCTTGGGGTCGAGCGAACTTCCGACCACGACGACCTGTCCCGGCAGTTCGTAGCGACTTCTGGTTTCCGTTCGCCCGTCGTCGCCAGCCTCAATGGCGACGGTCCCGCGAAACACCAACGGCGGAACCTCCAACTCGCCGATGTCCAAGGGCTCCAACCTCAAATGGTACTTGGACAGCAGGCGATCGCCCTGTCGCTGAGGCGGGTCGGCCCGCCAAGACAAGACGCCGAACGGGCCTAGGGATTCGCCGATATCGGGCGGAGCAACGGTCAAACGCCAGGGCGCGTCGACTTCGATTTCCAGCAGGACTTCATCCGCGAGGCTGGGTCGAGCCGGCGCGAGTGAAGCGGAGATGCGCACGTCGTCGGACTCCGATGACCATTCCATTGTCTGTTGCCGCGCGCTCGCGGAGCCCGTCGCCCACAGCGCCAGTCCCAGCGCAACCCGCCAGATCAAGGGAGAACTTCGACGATATCGGCCGTGACCCAACCGCGTCCCACCGCGTTGCATTGCCTGCTCCAACTCACTCTCTGCTGTTTCCAACTCGGCATTGTAACAAGGCGAAGGCGCCGTGGCCCTACCAGGAATCCGGCGCGACCGATGGCCGCAAGCCAGCCGCCGCGTGAAGCGAAGGTCATCCTGGGAAGCTCACGACAGAAAACGGGCGGATCGCCGTAGCCCGGGACAACAGTTCCCCGCCTGGCCAGAGGCGGACGCCAAGCTCAGCTACCCCGCCAAGGGTCGCCACGCTCGTAGCTTCAACGGCGACGCCGTTCCGAAGGCGGGTGGGCCATCGCTGGGGCTGTGGCCGGGGCTTGCTCCCGCTGCTTCGGCGATTTGCGGCGTCTTGCCGTTGGGCTCGGCGGGCAAGTGCCTCCACAGCTCTTCAAGAGAAAGCGGGCGTTGTGCCCAGAGTCGCGTCAACTGCAGAAGCAGCAGGACGTCAGCCGCGCAGTAGCGAATCAACCGGTCGCGAGCCGCCTGGTCGCCTTGGTGTTCCCACAGTAACCACAACTGCACGGCCAGCGAACCGTCAGCGTCGGCGATGTCGAGAGGGCGATCAATGCCCGCCAGCCGCGCAATCTTCTTCAGGCCTCCGCGCCATCCCCTGTGATAGCAAGCCCATCTCAGATCCACGTGAGGGCAAGGCAACTGCGGGATATGAAAAGCATCGAGCAATCGCGGAACATCAAACGTGCTTCCATTGAACGAGGCCAGGAGCGAAACATCGTCCAACAGTTCCAGGAAGTCGTCCAGGTTCTCATGTTCCACGAACGTCAGCAGCTGGCCGCGGTGCCAGCAGCTGATCACGGTGATCCGCGCGTCGTATTCCAAACCGGTGGTTTCGATGTCGAAGAAGGAAGTCGCATCGCAGTAGTGCGCGACGATCCGCCATTTATCAATCGCGTGAAAGCGATCGACAAAATAGGCGATATCGTCTTCCTGCAGCGCGCGTAGACTGCGCTGGCTTTCTTCCAGGAGGGGCTCCCGCCAGCGCGACGGTATTCGCTCGGGCGCGTGAACTGCATCCAGCCATGACCGCACGCCGGCTTGTTGCAGTTTGGCGAGTCTGGCCGGTCCAATCCCGGCGCATTGCAAGAAGGCTTCCGTGATCATCAGTGCACTCGCGAGCGTTTCTGTTGCAGGATGCGTCCCGCCTTTTGCGATCGTTGTTCGAGCTTGATTTGCTCGTGGTCGATCTCCGGTGCGTGGATGGGCGGTCGAGCCTCCAAAGCGAAGCTCTGCACTTCGGGCAGCACAACGTGTTCGTCCAGCAGCGTGCGAATCAGGCTCGTGGTGCACGCGACCGCGGCATTGGATTCGATCAACAGCGACTCCAGTTCCTCGTCTTCGACGCCTGGAGGCAGCGCCGTTACGCAGGACGGACATCCCGCCGCGCAGGGACATTGTTCGATGATGTCCCAACATAGCTGCAGGGCGGTCCGAAACACCTCAAAGATCTTTTCAGCGTAACCGACCCCGCCTTCGATGGTGTCGTACAAGTAGAGCGCGCTCCGCCATTCTCCCTGAGCGAGCTCCGTCAGTGAAACGTCGGTTTCGATATTCTGGACGTCGCCCAGGCAAAGGCTGGGGGCGGTCCTCTGCAGAATGTAGCTCAAGCCGTGCAGGGCGGCGCCCACGTGTCGCTTGTCGACCGCTTCGACTTGTTCCCGCCAGGCGACAGGCGGATGCAAGGCGAAGCCCGTCGTGTCATAGATAAACGGATCCAGGGTGATCGGCCCGTAGCCGATATTCTCCAGGGTGCGCTCACGAATCTTCTTGTAGAGTTTCGGTTGTCGATTCACATTGACAAAGCCGAAATCCAGTTCGGCGTCGAAGTGCGAGCATTGCTCAAGCGACTCGGTGATTCGCACGCGGCTTTCCCAGACCGCTTCGGTGTAGTAGTCCACATCGACCGGTTCGACTCGACAGAGCTTCTTTTCCAGGTCGAGGTCCATCGACATGTATCGCTTGCCCAAGTGCTGATAGATGGCGTCCTTGTACAGCGTGCCTCGAGCGCCGATGGGGTCGAGTTCGCCGATCACTTCCGTTCCGCAATAGATCTCGATGTTGTAGTCGGTCATGCCGCGCAAGTTAACGCCCTTGGCCGGATAGTCCCGCAAGGCGTAGCGATAGTCCCCGTGATATTCCTTCAAGCTGCCGTCTTGCTTGAGCACTTCGAGGGCCGCCCCGTAGGCTCGCGGTGGAAAACACGGCTCCTCGTCGCGCAGCGGATGCTCATGCGCAGCGCAGGGCAGGTGCTGCAAGAGGATGTAGGGGTTGTCGGCGTTCAGCCAGGCGCGTTCGATCGGTGCTTGATGCACGAATTCGGGGTGGTTCACGAAATACTGATCGATCGGCGTGTCCCGCGCGACATACACAATGACGGCTCGCGAGCCGCGACGCCCAACTCGTCCGGCCTGTTGCCAGAAACTGGCCATCGAACCCGGATGGCCGCTCAAGATACAGAGGTCGAGATCGCCGATGTCGATACCCAGCTCCAGCGCGTTGGTGCTGATGATGGTGGTGACGCGGCCGGCGGCCAAGTCGCGTTCGAGTTGACGACGCTCGTTGGGCAACAAGCCGCCGCGATAGGGTTGCACGGTTTTCCGCAATTCGGGATGACCGTCGACGACGGCTCGATAAAGACGCTCCACCTGTTGCCGTGCGCGGCAGAAGCAGATGGTCCGCACGCCGAGTTGCGTGGCTTCGCGAATCAACGGGATGCTGATCGAACCGGGCCCCTTGCGGTAGAGCGCGTGGCCGTGGCTCTCGACGACAGGAGGGTTGATCAAATACAGATCGCGTTGCGGACGGGGGGCTCCATCGCGGTCGATGACCTGAAAGGGCCGTTGCAACAGAGCCTGCACATGTTCCTCTGGATTGCCAATGGTGGCTGACGAGCAGACGAAGGTCGGCTGGCTGCCGTGCATCTCGCAGACTCGCACCAACCGCCGCATGACATTGGCGACGTGCGATCCAAAAGCACCGCGATAGGTATGCACCTCGTCGATCACGATGTATCGCAGGCGAGACAGGAAGGACCGCCAGCGGCGATGATGATTTGGCAGAATACCGGCATGCAGCATGTCGGGATTGGTGATCATGAAGTCCGCTTGAGACTGAATGCGATGGCGCTCCTCGCGGGGAGTGTCGCCATCAAACGTGCCCAGACGAAGGTCCGCTCCCGCGGCTTCCAGCAGTTTCCCCAGAGTCCCCTCTTGATCGCGAGAAAGGGCCTTGGTGGGATACAGCAAGGCGACCGAAAAGGGCGCTGGCGCCTGCAGATATTCATGCAGAATCGGGAGCAAGAAGGACAAGGTCTTGCCGCTCGCCGTGCGCGAAACCAGGACGGTGTCCTGATTGGCCCGGATCGAGTCAAACGCCTCGTGTTGATGGGCGTAGAGCTGGTGGACGCCGCCGGCGGCCAGGGCCTTGGCCAAACGCGGATCCAAGTCCTCGGGCAGAGGAGCGAACTGCCCGGCCGAAGCTTGCAGGGCGGTGTGGCAAGCGATGTTCTTGGCGAATCGACCTTCCATGAAGTCGACGAACGACTCAATACTCATCAGTCGCAACCATCCATGCATGGGCGGGTCGAATTGGCGCCGGACGTCCTAACGCGAGGAACGCGTCGATTGGTTTTGATAGCATTTTGCCGTTGGAAAGTAAACCGCTCGCCCCTGCCAGCACCCGCCGCGCTGCCACGACGGGGCCTGTCCCCGTCAAGCGCTGCTCCTCGCCACTCGCGTACTCACCTCCCGCCGCCACGACGGGGCCTGTCCCCGTCGAGCGCCGCTCCTCGCCAGCAAACGTCCCTACCTGACTCCCGCCACGACGGGGCCTGTCCCCGTCAAGCGCTGCTCCTCACCAGCCCGCGTACTCACCTCCCGCCCGCCACGACGGGGCTTGTCCCCGTCGAGCTGCTCCTCGCCAGCAAACGTCCCTACCTGACTCCCGCCACGACGGGGCCTGTCCCCGTCAGCGCGCACGCGCCCGCCCCCGCCAGAGCGTCTCGCTCCTCGCCAGCAAACGTCCCTACCTGACTCCCGCCACGACGGGGCCTGTCCCCGTCAAGCGCTGCTCCTCGCCACTCGCTACCGCGCATCCCGCCCGCCGGCCCGCCACGACGGGGCTTGTCCCCGTCGAGCGCTGCTCCTCGCCAGCAAACGTCCCTGCCTGACTCCCGCCACGACGGGGCCTGTCCCCGTCAAGCGCTGCTCCTCGCCACTCGCTACCGCGCATCCCGCCCGCCGGCCCGCCACGACGGGGCCTGTCCCCGTCAAGCGCTGCTCCTCGCCACTCGCTACCGCCCGCCCGCCGGCCCGCCACGACGGGGCTTGTCCCCGTCGAGCGCTGCTCCTCGCCAGCAAACGTCCCTGCCTGACTCCCGCCACGACGGGGCCTGTCCCCGTCAAGCGCTGCTCCTCGCCACTCGCTACCGCGCATCCCGCCCGCCGGCCCGCCACGACGGGGGCCCATCGGCGGTTCCAGGCCGGTTAATTCACGCAACCTGATTGCGGTTGATTCCCCATCCGCGCCGCTCAGGGATTTTCCGCTATGTCGGATCATGATCGACAAGACTACATCGCTTACCGTTCCTTGTCGGACCAGTTCGAGGTTCGTTTTTTTGGTGGTCCATTGGACGGGGCGAAGATTGTGACCGACATCTTTCCCGACCATGACGCTTTCGCTCATCGGGTTCTCGGCCGAGTGTACGTGTACCGCTATGTGCGGGTGTCGGGCGAGCGCTTCCACGCTCACTTCGAGCCGCAAGATGTCGCCCAGCAAGCGCTTCAAACCACCGCGTCCCGGAGGCGAGTCCTGTTCCTCGCCGGCCTCGCGGTTATCGTTTTGACCTTCATCGCCTGCGTATGGAGTTGGCTGCTCTAGACTCGATTCTCTAGTGCTGGCCTTGGTTGCGAAATCGAATCGTCGCCGTGCCGCACAATCCTGCTCCGTTGATTCTGGCCAGATCCAAAGCCGCGACCAAGCCAGGCGTGATCGAGCCCCGCCTTCCTCGAGTCCGCAACTCGCGCCTCGGATTCGTGCGAATTTTTCTGCTTTCCCTGTCCTCGGGGGAACTCCGAAAGGAATTACCAGAGAGAACGCTGATCCGCGGTGATCAGCAGCAGAAGTCGACCCGCCGGCACCCCATCCGGCCCGGCTATCGCCACGCCTTCTTGGTTCCTGGGGATTATGATGGGATGCAATTGGACAAGTACAACCTCACCGGTGCTCCTTACAAAACCAGCCTGGCGTTCGCATGTTTCCTGAATTGGGCCCAAACGGCGTCGGCGCGTATCTCCAGAACCACATAGTTGTCGCCAGCGGGTAGCTGA
Organism: uncultured Planctomycetaceae bacterium; assembly: GCA_963698545.1. GTDB lineage: Bacteria > Planctomycetota > Planctomycetia > Pirellulales > Pirellulaceae > CAVORG01. The sequence goes on from CAVORG010000001.1 coordinate 60,012, forward strand.
ACCGCGATGGACTGTCGGTGGCCAAGCAGCGTCGCGTCGGCGCTGCACGCGTCGCCCAGCATTGTCTCGATAACGGCCAAGATCAATAGCAACGAAACGTGACGCATGTGCTAACTCCCGTGCGGAGAAAGGTCGCCCCGATTACCCAGCGAAGGGCAGCGCGAGATGTTAAGGTGTCAGGTGCCTTTTTGCCGTTTTTTTTTCGGCATTCTTCGGCAATTCAGCCAAAAATGGCACCTGACACCCTCTAGAACTGGACAAGCCCATGCCCTTGAAAGTTTTGCCTGTCATTGTGATTGCGTTGTTCTCGACGAGTGACCCCGAGGCCGTGGCGGGCAATTGGGGCCATTGGCGCGGCATGGCGGCAATGGGGTTTCATTGGATGCGAATCCCCCGATTCAATGGTCCGCGACGAAAAATGTGAAATGGAAAGTCCCAATTCCTGGTCGCGGTTCGGGCTCGCCGATCGTCTGGGGGGATTGTGTGTTTGTTGTCACCGCCGCAAGCTCCGGCGGCGGCGCACAATCGGGTGGTGCAGGCTCGGGGCCGCTGCAGTTTCTGTTGCTCTGTTTCGATCGTGAAACCGGCGCACTGCGCTGGCGGAAGACCGCCGTGGAGGCCCAGCCTCACGAAGGGACACACCAGACCAACGGCTTTGCGTCGGCGTCGCCGTGCACCGATGGCCAGCATGTCATCGCTCATTTTGGATCGCGCGGACTGTTCTGCTACACCATGGACGGACAACTGGTCTGGAGCCGCAACTTGGGAAACATGACGACGCGGGCGACCTTCGGCGAAGGCAGCTCGCCAACGCTGGCGGGCGAGAAGTTGATTGTCCCCTGGGATCATGAAGGTCCGTCGTTTCTCTTTGCTCTCAACAAAGCGACCGGAGAGACCCTGTGGCGCACGCCGCCGCGACGAGCCGACATGCTGGGCCACGCCGCTGGTCATCGAGCAGCAAGGGCGCAAACAAATCGTGCTGAATGGTCAGAATTGTGCGCGCGCCTACGACTTGGATTCCGGCGAAGAGCTATGGCGATGCGCAGGACAGACCGAGCGACCCGTCGCGTCGGCGGTCGCTCACAATGGTCTGGTTTTCGTCGGCAGCGGATTTCGCGGCTCGTTCCTCGGCGCCTTTCGTCCCGACGGCCGGGGCGACATTCGAGGCACCTCGAAGGTGGCGTGGTCGGTTTCTCGCGACACGCCCGACATCGCTTCGCCGCTGTTATCGCAAGGCCGCCTCTATTTCTATAAGGGCAAATCCGGTGTGCTCTCATGCCTGGACGCCACGACGGGAAAGCCCCACTTCGCCGCCGAGCGGACCGGACTGGGCACGATTTACGCCTCTCCTGTTGCTGCAGCCGGCCACGTTTACCTGACCGATCGCAGCGGCAAGACCGTAGTGATCAAGGACGCCAATCGATTTCAAATCGTCTCGACTAATTCGGTGGGAGAGACCGTGGACGCGACTCCCGCTCCGGTGGATAACCAACTGTTCATCCGAGGTGAACGACACCTGTTTTGTATCGCAGAATAGCGCCACACCTTCGAGTTGTCGGCCGTGTTCGTGGTTGTGAGTTGACTACTGATCGCCTTTTGCCGCCGGAGAACGCTGCGGTTTGATAGCCTCGGCCAGTTTCTTGGCCTGTTGTTGATTGAAGTTGCCCGTGATCACGAAGTCACGGCCAATCTCGCTGATGACTCGGGGCGCCGAGATGATCTCGCCATTGACGACGATCGCCAACGCCTGATTCATGTGCGACTGAGTCAGTCGAAGCAATTTGTCGCCGCCGGCTTTGTCTAGCTTGATCTGAATTCGAAAGCGCTCCTCGCTCCCTGCCTCAGGAACAACTTGACATTCTTCGATGGACCACTTGCCGTCCTCGAGTAGTGCATGGTCAGGCGTATTCGCAAGCAACGCAATACGCCCGCCGTCCGCGCTCACAGCTTCCACAGGCAGCGAGCTGGTATCGTTGTTCGACTTCGCGAACTTGAACCAATGGAATTTGGATGCTGGACCGCCGGCGACTGCGCTCTCGTGATAGTCTTGCCTCTTGAATCCAGCGGGAACTCGCGGCTCAACCTCCGCGTCGGCCAGGTTGGCGGCGAAGCGAAACTCCAGTTTGGGTTTAGCTGGCGTGGCGTCCGCGCGATTCTTAGCCGCACTGCTAACTCCGGTGTTGGCTTCCACGGGCGCGCGAGCGACTTGCCAGACGGCGACCCCGTGGGTCTCGTCCGAGAACCCCGTCGCGAACCAGAGCCGATCGTCGGAGAAAGCGCCGTCATGTGCTTCGCCTTGAAGCTCGTAAAGCAATTCGCCTGAAGTCGTGGACCAGATCGGCACGACTTTATCCGTCGCGACGCGGGCCAACAGTTGACTGTCCTTGGAATAGACCAGGCCCGAACGGCCAAAACGAAATGGCGAGTCAAGCCGATGCAGCAACTCGCCTGTTTTCGCATCCACAAGCTTAACGCCCAACATGTCGCCGATAGCGAGTTGCTTCTTGTCAGGTGAGAATTGCAGGCAGACAACCTGAGCCGCGCCCGACTGCGTCACGTCAGCATCAGGATGCTGGCGATCGGCGTTATCGTTCGGCAAGGCATGCAGTAGCTCGCCCGTGCTCACTTCCCAGATGCACGTTCCAGCCTGCTGACCGCCTGTGGCCAGCCATTTTCCATCAGCAGACAACGCAACACTGGTCGTTTGAATGGCGCCGTCGTGTTGCACGGTCGCCAGCACGGCGCCGGAGGCGACATCCCAGACCATGGCGCCGGCCGGGACGGGCCCAAAACCGCTGAGTCCGGAGGACCATCCGCAGGCGACCAGGGACAGATCGGGAGTGCAAGCCAGGCCACGAAGGGAGTCATATTGTCGCTCTTTCGGCCGCTTTAGCGTCTTGATCAGTCGGCCAGTCGCTGTGTCCCAGATCCCTACATTCCCGTCGACAATCGCGATCATCCGCCGCCGATCGCCCGAGAGCATCATCTGGCTGCTAAGAAAAAAGTTGCCGTGCTTATCGCTGTCGAGTTGGACTTCTCGCTTTAGCTTGCGACCCTCCAACTCCCAAGTGCGAATGGCGACCGCCGATTGCGTTGCCACGCTTACCAGTTCTTTGCCGTCTTCGGCAAATCCCACAGCCATCACATTCAGGTGATCCGGCAACACAAACGAAGGTTCGCGGAATTTCAGAGTCTGTCGCTTTGGGGTGAGCTTGATGGTGCGCAACACATCGCCAAAGTACGACAGATCGCTCGTGAAGAACGGCTTCAAAGGAATCCGTTCCGCCGGCGCCAAGGGTTCATATTCGGGGTGGTGAGAGACGCCCCATTGCAATTCGATCTGCTCGCGATCGGGTCGTTGCATGACCTCATCGGGAATCGCAAAATAGATGCGACTGGGCGCCTTCGGTCCCCAGTACATGTCCGAGACGATCTCTTCCGCAACATTGCCTGATTTTGGCTTGATGAAGCGAAAGTTGACCAACGTCCCCACAACCGGCTCGCCTGTAACGGCGTCGACAATGTCGCAGACGAGCAGCTCATTGGTGATCGTGAGCGGTGCGGCGCCGGTCTTCAGCACGCCGCGCCAGTCTCCCGCCAAGGGCGCGAGCACTTTGCCCTTGCCGTCCTTCAAAAAGAAGCTGTCGCCGAATCGCCCTTCCAGTTGCATCGTGTATTCGCCAGCGGGCGCCGCCAAAGTGCGATTGGTCATGTCGTCGAATTTGCCTGCTTGTTCTTTTGTCCTCGCCACGCCGACATTGCCGGCGTCATAAATCACCATTTGTTGAGGCTTCAAAGCAATTCGCGAGGTCAACGTCCACCCGCTATACCAGGTGTCGCCGACCTCGATCTTCTCGCCCTGCTCATTAGCGACGGCGGCTCGCAGGACGTCCGCCGAGAACCACAAGTGCGACGCCAGCGTGATGGGATGATCGCTTACGTTCTGCACGTGCAGTTTTAAATCGGGCTTCTGCCCATGCGAGTAGCTCGATTGTTGCGGCGTGAATTCCAACGCCGCTCGCAATCCATTGGAGGGCTCGCCCCAGACCAGAGCGGGCCGAGCGGCGTTGACGGTTTTCGGGTCGCTTTCGGCATCTGTGTTGTCTGGAGAAAGCCCAGCCTGCACCTCCAACGCAACCTGCGGCGTTACGACCTCGCCCGCCGCTGCCGCGAGCACCGCGCTTCCAGGGCGATACTCCTTGATCCTCGTGGCGACTCGTGCGGGCAGACCGTGATACCGCACCGCCGCGTGATATTCGCCTGGCGTGAGTCGATACGCGAGTGGGCTCAGCCATTTCGCGGGACGCAGCAAGAAGCGATGCGTCTTGCCGGGATCAAGCGACGTCACCAAGGCGCCGTCCAATACGCTATTCAGGTCCACGATCTGCACTTCCGGTAGTTCGATGCTCTTCCCATCGCTCGAATACCAGTCGATCGAAAATAGGAACTGTCCGTACCAGTTCGAATTTGCTTTGCCGCTTGAATCCCCAAAACTGTCCCCATGCCGGGTGTCCAGCAGTTGGATGGTGGCGTCGCTCGTGTTCTCTATCTCGACCACGAACGCCACATCCTCGGGTGCGGCAAATCGATTCACACGTTTTGAGGGATCGATCGCATCCTCGCTCATCGAACTCAGTACGGGAATCACGCGAGCTCGCAGGCCATTGGCGACGCCGCCCCACTCGGATTCTTCCCGTGGAGCGTTGGAGAGTTGAGCGACCACCCGCGTCGTGTCCGACGGTGCGTTGGATTTTTGTTGATCCTCCAGCTTGTTGGAGAATACCGTGACTTGCCGATCCGCAGCCAAGCGTTTCTTCAACTCGAGTTCAGTCAGCTTATCGGAGATCTCCAGAAACCTGGAAGTCTCGTCGTGCAATACTCTTTCGACTTTTTTTGGGTCTTCTATCAGGACTTGATACCGGCCTTGGGCGGCGGTCGGCGGGGCGTTGGGAGGGCGGACGGTTCCGCTGGTTTCGACCTCGAATCGGCGGTATCGATCCGCCTCGAATCCCCAACGCGTGAAACGAGCCGGCTCGGCGGCAATGTCAAAGACAGCTCGGCGAACGATCCAATCGGAATCCAACTCGATTTCGAAGCGATCCTTGGGCGGCCCGGTTCGCGCTCGCTCTTCTCGCGTGAACCCATATTTGAGCTGCTCCCTCGGCTTCCCCTTGATCACCAGCCGTCCGCCTTCGGACTCCTCCATAGAATCGATCGTGTCGATCCAGCTTGCGAACCCGTACCCTAAAGCCCACTCCATCGAATTGCGCTTCAGGTTTCGATCCTGCTCCAGAAACATTCTCGTCTCCATCATGCTTGTATTCCAAGCGATCGGAGGCAGTTCGGGCCAACGCCTTGCCTCAAGCGCGCCAGCGTAGCGAGGGTGTAGCATCAGGGCGAGATCGGCGGAGTTGTCAAACGCGAGTTGGGGATTCCAGACGGTCATCAAGAACCGCACTCGATGAGGCTGATCATAGGGTGCGGGCGCCTCGTCACTCGCGGGCGGCGGCGGTCCAGGTTGTCCCTGCTTGTCGCCTGCTTGCTCGCCGGCAAGGACGCTTTGCGGATCAACATGCTCTGTCCAACTCTGCTCCACTTGCACGGACCGACCGTTGAATTCTTCGTCCCTCAGATGCAGTTGTTTTAGTAGCGACGCCGAATCGCGGGGCGGCCACTCCTGGTCGTCGCCAAGAAGAGTGGGTGTTTCAGCCTTTTGGCTCGGCCGTGCTGGCGGCAGGTCGGCCGGCGACGATGCGACTGCGATCTGGGAAGTCGGCGCCGTCGCCGAAAGGCGGTTGTTGAATTCGCTCGGGGACGCCGCCAGGCTCTGCCAAGCGAGAATGCTCATCGTCAAGGCGAGGCACAGGCCGCAGCCAACGAAACTCAATGCGGGCCAAGGGGAGACGCCTTCGCTGACCGCGGGAAAGCCGGCGATTCTGCGGACGCGAGCCAGCAGCGAACCATCAGCGGCCCCCATCGCGAACAAGGAGCCGTGGCCCCGCAGCTCCTCGACGGCCAATAACGCGCGGCCGTAGGCGACTCGATCACCAAGCACATCCACCACCAAATCGTCGCAACAGTTCTCGCGTTCGGCGCGCATCCGATGCGATAACCACCAGACCGCCGGATGATAATAGAAGAGCGTCTCCACGAGCGACTGCAGCAGATTCGCCAGGAAGTCATGACGGCGCACGTGAGCCAACTCGTGAGCCAGGATAGCTTCCAGTTGCGCAAGGGGCATGGTTGTCACCAGGCTCACCGGCAGCAGGATCACCGGCCGGAGATAGCCAACCATGACCGGCGTCCGCGCCAACGTCGAATGCAGCACATCAACCGTTCGCCGCAACCCGAGTCGCTCGCTCACCCGCCGCATCACAGCTTGCACATCATCCGAAACGGGCGATGCGCCCATCCGCCGCAAGCGACGCAGCATGCGCCAACCCAACAGCGGCCGCAGGGAACAGAGTGCGACGCCGAAGCTCCAGGCCGCGACGATCCACGCCAGCCAGGGTCGCACGAAGTTGGTCGCCTGCTCGGTCCAAGACAGCTTCAACGGCTCGACGCCGGGTGAAGCTGGAAGCCGGCGCGGTGTTTCTGGGGCGTTGCGCGAATCCGCGACCGCGGATCCAGGGGCCCTCGCCGGTAATTCACGCGTCAATATCGGCGGACTCTTCGCCTTGGAATCGTCGAAGACGGGACTGCTTGCGACGTCGAGCCTCCGCTCGGATTCCGGGACGGCGAAACTCGCAGCGGACTGCGGCGCTGGGGCCGGCAGCCAAGCCCAGGTGATTGCCGGCACGACGACCAACGCCGTCATGGCCATGCCGAGCAAACCATAACGCAGGTTCGCCGAACTTGCCCGCAGCAAGCGAACCGCCGCGCTGGCCAGGATGGCGATCAACGCGAACTGCCACAAAGAGTGCACAATCGTCCAGCCCAGTCGTTCTACGATCAACGGGAGATTCGGTATCGCACTCATGACTGTTTCCCCTCCATTTGATCCAGCAAGCGACGCACTTCTTCGAGTTCGTCTTTGGTGGCCGCCGTGGCGGCCAACGCCTGCAGCACCAGGCTCATGCCCGCACCATCGTAGACCTTTTCAATCAAATCGGTCAGCATTCGCTTGCCGGCTTTTTCACGAGTCAGTCCGGGCCGATAGACATGAGGCGAAACCCGCTCATCGCGTTTGACCAACCCCTTTTCCAGCATCACCGACAGCATCTTCACCGTCGTGGAATAGTTGGTGCCTTTCTCCGCATTCAGTCGAGCGTGGATGATGCGTACGGGGCTGGGGCCCAACTCCCAGAGAACTCGCAATATCTGCAACTCGACTTCCGTCGGCCGAACAGCGCGCGACTTGGACATGGACAATCTCCCGATAGTAGCGAAAGCGTTCGCTACCCAGCATAGCGAAAAGCTTCGCTACTGAAAAGGTGTCAGGCGCCTTTTTGGCTGGCCGGGGGATCTTGCGTTGACCACTGCGCCCTGTCATGCGACGACTTAGGAAACCGCCCAAATCGCCAAGAGACGGCGCCTGACACCCTTTTCCGCGGGCGAAACGGGTGCTCCAGAAATAGGCGGCCGCGCTCAACCAGAAGACGGCGGCGAGCAGCGAGGCCTGGAACGCTGACACCTTCCTTGGCGCCACGCCATTCGTCGCCCGTGGGAGGGGGCCTGATCTGGCTGGCTCAGGAGACGGCGCATGCCAGCGAATTCGACGCCGACGGGTGATACAATCGCGGGAGCCGCTCAGTGATCACTCGTGGCCGGCCTGGTTGCCAGTCGGCTTACACCGACTCTCGATGCAGCGAGCAGGCGTGCTTGGCGGACCAAAAGCTTGGATGGAAGGAACAGATGATGCGAATCAGACTACTCGCGGTCCCGTTTCTAGTCCCGTTTCTAGTCGCGTGCTTTCTTGGCGGTCGATCTGGTCAAGCTGCGGAAGCCGCCAAGCCGCACATCGTTTTTGTTCTTTCGGATGATCAGGGATCTTACGACGTTGGCTTCAAGGGCGGCGAAATCAAAACGCCGGAGATTGATAAGCTTGCTGCGGCCGGAACACAATTGGATCAATTCTATGTTCAACCCGTTTGCTCGCCGACTCGCGCGTCGCTCTTGACCGGCGCTATCCAATTCGCTATGGCTTGCAGGTGGGCGTGGTTCGGCCTGGGGCCAAGTATGGCCTGCCGTTGGAGGAACGATTGCTTCCCGTTGTCCTGAAGGAAAACGGATATCGCACCATCATTTGCGGCAAGTGGCATCTGGGCAGCTTTGATGAAGCCTATTGGCCAATGCAACGCGGCTTCGATTCGCATACCGGGCACCTGTTCGGCGCCCTTGACTACTTCACTCACCTGCGAGACAAAAAACTTGACTGGTACGTGAATGGCGTCAATCGAGATCAGCAGGGATATTCAACGCACCTCATCACTCAAGCAGCCGTTAAGGCGATCGAAGAGAATCAACCGGACCGGCCGCTGTTTCTGTATGTTCCCTACAACGCAGTGCATGGACCGTATCAAGTTCCCGACGAGTACAAGAAGGGATACGAGCATCTGAAGGGCAACCGCTTGCAAATGGCGGGCATGCTTGCCGCACTCGACGAGGGAGTGGGCAAGATCGTGGCCGCCCTCGAAAAGAAGGGTATGCGAGAGAACACCCTGTTCATTTACTCCAGCGACAACGGCGGTGTGGGGCCGAACAGGATTACCAGCAACGGCCCGCTCCGCGCCGGGAAAGGCACCGTTTATGAAGGTGGAGTGCGGGGCGTCGCTTTTGCCACATGGGAGAATCGAATTCCCGCGGCGCAATCTGCAGGGAACCACTCCACATCGTCGATTGGTACCCGACGCTGATCAAGTTGATTGGCGGTTCCTTGGAACAACCCCTGCCGCTCGATGGCATGGACGTCTGGCCCGTGATCACGCAGCAAGCCCAGTCGCCTCATCGAGAAATCCTGAATAACGCAACACCTAGCGGCGGCGCCATTCGCGTCGGCGATTGGAAGCTGATCGTGAAGACCGGACGCGGCAACAAAAAGAAGGCGCAGGAAGAGCGCTACGAGCTCTACAACCTGGTCGACGATCCCTCGGAAACGACAAATCTTGCTGAGAAGAGCCCAGAGAAGCTGAGCGAACTCAAAGCGCGTTACCAACACTACGCCAATGCCGCGGTAAGGCCCAAGAATCTCGACGACGCGACAAGATCAAAATGATGGCCACCCACGGTCCCGAGTCGCACCGCGAACCGGCGCAACACCAAAACCTGAGGGCGACGGTACGCACCGCGGAGCGGTGCAACACCAAAGCCTGGGGTCGCGTAGCGCACCCCAGGATGGGTTGGGTCGAGAAACCGCGAACATACGGATGTACGATTTAAGTGTGGAAACCCGAAGCGTAAGCGAGAGATTTTTCGTTCGGACCTCGCGGCTGGATTGACAATCGGCTTCCCTGCCTCGAGCAACTGGTCGGTCAACTAGCCCTTGACTTTACTTGTCCGCGGATGTTTGCTGCGGTGGCGGGCGCACGGTTTTCGCGGCGCCTGCACGGGGCAAGTCTCGAAGCGTCGAACCTCCAGTCACGGGAGAGCAGACACGTGAGTTTTCTCACCAAACTGCCGGTCATTTTGCTGTTGGGTTTCTGTTGTTGTTTTCCCTCCCGCGGAAGGGCCGAGCGATGGTGGCGAGGGCAGGTGCACGTGCACACGAACCTCAAAGAGCCGATGGAGGCCGCCAACTGGTATAAGTATCACGGCTACGACTTTGTCGTGATCACGGATCTAAACTACGCGACGCCGGTGGACGGCGTGAAGGCGGTGGTGGATGCTCCGGGCAGATTCCTTGTGATTCCGGGCATCGAACTGAACGTGGAGACGCCCGTACCGGGGGAGCGAATCAACGACACAATGGGGTACGGCGGAAATCCGCAGAAGATCACGCAGTTCCGTGATCCGCAGACATTCACAATCAAGCTTCCAAAAGAATCGACAACCGATACGATCAATCGCCAAGCGCGACTGATCCGAGATGTCGGCGGCGTACCGGCGATCGCTCACCCGAACCTGAACTGGTCGGTGACGATCGACGACATCCTGGCGACGAACGCGGCCCTTATCAAGCACCTCGAGGTGATTACGGCCGAACCGGGGATGAACGATCAAGGCGGCGGCGGGCGCCCTTCCACCGAAGAGATTTGGGATGCGGTCTTGTTCTACGGGCCGCGTGATGTACGGTCTTGCGGCGGATGACAGCCATCACTTCGACGATTTTGGACCGCAGCGGTTTTTCGCCGAGGCCAAGCCGCACACCAGGCACCCGGCGCTCCCCGGACGAACGTCGATTTACGTCCGCGCGAACCGCTTATCCGTCAATGACATCGTTTCCGCGATCGACAATGGAGAGTTCTATTTCGTCTCACACCCGCTGACCCAACCAATCGAGTTGAAGCGTCTCGATGCGGGCAAGAGCGGAATCCGTTTGGAGCTTCCTGACGAAAGCAAGGATCTGGGGTGGTCGCGGCCACATAAGAATCCGACGCTTTACCGCACCTACTTTATCGGAAAGAGCGGAGAGACGTTGCGGCAAGATGAGTCTCTCACCCCCTCCTACGCCTTCCAAGGCGACGAACTCTATGTCCGCGTTCGCGTTCAGGGTTCCGACGGGGCCGTGTTGTGGACGCAACCGGTGTTTGTCAGCCAACGTTAGAGGCAAAAAAGGTGTCAGGTATGCGCTGCGAACTACGGTGGGATGCAGGGCGGCCGGCACAAGGCGATGTTCAAATTGCGGGACTCGATGCCCGCGGCCGCAAGTCTAACCGAACGCGAACCGGACCGTTATCAAGTTGCCGCAACTCAATGGGTCACGGCGCGATTTACAGACAATCAGCCGATGCCCAAGGAGCTATGAGAAAGCGTGGCTTGATGAAAGCTACCAGCTCAGCCTGCCCCCGCCAAGCCGCAAGAAGACCGCCAAGAAGCCGAAGACTTCACGGTTGTCGTCAAGCTTGCCGGCCTTTTCGCAAGCGACTGGGTTAGCGGGGGTTGGCCGTCCAGTCGACGTGTGTTGAATCTTCCTCTACTCTTCGATCTTAAAGTGAGCATCTCATGCAAGCGTGTCTGAACTCTTTTCGATCGTGGTCTGGGCGGCTCGCGATGGTGGGCGTGATGTTGTCCGTCGCCGCGACGCACCTGGTTGCTGCGGAGCCTCCCGCTCGATTCCTGGCTCTGCATCCGGACAATCCGCACTACTTCCTGTGGCGCGACAAGCCGACGATCCTCGTGACTTCGGGGGAGCACTACGGCGCCGTCTTGAACATGGACTTTGCCTACAGCCGCTACCTTGATGAGTTGCGGAATCACGGACTGAATCACACGCGGACTTTCTCGGGCGTGTATCGGGAGAACTCGGCTGCGTTTCAGATCACGGATAACACGCTGGCCCCGGCGCCACAAAGGTACATTTGCCCCTGGGCTCGAAGCACGCAGCCCGGCTACCATGCGGGCGGCAATCGCTTCGACTTGACTCGCTGGGACGAGGCGTACTTCGCGCGTCTGAAGGACTTCCTCACGGAAGCGGCGAAGCGGGGAATCGTCGTGGAACTGACGCTTTTTTGCCCCATGTATCGCGACGACATGTGGGAGGACTGCCCCATGAAGGCGAGCAATAACGTCAATGGAGTCGGCGATTGTTCGCGCGAGGAAGTGTACACGCTGAAGCACCGTCAACTGCTGGATGTGCAACTCGCGGTCACGCGAAAAATCGTGGGCGAGTTGCGCGACTTCGACAACCTGTACTACGAGGTTTGCAATGAGCCCTACTTTGGCGGAGTCACCCAGGATTGGCAACATGCGATCATCGACGCCATTGTCGACGCCGAGCGGGATTTCCCTCAGCAACATCTCATCTCGCTGAACATCGCCAACGGCCGTGCGAAGGTGGAGCGTCCGCATCCGGCCGTGTCCATTTTCAACTTTCACTATTGCGTGCCGCCGGACACGGTGGCGATGAACTTCACGTTGAATAAGGTGATCGGTGAAAACGAAACCGGGTTTCGCGGTCATGAGGACGTGCTCTATCGCACCGAGGGTTGGGACTTCCTGTTGGCTGGCGGCGCGCTGTACAACAATCTCGACTACTCCTTCACTCCCAAAACTCCCGACGGAACGTTGCAAGATTTCAAATCGCCTGGCGGCGGAAGCGCCGCGCTGCGGAAGCAACTGGGGATCCTGAAGGAGTTTCTCGAAGGCTTCGATTTTCTCCACATGCGGCCAGACCATGAATTGGTTCGCAACGTGTCGCCGAAGTTGTCCACCACCGTACTCGCCTCGCCCGGTCGGGAGTACGCCGTGTACTTGCACGTACCCCTGCCCAACCAACCCAAACGGTTGGAAGACCACCTGCGAGTCAGCGTCGAAGCGAAAGTGACGGTCGACTTACCGGCGGGTGATTACCTTGCGACATGGCTGGATCCCGTCAGCGGTGAAGTCGTGAGAACAGAACGGCTACAGCACAAGAGCGGCCTCCGCGAACTACGATCACCCCAATTCGACAACGATGTTGCCTTGAGCATAGTCAATATGCGCTGAGCGATTGCCGCCGCCCTCCCCACCCGTGATAGCGCTTTGAAACTGCAATTCAGTGGAACCACGGAGACACGGGGAAGTGGTCAAAGGGCCAATCCGTGAGATTCCGGTCGTGGTGCGGGCGGTGGAATTCAGAGCAAGAGAGGAAGGCGTTGTCACTTTCGAGAGCAGAGCTTCCCACGAAGGTGCGATTTGCGGATCGAGATTGAGCTCCCAAGTCCACTCGCAGCACTTCCCAGCGCGCGGCGCTTGCCGCGCTGGCAGTGATCGTTTGGGCTGGACGACCGCCGATTCGTGTCGAGCCCATCGTGATCGAAGCTCGCCCTGAGCCGCTACGGCCCGAGCCTCGCTTCCCCCGTATCGATGACGAGGAAATGATGAGGTTAATGGCCGAGGCGAATGTCAAAGGCCACTTGGTGGAGATTGACGGACAAAAGGTGTTCATCTCGCTCCCAGACCGTCCCCCTCGACGAAAGTCCAATTGAGGCGGTAAAGGGGCGGCAAGGGGGGCACTTCTCGCTGGAACCGATTTGCCGGAGCCCTCGGTGACGCCTGGTTGCTCGCTGCACCAGGCAACTGCAGATGCTGGTTGACTCCGAGCAAATCGAGACTCGGTCATCGCGTCGGCCCTTCGGGCAACGCCGTGCGGGTTCTATCGGCGCGAGGCACAATCGAATATCGTCGATATCCGCGGACGATCTCGCGCGCGATCAGGTGTTACGGAATTCGCGTGCCGCGAGTCCTGCGGCACGCTCAGCCGTGCGTCGGCACGAATTCAGCGCTGAGGATCGCTGAACCCAGAGCGGGTTCTATCAAGCGACGAAGGACCATAAATCAGTCCCAACCGGCAAGGCCCTGAATAGCCCAGGGTGGCCGGGAACCCTGGGCCGAGCGGCCCAACGGGACGGCCCCAACCCATGTCCAAAAAAACCGCAGCGGACGTGTGGGAGACGAATTCGCCGTGCGGCCGCGGTGCGTCAACGATACGGACACGACCGCAACAGCGTTGATGATTCTCAGGGACCATTCACGACGTCCCGCTTAGGTCGTACAATTGTTGCGCATCGATCCGGGAGTGCGTACATCCGTGCTTCGGTCAGCAAGTCGGCGCAACGAACTGATCAAAACTGAAACCAGCGTAGAGCGAGATCGTTCAGCTTCGGTTCTTTGCAGGTCTAACCATGCCCGAGATCGCCAGCAGACTCGACGTCGTCTCAACGAACCGTCGACGCGAGATGACGCCGCCTGCGCCCTGATCCGCTCGAAGCTGCGAGACTCTCAGCACGGCCATGATCCATGATCGGCAGAATCAAGGGCCGTCGCAAAGCCGAAAATGGCGTGAGTCTGTCCTAACGGAACGGTCCACAACAGCACAGGGTGCTGCGTTGCACAACCCTGGGTGACCTGAATCGAACAGGAGCCAACCGATGACGGAGTGGACGCCCACGCAGGGCCGGTATCTTGCTTTTATCCACGCCTACACGCAAGGGTTCGGTTATCCTCCGGCGGAATCAGAGATCGCCAAGGTGATGAAGGTCTCGCCCCCCTCGGTCAATCAGATGATGAAGACGCTGGAGAAGCGGGGCTTCATTCGACGGGAACCTGGCGTAGCGCGTTCCATTCAGATTCTGGCGCCGCCGGAGTTGATTCCACGATGGAACAAGCGAATGACCTCCACGCGACGTGTCTGGATGCGAGCCGATCCCTCTCAACGCGGCAATCGAGGCGTGCTACAAGACAAGAATGTTTATCGCTTCAAGATAACACTCGCAGAGACGCGGCCTGTCATCTGGCGGCGAATTGAAACGAGAGACGTCGGCCTGCAGCAACTGCATGAGTTGATTCAAACCGCGATGGGCTGGACGAACTCGCATCTGCATTGTTTCCTTATCGGCGGTAAGCGGTTCACTGACCCGCGGTTCATGGAGGACGCCTCTGACGACCTTGGCGAGACCAGTTACGCCGGTGTTCATGTAAGCGATTTGGTTTCCGAATTTGGGCCTCGGTTGAAACTCGAATATGAGTACGACTACGGGGACGACTGGCGACACGCGATTAAGCTTGAAGCTGTGAAGGAGGCCGAACGCCGCGTCCAATACCCTCGGTGCATCGACGGCGCTCGCGCCTGTCCTCCTGAAGACATCGGAGGCGTTTGGGGCTTTGCCGATTACGTGGAGGCGATCCAGGATCCGGATCACGAAGAGCACGAGGAGTTGCTGGAATGGAATGGCCCGTTTGACCCGGCGGAATTCGATCCAGCGAAGGCCACGCGAAGGATGAAACAAGGATTGCCCGCATGGTAGCGAAGAGCAGGAAGAAGGCCGGAACGAAGAAGCCTCGAGATCTGGCCGCCGGCTTCATTTGGGCAACGCCCGCCGGGCGTCATTGTAGCCAACATGCGGCGTCGGGCCGGGCCCGTAGGGAATGCAGGACAGGATTCGTCTCGCTTGGCTGGGGTTACGGGTGATGTCGGACGGCATTTTCTGGATGGCTTCACGAATCTGCTCGTATCTTGCGGCGAGACTGGGTCTGCGACGTTGGAGCGCCGCCAAGTGTCGCAGCACCAGTTGCTTGTTGATCAACAGGGGATAGACCGTTGGCTCAACGCCCAGCAGGACTTCAATGACCGCGACGGAATCGCTACAGATCCCGCTTTGGCCGTAGCCGCCGGCGAACAACGCGTCCCGGCGGGCGATATTCCGCAGCAGATCCAGGTACAGCCCGGCGGCCTTGAAGGCGGGTACAGCGCGTTCGTGCCCGTAGGTCGCCGACGTGCGGATCCCGACCCATGACTCCCCCTGAATCAAGAATGACGGATAAAAATGCGTGCCGCTGACGCCCTGGTAGAATTCCACCGCGGTGTTGACATCCGGGCCGCTGATCCGGAACAGCAAATGGGAGTGGACGGCGGGGACGATGATCTCCCGTTGGTCCTCCATGAAGTAGCCGGTGCGAAGGCGAATGTCCGTCTGAATCTCGCGAAGGGCGCCATCCGCTTGGCGGGCCATTAGATGGACGAAGTCGGAAACCTCGTTGGACACATCGAATTCGATCTGGTGGCCCGTCGCCGCCAGTGCGTCAATGAAGGCGTCAAAGTCCCAGTACTCGGCGCCCCGGTAGATCACGAGGAACCGATGTTCAGGTTTGCCGCCGCGGTTGTCCGCCAAGCGATCCAGAATCTCACCAAAGGCGCTGCGCATCTTTACTTCGCCACTGGAGATCTTTGAGGGAATCGGGTAGCGGTACAAATCGCCCCACAGCTGTCGAGGCTTCCAGGTGGAGTCCGCGAAATACCTGGGCGCCTGCTCCAAGGCGACTCTTAGCGGCAGCTGGTAGGGGCCGCGGGTGCTCTTGGTTCCGGGCCGGGGAATCGCTGCCTGGACCCGGTCAAAGCTCCGCGACACATCTGCGACGGTGATGGAAAAAAACTCGGCCACCGTTCGGGGATCGCGAATCCTCTCGGCCACTTCTTCGGCGGATGCAGGTCGGCCGACATGTTGAAAGACGAGCGCGGCGATGTCGGCAGCGGCCGCGACCGCCCCGGGCGAACGGCCCAGGTCCGCCAACGCTCGCTCCAGCGACAATGGCGGCGCGTCCGAAAGAACCGGCTGATCGACAGTTCCAACGGCTGCGGCGGGCGGCAGCAATACGAATGCGCACAGCGGCATCGCAAGACGTCTCCAACGATTCTGAAGCAGATGGTTACGCACTGGCGAACCTTTCTCTGTTGTTCGGATCGCGTCCCCTGGACCGAATTTGTTGTGAACCGCGGTCTCAACGACCAACTGGCCTCGATGGAGAATTCGAATGTCGCCCGATGCTCTGCGCCCGTCTGAGCACCATTGGCGAGATCAGCACATGGTTCGTGTGCCACCGAACCGCCCATCAACACCTGGGTCCACTAAGCCTCGACGTCTCCCACGAACTCCGGGATGCGGCGGCATTTGTCATGGTGGGGAGCCAACGCCGCATTCTTGTTGTCACTCACCGGCTCGATCCGCCGCTCCTCAGGGTGTTCCCGGATCGTATGGGGGTGGATACGTCGATGTGTTTGGCTCGATTGACTTGCCCGTTCTCGGTTCCTCGAAGTAGAAACGGAGGAACTGCAGCAGCATCCGCTCAGCCTTTTGTTCGAGTTCCCGGTCGCCACGCATTGCCACGTCCCGATACGCACGAACAAAGCCGCCGCAACTCATCCCGCACTCTCGGCCACGCTTCTTCTCTAGGTGCGATTCCATCCAGTCGGCGACGGTGTCGAAAGGCGGTCTTGAGATCATTCGAGTTTGGCACGATGGGCCCCCTGCACTTGCTGAGTTGATGCCGGCGATTTCCGACATTCTATCAAGCTTTCGCCGGGTGATTGCTCAAGACCGAGCCCCCGTTCGGGCCCCTTGGTTCTCCGCGCTCTCTGCCGTCCCGTTGAGGGTAGTCAGGGAACGCCTGGCCAACTCGCAGGACGAGCAACGCCCCTTTCGTTTTTTTGCTTTTTTTGTGGGGGATTCGCGCGACCGATCTCGCATTATCCTCTGCCTGGCTGTTTCGCCGACGCGTTCACCGTCTCAACGACCGACGCGGAAGGCGCGATCACGCAGGCCAACAATCCATTCGGCCACAAAACAGGGAGACATACCATGCGGCGGCTATCGGCCATAGGATTCCTTTTGCTCGCCTGTGCGCCGGCGACTCGCGCCCAGATGCCAGCGGACGTTCGGGAGGCGCTCACCAAACAGACCGACAACCAGGGCACAACGGTTCTCGAGTCCCAGGGAAGCTCCACTCAAAGCACTTGGGTCCGACATTAAGTCTAGCCCGTTGACGTCCCGCTCATCTTTCATCAATCGATCATCAGGAGAACGATATGGCTCGCTCGATCGCCGTGGCGGCGGCATTTGTGGCGTTTCTTGCCGGCGGCGTTTTGCTCAAGAGACGCCTCTGCAGGAATTCTCGAGCGCCATGTCGGGACGCTGGGTGTCTGACACCGTGGCCGATAACGATGTGGAAGGATACATGAAGAAAGGAGACAAGATCCGAGTTGAGATTACGTTCAGCCCACTCCCTGACGGTTCCGGCATGCGGCAGCAGTGGCATTTGGAGAACAACGGGGAGGTGCGCGGCGCTTGAACGGGATCACGCTGTGGGACGCTGCGAGCAAACGCATTAAGAACTACGGGACGGCGACTGACGGTTATCACGTTGAGGGCGAGCACTGGATGGAAGGAAGTCAATGGATGTCCAAATCCGTGGTGACCTTTCCCAATGGCTCGCAGGCAACGTCGATCGCCGCGACCACGTTTTCCGATGACGGCAATACAAGAGCCGTCTTGATCACCAATCGCATCAACCAAAATGGCGAGAAACTGGCCGACAAGACGGACGTCTGGAGGAGGGTCAGCAAGAACCACGAGATGCTCGAGAAACACCTCGCTTGGATCATCGGCGACTGGACGGCCAAAATGGACACCGTCCAGGGACCGGTGGATGTCGAGGCTGACTACCAGTGGATTGCCAACGATCAGGTCATTCAGCTGGATTTGAGAATGGGCGACTGGAAGGGACTGAGCATGATCTTCTTCGATCCATCTGATCAGAAAATCAAGATGTGGGTGCAAACTCGGCGGGCGGAAACGGGCAGGCCGTCATGGAAGTGAGAGAAAACGAACTGGCCTGGACAAATACGGTCTTCGACGCGGATGGCATGAAGCGAGTCAACAAGTTCAGTTTTCTCAAAGGGCCGGATGACGACACGATGATCATCAAGTACGTCGATGAGGCAGACGGCAAGACAAAGGAGCTGATCAATAAGAGGAAGTAGGGGTGCGCACGTGACGGCCTGGCTCGGCAACACGCCGCGAGTGGCCGAGTGGCACTACCTACAGAGGGCGGTCAAAGGGGGCGTTGCTTTCTGCCATGGTAGTCTGCGCTTTCTTGGGTAGCATAGTGACCGACTCGTGTCGCAGCGGTATTTCGGGGGGATTCGTGCTGGCAGATCGAGTGGCCGCGGCAACAAAACGCGAGGCCGGGCTCGCGCGCACGAGCCGCTCTCCGGTGCGCGCGGTCGCACGAGGCTCCCCTCAGGCGGGCTGTGTCGGTGTACCGACAGTCATCCTCAATCACGCCGACACGGCCCCGTCACTCCCGCCCCCCAGCAACCCCAGTCCACCCCAGTCCACCGCCTCAAGAAGCAACGACCCGGCCTTGATCGTAAGCCGGTCCAGCTGGGAGGGTAGCAGGCCCGACGGGCCGGCACAATTTTAGCCGTGGCCGTAAGGCCACGGAACGTCAACGGAAACGGGTCCACAGGCCCGAAGGGCCGACACAATCAGGACTTGTGTCGGCCCTTCGGGCCTGTGTCCGATCTGGAAAGGTAACCGTGGCCTCACGGCCACGGCTAGAATTGTGTTGGCCCTCCGGGCCTCGGACAGAGTCGGGTTGACCACCTTACGATCATGGCCCAACGACCCCTTGCCGCCCCACCACACCAACAAGCCCCCCGACATTCTCCGCTTCGGGCCCGCCGGGACCGCCTAGCCTAACGCCTCGGAGGAAACCAAGTCTGACCCCAGCGAGATCCACGCCACGATGGGTGCTGAGCATAAATAAGCAAAGAGACTTGCGTTGCGAACGTCCCGTCGCCCTGATTGCGCAGCACGGAGACCGTAATCAGATCGAGTGCTCCGTCGCCGTCGGCGTCACCGGCGGTCACCACGTAAGCGTAGTCTCCGACGACGTATTCGGCCGGAAGCTCGTAACCAAAGCCGAGTCGTCCTTCATCTTCCGAAACGCTTGCTGCCAAAAGACGGCGGGATTCAAGCGATTCGATCCGCGAGATTCGTCTCCGACGGGCGGTCGCGATCAGAAAATCATTCAATGGGAAATCGATTCTTCCTCGGCGTACATCGAGCGAATCACGGATCGCAACAATCAGCTGCAGGATCTCGAATACGACCCGGCGAGTGGCTTGCTCTGGGGCTCACAGCTGAACGGAAGAATCGTTTCGGCCTGGAGGCGACGTTTTGAAAGTAACGGCGGAGCCAAGACTTGAATTCTGATCATTCGCCCGAAGGCGACTTGACTCGCATGAGCAGCGCGGCGAATTCGGGCTGGTCTCGGAGCACATCCAAGTCGCGCCCGAGGGTCAATTTGCTGAGCGTCGCGGGCTCGTCGAAAGCATTCAAGTCGGCGGCCGCGGCCAAGTCGGCTATCGCTTGAGTCGTATATCGGACGGCGACATCGTGCTCTTGGTCTGTGCAGACGGCGGCGGCGGTCGCCCCCACGATGGCCCGCTGAAAGCAATGGCCGGCGGCGTTGTTGTCCGGCGGATTCAAGTCACTCAACAGCTTCGCGGCGGCCGAGTGGTCGCCTGACCAGGCCGCCACCAGGGCTTTGCCGAAGGGGGCCTCGACCGCCGCCGTCGATTCGTCGATTACAGTCAGGCGATCATCCCAATCCCGTTGGGCCTCGTCCAACATCCCCCGCCGTGCGAAGGACTCGCAGCGCAGGCGATAAGTTCGCGCCAGCGTCTGTCGCAGATTGAATTGCTCGGGCGCCTTCTCGAGATAGTCAACGGCCGCCTCGATGGCCCGTTGAGCTTGCGTTGCGACAGCTTCCCAACGTTGCTCGTGCGCCTCCAAGCGAGCCAATTCCGCACAAACGCGGACAAGCTTCATGTTGTTCTGTTGCTCATCCGGTCGCGAGGCGACCAGGCCCTCAACGTCCGTCAACGCCTCGTCCAGCTGCGTGCGCGCAGCCGCGAATTGGCGGAGGCCTAGCAAGGCGTCGGCGTAACTTCGCCGCAGTTCGATCAGGTCGCGGCGGTATTGCGTATCGTTCGCGTGCTGGTCGGCCAGCGGCTCGAGGACTTCCGCGGCCTGGGAGAACGAGTCCACTGCTTCCTGCAGGCGCCCGGCAAGGGTTTGAGTCGCTCCCAGGTTTCGCAGCGTGCGGCCAACGTTCACCTTGTGGGAAGTTGCCTCCCGGTATTGCTCGACGAGTTGTTGCTGGATTGCCAGGGCGGCCCGGCTAAACCCGATCGACGCTTCGAAATCCAGCGTCAACTCGGCGACGACCGCCATGTTGCCCAGCGTGAAGGCCACATCATTGCGATATTGAGGCGTTTGGGGATGAGCCTCGGCCAGTTCCTTGCGGAGTCGGAGAGCCGATTCATACGCCGCGCGAGCCTCGTCGAACCGGCCCATATCGCTGGAGAGGACGCCCACGTTGTAGTAGATCCCGGCGTGGGCCCGCGCTCGCCGCGCGTCGCCAGGGTCCAAGGCGAGCAGTTCCCCCGTCACTGGAATCAGCTGTTGGAATACGTTCAAGGCCTCGTTCTTATCGCCCGACATGTAGGCGTTGTTCCCCTGCCGCAGCAAGACGTCAACCAGAGTATCGCGAATCCTCATGTTCGACGGCTGCCGGGCAATCAAGTCCTCGATCAGCTGCCGCGCCTCTTGCAGCGTCTCGGCCGAATCGCCGATGCGTCCGCTGCGAAATTGCAACCGCGACATGTCAATCAGCGATCGAGCCAGCTCTTCCTGCAAATCGGTGTAGGTCGGAAACTCCTCAGCCAAGCGACGACGAATCTCGAGGCTGGTTTCCTGTGATGCGGCCGCTGAGCTTTGATCCTCCAACTCCAGCTGTATCAGGCTCTTGGTCGTCGACAAGCGAGCCTGCATACGGCGATGGTCGATGGATTCCGGCGACGCGGCCAGAAGTTGGGAGACGGTCTCCAAACCGCGCTGCACGAAGTCCAAGGCTTGCCGGGGTTGGCCAAGGCGTTCGGCCAGCGAAGCGCGGTAGTCCAACAGCTGTACCTGGGTGAGCTGCGCTTGGGCGTCACCAGGCGCCCTGTCCAGGGCCTCGGCAATCCAGCTCAACCCCTCATCGCATCGCTCCACCGCCGCCGGCCGATCGCCTTGGAGGCTGAGAACTTGAGCTTGACGCTGAAGGATGCTGGCCAAGGCGCGGCGGCTTTCCTGGTCGTCGCTCCGCCGATCGATGAGATCACGCCGCAACTGCTCGGCGCGGCGATACTGCTGCAACGCCTGATCCGATGATTGCAAGTCGCGTTCGATGTCGCCCAGACGGTGCGCTATGTCGGCGAGTTGAGACTGCAGCCGGAGGTTGCCGGCGTCCTCCTGGATCAACCGTCTGAGCAGCTCCTCGGCATCCTGGTAAGCCGCCCTGGCGTCGTCTTGCGAACCGATCCGCCGAGTCAAGTCGGCATAGGCGACATAGGCCTCGGCCAGCTGTTCCCGCGTGGCTGGGGTGGCGTCGCCGGGGGTCTGTAAATCCTGCTTGAGGCCGCTGAAGAACTCGAGCGGTCCCTTGAGCAGCGCTGTCCGCACGTCCGCCAATTCAGGGCGGAGCTCGACATCCATATTGTCCTCGACGGCGTCGCGAAAATTGCCCACGGCGCGGATGGCCAGCGAGGCGCGGGTTTCTGCGCGATCGCGAGCTTCGGCAAGTTCCGCGTTCTTGGCGTCCAGCCTGCGCCGCGCCTGGGACTCAACGGCCGCAATTCCCGTGAGAGCAATCAGAGCCATGGCCCCAGCCACCGCTGTCGCGGTCATCAAGGTCCGATGCCGCCGCATCCAGCGGCGGACGCGAATCGTCATCGGCTCCCGCCAGGCGGAAACCGGTTCATCGGCCAACCAACGTTCGACATCGACCGCCAGCGACTCGGCGGATGGATACCGCTTCTCCGGCTGCAAGGCCATCGCTTGCAGGCAGATCGCCGCCAACGGCCGCGGTATGCCGGCGTCCCGCGTCCGCGGCGCTGGGAACTCGCCGCGACGAACCGCTTCCAATACGTTCTCGCCGGAGGACGAATCGAAGGCGGCCTTGCCGGTGAGAACGTAATACAACGTGGCGCCGAGCCCATAGACGTCCGTACGCTCCGAGTGCGATTCCAAGTCGCCCGTCGCCTGCTCGGGACTCATGAAGGCCGGCGTGCCGACAATCGATCCTTGCTGCGTTTCATGAGGGCTGGCTTCCCCAATCGACGCCAGCGAGTCAGCCGGACCGGACGCGGCGACATCGGTCGCCTTAGCCAGCCCCCAGTCCACCAGCAACGTCTCGCCATACTCGCCCGCGATGATGTTGGCGGGCTTGATGTCGCGATGCAACACGCCGCGGCTATGGGCGTATGCCGTAATGCGACAAACGTCGATGAAATGGTCCAGCAGCCGCCGCAGCTCGAGGCGTCGGGCCCCAGGATCCTCAGACGGCTCACTGTGAAAGGAATCCACCGCCTGCTGCAGCGTCTGTCCTCGCACGAAACGCATCGCATAGAACGGCTCCCCGCGATCGTTGTGGCTCATGCTGTAAATCGGCACAATGCCCGGGTGCTCCAGCGAACCCGTGATCCGCCCCTCGAAAACAAAGCGTTCCCGGTTGGCGGCATCGCCGGCCCCTTGCGGACGGATTGTTTTGATAGCCACCTCGCGGTGCAGTTCGCGATCGACCGCTCGATGGACTTCTCCCAACCCGCCCCGCGCATGCCGGGCGCCGATCACGAACCGTCTCCACGAACCGTGGTCCGCCGCGGCGGGCGTCTGCGACCTCGGACCATCGCCGTCGCGAGCCACGGTCGGAGCCAAGGAAGTGTCGTTCGGCTCGCCATCGGCGGGGCCTCGCTGCTTCAACGGGCGGGTGGAATCATCGCGCCCCTCACGAGACTCCTCCATCTGCACCAATTCCGCCTCGAGTTCGTCCCAGGTTGCGGCGTCAATCGCATCAAGTTGCAACAACCGCTGACCGATCGGACGGCTCGGGTCAACCATCCAGGCCTCCACTGCAGTGAGCACGTCACGGGAGTCGCTGCGACCACGATGGACCGCCAGCAGACCACGCAGCAATTCGCGTTCGTTCGACGTGATTTCCATCAGGTTCTCCCAGAAAGTCGGCGGTTCGCAGCGTCTTGGCGCCCTCGCAGCGAGCGTATTGTATTGCCTTGGCGGCGCCGCCGCAAAACAGCGGTCGCCCCGCACAAGCGGAGCACCAAGGAAGCGCTTGCTCCATGCCTCGGCGTCTCAGTGGTTAGCTCAGTCGCGCGTGCAGGTTGTTGACCCCGCTGGAGCGATCAATCGACGCCCCCGAGCTCTCGCGGCCGATTCACGAGGACGTCCTACCGGATCAGCTTGGAATTGTCAGCTCAATTTGAATTCAGGTAATTCTGAATCTTGCCTTTGATCTCATCGCGTACCCGACGGAATGTCAGCATCTTCTCGTCGTCGTCACCGATCACATCCGCCGGATCATCAAAGGGCCAATGCAACGTCAGCGTGGCGCCTGGAAACACGGGGCACGACTCCTTCGCGTTGTCGCAAACAGTCACCACAAGATCGAATGATTGGTCGCGAAAGAGCTCGAGCGACTTGCTTTCGTGGTCAGAGATATCGACATCGAGTTCCTGCATCGCGCGGACCGCAAGTGGATGGACGTAGCCTGAGGGTTCGGAACCGGCGGACTCCGACTTCCACTGGCCGCCGCTGAGATGTTCCCACAGTGCTTGCGCCATTTGCGAGCGACAGGAATTGCCAGTGCACAGGACAAGCACACGCTTGGTCATCAATCCAATCCGCTTAGTTCACTACGTGGCGACGATCGACTCGAGCGTCTGTACGGCGACAACGACTTCCAGCGCTGCCTCATTTACTATGCCACCAAGACCTTGGCGGATCCTTCGTTAAGGCAACATTCCTGGCTCATTTATCAGTGCCCCGTTCGTGGACGTTTTGCACGGACAATCTGATTTTTTCCAGAACTCAAGTTGCAACTCATATTCGGCGGCTTTCGCGAACCGGTTTTGCTTCGTCGTTACCGCTCTGAGATAAAGGGTTGTTCTGCTTCGGCTCGCAGGACACGGTAGGTCTCTCGCCGGTTCCAAGACACGGGTCTTTCACTGGCCGCCTCATCCTTGACGAACTGGTTCGCGCGGTCGAGCCATTCACGGGCCAGCTGTTCGTTACCCTGTTTTTGGTGAGCCATTGACAGGAAAGACCACAGATAAGCCGCCGAGTACCTCCTGGGTTTCTGCTCAGCTGCCTCCCATGCTCGCTGGAGATATAGTCGTGGCCAAACTGCTCATCATCTTGAGAGTGTCGGGATGTTCGGGGCCGCGGAGGATTTTGGAGACCTCGAGCGCCTCCTCTAAGAGCGGCAGTGCCTTCTCCGATTCACCTGCTGCATGGTAGGCCAACGCCAGGTTGTTCATGCTTTCGTTTGTATCGGGGTGTTCGGGGCCATTGGCCTTTGTGAGGGTTGCCAGGCTCTTTTCGTGCAGTGCAACCGACTCACGAAAGAACCCCAAGGTCAGCAAGGACTGGCCTAGTTGATTCTGGAGCCGGGCCACATCGACCGTGTCATCCAACGCGTCGTCCTCCAGTTGTTCAGCGGCTTTAACCAGCCTCGGAACGACTTAGCCAATCCCGTTCCATCAACCGCAGCATGAAATCTTGCGTCAAGTCCTCCGCTCGAGCGTAGGGGAATCCCCAGGCGCGTGCCTCAGCGGGATGTCGCCGGCATTTCCCCAGGAATTTGTGTACACGAAATCATGTCCGGTTCTCGAGCGGATCGACTTCCAGACTCCGTCTTTCCACCCCTTTCCGGCAGTCTTGGGGGGATTCGCTTCGAGTATCTTTCCAAGTCGCTGCGCAAGTGCATCTTGAGCTCTCTAGGTGCTCTGGCGATGGCGGTCTTCGCTTCGGCCAGAGCGGCCTCAAAATCGCCCTTCTCGGCGAAAGCGGCGGCCATGAGGCCGTGACATCTCCAAGAATTGGCTGCATTCTGCATCAGTTCACAGTACATCTGAGCGGCGGCCAAGGACTCTTCGGCGTCGCGCATTGTGTCTATCGGGCTGCAAGACAGCAGTTGTGATCGAATTGCGTACGCATTCGCGAGCTGGGGATCACGCCGAAGAGCTTCATCGGCGTCCCGCAAGGCGTTTTCATATTCCAAGCAGTCCACCAAGTAGGCTGCGCCATGCCAAACACTGGCGCATAACCAGCTTCTTCGCCGCTTCGGGCGCACCACACAATCCCACCAATCAGCCTTTCGGTTGCAAAGTCGTCCGGGTGCGTCCAGCTGAAACCGGACGATTGCCAAACCTGAACATCAATCGTATCGCGATCTGTCACTTTACCGATGAGCGTCAAATCGGGATTCTCGGAGTGGGTGACAACAAACGTGTTTTCCACAATTGCTCCGTAGTGCAACTCGGCGCCGTCCCACCAGACGAGGTCTCCCTCGCTTTGCTCGAGCAGGGTGTGGAGCACAAGTTCGTCAGTGATCGCATCAAAAGCCTTGGACAACTTGGCGAAGCCTCGCTTCTTGCTTGCTTCACAGTAGTTGCTGAGCTTCTGATCGATGACCCCCGTCATGTCGTCCACATTGGTGGAATCCACCATTTGTCTTGGTTGATCAACCCACGTATAGACTGTCGCCCCGTCTTTCGCCCGCTGGACTACCTTGCGAATGTATTGGAGTTCAGCAATGCCTCGGGCGAGCGATACTGCTTCGACACTCGGCGCTTCGTCACGCGTATAGTGGGTGTGCCTCTTGGGCTGGACGAGCTGGACGGTGTTCGCCCATTGACCCTCGGCATTCGCATCTGGCGACGCTGGAAAACCCAGGAAGTCTGGAAACTGCTTTCCTTCTTGTGCAGTTGCGGTGAGGGGCGCGGCCAAAGCAACGACCAAGGCGAGTGACATTGGCAAGGCGCATCTTCCGAGACCGCTCGAAAACAGGGCGCGGTCGACCGTGATACGAGGTGGAGTTCTCATAGCGCACCTCCGGGTTGGGTGCTGGATTGATTCGCGGCCGTGTCATTGGGAGCAATTTGCGCGCCGAAACGATCGCCTTCACCCGCGTCGAAGCTCGGCTTCGGAGTCTGTATTCGTCGAGCGGTTCCGCACATCGAACGAAACAAGCCGCACGAAGTCGGCCCAACAATTTTGGGCCGTGGAAGGGTGATCGACGCGGCGCCGGATGCGGAATGGCGGGCGATCATCGCGTCGCAACCACGATGAAATTCTACGTGGGCAAGGACGCCGAATGGCTCGCGAGAGACCTGCAACAGCGATACGGCCGACCCGATTCGGAGGACCCATTTAACAGTCGGCCGGAATCGCCCCGCGACGTGCACCCGCCCGCGGCGGAAACCCCTTAAAAACAAGGGTGAAAAAAGTGCCCCCCGAAGGACTCGAACCTTCAACCCTCTGATTAAGAGTCAGATGCTCTGCCGGTTGAGCTAGAGGGGCTTTCTTGGCTGAGGTTTCTAGGTTAGCCGATTCTGGGGGGGCGTGGAAGGGGCGTCTTGGGTGTGGGGGACGCCTGGATTCACGGAGTCCCGGAGAGCACCACCCAAGGTGCAAGAATCATCAGTGTCGCCTGCGGGGACTTGTTCCGCCGACTCCTGGGCCGTCGCTAAGCAGGAAGTCATGAATGCTTCCTGCGAATCATCAGCACTGTTATAGATCGGAGCAAGAGCTGCAGCGCTCGACGGGGACATGCCGACATGCCCCGTCGTGGCGGCGCCCCCGGCGGGATCGTTGCTGGCGAGGAGCATCGCTCGACGGGGGCATGCCGGCATGCCCCGTTGTGGCTTGCTCGCCGCGTAAGCACTTGGGGCGACAGGCCTTGGCGGAAAATGGAGCCTCTTCGGGGACACTCTGAAGAAACTGCAGGTTGCTAGCTTTCAAGGGTTCGCCTCACGGCCACGGCAAAAATTGTGTCGGCCCTCCGGCCCTCGGAGATCGCACCGAGTTTACCTGAAAAACACGTGCGCCCCTGCTTAGCGGCGCCATTGGGATGTGATTCGTGGCTCGTAGGTTTCCAATCCCGGGACGGTCTTGTCGGCGGATTTCGCCAAGTCGTCCCAACGGCGGATTTCCAGGATGCTCTGCAGGTGGGGCAGTTTTTGCATGTCCGCCAGCTCCGCTGCAACCAAGGGGCCACCCTGCAGCTGCAGGCTCTTTTGCGATGCGGCCGAGAGGCTATCGTGATAGCTCGCGTCCATCGCGCACAAGTAACGCTTGGCGGCCACGTGGTGTCGAATCGGCTCGGTGACGCCTGGACCGAAGAAGTGCTCCAAGAAATCGGCGCCGACGATTTCATGCATCAGGTCCGACTTCAAGAATGCTCCGTTGGCCGCATGTTCATTCTGCAGGAAATGTCCGAAGTCATGCAACAATGCGCCGATTACCGTGCGGTCGTCGGCCCCGGCTTCGTCGGCCAGCGCCGCACATTGCAAGGCGTGTTCTAATTGCGTCACGACTTCGTCGTAATGCGTTTGCCCTGCTTCTCGCATGAACTGCAGCAAGCGGCGTGTCTTCTCGGCGGGTGTGGGGGCGTTCTGAAGTTGATCAAACAACGGATGCTTTGTGATCTGAGTCATGTTGAACGCAAGCTCCGCAACGTCGAGACAGCCATCATGTTCGCTTCTTCGCTTCGCCCGGCGGCGCGCCGGCGGCCGATTCAGGGGGATGTGTTGAGCGACGCTTGCAGCCAGCCGGCCTGGGCGGTGAGCTCCGAGATGGTGAGTCGGCCTAGCTTCTCGCCGAGTTCGTCGGGAAGCTGTTGGGATGCGAGCTCGATTCGCTGGGGCAGTTGTCGATCCAGCTCCGTGCGGAGCTTGGGGCGTTGCAGCGTGAAGCGGATCTGCCGCCCGCTTGGCGGCGGTTCGATCTTGGGACGCCCTTCGCGAACAAGCACGATTTTGTCCTGCTCGCGCGTGATGCGAAACACAAACTCGGCGATCATGCCGCTGAGGATCACGTCGTTGTCCAACAGGAAGCGGCTTCCATGCATGCGGAGAATCAGCCGATCGCCTGCGAACTGAGCTGTCAACGGTTGACTCTCCGCGAACGTGATCGTGAACGGCGGCAGATCGGAGGCGGGCTTGCCTGAGGCGGGCGACGACGGGTCGCTCGACGCGCCGCTTTCGAGTTGCCGGGTCAACTCGGTTAGCTCAAGCACCTCTCCGCCGTAGATCTGGCTGAACATACGGTTGATGGCCGATTGATGCAGGGTCACATTGACGTCGCCAACGAGCGTCTGGGCGGGCGGCGGCGGAGCGGCTGTGACCACCATGTCTCCGTTCAATCCCAAGCGGACTTGCAATCGCTGATTGTTCGTATGGAATTCGAATCGCGACGGCTGGAAACCCAATCGCGTGAAATTCAGGTCCAGGTCTCGCTTGGCCGAACCCAGTTCCACGTTCAGCTCCTTTTCGAACTCTTCGAGGAAACCCTCGGCGGCCTGTTGCGATAGTTCGCGGCTTGCCTCGGGGCGTTGCTTTTCGATCTCTTTCCGAGCCACGCCGCGCACCAGCTTGCCGAGCAGCCGCTTGAAACGCGTGCAGACCGCTCCGGTGCGCAGGTCCGTGGAGGCTTGCGTTGTGGCGGGCAGGACGTAGAACTGATCCTCGGTCAAGATGATCCGCTTGGCGACATGCAGGTTCGTGTGGCCCTGCAGGTTGAATTGCACCGGTCCCTTGCTGCCGTGCATGTCGGAATCGACGTAGCCCAAGAACCTCGCCTCGAGTTCGCCTCCGTAAACGCCTTGCACGGGATAGAGCTTGACGGAGCCGACGACGGTGGCCTGCCCGCGGATCGTCGCTCCGTTGGAGGTTTCATTGATGGGCTTCACATCATAAACGGGCTTTTCCGTTAGCGCGTTGATTGTGTCTCCGTTCAACGACACGAACAGGTTAGCGCGCGAGTATTGATCCCGCAAAGCCGCGAGCAGCTGCGGCGCCTGGTGTCTGCGAGCCAACCACCCGCAAGCGTCCGCCAAGCGTTCGGCGGCTTGCGCGTCATCTTGTCGCCGCAGAACAACCAACGCCGATGTGATCTCCATCAATTTCTCACTCACCGCGTTGGCCAGGCCATCGCCTTCGGCCTGCAGGCGACGAGCTACGCGATACGCTTGAATCGCGTCCCGCATCTTCAGCAGCGGCTGGCGCTCCAACCCCGCCTCGGTCCCGATCAGCGCATCGAGCGTTTCGCCGATCGCCGTCAGCAAACCCTCATCGAGTCTGCGAGCCTCATCGGCGTCGCCTTGTCCAGCGGCGGCGAACTCTTGATAGCTTCGCAAGGCTCCCTCGAGTTGCTCCAGCCGCAAATACGCCACCCATGTTCGCCCATGCGGCTGCGACGAGAGATACTCGCGCAATCCGTCGAGTTGGCGGCCCACTCCCAGCAATGTTTCTCGCACTTCGTTGGCGCCCAGCAAACGAGGCTGCACGTGTTGCAGCAAGCGGTCCACGTTTTCGCTGGCGGGCGACCTCGCGGGCGATTGCGCACGGGTCGTCGTGGTGACGATCAGCACGGCAGCGGTTGTGCAGCAACAAGCGAACCACATGGTCGCCCAGAGCGGCTTCAAGAACTTCCAGAAACGGTCAATCCTACGGTTTGCAAACATGGTTTCGATGCCAGTGGATATGCGACCGCGTTGAAGGCGCGGCTCAGCGTGATTGCGGGCTTGCGTTACTGTTGGATCGCGTTACTGTTGGGTCGCTGGAGCGGATACATCGAGCGACGGAGCACGATGGCCTCCCAGCAAGATCATCCAGCCCTGATCGAGGTTGCTGGCGGACGCGCGTGTAACTCCAAAGTAGTGTCGCACTTTGTCGAACTCGGGGAGCTTGGAGAAGTCGGAATCGATTCGCCAGTCTAAGGCGTCGATCGCTTGCAGCAGGAGATTGCCGTAGAGGTTCTCGGCTTTCTTCAAGCCCGTAACGCCGCCGCGGCGGAGCGTTTCGTAAGTGAACTCGAAATCCAGATCCGTGCGCGCGTAGAGTTGGGCGAAGGATCGATCGTTGACCAGTTGTTTCCAAGCTTCCGCCGTGCGGCGAAAATGGTCGTCGTCTATCAGTTTGTTCGCGAATGCCTTGCGAACATTCTCCTCAATCCAGCTGGCATGCGTCGAAATCCACAGCTTGCCATCGGCGACCATCCAGCCGGCCTCCGAGAAAGCGACGTCGTCGCCTCCGAGGCGAAAGCGGATCTTCCACAGTTCATTGCGTTGACCTGGGAGCTTTCTGGGCTGAGCGTCCGGGTCTTTTTGGAAGAAGCGAAACAAGACGGAAGCCACATAGGATTCCGCGCCGCCTTGGATATCGATCGCGGCCAGAGTGCGTTCGTTTTGCTTCGCCCGCGAATAAATGGACATCAGTGATATTCGTGGTCCGAGCTTCGGCGCGAGGTCGTTGAGCAGATCCACCCGATAATCTGTCTTGACGTCACTCAGAATCTCGGTCCAGTAGTTGGGCGAATCCGCGACGTCGTCCACCAGTGGTCCAACATGAGAAAACAAGCTCTTGATGTCCCAACGCAAAATCGTGTTGGTGCTGACCTCCGCCGGCACGGTTTCCGACGCTGCGACATCGCCGGCGGGAAACTCGAAGATCCGCATGACTTCGCGGCGCGGACCGGGGGCGTACACGGCCGTGCGCAGGAGGTAGTCGAATGGCTCGTTGAGTAGCGCGACTTGACCTCCGACGCCCTTGACTTGTGGGAAACCGTGCCGTTGCGGGAACGGAGGGCGAGTGTCGATTGAGCCGTCAGCGGACTTCAGTTGACCGGACGTCTGGCTGGTCAGCGCGGCCAGGGAAATGGCGTCGGCGAACCAACGTACATCGCTGGCCGCTTCAGCGTTGGTCTGTTGTTGGATGTAGGCGTAGGCTGCGTTGGAGTTCAACCCGTGGTCCGCCTCGTCGTCGTCCGCTGCCTTGAACAGCAATGGCCAACGCTGCAGAATGCGTCGCGCGGCTTCGACGTCTCCACTGACAACGGCGTAGTCGCCTTGGAGAAAGTAAATCACTTGTTGACGTTTCTCGGCCAGATCCACTTGCGTAGCGGGCGTGCCCAGATCCACGTCGGCGACCTGCGCGCCGCGACGCTTGAGTTCCGCGATCGCCGCTTGTTGAAAGGCGTTCGCCGAAACCGCATCGGGAAAGCGCGCCGCAAGCGTCAACGCGACTTCGCGCTCTTGGACTTGCAGGCCAATGACGGCCAATTCTTCGATATTCGAATCGAAGACCTCCGTCAGACCAAAGCCGTACTCGGCCTTCAGCGTTTCTTGCGCTCCCTGGTCGGCCTGTTCCAATTCGGCTCGAAACGCCTGCATTTCCGCGGCGTTCCAGAGTTTTCCCCAGGACGTCTGCTCGAATTGTTGTTTCAGGTTCTGGAAGTTCGGCACATGAAGAAACGCCACGGCGTCGGCTGGCGCCAACTGAGAAAAAGCGACTGCCTCTTGTCCCAACGCGATCGTTGAAGACGCCAGCAGCAGAGACAGGCCCAGTCCAACAAACCAGAAGCTCCCCTTGATTCCTCGGGGCGTGATCCAGATCGGGTTGGGGCAATTGTTCGGAACAGGATGCATCGTCGGCGTCGCCATGACGTCCTTGTTCTGTGATTTTGGGTGCTGAAGAAACAGGATATCGGCAAACGGCGGCGTCAAATTCGGCGCCATCGCCGCGACCGAAACGATGGTTGTGCGGGGGCGTAGAGTCCTGATTCATGTAACTCGAAAGAGTATAGTTCGAAGAGCGGCCGCTGGTTCTTTTCGGCTAGGGCGTGAGCACTTCCTGGGCCAGGTCGCGGTAGACCTGGGGGATCGGTGCGGTCACGCCGAGCACGTGTTGCTGCAGCACCGACTCGCCCGTCTTCCGGGCCAGGTCGTTGCCGTACTTGACCAACATGCGGCCCAGCACAAGCGCCAGTCCCGCCGAGAGGACTTCGTCTTTCAGGCGATCTCGCAGTCCAACGAATGTGTCTTCGTTCCAGCCCCCGGTCCACGCGGCGAGGATGAAGCCCATGTCTTTCTGGGTCAGCCGACCGGTTTGATAGGCGTCGATGATCGCCCGGCACTGCGTGTACAGCACCTCATCCGCGGCGGGATGTTTCTGCAGCGTGGCGTCGCCATCGAAGGTGACTCGCAGCACGGCTTGATAGAGCACCAGCAGGGTTCCCTGGTGCACGGAATCCCTCATGGGCAGTTGCCGCAACAGGGTGCGCCGCCCGATGGCTTCACCGCGAGCGCCGGCGAAGGTTGTTTCCGCGACGAGTTGTTTCCAGGAGTCGCGCACGCGCTCGCTATTGAAGACCAGTTTGCGAACAGCCAGGTCGTCCAACCCCGAGCCGGCGAAAAGAGACTCAATGACATTTCGCCATTCGTTGTCTTGATAACCGCCGCCGGCGCCCAGCGGTTTGGTCCAGGCGCTCAGCATCGGCTCGGCCACATGCGACTCCAGGACCATGGCGACGCCGCGGGCGTTCCCCAAGGACTTGGGATCCGGAAAGCCGTCGATCCAGTTGCGGCGGCGGCCATCCAACCAGACTTGCTTTGCTTTGGCCTGGTCGCCCTGGTCAAAGTAGAACATGCCGAGCATCGCGCTCGCTTCACTGTAGGGAGAATAATTCACGCCCGGCGGCGGCGCTTTCGGATTCACCTGGTTGACGAAGGACTCGAGATCCGCGACGGCGCCGGCCAGGTCGCCCTGAGCGTGCCGCAGCCGAGCCCGCTGGACCAGCAAGGGAAGCCACTGTGTCCGCAGATCACTGGAGTCCGCACCAAGAAACGGCTGAAGCAATTGCTGAGCTTCGTCGAACTTCTTGTCCAGCAACAGCATCCACAGCAAATCGCCGATCAAGGTCACGCGCTCCACTTCGTCGGGGGCGGCTTCCTGGGCGACTTCCTTTAGCAGCCCTTGCAGCAACGGGATCGCTTCCGCGCGACCTTGCTCGGGGGTCAAACGCGGACTGCAGCGGAGGGCGTCAGAAAGACGCCAGCGGGCGATGCGACTCCAGAGCGGCGTCCCTCCAAACAGCTTGACCGACCGGATGCTGTTCCTCAGATCCTCGACGTCGCCTTCGTTGTCATAGGCGATGCGATAGCGTTGTCCGGGCTTCAGCAGTTGATTGATGAACGCTTCTTTCTCGGTCTCTGGAACCAACTCGGCGACTTGCTCAAGAGTGAAGTTGTTCAGCAAACGATCGAGCGTCAAAGCGACGTTGAGTTGGAATTCGGGCGTTTCCAGGTGATGTCGCAGCAGCCGCACTCCAGCGAAGAGGTACCAGCGTCGGGTTTCCGCATCGCCGCCCTCAGGGATCTCGTTCTCCAGGATCGATTGGAGTCGTCGCAAGTACTGCTTCAGATCATCGGACTCGTAGGTGAGCGCCAGTTTGTAACGGGCTTCGATTTCCTGGGGGCGGTCAGCCAGTTGTTCGTAGGCCAGGCGGGCTTCCGCGAGTCGACCGTCGGCGTAAGCACGGTCGCCTCGTTCGATGGCGGGACTGCGCTGTTGATTGGGTTGAGGGCGTTGTCGCTCCAGCGTCGCCGCCGCGATCATCACGCCGGGTGGGCACATCACGCCATAGCGTCCGGGATCGCTGGGCGGCAAGGGGAACGGATCGAGCACGCGCATCTCTCGACCCGACACCGACATCGACAGGCGGAGCACGCCCTCGCGACTGGCGACGATGTTCAAGTCGCCCACGATATCGATCGGTTGTTTGCGCAAGACCTGTTCGCCGCGGACGATGAACATGCACAGCTTGCCTTGCTGTCTTGATTCGGCAAGCGTCGGGAGTTCAACCAGGCCAAGGCTCGGATCATCATGTAGCGGGCTGTAGGCTTCGTCGGCCAGCAGGAACCAGTAACCGGCGTCTTGCTGCTGGTTGATCGCCACTCCCAGCAGCGTGGTCTCGTCCCAAGGGCCGCTGAACTTCACCGACAGCTTGGTGTTTCCTAGCGGGGAATCGCCGAGCAGGGCTAGCCATTGTTCCTGAGGCGCCGTCTTCCGCTCGTAGCCCGCCTCGGAGACCACGAATCGTTGCGAGTCGAAAGGCGGGGTCGGCGCGGCGAACCACGCGGCGATGCGTTGGGCGGCCAGCGTCTGAAGTCGCTGCACGGCGTCGTCGCGTTCGCCGCGGGACCACGGATAAGCGGTTTGTAAACGCTGAATCTCGGCTTGCAATTGCGCGGCGGTCTCGTCCGTCATCGGCTGCTCCGCCAGCTTCCGAAGCGACTCATTCCAGACATCCAACAAGCGTGCTCTGCGATATGGGTCGGCTGCCGAGCGACGCTCGATGGCGTTGATGGTGGTCACCAATTCGGCGACGGCCGAGGCATCCAGGGGGATTTGGCGAGGCGAGGTTTCATCGAGCAAACGCACCTCTTGCGCTCTGAGCGAGGTGTCGAATTTTTGCTGGAGCCGCGCCAGTTCCAATTGTTGCGAAATACGGAAGGCGGCGACCGACGCGATTACGGCGATGGCCAACAGGCCGGCGCCGAGTCCCAACGCCAATCGTCGATGCTTGCGAAAGAAACGGCCCCATTTCCTTGGCAGGCTTTCCGGCACCACCGAGACGCAATCGTCGGCCAGATGACTTTCGATATCATCCGCCAGGTCCACGGCGGATTGGTAACGCCGCTGCGGATCCTTGTGCATCGCGTGCAGGCAGATGCTCTCCAGTTCACGAGCAACCTGCGGGCGAAGCTGTTTCGGCTTTAGGAAGACGCCGTAGAGCACCTTTTCTCGCAGTTGATCCACGCTGCTGAGGGATTGATGTTCGCTGAACGGCGCCTTGCCCGTGATCAAGTGAAACAGCGTCGCGCCCAGGCTGTAGATGTCGCTGGCCGGTCCCATTTGGGAAATCTCGCCGGCGGCTTGTTCGGGAGGCATGTACTGCAGCGTCCCCAGAATGCTGCCCTCGCGCGTGGGAGCGGAGCCTCCTTGAAGGGTCGAATCGGCCGATTGAGGTTTGTCGTCGCTCGGATCGAATGCGTCATCGCCCGGACTTCTCGAGTCGCCCAGCCGCTTGGCGAGTCCCCAATCCACGACCAACGTTTCGCCATATTCGCCCAACATGATGTTGGCCGGCTTCAAGTCGCGGTGCAACACGCCTCGGCTATGCGCGTAGTGCATGGTGCGACACACGCTGACAAACCTGACGAGTAGATCGCGCAAGCCGCGATCGAAAGAGTCCGATGTTTTGGCGGACTGGTGCAAGTGCTGGATGGCGTCCAACATGCTGGCGCCGGTGATAAAGCGCATCGCATAATACGGCCGACCATCGGCGTAACGTCCCAAGGCGTACACCGGCACGACTCCCGGATGCTCCAGGCGTCCGGTCACTTCCGCTTCGAAGATGAAACGGCTGCGGCTGGAGAGATTGTCCGCGTATCGAGGTTGGATCTCCTTGACCGCGACATCGCGATTCAGCTCCTCGTCGCGGGCCAAGAGCACGGCGCCCAAGCCGCCTTTGGCGTGAGGACGCAGAATGCGGAAGCGCATCCCGCGAATGCTGGGCGATGCGGCGTTGTCGCCCTGGCCGCCGGGAGTCGGCAGCGTATCCGCGGATCCACGAGTGGGGACGGCCGCAAAATCCGCGGCGGGCGTGTTCGACGGGTCGCGTCGCGACGCTTTCGTCCGCGCCGCGATCATCCAACGTCGAAGCATGCTGGTCGATCTGCTGCTGCTGCTGGAATCGCGCCCAAGCTTGCCGCACCAGGGAGTCGTGCGTCGGAAAGCGTTGCACGCAGCGATGCAAATCGTCCTCGGTGGCGCTCTGGCGCCGCCACTGGATGAGCAACAGCTCTTGCAGCGCGAGCGGATGATCCACTTCATCGAGCTGCCGCAAGATGTCCTCGATCGCAATCGATTCCTTCCCGTCCTCCAAGCCTTGCTTGAAGCGATCCAAGTGCGACTCGATTCGTTGCTGTTGATCCAACGAGTCGTGATCGCTTTTTTTTCCTTCGGCGTTCAACAGGATGGCCCTTCGTGTACAGCGTTTGACTCCGCTCATGTTAGCTGCAAGCGAAGCGGATCGCTACAACACGAAGAAGACTCGGGCGAGGGCGCCGAGGCGCGGGTTACTTCACGCGCTGATACGTCAGCACCAGATTGCGATGCTCGGTGCGATCGGAGACAAAATCGCTGGGGCGATCGGCGTTCCCATCGAGCACGCCGAGGTTGTACGCAACGGTCATGACGTCGCCTTCAATCTTTGCGATCGCCAACAGCGTGATCCCTTTGGTCGGCCCTTCCTTGCCGATCAAGTCCAGCTGGGCCGGCGCCGACTTGAGGTTATACTTGATTTCGCCCACGTCTAACGTCTCACCTTGCTTGACTCGATAGCCTTCGTTGTTGATAGTCAGGGAGATGCTCTGCAGGATTGTGGGAGAGACTTCTTCGCCGGCCAGAACGCCCTTGACGGCGCGCACTGGCCTTGAAACGATGCGCGATTCAGAGGCGTCTGCGCGGCGGGTTCCTGGTCCGTCGGCGATTGGGCGCGCGTCGGGGTCCAACTGCAAGCCAAGAGGGCGATGCACATTGAGCTAATGCGTGCAATGGTGTTCATGGCTCGTTCTCCCTGGAATCGGTGGTGCAAACGATCGGCGACGACTCCCCTAGCGTTTACCGAATCGCCGCGCACGATTCAAGTTCGAATTCGGCGAAATCGACGGGGAACCGGGAGAGTTTGTGTCCGGAGGAGTTCACATGAGACCCGGTTGTGTCGGCCCCGCGGGCAACGCCGTGGCGGGTTTTCATTCGTTGTTCTTCGCGTTTCGTGTATCTATGGGGTGAGGCCGTTTGGGACTTCGTGGCCGCGACAGGCGTCGGGGTCGCCCAGGGTTGCGCTGCGCTGCACCCTGGGCTGATTTGGGGCCGTCCCGTTCGGGACTTACGGTCCTTCTTCGCTCTGACTTAGGCTCCGCCAGCAATACCAGGACGCGATGCTTGCGAACGGCCGCCAGGAGTGGGCGATCGTGTGCATCTGGTCCGCGGTGGGCAGCTCGCTCAGGCCATAGAGGTTTCTCACCGCGGAGCGGACTCCCAGGTCGTCCACGGGCAGGACGTCGTGACGGCCTAGTGAGAAGATCAGGAACATCTGTGCGGTCCAGCGGCCAACGCCTCGAACCTGGACGAGATCCTCAATGACCCGTTCGTCCTCCCATCTCAGGTAGCTGCTGAATCGCAGGCGCCGATCGAGCGTCTTCTGGACAAGATCCCGCAGGTAGCTGATCTTCTGGGGCGAGACGCCGCACGCTCTTAGTTGGGGATCGGGCAAGGCGTTCAGGCGAGCGGCCGACATGCCCCCAGCGGCCGAAATCAGCTTGCCGCGAATGCTGCGGGCGGCGGCCGTTGAGATCTGTTGGGAGAGGATCGAGTTGGCCAACGTCTCGAAGCGGCGAGGGTTTAAGCGAATCCGCCGTTCGGAAACCCGTTGAATCACTGGCCGCAGCGCGGCGTCTTTCCGCAAGGTCTTCAGAGCCGGCGCCACGTCCAGCCACCGCAAAGCGGAGACCGGCTTTGTGTCGGACATATCACAATTCCCCAAAAAAAGGAGAAACCTGGGCGGCCAGCCAAATTTCGGCGTTCTCGCGCTAATCCCCGCATTTTGCGAGTAAATCCGGCCAACCGCCGGGGGGCGTCGCCGCCCGCTGCTGGAAATCACAGTTGTTTTTTGCGCCGCCAGTCGCAAGAATCAAGAGGTTCTAGGGCCACCATCCCAGATACCCCCAACGGTTTTATCCTGCCGAACATCTCGGTGCTACCAGAGGATTGTCTTCATGTTTAAGCGTCCCGGTCTTCTTTCCACGGCCTTCCTCGCGGTTCTTCCCCTGGCAGCCATCGCCCTGATCA
The DNA here is from genome assembly GCA_963698545.1 of uncultured Planctomycetaceae bacterium. Classification (GTDB taxonomy): domain Bacteria; phylum Planctomycetota; class Planctomycetia; order Pirellulales; family Pirellulaceae; genus CAVORG01. The sequence goes on from CAVORG010000001.1 coordinate 98,242, forward strand.
CCTCCGGCGGCGCCCCGCCGACGCCTCAGGCACAGGCGTTCGACGCTCCCGAACCCCAGCCCTTGGACCACACCATCACCCTGCTGGTCACCACGACAATGCAGCGGAGCCATTTGCTGCAACGCGAGTTGGACGACGAGATGTCGCGGCGGATCATGGCGCTCTTCCTGAAGGGTCTCGATCCGTCGAAGGCGTACTTCTTGAAGTCCGATATCGACGAGTTCATGTCGCAGCGGGATGAATTGGACGATCTGCTCAAGAAGCGAGACGTGTCGTTCGGATTCACCGTCTTCAACCGCTACATGAAGCGAGTCGAGGAGCGAGTCGCCCTGGTCGAGGAACTGCTGAAGAATCCGCCGGACATCACGCTCGACGAGGAGTTCCCCGTCAACCCAGAGACGTCTGAGTACAGCGCCGATGAGGATGCCGCCCGCGATTTCTGGCGCCGACGAGTGAAGTATGAGTGGCTGTTGCTGAAGCAAGAGGGAGACAAGACCGATGACGAGATTCGGACCGCGATCGTGAATCGCTTTCATCGCTATCAGAAGCAGATGGAGGACACGAGCCACGACGAACTCTTGGAGCGATTCTTGACGGCCAGCACCATGGCCTATGATCCTCACACCAGCTACATGTCGCCCAGCACGCTCGAGGAATTCTACATCCGCATGCGGCTGAATTATCAGGGCATCGGCGCCGAACTGTCTCCGGGCGATGATGGATACGCCACGATCCACCGGATTCTGCCGGGCGGGGCCGCCGAGAAAGCCGGCGAACTTCAAGCGAAGGATCGAATTGTGAGCGTGGGACAGGACGAAGACGGCGAGATGGTCGACGTCGTCAACAAGCGATTGCGAGACATTATCGATCTGATCCGCGGCCCGGAAGGTACGGTTGTGCGATTGGGCGTGTTGCCCGCCGGCGAGACGGAGATGAAAGTCTACTCGATCACGCGCGATCGCATTGAGTTGCAGGACGCCGCGGCGGCGGGCGAGGTCATGGAGGTCGGCGCGAAACCGGATGGCAAACCCTATCGCGTGGGTGTAGTCGATCTGCCCAGCTTCTACGCCGATATGGAAGCGGCTCAACGCGATGAGGCCAACTACCGCAGCACCACTCGCGATGTCGCGGCCATTCTGGACGAATTCAAAAAGCAGGAAGTTGACTCCGTCGTGCTGGACCTGCGGCGTAACGGCGGCGGCAGCTTATCGGAAGCCATCTCGCTGACCGGATTGTTCATTGACCGAGGTCCGGTGGTGCAGGTCAAGGGCCCCACTCGAGGACGCGCCACGCCCGGCGTGATGCGGCATATGGACCGCGACGCCGGCATGGCTTGGGCCGGACCCCTGGTGGTGCTGACCAGCAAATTCAGCGCGAGCGCCAGTGAGATTCTCGCCGGCGCCGTGCAGGACTATCATCGCGGCGTCATCGTCGGCGATCATTCCACTCACGGCAAAGGCACCGTGCAAACACTCTTGGAGTTGGGGCCCAATCTGATCGGGCGCCGTGATGACGCGCCGAACTTTGGCGCCCTGAAGATCACCATTTCTCAATTCTATCGCCCCAACGGCGATAGCACGCAAAACCGCGGCGTCGTGTCCGACATCGTGCTGCCGTCCATCACCGACGTCATCGCCAAAGGCGAAAAGGAACTGGACTACGCGATCGCCTTCGACTCCATCGACCCTGCCGAGTTCCAGCTCAGCGATATGGTGGACGCCGAACTCAAGAACGAGTTGGCGGCGCGTTCGCAGGCGAGGATCGTCGAATCAAAGGACTTCCACAAAGTCGAACAACGCGTCAAGCGATTCGAAGATCAACAAAGCCGCAAGACAGTGCCCCTGAACGAGGAGAAGTTCAAGAAGTATCGGGGTGATGATGAGAGTGAAGAAGCCGTGGAAGAGGAAGTCGCCACGGAACTTGAAGAAGCCCGCCAGGGAAATAAGATCCAGCGAGACTATTATCTCGACGAAGTCCTCCAGATCGCCGCTGATTACGCCGGGCTGACGAAGAAGGAATAGCGTCGCCGCGGACAGCGTGCAAGGCGTTTGAGAATGACCAAGCCCTCCGGATAGAGGATCGGGTCAGTTGACCGCGTGCTCAGCTGGAGGACAGCTGGGAGAAACGCAGAGGACAGCATTGGCCAGTCCGCCTCGGCGTTACACAGCACTAGTCCTGCTGTGTGGCTTTGTCGATGATGGCCAGGTCACCGGCCATCAAGTCGGCCCAGGGCCGTGTCGCCGAGTTTTGGTCCAGGACGATACGAATCACCGATGTGATCGGCGTCGCCAGGAACATGCCGACGATGCCCCAGACCAGGCCCCAAAAGAGCAGCGCGAACAGCAGCACCACCGGGTGAACGTTGAACGAGTCGCCCATGATCTTCGGCTCGATCACATTGCCGCTCAAGAACTGGACGGCCATGCCTAAGCCAAAGATCAGCATGCCTTCTCCAATGCTGGTTTCCGGGTTGAGGATCAGGAACGGCAGCGGCAACAGGCTGGCAATCACCGGACCCAGGTTGGGAATGTAATTCAGCAGAAACGCCAGCATGCCGAAGACGACGGCCAAGGGGATGCCAAAAAACCAGAGCACGAGTCCGAAGGCGAAGCCGGTCAACACCGAGATCACCGTCTTCAAGACGATGAACTCGCGAATCTGGCGGTCGATCATCAGGAAAGTTCTGGAGTTCTTTCGCGTTGGCGAAGCTCGATCGAGCAAGAGAAAGAACACGATGATCATGACCAGCACGAAGGACGACATCAATCCCGTCAGCGCGTTAGCGATGTCCCGCGCGGATTGTTGGCTGCGTTGAGCGAGAAAATCCAGCAGCTCGGCCAACGCCCAATGCACGGGTCTGCGTTGCGTTGTGGGAGGCGCCGGCGGGCGGTCGCCCGGCGGGTGCTCGGCTTCATCGGGCGTCATCTGGTCGCTCACCCAGGAGAAGATCGCCTTGACGCGACGATCATATTGCGAAGAATTCTGGGCCAGATCGTAAATCGACAGCCAAGTGAACAGCGCGAACACCGCGGACAGCAGCAACCCGATGAAGAACGTGATGCCAAAGGCGATAAACCAATGCAGATGCAATCGCCGTTCCAGATACTCCAGAATCGGCCGACAGCCGCTGACAACGAAGATCGCGATGACGAACGGCAGCAGCACGGTCTTCAGGTAAAAAAGCGATACGCCCACGGCGATGCCGGCCAGGATCGCCAGGCAAATGAACTGCATCTTTTGCAGGTTCACATCCATGACGGGATCGGACTCGGGCGGCGGGTTCGCGGGTGAGCTTGTCATGGGCGTTGGCGTCAAGGCTTCGATTAGAGGCGGTCAGTTCTGCGGGATAGCTTGTCAGCGGCCTCGCGGCGGTCCACAATCACGGACCGAGGACTGATGGGGATCGCTGCATTAGACATCAGAAGGCCGCCCTCGAACAACAGCAGCCCGGCACGATTCCTCTCGCCTGGATCGCCGACATGTCGCTTCTAGCTCGATTTCTTCGCTCCTTGGGACCCGGCCTGGTGACCGCTTGCGTGGTGATCGGTCCAGGCAGCATTCTGACGGCGAGCAAAGTCGGCTCCGAACATGGATACTCCCGGGGCTGGGTTGTTCTGCTGTCGGCGATCTTCATGCTGTGCTACATGACGCTGGGCGCTCGCCTGGGCGTGGTGACGCAGCGGTCCGCCTTGGACTTGCTGCGCGAGCGGAGAGCCTCCTGGCTGGCGATCCTGATTGGATTGGGCGTCTTCTTCATCTGCGCCTGTTATCAGTTCGGCAACAATCTGGGAGTCCACGCGGCCCTGGCTCAGTACTTTGAATTCCGTTACAGCATTGTCGTGTTCAACATGGCTTCGTTAATTTTTCTCTTCGGCTTCCGCGATTTCTACCGCGCTCTGGAGATCTTGATGAGCGTCTTCGTCGGCGTGATGCTGTTGGCCTTCGCCGTCAATCTCGCCTTCGCCCGACCAGACTTCCAGCAATTCGCTGTCGGCATGCTGCCGCCATGGCGCCGCGAAGGACTGGCGGGCTTGACCGACATCTCCTTGCTAGGCCTGGTCGGAACCACGTTCGTGATCCCCGCCGCCTTCTTTCAGTCGTACCTGGTCCGCTACAAGGGTTGGAAGAAGGACCAGTTGGGCGACGGCATGTTTGACGCGCGGGTGGGGACGTTGATCATGCTGAGCATCACGCTCATGATCATGTCCACGTCCGCCGCCGTGCTGCGAGGCAAGGACATCATCGATATCGGCTCGATTGCGACACAGCTCGAACCGCTGTTTGGCCCTTTGGGGAAGCTGCTGTTCTGCATCGGCTTGATTTCCGCCGCCTACTCGTCCTTCCTGATCAACTCGATGGTGGGCGGTTATATTCTGTCCGATGCGTTGGGCTTGGGCTGCGGGAGAGACGACCCGTGGCCCAAGCGAATCACCGCCCTCATCCTGATTTCCGGCATGGGCGTCGCGCTCTGGGTGATCGAGACCAAGCAATCGCCGGTTGCGGCGATCGTCACGGCTCAGGCCTTTACCGTCGTCGCCGCGCCCTTGACCGCGTTGGCGATGTGGTGGCTGACGGCGAGCAAGTCGGTGATGGGCGAGGACCGCAACGGCCTGCCGGAGAATGTGCTGGCGGGTTGCGGCTTCGTGATGTTGTGCGCGATCGCCGGCTACATCGCCGCGTTCAAGATCGCCCCCACGATTCAGGCGATGTTTTAGTCGCGCGCATCGCGGCCCAGTTCGACGTCGCGCTGGAAGACCTCAGGTTGTTGTCGCAAGAAGGCGATGGTGGCGATGCCTTCGGAGGGCAGATCTTCGATCTTATTCAGGCGTTGTTCGTTGATGGACGCGATGACGTCTTTCACCTTCAGACCGGCCGCATCGCCAAGGCCTCCCTCGCCAACGGAAGTGATCTCCACGCCCAAGACATGAGCCTTGCCTTCCAACAACCACTTCTTGTCGGCGGCGATCTCGACCTGGGATCCATTGATGTTGGCGTTACGCGCGATCACGATGGGCACCTTACGGCCGGATTGGTATTGCGAGATCAAGGAGGTCAGATCTTCGAATGATTGCACCGGTTGGCTATTGAACGAGACGATCACGTCTTGCGGCTTGAAGCCGCTTTGTTCGGCGGATGTTCCTGGCTCCACGCGAACGATTTCGACGCCCAAGGGGTGGGCGATGCAAGAGACGCCGAGAAAGGCGCCGCGGCGAATGTCGACCTCGGCGTTGGGGAGCGCCAGGCGAATTTGGTCCTTGATGCGGTCACTGATCTGGCCGCCCATGACGCGCAGGCTTTCCAGGCGGTTCATGACGATCAGCTTCATCGCTTCGCGATCGCCGAACTTGCAGTATTTGATTTCCAGCGCCGCCAGGCCTTCTGCTTCCACAAGCTCGTCGATGCATTCGACGGTCAGGTCCGCGTTCTTGACAATCAAGGTGCGAAACTCTCGGGTTCGAGGCAGACTCTTGAACCAGGTCGGCGTCACCTTCTCGCCTTCCAGGGTGACGCGGGACACGCCGCTCAGCATTCGCAGCCAGCGCAGGTCGCGGTCTTCTCCCTTCCAATCATCATCCAGCTTGACTTCCGAGACTTCTTGTCGCACTTCCTGGCCTTGTTCAAAACGATCGACCTGCAATTTCGCGCCAGTTGTCGGAGCTCGTCGATCGCTCGACGACGCATGGAGCGTTCCAGGGTGCCTAGCGTGTCCCGAGCGTACGCGGCGGCGACGGTGTCGAAGGAAACGATCTCGTCCAAGGCGTCCCGCGCGGCCGCCTGCACGTCGGGATCGCCGGACGTGGAAATCACTCCCAGCACATACACGCCGCGAATCGCGACTTCGGGCGAAGCACCCGGCATCACCTTGGCCAGCGCCTTGACCGCTGGGACGCCCAGCTCCTGCAGCGCTTGAGTCGCTTGTTCACGCTCCTGAAAGGACGCCGAATCCAGTTCGGAAATCAGCTGTTCGACTTTCGCGGCGATCCGTGGGTCCGTTGCGGGTTCGTCCTTGGGCTGTGCATCGGACGGTCTGGGCGGATCCTGATTGGTGGGCCGAGCGACGGCGTTGGCGGGAGGGTCCGGGGGTTGCGGAAACTCGGGCGCCCCCGGCTGTTGTGCGGCGGCCTCGCTCGCGCCCAGCAGCGCGACGAAGACACCGCAACAAGCCAATCGTTGTCGGCGGACTCGCTGCTTGAGCATCTTTCCTCTCCCAAGGTGCCGGTCAAAAAAGGGACGGAACTCGTCAATCCAGCGGCGACGCCGCGGAGATCAGGCCCGATCCCTTTGGTCTCATTGTCGCGTTTTTCGCCCCAGGATGCTAGGCATTGTTCCTTGGCGAGATGGGACTGGGGCAGGCGGCGAACATCGGGCGAACATCGAATCAACGCCGCTGTGATCGGCTTGCGTGTGCGGCGCCTCGTCGCCTCGCAGGGAATGCTAGGTTTTGAGTAAGTCGTCAGCTTCCGCGCTGCCGCTTTATTTGGCTCCCCCGCACAAGGTGAGAGACTTGCAGGTGTACCGATTATTCCAATCGCGAGGATCGCGAGTCGCCTGGGTGCTGGTGCTGATCGCCGCGGGCGAGCCCTGTTGGGGCCAGCAGCTGCGCGCCTGGCGGATGGAAACCGAGAGCGTCAGCTTGCAGGGCGTGCCGATTCGAGGCGCCAATCGAGCCATTTCGGTTTTGACCTCGGACGGCCAACTGCATCCCCTGGCGGGGCAACTGCGGATGGAGCCGCAGGGCGACTTCCGCCCGCTTACCCAAGGCGAGATGAGGGCCGCGTTGACGCGCGAATTCGGTCGCAAGATGCAGGTGTCGCAGTCGAGCCACTATCTGGTCGTGCATCCGCCCGGGCAGGGCGAGGTGTGGGTGGAGCGTTTCGAGAGCATCTATCGCGCCTTTCGCTGGTTCTTCCAAGTCCGCGGCACCACGCCCCGCCCACCGCGTTTTCCCTTGGCGGCGATCGTGTTTCCCACGCAACAGGACATGATGCATTACGCGATCCGGGAGGGCGCCCGCGGATTATCGCCGAACTTGCGAGGCTACTACTCGCATCAAAGCAATCGCATCGTGATGTATGATGTGGACGCGCAGGCCAAGTCGGCGGCCTGGCAACAGAACAATGCGACGCTCATTCATGAGGCCGCCCATCAAATCGCTTTCAACACGGGATTGCACAGCCGTTATGCACCGCCGCCTCGCTGGCTGGTTGAAGGACTCGGTTGCCTGTTTGAAGCGCCGGGAATTTGGAACGCTACGGCGTATCCGAATCGCTCCGATCGCCTGAACCAGTCGCGTTTGGCGGATTTCACTCGCCGCCGCGAGTCTCGTCGCGACGACTTCCTGGTGAACTTGATTACCGAGGACGAATCGTTGTTTCGCCGCGACGGGGAGCTGGCGTATGCGGAAGCTTGGGCCCTGACGTTCTTTCTTAGCGAGCATGAACCCAAGCGGTACTTGCGGTACCTGACGCTGACCGCGTCCCGGCCGCCCGACAAAGTCCTCTCCGCCGCCGACAAACTTCGTGAGTTCGCGTCGGTTTTCGGCGACGATTGGTCAATGCTGGAATCTCGCTGCCTACGGTTGCTCGGCACGGTGGGCAAGTAGCCGGGGTGATGCGCCCCACGCCCGTTGGGCGTGCTGAGCTGGAAGGCCAAGACGGCCCAGGCGGCGCTCGCCGGTGCGGCATAGCCACTGGCCTCCCGGCTTGTTAAGTTGGACGGCTTTCCGATTCCGGGTCTATCGAGCAGGATGTGACGCGCGTGGACGTGCAAGAGATCAAGGCGGCTGTCGCTGAGCAGGCGCCGATTTTGGACCTATTGCGGCGCGAGTTGGGCAAGGCGATCGTCGGCCAGCATCAGATGCTGCAGCGGTTGCTGATCGGCCTGTTGACCGAGGGCCATATCTTGCTCGAGGGCGTTCCGGGGCTGGCCAAGACAACGGCGATCAAGGCCTTGGCCGATGCGCTGCATACCGACTTTCAACGCATTCAATTCACGCCGGACCTCTTGCCGGCGGACTTGCTGGGTACGCTCATCTACAATCCCTCGGTGGGCGAATTCACAACTCGCAAGGGCCCGATTTTCGCGAATTTCGTGTTGGCCGATGAGATCAATCGAGCGCCCTCCAAGGTGCAGTCCGCGCTGCTGGAAGCCATGCAGGAACGGCAAGTCACCATCGGTGACGAAACGTTTCCCTTGCCCGGCCTGTTCCTGGTGATGGCCACTCAAAATCCCCTGGAGCAGGAGGGAACGTACCCGTTGCCCGAAGCGCAAGTGGACCGCTTCATGTTGAAGGTGAACATCGGCTATCCTGGCGAAAACGATGAACGCGAGGTCTTGAATCGAGCGTTGGCCGATGTACGTCCCGAGATTCAACCGGTGGTCACCGCCGAGGAAGTGCTGCGAATGCAGCAAGTCGTCCGTTCGGTGTATATCGACGATCAGTTGAAGGACTACATGCTTCGCATCGTGCGAGCGACCCGCGATCCCGACGGCAAGCTCGAGACGCTCCGTCCCTTGATCGAATGCGGGGCGTCCCCTCGCGCCACCATCTTCTTGGGGCTGGCCTCGCGGGCCAGCGCGTTTCTCAACGGCCGAGGTTACGTCACGCCCCAAGACGTCAAGGACATCGCGCCCGATGTGCTGCGTCATCGGATTCTCTTGACCTACGAAGCCGAGGCCGAAGAGAAAACCACGGACCACGTGATCGAACAGCTGCTGTCCGCCATTCCCGTTCCCTGATCCAGCCGCTTCGCCTTCTCGCCGCCAACTGTCATGCCGGACGACTACATCGCCGATTTGCTCCGTAAGGTGCGTCGCATTCAGATCACCGCCAATCGCTCGGTCAACGACCTGATGGCCGGGCAATATAAGAGCGTCTTCCGTGGACGCGGCATGGAGTTTGAAGAAGTTCGCGAGTACCAACCGGGCGACGACATTCGCTCCATTGACTGGAACGTCACCGCCCGCACTGGCGACTGCTACGTCAAGCGGTTCCGCGAAGAGCGCGAATTGACCGTGATCTTCGTCGTGGATATTTCGGCGTCCGGCGATTTCGGCAGCGGCCAACGATCCAAACGCGAGTTGATTACCGAGATCGCCGCCATGTTGATGTTCTCCGCCCTGAAGAACAACGATAAGGTCGGCGTCGCGCCCTTCGCGGAAACCGTGCAAGAGTACCTTCCGCCTCGCAAGGGCAAGGCGCACGTCTTGAGGAGCATTCGCCAGTTGCTCTCCGTGCAACCAACCGGCGATCGTACGGATCTGACGGCGCCGCTGCGATTTCTGAACCGCGTTTTGAAACGCCGCGCGGTGATTTTCTACTTCAGCGATTTCCTGGGACCGTTGGACGATCGTGTGTTGGCGTTAACGCATCGTCGGCATGATGTCACGGCCGTTACTGTCGCCGACTCGCGAGAACAGGAGTTGCCCAATGTGGGGTTCTTGACGTTGCGCGACGCCGAATCCGGGAGGCTTTTTGAGGTCGACACGCGCTCGCGACTTGTTCGTCAGTCGTTTCGGAAAGCCGCCTTGGCCAGGGAGGCTCGCCTGGAACAACGACTGAAACGATTGGGCGTCGCGCAGCTCGCCCTCAATCCTCAAGGCGATTATCTAGAGAGCCTGCATCGCTATTTTCGCATGCGAGAACGAAGGCAATCGCATTGAGCAGGTCGGCGGGAAATCGACGCTCTTGGAGCGTCCTGTTGAGTGCGCTGGCGGCTATTTCAATTCATGGTCGGCGTCGGGGAAGGATGCTTCGCGGACTTCCTTGGCGTATTGCTGCAGGGCGGCCAAGGTCTGTTGGCCGAGGTCCAAGTATTGCTTGGCGAATCTCGGCGGGCGGCCGGGCGTAAGCCCCAGCATGTCGTGCAAGACCAGCACCTGGCCATCACAGGCGGCGCCCGCGCCAATGCCGATGGTGGGAATCGAAAGAGCCTGGGTCACGACCTGGGCGACTTCGGCGGGCACGCATTCAATCACCAACGCGAAGGCGCCGGCGGCCTCGGCCGCCAGAGCGTCTTGCACCAATTGATCCTGATCCCGTTGGACTCGATAGCCGCCCAGCTGATGCACACTTTGGGGACGCAGGCCAACGTGGCCCATGGTGGCGATGCCGGTCGAGGTCAGGGCCTGGATCACGTTCGCGGCGTCGCGCCCGCCCTCGATCTTCACAGCATGGCAACCGGTTTGCTTCATGATCCGGCCGGCGTCGCGGACGACTTCGGCCGGCGAGGCGAGGTTGATGGGAAAGGGCAGATCGGCCACCACCATCGCTCGGCGAACGGCTCGAGCGACAATCTCGGCGTGGTAGATCATTTGCTCGATGGTGACGCTCAACGTGGTTGCGCGGCCTTGTACGACCATGCCCAAGCTGTCGCCCACCAAAATGACATCCATCCCGGCCTGATCGGCGAGAGCGGCCCAGATGTAGTCGTAGGCCGTCACCATGGCGATCTTCTTGCCTTGCTGCTTCAATTGCAGCAAGCCAGGCCCGGTGATGGGTGCGTTGCGTCCGACTGCCGACATATCGTCCTCGAAAAACCGCGAACTCGCTGGGAAAGAAGCGATGCATTGTCGCGCCGCTGGGCGCCATTGGCAACCGGCCCGCTGATCGGGCGGCGACGTCGGCCCGTCGCTCGCGACCAAGGTGGCGTTGGTTGACGCGTGGCGAACGCCAGTACAGCGGAGATCCACCCGAGCTAGGCTCGTCCGATCAGCATGGATCGGCTTGATTTTCTGAGCAGGAAATGGGGAGCAGTGGCCTTGATCGTAAGGTGGTCAACCCGACTCTGTCCGAGGCCCGGAGGGCCAACACAATTCTAGCCGTGGCCGTGAGGCCACGGTTACCTTTCCAGATCGGACACAGGCCCGAAGGGCCGACACAAGTCCTGATTGTGTCGGCCCTTCGGGCCTGTGGACCCGTTTCCGTTGACGTTCCGTGGCCTTACGGCCACGGCTAAAATTGTGCCGGCCCGTCGGGCCTGCTACCCTCCCAGCTGGACCGGCTTACGATCAAGGCCGGGAGCAGTTTAGTTGTTTTGGGGGGCTGCGCGGAACAGGCTGTTTTGATCGAACGGGATTGGCGACGATTTCTTTGTCAGGAGAATCGCTGGAACTCAACGTGAATTCACCGTCCGTGTCCGCCCAGGAACGGTCCGCACGCCGCGGCCCTCGCCCCTGCCGCAAGTTGTCCTCCTAAACTGCGCGTCCTCCCTCAACAATTAAACTGCTCCCCATTTCCGCGTTGCTCAAGAGCCATCGAAGTCGCCTTATTTCACACGCTTGGCAAGCTTCCCGAGAAAAAACTCACCCACACATACTGCTCAAGAGGCATTTTCTGGACCAGGAGGGCTTGGCGCCTTATCCTTGAGCGAATGCGCGACCCCCTGGTCGCCTCGCCTGTGGGTCCCACCTGAACGATCCCTGCCCTACTCACTCTCCCTGGAAAGAAGCCATGTCGCGAATTCGGCCACGACGGCCTCACGCCTTAGGGGCCTTGATCTGCGTCCTGCTCGTCTTACTGGGGCTCTCGACGGCCGCCTACGGCGTCGCGCGGCAACAACCCAAACGCGAGAACGTGCGATTCGAAGGTGAATTGAAAGCCGCTCAACGGGGCATTCTGCAGGTGGTGACAGCCAAGGGCGATCAGTGGTTCGTCAAGCCGCCCGAGAAAGGGGATCAGGTCATGTATTCGGCGATGGCCGAACCAGCCTGGCTTCGACCCGGTTTGATCGTTCGTTTTCTCGCGTCGTTGACGAACAAGGGTCAGGCGACTGCGCCGGTGCGGGAGGTCACGGTGTTCACTCCCAAACCGGGCGTGCAAATGGGCGTGGTCCGCGACAGCACGGACACGAGGGGCATCTTTGAAGACGTCGAGAAGCCAGAAAAGCCCGACCCCAACGCCGCCGCTCCCTATCTGGTCGCCGGCAAGCTGGTGTCCTTCAAGAATGGAATGATGACCGTCGCCTGGGGCGGCGTGTCGATCTCCGCGCCCTTGGCCGAAGACGCCAAGGTCGCCGTCGAGGTCGCGGATTTCTCGCTCCTCCGCGAAGGGGACAAGGTCGAGGTTCAAGGCTGGTACTACCAAGCGTTTCCCAATCAAGCACAAGCCACTCGCCTGACCATCACTTCCCCCGAGCCTCTTGAAGGCGCCCGAAGCAAAACGTGGCGGGCGAAATCGCGGAAAGAAAGAAGCCGAAAAGAAGGATAAGAAGCGGGCCCCCTGACCGCACCGCACACCCCAGGACAGCCGGGGCCCGTGACCGCACCGCAACGCGGTGCAACCCCAAAGCCTGGGGTCGCGGCGAGCGCACCCCAGGACAGGGTTCAGTCTTCGTTGTGCCGCAGATCGGGTTCGAGTGCGGCGAGCGGCACATAAAACTTGACGTAGTGCTTTCCATCGCTATACCGCACTCCCGCTGGATCCTCGACCAAAACGGTGGCCCGTTTGGTGATGCGATTGACCAGGCCGCGATACAGTGTTCCCTCATGGCGGAAACGCACGCGCGAGCCGCGGGTGATGCCGAACTGCGCGTGGGCGACTTCGTTTTGCGTGACCAGCTCATGACGATGGCAGGCATGCCCAAAGCAACGTTTGGCGATCCCTTGAAATCGTGCTCGTTGACAACTGGAATCGCGAAACGCCAGCAGCTCGGCCAGGTGCACCAACTCGTGCTCAAAGACGCGTTGCAGCGCCTGCAACCGGTCCTGGCAGGCGAGACCGACGACTTTGATTTCGCGCTCCACTCCGCGGAAAGACGAAAACAGCAGGAAGGTGGAAATCGCAATCTCATATTCCTTGGCCACACTTCGCTCGCGGGAAGTATAACGAGCAATGGTCTTGCCCCCGGCGCGCGTCATGCGGTTGGACAAACGAAAGTAGATCGGGCATCCGTCCAAAGCGTCGCTCAACGCGCGATTGAAAAAGAGCTCGTCGTAGGAACGAAAAAGTAAACGCAGGTCGTTGGTGTGGATGCTGTCGAACATGCCGGAGTGAATACTTGAAGACTCGCGGAGCACCACCTCGCGAATCGCTTGCAGCTTCGACTCGATTTGCGTTGGCGGGAAGGTCGCGGTGTGAAGCAACCGCTCAAGTCTTGCGTTGGCCGAAGAGAACGCTCCTTGCTGAGATATATCCATTGCCTTTCCTTGCAGGTTGGCTTGCCCGAGCGAATCCAGTTTCAGGGAGGGTGCTGACGATCAACGCCATGATACAACATCATCAACATCCGTCGCAGCACGTCGGCGTCGACGAGCCGTTTCCCGCGGGAGGGGACGCGCAACTCACCCGCCAGACTCGCAGTCGCCGAGCCAAGATCTGGCTGCTGCTCGCCCAGCTCTTGCTGCTGAGCCTGGCCGGCTCGCCAAGCGCGAGCGTGGGAAGCGTTGCGGCCCCTGCGAATTGGCGTGGTCGAGTCGATCGACAAGGTTCTGCTCACCAGCAACGATGCGGACCACTTGTTGGATCGGTTGGTCTGCATCGACGGAACGGGGTCCTCCACGGGAACGGTCGCCTTCGAAGCTTGCGATGAGGGCCTGTGGGATCGCGACGCCGGCAAAGTGCAAGGCGCCTGCGGACAAACTCTGCGGCTGCCGGATTCCTGGCCCAGCGATAACGCATGCCGCTTGTTTCGCTCCGTGAGCCTGAGCCCCGCGCGACCCATGGCCGACGCCCGCGACGCGCTGGTCCGTCAGTGGGCGCAACGAAGGAATCTTGCTAACCCACGCGTTCGCGCCGCCCTGACCGGCGAAGCCCTCCGGGATTGGGACGCTCGGCCGATTCTGTTGCACTCTGGTTGGCAATTGCCCAGCGATGTGCTGCTGCAGGTTCGCGACGATTCGATCATGCTGGCGGGCGACTGGAACGGCGATTTGCAATTCGACGCCGCTGAAGTGGTGCACGGCGACTTGCCTGCGAAATCCACCACTGTTGTGCTGCGTCGCCAACCCTTGGAATACGCCGTTTGTGTTGGCGACGTTTCAGGCGAGCACCCCGAGCGTACGCCCTTTTGGACTTTGCGAATCCAGCAGGGAGATCCCACGGCCCACGATCCCTGGAACCGTCCAGCCTTGCTGGGAATCGCCCATCAGGCCGCACCCGACGCCGAACTGGTCTGGTTGGATTGGGAGCGAGGCCCCGTGGACTTGCGTCGCTGCCTGGAAGCCGCCAAGCGCCAACATTGCGATATGGTCTGCGTCGATCTCGAGGATTCGGCGGCGCACCCCTTCCACTGTCTCCGCTTGCTGGGATCGTTGTCGCGGGAATTCGACATGCCGATTCTCATCAGGCGACGAGCGGCGTGTGCTCCGGAGTTCGTGGTTCATCCCGCTTGGACCGACATGCCCGATGCGGGTTACTGGCTGTTGGATCGCGTTGTGAATCCGCGGATCGACGGCCAGTCGTTGGCGGTTGCCGTGTCCAGGCTTGCGCAGTGCCTGGCCACGCCACTTACCGCGCCACCGGCCGGTCCGGACTCTCCTGCGAATCAAGTCAAACAAGACCGAGCAGCGTCCGCGGCGCACAGATACTACGCGGGTTTCGACGACGCAGCGGACCTCTGGCGAACCAACGCACTCGCCTTGGGAGATCCCGCCGGCTTCCAGCAAGCGACGCCGCGATGGAGGCCTGAGTTAACGCAACGCGACGCGTACCCAGCGACTCTCGCACCGTCTCGCTGGGTGCAACTTCGCCACATGTCGCCCGATGTGTTTCAGGGATCGATCGGACTTCCCGATAGCCGTTTCCAGTGGCGCGCAGATACGCAAGGTCTTGAAATCCGAATCGTTTCGCGCACCCCAAAAGAAACCATCATCCAAGTCGATGGCGCCAAAGCGAGCCGCCTTTCGCTGGTTTCTCTGAGCGGATTCGATGCGCAGGACCGACGCCGCGTGCGTTTGCCGCTGGTGTTGAACTCGCTGACGGAAAAGGCGGATCCATCCATGATGACTATCCTGGATCCTGCGTGGTTCGTCGGTGCGATTCCCGACAACGCCTTGGACGCGACCTGCTACTGGGACGACTACGGATCCGGCATCAGCGTGGATCATGTGCAGTCGCGCCTCGTGTTTGATTCCCAAGGCGACCTGGCCAACGACGACCGATGGAACAACTACTTCGGCAGCGGCTGTTACTCGCGGCAACATGTTTTTAAGGGGCAAAGCGGAGTCCTGATTCTAGGGGCGGAGGAATTGTCGAGACCACGGGGCGACGCGGTGGATCGATCCAAGCCGCCGTCGATCGCTTTCCTCTGCGGCCAATTCGACGAGTCCTTGCGGCCGCATTCGCGAGAGGAGCCGCCAGCAGAATTGTCGTTGCAGGACGCATTGCCCGCGTCGCCTCACGCGTTGTTCGAGACAACCGGAGCCCTCTGGCGGCCGTACCTGCCGATCGCTCGCGAGTTGGTTCCGCCGCGGCTGGTCGCGCTCGAACCAGCAGAGACGCCTCGGTCGCGGTCCTTCTGGTATCACATTACGGGCAGCCCCAGATCCAATGGCGGCCGTTGCTTTGTTGTGGCCGAGCCATCGATGCACGATCCGAACGCCGCGCCCCGCGAAACAGCTCAGTGGACTCGGCGTCAATCGATCGTGCAGCTGCGCGAGTTCGATCATGCGGGAAGGCCGATCGGCGAACCCTCCGTGCATCGTACGGTGGACGCCGTTCAGCATGCTGGTCGCTGGTTGTTGGCCGAAGTCCGCCCGCTGGACGCTCAGCAGAATGCGGATGATCCGTCATGGCGACGTCCGCCCAGAGTCTATGAATGTATCGCATTGGATTCCTCGGCCGACCTGTCCGGCGAACCGGCGTTTCGCTTGGCGGCTGAAACAAAGGAAGCTGAAGGCTCGCTTGCCCGCTACCAGGGGCGTCTGCGAACCAAGGACGCGCCGCTGCAACCAGGCGAACGAGTCATCGCCGCGGATCTTTACGCCAAGTTGACGATCGATGAATCACGGCACGCCTCGCTGATGGTTGGTCGGCTGTTGTTGCAAACCGACAGCGAGCGATTTCGCAGGCAGTTGGATCGCACGCTGACGACGCCCTGGCTAACGCTTTTTCACGCCGACCCTGTGCAGGCGTCGTTGGAACAACAACGGAACCAGGGAGTCGAGCCGCGGGAAATCCTACAGGAGGCGCTGGCCGGTTGGCGGAAGGAACCGGAACTCCTGTCGGCGAACCGGAGGAAACTGGCGGCGCTGGACCAGACGGAGCTGCGCAAACAGCACTTGGAGCAAGTTGTGGAAGCGGCTGACCGCGTGCTGCAACTTTGCCCTGAGTGAAGGCGCCAAGGGCGAGACGGCCCCACAACTTTTTGCCTGGAGAGTCGACGCGCTCTACCGCCAGGGCCGGGCGCTGGGCTACATGGAGCTGCCGGACGTGGTCAAGGAGCATCCGATCTTGGATCAACAACGACTGGATCAGCAATTCGCCGCGACCTTCGACGCATTGGACCAACTGGTGGACATGAACGCCCCCGAGTTCGTCTTGCTGAATGTCCGCCGGTTACGGCGAGCGGGATACCCCGGTTTGGCTTACGCCGCCTTGCAGCAGTACCTGGCCCAGAAGCCGGACGCGAGCTGGTTCGCCAAGAAGCAAAGAGATCTGTTGGTGGAGATGGAATTGGGTTTGCCGGAGCGACTGGGCCACGCCGTGTTCTTCCTGCAAGAGACTCGCATCAGGCCATCAGCGCCGTAGAATCGTTGGAGTCCTTCGTGGGTCGGAATTCCGTGGTGTTGGGAGTACGCCAGCGGGCGAGATTCGCAGAACGCCTCTTGTTCATTGGATCATCGAAATGACGGAACCCTCCCGCGAGGATCGAGACGATGTCACGCTGTGGTTCAAGTCGTTGCAAGACGGCGACGAACAGGCTGTGACGCGGCTGTTCGAACATTGCTTCCCGCGCCTGTTGCGCTACGCCAGGACCCGGCTGCCCGAGCACCTGCGACGAGTGCTGGACGAAGAGGACGTAGCCCTGAGCGCTTTCAAGAGCTTGTGCACCGGGGCTCAGCGAGGCGCTCTGGACGAGATTTCCAACCGCCAGGAACTGTGGAAGTTGTTGACCTGCATCACCGCTCGGAAAGGCATGGCCTATGTCCGGCACGAGACGCGGCAGAAGAGGGGCGGCGGCAAAGTTCGCGGCGAGTCCCTGTTCCTTCAGCACCCACAAGATTCTGAAAACGCAAGAGACACGCCCCCTGGGATCCAGCAAGTTGACGGCAGGGAGCTCTCGCCGGCCGTCCTGGCCGAGCTTGAGGACGAGTATCAGCGCTTGCTGGAATCGCTGCAGGACGCGAATCTGCAAGCGATCGCCTTGCTGCGTTTGGAGGGATATTCCGTTGACGAGATTGCCGAGCGGATCGGCTGCGCCAAGCGATCCGTGGAGCGCCGCCTTCGCATTATCCGCAAGATTTGGACGGATTCAGACGCCCAGAATCCGCCCCAGGACGCGGCGAGCTGAGCCGATTTGGAGAATTCTCGAGAAAGTGGCGGACCGTCGCTCTGGTTGTTCATAACGTGTAAGGAGGACATCCCGTGGTCCCACGGCGGCCGGACGCGTCGCGCCGTCGCTGGCGATTTGACCGTGGATTGACCACGATTTGACCGCGGATTGACCCGAGCATTGGATTTGCCATGATCGACTCGGAGCACCTGTCTCTGGAATCACTGCGACGAATCGAGCAGGTTTGCGCGGATTTCGAGCGGGATTACCTGGCCCACGCCGACATCGCCGCCCACCTGACTGGATTCAGCGGCGTCGAGCGGGCGGCCTTGATCTACGAACTGGTCGGCGTCGACTTGGAATTGCGGGCCAAAGCCGGTTTGCCGCTGGAAGCGAGTCGGTATTCGGAATTCGACGATCCCGCGGACCGCGAGGCCGGCGAGCAGGCCTATCGTCGTTTCTCGCGGAGCGACACCAATTCGATCGCCCCTTCGACGCTTAGCGGTTCGCAGGACTCGCTCGGCGGAGTCCAGACCCTGGCTTCGCGAATCGGCCCCTACCAGATCCTTCACAAGATCGGTGAAGGCGGCATGGGCAGCGTCTACCTGGCCGAGCAAACCGAGCCTGTGAAGCGGCGCGTGGCTTTGAAGGTGATCAGCGTCCACAAGCCTTCCCGCGAGATCCTCGCCCGCTTCGACGCCGAGCGGCAAGCACTCGCCTTGATGGATCATCACCATATCGCCAAAGTTCTGGACGCCGGCGTCACGCCGCAAGGCCAGCCGTACTTCGCGATGGAATTCGTTGACGGAGAACCTCTCACGCGTTATTGCGACAAGCATCAGCTCTCGCTCCCTCTGCGACTGGCGCTGTTTATCCAAACTTGCCGAGCCGTGCAGCACGCCCATCAGAAGGGCGTTATTCATCGCGATCTGAAGCCCGCGAATGTGCTGGTGACTTTGCACGACGACCAACCCGTCGCGAAGGTCATCGACTTTGGCCTGGCCAAGGCACTGCAAAACGATGGCCGCTTGACCGATCATTCGCTGCTGACTCGGCATGGCCAACTCTTCGGCACGCTGGCTTACATGAGTCCCGAACAGGCGGCTACGAACGTCTTGGATGTGGATGCTCGCACCGACGTCTATTCTCTTGGCGCCATTCTCTACGAGTTGCTGACGGGGACGACGCCTCTGCAACCGGATCGCATTCGTCAGGAGCCGCTGGATCGGATTCTGGCCATGATTCGCGAGGAAGAGCCTCCGCGCCCCAGTTCACGCTTGAAGGAGTTGGGGACTGACTCATCGATTCGCAAACAAGACAGCGGCCTGGATCCCAAGGGGCTGGCCCGCGTTCTGGAACGCGACCTCGATTGGATCGCTCTCAAGGCGTTGGAGAAGGATCGCTCGCGTCGTTACGAGACGCCGTCCGCTTTGGCTGACGACGTCCAGCGTTATCTTGACCACGACGTCGTCCTGGCTCGTCCGCCCAGCGGTGGATATCGTCTGCGAAAAGCGATCCGCAAGCACCGTCTCCTGTTCGGCTCGGGGCTGGCCATCGTGAGCCTGCTGATCCTGGGCTTGATCGGCACGGGCGGCATGTGGTTGCGGGCCTCGATCGCGGAAGCAGCCTCCCGGCAAGAGGGCGAAAGAGCACGTCAACAAGCGATCAACGCCATCGCGGCGCGGGCGGAGATGAAGAACCAACGCGATCAAGCGGTCGAGTCGGAAAGGAAGGCGGTGAGTCGGAAAGGAAGGCGGTCGAGTCGGAAAGGAAGGCGATGGAGGCGGTCGCGCGGGCGAACTACTTCCTGGCCCTTGCCCGCTGGGACGCTGGTCGAGCCAAGGAGGCGAACGAACTCCTGGACAGCATTCCGACCGACCTGCGGCGACTCGAGTGGCGCCTGGCGAAGCGACAGTTTCAAGGCGATGGAATCACGCTTTACGGACACCGTCGGGCGGCCAACTCCGCCGCGTACAGCGCCGATGGATCACGCATTCTCTCGACGGGCAACGACTGGGTCGTCCGAACTTGGAACGCCGTTACCGGCGAAGAACTGTTGGCGATCCATGGATACTCGGGTGCGGCTTACAGCTCCACGGGCGAGCAGATTTTCGTGGTCGAGCCAAACGGCGTCATCAGAATCTTGGACGCCAAGACGGGACGCGAACAATCTCGGCTCGTCGGCGGAGACGGCGAAGTTGTTCGTCTCGCCGTCAGTCCCAACGGCGATCAGATCGCGACGCTGACCAAGACTTCGCTGCAGTTCTGGAGCCTCGACACCGGGAAGCCAGTCCGCTCCATCGAGCTTTCGCTAGAGGGTTGGCCTTCCGACTTGAAATACAGTCCCGATGGCGGCCAAGTCGCCGCATGCACCGATGAACGGACGATCACGCTGTGGGACGCCGAATCGGGAAAGCGGGTGCGGACACTTTCAGGGCACGGCAAGAGGTTGCAAGGACTTGACTTCGATCCGTCGAGTAATGCGATCGTGTCCGTTGGTCGCGAATCACTACTGTTCGGCACTTTGAGATGTTGGGATCTCGCCACAGGGGAGATCCGCTGGGAGCAAAGAGACGAGCGGATGGTCGCCACGGCGATTGCGACGAGTCCCGACGGGGTCTATGTGGCTGTGGCCGGCGAAGACGGTGTGTTCGACTCATGCTCGCAAAAAACGGGCAACCTGTTCGCAAGTTCGTCGGCCACTATGCCGAAGTCCGCCGAGTGTCGTTCAGCTCCTGACGGATCCCGTCTGGTCTCGGCCAGCATCGACGGAACGGTTAAGACGTGGCGTCTGGACGACGCGACACCGCTGAAGGGAATCGCTTACGATTTTCTTCGATTCAGCCCGGATCGGCGGCGGTGGGTTGAGGGCGACCTGGACGGCCGGGTTCACGTGCGCGACGTCGTCACCAAGAGAGTCGTCCACAAGTTGACGGGACACACGGGGCATGTCCGTTGCGGCGCGTACTCCCCCGACGGCCGATTCCTGATTTCAGGCGGCCACGATAAGACCGTGCGGGTGTGGGATGCGCAGGATTATCGTCAGGTCAGCCAGTACGATGGTCACCAGGCAAGCGTGGTCTCGGTGGCTTGGGATCCCAAGAGCAATCGCGCGGCCTCGGCCGACGCGGACGGATCCATTCGACTCTGGAGCATTGATGATCCGCAAAACGATGTCGTCTTGAAGGGACATCAACCAGGGTATGTCGCCGTCGCGTTCCGCCCGGACGGCGAGGTCTTGATCTCCGCGGGCAGTGACGGAGTCATGAAGGTCTGGGACGCCACGACCCATCAACTCCGCAGGTCTTGGCGCGGACATGCGACGCTGCAATGCATGAGTCTGGACCCTAGCGGAACGTTACTTGCAACGGGCGGCTTGGATCACGTGGTGAAGCTCTGGGATGTGGTCGAGGGCGTCGAGCTGCGAAGCATGAGCGGGCATTCGCATTGGATTAATGACATTGCCTTTGACTCCGAGAGCGCTCGCGTGATCTCCGTCTCCGAGGACAAGGCGACCATCGTCTGGGACCGTGAGACCGGCGAGGAACTGTGGAAGTGGCAAGCCGGAAATGTCTATCCCACACGCTGCCTGTCCATCGCGCCAGACGACTCGCTCATCCTGGTCGGCTCCGCCGCTGGCGAAGTTCTACTCGCTTGAAGCACCCGCGGATCAAGAAGTCGTCGTTTTGCGCAAGCATCGCCAGGAAGTGTCCGATGTCGGCTTCAGCGGCGATGGAAGCAAAATCTATTCCGAGTCCAAGACCGAGAAAATCGTCTGGGACCGCCAAACAGGGTTGCCTTTGCCGGGAGCCCCGTACCTGGAAACCTTGCGATTCGGCAACATCTCACCAGACTCGCGCTGGCTCGCGATCCCGTCTGAGACGGACATCTTGCTAGTCGATCAGCACTACAAGAACCGCCCGGAAGAAGCAGCTCGCCGCGCCGAATCGGCCAAGGTTTGCATTGGCCCTTCGAGGTTCAGAAGGCTAATGAAGACAAAGACTGGTTCGCGGAGACATTCCGATTGCTCTGGCGAGTCAAAGCCCATACTGAATTCTCGCGCATCGATTCAGATCGCAAGTGGCTTCTTGAGCACTATCGCAAGCTCAACGCAGCGCAACAAAAAGCGCTCCGCAGACTTCTCATAGAAACGATCGGGCCCGACGGAATTGAATAAGGCCGTTTCCCAGGGTTGCGCTGCGCAGCACCCTGGGTAACCCAGGCGGTCCCGGCAACGAAGCCCCAACGGGGCGACCCCAAATCAGCCCAGGGTGAATGCAGCGCAACCCTGGGTAACGCACGCGTTCCCGGGTAACGACGCCGTTCTCGGCAACAAAGCCCCAACGGGGCGCCCCCAAATCAGCCCAGGGTGAGCACGAACCCTGGGCAGCGCAACCCTGGGTAAAGCGCGGTCCCGGGTAACAACGCCGTCCCGGCATCGAAGCCCCAACGGGGCGCCCCAAATCCAGCCCAGGGTGAAGCGCAGCGCAACCCTGGGTAACGCACGCGGTCCCGGCATCGAAGCCCCAACGGGGCGACCCCAAACCAGCCCAGGGTGAAGCGCAGCGCAACCCTGGGAAACCCACGCCGCGTCTTTCGGTTCGCGACAACCAGTTCTCCAAAAATGTGGCGGACGGCGCCACGGGTTGATCATGACGGAATAGCCGCTGACCGCGGCCCAGCTATCCGCCATTCACCCCAGAGTTGGAGAATCTTCTCATGTTGCGCCGCTCGGAAAACCGCAAGCCCTCTTTGTTCAGCCGCATCTTTCGCAAGAGCAACCAGCGAAAGGCCGTCAAACGGCGTCTCTATTCGCTGGAGAAGCTGAGCGAGCGGGCATTGATGGCCGCCGACTTGTCGTTGATCGACGAGGGATTGGAAAGCGGCTACTTCTCCGAGCTGCAAAGCACCATCAATCATTCGGTGCTGGATGTCCTGCGCACCCTTTGTGGGCGACGCCCTGGCCAGTTCGGAAGTCGAGACCTCGCGATTCGTCTCCACCGTCGGCAGCCAGTTGGAAGGCGTGGCGTTCGCCGCCGGCCAGCAAGTCACCACCGAGGCGGTCGTGCAACAATTGAGCAACGCTCTGGGCGTTTCGCCGGACGCGATCATCGTCAGCGGTCAGGACGGCGACAGCGACATTCGCTTCACCGTGTCCTTGACCGGCAACAGCGAGGCCCAAGTCGATTTGGACCTGGTCGGCGCGGATCCGACTCTGGAACTGAAGCTGGGAGGAGAAAACGCGGTCGACCTCGATGTGACATGGACCTACGAACTGACGTTCGGAGTTCGCGAAGACGCCCAAGGCGTGAGCGAGTTCTATATCGACTCCTCGGCGGCCGACGAAGTCGCCATCGACTACACCGCGACCCTTCGCAGCGACTTTGCCGATGGCAAGGGTCGCGTGGGCGTTTTCGTGGCGGACATCGACGCCAGCGATGTCGTTTCCGTATTCGAAGGCGAATACGTCCTGGACGTCGCCGGCGACGCCGAGGCGCCTCAAGTCACCGGCGCCTTGAGCGGCGAGGGCGACGCCTATCTGGATATCGACGCGGCCTTCTTCCCGACATTCCTCGAACATCAGTCCGACGCGTTGATCAACCTGGCCGTCACCGCCCAAGCGCAGGTTACGTACGACACCGAGCTTGGATTCGACAGCCAGGGCGAACTGACCGCGACCAACAATACGGTCGCCGTCGCGATGAATGACGTGACGCTGGACCTGGGCAGCGTCTATCGCGACTTCATCGATCCGCTGATCGGCAACTTGCAAGACAACTTGCGACCGGTCAAGCCGGTCGTGGACTTCTTGACCGCTCCCCTGCCGGTGATCAGCGATCTCTCGGTGCTGGCCGGTTACGGAGAGATTACGGCTCTTTCGTCGGCGCCCGCCTCGGTGCAGAAAGCCGTCCGAGGACTCGATGCGATTCTGGATTACACCGGCCTGAATCAAACGGAAGCAGGGGAGGAAAACCAGTTCAGCTTCCGGGTCGAGTCATCCGGCGTGGATCCGCGGACCGCCGCCGACCGTCAAGCCGCGATCGAGGCGAACCTGCAAAAGGTGCAAGAGGAAGGCTTCTTCCTGCGACTGAACGATAAGCACCAGGAAGGCGCCGACGAATCATGGAAGTCGCAACTGTCTTGGAAGACGGCGTTCGAAGGCGCCATCGATGTGCCGTTTCTGACCGATCCGCAAGTTCTGGCGGGATTCCTGTTGGGCGATGAAAACAGCGACTTCTTCACGTTTGATGTGGATGCGAGCATCGATTTCGGACTGCAAGTCAACATTCCCATCGCGCCGCTGCTGAACTTCGTCTCCGTGACCGGCGGGATCGGATTCGAAGGTCAGTTCAATCTGGGCGGCGGCTATGACGCGGCCGGCCTCCAACGCTTGTCCCAAGCCGCGGACTTCTCCTCGGAAACGGCGTTGCGGGCCAGCCTCGAGAGCCAGCAAGATCTGCTTCTGCACGGCTTCTATCTCGACGACCATAACGCCGACGCCAACACCAACCAGGAAGGCGGCGCGAACGATGAATTCGAGGTGCAGCTGACCACCACAGTCACCGCGGGCGTTGAGGCCAATCTGGACTTGGTCTTGTTGCAGTTCACCGCCGGCGGCAATGCGTTCCTCGACGGCAATCTGGATTTTGACCTGAACGATCTCCCGGACCCGGCATCCTGGAACGGAGGTACGCCGATTTGGAGCAACGTTCGTCCAGGCCAGGCGAGCGATGCTGACTGGAATTATGACGGCAAGGTGCGATTGCACGAACTGACCACGATTATCGACGCGGATCCTCGATCTCTCGTGAACACCTCGGGCAGCCTCGAAGCCGGCTTGGATGCCCACGTCGAATTCGGCGTGCTGGGGTTCACCGTCTTCAAGGACGAATTCGAGCTGGCCCGCATGACCCTGGTCAGCGGCCGCACACAACCCAACGACGGGGAGGTCATCTGGGGCGATGCGCCGCAATTGGGATCGATCTCCGACACCGGAGGCGCTGACGCTGTTCATGGGAGAGACGGCGAATCGCCGAGTGAACGCGGGCAATCCGAACGATCCGGACGAGTCCTTCGTCATTCGCTCACTGGGGCAATCACGCCATGGCGGCGAGACGCTGATGGTGACCTTCGTACGCGCAGAGCAGGAATACACACAGTTCTTTGACGGCGTGACCAGCATCCACGCGGACGGCGGAACAGGAAACGATACGATCAGCGCACTGACGGAGATCACCTCCGATGCGGTGTTCTCGGGCGGGGCCGGCGATGACGAACTGTTCTACGCGGGAATGGGCAATGCGACTCTGGACGGCGGCGCCGGCGACGACACGCTGCAAGGCGGCAGCGGAGCGGATGTACTCATCGGCGGCGACGGAGCCGATCGCCTTGATGGCGGCTTGGGCGACGACACGCTGGACGGAGGCGCCGGCGACGATGAGCTGCGGGGCCACGCGGGTAATGACCAGCTCAGCGGCGGCGCCGGCGACGACTTGTTGATCGGTGGAATGGGCGACGACATCCTGCACGGCGGCGAAGGCAACGATACGCTCCGCGGCGGAGCGGGCTTGGACCACATCTATGGCGAAAGCGGGCAGGACGCGATTCAGATCGAAGTGGGCCTGGTGGACGACCATGTGGACGTCGTGCGCGGCGGCGCCCATCTCGATACGTTGGAGATCCTGGGCTCCGAGGACAACGACCAGATGCAAGTTCGCCAGATCAGTCCAGGAGTCTTCCAAGTCTCAACCATCACGACCGATGCCGAGGGCGGAGTGTATGCTTTCGAAAACCGCTTCAGCTTGCCTGAGGACATTCGCGATCGCGACATCGAGTTCCTGCAGATCAGCGGTTTGGGCGGCGACGACTCCATCGAAGCCGTGGGCAACTTCAATGTGAATGAGTTGCATTTGGACGGCGGCGCCGGCAACGACATTCTGGTCGGCGCCGATAGCCGCAACAAGCTGTTTGGCGGCGCCGGCGACGACATCCTGACCGGAGGCGCCGATGAGGACGAGCTGCACGGCGGCGAAGGAAACGATCAGCTGCGGGGCGGCGCCGGCAGCGACGCGCTCTACGGCGGCGACGGCGATGATTTCCTGAACGGCGGAAGCGGCGATGATATCGCCTATGGCGGCGCCGGCGACGATCTCATCGAGGCCGGGGAGGGACTGTTCGGCGACGTCATGTACGGCGAGGGCGGCGACGATACGATCCACGGCGGCGACGGCGTGGATATCATCTACGGCGGCGACGGCCACGACCACCTCTACGGCGGCGGATTGACCGACATGATCGACGGCGGCGCCGGCAATGATTGGCTCTACGGCGAAGACGGGCGAGACTTCCTTCAAGGCGGGGATGGAGCGGACCACTTGTTCGCGACTTCCGAAGCATCCGTCGCTGACATGGACGATGCGACGCGGCAAGAGGCGTACGATCTGTTGCTCGAAAAGGAAACAAAGTTGAACGCTCAGAAGCGCGCTCTGATCGCGGATATTGATTCGAGAGCCGCCGACGATCCGCAACTGCCAGAATTGGAGGAGCAACTCCAATCGCTCGAGAACGACCTTACCATGATCAATCTGGCGCAGATCAATGTTCTCGGAAATCAAAACGTCTTCATCGACGTCTTGATGGGCGGCGCGGGCGACGATTTCCTGCAGGGCAGCGCCAATGCGGATCGTCTTTATGGCGACGCCGGCGACGACGTGATTCAGCACACCGAAGGCGACGACACGGTATTCGGCGGCTCTGGACTGCGTGACCAGTACGTCATGTTGGGAACCAGTGGCCGCGACGCGATTTCGCTGCAGTTCAGCGAAGATGCGGATGGCGGGACCCCCGACATTGTTGTGGACATCAATGGAACGCAAACTCGCGTCAATCTGCAAGAGATCGAAGTCGCCGGCGTCAAGGCCTTGGAAGGCGATGACGTGATCGCCTTGAACTTCGGCGTCAACGCGGCGATGGAAGTCAACATCGACGCGGGCGCCGGCAACGACTCGATCGACTTGGGCCGTTTCCAAAACAACGCCACACTTGTCGGCGGCGATGGAGTCGATACGCTGCGCATCGAATTGAATGACGACGCGGATTCTCCCGACAATAACCTGACGCTGAATAACGAACAGTTGACCACCGATCACCTGACGCACTCGGCGAGCGGCTTTGAACGGGCCGAACTGACCGGCAACTCGGCCAACAACACGATCGACGCCGGCGGCTTTCACGGCCGAGCAACCCTGCGAGGCCTGGCGGGCGACGACGTGCTGATAGTGGGTGTTGACTCGGATATCGTGGACGGCGGCGAAGGAACCGATACGGTCCAAGCCGCCGGCAACGAATACCTGGCGCTTTACAACGACCGCATGCATGTCCGCAGAGACGACGGTCAAACGGACAACCATCTCTTGAGCAACATCGAACAGGGCGTGCTGGAAGGCGGCGCCGGCAACGATCGACTGCACGCTCGGCACTTCAGCCTAGGAACCGTCACGCTTCGCGGCGGCGCCGGCAATGACGAGCTGATCGGCGGAACGCGCGACGATGTCCTGGAGGGCGGCGACGGCGACGACGGTCTCTATGGCTTCGGCGGCAATGACCGTCTGGATGGAGGAAGCGGCAACGATACGCTGTTTGGCGGCGATGGCAATGACCTCATTTACGGCGGCGACGGCGACGATCACCTCCGCGGCGACGATTACCTCCGCGAAGACACAGGCGACGACGTGCTGTATGGCGGCGCCGGCAATGACCGCATCTACGGAGGAAGCGGCAACGACGAGCTGCGTGGAGACGGCGGCAACGACCGTTTGTATGGCGAGGCCGGCGTGGACCGCGTGTTCGGAGGAAGCGGCAACGATGCTCTATACGGCGGCGACGGCGATGACCTGATCTACGGAGGCAGCGGCGACGACGAGCTGCGTGGAGACGGCGGCAACGACCGTCTGTATGGCCAGACCGGCGTGGACCGCGTGTTCGGCGGAGGCGGCCACGATGCTCTGTACGGCGGCGACGGCAATGACTTCCTCTACGGAGGAAGCGGCAACGACAGTCTGTATGGCGAGGGAGGCAATGACAAGCTCTACGGCCAGACCGGCAACGACGTGCTCTACGGCCAGAGCGGCAACGATAGTCTGTATGGCGAAGCTGGCGTGGACCGCGTGTTCGGGGGAAGCGGCAACGATTACCTCGATGGCGGGCGGGATGGCAGCACGGACTACGTGGATGGTGGCTCCGGAACCGACACGGCCGTTCAATACTGGCGTTGGATCACGACCTGGGGCCCATTCGGCTATTGGGCCAGCCAGGACACGCACCGCGGGATTGAAGTTCGACGAGATGGATCCGGTTGGTAGCCTGATCCTTCCGATGGGATCACCACGGAGAGCACAGAGGTCCACAGAGAAGCGGAGTGGCGAATTCTATCTTCCTCCGCTGCTGGTCCTCTGTGGATCTCCGTGCTCTCTGTGGTAGTCCCGTTTTCGCGGGACGTGGGGCATCGTGACTGTCGTGCATCGGGTGACGGGCTCACCTGTTCCACCTACAATGTAGTCATGTTTCGCTCCGCCTCTCCATGTTGTTTGCTTCTCTTGCTGGCGCTGGCTCGCCCGGCATGGGCCGAGGCTCCGCTGAGTTACAGCCGCGATGTCCTGCCGATTTTGGCGGAGCATTGTTTCGCATGCCATGGTCCCGATCCGGCCGCGCGCGAGGCGGACCTGCGGTTGGACCTGCGAGAATCCGCTCTGGCGGTCCGCGACGATCAGGCCGTCATCGCTCCGCAACACCCGGAAGCAAGCCTGTTCTGGCAAAGGATCAATTCGCCGGACCCGGATCTGCGAATGCCGCCGCCGGTCGCCAAGAAGCCGCTGACGGATCAACAACGCATCATCCTGCGAACTTGGATCGAACAAGGCGCCGCCTACCAACAGCATTGGGCGTTCCAGCCGGTGCGACGCCCCGCTTTGCCCAAGGTCGCTGATTCCTCCTGGGTTCGCAACGGCGTTGATCACTTCATCTTGGCGAGGTTGGAGCAGCAGGGCGTGAGCCCGTCGCCCGCCGCCGATCGGCGGACGCTCGCGCGTCGCGTCGCCTTGGATCTCTGTGGTCTACCGCCCTCCCCCGAGATGATCGAAGACTTTGTCAACGATGCGAGCCCCCAGGCGTACGAGCGTCTGGTGGATCGTTTGCTCGCCAGCCAACATTATGGAGAACGTTGGGGAAGGCTTTGGCTGGACCAGGCGCGCTATGCGGATTCGCATGGATACACGATTGACGGTCCGCGGGTCATGTGGCCCTATCGCGATTGGGTCATTCACGCCTTGAACAGCGACATGCCCTTCGATCAATTCACGATCGAACAGTTGGCCGGCGATTTGCTGCCGCGTCCCAGCAAAGCTCAGTTGGTCGCCACCGGATTCCACCGCAACACGTTGATCAATCAAGAGGGCGGAACCGACAACGAACAGTTTCGCAATGAAGAGGTGGTCGATCGCGTCAATACCACGGGCGCCGTGTGGTTGGGATTGACCGTCGGTTGCGCCCAATGCCACTCGCACAAGTTCGATCCGATCACGCAGCAAGAGTATTACCAACTGTTCGCGTTCTTCAACCACGGACAAGACGTCAACAACGTTGGTCCGACGGTGGAAGTGCGACAAGGCGAGATGTTTCTGGATGAGTCCCAGCAAGGACCGGTTGCGGGAGCTGGAAGTCGCCGAAGCGCATGTCGCGAAGCTCAAAGGCACGGCGTCCGCGCCAAGTCGAGTGGGAGAAGCTCGCGATCGAGCAACTGAATGAGCCCTCCGAATCGGCGGATTGGGAAACGCTGCCGCCGGTCGAATTCACAGCTTCCGGCGGAGCCAAGTTGACGCTACTCGAGGATGGCTCGGTGTTGGCCGGGCGAGGCGCCGGAAACGAGACCTACACGGTGACTTTTGATCTGCCGCAGCGAACCGTGGCCGCGCTGCGGTTGCGGGTCCTGCCGCACGCTTCGCTGCCTCGACAAGGGCCCGGGCTCGCATCCAACGGCAACTTTATTTTGACAGAGCTGATTGCCGAATTCGACGGTCGATTGTCGCCGCTGGTCGCGGCCGACGCCTCGCATGCCCAGCCCGGCTATCCCATCCAGCATGCAATCGATCACGACGATTCCACAGGATGGGCGATCAACATCGCCCAAGGCTCCAAGGCCAAGATGAACGCGGCCCATGAAGCACAGTTTGTCTTGCAAGAGGCGGCGCCCGTCGAAGCCCGGCGGTTGACTCTAACGCTCAAGCATGATCGCAACGGCAGTTTTTACAACATCGGTCGGTTCGCCGTGGACGCGGCTTCGCGCCGCCCGCCTCCTTTAAGGAAGGAAGCCTTGCGGAAAGCATTGCAAACGCCAATCGCTGAACGCGACGATGCGCAAATTGCGCTGCTTGCCAACGAGTTCGCCCAGGTCGATACGCTGCTGCGGCAAGCTAGGCAGGAGGTCGAGACGATACGCAAATCGATTGGCGTCGGTGAAACTGCCCGCACCATGGTCATGCGCGACCTGGCCCAACGCCGCCCGACCTACGTTCATGTCCGAGGCGATTTCTTGCGCCCTGACAAGCAGCTGGGCCCGCTCGAACCGGGCGTTCCCGCCGTGTTGCCGCCGCTGAGCGTCGGCGAACCACCCGGCGCCGCTGAGCCGCCTCAAGAGAAACTGAACCGATTGGACTTGGCTCGCTGGTTGGTTCGCGCCGACCACCCCCTGACGTCCCGCGTCACGGTGAACCGAACCTGGATGCGGTATTTTGGTCGAGGGTTGGTGCAGACCGAAAACGACTTTGGCGCGCAGGGCGCCTTGCCCACGCATCCCGACTTGCTCGACTGGCTGGCCGCGGAATTCATGGATAGCGGCTGGTCATGGAAGCAGCTTCACCGATTGATTGTGACTTCGGCGACTTATCGCCAATCGTCCCACGCGCGAGCTGACCTCGCACAGCGAGATCCGCGGAATCTGTGGTTGGCTCGGCAACAGCGTTTGCGACTGGATTCCGAGTTGATTCGCGACTCCGCCCTGGCGGCCAGCGGCCTGCTGCACCCGCGAATCGGCGGTCCCAGCGTCCATCCTCCGCAACCGGACGGAGTGTATGCGTTCACTCAGAACAAGAAGAGCTGGGCGGAGGAGCAAGATGCGCAACGCTATCGCCGCGCGATGTACACGATGTTCTATCGCAGTGCGCCTTATCCCTTGCTAACCACATTCGATTCGCCGGACTACCAAGCGGTGTGCACCAGGCGAGTGCGATCCAACACGCCGTTGCAGGCGCTGACTTTGGCAAACGATCTTTCGTTGTTCGAACTGGCCGAAGGCGTCGCCGCCCGCGTCTATCGTGATCGTCTGAAAGCGCTGGAGGTCGATGGCGAAGTGTTGCAGCATTTCCGCATTCGTCGCGCTTATCTGGTGTGCTTGGGCCGTTTGCCCGCGGCTCAGGAATTGGAAGCGGTCGCCCGCTTCTTTCAACAGCAACAAACGCGCTACGAGACTCGGCCGCCGCAACACGCCTCGCGAATCACCTGGCCCTCATCCGCCACCGCCGCCGAACGTGGGGCGTGGACTGCGGTGGCTCGCGCCCTGATGAATACCGACGAGTTTATTAGTCGAGAGTAGTTGGACCGCGCCACGTGGGGCGGGCGGTAACGCGAAGTGGTTTTGCTTGTGTGTTGTTGAGGTTAAACGAAGAATCCCTCGCTTACGCTTCGGCTTTCCGGGTTTGCTCTTGTGTCTTGAGCCGAAGTGGCGCTGTTGAAGTAGGATTTCCTCCAATCATGTCTCATCCGGAAGGCCCGTCCAAGATGGATCCATCGTGTGCAAAAGACACGGCGTATTGTGCGGCTCGACGTTGGTTTCTGGGGCAATGTGGATTGGGATTGGGCGCGGTTGCTCTGGGTGAATTGCTGACTCAGGGCCAACATCAGGCGGCTCTGCAAGCGGCGCCGCGTTCGCCTCGGGACGCTTTGGAAACCAATCCGCTAGCGCCGCGACTCGGCCACTTTCCCGCCAAGGCTAAGAGCGTCATCTATTTGTTCATGGCCGGAGGCCCCAGCCACCTGGAGCTGTTTGACGACAAGCCCATGCTGCGAAAATTCAATGGTCAGCCGCCGCCGGCCGAACTGGTCGCCGGAAAGCGATTTGCGTTCCTCAGCAAGGACGCGAAGCTGCTAGGCGGAACGCGAGCGTTCGCTCGCTACGGGCAGTGTGGAAAGCAGTTAAGCGAGCTCCTGCCGCATCATCGGCGGATCGTTGATGATGTTTGTTGGTTGCAAGGCGTGGCGACTGATGTCTTTAACCACGGGCCGGCCAAACTGTTCATGAACACCGGCTTCCAGACGCCGGGCCGGCCAAGCATGGGCGCGTGGCTGACCTACGGGTTGGGCAGTCCGTCGCGCGATCTGCCTGGATTCGTGGTGCTGCAGTCCGGCCCGCGCGGACCGCGGGCGGGCAACGCACTCTGGTCGTCGGGCTTCTTGCCGTCGAGTTACCAGGGCGTGCCCTTTCGCGGCAGCGGCGATCCGATTCTGAATCTGAACAACCCGCCGGATGTGGACGAGCAAGATCAGCGACAATTCCTCGAGTTGGTCGCGGACCTGAATCGACAACGACTGCAGGCGACCGGCGATCCCGAAATCACAACTCGAATCAACGCCTTGGAGATGGCCTATCGCATGCAAACCAGCGCGCCCGAATTGATGCGGCTGGACGACGAATCCGCCTCGACGCTGAACCTGTATGGAGCGACGCCCGGAGGCAACTCCTTCGCCAACAATTGTCTGCTGGCTCGACGCCTGGTGGAGCGGGGCGTGCGTTTTGTTCAGCTCTACCATACCGACTGGGATCACCATGGCGGCAAGGGACAAACGCTGGGCGAGGATCTCGAAAAGGTTTGCCGTGAAGTCGATCAGGCTTCGGCGGCGCTGGTCTTGGATCTCAAGCAGCGCGGTCTATTGGACGAAACGATTGTAGTTTGGGGCGGGGAGTTTGGCCGCACTCCCATGGGAGAAACTCGCGACAACAAGGTTGGCGGCCGTGATCATCACATCGACGCCTTCACACTCTGGGTTGCCGGCGGAGGGTTTCAACCGGGGCGGATTCATGGCCGGACCGACGACTTTGGGTACGACGTGGTCGAAGGACGAGTGCATGTGCACGACCTTCACGCCACGCTGTTGCACCAATTGGGCGTCGATCACGAACGTCTGACCTATCGCTTCCAAGGGCGTGACTTCCGCCTGACCGATGTGCACGGCCAGGTTGTTCACGACGTGCTGAGTTAACCGCCTCGGCCGGCACGCCATGCGGTCTGGCCCCGCTCGAAATCGCTCCGCCAGAACGACAACGACCTTCAGGATACCCCGATGGCTTTGACCCTTCCACGCAGCGTTGTTGTTTGTTGGCTTTTTGTTGCAGCGTCTCTCGGGATGCAGCATGGCCTTTGGGCTCAGCAGCCGCCGCCCAATGTGTTGGTGATCCTGGTCGATGACATGGGCTTCTCGGACATCGGTTGCTACGGCGGCGAGATCCCGACTCCCGAAATCGACGCTCTGGCGCGTGACGGCGTTCGCTTCAGCCAGTTCTACAACACCGGTCGCTGCTGCCCTACGCGAGCCAGCCTGCTCACCGGGCGTTATCCGCATCAGGTCGGCGTGGGGCACATGGTCAATGATCGGGGACAACCCGGGTTTCGCGGTCATCTGGATCCGACTTATCCCACGATTGCTGACACGATGAGCCAGGCCGGTTACTTCACGGCGGTGGCGGGCAAATGGCACGTGGGTCATCAAGAGCGCGCGTGGTGGCCGTTGCAACGGGG
The DNA here is from genome assembly GCA_963698545.1 of uncultured Planctomycetaceae bacterium. GTDB lineage: Bacteria > Planctomycetota > Planctomycetia > Pirellulales > Pirellulaceae > CAVORG01. The sequence goes on from CAVORG010000001.1 coordinate 131,519, forward strand.
TTTCGATCGTTTTTACGGCGTGCCGCAGGGAGGAGGGTTTTACTACAAAGCGAAGAGGGGTCGCGACGTGGTGTCGAACAACGACGTGCTCTACTCGGTGGACCAACAGCCACCGGACGACTGGTACTCGACCGACGCTTGGACGCTCGCGAGCATTCGCTTCATTGATGAATGCCTGCAGTCGGGCAAGCCCTTCTTTTTGTACCTGGCGCATAATGCTCCGCATTTTCCGCTGCAAGCTCCCGAGCGGGACATTGCGCGCTTTCGCGGCAAGTTCCGCGCGGGCTGGGACAAGCTTCGCGAGGAACGTTACGCTCGGCAACTGAAGTTGGGTTTGATCCGTGAGGAGTGGCCGCTTTCGCCTCGACCTGATCAAATCCAAGCCTGGGATACTTTAACGGAGAAACAGAAGACCCAGTACGACGATATGATGGCCATCTACGCCGCCGTCATGTCCCGCTTGGATCGTTCCATCGGGATTCTGGTCGACGCCCTGCGGGAACGGGACATGCTGCACAACACGATGATCCTGTTTCTGAGCGACAACGGCGGTTGCGCCGAAGGCGGCAACTACGGCAAGTATGTGGGCGACCATCCCGGCGACGCCGATTCGAATGTTTTCTGCGGTAAGGCTTGGGCGACGTTGCAGAACACGCCCTTCCGCCTGTACAAGCACTTCAACCATGAAGGCGGCGTATCCACGCCCCTGATCGTCCATTGGCCGGCTGGCGTCGCCGCCGACCAGCGCGGCAAGTGGTATCAGGAGCCAGGGCATGTGATCGACATCATGCCCACATGCCTGGACGCGGCCAAGGCGCCCGCCACGTTACGCCAAGGGCTTTCGGGAACGAGTCTCCTGCCGGCGGTGCGGGGCGAATCGCTGCGCCGCGACAAGCCGTTGTTCTGGGAGCATGAAGGGAATCGCGCGGTGCGCGACGGCGATTGGAAGCTGGTCGCCCAGGGGCCCCGGGGACCGTGGGAACTGTACAATCTGGTCGCCGATCGAACTGAGTTGAACGACCTGGCGGATCGTTATCCCGAGCGAGTGCACGAGATGCGATTGCTTTGGGAACAATGGGCGCAGGCCAACCAGGTGCTGCCCTGGATTTGGAAACCGCCGTACAGCGAAGAGTCGCGATAAGAGGCAGAAAGCCGATGCTGGGTTGCAGTGTGGATGAAGAGGGGGCGGCGTTTGAGGTTTGGGCGCCCTTCGTGAAACAGGTGGTGGTCGTCTTTGAAGGCGCGAGTCGCGAGCATCTGCGGCTGGTCGCGGCGCCGGATGGCTACCACCGCGGGCGCACCCCACAGGACTGCATTGGTGTGCGGTATTGGTTGGAGCTGGACGGACAACGCCGCCGACCGGATCCCGCCTCGCGTTTCCAACCAGAAGGTCTCAGCGGTCCTTCGCAAGTCGTGGACCTGCGGCGCGATTGGCGCGATCCAGATTGGCGCGGCTTGCCCCTGCACGACTACATCTTGTACGAGTTGCATGTCGGTTGCTTCTCGCCGACCCACGACTTTCTGGGCGTTCAGCGACGCCTTGATCGACTCGTGGAACTTGGCGTCACCGCGATCGAGTTGTTGCCGGTCGCTCAGTTTCCAGGCAGTCGCAATTGGGGCTATGACGGGGCGCTGCTCTACGCCGCTCAACATAGCTATGGCGGGCCCCACGCCTTACAAGATCTTGTCGAAGCCTGCCACGCCCGCGGTTTGGCCGTCGTGCTCGATGTCGTTTACAACCACTTGGGACCCGAAGGAAATTACCTGGCCGAGTTCGGGCCGTACTTCACCGATCGCTACCATACGCCGTGGGGGCACGCTCTCAATTTCGATGGTTCCGACAGCGACGATGTCCGCCGCTTTTTCATCGAGAACGCTTGTTACTGGATCCGCGACTTTCATATCGACGCCTTGCGACTAGACGCCATCCAGATGATCTTTGACACGTCCGCGAAGCTGTTCTTGACGGAGTTGACGGAGGCGGTTCATGCGGTAGGCGAACAGCAAGGGCGGACGACGCTGGTGATCGGCGAGACGCATCAAAACGACGCTCGCCAGATCACGGAAACGCGATACGGCGGCGTCGGCCTGGACGCCGTCTGGAGCAACGACTTCCATCATGCGTTGCACGCGCGCTTGACTGGCGAACGGATGTCGGTCTTTCAGGACTTTGGATCGGGACAAGACCTCGCCGGCGCGGTCCGCGAGGGTTTTTTGTATCAAGGTCAGTACTCACGACGATTTCGCCGCAAACACGGTTCGCCCGTCGGACATCTACCGCAAGAGCGGTTGGTCATCTTCGCGCAGAATCACGACCAGATCGGGAATCGGCTCTACGGCGACCGCTTGAACCAACTCGTCTCGCGCGACCAACTGCAACTCGCCGCCGCGTTGCTGTTGTTGGCGCCGCAGACGCCGATGCTGTACATGGGCGAGGAATACGGCGAACCGGCGCCTTTTCTTTACTTTGTGGATCACGAGAGTCCGCGACTGCGCAAGCAAGTGCGACAGGGTCGGCTGCGCGATTTTCATGCGTTCATCCAACCATCTCGCAAAACGCCCGATCCGGCCCACAAGGACACGTTCACTCAGTCCGTGCTGCAACATCGGTTAGCGTTGGAGTCCGCAGGGAAGCAGCTATGGGATTTGCATCGAGATCTGATCAAGCTCCGTAAGCAGCTCTACGCGCGAAGCGACGGCAAGGCGCCTCGTGTTGAGACGGCTTGGAACGAGGAGGGTCAGTGGATGACGCTCTCGCGGGACGAATCCCCGTGTCGTTGGCGGGCGGTGTTCAGCTTATCGGAACAGGAGTGCGAAGCGCCGAATCCGTTGCCGCATCCGGGCGGCGAATGGAGCCTGGTGCTGGCGAATCCAAGCGAGACCTGGGATCCGGCGGAGCCCACATGGCGATTGAAGCCGTGGAGCTTCGCGGTCTTCACCAACGACGCTTAGCCGGCGCCAGCGGAGTTCATCACGCGGCGGCGATCCCTCTCACCGAGCCGCCAAGTTCTTCCAGCGGCGATATAGCCACCAGATCAGCGCAGCTTGAGTCGTCACGCCGACGCACCAGAACAAAAGCCACGACTCCCCCTCCGCCGCTCGCCAGACGGCCTTGTGCAGCCACCATGCCGGCAAGAAGGCGAGCGAATAATGCAGCCAGGTTTGGGAGAACCAGGTGAACATCGGAAACAGCGAAACGCCCGATAAGACTCGGAACATAAGAAATCCCTGCATCTTCGTGGACCCGACCGACGACATGATGAGCGCGATAATCGGTGCGTTCATCGAGGCTCCGCACGCCGTCAACAACAGGGCCGCCGGGTCGCCGGACATGGCGCGAAGTTTTGTGAGTGGATATAAGACCAGAGAGCAAACAATGGACATCAACGTCGGCAAAGCCACCTTGACCATGAAGTAAGAGGAAAATGGCAGCGGCGATACCAGCAAAGCCTGATGTACATGTTCGTCGCGTTCCTCTAGCAAGAGCATGCCCGGCGCCAAGCCGATCATCGCCGGGATGCCGAACACCCAGAACGAACTCGCCAGCGGCGCATCGTAGGGCGCCAGGTCGATCTGAAATCGTACTTCCGCCCAGGGCGGCACATATCGCAACGCCAGCGCGATCATGAGGGGCAAGAGGTAAACCCAGGCGAGTGGATCGCGAGCCTGACGCATGCATTCGCCGCGCATCAAGACGAACATCCTGTAGAGGCGGCGCTTCATGATCCGCTCCAGGGACTGCTTGCATAACGCTGGACATTGTTCAGGGCGTATGCGAACGCCGGTACGATCCAGCAAATTGGATAGAGCACGGCGTAGATCCACTGCCACGCCGCCAAGGGGCGGCCCACAGCGGCCTCGAAGATCAACAGCGGGCCTTGCGTGGGGGTGATGTAGTAGAACAAGCCGCCGGGAAGTCCAACGTACTGCAATTCCGGAGACTCGAAGAAAAAAGCGTACGCGACCAAAGGCAGTAACAGTTCATTGAAGGACCTGTAACGCATCAGCAGGGCCAGCCCCAAAACGCTGTAGAGCACCGCCAAAAGAGCCGAGCCCAACGCCGCCAACGGCACATGGATCGAAATGGGAAAGAAGGCCGCGGCGAACACGCACAAGACCATGTTTTCCAAGAAGCCCAAACCTCCCAGCGTCGCGATCTTGGCGAGCAGGTAGTCGCGTGGACGCAGTGGAGTCACGTAGAGGCCCTGCAGTACGCCCTCCTCACGTTGCGTCAACAAGACCAAGCCCGTCACGACGAAGGCGACCAACAACATGCTCGTCATCAGAATCAACGGCACGAAGAAGCTCATCGCGTCCGGGAGCACCGACCAAATCGCCGCGTTGATCGCCAGGAACAGCAATGAAAGAAGATAGAAGCCGTGCCGGAACTGGGTTCGCGCGTCCAGTTGGATCGTCGCCCAAAGCGGCGATTTCCTGGGAGACGCGATTGCGTTCGGGTGGTTCATGGAGGTCTATCTTCGCAAATTTTCGCCGCCGCGGGGTCGGCACGGCATCGTTGAGGCGGCGCTTGCCACGACGGCAACTTGGGGCCGCCGCCTCGGGTGCGTAGGGACCTGGGCGGCGTTACCCAGGGTTACGCTTGTTCGCTGCGCTCTCGTCGCTTCACCCTGGGCTGATTTGGGGTCGCCCCGTTGGGGCTTTGTTGCCGGGACCGACGGTGGTTACCCAGGGTTGCGCTTCACCCTGGGCTGATTTGGGGTCGCCCCGTTGGGGCTATTCGCCCCCTCGCTAATCCCTCCCGCCACGACGGGGCGTGTCCCCGTCGAGCGATGTTCCTCGCTTAGCTCGATGCGAGTTGTCGGCCCGTCACTCGGATGAAGATCTCTTCCAGCGTTGTTTCTTGCGTGTGAATGGTTTGCAGATCGTCGCGTCGCAACAATTCCAGGAAGCGTTGGTTCTCCGCAACTCCTTCGAGTGGAAACTCCTCAATCAATAGGTCTTCTCCGCAGCGCACCTGGACCAACCTGCGGCCGTGCTTCAGCTTCAGTGCACGCGGCGAGTCGATCAACGCGATGCGACCGTCCACCAGAAACACGACGCGGTCGCACAGCTCCTCGGCGACATGCATGTCATGCGTAGTCAGAAACACCGTCGCCCCATCGGCTTGCCTTTGCCGAATCAAGTCCTTGATTCGTCGTGAGCTCACGGGATCGAGGCCGGCTGTGGGTTCGTCCAGGAACAGCATCTTGGGCTTGCTCAACAAAGCGCGTGCGACAGTCAAGCGATTTTGCATTCCCTTGGAATAGGCGCCGACGCGTTGCAAGGCGTCCTGCTCCAAGCCAACTTGCCGCAACAACTCGATCGGATCGCAAGTCGGTCCGCGATACAGTGATTGAAAGTACTGCAAGTTCTCCAGGCCGCTGAGCTTTAGGAAGTGATTGGGCCGTTCGAAGGAAACACCGACATGTTCGTACAGGTCCGTTCCCCAGGCCGACAGATCTCGATCCATCAGCCGAACCGACCCTTGATAGCCCTTGAGAAGACCAATTAGGATCTTCTGTGTAGTGGATTTGCCGGCGCCGCTAGGCCCGAGAAAGCCCAGCACTTCCCCAGCGGGCACGTGAAACTGGAGCCCGCCGACGGCTTCTCGGTCCGCGGCGGGGTACCGATAATGAAGCTCGTTGACTTCAATCACTTTCGGTCGCCACGTAGCTCAAGATCTCATAGATCTCGTCTTGCGTGAAGCGGTCGAGCAAACCCTTGGGCATCAAGGATACGGACGACTGCACCATCTCCTCAATGTCGTCGCGCACGATCTTCACGGGGTCGGGGCGTTCCGGATTATCCACGATGGTGATCGTGTCCTTGTCTTCGGCGACGACGATCCCAGATCGCGTCTTGCCATCGACCGTCTGGATGATCCGCATCATGTACTTGGGCTCGATCTTGTGCGAAGGCTCGAGGATCTCGCGAAGTATGGCTGAGCGGTCGCCTTGATAGCGTTTCAAGACGCCGGTCAATTCAGGTCCGACGGCGCCGCCTTGTCCGGCGACCTTGTGGCATTGTGCGCAAGTGGCCTCGGCGAAAAGCCGTTGACCGATTTCGGGGGATCGACCCCGCAGACCTTGCTCGACGGTTTCGCTGGTAAAGTCCGTGGGCTTCCAGGACTGGACGATTTCCCGCGTATTGCCGAGCGGGTCTTTGGGTTTGACGGGATCTTGCAGCCAGGCGTCGAGATCCTCGACGACGACCATCACGCCGTACATCCTCATCCAGTGACGGGGGAAAGTGCAGACATAGGGGTATTCGCCGGGAGTGTCCGGCGCGGTGAATGTCAAACGCTGGACGGTCTGAGCGGGGGTCATCGGCATGGCGTACAGTACGTTTTCGTTTCTGGGAACGTATTGCATGCCGTTCAATCCGTCGGCGGGATTGTTGACCGCAGATCCCATTTCGCCGACTTCCTTCATGGCCCCCGGACGCGTGACGACGAAGTTGTGCGGCATCATGTCGTCGTTCTGCAGCACGACTTGCACCTGACGCCCGGCCTGCACCGCGAAGAACGGAGTATCGTAGCGCCATCTCCTCGGGAATTGTCTTGAGTCGAACCACGCGCACAGCGATTTGCGCAGCCGCTCGCGTAGTGAGCGGGATTGCTCCACCGGCAGTTGTCCCAAGAGCTGATCGAGCAGTTGCATACGATCGAGAAACGGCGGCTCGGTGCGTTGAGCGGGTGGTGTGGCCTCGGCGTCGGCGATCAACCTCATCACCAAGTCGTCGGCGATCGTCGCGTCGCGATCCTGTGGGGGGATTTCGAGCATGGCGGCGACCGCCGCTTCCTGCATGTCGGATTGATCGAGCAGCGCGACGGCTAACCGATAGGAATCGGCGAGTTCGATAGGGAGCTGTGCGAGCACCCGCAGCGCCAGGCTGCGCACGGCGAGGGGTTGCGATTCTTGCAAGCAACGCAAGACGTCAGGCCTGCGCGAACCACGCAACTCGCCTTGCGGCAACCACGAGATCGCGGTCAGAAAGTCCACCGCCGCGTCCTCACTTTGCTGGGCGGCCCGGGCGGCTTGTGGACCGAAATCACAGGCCATCAGGCCGGCAAGAGCGGCTCGCCGGACGACGGACCCGTTGGAGCGGGCGGCGTCGAGCAACCGCTCCGAGTCGGCCTGCAGCGCAGCCGTTCCCTGCTCCATCAACAGCGTCGCTAATTCCCGACCGACGCGCGCTGCGGCGGGGTCGTCGGCAAGCGAGGCGATGGACGTGAGCAGTTGAGCAACAGGCGACGATTGTTCGATCTGCGTCAACGACGCCAGGGCTTGTTCGCGATCTTGTCGAGCCATTCCGGGCCGCAGCAGGATCGCCTCGAAGACCGGCGCGAATTTCTTGTCCGTCGCTTCCCGCTCGACCAGCAGCAGTTCGGCGTTGCTGAGTCGCTTGAGTTGAAACTGCACAATCCGTGGACTCTTATCCAGAAACACCTTGGGGCGTCGGACCGGGGCGGCTTCGGCGTGTTGATGATCGTGGTGATCCTGTTGCAGCGCCCAGACGCTGGTCGCGATCAGCGAAAACAAAGTGGTGATCAAAGCGTATCGCATTGTCTCTCTCTACTCTCTACTCTCTACTCTCTACTCTCTACCCTCTACCTCTACCTCTACTCTCTACTCTCTACTCTCTACTCTCTACTTCGACTCCAGGGCTCGGACGGTTTCATTGAGCGTGTATTCGAGCCACTTATCCGTGTCCATATTCAGCACTTCCAACACCATTTCCAATGTCGGCTCGGCGGGGAAGAAGCTGGCGGCTCGTACGGCTTCCAAGCGAACGCGAGGGTGCGGATCGCTGATGCGTTTCTCCAAGAGATCCAGGGGTTTCTCGACCTGATCGCGCCAGAAGCTGAGCACGCGCGTGGCGGCGGCGCGGACACGATAGTCGTCGGTCTCCAACAGTTGCCGCAGCAGCGCCTCGTTGACCTGGTTGTGCGTCTGATGGATCCATAACGCTTCCAGCAACTGATGTTCATAATTCGCGTCGGTCGTCTGCAACGCAGCGACCCAAGATTGCAGCGCCGCCATCACTTCCCCGGTCGGCCGTTGAGCCAGTTCGCGACGGGCGCGATAGCGAGTACGATCCTCCGGCTCCTTGAACAGCTCCAACACCGCCCCGACGGGTTGTCCGGCGATCTTAGCGGGAGTCAGTAGAGGGCGTGATTCGTAATAGACCCGCCAGATACGGCCATGGCTGTGATCGCGATACGGCTCGCGCAGATTGTGCTGTAAGTGGCCGATCAGCGCGTTGTGCCAGTCCACAATGTAGAGCGCTCCATCGGGGCCGAACTGCAAATCGACGGGGCGGAAATTGCCGTCGTCGCAACGCACCAGGGACTCCACTTCCTTGCCGCCGAAGCCAGCGCCGTCGTCGTTGATGGTGTGTTGCAAGACGGCCAATTCGCCGATGACGTTGTTCAACAGAAAGTCGCCTTGAACTTCGGGAGGGAAGTTGCGGCTGGAGACGATCTCGCATCCCGACGACGGTCGGATCCTTTTGACCAGAAACGGCGGATAGTCGCCCTTGCCTTTCGAGCCGCCCCAATCCAAGTGTTTCGCTCGAGAGCCGCCGGCGTGTTTATCCGGGTAGGCCACATGGCCTGAGATCGGCGCCGCCCAGTAGTTGAAGCCTGGCGAGGCGTCCGCCACGAAATTCTGCCCGTAAGCGTCAAACACATGGCCCCAGGGATTGGCGAAGGCCAGCGAGACATGCACCTCCATCTTCTCGGTTCGCGGATCATAGCGCCACACTCCCGCATCGCCCAGTCGCAAGACGCCCGTCAACGTTTCCAATTGCGACTGCTTGAAGGTTCCCTCCTGGAAATAGAGCCCGCCGCCGGGACCCCATTCGAAGGCCGCGATCCCATGGTGCGAGTCCGCTGAATCGAATCCGATGAGTCGCCGTAGGCGCGTATCGGCCTTGTCGTCCCCATCGGTGTCTTGCAGGAACAGCACATCCGGCTGTTGGGCGACGAACACTCCATTGCGGCCGATCTCGAACCCCGTGGGTTGATGCAAGCCGTCGGCGAACACCTTGCAACGATCGGCCCGGCCATCGCCGTCTTCGTCCTCCAGGATCAGCAACTTATCGTCAAGCTTCGTCTTCGGTTGCCATTGAGGATAGGAGGGCATGACGGAAACCCAGAGCCGACCTTGATTGTCGAAGTTCAGAGACACCGGGTTGGCCAAGTCGGGGAAGTCCTCCTCGGACGCCACCAACTCAATCTTGTAGCCGGGGGCCAGCTTGAACAGCTTCTGCTGCTCCGCTCCGCTCAAGTAATCAAGCGTGCCCAGCTTGCCTCGCTCGCGGTTGGGATCCTTGGGCCCGCCCACATTTGTCTTGGGTTGGATGAAAGGCAGCGTGTTGTCGTCGTTCGCCATTTCCGACACGGTCTCGCCTGCGGCCAGCAGCCAAATCCGTTGATCGCGGTTAGCGCACATTTGGTCCAGGATCGCTCGTTCACGCTCCATGACTTCGCGATTACGATACGTCCCGTCGAAGCCCGCCTCTCCTCGAGTTCCATAAATGGAGTAGCCGTTGACGGCGCGATAGCGGTGCCACCAATGGAAGTTCTTATTGGCCACTTCGGCCAAGACCGCTGGGTCGAAAGTTGTGGGCGCGTTCTCAATGCCGAACAAGCCATGATCTAGAATGGGCGCCAGCGCACGATAACCGTCGTCATTCAGATGAAACCCATTCAACGTCAATCGCTCGTCGCGTTCCGCAAACAACTGCAAGGTGGGCGTGAACAGATCGACAAAGCCGATTCCTTGCTCCTCGGCGACGCGGGCCATGGCTTCCGTGTAGAGCTTTAAGTTTGCGTTCCGTTGGCGCCCGTCCGGTAGATTGGGATCCCCCGTGTTCTCGAAGGCGATGGGCGAAATCAAGACGATTCGCGGGGCGCCCTGGCCGCTGTAATCCTTGGTCATCGTTTCTCGGATTAACGCGGTCAGGTCGTCTCGGTATTTCGTCAGACCTTCTTGCCCGGCGTATGACTCTCCGTATCCGAAGAAGAACAAGATTACGCTCGCTTGGGCGTGCTTCAAATGCACGTCGGGTTCGCCGAAGTTCAGCGACCGCAGGCGTTGTCGAGGTTCGTCGCCGGGGAAACAGAGGTTGCGGACGGTCAGGTGCAGGTCGGCGTGCCGCTCGTGGAGCAGCGTCTCCCAATAGTTGTGATGCTGCATCCGTTCACCCAGCGCGTTGCCCACCAGGCAGATACGGTCGGCCGATTTCAGCGGCAGAACTTGAGCCGCGGCGGATCTCGTCACCAGGGTCGCGGCGATAAAGAGCAACCACCAGAGGGGGCAGCGTGAACATCCAGCGAATTCCATCATTCATTCCCAGATCAAGGCTTGGATCTCGACGTTCTCCAGCGTCTCTATTGTAATCATTCACGACCACCGTTTGGGGCCCGACTACGGGCCGGTTCGGAGGCTCTGGGATACACCGAGCGCGTGCTCAGCAGCGTGCGGTCGAGCCCATTTCGTGTTGCGGGTTTTTCCTGAGATGTTAGCCTGGACGGCGTTGTTGCCGCTTTCCCGATCGGGAACAGGGCTCCCAATTCACTCGCAGGCTCTACCACCTTACAGTTGCCAAAATGACACTTCACGGACTTGCCGATCACGGACGGACAGCGGCGCGGTCATTGGCGGGGAGCATCGCCCTGTCGTTTCTGCTGTTGCGGCTGCTGATGGGGATAACGCTTGCCCAGGAGCCCGAGCCTCCGACGCTCACTCCCGAGGTCATTCAGTCGCGCATTGACGCGGTTACCAACGACGCTCAATTGGAGGAGGCGGTCAAGACCGAACTGCTGGCGAATTATCGCCAGGCGCTGCAGGACTTGACGGAGTACGCTCAGCCGGCAGAAGTCGCTGGATGAATTCAAACGCAAGGCGGAGACGGCGGAAGCGGACCTGAAGCAGGCCAAGACCGACCGCGACAAGGCTCCCAAAGAAGCGTCGCCGGTCTATGCTCCCGAAGAGACGCCGCTGACGGACTTGGAGCAAACGCTCGCCCAGAAAGAGACGGCGCTGAAGGCGGCGACCGAAAAACTCACTCAACTGGACAGCGAGCCGAAGCGCCGAGCCGCTCGTTTGGACGCGATCCAGGCCAGCTTGCCCGAATTGCGCAAGAGCTTGGAAGCCGTGACGCTGCAGGAGGCGGAGCTGCGCAACGACGCCACGCCGGCCGGCCAAGCCAAGCATGCGGCGGCGGCGGCTCGCAAGATCTTCTTGCAAAGACAGATCGACCTCCTCGAGGCGGAACGCGCGTCTTATGAGAAGACGGCCGAGTGGGTTCAGGTGCAGCGCGATATCGCCGCCGCCAGCGCAAAGATCGCCATTGAGGAGGAAAAAAGCTGGCGCCAATTGGTCAATAACCGTCGCCAACTGGAAGCGCAGCGCAAGGCGGAGGAGGCGAAGAAGGCGCTGACTGACGCGTCGCCCGCCCTCAAGACCTTGGCCAAGGAGGTTCAGCTTCTGGCCGATCAGCGCGCAGCTGGCCGAGAATATCGGGCAGGCCTCGAGCCGCTTGACGCGGAGTCGGGAGCTGTTGTCGGAAGTCAAGACGAACTTCGAGCGCGCCCAGGAACGCGTCAACGCCAGCGGCTTGTCGCAATCGAGCGGCGAGTTGCTTCGACAGCAAGGCGCCTCACTACCCAATCTGCCTCAATATCATGAAGCGATCGAACGTCGGCGACAAGAGATCGGCGCGATTCGATTTGACAACTACGAGTACCAGGATCAGCGTTTGGATTTGGCCACCATCGAGCAAGAACTGGACAAGCTCCTGAGCGAATTGAGCGCCGCTCCCGCCGGCTCGAAGGAGGAAGCCCGCAAGCTGCTCGAAGTGAAACGCGAGTACCTGGACGATCTGATCGCGGACTTCGCGACGTACGACAACATGTTGCTGACGTTGAATGACGTTGAACGCCAGTTGGTGGATCAAGCCGAGGAGTGTTCCGCTTTCATCGACGAGCGAGTGCTGTGGATTCGCAGCGCTTTCCCATGGAGCGTGCGAGATCTCAAGTTCGCCAATGACGCCCTGGCCTACATGACCGACGGGCGGAATTGGACCACGGCGGCGAATGTGATCTTCAACGACATTCGCAAGAATTTCTGGTACTACGTGCCGGAGCTGATTGTCTTCATCTGCATGCTCTACATCGGACGCCCCATTCGCCGCACGATCGCGACGCTGGGCGACGCCGCGGCCCGACGGGGGTACTATCAATTTGGGCCGACCTTGCGGGCGTTGGGGCTGACGATCGTGATCAGCGTGGTGGGGCCGGCGATTGTCTGGTTGATTGGTTGGCGGGTCGGCTTGCTCTATGAGACGAGCGACTTTGTTCGCTCTCTCGCCGCCGCGTTGAGCGACGTCGCCATGGCGGCCTTCGCGCTGAACATGTTGCGGCATGTTTGCCGGCCCAAGGGGTTGGCTCACTGTCACTTGCAATGGCCTCAGGGCGCCTTGGCGAGTATGCGGAGCGGCGCCCGTCGAGCGTTTTTCTTTGGACTCCCCTTGGCGTTTGTGATTCTCACGCTCGAGTACCAAACCACGTTCGCCAGCAACCCGGCTGATGCCACCAAGTACGCGCTCTGGTCGTCGTCGTTGGGGCGGATCCTGTTCACCATCCTGATGCTCGTCGCCAGCCTGATGTTCAATCGCATGGTGCGCAACAAGTCCGGGTTGTTGCATCAGGTGATGGCGTATGCGGCGTCGACCTGGCTATACGGAACGCGATACTTGTGGGCGCCGGCTTTGATTGGAGCGCCGCTGTTGTTGACCGGGATGGCGCTGCTGGGCTACTACCACACGGCAATCATCCTTGCGCAACGCTTGTTTCAAACCGGCTGTTTGATCGCCAGCCTTTCCTTGATTTACGGCGTGCTCGCTCGAGGCGTTCTCATGCGACGTCGACGGCTGACCATCGAGCAGATCCGTGAACGGCGCCGACTTGCCGAGCAAGCGGCGACGTCCGAAATTGAAGCAGTGCGAACAGCCGAGGGCGCCCCGACACAAGATATCGCCGAAGAAGTCAATCTGGCTTCCATCAGCCAGCAGTCCGTCAAGATCATGCAGATGTTGGTCATCCTGTTGGGCGCCTCGGGTGGTTGGCTGATCTGGAAAGACATCGTTCCGGCGATCACCTGGTTGGATAACTATCCCCTCTGGCCAGGCGGCGTGATCTCGATCGCCGACGCCCTGACGACAAGCTTCATCCTCGTTGTCACCGTCGCGGCGGTTCGCAATATTCCCGGTATCCTCGAATTGACCCTGCTGCGTTACTTGCCGGTGGACGCCGGCGCCCGCTATGCGACGACCACTCTGGTGCGATACACCATCGCCGCAGCCGGAATCGCCTCCGCCGCCAACGCCAGCGGCTTCACGCTCGACAAAATGCAATGGCTTGTCGCCACCATGGGCATCGGCTTGGGATTCGGTCTGCAAGAGATCTTCGCCAACTTCGTCTCCGGTTTGATCCTGCTGTTCGAACGCCCGATTCGTGTCGGAGACATCATCACTTTGGATCAAACGACGGGAATCGTCAGCCGAATCCGCATGCGCGCCACCACGATCATCGATTGGGATCGCAAGGAGTACATCGTTCCCAACAAGGATCTGGTGACCGGGCGGTTGCTGAACTGGACGTTGACCGATCCTACCAACCGCATCGTGATCCCCGTTGGCGTCGCCTACGGATCCGATACCGAAAAGGCGCCGCCAGATCCTCTTGAAAGAAGCCAATAGCCATCCGCTCATCTTGAACGATCCTGCTCCGATTGCGACATTCGAGGGTTTCGGCGACAGCACGTTGAACCTGGTCCTGCGTTGTTATCTGCCAAATCTGGAAAACCGACTGACGACGATCCACGAATTGCACACCTCGATCGATCGTGCGTTTCGCGCTGCGGGCGTGGAGATCGCTTTCCCCCAACTCGATTTGCACGTGAAATCCCAGCCGGCCAAGACGGAAGCAACTTTTTCCTGATGGTTTCGATCATGTTTCGGCGAAGTCCCCTTTAGGGAGGACCGAAACATGAGACGATTCGATCTGGGACAAGTCGTGGCGACGCCGGGCGCCTTGGATGCGATGCAAGCCTGCGATATGGCGCCGGCGGTGCTGCTGCAACGCCATCTGCAGGGAGACTGGGGCGAGCTGTCCGCGGAGGATGAACGCTTGAACCAGCGAGCGCTCAACGACGGCGGCCGTATCCTCTCGAGTTACCAGCTCGACGCATGCACGCGGGTTTGGGTGATCACTGAAGCGGCCGACGAGGCCGGGCGACGCTCCGCCACCACACTGCTCTTGCCCGATGAGTACTAGACGTGAACCAAGCCGGGCCCAGCGAGACCGCGATCAAGGGCGACGTGCTTGCAGTCGTTGCGATCGAGTTTCCGCCGAGCCAGGATGATGACGCGTGGCGCTTTCATCCGCGTTATCAAACCGTCGACGAAATTCGCCGATCAGGAACTCCTTCGCCCGCGATCGCCCGGTGACCGATTCGAATCCCGTCCATGTCCGCCGTCTTGGAAGCAGCTGCTGACCGGCGATGAGGATCGCAAATAACGCCCAGGAACAGCAGACCGTCGCAACCGCGAAGCGATGCGAAACGGCGGTGGCGGGCGAAGTCGATTCCGAGGTCACGGAATCCACGGGCATTGTCGCCGGGGACGCCGGAAGGATGCTCGCAGCCAAGTACGCGGTGGCGACCGAGCCGGCCGTCAACACCAACACCAACCACCTCATCGCGATGCCCCCCCGGTGCATGGTCTCTTTACCAGCAAAGCATGGGGTGCTGGGCGGGCGTGAGCGGCATTTTCCACACCCTCAAGCGGCGAATTCGCGGACCAGCGGTCGGATTGTATCGAAGAACACGGACAAGCCGTTGCGAAGGCTGGCGATTTTTCAGTCCCGCCTGCCGCGTTTGTGTGTCTCATTTCTGGGGTGGTTCGCGGCTCGGCTTCACTTGCTTCCACGGTTCTACCGGAGCACAATTGGCTCCAGCATCGATCCGCTTCGGGGGACCCGTTCCTCCAACTCACGCAAGGCCGTCATCCCATGGTTCCTCGACACTCCGCTTGGCTCATCCATCTCGCCTTTCTTGGCGGCTCTTTCCTAGTGGCCGCCGCCGCGTGCGGCCAACCGCCGGCGGAGACCAAGCCCGCTCAGGAACAGGTCTTTTCCGGTCCACAGGAAGGCGAGGCCTTGGGCGCCGTCCGGATCCGCTCGGTGTTTGGCGAGCAAGCGGGACAGGAATCGGAATTGATGGAAGCTCTGGGCGATGGTCCGGTCCTGCTGATCTTTGTCAATGAGATCACCCGCCCGTCGGTCGGGCTGACGCGAACATTGATGAATTACGCCGCCAAGCAACCGATGTTGAAAGCCGGGGTCGTGTTTCTCACCGACGACGCCACGGACATGACCGCGCGGCTGCAACGCGCCAAGCGGGCGTTGCCCACGGATCAGCCGCTGGGTATCTCCACTGATGGACCGGAAGGCCCTGGATCCTACGGGTTGAATCGCAACGTCATGATGACGGTGTTGGTGGGCCAGCAGAAGAAGGTCATCGCCAACTTCACGCTCGTCCAACCCAGCCTGCAAGTCGATGCGCCGAAGATCGCCAAAGCCATGCATCAAGCCAGCGGCGGCAAAGGCCCTGAGCCAACAGCGAAAGAACTGGGAATCGACCCCGCCGCCCGCGGTCCGGCGATGCGCGACGACCAATTGACCGGCATGCTCCGCCGTTTGATCCAGAAAACCAACACGCCCGAGCAAGTCGCCAAGGCCGCCGCCGCGATCGACGAGTATGTCAAGGACAAACCCGCCGCGCAAAAGGAACTCAAGGCCATCGTCCAGCGCATCAACGGAGCGGGCAGGCTAGGAAACTACGGCGCCGACGAAGCACAGCAGTACCTGAAGAAGTGGCTCGACAAGTAAGTCGCGCATGGCGTGTTGGTCCGGCGCCATGAATCAGTCCCAACGGGACGGCCGCAAATCAGCCCAGGGTGCAGCGCAGCGCAACCCTGGGTACCGACGCCAGTCGCGGACATGAAGTCAGACGAAGGGCCTTGATCGTAAGCTGGTGCTTACGCGGGAGCATCGCCCCGCTGGGACAAGCCCAGCGGTGGCGGGATTGGGCACGGTGCACGGGCTGGCGTCCGCGCCGAAAGGGGGCGTTGGGCCTTGATCGTAAGCCGGTCCAGCTGGGAGGGTAGCAGGCCCGACGGGCCGGCACAATTTTAGCCGTGGCCGTAAGGCCACGGAACGTCAACGGAAACGGGTCCACAGGCCCGAAGGGCCGACACAATCAGGACTTGTGTCGGCCCTTCGGGCCTGTGTCCGATCTGGAAAGGTAACCGTGGCCTCACGGCCACGGCTAGAATTGTGTTGGCCCTCCGGGCCTCGGACAGAGTCGGGTTGACCACCTTACGATCATGGCCGGGGCGTTGCCTTTTGCGGTGGTGCTTTGGGCAGCTGCGGAGACCTCCACCGACGCTTCGTCGGTAGGAGAAGTCGTTTGGGACTGTGAAGCTTTAATCGCCAGGCGGCTTTAGTTTGACGGCGGCTTGGGCTAGGGCTTGGAGTGCTTCGCGGTCATCCAGAGGGATGCGCAGCTCCAGCTTGCCTTGCTCGTTTTGATGGACCAACGCTTGCAAAGCCGCGGCGAGCTCCATGGCGCCCTGCATCAGCTGGCCGCTCGGCTCGGGCCGGTCCGCCGAATTGGGCGACGACTCGGGACGACCTGTCGCAGCCGGCGTCCGCAGCAGCAGCGCCAAGCGCCGCTGCAACGCTTCGGCGCTTGTACCGGTCAACACCTCTTGCACGTCGCTGTTGAAGTCCAGGGCGGCCAGGGCCAAGTCCTGCTTAGCGGCCAGCGTGTCCAGCAGTCGCTCTTCCAGCGTGTCTTCGGTGATCAGCTTATAGACATGCACCGGGTGGTGCTGACCCAGGCGCCGCGCTCGCGCTTCGCGTTGCTGCAGCGCGGTCGGGTTCCATGGCAAATCGGCATGGATCACGGTGTCGGCCGCCTGCAGGTTCAACCCCGTGGCGCCCGCGCTGGTCAACAGCAACAGACGACACTGCGGATCTTCCTGAAAACGCTGCACGATGGTCGCCCGCTGAGCTTGCGGCACGCGCCCGTCCAGGCGGCACGTGACCAAAGGAGAATCGCGGCAACATCTGTTCGACCAGATCGAGCATGCCCCGCCACTCGCTGAAGAGCAGGATCTTGCGATCCTCCAGGGGATCCAATTCCTCGAGCAGCTCAGCAAGCCGGTCCAGTTTGCTGCTGAAGCTTGGCCGCCCTTTCTGCACCAGGCAGGTGCTGTTGGCCGCCAGTCGGCACATCAGCAGCGACTTTTGCAGCCGCATAATGTCCATCTCAGTGAGCAGCTTCCGTTGGACGGCCTGGCGGATCACGCGCACGTGCTCCTCGTGCAAGATCGCTTGCTCGTCGGTTGGCGCGACGCGGATCGTTTCGTCCAACTGTTCCGGCAACTCGACGAGCACCTGGCTGCGCGTCCGGCGCAGCAACACGGGCCGCAACCGCGTGCGCAGCTCGTCCAGATTCCCATAGCCTGTCAGGCGACCGCGGTCGTCCAGGATCTGGTGACGGTGCAGGAACTCATGCGGCGGTCCCAGTCGTCTTTCATCAACAAAACGTACGATCGTGTAAAGGTCTTCGAGTTTGTTTTCCAGCGGCGTTCCGCTGAGCACCAGGGCGAAGTCGCTTTGCAGCGAGCGAATGGTCTGCGAGGTCTTCGACTCCCAATTGCGAATGCGCTGACCTTCGTCCAGGATGATCAGGTCCCAGGGTTGTGCTTCGATATGGCCGGCGTCGCGAAGCACTTGTTCGTAGTTGCAGACGGTGAAGAAGCTGTCTCGACGGTATTGTTTCTGACGCACCGGAGCAATTCCCGACACCTGCACGGCGGTGCGACGACTGAACCGAGCAATCTCATCCATCCATTGTTGTTTCAACATGGCGGGGCAGACGATCAACACGCGTCGAATATCCGCCAACCGCGCCAGCAGCTCGGCGACTCCAATCGCTTGAACCGTTTTCCCCAGGCCCATCTCGTCGGCCAGGATGGCTCGGCCGGCGCCGGCTGCGAAGGCGACGCCGGCGACCTGATAGGGCAATAACGGCAACCGCAGCAGTTGCTCGCGAAGAGGGTGCCGTTGGGGAGCGGCCTGCATGGCGGATGTGGTTTGACGGACATGCTGCAGCGTCAATTCACGATCCAACCACTTTTCGGCGTCGGGGTAGATATGAACTTCGTGCCCGGCTTGCCGAAGCTGTCGCAAGACGCGCACTGCTTCGCCCGCGTCCAGAAGCGAATGATGTTCGTAGGCGCCGATGAGCTCCCGCGCGTCCTGATCCAGAGTTGACGGTAGATTGAACCGCAAGCCGAATTCCGCGGAATAGTGCAGTCGAAGCGAGATGTTGGTGCGGCGATAAGGGCGAGCGAGCTGCTCGTCGGAGAAGCGACTGCGAATCAGCGTCGTCGCCCGCAAGATGTGCTTGCAGACTCCCAGTTGATTGGACCGATAATCGGGACAGGAGCAAAACGACTCGCCAGCCTCCATGCCTCGCAGCGCTACACGATACGTGCGTCCCGACTTGCGGCTGGTCAGGGAATAGTCCGTCCAGGGAGTCGCCGGGTCGTTGGATCGGATCAACATCGGCTCGCGTTGGGCGCGAGCTCGCCGTTCCGCGACAGCTTGCCGCCTGGCTTCGTCGAACCCTTCATCCTGCTCGACCGACGATCGCTCCAACGCCCCGTGCAAGCCAAGCTCCAGGCGGTGTTCCAGCAGAAACGCCAAGG
Source organism: uncultured Planctomycetaceae bacterium (assembly GCA_963698545.1). Classification (GTDB taxonomy): domain Bacteria; phylum Planctomycetota; class Planctomycetia; order Pirellulales; family Pirellulaceae; genus CAVORG01. The sequence continues at coordinate 150,368 of CAVORG010000001.1, forward strand.
CGCAGGCGGCGTGCGGACAAAGCTGCCGCGGCTCCGGACCGCATTGGTCGCAATGCAGGTGCAAGCGTTGGTGGAGATTGTCAGGCGTAATCACCACGATCGCCTGCACGCCGCTCTCGTCATCGGCCATGCGGACACGCACCAACTCGCGGCCGACATAAACATCGGCGTCCGCGTCGATGGCGAATGCGCGGGGAGGCGGCCAGGGTCCGAGCGGCGCGTCCAGCCATTGCGGCAGGACTGCCTCCGTTAACTCGCCCAACCTCTGCCGAAGGCTGACATGTCGAGTCGCAGGCGGCTTGGCCATCGATCTGTCTCCCTCTTCGCCGGCAGGTGCTGGGGATCGAAGATGGCTCAGGTCGCCGCGTGCGCCTGCAGATCGCTTAGGTCAACGAACTCCAACGCGGAGATGTGAGTCGCCGACAAGTCCACTTGGGGCGCCACGCCTGCTTCCAGCGCCTCTTTCCAGCGCGTCACGCAAAGGCACCAGTGATCGCCTGGCTGCAGGCCCGGAAAGTGGAAAGCGGGATTGGGAGTTCGACAAGTCGTTGCCTCGCTCCTGGGAGAATTTGAGGAACTCGGCGGTCATGACGGCACACACCAAGTGCAAGCCGAAATCCGTGGGGCCGGTGTTGCAGCAACCATCGCGATAGAAGCCGGTCATGGGGTCCGTGGAACATGACGTTAGTTCCTGACCCAGCACGTTCTTGGCGGACATCGGCAGAGCTTCCTTCCCCAGCATCCCGGGGCGCGGTGGATGAGACGGATCGATCCCTCTATTATCTCTTTCTGCGCGCAGGTTGACCACTCCCAGGCGGCGGGACGCAAGACGAATGGCCTCGCGGAAATCCGTCGAGGCCAAGAATGCGGCGGCCATGGCCGCCCGTCTGGGGGATTTCAGGCTTGGCCGCTCGCTCAGGGCGCGCCGGGGGAGTCCGGCTCTTCCGCTGGCTTTTCTGTCGGATTCCCCACCGGTCCTTCTTCCTCCGCCGGCTCTTCCGCTTCGGCCGAGGGCGCCGACTCCTGGCGAGTTAGCTTGGCGACTCCACTGGTCTTGAGATCGGCCAATCGGCAGGGGCCGATCAAGACCACGGTGCACGCGCCGCTCGCCCGACCGTTCAGCACGTCGCTGGCTCGCAGGCGAACCGACGATGCGCCCGAAACGTCCAACGCGGCGACCTGAGCCGGGATCCGCGTCGTATCGACCGAACAAGCCCCGGACACCGACAGGTTCAACTCCAAGATATGACCTTCCAGATTCAGTTTCGAGGCGCCGCTGGCGTCCACATCCAGCCCGACTCCATCGAGCCCTTCCGCCGTGACGTCGCAGGCGCCGCTGACTTTCAGCTCGTTCAGATTGGAACAGACGATGCGGGCGACCAGCGGCGTCTTCTGTTGAATCCATCCATTGGTGTTCATGCGAATGCGAAGGGTCCCCTCGGACGACTCGGTGATGACTTCGGGCACAATGTTGTCGTCGCCCGAGATCTCCACGACCGGATCGGCGCCCGGAGAGACCTGGAGTTCGACTCGCACGGCGCCGCTGATGTGGACGCTCGCAAAGGACGTCGCCTGTCGAAATTCGCTCAACGGCACACCGCTGCCCACCAATGCCGGGCGGCAGCCGGCGGCGGCCAACAGGGCGGCGGCGGTCAAATGCATCAGCCACCGCAGGCGTTGAGCTCGATGGCCGCCGCGATGCAATTCCGTGGAACGTGGCGGTTGCCAAGGCTTATGGGGCATGACGAACAGTCCTTCCCTTGGAGGAATCGGCGCGCGTGGCGACCGACGCGGTGTATCCGCCCGCGGCGGTTGCACGATATAGTAGGGCGCTGGGGTCGTGGACAACAGTGTCGCCATTCGGCCGACCGGAGGCATATCTTGGCAAACTCGGCGAAAATTCTAGATTCCGCACCCGTCAGCGACATGTGCTTTTTTCCTCGCCAGCAGGACTTGCCAGGCGCCGAAATGGTCTCCGTGCCGGGAGCAACCCTCGCCTGTTACCGCGTGCACGTGGACGATGAGCTGCCGACGCTGCTGTATTTTCATGGCAACGGCGAAGTTGTTGGCGACTATGTGCCGGAGATGGCCAATCTATTGGCCAGCGTCGGCGTCAACGTGTTCCTGGCCGAATATCGCGGCTACGGAGGTTCGACAGGGCGCCCGGCCTTGGCGACGATGCTGGACGATGTGCCCTACTTGATTGACGCCGCCGCCGGCGAAGTGTCGAAACTGATCGTTTTTGGACGCTCGATCGGCAGTCTCTACGCGGTCGAAGCGGTGGCTCGCCGACCGGAAATCGGGGGCCTGGTCCTGGAAAGCGCGATCGCGGACCCCTTGGATCTGTTTTCCCGTTACGTGCCCTTGGAGCAGTTGGGAGCCATGGGGGATCTGCTCCGGGAAGAGGTCCATGAGTGCTTCAACCAGCAACAGAAGCTGGTCCACTACGCCAACGAAGTGTTGTTGATGCACACCGAAGATGACGAAATCGTCCCGGTGCGTCACAGCCATAGCCTGCACCAATGGGCCAGCCATGCTCACCGGCGTCTGCTCATCTTCCCCTCCGGAGGGCACAACGGCATCCTGCTGCAAAACCGTGACAGCTATCTCGCGGCGCTGGCGGAATTGGCGAGAGAGGTGGACGGCTCGTAATTCAACCAGGAGACACTGAGGCGCCGAGACCGTTTGCACCAAGAACCAAGAACCAGAACCAAGAACCACCACTCACCTTTTCCACTGCATCATTTCATAATGGCAGTCTTTCATGCCCAGGCGTTGGTAGGTTTGCTTGGCTTGCTGGTTGTTTTCTTCGACGTAGAGGCGGAGTCCCCAGAGGGAGGCATCGTCTTGCACGCGTTGTCGCAGGGCTTCGTACATGGCGGAGAACACTCCGCGACGTCGATAATCCGGCTCGACGAAGACGGACTGGATCCACCAGACGGTGGCGTTTCTCCAATCGCTCCATTCGTAGGTCACCATGAGAACGCCGACCGGCAGGTTGTCTTGACGGGCGATCCAGTAGGCGCCTTTGGACGCATCATCGAAGACCGCGGCCACTCCGCGATGCACGGTGGCTGCGTCGAGTCTCACCTGCTCGGTCTCCCAAGCCATCGCCAACTGGCAGGCGACGATCCAGCCTTGATCTGCAGGATTCGCGGCGTTGACGACGAGCGGAGAGTGATCATGCGACATGGAGGCGACCATTATGGAGTCAGGAATGGGGGCCAACGGCGTCGGCGTAGAAGTGCTCGACGGCCAACCGCGCGTGATAAGGAAGCCAGGTTTCCCGAGTGTACACGGCGTGGCCCGCGAGGTGTTCGGTAAGGTTGCCCGCGACGTCGCCATAGTCGATCAGGAGCGAGAGGCCATCTTGATGAACGCGTGCGCCGCATCGCATGTGCTTCAGCACGTCGCGGTTGCGGACGCCCTTTTGCAGCAAGGCTTCGAGTTGGATTTCCGCGAGCCACTTCCTCCAGTCGATCAGCGCTGGCGGGAAGTTGGTGCCGGCGACGCCGAGTTGTTGAACGTAGTCGCCGCCGGCGGCTAACAAGATGTCCGCGACATGAGGCGGAAATCCGGCTCGATACTCAGGCAGCCCCGGTCGTGGGCGATGAAAGACGACATGAGCGAGTCGGTCCACCGCGGAGGTGTCCCAGCCGTAGCGGATGGGCGCTCCAAAAGTCATCATGTCCAAGGTCAGTCGTCGCAGGGCCTGGTCATCGCGGTCCAGGGCCTGCTGCACTCGCTCCCAGGCGGGAAGATCGACGCCGCCGGTGATCGGATTGCGATAGTGGGCCCGGGCGGCGTCGAAGAACGCTTGTCGCCCCGCGCGATCGGCGGCGAGCAGATTGGTCGTCAGGGCCAGGACGCTTCCGCCGTGGCTATGCGCCCACAACAACACCCGCCGCCCTGGATCCAGTTGCAACGCGGCCAGCCGATCGAGCACGCCGATTGCCCCGTCGGCCCGCCCCACATGATCGTTCTCACCGGACCAATCGAGCGACTCGACGTGCAAGTCCGAGGCCGCTTCGGCCGCACACTGCTGAAACCATGTGAGCAAGCCGCGGGAAAAATTTCCGTTGTCCTGCATCACCGCATCAACGAGGGATCGTTGCAGTCCTTGCAGGTACTCGCCCGCCTTGGGCCAGATGCGTCGCACCGCTCGCAATACGCCTAGCAGATCCTCTCCCACGAAAGTGCCGTGCGTGAGAAAGATGTAGCGCACGCCGGCTGCATGCATGCGGCGTGCGCTCTCGATCAGCGAAGCAGTCGCCTGGGCCCGCCCGGCTTCGTCATCGAGTGATATCGGCGGTGGAGGTGGCGGCAGCAACCGATACGTCGAAGTGGGGACCTCGCATCGGTACTCCTGATGTCGAAACCGATTCTGTGGAGGCATGATGGGGACCATCGATTCGATGCATCCAACGTTCCGGACCACTGGCGTCCAGCATCCCCGACCACGCCTCGAACGTTCGGCCGCTTCGTTCATCATCGCGGAAAAACGCGTTGAACTGCAGGCATTCGGACGGCATCAATTCGTGCGACTTGGGATTGCCTTGCGCGGGCCGATAAACGCGGCGCCACGATCCGGTGTTGAAGTAAGTCTGGTGCAGCACGTAGCCGTCGGCGTAGCTGGCTTCCAGCGGCGACGTTTCGGCCACGTGAGTGTGTCCGTATACAATATGCCTGGCGCGGCGGTTGCGGAAGTCGGGTTCCCCCAGCGCGTGCGGCAAGTAGGAATCGCTGTCGATGCCCCGAACTCGATGCAGCCAGGTTTGAATTCGCTTCGGCCAATCGATGCTGGAAGCGGCGCTAAACTTGAGAACCGCCGCCAAGCCGTCGATCACATCGAAGGAACTGGAGGACTCTCGGCTGCGGACCATCTCCAATTGCAGGAACTCGTCGACCAATTGATCCCAGACGTGCTTCACTTTTCGTCGCACCGGCGGCGCCGCGGCCGAACGCTCCAACAGGGCGTCGATCCACACGGGGGTGTAGAGAATCGGACGGATGTGGTCAATCTCCCGCAAGCCGGCCCGGACCATTCGCGGCAAATCCCCGCTGTAATGGCGTTCGATCTCCTGGCAAAACCGATTGATCAACTCGATGCCGATCGCATCCGCCAGACTGCTGGCGCCTCGTTCTTCGCTGAAGTGCAGCGGATCGAACACGTCGCCATGGCGGGCCAACACGCGATGCCGCCGCAGGATGTCGAGTATTTCCGGCGATTCCATGGGATCGTGCGCGAAAGGCCGATTGTCCGCGTGAGCCAAGCCCATCGCGTCGATGACTCGGCCCCGCAGCAGATCAAATTCCGGTCCCGGCAAATTCAACAACCAATCGTGATCGCCGACCATGTAGTGCATCCGCACTTGCACTTCATGGCGTTGCACTTCCAACGCCGGTAAGCCCGCCTGATTGGCCGGCGGCAAGGCCATCAGCGGTTGCGTGGCCAAGGACCGCATCGCGGCCATGGCGTCCACGTTGTGCCGCAGCACATGATCGAGGATCTCGCTGGTCGATTTCGCCAAGCCGGGCCCCGGCGAATCCCAGGGACGCACATCCGATTGCAGCCAATGATTCGTGCGAGTCAAATCGAGGATGTCGCCCAACAGCAAGACGTCCAGACGCTCCAAGGGTCGGTAAACCCCATTGGCTCGCCAGGAGGCTCGCAACGCCAAGTCAAACAGTCGATCCACGAACAATTGCACGGCGCCAGCCGCAACGGTTCCGCCCGTGGTGCCATCGCTCAAATGCAAATCGCTGACAATTACCAACATCGATAGATTCCCATGGAGTTCGGCCGGGCAACTCGTACCGACCAACTTATCGGGTTGCGACTGTAATCGACGTGAGGGTTATTCGGAAAAAGTGGACTGCCGAAACTAGGCGAATTGGGCTGAGTTTTCAGCGGCCAATGGGCAATTCTTGGGTCGCTTGGATCGCGGTTACGCGACTGGTCACGATTCCTGGACGGCGGCGCGGCATGGGTCAGGTTCGCGCCGCCGCCGATTTGCTTTAATCCGGCGCCTCTAACTCGGACATCGGCGTGAGGCATTCCGGGCCTTCGTGGCGGGCGTTGTTGACCCAGGGATTCACGGGTTCGAGCGCCAAGGGGAAGGATTCGTCGGCGGGTTTCAGCAGCGCCTGAAGTTGCTCGGGGGCGGACTTCGCATCGGCGGTCAGCCATTGGTCGTACACGTCCGGCGGCAGGATCGCCGGCATGCGATCATGGACGGCCCGAGTGGTTTCGTTGGCGGGCGTGGTGATGATCGTGCAAGTCCGCAGCGGCGGGACCTCGTCGTCGGCCGGGTCGAACCAGACCTCCCACAATCCGGCGAAGGCCATCAAGCCTCCATCGCGGCGGCGAATATGGAAGGGCTGTTTGCGTTTGCCAATGGTCATCCATTCGTAATAACCATCGGCCGGTATCAGACAGCGCCGACGACGGAATGCGGTGCGAAACGACGGTTTCTCGGCGATCGATTCAGAACGGGCGTTGATTAATCGCGCGGCGCCCTTGGGATCGGCGGCCCAGGAGGGAACTAATCCCCAACGCATCATCTTGGCCCAACGCCCCTCGCCTGAAGCGTCGGAGATCACCACGGGGATATCTTGTGTCGGAGCGATATTGAAGCGAAGCGTCAACTGAAACGGTCCGCTCAACAGGAAGTGCTCCACAATCTGGCCGGCGGGGGTTCGCAGGGTGAATCGACCGCACATGGTTGCTCGCTCCTGAAGGTTTTTCGAAGCAGGAAGTCATGAATGAATTCCTTTTCACGTTTCGGGAGGGTGTCTGAGTTCGTCTCCCACACGTCAATTACGGTTTTATATCCATGGGCATAGGGCCGTCCCTTCGGGACTTCGTGGTCTGGACTGGCGTCGGGTTACCCAGGGTTGCACTGCGCTTCACCCTGGGCTGATTTGGGGCCGTCCCTTCGGGACTGCATGGTCTGGACTGGCGTCGGGTTACCCAGGGTTGCGCTGCACTTCACCCTGGGCTGATTTGGGGCCGTCCCTTCGGGACTGCATGGTCTGGACTGGCGTCGGGTTACCCAGGGTTGCGCTGCGCTTCACCCTGGGCTGATTTGGGGCCGTCCCTTCGGGACTTCGTGGTCTCGACTGGCGTCGGGTTACCCAGGGTTGCGCTGCGCTTCACCCTGGGCTGATTGGGGGCCGTCCCCTTGGGACTTCGTGGTCTGGACGCCGATTTGTCTTAGCACCAGAGGTTCTTATCAACGTTGTTCAGCAAGGGGAGATTATCCTGGAACCGGCGGGCGTTCTCGCACAGGATTCGCAAGTGACGTTCGGCGATTCGCGGCGAGCAGGCCGCGACATGAGGCGTGATGATCACGTTGGGCTGTCGCCATAGAGAGTCGTCGCTGGGCAGCGGTTCTGGCTCGACGACGTCCAAGGCGGCCCCGCCCAAGCGACCCGAAGCGAGAGCGTCGCGCAGGCGCGTCAGTATTCACGATCGCGCCTCGACCTACGTTGATGAGAAACGACCCGGGCTTCATCGCCTGAAAGCGTTCACGATTCCACCAGCCTTGTGTGTGCGGGGTGTGCGGCGCCGCCAGCACGACGAAATCGCTTTGCGGCAAGACGGAGTCCACATCTTCGGATTTCACCATGCGATCAACGCTTGTCGCGTCGGCCGGTCGCGGGTCAACGGCCAGGACCTTCATGCCCAGCAGCGAGGCGCGGCGAGCGGTTTCTCGCCCAATGCCGCCCAGGCCCACAACGCATAGCGTTTGATCCGCCAGATGCCGGTGCGCACGATCCATCGACGTCGTCACGCCGGGCCCCGTCACGAAATCGGCTCGTGTGTCCTCGCCGCCGCACGGCGCCCAGAGGCCTTGCTGTTGCTGACGAATGTAGACATGCAGGTTGCGTGCGAAGCAAAGCACCAATCCCAGCACGTGATCGGCGACCACGTCGGAGAAGAGCCCGCGCATGTTGGTGAGTACGGCCGGGTGTTCGATGAGGGCGGGAAAGAGGTAATGCTCCAAGCTTGCCGTCATCGCTTGAACCCAAGTCAGCCGCTCGGCTTGCCGCAGCAATCCTGGAGTCAGCTTGCCCAGGAATCCTTCGGCGAGTCGGATTTCCTCCTCCGCCTCCCCTGGATCGCTGATATGAGCGATATGCAATCGCGGCGCCGCACTGGCCAACGCTTGTTGGCGTTGGGAATCCAGAGCGGGATGGACGAGCAGCTTCTTCATCGCGCGGCCCGGGCGCTCTGCACATTCGCCGCATGAGGCGACGATTGGCGAAGCGCGTGCTAGGGAAAGAAGGAAGGCGTCTCTTGTTGACGACGCTCGTGAATGACATCATCCAGAAATTCCGCGACGCGTTCGATGGCCAAGTCGAGTAGCGCTTGTCCGCGCGGCGCGGTGGCCAAGGCGGGGGCCGGATCGGGTTGATCTCGCAAGGCGCTTTGGCGGACATTCTCCGGAAAGGCGGCCAGGGCGATGGCGGTTTCGAATTCCTGGGCGTGTCCCGGGAACTCGCCGCTCTCCAAATGTCGCAGTACGGAATCGCGCGGCATCAGCTCCCAATAGGAAACAAAGTGCAGGTTGCATTGGAAGCGTCGGAGGAACTGATCCCAAACGGCGCGGCAGGGGGCGATATTGCCTCCATGCCCGTTCAGCACGACGATGTTCCTCAAGCCGGCCCGCTGCAGGCTATCGATCAGGTCGTGCAAGACGGCGAGAAACGTGGCTGGCGTCAAGGACAGCGTTCCGGGATGCCTCATGTGATGCTCGCTGATTCCCGCCATGACTCCCTCGGCCACGATGACATGGGGCCGCAATCGCGCCGCCGCCTGCACGGCGATCGTGCGGCGCATCCGCCAATCGTGCTCCATGGCCAGATGCTCCAGGTGTTGTTCGATGGCGGCGACCGGCAGAACGCAACCCAGCAGTTCGCCGGAAGCGATGCGTTCGCGGAATTCGCGGCGCGTGAGGCTGCCAAGCAGCACATCGTTATTCATGCGAGTTCTTTCCGGGCGAGTTCATCATTCGCAATGGTCACGCGCTGAACAAAGGCATGCGACCCACCACGACTCCGGCCAGCAGGCCGGTTAAGTGTGCGACGTTGGCCACAGGGATCGAGGAGAAAGGCAGGAAGCAATACACCAACCAGCCGACCATCAAGACCACGGTAAACGGCTCCAGCCGCACGCCGAAACGCGGATTGTACTTGGATTGCATCCAGATATAGCCGAACAGCCCATAGACCACGCCGGACATGCCGACGATGAAGGGGCCGGATCCCAGGAAGTTCCGTAACCACTCCGGCTCAGTTGGCGAGATCGCGTTGCTGATCGAGGAGATCGCCGAGAACAGCAAGACGAATTGCAACAGTCTCCAGCGGCCCATTTTCCACTCGATCAAACGCCCCAGCTGATACAGCCACATCATGTTGAACGCCAGATGCAGCATGCTGCCATGCAGCAGCATCGGCGTCACCGCGCGCCATACCTGGCCGTGCTTGATGCTGGCTGCAGCGGATCTTGCGTGAGGACATATTCCCGGAAGTCGACGAAGGCCAGAAGTTGAAACACGCGTTGTCCGAACGCGTCTTTCGGATTTGAGAAGCTGGTCAGGAAGGACACGGCGATGCTGATCAAGATCAAACCGATCGTCCACGGCGCCGGCTGCCCTGGACCGGCGCCGCCGCGTTTCCAGCGTCCTCGCATTTCGACGATGTTGCGAGCCGCCGCTTCGCGTCGCCGCCGATCTTCCTCGAACAAACGCTGCGCTTTTTGCTCCACGTCTTCATATCGAGAGTGATTGGGTTCGGCTCGAAAGGCGGCTAGTTGGGCTTTCGCCGGCGCGACGGAATCCTCCTCTTGGACCCAGACGGCCCATTCATCGCCGGAGGGGTCTGCCTTGGCGGTGATTCCTTGAGTCAACAGATGCGCGACAAACCGTTCGGCTTGTTCCTGTTGCGGTAGATTGCCGAGATGTCGCATGGTTTCGCAGTATCTTTCGGATTACGAGCGGGAGCGGATCAAAAAACGCGATGAGGGGCGAGGCGGAAGATCAGCCATCCAAATCGCTTCGCCGACGGAGAAGGCTCTCTTCGAGTTCTCGCTGAGCGGACTCCACGTCATCATAGTAGCCGCGGCGTTGTAACAGCGAAGCGGCCTCTTCATCCACCACGACGATCACCTCGCGGTGCAACTGCAACGCCGATGCCGGTGACCTGAGCGGTGACGGGGCCCTCGACGGTGGCCGCAATCGCCTCCGCCTTGCGCTCGCCGGTGGCGGCCAGCAAGCAGCGTCGCGAATCGAGGATGGTGCCGACGCCCATGGTCAGGGCCAGTCGCGGCACGTTTTCGCCAAGCTCGAAGAAACGGGCGTTGTCGCGAACCGTTTCCGGCGCGAGCGACTTCACCCGCGTGCGGCTGCCGAGCGACGAACCGGGCTCATTGAAAGCGATGTGGCCATCGCCGCCGATGCCGAGCAACTGCAGGTCGATGCCTCCAGCGTCCTCGATCCGCAGCTCGTACTGGCGACAATGACCCTCGAAGTCCAAGGCGCGTCCGTCGGGAAGATGCGTGTTCTCCGGCAGGATGTTGATCTGGCTGAACAGATGCTGCTGCATGAAGGCGCGATAGCTTTGCGGATGCGATGGGCCCAAGCCGACATATTCATCGAGGTTGAAGGTCACCACTTGATGGAAATCGAGTCCTTCCTCGCGGTGCATGCGGACCAGCTCCCGATACACCCCCTCCATGGTTCCCCCGGTGGCCAGCCCCAGCACGCAAGGCGCCTGGCGGACGCGTGCAGCCAGAAATTCGGACGTGCGGCGATACACTTGATCGGCCGACGGCTCAACGATGACGCGCAACTTCGTGGACTCCCAACACAGGATTTTCGCTGCACTCGGGACGATTCGCCGCGAATCGTCGCAACCGCCGAGTTTCCGCGAGGGGAGAAATGCGGGCCCGCCCCCATTCCAGAGGAGTCCCACAATCTGGTGAAACACGGCGATACCCTGGTTTTAGTGGATCGGCGGCGGGGTTGAAATCCGTCTAGGCTCGCTCACGGGTTTTGACTATCATCCCGCCTCCGCAAGCAGCCCTTGGCCCTCGCTGGTTCGAGGGGGAGGTCGCGCTGCCCAGGAAAAGGAGTTCCCCATGCGGTCATTGGCGATCATCAATCAGAAGGGTGGAGTCGGAAAAACCACCAGCGCGGTCAATCTGGCCGCCGCCCTGGCGCGCAAGGCGCGCGAGTGGGCCTCATCGACATGGATCCGCAGGCGCACGCCTCCCTGCATTTTGGCTTTTCGCTGACCGAAAATGAACCGTCGATCTACGACGTGTTGATGCGGGATGCGAGCCTCACGGAAATCTGCGCGACACGGACGAGAGCCTCTCGGTGGCCCCGGCTTGCCTGGACTTGGCGGCGGCCGAAGTGGAATTGGCCGGCGAAGTGGGCCGCGAAATGATCCTGCGCGACAAGATGCGCGAGGACACTCGGCAATTCGACTACATTTTGCTGGACTGCCCGCCCTCCCTGGGCGTGTTGACGTTGAACGCGCTGACGGCGGTCAGCGAGGTTTTGCTGACCCTACAACCCCATTTTCTGGCGCTGCATGGACTCAGCAAGTTGCTCCAGACCGTGGATGTCGTTCGCCGCAGATTAAATCGCGACTTGCGATTGACCGGCGTGGCCATTTGTTTGTTCGAATCCGGAACCCGTTTGGCGGCGGAAGTCAGTTCCGACGTCGAGAAGTTTTTCGCGGAGCAAAACCAGGGAGAAGGCCCCTGGTCCCAATCTCGCTGCTTTCAAACTCGAGTTCGCCGCAACATCCGTTTGGCGGAAGCGCCGAGCTTCGGGCAATCGATTTTCCGCTATGCTCCCTACTCTAACGGCGCCGCCGACTACGATCACCTGGCAGAGGAAATCGTCCAGGCCGCGCCCATGGTTCAACTCGCCGCGGCGTAGCAGCGCTTTCGCGAAGAAGTTTTCTACCGAGTCGCCGAACAGGCCTTGTCTTCTTGCCGAAGACAAGGCCTGTTCCCTTTGCGTCGCCGCGTCTTGTCGCAACGGTGATTGCATGCCGGTCCTGCTTGGCGGCGACGCTCCTGCGCAACGTGACGGATCAACCGGCCGATTGGGTTGTGCGGCTTAAGCGCATCGCCCGGTCTTCAGCAAGCGTGATCCGCCGCCGGTGATTGCGTTGTGCTGATTATTCCCGCACGTCGGCGCCGCCGGCGCGTGTTGTGTCGAGCACTTCTGTCGTGTTGATCATTCTTGGTGTGATCCTCGTTCGCATCGCGCTCGAAACGCTTGATGCGCGGGAGCTGCAGATTGCTTCGTCAGCCCTCTGGGATTCGCCGCGCTTTCGCACGAATCCGCCGACGCAAACGATGGCGGAGTCCGATCTCATTCAGTGCATAGCAACGCAACGCTCTCCAAGGATGGCCAAATAAATTCGGCGAGCGGGGCGAGGGTAGTCATCTCAAAATCAGTGCGCGTTGACCCAGACGCGCATGGCCACAGGCAAACTTCGTCGCATACAAGTTTGCATTGGAAGGAGTCTGAAAATGAACGCTCTGAAGTGGAAAGGCGCTGTATGCGCGCTAAGTGTCGTATTCTCGGCCGCCCCTGCGCTTGGACAAGCGCAGGATTATTACGCTCCCAACTTGCGCGTCGCTTCGAATGACTGCGCGACCTGCAACTCCGGGGGATCGGGGATTTCGTACGGCCAACCCGGCATCGGCGGCTGTGCTTCCTGCGGCGGCGCCGGTTGCGCCGCGTGCGCCGACAGCATGATGTATTCCGAGTGCGGTGGCGGCGGCGGACTCGCCTCACGACTGGGCGGGATCTTCTCGTCCGACTGGGCGGGCCAAGGCTCCTGCTTCTACGGCGGGGCCAACGGTTTGCTCATGACTCGCGATGACGATGATCGTTTGCTGCTCACCTACAACGGCAACGAGCGCAATGCGTTGACCAGCCGCGACGCCGATTTCGGCTACTCGGGAGGCTTTGAAGCCTTCATGGGGGCCTACCTGAATTGCGGTCGCAATGCGGTCGAAGCTCGCTACTGGGGCATCTTTCCGGGGATTCAATCGGCTAGCAGCTTGGGGCGCCGAACAACCCGGCGGCATCTTCTCGTTCCCGCAGTTCACGAATTTGGACATCGATGGCGGCGCGGCGCCGCTCCTGTGCTGGGCTTCTTCGATGGCGCCGAACGCCATCAGTTGACTCGCAGCTACCAAGTGCATAACGTCGAACTGAATTATCTGGGTCTGGTCGGTTGCGGCACGCTTCCCAATGCGTTGTACGGCGGCGACTGCTCGGGCGGCCTGACAATGACCTGGCTGGCCGGCATCCGTTACCTGCGTTTTGACGACGGGCTGACGTTCGCCACCTCGCCGGACAATCTCACGTTCAACGACGCCAATGATATCTTCTATAACGCCAACGTAATCAACAGTCTGCTCGGCTTTCAACTTGGCGGACGCGGATACTACGCTTTGGGCTGCCGTACGTCGATCTACACCGGCATCAAAGCCGGCGTATTCGGCAACGAGATCCGTCAACATCAATCCGTGACCAGCGCTACGGGCGCCGTCGCGGTGACCACCGCTGGTCCCGATGCGGGCGCCGACTACGACATCAACAACAGCAAGACGGATGTCTCGCTGCTTGGCGAAATCGACCTCGGGATGAACTACCGGCTGACGCCCTGCTGGAACGTCAACCTGGGCTACCGCGCGGTGGGTCTCAGCGGCGTGGGCCTGGCCACCAGCCAATTGCCTCGCACGTTCTTCGATAACCTCGACGATCCGCGCGAGGTCAAGTCGAACGGACACGTGATCTTGCACGGCGCCTACCTGGGCATGTCGTACAACTACTAAACCGTCTTTGCTTGAAACTGATGCTTGAGGGCCCGTTAGCCCAAACGGGCCGCTACCCAAAACACCCCGGCGGGAGTAATCCCGGCGGGGTGTTGGTGGTAGGGTAGAGGGTAGAGGGTAGAGGGTAGAGGGTAGAGGGTAGAGGGTAGGTGTTAGGTGTTAGGTGTTGGTGGTTGGGATGAGGCGTTTTTCGGGGGACCCTGGGGTGCGCTGCGCGACCCTAGGCTTTGGGATTGCACCGCGTTGCGGTGCGGACCATCGCGGTGCCGACCATGGCCGCGCGGGCCTCTACCCCCTACTCTCCACCCCCTACTCTCTCCTCTCCACCCTCCACCCTCTACCACCTACCCCCTACTCCACCGGCGCTAGGGCTAGTTGTTTTAGCGCGTCTAGGCTTGCCAGGAGATCGTCGCGGGTGATTGCCGTCCATTGCTCGCGCTTGTGGTAGAGGATGGCTAGTTTGTAGGCTTGAAAGGCCTCGGCGACGTCTTCGGGCAATTCAGGCAATTCGGCGAAGGGTTGCATGCGCGGCGGCGTTTCGACTTCGCTTGACGGATCTTCCTCGTTCGCCAATTGGGCTGCTGGGTCGGGCTCAAATTCGTGATCCGCGGCCAGTGGATCCTGGGTGAGCCGGTGGGCTGGTTTCGTCGTCGTCGTCGCCGCCGCGGATTTCGGCAAGTTGCGGGCGCACGGCGTCATCTGGCGCGGCGTTCATGGCCGGTTCGAAGTCCTCATCGACTTCGCTTTCGATCACTGGTGAATCCTCCGCGGTCTGTCCGAGCGTTTCCCAACGCTGATTCCGCATGGCGTTGACCGACCATTGCGAATGCACGGCGCCTTCCAGCCACATTTCGGCGTCGTCCCAGTCAACCGCCGCTTGAAAGTGACTCCAGTACAGTCCGGGGAACTTACCGTAGCTGGCCCCGAAGCGTTGATAGACTCGCCGCAGTCGCCCGGCGTGTTGTCCGGTGACTCCCCCGACGCGGCGACTCCAGGTTTCGTCCGAGTATTCCTGGGCCGCGGCGCCGACATCGATCAACGCTTCCCTCCATTGTTGAATGATGCGGCCTTTCTCCCAGTTGGTGGTGCTGACCAGGCGGTTCCAACGGCCGATGAATTCCTGGCTGGCGTGTTCGACGTTGGGCCCGTCGGGTGGACTAGGAGTTGGGTCGGGCGGCAACCGATTTTGCTCTCCAGCTCCGTTTTCGGCCGGACTCGCCGTCGCGGCTTGGGTTGCCTGATGGGTTCCTTCTGCTGCCTCACGAGCGTCCATCTCTTTCAGGTCTCCGGAACTGGGGCGAGGGCGAACGGCAATCCTGGGATGCGGCGCGAGCCCGCAGCGCCGCGCCACGTTCCCCCGCCGGCCACGGGGCGCGAAGACGCCAAGTTAGCACGCATGGCGATGAAGCCCAGCTCCGGGCTTGCTTTTCTCGTTAACCGCAGCGACTCACGCGGCTTGCGTCATGCACGACGCCGCCGCGGCATGGGGAAAACTTGTCGCTCAGCCGCCCCGGGTTCTCGTTTCACCGCGGAAAACCCAAGCTGGCGTCAACTTCGCGACGCGCACGACTCGCGATGCGAACCGTCGCAGAAGGGCTTCAGGCCGGATTCACCGCAGCGGCAAAGAGCGATGTTGGGTTTGTCGCCCGGAGGGTCCAGTGGATTTCCTTGATCGTCCAGAATGCGAACCGAGCCGCTGACGACCAAGGGACCGTCGGCGCGCACGCGAATCGTGACTTCTTCGCTCATCCAGAAGTTCCTCTGAGACCAATTGAGTTTCTCAGCACGCCCAAACGTTCGACTTCCAATTCCACGATCGATCCCGGCGTCAGCCAACGATCCCATTCCAGTCCGCATCCATGGGGCGCGGTTCCCGAACCGATGAAATCGCCGGGGTAGAGCGTCTCCTGCCGCGAGATGTACGCGATGATCGCGGACCAGGAGAACAGCATTTCGCGGCTCGTCGTGTCGGACCAGAGTTCGCCGTTGACGCGCACCGTCATGCGCAGCGCCGCCGGATCCGGGACTTCATCCGGCGTGACCAGATAAGGCCCCATGGCGTTGCCTCGATCAAAGTCCTTTCCCTTGGCTGGCCCCAACCGGCCGGGCATTTCCTGAAGTTGTGCGTCGCGGGCGCTGAAGTCATTGAAGATCGTGAATCCGCCAATGAAGTCGTGGGCCTCGTGCTCCGGAATATCCCGCCCCTCCTTGCCGATGTAAACGCCGTACTCCAGTTCGTAGTCCAGACGCTCGGTGTAGTCAGGCCAGGGGACTTCGGCGCCGTGTCCAATGACGGACGCGGCGTTGCCTTTGTAGTAAATCGGCTGTTGCGTCACCACGCGCGGCGAGTTCAGGAACCCGCGTCCGCCCAGCAGACGCAAGGCGCGGTCCAAATGCACCGCGGGACGAAATCGCCATTTGGCGACCGTGCGAGTCGATTGCGACAAGTGGCGTTCGAAGCCCAGGCAATCGCGAATGCTGTGTGGTCGAGGGACAGGCGCCAGGAGTTGCACGGACTCCAGACTGCACCACACGGACTCGGGATCCTCCTCCTCAGCTTCGGCGAGCAACAACTCCACATGCCGCCGCGCCGCATCGCCGCCGGTCAACCAGGCTGTCATGCTTTGCAAGTGAGGGGATCCACGACCTTCAAGCACGCGCACCGCCCCATCGACATCCAGAACTCGTCCGGAACCTGGATGCAAGACGCCTAAACACGGCGAGTGGTCTTCTGGGCGAACGAATGTCAGCAGTTTCATGGGTCCAATTGAGCCACCACGCGGGCCGGGCCCGCGGACCCGCCGACGACTTTCAACGGGAATGCGAACACGGTGAATCCCCTGGGGGGTAATTGATCCAACCCGGCAAGTCGCTCCATATGACAATACTCGCGATCGGCGCCGACGAAGTGGGCTTCCCAGAACAGATCAGCGAGTTTTTCTCGTTTGGCCCGCGCGGCCTGATCCCGTAAGGGAGCATCCCACCCCCAAGCGTCGATGCCCATCAGCCGCACGCCTTGATCGATCAACCACCGAGTCGCCTCGCCGCTGACGCCAGGGCCGGAATGGAAGTACTCGCGGCGCCCCCAGAGCTTGTCGTTACCGGTTTGGATCAGGACCACCTCGCCTGGCAGCAAAGCATGACCGATGCGGCGCAAGCCTCGCTTAAGGTCATCGCTGGTCAACGCATGAAGGCGTGGATGCGCCCTCATGTCCAGCACCACGCCTGGACCGCGAAACCAATCCAACGGCATTTGGTCGATGGTCCGCGCGGGTTTGCCTTCGCAGGTTGGCGCGTAATGCCACGGCGCATCGACATGCGTCGCGCCATGCGTGGACAAAGAGATGGTCTCGTTAGCCCACCCCAAGCCGTCGCGCAAGTCGCGCGAAGGCAACCCGAACAACAAGCGAATGACCCAGGCGCCAAAACGATGACTTTGCCGTTTGACGTGGGTGCGAGCCCACCATGGCGCCCAAGCACGATCGTTATCCAGCGGTTGGCTGAGATCGATCAGAGGCGGCGCTGACGAAAGGGGTGCTGACGACATCGCGGTAGTCTAAATCACTCGCAACGAGCCCGCCAGCACTCCCCTTGCGCAAGGAAATGTCGCGACGACGTTGCAGCTTCGCCGCGGATCCGTGGAAGGTTTGCGCCAAGGTTTGGAACGAGGGCCAGTGGGGAGCGGCTCGCAACTCCCCCGCTGCTTCGGCTAGAGGCACGGCCAGGAACGGTCGTGAGGGGATCTCCGGATCCGGCAAGACGGCGTCTCGCAGCAACAGGGCTTGTTGATTGTAGGCGACCAGATCCAAGTCGATCGTGCGCGGCGCATTCTTGTTCCCTGGATCGCGCCGGCGTCCGAGTCGTTCTTCGATTTGTTTCAACCAACGACGTAGCGGCTCGGCGGCATGCCGTGTTTCCAGGAGGATTGCCGCGTTGATGAAATCGGCTTGATCCAGAAACCCCACCGGCGCCGATTGCCAGGCCGACGAGACCCAGGCGCGTCTTCCCAAGTGGGCGACGCACTGCACCGCCCAAGGCAAGTAGCGGGCCGGGGCGATGTTCGATCCCAGAGCGATACAAGCCCAACGCCAGGCGGGGTCAGGTCGCACGTTCGCCATCTCGTTCGATGGTCACGCCGACGGATGCGGCGAAGCGCAAGGCGCCTGGTTTTTCGACGCGGACTCGCGCGCGATGGACGCCTGGGGCGGCCACGCAGATGCTGGCGATCTCCTCGGCCAGACGCTCGACCAGCATGAAGCTGGAGTCCTCGACCAGCGCGATGACCTCCTTGGCGACCGTCCGATAGTTCACGGCCTTCTCGATGTCGTCGTCCGCCGCGGCCGCCCGGATGTCGCAGTACATCCAGATGTTGATCAGCACGTCCTGTTTCTTGACGCGTTCGTCCTCGTTGATGCCGACGATGGCTCGTAGCAGGAGGTCCTTGATGCGTATCTCGTCGATCATGGTCGGCTCAATTGTTCTCCACCGGTCACGTGTACGATTTGGCCGGTAACGAAGGTGGCGGTGAGCAGGTACAAAACGGCGTGCACGATGTCGGCGGGGCCGCCGGTGCGCTGCAGCAGCGTGCGGCCCGCGAGTTGATCCATGTAGGATGACGACGAGCCGGGTGGCGGCAGGATCGCGCCCGGCGCCACGGCGTTGACGCGGATTCCCTGAGGGCCTAATTCGGCGGCCAAGATTTGCGTCAAGGCGACCAACCCGGCTTTGGCCACAGTGTACGGCAAATGACCCGGGCAGGGATGCGTGGCTCGCCAATCGACGATATTCACGATCTGACGTTCCACGGCGTCAGCTGCGGCAAGCCCGGGACCCATCAGGTCTTGGTCGGCGAACGCCTGGCAGAGGAAAGCGGGGGCTTTCAAGTTGACGTGAAGCGTTCGATCCCAGAGCGACTCTTCCATCGTCTGCAAGGACGCCTCATCAAACACCGCGGCGTTATTCACCAGGATCGACGGAGCGCCCAGTGCGCCGACGACTTGACGGCACAAGTCTCGACAGACCGCGGCGCCTTGAGAGAAGTCCGCCTGAAACAATTCGGCTTCGCCGCCCGCCTCGCGAATTTCCGACGCGACCTGCAACGCGCCGGCGGATGACTGGGAGTAATGGACGGCGATCTTGGCTCCCTGCATAGCGAGAGCCCGGGCGATCACCGCGCCCAGGCGAACTCCTCCTCCGGTGACCAGGGCGACTTGGCCCGAGAGGTTAAGCGTGGGCGGAGTTGGAGCGGGAGGTGTGGCCATGCGTGCGTTCATCGCGAGGTGTGGGGACGATCCAGGCGAGTTTGCTGGTCGCGAAGTCATTGTACAAGCGCGACAAGTTGCGGATTCCGCCGGTCATGGCGCGGCGACAGAAAAAAGCAAGGAACCGGGACGACGTTGGTCGATGAGACGATCAGCCGGCCAGAGCTCTATCATCCCGCCCATGGATGCGCGGTCCAGCAACGTCGCCGGCTCGTTGTTGCGAATCAGGGAAGGCAAGGTCACGGTGGATCTTGCAAGTGGGACGGGAGACGCCTCCATGCTACGTTACAAGGCACTGCTGCTGTTGTTCGTCGCTGCGCTAATGCTGACTGGATGTCGTGGTACGCGAGCGGTAAGTGCTCCGCCGCCAACCTCGCCGCAATGCTGCAATCCGGCTCCGATTATGGGAGCTCCGGATCCTTACGGTTACAACGGCTACGGGGCGCCCCCAACGCTGGGCGCACCAACGGCGGCCCCGCCAGGCGGCGGGTTCTAGTTGGCTGACTGCTGCTAACTGATTGAGGGCGATGGCGGCTGCCGCAGCCGCCTAGCCTCCCTCTCCAAAACGACATCGCTCGGGATCGCGACAGATCTCACAACCCGTGTCGCTGATCCTCTCAGTCGCCTGCTGGCGACATGCCGCTATGCGCCGTTCGATCAACTCCGCCAAGAGCGAGTGAACTCCCAAGGGAGCGGTCACCAGGTAGGAAACGCCGGGGTGCCGTCGGGCCGCTTCGGCCGCCAAGGCGGGGATGTCGGCGTGCCAGTGCCGCCCCGGCGAGAGAAAGAACGGGAACACGATCACCCGTTCCGCTCCCCGCCGCACGCACGCGTCAAAAGCGTCGGCAATGGACGGCGCCGCGAGTTCCATATGGGCGGGCTCAACAATCCGCCGCCCGCTGTGTTCGCGATACACGGCGACCATCTCCGTCAACGCCTCGTTGCTGGCGGCTCGCCGCGAACCATGATCGACCAGGATCACCGCTTCATTAGGATCTTGCTGAGCCATCTGGGTTCTTTGCTGTGGAAGGGGCGGGATTCGACGGACGTCGCCATCCGAGGCCGCGGCTGGCGTCGGTTTCCGAGGGTTGCGGTGCGCTGCACCCCATAAGCATCAAGTTAAGAAAAATCCGGATGGAATTGACCGCGGAGGACATGGAGAACCACAGAGGCGGATTCAATTCTGTCCTCTGTGCTCTCTGCGGGGACCCGTTGACGGCCCCGCTGGCGCCTCGCCACAGCCCAGACAATGACAGCGTCAACGCCGCTTGCCCAGGCAAAAAGCTTGCAAGGATTGCGGCGATTCCATAAAAGGCAGGTATTCGGAACTCGGTAGTGGTTCTCGATCTTGGCCACTCTTCTCGCACAAAACTCTTCTCCGTCAGGGTATCACGATGAGCCGTCGTTCGCGGCAATTCCGTAGTCGCAAGCTCCGCCTGGAATCTTTGGAGATCCGACAAGTGCTCGCCGCCTTGGTCGTTCTCCCTCCCCCGGTTGACGATTCGGCCCCGAGTCCGTGGCACAACGAAGTTGCTCCCCACGATGTGAATCGCGACGGGGCCATTACGACTCGCGACGCGGCGGCGGTCCTGTCGGGCTTGGCCATGCATGGTTCGATTCGATTGGACGACTGGCCCGATGGCGAGCGGCTGCAGGGAGCGCACCGCGCCGGCCCCATCCAGGCCATCGATGTCGACGGCGATCGCGCTTTGACGCCGCGTGACGCCCAACAGATCCTCTCAGGTCTTTTCGTTCACGGCGACCGGGACGGAATTGTCTATGACGCGGACCCGGACGAACTCGGCCCCGGAGCGGCGGAAATCGACTTTGACATGGGCATCGCGCCGCCGGTCGAGGGACGGCATCGACCATCTCGATGATGTGGATGTTTTCCTGGCGAATGTGGATTCCGCTGGCGTGCTGACCATCACCAATATCTCGCGCCCGTAAGCGACGTCGTCGTGCGAGTGTTTGATATGGACCACAATCCGGTTGAGCTCAAGCAGGACGGTATTTTCTCGGGCTCGAGCATGACAGAAGAATTCGACGTCTCGCCCGGGCAGTACTTTGTGCAGGTTTCGGGGAGCAACGACTACATCGGACCCTATTCCCTGGAAGTGCTCGTCTTCCCCGCGGATCCCTTCGACCCCTTTGACGATTTACGGGATTCGCAACCCGGCGATGATCCGCATGTGGACGCGATCGGCGAAGGCGCCACGCCCATCGAAGTCGGCGACGAGCGTCTCAGCTTCATTGATGCCGCCGGCGATGTCGATGTCTTTTTACTCCGCGACTCCGGCGTCAATGCGCACATTACCGTGTCTTCAGTGCGCCAACGCGTCGACCTGCGCTTGCAGGCAAGGGATCTCGACGGTCAGTTGCTGGTCGAAGTGGCTCGAGGCGAAGCGATGACTCTGGAACACGGCCAAGACTACTATCTGGTCATTGCCGCCGAGGATGAAAATGCGACAGGCGACTACTTGCTTTCGGTCGCGCCGCGCTGAATCCGCCCCCGAGGGAAGCGGATTCCGAGCTGGGGGAGGATCCGCACGCGGATCAGTTGAGTCAGGAAGCGACCGTGCTGGAGTTGGTCAACCATATGCCCGGCTTGTCCAATGCCCACGTGATCTCCTATATCGATCGAGCGGGAGATATCGATGTGTTTCGCATGATGATTCCCGTCGGCACGGAAGCCTCGGGGCTCGTCTTGGCGGACTTTCCCACGATCGTCAGCGTGTCGGATCAGGATGGCGCCCTGCTGAGCGAAGTCTTGTTCTCACGGGAAGCGCCCTTGTTGCCGATCGAATTCGGCGAGGGTGCGGAAGTGTATGTCTCGATTCGCGCGGCGGATCCTGACCAGTCTGGGCGATACGAGTTGATGGTTGGCGGCTTCGACGCCTGGCGTCTGTTCACTCGCGATGAACCCGCGGATTCGCCCCAAGGCGTTGATCGCCATGGCGACGACCCCGCTACGGCGACGACCTTGGTCGATCCCTTCCACAACGAGGTGCATTCGCATCTTGACCAACCTGGCGATACGGACATGTTCCACTTGCCGGTCAGTCGTTGGGGCGCCGACCGCCTGCAGGATCGCAGCCTCCAAGTGCTGTTGCGGGGCCGAGACCTCGATCTGACTCTCGAATTGAAGGACGCCGCCGGCGCCACGTTGTTCCGCGAAACCGTGCCAGCCAACACGACGTTTGGCGGCATGGTCGAGTTCGGCGAGGGCGTGGACGAACTGTTCCTCTCGATCTCGACGGCCGAGGGGGCCGCTGGTGGGGAGTACTATCTGCGGACCGGCTTGCCGTTTTTCGCTTAAGCGAGCCAGCTTTGGCCGCCCGGCGACGCGGGCGGGGTTGCCCTCGTCGCAATCCACGTCGGATGCTAGGATAGGAGCTCCCGTCGCCAAGCAGGGGAAGAGCCCCACGCTCGACGGATTCGCCCCTGTTCTCGCTTCCATTGCGCCCCATGACCAAACGTCTATACATCGAGACCGTTGGCTGCCAGATGAATTTCCTGGACAGCGAGATGGTGGTCGCCAGCCTGCGGCAAAAGGACTTCGAGCTGACAACGGATCCGCAGCTGGCCGACGTCATGCTCTTCAATACCTGCAGCGTTCGCCAGCATGCCGAGGACAAGACCTACAGCTCGTTGGGCAGAATGCGTCTTACCAAGCAATCGCACCCGGAGAAGATTATCGGAGTCATGGGCTGCATGGCCCAGAAAGAGCAAGCGAGGATTTTCGAACGAGCGCCGTATGTTGATCTGGTGGTCGGTCCAGGTCAGTTGCATCAGATTCCCGAGCTCATCGAACAAGCTCGAATTCAAGGCGAACGCCAGGTCGCCGTGAGCTTGGGTCGCCGCGACGGCGGGTGGAGGAAATCAAACGCAGTCACGAGACGTTCGATCCGCTGCGCGATCCCACGATGCGGCCTTCACCGTACCAGGCTTATCTGCGAATCCAAATCGGCTGCGACAAGTTCTGCACCTATTGCGTGGTGCCCATGACGCGAGGCCCGGAACAGGGGCGGCCGCCGGAGCAGATCGTGCAGGAGGCTCGCACGCTGGCCGACCAGGGCTGCCTCGAGATTATTCTCCTTGGTCAAACCGTCAACAGCTATCGCTACGCGCACGATGGACACACCACGCGTCTTGCCGATCTGCTCCATCAGTTGCATGACATTGAAGGCCTGCAGCGCATCAAGTTCGTGACGAACTATCCGAAAGACATGACCGTCGATTTGCTCAAGACCGTTCGCGATCTGCCGAAATGCTCGCCTTACCTGCACGCTCCCCTGCAAAGCGGATCCGACAACGTGCTCAAACGCATGCGGCGAGGTTACACGGTCGCCGACTACGAACGCATGATGGAGCGCATCGCCGAACACTTGCCCGACGCGGCCGTCTCGAGCGATTTTATCGTCGGATTCTGCGGCGAGACCGAGGAGGAGTTTCAAATGTCGGTGGCCGCGGTCAAGAAGCACCGCTTCAAGAACAGCTTCATCTTCAAATACAGCGATCGTCCCGGAACCAAGGCCTCCGAGGCGCTTCCCGACGACGTGCCCTACGAAACCAAGCAATATCGCAACAATGAGTTGTTGGAACTGCAGAATCAGATCAGCTTGGAAGATAATCTGAAGTTCATCGGGCGCGTGGTCGAAGTCCTGGTCGAAGGGCCCAGCAAAGCCGCACAAAAGCGGGAGGACGTCGGTCCGGTCCTGCAAATGACTGGCCGCACCCACTGCGACCGCATCGTGGTCTTCGAAGGCAACGTGCGGCAGGCCGGGCAATTGCTTTCAGTGGCCGTCTTGGACGCCAGTTCGCACACGTTGTTCGGAGAAGTGGAAACTCGCTCCGGAGGCCCCGAACTGCTGAGCCTGGGGCGGCAACTCAACTGAACCCGTCGAAGAGGACCGGCTCGCGCGCCCGGCGCGACGGCCAGCGTTCACTCCTCGACAGAGGCGCGATGCATCACCATGAAGAAGTTCTTCCTCCTGGGCGTGGTCGGCGGACTGTTGTTGGCGGGAGTGGCCTACTTTCTGTGGAGAGTTGGCCAGTCGCTCGTGCAGGTGGTGCAGGACTGGCGCTACGCAAAAGAAATGGACAAGATCGCCGCAGAAGCCAAGATGAGGAAGAGAGAGGGAGTAGGGGATAGGGGATAGGGAGTAGGGGGCAGGGATCAGGGGTCAGGGGTCAGGGATCAGGGGTCAGGGGGGATAGGGGATAGATCCCGGCTAACTTTTGTCGCTATGTCGCCACAAGTGCTTACGCGGCGAGCAAGCCACGACGGGGCATGTCCCCGTTGGGCGATGCTCCTCGCCCAGCAAACAGCGCTCTCTGGCGGGGAGCAGCGCCCCGCTGGGACAAGCCCAGCGGTGGCGGGAATTTGCCGGCTAGTCGCGATTCGCTTCATGCTAGCTTTAAAGGGTTCGCCTCACGGCCACGGCTAGAATTGTATCGGCCCTTCGGGCCTGGCTTTACGTCAGCTCTTACTCCAATCTATAGGCCCTGGGCGCAACAGTGTTCATGATTCGCAGGAAACATTCTGACTTCCTGCTTACCACCTACCACCTACTCTCCACCCCCTACCCCCACCATGCGTTTGTTGTTCATGGGGACCGGCCCGTTTGCCGTTCCTTGTTTTGATGAGATCGTGAAGCACGGTCGGGACGAAGTGGCGTTGGTGGTGACCAAGCCCGAGTTGCCTGGTCAACGCGGCGAATTGTCGGCGCCGAGCCCGGTGGCGATCTGGGCGGAGACTTACGGGCTGCGGGTCGAGAAGCCGCTGGATGTCAACGACCCCGCCACGATTGCGCATCATCGCGACCAAGCCGTCAACCTGTTGATCGTTTGCGACTACGGCAGGATCCTCTCCAAGGCGGCCTTGGCGGCGGCTCGTCTAGGCGGGATCAATCTGCATGGGTCGTTGCTGCCACGTCATCGCGGCGCAGCGCCCGTGAATTGGGCGGTCTGGAAAGGCGACGCCGAGACAGGGATCACCGTGATTCTGATGAGTCCAAAACTGGACGCCGGGCCGACGCTCGTGCAACGGCGAACGCCGATTGGAGCCCATGAGACGGCGGAAGATCTGGAAACGCGCCTCGCCGAAATGGGGCGCGGCGCGGTCATCGACGCCCTGGATCTGCTGCGGGATTGGGATGGCGAGCAAGCGGTGGGGCAACCGCAAGACGCGTCCCTGGCGACGCCAGCCCGCCGTTTGAAGAAAGCCGACGGACACATCGACTGGTCTCGATCCAGCGAACACCTCCTACGCCAATTTCGCGCACTGCAGCCATGGCCCGGCGTGTTTACATTCGTCCCTCAACGCAAGGGCGAAACGCGCGTGCTGGTCCAAAGCATCCAACTGAGTGCTCTCGACCGCCCCGGGGGCGCGACGCCGGGTGAAGTGATTGCCATGGACGACGCGATTCATGTAGCCACAGGCGATGGGATGCTGGCGCTGTTTCAGTTGCAACCAGCGGGTAAGAGGTCGATGGCCGCCGAGGAACTGATCCGAGGCCGCACGATCCAGCTGGGTCAGCGCCTGACATAGCGATGGGGTGCAACGTGGCGCGAAACTCGTAGAACCACAGAGGCGGACAATTCTGTCCTCTGTGTTTCTGCGTGCTCTCTGCGGCGACCCATTTCACGGCTCGAGGATGCAGTACTTCGATTCCAGATCGCGGCGACGTTCAGCGAGCTGTTTTTCGCCGGCGAGGGATCCGCTCCTACGACGATGTTGGAATTCGATCTCGAACTCCTCCAAGCTTCCGTCGATCTCTTCCATCGTGGAGTCTCGCACTCGATCAATGAACAGGACGCCGTCCAGATGGTCTGTTTCGTGCTGGATGACTCGAGACAGCAAGCCTTCGGCGTCGAACTTCATCTCTTGGCCCTGCAGGTCGAACGCTTCGACGTGGATCTGCTTCGGCCGAATCACCGGAGCATAAACGCCGGGCAAGCTCAGGCACCCTTCTTCAGATTCTTCGCCGCCGCCCCGGGGTCGGCTGAGCACAGGGTTCAGGAAGACCAGTTCCTGTCCTTGTCCCTTTTCGGCCGCCAGGTTGACGACAAACAGGCGGAGGGGCAGGTCAACCTGATTAGCCGCTCAGCCCAATTCCCCGAGCGGCGTACATCAGCTCGAACATCTGCTCGACCATGTCTTTCAGGTCTTTGTCAACTCGGCGAATCGGCTTGGAAACATGCCTGAGGGTCGGATGGGGGTAATGGATGATTTCCACGATGTTGTCTCCAGCACTGGCGGAAGGCCAAGCGGCGCCGCCGAGTCGTCGCAAGTCATCGCAGGCCAAGCACGTCGCGACGACGGCCCCGCAGGCGGGCGGATCTCTTTTCCGAATTCGGCTTTGCGGCTCTATTCCGCAGGCAGCCAATCGCCCGAACGTTACTGCCCGTCAACTTTGCGGCAAAAGGCCAGGACACCGTCGGTGTCTTGGGGCAACGGTCCCTTGGCGGGTGCGGATTCGGCTGCGGGCTCAGCGGCGGCCGCCGGTTCGGCTGCGGCTGGCTCTTCGGCCACAGGTTCCTCCGCTGGGGCCTCGCTGGGCGAGGCCGCCTCACTGGGCGAGGCCGCCTCGCTGGCGGGCGGACTGGCGTCGGTCTTGGCGCCGCGGGCCGCCGCCAGGATGTCCGCGGTGCTCATCTTAGCGGGATCGACTTTGGGGGGCGCCGAGGCCTGTGGCGCAGCGGCTTCGCCTTTGGTAGCCGTGGCTTTCGCTTGCGGAGCGGCTTGGCCGCCGCCGCGGGCCGCCGCCAGGATATCCGCAGTGCTCATCTTCCCTGGATCTTTCGCCGGCGCCGCGGCTTGTTCTTTCGCAGCGGGTTTTTCAGCTGGGGCGGACGCCTTGCCACGCGCGGCGGCCAGGATGTCCGCGGTGCTCATCGCCGCGGATTTTTCGGCGGCCGGCTTGGCTTCCGTCGCAGCGGGCGCCGCTTTGCCGCGGGCGGCGGCGAGGATATCGGCGGTATTGAGTGCCGCGGGTTTCTTCGCGGCGGGTTTCTTCTCGGCCGCCGGCTTGCTTTTCGCTTCGGCGGGCGCCCGCGAGGCCTTGGCCGGCGGCTCCACGGGAGCGTCAACCACGGTCAGGCAGTCCAGCGCGATGTCAAACCAACCCGTATTGGGCTCGGAGTTGAACTCCACCAAGGCGCGACCGTTCATGTTCACCGTCTTGACGGTGCCCGTGAGGCCCCCGAATCGGCGGAGTTCCGGGCGGCTCTCGTCGACCACCACGAACTTGTCGGTGTACTGGTCTTTCAGTCGTTCGATTGTCTCAAGGCCCATGGACTCGACCCGTGCGTGGCTAGTTGAAGTGCACCGTACGCAAAAGATCCCTATCTTCCCGCGCCGGCGGGATATTTCAAGGGTGGATCCGAGCCGGCAAAACCCCCGGGCCGGATTACGGCGGGCTCAGTCAACATGACGTTGGCGATCGGGGCCAATTGCCAGCATTCGCTCCAGGGCCGTCAACGACCATTGGGCGGTTTGCGGGTCCACTTCGATCGTATTTACGGGCTCGCCCGCCGCCAACCGTTCCAGGCTCCAACAGAGGTGGGGCAGGTCGATGCGGTACATCGTCGCACACATGCAAACGATCGGCGAGAGAAAGTGGATTTCCTGCTCGGGATGCTCTTCTTTCAAGCGATTGACCAGATGCAATTCGGTGCCAATCGCCCACTGCGTACCGGGCGGCGCCTGGCGGACCGTGTTAATGATCTTGCCGGTCGATCCGGAGACGTCCGCCAAGTCATTGACCTCCTGAGGGCATTCGGGATGCACCAGGATCTTGATGTCCGGATATTGCCGGCGGAATTGCTCCACGTGCTCGGGACGAAACATCTGGTGGACGCTGCAGTGACCCTTCCAGAGGATGACCTTGCTGTCCCGGATTGCCTGTTCGCTGGAGCCGCCCAATTCGTCCGCGTAGGGATCCCACACCGGCATTTGGGAGTTCTGGATCCCCATCCCCAAGGCCGTGTTTCGTCCCAGGTGTTGGTCAGGAAAGAAGAACACGCGACCGGTCCGTTCGAACGACCATTGCAGGACGTCCCTGGCGTTGCTGGACGTGCAAACGACGCCGCCGTGCTGTCCGCAGAAGGCTTTGAGGCTGGCGGCCGAGTTGATGTAGGTCACCGGCGTGACATCCTGGGTGTCGATGATCTCGCCCATTTCCTCCCAGGCGGCCTCCACCTGGTCAATGGCCGCCATATCGGCCATCGAGCATCCGGCGGCCAAGTCGGGCAGAATGACGCGGACCCGCTTGCCTCCGCGGGCCTGAAGTTTCTCGGGCCGGTTGGCCAGGATGTCGGCCGTTTCCGCCATGAAATGCACGCCGCAGAACACGATCGTTTCGCAGGCGTCGCTGTCCGCGGCCATGCGGCTTAGCTGGTAGCTGTCGCCCCTGAGGTCGCTGTGGGCGATCACCTGATCCTGCTGATAGTGGTGTCCCAGGATCAACAAGCGCTCGCCCATGCTCAGGCGAACGGCTTCGATTCGCTCGGACAAGACTCGGTTGTCTAGCGACTTGTAGGCTTTCAATTCCAGCGGTTCTTGGACCAGCGTCATGGTGTCTCGCCAGGCTCTGTGGATTCTGGGCGGCTTCGTTTGCGGCGAAGTCGGCGGCGGTGAATTCCCGCTGAAACATCATACGCGGCCGGGCTGGGCGAGACTACTTGCGAACCAGGTCGCTCCAGGCGGAGTTCAGCAGGTTGGCCAGCGAGAGCCGAAGTCGATCCTGCTTTTTCTCGATCGCTTCATTGATCTTGCGGACGAGCTTCTCGTTCTTCTCCTCGACTTCATCTTCAATGTACTTTTGCACCAGCTCGCCCAAGCCCTCGGCCAATTTTCCGTGCAGGTCGCTCAGCGAGTTGAGTTCGAAGTCCAAGACTTCGATTTTCGCATCGGTGGCCTCGGCCTTGATCAGTACATCTGGCGGGAGGTGCGAAGGATCCAACACCAACTGCGTTTCCATGTCCAGCGTGATGCGCAGTTTGGCGTCGGCGTTGGCGGCGAAGCTGTAGAGCTGCACGCCTCGGCGCCAATTGGCCACCCGAGCGACGGCGTTGATCTTGCCTGTGGCCACGACACGCACCTTCACCGGCCCTTGATCGCCGCCGCGGACATGGACGATCCGCACGTCCAATTCCTGATCCGGGTTGATCAATTGAGCCTTGTATTTGCTCCACTGACCGTGCCGCATGTCCTTTTCCCGCGGGCCAGGGCGAAGTCGCCCCCGCTCATCTCGCAGGCGAATGACCGTCATCCGCTTGGTGCGATTCCATTTTTTCTCGCTCGCGAATTCGCGAGGCACGTTGTCCCGCAGCAGCCGCAGCACCAACTGCTGCATTTCTTCCGTCGGCTCGTACGAATGGGCGTCCTCCTCGGCCGAAGCCGCCGACGGGGCGGTCCCAGCGGGAGCGGTCCCGACGTAAGAAAAGGCTCGTGCGTCGGCGGCCGAAAACAGGATCATCGCCGCGATCGCCATCTTTGTTATCTGCTGCATGCCGCAACCGCCCTCTCGCCGTGGTCTGGTCCAACTACGATTACGCATCCCACGAGAAACGGGTCTGCCGGGCCGGCAGAGAAACCCGCCTGTCCCCTTCCCTGCTACACACCGAGGCTTGATTATGTCGCCCTAGTGCTGTGTGACAGCTTAATCTGGGTGTGACTGCTTGCCAAAGTACTTGGCTGGCAACAGTTTGCACTGTGGCTAACCCAACGTCTTAGCTGTCACGCAGCACTAGGGGCTTGGTCCGCCTGCAGATCGCCAAGATCGGTCCTTGCGCCGAGGCTCTCCATCGGCCACCGTTGCGCCGCGCCGCCCTCCGCAAGCCTCAAGACGTCCTAAACCGCCCAGATCGCCTGGCGCCAACGGTTTGTGGCGGACCCATGGACCGTTATAGTGAGGGATCGATTCCTCGCCCGTCTCGTTGCGACGCCCGACCATGCTTGTCATTATCGACAACTACGACTCCTTTACCTACAACCTCGTTCAGAGGCTAGGGGAAATCGACGCGCATCTGGACATTCGGGTTTTTCGAAACGATCAAACCACGCCCGCGGCGATCTTGGCCCTCAACCCCTCGCATCTCATCATCTCACCGGGCCCCTGCACGCCGAGCGAAGCAGGGATCTCCGTCCAGTGTGTTCAGCAATGCCTCGGGCGCATGCCGCTGCTGGGCGTCTGCCTGGGCCATCAGAGCATGGGACAAGCCACTGGCGCGCGGATCGTACGGGCCCAGAATCTGATGCATGGCAAGACCGATCAGATTCATCATGACAATCGCGGCATCTTCGCTGGATTGCCCAATCCGTTCGTGGCCACGCGATATCACAGCTTGGTGATCGCTCCCGAGACCCTCAGGCGCGGACTTCGAAGTTTCGGCCTGGGCGGAAGAGCCGGGCGGTCGCCAGGAAATCATGGCCATTCGCCATCGTCGTCTGCCGGCGATTGGATTGCAGTTTCATCCTGAGAGCTTTCTGACCGAGTGCGGGCACGAGCTGTTGCGACGGTTTCTGGACTTGAAGAGCGAAGCTCCAGCCGACGAGGTGACGGTCGGTTGAACATGCTGTCGTGGGAAGAAGCACTGCGGCGAGTCCTGCAGCACTGCCCGAGCCTGCCGGCCGAGTTGATCGCGGCGGGCGACGCCGTCGGCCGAGTGTTGGCCGAGGACGTGGCGAGCGACATTGACTCACCCCCCTACGACAAGGCCCTGGTGGATGGCTTCGCGATCCGCAGCGAGGATGTTCGTCCCGAGTCGTTGCCGGTCGAGTTGCGGATTCTCGAAACGATCACCGCCGGTCAGACGCCCTCGCAGCCCTTGAGCGCCGGCCAAGCCACGCGGATCATGACCGGGGCGCTGCTGCCCAGCGGGGCCGATGCGGTGGTCATGGTCGAGCAAGCCGAGGTGGGCGACGACGGCCGCGTTGTCCTGCGCCAGGCGGTCGTCGCCGAGCAGGGCGTCATGCGGCAGGGCCTCAGCATGCGGCGCGATGAGCTCGTCCTGCGACAGGGGCGCCTGCTCCGCGGCGTCGATATTGGTCTGTTGGCGGAGGTTGGCCGCGTCACGATCCAGGTGCGACCCGCGCCGCGCTGTCGGTCTTGACCACCGGCGACGAGCTAACAGCTCCCGACGAGCCGCTTGAAGCTGGACGGATTCGCAATAGCAATGGTCCGATGCTGGCGGCTTTGGCCCGCTCGGCAGGCGCCCGTTTGCTGCACCAGATGCACGCTCGCGACAATCTGCCGGAACTCGTGGAGCGGATTCGAGCGGGGTTGAAGGGCGATCTCCTGGTGCTCTCAGGCGGCGTTTCGGCGGGCGACCTGGACCTGGTTCCTCAGGCGCTGCAGCAATGCGGCGTGAGCGAGATCTTCCATCAAGTGCGACTGAAACCCGGCAAGCCGCTGTGGTTCGGCGCCCATGCCGATGGCGCCTTGGTGTTTGGGCTGCCAGGCAATCCGGTCAGCAGTCTGGTCTGTTTCCTCTTGTACGTCCGCGCCGCGATCGCCAAGATGAGCGGCAAGTCGCATCTCTGGCGGAGCCGCGAAGCCAAGCTGGCCGGGGCCAGCGGAGTCGTGGGACGGCGCCCAACGTTCTTTCCCGCGAGTCGCCTGGACGGCGGCGAGGTTCAGTTGCTTGACTGGAAGGGATCGGCCGATCTTCGCAGCTTGGCGGACGCCGATTGCCTCGCGTTGTTGGAAGCATCCACGGAACCTCATCCGGCCGGCGCCGAGGTGCGAGTCTTCGACCTCTAGGCGCCGCAAACTGTCCCAGCCCATGACCTGACCCTCGCGGCCGGGTCCGACTCAAGGAGGAGTAGCGTTTGAGTGCGAAGCAACCATCCGTGTTCGGGGCCGCGTTGTTGGGAACCGTCTTGTGGCTGCTGGCGTTTCCGCCGCTGGGTTGGGCGCCGTTGGGTTGGCTGGCGGCGGTTCCCTGGCTCTGGCTGACGCGCTTGCCCTCGTTGCCCGGCCGCAGGCCGTACTTGTGGATCTGGCTGGCCGGCTCACTCGGTTGGCTAGTCCTGCTGGAAGGCGTCCGGCGTCCGCACCCGATCCTTTACGTTGGCTGGTTCGCTTTGTCGGCCTATCTTGGCGCCTACCTGCCGGTGTTCATCGCCATCGTGAGAAGCGGTGGTGCGGGGCGGTCCTGGTGGTGGCGGGCGCCGGCGGCCTGGGCCGGATTGGAGTGGGTGCGCAGCTGGTTCATTGGTTGCTCCTTTGGGCAGCTTGCCCATACGCAGGTCGAATGGCCGATCTGGCTGCAGGCGGCTGATCTGTGCGGAGGCTATGGACTCAGCTTCGCAATGATCTTGACCTCGGCGTGTCTGCTTGCGGCCTGGCAGGCCCCCGATGTTCGGCGACGATCGATCGCGCTGAGTGCGGCGGCGGCGGTCCTGCTGGTGGTGGCCGGCTATGGCGGCTGGTCGCTTCAGCGCTGGCGACAAGTCGAACAGGAGGCCCCCGTTCTGCGATGCATCCTCGTTCAGGGCTCGAAGGATGTCTTCTACGAATCCGACGCGAAGAAGCTGGGAGAAATCCTGCTGGAGCTGCGCGACGTGACCTTGGCGGCCGTCGCCGCCAATCCGGAGGTGGACCTGGTGGTCTGGCCCGAGGCGGCGACCGCCGCGTTGGGTGGTGAAATTGTCGTGCGTGATTGGGATCGGGTGCAGCGCGCTCCGGATTGGTCCGCGGCCGAACAGCAGGAATATATAGGGCGTCTGCAGCAGGCGCTGCGCGACGACCTTCGCCTGTTGGTGGATCAAGTCAACCAGGCGGCTGGCGGCAAGCAACGCATCATGATGTTGGTGGGCGGCGATATCGTGGAATTGGGGGTCGCCGGGGAGCCGGGAGGACAGCGGCGCTTCAACTCAGCCTGGATGCTCAGCTCCGACGGGGCGATCGCCAGCCGCTACTCGAAGGTGCATCGTGTGATGTTCGGCGAGTTCATTCCGGTGGTGGACTGGTTTCCCGCCTTGTATCAATGGACCCCGATGCCGCTGGGGCTGACGTCCGGCGACGGACCGGTGGCGATGCGCGTGGGATCGCACGTGATCTCGCCCAGCATCTGCTTCGAGAGCACCGTCCCTCAGTTGATTCGGGGTCAACTGGCCGCCCTGCGCCGGCGAGGCGAACCGGCGGGCGCGTTGGTCAACATCACCAACGATGGCTGGTTCGGCGGCACAACGGTCTTGGATCTTCATTTCGCTTGCGCGGTGTTTCGAGCCGTTGAGAATCGCCGGCCGATGGCCATCAGCGCCAACAATGGAATAACCGCCGCCATCACCGGGTCGGGCGTGATCGCGCACCGCCTGCCTCGGCGCGAGCCGAATTTTCTTGTCGCGGAAATCCGCCCCCTGTCCTCCGATAGCGTCTATGCTTGGTGGGGAGACTGGCCGGCGGCTCTGGCGCTACTCGGGCGCCTTGCTGATGGGATGGCTAAGAAAACCTCGGATTTTTCGGGACGCAAAAGCGGCGGGACCCGATTAAACTGATGTCACGCGGCCCAAACTTCCCATCTTGCCCATTTACGTTGACACCGTAAATTCGGCGGGACTATACTGAAGCGGCGAGCTGGTCCATAAGCGGCTCGTCCATTGTGACGTAGGGTCATGGAACGCCTGGGATCAGTCGATCCTTGACTTACATCGCCTTGCTTTGTTCATGCGGGTTGCAACGACGTTCGCAAACACGACGGTTACGCGGGAGAATCAGCGTCATGACGCTCGTAGGAAAGATCTTCTCCATCCTGGTGCTCTTGATGAGCATGTTCTTCCTGGCCGCCTCGGCGATGGTTTACGCCACTCACCGGAATTGGAGGCAGGAGGCGACAGCGCTTGAACAACAGCTGAAACAAAAAGATCTGCAGGTCAAACAACTGCAGAACGAGTTGAACGACGGCAAGATGGCGTTGGCTCGTGAGCAAGCGGCTCGCCGGTACGCCTTGGCGGCTCAATACACCAAGCTGCAAGAGTCCAACACCCAGCTGCAGGATGAGGTGAAGAAGAACGTCGAGCTGTTAAGCGACCTGGGCGAACTATCGACTCAGAACCGCGTCAACGTGCAACAGCTCGAGCAACTCTCGACCGAGAACGTCACGCTTCGCGGAGAGATCCTGCAGGCCCGCGAGGACCGTAACGAAAAGGTCGCCGACGTGGTCCGCTTGACCGACGAGTTGAACCGCCTGCGAGGCGAGCAGCGAACATTGGTCGCTCGCCAAGATCAGCTGATTCAATTGGTCGCCGAGTACAAACACACGTTGGATGTCAACGACATCAAGCCCACCGACGACCCGAACGCCCAGCCCTACAAAGTGGACGGCATCGTCAGCGACGTGTCCAACCGCACGTCGGATGAATTGATCGAGATTTCGATCGGCGAGGATGATGGGCTGAAGAAAGGACACACGCTCGAGGTGTACCGCAACAACGTCTATCTGGGGCAAGCGGTGGTCCTGAAAGTCACGCCCGATCGAGCGGTGGCCCGAGTCGTTCCGGAATTGAAGCAAGGCATTATCAAGCGAGGCGATCGTGTCAGCACCAAGCTCAGCTAGCGAACACAAGCAAGGCATGAACATCTATACGGTCATGCTGATCATCGCCACCGTGAATGTCGCCATCGCGATGTTTCTGTTGTGGTCGGAATTGAAGGACTACGGCGAGTTCCCGCTGTACTACAAGACGCAGCGCGGCGGAGGCACCTCGCAGGTCGTCATGCCGTTGCAGGACTTCCGCGCGTAACTCGAATCACGATCTTTTTTGAGAACCCAAAGGCGAGCCGCAGACGCGGGCTCGCCTTTGTCTTTCTTGTGAAGGTCCATGGCTCGATCGCTTCCCGCGACGGTAATGGCCCGCCCTTTAGCCACAAGTGCTTACGCGGCGAGCACGCCACGACGGGGCCTGTCCCCGTCGAGCGTTGCTCCTCGCCAGCAACGATCCCAGCCGGGACGCCGCCACGACGGGGCATGTCCCCGTCGAGCGATGCTCCTCGCCAACAACGATCCCGCCGGGGACGCCGCCACGACGGGGCCTGTCCCCGTCGAGCGATGCTCCTCGCCAACAACGATCCCGCCGGGGACGCCGCCACGACGGGGCCTGTCCCCGTCGAGCGATGCTCCTCGCCAACAACGATCCCAGCCGGGACGCCGCCACGACGGGGCCTGTCCCCGTCGAGCGATGCTCCTCGCCAGCGTTCTCTGGCGAGGAGCAGCGCCCCGCTGGGACAAGCCGGACAAGCCCAGCGGTGGCGGGAATTTGCCGGCTAGTCGCGATTCGCTTCATGCTCAGCTTTCAAGGGTTCGCTGTGAGGCCACGGTTCGCGAACAACACGACCGCACAGGCCCGACTTCGGGCCTGTAATCAATCTTGCGACGCAACCGTGGCCTCACGGCCACGGCTAAGATTCTGCCGGCCCTTCGGGCCTTGGATACCCGCGTACGGCCTTAAGTCCACGCCCTTCGGGCCCGCCCTGCCGAGCGTATGCTCCTCGCCAGCCCCCGGCAAACGCGGTATTCGAGTCCTCTCGAATCCTCTTGTTTCTTGACGCTCGAGGCGATACGCTCCGCACATCCTGCCCAACATCGTGCGAAAGGAATCGCCATGTCACAGCCCTTTTCATTCGGATCGCCGGTAGCCCCGGCTGCGCAGGTTCAAGCTGAGAGCAGCTTGATTGTCATTCCGGCTCGCCTGGCGTCAACGCGCTTGCCTCGCAAGATGTTGTTGAACGAAACCGGCAAGCCGTTGATCCAACATACTTACGAAGCGGCTTTAACCGCGACGCTTCCGCACGGCGTCTGCGTCGCAGCCGATGATCCGCAGATTGCGATGGCGGTCCGTCATTTCGGCGGCGCCGTCATCATGACGTGTCCTCAGGCGCGGAGCGGCGCGGACCGCTGCGCCGAGATCGCCGAAATGGTCGATGTGGACCTGATTGTGAACATGCAAGGCGACGAACCGGAATTGCCCGGCGAAGCTATCGACCTCGCCATTCAAGCTCTCCGTGACCATCCCGAATGCGTGATGTCCACGCTGGCCACTCCCATCCGAAGCCGAACACGGCTGCATGATCCCAGTTGCGTCAAGGTCGTCGCCGATGATCAGGGAAGGGCTCTGTACTTCAGCCGCTGCCCCATTCCGTACGCTTCGGGCGAGCGGCTGGAGATGGGTCTGGGGGAGGACCCACCGCGATTCCTGCAACACTTGGGGCTGTACGTCTATCGCCGCGAGTTTCTGGCAACCTTGGCGCGTTTGCCCAGCAGCTCGCTGGAGCAAGCGGAACAACTCGAGCAGCTACGGGTGCTGCAAGCGGGCTACGCGATTCATGTCAGCGTCACGCCGCATTCAGCCAAGGGAATCGACACCGCGGAGGACTATCGGGAATTCGTTCAACGCCAAAGGACGCGAGCGGCCGCATAGCTGCGTGGCCGATGAGGATTCGTCGACGGGGTCAGGCCCGGCTGTGGCGGGAGGCGTGCGTGGCGAAAGAACTGCTCATTCGCCTTCGGGTGCTGTCGCCTGCGTCGTTGGCCTCGGCGAGGCGGTTAGCTTCTGCAACTCTTCCAGCAGAGGCCGCACGCCGGCATGGGGGCGGGCGTTGGCCGCCTGTTTTCGCCACCTCAGCGCTTGGTCCAGGCGGGCTGTTGAGGCCAGGGCCCAGGCGCGCAACCAGCAAGCTTCCGGGGATTGGTTCTCGTCGCGCAAGGCCGCCAAGACCCCTTCGGCGTCTCCACTGAGCCAGCGGGCGGCGGCCAGCCGCGTCCAGGGAGACATTCGTTGGGACGCCGTCCAACGCCACCAACACAGCGCATCGAGTCGCTGGGCGTGCAGGAAGTGGATCCGAAATCGGCCCAAGGTGGATTGCAGCGCCAGCGGATCGCGGAACTGCAGGCTGACCACCACCCGCGCGTCGGCCGGCAGTGCTTTCTTCCACGTCACGGCCAGGTAGTGGCTGGAGCCAAGGCGAGGCCAGACATCCCATCGGGTGGAGTCATTGCGATCCAAGACCGCTTGAGGTCCGTCGTCTTCGGTGGTGTCGCTGTCGGGGGCGCGCTGGTAGTCGGAGTAGGCGCCGCTCAATTCCACGCGTTCTCCATTGGCTCGAACTTCGATTCCCGTCAAATGGAAATTGCCCAACCGCCCGGGACCTCGGAATGGCAAGCTCTCATCCGGCAGCGTTTCCAAGACCAATCCGTGCTGACTTTGCCTCAACATGCAAGGGAATTCGTACACCTCCCAGGGCGGGCTGTCCCCATCGGCCAGCCAGCTCCCGTCCGGCAGGCGATTCAGCGACGTCCCCCGGCGTGCGCGGGCTTCGTTGCCGGGCAACGAGGATTCCAGCATCGCTTGCTGCAGCAACGCGTCGCTTAACAGCTCGGCGAGTTGAGTGTCCGAGGGCTGCCGTAGCAATTGAGCGTTCAGGACCTCGATCGCGCGATCACGTTGCATGGTCGCCAGGCGCTGGTCCGTATGCGTTGGCGTCAACGCCAAGTGATCCGCATACTTCAAGTGCGTCTCGGCCAGGCGTCGTTGTAGGTCGTCGTTTTCCGAATCGCGTTCAGCGGCTTCTCGAATGACGGCGATCGCATTCTCCCACTGGCCGCGGCTGATAAGACCGCGTACGACCTGGCCGGGGTCGTCGCTCAGCGTCATGGGCGTCACCGGCGCGTGTTGCTTGAGGGCGAGGTTCGCTTCCAGGACGTTCCATCCTTGCAGCAGCTGCACGGGCGTCGGCTCCCGTTTGACCAGCTCCACTTCGCGATCATTGACATGCAGGCTCAAGAGCTCGGCGAACATCGGCATCACCGCCAGCGATTGCGGCTGGGAGCAGTAGACGCGCGTGCTCAAACGCACCGGCAGGGGGTCGGTCTGGGAGAACTGATCGGGCAGGTTGGGCAAGCCATCCTCGGAAAGGGGAATGATGGCGGGCGGGTTGGTCAAGGCCGGTTGAACTCCTTGGCGTGCTAAGCCGGCTGGCCGTTCTTGCAGCCAGGTGACCGTGGAGAAGAACCGGGGCTGCGCCTTGAGCGGATCAAGCAAACGAGTGAGCTTGTCGAAGTCCGTCGCCGCTTCATCCCAATCCTGCATCGCGGCGAAGACTTGAGCGCGTTGTCGGAGCGCATCCTGATCGTTGGGATCCGCGGCGAGGCTGAGATTCAACGCTGGCAGCATGGCCGGCGACATCGCCGCCCGCACGCCTTCGGTGGCGTCCCAGTCGCGGATCGATCCGTCTTCACCGGTGGCGGTCAGCTTCAGGCCGCTGGGGTGCCAAGCCACGCACGTGACCGCCGCGGAGTGCTCCCGGAGCGCCAGGGTCTCCTTGCCATGTTCGGGATCCCAGAGGCGGACCGTGGTGTCCACGCTGGCCGAAGCCAGACGACGGCCATCGGGACTCCAAGCCAACGATTCCAGGTGGTCGTTGTGTCCGGTCAGGATCCGCTCGAGGCGCAACGGGCCCTGCTCATGGTCGCGAACCCAGAGCTTGACAATTCGATCGGCGCCGCCGGTGGCCAGCACTCCCGGGTGGCCTGGGCGCCAGGCGACGCAGGAGGTTTCACCATCATGAACGGCTTGGACGACCACGGGGGGACCGGGTTGCTCTCCTGCGGGGGAATCCGAGCTTGCCAGATCGGTCCGCCAGATGCGCAGCAGTCCGTTGCTGGAACCCGCCGCCAGCCACTTGCCGTCGGGGCTCCAGTCGAGCGCCCGCGTTCCCGCCTCGCCCCGCGTCAGCCGCTCCAGCGAACGGTGCTTGCCCTCGACGGTGTCCCAGAGATGCACTTCGCCTTCCTCATCGCTGATGGCCAGGTGGCGCCCATCGGGGCTCCACTGCAAGTCCAGCAGCGCGGCGCCCAGTCGGAGGGTCAGGAAGACGCCGGCCGATTCGGTCCACAGGTCCACTGCTCCGTCATGAAAGGCGATCGCCAGTTGGGGATGGGGACCCCTTTGGGACCAGGCCAGGCCCGTGACATCCGCGTCTCGCTGACGCAGGATGCGGACGACCTTCTGGCGCCGTTCGTCCCAGAGGATCGTCTCGCGACCTCCATGAGACACGGCGGCGAATCGCCCGTCTTCACTCCAGGCCATCTCGGCCTTTCCCTCTCCCAATCGTTCCGACTCGCCTTGCGGAAGCGAGTGGCGGCTGCCGTCCACGGCCCACAATCGCACGGTATGGTCGTCGCCCGCCGACATGGCTTCCGCTCGCCAAGGATGCAAGGCCACGGCGTGAACCGCCTCGGTATGGCCTCGCCCGATGTTCACTTGGCGGCCGCTGGCGAAATCCCATAGGCGCACCGTATCATCCTCGCCGGCCGACACGATTTGCTCTCCGTCGGAAGTGAAGCCCAGCGAGTGAATATGGTGCGTATGGCCGTCGAGCCGTCGCCAGGGTTCGTCTGAATCCGGTCGCCAGATCTGAATCGCGCGATCGTCGCCGCCGCTGGCCAAGTGGTCGCCGGAGGGTTGCCAGCCGAGCGCCCGCACTGCGCCGCGGTGGCCTCGCCAGGTTCGCAGTAACCGATGGTCGCTTCGATTCCAAAGCTGGACCAAGCCGTCTTGGCCGGCGGAAGCCAGTTGGTCGGGCTCCGCCGGGCGCCAAGCCACGCTCAACACGGCTCCGTCGTGACGACCGACCACGGTGCGAGTCGCCGGATCGCGGGCGCGCTGGGGAGCGTCCAGCAGGAGACGAAACCGTTTGCATCGCCAGCGGCCAGCTTCTGCTCATCCGACGACCAGGCGACCGAATGGATCGCCTCATCGTGCTGCAATTCCCGGATCAGCTCGCCGGTCAGCGGATTCCAGATGCGCACGACGCGATCCTCGCCGGCCGACGCCAATCGACCGCCGTCGGGGCTCCACGCCACGCTTAGCACATCGCCGCGATGGCTGCCAAGTTCCAGGCGAACTCGGCCTCGCTGGTCCCAGATGCGAACATGGCCGCCCACGGCGTTGAGATCTCCGGCCGCTCGGTGCCCGGTGGCCAGGCGGTCTCCCTTGGGCGACCAGGCCAGCGTCTGAACGTTGTCCAGCGTTCTCCAGGTGGCCAGTTCGCGATGGGTGAGCGAATTCAGGAAGTACCATTCCCAGCCACGGAGATCCACTTGGCCCGGCAAGGGGTGCCAATAGGCAAGGATCTCATGCAAGCGTCCCACGCCTCGATGGGTCTCGGCGGCTTGTCGCGCGAGCTGCATTTGCGAGTAGTACAAATTGACCCGCGCCTCGCGAGCCCGTTGTTCCGCGTCCGCCTGCGAGGCCAGCGCCGAGGCGTTTTGTCGCCGGTAGGACGCCACCGCCGCGATCGACCCCAACACGGCGCCCGCCATCAAGATCATCAGCGCCGCGAGCGACAGGGCCAAAGCACGGTTTTGTCGCGCCCAGCGCCAGGTTTGCTCGATCGTCGTGACGCGTCTGGCCTTGACCGGTTCATCGTGAAGATAACGCTGCAGGTCCGCGGCGAGTTCCCCCGCGGTGGCGTATCGTCGAGCGGGGTCCAGGTCGGTCGCTTTATGCACGATGGCGACGAGATCCGCGGGGGCTTCCGGGTTGACGCGGGTGAGCAGCGGCACGCCTCGAGTGATCTGCGCGATCATGCGTTGCCGATCGCTCTCGTCGAAGGCCGGCTTCAGGGCCAACATCTCGTAGATGGTCAGCCCCAGCGCATAAATGTCGCTGCGCTTGTCGTTGTTTCCATTGAAGGCTTCCGGCGCCAGATACCGAAGCGTGCCGACGATATCGCCGGTGCGCGTCAAGCCTTGATCATCCTCCTCGCTTTTGGCCAGCCCAAAGTCGGTGATCCACACTGATCCCCAAGGGTCCAACAGCAGATTCGACGGTTTGATGTCGCGATGCAGGATGTTGTGCGAGTGCGCGTAATCCAGTGCGCCGGCGACCTGCAAGCCAATCCGAGCCACGCCGTGCCAATAGTCGCGCGGCACATCGCGACCGGGCGCGGTGTCGGCGCTGGCGTCCTGCCAATCTTGGGCCTCGGGCTCGATCACGGACGCCTGCGGCGCGTTGATGGATCGCAGCAACTCCGCATGCTGGGGTTGCGTTGATTCAGCGGAATCCGCGTCGCCAATCATGAGCATGGCTTGCCCATGATCCATTTGCACGATTTGCGAGAGGCGAATGAAGGGCAGTTCCGAATCCCGCCGCATCTTCCGCAGTTCGACCAGGACGCGGTCCAACCCCTTTCCGGGGATGTATTGCATCGCGTAGTAGAGTTGGTTCTGATGCTTGCCCACGCCGAACACGGGCACGATGTGCTTGTGATGCAATCGCGCCGCGGCTTGAGCCTCTCGTTCGAATCGCTGCTGCTGCAGCATGTCGGCCAACAAGTGGCTGCGCAGGATCTTCGAGCGCCACGCGTCGCTGCAGCGAGATCTGCTCGGCTTCATAGACGATTCCCATGCCGCCGCGGCCAATCTCGCGGAGAATGCGATAATCGCCGAAGTCCGCTGGTTGATCGAAGACGGCTTCGGCCGTCACCGATTCGAGACCCATGTCGCCCGCCGACCGAGGCGCCGCATCGTCCATCATCATGCTGAGCGGGAAGAGCTCGCGGATGTCCTTCGCTAATTCCGGATAGCGGAGCGCGTATTCATCAATCGTGGGCGATTCGCCATTGCGTCGGCGCAGCAAGAACTGCTCGGCGAGAAACTCGACGCGATCGCGCTGTTCGCTATGCTCGCCCATGATTCACCGTGCGCATTCCCTACAACCCTCGCCAAGCGAGCGTCCCGGCCCTCGCAGCGCCGCCGCCGGCGGAGCGGAAAAGCGCCCGCCGCGCGTGGGAGCGTCCAAGCAGCGCTGACAGTCCGCCCCCTGGATTCTACCGCTGAACCACGCGCCCGACGGACCTGTCTGTTAGCGGGGGCGTTCGTTGGAAGACGAGGCGTCTGGGAAACCCGGAAGTGCCGACAATACCGATTTTAGCCGTTTCAGCGCCGCGACATAACGCTTGCTGGCCGCCGACTTGCCAATGCCCAGGGCCTCGGCGGTTTCGCGATTGCTCAGTTGTTCAAAGTGCCGCAACACCAACACCTCGCGGTCCAGCGCGGAGATTTCGCCAAGCGCCTCTTGGATGCGGCGCTGCCGCTCCGCCCGAATCGCGGCGTTGCTGGGGGAGGTGTGGCGCCCCAGCAGTTGGACGGCCAATTCAAAGGTGGAGGCGTCCGGCATCGGGCGCTGATACAGGGAGACTTCCATTTCAGCGCTGCGTTTCTTCACGCCCAGATGGCGCCTGGCGGCGTCCACCAATTTCTGCGCCGCCAGGAAACGCAGCCAGAGAAAAAACGTCATCGAACGGTCGCGGGCGTAGTCGGGCAGGCGCCGCGCCGCGTCCAGATAGGTCTCCTGCAGCACGTCCTCCTCGTCGACCCGACCCCGCAGTCGGGGATCCAGACGCAGCCGCACCATTCGCAGCAGACGTTCGTGAAACTGCTGGAACAAAAGCGCCGCCGCCTGCTGGTCGCCGGCGGCCGCTCGCTCGATCCAGCCGTCCAACTCCACGTCCTCGTCCATTGCACTCCACCCTCGAGACAACCCATCCCAGCGGCACGGCCGCGGCCCACTGTATTCCCTTGTTCCATCTTAACCGTCGGATGGCGATGATTTGGCGGGAAAACCAGCTCCCCCTTGATTTTCGAGGCCGTCAAAACGCTCCCGCTTCGCCCGCAAAATAGCAGGCGTACACCCTGGCGGCGTTTTTGCAACCCACTTTGAATTTG
This sequence comes from uncultured Planctomycetaceae bacterium, assembly GCA_963698545.1. Classification (GTDB taxonomy): domain Bacteria; phylum Planctomycetota; class Planctomycetia; order Pirellulales; family Pirellulaceae; genus CAVORG01. The sequence continues at coordinate 193,238 of CAVORG010000001.1, forward strand.
TGGTTGATGCACTAAGATGCGATCTGGGATTGGCTGCCGCCTCGATTCGAGAGCACACAAGGAGCGTTCGCGTGACAAAGCACATTTTTGTGACTGGCGGAGTCGTCAGCTCGCTTGGAAAAGGCTTGACCAGCGCCTCGATCGGGATGCTTCTGGAACGTCGCGGCCTGAAAGTCAAGATGCAGAAGCTGGATCCCTACATCAACGTCGATCCCGGAACGATGAGCCCCTACCAACACGGGGAAGTGTATGTGTTGGACGACGGCAGCGAAACCGATCTGGACCTGGGTCACTACGAACGATTCACCAACAGCCCGCTCACGCGGGATTCCAACTACACAACCGGTCAAATCTATCTCTCGGTAATCGAGAAGGAACGACGCGGCGAATTCCTGGGGAAGACCGTCCAGGTGATTCCGCATATCACCGACGAAATCAAGAGCGTCATCCGCAAGTTGGCCGATGATGATACGGATGTGGTGATCACGGAAATCGGCGGCACCGTCGGCGATATCGAAAGCCAACCATTCCTCGAAGCCATTCGTCAATTCTCCCTGGCGGTGGGCAAGGAAAACTGTCTTTACATTCATCTCACGTTGGTGCCGTATCTCAAGGCGGCCGGCGAACTGAAGACCAAGCCCACGCAGCATTCGGTGGGATTGCTGCGGCAGATCGGCATCCAGCCGGATATCTTGATCTGTCGTAGCGAGCGAGCGGTCAGCCGCGAGGATCGGGAGAAGATCGCCCTCTTCTGCAACGTGCCGCTGGACGCCGTTATCGAGGAACGCGATAAGGACTTCTCCATCTATGAAGTTCCGTTAAGCCTGGTGGATCACGGACTGGATCAGCTGATCATTCGCCAGCTGCATCTGCCGATGCGCGACCTGTATCTTGACGATTGGCGAGATCTGCTCCGCCGATTGAGAAATCCCAACCATGAGATCAGCGTGGCGGTTGTCGGCAAGTACGCCGAACATGTCGACGCTTACAAGTCCATCTACGAATCGCTGGATCACGCCGGCATCCATCATCAGGCGCAGATTCGCATTGGGCGCATCCTCAGTGAAGACGTCGAGCGCGAGGGTCCGGAGCGACTGCTCAGCGGCTACGACGCCTTGTTGGTGCCAGGCGGCTTCGGCGAACGCGGCGTTGAAGGCAAGGTCGAAGCCATTCGCTTCGCCCGCGAGAAACGCCTGCCCTTCCTGGGCATCTGCCTGGGCCTGCAGTGTGCGGCCATCGAATTCGGCCGCAACGTCGTTGGTCTCGCCGGCGCCCACTCCACGGAATTCAATAAGGATACGCAGCACCCGTTAATCTGCCTGCTGGACGAGCAGCGGAAGATCACCAGCAAAGGGGGAACGATGCGATTGGGCGCTCACCCCGCCATGCTCGCGCCGGAGAGTCGCGTGGCCGCGTGCTACCAGACCCACGAAATCTCCGAGCGTCATCGCCACCGATTCGAATTCAACAACGCTTACCGGCAGCAATTCGCCGCCCATGGAATGCAGGTTACCGGGACCAGTCCGGATGGTAAACTAGTGGAGGTTCTGGAAGTGCCCGACCACCCCTGGTTCGTCGCCGTGCAGTTTCACCCGGAGTTTCGCTCCAAACCCACGCAAGCCAGTCCGCTCTTCGCAGGCTTGGTGGGCGCCGCGATTCGCCGCCGCGTCGAACGCTCCGAACGCAATGTCGATTCGGACATGTTGATCGAGTGACCCGGATTTCGGGCTCCATCTCCCACCGCCCTGAAGTAGAGGCGACTGCGATGAGTGAAGAAAAGAAAATCGTCGTCAACGAATCCTGGAAAGAACAGGTCGAACGCGAAAAGCAACAGGCCGAAGCCGAACGTCAAGCGGCGGCCAAAGCCGGCGCGGATCAAGAGTCGCCGCGCCCCGCCGACACGACCGACGCCCCAGTCGATGCGGCCGACGCCCCCGCCGCGGCGACCGACGACTCGGCGACCGCCGACTCGGCGACCGCCAGCCCAGCCGCCGAGCCCGCCGCGAAGTCGTCTTCCCAATCACCCATTCCACCGGCGTCTTTCACCGTCCTGGTGAGTTCTCTGGCGACCCAGGCCGTCGCCGCCTTGGGCTTTCTGCCAGACGCCGACGGTAAGCCCCGACCCGCCGAGAAGGACATCGCCAAACACTTCATCGACACGCTGAGCATGCTCGAGGAGAAGACCAAGGGCAATCTCGACGCGGAAGAGGCCAACACCCTGCACACGATCCTGCATGAAGTGCGCATGGCTTACCTTTCGGTGAAAGCATAATGACCGCCCGCGAGGACGACGGCGTCCTGGGATTGGAAGGCGCCCCCTCGCCGTTGCGACTGACCAACTTCCCCCTGCGCGACGAGGGTTGGGTGCCCTGGGCCGCGGTGCTGCTGTTTGGCGGCGTCGCGTGGCTGGCCAGCGTCTGGTCGGAAAGCCCGGCCATGGGCGGACTGCTGCTGGCGGCGCTGCTGTTGGCCGGCTGGCGACTCTGGCTGCCCGTGCGCTTTGATATCGGCCCCACGGGAGTCACCCAGACAGTCCTCGGACGATCTCGCACCGTGCCCTGGACGCGCGTCGCCCGCTTCGACCTCCGCTCGCACGGCGTCCTGCTGCTGGGAGACGATGATCAATCGCCCACGGCCTCCGTGCATGGGCTCTACATTCATTGGGGAAGCCGCGAAGAAGAGCTGCTCAGCATGCTCCACTTCTACCTGGAACCCCCCGACGCCGAAGCGATGCAGCAATCCACCCGCACCACGCTCTAATTCACCAGAAGCTCGGCGGCCGACGCCAGAAAGTCGTCCCGCTCAAGCCGGTTCTTTGGCGACCGGCAAGGGCCGCGCGGCGTGCGATTCGCCGTTGCCGTCATTGATGGCGATCATCGTTTCGATGATGTGAATCGGCTTTTGCAAGGAGGCTGGATCCAGGCGATAGAAATTGTGCTTGCCGTCCCGCCGCATCGTGACCATCCCCGCGGTGCGCATCAGGGCGAGATGATGGCTGACCGCCGGTTGCGTCTGGCCCAACATCGAACAGATGCGCTGGACATGCAATTCCTCATGGCGGCTCAGCGCGTACAGAATGCGTAACCTGGATTCGTCGGCCAACAGTTTGAACACGCGAGCAGCCCGCGTCGCCGGATCTGAATCGATGGGCGTCGAGCGACCATTGCTTGGTAGAGTCACCATCACAGCTCCCAGCGCAGCACTCCCCGCGGCCCAGGTGTGTGAGGCCGCAGGGCGAGTCGATGCTCGCGCGGTTTGAGAAGACGAGAAAAAACGCCGAATGGCTGGCGGCCGCGAGGGAAAAGTCGTTTGGCGAACGCCGAGCGCATTCTAAGCGAATCGAGCCCCCAGGGCTAGGCGATCTTGGGTCGATTCGAGCCCCAGAATTGCTCAGCATTTACCGCCCCCATCGACCGCCCCGACGGTCTTGGATCACCACGGAGCGCACAGAGCGGCACAGAGGTCCGGCGCCTGGACTTCCTGCCATGACGGCGAGGCTTTCCCCAACGCCGCCCACTCAGCACCCTTCAGCCAACACCGGCTTTCTCGCCGTTGCTGGCTACGTGTATCTCCGTGCTCTCCGTGGCGATTCAGACAGGCGCAGGCACATCGCCACCGCTCGGACCATGACAGCGTCGCCGGCGATCCCTTTACTTGATGCCCATGGGGGTCGCGCAGCGCACCCCAGGAACGCGCGGTTTGGGGCGGCCAGCACCGATCCGCAGGTGTGCGGCGCCGCGCGCTGGTGAGCCAGGCGGCACGATGGCCGGCTCGGCGGGCGGCGACTTGGCCGTTACGACGAGCGCAAGTTGCCTAATCGGACCGCGACAAGTTGGCCGGCGTCGCATTTCGCGCGCGGTGTGCATACCACGACAGCCCAGGAAATCTTACTGATCTTCATCCTTGCGTTTGGAGAGCCTCTCCTGGTGAGCACGATTATCGACAGATCCGCGGCGCAGAGCGCCCTGGACGCCCGCGCCGCTTGTCTACTTGGGGTTGCCGTATTGGCCGTCTTGGCTGGCGGCGGGTGTCAGCGGACGCCCATTGCCGAATACGCCGTTCCGGAGAAGACCGCGGCCCTTCCCGAGTTGCATCGAGAACAAATCCAGGCGGTGCTGAAGCAGTATTTCGGCACGCCGTCATCACCCTGGCAGCGGGAATTGGCGCCGACCGAGGAGTCGGCCGACGAGTCCGCTGACGAGTCCGCTGACGAAGCGGGCGACGCCGCCGCGGAGGATGCGGCTGAACCAGCCGCGCCGGCGATGGTGGACTTGATCGATCCCTTGCGGCTCAAACATGGGGCCGAAGTCTATCGAGCGCAGTGCGCCGGGTGTCATGGCGAGTCAGGCGATGGCGCCGGCGAGGCGGCCGAGCATCTGGTCCCCAAGCCGCGCAACTATCATCAGGGCGTGTTCAAGTTCACCTCGACCCCCTACGGGCTGAAACCGGCTCGGCAGGATCTGGTGCGGACGATTCGGCACGGCGCCAAGGGCACGTCGATGCCCGCCTTTCCCTGGATGCCCGCCGAGGACATCGAGCCGCTCATCGACTACGTGATTCTGATGAGTCAGCGCGGTCAATTGGAGATCTATCTCACGACCCTCGCTGCCGAGTACCTGCCTGATGAGAAGTTGGATGAGTTTGAGGTTCTCGACGGCGTGTCTTTCATTCGCAGTTCCTGGGTCAACGCGGAACAACAAATCGTGTTGCCGGTGACCGCTCAGCCCAAGTACGACGATGCGTCGATCATCGCGGGTCGACAAGCGTTTCTCAGTCGCGGCTGTTCGAAATGCCATGGCGAGAACGGCAAGGGGCAGACCGCCTGGTTGAACCCGGCGCACTTGGCCGAGCTCAAGGAGCAGGGCGTGCAGATCAACTACGACACATGGGGGCAGCCGGCGCCGGCGGCCGACTTGACGGCCCGGATGCTGCATGGCGGTCGGCGGCCGATTGATGTGTATCGCCGGATCTACACGGGCATTAACGGGACGCCGATGCCGGAGTTCGGCAACGCGTTGGCTGCGGAGCCGGAGACCATCTGGAACCTGGTGCATTACGTGCAATCCATTATCGAGGATCGCAAGGTGGATTTCCCCGAGCCTCCGGCGGCGCCTGCGAGCGGCGAGAACGCGGCGACCTCCGCGCCGCATCCGACACGCGTCGCTCAGACGTCGTCGCCCAACCACGGCGGTTGATTCCGGGCGCAGCTGCAGGCGGTCCCGGGATCGCGGGTCCCTGACGCGTTGTTGCGGAACGTTGTTTCTGATCCCACCTCGAAGGAAACTTGGTCCATCATGGATTCTCAAGAGAGAGACAGAAAGCTCCAGCAGCTGGAGCGCTGCGCGAGCAGGTGCGGCAGTTGGAGCAAGAGTTGGAGCAAACGCCGGCGCGCTGGCAGCCGGGCGGATTCTATGCGTCTTATTACGCCACGACCGGCTTCATGTTGGGCATGATCGGCGCCATGGCCAGTCTGCTGTTCAACGTGATCGGCTCGAAGTTGATCGTGCCCGACCAGAATCCGTTGCGGATCATTCAGGTCTACATGACGTTTCCTCTCGGCGACAGGGCGCTCGAGCCGGCGATGAACAGCTCGCTGGCGCTGGCGATTGGTTGTTGCCTGTATCTGGGAACGGGCATGGTTCTGGGAGTGCCTTTTCAACTCATCATGGGGCGGCTGTTGCCCAACGGCAAATTGCCGGCGCGATTGGCCTTGGCGACCGTGATTGGTCTGGCGTTGTGGGCGTTCAATTTCTACGTGATTCTGGTTTGGCTGCAGCCGTTGCTTTTCGGCGGCTCCTGGATTGTTGATCCCGCGTTGTTGCCGCCCTGGGTGGCGGCCGCAACGCACCTGGTATTCGCCTGGACGATGGCCCTGATTTATCCCTGGGGCGCCTACACACCCTATCGACCACAAACGGAGATGGCATGAGTTCCGAAGCAAGCAACGCGGCGCCTCGCCACGAGGACCTGGTCTGCGAGCGTCTCGTGCGGTGGTATTTCTACGCTGCGCTGAGCTACTTGTTCCTTTCGATGCTGGGCGGCCTGCTGATGGCCTCGCAGTTGATTCATTGGAATCCACTGAACGGCATCGAATTTTTGTCGCCAGGTCGTTGGCGGATGATTCACACCAACGCGGTGGCCTACGGCTTTCTGGCCAATTCGTTTCTCGGCATGCTGCACTGGGTCGTGCCGCGACTGACGCTGCACGCGCACGGCCAGTCAAGCGCTGTCGTATTTCATCTTCGTGGCCTGGCAGGTCGTGGTCGTTTCCACGGCGCTGGCAATTATCGTCGGGCCGACCTTTCAGGCCAGCGAGTGGGTCGCGAAGGTTTCGGCTTCGTCGCACCTGGCGTTCTCCTTGCGCTGGGCTCAAGGCCTGGAATGGGGCGAGACGCCGTTCTGGATCGATCCGGTCGCCTTGCTGGGATTGGCCTTGGTCGCCGTCAACTTCCTGGTGCCGATCGCCAAGGCGAAGGGGCCGTTGTACGTCACGCTTGTGGTACTTCATGGCGGCCTTCGTGTGGACGTTTCTGACCTACGCGATGGGCAACTTCGTTCCCGAGTACGCGCTGGCCGGCTACCAGCGCCGGCGCGGTCGGCGGCCTGTTCATTCACGACCTGGTCGGACTGTTCGTGACGCCGCTGGGTTGGGGCATGATGTACTACATCGTGCCGATCATTCTCAAGAAGCCGATCTGGAGCCACGGTTTGTCGCTGGTCGGCTTCTGGGGACTGGCGTTCTTCTATCCCCTGCAGGGCATCCACCACTTTCTTTACACGCCGATCCCGATGTTCCTGCAGTACGGAGCGATCATCTCGACGATCGCCGTCGAGTTCGTGGTGGCGACGGTGGTGATCAACTTCATCGGCACGATCTGGGGCGAAGGCGCCAGATGGTGTACACGAACATGCCGATCCGCTGGTTCTACACCGGCATGATCTTCTACTTCATCACCTGCTTCCAATGCGCGCTGCAGGTCACGCTGACGTTCCAGAAGCTGATCCACTTCACCGATTGGGTCGTGGGCCACGCGCACCTGGTGATGTTCGGCGTGTTTTCAGCATGTGGATCTTCGGCTTCATGACCTACCTGTTTCCGATTGCTTTTCGCCAGGATTGGTACAGTCGCCGGCTGTGCGAATGGCATTTCTGGCTGTCCGCCGTCGGGCGTCTTCGTGATGTTCCTGGACCTGGGATTGGCCGGCGTGTTTCAAGGGTATTACTGGGCGTCGCTGCAGCCTTGGGAGGCGTCGGTCAACGGTTCACAACCGTTCTGGATCACGCGGATCTTCGCCGGCCTGGCGATGTTCGCCGGCTTTCTCTGCTTCGTGTTCAACATCCTGATGACGATGCGAGGCGCCGCAGCGCCGCGCAGCGGCTCAGGCCTAAGCAACTCGAACCTCGCGCGAGCTATCTGCGCGACCGTGACCGTCGGATCCTTCAGCAACTTGTCCCCCGGGACTTCTCGGAGCTTCACTCGATGTTCGAAAGCAAAGCAGGCATCCTGTTCATCGCCGGCATTGGCTTTTTCGCGTTCGCCTTCCTGTCCAACGTGGTCGTGCCGGTGTTGATGTTCCGCGATCTGCCGGAAAAGACGGCGGAGGAAGTGGTGAACCCGCGAGTTCAGTACCAGTTCGAGGAACTGGCCGCCCGGTATCCGGATTCGTTCCGCAACGCATTCGGCGAACCCACCGCCGAAAAGTGCGCCGAAGCGCTGCGACTCGGCCGACAGGTCTACATCGGCGAAGGCTGCTGGCACTGCCACAGCCAGTTCGTTCGTCCCGTTTCGAACGAATCACAGCGTTACGGCGATGTCTCGGAAACCTGGGAGTACCAGAACGAGCTGCAGCGGCCGGTGATGTTCGGCACGCGCCGCGTCGGCCCGGATCTCAGTCGCCAGGGAGGCCGTCATGGCAATGACTGGCACGCCGTTCACTTCTTTCGCCCCAAATCGGTCGTGTCCGATTCGCCGATGCCGGAATATCCTTGGCTGTTCGACGGCGACCCCAGCAAGCCCAATAGGCGCGGACTGGCGCTGATCACCTACGTGCAATGGCTCGGGTCCTGGCTGGACAGCTATCCGTATTACGAAGAGCTGCAATCCATCACTAGCGAAGGGTATTGATTTTCCCATGAGCCAAGCACCCACCAACGCGTCGCGTCGTCGCAGTCGGCTGACATTGATCTTCGCCGTGATTATTTTGACTCCCAGCATGTTGGGTTTCATGGCGAAGTTTCATGAGTTCATCAACACGTTTCGTGGCGAGGCCGGCGGCGCCTTCGCCATCACGCCCATGGTTAATTATCTGTTGGCCAGCGTCGGCTTCTTATGCCTGCTCGTCTGGGCCGCGGCCAATGGCGCCTTCCATGATTTGGAGCGACCCAAGTACTTGATGCTCGAGCGGGAGCAAGCGATCGATCGCGCGTCCGCCGCCCCAAGGAAGTAGGCCTGGTCGTCGTCGCCAGTTCGCCGCAGATTGTCGATCCTTCGACGTTTCCAATTGCTGGAGCCCGTTTGTGATGCCTGATTCCGAACGCACGACTGTCGAGAACGATTCTCGCTACCATCATTACCGGGGAAACGTCATCCCCTGGTTCGTCCGCCTGATTTGGCTGGGCTTCTGGATCTTTGCGGTTGCATATACTATTGCATTCCTGTTCCCCGCGCTGCAGGTAGAGCTATTCGCTCAATAACGCCAGGCGCCGACTTCCGATCGGGAGCGCCGCCGCGGGCGCCCGCCTCGGACCCCCGGCGCGGACCCTGACGGGTTGACGCGAAAAACATCCGGGATGCGGAGTTCCGCCCATGGCTCACCATTTGGCCGATACGAGAAGTCCGTGCGACTATTGCGGACTGCCAGTGCCGACCTATCGAGGCCAGGAAGCGGGTGAGGCGGCGTTCTGCTGCGTCGGTTGCCGGATCGCTTCGGCCCTGACGGCCGCCAGCGGCGACGCGGGCCAGGTGCGATGGGCGTTGACTCGCCTGGGATTGGCCATCTTCTTCACCATGAATGTGATGGTCTTCGCCATGGCCCTCTGGGCCTTTCCGGAGACGAATGAGCCTGGGGCGAGCGCCTGGCGGGACATGTTCCGCTACGCTGGCTTGCTTTTCGCCGCACCGGTGCTCCTGCTGCTCGGCGGACCCTTGCTGGAAGACGCGTGGGGCTCGCTGCGACGCCGACAGTGGAGCATCGACGCGCTGTTGGCCGTCGCCGTCGCCGCCTCCTTTGGGTACTCACTGATCTCGCTTTGGCGGGGCGGTGAGCATGTTTATTTCGAAGTGGGCTGCATGGTGCTCGTGGCCGTCACGCTGGGCCGCTGGTTGGAGGCCACTGGGAAACTCAAGACGCGACTCGCTCTGCGGTCCCTGCAGCGACTGCTGCCCGATCAAGCGCTCGTCTTCCGACCCACTGGCGATGAGTCAAGCGATCATCGCCAGCCGAGCTTGTTGCCGCGAGACCAGATTCGCATTAACGACATCGTCCGAGTGCTCCCCGGCGGACGAATCCCCATTGACGGCGCCGTGATGCGCCATCGCGCCACCGTCGATCAACAGTTGCTGACTGGCGAAAGCGAACCCGTGATTAAGGAAGTGGGCGACGAAGTATTCGCGGGCTCGCTATGTTGCGACGGCGAGTTGTGGTTGCGCGCGACCTGCGGCCCCGATAACGACCTGGTCCATCGGATGCTGGAAACGGTGGAGCACGCTGCGGCCCAACTCAGTCGCAGCGAGCGACTGGCGGATCGGGTTGCTCGGTGGTTTGTGCCCTCCATCATGCTGTTGGCCTTGCTCGTTCTGGCCGTGCATTGGCCGGCCGTTGGATTTCACGCCGCGTTGATGACCAGTCTGTCGGTCTTGTTGGTGGCCTGCCCCTGCGCCCTGGCGATTGCGACGCCGATGGCGATCTGGGCCGCTCTCGGCGCCGCCTCCCGGCAGCAGGTGCTGTTTCGCGACGGAGACGCGCTGGAACGGCTGGCCGCGGTTCAGGTGATGGGGTTTGACAAGACCGGAACCTTGACCACCGGTCAATGGGAGCTGGCCGCCTTGATCGCCCTCTCCCCGCCAGAAGCCGAACGCATCTGGTCGGTCGCCGCCGCCCTGGCCGCCGGCGGGACGCACGGCATGAGTCAAGTGATTCAACAACAAGCCGCGGATGAAGGACGCGCCGTGCTGCACTGCGGCCGCATCGAGAATCGCCCCGGCCGTGGTCTGCTGGCTTGGGTGGCGGAACTGGATGTCAACGCCGTCCTGGGCAGCCCGCGTCTCATGGAGGAAGAGGATCTGGCCATGCCCGATCGTCTGCAGGATGCGATCGACTTGTGGGACAGTGAAGGCGGATCCCTGTGCTGCGTCGGCTGGCGCGGTCGCGTGCGCGGCGTATTTCTGTTCCAAGAGCAACTTCGCGCCGAAGCCGCCGAAGCGCTGGGCGCCCTGCACCGTCAAGGCGTCACGCTGCACGTGCTCAGTGGAGATCGCCAATCCGCCGCCAACATCATCACGACGATGCTGCCGGTCGTCGCCGTCGGCGACTTGCTTCCGGAAGATAAGTTGAAATGGGTCTTGGAGCATCGTCAGTCCGCCGGGCGACGAAGCGGCTGCGCGATGATCGGCGATGGAATCAACGACGCGCCGGCCCTGGCCGCGGCCGACGTGGGAGTCGCCATGGGATGCGGAGCCGATGTCTCGCGAGAGATCGCGGATATCTGCCTGTTGAACAATGACCTGAATAAACTCGTCTGGACTTACGAACTGGCGCGGCGAACTCGCCGTGTCATTGGGCAAAATTTTGCTTGGACCTTGGCTTACAACACCATCGGCGTCGCGCTCGCCGCGATGGGCTTCCTGAACCCGATCCTGGCGGCCTTGGCGATGGTGGGCAGCAGCCTGTGGGTCGTCGGCAACTCCTTACGGTTGGCGGGCGCCGCGCTCATGCCCTTGCCCGAGGCCGCCCCCAGCGAAGAACGCTCGTTGGTCAACCAAGCCGTCGAATCGTCCGCGGCTTGCACGTCCGAATCGGTGCCCAGCTCCACCGAGATGCCCCAAGGAGACAATAGCCCATGTGGCAGTTAGCGTTCGTGTTCGCTTCCGGAGCCTTGGGATCGGCGCACTGCATCGGCATGTGCGGACCCTTCGCGGTCGCCATCGGCGCGGGCAGCAAACACTGGCGAAGCAATCTGGCCAGGCAGCTGATTTACACGCTCGGCCGCGTCTTCACGTACGCATTTCTGGGTGCCGTGGCCGGCTTTGGCGGTTGGTCGCTGGCCGAAAAGACACCCTGGCTCGCAGGCGCCCCCGCTATTCTAGCGATGGTTGCCGGCGCCTTGTTGATCGTGCAGGGACTGTTGATTTTGGGATGGCTGCAGTGGCCATGGCTCAAGCACTCCGCCGGCGCCTGCACCGCCGCCTCGCTGTTTCGAGACTTCTTCCGGCAACCCGGTTTGTCGGGAGTATTCCTGGCCGGGTTGTTTACCGGCTTCCTGCCCTGCGGTTTGGTCTACGCGTTCCTGGCAATGGCCGCTAGTTCGGCCAGCGTCGCCGGCGGCGCGATGACGATGACCGCCTTCGGGCTGGGGACGCTGCCCGTGATGGCGGCCACCGGCCTGGGTGGCTCGCTGCTCCGCGGGCAATGGAGGGGTCCCCTGTTCCGCCTGGCCGCCTGCGCCGTCTTGGTCGCCGGCATGGCCTCGGTGGCCCGAGGGTACTCCTTCTGGACCGCCGAGAATCCCGTCTCGCCCGACGCTTGTCCGTTCTGTGAAGCCGAGGAAGATCCTGCGGCCGAGAGAGACTTGACGCCCTAGGCGGCCGCCTGATCTCGCTTGGCAACAGGGGCTTGTGCGCCAAAAGGGCCCGATAGTCGCCTGCCAGGTGTGCGTTTCCGCTCGTCTGGCGTCGTGATCAACGGCGCCGCTTCACTCGGCAAGCAGCGACCAAGCCACTCCGTGTGCTTTGGCCCAAGTCTTGCTTTGGCAAGGTGATGGGATCTGACCGATACTATTTCGTAGGACGGACACCCTTTGAACTTTGATGTCTGCGAGCTTCCTTCATGTCTGTGATTCGAGAGACCTCCGACGAACCCTCCACTTCCGCAGTGGACACCGCCCTGGCTAGAACGCCCGCCGCCAGGCCGGCGAAAGGCAATTCCGCGACCAGGCCCTCCAAAGGGCTGTCGTGGACGATGATCAACTTCTGGTTGGACGCCGCGATGCTTGTGGCTTTCCTGGCGCTGGTCTGGACGTCCACAGTGATCCGCTTCGTGTTTCCGCCCACAGCCAACGCGGAAGATTGGAGTTTGTGGTCGTGGAACGTGGACCAGTGGATCAGTTTTCAGTACGTCCTGCTCTGCGGATTCACCTTTCTCGTTCTGCTCCACTTGATGTTTCATTGGTCTTGGGTCTGCGGCGTGATCGCCGCCCGCCTGCTGCCTCGGAAAAACGGCAAGCGAGCCCAAATGGACGAAGGCGTGCAGACCATCGTGGGCGTGGGCCTGATGATCGTCCTGCTGAACATCATGGGCTTTGGCATCGCGGCGGCGGTCCTGATGGTTCAGGGCCCAACCCTGTGAGCGGCTGGGAAGGCAACGACGCCGCGCGGGGTGGATGAACGATGATTGCCGAGGCGGCGTCAGGTGGTCGCTCTAACGCTGATAGACGATCTTCCCTCCCAAGATCGTGACCTCGACTTTGGCTTGGCGCAGCGCGTCATCGGAACAGGTCAGTAGATTGTCCGACAAGACCACCAGGTCGGCCAACTTGCCGACTCGGAGCGAGCCTTTCTCATCTTCCTCAAAGGCGGCGTAGGCGGCGTTGCGAGTATAGGACAGCAGAGCTTCCTGGCGGTCTAAACATTGCTCGGGAAAGAAGCTCGAACCGTTGCTGAGTTTGCGAGTCACCGTGGCGTAGAGGCTGGGCAGTGGATCCACGTCTTCCACTGGAGCATCCGTTCCGTTGGACACGACGACTCCAAGATCCCACAACGACCGCCAGACGTAAGCGCCTTCGCGAGCCCGTCGCATTCCCAAACGCTGGGGTACGAAGATGGCGTCCGATGTGCAATGGACGCCCTGCATCGAAGCGATCACGCCCAGCTGCGCGAAGCGTGGAATATCGCTGGGAGCGAGATGTTGTGCGTGTTCGATTCGCCAGCGATGTTTGGGCAAGGGCCCGCCCCACGTCCGCTCAAAGAGATCTAGTGTTTCGCGATTAGCCCGATCGCCAATCGCGTGGACGCACAGTTGAAAATCGAATTGCTTGGCGAGCCGAGCTGATTCCTCGACTGACTCGAGTGACGCTGTGTTCAGGCCGCTGCTGGCGGGTAGATCTTCATAGGGCTGCAACAACCAGGCGCCATGCGGACCCAAGGCGCCGTCCAACGAACGCTTGATCGCGCGCACGGTCAAGAACTGATCTCCCAGGTCCAGCCAACGATGCGAAGGCAGTTCCGCGGCCAATCGTGCATTGCTGTCGCGCAGCATCACCCACAATCGCAGGGGCAGCTTGCCTTGTTCGGCAAGATCGCGATACATATCGGCGGTGGCGACGGTCGATCCCGCGTCCTGGAAGCTGGTGACGCCCTTGGAGAGGCATTCGCGGCCCGCCAGTTCGACCGCCCGCACGAACTCCGCGCGGCGGCTCTCTCGATCGCGCCCCGATTCGCTCTGGGCGCGCGCCGCCGCGATCAATCCTTGAGCCGTCTCGCGGAATACGCCGATGGGTTCGCCGTCGGCGTCATGCAGGATCTCGCCGCCGGCGGGCGGCCGCGTTTGCTGGTCGACTCCCGCCAGACGCATGGCCGCCGCGTTGGCGAAGTTCATATGACCGCTGGCGTGCGTTAGCATGACCGGGTTGTTGGGCGACACTCGGCTGAGAGCATCGTGGGTCGGGTATCCATCTACTTGCGGTTGCGGCGGCTGTCGCCACTTCGCCTGGTGCCAGCCGCGGCCGATAATCCATTGTCCCGGTTCGGCGTCGGCGGCGGCGCGCTCCACCTGCTTGACGATATCGTCCCAGACCTCGGCTTCGCGCAAGTCCAGCATCATCTTGGACTGCCCGAGTCCCTCGAAGTGGCCATGACCTTCAATAAAACCGGGCATGGCGAACCGGCCGTCCAATTCGACAACGCGAGTGGCGGGGCCAATCCAGGCCTGCATGTCAGCGTTGCTTCCCAGGGCGGCGATGCGGCCTCCGCGCAAAGCGATCGCTTCCACTTGCGGCGCCTCAGGCTCCATCGTCGCGATCACTCCGCCACGCAGCACCAGATCGGCGCTCTGCTGCGCCGATGCGCCGCCCAACCCCCAGACGAAACAGGAAAGGGCCGCCAGAGCCAGGCAACGCGCAGCAACATGCATCTTCATCAAAGGTCTCATCAAGAATGGAAGGGTTCAAGACTGGAAGGGTTGTCAAGGGAACGACAATGCGAGGGAGAAGCCGGTTTCGGTGGTTTGCTTTGGGTTTGGAGATTGTGCCGGACATTGATCGTCGATGCCGAGAAGGGCCGGCCCGTGAGTCATTGCTGCAGGGTTAACACCACATAGCGCACATCCATGACGCGATCCCCTGGGATCTTGGTCGCTCGCAATGTCAGCAGGTCGCGACCCGCAGGCAAACGAATCTGGCCGATGTCCAACGGTCGAAAGTCCTTCACCAACGACTCCGAACCGCGGGAGCTGCGATCCTGTTGCTCGCCCACCAAGGGAGGATCGTGGGCCTCGGTGATCTTTCCTTGCAGCGTCTTGCCAAGCAGCGATAGCTCAAACGTCGCGCCGACATCCGCGGCGGGGCAAGTGTAGTAAACCTGCACTTGATACACGCCCTCGGTGGCGACTTCGACATCCCACGTGATCGAGTCTTGCAGCGTCGTCCAATTCGTGAAGTAGGAACAGTTCGGCGCCCTGGCGCTTCGCTGCACTTGTCCATGAGGTTGGCCGTCGCGGGCCGGCAAATGAGTGATGGGGAATTCCGCGAAGCCCACGGGAAAGGGACGATCATCGTCCCGCAACCCAGGCAGCAATTCCTCTTTCCATTGTTGAACCAACCGCCGCAACCTCTGGGCCTCTTCGGGGTGCTGGTCGGTTACCGGTTGGTCTTGTCTTGGATCCGCCAGAATGTCGAATAGATTTCCCGCCTGGTCCAAGACCCAGCGTTGCGAGCGAACGCTGACGCGTCCGCTCCAATGCGAGAACAACAGCCGCTCGGAGTCGCCCGGTGCGGAGCGCAGTAATTGCGGCTCCAGGCTCACGCCATCAAGCGGCTTTTTGAGCTGCTCCCGCGAGACCTTGGCGAGATCGGTCAAGGTCGGCAACAGATCGATGGCGCCCGCAACCTGCTCAATCTCGACCCCGGCGTCAATGGCGCCTGGCCAACGGATAAAGCAAGGGACATGCACGCCGCCTTCGTCGGTGGAGCCCTTGCGGCCCTTCATGCCTCCGTTGTAACGCCACCCGTTGGGGCCATTGTCGGTGAAGTACACAAGGATCGTGTTGTCCGCGATCTTCAATTCATCCAGCTTCTTCAACACCCGGCCGACGTTGTAGTCGATATTCTCGCACATCGCCAGGGCGGCGCGCGAATGGGCGAGATCCTCCTTGCCAGGATCACGATGACGCATTGCCAGGTCCGCGCCGTCGAACTTCCGATAGAAGCGATCTGGAACCTGCATGGGCGAATGCGGCGTGCAGTACGGCAAGTAGCAGAAGAACGGTCCAGCGCGATGATCCGTGATGAACTGCAGCGCGTGTTCGGTGAAGTCGTCGGCGATGTAGCCCTTGCCGCGGACCAGCTTTCCATTGTGTTCCAGGATTGGGTCAAAGTAATTTCCCCAATGCCCGGAGCAAAAGCCGTAGTACTCGTCGAATCCGCGGCCGTTCGGGTGATAGGGATACTGCATGCCGTTGTGCCACTTGCCAAACGCGGCGGTCGCGTAGCCGGCTCGTTGGAACAGCTCGGCCATCGTCTGCTCGTCGAGATCCAGACGCTCGCCGCCAGTCGATGTGCTGTACACGCCGCCGCGAGGATGGTAGCGGCCCGTGAGGAATTCCGCGCGCGTCGGCGAGCAAACGGGACAGACGTAGAACCGCCGCAAGATGGCGCCCTGCCCGGCCAACTCGTCGATGTTCGGCGTCGCCAGGTTCGTGTTGCCATGGATGCTGAGATCGCCCCAACCCTGATCGTCGGTCAAGATCACGACCACGTTGGGGCGACGCTCCTGCGCGGCGGCGCAAGGCGGGCAAGCCAGTTTGCGCGACAGAATGAACGCGGTCAGGATCGCGGCGACGACCAACCAAGGAGGGGAAAAAGCGGCTTGTCGCCGGCAGTTCTTGTGCAAGTTGCGGCTCGGCGCCATGGAATCGGCTTTCTGTGAAGGGTGACTGATCTCTTCGTGCTCTTCGTGTCCTTCGTCGTAGTCATGCGCGGCGGAAGGCCCCCATGAAATAAAATTCTCTCACGGCGTTGCCCGGAGGGGCTTGGCTCTAGGCGAGGATCTCCCGCACCACGTGACCATGGACATCAGTCAAGCGGAAATCCCGACCCTGAAATCGATAGGTGAGTCGTTCGTGATCGATCCCCAGCAGGTGCAGCACCGTGGCTTGAAGGTCATGTACATGCACTTTCTGCTCGACCGCGTTGAATCCCAATTCATCGGACGCTCCGTGGCGGAAGCCTGGCTTCACGCCGCCGCCGGCCATCCACATGGTGAACGCGTAGGGGTGGTGGTCGCGTCCCCAGCGAGGCTTGTTGGCGATGTCGCCTTGGATGAACGGCGTGCGACCGAACTCTCCCCCCCAGATGACCAAGGTGTCCTGCAACAGCCCCCGCATCTTCAGATCCTTGACCAGCGCCGCGCTGGGCTGGTCGGTATCGCGGCATTGGCTGTACAGCTCGGTCGTCAAGCTGTTGTGTTGGTCCCAACCAGCGTGCATGCACTGAATAAAGGGCACGCCCCGCTCGGCGAGACGTCGAGCCAGCAGGCAGTTATAGGCGAACGTCCCGGGCTCGCGAACCTGCGGCCCATACATGTCCAAGACGGCTTGCGGTTCGGAGGAGAGATCCGTCAACTCGGGGGTCGATGTCTGCATCTGGTAGGCCATCTCGTATTGCGCGATCCGCGTCTGGATTTCTGGATCGCCGGCCTCTTGGAATTTCAGCGCATTCAATTCGGCGAGATCGTCCAGCAGTCCGCGACGCAGTCGGGGATCCATGCCTGCGGGATTGTTCAGGTACAGCACCGGATCTCGGCTGCCGCGAAACTTGACTCCTTGGAACCGTGTCGGTAGGAATCCGGAGCCCCAGTAGAAGTCATAGAAGATCTGGCCGCAGGTCGTGTTCTTGGTGACCGATGTCATCACCACGAAGCCGGGCAAGTTCTCCGAGGGCGAGCCGAGACCATAGGTCAGCCAGGCGCCGATCGTTGGTCGTCCGGGAATTTGCGCCGCTGAGCATGAATGAAATTGCCGGTGCATGGTTCACCGCGTCGGTGTGCAGGCTCTTGATGAAACACAGTTCATCGACGATCTGCGCCGTGTGCGGCATCAGATCGCTGACCCACGCGCCGCTTTCACCGTATTGCTGGAACGGCTCGACCGGCGCCAGAACCAACTTTCCGTGCGGATCACCCGTCATGGTGCTGAACCGCTTGCCTTCGAAGTACTTGTCCGGAAACGGCGTTCCATGCAGGGTCGTCAAGAGGGGCTTATGGTCGAACAAATCGACGTGAGTCGGCGCGCCATTCTGGAACAGGAAGATGACGCGTTTCGCTTGCGGGGCGAAGTGAGGCAAGCCCGGCAACCCTCGCCCCGCCGGTTCGGGCTCCGCGGCGCCAGCTCGATCGTTGGTCAGCAGGTTCGCCAGGGCTGCGACGCCCACGCCGCAGGCGCCCAACCCGCACGCCTCGCCAAAAAAATGCCGACGGTTGACGCTCTGTTGGTGTTCACGGATCGGCGCAGGCGCCGATGGATCGAAGATCCGCCAAACATCGCCCATGATCTACTCCGAGGTCAGGGTCTCATCCAAATTCAACACGTTCAAGCACACGGAGGTCCACGCAGCCAATTCGCCTGGCGGTAGGTCAGCGCTCGCTTGGTACTCGCCATGAGAAAGAAATTGGCTGGCCGCGTCCACATCGCCAAGAAAGACTTCACGCGCCCGCTCCAGGCTTTTCCTGAGCACGCGCAACTCCGCGATGGTTGGCGGCCGACCCAAGACGGCGCGATACACTCTTGCGAATCGCCGCGTCTCTTCCGCTTCGCTTATAAGCGTCGTCGCCGCCAAGGCTCGAGCCGCTTCGACGTAGGTCGTATCGTTAAGCGTGGTCAAGGAGTGCAGCGGCGTGTTGGTTCGCAAGGGCTGGACTTCACAGACTTGACGCTTCGCCGAATCGAAGAACATCGTGGGGCCGACGATGCGGCGCCAAAATACATAGAGACTTCGGCGGTAGAGATTCGCGCCCGTGTCTTGGCGGTACTTATTCTTGCCGAAAGTGGCTTCGGCCCAAACGCCCGCCGGCTGATAGGGAAAGACAGGCCGCCCGCCGACTTGGCGGTTCAGCAATCCGGCGGCCGCCAGAGCCTGATCACGGATCATCCAGGATGGCATCCGAAACCTGGGTCCGCGAGTCAGCCGACGATTCTTGGGATCCTGTCGATAGGCGTCCGCGGAAGCGACCTGCGAACTACGTTGGTAAGCGTCGCTGGCGACGATGGTTCGCAGCAGGTGCTTGACATCCCAGCCGGACTCCATGAACTCCACGGCCAGCCAGTCCAAGAGCTCCCGGTGAAACGGATACTCCCCTTGCACTCCGAAATCCTGAGCTGTCTCCACCAGGCCGACGCCGAACAGCATCTGCCAGTAGCGATTGACCACGACGCGCGCGGTCAACGGATGCTCGCGCGACGCCAGCCACCGCGCCAGGCCCAGTCGATTGGCCGCCTCGCCGCTTGGCAAAGCCGGCAACGCTTCAGGGACGCCCGCCGTTACTTCGACGGTCGGCTGATTGTAAAGTCCACGATCCAGTACGAAGGTCTTGCGAAGCTCGTCTCGATCCCGCATCACCATGACCAAGGGGAATGCTTTGCGAAGCTCCTCCAAACGAACTCGCAGACGCTCGACATCCGAGGCTTCCGCCTCGCCGGCTGCTTTCGTCTCTCCGGGCGCGTCTTCCGACTTCGCCTCGGCGACCGCGATTTGGCGTTGCAAGGCTTCGGCCGCTTGCAGCTGCGAGGGACTTGGCGACGCGAACACGGGAGGCGTCTGCGGGTTGCCGCCGCCGCCATCCACGGGAGTCTGGTTGAAGAATGCGGTCAGTCGATAGTATTCCCGTTGTGTGAGCGGATCGAACTTATGGTCGTGGCAACGGCAGCAATTCAGCGTCAACCCCAGCCACGCCGTACCCATCGTCTCGGTCATGTCCAACACATAGTCGACGCGGTTCTCTTCGGGAATGCGACCGCCTTCGCCGTTGATCATGTGATTGCGATTAAAGGCCGTCGCCAGAATCTGCTCCGACGTTGCTTGGGGCGCCAAGTCGCCGGCGAGTTGCCAGATCGTGAATTGATCGAAGGGTAGATTGCGATTGAAAGCGTTCGCCACCCAGTCTCGCCAAGGCCACATGGTGCGATCCGCGTCGCCTTGATAGCCGTTGGAATCCGCGTAGCGAGCCAGCTCCATCCAATCCCAGGCCAGCCTCTCGCCATACGCCGGGGAGCTCAACACGCGATCCACCAGGCGGCTCCACGCGTCAGGCGACTTATCATCGAGGAACCGATCGATGTCTTCCGGAGTGGGAGGCAAACCGGTCAGGTCCAGCGTCACCCGTCGGATCCGCGTTTCGCGCGAAGCGATGGGGTTGAGTTGAATCGCTTCGTCTTCGTCCGCCAATCTGCGCTCGATCAAGACGTCGATCGGATGGCGACCGCTTCCCGACGTCCTCGGTCGCTCGATGCGTTCCAGCGCCCAATGGCGTCCCCAAGGGGCGCCCTGCTCGATCCACCGACGCAGGACGTTAATCTGATCTTGAGTTAGCGTCGATCCAGCTTCTGGCGGGGGCATCCGCAGATCCTCGTCGGAGCTGGTAATCCGCCGAAACAGGTTGCTGGACGCGACATCGCCGGCGACAACGACTCGCTCGCCATCCCGATCGCGTTTGACGTCTTGCTCGTCGTCCAACCGCAAGTCCCCTTCGCGGCTGATTTGGCGTCGGGACCATGGCATTGAAAACACTTGTCCGAGAGGATCGGCAGAACATCTCGTGAGAACAACACGTCGCCATCCGCTCGGGCGAATGCGCTTTGGGCAAGCGCTGACGCCACGAGCAGGAAAGTGCTCAGCGCGAATCGAGGCGTGAAGGCGGGTGCAAGATTCATCAGCAGCCGGTGGGTCAATAAAGGCGGGCTTACGGACGTTCGGACCGTCCTGGATGCGGGAAGGATTCTGGGACGCCAGTGTCCGTGTCTTCCCCCCTCTATCTTACCCAAGTCCTCGAGGGACAACACCAAGGTAAGCCTCCCGCCACGACGGGGCCTGTCTTCAAGGGCGCTTGGTGAAGGGATTCCGTCTTGGAATTCCCCTGATAGGGCGTCATCACGGACGCGGCAAATCGGCCCAGTGCCGATCTCGATCTTGGCCGTGCACGACGACGCCCTTCTGGTTCCAATCCAAATGGGCGCGAACATCCGCAGAACAATACCGCAACGTCAGGCCACAGCGACGACGATTGGAGTGGTTGGCTTGGGACCCGTGCAGCAGCAAGTCGCTATGAATCGACACCTGCCCCGCTTCCAACACAACATCCTTCACTTGGCCGAATCGTAGTGGATCCTCGATGGTCTGGTTCAGCACGTTGCGTTCGTCCGCATTGCTCTCGCGATAAGCGATCTGGCCCTGCGTATGCGAGCCGGAGATGAACTGCATGCATGCATTCTCGGTGTCAGCGCGGTCGACCGCCAGCCAGACGGTGACGGTCTTGGTGGGCGTCAACGGCCAGTAGCTGGCGTCCTGATGCCAGTCGACGACCTTGCCGTCGCCGGGCATCTTGCAGAAAAAGTGCGATCCCCACCCCACAACATCTTCGCCCAACAGATCGACGACCAGAGACACAATCCTGGGTTCGGTCAAGATGTCGTACACCGGAGCATATCGCAAGTGCGCTGAACTGATCGAATAACTATCGCCTCCCGCCTCCAGCGCTTGCCGCAAGAGTTCATCGAAGTACTCCCGGATCGCAACGATCTCGGGCGACCGATAAACGTCCAACCCGGACAGGTACCCGTCGCGGTTAAAAGACTCGACTTGCGCGAGACAACGTGCGGGCCGACTGGGGATCAGCGGGACGGAATCCGAACTCCCGCTCCAAGGAATCCAGTTCTTGTTGAGTGGGCACGATCGCGAACGACTTCATGGGGGGCCTCGCAGTGCTACAGGACGTTAGCCGAAGAACATTGTAGCCGCGAAAGCACTCCCCGAAACGGGTAACCCCAGTCGGCCATGCCGCAAGCGGCGCCCGCGACGATGAAAATGGTTCTTTTGACTCTTATGCTCAGCGTGTCTAGATCACCGCAGAGAGCGCGGAGAAACACAGAGCCAGGAACGGCGGGAAAGCCGGTGTTTGCTGAAGAGTGCTGAGTGGGCTGCGGTAGGGCGAGCCTCGCCGTCATGGCATGAAGTCAAGTCGCCGGACAGGCCCTGCAACCCTGCTTATTCGTCCAAGTCCATGTAGTCGAGTTGCGTTTGTACGACTTCATCGGCGGAATCGAAGAAGGCGTCAAGCACTCGGGAGTCGAAGTGGCGCTCCCTGCCTTCCTCGAGGATCCGCCAGCACTTCTCTCGCGGCATGGCCTGTTTGTAGGGACGGCGGCTGGAAAGCGCGTCGAAGACGTCGGCCACGGCCGTGATGCGTCCCTCGATGGGAATGTCGTCGCCGGCCAGTCCCAGTGGGTATCCGGTGCCGTCCCAGCGCTCGTGGTGCGTTTGCGCGATGCGTGCGGCCATCATCAACATCGGCGAACTGCGGACGTGCAGGATGCTCTCGCCCATCCGCACATGGGTCTTCCAGACTTGAAAGTCCCGCTCGGAGAACGGGGAGATGATCTCCTTGCCCAAGGCGCAATGCCGTTTGATCACGTCATACTCTTGCGGGTCCAGCTTTCCTGGCTTAAAGAGAATGGAATCCGGCACGCCGATCTTGCCGACGTCATGGAGCTGCGCCGCCTGCTCGATCATCTCGACATTCTCGGCGGACCAATTCAGTTTGCGAGCGATGATGGCGGAATACATTCCGACTCGCAGCACATGATTGCTGGTCTCATTGTCACGATGCTCGGCCGCGCACGCCAAGCTGAGAATCAACTGCTGTCGCGACTGCACCAGCTCCGCGGTGCGTCGTTGGACGAGATCTTCCAGTTGAGCGGCTTGGCAGGCAATGTGGTCGTAGTGGGCCTTGACCACCAGCGCGTTGCGAACCCGAGGTATCAAGTCGTTCGGGTCGACCGGTTTTGTCAAGAAGTCCGTGGCCCCCAAGTCCAGTGCTTGGCGCTTGATCTCGGGATCGGTGGATGCTGTGAGGATGAGCACGGGGATGCGCATCAATTGGTTGTCCAGCACCATCAACCTCATGATGTCCAAGCCGGTGACGCCCGGCATGTTGATGTCCAGCAGAAGAAGATCGGGCTGGCTGTTCTTCATCACGGCCATGGCTTTCATGGCGTCGGATGTCGTGACGAAGTTCTCGTAACCGCGTTTCTTCAAGTGGTGCTGGACCGTCATGACGTTCACAGGCTCGTCATCGACGATCATGATCTTCCGCTGCTTCAGTTCATCCGAAGCGATGCCGGCGTGTACGGTCAACGAACCGGCTTCGGGCACTTCCGCGTCCCCGGCCAAGTCCGCGTAATCCTCCTCGTCCTCTTCTTCCAGCCAGGCGGGTCCTTTGCCTTTGCCTTCGGTTGAGTGAAGCTGCTTAGGGATCGCCCAGCTCATGTCCGATTCGCTTTTCCGCGAGGCGGACCCTCTTGGGTGGTTGGCGGGCGCCTCAGGCGTGCTGGGATTCGCATCCTCGGCCGGCGCGGCGCTGAGTTTCGTGTGCGTCGTCGCTTGCCGCGGACACTGCGCCCGCGGTCTGTTCCAAAACGGAATCCGCCGCGGCAGGCAAAGCGGCGTCATCTGGAGCGGCGTCATCCGGAGCGGCGCCCGCCTGCTCCACGGGAGCCATCGCCGGCCCATCGTTTGGCGGCGCCTTTCGCGCGGGCGTGCTGGGGCCTCCTCGCGAGCCGTCGTGCGTCAATCCCTCGATTCGCTTCGCCAGCGCATCCAGCCGTTGTTGAATGAGCGAGGAGGGATCGCGCGCCGGCGGAGTATCACCAGGGGCGACTGGCTCGGCGGAAGTCTTGGAATGGTCGGACATGGTCTTAGGGCGTTTTGTGAGGAAGTATCGCTCGGCTAAAGAAGCGTAGCTCGCCCCTCACTTGGGTTTGTTAACTGCTCCAGCGACCCACTGGCCAGCGGGCCAACGCGGAATGAATTGCAACGGTCAAAGGTGTTGGGTGAGTTTCGCGAGTTGATTCGAAGGCGACGGCGCCGCTCTCACAACGTGGATTCCAGGGGTAATTCCGGTAACTGGATCGCTTCGGTCAATTCGATCAGTTCGGTCATGATTTCCGCGATGCCGGCCGAGTTCTTGTTGCGAGCCGCCATTTCCAAGCTGCGCGCGGGTTCGGTGAATTCGGCGAAGCCAACGGTGCCTCCGCGCCTTTCAACCAATGCACGTCGTTGGCCAGGCTGCTGTAGTCTTCGTCCCGCCAACTGTTGTGCATTTGTTGTAATCGGACATGTAGCTGCTCAACGAAACGATGAACAATGTCACGGAACTCGGCGTCGTCCATGGGCAAGGACGAGACCACTGGAGCTCGCTGGGAAGTGCGCCGAGTTGGCGATTCGCTGTCCTCTTGAGCCAAGTTGCTGGCGGAAGCCGCACCGCTGGCCTGCAGTTCCTCGGCGGCTTGACTGATCCGCTCCACATTCCGCTCCACGCGTTTCGCCACGCGCTTCGCATCGGCGACCGAGGTTGCGGTCGAGTCGGCCCGCTTCTCCGCAGCCGATTGGCGGACGTTGGCGACTTCGTCCGAGGTTGCCTCGCCCAATTCACTTGCCAAAAGCGCCATCAGGGCGTCAACGTCAATGGGCTTCGTGAGGAACGCGTTGCAGCCAGCGTCCAAGCACTTCTGTTGGTCGCCTTGCATTGCGTTAGCTGTCAGCGCGACAATCGTGGTGTTGATTCCGAGTCGACGCAATTCAGCGCTGGCGGTGTAGCCATCCATGATCGGCATCTGCATGTCCATCAAGATCAGATCGAAATGCTCCGACGTCGCAAGATCAACGGCTTCTTTTCCATTGGCGGCGTCGACCGTCGTCAACCCGACGCGGCGCAACAAGAGGCCGACCAGTTCACGATTGCTTTCGCCATCGTCAACCACCAGGATCCGCGCGGGTCGAAGCCGCAAATCGACGGCCTGACGCTCTTTTCGCTGGAGCTTGATGTCGCGGCCGGCTTCCTCCGCATCAATGTATTCGACTCCTTCCAACGGCCCCGCGTGAATGAGCACGCGAAACAGGCTGCCCACGCCAGCGGCGCTCTCGACTTGAATGCCGCCGCCCAAAGCTTCCGCGAACCGCTTGCTGATCGACAAACCCAAGCCGGTGCCGCCGAAGCGACGCGTTACCGATGAGTCTGCTTGTTCGAACGGGTTGAAGATCCTGGCCGCTTGTTCCTCGGTCATGCCAATGCCGGTGTCCGCCACGTCGAATTGCACCATCTCGCGGTCATGCTGCTCGACCACCCGAAACGTGATGTGTACGCCGCCTTCTTCCGTGAATTTGATTGCATTGCCGACCAGGTTGGTGAGAATCTGGCGCAGACGCGTCGGATCGCTGTAAACGACTCTCGGAATCCGACCGTCCTGGGAACTGGTGAGCGTAATGCCTTTCTGTTCCGCTTTGACTCGAAGCACATTCACGACTTCCGCGACGAGCGTATGTACGGGGCAGGCTTGCGTCTCGACGTCCAGCTTGCCGGCTTCGATCTTCGAAAGGTCCAGGATGTCGTTGATCAACTCAATGAGATGTCCTCCGCTGGAATGAATCGTATCCAGATATTCCAGCTTCTTGTCCTCATCGTCCTCCAGGCCGCGGCGGAGCACGTCGGTGAACCCCATGATCGCGTTCATGGGAGTGCGTATCTCGTGGCTCATGTTGGCCAGGAACTCGCTCTTGGCGCGATTCGCCGACTCGGCCGCCTCCTTCGCCGCGCCCAGCTCTTGATTGATTTCCTCCAGCAAGGTCACATCGTCGAAGGTCACCATCACGCCGCGGTACTTGCCCTTCTCTCCCAGCAACGGCGAACAATTCACGCTGAAGGACTTGAGGCCATCCGGACCTTCGATCTTGAGCGGTTCGTTCGACACAGGCCGTTGTTCAGCCAAGGCGATGCGCCACGGAAGTTGCGAAGCATCTTCGCCACGACATCCGACAAACCCCATCCGTGTGACCTTTTGCCCGATCAGTTTGTCGGGAGTTGAATGGACAACTTCCGCAAAGGCGTTGTTCGCCAACAGAACGTGATCGCGAGTGTCCAGGATCAACAAGCCTTCGGCGAGATTGTCCAGCGCCTCGCGAACTCGCCGCGGGACCGCCTTGGATGGATCCAGTTGCTTCAGGATCAAGTGCAAGACGATGCTAAACAACAGAAAGGCCGCGGGCGCGATAAACAACAGCATCCACGTAAGCGGCGATAGCAGGCTGGCTCGAGTGCTATGCACTTCGGAGAAACGCAATTCCAGGTAACCCCAGATGTGCTGCGGAGCATCGCTCAAGGGGACTCGCATATGCGTCGCCGATGCGCCGCCTTGCCCCCATTGAGTTGCGTGCCCATCAATATCCAAGATCAGCGCTTCGTCGACCGCCCCGGGTTGCTCAGCGTTTTCTACGATCTGTCGCAGGCCGGCCGAGAGCAGTTGATCGTCACGATTCACGACGGCGGTCAACACGTGACGCAGACCGACCATGTCGTCCTGAGCTCAGCAAAACCGAACCGCTCAAGGCGATCGCCTCGCACAATCGCGCCCGTCCATTCACGGCGGCCTTCTCCTCATTGGGAAGAAAGCCCAGGAACTGCGCGACGCTAAGGACGCCGATCATCGCGCCGGTCAAACCGACGGCGATTCGCGTGTGCGGGGACAGTTTTCGAAGCATGTTGTTTCCTTTCGACTTCGCCGCGCCGATTCAGGCCCGGACTTCGCAGCATATGGCCTTCGGACGAGCCTAGTCGGCGTCTGAATTATCGCCGTCATCGGGATTGAGTTGTTCTACTTGCTCCCGGCGTTGGTCGACGATCGACTCCAGCGATTCCTCTTCGTCTTCCGAGTCGTCCATCGCATGCACAATGACCATCGGATCAAAGAGATTCCAAGCCGGCAGCGACGCCATGACGCTGGACAACAGAACCCCGCTACGCAACGCCCAGAAAACATAGCCGACAATAAAGCCGGAGGTGACCGTTGTCACCGAACCGATCGAGGCCAAATTCGTCTGACTGGTCACCGATTCATGGAAATCGTCGAGCGATTGCCACACGTCGCCCGGTTGTGCCAGGTAGGCGTACGCGTCCACGGTGGGATTGTCGATCGGAGCCCAATCCAACGGCGGGGCCTCCGAGTCCCAGCGGCGAAAATCGGTCCGCGATCGATCGCTGACGCTGACGAAAAAGGAATCGGATACGAAGGACTGTGTCGGATCTTCCAATTCGATGTTTGGGCCCCTTGGAGTGAAATCGACGGCCGTGTCCTCGTCCAGCAACCCCACGCCGGCCAGATCGTCGTCTTGATCGTTGCTGTGCGAAACGGATACGCCCGCGGAGCCGCCGCCACCGCCAATCAAGTCGCCGCCGCCAGTCCCGTCATCGGTCGGCGTCCCGGACGAATCGCTTGTAGTATCGATGTCGATTGGATCGCTGGTGTTATCCGCTGGCGGAGTGTGGTTTCCCGGTGGCGTAGACGGGGCTATCAACGCCGGCGAAACGTCCAAGGTGACGCGCGCCATGCTCGTGGCCTGCCCATCATCGACCAAGTAGGTGAAGCTGTCCCGTCCCGAAAAGCCAGCGTTGGGTCGATATCGATAGCTGCCGTCGGTATTCAACGAAAGGACGCCGTTGGCGGGGCCAGTGACAACGCTGGTCGTCAACGAATCCCCGTCGACATCCCCGACCAGCGGCGCCACACTGGCCACCAGAGTTTGCCCGGCGATCGTCGAGTGCGTGGTTCCACGAGCCGTCGGTTGGTCGTTCACGGCGGCGACCATGACGCCGACATCTTGGAAGGTGGACAACCCGCCAGAGTCCGTCGCGACCAGGCGAACAAGGCTCGCGCCGCTGGCGTTGGCGGCCAGATCGATCACCAGGCGCGACCCAACAATGCGTGCATGTTGGAGGACGCCGCCGGAAAGGCTGGCGACGCTCCATGTCAACGAATCTCCCGCGTCGGGATCTTGGAAGGCGCCGGTCAAATCGATGGAGA
The DNA here is from genome assembly GCA_963698545.1 of uncultured Planctomycetaceae bacterium. GTDB lineage: Bacteria > Planctomycetota > Planctomycetia > Pirellulales > Pirellulaceae > CAVORG01. Next base: position 220,789 of record CAVORG010000001.1, read on the forward strand.
TCGGTCCGCTGTCTTCCAAGGTCGATACCGGGCCGATGGCATTGGCCACGAACGGCGATTCATTCACGTTGGCGATCAGGATCGTGACCGTATTGGAAGCCATCCGCACGCCATCGCTCGCTGTGATCGTCACGTCGAATCGCGACCGACTCTCGAAATCGAACGAGGCGCCGGGAGCGACGCGAATCTCGCCCGTCGCCGGATCGATTTCGAATTCCGCGGCGCCGCTAAGTGTCCATGATCCAATGCTTGGGCTGTCAACGTCACGCCCCTGCACCGATCCCACGACATCGCCGCCCGTCGCCGATTCCAGGATCACGAAGATCTGGTTCGCATCGATCGTGGGCGCTTCGTCGTCAACGTTGATGACATTGATGGTAAAGTTGCGAGCGGATGTCGAGCCGTCGCTGCTGAGCACCACGACGCGGATCGTGTGACTCGCAGCGGACTCATAGTCGAGGCTTGCCGTTGTACTCACGACGCCCGTAGCCGCATCGATCACAAACCGCCCGCCGGCGTCGTTAACGAGGGAATACGTTACTGTATCGGTCGCATCGGCGTCCACGGCGGATGCGGTGACGCCCACCAGCGATCCGGACGGCAGGCCCTCGTTGACGCGATTCAGGGCGCCGTTGGCGTCGGTGACGGGTCCCACCGCCGATTCATTAACATCGCTCACGTCGATGACGAAGAATTCGCTGCTGGTGCTGCCGTCGCTGCTGAGCGCCTCGACTTCAATCGTATGCGATGCGAACGACTCCGCATCCAAGACCGCGTTGGTGCGCACGACTCCGGTAACGCTGTTGATCACGAAACGCCCGCCAGCGTCGTCGAGCAACGAAAAGGTCACGGTATCGGTCGCATCGGAGTCCACGGCGGAGGCGGTGACTCCCACCAGGGCGCCGGACGCCAGACCTTCGTTGACGCGATTCAGGGCGCCGTTGGCGTCGGTGACGGGTCCCACCGCCGATTCATTGACATCGATCACATCGATGACGAAGAATTCGCTGCTGGTGCTGCCGTCGCTGCTGAGCGCCTCGACTTCAATCGTATGCGATGCGAACGACTCCGCATCCAGCACGGCGTTGGTGCGCACGACTCCGGTAACGCTGTTGATGACGAAGCGCCCGCCGGCGTCGTCAAGCAGTGAATACGTCACGGTATCGGTCGCGTCGGAGTCCACGGCGGAGGCGGTGACTCCCACCAGGGCGCCGGACGCCAGACCTTCGTTGACGCGATTCAGGGCGCCGTTGGCGTCGGTGACGGGTCCGACTGCTGATTCATTGACATCGATCACGTCGATGACGAAGAATTCGCTGCTGGTGCTGCCGTCGCTGCTGAGCGCCTCGACTTCAATCGTATGCGATGTGAACGACTCCGCATCCAAGACGGCGTTGGTGCGCACGACTCCGGTAACGCTGTTGATCACGAAGCGACCGCCGGCGTCGTCAAGCAGTGAGTACGTCACCGTATCGGTCGCATCGGAGTCCACAGCGGAGGCGGTGACTCCCACCAGCGCTCCGGACGGCAGGCCTTCGTTGACGCGATTCAAGGCGCCGTTGGCGTCGGTGACGGGTCCGACTGCTGATTCATTGACATCGATCACGTCGATGACGAAGAATTCGCTGCTGGTGCTGCCGTCGCTGCTGAGCGCCTCGACTTCAATCGTATGCGATGTGGACGACTCCGCATCCAAGACGGCGTTGGTGCGCACGGCTCCGGTAACGCTGTTGATCACGAAGCGACCGCCGGCGTCGTCAAGCAGTGAATAGGTCACCGTATCGGTCGCGTCGGAGTCCACGGCGGAGGCGGTGACTCCCACCAGCGCTCCGGACGGCAGGCCTTCGTTGACGCGATTCAAGGCGCCGTTGGCGTCGGTGACGGGTCCGACTGCTGATTCATTGACATCGATCACGTCGATGACGAAGAATTCGCTGCTGGTGCTGCCGTCGCTGCTGAGCGCCTCGACTTCAATCGTATGCGATGTGGACGACTCCGCATCCAAGACGGCGTTGGTGCGCACGACTCCGGTAACGCTGTTGATGACGAAGCGACCGCCGGCGTCGTCAAGCAGTGAGTAGGTCAAGGTATCGGTCGCATCGGAGTCCACAGCGGAGGCGGTGACTCCCACCAGGGCGCCGGACGCGAGACCTTCGTTGACGCGATTCAGGGCGCCGTTGGCGTCGGTGACGGGTCCCACCGCCGATTCATTGACATCGATCACATCGATGACGAAGAATTCGCTGCTGGTGCTGCCGTCGCTGCTGAGCGCCTCGACTTCAATCGTATGCGATGCGAACGACTCCGCATCCAGCACGGCGTTGGTGCGCACGACTCCGGTAACGCTGTTGATGACGAAGCGCCCGCCGGCGTCGTCAAGCAGTGAATACGTCACGGTATCGGTCGCGTCGGAGTCCACGGCGGAGGCGGTGACTCCCACCAGGGCGCCGGACGCCAGACCTTCGTTGACGCGATTCAGGGCGCCGTTGGCGTCGGTGACGGGTCCGACTGCTGATTCATTAACATCGATCACGTCGATGACGAAGAATTCGCTGCTGGTGCTGCCGTCGCTGCTGAGCGCCTCGACTTCAATCGTATGCGATGCGAACGACTCCGCATCCAAGACGGCGTTGGTGCGCACCACTCCAGTAACGCTGTTGATCACGAAGCGACCGCCGGCGTCGTCAAGCAGTGAGTAGGTCACGGTATCGGTCGCATCGGAGTCCACAGCGGAGGCGGTGACTCCCACCAGGGCGCCGGACGCCAGAGCCTTCGTTGACGCGATTCAGGGCGCCGTTGGCGTCGGTGACGGGTCCGACCGCCGATTCATTGACATCGCTCACGTCGATGACGAAGAATTCGCTGCTGGTGCTGCCGTCGCTGCTGAGCGCCTCGACTTCAATCGTATGCGATGCGAACGACTCCGCATCCAAGACGGCGTTGGTGCGCACCACTCCAGTAACGCTGTTGATCACGAAGCGACCGCCGGCGTCGTCAAGCAGTGAGTAGGTCACGGTATCGGTCGCATCGGAGTCCACAGCGGAGGCGGTGACTTCCACCAGGGCGCCGGACGCCAGACCTTCGTTGACGCGATTCAGGGCGCCGTTGGCGTCGGTGACGGGTCCGACTGCTGATTCATTAACATCGATCACGTCGATGACGAAGAATTCGCTGCTGGTGCTGCCGTCGCTGCTGAGCGCCTCGACTTCAATCGTATGCGATGTGGACGACTCCGCATCCAAGACCACGTTGGTGCGCACCACTCCAGTAACCGTGTTGATGACGAAGCGCCCACCGGCGTCGTCAAGCAGTGAGTACGTCACGGTATCGGTCGCGTCGGAGTCCACGGCGGAGGCGGTGACTCCCACCAGGGCGCCGGACGCGAGACCTTCGTTGACGCGATTCAGGGCGCCGTTGGCGTCGGTGACGGGTCCGACTGCTGATTCATTGACATCGATCACGTCGATGACGAAGAATTCGCTGCTGGTGCTGCCGTCGCTGCTGAGCGCCTCGACTTCAATCGTATGCGATGCGAACGATTCCGCATCTAAGACGGCGTTGGTGCGCACAACTCCGGTAACGCTGTCGATAATGAATCGACCTCCAGCGTCGTCGAGCAACGAATAGGAGACCGTATCGTTGTCGTCATCGTCGGTCGCCGCGACCGTGAGACCCACCAACTGCCCAGTCGCCAGATTTTCACTAACTTGATTGGCGGCGGCGTTGACATCGATGGGAACCGTGACGCTCGACTCATTCACCGGCGTGACCGTAATGGTCATGACCAGGCTGGAGGAAGCGCCGCCTAGATCGGTCACAGTGACGGTGACTACGTATTGGTTATCGGTATTCGAATCCGCAGGGGCCTCGAAGTCCGGCGCCGTTTGAAACTCCAGCCTGCCCGATCCGTCGATCTGGAAGAGCGCGTCGTCGTCGCTTCCGGTCAGCGAGAACGTGGCGGTCGCCGACAATTCCACGTCGGTATAGGTGATGTCTTGGACGAAGGTGGTATTCTCAGCAACCAATACGGTCGCCGGCGATGTGATGACCGGCGGCAGGTTGTTTATGGTCAGTGTTGTGAATGCATAGGTGACTCCGCCGCGGCCATCGCTGACTTCGACTGCAATCGGATTGGCGACATCCAAGGGCAATCCCAGCGTCCGGATGGTTGAGTAGCCAATCGTTGGCGTGGCGCCCACTCCGTCGTCAAACACGCCGTCGTTGTCCAGATCCCAGCGGAAGGTCATTCCGTCGCCGTCGGGGTCACTCGACAAAGAGGCGTCCAGGGGCAGATCGTTGCCTTCATCCATCACGTACGGGCCGCCGATGTTGACCAAAGGGGCGGCGTTCGTAGAGACAAGTCGACCGATGCCGAATTGTGTGGGATCCGTGTAGGCGGCGTTGGAGACGCCGTTCCAGGCGATCGACGCGTCGCGAAGGCCGCCGCCGTCGTCGTCGTTGATCTGCACTTCGATGCCAATGTCGTCTCCCGTCGTGGGGGCGACGCCCAGATCCGCCCAAGGGATTGCCACTTCAAGAACATAGCCGTCCGCGGTGGCGATCATATCAAACACCACAACCGAGTCATCTATCAATGTTGCTGAGTTGGGTCCGTAGTGTAGCGTCGTATCGCTCCAACGAAAGCCGAATTGATAGTCATTCACTCCGTCGTAAGAAGTCCCTCGGCTCGCGTCGGCGTCGAGAAAAATCTCGACCGAGTCGTCATTCCACCAATCGATCGAGGTGTTATTGAGATCCTCGTCGTGCACGGTCACCAAGATGTACAGATTGGTGGAGTCCCAAGTGGCTTTCCACTCGGCTGAGAGATCCTGCGGGTTGCTGATGTTTCCCAGGATGCGTCGATCAATTCCCTGCTCGTCCGCGGACGTCCAACTGGCGTCGACCACGCCATCAATGACTGGCGGGGCAGCTACTTGAGTGATTACCGCGTTATAAGGGGGCCGGCTGGCGCCCTGAATCTGCACCGCGTCCAGTCCACGGACACCGTTGACGCCGCTGAATTCCGTTTTCACATTCCCGCCCTGGACAATATCGCCGGCGATCGTGTTCGCAGTGTAATCCGAGAAGAAGAGCCGACCGCCAACGCCATCATAGGTTGCGCCAAAGGGCGTCGAGGCGGACGTGGTAACGACGCTCACGTTCCCTCCGTCGAGATCCGCCTGGATGACCGGGGCGAGGATGTTTCCGCTATTGGTGACGACGATTCTGCCCAGGTCGGGGCGCACGTCGATGGCGTTGGGTTGGACGAGCCCGTCGAATGCATTGAGCACGGTCGCGACGAGCTTCGTGGTCAGGTTCCCCGATAGCACGGCGGGCGAGGCGCCCCGTTCCGTCCAGAACAGGTTTCCGTTCACCGTATCCACCGCCACGCCGTAGACTTGTTGCCCCGTCGTGAAGACTTGGGTCAACGTACCATCCGTCAGGTCGGCTTCCCAAATCACGCCGCCATCGGCGAAGTAAAGCAGTTGCTGTTCGACGTCGATATCGATTCCGCGAGGATCGACCAGGCCATCGGAGGCGTCAAACAGAGTGACCACATTCGTGCCGTCCAGGTTGGCCTGTTGCACAAGGTTGCTCTCGGAATCGGTCCAGTAGATCTTGCCATGATCAGCGTCAACGACAATGTCGATGGGCGTCGCTTGACCGCTGACGATCACTTGAAAGCTCTGTCCGTTACCGCCGCCGCGAAAGATCGCATCTGACGACGCATCGACCCAATAGAGCATCGTGTCCTGGCGGCCGACGTACTCCCAATGCGCCGATGTCGGGCAAAACGTCGCGGGCGACTCCTCGACCGTCAACCGCCAAGGCGTCCAAACTGGCGCCGGTGTTGATGGCGGCGCTGTTGGGTGCTAACCCATGCGTCAAGCCGATTCCGCCATGGTGAGCCAAGGCCTTCAGCTGCGGATTGACATTCGCCATGTCTCCAAAGGTGGTCAGGCCCAGCGTGAATCCCGAGTCGATGTTGAAACCGCGTGATTGGATGGCCGAGTCCGAGTTGCCGCCGATGTTGTTGGCGAAGAGGGAAGACCTGGCAAAGACGTTCGCGTTGCCTTCGATATAGATGCCGCCGCCTGTCACGGCGGTGTTCTGAGCAATCGTGACGTGCCGCATCAAAACGGAGCCGTCTTTCGCGTACAGGCCTCCCCCCTCGCGGCTGGAGGTGTTAGTGCTGATGGTCACGTTGTCCAAAGTCAGCGAACTGCCGTTCGACCGTTGATAGATTCCACCCCCTTCCTCATCCGCGGTATTGTTGGTGATCGAGACGTTCCGCAGCTCCGCATCGCCATCGTTGTAGATCGCGCCGCCTTGTTTGTCAGAGTGGTTGTTGTGGAACCACACGTTGTCCAACACCAGCGCGCCTTCGTTGCTGATGGCGCCGCCGTCGTTGCCTGCGGTGTTTTCGGTTAGCACGACGTTCCTGAGAGTGGCGACACCGCCGTTGTTGATGTCAATGGCTCCGCCTCTGCCGGGATTGGCGCCATGGGTCAACGTCAAATCCACAACTTCCAGGACTCCGCTCCCATTCACGCGGAAGATGGTCTCCTGGTAGTCGGCGTCGATGATCGTTTGATCCGCTCCCGCGCCGCGAATGACCATGTTTTCGTTGATGTCAATCGCATTGGCCCCAGCCTGAAATCGATAGACGCCGGCGCCCAGGATGATCTCGCTTTGCCCGCTGGGCGCCGTCGCCAAAATGGCTTCACGCAACGAGATTTCCCCATCGCCGCCAGGATCGGCGATCAACGCGTCGAAGCTGGAAAGGTCGCCGGCGTCGACGGTGTCGTTGACCGTCGTGACGGTGATGGTCCGCGTGGTCGCCGAGGGGTCGTAGTCGACCAGCAGTTGAGGTCGGTTGGCGACCGTCGTTGCTTCAGAAGAAGAGACGATCCACTCGGTGGCGTTGTCGCCGACCAGCACGAAGCCATAGAACTCGCCTCCATCGGCCCAATTCTGAATCGTTGCGGTGAGCGCTGCACTGCTGAACACCGCGGGACCATCGCCGCTGACTTGAGCCAAGGGTGTGGAGCCCGCCTCGACGTTGTCCAGCTGGATTCCATTGCCCAATGAATTCCAGTTTTCGTATTGACTCCAGTCTTGCGTGATGGCGTAAAGGCTGATGGTCGAACCCAATTCGCCGGCCTGCACGACATCGAACGTTAGAACGGCCGAGTTAATCGTCGCGCCATAAGGGATCTGGTCTTGAAGATCCTCGAACCGAATCAGGGTCTGTTGTTGATTGCTGGACACATGCAGGGTCGTGGAGTCGTCGTGAGGCGTCACCGATTCGTGGCCATCGATGTACGTATCCACGGTGCCCACGTAGCCGCTGGCCGCCCCGTCTTGTAAGGGCGCCAGCGCCAACAGTGCTCCCCACTCCGACAAATAGGCTTCGTCCCAGGGTTGATCGGTTTGCAACAAGCCAAGCTGGTATTCAAGTTCCCAGTCGCCGCCCAGCGCGGCGTTTCCCGTGGCGTCTTCGCTGGCGGCGACGTCGGCGCCCGTCGAAGCGGAGAGACCCTCGAGCAATTCGACTCCGGCGTCGCTCGCCGCGACGTTGCAACCATAGATCAGCAGATCGGCTTGCTCGCTCAAGCCGTTGGCCCACTCGGCCAATTGGCCAGCATAGGCGGCCAACGTTTCGTTGGAGAGAACCGTGGACCCCAGTTGGATCTCTCCTGCTCGACCGTGCGTGAGCAAGTGGATCGCGTCAAAGGACGTTTGTAACTGTTCCAATGCATCGGAGATCTGTTGGACGCCGTCCAGCGCGCTGTCCAGGACCAACGTGTGCAGCTCCGAGTTGCTTTGCGTCTTCAGCGACTCAATCCACTGCTCGACATCTTCCATTGCCGAGTCAATCACGATCAACTCGGCTGTGGCGACGTCGCCTGGAAGGCAATCGACGATTAGCTGATGCGGCGCATCCTCCCCCAGCGCCGCAATCGCTTGGTGCTCGGACAGTGCCCGCAAGGGGCCGTCGCCGCCACTGAGTCCCTCAGCGGCGGCGTCCGCGACCCCGGCGACGGCCTCCACCGCGACAGCCGCGGGCGACGCGCTCAGCATGACGCGAGACTCCAAGGTCTGCAGCGACGCCGACTCCAATGGCGGGCAGCCCACATCTCCCCAACAACGCCGCGTCGCGTCCCACCATTCACCGAAGCACAGTCGGCCGGTCTGAATGGCTCTGTACACTCTTGAACGCATGAAACGACCTGGGTCTGAAACCGTGGGAGCGCGGAGACTACGCGGGGATTACTACGAATGCGTTTCGCAAGACGCCGAAAAGAAGCATACGTCATCAGCGGCGCAACCCGCTCAAAGACCGAAGAACCGACAACGGGGCCGATTCAATCCGTACGATCAGGATTGCTACAACCCCACCAATCGTCACGACCGGCCGCTATCCTCCCAAACCGCATTGAACCTTGACGACTGTCGACGTCGAGCCGAATATCCGTGCCTGCTCGGTTCGTGCGAATGTGCTTAGGCAGGACGCTCCGCTTCAGCCATACGAGGGAGGATGCCGAATTGAGTCAAACGGCAGGCGAGTTTACGCTGTGCCGATGAATGCTAACGCCAGGCGGGCGAATTGGATGAGTGCATTGGACGCCAGAAAGCAAACGGGCCGCGTGATTCTTTTGGGGGTCCTTCTTGCGCTGCCAACTTCGGCGCAAGATGCACCCGAGCGTCTTCCCTATTTCCCTGGGCCGCGGTTGTTGGCCGCGCCGGAGCAGCCAACCTCTCCGCCGCTTTCCGAGGCGCAGTCGCCCAGCCCGCAATCACCGCAACACGGCGCTCTTGAGATGCGGGCAAATCAAGATGCGGGCAACCAAGACGGCCTGTCTCCGCCCACGGCGAACGAAACGCCGCCGCTGGCGCCACAACCGTTGGAATCGATCTGGCCGGCGCCGCCGCAGGATGCCTTGGCCGAGGATCTGCTGGATCCGCTGGCGGAGCGCTCCGCTGGCGTGGAGCCGCCTTGGTTGCCGCCCTGTCTTTCGGTCGGCTCGCGGGCCAACGAGCAATCCTGTGGTCAAGCCTTGCTGGCGCCGTATTGGAACCGCACCGGTACGGAGATCGCAGCTCCGCCGCCAACATCGCCGGCCCCGCAGTCGCCCTGGTGGGACCCGGTCGTCCGCCGCCCGGTCTTCGGTCAGGCCGCTCTGCGCGTTTCCATTGATCCGCTGATCCAAGCGGCGCTGGTGCATTCGCCCTTCATCCAAGCCGCCGCGGCCGATCCCAGAATTCGCACCACGGCCATCGTCGAAGAGGACGCAGCCTTCGATTGGCGGGCGTTCCTCGAAACCAACTATCTCAACGCCAACGAACCGGTCGGCAACATCTTGACCACCGGCAACAACGACAGTCGTTTCAAGGATCGCAACTGGTCCGGGGACGCCGGAGTGCGGCGCCGCAACGAGTATGGCGGCGAGCTGGAAGTATCCAATCGCATCGGCTATCAGGACAACAACTCCCGATTCTTGATCCCAAATCCGCAAAGTACAGCGCGTGTGGAGTTGCGATATACGCAGCCGTTGCTCAATGGCGCCGGACGATACGTCAATCTCAGTCGCGTCATGCTGGCTGAACTGGACGCTTCGGTCTCGCGGGACGAGTTGGTGACGGAACTGCAGGATCACTTACTCAGCGTGACCGAGGCCTACTGGCAGCTTTATCTGGCTCGCGCGGAATGTCTGCAGAAACAACGCATCCTGGCCAGCGCGGAAGAGATCTTGAGCATTCTTCAGGGTCGCAAGCATGCGGACGCCTTGACGCGACAAACGCTTCGCGCACGAGCGGCCGTCGCCAAGCGGCGATCGGACATCGCCCGCTGCCAGACCTCCATTCGCAACGCCGAGTCTCGTTTGCGATTGCTGGTCAACGATCCCGTCCTGCTGCAAACGCCGAATGTCGAGTTCATGCCGGAAGACGTGCCGTCCCTGGATCCTGTTTACCCCCCGATGCAAGAGTCGATACGCACAGCGCTCATGCATCGTCCTGATATCTCGCGAGCCATCCGTGAGATTCGTGGCGCCGCCGTCCGTCTGGATGTCGCCGAGAACCAGATACTTCCGAAGTTGGATGTGTTGGTGAGCACCTATTTGATGGGACTCGAACGCAGCGGTCTGATTGGAAGTGCGTACGGCAATCAATTCGCGGCGGGCCGTCCCAGCTTCTCGGCTGGATTGCTGTTTGAACGACCGTTCGGAAATCGAGCAGCCCAAGCGCGCTTTGAACGCCGCCGCTGGGAGATGGCTCGGGCGATGGCGATCTTCCGGGCGACGGTCGAACAATCCGTCACCGACGTCGAGGTCGCGGTCAGGGAAGTCGAGACCACTTACCGTGAAATGGTCGGCAAGCAGCAAGCCATGGTCGCGGCCGCCAACGAGACCGACTATCTCGAAGACCGCTGGCAGGTGCTGCCCGGCGCCGACGACTCCACAATCTTGTTGCTGGAGAACTTGTTGGACGCGCAGGACCGTCTGCTTGACGAGGAATTGGAATTCGCCCGCGCGACCGTGGCTCACGCCGTGTCGTTAACGCGCCTTAAGCAACAGATGGGCGTCTTGTTGACGATTTCGCGCTAGGGTAACGCGACAAAACCGCGAAGGGAAGCAGGATGCCTATCCTCTCGTCGCTCAAGTCGCGCTGGACGGAGCTGGCTCAGGGACGGACGTGTCGTTCCGACTTGCCTGTGATCGCCGAGGTGCGGCGAATTCGGGAAGGCATGCGCCGTTGGCCGCGGGATCAGTTGCTGGCCGAATCACTCTCCTTGCGGAAATCCCGCCTCGGCGAGCGGCACGCGCTGGCCCCGTCGCTCGCGATCGTCGTGCGGGGTTTGTCGCTGACGTGGGAAGCGCTGCGGCGGGCGTGCGGCGTCGAGCTCTTCGACACGCAACTGCGAGCCGCGCTGGGGCTGCTTCGCGGAGACATCGTTGAAATGCAAACCGGCGAGGGCAAGACCTTCTCTTGTGCGCCGGCAGCCTTTGTGCGCGCCCTGTCCGGCAAGGGCGTGCATGTGGCGACTCCCAATTTCTACCTGGCCCAACGCGACTGCGAACTGCTGCAGCCGGCATTCCTATTGCTCGGCGTCACAGCTGGCTTGCTGCCCGAAAACGCCGACGACGCGGCCAAGCGCGCGGCGTATCGGTGCGACATTACCTACGGGTCGGGCTACGAATTCGGCTTTGACTACCTTCGCGATCAAATCGCCTGGCAGCGGCTGCAGCATGTGGATCTCGGCGAGCGCTTACTCCAAGCCCTGAACGGCGACGCTGTCACGTTGAGCACCATCCAGCGACCTCTCTACTGCGCCGTGATTGATGAGGCCGATCAGGTGTTGCTGGACGACGCGGGATCCCCGCTCGTGCTCAGCAGCGAGGCTGCGCCAGCGGCCCCCGACGCCGCCGCCTGCGAGCTCGCAAGTCGCATCGCGGCAAGCTTGCAGCCCAACCATCACTACGAGCTGAACGCATCCACGCGGCAGTTGCGACTACAACCAGCGGGGATCCAGCGGATTCATGAACCGGATGTGCGGCCCCCATTGCGCACGCTAGTACGGCCCTGGAGCGACTATGTTGAACAAGCGCTGAGAGCTCGCTGGCTGTACCAACGCGATGTGCACTACGTTGTCGCGGACGATGAAGTGCGAATCGTTGACGACGCATCAGGGCGCATTTTCGCCGATCGCACCTGGCGCGACGGACTGCAACAAGCGATTCAAACCAAGGAAGGGCTCCCGGTTCTCAGCGACGGGCGCGTGTTGGCCCAAGTGACGCGGCAGAGATTCTATCGACAATACCCGCTCTTAAGCGGCATGACCGGCACGGCCGCCGGTTGCGAGTCGGAATTGCGCCGCGTGTATCGCACGAGCGTCTTGTCCTTGCCGCCGCGTTTGCGCTCCCGGCGAGGCATTCAACCGCTCCGGAGCTTCGCCAGCAGCGATCAGAAATGGCGGGCTATCGCCGCCAGCGTACGGCGGCATCACGACGCCGGAAGGCCGGTGTTGATTGGAGCTCGCAGCATTCTGGATAGCCAGCATCTGGCTGACTTACTGATCGGAGGAGGACTGCGCGTTGACCTGCTGAACGGCCGACAGGACGCCGAAGAGGCGGATATCATCGCCCGCGCCGGTCGTCCCAGCGCTATTACGATCGCGACGAACCTGGCGGGGCGCGGCACGGACATCCAGCTGGCGGACTCGGTGAAGACGCTCGGCGGCTTGCATGTGATTGTCGCCGAGTGCCATGAGTCGCGGCGCGTGGATCGACAACTGATCGGCCGCTGTGCTCGACAAGGCGATCCCGGGTCCTCGCAAACGTTCATTTCCGCGGACGATTCGCTGTTGCAACGGTACGCGCCCTGGCTGGCCGATTGGATCCGTAGCGCGGCCGATGAGACCGGCGAGGTGTTTCTGGATTTGACGCCGCGAATACAACGCATTCAAAGACTCGCCGAACAGTCCCAGTATTGCTCGCGAGCCGCGCTGCTGCGGTTGGATCTCGCCCGCGAGTCCTTGCTGGCCGCGCCGATCGCCAACTAGATTCCGCGTCATTTGGGGCCGTCCCTTCGGGACTTTGTGGCTGCGACGGGCGACGGTTACCCAGGGTTGCGCTGCGCTGCACCCTGGGCTGATTTGGGGGCGTCCCGTTGGGACTTGGTGCGGCGGCGTTGGTTTCCCAGGGTTCGCGCTGCACCCTGGGCTGATTTGGGGCCGTCCCGTTCGGGACTTTGTGGCTGCGACGGCGACGGTTCCCAGGGTTGCGCCGGACGTCCCAGGGTTGCGCGCACCCTGGGCGATTTGGGGCGTGATTTGGGGCTGCGCCCCGGGTTTGGGGCTCCCGTTGGGACTGGCTGGCGGGATCGTTTCCCAGGGTTGCTGCGCTGCACCCTGGGCTGATTTAGGGCCGTCCCGTTGGGACTTGGTGCGCTGGCGGGTCGTTCCCAGGGTTGCGCTGCACCCTGGGCTGATTTGGGGTCGTCCCGTTGGGACTAATTCTGATGGTCGCTCGCGAAAATCCGCTACGGCGTTGCCTGCGGACCTGTCCCAGGCATCTGTAAGCTACTCTTGGCATGGACGGCGGGCCCCCGGTCTGCGAGTGGATTTTGCTCCTATTATCGGTAAGACCGTTTTTAGCGGAACGTATTCAGATCGCGAGCATCGTTGGGAAACTTATGGGAAATGTCATCATGCTGGGAAATTGGAGAAAAAGCGCGGCTCCACTCTTGGTTGCCGGACTCTGGTTTTGCGCCGCGGCGCCGGCCCAAACCGATGATCCTTCGCAGTCCGCGATTGAGAGCTATTCCGAACCCTACCGCGATGTGGATGTCGCCGCGCCGGAAATGGGCGTGCTGTCATTGATCCACGCCAAGGAGGGTCAGCGCGTGCGTCAGGGCGATGCGCTGGCGCAAATGGATGACGAGGTCCTGCAGGCTTCCTTGGAAATCGCACGCCAGACCATGGAATCCGCTGGGCGACTGGAGTCGGCGCAAGCAGAACTTGAGTTTCAGGAGCAGTGGCTGCGAAAACTACGCGAACTTCACCAACGCGATCACGCCAGCGCGCAAGAGGTGGAACGCGTTCTCTCACAAAGAAACATCGCCGCCTCACGGATGAAGGCGGCGCAGGAGGAAATCGAGGTCAGGCGCTTGGAGCACCATCGCATCGAAATCCAACTGAAGCAACGACGCATTACTTCGCCCTTGGACGGCGTCGTCACGCGAATCTACAAGGACCGAGGCGAATTTGTCTCCCCCTCGGATCCCAACGTCCTGAAGGTCGTGCAACTCGATCCCCTGCTGGTCGTGTTTCCGGCGCCGTTAACGGCCGCCCGCCAACTGAAGCCTGACCAGGAAGTTCGCGTCCAATTCGATGGCGCTTCCGACCCGGTGCGCGGAGTCGTGGAGTTCATCTCGCCCACTCCGGACGCCCAAAGCCGGACAACCAGCGTTCGCGTGCGCTTGCCCAATCCCAAGGAGCAGTTGCCCTGTGGCGCCGCTTGCAAGCTGTTATTGGATGGAAGCGGCGGGCTGGCGAGCAGCAATCGTTAATCGCCATGGAATCCATCTCCGCGTTGCAAACGGCTGAGCCCCAAGCTGACGACGGGCGAACACTGCAAAGCCAGATCGCCGCTTTGCGAAGTCAGACTCAGGCGGTCGCCGCGGTGGTCGAACTGATCGCTCGCGTGCAGTCTCAAGCGGACCCCCGACTTGGCTGCAAGCTCCTGGTCGAGGACTTGCAACGCTATCTTGGTTGTGCAGAAGCGGTTGTCGGCCTGTGCGAAGAGCGGGGCGACGACTGCAAGATGGAAGCGCGCCGCGGGCGAGGACAACGAGGATTCCGAGTTTGCGCAAGCAGCGGAAGCTGCGTTGCGGGAATCACTGCTCCGGGGCGAGCCCGCTATCTGGCCCGCCCAGGACGACCATCATCGCCATTCCCTGTTAGCGCATCAGCACTTTGCTCGAGCGCACCGCCTCGGCTCCTTGGCTACCTGGCCGCTCCGAACCGACAACGGCCAAGCCGTTGCGCGCTGCTGCTGGGATGGGGCCAGAGCGAGCCGGCTTGGACGGCGCTGCAACGGCAGTTCCTGCAAGCGCTCAATCCGCCGCTCAGTGCGACGTTGCGGCTCTTGTCGCTGGCTCGACGAACACGATGGGAGCGTGGCGCACGGGCGTTTCGCTCGTGGATCGCTTCCCGCCGGGGTGTCCTGGCGGTGATCATCGCCGCATGCTTGCTCTTCTTGCTGGGCGTTCCATTTCCCTACAAGATCGACTGCCAATGCCAGTTGGAGCCCGTGTTGCGACGCTTTGTCGCCGCGCCCTTTGACGGGCAATTGCTCGAAGCACTGGTGGAGCCTGGCGACGTCGTTCAAGTTGGACAATCGCTGGCGGAATTGGACGGACGTGAAATTCGTTGGGAGCTGACCGCGACGTGCGCCGATTTGCACCGCGTGGAAAAGGAACGGGCCGGAAGCCTGTCCACGCATGATGTCGGCAAGGCTCAGATCGCCCAGCATGAAGCGGAACGACTGCGCATTAAAATTGAACTCCTGGAGCACCGCTTGCAAGAGCTCGATGTTCGCAGCCCCCTGGAAGGCGTGGTCGTCGACGGCGACCTGGAGCGAGCACAAGGCATGCCTGTCGATCAGGGGCAAGTGCTGTTTGAAATCGCACCGCTGGATCGGATGATCGTCGAGGTGGCGATTCCCGAGAGTGAAATCGCCTATGTCCGCGAAGGGATGCCTGTCCGCATCGCCTTGGATGCGTTTCCCCAGCGTCGCTGGACGGCGTCGCTGCAACGCGTTCACCCACGGAGCGAGTTGCGTGAGAAGGAGAACGTTTTCATCGCCCAAGTTCCGCTCGAGGATGCTCAAGGGCTGCGTCCCGGCATGCGCGGATCGGCCAGCATCGCCGCCGGCTCGCATCCCCTGGGGTGGAACCTGTTTCATCGAGCGTGGGCGTCGTTGTTGATCTGGCTGGGCGTCTAACCATCGAGCACGCGGCATGTCCCAACCAACACTAGACGCGCGCATCGAGGATTTCGAGCAAACGCGAGCTGTACTGCACCGCGAATTGATCTGCGCACCGCAAAAGTACGGCGACCAAGTCTACTACCATTTGGAATTGCCCAGCGAGTCCAAGTTCTTTCGCGTCGGACGCCGCGAGTATGTCTTCCTTTCGTTGCTTGACGGAGAGGTCACCTTCGCTCAAGCCTTGACCTTGTCGGCCCAAGTTCTCGGTGTGGAGGCGCTCACGCGTCAACAAGCTCATCAATGCTACCACTGGCTGTTGGAGCATGGCTTGGCGAAATTGGTCGATGCGAAGGGTCGCCGCAGGGCCTCGCCAGCTCGTTCCCAAGCCGGCTGGCGCCGGTTCGCCAATCCATTCTGGATGCAGATCCCTTTGCTTCGACCCGACCGATGGCTCGCGCCGTCGCGCGATGGTGCGGTTGGGTCTTTGCCTTCTGGCCCATGGCGATCGGTTGTTCGGCGATCTTGATTTCCTGGTTGATGCTGGCGGCGCGGTGGCGCCGTTTCACCGACGATACGCAATTGGTTCTGCACCGGGACAACTGGATCTGGCTGCTGACAACCTGGATCCTGCTGAAGTGCATTCACGAAGCCGCACACGCGATCGCCTGCAAACGCCATGGCGGCCGAGTCCGCGAGATGGGCGTCATTCTGATCTTGTTCGCACCCATGGCCTATGTTGACGTGACGTCGTCATGGCGGATCTCGTCCAAGTGGCGTCGGATGCAGGTCGCCGCGGCGGGCATGTACATCGAGTTGTTGGTTGCAGCGGCGGCGATCTACTGGTGGAGCGTTACCGACTCCCCGTTTTGGTCGCATCTGGCGCACAACATCATCGTAACGGCTGGGTTGGCGACGATCTTATTTAACGCCAATCCCTTGATGCGGTTTGACGGGTACTACCTGGTCTCGGACTTGTTGGAGATTCCCAATCTCTACAGCGAGGGAGCTCAAAGGCTGCATGATGCGGGCCGCTGGTTGTTCTTTGGCGAACGCGCCATGCGCCCCCGAGCCCAAGGCGCGAGGGGACTGCTGATCACCGCATATGGCGCGGCGGCGGCATGTTGGCGAATCGTCGTCTGCGCATCGCTCTTGATCGCCGCCAGCGCCTTGTGGCAAGGTGCGGGAGTGGCGCTCGCCGGGATTGCGATCGCCATGTGGCTGAGCTCCATTTTGCAAAAGACATTCGCCGAATTGCAGCGGCGGCTGACCGAACAGCCCGCGGGATTAGCGCGGGCCGCTGGCATCACGCTGGTTTGCCTTGCCGGCGTGGGGATCGCCTGGGCGCGAATCCCCGCCCCTGGTTTCGTCACCGCTCCCGGAGTTGTCGAGTTTCAGGATGTGGAAGTCGTGCGCAGCAAGGCCGACGGTTTTGTCCAGCACGTCCTGGCGCTCGACGGTCAGACTGTCGCCCAGGGCGATCCGATTATTGTGCTCGAGAATCGCGAGTTGGACCTGCGAGTTAAGGACTTGCAGCTGGCGATCTTGCAAACGAAACTGCGTCAGCGTCAGGCTAGTGATCAACAACGCCCTGCGGCGTCGCAGATCGAACAACGCAACCTGCAGGCGCAACAAGAACAACTGGCTGAGCTGCTGCTGCAACAGGAACAGCTGCACATCCGCGCCCGGCAAGCGGACGTTTGATCGCCCGACGACTCGCCCAGCTCGCCGGCTCCTATGTGCATCAGGGCGACGAGTTGTTCGTTGTCGGCGACGAACAGCGCAAGGAGCTGCGCGTCGCACTGCACCAGGACGACGTGGACCGCGCCCTTCCGTGTTTGCAGCACTCCGTGCGCTTTCGCGGAGGCGGCGGCGAGCTGTTTCAGGGGGCGTTGCAACGTCTCGCGCCGCGCCAGCCGGCAATTGCCGCATCAGGCGATGAGCGCCGCGGCCGGCGGCCCGTTGGCGGTGCAGCAAGATGAAGTCCTGAACAAGCTCGTCCTCACCGAACCACGCTTCCAAGCTACGGTGCTGGTCAATGCTGTCCAATCGAGTCAGTTGCATTGCGGCCAGATCGTGCAAGTCATGTTCCGACCTCGTGACGAATCACTCGCGGAGTATTTGGGCAAGCTTCTGCGCAAGTGGCTGCGCACGAAATTCGAAGAAGCGGAACGCGACTAAGGCCGAGCGATGGAAACTGCGGCGTTACTGGGGGCGTCCGCGGACTTGCCGCGCCGCTGATTCAGCGAGGCTTACCGGGCTTGTGGCGGCGGCGCGACGCATCGGGGACGTCGCTGTCGATGTTCTCCGCGTCCAAGCCGTTTTCCAGCAACTTTTGCTCGACCGCCTTGAGTCCGTGGTCCAACTCCGCGAAGCGAGACTCTAGTCGGTCCATCAAGCTCTGGCGGCGGGCCACCCAGGCCTGGGTCTCCGCCTTGTCGGGTCGCTTCTTCATCTGGCCAATGGTCTCCCGCCGGGATCCGTGTGAAAATGCTCCTCGCACGCCATCATGACCGCCAAGACTTCGTGCTCTTGCCACGCTCGTCCCACGACTTGCAGCCCGACGGGCAAGCCCTGGGAACCCTGTTCGCAGCGGCGGGCCTGGCGATCGCCGATCTGCCAGCTCGGGCCGCGATCGGACTCTTCATCGGAGCCGACGCGACTGGCCGGCAAAACGCCGCAGGGCAAGTCGAGGAAATTGGGTACATAGGCGTAGCTGGCGGCGGACAACAGATCGATGCTCGAGCCATGGCGGATCGCGGGCAACGCGTAGGGCGGCGCGATCCAGACATCACATTGCCTGTTCAGTTCGGTTCGCAATTCCTGTTGCACGCGGCGAGCGTCCGCCAGCAGGGCCGTCAGTTCGTCGGGCCGGCGACCGCCGGTGTCCCGCACCAGATCCGCCATCCGCGACTGGCCCGCGCCGCGCAGCGCGATCACGGCCAGGCGGCGCAACCACTTGGGCGCCAGACCGATGCGGATCAAACGCGTCAAACGCCAATCGGACTTGCCCTGGTGAAGCAGATCCGCGAAGTAGCGTCCGCCATCGTGGCCCATCAAACCGAAATAACACCGGATCGCATCGCCCCACTGCGGAACTTGCAGGGGGACGATCGTGGCGC
Organism: uncultured Planctomycetaceae bacterium; assembly: GCA_963698545.1. Classification (GTDB taxonomy): domain Bacteria; phylum Planctomycetota; class Planctomycetia; order Pirellulales; family Pirellulaceae; genus CAVORG01. The sequence continues at coordinate 239,402 of CAVORG010000001.1, forward strand.
CCTGGGCCCGCAGGAATTCGGCGGCTTGACGCACCACTCGCCGGATGCTGGGCGACGGTTCGAAGCGGCCGTCGCTTTCCAGCACCCCGATGCGCAAGTCCGCGAGTTGCACTTGGGCTGGATCGCCCAGCGGCCGCCGGTCGGGTTGTCCCATCAACTGATCGACGACCGAAAGCAGCCAGGCGACATCCGCCGAGCGGTGCGCCATCGGACCCGGCTGCAACTGGAATCCTTGCAAGTGCTCGAAGTTCAGGAACATGCCCTCGACGCTGAGTCGCCCGCCAGTGGGCTTCAGTCCGGCGATCCCGCAAAAATGGCAAGGGACTCGAATGCTGCCGCCCAGATCGGTGCCCATGCCCCAGGTGCGCCGCCGGCCGCGATCACGGCGGCTTCACCGCCGCTGCTGCCGCCGCAGCTGCGATCCAAGTTCCAGGGGTTGTTGGTGCGTCCGTGGACGGGATTGTCCGACTCGTGAAACAGCATCAGTTGAGGAACATTGGTCTTGGCCAGCACCACCGCACCGGCCTCGGTCAAACGCCGGACCCATTCGCCATCGGCGGTTTGCGGGCGGCCTTGCAGGTGCGTCAGGCCCAGCGTTGTATCCGCGCCTTGCAGATGAAAGCAGTCCTTGATGGTGCAGGGCAGTCCATGCAGTGGGCCTTGCGGCCCCTGATCGGCGAAACGGATGTCCAGCAACCGCGCTGTTTCGCGGTGCGCGCGAAATTCTCGAACGTCAACGCGTTCAGGCTGGGCTCGCGAGCTTCCAGTCGTTGAATGAACGCGTCGCACACCTCGCTCGCCGAAAGCTCGCCGCTGGCGATGCGGACGGCAAGCTCGCGGGCCGAGTCGAACAGCCAAGGCGGCGCGGAACCAACAAGCTGGGAAGATGCGGTCATGCGTCGCTTAGTTGGGACCAGCCGGGCGGGTGAACAACTGCAGCTCCAAAGGAGATTGCGAGATCAAGCCGTCTCTCCAGGGCGCCAAGTTGCCGGGCGGAGCCGGGAGCTTCGTGCGTTCCACCATCACGCCAGTGCGGATGTCGAACGCGGCCAGCTCATTGTCGGTCATGGGCACAACGTAGCGATTGCCGCTACGGAAGCCGAGTCCGCTGGGCGCTCCGCCAGAAGGAAAGGCGACGTAGTTTGACTCCCGCCAGGCGGGCTCGCCGTCCGCCAGGCGAAGACCCGTTACCCGATACTGGCCGACGAGAAAGACAATGTCTTCATGGATGCAGCCAATGTAGGACATATCCTTGCGGGGTTTGGTCCAGATCAAGTCGCCCGAATCGAGGTCCAGGCAATACAGCTCCTCCGAAAAGATGGGCGTGGCCAAGACGCGGCGATCGGCAACCAGCAACGAAGAGTCCTTCCACTCGTCACGCTCGCTGCTCATGTCGGCGGGCATGCCGCCGTTGACCTGCATGATGATCATTGCTCGCTGTTGGCTGCTCATCCCGGTCTGCGCGGGAACCGGATATTGGTAGGCCCAAAGCAACGACCGCCGAGAAATATCGACGGCCGTAATCACGCCCGCGGAAGTGGGACACAACAACACGCCGCCGTGAAAAGTCGGGGTCAGTCCGCTGAGGCGCCTTTGAGGATCTTGCCGCAGGTGCGAGTTACTCACGTTGGCGAGCGTCATCCACCAGCCGCATTTGTCCTGAGCGGGAATCCAAGGCCAGCAACCGCACGTCGCCGTTCTTCTCGGCCAGGCAATAGAGGACGCCCCGCACGGCCAATGGCGGACCGAGAAAGAACAGGCCTTCCAATTCGGGATCGGTCGTGTTCTTGCCGCCGGCCAGGAACAGCAGCTTTCCTTGCGCGGCGACGCTCAGGCCAATCAACTGATTGGATCCTGTTTGCAAAGGCGCCCCCCGGGTCGCTCGAATTGCAAAGGGGTTTTGCTGAATGGATTCGATGGAGTCGTTGGAGTCGGAAACGGAAAGGCAGTAGACGTTTTCGCCATCGCTGCTCAGACGGCCGAACATGCTGTCCCGCCAGACCAATTGATGCGCCTTGCGCGACCAAGACAGGTCGTCCAATTCTTCATCCAGTTCGGACTTGAAGGGACTGTGCGGGTACCACCAAAGCCGCTTGCCAGTCCGCGGGTCCACGCCGTAGATTCGATCCAGCGTCCGCGCGACGACGACATTGCCGATGATCAACGGTGATGTCGTGGGCCAAACAGTCTGTCCTCGCTCACGATAATAAGCGTCCAACTCCATCATCAGCTCGCGACGCTCCGGATCCTCGACCATGGGCACTCGCCAAGCCATGACTTCTCCATAGGAAGCATTGCTGACGCCGCCGTTACGATCCTGTGCGCCTTGAACCGTTGTCCAACCTTTCAGCTCGGGCGAGTTCAGACCGTCCGGCAAGTATTGAGCCAACCACTGGGAAGGAGTCTGCGAGCCGCGAAACAGAGGCTCCGCCGCGCCGCCTAATTCAATCGCTTGACCGTTAGCCAGAGCAGGCAGCTGCGCCAGCACAAGATTCACTTCTTCCTCGGAGGCGCCCGACGAGTACAGACTGGCGGCCTGCAGCAATGTGAGCTCCGGTTCGTACTTCGCGCGTCGGCGTAGCGGCGCACGGCTCTGAGCCAAGTGGCGGCCAAAGCCGGTCGCCCGCCATCCAGCGACAAGCGAGCGAACAGAATGGCCGCTTTGCGGCCCGCGTTGAACGCCCAAGTAACGCCGGGCGACGGTCTCCAAGGCGTCCAGGTCGCGCCGTTCGGTGGCTAGTTTGAGCGCGTTGTTGGCTTGGGAGCCCCAGCGAGTCTCCACCAAGGCCGTGTTCTTTTCGGCCAAGATCAAGACCAACCGCTCTAATTCGGCCTGCAGGCCGCGATGGGTGCCGCCCTCGGTCGGGTTGCCGATAAAGTAGTCCTTGTCCTCGGCGTCGGCGCGAACCCTCTCGATTAACTCCAGGGCCTCGGCGAATTCGTCGTTGGCGATCGCGTCTTCGGCCTTCGAGAGATTAATGGTCAAGTCTCGGGGACAAGGCGGCAGGACATTGACCGTCGCGACCGCCGGACGATGCAGCCCCAGTTTCGAAATATCCAGTCGAGGTTCGTCAGCCGCACCCAGACCGCCGGCCAGCGTGATCGTTGCTGCAACAACGAAAGACCAATGCTTCGCGCGGAACGCCATGGCTCGCCTCTCTAAGAACAAGCGTCCAAGACGCTCGTCGGAATCAATCGCCTTGCCGCACCCGCGCGGCCCATCGCTTCGACTTCCTTATTGTACGCCCTTGGGATCGCGTGCGCCGACAGCAGTTCCCATGCCGCCGGGGTGGATTTCACGGCTTTCCAGGCGGCGGAGACCTCTGAATCTGAACGACTGGTCTCTGGACTACTGGTTGTTGGCGGTGACTCCGGGCCATTGGTCCGTGCGGAACGGCGTCAGCGGCAGTCCTTCCTTGTTCTGCACGTTGCAAATAGGATTATCAGCCCAGGCGTAGCGGACAGCGACGGGGCGGCTGACCTGATCGCACTCCACGACGATTTGATTTGCACCGACGATGCTGGACTTGGTGGCCCAATGGAAGATGTGGTCTTCACCGGCCACGGCGAAGCCCTCCGGCTCTCGTACGTCGAAGGTGTCCATCCCGCCGCCCACATGGTCGAAGGTCAACACAGCTTTGCCTTCCTGGATTTCCAGCGATTGGAACTGGGGACTCTGGTGGACAATCTGAAATCCGTAGTCCTTGGCCAGGGCCCAGCGGGCCAAGCGTTTGGCGACATCCTGTTTGTTCCTGGGGTGGATGTCGGCGGCTTCCCCCAGGTCCGTAATCACGGCTTGTCCGGTGTTTGGCAGGGCGAGCGCCATGGTTTGAGCCTCGCGCAATTCCGCCCAGTCACTGCCCGCCGGTTCGCTGATTTCGTCGCGGAAGTCGGCCAGTTGCACCCAGTAGAAGGGGAAGTCGCCGATACCCCACTCGGCTCGCCAGCTGCCGATCATCAAGGGAAATAGGTGGCGGTATTGGTAGGCTCGACTGGCGTTGGTTTCGCCCTGGTACCAGATCGCGCCGCGCATGCTAACGCCGATAATTGGCTTCAGGACGCCGTTGTACAGGTTTGCCGGTCGATGCTGGCCCTTCATGGGATTCCGCGGCGCGGCGGGTTTTCGCGGCGCCGGCTGGCCTTGCTGTTTCGCCGCCGCACGGGCTTTTTCCCATTTCGCCAGACGCTCCTGATACTCTGCTTGCGGACGGCCGCTTTCCCAGTCGTCCTCGGTCTTCCGCCAACGCTCCAACATGGCGGCGTATTGCGGGTCTTCGCGCAGCAGATCGCGTCGGACCCACGCCTCGCACGCGGACCCGCCCCAAGCGTTGTCGATTAAACCAATCGGCACGTTCAATGTCTGGTGCAATTGTCGCCCGAAAAAGTAGCCCACCGCGGAAAACTCGCGAGCGGTTTCCGGCGTGCAGGGGGCCCAGGAACCCTTGAAGTCATCTTGGGGTTCTTGCGTTCCGACTTGCGGCGCCGTGATCAGGCGGATCTTGGGGAAGTTCGCGGTGAGCGTTTCGAGGTCGGCGTCATTCGAATTGGACACCGGCCATTGCATGTTGGATTGGCCCGAGCACAACCAAACCTCGCCGCACAGCACATTCTTCAGCGTGATGGTATTGGCGCCGGTGATTCGCACTTCGAAGGGGCCGCCGGCTTCCATCTCCGGCAAGGTCACGCTCCAGCGGCCTTGTTTATCCGCTTCGGTGGATGCGGTCGCGCCGTGAATCGTCACGCTGACCATTTCTCCCGCGTCGGCCCAGCCCCAGATCTTGATCGGCATTTGTCGCTGCAACACCATGTCGTCGCCGAACAACGCCGGCAGGCGGATCTTGGCGGGCGCGAGCGCCGGCCGGGCCAGAAGGGCGAACAGCATGCAAACCGAAGCGACAAACCCGCGAAACTTCATAGTCGGATCTCCTGGCGCAGTTACAAGACGTTTTCGATGAATTCTGATGGAATGGACCACGGAGAGCACGGAGAACCACAGAGGTCCGGCGACTGGATTTCATGCCATGACGGCGAGGCTTTCCCCAACGCAGCCCACTCAGCACGCTTCAGCTAATACCGGCTTTCCCGCCGTTCCTAGCTCTGTGTTTCTCCGTGCTCTCGGTGGTGATCTAGACAGGCTGAGCATAAGAGTCAAAAGAACGATTTTCATCGTCTCGGGCGATCGGATGCACCCCGATTCCAATAGACGCGCAGGTTTTTCGTCGCGCATCCTGAAGCGATAATGTCCGGTTTTCCGTCCGCGTTCAAATCCGCAATGCGAGCGTCTTCGGTCGCCATCCCATTGCGATCCACCCACTGCCAATGCCAAGTTTTGCCATCGTGGTGGAACATCTTCAAGCCGACTTCCTGTTGGCCGTTGGGATTCCGCCATCCGGCCACGATCTCGTCGCTGGCGTCGCCGGCTAGATCCGCCACCGCGATGGCGTGGCCTTGTTTCAAGTCATTGTCGAGCGTCTCACCGCCTGAGAATCCCGCGGATCCGGGACTGTCTGCGTAGTAGATCGCCAGACGCTCGCCATGAAACGGTTCTATCGTGGCCACCCACCGCCGTCCGTCGGACAGCCCGCCCATACGGATTTCGCCGCCGCCCAACACTCGCTGCAGCGGACGTTCCCGCCAAGCATCGCCAGCGGGTTCCAGAACGACGGCGCCCTCGCGACCAAGGTACAGCACTTCCTCGGCGTCGCTGGCGGCGTTCCATTGGCCGACATCGAGGTTGTGCGTGACGTGAAACGAGTCATGCAGAGTGGTCGTTGTCCATTCGCCGTCGCTCGACCCGTCGCGCAGGACGCCGGGCGGCGGCTGATAGGCCAATAACCGGACTCCATCGCCTTCGCCATTGCGATTGCCGCGGCCATGCAAGGGCGCCACGACCAGGACGAAGCCGCTGGTCGATTTCACCCAACGCATGCGATGCACGACTGGTTCATGATGCAAGCGGATGGCGCGCCAGCGTTCGCGTCGATCGGCGGGCGGCACCAGGTAGAAGACCGCCCCGGAGTTCAACGTATCGCCGGGATTCCACTCCGCACCCACGGCGATTTCGACCTTGCCGTCGCCGTTGACATCACGAGCCGCCACGCAAACGTTGTCCAAGTTGGTCAGATTTTCGGCCAGGATGAACTTTCGCCAGCTTGGATTCTGGTACCAGACAAATTGCTTCTGGTCCGCCAAAATAATGTCCGCTCGGCCGTCGCCATCCACGTCGCCGATGGCCACGCCGTACCCGATTTGCACCGAGGCGTCAATTTCCTGCATTTCCCATTTCACAAGCTCCCGAGGTTGCGCGTCCGCCGAGCGGCATGCCCACAAGCTCAAGACCAGCGGCGCGAAGACGAGCACCCGCCGGCGGCGGCGGAGCGGGCCAGGGTTGAAAAAAGCATGCATCAACAAGTCCTCGGGCGGCTTCATGGTGTTTCATAGGGGTTCCGGCAGGGTAGCCTGCGCGGCGTGGTGTTTCAAGCGCCGCTGGCGACCGGTTAGACTGACGCTTCCGATCCATTCGTCGCCCCAGCCCCGAGAGTATCTCGCAATGCAGCTTCGACTCTGGCGATACGACCTGCCGTTGAGGCACGCCTTCACGATTTCCCGCGGCACCCTGACCGTCCAGCCAACCTTGATTGTCGGTCTGGAGCAAGATGGATTGTGGGGCTACGGGGAGGCGACCTCCAACACCTATTATGAGGTCACCATCGACGACATGGTCCGGTCCCTGGAACGTCTGCGGGGCGCCATCGCCGATACGCAGTTGCAGACCCCGGAAGCGTTTTGGGACGCCTGCCAGACGGAACTGGGCGACCAGCCCTTCGCGCAATGCGCGCTGGATCAAGCGGCCAACGACCTGTGGGGCAAGTTGCGGGGCCAGCCGTTGTGGAAGCTCTGGAATCTAAATCCGGCCGCCTCGCCGAAATCGAACTACACCATCGGCATCGACGATCCCGAAGTCATGGCCGCCAAGCTGCGGGAGTTCCCGGGATGGCCGATCTACAAGATCAAGTTGGGCCTGGGACCCGTTGAGGACATTCGCATCATCGATCGCTTGCGGCAGGAGACCGACGCGGTGTTTCGCGTCGACGCCAATTGTGGTTGGACGGCCGCCCAGACCATTGCAATGTCGCACGAACTCGCCCAACGCAACGTCGAGTTCATCGAGCAACCGTTGCCGGCCGAGCATCGCGACCAGATGCCGCATGTCAAGCGGGAGAGCGCGCTGCCGTTGATTGCAGACGAGAGCTGCCTTGTGGAATCCGACGTGCCGCTTTGCTCAGACGGCTTTCATGGCGTGAACATCAAGCTCGTCAAGTGCGGCGGCCTGACGCCCGCTCGGCGCATGATTGCGGCCGCGCGGGGGCTGAACTTGAAAGTCATGATCGGCTGCATGACCGAATCCACGGTCGGCATCTCGGCCATCGCCCAACTCTTGCCGCTGTTGGATTATGTGGATATGGACGGCGCCGTTCTGCTGGCCGAGGATATCGCGCTGGGCGCCGAAGTCGTTCTGGGCGAATGCCGGTTCCCCGAGGCGCCGGGCAGCGGAGTTCGCTTGTTGCGGGAAGGCGCCGCGTGCCAGGCATGAGCGACGGCCCGCCTTCCGCTCGAGACGCGCGTCGCGTCGAGGACAACTTGACGGTGCAGACTCGCGAGTTGGTCGAGCCGCCGCCAACGCCGCGTCAGCCGCCGGCTTGGAAACGGGCGTTTCCCAAGCCGCTGCGAAACTACCAATTTGGCCTGGCGGACATGTTTCTGCTGCTGACCGCATCGGCGGGCCTGTTCGGCGCGTTGCGAAATGGCGGCCATTGGCCCGTCGCCTTGCTGCTGGGCCTGGGAGTCGTCGCTGTCGGGATCAGCATGGCGGATTGCCGCAACGTGTTGGTCGGTCAATTGCTGGGAACGTTCATTGGCCTGTCCACCTTGGGAGTCGCCGCGATCCTGGCCGGGCCGCCCGCGGACCTGATCGGCATCGGCGTCATTCTCTACGCGCCGCTCTGCACGTGGACGGGAGGCGTCTGGGCTGGTTGGCGACAATTCAAAGATGATCTCTAAGCGACGACCAAGGCGTCTGGACAACGGTTACCCAGGGTTCGCTTCGCTGCACCCTGGGCTGATTGGGAGCCGTCCCGGTGGGACTGATTGATTCGCAATTCACTTCACCAATTCGATCTTGTGCTTTGGGCGTTCGCGCTCCAGCAGCCAATCGAACACGTACTTGGAAATCGCCGTCCTCAATTCGCTTTGCACGTCCGCCAGTTGCTGATCGCCGGGCTCCTCCTCCAGTAACTGAATCAGGTGGACTCCGTAGGGCGAGACGACCGGCGGACTCACTTGCTTGGCTCGCCGCAGTTCGAACGCCGCTTTCGAGAAGCTGGGAGGCATCGGTTGGCGCCGTTGAATCCAGCCCAGTTCGCCTCCCTTGGCGGCGGTCGGCGCATCGGAGTGGCGCCGAGCGGCGTCGGCGAAATCGAGTTCACCGCTGGCGATTTCCTGGGCGATTTGTTCGGCCTTCTTGACGGCTTCGGCCAGCGCCGGTGGGTTCTCCACATCGACTTCGATCAGGATCTGAGCCACTCGCAAACGCGTTCCGTCGAAGTCGCGCTGATGATCCTGGAAGTAACGCCCAAGATTCTCCTCGGTCAAGAACCGTTTCAAGTAACGACTCCACGACTCGCGCCAGATGAACTCCTCGATCCAGACCTCGCGCGTGGCGCCCTGCTGATCGAGATGCTCAGCCAGTTTGCGATCGCGGGCGGCCAGGCTGGCCTCCAATCGACCTAGCTCCAGTTCCGCTTCTCGCGGCGTGGCCGCGATGTCTTGTTGTTGGAAATAGTCCAGCAGCACGCGCCGCGAGATCAACAGTTGCAGCGATTCGGCCTCCAGTCGTTTCTGGGCCGCTTCAGCGACCGGTCGTCCACGCAACACGGCCTCGACTTGCCGCTTCACCCGCGACTCCAATATGGGGCGGCTGTCGACCAACGCCAATTCGCGATCGGTCGCGATCGGCGCCACGGGTTCTTGCGATCGGGCCGGTGAGGCGAACACCCACGCCGCCATGGTGAGCGTGCACGCCAGCCGCAGCCAGCTCAGCCGGCGAACGATGTGGGGATTCCCGCCTCCAGACGATCTCAAGTCCGTTCATGGCAAGTCAATGTCCTTCAGTTCGAACTTGATTGATCGATTCAAGATCATGGCGGGCGCTCTGAGTGCGAAGCGATAGCCTTTCAAGTCGTCCTCCACGGCGAACAAGTAGGCCATCGCGACTTCGTTGTCGCGCGTGCCCAGTTGCTCCATGGTGGCGGGCTCGATGCGTTCTCCGGCTTCATTCACGAGAAACGCTTCATTGCGATACGCCAGACCCAAATGCGATTGCATGGAATCAGCGGCGTCGCCATATCGCATGCGCAACATGATCTGGTACAAGGCTTCGTTCTTTCGCACGCGTTCAAGAATCACGGTCAAGCCGGCTTTTCGCAGTTGCACCGAACGCGCTTGCTCCAAATCCCCATCGAATTGAAATGTCTCGATGCGTCCCGGAATCATAACGTTCAACTCGCCGGTCAGCTTCCCGATTCGTTTCGCCTCTCGGCTGGGCAGCGACAGCGGCAGATCCATTTCCACGGAAGTGGCTCCGCCAGGCACGAAGGCGTTCAGTTCGCCTTGCGCGGTGGACGCGATCTCGGCGCCCTGATCGTCTTGGATCGCGAGCCGCTCCACCGGAAGCGTAATGGAAATGGGCGAGACGCGCTGTTCCCAGGAGACGCGAATGGTCGCCCGCAAGGATCGAATCGCGGGGTTCAGCAGGTCGCGCACCGCCAGCATGCGAACCGGTTCGATCCGCAGCACTTCATTGTAGAACGCGGCGCCTGAGCGCTCTCGTTGCTGCGCCGGGCGAGGCTCCAACGTCATCACGTTGGGGGTCGGGCTATACAGCAACGGCTCCAGCCCCGCCTCATCCAGCAACTGATCGATCGCTTCCCAGTAAGGCTTGTCCTTCCACTCCATCTGGAAGGTTCCAACGAGGTCCTCCTGGCCCGCGAATCGATTCCCTGTCTGCTCCTCGATGGCCTCAAACACCTCGACCAGATCGAAATCACCGGACAAGGTGACCGTGGTGGGAGTGACCGTTTCCTCGGCGGCCTTGGACTCCAGGGCGCTGGTGACCCGCCCCAGGCGTTGCAGCACCTCGGCCGGAGTCCGCGATGAGGTCTCCGGCAACAGCGGCAAGATGTCGTCCCCTAATTCCAACAACTTTTTTTCCGCTTCGTCGCGCTTGGCGAGTTCCGGGTCAAAGAGCTGGCGGACCAACTGGTTGACTTGGCGCCGCAAGGTCTGCGGCGGGTCGGGTTCCTGCCCCGCGACATGGGGGGCCAACCAGAGTGTGACGACGAGTATGCAGCACCAGCAGCGCATGATTCAACTCCTTGGAAAGCGGCGATTCGGCGGCGAAGCCGGCCGGGTTCATTCTAACAACCGCCAATCCAGCGGTCCCGTCGCGGGGAAAGTTCCCTGGCATGAGCGCATGAGTTTGCGGATTTTGACGGTCTCGCCGGTCTCGCCGGTCTCGCCGGTCGCTCCGGTCTCATCGGTTGATCCGCCGAACCGGAAATTTCTGTCAGATCGGGATTGGCCGGTCGATTCATGTGTGATGACAGTCCCAGTTGTTTTGATTGATCGGGCGGTTCGTGGCGGGACAGGGCCCCTGCAATCACCCGAGACCGGAGATGTACCCCTATGCTACCAATGTCACGGCCGAGCGTTCTCCGCACGGGTGGACGAACCAGCCCTCTCAAGTGCCTTTTGATCGTCATCCTGGGCGGCGGCTTGGCGTGGTGCGGGACGGTCCAGGCCGTGGCGCAGCAAGCCGGCGGCGCCGGTTCTGGACGCGACGAAGCGCTGAATCATGTCGCCAGGCTGCGCGCTCTGCCGCTCCCCAATGAACCCCGGCGACTGGGACCCGAAGCGACGCCTCCGGCCGCGATGTTGGGCCGGCCGGTCGCCAACCAGGTCGAGCCGTTCTCGGTTCCGGCGCCGACGGACGCATCGACGACCGTGACGACCCGTCAAGCGGCGTCTGCAACAGCGTTGAACCTCGAGTCGCTCGAATCCATGGCCCTGTCCTGCAATCCGGTGCTGCAGCGCGCCGCGGCGCTGGTCAGCGCCGCCCGCGGCCGAGCGTTACAGGACGGCCTTTACCCGAACCCGTCTTTCGGTTTCGACGGTCAGCAGATCGCCAGCCGCGGCTTGGCCGAGCAATATGGCGCCACGGTGGCCCAGGAGTTCGTGCGGCCGATCAAGTTGGAGCTCAGTCGCGCCGTGGCTTTGCAAGAGGCCCATCGCTTGCGCCATGAGTACGCCGCCCAACAACAACGCGTTTTGACGGATGTCCGCATCGGCTACTATCAGGCCTTGCGGGCCCAACAGCAATTGGAAGTGACGCGGGAAATCGTAGCGCTCACGCAAAAAGCCTACTCGGTCGCCGACGCCTTGCTGAAAGCGATGGAAGTTGGCCGCGCCGATGTCTTGCAAGCCGATGTCGAAGTGGAGAACGCGAGGATTCAAGCTCAAACGGCGGAGAATCGCCATCGCGCCGCATGGCGCTTTCTGGGCGCCGTCACCGGCCAACCATCACTCGCGCCCCAACCCTTGTCCGGCGAATTGCTGGGCCCGGCGATGGAGTTTGACTTTGAGCAAACCCTGTGTCGCCTGCAACAATCCAGTCCGGAAGTCGCCGCGGCCAACGCCGCTATTCAACGCGCACGGCTGTATCTGCAACGCCAAGAGGTCGAGCCTCGGCCCAACGTGTTCGTGGAGGGCCTGGTCAACTGGCAAGATAATGGAATCGGCGGCCTTTCTGACGGCGCTCTCACCGTCTCTCTGCCGCTGCCGCTTTGGAACCGTAATCAAGGCGGCGTTCAGGAAGCCCGGATGCAGTTGGTCGCCGCGCAGCAACAGCTGAACCAGTTGCAACGCGACTTGCGCCAAAGATTAACGCCCGCCTTCGAACGCTATCGCAACGCGCGCGTGCAACTGGATCGCTATCAAGCGCGAATTCTCCCCAAGGCCGCCGAAGCCCTGGAACTGGCTCGATCCGCCTACCAATTGGGCGAAACCAACATCGTGCAACTGCTCTCAACCCAGAAAAGCTACGCCGAGTTTCGTTTGGCGGCTCTGCAATCCGCCGAGGCGTTGCGCGTCGCGGAAGTGGAAATCGAAGGCCTGTTGCTGAGCGGCAGTTTGCAGCAGCGTTAGGCGTGAATCCACGTCCAGCAGTTTTGCCCTGGGTCGGGCCTGCCGGCCCTTGGCCGCGCCGGGCGGGTGTTCCGCCGCCGCGCGGCCACGGCTAAAATTGGCTCGCGGGCCGTGGCTAGTCAGCCTTCATGACCGTTGATGTAGCATACGGGCAGCACTCGGACCTGAATGACGATGCCTAGGGACGCCTCATGGATACGCGCCAAGCGATCTCCGCCGCCGCCCAACTCATTGAATCCGCCCGCAGCCTGGCGGCCTTCACTGGCGCGGGCATGAGCACCGAAAGCGGGATCCCGGACTTTCGCTCGCCTGGCGGAGTCTGGGCCACGTCGCAGCCGGTTTACTACGATGATTTTGTCGCCAGCCCGGCCGCCCGTCGGGAATACTGGAGGCAGAAGGCGGCCAGCCACGACGACTTCTTTAACAACGCGCCGAATGTGGGACATCGGATCCTGGCCAAATGGCAAGAGTCGGGGCGACTGTGGCGACTGATCACGCAAAATATCGACGGCTTGCATCAACTGGCCGGATCCACCGACGTTTTCGAGCTGCATGGGACGGCTCGTGAAGTGGCCTGTCTGCAATGCGAATCGCGATTCGATGCGGACGTGATGGTGCGCCAATTCCGCGAGACCAACACTCCGCCGAACTGCCCCAAATGCGGCGGAATCACCAAACACGCGACGATCTCCTTCGGCCAGCAGCTCACGCCCGCGGTCCTCATGGGCGCCGCCCAGTCGGCGGCCGCCAGCGACGTCTTCCTGGCGATGGGCAGTTCGTTGGTGGTGCACCCGGCGGCCAGCTTGCCCGAAATCGCCAAGACCAAGGGGGCGTCGCTGATTATCATCAATCGCGAGGCGACGCCCTTGGATCCGCTGGCGGATGTGGTGATTCGCGCACCCCTGGGGGCGACGTTGCAAGCGATCGATGAAATGCTGTCGAGTGATGTCAAGAACCACGAAAGCGACGAAAGACACGAAAGCGATGGGAAGAACCACGAAAGCGACGAAAGCCACGCAAGTCATGACTAAGGAGCGTTCCCAAATGAATGTCGAAATCATCTACTGCCCGACGTGAAACGGCAACAAGAAGAAGGCTGCGAGGCTCGCAGCTCTGTTGAACGAGCGTTTGGGAATCAGTGCTTCGTTGACCAAAGGCGCAACGGGACAATTCGAAGTGAAGGTCAACGGCGAAACATGCGCAGTGCGCGGCGGCAATTGGCTGACGCGACAATTTGGCGCGGGTTACCCGGATTTCGACGACGTGGTGTCGGCGGTGGACGACCGTTCTCAGCGACAATGAGCTAGGCTTTCGCGACGCGCTGATGCGCTGGGACGTGCAGCCAATGGGACGGCGCCAATCAGGGATCGACCGTTGCAACGCGGCGGGCAACATCTCGCGGCGTGCGTAAGGTATTCTGAAGCGATGTCGCGCAAAATCCTGGTCATCGATCTTGTTGGTCTCACGTCGGACGTGCTGGCTCGCATGCCGTTGTTGGCGAGCTGCTTCAGCGGGGAATCGCGGCGGACGTTGCTGGTCCCGCCCCTGCCGGCGGTAACTTGCACGTCGCAAGCAACGATCACCACTGGCGCGTTGCCCCGCGATCATGGCGTGGTGTCCAACGGCTGGTATTTTCGCGAATCGGCCGAAGTTCGGTTCTGGATGCGATCGGATCACCTGGTGGGCGGCGAGAAGATCTGGGAGGCCGCCCAGAAGGCGCAGCCCGAGGTCCGCGTGGCCAATCTCTTCTGGCGATATGGCGCTCACTCCAGCTGCTCGATCCAGGTCACCGAGCGGCCGACCTATTGGAGCAACGGCCGCAAGGGTCCCGACGTGTACACCTCGCCCGGCGCCTTGCGAGACGAGTTGGTGGAACGGCTCGGCGAGTTCCCCTTGTTTCGCTTCTGGGGGCCGGCCACCAGCATTGAATCGTCGAACTGGATTGCCGAGGCCACGCGGCATGTGATGCGGAACCATGATCCGCACCTGACGCTGACCTACCTGCCGCATCTGGACTATGACCTCCAGAAATTCGGCCCCGATAGCGAGCCAGCGTTGCGCTCGATCGGCGAAGTGGATCGGACGGTCGCGGGTCTGATCGAGGCGGCTCGCGCCTTGGATCGCGAGATCGCCGTCTTGTCGGAGTACGGCATGACGGCCGTGTCGCACCCTGTTTATCTGAACCGCGAGCTGCGCCGCGCGGGCTATGTCGCCGTGCAGAAGGCCCAGAATGGCGAACTGCTGGAAGCCGGCGCATTGCGCGCTTTCGCAGCCTGCAGCCATCAGGTCGCCCATGTATACGTCGCCAACCATGGGGAGATAGCCGCCGTCAAGAAGCTGTTGGCGGCGATCCCTGGCGTCGGTCGGGTGCTCGACCAAGAAGGCAAAGTCGCGGCCGGATTAGACCATCCGCGATCGGGCGAGTTGGTGGCGGTCGCGGCGCCTGGCGCCTGGTTCGCCTACCCGCATTGGCTGGATGATGCGGACGCGCCGGACTTCGCTCGCTGCGTCGCGATTCACGACAAGCCGGGCCATGACCCTGGCGAGATGTTTCTGGGACCCGGCGGCAAGGCGAAAGTCATCCGGCGGTTGTTGCAAATGAAGCTCGGGTTCCGCGTTCCCATGGATGTGATCAGCTTGGATGCGACGCGGATCCGCGGTTCGCACGGTCGCCCGCCCGAAAGAGAAGAAGATCATCCGCTGTTGTTGACTAGCTGGGCGCATCACGCCCAGGAGCGGTTGCCCATGCAGGAAGTCAAATCGCTCCTGTTGGAGCGTCTGTTGGGAGTTAAAGCGGGTTCAAGCATCGCCTAGCCCGCGTCGTTGGCTCAACGGGCGCCTTCCCATCTTTTCGGCGCCGAGTTGTCGCGCGATTTGGTCGTTACGCTTCCTCGGCGACGTCGCTGGATTCTTGGCCAATCTGATCCGCTTGGCGGTAACAGAAATCACCGAACGACTCGCCGGGTTGGCGTTGCTCCTTAAAAGCTTGGAACAAGACGCTCAGCTCCGGGACCACGGACTCCAAGGGCACCATGTCCTTGTAGATGAAGTTCAGGCGATCGCCCAACACTCGCCCTCCGACATAGACGGTGTACTTGCCCTTCGCTTTGCCGACCAGGCCGATGTCGCAGTTGTAAGGTCGAGCGCATCCGTTGGGGCATCCGGTCATGCGGACGGTCAGGACCTCATTCTCCAGGCCAAGTCTCGCAAGCTCGGCCTCCATTTCGTCAATCACTTGCGGCAGCACGCGCTCGCTTTCGGTGATCGACAGTCCGCATGTTGGCCAAGCAACGCACGCCATGGACCAGCGACGCACGTTGGAGATGTCCGCCGACAGCGGAACACGATGTGCTTGCAAGATCGCCTCCACGCGAGGTTTGTGTTCGGGCGCCAGGTCCGTCAGCAAGAGGCTCTGGTGGGCCGTCAAACGGACGCCTGGATTCAGTTCCCTGCAAATCATGCGCAAGGCTTCCTTCAACCGCAGCTGATCGCCGTCGAGAATTCGCCCATTCTCGACATTCAGTCCATAGAACCAGTTGCCGTCGCCCTGCTCTTCCCAGCCCATATGATCCTGGAAACCAGTGATCGGCAAGTCGCGGTAGGCCGCTAGGGGCTGTCCTTGATATTGCACCACTTTGTCGCGGAAGGCGTCCAAGCCCATGTTGCGGACGGTGTACTTCAAGCGAGCCTGTTTGCGGTCCGCGCGGTTGCCGAAGTCGCGTTGGACCTTCACGACGGCTTCGGCCACGGCGAGCACTTCGTCGGGCCGAGCGAACCCCAGCGGCAAGCCCAACGCTGGATAGGTCTTGGCCGATGACGGCGTCACGCCTTGGCCGCCGCCGACCAAGACGTTGTAACCGACGATCGTGTGGTGCTCGACGATGGCGATCAATCCCAAGTCATGCGTGTACACGTCGATGCAGTTGTCGTCTTGAAAGGCGATCCCCATCTTGAACTTGCGAGGCAGGTACGTCTCGCCATAAATCGGATCCACCTGCGGCGCGCCTCCCGCCACCAACTCCTTGTCTTCCGCCCCTTCCTCGCGCAGCCAGATTTCGTGATAGGCCGAGGTCCGCGGCTCGAAATGCTCCGCCAACTGCTGAGCCAATTCCTGCACTTGTCGATGCGGCTCGTCGTGATATGGCCCAGGGCAGCACATGACGTTGCGATTCACATCGCCGCAAGCGCCCAGCGTTGATAGTTGCACCTGGTCAATCCGTCGAATGACCTCTCGCAGGTTGCTTTTCACCACGCCGTGCATCTGCAAGCCCTGTCGCGACGTGATCCGCAGCGTGGCGCTGCCCAGTTCGTCGCATAGATCCAACTCCGCCAGCAACTGAGCGCTGGTCAAGCGTCCGCCGGGAATGCGCGTCCTCACCATGTAGATGTAGGCCTTGCCCTGGCCGGCGGCCCGGGCGGCCTGACGCATGTCGCGATCGTCTTGCTCGTACGTGCCATGGTGCTTCAGCAGCTGGATAGACTCCTTGCCGAAGTGGTTCGCGCCATCGACAAGCTCCTCGGCGATGGCGCCCCGGAGTTGACGGCTGGAACGCTTGATCGCTTCGACCGGACTTTCCTTGGATTCGCTCATGATTCAAAGTGGATCCGCTGTGCTTCAGGGGAACTGGTCGTGCTGGACGCGTCGGCGGGCGCCGCGGGAAACGAGTTATCGGCGCGGACGAGGATTTGCGAAAAAGCAGTCCACGCGCTGGGCCGACGTCGGGGAAGGAGCCCAGCCGGAGCAGGTCGCCGGAATGTTGACTTCATTGATAATGTTACTTAGCGGGGCTTGCCGATCGCAGTATACCCAAGGCACGATAAGACGACTACGCCAACTCGACCGGATTCACCCTTGTGGGAAAGGTTTGCTGGATGACTGCCAAGCGACTCGACGGAAAGCGATTGGCCGCGGAGATGCGGCAGGAGATCGCCGCGCGTGTCGCCAAGACGACGGCGACCCTGGGGCGAGCTCCGTGTCTGGCCGCGGTGTTGATCGGCCAGGATCCGGCGAGCCAGGTTTACGTGCGGAATAAGGAACGCGCCTGCGCGAATTGCGGCATCGACAGCCGCTTACATCGTCTGCCGGGCGACGCCTCCCAGACGCAGTTGCTGGATCTGATCGACGAGCTGAATCGCGACACGGGGGTGGACGGCGTCCTGGTGCAGCTGCCGTTGCCTCAGCAGATGGACTCGAAGCGCATCCTGGACGCGGTGCATCCCGCCAAGGATGTCGATTGCTTCCACCCGGAGAATGTCGGTTTGTTGATGCAAGGCAGGCCCCGGTTTCTACCCTGCACGCCGCATGGTTGCCTGCAATTATTGGAGCGACATCAGGTCGCGTGCGCGGGGAAGCGCGTGGCGGTCGTGGGACGCAGCGAGATCGTGGGAAAACCCCTCGCCGCCATGCTTATGCAACGCCGTCTGGCGCCACTCCGCGACGAAACGGTGAACGCGACAGTCGTCTGTTGCCATAGCCGCACTACGGATTTGGGGGCCGTGCTGCGGGAAGCGGAAATTGTCATCGCCGCGGTCGGACAACCGCGCATGATCACCGCCGACATGCTGCGCCCCGAAGCGGTGGTGGTGGATGTGGGCATCAACCGCGTGGAGGGAGCGTTGGTGGGCGATGTTGACTATGACGCGGCTCGCGAAGTCGCGAGTTGGATCACGCCGGTGCCGGGCGGCGTGGGGCCGTTGACAGTGACGATGTTGTTGTTCAACACGCTGGCGGCGGCCGAGCATGCGGGGCGTTAGACGCCCAGGCGAATGTCTCATAGGACACGTTTTGCGTGACATGCGAGGTCAAAACCGTCCCAGGAAGGTAGCGGATCACGGGCGCTTTTCTCGCCCGCAATGCTCTTCTCTTCCTGGAGACCGCCATGACGCTTCGTTGGTTTTTCACTCGCTCAAGCCGCGGAAATTCGCGTCCACGCACGCATCAGTCGCACGTTCCCATCCATCGCAGCGCGCTGCGTGGCGTGGGCGAGTTGACGCAAGCTGTTCTGACCGAACAGTTCGAGCGAATTCGCGCGGGCGATCAGTACTGGTACGAGAACTTGTTCTCCGGCCGAGAACTGCGCGACCTGCAACGCACGACATTGGCCGATGTCATCCGACGCAATACGGAGATCACGGGCCTGCAGCGCAACGTCTTCTTTGTATAGCGAAACGCCAGAGGATGACGGATACGGAGGGGCGGCGGGGCGGCGGCGTCGCTTTTCCGTGATTCCGCGGTAAAGCAAGGCAAGCGGACTTTAAGCAGGGTGCAGATGTATGTTGTTCAGGTTACCCAGGGTTGCGCTGCGCTGCACCTTGGGCTGATTTTGGGCCGTCCCGTTGGGACTGATTGATGGTCCTTCTTCGCTGAATCCTTCATGACTTCCTGCTTAGCGTCGCGGCCAAAGTCGTCGCTAACAACTTGGCCATCGACCGCGTTTGCGGCGACTGGCTGAGCGACGCCTGATTCACCTCCAGCTCCAAGCCGACGTACTTGCTTGCCGGGAATACTTGGCGGAGGGCGGTGGTCAATCCGTCGTCTCGACCGCGATAGGGATAGTTGCGGCGGACTCGCAGGCGCCCGTGCGCTCGCCTGAGTTCACTCTGCCAGGCTTTGCAGAAAGTCGTTTCCACTTCAGCGGCTGGATCGTAGAGCAACCCCACGTCGGCGTTGCGGAGTTCATCCTTCCAGATGGGCGTGAAACTGTGCACGCCGACGTGGACGACCGATCGTCCCTGTGCAACCGCCGACTCGATCCACTGTTGGATGGCGCGGCGATGAGGATGATAGTAGCGGGCGAGAATCTCTGCGCGTCGCTCTCTTGTCAGTTCGCGTGTGAATTCAGAGAACAGTCGCGGATGCCCAAGAGACCGATTGACCTCCACGAGCAGTCGCGTCACATCGTACCGTAAGAGAGGCGCTTGCAGGGCTGCTTGCATCTGGCGAGCCAAGGTTGCTGAACCGAGGTCGGAGCCTCGATGGCTTTGCAAGGCGCGATGCGCCTCCGGCGTTTGAAAACATTCGGCGTACGCCGCGGGCACGCGCACGCCGGCGTGCTCGCAGGTGAGCAACAACGTCCACGAACGCGGGAGAGATTTCTTCATGCGCTATCTGAGAAAAAGGACCTCGACCAGAATCAAGCCGCCCAGCACCAACAGAAAGATCGCAAAACCCTTTCGCAGTTGCGGCCCGGCCAGGCGCCGAGCCATACGGGCGCCTGCGATGGCCGCCGTCCAGGCCACCGCCATGAACAACGCCACGTCGACCCAAGGCAATTCATTGCTCCAGCCCGTCGCCAATCCAATGGCGCAGTTCAAGGAGATATTGGCCAACGACGTTCCGATCGACTGCCGCATCGTCAGACCGCTGAAGTGGAGAGCCGGCACCAGCAGAAAGCCGCCTCCGACGCCCAAAGCGCCTCCCAGGAAGCCCACCACGGCCCCCGCCAACAAAACCCAGCCCCAGTGTGCACGGCCGCGGCGGAGCGCCGTCGGTTGGGCCGCCGCCCGCATCGGGGCGGTCGGCGTCGATCGGTAGTGGCGGAATGCGACGGGTGGGGCTAAGCAGCATCGCGGCGGCCCCTCCGACCACCACCGCGGCGAGCAACAGTCGCATCGCCTTTCCAGGCAACTCAGCTGACAACCAGCCGCCGATGGCGGCCGACGGCAAGGAAGCCGCCGCGACGATCAGCACCGACGAGATGACGACGGATCCTTCGCGCAACCGCATCATCACTCCAGCAAGGCTCGATGAACCCACGATCAACTTGGCGACGGCAGACGAGAGGTGCGTTGGGTATCCCAGCACGTAAATCAGCACGGGAACAATCATCACTCCGCCGCCGCCCCCCAAGGCGCCCATGGTGAATCCGATGGCCGATCCGCAAACCAGGATCACGACGTAGGTCATTTCGCGAGCATCAACTTTCTGTGTGCTAAGCGGCGCGGCTTTGGGCGGGCGGCATGGAGCGTGTTGGGTGATGAGTCGCCCAGCGCGAGACGAGAATCATTCGCCGGCGACGCTGACGAAGTCCCTGACGCCGCCACTGGCGAATCGGATCCCGCCGCATTCAGTTCATTGCGCCAAGCTCGTTCGATTCTCGTGACGATTCGCGCAGGCAACTTCCATGACATGGGGGCGCGAACGCGGAGATTGAAGGAAGCGTCCGTCACTTGAACGCGACCCTCCCAGTAATTTCGTATTCGCTTGTCTTGGGCCATTTGACTGGCGAGTCGCACGTTAAGCATGGTTTTGATGGGACCGTAGGTGGCGTGCACCCACCCGCTTGCGCAGTAGCCACTCGTCCCGTTTCATTTCAGTGACAGGGCGATTCAAGGCCCACTCATCCAGCGGCGTCGTGTTGTCTTCTTGCGGTGGATTCCCCGACGCGTCGCCCTCGGGCGGGTCGTCCGGCTCATCGTCCGCATCCGCGTCCCAGGCGTTGATGCGGATCACCAACACCTGCATGGGTTGGGAACGCGAGCGCAGAACGTCTTCCAACCAATGATCCGCTCCAATCACGCCGTAGTTGTCGAAGTAGGCGCCATCGGCGAGGTGGAAGGGCGTCTCGTTATCGGCCGTCTTCAATTCGGAACTTCCCCAGCGTGAAAGGGCGGGTGCGGCAATTGGCGATACCCAGGGAAAGGTCGCCGAGAGGCGGGCGGACGTCGCGACCAGCAGATCGAAGTCGGGAAAGTCGCGAAAGAAGCTATGGACCCGGGGACGGTTGCCGCGACTCAGCTTGACGGGCGCGAAGAGAAACGGCTCGCCGGTCTCCACGGTGGTGGCGGACATGATGCTGACCGGCTGCAGACCTTGGTTGACGCGGTGGGCCCATTGGCGGAGCGTCGCGTCGCCGTGCACCATCCGTGCAGCCCAGTTGGCTTGCATGGCCCAGCCACGGTCTTCGGGCAAAGCGCGCACCAGTGGCGGGGCCGTGAAGCGCCACAGATCGCTGTAGGCGATTCCCCAAGCCGTCGCCCGGAGGCTGTTGGCCGACGAGGCCGCGCGAATACGATCCAAAGTGGATTCGTCGCGTTGTACTCCCGCCTGAAAATCGTCCAGGTAGTACATGGCTCCCACGCTGCCGCCCGATACCGAACTGATGGCCGTCAATGAGTTGGTGAAATCCTCTCCCAACCATTGCTCCAGACCGGTGAGCACGGTCGCGGTCCACGCCGCCGCGGTAATGCCCCCGCCGGTGGCCAGCACAATCACCGCGCGATTCGGCTGTCCGCGAGCGGCCGACCAGCGATCGTAGGCTGCGGCGGCGGTCAAGGGTCGGCCGATCATCGTGGATTCGGCTATCTGACTCGCAGCGGCTTTGGCGGCCGTGGAACTCTCCGACGAGGGCTGCTCGCTGGGGCCGTCTTCCCGAGCCTGCGCGGTATCCGCCTGGCTGGCGGCTTGGACCGCGTTGCTGGACGCTTGCGCGTTCGCATCCACCCGGCTTATCAGATAGACGTTCGACGTTGGCGCCACCGTGTGCAGGATCAGCGTGAGCAGCAGAATCGTGAGCAGTGTGGGCAGCCGCCAACGATCCAGGAAGAACGCCAAGGCGGGCAGCGCCCAAGCGGCCAGAATCAAGACCAACAGGACGTAAGCCAACGATGGAAAGTACTCATGCAGCGAACTGTTGGGCGCGAACATGTATCCGAAGAGCAGATAGACCAGCGTAAACACCAACAAGAGCGAAGCGGCGTGCATGTGGCCCGCCCAGGGTTGTTCCGTTCTTGGATCGAAGTACCCTTCGCCCAAGGTGCGATGAAGCCAAGTCAGCTTCCAGGGGAATCGCCTCGGCCGCGGCGGGGCGTCCTGTTCCGCGTTGTCTCGCGGCATGTGCATGGACGGCGCCGCCGAAGTCGGCGCCAGCCATTCGCGAAGAATCGTCGCCAGGCATAACCCGCTCCACGCCGCACCGACCCCGCAGACAATCGAAAGCAACCCCATCGCTTTGGCGCCGCGAGGCAGCATCGACCAGGCCGTCAGGAATTGGGGCGCCGCCAGAACGGCGAACAACGCCAGCCGGCCACGATCGGCCAGGGTCCGCAGCCAGGGGCGCATCTTCATGCCTTCGATATGAAACCGCAGGCGGCCGTAGCGCACCGTCAGCACCGTGGAGGCCATGATCGACCAGGCCGCCGAGGTCGCCAGCCAGGCGATGAAGAACAGATCAAGCAACGTCACGACATAGAGGTTCTTGGCGAACCGGGCCAACGTTGTCATCGCCAGCCATGGCGACAGCACGAGCACCATCGCCGTTAGGATCTGAAATCGCAAGAAGACCACGTGGACCAAGGTCGTCGTCCAGCGATTTTCGAAGAACGCTCGATGCACGTAATGCGCCAACCCCCCGTCGCGCACAGCAACATGGCGGCGATGCCGGCCGCCAGGGCGAGCATCGAGGCGACATAGGCGCCGCCGCTCAGGGACGTGTTGGACGTCGCCACTCCATAAACAAGGACGCCGCCGCACGCCAACGCCGTTATTTGAAGAATCCAAACGCCGACCGTCGCAACTTGTTTGATTTTCATGGCGGCTTGGTTTCCCCAATCCTTGGTTGCAGCATCCTTTGATGTTCAGAATCGATGCGGTACGATGAGCGTCGGCCAACCGCGTTCACTCCGAGAGTTACTTTGATGCCTATCGCCGACGATGCTGCAGTTATGATGGCCGGTATTCCCGCCGTCAATCGCGCTTTGTATCGAGCTATCCGCTTTTCCGTCGGCGATCCCGCCGTTTGGATCCAGTGGCCGGAGAAAGGCGGACGCCGCAGTTCGCTCTTGATTCTGCGCGATATTGAGATGCAGCGAGCCAGGCAACGGGCGCGAGTCGAACCAGGTGGCTTGCCCGGCCGACTATGCTCCAGCGGAGGGCCTTTCGGGAGATCGCGAGACGGCGACCGCCCAAGCCGCCGCCGAGGCCCTGCGGCGCCAAGGCGTGCAGCAGGTCTTCGTCAACCGCAGCCTGCCCTACATTTTCGCCAGCTACCTTATTCAAGCAGGCCTGTCGGTCGCCTACGACGCAGACCTCGGCGTCCTGGATCGACGCGCCAAGGATCCGCAAGAGGTCGAAGCGCTGCGTGAAGCCCAGGCCATGACCGAGCGGATCATCAAGATCACGTGCGAGCGGATCGCCAATGCGAAAGCCGCCGCCGACGGCGCGTTGCACGACGACCAGGGGCCTTTGACCTCGGAGCGGCTGCGCGGAGAAATCGACACTTGGTTGATGCAACACGGCTACGCGAACCCCGACAGCATCATCGCCAGCGGCCCGCAAGGCGCGGACTGTCACGACCATGGTTCCGGACCGCTGTACACGGGCCAACCTGTGATCGTCGATATCTTTCCGCAGAACCGAACGACGCTGTACAACGGCGATTGCACGCGCACGGTCGTGCATGGCGAGATTTCTTCAGCCCTTACGCGGATGCACGCCGCGGTCGTGGCCGCCAAGAAAGCGGCCATCACGGCGACGCGGGCGGGCGTCACGGGAGAGCAAGTGCATCTGGCGACCAGCGCCAGCATTCGCGCCTCGGGTTTCGAAATGGGTCTGCCGGCCGCGGACGCGGCGGAGGATTACTGCGCGATGGTCCACGGCACCGGTCATGGCGTCGGTCTTGAAGTCCATGAACCGCCGCTTTTGGATCGCGGCGGTCCCCCGCTGGTCGTTGGCGATGCGCTGACGATCGAGCCGGGCTTGTACAGCCGAGCGATTGGCGGCGTACGCGTCGAGGACATGGTGATCGTCACTGAAAACGGTTGCGACAATCTGAACCAATTGCCCGAAGGCTTGTCCTGGAAGTAGTCGATCCGCGAAATCTCGGCGGACTATTCCAGGAGGGACCATGTTGGCTCAATTGGCGAGCGCGTTTCGCGAGGTCTACTCGGGCATCCCCGCCGCTGCGTGGATGTTGTCCGGCGTGTTATTGATCAACCGCTGCGGCGCGATGGTGCTGCCATTCTTGTCGATCTACCTCACGCGACAACGCGGAATGCCGGCAAGTCTTGTCGGGCAATTGCTCGCCGTCTATGGGGTGGGCGCCGTCTTGGGATCGTGGTTGGGAGGTTGGGCCTCGGGACGCGTCGGTCCGATACGAGTGCAGTTGGCTTCGCTGGTGCTCACCGCCGCGGGTTTTCTTCTCGTACTCGCCGCGCAGACTCCTCCAGCGCTCGTGTTAAGTTTGCTGTTCTTGAGCATCAGCAGCGACATGCTGCGTCCGGCCTCGGCGCTGGCGACAGCGCATTTCTGCCCGCCCCAGTCGCAAGCAAAAGGGCTTGCCCTGAATCGTTTAGCGGTCAATCTTGGTTTATCGGTCGGACCGGTCGTGGGAGGCTTGCTCGCCGAGTACGATTTTCGTTGGTTGTTCTGGGTCGATGCAGCGACTTGTCTGCTCGCAGCGGCGGCGTTGGCGGCCTGGTTTGGATCTCGCTACGATCATGAGATGATGGATTCGAGAAACCGGCGCCAGAAGGGCCGTCCATCGCAGGAACTTGAGGCGACTTCCGCGAATCCGTTGGACCTTGAGCCGGCGCAGGTTGGCGGACCCTGGGGAGATCCTCGTTTTCTCTTCTTCCTGGCCATGATCTTGCTAAGCGGGTTGACGTTCTTTCAACTCACAGGCGCTTACCCGCTGTATTTGGTCGACCATTATGGTCTTGACACCGCGGCGATCGGCCGGGTCTTCACGATCAACACGCTGCTGATTGTCAGTGTGGAGATGTTCATTATCCATCGCTGGGGACAACGGCGCGTGCTGCGACTCGCCGCTTGGGGCGCCGCGCTAGTGGGCCTGGGATTCGGCATGTTGCCTTGGGGCGCCACCTGGGGATATGTGGCGGTTTCGGTCGTGGTCTGGACCGTGGGCGAGATGTTCCTGTTGTCTCCGGCGACGAGCTACGTCATCCAACACGCCCCTTTGGCTCGCCGAGGGGCTTATATGGGACTCTTTACTAGTTCCGTCGCGGTCGCTAACGTCGTCGGTTCGCTGGTCGGCATGCGGATCTACGAATTCAATCCAACCTGGCTATGGTCGTGCGCGGGAGGGGTTTGCCTGGCCGCCGCCGCCGGTCTGTTGTGGCTGGATTGGGACGCCAGAAGGGGAGCGGCGAAGGACCCGCAGGTGCGAACGCCTTGACATCGCATCATGGAAGGCGCCGGAATCTCCGCGGGCGGCTTCCGCGTTCTTGGCACTGACGCGTGGTTGGGGGCGTTCTTGTCGAACTCGCCGCAATTCCGCTCGCATCCCAGTCCGCGAAGGGCGTCTCGGCGGTATGATGAAGGGTAGAACGCCCCCCGCTCTGATTCCCGCTCCCTGATCCCCGATCCCTGATCCCCGCTCCCCGATCCCTGATCCCTGATCCCTGATCCCGCCCTGATCCCGTCCCTGATCCCTGATCCCTGATCCCTTGTTCTTTCCTTCACCCTCCTTTTTCGACTGCCCCCGATGTCTCCCAGAATCAAAGAGAAGCATGTAGGCCGCTGGGGTTCCAAACAAGTCGGACCCGGGGAGACGGCCGAGGTCTCCTTGAAGGTCTCCGAGAGCTACGCTGGGCGCCGGATTTCGATTCCGCTTTTCATTCGCAGAGCCGCGGAGGACGGACCGGTTGTGTTTGTCACGGCCGCCATCCATGGCGACGAAATCAACGGTTTCGGGCGCGATTCGCTCGTTGATCACCGACGACTTGCTGGAGCTGAAGCGAGGGTCCTTGATCCTGGCGCCGGTCATCAACGTCCTGGGATACGAGCGGCATATGCGGTACCTGCCCGATCGTCGCGATCTGAATCGCTGCTTTCCAGGTTCCGCAAGCGGCAGCGCGGCTAGTCGCATGGCCCGCTTGATTTTCGACGAGATTGTTGGACGCAGCGATTTTGGCGTCAACTTGCACACGGCCGCCGTCCGCCGGACGAACTTTCCCAACATTCGCGCCGACATGTCGCATCCCGAGGTTGCGAAGTTGGCGAGAGCTTTCGGTTGTGAACTGATTCTCGACCGAGCGGGCGTCGACGGCTCGTTTCGCAGCGAGGCCACCAAAGCGGGTTGCCCCACCATTGTTTTGGAGGCCGGCGAGGTCTTGAAGATCGAGCCGGCGATCGTCGAGTATGCGGTCGGCGGAGTGATCGCGGCGCTGCACGCCTTGGGAATGACGGAGCAGGCGTCGCCGCGCCAACCGGCTTATCAGCTGACGCTCAGGGAGTCGCGGTGGATCCGCGCGGAACGAGGCGGATTGTTGCGGTTCCATGTTGCGCCCGGCGACTTTGTTCGCCGTGGGGCGGCCTTGGCCACCAACACCAGTTTGACGGGCTCCGAACAGAACATCCTCATCGCTCCCCATGACGCCATCGTGATCGGGATGACGACGCTGCCGTGCATCGAACCGGGAGCTCCGGTTTATCATCTGGGACGCGTCACCGCCGAACACGGCAGCGTCCCGCGATTGCGGCGACGCATCGAAGATGACGACTTACATAACCGAGTGATCGACGATCTCTCGACCAACGTTCGTGTTGTCGAACACTAGGCTTCGTGGCCGCGAAGCCTGGCCCGATCATCCTCTCGCCTGGAGGGTCCCGTGCGTTTCCCACTGCTTGGTTACTGCTGGCTCGTGCTCTTGCTTCTCGAATGCCCTGTCGCCGGCCAACAACAGGCTGGCCAACAACAGGCGGACCAACAGGCGGCGGAGCAGGGCCGCCGCATCGTCTTGGCCGACGGGAATCAGTTCCCTCCGCTCACCGAGCCGCCCTGTTCTTATTGCTCGACGCAGCATCTCAAGTCCTTGATCAAGCCGGACGATCGAGTGATCGCCTGGTTGCGAGCGTCGCACAATGGCGGCGCCATCCCCATCCGGCATTTCCTGGCTGCGCCGCGAGTGATCAACGACACCTACGGGCTCTTCTTCTACGATCCGGACGGAGGCTATGTCGCCGCATACCGCAAGGACTATGGGTATCGCCTGTACGGCTGGCGCCGGGGCGTGATGGTCGTGCAAAGCAAGGACGGCACGTTGTGGTCCGCCTTGACCGGCTTGGCGTTTGAGGGCCCCCGCAAAGGCGAGCAATTGCAGCGAATCCCCAGCTTGGTGACCAATTGGTCGCACTGGATGATGCTGCACCCCGAGTCCACCGCCTACGATCTGTACGACGGCAAACGCTACCCGATGGCGCCGCTTCCCGTTCAGCTCAGCTCCCAGGCTCGCCAATCGATGGGCGATGTCGACCCGCGATTACCGGCGATGGCCAACGTGTTGGGCGTCGCGTCCCAGGGGCGGAAGCGAGCCTATCCGCTGGACGACCTGCCCCAGCGCGCCTGCCTGCGCGACACGCTCTCCGAGCAACCTCTGGCGGTCTTCTGGTACAAGCCCACCAACACCGCCGTGGCTTATCGTTCGGTGTTGGACGGCCGGCGATTGACGTTTTACGCCGATGACGTGTCGCCGGAGTCCGCGCCTTTCAAGGATAAGGAAACCGGGACGCGATGGACCCTTGCGGGACGCGGAGTCGATGGGCCGTTGAAGGGCGAACAATTGCAATGGGCCGACAGCATCCAATGCCGATGGTATGCGTGGTCAGCCGAACAAGCCGACACGTCGATCTACGCGACCGAGACCGACAACCAAGACGAAGGACAAGAGAATCCGCCCGCCAACGATCAGCGAGCCGAAGATTTTCGCGGGGTTCTGTTACGGCCCGATGCGGTGAATGACCAACAGCTGCAATCGCTGCGGTCGTCCGGCTTCAACGCGGTCGTTCTGTCGCTGTCCTCCGACGCCAACCAGCGACGACTCACAACGGCGGCCGTCGCTGCGATTCGTGCGCGGAGTTTCCAGGCCCACTACTGGGTTGAGGTCGGGCGATGTCCGGAGCTCGCCGACGCCCATCCGCGGTGGATGGCGAGCTTGCAGGGTCATCAGCAATGGCGACGCTTGTTCAATGAGCCCGTGCGGGCGGCCGCCGGACAAGTTGTTAAAAACTACCCGTGGGTCCCCATTCTTTACCGCGAGTCCTTCGATGCGCAACTGACGCGGATCGGCGCTTTGTTGGACGGGTTGCCCGAAGTTGACGGCGTTTGGTTGAATGATTTGCAGGGCGCGCCCTCAGCCTGTGGATGCGGCAACACGCTTTGCCGCTGGACCGCCGATTACGGTAAGATCCTGACCGCGACTCCTCTGGGCGAGACGGCGGCCGCGGACTTCACGGCCGAGGTCGCCAAGCTCGTCCCCCGCAGCGAGATCATCCCTGTTTGGCTGACCGAATGCGAGGAGCATGACGGCGCCAAGGACGGCGCTGCGCGGGCGTGGGCTGCTATCGCGGCAAGTGCTGGACCGAATACGCTCGACAACTACAGCCCTTAGCCCGCCAAGCCCGGCGAATCGGCGTCTTGCTGACCTACCGGGAGCTGCAAAGAGATCTATCGCAATTCCCTCGGCCGGCCGGTTGGGTCAAAGCGTCATTAGGCGCCTTCCAAGAACTGCCTCCCGATCGCCAAGTCCAAGTTCTGCCAGCGAATCGGCTCTTGGCGGTGGTGCAGGGTTGGGATGTAACCGACGAACAACTAGCAGCTCAGATCGAAAGAGCACTGGAGTCAGGCGTCGGCGGCTATCTGGTGGCACGGGCCAAGATCGATCAGTCATGGCGCCCCCAACTGCTGGATCTGAAGGAATGAAGCCCTGGCCGTCTGGTGAGCGCCTTCCGCCGCGCAGGACTACCACGAAAGACACGAAAGACACAAAAGACCAGAGAGATCTCGCGATGCTCGTGAGTTCTCAGGAATCCAACGACATGCCGCCAATGCTGTCGACGAACACGACTCGTTGCAAACCGCCCGCCAATTCCTCCATCCGCTCAAAGAACGCTTGTTCGCTTCCTTCATCAGGCGCTTCA
This sequence comes from uncultured Planctomycetaceae bacterium, assembly GCA_963698545.1. GTDB lineage: Bacteria > Planctomycetota > Planctomycetia > Pirellulales > Pirellulaceae > CAVORG01. The sequence goes on from CAVORG010000001.1 coordinate 268,539, forward strand.
AACCCGAGCAGCACCAGCGCGGCGTAGTGCGACGTTTCCTGGATCGCCAGGGTGGGTGTTGACGAGACGATAGCACGGACGCCGACGGTGATCCTTGCTTCCTCGGCTAGTTTCTTCAAGTGCCGCTCCACCTCCGCGGCCGCGGCTTCGTTCTCCACGACTCGCATCAAGCGGATCGGCCGGTCGCGCCACTCATCATTCTTGGTCAGCAAGTGGGCCAGCAAAAGCATCAGGGCGCCATTCTGCAGGCCGCGCCACCAAACGTCGATGGCGCCTTCGGGGGCGAGCCAGGGATCCACGGATTCGTGGGTGATGCGCAGCGCGATGATGCTGCGGCGCAGCCGTGCGATAGTGCGCAGCGTCGCCCCGAACACATCAGCGCGGGCGGCGTCCGCCGGCCAGCCCACCAGCACCGTATTGCAGCGCAAGGCCCCCAGGCCATGACATTGGACGAGTGATTCCATGCCGTCTTGCAGTTGCTGCGCCACCACGACCGCCGGAAACCCCTCCAGGCGTTCTTGACGAATGAAATCATGCAGGATGCGTTCCTGCGCCTCGCGGCGTTCGATTCGGTCCCCGATCTCGCCTTGGATTACTTGGCCCAGGGTAAGCAGGCCATGTCCCGAGGTAAGCCAGTGCCCGTAAACAGCCAGTTGCGGGCGGTTCCAGCCGGCGCCGCTGAACGCGAGAATCGTCGGCCGCCAGTTCTTTGGGTGATACATCTGCTCCTCCAACTTGAGCAGATTCTTGCGAGTGCGTTCGAACAGCAGCCCGCTTTGCAAGTCGCCCCAGCGAGCCTCGACCTCTTTGCGTTGGATGAGTTGATGCAACAACGTCATTCCCGCGATCGACACGATCGCCCACCGCCAATCGATCAGGAACATCACCGCGATACAACCGAGCGCACCAGCTAACGAGGTGGACCAATGGCAATAACGAAAGCGCGGTCGATAACTGGGATTCTTTGTGATCGCTTCGTAAAACGTCGCCAGGTTCAACAGCCCATAGGTCAGCATGAAGAACATCGTGATCAAGGGGGCGATCGTATTCAAATCCGCCAGCAGAATGCAGACTTGGGCGATGACGAAAGTCAACACGATCGCTCTTCGCGGCTCGTTGCTCGCTCCGCTGCCCGCTCCAAACGGCTTCAACCAGTCGAACACATTATCGCGCGAGAAGGCTTGCAGGATTCGCGGCGCGCCCATCATGCTGCCCAGCGCGGACGACAAGGTCGCCGCGAAGACGCCGGCGGTAATCCAAGAGGGCCAGCGAGCGATTTCGACGACAATGAACGTGTTGGCTTGCAGTGCTTCAAATGGGCGAGCTCCCGCCAATAACACGGCCATCCCCAGATAGACGATGGAAGTCGCCAACACCGCCGCGATGGTGCCGGATGGAATCGATCGCGCGGGATCGCGAAGATCGCCGGACATGTTGGCGCCGGCCATGATCCCGGTCACTGCCGGAAAGAACAACGCGAAGGCGCTGAAGAATCCTTGTCCCTCGGAGTAATGGGGCGTCAGATTCGTCTGCAGGAGGGCCGGATCGAAACTTGGAATCGCCCCCATGGCGAACGAGGCAATCGACGCCAGCAAGACGGCGAGAATGAAGTACTGCAGCTTGATCGTCCAACCGGCGCCAATCAGCACGCAAAGAAAGACGATCACGTTGGTGGCTGTCGCCACCGTGGTCATTGAAAACGGCGACGCGGGGATCGAGCCGACGAACGCTTCCGCGAATCCAATCACATACATCGATACGGAAACCGCTTGGGCGAGAAAGAACACAGCGCCGATGGCGCCGCCGAACTCGACTCCCAAACTCCGGCTGATCAGATAGTAGGCGCCTCCGCCCTTGACTTGCGTGTTCGTCGCGATGGCCGATAGCGACAGCGTCGTCAGCCCTGTGATTGCCTTGGAAATCAAGACGATCAGGAGTGCGGACAGCAGGCCGGCTTGTCCCACGACAAACCCAAACCGGAGAAACATGATGACGCCCAGGATCGTCAGCACGCAAGGCGTGAAGACGCCGCCGACCGTGCCGAAACCCGCGGTTTGTGGCCCCGCTTTGCCGCCTCCTTGGCTCACTTGTACGACCCTTGATTGGATTTTATCCGCGTCTGGCCGCAACATCGCGACGAGACTTGCGCACAACAACGCCCCAGCGACCTGGGCCTCTTGCAAATCAGGAGGCGCCGGTTTGCCGCGCAATTATCGACATCCCGGCTCGGTTGGCGAGCCCCCACTCGACTCGGGGAATTGACCGTCGGAAACCCACGAAGGAGAATGCGGAGAGCTTTGCCGGCCAAGGCGCTTCAACACGCCTTGTCTAGGACTTCGATTTCGGTCGCTCCCCGGCCCCGCCGCTCCCCATCTTGTCGAGGGATATCCCTATGCGTCACCTGACCCCCACCCCGATTGGCCCGCAACACCCTCGCACACAACCGCCCCTGAGACGTTGCCTGGCGCTGCTGATGTTGCTGGCCGCGATTCAGCCAGTTGGCGGCGCGCCCGTACTTGCGCAGGAAGCCGGCCAGCGGCCCAACATCCTGTTCATCATGTCGGATGATCATGGCTACCAGGCCATCAGCGCCTACGGCAGCCGAGTGAATCAGACGCCGAATCTCGACCGGATCGCTCGCGGAGGCCTACGATTCGACCGGTGCTTTGTGACCAATTCCATCTGCGGCCCATCCCGAGCCGTGATCCTGACGGGCAAGTACAGCCATTTAAACGGCTTTCGCAACAATGGGAACACTTTTGACGGTTCACAGCAGACCGTCGCTAAATTGCTGCAGCAAGCCGGATACCAGACCGCGGTCGTCGGCAAGTGGCACCTCAAGAGCGAGCCGACGGGCTTTGACTTCTGGCAAGTGCTGATCGGACAGGGACCTTACTACAACCCGCCGATGAAGACCGCCGAGGGGGTCGAGAAACACTCCGGTTATACGACCGAGATCATCACCGACGCCGCGTTGGAGTGGTTGCGGCATGGGCGGTCGCCCGACAAGCCGTTTTTTCTGGTGTACCAGCATAAGGCGCCGCATCGCAATTGGATGCCTGGTCCCAAGTATCTTGATATGTATGACGACGTCACCATCCCGGAGCCCGAGACGTTGTATGACGACTACTCCGGCCGAAGCTCGGCGGCGCGGAATCAGGAGATGACCGTCGAACGGCATTTGACGCCCAATGACTTGAAGCTGACTCCACCGCGCGGACTCGACGACGAGCAGCTCTTGGCGTGGAACAAAGCCTACGGCCCCAAGAATGAAGCTTTCCAAGAGGCGAATCTCTCGGGTAAAGCGCTGGTCCAATGGAAGTACCAACGATACGTCAAGGACTACCTGCGCTGCGTGGCCGCGGTCGATGATCAAGTGGGGCGCGTGTTGGATTACCTCGACGAGAGCGGCTTGGCGAAGAACACCGTGGTGTTCTACACGTCCGATCAAGGATGGTACCTCGGCGAACACGGTTGGTACGACAAGCGTTGGATGTATGAGGAGTCGTTCCGCACGCCGTTGTTGGTCCGTTGGCCGGGCGTTACGGAACCACACTCGGTTGACGCCAATCTGGTCATGAACCTCGACTTCGCCCCCACGTTTCTCGACATTGCCGGGGCGCCCATCCCCGTCGACATGCAAGGACGCAGCTTGAAGCCGCTACTGGCCGGCGAAGCAGCGCAAGACTGGCGGAACGCCGTGTACTACCACTATTACGAATACCCTGGACCGCACAGCGTACAAAAGCACTACGGAGTGCGGACGGACCGCTTCAAGTTGATCCATTTCTACGAAATCGACGAATGGGAGCTCTTTGACTTGCAAGCAGATCCTCACGAGCTGCACAGCGTGTATGAAGATCCGGCGTACGCCGAGACGGCGAGCAAGCTGCGCCAGCGCTTGGCGGAGTTGCAGAAGCAGTACGGCGATCCCATGACGGAACATCAGCGAGCAGCGCAGTGAATGATGCGTTCGGTGACGGCGGTTGCGCGCTCTGCGGCCGTCGCACGAAGCGAGGGTTGACAAAACACCATCTGATCCCGCGCACCTGCCACTCGAACAAGTGGTTTCGCAAGCGTTTCTCGCGGCAAGAAATGCAAGTGACCATTGACGTCTGCCGTGATTGCCATTCGGCCATTCACCGTTTGGCCCCCAAGGAAAAGGAGCTCGGCCGCTACTACAACACGCCGCAGAAACTCCGTGAACACCCAAAACTGGCGGCGTTCTTGAGCTGGGTTCGCAAGCAGAAGTAGCGAATTCAGACGCGGCGCCAGACAAGCGTCTCGAGCAAGCCCTCCTGCACAACGGCCCCGTCTTGATTGATCAATCGCCGGCGCCAAACGACTCGTCCCCGCCGCCGACCGCTGATCTCCAACGATTCCACTTCGTTACTGACATGGACCGTGTCGCCAACGAACATGGGCTTCAGAAAAATCCATTCGCTGATCTTGATGAACGCCGCCGTGCGGATACGGGGGAAGTGGCTCCCCAGCCCGGCCACCCAGGCCAACCCCAACAATCCATGGGCGATTGGCTGCCGAAAAGGCGTTTCCTTGGCGAAATGATGGTCGACATGCAACGGATCAAAATCGCCCGTGTGGCAAGCGAAGTTCACGATATCGGTTTCGGTCAGCGTGCGCGCACCGCTGATCCAGGAGTCTCCCTGCTGTAAGTCTTCAAAGTACAATGCCTGCTTCGCGTCAACCGGTTCGTTCATCGACGGGATCTCGCCTTCTTGAGGTGCCATGGCGTGAGAGCCTGCTCATGGTGACTTCGATGAGCTCATTTCGCAAGACCGGCGCCGGCGGTGATGAAGGGCGCCGCCTGGGCGACGAAGCGCGCGGGCGCTGGCGATGGCGGGAACGCGATCGACGCGGGAGACGCGTTCCGATGGCGGTGTTTTCAGGATCCATGGTAAAGCGCTCATGACTGGCGAGCGACAGGGTTATGAACTGGTGGACTTTGGCGCGGGCCGCAAGCTGGAACGCTTCGCCGGCTATTTGCTGGATCGCCCCAGCCCCGCGGCCGAAGGTCAGCCTCGGAGCAGGCCATCTTGGGAGCACGTCGATGGTCGCTTCGAAGGGACCGGGGAAACTGGCTCCTGGACCTGGAACCGCGAGCCGCCGACCCCTTGGTTGATGCGCATCGCGTCGATGACGCTGCGACTCAAGCCCACTCCGTTTGGCCACTTGGGCGTGTTTCCCGAGCAGCAAGAGAACTGGGAATGGTTGCAACGGCGGCGTCCAGCCGCTGCGCCCTTACGCGTCTTGAATTTGTTCGCCTACACCGGGGCCAGCACGTTAGCCGCCGCGCTGGCCGGCGCCCACGTGACGCACGTCGATGCGGCCGCCAACGTGGTCAAGTGGGCCCGCGACAATGCGGCCTTGAATCAATTGAGCGGTGCGCCCGTGCGTTGGATCGTGGAAGACGTCCTGACGTTCGTCGCCAGGGAAGCGAAGCGAGGCCGGCGGTATGACGCCGTCATCATGGATCCGCCCAGCTTTGGCCGCGGACCGAAGGGACAGCAGTGGCGCTTCCGAAGAGATCTCAACGCCCTCATGAAATTGCTCGCCGATTTGACTCGTCGCCGACCGGCTTTTTTCTTGTTCACTTGCCATTCGACCGAGATGAACCCGCGCGAAGCGGCGCGCTGTGTACGTTCATGCTTTGGCGGTAAACCCGCGGGCGAGCAACGCGGCGTGTTGCATCTGAGCAGCGATGCTGGCTCCATCCAATTGAAAGCCGGCGTCTTCGCTCGAGCTGCATCGACAACTCGCGACTGAACGTCCTTCGAATACCCAGTGGAATCGCCGTATGCTCATTACCAGTCGCCATAACCCGCGCGTCAAGCAGACAGCAGCCCTGCGACGTTCCAGCGCACGTCGCGCCGCCCGACGCTTTCTGGTTGACGGCGGTCGGGATATTGCTCGAGCAGCGGGGGCGGGGTTGGAGATTCTCGATCTTTTTACGTGTCCCGCATGGCTGGATGAACAGGACCAGGAGTGCCTTGCCCGCTGGCGCGGGGCGCCTTCGTCACCGTGCTGGGAAACAACGCCCAAGGTGATGGAGCGATTGGCGTATGGTCAGCGTCGCGCGGGTTTGGTCGCGGTCGTTCGCCAACCCGATCCGTTGTCGCTGACCTCGCTGCCGTTGCCATCGTGGCCGATCGTGGTCGTCTTGGATCAAGCCGAAAAACCCGGCAATATCGGCGCCGTGATGAGGTCGAGCGAAGCAGCGGGAGCCGCCGCGTTGATCTTGGTGGATGCGGCCACCGACCGGTTCAACCCGAATACGATTCGGTCCAGCGCCGGCGCCGTGTTCACGTTGTGCACGGTCGAGGCGACCCTTCAGGAAGTGCTGGCGTGGCTGCGGCAGCCCCCGGCCCCGGTCCTGGCCGCTTGGGTTCGTCCCGAGTCGGGCGACTACGCCGCCTGCGATTTCCGCGCGGGAGCGGTTCTGGTGTTGGGGGCCGAGGATCGCGGTCTGCGCGACGCTTGGGCCGCGGCGGCGACTCCGATCACGATTCCAATGTGCGCGGGTTCGCAGGACAGTTTGAACTTGTCCAATGCGGCCGCGGTGTTGCTTTTTGAGGCGGCTCGCCAACGTCGATTGGTCAACTAGTGCGTGCTCGACGTCTCGAGGGGGGTGCACCTATGCCGCCCAATGTTCCTCCAGTTGTCGTACCTGGGCCTTCGCCACGGCGCTCTCCCACGCCATGTTGGCGAATTTGCGAGCTGAGCGTTTGAGATAGTCCGGACGACAGAAATAGGTTACCGCGTTGTAACGATCGATCGCCTCGCGCATCTGTTGGTAGCCGTTAGCCGGCGTGTAGCTCCTTGGCTCGGAGCGACGAAAGAGCATCTGCAGGTTCGGATCGGAAGCGTCGCCAAATCGCTGCACGAGTGTAAACCCGCATTGCTCCACCAGGGATTGCAAGGCGTGCGGCGTGAAGCTGAACAGGTGAGCGTAATGGAACATCCGCGACTTCCGCGCGAAGGGGGCCGCGAGATTGGGACATTCGACATACAGCATGCCCTCGGGCCGCAACAGATCCCGCATGTGGCCGACATCGAGATCAGGTTGACGCAGGTGTTCGATGACATGGATCAGCAACACCAGATCAAACGCCGGTTGGCGAGGCATATCTCGCAGGAAACCGTGCCGCACCTTGGCCTTCACGCTCGCGGCGGCATAAGCCTGAAAACCCGCATGAGGCTCGACGCCCTCGGCGCGGCAACCAAGCTCCTCCAGAGCCTTCACGTTGCAGCCGAGCCCTGCGCCGATCTCCACCGCTGTGTAGCCGCCAGACATGTTCGCGGAGGTGGACGCGTCGATAATGAACGGGCGAAGCTGTCCTGCGATGCGACGACCATTGTTCCAGGCCCGCATGACGCGGCGAGGCGATGGAGTCGACTCGCCATGATAGGCTTCTCGATAGGAATTGGCGTAGAACTCCTCCAACGCCGCTTCACTGGGAATGTCGCGATGACGCACCAAGCCGCATTCGACGCATGCGATGGTGGCGAGCGCCTCTCCCTGCCGATCCAATGTGCTGATCAACTCATATTGCTCGCCCTGGCAGACAAGGCAGGGCGTGTTGCGTTCTAGTTCTCGCATGGATGATCCTCAATCGCGTTGGGGTTGAAGCGATTTGTCCAGTCGGGGAAAGGTGTTATTTGGTCGGGCCCGAGGGCAAGCGAGCCGCCGCTCCACCTTCGGCGGGTGGCGCGGTTGGCGGGGCCGGCGGTTTCGCTGGCGGCGCCGGCGCCGCAGCGCCCGTTTCCGCTGCTTCGGGCGCGGCCGGCTCTTCAAACGCCGCTTGCGCCGCTTGTCCGTCCGCCGCTTGGTCGGCCACGGTCTCGGGAGTGGATTCGCCGATTCCTTCCGGGCTAAAGCGACGCTTGTCCTTGAAAGCTTGAAGCCAGGGGTCGGCGGCGGCCGCCTCGTTTCGGCGGAACGGCCGAGGGAAACTCAGCCTCGCGCCCGCCAGTCGCGGCGACTCATAAATGGTCCCGCTCTGAAAGGGACCCGCTCCGAAGACCCATGTTTGTCGAGCATTGCTGAACGCGACCGAGGTGCCCGATTGCCACAAAGGCTCCTTGCTCTCCCGCTCGTAAGCAAAGACCGCCAGCTTGGCGGCGCCCACCTGTTGATCGCGTCGAGCCAGCGAGATCTCCGGAAGCAAGGCCAGGGGGGCCGAACCGCCGACGGCCGTCGCGGTGCGCGACAATGAGCCATTTCCCGAGGGTAATCCATAGTTGATTTCATGCCCATCATTGCCCAAGGTGCCCACGCGAGCCTCGACAACCACGTCGGCCTGATCCAAGCTGTCTTGCAAAAGACAGCGATGCGCGAACAATTGTTGCCGCAACGCACTAATAATGTATTCCGAGTTAACGAAGCCCAGGCCCTTGATCTGTTGAATGTATTTGGTGTCCAGGTACACGGTTCGCCCCGAGATTGGCGAAAAGTCCACGCGGCTGATGCTGCGATCGACCGCGTCGGACGCCAGCAGCTGCTCGGTGGCGACCTGCTGCTTGGTCGTCCCGCAACCGGATGTCGCCGCCAATGTCAGGGCGACGATCGCACAAGTTATCCAACAACCGAATCGCATCGACGGTGGGAGATTCCAAGCATGTTGAGCAATCCGCAAGACCGACGCGACGCGGCCGGCGAGCGACAAAGCGGGAGGGTCGCGGAGTATAGCCAAAGGCCTGCAAGCGACCTAGAGAGATTTTGGAGCCGTGCACTTCGTCGCGTCCGAGCCGCCAAGCCGGCGTTCTTTCTCGTGCTGTCGCTGCTAGCGCTCGCTGAAATCGTTGGGGCGAAAGAACCGCTGCCTCCCGCGATCGAAGGAGAAATCGCTTTCCCAGCCTCGTCGCATCCGCAAGAGTCGCTGATCCCCGCACCTTACCAACTTGCCCCGCATCGTTTTGCTTACCGCCGCCAGCCGCTTCGCCCCGTGTCGGACCGCCTGACGATTTCACTCGTGCAATTCCCCTCGCCCGTGGTCACCACGGACGAAGTCAACAACATGGTGCACTGCGAGTACTATCAGCCCTTGGGAAAACACACGGGGAGAGGGGTCGTTGTGCTGCACATCCTGGGTGGTGATTTCAACCTTTCCAGGATCTTTTGCAACCGCCTGGCGCAAGCGGGAGTCTCCGCGCTGTTCCTGAAAATGCCGTACTACGGCGAAGCGCAAGCCGCTGCAGGCCGCTAAACGACGGGAAGACCTGGATCCGGCGGACACCGTGGATCGCATGAGACAGGCGGTTCTTGACATTCGCCGCGGGGCCGCCTGGTTGGCCAGCCAACCTGAAGTGGATCCCGACCAGTTGGGCATTTTCGGCATTAGTCTCGGGGGGATCACCAGTGCGCTGGCGGCAGAGGCGGAGCCGCGTTTACAGCATGTCTGCATGGCGCTGGCTGGCGGCGACTTGCCCAAGATCGCCTGGGTGTCGCCCGAAACACGCCGCGTCCAGCAAGCTTGGGCCAAGCGCGGGATCACAAGGAGCCAATTGGAAACGGATCTGAAGAGCATTGATCCGTTGACTTGGGCCAGTTTGGCCAAGGGCCGCAGGATCTTGATGATCAACGCCAAGGACGATGAGATCATTCCGCACGATTGCACGGATCGGCTGTGGCAGGCGCTCGGCAAGCCGCCCATCACCTGGTACGAGGGAGGGCACTACTCGTTGGGCAACATTTTCGCGGTGCTTCATGAGGTGACCACTTTCTTCAGCCAGTAGCCCGCCGAGGCAAGAGGCCGCGTTAGTCGCTGAAACCATCGAGCCCCACGACTTCGCCACGACGAACTGATTCCTCGGACGCGAGGCACAGCAAAGTCAACCAGCGTCCATCGCTGCCGCGACAGGGCGGCGAGGCGCCTTCGGTCACACATCGCGAAACCGCATCGATTTCATCGGCGAGCTCCAGCAATTCACCCGCCGGCTTGGCGAATGTCGCCTCGACGACTTCGTCGCCCAACCCGTATTTCATGCCGAACGTCGGGCGAGGCGAGCGGCAGCGTCCGCCGCGTTCCACCAGGCCCAGATCGCTCCCTTGGCGCCCACAATTTTGGCTGTTTGATGGTGCCCAAAAGCCGCGAGGGTTTGCGATATCACCGCGAACTGCCCGTCCGCGTAATTGACGATGGATGTGAAATTGTCGTGCAAGTCGGGTCGGTTCGCATCGCGTGAATTCGCTCGGGCGTAAACAGACACTGGAGCGCCCGCCTCTTGTAAATACCAGAGCGCCAGATCAAAGAAGTGGATTGGCTCCTCGAGAATCCAGCTTCCCACGCGTTGTCGATCGTCGCGCCAACCCTCCGAACCCTGCCGATAGGGAAATCGCGACAGCTCAATCAAGACGTGCTGCACCGGGCCAATCTTGCCCTGCTCGATCAACTCCCGAGCCTGCCCCCAGAGCGACGAGAGTCGCAATTCGTGGCCGATCGCCAACACACGCCGCTGGCGCCTGGCGGTATCGACGAGGTCGTCGCATTGGGCCACGGTCAGCGCCATCGGTTTCTCGAGCAGTACATGTTTGCCGGCGATTAACGCGGCTTTGGCGAAATCATAATGCGTTTGATTCGGCGTCACGATGTCGACCACATCGATGGAGTCCTCCCGCAACAGCTCGTCCAGAGTGGCCATCACGGCGGCTTGGGGATGAGCTTCTCGCCGCCGCCTGGCGGCTGTTCTCCGACGCGACGCAAATAGCCGCTAGCTCGCAACGAGGGTTGTTCGCGATCGCCTGGGCGTGCAAGCGGCCAAAGAGCCCAAATCCCACCAAACCAAAACGCGCTTGCGAGATCATTGATTCAAGACTTTCGTTGTTACAGGAACGGCCTTGGAGGCGATATCCTTCGAAGTGACGCGCGAGGGAGTATTCAGCGGAGCTTGCGGGCGGACACAGGCAGTCCGCCTTTGCCGGAACTTGTCGCGCGGGATTGTCGCTGGCGTACATCGCCGTTATTCGGGCAGCTCTTGTCCCCGTGTTTCTTTACCCAGCATCGTCACCACAACTCCTACAAGGAACAGCGGCGTTATGTACGAAGCTGTCTGATCAGGCGACCAAGCGTAGTGCGCTGCGATCGCCATCGCCCCGGCGGTGCCGAGTCGCCCCATGTTGAAGCAGAAGCCAGTTCCCGTACCTCGCAGACGAGTCGGAAACAACTCGGGAAAATAGACGGCGTAGCCCGCGTGCATGCCCAGCGTCAGAAAGCCGAAGAACGGTAGGAAGGCGGCCAGGAGCCATGTCGGTGCAGCTTGTGGTATGAGCACTTGGAACAAGAGCAATGCGGTTACGAAACCACCAACGTGATACAGCACGAAGGCTCCCTTGCGACCCAGGTAGTTGGAGATCGAACCGAAGAAGACCAGGCCCAATCCCCCGCCCAGCGTGTTCAGCACCATGCTGGTCATTTCAGCTCGCTTGATCACCGCGGAATTCTCCTTCAGGATCCGCGCTTTTTCGTCTGGGGCCAACGACGCGACGTCTTGGCCGGATTCCGCGAGCGTTCGCGCCTGAGCGTCGCGGAGAAGGGCGTTCTTGCCGTAGATGTGGCACCCCCAGAAGGTAACCAATCCAATGGTGGCCAGACTGACGCCGACCAACGTGTTTCTCAGATTGGCCGCGTTGAGCAGTTCAACTATGGAGCCGGTGGCTTGCGATGCGTCGTGCGACGCGCGTTCTTTGGCTCGCTGCCACTGTTGCGGTTCATGCATTCGCCAACGGATAACGATGGTCAGCAACGCGGGGAGCACTCCCACAAGGAAGCCGATGCGCCACGTATTGTCGCCCATCGGTTTGGGGCTCAGCACGAAGTACCCAACGGCGGCGGCCATCAGGGTTCCAAAGACGCTTGAGGCGTGAAAGATCGAGCTCATTACAGGCCGCGAGCGCTTTGGCATGACCTCGGCGACCAGCGCGCTGGCGACGGCCCACTCGCCGCCGACGCCCATGGCCACAAGGAACCGTAAACCGACCATCATCCACGCCTGATTCACAAAAGCGGTCAGGCATGTGAAGACGGAATAGAAGAGGATCGTGAAGATCATCGTTCGCGAGCGACCGATCTTATCGCTCAGTACGCCGAAGAAAACGCCGCCGAACGCCCCGCCTAGAAGAAAGGAAGCCAAGGCGTAGTTGTTCCAGGTGTTGACCGACGCGCTGCCCGGCGCCGCATCGAGTAATTGCGGCATCGCATCGGTCATACTGGCCACAAAAATCTGGCCCTCGAAAATGTCAAACACCCAGCCCAGGGACGCGATGACCAGCACCAGCCATTGATAATTGGAAATCCCGGCGTACCAGGGCAACTCCTTCTCGGTCGTCTCCACTCGGTCGTTCATCGAACAGCTCCAAGCTGCGAGGGTTGATGGGTGTCGTGCCTGTTGATCCGCTGGTGGGGTGGTCGTGCCGCCTGGTTGTGGATTTAGCTCGTCGCGGAACGGCTAGAAACACCCACCGAACGGATGAGTGGATCCACCCAGCAAGCTCGAAAAATCGCTCTTTAAGGGGTCAGTCGCGGGCCGGTCGTCAACGGAGTTACGGGATTCGGTTGGCGACGTCCTTGGGCTTCGGCCAATTTGCAAGTTTTCAATCGTGGTAAGACATACTTGGCGAAGAGTTCGCACTCTTGCTGATGGGGGTAGCCTGAAAAAATGAAGGCGCACATCCCCATTTCGACATAGTTCTGCAATTTGGCGAGGATTTGGTCGGGATCGCCGACCAAAGCGCTGCCGCAACCACTGCGTGCTCGACCAACGCCGGACCAGACGTGCGGTTCAATGTAGCCTTCGCTGTCAGCCTGATCGCGAAGTGCATCCTGTCGTTGGACGCCCGCCGAGCGGGAGTCCTGGGAAAGATGCTTGATGCGTTGTCCCACAGAGTCGTCAAGTCGCGACACCAATTTCCGAGCGGCTTGGCGTGCGTCGGCTTCGGTTTCGCGCACAATCATGTGGATTCGCAGGCCGAAATCCAAGTCGCGTTCGAAACTCGCCGCGCGTTGCGACATGTCCCGCATGGTTTCGCTTAATTGCTCCTCGGTTTCCGGCCACATCAAGAACACGTCGCAGTGTTCAGCGCAGAGATGGCGTGCGGAGTCCGAAATGCCGCCAAAGTACAAGAGAGGGCCGCCATTTTGCTGGTAGGGTGCAACGGGCGGCGTTGGCAAACTCAATTGATAGAATTCGCCCTCGAACTCGATTCGCGGCTGAGTCCACGCTTGCTTCAAGATTTGAATCACTTCTCGCGAACGCTGATAGCGCCGCTCGGACTCCATTGCGGCGCCCGGCATGTCCGACGAAATGATGTTGATCGTCAGGCGCCCCTCGAGCATGTGATCCAGACTTGCGATCGCGCGAGCGAGCATCGGCGGATGATATTCACCGCAGCGGACGGCGACCAACAACGAGATTTGCCTCACCAGCGCGGCCATGCCGCCGGCGAACGTCAGAGTGTCTTGGCCTGGAACGTATCCATTGGGCAGCAGAATGTTGTTGTATCCCGCGCGATCCGCCGTGAGAACGATGTCGCGACAGTGAGTCCAGCTGCTGCGGTACTTGCCGTCAGGGACTCCCAGGTGCTCGTAGTCGTCGCTGCACAGCGCACTGAACCACGAGACTTCCACGGCATCCAGGGATTCGCTACGAACCGTAACAGCGGACAATGTCATGAATAGAGTCGAGCTAGACGGAGGACTAGACTAGAGGGAGCGACGATGAACTTGACTTGACTCGGCTGCGATGTGTTCAGGGACCTGGCCCCGCAGCTTTTCCGGCATTGGCGTCTTCAAGCGAGGCCAGGCAACGCCTAGGATAACGACTGGGACAGGCCGCCGCATCCCTCGGCCGGCGTTGGCGGCGAACGGCGGAAGTCTGACGGCTGGACATTGGACGGTAACGGAGCACAGTATGAGCGACGCGATTCGTTGGGGCATCCTGGGGACCGGCTCCATCGCGGGGAAATTCGCCGCTCAACTGCCTGAGGCTCAGCGCGGCGTGATCGCCGCCGTTGGGTCGCGGCGCCAGGACGCGGCGCAGGCGTTTTGCGGGCGACATGGCGGACAGCCGTTTGGATCGTACGAGCAGTTGCTCGATTCGGCCGACGTTCGACGCTGTCTACATCTCCTTGCCGAATTCGCTACACCATCGATGGACGTTAAGCGCCTTGGAGGCTGGCAAGCATGTCTTGTGCGAGAAACCCCTCGCCGGCAGCCGACGCGAGGCGGAAGAGATGTTCGCTGCAGCCGAACGCCATGGCCGCGTGCTTGTGGAAGCCTTCATGTATCGAACCCATCCGGCAGTCAAACGCGTAATTCAACTGGTGCACGAAGGCGCCATCGGTGAAATCAAATTGATCCGCACTCACTTCACGTTCAACCGAGAAGCCCGAGCGGACGATTGTCGCTATCAGGCGGACTTGGCCGGCGGTTCGCTGATGGATGTCGGTTGTTATTGCATCAACTTAGCGCGGGCCTTGACGGGTCGCGAGCCTGACGCCATGGAGGCGATTACCCATCGTCACTCGCTAGGAGTGGATGACTACGCGGCCGGGATGCTCAAATTCGGCGATGTGCTTTGCGTGTTTACTTGCGGCATGACAGTGGAGAACGACCGCACGACTTACGTCGGCGGCTCCAGCGGATACTTGGAGATCGACACGCCTTGGTTCGCCGACGGCAATATCACTGTGGTTCAGGGTGGCGACAGCCCGAGTCGCGACCAGATTATCGAGCCGGCTACACAGGGCTTGTACGCACTGGAAGCCGACGCCTTTGCCGGCTGCGTTCTTGACGGCGACGCGCCTTGGATCACCCGCGAGGATACTCTTGGCAATCTGACTGTCCTGGATCAACTGCGGGACCGAGCGATCCGTTAAGGCGGCAACGACGGTGCGAGGGTATCGCGCGGCGGAGATTGATCTTGGACTCGTTGATGGCCGATATTGAAGCATGAATGTTCTCTGGATCTGCACGGACCAACAGCGATATGACACCATCGCGTCCCTTGGTAATTCGAACTTGCGGACCCCTGCGATCGACCAACTCGTTAGCCAGGGCGTGGCGTTCACGCACGCCTTTTGCCAAAGTCCGGTTTGCACTCCGAGTCGAGCATCCTTTTTAACCGGACGGTATCCAAGGACCACGCGCTGCCGACAGAATGGCCAGACGCTTCCCGCCGACGAAAAGCTGATCTCCAAACGTTTTTCAGAAGCCGGTTATGTTTGCGGTTTGGCCGGCAAGCTCCATCTCGCGTCTTGCTCCGACGGCAAAGTCGAGCACCGGGGCGACGACGGTTATTCCTTTTGGAAGTGGTCGCATCACCCCCAGCCGGACTGGCCGGAGAACGCTTACACACAATGGTTGGCGGACCAGGGAGTATCTTGGGAGGAGTTGCTAACCGACGAAGGCGACGGTTACGTTCAAGAAGGCGTGCCGGCGCGGCTACATCAGACTACTTGGTGCGCTGATATGGCGATTGAGTTTATGACGAAAAACCGCAAGCGGCCATGGTTTTTCAGCTTCAACTGCTTTGATCCCCATCATCCCTTTGACCCGCCTCCGGAATATCGGCGCCGCATCGCTGTGGAGCGGATGCCTCTTCCCAAGCTGGGTCCACGGCAAACCGCGCCCACTTCCTATCAAGAGCTCGATCGCGTCTGGGCCCATAATGACGAGGGCGGCTTTCACGCCGCGGCGATGACCGACGACGATCGTCGTCGTGTGACTGCGGCGTACTACGCAATGATTGAATTGATCGATGATCAAGTCGCCCGGATGCTCCAGACGCTTGACGATACCGGACAGAGAGAACGGACTCTGGTGGTCTTCATGTCCGACCATGGTGAAATGCTGGGGGATCACGGGTTGTACTATAAAGGACCTCACTTCTATGAGGCCGCCATCCGAGTGCCGCTGGTGCTCAGCTGGCCGGAGCGATTCGAACGCAATTGGCGAGTGGACGGCCTTGTCGAGTTGGTGGATTTGGCGCCGACTTTGATGGAAGCCGCGGGGTTGGAGGCGCCAGCCTGCATGCAAGGGCGGAGCTTGATGGCCCATTGCCTGGGGCGAGCCGATCCGACTCACCATCGGGAATACGTCTTCAGCGAGTACTATAATAGCTGGACGCATCCCCGCAGCTACGGCTCGATGATGCGCACGACCACCGAGAAGATCGCGGTGTACCACGGGGTTAATTTCGGCGAAGTCTATGATTTGGAAGATGACCCGGCCGAGTTTCGCAATTTGTGGAATGATCCCGGGCAACTGGGCCGGCGAGACCGTCTCATGAAAGCGTGTTTCGACGCCAGCATATTTACCATGGACCCCGAACCGCCTCGCTTGGGCGCGTTCTAGGGGGTTCTTCGTCAACCACATTCGAAGTCCGCAGCGCATGTCGCCCGCAACAGATCTTCCCCAGGCGTTTGCACGCTGGCGCTTCAGCCTCGGTCAACTGCTGTTGCTGATTGCGATCTTCGCCAGCATCCTGGCCCTGGCAAAGATCCATGTAGTGTGGGCGATCTTCGGCGCGTGCATCTTGGCGTCCGCTTGGCGGCGGTATCGCAGGATCGCGCAACGGCAAGGGGCGATGCCGTTTCTCGATGAAATGTCGATTTTTGGATTTGGTGTGATTGCGATACTGACTCTGCTGCTGATTTCCGTAGTTGGTGTCGCGTTGCCGATGTTCGCAACTTACATCCTTGCGGGTTTGGTTCCGAATCGAACCGTGGCGGCCATGATGTTGGGAGTCGCGTTGCCAGCGTGCGCGATGACGCTTCTCGTCGTGATTCGAGTCGTGAGCGGTCTGGCCGAGCACTGGGAAATCTGGCCCACGCGTTCCTTGGAGAAGTAGCAGTCTGGAGCCGGTACGGCTCAAAACAGCCGCAGCTGCTTCGCTTCACTTCTTCCTGGCCATTTCGGCAACTCAGGCAATGATGGCCATTCCGCCCTTAAAGACTCATGCAGCCGCTTCGCCATTTCGGGGGCGAATCGATCATCGGGCGTGTGAGCAAAAAGATAGGGCGAGACGCCCCCCTCCAGCCAGCCCACCAGGTCCGCCACCCAGTGCTTAAGCCAAGAGTCGATCCGATCCAATCGATTGCGCCCGATCAGCCTAACGATTGGGCGTTGCCCAGTCAGTGATTTGTGCACGGGCAGTTTGGGTTTGCGAGTTTGAGAAGCCAGTTCGATGTCGTCGCTCGCCGGTGCGCTGTAGAGGGGGCGGCTGTCGAAGATCACTCGGTCGACGCCGTGCTCGCGAAGCAGCTGATTAGCCTGTTCTTCGCCGTCGTGCTGATCAAAAAAGTCAAGGTGACGAAACTCGACGGCGTAGGGAAACTCCCTGGGCAGACCGGCAAGGAAAGTATGGAGTCTCGGCAAGTCGTCAAGTGAGAAATAGGGCGGCAACTGCAGCATGGAGGGGCCCAGGCGGTCCGTATTGGCTAAGACCTCAAGGAGGGTGAGGAACTGCCGAGTGGGCAGTGTCGCCCCATGTAGTTTCTGGTCGTGCGTGATCTGACGGGGAAATTTCAGCACGAATCGAAAGCCGGGGGAGGTTGACTCGGCCCAACGTCGGACTGTATCAAGCGATGGCAGGCCGTAAAAGGTGCTGTTGCCCTCCACGGTGTTGAAAACCTGGCTGTACTGAGAGAGCCACTGTCGCCGCGGCGACTTCGCGCGATAGAGTTCTCCCTGCCAATGTTCACAGGCCCAGACGGGGCAGCCGAGATAAAACGGGATCGGCGTCATGGCGGCGTGCGTTCATTCTTCAGGTTGGGTAGCGGTGCGCGCTACTATTGGTTGTTATCTGACAGCCAAGCGAGCATCCTTCGCGTGACCAATTCAGCAGCGTCGTGTTGAACGAAGTGGCCAGCGCCTGGAATAGTCACCAGGTTCCACTCCCCTGCGACCCACTTCCAGGTCCCGTCGACGGCGTCTGCGACCAGCGCTTGATCCTCAAGTCCGTGAAACTGCAGGACTGGGCATTGAATCTTGGGGAAGGGGAGCTGAGCGGCCGCCTTTGCCGCCTGGCCGCCTGTGGAGGCTGGGTAGTTGGCTTTGTAGTAATTCAACATGCCCTCGAAGGAGGAACGCCGAAACGCCTCCAGGTACGCAGGGCGAGCATCTTGATCCTTCACCCAAGAGGCGAGTTTTTCGGGGGTTAACTTCCCGGCCGCGTCGGGCTGCTGAAAATCCCGCGCGTATTGGCTGTTGGCCTGTTGTTCAGCGTTGTTCGCCATTTCTCGCAACAGTCCTGCTGGGTGGGGCAGATTCAAGATCACCAATTGCCGAGTTTTTTGGGGAAAACGCATCGCGTACGACCAGGCGACCATACCGCCCCAGTCATGTCCGACCAGGATCACCTGTTGGCGATCCAAGTCCCTCACGACGGCGTCGAGGTCGCCTACGAGTTTTGCGACGGAATACTCGCTGACGCCCCGAGGTTGATCACTGAGGTTGTAGCCGCGTTGGTCGATGGCGGCCACTTGAAAGTGTTGGGCCAAAGCGGGCATCTGCCGACGCCACGTGTACCAAAAATCGGGGAAACCATGCAGCATGACCACCAAGGGGCCGGACCCGCCAACGACGTAGTGGATCTTGACTCCGTCCGAGTCGGCGTAGGCGTCGCGAAAGCCGGCCATTCCGAGAGGGCCTTCTTGGGCGCGCGACTCGTTGTTGGATGAGGCTTGGGAAGCGAGAACGCTCAGGGCTATTAGCAATCCGAGCGTGGATTGGCGCATTCGCATGTTGAGTGACTCGCGATGAGGATTTCCGGCCGCGGACGTCTCGGTTCGCGGCCGAAGGGATATTCTTTGCCGTTGGGTTGCCTGGATTCTACAATCTGGAGCTATGAGCCACGACCCTCAACGAAAGATTGACCTGTTGCGCCGGACGCTTGCCGGGACTGACTCAGTCGGCGAGAAGCGTTCGGCAGGTCCACATCAAGGCGGCCTGGCCGAGTATGACGTTTTGGTTGTGGCGGCTTTTCATGATCGCAGTAATGCCGAGCGTTTTCGCGAGTTGCTTCGCGAATCGAGAATCGTGTCATCGATTCGACGAGATCGCCAACGTGGTTTTTCCGTCGAAGTAGATGTGCGTGATCGTGGTCGAGCGATGCAGTTGCTGGACGACCATCGCAAGCGGTACCAGGATTCGGTGCTGGCTGTTGGTCGGCTGCGGCATACCTCGGCGTTGGCGGGGGTGGCGATTGCTTTCACGGCCGCCCTGACGATCTGCGCGGGTTCGCAGCTTGGATGGCACTATATCGCCATGCCCGTGGGGTACTCGCTCATCGGGGGCGTTGTGGGGCATTTGTTCGATCGCATGATTTGGCGTTTGGAGTCAAGTCATCGATTGATACTCAGGACCATCGACATCTTGATCGCGGCCTGGGTGATTCCTCTGGCCATCTACCTTTTCTATTTGCTTCCCAAAGTCCTGAATTAGCCAACGCGGTTTCGCCGTTGATTGGTTGTTTGGCGAATAGCACGCGAGGGCTGTGATGTCGGCATGTAGTCCGCGTGCGATCGTACTTTCGCGGAATCGAAGCCGGAGTGACGCGGCTTCGTCAGGGGGTGGTTTGGTGGATTGGCTTTTTGTTTGTAGGTTGGGGAGTTGTTGATGGAGGATGTTTTTAGGGCGTCGATGGAGCGGTGTGATGCCGGCTTGCGCGGTCCAAGATTGTCGAGGAGGGCACGATTGGCGCGCATCATGTGTGGACTCGTTGTGCTCAGCAGGAGTTTCTTCTGGGCCGGCATGGCGAACAGAACTTTGCTTATCGCCGCGAGTACTTGGAGTCATTGCTGAAGTATCAGGCGTCATTGTTCGCTGTGGAAATCGGCAGCTACAACATTCTCAACAACCACTATCATTTGATCGTGCGGACTCGGCCGGATCTGGTGGTGCAATGGTCGGACGAGGAAGTGGCTTGGCGGTATTCGCGGGCTTGGGCAAGCTGGAACGCGACGACCAAGCGGTGGGATCGCGCGGTGACCGATGAGCGGGTGGAGGAGATCCTGCAGGACGAGTGGCGGGTCGCCGCGGCTCGTTGGAACTTGCAGTCGTTATCAACGTTCATGGCTCGCATCAACGAGCCGATCGCGAAGCTGGCCAACAGCGAATCGGGCAAGGGCGGGAGCTTCTGGGCTGAACGGTATCGCAGTCGCAAGCTGGACGGTCTGGCCGCCGTGCTGACCTGCTTGGCGTATCTTGACTTGAACCAGGTTCGCGCTGGGATGGCCGACAGTTTCCTGGATTCGGAGTATTCTTCGGCGAAGCAGCGGGTAACCCAGTGGAAGCATGAGCAGGCTGAGGCGTCGGTGGAGGCGTTTCGCCGCAACGCCAAGGGCGAGCAGGAGCTCAGCCACGAGGAGATGCTGGAGTTGTTAAATTGTTCGTGGTTGGCGCCGATCAGCGATCAGACGCCGAGTCTGCCGGCGGAATTCCGCCTGCCGCCAATCGCGGCGCCGGGAGCCCGCTGCGGAGTGCTGATCCCTTCGCCGACTTGGGCTGCGGAGGGGGACGAACCCAGTTGGTCCGCGCTGGCGAGTTGCGTGGATGCGGCTGGGAGCACTCGAAGTTCAGGGGCGGAAGACGCGAATGCTCCTGCGGAAGCGGCCGGCTCTTCGGCCGCTGGCCCGTGTGAGGAGCAGGGACCAGAACAGAAGCGGACGAAGACCAAGGCGAAGGCCTCGCGGCGGAGGCCGGCGCCCTGCGCACCGATCCTGGCCAGCTCGCCGAAGAGATCGCACGGGGCGGGGCGTTCAGCGAGGATTCGATCGAAGCGGCGGAAGGCGGCGGTCTGGCGAACGTCAGCCCGACCGGTCAGCCACCCGATCTTCCGCCGACGTTCAAGGTGCACGAGCGGATGTTGCGGCAGGTGAAGGCTCGCGCTTCGGACGTGGCGATCTTGGAGATGCCGTTGGAAACCTATCTGCGGATCATCCATACCTTGGAAGCCAAGCTGAAGCACCCGGAGCGAGACTTCAGTCCGTCCGACGCGCAGGTGTTGACGGATTTAGGCGTGCGGCCAGAGCATTGGGCCAAGGCGGTCGATCAGTTCGACACATCGTTTGGGCGCGTGGTGGGCGGGATCAAGTTGATCGAAGCCATGTTGGCTCGACTGGGGCTGAACTGGATCAAGGGGATCCAAGCCTGCCGTGATCATTTCACCTGAGCCCACGGTTCCGCGCCACGACAAGGGCGGCTCAGCCACGACAACAGACGCGCCGCGACGGCCGAGCGCCAAGGGTCTCATCCAACGGCCGCCAAGAACCGCAAAAACTCGGCGAAATCGAAGCCAGCCGCCCGCCATCGCCGAAATCTCACGCCATCCACTCCGAAAACCAGCCGCATTAGACCCGGCAGGTGGCCGGCGTTAGACTGTCTGTTCAATTTCTCTTAGACTGTCTGTTCAATTTCTGTTCAATTTCTTCTGTTCAATTTCTGTTGGCCGGCGTTATAGAGCCGGCGTTAGACTGTCTGTTCAATTTCCTGCGATCTCCGCTTGCTCTCCAGCCGCCGCGAAATGGAGGAGCCTTTCGAGGAGAAGCAAATCGGCTCGTCGGCCATGGCCTATAAGTTGAATCCCATGCGCAGCGAACGAATCTGTGCGCTGGCCCGTTTCGTGATGAGCCTGCCAGCCAATACCGCACAAACGGCGGCGACGCAGTGGATGGAGCGCACCTTGGACGATAGTGCAAACCGGCGACTAGTTTTGCCGCAGGCCTTCCTGGCCGTCGATAGCGTGCTGTTGTTGATGCGGAATATCGCCGAGGGGATGAGCCGACCCACCCGGCGATCATCCAGCGGCGACTGCTGGAAGAACTGCCGTTCATGGCCACCGAGAACATCTTGATGGCGGCCGTGCAACAAGGCGGCGATCGGCAAGCGCTGCACGAAGTGATTCGCGTGCACAGCATCGCCGCCGCCGATCAAGTCAAAGCCGGTGGAGACAACGATCTTATCGACCGCCTGTCCGCGGAACCGGCTTTCGCCCAAGTTGACGTCCGCCGCATCGTCGAGCAAGGGGATTTTGTCGGCCGGGCGCCCCAGCAGGTGGATGAATTCCTGGAGAACGTGGTGGCGCCGATCGAGCAGCGATACGCCGACTCGGATGCAGCGGGAGCGGAAATCCGCGTCTGAGCGGGAATGCGACGCGTGCTGGCGAGGAGCAACGGTGGCGGAGGGGTGCGTTTGCGACGCGGGTTGGCGAAGAGCATCGCCCAACGGGGGCAAGCCCCGTTGTGGCCGCGTCCACGCCGGGATCGTTGTTGGCGGGGAGCAATGCTCGACGGGGACATGCCGCTTCGCCCCACGCGTCGAAATCGCAACCCTTCGCCACCAGCGCGAGCGACTATTCTGCACCGGCCAGCGCGACTATTCCTTGGGGTGAGATCCGTTCGCCATCAATAGGATCCTGCGGCAATCGCCGCGTTGGACCACCGGTTCGCTGCTGAGTCGGGAAAACAGGTTGCCGCTTATGACGACGGAGTCGCAACTATCGAGCAGGACGCCAGCTGCCTCATTCGGGTCTTGTTCGGCGTCGCTAGGTTTGCTTTCGGCTTTTGCAGCTCTTCACCGTCTTCGTCGTGGCCGATCCAGGAGTCGCTGAAGTTGTTCCCACTGATCGTGATGCTGCCCGATTCGCCCCTTACAGCAAGTCCAACTTTCTTCACGATCGTAAACGTGTTGGCGGAAACCGCACAGCCATGCGCATCGCGAAGATCAATCCCGCCGGTGAATTCATGAGCGATCACATTGGCCGACAACGTCACGCCATAGCAATCGCGGTCAAGCACAATGCCCCAGCCTTGGCATTCCTCGATCATATTACCGGTCACCACCGAACCGTACGTGTTTTCGATCACAACTCCATCGCCTAGATGATCATCCAGATTGTTGCCGGTCATCGCCAGATTAAAACTATCCAGGCACCGTAAACCGTCACGGTTCTCTTCAAACTGGTTCGCCGAGACAACAATATCGTGGCAGCCAACCAGGTAAACGCCGCACTGCTTGTTGTACGTAAAAAGGCTATTGCTGATGCGCGGATCTTCGTAGCAATGCTCTAATCGCAAGCCGTCTCCGCCATGGTGCGTGCTGGTAACGCCCTGAATCAAGAGCTCCTCGATGTAACGCGCTTGAACGCCCGGCCCGCTCTTGGGATTCCCTGTGAGGCGCAGGTCGGCGATCCGAACTCTCCACAACCGTTCCGCTGACGGCGTCGCCTTTCCCGCGAAAGCTGCATTCTCCACGAGCAGCGCGCGGGCTTGCCGTCGGTGTTGTTGTTGCGGATGTGGGTCGCCGCTCCGCAACCAATAACTGTGGTGTCGCCGGTTTTAATCACGACCGGGGCGTCGATCTCATAGACGCCGGGCGGAATCCGCAGCACGCCGCCGCTGGCGGGAAGAGCGTCGGCGGCCGCTTGCAAGGAAGCGAATTTGCCCGCGTCCACAATCGCCTCGTCGCCCCTACTGACCGAAACCGACCCCAGCAGAATCAAGCTCCAAGCAACAAGACTTTTCGTGTTCATAGCTGACCTTCTCATGTGAAGTTGTCATGAAACCCGCGGCCGATTCGCCCCCTACGGCCTGCAGCATAGCATCTTGCCAGGCATTTCATGGGGCGACGAGGCGCTTTGACCAACGGCCGAATCCGCCAGAATCAACGGCGCCGCATGTCGAGTGTCGCGTTGTCCGAGTCGCGGATCGTCTCGCCAACGGCGCCTGCGTGATTCGGCCGTCATCTTTCCCGCGAGCGACTCAAAGCGGTACACTACGCACGGGCTCACGTTACGTCGCCCAGCAAGGAGGGGCGAGCCACCGATGTGGAGTGCTCGCAGATAGATGCGGTTCATGCTGCGTCTTGTAAGCGCTCGCGCGATGTTTCGCGGCGCACGTCGCCGCTGGACCGACTTCTGGTCACTCCGTTCCAGCCCGAGGGCTTTTCATGAGTCAGATGTTGCTAAAGTCCCAGATCATGGAATACAGCACGGCCAACGGATATGTTGCCGAGCATTTCGCGATCCCAGAATGCGGATGCGGGCGCCGCACGTTTACTGTGCTGATGAATGAGGAAGAGGGCGTCGCGGTCCGAATCTGCGGAGCTTGTGAAGAGGAACATGGGATCGGCGACAGCGATGACTTCATTGACGGCGTCAACGAATTGCATCCACTGCAATGCACCTGCGAGAGCGACCAATTCGAAATCATGGCCGCCGTGGCCCTGTACGCCGACAGCGAGGATGTTCGCTGGTTTTACCTCGGCTGCGAGTGCGTCGAATGTGGGCTTTCGGGCGTGTACGGCGACTGGAAGAGCGAGTTCACTGGGTATCGAGAACTTCTGGACCGCGTTTGAGCAATCGCCATGATCCCACTAATTCGCATTCCTAAAAGCGATGGGGTTCCCCCGAAATCAGGCCCGGTGTGCGGCGAAGGTCCGGCGGGCCGGATGTAAATCCTTTGCGAGTATCACTCTACGTCGAATCGAATTCGTCTAAGGTCGCGTTTTCCGGGACGTAGTCTATAAGGACGAGGACGGGAAATCCTGGCCGGTCAGGCCGGCGGAAAACAAATCGCCGGTCGAAATCGTCTTAACCTTGAACCAAGGCGCTCGCCGGCGGTCCGTCCGCCGCGGCTAGGAACACACAAGGGCTGAAATCATGAGAAGTCTGGGCCTGTGGCTGATGGCGGCCGCATTGCTGGTTACGACGGCGGCGAGCGTCTCCGCGCAGGAGACTCCAGCGGCAAGCTCTCCAGCGGACGCTGTCACTGCGGACGACCCGCAACCGCTGCGCGAGCAGACCATCTATATTCCGTACACCAAACTCCGCGCCCTCTTCGAAAAGGAAGGCCGGGGTGTTTTTCTGCCCTACGAGGAGTTTCAGGAACTCTGGCGAAAGGCCCGTGAAGCGACGGCCCAAGCTCCCGAGCCAAAACCGCCCGTGGACGCGCTGATCACCGAAATCCACAGCGAGGCGGTCGTCGAGAAAGACGTCGTTCGCGTGACTGCTCGATTGAAGATCGAAGTCTTCCGCGCAGGGTGGCACGAAGTTCCTCTGCGACTCGGCGACGCCGCGATCCTATCGGCCCAACTCGCCGATGGGCCCGCTCGCGTGGCGCCCGGCGATGGCTATCGGCTGCTGCTGGATAAGAGCGGAAAAGAACCGGCGCAGTATGAGCTGACCTTGGAATACGCCAAAGCCTTCAACAAGGCGCCTGGTCAGAATAGCGTTTCCTTTCAAGCGCCGCGGGCGCCCGTCAATCGCTGGACAATTCGCGTGCCGCAAGCCGGCGTCAAGGTCAATGTCTATCCACGCTTGGCCGCGACCGAGGGCGACGGCCGAGACGAGAATCAGGACCGACCGCCCCGCCCGCGTCTCGATGAAACCGTCGTACTGGCCTTTGTGGGAGCAGCTGACGAAGTTCGTATCGATTGGACGCCTCGTGCGGAAGGCGCCACCGGATTGGCCGCCTTGGCCACCATCCAAGCCCAGCAAGAAATCTCGATCGATGATGGCGTCATTCGCACTCAAACACGACTGGACTACGACATCAGCCGCGCCGAAGTGACGCAACTGCTTGTCGAGGTTCCCGCGGACCATAAGGTCGTCAACGTCTATGATCCGAACGTCCGCAGTTGGGAGTTCGCCAAGAATGCCGAGACACAGACCATCACGGTCGAGCTTTTTGAACCGACGCGCGGCGCCCAGAGCATCGTCGTGGAATTGGAGAAATTCAGCGACGACTTAATCCAGGCGCCGGTTCGCGCTCCCGTCATTCGAGGTTTGAACGTTGGTCGCCAGCAAGGCCTGGTGGTGGTGCGGTTGTCGTCCGACTTGCGGGCCGAAGCGAACGAGCGTTCCGGCCTGCTTCAGTTGGATCCCGCGGAATTGCCATCATCCTTGGCCAAAGAAAAGTGGGATTTCTCCTACCGCTATGCCTCATTGCCGTTTGACTTGACGCTGAATGTGGACAAGGTCGAGCCCCGGATCCAGGCGCAGCAGCTCGTGGAAGCCTACTTACAACCCGATCAACTCACGCTTGAGTTGTTCGCCGTTTACGATATCGATCGCGCCGGTGTCTTCCAGTTGGAACTGGAGGTCCCAAGTGGTTTTGATATCCAGCAAGTGCGCGGACAAGCGGGCGCCGGCGCGGAAGCCGCCGCATATGATTCACATTCGTTGCAAGGTGATGATGCGACGCGGCTGTTGGTCAACCTTTCACGAAAAGCCCTGGGACGCATCGGCTTGTTCGTCGAATTGCAGAAGCGATTGAACGAACCGAATCTGCTCAGCCCAACAGGGCAGGCGGCTGTTGTCGGGGTCCCGATCCCTCGCGTTGCGGCCGCGAGCGTCGAACGCCTCAGCGGGAATCTGATTCTCCATGCTCCCGAAAGCCTACGGGTTCGCTCGGAGCAAGCCGATGGTCTGCAGACCATCTCTTTCAGCGACGCATTGCAGCAAACGCAGTCGATGCGCGCCGGCCGTTTCCCGGGACTGCGAGAGATCATGGCGTACGCCTATTCCCAGCAACCAACCACACTGGCGCTCTCGGTACAACGCCGCAAGCCCCAGGTGACTGCCCGGCAGTTTCTGGTGGCCGGCATCGAGGCCGGCGTGATTCGCTACAAAGCGACGTTCTTCTACGAGATCCTCTATAGCGGGGTGAAGTCCCTGCGACTGGACGCGCCGGCGGAACTGGCTTCGCAGATGAACCTGGACACCAAGTCCATGCAGTATTCCCCCATCGAACCCGCGCCGGACGATCTCGCCGAAGGCTATATCGCCTGGAGTTTGACCGGCGAGTCGGAATTCCTGGGCGAAACCAGGTTCGAATTCAGCTGGGAGCAGAGGATCGACGAGTTGGATGTGGGCAAGAGCCTGGACGTCAAGCTACCCATCCTGCGGCCGATGAATGTTCGACCGCGCCTGGGGCCAAGTGGCCATTCGCAAGGCCGAGAACGTTGATGTACGCGAGTCCGGCGAGCCGATCGGTCTTCGACCCATTGATCCTCAAACCGATCTGATGCCTGGCGCCACGGTGAATGACGCCGCGCGAGCCTTCGAGTTCCACGACGATTGGTCGCTTCAAATCACGGCGACCCGATATGAACTCGAGGAGGTCAAACGCACCAGCATCGAGCGCGCAGTGCTACGGATGGTCGTCGGGCGTGACCAGAAAACGTCGGTGCAAGCATTGTATCGAATGCGCACCGCCCGCCAGCGATTGGAAGTGGAACTGCCAGCGGCGTTTGATCCCAACAAGGGCTTCAACTTGAACCCGCTGCGAATTAACGGCCAATCGATGGAGTTGGAACGCGGCGAAAAAGGGGAGTACTATGTGCCGCTGGTGAATCAGAATCCTGAGACTCCGTTCCTGCTTGAGCTGCGGTACACCGTCGATAGCGGCTACGAGAACCTCGAGTTTCCCGTCTTCCCCAAAGATCCCGCCATGCAGAAGGTTTACCTCTGCGTCTATCTGCCTGACGAACTCGCCCTGCTCGGTTCGCGCGGACCTTGGACCAGCGAACTCGCCAATCAATGGCGGCGAGTCCTGGACGATCGTCCATCCGCTGAGCCGGACGACAAGAACAAGGTGAACTGGGTGACCGATGGAATCGCGCTCAGCATCGATCCAAGCAGCGACTTCCAAATCCAGGGCCGCCTGCACACGTTCTCCACGCTGCGACCCGCACGGCCACCAGAGGGATCCTTGCGGCTGACCGTGTTCAACGAAGACGGCCTGAACGCTTTGGTGTTCCTCGTGATTGCGGCCCCTGGGGTGATGATGGTCATGCTGCCTTTGGCCACCCGGCTGTTCGCTGTCGGCGTGCTGCTGATCGGATTGGTGTTCTCAGGAGTCTTCTTTCCGACGTTCGCCGTGCAAGTGATAGACGAGGTGCTGTTGCTCGCGGTGTTGCTCGTGCTGGCCGTGTGGATTTTGATGTTCCTGGTTCGTTTCTCGCGGCGAAGCGTCGCGGCTTTGGCCGGGGCCGGCGGACCCGCGGTCGCCAGCGGTGCGATGTCCGCACCCACCGAGCGCTCGGCTGATTCGCAAGACGGCGGAACGGCGGACTCGGGTGCGAAGCCGGCTTCGGCGACTCGGCCTGACGCGCCAAGCGGCGACGGCGACGAGCATCATCCTGATTCCAATGAGCATGACGAGAAGGGAGGGTCTTCCGATGCATAGTTCCTCCCGGAAGCATGCTCCAATGACTAGCGATGAGCCCCGCAGCGCGTCGCGATTGGGTTGGCGTTTTCTCGCGGCCTTGGCCTTGGCCTTGATTCTCGGCCCGCTCAGCGCGACGGGCGCACAGCAATCCTCCGAAAAGCCGAATCGAGAGATCTTTGTGCCCTATGAGGATCTGGATGTTCTTCTCGAGGGGCAACCCAAGCGCGTGTTCATGACGCGCGAGCAGTATGACGAATTGAAAGCGCGTTCGCAGTTGGCGGAAGTTCAGCCGCCGCCCCTCGGGGCCACGATCCTCTCGGCGGACTATCAGGGCGTCGTTGAGGAAGGCCGTATGCGGTTGGTCGGGACGCTTCAAGTGGAAGTGCTCGCCGACGGCGTGCATGCTTTGTCGCTGCCTCTGTCCGGCGTCGGCGTGCAACGCGCGACGCTCGGCGGCCAGCCAGCCGCGCTGGGGCGCGACGCCGCGGCTCAGCCGGTGCTGTTCGTCGAAGGCCGTGGCGGCAAGCGGGCGCTCGTATTGGAGATGGTGGCGCCACTTACCAGCTCGGCGGCCCAGGAAGCCCTTGATTTCCAAGTGCCCACGCCGCCCAATTCGCGGTTTCGAATCACCGTGCCGGGAAACGTCGAGATCAAGAGCGGAGCTCAAGTCATGAGCCGCACGATCGATGCCGAAGCGAACGTCACCCGATTCGAGATCCTCCCTCAACGCGGCCGCGTGCAACTGGCCATGTCGTTGAACAACCGGATGCTGCAGCACCAACGCGTCGTTGTCGCCCGCAGCGCTGTCATCGACGAAGTGACCCAAGCCTATGAACGATTGCACGCCACCGTGTCGATGAGGATCTTGCATGGAGCCGCCGATTCATTTCGATTTGAAGTCCCCGATGGATTTGAAGTGACCGACGTCGCTTCGCCGCTGTTGGCCAAGTTTGATATTTCCACCGAGGACGATCGGAGGATCTTGAACGTCTGGCTGCGTGAACTGACCTCCGACGACGTCGTGTTGAACATCTCGGCCGTGAAGACTCCCTCAGGGTTCAGCGATTGGCGAGCGCCTCAGTTACGGCCGCTGGATGCGGCCGCACACGCGGCTGTCGTGGGCGTGTTGCTGGATGGTCGTTTGAGTGTGAACTCCATCGACGCGGCGGGCCTGATTCCTATCAATAACTCGGATCTCAACAACGCCTTGCCCGCGAGCGTCTATGAGGCCGTTTCCGGTTCGCCGCCAATTCGCGCGGTGGCCGCATATTATTCGCCGCAATCCGAGTACCAGTTGTCGGCGCAGTTTGAGAAGCCGCCGGCGCAATTGCAAGCGAACACCAACCTCTTGCTCGCCTTGAGGGAGGAGTCGCTCGACGTACGGGGCCAATTTCGCTTGCGGCCCGATAAGGAGCGGCTGTTCGCCTTCCGCTTCACGATTCCCACGGCGTGGCACATCACGGAGGCCACCGACACGGCCGGCAACCCGTTATCCTTTCAGACACACGCGGCAAGCGACTCGACGACCAGCGTCCACGTCAAGCTGCCAAACGGAATCGCCCCGGGCCAATGGTTCGAGGTCTTGATCCGCGCGACCAATACGCCCGCCGGGTGGCTGGGAAGTTGGAACTCGCAGAGCGTCGAATTCCCGGTCATGGTGATCGAAGACGCTACCGAAAGCACGGGAACTCTCGCGATTCGCGCTGTTGACGATATGACCGTGCAAGCAGAAACCGTGGAACAGCTCACGCCCTTGGATGACAGCGACAAAGCCAAGTATGGTTTGGCGGACGTGCCGACGGACTTGGCCTACCGCTTTGACGCACAGCCATTCGCCGCCACGATTCAGGCGGAACGCATCGCGCCGTCCATTACCGCGCGAACCTACGCGTTCTTGCGGATCGAACCCGAAGGATTGGCCGCACACTATGAGGTCGTCTACGAAGTCCAGCGAGCACGAACGCGCCAATTGCTCTTGCGGTTGCCAGCCAGCACGCCGGACACGTTGTCGATCCGTGGTTTGGACGGAGCGGAAGTGAAGGAGTTCACCAGCCAGGTTGTCGGCGATGAACGCCTCTGGACCGCCCTGCTCTCCGAGAAGCGCGACGGAACGATTCGACTCGCCGTTGATTTCGAGAGCCGCTTGAAAGAGCAGGAGCCGAAGGACTTCGCCCTGCCGCTGATCAAGGCCGACGGAGTGCAATACCAGACGGCGATCGTTGCGGTCGAGGGACACGGCGAATTGGATGTCGAAGTGGACACCAACGCACGGAAAGTGGATGTGGGCCAACTTGCCGGCGCCGAGTACCGCGTCGGGCGACGCTTGCTAGGCGCCTACGGCTTCCTGGGCGAACCTGGAAACGTCGAAGTGGATGTCTATCGCCGGCCTGGTTATGGGCTGCCGCCCGCCATCGTGCAACGCGCGGAATTGATCACGTTGGTATCGACCAACGGGGTGAGCCAGACCGGGGCACGCTACCAGTTGCGCACCAAATCGCCCTTTCTGGAGTTTCAGCTGCCCGCGGCGGAGTCGAAGCTCTGGTCGGTCATGCTGAACCAAGAGTCAGCCAAACCGCAACGTGAAGGTCAAAGCTTGCTGATCAGCCTCCCGGGCGGGGGCCAAGTGTTGCAGGATCTGCAGATTGTTTATGAGACGCCGATTGCTGTCGTAGGGCCGTTTGGCACGATCAACACCACGGCGCCGAAACTCTTCCTGCGCGACGAAGCAGGCTTGCAGGGGCCGGAGGTTCCGGTGGCCAACCTGAAATGGCATGTGAACCTGCCGGCTGGGTACCGCGTGGTCGGCGAAGACGGCAGCGTGGTCAGCGACGGGCTGACAACGCGTGAGCTGGCGGCGACTCACGTGCTGGACGCCGTGCGCCAGTCCCCAGCGCTCCTTCTCGCACCAATAGCCGCCTCGCGCGAAGCCGCCAGGCGCGTCGCTGACCAGAGCAGCATGCCGAATTACATGGATATGGATGACATGGTGCAGGCCACCGAAGAAGCCATCGATGAAGCGGGCGGCTTCGCCTTGGGCGGCGAACTCGCCGCGCCGATGGAGGCCCCGACTGCTCCTCCCGTTCCGATGACGCCGCCCACAGTCCAGCAACCGATGTCCAACCCCGCCAAACCAAGCGGCGTCGCGGCCTCTTCGCGCCCACAAGCCGATGCTTCGTCGCCCTCACGCGCCGCGATCGTTCAACGCGATTACGTCGATGGGTGGGCGTTGCAAGGCGTCGGCAGCCTGAAGATCGATATGGAAGAGCAACAATCAGGGAGTCGGATTACCTTTCACAGCCTGGGCGAGGATCCTCGATTGATCGCGTCACTCGTGGATGTTCGCCGGCTACGGTCGCTCGGCTGGAGTCTCGCGGGACTTGTGGGGTTGATTGGACTCCTGTTGACCACCAGCCGAGCTCGCACCAAGACTCGGTACGTCGTGTTTGTTCTAATCGCGGCGACCGCGTTGCCCCTCATTACGGGATGGATTCATGAACTGGGCGAAATCTGCGATATGGCGTTTTTCACCGCGTGCTTGCTCATTCCCTATTACTTCCTCGCCGGATTTGCGCGGTGGCTGTTTCGCCCGCGAGCCGGGCACACGGCCGCTCCGTCCGTGGCGCAGGTCGCGGCGACTGGACTGATCCTTTTCGCCTTGATGGCCGCGGCGCCGCCAACCACGGCGCTTGGACAAACGCGGGAAATCGAAGAAGCACTCCTTCCGCTGCTGCTGAAGCCGCCGGAGCCCATCAAGTTGCCGGAAGACGCCGTCATCATTCCTTACGATGCGGAGAAAGGCGAAGCAAGCGACAAGTCGGCCGTTCAACTGCTCGTGCCCTACGCCAAGTATGTCGAGATGTGGAATCGCGCCTATCCAGACAAGAAAATCCAAACGAGCGACTTGCCCGCGACCTACTCGCTTGCTGGAGCGGAATTCCAAACCGCGCTGGCGGGCGACGAGCACCTCACGATCCGCGGCAAGATCCACTTCGAAGTTTTTACCGACGCCGTCGTGAACATACCGCTCCCGCTTTCCGGCGGCGTCTTGGTGGACGCGCGAGTTGACGGCGAGCCCGCCAGGCTTGCCGACTTGCGGCCTGCCGCTGGATCGCCCGAGCAGAACGCGCCCTCGCGAATCAACTCGGCGGCCCAACAGACACAGGCCGCCCAGTCGCCTGAATCGACGCTTGTGCTGCAGGTGGAAGGCAAGGGCCGCAAGCGACTTGACCTGACCGTCCGCTTGCCGTTGACTCGTCAAGGCGGTTGGCGAATCGCGAAGGGTCGCTTGCCCACATCGCCCGCGACGTCGCTCGCGCTGCTTGCGCCTCGAGAGAGCACCGAGATCCGTTTATCGGGCGTGATGGATCGGCAGAGCTATGAAACCACACAACCCAATCAACGCATCGAAACGGTGCTCGCGGACGATGGCGTATTTCAAGTTCAATGGCGCCCCAAAGTCGCGGAGGCTCAAGTCGATCAAAGCCTGACCGTGCAATCCACGGCCTTGTTGGACGTGCAGGAAGATGGAGTGCGAATTACCTGGCGGCTGGGACTGGAGTTTCGCCGCAGTCGCCGCTCGGCGTTCTCGCTGAAGTTGCCCGCCGACTATATTGTGGAACGTGTGGTTGGCGGCAATGTGGCGGGGTGGGAGTCGCGACCCGATAACGACGGCCAACGCATTGAGGTTGCGTTGTTGAATGACGCGGCGGATCAGGAAACGCTGACGATCGTGCTCTCACGTCGTGGCGCCGTGGGACGAGACGCCTTGGCGAGTTTCTCGGTTCCCACCGTTGACGTCTTGGATTCGGCGCTGCACCGAGGCGTCCTGCAAATTCGGCGGAGCCCTCTGTTGAACTTGCAGACAGCGAACCTGGCGGGCCTGACGCAGACGGATGTCTCATCCACGCTGGCCGGCGAATTGACGGTCGCTGGCGGTTACGAAGAGAGCCCATTGGGCATCCGGCCTTATCAGGCTTACAGTTTTACCGCCGTGCCATTCTCGTTGGAGCTTGCCGCCGAACCGGTCGCCGCTCGCAGCTTCGCGCATGCGGAGACGATCTTAGGAATCTCCGAGCGCGAGGTTTCCTTGGAGAGTCGGATCGGTTTGGATGTTCGCGAGCGGCCAGTGCATCAAACCCAAATCCGCTTGCCCGCCGATTTGGAAGTGCAGTCCGTCCGCGGCCCAGGCGCCTTTCAATGGTCGCTGACCAGCGACGGCGATCGCCGCTTGTTAACCGTCTTTCTCGGGGAAGGCCAGGAAGCGCCTTTCTCGATCCTCGTGGAAGGTCGCTTTCCACGGTCTTCGGCTGACGCGGATGTCGCCTTGCCGCGATTGGAAGTGCTGGATGTTGAGCGCCAGGACGGCTCGATCGCCGTTCAGATCGACCCGGCCTACAAGGCCAGCCCCAGCAGCCTCGTGAATTGTGAGAAGGCGTTCCTGCAGAGCCTCTACGGCTGGCTAAGTGATGAGCAACGCGCGGTGACGCAGGTCGCACTGGAATACGCTTCGTCCGACTACAGCGGCGTGATCAAAGTGGCGCCCGAGACGCCCAAAGTGACCGTCATGACCGTCACCAATGTCCGAGTCACCGATCGAACCATCGAAGAGACGATCCTCCTGGACTTCGCAGTCGCCAACGCTGGGATTCAGGAAGTCGTGTTCCTTTTGCCCGATCGGCTTGCCGCGGCTCGCATCGACGCACCGTTGCTTCGTCGAAAGACCGTGACGGCTGCTGGAGACGAGTTCGCTGGTTACCAACGGGTGCGTTTGGAATTCCAAGACGACGTGATGGGCCAATTGATTGTCTCGATAAAACACGACCGGCTGCTCTCGGATGAAACACAAGCAGCGCCGATTCCGATCGTCGAAACGGGTGAAACTGCGCAGCCGCTTCGTTGTCCTGGAAGGCGCGGGTCGGGATGAAGTCGTTGTCGATCAAGCAGACCAGCTGCAACCTCTCAGCCGCCAGCAAACCCAACGCAGGCTTCTGGACAGCATCTTGGGATCGGGACTGACCCAGGCGTTCCTGGTCAGGGGCGACGCCGAGGCGCCGCGGCTCACCTACCAGACCAGGCGCCGCGTTACAGTCGAGACCGCCGGCGCGCGAATTGGCAAGGCCGAGACTATTGTCGCCATGGATGACTATGGCGCGTTTCGTGGTCAGGTGGAGTTCCGTATCAACAACGATACTGAGCAGTTTCTCGTGATTCGACTGCCGAGCGACGCAAGGTTATGGACGGCCTCGGTGGCCGGCGAACCGGTGAAGCCGACTGAGACGCCCGCTGCTAACGATCCTCTGCTGGTGCGAATCCCCCTGGTCAAGTCGGCCGAAGGGGATCCGGACTACGGCGTGGTGCTGAAGTACGGAGGTCGCTTGCAGCGACCTGGTGCACTCCAGCCAATCGAATTCCCTGTGATCCATGCGGTGAACATCAATGTTGAGCTAAGCCAGGTTCGACTGCTGCTGCCGCCGACGCAGCAATGGTTCAACTTCGGCGGCACGATGCGTCGCGTAGCGGATGAGGGCGAGTATCGTGCTCGAGATCTAGTGCACTTGACGCGACAGATCCGCATGGTGCAGCAGTCGTTGTCCAGCGCCAATCCCTACACGCGGCTACGAGCATCCAACAACCTGAAGCAATTGGATTCGACGGTTCTCAGCTATCAACAAAACTATCGCCACTACTCCGCGAACGAGTTCGTTGAGGAACAATTGAACATGAACTCGGGAGCCAATGATCAAGCACAAGCTCAACGCAAGCTTGCTGAAAGCGAAGATGACAAGGCCGCGGAGTTGGACAATCGTTCGCGATTGGATCAACTCTGGAAAGGCCAGCGACTCGGCCGCTCCAAGAATGTTGTGTCTGAATTGCGAAGCAACTTTGCCGCGGTGGAACAGTCAGGCGAGAAATCTCAAGCCAGCCAAAGTCGATTCAACTCGAAGTGGCTCGAGGAAGGCCGCCTCCAAACAGCGACCGCGCAGTCGGAACGGGCCGGTGGCGAGGCCAAGGACCGCGTGCTCTCGGTGGAATCGAATGATCCGGCGGAACGACGCACAGCGGGAGGAAGAGTTGAACCGAGCGTCGACGAGGGACTCAACGCCAAGGAGGATGCGAAGGCCTTGGTGTTCCAAGACTTTATCCCAGAGAAGAAACCAGAGGACGCGCCAGCCAACTTGGTCGATGACCAAGAACGCTACAAACGGCAGCTGCAACAACAAGGACAGGCGGGACAGCAAGGCCCCGGGGCTCCCCAATCCGTTCTTGAACAGCAAGTGATGAACGATCCTTTTCGCATGGACGATGGACGCGGCGGTCTGGCGGCCGGCTTTGGTAGTGGATCTGACCGCGGCGCGGCTCAGCCAGCGAGCGGAGCGCCGGCGTTTCGCGGCGGTCTTCCATCGCCCCCTGGCGCGACGGACAGCATCGTAAGCCGCGGCGACTACCAGGCTGGGCTGGCGAGCCTTGATGTGGATTTGTCGCTCACCAGCAATGGTAGAGAGTATTACTTCATCGCCCCTCGAGGCGAGGTCGTTATCACGGCGCGTAGCGTCGATACGGCGATCTATGATCGCGTAGTCAAGCTCGCCGGCCTGATCGCGGTCTTGTTGGTTTGCATGGCGGGGCTGAGCCGTCGCTCGATCCTTCGCGCGAGCCGCCCATGGCCGCTGAGGCGAAGCGCAAGAGCGCGACTCATCCTCTCGAAACACAGGAATGCGCTGGATGATTCGGCCGGCCAGCTTCAGCTTCGGCGAATCATGGTCACTTGAGTCGAAACGCATCGCGTAGTTCATCGATCACCGAGTCCGGCATGACGGCGACTTCGCCGATGGAACGAGCGTTGATCACGGCCTCGGCCGTTGACTCCAAAACTTCCAGGCGATCGAAGACGTCCAACACGCTGGATCCAGTGACCAGCACTCCATCGTTTTCCAGGATGGCGGCGGGCGACGCTTCGGAAACGTAGTCCGAGACGCCGCCGCCAGGCTGATATTGCACGCCAAACGGCGCACGCTGGACGTCGCGCAGAAAGACGTAGCTTTCCGGGATGGTGCGGGCGTCCAATGGGGAGTTCGTCACGCTGAAGGCGGTTGCGTTGACGGGGTGGGCGAAGGCGATCGCCCGAACGTGCTGGTGCCTGCGGTAGATCGCTTGGTGCGCGAACACGGCTCGACTGGCCTTCTTGCCCGCTTCGCGGCGGGCGCCGGCAACGAGGACCAAGTCGGAGACGCCCAGCGTTTCGCGATCCTGCTGGGTTGGCGTGATCACGAAGGCGTCATCGCCCAGCCTTGCTGAAAAACTTCCTTCGGTGCTGATGAGCAAACGCTGACGGCAACCGCGGCGAATGAACTCGCATAGCTCGCGACGCAATTCCATTTCGTCGGAGGTGGCGGCGTCGGGCGTGAATGATTCGAGATGGACGCTGCGATTGCGAGCCTGTTCCAGTTGTGAATCCGACAAGTAGCGTACTTCGCCCAACTGGTTGGCCTTGATGATTGTCTTGGCGGCGAATTCGAAAGCTTCAAAGCGTTGAAACGCCTGAGAAAGCGACTCGCCGCCCACCACCACGCCATGGTTCTCCAGAATCACGCTGTCGCAACCCGCTTGAAAACGCTCGGCGATGTTGGCGCCCAGCTTGCTGCTGCCAGGCAAAGCGTAGGGCGCGAAACCAATCTCGCCGCAAACATGATGCGCCTGGTGGAATAGCCGAGTGTCCGGCGTCTTGCGGCAGATGCTGAAGGCGACCAGGGCCACGGGATGTGCATGCACGATGGCCCGTACGTCCTCCCGCGCCGCGTAGATTGCTTGGTGAAAGGGGAACTCGGAAGACGCGGGATGAGGTCCGTTCGACCGAACCGTCGGCTTTCACTCGGACGACATCGCTGCGAGTCAGCGCGCCTTTGTCGATGTGCGCGGGCGTGATCCAAACGTCCCCGATATGATCGCGAATCGAGAGATTGCCCCCAGATGTCGTCGTCATGCGATACCGATAGATGCGGTCCATCGCTTGCATGATCTCAACACGTGGATGCGTTAACGGTCGATCAACCATGGCGATGCGGTCCCGCAGGTTCTTGTGCTGGAGAGGCTTGTTTATGGAGATCATCCATCATGCGTAACCTCGGCGTTGCGGCGCACCGATTGGCGAATTATTGGGCCAGAGGCTCTCCAGGTTCATCTCGCTCAGCAGCCATTCTATGACGTGTTCCCCGCCCGAGCCATCAAGGCGTCCGTTGTTCCAGAGAAATGACGCCAGGGCTGCGTGACGCGGGGCTGTGGTCTCTGGCGTCACTTTCGCTTTGGCAACTCGGCGCCGACGGCGGCCCGCCATTGTTGCAGGGAATGGAGCAACTCCGAAGTTTGCTCGGTCTTTTCCGCTGACACGTCGCGCGATTCCGAGATGTCGGAACGGAGATCGTACAGTTCGGTGCGGCCATCCTCGAAGTACTCCAGCAACTTCCAATCCCCTCGGCGAATCGCGCTCACCGGCGTCGTGGTGGGATAGTAGTGTGGGTAATGGAAATACAGATCGCGGGGCGGCAGCGCTGCCGAAGGGTCCTGGAGCATGGGCGTCAGATTCACGCCGTCCTTGCTCGATCCAGCATCGAACCCTGGCGAGGTTGGCGTTGGCTGCGGATCCGTGAGCGGCGTTAGCGTATGGAACAAGTCCATCAGCGTGACCGGGTGCCGGCAAACGCCGCCCGCCGCCGCCACCTTCGGCCAACGAATGATCAACGGCACGCGCACTCCGCCTTCGTACAGAGAGCCTTTGCCCGAACGCAGCGGCGCGTTGTCGGTCACCGGCGCCGACTGCCCTCGATCCACGCCGATGTAGCCGCCATTGTCGCTGACGAAAACCACGATCGTGTTCTCCGACAAGTCTCGGTCTTGCAGGCGCCGTATCAGGCGTCCGACATTGTCGTCCAGGTTCTTGACCATGGCGGCGTAGACTGCATTCTGATGGCGCAGGTTCGGTTGCAGCTTCGTTTGAAAGTGGGCAAGGTCATCGGGCTTGGCTTCGATCGGCGTGTGCGGCGCGTAGTGAGCGAGATAGAGAAAGAAGGGTCGATCGCCGGCTTGGTCGATCACATGGATCGCTTCGTCGGTCAGGCGGTCGGTGAGGAATTCACCGGGTTTTCCGAACTCCATGTGGGGCACATACCGCCGCTCGCCGCCGTAGCGTTGATCGCCGCGATACGGCCACCAAAAAGTCTGCGGCGCCCCAATGGTTGCCGCCGATGTTGACGTCGAATCCCTGCGTCTCGGGGAAATGGCCCGCGCGTCCTAAGTGCCACTTGCCAACCAGCGCCGTGAGGTAACCCGCGGCTTGAAAACGTTCGGCAAGCGTCTCCTCGCTGTGCGGCAGATCCGGCAAGGACTTGGCCTGCTCCAAGGGTCGGTTCGCAGGTCCCTGCAAGGCGCCTTCGGACCAGATCGTGATCTTCAAACGCGCGGCGTGCTTTCCCGTCAACAAAGCCGCGCGACTAGGCGAACAAACCGACATCGCGTAAGCGTCCGTGAAACGTACGCCCTGGCCAGCCAGTCGATCCAAATGGGGCGTCTCGACAAGATCACCGCCATAACACCCGACATCCGACCACCCCAAATCATCGGCCACGATCAGAACCAGGTTGGGACGTTCCAGCGACTTGCCGATGGCTGGTTGGATGGCGACCGCGATAAAGATACAAATCTGGAGGAGCTGCGTCGTGGTACGTCGGAGTAGGGAGGCACCCCCGCAGGGATGGATCAAGGTCAATTGATGATCGTTGATGGTCGTAAGCATGGTTTGTGCTTGTGCTACACGATGACGGACCGCGAGAGACTAGTTTATTTTGTCACAACTTCGCGCGGTTTGCGCTAAGGCCTCCATCGGAACCCAACCCTCCTCCCCTTGGAGAATATCGATGAGATCAGCAAACCGATGGAGCCCCCCAGCACTTCTCTTCTCGCGCACGGTTTTTTGCGGCCTACTTGCCCTTTCCGCGGCTTGCACTCACGCCGAGGAACCAGGGAGACAGCGAGGCTCTGGATCGGAGCCGTCCACCCGCACGCCCCTGCCCGGTTCGCGAGGCGCCGTGCAGCCGTCTGACTCGGCGATGAAGGCTGGTTGGGGAGCCGTGAAGGATCAGCCACGCTTTTACCACCTCAACGCGGAACTCGCAGCAACGCGTGTTGAATTCTTAGCCGACTTTCACTTCGGTGTCGATGAGTGGTTCAACCATCGCGTGGAAGCGGAGATTGCGAATATCGACAGCGTCTGGTATGGCGGCTCGCGGCAGTGGCAGGTCTATAGTTTTCTTCCCAGTGGCGGCCCTTACGGAATTCAGCTGGTGGATCAAGGCGCGATTCCCGCATTGGCCCCGGGCCAGACTCATGCTATCAAGTTGTCGCTGCCGAGCACCGTCAGCTTTCAAGCCGCATACGTTCTGGTCCTATCGGCCGGCGATCCCGATCGGAGCAATGATATTGCCGTGGACACGCCCTAAGCCTGGGCTGCGCTGCGGTGTCGTCGTGCGCAGCAAGTTAAGCAGGCTAAAGGGATTAACCACGTAGTCCCCGAGACACGGAGGTCGTCGCCATGTTGTCCTCTGCACCAATTCGTTGACACGCTTTCCGCAATGGCCTATCAATGCGTCTGCCCCATTGGGGTAGCTTTGTGGGATCATTGGGAATGATGGCCGGCGCACAGCCGAGCCATGTTGGAGCTGTGTCATGGGATTGCGAATTCGACAACGAGGCAACCGCCAGCGGAAGCCGGTTGTGAGAAGCTTGCCTTGTCTTTTGGAGTCGCTTGAGACGCGACAACTGCTCGCGGCTGACGCCTTCGTGTGCGATCGCGACGTCGAACATGACGTGGTCGATTTCATTCCCCCCGCCGACCTGTCGGCGATCGCGCGGCCAGCGTTGGAAGAAGCGGCCGAAGGCGAGTCGCCGATTCCGAACCTGAGTCACTGGTTTCCGAGCGGGTGGGAGGATTTTTCCAACTATGAATGGACGGAAGTCAACGAGTCCGCCAGCTGGACCCCTCGGGCGGGCTTGCAGGTGGTTCAATTGTGGAATCGCTTGTACCTCATGGGAGGACGGACTCCGTTGGATCCCGCCGAGTCGCCGGCGCCAGGCGCCAGTGTGATTTGGGGCGATGTTTGGACGAGCGACGACCTGGGCCGAACTTGGCGCCAACAACTCGCAACAGAATCCGAGGGCCATTGGTCGCCGCGAGCCTATTTTCAGGCCGTGACCAAAGGGGCGGCGATGTACGTCATGGGAGGCCAGGACTTCCAAGTAGTTGAGAATCCAAACCCCGCGGGACCACCCTTCCTGTC
This sequence comes from uncultured Planctomycetaceae bacterium, assembly GCA_963698545.1. GTDB lineage: Bacteria > Planctomycetota > Planctomycetia > Pirellulales > Pirellulaceae > CAVORG01. The sequence continues at coordinate 309,048 of CAVORG010000001.1, forward strand.
GGTATCCGAGTTCTTCAACGATGTTTGGCGCAGCTATGACGGAGTCCATTGGACGCAGCTGACGGACGATGCTGGGTGGGAGGGCCGAGCCGGTCTCAGCAGCGTCGTCCACAATGGCGAGATCTACGTCATGGGCGGCTCCTTCAACGATGATTCGGCGGTGATTGGCGGGCCGCCCGAGCGCGTCTATTTCAACGATGTTTGGAAATCGCGCGACGGCCGCACCTGGGAGCGTTTGACTGAGAGTGCTCCTTGGGCGCCCCGCGCCGGCGCCCAAGTGGTGACCAAGGATGGCTACATTTACTTGTTGGGCGGAGAAGACGGCTTTACCTGCGACTCCGGTTCGCGTTGTCCGCCCTACTTCAATGATGTCTGGCGTTCACGGGATGGAGCCGCATGGGAGCTGGTCACCGATTCGGCCGCGTGGTCGCCGCGTCCAGGGCATGAAGCCGTCGTCGCCAACGGCCAGATCGTGGTGTTTGGCGGTTTTGGCCTCAGCGACGACCCCAGCGATCCGTTCAGACCCGCGAACCCCACGGACATGTGGGCCAGTCACGACGGCGCCACATGGACTCAACTCGAAGACTCGCCCTGGAACGCGACTGGCCCCGCAGAAGGCAAGTATGATTTTGCAGCGCTCGTTGTCCGCGGGAGCCTTCTCCGTCCCGGCGATACGATCATGACATTCGGCGGGGACCGCGAGACGTTTGATTTCAACGATCCGTTGAACTACCAGAATGTCGATAACGACGTCTGGCGGTTTTCTCCCGCAGGTCGTGGTGGCGGGTTCTTGCGGACCTTTTGGCAAAACCTCAGGAACCGTTACGATGTCGATGACGATGGCGCCGTCACGCTGCGAGATGTCTTGCATCTGGTGCATGAACTGAGGGCCCCGCGGGCTCACGCTCCGGGGATTCCAACTCACTTCTACGATGTGACGGGGGACTTTCGTCTGACGCTGCAAGATGTGCTCGGCGTCGTCGGAAGATTGCGAGCCGGCGACCCCGGCGATGGCGAAGGTGAAGGCGAGTTGGGCGAGACGCCCGCCAGCCTGTCCTGGGCGGCGCTCCCGATCTTGGCGGAAAATGAAGTCGGTGCATCCGCGCGAGCGCGTGGCCGACCAGACGGGTTCTTATTCTCTTGACGACGCCAACGAAATCGACCGCGTCCACGCCAATGACCGCCCGTTGCGGCGCCACGACGGCCCGCGATGGCTCAGGAGGCTGCGTGAGGCGACGCGGATGACTGACCTCTCCACGGTGGACGCCCTCTGGGCCGAATTCGACTTGTGGGAGTGATTCGACATCTCGTCGAATCGGGCGAACTTCGACGGATCGATTCGTCGAGCATGGTCATGACTGCAGCGGCGCTTGGCAGTAGAGCACGCTCGCCCCACCGCTGCTCTTTTCCACGATCGTCTGTTAGACTGTGCGGCAATTGATCCCAGCGAATCACTGTCAGGCAACGCTCGGTACTGACGGCCAGCACAGCACGGACTAGATCGGGAATTGAGCATGAATCGAACACTGTGGGGGCGATGGATGCGTCGAAATCCACTGGCGTCCGGCAAGCGAGCCACGTCGCGCATCGGATCGACGAGGCTGGATTGGCTGCTTGTCTTGCTGGCGCTGGGGATGCTCGGCGGATGTGGGCCCGAAGATCCCGCTCCCTCAGCGGGCCCTACGAAAGTCATCTGCTCTACGGCGATCAGCCAGCCCGTCACGGATTATGACGAGTTCATTGGCAGGACCGAGGCGTCGGAAACGGTGGAAGTGCGAGCGCGCGTTTCGGGTTACTTGAGGACGGTGGATTTTGTCGAAGGCGCGATGGTCAAGGAAGGGGATCTCCTGGCCACGATCGAGCCGGATGAATACGAGGCGATCCATGAGCAATCTCTATCGAGGATCAATCTCTGGCAAGCCAAGCTGGACTTGGCCAATGCAAGCTTCGCGCGGACGAAGACGTTGCTTGAACAGAACGCGAGCTCCAAGCAGGAATATGACGAAGCCCTCGCGGCAGTGAAAGAAGCGGAGTCCCAGATCGTCGCCACCAAAGCCGACGCGGCCCGCACGGCACTGGACTTGAAGTACACCAAGATCCTGGCCCCTATCTCTGGACGCATCGATCGAGTCAACTTGACGCCCGGCAATATGGTCACCGGCGGACTCGGTTCAGGAACCGCCATCACTCGAATTGTCAATAACTCGCCCATCTACGCCTATGTCGACGTCGACGAGCGTTCGGTGCTTCGCTACTTGCGAATGCCGAGGAAGACGAGTGACGAAGCAGGCGCGCCGCAGTCGCTCAAAGCGCGTCAGCACCCCTGCGAACTGGCGCTTCAGGACGAGCAGGGCTTTCCGCATCAAGGCGTCTTGGATTTCATCGAGAATCGAATTGACCCCAACACCGCGACGATTCGCCTGCGCGGCGTCTTCGCCAATGAGGATCAATTGCTGACGGGGGGACTTTTCGTGCGAGTTCGCATCCCCACGAGCGACCCCTATGACGCCGTCTTGATTCATGAGGCCTCGATTGGAATCGACCAGGGCGAGAAATTCGTCTTCGTGATCAACGCCGCGAACAAAGCGGAACGCCGCACGGTTGAATTAGGCGCCCAACAAGGCTCCCTGCGCGTCGTCAGGTCGGGCGTCAAGACCGGGGAGCGCGTGGTGGTGAAGGGAATCCAACGAGTCCAACCCGGCTTGGAAGTCCGCGTTGAGATGTGGGAAGAGGCAGTCGGCCAGGAACCAGGCTCCGACAACGCTGCATCCAACGACTCCGAAGCGGTTGACGCGGCCGTCGAGAAACAGGAATAGTCATCCCGTGATATCCCATTTCTTCATCGATCGCCCCATTTTTGCGGGCGTGATTTCGGTCCTGATCACGCTGGCCGGGGCCATCTTCGTGTGGACATTGCCCATTGCGCAGTTCCCGGACATCACACCGCCGGCGGTGCAGGTCTCTTGCATCTACCCTGGCGCCAGCAGCCAGGTCGTTGCCGACACCGTCGGATCGCCGATCGAGCAGCAAGTCACCGGCGTCGAGAACATGTTGTACATGTCCAGCCAGTCGACCAACGACGGCGGCTACAACTTGACGGTGACTTTTGATCTCGGCACGGACTTGGACATGGCTCAAGTCTTGGTGCAGAACCGAGTCAACTTGGCGATCCCGTCGCTTCCCAACGAGGTCAAGCAAACGGGAGTGACCGTCAAGAAGCGTTCTCCCAGCATCCTGTTGGTCGTGAATCTGATTTCGCCCGATGAGTCTCGCAATCAGTTGTACTTGAGCAACTTCGCGACGATTCGGTTGAAGGACGAACTAGCCGGCATCGAGGGCGTCGGCGACGTCGCCTTCCTGGGCCAACGAGACTACAGCATGCGAGTCTGGTTGGATCCCAATCGCCTGGCGTCGCTAGGATTGACGGCCACCGATGTGTTGTCGTCGCTCCGTGAACAGAACGTGCAGGTCGCCGCTGGGGCGCTGGGGCGCCCTCCCATCCGATCCGGCGAGGCTTTTCAATACTCGCTCTCCACCCAGGGGCGCCTTGTCAATCCAGAGGAATTCGGCGAAATCATTGTGAAGAGCGATGGCGGAGCCATCGTGCGACTCTCGGATGTGGTGACGCGTCGTCGCGAGACGGCGGACGGCCGAATCTTTGGCGGGATTGAACTGGGCGCCAAGAACCAAGACATGTCTTGCTCTCTGGACGGCTCGCCCTCGGTGGGGATGGCCATTTATCAACTGCCCGGCTCCAATGCGCTGAACACCGCGCAAGTGGTGCGTGAACGCATGGAGGAACTGAAGAGCATATTCCCGGAAGGCGTCGATTACGCCATCGTTTATGACACGACGCCGTTCATTTCAGAGTCGATCGCCGAGGTCTTCAAGTCGCTGCGCGATGCGATTCTCTTGGTGGCGCTCGTGGTGCTGGCCTTTTTGCAGTCATGGCGAGCCGCGTTGATTCCGCTGATCGCCGTTCCCGTGGCGATCGTGGGAACGTTCGCCGTCATGTCGGGAGTCGGGTTCAGCCTGAACAATCTCTCGCTCTTCGGACTCGTGCTGGCGATCGGCATCGTGGTCGACGACGCGATCGTCGTCGTGGAGGCGGTGGAACATAAGTTAGAGCATGGCTCCGCTCCGCGCGAGGCGGCCCGGCAGGCGATGAGCGAAGTCTCTGGTCCGATCATCGCGATTTCGCTCGTGTTGATGTGCGTGTTCGTCCCTTGCATTTTCATCACGGGCATCACCGGCCAGTTCTTCCGGCAATTCGCCATTACGATTGCCGTGTCCACGTTCTTCTCCGCGGTCAACTCCTTGACGTTGAGCCCCGCCCTTTCGGCCCTGTTGCTGCGTCCCAAGAGCGAACAACGCGATCCGTTGTCGGTCGTTTTGAATTTCTGTTTCGGCTGGTTCTTCAAGCTGTTCAATCGAGGTTTCGATCAAGCGGCCAACGCTTACGCTCGATCCACCGGCTGGCTGTTGCGTTTGAGTGTCGTCGTTCTGGCGGTGTACGCCGGGCTCCTGTTCCTGACGTACTACGGCATGACTCGTGTACCGACCGGCTTCATCCCCGCTCAGGATAAGGGTTACTTGCTGGTCGATGTACGGTTGCCGGATTCCGCGTCGTTGGAGCGGACAACAGCGGTCATGGAGAAGCTGGATCGGTTGCTGTTGGGACATCCTGCTCAGGATGACGCGGCGCCGCGTGAAAACGCCGACCAGGAAGCGCACGATTCGACCGCGGCGATCCCCGGCGTCGCGCATACGATGTCGGTCACCGGGCAGTCGTTCATTCAAAACGCCGTCGATTCGAACCTGGGATCGATTTTCGTCATCCTGGATGAGTTTCATCATCGCCAAGACGCCACGGAAACAGCCGACGCCATCGCGGCTAAAGTGCGCGCGATTTGCGCCGAGGAGGTGCAAGACGCAATGGTCTCGGTGTTTGGCCCGCCGCCGGTCGATGGCTTGGGGAATGGCGGCGGTTTCAAGATCATGATTCGCGACACAGGGTCGCTGGGGTTGATGAATCTGCAGGAAATCGCTGATGAGTTCTCCTCGGAAGGCAGCCAACGTCCGGGACTGCTGGCGGTATTCAGCGGTTTTCGAGCGAGCACTCCTCAGATGTACGTCGATGTCGATCGCACCAAATGCAAGTCGCTGGGCGTTTCACTACAGGAGGTTTTCACCACGCTCCAGTTGTATCTAGGCGGCACGTACGCGAATGACTTCAACCAATTCGGCCGCACCTGGCAAGTCAACTTGCAGGCCGACCCCGACTTTCGCCTGCGCCCTGAACAGATCGCACAGTTCCGCGTCAAGTCGCAAACCGGCGCGGTCGTGCCGCTCGGTTCCTTGGTGTCCGTGTATGAGCGCAGCGGCCCGGCGATGGTCTCCCGCTACAACGGTGTGAATGCGGCGGCGATCAACGGCGTAGCCCTTCCCGGCATGAGTTCCGGCGACATTGTGAAGACGGTCGATGCGTTGGCCGAGGAGCAACTTCCGCGAGGCATGGACGCGCAGTGGACCGAACTCACCCTGCTGCAAATCCGTGCTGGAAATACGGCGATGATGGTTTTTGCCATCGCCGTGGTGTTGGTCGTCTTGGTCCTCGCCGCTCAGTATGAAAGCTTGAAGCTGCCCTTGGCCGTCATTCTTGTCGTGCCCATGTGTTTGCTCAGCTCGGTCGCCGGCATCGCCGCCGCAGGCATGGATCTCAACATCTTTGTCCAGATCGGCTTCGTGGTGCTGGTGGGCCTGGCCAGCAAGAACGCCATCTTGATCGTGGAATTCGCCAAGGAGAAACAGGCGGCTGGCTCGTCGGTGTTTGACGCCACCATCGAAGCCTGTCGCTTGCGTCTGCGTCCGATCATGATGACCTCCTTCGCGTTCATTCTGGGCGTGGTTCCGTTGGCGATCGCCACCGGCGCCGGAGCAGAAATGCGCCAACCGCTTGGGATCGCCGTGTTCGCCGGCATGCTAGGAGTTACGTTCTTCGGCATCTTCCTGACTCCCGTCTTCTTCTACCTCTTGGCCGGCAAGACAAAAGGCGCGGAAGGAACGCCAACCAATTCAAAACAAGCCGGTCCCACCGGGCCGGCGACAACTTAGCATCCACCCCAGGACCGCCGAATCCCCATCATCCGCATCGCGCCGCGGTGCAACACCAAAGCCTGGGGTGCGGAGGCACGAGCCCGGGAACTCATTCATGCGGGCGCAGTTCTGATGGCCGATTTTGAAATAATCACCACGCCCGTTGGTTTGCATGACGGCAACCTGATCCGCTATGAACGGCGGCAAGGCGAACTTACGGCTGTCATCAGCGCTTGGAATGCAACCCAATTGACGTTGGTTTTTCACGGAGTCTGGCTAGTCAAGGAATTTGACGCGTTGGGGAGGCCGGAGGAAATCGAGGGGGATCTGAATGACCTCCGAGAGTGCATCGGCGCCGAACTGATTGCCGAGGCGAAGCAACGCATGAAAGCGCTGCACTGTAGTCCGTCGGAGATTAGTCGCGTAAAACACTACCAGCTGTGCGACAACTCCGCCGCCGCAGTGCTGGAAGTCATCGCCGAGGGTTTAAAAATGCACCACGAGGCAAACGACGCGTGAAGCCGCAATGGGGAACCTTCCCGGCCGAGTACGTGCCGCCCGTCGCCAAATGGAGCGAGGAAGCGGCGCGGCGATTCCGTGGCTCGAAGTTGCCAGCGGAGCGCGGCTTGCAGCGAAGCGCGGTCTTGCTGCTCGCTCTTTGGCTGATACTGACCCTCGTCGCTTGGGTGGTTCCCTTTGGAGCGGCGGCGAACTCCCGGTGGATCGTCCTGCTATTCCGCGTCCAAGCGGCCTTGGCCACTGTCGCCTGCGGCGTTACCGCGTGGGGCGTCATGCGATTCGCGGCATGGTCGCGTGGGCCCTTGTATGTATTGGCCGCCATGATGCTGCCCATGTTCCCTCCCGGAACCTTCTTGGCTGTGCGGATTTTTCAATTGCTGGTCACGGGGTCCGAGCCGCACTTGTTGACCAAGGATTACGAACAAATCGTTCGCCTCGCCGGGCCCATGAAGCTCCCGGCAGGTCGGCGTATCAGCGCGTTCACCTGGATTGTGATGGCGCTGATCGTGCTAATCATCGTGCTGGCGAGCTTGATTTCACTGATACCTGAAGAAATCCGGCACAACCTCTGAGCCAGTCCCTCTGCGTTGCGAATCGGATCTAGTGCGTCGCGTGAACCTGGGGTGCGTTCGCGACCCCAGGCTTCGTGGTTGCACCGCGGTGCGGTGCTTCGCGGCGTGATTCGTATTGCTCGGGTGTGAGCCAAGACAGGTCGGCCCAATAACCGGTGTCGTTCGCCGCCAAGGCGCCCGGCGTGCTTCGGCCTTGACAGACGATGTCGGTGATCTGTCTCCGTAATACGGCGGCGTTTTCTGCATGAGCGGCGATGAGGTTTTGGGTTTCGCCGGGATCCGCGCTCAGATCATACAACTCGGCGGCCGTCGCTTTAGATTTCGTGTGCGGCATGACGAGCTTCCAATGCCCTTTAGTGATGGCGAAGCGTCCCTGTGCTGAGTGGCTGATCAACGGCGGACGTTCGTGCTTCGACGTTGGATCGAAGAACACCGACGCGAAACTCTGGCTGTCTTCGCCAGCGTCGTCCGGAATCGTCGCGCCCACTATCTCGGCCAACGTCGACAGTAAATCGGTCTGGCCAATGAGCCCGTCCCAGCGGCGACCGGGTTGCTTGACGCCCAGCGGCCACCGCACAAAGAAGGGTACACGATGACCGCCTTCATAGATGTCTCTCTTGCCGCCTCGATACGGACCGTTGCTGTGGTGGCCGTATTGTTGGATTCGTTGTCGCCAGGAGTTTTCCGGCCCGTTGTCGCTGGAGAGGACAACCAGCGTGTTTTCGTCCAGGCCCGCGTGGCGAAGGAAATCCAGAAGGCGGCCGACGTGATGGTCGGTTTCGATCACGAATTCGCCGTAGCCGCCGCATTCGCCTTGGCCGTGAAATTGCGGCAAGGGACAAACCGGATAGTGGGGTGAAGTGAACGGCAAGTAAAGAAAGAATGGTTTTCCGTTCTTCGCGTCGGCCGCCTTGCTTTGCATCCATTGGATGGCTTGATCGGTGAATCGCGTCAGGCACTGATTGTCGATGAAGTCCGGGGCGACTTCGATCGCGGGTTTTCCAACCGCTCCCCGAGTTGCTTCCGGCGACTTCTGATAGGGCGGCATGATCCGGTAGTCAACATGCCGTTGGTTGGGCTTCTTGGCGGTGAACAACGTCGGCGGCGTCGCGGCGCGGCGCCCTTCAAACCAGGCCAACACACCGAAATTCAACGAGGCGGGAATGCCATAGAAATAGTCGAACCCCTTATCCAACGGCATATCCAATACGGGCTTGGACCAGTCGCGATTTCCCAATTCGCCCGGGAAATCCATTCCCAGATGCCATTTCCCCACCATCGCGGTGTGATAGCCGTTGTCGCGCAGCATCGACGCCAGAGTCATGCGGCCATCGGCGATGAGGCCGGTTGCCTCGGCGCCAAGCACACCCGTCTTATGCTCCGTCCGCCAGCAGTAGCGACCTGTCAGCAATCCGTATCGCGAGGGGGTGCAAACCGTATCGGCGCAGTGGGCGTTGGTGAATGCGATTCCCTCAGCCGCCAAACGATCAAGATTCGGCGTGGGGAATTTCGCGTTGGGATTCAGACAGCTCGCATCCCCGAATCCCTGATCGTCCGTGTAAATCAGGATGATATTCGGCCGCTCCGCCTCCGCGATTGCGGCCAACAAGACCGAAGCCAGCAATCCACACAGCACCCGTTGCATCATCAGTTCTTGAGCTCCTGGACCATGGCTCGTTCGACCCTTGCCCGCTTGGCCTGAGGTTCAGGCGCCGCGATCCGCTTGAATCAAGACCTCGCGTTTCTTGGCGGCCGAGTCGAACAGAAGACGAAGCCCCGCGCCGGTCTCTTGAGCCATCCATGGTTATATCACGCCGCCAGACTGGTTGAATCGCGCAGGCACGCGCTTTAGGTTGGCGATACAAGTTGCCAGGCGTTCCGCGCCTCTGCCGGCTTCCCCAGTCCAGTGAGGTGTTCCTATGAACCCGTTTGATGTCGAGGGCTTTCCGGCTAGGTGGAATTGCGGTACGGCTTGGTCGGAAGACTCCTGGCTGGGCTGGATTCACATTTTGTCCGATGTGGCGACGTTCCTTGCCTACTACGCCGTGCCAATCGTCGTCATTTACTTTGTTTCCCAGCGTCGCAGCCTGAAATTTCCCCGGATCTTCTATGTGTTTCTGGCGGCGATCTTCCTCTCATGCGGGACCGTTCACCTGAGCGAGGCCACGATCTTCTGGTGGCCCATCTACCGTTTTTCCGGCTTCATGAAGCTGATCACGGCGCTCGTTTCCTGCTCGGGCGTCGTCGTACTTGCCCGTCTGCTGCCGGTCGCCTTGGAGCTCAAGAGCGGACGCGAGTATGAGCGGGTTGTCGCCGAACGCCAGCGAGCCCAAACAACGCTGGAGCATGAGCGGTTCTTGCTGCACACATTGCTGGAGCATTTGCCCGACGCAATCTACTTCAAGGATCGAGAGGGACGGTACACGCGCGCCAGTCAATCCCTGGCGAGCAGCTTGAGGTTGACGCCCGATGAGGTCGTGGGCAAGACCGACACGGACTTCTTTCCGGCGCCCTTCGCGGAAGCGTCGCGAGCGGAAGAACGCCTGGCGATGGAGCACAAGCGACCGGTGCTGCGAAAGGAAGAGCGACGGCTTTGGCCGGAAGGGAATGAGGCCTGGACGTTGACCAGTACGTTCCCGCTCTGCAACGAAGACGGCGACGTGGTCGGAGTCTTTGGAATCTCGCACGACATCACGGCCCAAAAGCAGGCGGCGGCGATCTTTCGAGGCATCGTGGAAGCTTCGCCGAATCCCATTATCGTCGTCGGTCGGAACGGGGCGATTGAACTGGTCAACGCCGCCACCGAATCCCTCTTCGGACACATGCGGGACGAACTGATCGGCGAGCCAGTCGAAGTGTTGATTCCCTACCGTTTCCAGACCCAGCATGTCGCCGACCGCCAAGAGTTTTTTGATCGTCCGCAAGCGCGTTCGATGGCGCCCGGTCGTTCCCTGGTGGGACGCTGCAAGGATGGCCGCGAAGTGCCGTTGGAGGTGGGGCTGAGCCCGATTGAAATGCCATCAGGGCCCGCGGTCCTGGCCAGCGCCTACGATATGACGACTCGCGTGGAGGCGGAGGAGACGCTGATCGCCGCGAAAGTCGCGGCCGAGGAAGCCAGCCGAGCCAAGAGCGACTTCCTTGCCAACATGAGCCACGAGATTCGGACCCCCATGAACGCTGTGATCGGGATGACCGAACTCGTGCTCGACAGCGACCTCGACGCGTCGCAAAGGGACTACTTGAACATCGTCTCTGAATCGGCCGAATCACTGCTGACCATCATCAATGAGATCCTCGACTTCTCGAAAATCGAAGCCGGCAAACTTGAGCTGGAATGCCGCGATTTTGATGTGCGGGAGGAAATCGGCGACACGCTCAAGTCGCTCGCTGAACCGGCGCACATGAAGGGACTCGAACTCGCCTGGCGGGTCGCTCAGGATGTGCCGCAACAACTGCTCGGAGACCCCGTGCGATTTCGGCAGGTGATTGTCAATCTGGTGAGCAACGGCGTCAAGTTCACCAAGCAAGGCGAAGTCGTTGTCAGCGTCGAGAAGCTACCGAGCGAGGACCCGTTTGTTGAGTTGCAAGTGGCTGTTCGCGACACGGGGATCGGCATTCCCGAGGAACAGCAGGTCCGCATTTTCTCGGCGTTCGAACAAGCCGACTCGTCAACCACGCGTCAATTCGGCGGCACCGGGCTGGGACTGGCGATCGCCTCGCGGTTGGTGCAGAAAATGGGAGGACGTCTATGGCTTGAAAGCCAGCCTGGCGCCGGAGCGACATTCCACTTCACGGCGCGACTCGAGACCGCCTCTCGAGTCGCCGAGCCCACACGGGAGGCGCCGGCGCTCAGTCAGACGCACGTCGTGATTGTCGATGACAACGCCACCAATCGGCGGATCTTGCAGGAGTTGCTGCGTCATTGGGGCATGCGAACCACGGCCGTTGAAAGCGGCGCCGCGGCCATGGACGCGCTGCATTCTCTCGGTGCGGAACAGCCCCCGCCCATCGTCATTGTCGACGCCAATATGCCCGAGATGGACGGGTTCATGTTGGTGGACAAACTGCGCCGCACGGCGGCGTTCCGCGACCTCGGCGTCATCATGCTCACGTCCGGCAGTCGAGATGGAGATTCAGCGCGTTGCGAACAATTGGGCATTGCCCGCAAGTTGATGAAGCCGACCAAACAGTCGGAGTTGTTCGACGCACTGCTCTCGGTCACGGGGCAACCTGCCAGCGCTGGCAACTCTGCGACGGCCTCGCGTTCCCCTGCGCTTCGCCTCCCCAAGTTGCGAATTCTCTTGGCCGAGGACGGAAAGGCGAATCAAGTGCTGGCCATGGGCTTGCTCCGCCGCGACGGGCATGAAGTTGTCCTGGCGGAGGATGGAGCACAGGCGATCGCTCGTTTGAACGAAGGCTCCTTCGACCTGGTGTTGATGGACGTGCAAATGCCCGTCCTGGACGGTCTGGAAGCCACTCGCCAAATCCGTGAGCAGGAGGCTCAGTCAGGCAAGCATGTCCCCATCATCGCGATGACGGCGCGGGCGATGAAAGGGGATCGTGAGAAGTGTCTGGACGCCGGCATGGACGGCTATGTCGCCAAGCCGGTGCGTAAGGAAGAACTACTGCAAGCGATTCAACAGAACATCGGTGGACGAGAGCTGGAAGAAGATGCGCTCGACCATCAGACCGGAGCGGGGATTGAGTGGGATCTGGCGCTGAAATCGGTGGACGGCGATCGGGAAATCCTGTTCGAAGTATTGACCGCTTTGCAAACAGAGTGCCCTGCGATATTGAGGTCGCTGGACGAGTCGATTCAAAACGGCGATGCGGAGGAAGCGAGCCGATTGGCTCATACCCTGAAGTCCAGCGTCAAGCTACTCAAAGTGGAATCGCTCGCCGAGTTGTTGCAGCAGATAGAGAACGCGCCCCTGGAAGACCCCGAGCAGCGCCTCTCGGGCGTGAAACAGGGGATCCGGCAAATGCTAGACGAGATTCGACGATACCAACGCGAGATCGAATGAGCGTCAGATCTTGTTGATTTCGGGACCGGCTTTCTGATGGCCCCGAGGGCAACTCCTTAGCGGGTTTTCATTTGTTGTTTTTCGCGTTGGGGGAAGATGTCTGACTTCGTCTCCCAGACGTCCATTTCGGTCTTGCATCCATGGGATGGGGCTGTCCCTTTTGGGACTTCGCGGCCGCGACTGGCGTAGGCACCCAGGGTTGCGCTGCGCTGCACCCTGGGCTGATTTTGGGCCGTCCCGTTGGGACTGATTTACGGTCATTTCGCTTTACGAAATCCGCTACGGCGTTGCCCGCCATGGGACGCTCGCCAAGCGAGTTTTCTGGTCCTTACCTACGACGACCAGTCGAGGCTCGCCTGGCAGTGAGGACACCGTTCGAGCCTCTCGTTCAAGGGGGCGCCGCAGTGATAGCAAAAGATCGCCTCCGCCGAGTCGTCGTCGCTACGGTTGGCAAGAAACGCCAAGATGGCCTCTCGAGCCCGCTCCGATTCGTTCGGATGCACCCAAATCGGACAAACGGCTCGTTGGAACGGGACTTCCCCGACGACATTCTCCACCGCGCTGCTGGCGACCCTCGCCTGGACTCCAAGGTCGGCCAGCATCTGAACCATCAAGTGAGCTTCGGTGGAATTGCCAGCCTCATAGACTTGCACCGGATCGTCGTCATTCATAACCGCTTCGCTTCGCAGGCATTTAGGAGACGAAAGTAGGCCGGGCAGGACTTGAACCCGCGACCAATCGATTATGAGTTGACTGCTCTAACCAACTGAGCTACCGGCCCTCAGAGAGTGGGTTCGATTGTAGCTTACCGAATTCGACTAGCCCAGCCGAGCGGAAGGGGTGCTTCGCGGTGAGCACCATCTCTTGGCGACGACCTGCTTCATTCCTTTTGCGTTGCCGATGAATCGGGTTCGCAGGCGGTTAGGGCCATCACGGCGAATGCGGAGCCGGCGTGAGAGAGGTAGTGCAGGTTGTCTGTTGCCAGCGAGCGCGTGTACCATCGGCCGCTGATGCGCTGATGGGACTTCAGCCAGGCGACGCCGGCTTGCAATTTGGGATGATCGGCGGGTACGCCGGTGCGCCGAAGCACGTACACGACAAACCCCGTTCCATAGCCGTCGCTGTGCCGCATGTCTTGCTCCGACCCGTCGCTGCGTTTCCAGTCACCCAGGGACGTCAGGCGCCAACCGCCATCATCGTTCTGGGCGTCGAGTAACTTCTGCGCGACGTCTTGACGCTCGTCGGCGGTCAACAGATCGCCGAGGTAGCTGTCCGCCCACAGCAGCATGGCGCGGTGATGCAGCGTGGGGCCGGGATGTTGTTTGAAGTAGGCTCGCAGGCGCGCGAAGCCGTTGCGGGCGGCTTCGGTTTGACGATAACCGCCCGGCGCCGCGCCCACGGCCAACGCCATCACGGTTGCTCCGAAGTCGTCGTCGGACTCCATTGGCGGCCAACCGCACTTGAGCCAAGCGACGCCTCCATCCTCTCGCTGCACGGTCCACATGCGGTCGAGCGCTTGGCGGGTGGCTTCGTGCAGCTTGCCGGTGGTCGCCGCGTCGTTCAGGGCCAACACGGCGGCGCTCATCACGACCTCCGCATCCCACCTTGGGCCCTGGGCGGCCCAGCGCCGTTGCACCAATTCTTCAAGGGCGGCTCGCACCTCGCGATGAGCGTCGGCGTCTGGTGAGACGAGTGGTCGAGCAACCAGGTACAAATAGTTCGTATGACACGTGAAGCACTTTCGCGAAGTCGTCCAATCGGTCGCCACGTCGTCCAAAAACCGAGTGGCTCGATCCAGCGAAAAGTCCTCGGCGACGGGCTCGTCCACACGATTGGGGCCGGGCGGATTGGACGTTGGTTCATCGGCCAAAGCAGTCGCTACCAGGGTCAAGGCCAGGACAAGGCCTAACGCGATCGGTCGCATGATGGGCTCCTCTGTCGGTGAAAGCTCCGGTTTGCGGCGATCAGCGCGTCTAGTACTACAGCGCCCGATGTCGCTGTAGTACTAGCGTATCAATTTCGTTCCCGCGACCAGAATCAATGGCCACGAATTGTGGAGCGCCGCGGCCCGAACGGCCGACACCATCTTAGCCGTGGCCGTGAGGCCGGGGAACACCGTCCCCAGGTCGCCCAAGGCCGCTTCCCAGGGTTGCCCTACGCTGCACCCAGGGCTGAGTTGAGGCCGTCGCTTTTGAGACGTATGCTCGGCGTGCAACACCATCGACCGCGGCGCACCGTAGCCGACCTCGTTAGCAACTGACGAGCTCTTCCTGGCGAGGCTGCGGTTGGTTGACCAGGGGCTCGTCATCGATGGGCGCAGGGGTTTCTTTGATCGCCGCTTGTGGTCGGGTCCAGAGCGCTGCGACGTACAGCCCGGCCACCACCAATAGCAGCGCCTTGATGCCGATCGCAAACGTCAAGCTTTGCAGCATGCCTCCCACCAACGAACCGATCAGGTTCGCCCCCAGGGCGCGATCCTTATGTTCGACCTTGGTGAACGAATCGATGAAGACGATGCCCGCGAAAAGCATGGGCAGGGTCGTGAGCGCGCCGACCAGGACGGCCTTCACCACCATGGGCAGAAAAGCGAACGTTGACAGGTCCACGAAGTACAACGCCAGGCAGGAGGCGATCAGCAGCCCACAAACGGCCTTTTGAGGCAATTGCGGAAAACGCGAGGCGATCCAGTTGGCCAGCAAGATCATCACCAGAATGCCGGAGATAATCACTCCACTGACGATCCAGGTATTGCCGAGCACGACCGAAGCCTTGCTGATGTTTTGCACCTCGAGCAGCAGGAACGCGGCGCCCATGAAGAAGAAGTGCCAGTGTCCCCTCCGCCAGCCCCCGAAGACGCCCTTGATCTTGAGCCTCAGCTTGCCATACACCAACAAGGCGATCATCAAGCCGGCAAGTAGAAAGTACAACGTCGGTATGCGGGCGTGTTCGAGGTAGATGTAGGGCCAGTCGTCGGTCGTGACCGTGACGCCGTATTCAATCGCTACCGGATCCTCGGCCTGCCAGGCGGCGATCTGCGACGCCAGCGGCGGATCGTTAGCCAACGCCGCGTCAATGGCTGTCTTGTCGCCGGCGACAAAGAGCACTCCGCCCCACCCGTTGACTCCCGGCGGCACGCGGAACACCAGTGGCTCCTGGTCGAATGTCTGGCGGATGCAGCTGGCCATGCGGTCGGCGATATAGGGCTTCACCGCTTCGAAGCTGAGCACCATGACGCCGTTCTCGGTAAGCAACGACTTGGCCCGCTGAATGCTCTCTTGCGTGTACACGTAGTGATCCAACCTGGCGTTAGTCATGGCGGTCGTCGTGTGCGAATCCAGCAAGCCAAAGATGATCAGGTCGTACTTCTCTTGGGTCGTCGCGAAGAACGATCGCGCGTCGTCATTGACCACTCGCACTCGGCTGGAGTCGTAGGGTCGTTCGGGATGATGCCGCCGACCCATGTCGATGATGACGGGATCGATTTCGACGCCCGTCACACGCTGTGCTCCGCCACGGAGCGCGCCCGCGACATCATTGCCCGATCCCGCGCCTACGATCAAGACGTTTTCGGGGCGCTTTTTGAATCGCGTCGGTAGATCGTACTGGCTCAAACCGTGCAAGCGTACGGGAACGCCCTGCAAAAGATCGCTGTCGGGCGCAAGTCGATCATGCCTTGATAACCGGCGTTGTTCACCATGATGCACTTGCCGTTCCAGTGGAATCGGTCGTCATCCACGTCAATCAAGGCCAGCTTCTGATACGGCGACCAGACGGTCTCCATCACATCCGAGTCGCGGTCGATTAACAAGCCAGCGATCAAGATCATGGCGATCAGTGCGAAATCGAACGCTCGTTGGGATTTGGGGAGCGAGGCGCCGCCGACAAACACCAGCAGCAGAGCGGCCGAACACGCCAGCCAAACCCACGGAGGAGCCGACAAGGCGCTCAGCGCCGCGAACATCCAGATGCCAATCAGACTGCCGACGATGTTGATTGAGTAGGCTTGGATCGTATGCGGATGGTCGTCCATCAGTCGGCCCAGGATGCGGCCGATCGGAACGAAGATCTCCCATAGCAGGATCATCATGCCCAGGGTCAACAGCAAGCCGCCGGCGACGTTCATCACGGCGCTCGCCATGCTGTCGCTCATCGCTTGCTGCCAGATGACGAGATCGCCCATGACGCTGAGCAACTCGGTGATCGACGCCAGCCACATTCGCGTCATTGGCATCGCCAACAACAGGGAAAGAAACGCCAGCGGCAACAAAACAGCGCGCAGGCTGGTTGGCTGGCGGCACGTGAAGCACCCCATGCCCAACCCCAAGAAGCAGACGATCAAGACCGTGTTTTGCAGATACGCGAAAATGCGGACTTCCGTGCCAATCCAGCGAATCAACATCAGCTCCAGGAAAAGACCTAAGACACTGATGGCGAAAATCGCCCAGCCGCGATGAGCGGGCCCGGGCAGCGAATCGGCGGCGTCTTGCGAAGAACGCATCGACAAGTCCTCTAAAATGAATCCGGGGAGCGTGATGGCGTGCGCCGCGGCATCGCCGTGATCGGCGTCACGGTCATACGACGACGTTGCAATTTGTCGAAATCTACGTCACGCTTTGTCCGGCCTGCATGTTGCCTGGATGCAACAGTCCCAGCTTTTGCAACGCCAGCCGTGCAATCGCTACAATCGTCGCCATCGCGCCCGCCAGCCGCCGCGAGCGGATCCGTGCGATGGACGCGGTCGCGATGAGCCCCCAGGCTTGGGCGCGCCGAGGAGAGGGAGCCGTATCTGGTCGGCCAACCCAACTGTGGCCCGACGGTGGTGAATTCGAAGGGAGATTCGGCGCCTCGACCATCAGGGCCCGAGGCAACTAGAATAGGGGCTCGAGTCCCTCTTTCACTCCCCGCCCCGCCAGCGGCTGGACATGACGATGAAGCAACGGATACCGTGTCCCCACTGCGGGCATCAAGTGCGGATCGCGCCCTGGCAATACGGTCAGCAATGTGCTTGCCCCAAGTGCCAGGGAACGCTTGACGTTCCCGACCTGAGCAGTGCCGAGAAACTCACCGCAGACGCCCAACGGCTGGGGCCGCGCGAGGCCGCGACGCCTGGTCCAACGCCCGCGACTCGCCCCGCTCCCGCATCGTCGCCACCGAAACCGCCAGCAAGTTCGACGCCAGCGCCCCAGGAGATCGCCCCGGAACTTCAATTGCCGCTGCCCGAAATTGTCGAGGATTCGACGTCGGACGCCAAGAGTGCGGCTGAACTGGAGTGGCTGAATCAGGAATTGGATCGGCTGAGCGGCGCCAAGCTGTCCAACCCACCGCCCGCCCAAGCCGCCCCGCCAGCGGCGGCGCCGCCGGCGCAACCGAATCGCGCGAAGCCCGCCGCTACGAAGGCCGGCCGCTCCCAGCCGACTCCCTCCCCGTTGAAGCCTGGCGTTCAGTCCGCGCCGACGGCGCCCAACCGCCCTCGCGCCGATCAGCCGACTGGCGCCGCCCCCACGTCGCTGCCCGAGGACTTGGGGCTGGAGGTGAATGCCGCCAAAGCCGCTCGCCCCGCCGAGCCGAGCTATCAACCCAACGATCCAGTGCCCATCGTCTGCACGCTTTGCAGCACGCGTTTCTACGCCAAGTTCTCCGAAGTGGGGCAAGTCAAGAGCTGCCCCGACTGCTACGTTGACAACGTGGTCAAACCACCCACCAAGCCGCCCGTCAAGCAATCGCCAGCTCGGCAGGCGGTGGAGAACGATGACGGGTCGCTGCGGTTGTCGCCCGCGGACGACTTGCCGCGATACGAGCCGCTGACCCGAGGCGAGATCTCGGATGGCGAGTTGACGCATCTGCGAGCCCCAGGCGCCAAGGCGACTCCTCGAGGCCATCCAGCACAACCGGCGAAAGTCCTGCGGCTTCAATGCGGCCGGTGCAAGGCCATCCTGCTCGTTCCCGAGAAGTTGGCCGACAAGGAAATCTCCTGCCCGGAGTGCCATACGATGTTACGGCGAAGAAAGACGGAAAGCTGATGCCTTCACCTTCGAAGCTGGTGATCTTGAGGTCGCCCTGCCCGCCGCAACGCGGTTGGTGCTGGATGCTCGGTTGCATTGTCTTGCTTGGCTTGGGTGGCGCTGGTCCCGCCGTCGCTCAGCTGCCGCCGACGGTCGCCTGGTGTGAGGATCCGCCTTGGACGCCGCGGGCTTACGGTTGTCCACATGTCGCGCAGCCGCCGACAATTGACGGACGTTTGGATGACGACGCCTGGAAGCACGCGCAGTGGTCGGCGGCGTTCGGCGACATCCAAGGCTCGAAGCAACCCGCGCCCCGATTTGCAACCCGAATCAAAATGGCTTGGGACGATCGAGCCTGGTATATCGCCGCCGAGCTCTCCGACCCTCATGTCTGGGCCAGCATCATTGAACATGACGCGGTGATCTTTCACGATAACGATTTCGAAGTCTTTCTCGATCCCGATGGCGACAATCATCAGTACGGCGAATTGGAGCTTAACGCGCTGAACACGACCTGGGATCTCTTCCTCGATCGTCCGTACAAGGATGGCGGCAATGCGGATAACGCCTGGGAGATCGAAGGACTGCGCACCGCGGTGGCGGTGGATGGATCGTTGAACGACCCCAGCGACATTGATCGCGGTTGGACGGTCGAAATCGCCATTCCCTTCGCGAGCCTGCGACGCCTGGGCGTCGTGGCCGCGCCCCAAGCGGGAGCGGTCTGGCGAGTTGATTTCTCGCGCGTGCAATGGCGCCATGAGATCGTGGATGGCCAATATCAACGAGTTCCCCAGACCCCTGAAGACAATTGGGTCTGGTCGCCGCAAGGCGTGATCAACATGCATCGTCCGGAAACCTGGGGGTACCTGGTTTTTCAGGCGGACGGGGCGACGCCGGACCCTCATCCCGAACGGTTCGCCGAGGCCAAGCGCTGGCTGCACCACGTGTACTATTTGCAAAAGCAGCGGCGGGCGAACGAGCAACCTTGGGCTGAGCGGCTTGCTGATCTGGCGACGCTTTCGCCGCCTCCCAAGAACTGGGACTCGGGCTTGGAGCAAACCGCCGCTGGTTTTCGAGCTTGGATTCAACAAGGGCGGACGAGGTGGACCATCGATCAAGCTGCTTTGCTGCGTCGAGATCCATGAGACGAAGAAGCACGACTTATTCGGCGCAAACAAGGCGGCAAGCATGAGCAAAAGCCACACAGTTGTTTTGATTCCAGGCGACGGCATCGGCCCCGAAGTGACGGCCGCGGTCGTGCATGTCTTGTCCGCCGCCGCGGCGCCCATCGATTGGCTGGAGCGCCATGCCGGGATCGCCGCCTTGGAGCGATCCGGCGAGGTCCTGCCCAGCGAGACGCTGGAGGATGTGCGGCGTTTCCACCTGGCCCTCAAGGGACCGTGCAGCACTCCCATCGGCGAAGGTTTTTCTTCCGTCAACGTTCAATTGCGGAAGCAACTGCATCTCTACGCCGCCGTGCGCCCGGTTTGCAGCGTGCCTGGAGTCACCACGCGGTTCACGGACGTCAACTTGATCGTCATCCGTGAGAACACCGAGGGTCTCTACAGCGGCGTTGAGAACCAGGTCACCGACGACGTTGTGATGAGCATGAAAGTGACGACGGAAACGGCTTGCATGAGAATCGCTCGGTGGGCCTTTCGCTTTGCGACCCAGCGTCGTCGCGAGCGAATTACGGTGTTCCACAAAGCCAACATCATGAAGCTGACAGACGGCCTGTTCCTAAAGTGTGCACGGCAAGTTCACCAGCGCGAGTACCCCAACATTCAGTATGATGAGGCGATCATCGATGCAGGCTGCATGAAACTCGTGCAGGATCCTACTCGTTTCGACGTCTTGTTGTTGGAGAATCTCTACGGCGACGTCGTCAGCGATCTCTGCGCTGGCCTGGTGGGCGGCCTGGGACTCGTGCCGGGCGCGAATATCGGCGACGATGACGCGGTCTTCGAAGCCGTGCATGGGTCGGCCCCGGACATCGCCGGCAAGGGAGTCGCGAATCCCTTGGCCCTGCTCATGTCGGCCGTGATGATGTTGCGGCACATCCATGAGACGCGTGACGATCCCGCCTGCGAGCAAGCCGCCGATCGCATCGAGCAAGCCTATCGTTCCGCGTTGAGCGAGGGGCGGACGACGGCGGATCTGGGCGGCCAGCTCACCACCATGCAGTTCGCCGAGACAATCTCGGCACGTCTGTGAACTCCAGTGCGTTCGGCCGCGTCAATCCTCGCCGTGTCAATCGAGTCAGTCCTTGATGCCCAGGCGGCGTTTGAGCTTGACTAGCTTCTCCTCCGCCATCTTGCGCACTTCCACGGGCGCGTTTTTCATGGCCAGTACGGCCTCGAGGTCCTTTCGCGCGGGACCGTTCTCTCGCTTGCTGCTGTAGGCCAAAGCGCGATTCAAATGCGACATCGCGAGCAAGTTGGCTGGCGCCGCATCGATCCTCAACACTTTCGAATACGCGGCGATGGCGTCGTCGAGCTTTCCTTTCTTGGCCAGGACCAGGGCCTTGTCGTAAAGCGACTGGGCGGCGGGGGGCCGCGAAAACAGAGAGCTCAGGCGGCTAAGAAACGACGGCTTGTTGGCGTTCACTCTGGGGCCCTTGGTGACGGCGGAAGTGCTGCATCGCCACAGCCTATCCCGGCGTTCGCGACCCGTCCAGCAGACGCCGCAAGATTCAGCAGCGTAAATCAGTCCCACCGGGACGGCCTCAAGTCAGCCCAGGGTGCAGCGAGTCGCAACCCTGGGTAACCGCTTACCTGGCGGGCGGCGCCTTTCTTTGACCACCGCCCCTTCCTTGTCGCTCAAGACCAA
The DNA here is from genome assembly GCA_963698545.1 of uncultured Planctomycetaceae bacterium. Classification (GTDB taxonomy): domain Bacteria; phylum Planctomycetota; class Planctomycetia; order Pirellulales; family Pirellulaceae; genus CAVORG01. The sequence continues at coordinate 330,090 of CAVORG010000001.1, forward strand.
CACGGCAAATCGCTCGACGCGATCCAAATCATCGGTGCTCAGCGATGCGTAATCGAAGCGGCCTCGTAGATCCGTGTACCCGTCCTTATAGAATCGCACCGAGCCGTCCTGGAATCTCGCGAACACCTTGACGTAGGCTTTGGACTCCGCGCCGCCGGCCGAGTCATGCACCTCCAACAGACCGCTGCGCGGCATCATTCGCACGTTCAGTGTCGTAGCCAACCGCAGCTTACGCTGAACCTGCGCCTTGCCGCGAACCTCGACCAGCACGTTTTCTCGACCGACTTCGGGAGGCAGTTTCCATTGGTGGGAATCTGCGTCCGGCGGGCAATTGAATCCGCTCGGTGACCGCTGGCCGCACCAGGGTGAACTGGCTGCTGGATGTTGATACAAATGGATCGCGGCTGAACAACACTTCGATGTCCATGCGGTAATAGCCAACTTCAATGTTCGAGAGATTGCGGTAATCCACTCGCACCACATCGCCGTCAACAACCAGTTCCAACACCGGTTCGCCTCGCGACAGCTGTTCGACGCCTTGGCGTTCTTTCTCGGGCGACTCGACCTGCTTTCCGTCGAGTTCGTCCAGTTGTTGTTGGATGACGGCGAACGCGTTCCTCCAGCGGTCCACCGCGTGGTTCTCATAGCGTTGGACGATCGACCGCGCGGCGTCCGGTTGCTCGAAGCTGAACGCGAAGTACGCCTGGCAGTAGTCGTACTGCATGCGGGCCGAGATGCGGTTCAATTCAACTTGTTCGAATTGCACCCACGCATCGGCGACACGGTCTTGCAGCAACAGGTAGTAGGTCCACGCCAAGCGATCATCAGCGGACAAGGAGGCCTGTTGGCAGAAGGCGTCCAACAGCTTGCGATATTGCTGCGCGAATCGATCATTCAAGATACTGCGTTGGTCGCCCAGGACATGTCGTCGAGCGTTCACCAGCGGCTTGTACTCCAAGTGTTCCAGGGTCCCGCGGCGAATGGGATGGATGGCCAACAGAGGACTGTCCAGTCGGACGCCGCATGCGGCTACGAACTCGTCGCGATGTTGCAAGTATTCTCGCGCACCTTGTTCGTCGTCGTGCATCAGCGAATACGACCACAACGCGCCGTCGAACAGGAGCCGCTGGCGAAGTCTCCGCAGCGTCTCCAAGTAGAACTGCTTGTCCCGCATCCGAAACGCCAACAGGCTCAAGTCCGCGTCGATCAACGACTCTTTTTCCAGGAAGTCGGAGCACTTCATCGGCGGCGGCTTCCTGTGACACCCAGAGCCAGGACTGGCGATCATGCACGGTCGCTTCACCAACGACGTTCAGCGAACGGGAATCGGCGGCGCCGAGCAACTCGCCGTCGCGACTTACCGTCGCGCCATAGGAGGTGAAGTCGCCGGCTCCTGGGAAGTAGAAGAAGTACTCGAAGGTCTGCACGCTGTAGGGCGCGAGAACCAGCGTTCGGTGCTCCACGTCCTTTCCGCCACGGACCGCGATCGCGCCTTGCGGGATTTGCACCAGCAGTTCCGCAAGCATCTGGGCCGATGTGGCGTTGCTGAGAATCACTCGACCGCCATAAACGACCGCCGTGAGGAATTCATCTTCCACCAACTTGTCGACTTGAACACCATTGGCCAGACGCGTCGGATCGTCGGCTCGGAAGAACTGTTGCGTCATCATGATGGAGGCGGCGGCTTGCGGTGCTTTGGCGGTTTCGATCGATTGCCGCACGACGATCATGGGCGCCGAAATGGCGATCTCACGCTGCTGGCGATCCGCTCCATGCTCGCTTTCCCAGACCGGGGCGGAGCCGGATGCGGGAAGATCCAATACGGCGAGCGCGAACATCATCTCGGTGAAACTGCTATTGGCCGCGAGGAAGTTGCCCGAGAGAAACAGGCCGTCTTCGTGCATCGCGTAGTCGCGCCAAAATGCATTGATCGGCGCCAGGGCCGGCGTCTGTTGTTCGATCGTGAGACGATCGTAGTTGTTCTCCGCCCACTCTTGCGTGCGCTCGACCTGCACGAAAAGGCGACGCTGCAACTGCGTTGCATCGGGCGGTTCATAAAAAAACCGCCCGGCCCGAGGCTTCGCGAAGTACCCTCGCACTACGGCTTTCTCGTGCGCTTCCATCGCCTGCCAGACATTGGGGGCAGGGGCGTTTTTTCGGTCTTCCCCTTGAATGGAATAGGTGGTCGCTCCTCGCTATTGCGACTCTCAAGCATCAATTCCACACCGGCCAGGTCCGGCAGGCTCTTCGTCGCCGGAACGATTCCGAGTTGGATCGTCGGTGTCGAAAGTCCTCGCGACGCCAACGCGGATTGAATGGATGCGTCGAGCATGGCCGCCGCGTCGGCCTGTCGCCCGGTCAGCCAATCGGCGAATGAGCGTTGCGTGGCGTCTTTCCATTGCGGCAGTCGTCGAGCCAGCAATACTCGCTCCAAGGCGTTCAGCCGAGCGTAGGCCCAGGGATCGAGATACGCTTGCAAGTCCTCCTCCAACAGCCAGCGGTCCATGAAGGTCGGCTGAAGCTTGTTGCTGAGATACGGTCGCACGACATCATCGAAGAACGCGCGATCCTTGTGGTACAGAAAGAAGTGCAGTTCATGACACGCTCGCAGCGAATAGAATTCCTGTTTCTTCTCACGCGATAAGTCACTCCAATTCAACAGCGTCTCATATTCGGCAAGTCGCTCGTTGCGGGTTGTGGACGTGTAGTACTGAAACACGTCGCGGAGGCTTGCGTAGAATTGCAACTGGGTCGATGCCGCCGGGTCAATGGTCAACGAATCGCCAGGGCTCAAGGACAGCAACCGCCGTCGGCGAGCGAAGCGGACGTCCTTGTCCAAGGACTGCGTTAATCTCAGATCGCGGTGTTTCGATTTCACCGCGGGCAACGCCAGTTCGCGGAGCACGGCGTTGCCGGGATGGACCGCGATGATGCGAAGTTGTTGTCGATCGTCGAATGCTTCGCGTCGGATTTCGATCACGCCATGTTCGTCCGGCTGGAGGTTGGCCAGCACCAACGCGCCTTGTGGCAGGAAGTCCAGATTGGCGAAGTCGCCGGCCGGTGGTTCGCCTTGAGGATCCGCCGCCTTCTTGCTGGCCTTGCGTTGCGGATCCCCGGCGGGTCGATCCGCCGGCGCCGCGTCCTGGCCTGGCGCCGCCTCCAGGCGTTCGGTGCGAGTGTCGCCCACAGCATGAGGGTTCAGCAGCAGGCTCGGCCGCTGGAGCATGTTTCCAGGGAAGCGAGCGGTTCGCCGACGATCCAGAATGTATTGCAACTCGTCACCCAGAATTCGGCCGGGGGCCAGGGCGCTGTGCAGGCGTGGAAAGCGCTGACTCAACGGCGCCGCATCATGCAAGGCCAGCAAATCCAGTGCGTCCGATTCAGGTTGAAAACGGCTGGCGATGACATGGACGCGCGTGAAGCGGTCCGCGTTGGGCACTCGAAACGAGATGGTCTCGTCGTTCACTCGCATGTCCGTGATTTGCACTGGCTGAGCGCCGCGTTGCTGAACCGCTCGCTGGTTCGAGATCCAATAACCGGCTTTGGGCGAGCCGGCCAGCACCTGGATGTCGATCGATCGCGGGCCGCCGGCAGCACGTTTCACAATCAGCTGATAATGGCCGGCCGGAAGTCCGCGAATACGCAGCAGGCCGTCGGACACGGCAAGCGCGTCGAAACGATCTTCCACCGGAACGCCCGCCACCTCTTTTAGCAGGGCGTAGTCCTCGCGGGAAACCGTGGCCAGGGGACTCAGATGGGGCAGCACGATCTCTTCCCCAGCGGTTCTGTTCCAGCGATTCGCGCCGACGGCGCGATCCACCAGCAAATCCCAGGACCGGTCCGGCGTCCCGCTGTTGGGCGTCGCCACGGTCAACGAGGCGACGCCATCCAGATCGCCCAAGTGAATGCGCCCGCTGGCGTCGCTCATCAACTGCACTTCCACCAAGTCGCGAAAATCGCGATGCTTCAGGCGGAGGGTCACATGCCGCGCCGGAAACGGCTCGCCAGTGCGGCCCAGCAGATCGATCACGTAACCGTCCGCCGTATGCGCCGTTGGGCGCACACGATGGCGTCGGTCGCCTGGCCGGCGTTCAGTTGCAACGTGTGGGAAGCCGTCAAGGTCTCCTCGCGTTGCAGGCTTTGACTCCAGACCTTCACCGTCAGCGTGAAGGTCAGTTCCTTGAGGCGCGGCGGCGTAAGGAACTTCCCGACGGATTCCTGGCTTTCGCCAAGTGGGAACTCATCCAAGATCTTGACGGACTTCAAGCCGTCCTGGTCATTGCTGGCGATGGTCAGGGACGCCTCTTGAACCGCTTGTAGCGAAACTGGCCGCGTCGCCAACAGCAGTTGAGGCCGCACCAGCACCGCAGCCTCACGGCGGCTAAGCAATGATTCCCGGCTGACATGAAAGGCGGCTCGCAGTTCATAGGTCTCGGCCGCGTGATGGAATTTGGCCAAGGACGCAACGCCTTGATGTTCCAGCACCATGTGCTGTTCGGATGGTTGGGTGCTGAAGGGAATCAGAGCTTGCCCCTGGGCGTCGGTGGTCCATTGTTGTTGTCCCAGGATCAAGCGAGCGCCGGCGACGACGTCGCCTTGGCCATCCACGACAGTGCACCGTACGCCTCCCGGAGACGGTTCCGACAGCATTCGCAAGCCGCCCTTTCGCACCAGAACGCGGCTGCTGCGGCCATTTCCGAGAAAATCAATGACGAAGACGCCGGGCCGATTGAGCTCCGCGAACTCAAAGCGACGTTGGATGCGCCGGATCGCCGGATCCGAGTATTCGTACTTGGATTCCCAAGTCGCGGCCAGGCCGTCGAGGTCGATCGACGCATCCAGTTCGCGTCCCTGCTCGCGATAATACGCTTCGGCGTTGATTTCGTAGATTTTCACCAGCAGTTGGGGCGAGTTCTTGACCCAGAGGGCGACCGTGACTGGCTGGTCGATCGGGAAATCACGGGGCTGATTCGCTGGGAACAAGAGTTCAACTCGCTGCAACAAGCGTTGCGACTGTTCGTTGCTCAACATGGCTTGCCATGTCGCCGCGTCGCCTCGAGCGAACATTAACTTGGTTTCCGCGAAGATCTGCTTGATCAACGCATCGCGCAAGTAGGGTGAATACTCGTCGTAGTTCGGTGCGTCGACCAGGAGCCTCTCGAGATAGTCGCGCACAAGATCCGTTTCATCTCCGATGCTTGGCAAACCGGTGATCGCGCGATAGTCAGCGCCCAATTCGGCCAAACCGTCCTTATGCCGCCGCATCCACTGATCATTCAGCCATGGGGATTGCCTGGGAGTTTGCAGGTATTGCAGAAACAGGTCCTTGGGATACTCCCCTTGTTGACGACGCAATTGCAAGCGGTGGTAAAGCACATGGCGCGCAACGAACGATGCGAAGGCCCCAAGCGATCGACAAACTTCCACACGCGATCCAAATGCTCTCGGCGCACCCGCGGGTCTTCGCTGTCCTCTGCATCGTCGATTCGGAGTCGTTGCAGGTATTCGTTGACGAAGGTCTGCTGTTGCAACAGCTCCGGAACGAGTTGCGATAGCTCATCGAGTTGCTCAAGTGTGAGTCGATGATGGATGGGATGGTCGCCAAAACCGCCGCTGCGGGGGCGCGCAAGTCATCGGCCGTCAGCTTCACCAGGTTCGGGAGATCCGGCCATTCCAGGCGAGCCAACAATTCGCGCCGCTGCGCCGCGGAGAGCTTCCCGGTCTGTCCCAAGCGAAACAGCGCCGAGTCTTCGAACTTCGCTAGATCGTCGCGATTGGCCAAGGCCCGCGCAGCGAGCGTGGCTTCACTCATCAACGATGGATCGAGGCGGGACGGTAATTGCTCAACGGTTGCGCGGGAGATGGCTCGGTGATCGTAGGTCAACCCCAATGCGTCACGGAGATAGGTCAAGGTCGCATCGTGATTGCGCTGATACGTCAGCAGCGCCTGTCGATGGCGGATCTGTCGCCATTGAGGCGATTCGCCGTGGCGTTCCCGCCAGTGGACCAGCCACTGATCGACCTCGTCGTAACGCTGCTTTGCCTGCAACCAGAGGCAGGCGTAGTAGTCGTGCGAGAGGCTGCCCGGTATCAATTCCGCGACGGCCTGCTCCAGCGAATCGGCCCGCAGGAACTGCTCCAGGGCCTCGAAGCTTTGCGCGTGAGCCGGGTGGACGGCCTGGGCAAGCAACAAGCCGCCGGTCAACACGGCGCAGGCCGCCAATACATGTCGCAACATGGGATACTCGCAAGAAAGAATCTGGATTTGGCCCAACGAGCGGCCTCATTCAGCAACCGCGAACTACCTTGACGACGAGGCCGCCAGCTCGACGGATTTCAGAGATTGCCAATATATTTGACGGGCCTGGGCCGAGACGCCAGCCTTGGTCGAAGCGCGTCGCCGCCGAGATGCGGCCACCAAGTCGTCAGCTGAACTCGCTGCGATCTCTGAGGCCGGGAGGGCCGACACCATTTTAGCCGTAGCCGTGAGGCGAGCCCTTTCAATCTAGCATGAAGCTAAGCGCGACTGCTCGGCAAATTCCCGCCACCACTGGGCTTGTACTCCCCGCCAGATAGCGCTGTTTGCGGGGCGAGGAGCATCGCCCAACGGGGGCAAGCCCCGTTGTGGCGGTGTCGCCGCCGGGATCGTTGTTGGCGGGGAGCACCGCTCGACGGGGACATGCCCCGTCGTGGCGTGCCCCGTCTTGGCGTGCTCTGTCGTGGCGTGCCCCGTCTTGGCGTGCTCTGTCGTGGCGTGCCCCGTCTTGGCGTGCTCGCCGCGTCAGCAGGCCCGGAGGACAATGCCGTAGCCGGTTTTCATTCGTTGCTTGCTTATCGGGCCGCCCAGGCGATCGCGTTGGCCAAGAGCTGTTGGAAAGCCGCCTGCTGGAAATCTTCCACGTGGCCCAGTGAAGTGTAGAACACTTTGCCGCCGAAGCGATTGGTGTGCGTCCAAGCGATCGGCTCGGGAGCCGCGTCAGGGATGCGGCCGATCAGCAGGGCTTGCGCCGACGAAGACAGGGGACGCACTTTGTATAGCGAACCTCGGCCTTGCAGTTGCGACGCGTTAACGTTTCGCAATATCGAATGGCCCGCCGCTTCCGGGGCCACGACGACTTCCACGGCGGGTCCATCGTTGCCATGGTGTCCCGTGTAATTCCCGCCGAACACTTCGGCGTCCCAGTTGGGCCAATCGCTCAACCCAGCAGGCGCTGGATCTCGTAACACGAACGCATGGTTGGCTGTGCGAATCCCGACGACCGCCTTGCCTTGCCGAATATGATCTGCAATCCACTGCATCTGATCGTCTGGAAGAACGCGACGTCGCACGCTGATCAGCAACACGTCGGCGTCTTTCACCACCTGGACGCCGGGCAAGTTGTTGCGATCGGATTCCGACGCGAAGACATAGCTGACTCGAAAGTCGGTTCCTAAGTGCTTCAGCGCAAAGATCGGCAACGACTCGTGAGTGCGGTACTCCTGTTCGGCGATCAACATCACGACATGAGGGCGAAGGTCTTTCGAGAAACGAAACGGGGCGTCGCCCATCAATTGGTCGCTCGTTACGGTGGGACAGACCCACTTCTCGATGTGCTCGACAATCAGGTCAGTGCCTGTGAAGTGACTGACCATCGGTGCTTGAGCCGGGTTGTACATCGTGTCGGTCATGTCGCGCATGAGCACCACGTTTTTGCCATTGCGAGCCATTTGTCGGAGCCCAAACGGTCGGCCCAGGACGCACATGTTCGTATGGACGCCCAACAGGACCACGTTATCGACGCCTCGGTCTTCCAGAATGCTCCATACCAAGGCGCCGTCGTCGGTGATGTAATCCTGATCCAAGATGTCCAAAGCGGCGATTTGTGATTTCCAAGGCGCAGCCGGATTGCGCCCAGGGACGCGAGCTTATCCGCCCATTGCTGATGCTCCACGGGATCATCGTCTTCTCCACCGTCGGATTGATCGATCGGGTAAACGCCCTGCTCCTCAGCGGGAATCTGATGACACCATTGCGTGATCTCTTCCGGCAGCTTCGTTGCACGCGGCGTCTGCAACGCGTTGCGCCTCGCCGGATGATCCGAGTAGGCGTCCATGCAACTGCTGGGCGCATGAATGATCACCGCACCGCGCTGCCGGGCGGCGTGCAGGACCTGGTTCATTCGCGGGGCCATCTCTTGCACTCGCCGGACTGCATTCAGGCAATGATGCGAATCCCACATATCGCAAACGATGAACGCCGTCTGCTCGCCCTGCCAGGTTTGAGGACGCTCCACCACGTGGAAGCGCCCCGACTTCTCGGCCGTTTCCTCTCGCGAACGCAGCTGCCAATGGAATTCATCGGCATGCAGGCAAGGCGCCGCGCCCAGCCAACTCGCCAGCACGAGAAAACAAATGCGTTGAGCTGCGGTCCCGAGGCTAAGCGGCTGGGTGATCATGCGTTGGCTCCGACATGGACTGAGGCCTGTGAGTCGTCGCTATTGTACATGCGACGCGTTGGGACGGGTTGGCGAGGAGCATCGCTCGCCCGGGACAAGCCCGGGCGTGGCGGGAAGACGCGTTGGGGCTGGTTGGCGAGGAGCATCGCTCGCCCGGGACAAGCCCGGGCGTGGCGGGAAGACGCGTTGGGGCTGGTTGGCGAGGAGCATCGCTCGCCCGGGACAAGCCCGGGCGTGGCGGGAAGACGCGTTGGGGCTGGTTGGCGAGGAGCATCGCTCGCCCGGGACAAGCCCGGGCGTGGCGGGAAGACGCGTTGGGAGCGGGTTGGCGAGGAGCATCAGCTCGCACGGGACAAGCCCAGGCGTGGCGGGAAGACGCGTTGGGACGGGCTCGCGAGGAGCAACGCTCGCCCGGGACAAGCACCGGGCGTGGCGGGAAGACAGCGCTGGGACGGGCTTGGCGTGGAGCATCGCTCGCCCGGGACAAGCCCAGGCGTGGCGGGGGATCGCGTTGGGAAGCGGGTTGGCGAGGAGCATCGCTCGCCCGGGACAAGCAGGGTGCAGCGCAGCGCAACCCTGGGAAGCGGCCCCGCGACCAGGAACCAGTCCCGCAAGGGACGGCCGCAAACTCAGCCTAGGTCAAGCCGGCGAACAGCGGCGTCGACAGGTACCGCTCGCCCAAGCTGCACATGATGGTGACGATTCGCTTGCCGCGGAATTCGGGGCGGGCGGCCACCTGGGCGGCGGCCCAGATGTTGGCCCCGCTACTGATTCCCGCCATGATCCCCTCTTCGCGCGCCAACCGCCGCGACCATTCAAACGCATCCTCGTCCTCGACCGTGATGACTTCGTCAATCAAGGAGGTGTCGAGGTTCTTGGGGACGAACCCGGCGCCGATGCCTTGGATGCGGTGCTTTCCGGGCCCGCCGCCGCTGATCACCGCCGAGTGGGTGGGCTCCACCGCGATGACCTTGAAGTCCGGGTTCACGCCGCGAAGGAAGCGAGAGGTGCCGGTGATCGTGCCGCCGGTGCCGACACCGGCGACGATAGCGTCAATCTTGTGGCCGCTATCCTCCCAGATTTCCGGACCGGTCGTACGTTCATGGATGGCGGGATTCGCGGGATTTTCGAATTGCTGCGGCATCCAGGCGTTGGCCTCCTGCGCGACCATGTCGGCGGCTCGCTCGATGGCGCCCTTCATGCCCTCGGCGGCGGGCGTCAACACCAGGTTGGCGCCCATGGCTCGCAGCAAGGCCCGCCGCTCCACCGACATCGACTCGGGCATTGTGAGCGTCAGGCGGTACCCCTTGGCGGCGCAGACGAAGGCCAGGGCGATGCCGGTATTGCCGCTGGTCGGCTCGATGATATGCGTGTCAGGGGTGATCGAGCCGTCCTTTTCTCCCGCTTCGATCATGGCCGCGCCAATCCGATCCTTGACGCTGTTCAGCGGCTGAAAGAACTCGCATTTGGCGAAGACCGTCGCGCCGCCCTCGGGCAACATCCGATTGATCCGAATCATCGGCGTATCGCCAATCGCCGCAGCTGCGTTGTCGTAGGTCTTTCCACGTGGCATGGAATCACCGTCCTTGTTCGAAGTCAATCGGATCGTCAAGTCGAATCGTCACGTTGAGGGGGCGAAGTGCGGGCCCGCGCCTGGGCGTGAATTCTAGTGACCCTGGCAAGCCGATGCAACGTTGCGACACCCGATCTCGCGGCCACATGACGGCGTCGATCATATCAATCGTTCGCACGAACCGTCGGGCGAGATCCGCCAGGGAAGCCAGACCAGGGCGACCGAGTCGACGTCGATTTCCGATTTCTTGGCGGAGACGCTCAACTCGTCCAACTCAAGCTCCGTGGGGAGGTAAGCCACGTCGATATCTTCGATCTCACGCCGCAACTCGTCATTCAGTTCCCGCATGCGCTCATGCAACTTGCCAAGTTGCTGCTGGGCTCGCGCCACATCCGCCTTTTGTTGCGACGCTCGACTAATTCTCCTTGCCGACGCGGCCACGCTGGTCATGTTCGTACGGCTCGCGAGCTTACGTCCCAGCAGGGCGCCGACCAGCGAGGCGCCCATCGACAAGACGCCTTCGACTTGAGCGTGACTGGATTGTGCTTGCTCGCGGTCGACGCGATCTTCCGCGGTCTGGATTTTTTTCTCCAACGAATCAAGTTTGGCGCGATACTTTTCGCGCAGCTTCTCGACTTCCAGGTCGCGGGCTTCACGGCATTTTTGAGCGAGCCGGACGCGAAAGTCGCCGGGCGACTCATTCGGTTCGGAGTATTCCTTCAACTTCTTAACTCGGTAAAGGGTCAGCGGACGATTGCGATAGATATGATCCCGTAACTCCTTGCCCCATTCCTCGAAGTTCTTCCCGCGCGTCAACTCGATGGGCGCCTCGGCGAAATCCGCGTCGTCCTCCCCATGATCCTCCAAGAAGAGGCCTTCGACTTGGACTTCTTCTGATTCCTCCCACAAGGTCTCGGGGACGTCGTCGCTGAACGGCAGCAAGAATGCAATGTTCAACCACTGATCCAGTTGGTACGTCGCCCGCACGTAATGGGCGGTGGCTTGCCCCAACAATGCTGGACGGTAAACGCAACGGTCGCGCCCGCCGACCTTATGTCGTGGTCGTGCGAACCACTGCGACACATTGGGCGGCAGAATGGGGCGGTTCGCGGAACGCGATGGGGCGCCTGTTCCGGAAGGCGCCGGGCCGGCGGCCAGTTCGGGACCCGCTGTCCCGCCCAGGGTTGGGCTCGTCGATCGCGCCGAATCATCCTTGCGATCTCGCATCAGCCGTTGGATCTGCTGCCGCGTCAACGGCCCCCGCAGATACGACAAGGCCCAGCGAGTCTGGAACACGACCGGCCGATCCTCGTGCACGTTGTTCATCAAGAACACTCGGCTGCCCAGTCCGGCCAGAATTTGCTCCAGCTCCTGGCGATCAAACTGGGCGCCGGCTTGCGCCGAAGCGCCTTCCAGACCTTCGATCACTCGGGCCTTGTCGCGTTCGGTTTGTAATCGCCCCAGAAACCAGGTGCCGGTGTTCGACAGTCCTTTGTAGTCCAGATCGACTGGATTCTGCGTCGCCAACATCACGCCCAAACCGTACGCCCGCGCTTGTTTCAGCAAAGTCAGCATGGGTCCCTTCGAGGGAGGATTGGCGACAGGAGGAAAGTAGCCAAAGACTTCATCCATGTACAGCATCGCCCGCAGGCTGGAAGTACCTGGTTGGCTGCGGACCCACGAGAGCACTTCGTTCAACAGGATCGTGACAAAGAACATACGTTCGGCGTCAGAGAGGTGAGCGATCGAGATGATGGATAATCGCGGCTTGCCCGCCGCGGTGTATAACAACCGGCCCACGTCCAAAGGTTCGCCTTCCAACCAACTGGAGAAGCTGGGCGAGGCCAACAGGTTGTTCAGATTCATCGCCAGGGCGACGCGGGCTGAGGCGGGAAAGAAACTCTCCAAGTCCAGGATGCCGACCTTCTCAAAAGGCGGTTTCTGAATCTCCTGGATCATCGCCGCGATGTCCAAGTCACGACCGGCCGACCAAGCATGCAGCAACAGATTCGAGATCAAGATGTGTTCGCGGCTTTGGATCGGATCGGCGTCGATCCCCAACAGAGCCAACAACCCCGAGGCCGACGCCGTGATCCGCTCGCGGAGGGAATCTGGATCTTCGAGAACCGCCGACGATGGGGCGGCGAAGGATCGCAACACCGTCAGCGGCAACCCGGCGCTGCTTCCAGGGGTGTAGATGGCGATGTTGACCGCGTCTTGAAAACGAGCAATGCGATCGGGGGTCTGGTCCCATTGGGCCAGCCCTTGCCGCCACAAGTCCGCCGTGGCTTGTGCAAATTCCGCGGGCGTTTGCCCCTTTCGAGACGCCTCGCTGGGGTCCACCCAAGGTTCAAAATCCTCCCCGCGCAGCTTGGGAAACGTCAACAGCAAATTGCCCAGGTCGCCTTTCGGATCAATCGCGATCGCGGGCACGCCATCGATCGCAGCTTCCTCGAGGATGCTGAGGCACAGGCCGGTCTTGCCGCTTCCCGTCATGCCGACACATACCGCATGCGTCGTCATGTCCTTCGAGTCATACTCGAGAACCTCGGGCGTCAGCTGCTTGTTGGGCAAGTCGTATTCGCGGCCCAAGTAGAACGAGCCAAGCTTCTCATAGTGTTCCATCGCTGCTTGATTCTCGCACGCGGAGTGAATTGCAGGGATGCCGAACATCGGCACGTGCGGTGGACAAGATATCTTTCCCACCGATAGATTGACCAATATAGGGCACGCCGCCGGTGCGTCCACCGCGGCCCTTCCCGCGCCCGCTCCAACAGGATTGCCGCCGATGACATCTCAAAGCATGAAGCGTTCGACGCGAGTCGGCGCGTCCCTCTTGGTCTTTGGCGCCGTCGTGGTCTACACGATCGCTCAACCCCAGCTAAATCAACGACTCGGCTGGAGCCTGCCCGGTCTGTTCGAAGAACCCGCCGCGAAGCAAGCGGCCAATGGCGAGAAGCCAGCGGATCGGCCGGCCCGCCCCCTAGAAACCGATGCGGCCAACGCGAAGGTGGCGGACTTCCCAGCCGGCGACACGGCGTCCACCGTCGCGGACTTGGAGCTTGGCCAGCTCCGTGATCTCGGTCGCGATGTCAAGATGTCGGCGGCTGGGCTGGTGTATGCGCCGGGAAGCGCCGAAGGACACCGCCTGGACCACGTCCTGCGACACAGCCGTGACGACCCCGACCGCCCGGGCAGCCATGGAGTTTTCGACGGTGGAAGGGAAGGGACTTTGGCCGTGATCGACGAAGCGTATTTGTTGACCAAAGAGGGCGGCGGCGCCGCCGTGAAGACCGAACGCGATGGCAATCGTACGGTGTACACGGTCAGCATGGGGCGCCCGATCGGCTTCGTAGGCGGCAGCGTGGGCCGTCGCCAAGACAATCCCAAAACAACGCGGGTGCGCCTGGTCCTGGAAGGCGTCAAGATCATCACCGCCTATCCCATGAAATAGCCGCCACGCCCAGCCCTGGAGACGCGCCCAACGCGACTTCCGCCACGTCCACCCTGGGCTGAGTTTGGGGCCGTCCCTTTCGGGACTGGTTCCTGGTCGCGGGGCCGCCGACTTGGCGGCTTCGGCGACGTTTCCACCCCTTGCTGGGGGCGCCGTCGCTGGTTGTTAAGTGCAGCAGAGAAAACAGGTTAGCTGGGCCGGATCCGCCTTGAGTGCGGCTGGGAGTTTTGCTAACGTCCCGCCCTTTATTTGATTCGCCCGCCGGCGCCGGGCTTCCCGCAAGTCGCCGGCGGTCGTAAACATTCAAGGCTGTTCTTCATGTTGCACTCTGCGCGCGGCTTGCTGCTGGCCGCTGTCTTGATCGGCTGGGCGGGGCCGTCGGCCACCCGGGCCCAGTCCCCGCCCAGTTATCCATGGCCGCCCCCTTCTCCCGAGTCGGGCTACCCGGCAACCGGGCCGGCTTATCCCGTGTTGGGCGCCGGCTACTCGCCGTTTGACCCCTCTCTGCCGCTGCCGGTCCAACCCGTGGGCACAGCGCCGCTGGCGGGGCAGACGCTGCCGGCGCCGCCGAATGATGTGGTTGTCGAGCCGCTTCCAGCGGAGGCGTTGACGGCGCCGATCGAGTTGCCCGCCGAGCCGGTGTACAGCTGGTATGAACCGGCCTACTGGTTCGCGCCTGACATTTGGGACGGCTCGTTCGAATTGGGAATCAACGGTAATGAAGGCAACGCCACGGCGTTCAACTTCATCTCGGGTTTCGACCTCAAACGGGAAACGGACGCCACGGTCCTGGATGTGCAATTGGATTACGCCAAGAACTCATCGCGCGACGCGTTGTTGGCGCACTACGCGTTGTTAGACGCTCGCAACGAGTGGAAGTTCGGCGATTCCCCTTGGTCAATCTTCATGCAGGAAACGGTGCGCTACGACGAATTCCAAAACTACGACCTGCGGTTCACGGTCAACTCGGGTCTCAGCTATCGCTTCTACGATACGGTTCCATTCAAGCTGAAGGGGCGATTTGGCGCCGGCGGCCGTCGCGACTTTGGCGGCCCGGACGAATCATGGATTCCTGAAGCCGTTTTCGGAGTTGACTATTTCTATCAGATCAGCGATCGGCAGAAGCTGAAGTCCAAGCTGGACTACTATCCGAACTGGACGGACTTCGCTGATTATCGACTCGTCATCGACACCTCATGGGAGATGCTCCTGGATGAGTCCACGAATTTGAGCCTGAAAGTCGGCGTCATCAACATCTACGACAGCACGCCTGAAGGCGCGAGACCAAGTGATCTTTACTACAACATTCTGCTGCTTTGGAAGTTGTGAGCCTGGCGAAGTGGACTTGACGCGCAGCGAGACGCGTCGCTATAAGCCCTGACCCTGATGCCGTTGCGATTTCGAACAGCAACTGTCTCCCCCAATTTGATCAACGGTGAACCACGTGGGCGAAACTCACAAACACTTCTGGGCTTGCTTGTTGGGCCTGTGCCTGAGCGGCGCCGGTTGGGCGCAAACGGTCGAGCTCGACATTCCCGAAGCCGGCGATTATCCGTCGCAGCCCATGGTCCGCGGCGGTCAATTGGCCGAGTCAGTCGTGTTGGACGACTACGGCGACAATGTCTTTGTCGACGAGGGTTGGGGCGGGGGCGCCTGCGCGTCGTGCGGCGGCGAATTCACCGGCGGCCAATGCAGTTCTTGCGGCGGTTGCATGCGCAGCAATTGCTACTATTTCGATCGCTTCTGGGTCAGCGCCGAGTACTTGATTTGGTGGACCAAGGGGATGAGTACGCCGCCGCTGGTCACGACCAGCCCGGTTCCCACCGATCAGAATCAGGCTGGCGTGCTGGGGCAGCCTGGCACTCAAGTGTTGGTGGGCGACCAAGGCTTTTTCACGGATGTTCGCAACGGCGCTCGATTCCGCGGCGGCGTCTGGATGGATCATTGCCACACATCGGGATTGGAGGCCGAGTACTTTTTCCTCGGCGACGAGGCGGAGCACTTCCGAAACGCCTCGAATGGCTCGCAGATTATCGCTCGCCCGTTCTTCAATGTTCTGACTGGCAGGCAGGATTCCGAGCTGGTTTCGTTTCCGGACGTTGTTCGCGGCGAGGCTCTGGTGGACGCCACGACATCGTTGCAGTCGGCGGGTCTTCGCGCTGTGATCAATCTGTGCTGTCAACAATGGTGCGCCGATGGTTGCGTGAATGGTTGCCCGACGACGGTGCCCGCCTCGCAGCGATGGGATCTGTTGGTCGGCTATCGCTACACGGACCTGGACGAGACGCTGGCGATTCGCGAAGGCTTGGTGTCGCTGCTGCCGCAGCCGGACGATGGCACGTTTGACATTCGTGATCGTTTCGAAACGCGAAATGTATTCAATGGAGTGGACCTCGGCCTTCGCGGCACTTGGACGCGCACGCGGTGGGGAGTGGATCTGCTGGCCAAATGCGCTCTGGGAACGAACCGGCAGTTTGTTCGCATCGACGGCAGCACGATCACCACCGTGAATGGCGTGGGGTTGCCGCAAGTGGGCGGGCTATTGGCCCAACCCACGAACATCGGCGAATATAGCCGCAATCAATTCGCGGCCATCCCGGAATTCGGCGCCACGGTCGACTATCAGGTGAGCCAACGGTTGCGAGTGTCCCTTGGATACTCGTTGATTTATTGGTTCGACGTGGTGCGGCCCGGCGATCAGATTGATCTTCGCGTCAACCCGAACCTGCTGCCGCCGGCCATGCTGCCGCTGCAAGGGGAGGCGGCGCCTTTGTTCGCGTTCCAGGAAAGCAGCCTGTGGTTGCAAGGCATCAGCCTGGGCGGCGAGCTGCGTTGGTAGCGCGGCGCGGCTACAGAGCGCCCATCTTTCCCCGTCGCCCCATCAGTTTAGGGGGTTCTCGCGGGCTGGCTAGTTCGCCAGGGGTATGCCGGATCGGGGTTTTGATCTAGCGGCAAAGATTCCAGGCGTCCGGCGCCGATACCTGTTCTAGGAAAGCCGCCCCCAGCGCCGATCGACCCTGCGCGGCGGCACTCGTGTCGTGGATTGAGCTCGCGGCCGATCTCCGGATACCCGGCGCCGCTCACCGCGCCCTGCCCACCAAGGACCTGAACTCATGGCGTTTTCGCTACAGGCTCTACGCGATATGTTTCGGCGACGAGCGCGTCAAGAAAGAGCACGGAATTCGAAGCGACATCGCTGGCTGCGGTGCGAGACGCTGGAACGGCGCCGCGTGATGGCCAACAACCTCGGCGTCATCACCGGCGAAGTGTTCATTGACACGACCGGCGACGGCCTGACCGCGGGAGAACAAGTTCCCGGCGCCATGATGGAGGTCTATCGAGACGTCAACGGCAACGGCACGCTCGAGGCTGGCGGCGCCGATGGCCCGGCCGTACAAATGACCAACACCGACGGGTCCGGCATTTACGAGTTCAATGGACTGACCGCCGGCAGGTACCTGGTGCGACAACTGGCCAGCGTCCCGCTAGGCCTCAACGAACAAGTCAGCGATCCCATCGAGATTTCCGCCACCGAAGCGATGGGTATTCCGGGAATTGAGATCGACACGTTCAACACCACAACGCAGGCGGTGAGCGCCTCTGGCGGAGGCTTTGATGAGAGTTCTGTGACGCCCGCGCCCGACGCCCTGGGCAACGAGCGCGACATGTTTGCTCAAGTGACGTCCGTCGGCGGGCAGTTGGACTTGCAGGCCAACACGCTGGCCGTGCCCGGCGTACTGGCGGCGGGCGGTTTGGGCGCCGCGATGGGGCCTCGCGTGGTGACTTGGGACGGCCTCGACAATAACGGAGCCGAACGGGCGTACGGCCTGGACGACGTTGACCTCACCAGCCAAGGGATCTCCACCGCCATCCAGTTGCTGATTGGCGCGTCGGAGTCGGGCGGTTTGGCCACCATGCGGGTCTATACGACCGCCGACCGATTCTCAACCGCCCTGGTCAACATCCCGCAAACGCCCACGGGCGGACCGACCGGTGAAGTGATTCTGGATTTCGATCAAGCCTTCGCCGACGCCGGCGTCTCGGGCGGCGCCAATTTCGGCAATGTCCGAGCCATCGAATTCGAATTGGACTCGATGATCATCGACGTTGACATGCAAATGGACTTCGTGGGCGCCATTGGCCCCACGGTTTTCATGGCCGACTTCGACAACTTCGAACCAATCGATCTGCAACTGTCTAAGACAGTCAACATCAACGAGCCCGACTTGAATCAGAACGTCACCTTCACGATCACGTTGGAGCATGTCGACGCGGAACAAGACGGGGTGGCCGCAACCAACGTGCAAGTCACCGACCAGCTCCCGGCCGGCTTGACTTACGTGGGCGACAATCCATCGCAGGGAGACTACGACCCGGTCACTGGCGTGTGGACCGTGGGAACCGTACCCGCCAATGGCTCGGCTACCCTGATGATCACCGCCACGGTGGCGACGCCGGGACCAAAGACCAATTCCGCCCAGGTCACCGCCGCCGACCAATTCGACATCGACTCCACGCCCAACAATAATCTGCCCGCCGAGGATGATCAGGACAGCGTGGTCGTTGAGCCCGCGGTGGTGGACTTGCAGCTGACCAAGACCATCGATGACTCCACGCCGAACGTTGGCCAGAATGTTCTCTTCACGATCGTTGTCGCCAACGTGGACGCCGACACGACCGCCACTGGCGTCCGCGTCCGCGATCAACTGCCTAGCGGCATGACGTTGATCAACCACGTGGCGTCGCAAGGCGCCTACAACACGACCACGGGAATCTGGAATGTCGGAACTCTGGCCGCCGGCGGCGGCGACGCCACGCTAACCCTCACCGCTTCGGTGGATACGCAAGGAGCTCGGACCAATACCGCCGAGGTCATCGATGCGGACCAAGCCGATATCGACTCCACTCCGGACAACAATCTTCCGAACGAGGACGATCAAGACTCCGCTGATCTGAACACGCCGCAAATCGACCTTGCGCTGACGAAGACCGTGAGTAATGCGACGCCAAGTTTGAACGACAACGTCCAATTCACAATCACATTGAACAACACCGGGCCGGATGCGGCCACGGGCGTCTCGGTGCTGGACCAATTGCCGGACGGCATGACTTTCGTCGCGTCCGCGCCGTCGCAGGGGGCATATAACCCGACGTCAGGGATCTGGACCGTCGGTTCCTTGGGCGCCACCGGCGGCGCCACCTTGCAGATTACCGCCAGCGTCGATACGTTGGGCGCGAAGACCAACATCGCCCAGGTGTTCGCCGCCAACGAGTTCGATGTGGACTCCACTCCGGACAACGATGTTCCCGCGGAAGACGATCAGGACGATGCGGTTTTGGAGCCGATCGTGATCGATCTGGAGCTGACCAAGACGGTGGACAACTCCACCGCGAATGTCGGCGAGAATGTCACTTTTACGATCACCGTGGAGAACGTCAGCACCAACGACGCCACGGGGGTCGCCGTCTCGGACTCTCTGCCCGCAGGCCTGACGTTTGTGAGTGCGGACGCCGACACGGGTTCTTACAGCAACACCAACGGCATCTGGACGGTTGGCGTTCTGGCGGCAGGGGACTCGGCGACGTTGGACATCGTCGCTCGCGTGGCTACTTCGGGAACGAAGATCAACGTGGCGCAGGTCTCGGGGGCGAATGAATTCGACGTTGACTCGACGCCCGGCAATGGCGTGCTCGCGGAAGACGATCAAGACGAAGCGCCGGTAACGCCGCCCGTGATTGACTTGCAATTGGTCAAGTCCGTGGGCGACGCGACGCCGGCGCTCAACGATGATGTCGTGTTCACGATCCAGCTCAGCAACCAAGGTCCCGACAACGCAACCGGCGTCGAAGTGACCGACGTGTTGCCTGCTGGACTGACTTTGTTGGCGTCCAACCCGTCGCAAGGCGACTACAATGAGACCACGGGAGTATGGGACGTGGGGACGCTGAACAACGGAGCGAACGCCACGCTCACCTTGACCGCGAATGTCGATACCGGCGGCGTCAAGACCAACGTTGCCAGGGTCACCGCGGCCGATCAATTTGATGTCGATTCCACGCCAGGAAATGACGTCTTGAGCGAGGACGACCAGGATGACGCCCAGATTACGACCGACGTGAACTCGAGCCTGTCGGGCTTCGTATATGTTGACACGAACGATAATGGGATCAAAGATCCCGGCGAGCCCGGGATCTTCGGCGTCACCGTGACGTTGACGAAAACAGCAGGCGATCCAGGCTCTGGAGTCGGCGAGACTCGGTCCGTCCTTACCGATCGAGCGGGCCGCTATCTGTTCGACGATTTGTCGGCGGGCGTGTACGAAATTCGAGAAACGCAGCCGCCCGGTTTTCGCGATGGACAAGACAACGCCGAAGATGGCCTGGAAGGGGATCCGGATGGAATCACCACGCAGAATGATGTGTTTCAAGACGTCGATCTCTTGGAAGGCGTGAACGGCATCGATTTCAATTTCGGCGAGCTGGCGAACATGCTATCCAAGCGGCGCTTCCTGGCGTCCAGTTAGAATGGGAGCCTTCGCTTTGGAATCGCGTCCGACGCTCGGCGGCCCATGACGATCCCAACACCCTCGGGAAGATTGCTCGCGCTTGGAGACGTGCATGGCTGCGCTCAAGCGTTGGAGGCGCTGCTGGAAGTGGTTAATCCTCAGCCCGAGGACACCTTGGTGGCTTTGGGGGACTTCGTGGATCGCGGACCGGATAGCTGTCGCGTCGTGGAATTGATGCGTCAACTTCACGAGCGCTGTCAATTTCTGCCGCTGCTGGGAAATCACGAACAGATGCTGCTCGACGTCCTGGACGGTGCGCTGCCCAATCGCTGGCTGCCCTACGGGGCCACCGCCACATTGGAGTCCTATGGCTTTCGCGGCGATCTGAATTGCATTCCCCAGGAGCATGTCGCCTTCTTTCGCAGCTTGCTGCCGTATGTGGAGACCGACGAGTATTTCTTCGTGCACGCCAATTACGACCCGAAACTGCCGCTGGACGAGCAGCCGGAGGAACTGCTGCGATGGACGAACCTGCGGCAGCACCTGCCGGGCCCGCATGTTTCCGGCAAGATCGCGATTGTGGGACATACCGCGCATCGCGAGGGCCATATCGTGGACATCGGGCACCTCAGGTGCATCGACACGTGCTGTTACGGCGGGCTATGGCTGACGTTGATGGACGTCGCGGCTGATCGAGTCTGGCAGGCGGATCCGGCGGGTAATCTTCGCCTGGAGTGACCCGCTCGCTCTTCTCAATTCGGTCAGAATAGGGACAATGCGTGCAATCGGCGCCCACGGATCAAGCAATCATGAAATCCGAGCGGTTGACCGCCGGCGCCGCGAGCTTGCGTTTTCGCCTAGGTCATACTTCCTTCACCCAATCGCCCTCGCCAGTCGCGCCAAGCGCGCTCTCTCTTCCGCCATCCCTTCCTCCGCCCCGCATCGTCGCCATGCCTCAGCTAGATCGCCAAGCATCCATCTTCGTCACCGGGCACCGCGGTTTGGTGGGTTCGGCGATGTTGCGGCGCCTGCAACTCGAGGGATTTCAGCATGTCCTGACCGCGACGCGCCAGCAGCTCGATCTGCGAGATCCCGCCGCAGTCGACGCCTGGTTCGCGGCGAACCGGCCGGATTATGTGGTGCATTGCGCCGGCACGGTCGGCGGGATCGGGGCCAATGCGGCGCGTCCGGCGGAATTCATGTACGACAACCTGTTGATGCACGCCACGGTGTTGCGTTCGGCCTGGCGCAGCCAAGTCGCGAAGCTGTTGTATCTAGGCAGCTCCTGTATCTACCCGCGAGATTGCGCCCAACCGATTTGCGAGGACTACCTGCTGACCGGCCCCTTGGAGAGCACCAACGAGGCGTATGCGTTGGCGAAGATCACGGGAGTGAAAAGCTGCCAGGCCTATCGTGATCAATATGGCTGCGATTTCATTTCCGCCATGCCGACCAATCTGTACGGCCCCGAGGACAATTTCGATCTCCGCGACGCGCACGTGCTTCCGGCCCTGATGCATAAAGCGCATCTCGCCAAACAGCGCGGCGAGACGGAATTACGAATCTGGGGCTCCGGAAAGCCGCGGAGAGAATTCCTGCACGTGGATGACCTGGCGAGTGCTTGTTTGTTCTTGCTCGAACATTACAGCGATGCGGCGCCGATCAATGTGGGAACGGGCGAAGACCTGACGATCAAGGAACTCGCTGCGCTGATTCGCGACGTCGTGCATCCGACGGCTCAACTGACGTTCGATGCGAGCAAGCCCGACGGCACTCCTCGCAAGCTGTTGGACGTCGGCCGACTTCACCGGCTTGGTTGGAAACACTCAATCGACTTGCCAACGGGCGTTGAGTTCGACCTACCGCTGGTTCCGAGAACAAATCGAACAACCCACCGCCAAGGGAGTCATCCGTGGTTACTAACAAGTCTTTCCCGCCTCGTAACGGCAAGCGCGCTTTGTTGACTGGAGTGACCGGACAGGATGGCTCGTACCTGGCCGAGTTGTTGATCAGCAAGGGCTACGAAGTTTGGGGGATGCTGCGCCGCTCCTCCTCGTTCAACACTGGCCGCATCGATCATATCTATCAAGATCGGCACGAAGAGGACGTGCGGTTGTGGCTGTGTTACGGCGACTTGACCGACGCCTCGTCGTTGAACCGCATTCTCAAGACGGTGCGTCCCGATGAGGTCTACAATCTCGGCGCAATCGCACGTCAAAGTGTCGTTCGATATTCCCGAATATACGAGCGACTCCACGGGGTTGGGCGCCGTGCGGCTTCTCGAAGCCATGCGGGAATTGGGATTGAATGAATCCCGCTTCTATCAGGCGTCCTCCTCGGAACTGTACGGCAAGGTGTTGGAAACGCCGCAATCTGAAACCACGCCCTTCTACCCGCGCAGCCCCTATGCGGCGGCCAAGGCCTTCGCCTTTCACATCACGCGGAACTATCGCGAATCCTACGACATGTTCGCCGTCAACGGGATTCTGTTCAATCACGAATCGCCGCGGCGAGGCGAGACGTTTGTCACGAGGAAGATCACCCGCGGCGTTGCGGCGATCGCACATGGTCTGCAGGATCGGTTGTATCTTGGCAACCTGGACGCGAAGCGGGATTGGGGATTCGCCGGCGACTATGTTCTCGCGATGTGGATGATGCTACAACAAGAGCAGGCCGACGATTTTGTGATCGCCACGGGGGAAACTCATTCGGTCCGCTCGTTCTGCGAGCTCTCGTTCGCTCACGCGGGCCTCCCGCTGACGTGGCGAGGCTCGGGCGTTGATGAGGTCGGCGTCGGGCCAGACGGGCGAGTCTTGGTCCAGGTGGACCCAAGGTACTTTCGACCCGCCGAAGTGGAGTTGTTGTTGGGCGACCCCAGCAAGGCGCATGCGAAAATGGGATGGCGGCATCAGGTCAAGCTGCCGGAATTGGCCGCGATGATGGTCGACCATGATCTCAAAACGCTGGCCCTGGGCTCCGCCGCCAGCGACACATAGACCAGCCGGCGGATCCCAGCGGGATCGCCGCCGCGATGGAATAGGACGCAGTCATGACGCGACGCATCATGGTGACCGGCGCCGCCGGCTTCATTGGTTTTCACACCGCCAAGCGACTGCTCGATCGAGGCGACTCCGTCGTCGCGGTCGATGTGGTCAACGACTACTATGATCCCAAGCTCAAGGAAGATCGCCTGAAGCAGTTGGGCGACCGCGCGGACTTCGAGTTCCATCGCGTCAATCTCGCGCACCAGGATTCCGCGCGGCAAACTGTTCAACGGCCGCTTCGATGCCGTGATTCACCTGGCGGCTCAAGCGGGCGTGCGATATTCGCTGACGCACCCTCACGCCTATGTCGAAAGCAACCTGACCGCTTTCATGAACGTGCTGGAAGGCTGTCGTCATGGTGATGTCGCGCATTTGGTGTACGCGTCCAGCAGTTCGGTGTACGGCGCCAACACCAAGATGCCGTTCTCGGTCGAGCACAACGTGGATCATCCGGTGAGCCTGTACGCAGCCACCAAGAAGGCCAACGAGTTGATGGCCCACGCTTACAGTCACCTCTATGGCTTGCCCACCACCGGTTTACGGTTCTTTACGGTTTATGGACCATGGGGCAGGCCCGACATGGCGGCCTTCCTGTTCACCAAGGCAATCTTGGCCGGCAAGCCGATCGACGTTTTCAACCAAGGCAAGATGCGCCGCGATTTCACGTATGTGGATGACATCGTGGAAGGCGTTGTGAGATTGGCCGATCAACCCGCCCAGAGTGATCCGACTTGGTCTGGCGACGCGCCCAATCCAGCCACCAGCAAAGCGCCCTATCGCGTTCACAACATCGGCAACCATGAGCCCGTGGAATTGCTTCAGTTCATCGAGACGCTAGAGCAATGCCTCGGTATGAAGGCCGAGAAACGCCTGCTGCCGATGCAACCCGGCGACGTTCCCGCAACGTACGCCGATTGCGAAGCTCTGCGAAAGGCCGTGGGGTTCGAACCCGCAACGCCCCTGCAAACGGGCCTGCAACGCTTCGTCAACTGGTACCGCGAATACTACGCCTGATCAGGGAGCAGGGATCAGGGATCAGGGATCAGGGATCAGGGATCAGGGAGCAGGGATCAGGGAGCGGGGAGCCGGGCAAGCCCTGCGGGCGAGCTTTTCAGGAAGTTGACTGGACCTCGCGTGGGAGCACGTTTCGGCACAGGTCGATCATCGGGTCCAGGCCCAGTTCGTAAGGCTCCTTGTGGAAGGTCGCTGGCAAACCCGTCGGCTCCAGCGAGCCGACGATGCGGCCCTGGTCGTCGCGGCCCCGGGCATGGAACTCGTACAGATGCTGAACCATGTAGTTGCCGGCGTCATTCAGCCCGAGGCATTCGCTGATCAAACTCACTCGCCGCGATCCATCGTCCATGCGCGTGAGTTGCAGGATCACATGGACGGCCGATGCGACCTGCCGCCGGGCGACATAGACGGGCATGTCGACTCCCGACATCAAGCACATGGTCTCCAGGCGAATCAGCGCATCGGCCGGCGTATTGGCGTGAGCGGTGGTCAAGGCGCCCGCGTGGCCGGAAATCATGGACTGGATCATGTCCAGTGCTTCGCCTCGGCGAACTTCACCGACCACGATGCGATCGGGCCTCATCCGCAACGAGTCCACGAACAGGTCGCGTATCCCGACGGCGCCTCGACCATCCGGGCGAGCGGGTTGCGCCTCCAGATAGACCGTGTGCGGTTGATTCAGTTGTAGTTCCGAACTGTCTTCAATGACGATGATCCGCTCTTTCTCCGAGATCGCCGTGGACAGCGCGTTCAGCATCGAAGTCTTGCCGGTCCCAGTGCCGCCGGAGATGACCGTGTTCTTGTGAATCGCCACGACGATCGCTAAAAACTCCGCGGCTTCTTCCGACAGACTGCCCCATTTGACCAGCGACGGCAGGTTGAACGTCAACTTCTTGAACTTGCGGATGGAGACGTGGACGCCGCGACGGGAACTCGGAGGAAGAATCACATGCACGCGAGAACCGTCGGGCAGTCTCGCATCCATGCTGTGATGGTCGGCGTCGATGATCCGGTTCACGTATTCCGCGATGTTTCGCACCGCGGCCATCAAGGACGGTTCGTCCGGAAAGGCGCAATCGGACAGGTGCAGTTGGCCGGCCTTTTCGTAGTAAATCGTCTGATGTCCGTTGATAAGCACTTCGGAGACATCCGGATCGTCCATCAAGGGTTCAATGGGCTTGAGGAAATGACGAGTGGTCTCGCGGTAAATCTCGATCGCGTCCATCCAACGAACCTCGATTGGCAAAGGCAACGGCCGGACCCGGCGTGGGGCTCCGCTTTCTCAAGTTAGGCACGATTCGCGGCCGCTTGCAAGCCGGCGGCGGACAAGCGTGAAACGAACGGTGCGGCGCGGAGCGCATCGAAGCCGCGAAAAAACTTCAAAAACGGCCGCAGCCCAAAATTCCTGCGTGCGCCGGATGCGCCGCGTGCGTTCTAAGGTAAGGGTCGATCGCCGCCGGATCCCACCCCATATCGCGCCCGCAGAGGTTAGAATCGAGGGTCAGAAGCTATGTCCAGACCGACGACTTTGTCTCCTCGAGTATCCGCGATGGCCGACGCCAAGTACGAAAAAATCAGCATGATCGGCCAGGGTCCCACGGCCGTGGTGTTTGACGGTCGCAGCCGCGATCTGGGCCTGCAGGTGGCGATCAAGGAGTTGACTCCGGAATGGCGGTCCAATACGCGGCGCCGCGAGCGCGTCTTTCAAGCGGCCGGCCGTTCGGCGCAGGTGGCGCACGATAACCTGGTCAAGTACCTGGACGTCGATCTGGCGCACTCCTGGATCATCATGCAACGGATGGAGGAGAGCGCCGGCGCCAAGATGCAACGCGGCGCGACCGATCCGGTCCAAGTCCGGGCCACGTTGCAGCAAGCGTTGGAAGCTCTGCGGCATGTGCATCTGGCCGGCTTGCTGCACGCGAATCTGAAACCCAACAACATCCTGTTCGATCAGAATGGCCGAGCGTTCCTGGGCGACGGCCTGGCCGTTCGCCGCGATTCGCCCGGCGAACTGCCGGCCCCCACCACGCAGAAGTACCTGGCGCCCGAATTGATCAGCGGCGAAGCGGGGACGTTGGGCGGCGGCGTGGATCTGTATTGCCTGGGATTTGTTCTGCTGGAGATGTTGGCCGGCCCGGCGTTTGAAACGCATTTTCAGGGGATCGGGGCGGACGCCATGGACAGCAACACGGCGTGGATGCGGTGGCATGCCTCCGCGGAAAAAGCCCCCTCGGCGCGCGATGTGGCGCCCACCTGTCCGGCGAACCTGGGGATCGTCATCGACCGCTTGCTGTTGAAGAACCCGATTGAACGCTATCAGCGAGCCGAAGACGCGTTGGAGGACTTGCTGAACCCCATCCATGAGCAAGCCGCGTCGACGCCCCCGCCGGGACGACCGGCCGAATCCGCTCCAGCCGCTGCGGCCCATTCCGGCCCCGCGGCCAGCCCCGCTCCCCCAGTCCCCGCGCCAGCGCCGGCGGCGCGGAAAGCGATGCCCAAACCGCAACAACCGCCTTCGGCGCCGGGAGCTCCCACGGGAGTTCGTCCGGCGTCGGCGGGCGATATCGCGCCTCGCCCCAACACCGGCGTCATGTTGCGGATCGCATCGGGACATCGCGCCGGTCAGATGGTCGGCACCGATGACGACAACTTTCTGATCGGCGGCAGCGGCGATTGCCTGGTCGCCTTGCGCCGGAATCCTACCCGCACGCAGCCAACGTACGTTTGCGAGTGCGTCGCGACGCCGACGGCTGGACGATCCGCGATGAAACCGGCGCCGGAGGCTGGGTCAACCAGAAGCCGATCGTGGGAACGGCGTCATTGCGGTCGGGAGACGTGTTGCGGCTCAGCTGGGAAGGCCCCGACGTGCAGTTCGTGATGCAGAGCCGGGGGGCGCTTTCCATTAGCGCGCTGATGGCGGAGTACCTGGGGGCCAAACCAGCCGTCGCCTCGCCTCGACCGGCCGGTCCCAGCGGCGGCGCCGCGGCTCCGTTGCCGCCGGATTCCGCCGCGCCTGCTCCGCCCGGCTCCCCCGGGAGCGGCTCCGGCGGCCCCAGCGGCGGCTGCCGCGCCTGCCGCCTACTCGGCCGCGCCGGCCGCACCCGCGCCGCCCGGCCCGCCGGCGGCGGCCCAGCCGCCGGCATCCGCCAAAGCAGGGCTGTTCGACTTCGCCAACTGGGACAAAAAGCAGAAGAACCGGGCCATGATCGTGGGAGCGGTGATTCTCTTCGCGGCCGTCTGGATCTTCACGCCTAGCAAGAAATCCGAGCCGGAGGCGCCGCCCAAGGATCCCGCCGCGGCGGAAGGCGAGCAGGAACCCGGCAAGGAACCCGCGGCCAAAGACGCCGAGGGCGACGCCAACAACGAAGCCCAGCGTCAAGCATTCAAGTCGGCGCTCGAGAAGATGAAACGCGGTGGAGAGCTAACCCCGACGGAAGAAGCCGGCATGCAATGGTTCAAGACTTCGCTGGAGAAGCTGCGGCGGGACTTGGCCGATTTGCCTCGCCCACGGACACCGGCGTCCGCCGTATCAAATCCTGCTGCGACGGCGCGTGAATGACGCCAAGCTCCGCCGCCCGGCTGCTAGTTTCACCTCGGCTTTGCCCACGTTTGTTGAAAGCAGATCCATGAGCGAACAGAAACGAGTCTCGGTGGGTATCGACGTTGGCACCACGATTTCCGCGGCGGCCTGCGTTGACAAGTCGGGCCAACCCGCCACGATCCAAAGCGCCCTGGGCGAACGCCTGGTGCCCAGCGCTCTGTACTTTGGCGACGATGTGATCGTTGGCGATCGCGCCATGATGATGGGCGTGATGGATCCCGATGCGTTCGCCGAGTGCTTCAAGCGCGATATCGGCAAGTCGCACTATCAACGCGAGGTGCGTCAGTGCCGCGTGCCGCCGGAAGTGCTGACCGCCTTCCTGTTGCGCCACATGCGAGCGAACGCCGAATCCCGCTTGGGATCCGTGCGGGAGGCGGTGATCACCGTACCCGCTTACTTCGATGAAAAGCGGCGGACGATCACGCAGCAGGCGGCGGCCTTGGCCGACTTGAAGGTCACCGACATCATCAACGAGCCGACCGCGGCCGCGATCGCTTATGCATTTCAGATGCAGCAAAGCGGGGACAAGCAATTCTTGCAGGGCGACGCCCCGCGGCGCATCATGATCTATGACTTGGGCGGCGGCACTTTCGACGTCACATTGTTGGAGTACTCCGGACGCACCTTCCGCACTCTCGCCACCGACGGCGACGTGATGTTGGGCGGCCGGGATTTCGACGAGCGGTTGGCGGCGCTGATCGCTGAACGGTTTATGGAGAAGCACGGCCTTGACCCCCGCAGTGATCAACGGGATATGCAGAAGTTGTGGCAGTTGGCGCAAGAGACCAAGCACGCCTTGACCACCAACCTCTCGCGGCAGGTGACGTTCAGCCACGCCGGGCTGCGGATCGGATTCGAAGTCACTCGCCAGCAATTCGAAGACGCCATCGAACCGTTGGTCGAGCGGACATTGACCACCAGCGCGGAAGTTCTGCGCGAAGCGGCCCTGAACTGGAGCGACCTGGACGAGATGTTGCTGGTCGGCGGATCGAGTCGCCTTCCCCTGGTTTCTCGCAAGCTGCAACAGATGAGCGGCCGGGCGCCGCGACTGGCCGACAATCCCGATGAAATGGTCGCCCAAGGAGCAGCGTTGTACGCGGCCATGTTGGACGCCGACAGTTACCTTGATTCGGATTCGCGTTTCTCGGTCGTGAATGTCAACGCGCACAGCCTGGGCGTTCTGGGAGTCAACATCGCGACCAATCAGCGCATCAACAAAGTTATCATCCCCCGCAATACGCCCTTGCCGGCCTCCAAGACCCGCCGCTTCGTCACCCACCGCGATGGCCAACCCAACGTGACGGTGCGCCTGTTGGAGGGGGAAAGCGAGGACCCGCTGTTTTGCATGCCGGTGGGCGACTGCGTCGTGCAATTGGATCCGCCCTTGCCCAAGGGCGCCGACATCGAAGTCAGTTGCCGCTATGACGCCAACGGAACCATCTCGGTGTCCGCCCGGATTCCCGCGACTCGCAAGAGCGCGCATGTGGAACTGAGGCGCGACGGCGTGAGCACCTTGGAGCCGCTTGAGGTCTGGCGAACGCGGCTGACCACGGGCGATGAAACCGCCACGCGGGGCAAGTCCAACCAGGTCGCGGCGCCTCAGCAGCAGGCCTTGCCGCTCAGCGAGCGACCAGGCGGCGGTCCTCCGCCGTCTGGATGAGCTCTACGCGTTTGTCGGCCGACTCTCGCTGCAGTCGGCCGTGCCCGCCAACGCCCTGGCTACGCAACGCCTCTTGCTGGAGGTGTTTGGCGAGGCCGAAGCCCTGCGGGAAGTCGCCGCGAAACTTGAAGACCAGGCTCGCAAGGCCTCGACATTTTATGACCGCACCCAGGCCTCGGGGCGGTTCTCACACGTTAAAATGTTATGGGAGCAGGCCAAGACCCTGGCCGCTCATTGCCAGGTTGCTTTGGGCCGTGAATGCGCCGCCGCTCGCGCCATTCCCCCCGAGGCCGCCATCCATGCGGACGAGATGCAACAGCTCGAAAGCATGCTGCGCGTAAAGGCGTGAACTAAAACGGCGTTTCTAACGAAGGCGAGCGGTAAACGTGATCATGTCAAACGAGTTTGACTATTACCATCAGTTGCTGGGAATCCCTCCCTCGGAGCAGCCTCCCAATCATTATCGGCTGTTGGGAGTGACCGTCTTCGAGGCAGAGTCCTCGGTCATCAATCACGCCGCGGCGCGACAAATGCGGTACGTGCGCGAAATCGCGTCCTCCAACTTCGCCGAGATCTCGCAGCAACTGCTGAATGAGCTCTCCACCGCGAAGCTCTGCCTGCTGGACCCCGCCAAGAAGCAGGACTACGACAATCGGCTCCGTGATCGCCTGCAGCAACGGCAACAGCAGGCCACCGAGGTCGAACGGGCGATCACCGATCTCGCCTGCCTCACCAATCTCCCGCCCGACAGCGTCGTCGCCGAACAACGCACATGGTTGGTGGGCAGCGGGCCGGATTGCGACATCATCATCGACTCCGAAACCGTATCGCGACGCCATTGCAAGATTCTGCAAGCCGAGCGGTCACTGCACTTGCAGGATCTCGACTCGACCAACGGAACCTTTCTCAATCGCAAACCCTTACGCGGCAAGCAGGAGCTGTTTCCCGGAGACGTCATCACCCTGGGAAAAACGACTTTGCTGCCCATTCCCGACGGCGTGCGGTACTCCATCCCGCGCGAGAGCGTCGTGCTGATCGGCCGCAACAAGGACAACGACATCGTCCTGGATCACGCCGCCGTTTCGGGGCGC
This sequence comes from uncultured Planctomycetaceae bacterium, assembly GCA_963698545.1. Classification (GTDB taxonomy): domain Bacteria; phylum Planctomycetota; class Planctomycetia; order Pirellulales; family Pirellulaceae; genus CAVORG01. The sequence goes on from CAVORG010000001.1 coordinate 360,468, forward strand.
CACGCCAGAATCGTGATCACGCCCAGCGGACTGGTGTTGGAGGATCTGGGCTCCACCAACGGGACGTCCCTCGGGCTGCCGCAGAACCGGATCGTCAAGTCGCCCGTTGGTCGGGCGCAGTTTGTTCACTTCGGAGAGTATCGAGCGCGAATCGAGGACCTGGTTGCCGGCACGGCCGCCTCGTCGGAGTAGGCGCCAACCGATAGACAAGACACCATGACTCCACTCGCTTGCCGTAGCCTCCCTCGACCCATTCCCTGCCGATCAAGACCCCCGCGACGCGGACTCGCCGTCGTGGTTCGCCGGCGCCGCGGCAGGGTTGCTCGCCGTCCTGGCGGTGCTTTCTCCCAGGCTCGCCGAGGCGCAGGACGATCCGTTTCGCACGCTCATTCGCCCCACGCCTTTCCGCTCGCCGCAAGAACAGCTGCAAGCGTTCCATTTGCCGCCGGGGTTCACCATTCAGTTGGTCGCGGCCGAGCCCGACTTGCTCAAACCCATGAATCTGGCCTTCGATGGACGGGGCAGGTTGTGGGTCACCATGTCGCAAGAGTACCCCTACCCGCGCCGGCCGATCGCGAGGGCCGCGACCTGGTGAAAGTCATTGAATTGGGGCCCGACGGCACAGCGTCCAAGATCACCACCTTCGCCGATGAACTGAACATTCCTATCGGCCTTTATCCTTATCGCAACGGCGTCGTCGTTTATAGCATTCCGAACATCTGGTGGATCGAAGATGTTGATGGCGACGGCGTCGGCGATTACCGCGAGAAGCTCTATGGACCCATGGGCTACGAGCGCGACACCCATGGCATGAACAACGCCTTCCGCCGCGGACTGGATGGTTGGTTGTACGCCTGTCACGGGTTCAACAATGAGACGCGCGTCGCCGGGCGCGACGGGCATCCGATTCACATGCAGTCCGGCAACACCTACCGCATGCGGTTGGACGGGGAGCGCGTCGAGCATTTCACTTGGGGCCAAGTCAATCCTTTCGGCATGGCGCAGGATCAGTTGGGCCACCTGTTCACCGCCGACTGTCATTCCAAGCCGATCTATCAGTTGTTGCGCGGCGGCTACTACCCGAGCTTTGGCAAGCCCGATGACGGCCTGGGATTCGTGCCGCCCATGATGGATCATTTGCATGGATCGACCGCCATCGCCGGCGTGGCCTGTTATGAGGCCGAGCAGTTTCCGCCGGAATTCCGCGGCGAACTGTTCAGCGGCAACGTCATGACCAGCCGCATCAACCGCAACCATCGCGTCTTTCTCGGTTCGACGATCCGCTGCCAGGAACAAGCAGATCTGGTCGTATGCGATGATCCCTGGTTTCGGCCCGTGGACATTCAAGTCGGCCCCGACGGCGCTTTGTATGTCGCGGATTTCTATAACCGGATCATCGGTCACTACGAAGTGCCGCTGGAGCATCCCGGCAGAGACCGCACCAGTGGACGTATCTGGCGGATCTCCTACCAAGGCGCCCAGGCGGCTCCGCCCAAGTACGCAGCGCCTGATTTTGCGGCAATGCCCGTCGACGCCCTGGTCGACGCCTTGGACGATCCGAATTTCGTTCGCCGACAATTGGCCACGGATCAATTGACCGATCGCCTGGGGACGCAAGCCATCCCAGCTCTGTCAGCCGCGGTGCTGGACTCGACGACGCCATGGCGGCGGATCCACGCTCTCTGGGCGCTGCATCGATTGAGCGCTTTGACCGAAACGCAATTGTTGAGCTGCATTGCATCAAGCGATTCGCGCGTGCGGGTGCACGCCGCCAAAGCGCTGGGCGAACGCGGTTCGTGGAGCGACACGTTGCGCGTGGCCGCTCATCGACTGCTGCAAGACGACGATCCCTTCGTCCGCCAGGCCGCGGCCCTGTCCATCGCCGCGCAGCCGCAGGAACAATCGCTGCGCGTGCTGGTGGACCAGTTGGATCGCGTCCCCAAGCAAGATGTTCTTCTCAGGCAAGCCTTTCGCATCGCTCTCAAACAGCATTGGGAGACCGGCGAGATTCCGCGAGATGTCGCCGCTTGGGGTCCATCGGCCGCCAGGCAACTGGCCCATACGGCTGTCGCATCGCACACCGAGCAAGCCGCCGATTTCTTGATCGAGTACTTGCGGAACCATCACGACGACTCGGAAGCAGCGAAGTTGTTGCAGCACGCGGCCCGCTACGCCGGCGAAGCGCAGTTGGCCAAGCTGCCCGAATTGATCGAAACGCTGCTGCCGCATGACCTGGACGGTCAGATAGCGATGTGGTCCGCAGTCCGTTCCGGCGCTGGAGGACGATTGTCCGACGAGTCGACGGCTTGGGCCGCTCAACTCGCCGAGCGACTGATCGACGCCACGCCGCTCAGCGGTTGGGCCGCTTGGCCCGTGGACGCCGTCGGCGGTGAGAACATTTGGGGATTTCAGCAGCGCGATTGCGTCGATGGGCAAAACGCACAAGTCATCAGCAGCATCGTGCTGGGCGAGCAGCGGACCGGCGCGTTGCTCTCGCCGGAATTGGCGTTACCCGAACACATCGAGTTTTACCTGGCTGGTCACCGCGGTCCTCCCGACAAGCCGCCGCACGCGCTCGATCTGGTGCGCCTGGTCGACGCGGAATCGGGCGAAGCCTTGCGAACCACGTACCCGCCCCGCAACGATGTCGCTCAACGCGTGCAGTGGACGTTCCCACCCGAGTTGTTGGGGCGCCGAGTTCGGCTGCAAGTCATTGACGGGGACGCCGGACCGGCCTACGCGTGGCTGGCCATTGGGCGGCTTGCACCGACGCCGCTCGCGGCGCCGAAGCTCTCGCCTCTGGCCGAAAGCCGGCGATGGCTGGCCTTCATCCAACTGGCCCAAGGATCGCAGCGCGAGTCCTTGATGCGCAAGTCCGCCAGTTGGCCGACCAGTCGCTCGACACCCAGGTGCGACTCGCCGCTGGCCGCGCGATATTACGGCGCCAAGACCAAGCCGACGAGGCGATTCGCGGCGCCCTGTTGGAAACGACCTCGCATCCGGATTTGTCCACCGCCATGCGATTTCGCCTGCAGCGGGAGTTGTTCAGCGCCGCCTCCGCCGCTGATCTCCTGCAGGAGACAGCGCGCGCCGCCACCGACTCGCTGCAGGCGCACCTGGCGGCGGAATTGGCGAGCGGTCGCCCCGGCGCGGAAGTCCTCCTGCGGGAGATCGAGGGCGGCCGGCTCTCAGCACGGACCTTGCTGGACGCCAAGCTGGCCAATCAACTGGCCGCGATCTTGGGCGAATCGGCGACCACCCGCGTGGCCAGACTGCTCGATGGGCTGCCGCCGGCGGACCGGTGAGCTGCAGGCGTTGGGCGAACGACGTCTGCAGCGTTGGCGCACCCACGGCGGTGACGCCGAAGCGGGCAAGATCGTGTTCGCCAAGAACTGCGCGGCCTGTCATCGCATTGGCCAGCAAGGGGAGACCATCGGGCCGCAATTGGATGGTATCGGCAAACGCGGGGCGGCCCGGATCGTGGAGGACACGCTGGATCCCCATCGCAATGTGGATGTGGCGTTCCGCATGGAGACGTTGCAGCTGGAGGATGGGCGGGTGCTTGCCGGTTTGCCGCGGCGCGAGGCGGGCGAGGCGCTGATCCTCGCCGATGAGAAGGGCAAGGAGTTCTCAGTCCCGCTTGGCGAGATCGCATCCCGCCGGCAATCGAACCTGTCGTTGATGCCGACCAACGTGGCTCGCCAAGTGAGCGACGAAGAATTCGTGAATTTGTTAGCGTATTTAATGCGTCAGTAGCGGGAGGGGGCAGGATCAGGGATCAGGGGGCAGGGATCAGGGCTGGGCAGGGATCAGGGATTAGGGGGCAGGGAGATCAGGGGCAGGGATCAGGGGGCAGGGATCCAGGGGGCGGATTCGGAGTAGGGGCAGGGGCTCCGGGACCGTGGGTGGGCGGGACTACTCGGCCAGCAATTTCGCCCGCTCGACTTCCAACTCGGATTTCTCCGCGTCGGTGAGCCGCGGGTAGTGCAGGTCCAGACTCTCGATGCTGTTGGTCAGGATGTCGGCCACCAACGCGCGACTGGCCCATTTCTGATCGGCGGGGATGACATACCACGGCGCCCATGGCGTGCTGGTGGCGTTGAGTGCGTCTTCGTAGCGCGCTGATAATCGTCCCAGAATTGGCGTTCCCGGACGTCGGCGGCGGAGAATTTCCAGTGCTTATCGGGTTTCTCCAGGCGCTCGAGGAAGCGTTCCTTTTGCTCCTTCTTCGACAGATGCAGAAAGAACTTGAGGATCACCGTGCCGTTGCGGGTCAGATGCCGTTCAAAATTGTTGATATCCTCGTAGCGGGCATTCCAAAACGGCTTGCCCCGTTTCCCCGGCGGCAGGCCTTGCCGATCCAGGATCTCGGGATGCACTTTCACGATCAGTACATCTTCGTAGTAGGAACGATTGTAGATGCCAATCCGGCCGCGTTCCGGCAAGCGACGCATGTGCCGCCACAGGAAGTTGTGATCCAGCTCCTCCGCGGACGGTTGCTTGAAGCTGAACACCTGACAACCTTGCGGGTTGACCCCTGACATCACGTGCTTGATCGTTCCGTCCTTGCCGGCCGCGTCCATGGCTTGCAACACCATCAGCACCGAGAAGCGATTGTCCGCGTAAAGCAGTTGCTGCGCCTCGGCTAACCGGCTTTGATTCTCTTGCAGCATCGCCTGGGCCCGGTTCTTGGCCTCGCTTTTTCCAAGTGCTTTCAGCTGATCGGTTTGCACCAGCCGGTTTCCCGGTCTTTCAGCCGCACTCGCTTGCCGGGGGGAACTCGAAGCTGGCGGATCAGAGTTGGGGAAATCATGACGGTCCTGGGAAAAGGGCCGGAAAGCCACTCTTGTAGCTATTCAGGTTTAAGCTAGGCAGGGGGGCGTTTTCGCTGGAACTAAATCGCCGCTTCGAGTATCTTACCAGTGTCACAGCGTTCGTATATTCCGTCGGCGTCACGAAAGTCGCGGTCGCGCCAAGTTGGGGTCTCGGACAAGTTCGTTCATGGTATCTGACGTAATTCGGGCGATGACAAGAGCCACGCTGCCTACGCTGTTGGTGGTTTGCTGTGTTGCGCTGCGCGTGAAGTTCGCGGCGGGGTTTTCGAGCAGGTGGCGCGCCGCTTGGCGCCTCAATTGGAATCGCTCGAAAAGCGGCAAAAAGAGATCGCGGCGGTCCTCGAGCGGCGATTCCAGGCGCCTGCTCCTGGTTGGGGTTTCCATTCCCTGATTCAGGAAAGCGGCCAGGGCGAGTACAAGATCGATATCGTCTTGGATCGCCCTCGGGACATCGAGCAAATGGCGGTCGTTCCGGCCAAGGCGAAGTCCCTCTTGCGACTCGGCGACGAGCCTGGCTATGGATTCCCGCGCCGGTTTTCGGTTGAGGTGTCGCCGAACGAGAGCGCAGGACCGTTCCGCACGGTTTGGGAGTGGTCGGCGGAATCGCAGGGCGAGGCCCGGCCCGCGCTGCACACGGCGATCGAAGAAAGGCACGTGCGCACGATTCGCTTCGTGTCTCACGAACACTACGTTGGGCTGCACGAGGGCAAGGAATTCTTCGCTGTCGCGTTGGCCGAGTTCGCGGCGTTTTCCCATGGCTTGAACGTCTGTCTGAACGCCAGGGTCCGGAGCGACGGCCACTACCAGACCGAGCACTGGGACGATGCGTTTTTGGTTGACGGGCGCGAGTTGTCGAAACGTCTGGAGTTGGCCAAACGCGAGGGGCCGCTCGGTTATCGATCCGCCGCCGCCGAGTCGAGCGAAGCGGAACGGGAATTGAATCTGGAGTTGGCGGAGGCGGCGACGCTGGGCGAGATGCGGTTATATCCCGCGTTCTTGGCGGATCCGGGTTTGCCGGACGAGCAGCCCTACTGCCTGCCGCGTCAGATTGTGGTGCAGTTCGCCAATGACCAACAATTCTCGCACATCCATGAATTCCGACTCATGGACGCGGCGGCCGTCACTCGCTTGGAACGTCGGCAGGGCGTACTGGCGTTGTTCCCTGATGCGGCGACGCCCATCCAACTGCCTCCGATTCAAGCGCGCTTCATGCGTCTCCGCATGTCTGCGCTTCGCCCCGCCCCGCGTCGAATCTGCTCGATATGCGAGCCAGAGGGGATCTACGCCGCGCTGGCCGAGATCGAACTGCTTGATACCGCTGGAAAAAACTTGGCCCAAGACGCGCGGGTGGTTGCGAAACCGGAGGTCGACCCTGCGGATCTGCACGGCCAGCCACTTTTGGTCGCCGACGGCGACACCGGGCCGCTGGTCTTCAACATCGTGTTGGATGCTCTGCATGCGGATGCGCCCGACTTGCTCGATCTAACGAACGCGAAAGTCGCCGAAGTCGCCGCGTGGAAGTCTCTTTGGCGAACGATCGCCTTGGGCGGCGTATGTTTCTGCATCGCCCTGACCGCAGGCATGACGTGGTATTACCGCGCGCGACGCGAGTCCTTCGCCGCGCGGAAGTTCGAAACGGTGCGACAGCAGATTGCCAACGATTTGCACGATGATGTGGGGGGCAATCTTGGCGCTATCCGCATGCTCTCGCAGGCGGTCGCCGAGTCGCCGCCAGACCTGGAGACCAAGGAGGATCTGCTGAGGATTTCCGCCTTGGCGTCGGAGACCGCCAACATGATGCGGGACATTGTCTGGCTGATTGACGGCGCGGCGTGCACCCTGCAGGAGATGCTTCAACGGATGGAGTTGGTCGCCGAGAATCTGTTGGCTGGCACGGAGCATTCGATCGAAGTGCGATGTGAGGCCAAGCGTCCCGAGCGCAGGCTGCCTGGCGAATTTCGCCGACACATGCTCTTGGCGCTGAAGGAGGCGCTGAACAACAGCGTGCGTCATTCCGGGGCCGATCATGTTTCCGTGCTGATCTGGGCCAATGATCGCTCGCTGCAGTTTCGCGTCGCCGACAACGGCAAGGGCATGCAGCCAAATGGAGAAGGCGGGCGCGGTTTAAAAAGCTTGCAAGATCGAGCCAAGGCGCTCAAGGGCGAACTGAAGATCGAAACCCAGGCCGGCCAAGGCGTGACCGTCGACTTTCAGGCCAATGATCTCAAGGGCTGACAAGTCGACACAACCGGACTTGCGCCGTCCCTTCGCTGGCGACCGTGGCCTCACGGCGAGCACGCCACGACGGGGCATGTCCGCGTCGAGCGTTGCTCCCCGCCAGCAACGATCCCGGTCTGGCGAGGAGCAGCGCCCCGCTGGGACGAGCCCAGCCGGTGGCGGGAATGGGCACGGGCTGGCGAGGAGCGCGCCCCGCTGGGACGAATTCTGGTCCGACGGGGACAGCCCGTGGCGGGAACTTGCCAGCGAGTCGCGCTCGCTTCATTGCCGGCCCTTCGGGCCTTGGAACCCGTCGCGCGTTAAACTCACTGCCTCTTGCCTGGTCGTCTCATGCCGCCCAGGGCGACCTTCTGGGGATTTCAGCGAACTTTGGGTGTGATTGCACCGATCCTTGCACGTGTACGGATTCTCCTATCGCGTAAGGATGCATGTCATGCTGGTACGTTTCGCTCGGGTTGTCCTCGCGGTTTCCATGGTTGCTGGCTGGGGTGCGTCGTCCGTACGCGCCGATCGTCCGGTGGTTCCTGGGACGGGTGTTTACTTGCCGCAAGTGGGCGATGACTTCGAGGACAAAGAGTGGAAATTCATCCCGAATCTCCCCAAGAGCTCGAAGAACATCAACGAATTCACCGGCGGTCAAGGCGGCGTGTCCTCGAATGATCGCTGGTACGAGGGCGTCAAGCGAGGGCAGCCGGATCAGGTCGAGCGCGTGACGACTCCGGCCGGCGGCATTGAAGGCAGCAGCGGCGCGCTGCTGCTTCGATCGCTGCAGACGGGCGTCCCTGGTCGCCCGAGTTTCAAGCTGCAACAAGACGATTACATCTGCAATGTCCACACGCGCTTGGGCGGCCGCATTCCGGTGAGCCAGACCCCCAACTTCACGACCCGCGTCTTCTTGCCGCCCTTCGATCAATGGGAGGAGCGCAATGGCACCTCGTTCGCCGTCAGGGCCTCGGTTGATACGCGGATCAGCAAGGCCAGCGGGGGTTTCCTAGGTCGTTCGACATCGATGCAGCGCGAGGAGTACTGGCCGGGGCTCTTCATTGTCTTCGAGAGCAAGGAGCTCAGCCGCAAGACCGAGGATTCCGCCTACATCAGCATTCGCTCCAATGACCGCGGCTTCGATATCCCCGGCCCGCGCATCACCGAGACGGGATGGTGGACCTTCGGGATGTCGTTCACTGGCGACGGCCAAGTGCATTATTACGCCAGTCCCGGCGTGGACGACCTGACCGAGGCGGACTACATCACTTCGCAATTCCCCTACGGCTATCGTTGCGAGCGATTCATGACGTTCTTTTTCAACGTCTGCAACGGCGACAATGGCCGCACGTGGTCAACGCCCTGGGTCATCGATGATCCGCAGATGTTCTATGTGCCCACGAACGTCTCATCGCGGGGCGGTCAAAGAAGGTAAACCGACCCGCGAGTCGCGTTCGATCCAAGGCTACTCCACGGCGGCGTGAACTTTGTTGTCCGCCCTTTGCAGCGCCAGGGAGCAGTCGAGTTTCAATTCCAACTTGGCGACCCAACGTCCGTTGACGTCGCCTCGCACCAACCAATGGGGTTGCACACAAATCGACTGGTGGACCAGTTCGAACCCGCCTTCGGATTGACTGACGGTGCCGATCGGGTAGGTCCACCAGCTGGTGGGCTGAGCCGCGGACAGTTGGACTTCCACGCCTTGCCAGTGGTCGGCGAGTCCCAAGCTGGATTGGTTCTGCAGGTCCAACGCCTGACCGAGATGTCCCAGGCGTTTTTCGCCGTCGAAGAAGAAGCGGTCGTCCGCGTCGGCCGGCAAGCCGGCGAAGCCGAATTCGGGGCGAAGTGGAAGACGCGATCCTGGGGGACGCCTTCGATCAGGTAGGCGATCTCCAGGGTGTCGCCGCCGGCGTGCATCGTCACGCCCTTGGTCAGCTTGATGGGCTCGCCCCACACGTTGCCCATGCGGCTCATTTGGACTTGGATGCACTTGGGGTTGCGGCGGAGTTTCGCGTCGAAAGCCCCATGCACAAAGTCCCCTCGCTCCATCGCGTCGCCGCTGCGCACGGCCTCCAGGGTGGCGCCTTCATCGTAGAAGTGATCCACCAACGATTTCCGCGCGAACGAGTCGTATTGCAGCATCTGATCGAGGCCTTCTTGCTTGAAGACCACGCGATCGTGGATGCTGGCCACATGCTCGCCGTGACCCTGGGCGCCGGCGAGCACTTTGCGATGGTACGACTCCGGCCGTCGCCGTAGCGTGGCCAGCAGATTGTGGCGGATGGCCCGCAGATCCAGTTCATACATGACGCCGCCGCTAATGGGCGCGAACCAGCAGATGAACTTCTCGCTGGCCAGGCGGATTTCCTGGCAGGCGTCGAAGTTGAAGTCCTGCACCGTCGCTTCCACATAGGGCGCGTGCCGTTCGGCCGCTTGATCGATCAAGTCGTCGCATTCAATCAGGTTTTGATAGACGGCGTTGCGAAGGTGCGGCAGGTAGATGCCGCCGAACGCGCCGTGCCAATAACTGCAGTTGCATTGCCCGCGATAAAGGGCTTGCCGGGCCTGTTCCAGCAGATCGACGTCATGTTCGTTTTGGCGAATGGTGGCGTCGCGCAACCGGCGGCTGGCGGCGATCATCCGCGAGTACATCTCGTTGGCTTCGTCGTACTTGACTTTGAAGTTCCGCCAGAAGCCTCCGCGAATAAAGTTCTTGGCGATTTCCCAGCAGTCATGGTCCTGCAATCGATGCACCGCATCGTCATAGTCATGCTGGCCATCGACTGGCAGCGACCATTCGGTCATCTCGCGATAGCTCGCCGCCGGCAGGTAGACTTTGCCGATCGGCGGCGTTTCATCGACCACTTCGGACAACGTGCAGGTGCGCAGCCAATCCTGGTTGTCGCGCAGCGCGTCGAAGAAGCGCCGCAACCAACCATCCGTGTAAACATGCTTATGCGTATCGGGCCAAGTGCCGAATTTTTCACCGTCATCGCCAAAGACCGCGACAGCGTTTGGATGGCGTTCGCCAAGTTGGCGGAGATGGTCGATGGTCTCATGCGGGTCCGCGAAGGGGATCAGGTATCGCAGTTGTTCGCTGCCGGGGAAGACCGACAGCAAGTTGCCGTCGTCCTCGGTCAGGTAGTAACCGTGCAGATCATTCTCCGAGAGTCCGGCGTTCCGGAAGTGGAAATCGTCCAGCACGGTGTACTGCACGCCGGCCGCGGCCAGGTCGGACGTCAGCGATTGCTCCCAGACTCGCTCGGGAACCCAGAGGCCGCGAATCCGGCCTCCCAGCCGGTTTTCCAGCCATGCGCGGTAGGTCTTGATCTGACCGATGCGATCCTCCGAGGGGATCATGGTCAGAATGGGTTCGTAGTAGGCGCCGCCGACGATCTCCAAACGCGATTGCCCCACGAGCCTGGAGAGCCGATCCAGATAGTCGGGGTGGCGTTCGTCCAGCCACTCCATCAACGGACCGCTGGTGTGCAGGGACAGCCTTAAATCACTGTATTCCTCGTACACGTCAAGGAACGGCAGATAGCTGTCTTGATAGGCTTGTTCAAAGACATGATCGAAATTGCCAACCGGCTGATGGTTATGCAACACAAGGCAAAGGCGAATCGCTGAACTCATGGCACCGTGATTCTGAGCGGGAAGGGGATGAGCGGTTCAAGCAAGGCACACTCCACCTGATCGACAAAGTCTTCGCGTTTTATTCAGGCTTTCTAGTTGCTCTGGCTGACGCGCAGCGCGCGGCGTGATGGCTGCATCGCTTGTGAGGAGCGTAACCAGGAGGCCGCTTGTTCGGGTGGCAACGGATTAATGTAGTGTCCCGTAGCCCATTCAAATCCGGCGAGAGTCGTCAGACGAGGAATAAACGTGATGTGCCAGTGATAGTGGTCGCAGGGCCCGCTGTCAAAGGGCGCCGTGTTCAGGATCCAGTTGTAGCTGATGCCTGGCGCGTACTCCTCCAAGGCCAACGCGACGCTGCGGACCAATGCGGCGGCGTCCAGGATGGACTCATCCGAGCAATCCTCGAACCGCGGCGTGGGGCGACACGGCATGACCCAGGCTTCGGCGGCGGCTCGGCTGGCGGCGGGACAAAACGCGACCAGGCGGCCACGGAACGCCACCTGCAACGCTTCATCGCGCCACAGCCCTTCGAACACGCCGGGACCGGCGGCCTGGACCATGTGCTGAATCCGAGCGGGCGTGGTCGGCAGCGCCGCCAGCTGGCTGTGCGGATGAGGTTGCGAAGCGCCGGCACGGCAGCCTTGGTTACGAAACACCAACACGAACCGCCAACGCCCTTGACGCCGATGGTGACGGATCCGTCGGGCGTACATCGAGAACACCTCAGCCAATTCCTGATCACTCAATTGGGTGGGCGATTGCAAATGCCGCGGCGTCTCGATAATGACTTCATGACTCCCGGCGGCCGAGCGTTCGGGGTCGGCGTCCGGTACAAACGCTGGATACTTGTTTGGAGTCACGCGAACTTGCCACGGCCCTTGGCGGGGCCAAGCATCCAGCGGCGGCGGCGTCTCATGCTCGTTGCCCGCGCAGAAGGGACACGCCTGATCGCCGTCTGGCTCAGGAGCGGGAGCGGTGGGCCAGCCCAACAACGCGCCTGGGCGCTCGCCTCGGCAGGCTGCAATCACGACCTTCTCACCGGTTAAGGGGCACTTGCGATAATGCGAGTCGGGCGGGTTCATGCAGTTTCGCCTTGCCCCTCGTCGGCCGACTGGAGAAAGGTCTCAATCGCTTCGTTGACCAGGGGCGAGTCTTCCAGAGGCGCCATGTGGCCGACGCCGGGGATTTCCACATACCGTGACTGCAATCGTCGTGCCAACGGCGCCATCACCGAGGGCGGAGTAATCGCGTCCTCGGCCCCACAAATGACCAGACAAGGATGCTTGATCTGATCGATCCATTCGGTCGCATCGCTGCGAACCGCCATCCCGCGCAAGGCCGCGGCCACCGTCCGCGGATCCGTCCGCCGCATGACCTCCAGCGTTTGCTGTACAACTTCAGGCTGGTCGCGGATCGTGGCGGCGCCGAACAGCTTGCCAATCATTCCCTCAGCCAACTCCGCCACACCGTCTTGCAGGACGGTTTCGGCCGCCGCCAGGCGATTCCGGGCCGCTTCGGCCGTGTCGGCTTCGCTCCGCGTATCGCAGAGGATCAAGCGTCGCAGTCTGGCCGGATGTCGCCGCTGGAATTCCAGAGCGACATACCCGCCCATGGACAGGCCAGCCAGATCCACCGCTTCGGTCAGGCGAAGATCATCCAACAATTCGGCCAGATCATCCGCATGCTGCACCATCGTGTAGGCCGCTCCATCATGGGCCGCTGGCAACGGTGTTGTGCCAAAACCGCACAGGTCCACGGCGATGACTCGCCGATGTGCGCTCAGCGACGCTGAGCTGGCCTCGCCACATCGAATGGTCCAACGGGAATCCATGCACCAAAAGAAGGGGCTGTCCGTGACCGCGTTCATGGTACTTCAAGCTCATGAGTTCCCCTTCTGGATGCGATGCGTGTGGGCGTTCGGTCGGCGACCATCACAGCAGCAATCGCCAGCCCCATTGTGCCAAACTCACGATCAAGGACGCCAGCCCAAGCCCGAGGGAAACCTTGTCCCCCAGCGGTTGTGGGCGGCCTTGACGCAGCTTCCAGATCGACCAGCCGCGCAGCGGCGGTTGCAGGAGCAGCAGCAGCACCATCAAGAGGCTGCCGGCATTCAGCATGAGCCCCTCGCGCCAGCCGCCATGCAGCGTGTGAATCACCCCCCGCGTCATGCCGCATCCGGGACAAGGCAGACCCAGCTGCATGCGCCAGTAGCAAACATTGGGCAAGGGGCGCAAGCTGAACGGCGTCACGACGGATTCGCCTTGCACTTGGCAGAGAAACAGCGACATAAGCACCAGGGCGGCCCCCAAGCCGACCACTCCATGCAGCCGCATCTCGTTCCGGTGGTCAACGCGCCAGCTGCGAGCGACCCGCTCGCAGACCGCCGCCGACCGTGGCGATTGGGGTTCTTTGTGGATCAGCGGTGGAACGCGTGCCGTCATGCGCCTCAACGTTTGGCGTTAGCTTCAGCCAGTGCGGATTCGAAGAGCTGCAACTGTCGCTTCATGGACAGCGATCCTGGGTCCAACTCGCACGCACGCCTTTGGTGCTTGACGGCTTGTTCCAAATCGCCGCGAGCATAATAGCAGCGACCCAGCGTATCGAGATGCCCTGGATAATTCGGCCGCAGACGCAGCGATTCCTGGCTGGCCGCGACCGCTTCATCGAAATCGCCCTCGGTGTTGGCGATCAACCAGGCCAGCTGGTTATGAAACGTCGCCAGCGTGTATTCGACTTGAGCTCTTCGCGGCGGGTTGCTGCGATCGTTCAATTGCTCCCTCCACGTGCGGATGCCGTCTCGATAATCGCTGAGCGTCTCATTCACCGCTTTCATGACGCTTTCGCGCCATGCTTGATCCTTGGGATGCTTGACGCTGAATTGATGTTGGGCGATCAGCAAGTCGATCTCCGTCACTTCCAGCTCCAGTCCTTTGGCGAGCGATTCCTTTTGCTTCGCCGTATCGCCCTGCGCCCCGTAGTGATTCGCGTAGAACAGCAGCATCCGCGCCCGGGTGCTTTCCAAGGATCGCAAGTTGGCCAGATGTTCGCCAATCACGGGATTGTCCTGCATCGCGTCGAACATGGCCTGCAGGACTTGTGCGGCTTCCAACTCACGATATTGATCGTGGTACAGTTCGGCGAGCATGAGTCGGCTGCGGACGGAAATCAGCTCGGTTGGTTCGTGCGACTTGATGAGTGAGAGATACTCTTGCTCCGACCAGGCGTGCAGTCCGCGCTCCTGCAACATGTCGGCCGCCAGGCGATGCTCTTCGTAGCGCTGCGGATGCAGCTGCAGCGCGGCCGCCGCCGCGGCTTCTGCGGCGTCTTCTTTCTCTTGCCGGCTGAGTGCTTCGGCAAAGCGATATTGCAACAGGACGGAGTCCTGAAACGTCGGCGCAAAACGCTCGTGCATGGTTTCCACCATGTCCCAGGCGCCCACCGAGGCGTACCAATCCGCGGCGGCCAGCAGTGCGGTCGGGTTATCGTCCACCAGGTCGAGCAGCTCCAACAGCGCCGGTCGGGCCGCGACGGCGTCCAAGTCCATCAACTGCTCGGCTCGCCATCGCATTACTTCGCGAACAACGTCGCGGGCGCTGGTGTCGGACGTCTCTCCCAACAACCGCCGTTGCTGCATGACCACGTTCGCCCATTCGTCGATCGTGGCTTGGGGATCGCGTAACGTGCGGGCGTACAGCCGCAGCCACTTGGCGCCATCTCGTACGCTTGAGCCGACGCTGGCCAGCAACTGCGCGGCCAACGCTTCGCGCTGGTCCGGCTGGACTTTCTGGCGCATCACCGCCAGGGCCGCCTGTTTGGATAGCAATGGCTCCCGTTCAAATCGCACGATGCGGGCCAAGGCCCCCGAGGAGACCGTGGAAGGAAACAGGCCTAGACGTTCGATCCGCGAGCGGCGTTCGCTGATGCTGCTGGTGTCATAGTCCCGCACCGCATCGCGCACCGCCTCGTCCTCCTCCTCTTCGACCCAGGCGAATCGCAGGCTGCGGAGGATATACCGTGCTCGTTCGGCGATTTCGATATCGGCGTTGTCCTGAGCCTCGGCCAAGGCGTCAAACGCCTGCAAACCGATGTCCAGCAGTCGTTGCTGCGCCTCTTCGCGTCGCACGAACTCGTCGGCGCCCAACTCGCCAATCAACCTCGCGATCGTCCGCTCGGTGCTTTCCAGCGATTCGGGATCGCGGCCCAATTCCTGGGCGGGCACGCAGGTGGCGATGAAAAGGAAAAGCATGGGCGATAGGACTATCAGGAGCAGCCGGTTCATGTGTTGTTCCTGGCTTGGAAGGGGCGAGCGATACTTCAAGAATACCCGCAGGACCCGGCCGAGAGAAGATGAACCGGCCACGGGCGAAGGCGAGTCTTCCCATGGGCGTCAAGTTAAGGGATCGCCGGCGACGCTGTCATTGTCCGGGCGGTGGCGATGTGCCTGTGGGGCCGTGAAACGGGGCGCCACAGAAAGCGCGGAGGAACACAGAGGGCAGAATTGCATCCGCCTCTGTGGTTCTCCGTTTCCTTTCGTGGTCCATTTCATCCGAATTTTTCTTGACTTGATGCTTCTGCGGGCAGCGCACCGATCCTGTCGGCCCTTGGAGCAGCTCGGCCTTTTGAGAACAGTGGCGGGCGCGGGCGATCCGCTTTACACTTGCCGCTGAGTGGCGACGTTTCCTGGGGTTGGAGAAACTGCCGTGATGCGACCGTTGATGGCTATTTTGGCTGTTGTGATTTGTGGGGCGGCGACCGCCGGGAAGCCGGCCCATGCCGACAATTGGCCTCGTTGGCGCGGGCCCCAAGCGGACGGCGCCGCCGTGGGCGAAGCGTTTCCCTTACGATGGCAAGTCGCCGATGGCAAGGAAGAAGGCGTGCGCTGGAAATACAAACTTCCGGGAATAGGCGCCTCCACGCCGATCGTTTGGCAAGATGCGATTTTCGTCAGCGGCGCCAATGGCGGAAAGAACTCCCTGTTGCGTTTGAATCGCCAAGGCGAGAAGCAGTGGGAAGTGCTCCTGGGCGACGAGCGCACCGCCAAGAACCGCAAAGCCAGCGGCAGCAACCCTTCGCCGGTCACTGACGGCAAGTATGTCGCGGTCTATTTCAAGAGCGGCGAGCTGGCCTGCCTGGACTATTCCGGCGCCGTGCTGTGGCGCATCAACCTGCAAGAGAAATATGGCAAGGACACATTGTGGTGGGACCTGGGCACATCGCCGGTCATGACCCACAAGCACGTCGTCATCGCTTGCATGCAAACCGGCGGTTCGTATCTCATCGCGTTGGACAAGGCCACTGGCGACGTCGCGTGGAAACAAAGCCGGGATTTGGACGCGCCGAACGAGTCAGCTCAAAGCTACACGACGCCCGTCGTGCTGACCGAGGGCGATCGCCAGATCCTGATTGTCCTGGGCGCCGACCACGTCACGGCTCATGACGCGGCGACCGGCGAGCAGCTATGGATCTTCGGAACGTTGAATCCGAATGGTCGCGGAAATTGGCGCTCGATCGCTTCCCCCATCGTCGCCCAGGACATCGTCGTCGCTCCCTATGGTCGAGGCGCCACGCTCACCGCCATTGGCCTTGGCGGGTCCGGAGACGTCACCAAGACGCATCGGCTGTGGGAGGTGCGCGACGCCGCGGCCGATGTGCCCTCGCCAGCCGTGGACGGCCAACGCGTCTTCACTTGCAGTGATCGCGGCAAGATCACCATGCTGGACTTGAAGAGCGGCAAGATCCTGGCTCAAGCCAACGCGCCTCGCAGCCGAGCCGCGTACAGTTCATCGCCCATCTTCGCCGCCGGTCATCTCTATGTCACCAATGAGGAAGGCGCGACGTTTGTGATGAAGGTGGGCGATACCAGCTTGGAGCTGGTGGCGGAAAACACCGTTGGGGAATTCACGGTCGCCACGCCGATCTTCGTGGATGGGCTGATCTACCTTCGCGCGGACGAGCATCTCTTCTGTCTGGGCGCCAAGGAATGACGAGCGTTCCGTCCTGGGGGTAGTTCCGTGAAGTGGTCATTGGCGCACGTACACGTCGGCCGCCCCGCTGGCGTGTGCGCCGCTTCCTTCGACAAAGATCCTCACATGCCCTGGACCGCGAGCGTCTTTCGGCGGCGTCAGTTGCAGTTCCACCACGCCAGGCGCCGCGACGATCTGTTCCCAATGGTCCCAAGTGTGTTGATTGGCTCGCCGGTAATCCTGATCATAGGCAGCCAATCCCGCAACGTCGAAGGCCGTGCGGAACCGCAGCGGGCTGGTGGATCGATCACGGCGGCAGGCCAACTCCGCTCGCAAAGAACCCAGTAGCGGCGTCTCACAACGGACGATGACCGGCTTCCCGGCTTGCAGATCCTGAGACTGATCCAATTCAATCCGAATCAACTCGGGATGGCGAATCGTCGACAGAGGATCCCCCACCAAATTGAAGAGCAACGTATGTTCGCGAAGCTCATCCTGCAGGTGCTCGCGGTTGGGGCTCATCACTTGAGCGATGGCGTCCAGCATCCGTCGGTTGGCGTCCTGTTGCGGACCTTCGTTTTGGTCGTGGGTGGTTGCCGTCAGTGGTTGCAGCATGTGTTGTTTGGCGTGCAAAACGATCTGCCCCAATGTGCCCCGTTGATGTTCGAAGCATTCGGTCATCATGTGATGGGCCATCACGGCCATGCCATAAGGCATCGTGACGCGTGAACCGGCTAAGACAGCGACCGGCCCGCCGGCGTCGCGAAACAACTCCTCCGCCAGCGACTCCCGTTCGAAATCGATCGCCCCGGCGTAGCACGCCAGGAACATGGCGATCGGATGACCGTCGCGACAAGCGATCGAGGCGTGATCCCGTGCGTCCAGGATCGGAAATCCGCCGACCGGCGTCCGCACCCGATCCAGGTAGGTGCGCTGGCCATGACCGATGTAAACCCAGAACAGGCCGCCCTCGTTCATGCGGTCAACGACGGCGTCGCGAAATCTTCGCGGGTCGGGGCAATAGGGGCTCTTCCAGTCGCCATGCGTCATTGTCAACAGAAAGTCGTTGGGCAACTGGTTGGTAAGAAAATGGCGCGTGGCCATCTGCAGTGCGCCATCGACCAGCGGGCCGAACCCGCCGACGCCGGCCACGACATGCACCTTGCGGCGCCAGTCTCCGAACGACGCTTTCGTTTCGTAGGCGACGACCTTGTTAATGACCGTCTTCAGCTGTTCGCGGTTGTCAACGCTCCAACGGCCCACAGCCGCATCCGGCGAACCGTCGGCGTCGAAGTCGGCATAGGGCTGGTCGGACGCGAGTTCCGGCTCGGAGCCAAACGCCACATTGACTTCGGCCCGCAATCGCCACATCGGCGTCACATCGTGATCGCCGATCAGCAAGATCGACGTCACGGGGTCTTTTCGCGAGATCTCGATCAAGCGCGCCCGGATCGCGTCGGGGCTCCCTTGATGGGCCGCCATCGCCAGGCGATGCCCCTGCGCCACGCGGAGCCGCATCCATGGCTGCAATTCCTCTCGCCATGCCTCGGGACAGATCACCACGGTCAGCCCCGGCTTGGTCTCTGTCGGCTCGTTCGCCCAGATCACGCCGCCGATCACCCAGGCGACCGCCGCCACAACCAAACACGTCGTCATCCCGGACTTGCGCATGTTCATTCACCTTGCCGGCCACAGCCGATGGTCAGGTCGTCCCAGGCCGCCATCCATCACGGCCTTTCGAGAGAAGAGAGCGGGTGAAGGGAATCGAACCCTCGTCATTGGCTTGGGAAGCCAACGCTCTACCATTGAGCTACACCCGCCTGGAGCGGCGCCGGGGGCCGACTGGCGATCGGCGACGGCTGCGCTTCATTCTACTGGGATCACAATTCCGAGGCTACCGCGATCATCGCCGCCGATGGACGGATGGACGGCCTGGCGTCGGTGGAGCGCCCCGTGGGCGCCAGGCCGACCATGCGGATTGATCCGCTTGCGACGCTTTTTCGATTTCTCGGCTGTAGGTCGTTTGTAGCGGATTTCTGGTGGCGAATGAGGCGGATGTGCGGCTTGTCCCAACGAGAATCGTTGCTGTCGGATCAAACCCTGCGAATCGGCTTAGCCCTAGGAATCGGAAACACCGATGCGACATGACGGGCGTTGGCGCCGCGGCGGCCGACTCCGGGCGGTTAGGCCATGTGAAACGGCGTCCGCTCCTTCGCCTCATCCAGCATCAGTTATTCACGGACGAACCATGTCGACACATCGACCGCTTAGCCGAGCTCTGGCCCGACGCGGGCTGGCGACCAAGCTGACGTTGTCCTTGGCCGTCGCCGCCACGGCGTTGCCGGCGCAGGAGACCCCGGTTCGCTTCCCACCCGTAAAGGCCGGCGCTGCGCTGGCGCCCGCAAGTGCTGGCGTGTCTGGGAAGTCACCGCAATTGGCCCCGACTCCGGAGCTTCTGCCCGCGTTCCCAGCGATCGAAAGCGGCGGCGGCGGGCGGTCGGCAACGGATCCAGCCAGTAGTTTCCAGCGGCCCTTATTCGGTTTGGCTCGCGACGAGGCGGCGATCACTCCGCCAGGGCAACCGTTGACTCGCCTGCCGATGACGGCCGCGGATCCTCTGCTGCTCCCCCCCGATAACGAGGTCGAAATGTCGGACGTCGCCGACGAGGCCCAATCGGTATATGGTGATTCCCCGCCGCCCCACGAGTCCGCTGCGAGAGGGCCGACCTGGCCGCGGCCGGCGCCAGCGGACACCCACGCGCCCCTGGCCCTCGATCCGCAAGATCGGCCTTCGGTTTCGGTGCTGGTGCAACCGGCTCCGAGGCTGGAGCGAGGCGTCGAGCGACCAGCGGAAGCGACTGCGGGTGTCGAGGCGCGCAGTCGCGAGCATGTTCGCGAGGGGTTGGAGCTGGCCGAGCGGGGCGCCATCTTCTCGGCTCGCAATCGCTTCCTGCGAGCCCTTTCCATCCTGGCCCAAGCCCGCGATATGGCCGGAGGCGGTTGCCTGCATACCCAGATGCTGTCTGACGCCCGCACCGCGCTGCAGGAGGCGGAGGATTTCGCGGCGACCGGCAATCGCCTGCCCAACGAAATCCGGGTGAAGCACCTGGCGCGCGTGCATCGCAGTCGCATTCTGCAGCAGCCCAACGACGACATGACGCCCTGGGCGGCGCGGCGCGAGTATCAGGAGTACGCTCGCCAACAGCTTGCCGGCGCCGTCGGCGCTTCTCCCTCGGCTTCGCTGGCCCTGTACGGCATGGGCAAGACCATCGCGCTGCAAGCCGAAGAAGGGCCGGACGCTGAGCTGCGATATCTGCCGCAGGCCATCACCATGCATCAAGCCGCGCTGGACGCGGATCCCGATAACTTTCTGGCCGCCAATGAGTTGGGCGTCCTCTTCGCTCGCAGCCAACGCTGGCGCGACGCGCAGCGGATGTTTCAATTCGCGGTGGAAAAGAAGAACGCCGCGCAGATCTGGGACAACCTGGCCAAGACGCATGAGCAGTTGGGCGAGTCGCGTCTGGCCGAGGCCGCTCGCAGCTACGCTGTCGCGGCGCGACAGACCCCGCAGCCGCAGCCTTCCTCGGATCTGCAGTGGACCACGCCCGAGCATTTCGCCGCGACTCAAGCTGGCGGACCCGCCGGCCATTTGGCGCCGACGATGGCGGCGTCGCCCCAGGCGTTCGACAGGCGCTCCGCCGCCGCCGCGCACCGCGTCGGGCAACCCCGCCCACTCCCCGTCGTCAGGGTTGCGAAGTTGGCTGCCCTGGATGAACCGATAGACCGGGCGAGCGAAGACCGATTTCATCGCCGCTCAGCTTTGCCAGACCAGCGCGCACCGCTCGTCGAAAAAGGGACTCTCATGCGACGCCAGACCCCCGTTCCACCGCCCGTTGTGGCGCTCATCCTTGCCGCTCTCGCGTGTTCGATGAGCGTCGCTCCGACGGCCGCTCAGGCGCCCACCCCGCGCGCCCCCTCCACCCTGCCGAGTTATCCCATACCGATGAACTCGCCGCCGTTACGGCTGGCGCAGGCGCCCCAGCGCAGCCTGCCGATCAATTTTCAGGATGGCGCTCTGCGCCCTGCGGCGCCCTCGCCGCCGCTGGCGCCGGCGGTCGGCGATCGCACCCCTTTCTCGAACCCGTACCCGGCGGCGCCGACCTATCCCGTCGGCCAGGGGCAACAGCCGCGTGCGATGTGTGCGGTTGACTCGGCCTATCCCTCCGCCACGGGCGAACCGCGTTGGGACGATGCACGGTTGATGCCCTTTCAAGGCTATGGTCCCGGCGAATACACCGGGCCCGCTCGCCATCGCCATGTTGACAATTACCGCATTCGCGTGAACGACCAGTTGGACTTGATCTACCGCCGGACGCGAGTGGAATCGGTTGAGCCCTACGAATTGAATGTGGGCGACGAGATGCGGATCGAATCGATCATCGATCCAGGCACCATCAATCGGAATGTGACGATCTTGGGAGACGGAACGGTCAATCTCGCCCTGATCGGCGCTTTTCGAGCGGCCCGGATGACCCTGCCGCAACTCGAACAGGAGCTCAATCGCCTCTACTTGGAATTCGTTCCCGACGCCCAGATCACGATCACGCCGATTAAGGTCAACACCCGGCTGGACGATATCTTGAACACCGTGGATAGCCGCTTCGGCTCGGGGGGCACACTCCGCGCCGCCACGGTCTCGGTTGACGGCACGATTCAATTGGCGGGCCTGGGATCGGTGCCGGCCCAGGGACTCACCAAGACCGAGCTGCAGAATGAGGTCAACGCCCGCTACGCCGAAGTCGTTCAAGGCTTGGAAATCACCGTGGCCATCACCGCCTTCGCGCCGACATCCGTCTATGTGTTGGGCGAGGTCGCCACTCCCGGCCGCTACCCGCTGCAAGGCCCCACCACCGTGATGCAAGCCATCGCGTTGGCGGGAGGATGGAATATTGGCGGCAACTTGCGACAGATTGTCGTTTTCCGCAGGACCGAGGATTGGCGCCTGGTGGCGACGCGACTGGACCTTCGCGGCGCGCTGCTCGGAAAGCGACCGACGCCCGCCGATGAGCTTTGGGTCCGCGATTCCGATATTATCCTGGTGCCCAAGAACCCGCTGCGCCGCGTTGACGACGCGATCAACCTGGTGTTCACCCAAGGCCTGTACGGAATCCTGCCGAACGAGCAATTCGGCTTCTTCCGGCTGTCCAGACTCTAAGCGGGGTGGCCGCGATTGGCGTCGGTACCCAGGGTTGCGCTGCGCTGCACCCTGGGCTGATTTGCGGCCGTCCCGTTGGGACTTCGTGGCCGCGACTGGCGTTGGCGCTCAGGGTTGCGCTGCGCCGCACCCTGGGCAACCTGGGACCAAGCACTAGGCCGACGCTTCGCCGCCGCGCGATTCGCTGAGGCCGATGCTTCGCCAGCGCGCGGCGAGCCGACCGGTGAAAAAGGTCAGTAGCAATCCCAGACAGACCATCACAAAGCACCACCGCGCCGCTTGACGCGTGGGCGTGAAGTCGTCCAGCTCCAGGGCTTGGATCAAGGGGTTGTCGGTTGAGCCGCTGACGGTCACGCCGAGCATCATGGCGTGCGCGGCGGTGACGAGCAGCAAGGTCACGGCCGCTCCCAGCGCGGTGCTCCAATCGGGCAGCAGCATGGCCAGGCTGGCGGAACCCAGCAGCACCAGCGACGACAGCAGCGACAAATAGGTCCATCGCGGCGTGATCTCCGGACCATCCTCGCGAAACCCCTCGGCAATCCGCCAGACTCCCGGAACGGCGGAGAACACCGCGAGCAAGATCAACCACCAGGCGATCCAATGCGCCCAGCGGCGACGAGTCCAGGGATGCATGACGCCCCGCAACGGTTCGCCAGGGCCGAGTGGATTTGGGGGTTCCGCGGGCGCGCTCATGACGTCGAGTCTGCCTGATTCACCGACGCCGGTCAACCGTTCGGCGGCGCGTGGCTGAGTCGCCGCGTCGTTCAGTTCATTGGCCAACGACGGCGCCAATGGCGTCGCAAAGTGGTCCGACATTCTCGGCGGTGATTCCGGCGACGTTGATCCGGCCGCTGCCCACAATGTAAATCGAATACTCACTTCGCAAACGGTCGACTTGCATCGGATTCAGTCCCGAGAATGAAAACATGCCTTTCTGCCGCGCGATGAAGGAGAAGTCCTGATCGACGCCGGCGGCTTGCAGGCGATCGACAAAGAGCCGTCGCATCGCCTGAATCCGCTCGCGCATCGTTCGCAGCTCTTCGGTCCATTGTTGATGCAGCTCCGCGTCGTCCAGGACCGCGGCCACGATGGCCGCTCCGTGTTTGGGCGGATTGGAGTAATTAGCGCGGACGCTGGCCTTCAGATGACTCAGCGCGGCGGCCGCGCCTTCCGCGGTTTGGGCGTGCACGGCCAGCGCGCCAACCCGTTCGCCATACAGGCTGAAGTTCTTGGAATAGGAACTGCAGATCAGCAAGTCGATGGGCGGATCCAACTGCAACAACTTGCCGACGCCGGCGATGTCCTCCTGCAATCCGTCGCCGAATCCTTGGTAGGCGCAATCGACCAACGGCAGGAGCTGGCGTTCGCGCAGGAACGCGGCGACAGCCGCCCATTGGTCGCCGTTCAGATCCACGCCCGTGGGGTTGTGGCAACAGGCATGCAGTAAGACCACGTCGCCCGCTTGGGCTTGCTCGAGGTCGCGCAGCATGCCGTCCCAGTCCAAGCCGGCGCCGGCCGCGTCCAGATAGGCGTAATGAGCGACGGCCACGCCCGCACGTTGGAACACGTTGGGGTGGTTCGCCCAGGTCGGTTTGCTGACCCAGACCGTGGCCGCCGGGTAGCGCGACGCCAGGAAATCCGCGGCCACTCGCAGGGCCCCGGTTCCGCCGGGCGTTTGCACAACGGCCGCTTGCGGCGACTTCGCCAACGCGTCGCCGCCCAGCAATCGCAACACGCCTTTCCCGTAGTCGGCCAACCCGCCGATGCCGAGATAGTCCTTGGTGCGTTCCTTGTCCAACAACCGCCGTTCGGCCTCCTTGACGCACTGCAGGACCGGCGTTTGCCCGGATGCGTCCTTGAAAACGCCGACGCTCAGATTAATCTTGCGCGGGTTCGGGTCGTTCTGGAACGCCTCGTTGAGCCCCAGAATCGGGTCCGGCGGAGCAAGCGGAATGGACTGAAACATGGCGAAGACCAACTCGACGGAGGGCGACGATAATCACGGGGGAGCATTCGCCGAGTATGTTACAGTTGGTGCAACGGCTCGGGTAGGGCCTGGCCGTCGCGACCCGCTCAACCCCGCGTATCCTGCGAACTTGCAACGCGACGCCGACGGTCCAGCCACAACGCTCGACGCGTGAGAGTTTGCCTGTCGCACGACCGGCGCGATGACGAAGGGGACATAACGGCGCCGCGCTGGGCCACGGCGGCGATGTCCAAGGGGATGGCGATCGGAATTCAATGGGATGGTGTCATGAAGTGCGTTTGTCGAATTGTCGTCGCGATGGTGCTCGCCTTGGCGTGGACCTTGGACGCCTACGCCGCTCGCAAGTGGACCGATAAGAGCGGCGCCTTCGTGGTGGAAGCCGAACTGGTGAGCGTCAACAAGAGCGGCCAGGTCTTGCTGCAACGACCGGACGGCGGGCGTCTGACGATCAAGTTCTTTGAGCTAAGCGGCCCGGATCAAGCCTATATCCGCGACTTGGCCGAGCGTCTCAAGAAGGCGCGTCCGAACGCGGGAGCGAAGAAAGAAGACGCGGCGTCCGACTCTTCTCCTGCGCCCGGCTCGAAAAGCGAAATTGCCGCGCCTCCCGCCAAATTGGGCCTCGGCGAATTCTACGCCAAGTACTTGGACTTCCAGGGCGTCGCGATCGTCTCGTCGCAGGTCGCCGAAGACGCCGCCCTGCTCCGCGTGCGACAGTCCTTGGAATTGCTCCTCTCCAAGAGGCCCGATATCCTTCGAGCCCTCGCGGCCAATCGTCTGAAGATTGTTGTCATTGCCCAAAGCGAACGCGTGATCGATGTGCCGGAAAACCACAAGCTGGAGCCCAAGGACTATTGGGCGTCCCGCACGCGCAGCATCGCCGCCTCGCTGGACCGTCCCTTCATGACGATCCCCGAGGAGAACATTCTCGGCCGCCCGACCGATCCCTACGCGGGCGAAAGTCTCGTGGTCCACGAACTGGCCCATACGGTGCATGAGTTGGCCTTGAAGCAGATCGATCCCGATTTCGACAAGAAGCTCGCGGAATGCTATCAGGCCGCCAAGAAACAGGGCTTATGGGAGAACACCTTCGCCGCCACTAACGCCAAGGAGTACTGGGCGGAAGGCGTGCAATCCTGGTTCAACGTGAATCGCACGACCACCAAACCGGACGGCGAACCCGACGGACTTCACAACGGGATCGACACGCGAGAGAAGTTGAAGGCCTATGACTCGCAACTGGTGCAGTTGATCAGCCGCGTCTTTCCCTGACGCCAACGGCGCTTCGAGGGCCAGCGGGCCGTTCCGTTTTCCGCCGTTGTTCAAGGCCCTTCAGAAGGAGCCCCAATGACTCGCCGTTTGTTGTTGGCCAGCAGTTCGCAATGTCACCCGACCGGATACCTGGACCATTGCGCGGACGCCATGTCCTGGTTGTTCGGCAACGTCTCCGAGGTGCTGTTCGTGCCGTATGCTCGTCCGGCGGGCGCCTCGCACGAGCAATACACCGCGGTTGCCCGCGAACGCCTGCAAGCCATGGGATGGCGTGTCGCCGGGATCCATCAATTCGAGGATCCGCGACGCGCCGTGGAATCGGCCGAAGCTTTTTTTATCGGGGGCGGCAACACGTTTGTGTTGCTGCGGGAGCTTTACCAACAACGGTTGCTCGAGGTCTTGCGGGACCGCATCCTGCACGGCGCGCCGTATCTGGGAACGTCGGCCGGATCGAACGTGGCGGGACTGTCGGTCGGCACATCCAACGATATGCCGATCGTGCATCCGCCGTCGTTCGCCGCGCTGGGCCTGGTTCCCTTCAACTTGAATCCCCACTTTCCGGCCGTCCCTCCCGATCCCACGCATCGCGGTGAAACTCGCGAACAACGCATTGCCGAGTTTCACTTCTTCAACTCGCAGCCTGTGGTGGCGTTGCACGAGGACGGCATGCTGCTGGTGGAAGGCGACCATATCGCCTTGCGCGGCGTGAGGCCGGCGTATGTATTTCAAGCCGGGGCGCCGCCAAGGACTCTGGCCCCGGAGGCTCGGTTGGAGCTGTAGCCGCGAGTTTTTCTTCGCAAGAAAGGCTCGCGGCCGGCGACTTTCCTGGTGGCGGTCGGACAGCGCGGTCGGGACCCGCGGCGGCGGTTTTCTTTTCCCCTTGATCTTGACATAAGTACGCTTGTACGCGATATTGAGTACATGCGTACGTAATCGGGAGGTCGAGGGAATCGCGGCTGGGGAAGACGGCGGGCGGTAGGAGCAACCGAGGCGAGTCGCGTTCTGTTCGCGGCGCTGCGAAGAGGGATTCCGATGGTGAACGAACAATGGTCGGTGATCGTGACAACGGCGTGGGTGGCGGCGGTCGCCGCGGCACTGGCGGCGGGCGGCGTGGGGGCTGCGTTGCGAAGAAAAGATGTTTTCTGGCCAAGCCTGTCGTTGACGGGCCTGCTGGTTTGTTTGGCGCCCGCGTTGGGAGTGGACTCGCAGATGGATCGTTGGCGACGCGTCCTGGCGCCCTCGCAACGCGTGGAGTTTCCCACGCGCGTTCCACCCGCTCCGCCGGTGGATCCCGTGTGGGAGACGATCACCGCGCCGCCATTAGCGGCCCCTCCATCGCTGCAAGATCTGGCGGCGCCGGCCGACGATCCGGCCACGGACGCGGAGACGCAACCCCAAACCATCCAGCCCCGCGCCGCTGGCTCGGAGGACCTTCGTCCCTTCGGTCCTCCGGGCCAGCGAGCGGAAGCGGATCCGCGGTCGCCGGCCAGCAACAAGGTTTGGCCGACCTTGCAGCGGCGGTGACAGTGGGGGCGGATTGCGCGTCAGCGCCTGGAACTGCTGAACTGGCGCGTCAAGCTGCTGGACGTCGGTGGCCGCCTGTCTCACATGAGACAACCCGACCAAAGCGGCTTGGCGCGCCAATCTTATTGATTCCCTGGCGGCCAGCGTGAGCTTCCCAGCGCGGGCTGCCGGGCTCGCCCTCACTTTCTCGCCGTGCGCCGTGAACCGCGTCATGGCCGTTGCGTGGGGTTGGAATCGCGCTTGCGGGACGGTTTCTCTTGAGCCAATTCCAGGCGAATGTCTCTGGCGATGGCTGGATGCAGCATGGCCGCCGTAGCGATTTGAACGGCCTCGGCGCCGACATCCAGGTAGCGTTGCACGTCCGACCAGGATCGGACGCCGCCGACGCCAATCACTCGAAGGGGCAGACGAAGTCGCTCCACGGCGCGCTGCATCGCGTTGACCTGCCGCACGGCGGCGTCGCGAATTGCGGCGCCGCAGACGCCGCGTCGTTGGCCGTCGAAGAGCCACGCCGCGTCCTGGCCACGGACCCTTGACGCGATGCTGTTGACGGCGACCACGGCTTCGACCGACGGCGCCAGGGCGTCAAGCAGGCGGGCCATCTGGTCCGGGTCCGTCATGTGTCCGACTTTGATCAGCAGCGGCGTGTCCGCGCGGAGGCGCGCCCGCATGGTCTGGGCGACGACGGCGGCGTCGTGGGGATGCTGGTACAATTGGCCGTCACAGCTGGCGACGTTGGGACAGGAGAAATTCGCCTCGATCAAGTCGGCGCCGCCGTCTTGGGCCCACTGCCCGCAGGCGGCGTAATCCTCCGCCAGATTGGCCAGCGTCCAGTCAGGCTGCATGGTCCCGACGACCGAGACGCTGAGGAGTTTCTCGGGCGGAAGCTCGGAACGCAGGTTGGCCACGTCGCTGCGCCAGACGTTGGGCGGCTGGGAGGGCATGCCGAAGGAGACCGCCCAGGTCCCCCGCATGGTCCGGGCGGATTGCACCTCGGGCTCGTCGCCGTGGAAGGCGTCCACGGCCAGGGGGACGAGGTTGGGCGTCGGATAGCATGCTCGCGTCGCTGTCCGGACTGTCTTATAGGTCAATACGTCGAACCCCAGCCGAGCGTAGTAGCGGCACCAGGCCGCGTTTAGCAACGGGCCGGCGGCGACGGCCAGCGGGCTGGCGGCCGGCAGCCCGCCGTAGGAACAGGGTGTCGGCCAAGGCGGAAGCCGCTGCTCCCCACCCGCGAGGAGGTCCTCGGCGACCTCGTCGCTCGGCGGGTGATCGTAGTTCCATTGGTAGGGAAGGTTGGGAATATACGCGGAAGGTTTGAATTCGTTCATGGGCTTATTGTAGGATAGAGGTCTGCCGCCAAGTCAATTCGCGCCGGTCCTCGCCCAACACTTGCCGGCGCATCGTTCCGTCGGGTTGTTGGCGCCGAGCAGGACCGCGAGCCAAAGTGGATCTTTGGCTGATCTTATGCATGAATGGAAACGCCACCCAGCTTTGGAAATGAGAGCAAGACCCATGTCCCAATTCCGCATGGCCTCGGCCGTTGTGGCGGTGCTGCTGATCGCGGCGCCAACTCAGGCTCAGGACGATTACCTGAATGAACTGTACGGCCAAGGAGTGCACGCCTACTTCTCGAATCGAACGCAGGAAGCGTTTGATGTTCTGAGCCAGGCGATTCAAGCCGGCTCGGAGGATCCTCGCGCCTATTTCTTCCGCGGCCTGGCCGGCCAGCGGATGGGATATGACGCGTCCAGCGACTTTAAGATGGGGGCGAAGCTGGAAGCCGAGTCCGGCCGAGGCGATGTCAGCAACGCACTGCAGCGAGTACAAGGCCAAGTGCGCATGCAGATTGAAACGCAGCGCCGAAAAGCTCGCATGAACGCCCAGCAATCGGCGGAGAATCGCTTGAATCAGAGGCGAAAGGCGCTTGATGAAGCCAAAGCACGTGTGACTGACGCCGATCCGGCGACGCTGCCGACGCCGGCTGGCGACCTCTTTGACAGTCCACCCGCCGCAGCGCCCGACGCGGCGGCGCCTGGCGCCGGCGATGTCTTCGGTGCGCCGCCCGCCAACGCGGCTCCGGCCAACGACAATCCTTTTGGCGCGGGGCCTCCGGCCGCGGCGCCCGCGGACGCCGGCGCTAATCCCTTTGGCAACCCGCCCGCCGAGGCGCCTCCGGCCAACGCCAATCCCTTTGGCAACCCGCCAGCTGAAGCGCCTCCCGCCAATGAGAATCCGTTCGGAGCAGCTGGCGAAGCGCCGCCCGCCGCGGGGGACATGCCCGACAATCCGTTCGGCGCCGCTCCTGCTGGTGATGCTCCGGCGCCCGCTGGCGGTGATCCGTTCGGCGCCGCTCCGGCCGCTCCGGCTGGCGAGGCTCCGGCTCCTGCTGGTGGTGATCCCTTTGGCGCCGCTCCGGCTGCTCCCGCTGGCGAGGCTCCGGCTCCTGCTGGTGGTGATCCGTTTGGCGCCGCTCCGGCTGCTCCCGCTGGTGACGCGCCGGCTCCTGCCGGCGGTGATCCGTTTGGCGCCGCTCCGGCTGCTCCCGCTGGTGACGCTCCGGCTCCTGCTGGTGGTGATCCGTTTGGCGCCGCTCCGGCTGCTCCCGCTGGTGACGCTCCGGCTCCTGCTGGTGGTGATCCGTTTGGCGCCGCTCCTGCTGGTGACGCTCCGGCTCCTGCTGGTGGTGATCCGTTTGGCGCCGCTCGGCTGCTCCCGCTGGTGACGCTCCGGCTCCTGCTGGCGGTGATCCCGTTCGGCTGGCTGCTCCTGCTGGTGACGCTCCGGCCCCTGCTGGTGCGGATCCGTTCGGCGGCGCTCCCGCTGGTGATGCTCCGGCTCCCGCTGGCGCGGATCCGTTCGGCGGCGCTCCTGCTGGTGACGCTCCGGCCCCTGCTGGTGCGGATCCGTTCGGCGGCGCTCCTGCTGGTGACGCTCCGGCTCCCGCTGGCGCGGATCCGTTCGGCGGCGCTCCTGCTGGTGACGCTCCGGCCCCCGCTGGTGCGGATCCGTTCGGCGGCGCTCCTGCTGGTGATGCTCCGGCCCCCGCTGGTGCGGATCCGTTCGGCGGCGCTCCTGCTGGTGACGCTCCGGCCCCCGCTGGTGCGGATCCGTTCGGCGGCGCTCCTGCTGGTGACGCTCCGGCTCCCGCTGGCGCGGATCCGTTCGGCGGCGCTCCTGCTGGTGATGCTCCGGCCCCTGCTGGTGCGGATCCGTTCGGCGGCGCTCCTGCTGGTGACGCTCCGGCCCCGGCTGGTGCGGATCCGTTCGGCGGCGCTCCTGCTGGTGATGCTCCGGCCCCTGCTGGCGCGGATCCGTTCGGCGGCGCTCCTGCTGGTGATGCTCCGGCCCCGGCTGGTGCGGATCCGTTCGGCGGCGCTCCTGCTGGTGACGCTCCGGCCCCGGCTGGTGCGGATCCGTTCGGCGGCGCTCCTGCTGGTGACGCTCCGGCTCCCGCTGGCGCGGACCCGTTCGGCGGCGCTCCTGCTGGTGATGCTCCGGCCCCTGCTGGCGCGGACCCGTTCGGCGGCGCTCCTGCTGGTGATGCTCCGGCCCCCGCTGGCGCGGATCCGTTCGGCGGCGCTCCTGCTGGTGATGCTCCGGCCCCTGCTGGCGCGGATCCGTTCGGCGGCGCTCCTGCTGGTGACGCTCCGGCTCCCGCTGGCGCGGATCCGTTCGGCGGCGCTCCTGCTGGTGATGCTCCGGCCCCTGCTGGTGCGGATCCGTTCGGCGGCGCTCCTGCTGGTGACGCTCCGGCTCCGGCTGGTGCGGACCCGTTTGGCGGCGCTCCTGCCGGTGATGCTCCGGCTCCTGCTGGTGCGGACCCGTTCGGCCTCCGCTGGTGCGGATCCATTTGGCGGCGCTCCGGCTGGTGACGCTCCGGCTCCTGCTGGCGCTGACCCGTTTGGCGGCGCTCCTGCTGGTGATGCTCCGGCTCCTGCTGGTGCGGATCCGTTTGGCGATCCTCCGGCTGGCGCGAATCCGTTCGGCGACGAACCGGCTCCGGCTGGCGGCAACCCGTCGCCCCCGGCAAACGAGGACCCGTTTGGCAAGTAGTTGCGAGTTAGGATTAGGATGCGGGTGACGCCCGCACACCTACTCAGACGGGGAGTCGAGCCGACTCGGCTCCCTGTCCTTGCCCGCCGGCACTTCCCACCTCCTCTCCCTCCCAATTAGTCTGATACGCCATGGTTCGCCTTTCGCTTTGCGCGGTTCTCTTGGCCGTTCACGGTTGGATCTCGGTCGCCGTCGCCGTTGAGCCTCAGGTGCGGCTGGTTTCGCCTCGGGGGCTGCAGATTGGCGGGACGACGATCGTCACCGTTGTCGGGGCCTCCCTGGGGCCGGCGCCTCGTTTGATTGCCCCCTTCCCGATTGGGGAACAGAAGGTGATCGAGGCGGCTGGGGAGAAAGTGCGGATCGAGGTGCGTTTGGACCCCAACTCACCCGCCGGCTTGTACCCCGTCCGGCTGGCCAATGAAACCGGCGTTTCGTCCGCATTCATGATGGGTTGGGACCGGTTGCCGCAAACCACCATGGAACAGATCAACCCGTCCATTCCGTCTGGGATTCCCGTGGCGATCAGCGGGCAGCTAACCGGAGCGACGATTCATCAATGGACGTTTTCGGGGACCGCCGGCTTGTCGTTTGTGGCCGATGTCGAAGCCAAGCGGCTTGGTTCTAAGCTGAGCCCAGTGATTCGTCTGCTCGATGCGGAAGGGAGCCAACTCGCGTACAGCGATTCCGTGCGTTCCTTACATCATGATGCACGTTTGAAGTTCACTTTGCCGGCTGACGGCGTGTACACCGTTCAGCTTCATGATCGTCTGTACCGTGGCGGCGGCCCTGGCGACTTTCGTTTGAAGCTGGGCGATCTTCTCGCGGTGGACGCTGTCTATCCGGCGGCCGTGCAACGCGGGCAAACCGCGCAGCTCGAATTGCTGGGAACCGCCGCAGGTTCTCTGTCGATTGAAGTGGGGGCCGATCAGGCGCCGCCGTGGAAAAGGGTCGAGGTTCCCGGCCTTACCGGGGCTGCGCCACTGGTCATGGTCAGCGATTATCCGGAGTTGCTGGAGCAGCGCGAGGAAGCACAGCCGCAAACGCTGCCGGCGGCTCCCGTGGCCGTCTCGGGAAAACTCTCGGAAGCTCGGCAAAGCGATGTGTACCGGCTGCCCGTGGCGGGCGCCGGAAAGCTCCGGTTCGAATTGTTCGCCGACCGATTGGGCTCGGAGATCGACGGAGTGTTGATTTTGAAGGACGGCCAGGGAAGGCAACTCGCGCGCGGCGACGACCAGCCAGGAACTCCTGATCCCCTGGTCGAGTACGCTCCGGCCCAGGACGCCGAGTTTGTGGACCTCGTCGTGGAGGACCTCACACGTCGCGGCGGCGCTGACCATTTGTACCGCTTACAGGTCACCGCCGCCGACCAACCCGACTTTGAATTGACGCTGGATTCCGATCGTATCCTGACGCCAGCTGGCAACCGACAGGTGCTGCCGCTGAAGGTGCGGCGGACTGTGTACCGAGGGCCCATCCAAGTCAGGGTGCTAAACGCTCCCGACGGCGTGGTGATCAGCGGCGGCGAGATTCAAGACGGTTCGATTCACGGTCTGTTGAGTTTCCAAGCCGCCGCTGGACCGGCGGACGCCTGGTTGGTTCACCTCGTCGCGGAAGCTCAAATCGGCGACCAGAGGGTCCGGCGATTCGCGAGTTTCTCCGCGGACGATCTGCCCAAGTTGGACGCCGCCGCTGGCTCGGGAATCGTGCTGGCCCGCACTCAACCGGCGCCGCTTTCCATCGACTTCGCCGAACTGACGGAACACGATCAGCTGTACCTTGGCGGTCGCTGGGATGCGCCGCTCATATTGCAACGAAGCGAGCAGGGACAAGGCGTCGTGCGGTTGAGCCTGTTGACCAGCCAGGTGATTCCGAAAAAGAAGATCAAGGAAAACGACAAAGACGTCGTCGTGGACGATATGGATCGCGCGTTGCGAGTCGATGGGCCAACGGAATTTGGTCCTGAGGAGCCCGTGCGAATGACGGTCATCGTGCCGCCGGACTTGGCGCAACGCGAATACGACCTGGCGGTCCGTGCTGAGTTGTTGGCCGCCGACAAGACCACGGTCGTCGCCAGCGTGACAACGCCCTTGTTGCGACGTCGTCCGCAGAGCCCTTTGGCGTTGACGTTGGCGGAAGTTGAGGGAACTTCGCGAGCGATTGCAGGACAAGGCGGCGAGCCGGCGGTCCTGCGAGGCTCAATCTGTGTGCGCCCGGCATGACGGCGCCGGTGAAGTTGGCCCTGCAAGGATTGCCCAGCGGCGTCGCTTCCCCGGAAGCAACCTTGACGCCGGAACAATCCGAATTCGCTCTGCCGCTTCGACTGGCCTACGGAACCCCTATGGGCGTCATTCCCGTCCAAGTTGTTGCGACGGCGCAGCTTGATCCGGAACGTCCGAAGCTGATCGCAACGGCGACATCGTCCGATATCCAAGTTGACATCGTGCCGGGCGAAAAGCCCCCTGGCGATCCGCCGTTGCTGATTTTCGAGGATCAGCCGGCCTTTGTTGAGCAGCTTTCCAAGGGCGGCGGAACGGTTCAGCTTGTCGCCGAGGATGTTCACTTCGGGGCAGGTTGCCTGAAGGTGACTCCCGACCAGCGCTACAACGAGGCCATTGCGGGATTGGGAGTCCAGATCAAGGAGAATCCAGGTCCAGGCGAGTATCGTTATCTTCGATTCGCCTGGAAGAAGCAGGGCGGCTCGACGATTTGCTTGCAGCTCAATCATGACGGCGCTTGGGGACCGGGCGGCAGCGGCAAGCCGGGAGCCAAGTTTCGCTATCACTCGGGCGGCGAACAAGAGTGTTTTGGCGCTTCGATTCGTCTCGACAATAAGATCCCGGATGAGTATGTTGTCGTCACCCGCGACCTGTTCGCTGACTTTGGCGAATTCAAACTGACTGGCTTGGCGCTTTCGCCCGTGGATGGCGAGTTCGCTTTGTTTGATCACATGTACTTAGCCAAGGCCCCTGGCGACTGGGAACTAATCGCGACCGCCGCGGCAACCGAAGCCAAGTAGCCGGCGAAGACTTCAGTACTTGGCGAGTCGGCCGTGTTGGCGACCGACGCTCTTGTGCTGTCCGCGGATGATGGCCTGCGGATCACTACAATTATCCACGGCCGAGTTACAGCATTGCATGCGGCGTGCAAGCTCCTCCAAAGGCGATGGCCTTGAATCCCTCGTCAGACTCCTCTGAACCCTCCGCGGACATTCTCCAATCGCGTCGGCTACGTCTGGAAATGCGTCCACAACCGGATGACACGACGTGCGGCCCAACGTGCTTGCACGCCGTTTACCGATATTTTGGGGACAAGATCAGTCTGGACGACGTGATTAGCGAGACGCCAGCGCTGGAAGGCGGCGGCACGTTGGCCGCTCTGCTCGCTTGCCACGCACTGCGACGCGGGTATCGAGCGACGATTTACACGTTCAACTTGAAAGTGTTCGATCCCACGTGGTTTCAATCGGAGGATGAACGCGACGAACGGGCGTTCCGCCGCATGATGGTGGATCGTTTGCGCCGCCAGATTCAGGTCAAGCACGGGGCCAAGCTGCAAGCCGCATGTCGAGCCTACATGCAGTGCCTGGAACTGGGCGGGTCGATTCATCTGCGGGACTTGAACGCGGCGCTGATTCGCAAGTACTTGAAACAGTCGGCGCCAATTCTGGCGGGTCTAAGTTCCACGTACTTGTACGGGGCGCCTCGCGAGAACCCCGTTGATTGCGAACCGGATGATCTACGCGGAGTGCCTACGGGGCATTTCGTCGTGTTGCATGGCTATGACGGGGCCAAACGTTCGGTTCGCGTCGCCGACCCCTACCTCGCCAACCCGCTCACGGAAGATCTCTACTACGAAGTGCAACTTGATCGGCTGGTGTGCGCGATTTTGCTCGGCGTATTGACCGACGACGCCAATTTGCTGATTGTGGAGCCTATTTGAACGTACGACAACAGCCGGTGCGCGTTCGCGGCGACGCCGCCCAGCGTGCATTGGCCGCAAGAGGAGCGCCTGATCGCGTCGTGATGTCCTATCGCGACGCGACGCGTCACGTATGACGATCCTGATCGTAACTGACAATCCAGCGGACTGGCCTTCGAGTTTGGAATCGGTCCAAGTGGTTTCGGCCAAGGAGTATCTTGGCGATATTGCCTTCAGCGAAATGCGGAATGCGAAGGTCTTCAACCTCTGTCGCTCCTATCGCTATCAGAACGTCGGCTATTATGTTTCACTGCTGGCCGAGGCTCGCGGACACAAGCCGCTGCCTAGCGTGACGACGTTGCAGGACTTGAAATCTCGAGCGATCATTCGCCTGGTGTCGGATGATCTCCAGGAGCTGATCGAACGCAGTCTCGGCCCCATCAAGTCGAACACGTTCACGCTCAGCATCTACTTTGGCCGGAACACCGCCAAACGCTACGATCGGTTGGCGCTGCACTTGTTCAATCAGTTCCAAACACCGTTGTTGCGGGTGGAGTTCGCGCGTTCCGAAGGCGGGTGGCAACTGCGGCGAGTGGCGGCGATCGGCGCCAACGAGGCGCCCAAGAACCATTGGCCATTCATCATCGAGGCCGCCGCCAAACATTTTGCGGGCCGCCGTCAAAGTGTTCGGAAACGATCGCGAACCGCCTATGACCTCGCGATCCTGCATAATCCCACAGACCCTGAGCCGCCTTCGGACGCCAAGGCGCTGAAGCGGTTTGTCAAAGCCGCCGCCGCGCTGGGCATCGACGCGGAGCTGATCGAACGCGACGACTATGGGCGACTTGCGGAATTCGACGGCCTGTTCATCCGCGAAACCACCTCGGTCGACCATCATACGTATCGCTTCGCCCGTCGGGCCGAAAGCGAAGGTCTGGTCGTGATCGACGACCCCACGTCGATCGTCCGTTGCACGAATAAAGTGTATCTGGCCGAGTTGCTTACGCGACACAAGGTCCCCATTCCCAAGACGCTGGTCTTGCACCGCGACCCGGCGATTGCGGCGAGCAGCGGCGATGCGGCCAACGGCAAGGCGCTGGGCGAAGCGCCGCGCGCCGCGATGTCACATGGTTCGGGAGTCGCCAGCCGTGAGGCCTCCGCCGTGGCCAAACAAAAACGACGCCCCTCCGCCGAGCGACGACAGCAAGCGGGATTGGACGCGGCGACCAGGCAGGTCAGCGAGACCTTGGGCTACCCCTGCGTGCTGAAGAAACCTGATAGCTCCTTCTCGCAAGGAGTGGTCAAGGTCAAAAACGAGGACGAGTTGACCGCACAGCTTGCCGAGTTCTTCGCGAGTTCGGCGCTGGTGGTGGCTCAGGAGTTTCTGCCCACCACCTTTGATTGGCGAATCGGCATCCTCGATCGACAACCGCTCTACGCCTGTAAGTACTACATGGCGCAAGGGCACTGGCAGATCATTCGTCAGGATCGACAGGGCCGCGGACGTTATGGAAAACTGGAAACGCTCCCAGTCGAAGTCGCCCCTCGTCGAGCGGTGCAAGTCGCGTTGAAGGCCGCCAACTTGATCGGCGACGGCTTCTACGGCGTTGATGTGAAGCAATCCGGCGGTCATTTCTACGTCATCGAAGTCAACGACAACCCCAGTCTGGATTCTGGTTGCGAGGACGCGATTCTCAAGGACGAACTGTATCGTCGAATTATGGGCGTGTTTTTGCCCAACCGCCTGACGCTCCGCCCACTGTTTCGCATCGCCCTCTGCCTGACAGGAGTGCTGATTTTGGTCCTCTGGAGCACTGCCGTCGTCCGGGCTGCCGGTCCTGGAGGCGGCCCTGGGCCCGGCCGAAAGC
>CAVORG010000002.1:0-322858 GCA_963698545.1 uncultured Planctomycetaceae bacterium
TGTCGTCTACACTTGACTCGTATGATCTTGCTAACTGGTGGACCCAAGGGTCCGCGGCATACAAGCTGGCGAGCGTCGTGTGGATATATTCCGGCTCACGGGGCACGGTGAGCACTGAAACGACGAGTTCTTCAGGGCGCTGGATCATCGCAGAGCTTGCTTCGGCTAGGCTACAACGTTGGAGAGGATTTCGTCAATTGGCGATGTGTGGCCAGCGGAAGGGACGCTGTTGCACGTGGCGGTGCCCTAGTTTGCCGTCGTGACGGCGGCATTTGCCATCTTCGTAAAGCTCGTCGAGGCTGGCGACAAACGCGGCCTTGTCGGGCACTCCGCCGATCGTGTTGTATTGCGGATGCACGAACGTATCGCGACACGGCACGGCGGCCACATGTCGCGGCCATTCACCCAGCGCCGCCCAGGACGGCACGATTTGCGGCACGCCACAGGCCATCCCCTCCATCGTCGTCAATCCCCAGCCCTCCCCCAGCGACGTGGAAACCTGCGCGTCCGCCGGCGCCGTACACGTACGGCATCAGCCGCCGCGGAAACCCTTGGAAGGCGTGGTCCATTTGGGCAACAACAAGCGATCGCCGACGCCGAAATAGGCGGCGAGTTGCCGTACGTTCCAGCCCACGTCATGTTCGCTGCAATGCAGATAAAGGTACGCGTCGGCAACACCCCGACCGCCAACCCGATCGGCAAAGTATTGAATTGTCAGATCGAGCCGTTTGCGTGGCTGGTTGCGGTTGATGTTGCTGACCACAAAATCGCCTTTGGCGAGCGGCATCTGCAGTCGGCGGCGAGCTTGATGTCGGGGGACGCCATGGAACGCATCAGCATCTACGCCGTGCCGCACGCGACAGCAGAGGGTCCCTGGTCGCCCGCCGCTTCGGCTTCCTGGCGGCCGAACTGCGTGTACCAAACGGCCATCGACAGGCCGCTGAGGGTTTCCATCGCTTGCGGATCGAGATTCTTTCCATCCACCGGGATGTAGCCGACCATCGGAACTTGGGCGTCGAGTTCCAGAAACCGGGCGACGTTCCACCAATCGTTGTTGATCAGAACGACGTCGGGCCGAACGCAGTGGCGAACTTTCATGGAAACAACCGATGCCCCACATATCGCCCCCCTGGTGCCGTTGTGGATGGGGTATGGATAGCCGTGCGGTTGCCCGTCGTAGTTGATGCCTAAAACGTGGACGTCCCAGCAATCCTGCAGGTGCTCTAAGATGGAATGCGTGACGGTGGCAAAGCCGGTGTGGGCTACCGCATCGCCCACCCACAACAGGCGGCGCTGCCTGCCGTTGCCGTTGGAGGCCGCAACGTAAAAGTTGGGGCGACGAATCGGCCGGGGTGCGATCGTTGATGCCCGGCATCTGGCTGGCCGAGGAACTGGCGCTACCGCTGATCGCCAGTGCGACCGGTTTCCCAACGGCCGCATTGTCGTGCGTCGGTGGGTGCGATACTTCGGCCGGCAGCTTGGCGGAATTCGATTTGAAATCCGCCCTCGGCCGCCTTCTCCCGCACCCTCGGCCGCGCTGTTGACTGCGCTTTGCCGGGTGGCGCGTTCGTCCTCTCGAGCCGCGAGCATGGTGGCGTCGCTGGCGGCCAGCACGCGGACGACGTCGCCGTCCTCTTGGCCGTAAAAATATACGACCGCCTTTCAAAACGAGTGGCCCCAGGAAAATCGGCCCATACCGCCAGCGTGTTGAGATGCCCTTCCCGACTCGGCATCGCCCCCGAAATCGAATCGATTCGCCAGTTGCCGTCGCGGGCGACCTGCGTCGAGGCCAGCCCGTCGAGCGGCAGGCCCGTCTCGTCGTCGACCGGTTTATGGGAATTTGATCGATCAACTTTTCACGTGGCCAGACTCGTGCCCAGACCCGCCGCGGCGGGCCCGTGTCCGTGTCCAGCGTGCGACCGGTGGCTGTAAACGTGGCCGCAGTGAGAGGTTGGACCGCAAGGTTCCGGGGAGACTCGATATCGTGGATACGGGCCATACATTCTCCTTGGGAGTGATGGGAGGAGTGGAGTCTCGTGGCCGCCGCAGCCTACGGCGTCCTGTCTCAATCGCGACTGGGCCTTACGATCGGACTCCTGGTTTCCGCTCTACTCCTGATCAATCCGTGGGAGAATGAATAACTGCACATCGTCGTGCCGCCTCGTGACGCATGATCAATGCTAATCTCTTGTGGCATCCTTTTTTCAAATGTCACCGCGGTGTGTATCGCACTATGGTGCATGTCATCATCGTCGATCACCATGTCGCCGTTCACACAGACGCGCATGGCTCGCCACATCGGCGATGAGCAGGTAGTCTCCGGCTGGCAAACGAAGGCTGGTTGACGACCGCGTCACAATCGGAAACGCGTCCTTCGACTCGGCCGGCCAACCCAACGACAAAACGGCACGGCGACATGGGCCTTCCGGTCTAGTCCGTCAAAATTATTCATAATGGGACCGCCACGTTCGCCGTCAGGTTGCCAGCGGTAGGCTTTTACATTCCACGTCGTATTCAATGGCGTGGCGTCTCTTGGACCATCCACCGGGACATCCGCAACCTCCGCGGCCGAACAACTCTGACGCAGTGAGTGACCGTTGAAATCGCGTTGTACCAGAATCGAAATTCCAGTTTCGCCGCCTCGGGGCAATAGAACCGCAAGGGAATCTCGTGGTAGTCGCCCAGCGGGTGCAAGTCCTTCTCGAGGATCCGAAACTGCGACAAGGTCGTCTTAGATCCGGCATCGTAGACCTCAAAATTAACGACTTCGAGCGTGTCACGCTGGGCGACTGGGACGCGCCCGTCTTGATGCGAGCGATCGCCTCGTACGGTCCGCCGGCTGGAATATCGGTAACTTGAGGGCCATGAAGACCGAAGCCCACGTTGAGCTTGTTTCCCTGCTCATCGATCTCCGGATCGATCGTCCAACCTTCGTCCTCGAGGTATCCCCACGCTTCGCGGAGCAAACCATTCTGCTTGACCAGCACTTCTTCCCGTTCGAGTTCCGCTTCGAAAGTACGTGATTGAAATTCCGAAAACTTGGGCGAAGCGGGCTCATAGGGTAAGAAGGCATTGCGTAACCACGGGTCGATTTCTTGGATCGGTGTCCGTGGGTCTACATCCGGTATTGGCGGAGGTGCTGGGGTCCAGGGGGGGCACCGGTTCCAACTCGCAAACGACTAGCATTTCGTGCCAAATCCTTGATCTTTTGCCACCTGAACTATGCTACGCAACAATTCCCTTTGTCGTGCACACTGTGGATGGGATTGATCGGAACGGATTTCGGACTTCGAGATACGAGTGGTCGTCACCTCGCGTCTTGGAAACGATGGAATACGCGGACAAAAGTCTTGATATCCGCAAATGCCTCTCGTGAACTCTTTGATGCTATACTTGGGCTCGTGCTTTACACGGAGGTTGAGAAGGGAGGTACCTGCTGAATACAATGCAGAACCATCCGATGCAACCGAGCGGCGAAGTCGGGCGTATTGAAGTGGATGATCAACCGTCGCCGCCGGCTGATCGGTAACGTTCGTCAGGGCAGTCGTACTCAGATTCAGTGCGACGGTAATCATGCTTCTCAGCAAAAGGGGTGGTGGTGGCTGAACCAACTTTCGATCAGAAACGTTTCGCTAGAAAATACTTTGTCTCAACAGCACTCGCATTCTTACTTCTAGTTGCTTCAATCTATGCCTTGTACTCCATAATCGCGAAGGACGCTGCCCGCGACCAGAAATCAATGGACGCGTCTCAGCGAGCCGTTGAGAGCAACGCGGAAAACTTGCGAATTCTAGAGGATTCAGAAAGCTCAGCCGACAGTCAATAATGAATGGGGCACGCAAGGCTGGAAGAAAAGCTTTCACGAACCCAAACGCCAATTCTTGACTCCAAATTACTGACGAACCAAGTGATGAACGCGGAGTGGCCGAAGGCGCGTTTGCAAATGAAGGATCAATCGCGGCCACCCGGTTGTCGCCATCGTTCGTCGGCTGCAGCCACTCCAAGTTTCAACAAAACGCAATGTAGCAACGCAGGCTCCAAAAGGTGAAACGATGAAGCATCCCGCGACTGAAACAATAGACACCTTCGTAAGACGATCTGATCGCACCGTGATTTGGATCGCAGCGGCGTTTGCCATTGGCGGCGCACTCATGGATGTTGGAGCCCATTCCATTTCGGCCATATTCATGAAAGGCAGCGGCGTCTCTATGCTTTGGGGAATGTGGATCCCGCTGTGCTTGATGACCATTCCACCGATCCATTACTTGTGTCGTCGCGTCCGCGAACTGGAAGATCGGATTTATGCGCTGGCTCAGAATCGAGAAGATCGCAGTGCCGCTTGACGGGGCCGATGCAGATAGCGGCCGAACTCAGACGAAACCGACGAATCGGGTAGCCGGACGGGTTTCCCCGCTCCAGGCCCCCACACCACCTGGCATGCGGGTCCGCATCAGGCGGTTCGACGTAGCGGAGCAAGCTCTGCCCAGAGTGTTTTGATGCTGAGCAGTCCTTGTGCTTTCAGTCATGCGTTGTTCAGCCCCACGCCGCTGGCAATGGTCTTCGCCATGTGCCAGTAGCCTTTGCGACTGCGAGCGTGGCGGATTGCTTGACGGCGCGGGAACTTCAAGCACATTCTCAATCCACACTTGCAAGCCCAGATCGCTGGAACATGTCGAGAGGCTGGTTTTATTCCACCGGTAATCTGTACTCCAGAACAGCTCAAGGCGACCGAAGATGATTCCTGATCCAAACGATGAAGTTCTCGCAATCAAGCGGCGTCTTGCGGCACGGTTCGACAACGACCTACACCGTATTGCCGCAGATGTTCGGCAACGCCAGGGACAAAGCGGTCACGAGGTGATAGCGCTTCCGCCCCGTCGCTGTACACCAAGCCCGACGAACAATGCCGTGAATCGGAGCGGCGAATCGGACGGAAGCTGAATTGAGAAACTTGCGTCGCCGCCCGGTTACGGTCGAACGTTCTCCGGCAACAGTACCACGTCACACGCATCATGCCTGACACTAAAGTCGAACGACCTGACCTCGGACGAGTTAATATTCGATTTCGACCGGGAACCGAGAACATGGTTGCTGGCGGCATCCTAGGTTTGCTGTTCACTGGCGGCGGTGGTGTACTCCTGACTTATGCCATTCGTCAAATCATCGCTCACGGCGGCAAGCTCCCATTTCAGGCGCAAGGGCAAACCGATTGGATGGGCGTTGGATTGATGGCGATCCTTGGGGCCGTTGCGATTCTGATTGGCATCGGCGCCTTCGCCCTCGTCCGCAGCCAATTGCTTTCGTTTTCCGTGACTGTGTGTGCAAATGGATTCTATTGCTCAAACCAAGGCCAACGGACAGACTTCCCGTGGGAATCGATTGCATCCGTGCAAGAGGCGGTCACACATGCCAGAATGCACATGCTACGCGCGGCGAAATACGGGTTACCGGAGCGCATAAGCCATTCCTACACCGTCCACCGAAACGACGGGCAGACGGTCGGTTCTACGAGGACAACGTCAAACAATTATCAGAACTGACCTCACTGATTCGACAAGAACTGGATTCCCGCCAAGTACCGTGGAACGTCACCGAGGAAAAGGCGTAATGCCGGATGACAAGGCGTTGCACCGGCGCACGCTCGCCTTTCGGATTTTCAACGCTCTCACCTTCGTTTACACTTTTTGGTTGTTCGATCATTAATCTCATTGGGGCAGGCTCGATGTACGACTCGCCGACCACTGCATCCATCGGGACTCAAGGATCAAACTCAAGGCTGGCTTCTCGATCTGCGCCACTCAAGCTCGCCCTGCAAAACAGATGTCTGTTCACCGATCCATTTTCGCTTTATTCGCGATGGCGATTATCGTCGGATGCAATGATGGGCCCGCGCCGGAATTCCCAGACGGTCGATCAATCGGGAGCATACGTCATTCGACCTCGATTCGAGGAAGCCCACTGGTTTAGCAACGGTCTCGCCGGCGTCTCTGTAGGTATGGGGCGTTGGGGTTACGTCGATCGCAATGGAAAACTTGTCACCCCTACGCACTTCAATGAAGTTCATCCGGCCACGAAAGAGTTCGCTATCGTGCACTACGGAGGCACGCAGCAAACTGCTGAAGACGCTCCTGTGTGGTGGGAAGGTGGACGCTGGTTGATGATCGACCGTTCTGGCCGTCCACTTGCCGTGATTCGCGAGGACAGGTCCAATGCTTGGTAGCCTTACCGATCGCGCGGGCCTGGGCGGGCGGATAGATCGCGATCGGTGAGCCGTTGCCTGGGGATTCAATCGTTCTGCCGCGACAAGATCTATGGCTGCCCTGAAACAATGGTGTCCTTTCGGTAGGTCTGCATGAATCCGGGCGGTTTGGTTGCTAGCGTGGCCTCCTGGTTTTCTTTCCGGGAGGTGGGCGGTGGGGCGTCGGCGGTTGAGTGGGGATGTTCGCTTGGAGCGTTCGACGCGCACGAATCCGCGAGTTCTTGATCATCGGGAACCGCCGAACGACTCATCCACGGCCCGGAACCGTTTGCCCTGCCAGGTGTCTCGGGCGTTCATCTCCTGGTCGACCGCGAGTTTCACCGCGGGCTTATCCGAGACACCAGCTGGGTCCGACGAAGTATTGGGGCGGCGCCTCGCCGCTGATCCGTTCGACGACCATTTCCGGCGGCAACAACTCCAAGAAGTCGACCAGGACTTGCACGTACGCGTCACGCTGCATCAAGGTCACTTCTCCCGACGCGACTTGTTCGGCGAGCGGCGTATTCTCCACGGCGTACAGATTATGGATCTTGACCGAGTCGACGCCCGACTTCGCAATCACCGCGGCGGTGGCCAGCATGTCTTCGTGGGTCTCTCCAGGCAAGCCCAGCATCACATGCGCACAGATTTCAAACGGCAAGCCTCGACTGCGTTGCATCGCGTCTTCAAAGGCGGCGTGCGTGCATCCTCGGTTCATCCAGCGGAGCGATCGGTCGTGGATGGTCTGCATGCCGTATTCCACCGACAGATAGCCCCGCCGGCCAATTTCAGCCAGCAATTCGAGAACATCGTCGGGCACGCAATCCGGCCGAGTGCCGATGGCCAGACCAACGACTTGATGATGGTTGGCGGCCTCAAGGTACAGCGGGCGCAGACGGTCCACCGGCGCGTAGGTGTTGGTGGCCGGTTGGAAATAGGCGATGAAACGATCGCAAACGTAGCGGCGTTGCAGCCGTCGAACGCCGTCGTCAATCTGTTCGGTGACGCTGCGTCGGGGCACGCGCCGACTCGGACTGAAGCTGCGATTGTCGCAAAAGGTGCAGCCCCCCACCGCCACGGTCCCATCGGCGTTGGGGCAGGTGAATCCGCCGTTAATGCTGACTTTCTGGACCCGCTGTCCGAATCGCCGGCGAAGGCTAAAGTTCAAGGAGTGGTAGCGAAATCCGGCGGCCCGCCACTCGGGGAGAGACGAATCGACAACCGAGCTCATGGCGCTTTTTCCGAGGATGCAGGCGGATTGGGGGTAAGTCTTCCCCATTTTATGGGATTTT
Organism: uncultured Planctomycetaceae bacterium; assembly: GCA_963698545.1. Lineage (GTDB taxonomy): Bacteria > Planctomycetota > Planctomycetia > Pirellulales > Pirellulaceae > CAVORG01. The sequence goes on from CAVORG010000002.1 coordinate 7,531, forward strand.
CGCTTCGTTGACCGTCGCCCAGCGGCGTTCTACATTAGGAGGGTCAGCGGCGATGCCGGACGCCGACCCCAACCTCACATCATCAACTGGGTAGTCACTGACTGATCTTATGGCTGACATGTCAAAGAACAATGGGATGCGGGTGCTAGGCGAACTAATCCCAACCGGCGGCGGGGACACGATTCCCCTGATGAAAGACCGCCTGCTGGTCGGCCGGCGTTCCGGTTGCGACATCATGCTCAATTTCCCCAACGTCTCAACGCACCACTGTCAGCTGTTTGTCGAGGAAGGATATTGGTTCGCCAAGGACCTGGACAGCCGCAACGGCACGCGCGTGGACGGAAAACGCATCACGCGCAAGTCGCCTCGACCCCGGCGACCGGATCCGCTTCGCCAAGCACGAGTACCGGATCGAGTACTCGCCAACCGATCTCGGCGCTCAAGGTCCGCCCCCCGCGGATGAGGAATCGATGGCTCAAATCCTGGGCAGGTCCCTCTTGGATCGAGCCGGCTTGACCCGCCGAACCGGTCCCAACGACTTGGATTAGCCGGCGCCGGCGACCAAGCCACCGACGGAGTGTCCATCCCGATTCGTCCGAATTCGAGTCGCCGACGCCACCGTTGAGGCTCGTTTTCGCAAGTCAGGGGCGCGTGTGTGAAAACTGATTTACCGACGCGCTTCATGTTCCATTGATGAGGCGTTTACCGTAAATTAGGGAAAAAGCGGCTCGGCGGTCGTCTGCTGCCCCAGCGGACCTTAGCGCGAGGATCTCCCAATGTCGGCGGACTGGTTCTTCATCAAGAAGGGATTCTTCTCTTCATCGCACGTCGGGCCCGTGAGTGAGTCCGAGTTGTTGCGGCACATCGAGAAAGGCGAGATCGGGCCTCGAACGATGTTATGCAGCAAGACCAAAACCCGCGGCGAATGGGTGCAGATGTACAAAGTGGCGCCGGCCTATTCGAAGTGGCAGACCCTTCACGGCGAGCAGCAATAGCCCGCCCGACCACGGGAACCGCACGTCCTTCACGCGCAACCCAAGCCGCCCCGGATCCGGCGGCGCGCCGAAAGGCGACCTACGTTGGCCCAAGGCGAGCGGAATCGCACGATGTTTGCACATTGCGCAGCAGCGCAATCCCCACCCACTCTCCACGGCCTAGTGCTGTGTGACAGCTGAATCTGGGTGTGACTGCTTGCCAAAGTACTTGGCTGGCAACAGTTTGCACTGTGGCTAACCCAACGTCTTAGTTGTCACGCAGCACTAGTCTCCGCCTTGCTTCGGGGAGCCCCCGCCCAGGGCCGAATCGGCGGATTATTCGGGATCGTCGGTGCGGACTTCAAGGCTTGAAATCCCGACCCCACCCGGAAGACCGAGGCCCCCGACGTCGCCGAATCGGACCACTTGGCGTCTAGCGGGCACGGGTTTTGCAACTTCCTGGGTCAGCGGTACGGGTCGCCGCAGGTGGGAAACGCCACGAGCCAGAAGAGAAGGGTCGGTAGATCCGCCGAGGCGTAGGTCCTAAACCAAGAACGCGGCTGCTCGCCACGCTGGGGCCAGCGCCCCTCTCTTCTCTTCAAACAGGTGAATCAACATGACTTCCGTGGAACATTCGATGAGCGTGAGCGAATCACCGGCCGACGCCGCCGCCCGCATCCTCAGCACCAGTCCTTATCACCCGATCCGCCACCTTACCTGCACGTTCCACAACGGGATTCTGACGATTTGTGGACGTTTGCCCAGCTTCTATTTGAAGCAAGTCGCTCAAGTCGCGGTCTCGGGAATTCAGGGGGTCTCGCATATCGACAATCGCATCGACGTCGCGGTGTGAGCTTCCCGCGAGATCGCAGTTTTCTCGAATCCCCGATTGTCACGCCGGCCTGGAACGGTAGGCTGGGATCGATTGGTAGTGGTCGCAGACCTTTCTCAGGAGCGAACATCGGTGAGTGAAACGACGATTCTGGAGACGCTGCGCGGCGTCGAGTTCTTCCATGATATCGGGGATGAACATCTGGCAAGGCTGGCGAATATCTCGCGTCCTGTCGAGTTTCCGGCACAGACAACCATCTTCCGCGAACATGACAAGGCCAAGGATTTGTATGTCATCACCGAAGGCCAGGTGTCGCTGGTCATCTGTGCTCCCAAAGTCGGCTGCCGAGAGCTGATGCAAGTCAGCCAAGGCGACATCGTGGGATGGTCGCCTTTGGTGGGACGAGCTCACCTGTCGGACACCGCACGCACCCTGGTGGCGACCAAGGCGTTGGCCATCGATGGCGAAAAGGCGCTGGAGCTGTTCGAACAAGATCCCAAGTTCGGCTATCAGGTCATGCATCGCATCGCGATGGCGTTATCCGAACGGCTCAACGCGACGCGGCTGCAGCTCTTGAAACTGAGCGGTCGCAATCTACCTGACATTCAGATCGAGTCCGATTAGCGCGCCCTCCGCACACAAGCTCCCGGCACTTGCAAGCGCAGGAATCGCCGCGCAGCGTTTCCTGGGCTGCGCTGGGCGACCCGATAAGCATCAAGTGGCCTTGATCGTAAGGTGGTCAACCCGACTCTGTCCGAGGCCCGGAGGGCCAACACAATTCTAGCCGTGGCCGTGAGGCCACGGTTACCTTTCCAGATCGGACACAGGCCCGAAGGGCCGACACAAGTCCTGATTGTGTCGGCCCTTCGGGCCCGTGGACCCGTTTCCGTTGACGTTCCGTGGCCTTACGGCCACGGCTAAAATTGTGCCGGCCCGTCGGGCCTGCTACCGTCCCAGCTGGACCGGCTTACGATCAAGGCCGCATCAAGTTTAAAAAGATCCGGCTGGAATTGACCACGGCGGACGCGGAGAACCACAGAAGCGGACGCAATTCTGTGCCTGTGTTCCTCCGCGCTCACTGTGGTGACCCGTTTCACGGCTTCGCTGACACCTCGTCACAGCGCGGACAATAACAGCGCCGCCGCCGAAGCCTTGACTTGATGCCGCTTGGGGGGTGCGCTGCGCCCCCGGTTGTGCTGCGCGCCCCCGGTTGCGCTGCGCCCCCAGGCTTTGGGGTTGCACGGCTCTGCGGTGCGAGGCTGGGTGCGAGAATCCGCTACGGGGTTGCCGGGCGTGGCGGATTGCGCCACCGATCGCAGTCGCGCCCCGAAGTCGCCAGGGGACCACTGGGGCTCGGAATCGGCGCCCTTGCGCGGGGCGTTCTCGCGATCGCGATCGTGCAGCCGCGCCAGGCGCGCCGCCAGGGCGCGCACTTACGCACAGCGAGGCGCGGATCCGCGCACCGTCGCGACACATCAAGTGGATTGGGAGTTGCTTTTTCGTGCGCTAAGCGAGCCCGGCCTGGCTCATTCCGCTCCTAAATCAACGGCCGCGGAATCTGGACAGTGGACCTTGCGTGCAGACGGCGCCCTTCGCCAGCGGCGTGAACTCACGAAGAACGCGAGAATCCGAGTCCCTCAGGGCCGGGCGCCGTTGAGGTGTTCCTGGATTCCCCGGCCTGTTCGCATCGATCGCTGCTCCTCCCTGGTTCAGCATGGCTGGCGGTTGATTTAGTCGCCGCACAGGGGGCAAGTGGTATGCGAGTTGCTTCCAAGGAGGGAGGCTGCATGTAGGTTTCGGCGTCCCAACTCTCGCTTCACCATGATCCATCAGGGGGGCGTGCAATACAGCTGGACGGCGGGCGCCGGGGATTGGCTGCTGCTGCAGATCGGATAGTTCCCCTCGACATTTTTGGGAGAAGGCGAGATGACGCGTGAAGTGGTGGTGCTTAGTGGCGTGCGAACCCCGATCGGAGGCTACGGTGGTAGTCTCAAGGACATTCCGCCGAGTACGTTGGCGGCGAAGTGCGTACGCGAAGCGGTCAAGCGTTCCGGCGTGAACGTGAATGACGTGGGGCATGTGGTCTTCGGCAACATTATTCATACGGACGCACACGATCATTACCTGGCTCGCGTGGCCGGCGTGCTGGGCGGCTTGCCGCATGAAACACCCGCGCTGACGTTGAATCGACTCTGCGGCAGCGGCTTGCAAGCGATCATTACGGCGGCGCAAGCGATCATGTTGGGGGATGCCCAGGTCGCCGTGGCGGGCGGCGCCGAGAACATGAGCCGCAGTCCCTACGCCTCGGCCGCGATGCGGTTCGGAGCTCGCATGAACGACACGACCCTGGTCGACATGATGGTGGGCGCCTTGAGCGACCCGTTTGACGATTGCCACATGGGAGTGACCGCCGAGAACGTCGCCAAGAAGTACCAGATCAGTCGTCAAGATCAGGACGAGTTGGCGGTGGAGAGCCATCGCCGGGCCGGCGAAGCGATTGACCACGGGTATTTCAAAGCGCAGATCGTGCCGATCGAAATCAGGGTCAAACGAGACAAGGTCCCCTTTGAGGTGGACGAGACCGTGCGTTACGGCACAACGGTCGAGAAGCTGGGCCGCCTGCCGACTGTCTTTGATCCTGAGGGTTCGGTCACGCCCGGCAACGCGTCGAGCATCAACGATGCGGCGGCAGCGCTGGTCTTGGCCGACCGGGAATACGCGGAGAAAAACGGACTCAAGCCGATGGGACGGCTGATCGATTACTCCTACGCCGGCGTGGATCCCAAGTACATGGGCATGGGTCCGGTCCCGGCCGTTCGCAGCGCTGCTGGAAAAGACCGGGTTTGGACTCGACGACATCGACGTGTTCGAGGTCAACGAAGCGTTCGCGGCGCAGGCCATCGCGGTCTGCCGCGAGTTGAAGCTGCCGATGGATCGCACCAATCCCAATGGCAGCGGCATCTCGCTGGGCCACCCCATCGGAGCGACCGGCGCGATTCTGGCCATCAAGGCGCTGTACGAACTGAATCGAACCGGCAAGAAACGGGCGCTGGTCACCATGTGCATTGGCGGCGGCCAGGGGATCGCCGCCATTTTCGAACACGCGTAGAAAATAATCCGCCGGGCGGGGCGCCGTGGGTTTGCACCGCAGCGCCTCGCCCCTTTTTGAATCACACGAGGAGAGATACCTATGGGAAGGCTTGCAGGAAGAACGGCGTTGGTGACTGGAGCGTCGCGGGGCATTGGGCGAGCGATCGCCGTGGAGCTCGCTCGCGAAGGCGCCAAGGTGGCGATCAACTTCGCCCACAATGAGAACAAGGCGAAAGAAGTCGCCGATGAAATCGCAAAGTTGGGCGGCGAGTGCTTGCTCGCCCAGGCGGATCTCAGCGTCGCCAAGGAAGCTCGAGCCATGGTCGAGAGAGTGGCGACCGAGTTCACTCATCTGGACGTGCTTGTCAACAACGCGGGCATCACCCGCGACGCCCTGCTGCCGAAAATGACGGACGAGCAATGGGTGGAAGTGATCCAGACCAACCTGAACGGCTGTTTTTTCTGCACCTCGGCCGCGATCCCCTTCATGACCGCGCAGAGCTATGGGCGGATCGTCAACATCAGTTCGATGAACGGCCAAGTCCCGGCGGTGGGTCAAGCCAACTACAGCGCGAGCAAGGGCGCGATCATCGCCTTCACCCGCACGGCCGCGATGGAGCTGGTGCATTCAGGCATCACCGTCAACACCGTCTCGCCAGGGTACACCGAGACCGACATGTTCTCCGCGGTGCCGCCGGCGCTGCAAACCAAGATCAAGGGGCATATTCCGATGGGGCGCTTTGCGCCACCCAGAAGAGATCGCCAGAGCCGTGATTTTTCTGGTCGCCGATGGAGACTACATCACCGGCCAGCAAATTAACGTCAATGGCGGCGCTTTCATGTAATCGCCGGGTCCGGCCGCGCGAGTGCGACCGAGGTTCCCGTCGTGAACGCCAAGGAGCTACGCATGAAGACCATCACCAAGACCGACGCACATCTGCAACGCGATGTCGTGGACGAATTGAATTGGGAGCCGAGCGTGAACGGGGCCCAGGTTGGCGTCACCGCCAAGGAGGGCGTCATCACGCTGACCGGGCACGTGGAATCCAACAGCGAGAAGCACGCCGCTGAAGTCGCCGCCAAGCGAATTCACGGGGTCCGCGCGGTCGCCAACGAGATTGAAGTGCGGCCATCCGCCGCCCAAGTTCACGACGACGAGGAAATCGCCGCGGCAGCCGTCCACGCCCTGGAGTGGAACGCGGATATTCCCGCGGAAAAGCTGCAGGTCGCGATCGAGCAAGGTTGGCTGACGGTGGAAGGAACCGTCGACGAATCCTTCCAGAAAACCGCCGTCGACCGCGCCCTGCGTCATCTGGCGGGCGTCAAGGGAGTCACCAACTCCATCGTCGTGGCGCCTCGCGAGTTGATCGCGGAAAACAAGGCCGCCATTGAAGCAGCGTTCCAACGCAGCTCGACGCTGAATTCCAAACGGCTCGGCGCCGAAATCGAGGGAACCACCGTCGTGCTCACGGGCGAAGTCCACTCCCATGCGGAATTGGAGGAGGCCGTGAGGATCGCGGCGTCGGCCCCGGGAGTTGGCTCGGTGCAGAACTGCGTCACGATCACGCCCTGGGGCTTCGGTCCCGCGGAGGAATGGGGCTATTAGGTCGTGCGCACTGTTGCAGGGGGCCCCCCTCTTGCGCTCCATTTATCCACCCAAGCACGGTGCTTGTGACAAGCACCTCGTGCTGCAATCGAAAGATGAGACATGACCAGCACCAACGGCGATTTCAATCCCTTTGATCCGACAGGAATGCTGAAGGGAATGCGCGACGCGAATATGGACGCTTGGTCCAAGATCATGGTTCAATTCGTCAGCTCCGAAGCGTATGCCGAGTTCGACCGGCGCGGCCTTGGACGCCTGGCTGAACAGCTCGGCGCCCGTCCGCAAGATCATGGATAAAGGCATCGCCCAAACGATGGCTCAATTGAATCTGCCGACGCGTGACGATATTTCACGCCTCGCCGAACGACTGACGCACATCGAAATGCGACTGGATGACATGGACGCCAAGCTGGACGAGAGCCTGGCCGCGTCCGCCAAACCCGCCGCACGAAAGACCGCCAAAGCCAGCGCTGGGGAGAATCTGAAATGACCAAAGCGACTCCAACATCGGACCTGGAAGCCAACATCCCGTCGTTCATGGAAATCTGCGCCGGCTGGCACAAGAGCTTGGAGAACTTCGACAAGTTCAACCGCATGCTGAACAGCGACGCCAAAATCGCACAGACGCCAAAGGAACTCATCTGGACCTTGAACAAAGCGAAGCTGTATCGCTTCGTTCCCGTGCTTCCCGAGGCGGAACTCAAGAAGACGCCCCTGCTCATGGTGTTCGCGATCATGAATCGCCCGCATGTGCTGGACCTGCGCCGGGACACAGCTATGCCGAATACATGTTGCGGCACGGATACGATCTGTATCTGCTCGATTGGGGCGTGCCCGGGCCAGAAGACAAGGACATGAAGTTCGACGATTATGTTCTGGAGTATTTGCCGCGCGTCGTCCGCAAGGTGAAACGCGTCTCGGGCGCCGACGAATTCAGCATGCTCGGCTGGTGCCTGGGCGCCCTGATCAGCACGATGTACGCCGCCTTGCGAGGCCAGGACGGCCTGAAGAACCTCGTGCTGCTGACCGCGCCGTTGGATTTCGCCGATAAGGACGCTGGCGGCTTCATTCGCTGGTCCAGCAACCCGGCGTTTAACGCCGATACGATCGTCGAGAAGCTGGGCAACGTCCCAGGCGAGATGATCGATAGCGGCGCCAAAATGCTGAAGCCGATCGAAAACTATGTCGGCAGCTACACCATGCTCTGGGACAATATCGAGAACGAGGGCACGGTGGACGCATGGCACGCCATGAACACCTGGGTCCGCGACATTATCCCGATGGCGGGCGGCGCCTACCAACAACTGATCAACGAAATGTACAAAGAGAATCGGTTGATGGAAGGCACGATGAAGCTGCGCGGCGAATTGGTTGACCTGAAGCGGTTGACCGCCAGCCTCCTGAATGTCATCGCCGAGTCCGATCACATTACCCCGCCCTGCCAATCCAATCGCGTGATGGACTTGATTGGCAGCAAGGATAAGGAGATCTTCCGCGTCCGTGGTGGGCATATCGGCATCATGGCCGGTCGGGGAGCGGAAAAGAACACCTGGCCTCATATCGAGTCCTGGCTGGCGGCGCGGTCGGACTAGATCGAGGGCCGTCGCGCTGGCGTTTTCCAAAGCGACGAAGAAGCAGCCCAGGGTGCAGCGCAACCCTGGGCTGCCAGCCAGCCGCAGCCACGAAGTCCCCACGGGACGGCCCCAAATCAGCCCAGGGTGCAGTGCGGCGCCACCCTGGGTAACCCCTATACTGCAGAATGCAGATTGCAACCCCCAAAGGGGACGGCCTCACATCAGCCAGGGCGCAGCGCAGCGGCACCCTGGACAGCCCGACGTCAGTCGCGGTCCGAAGTCCCAACCGGCCCCACCCCCATAGATACAAAACCGAAATTGACGTCAAACGATGACTCCAAACTGGGACTTTCTGCTCAACGAGACCTTGCTCGCATCAATCCTGCCGGGCGAATTCTCGCATTTCGCGCGACCGATTCGTGATGGATTGAGCTTGTTCCTGGGCGGCCTTCCCGAGGCGCAGCAGATGTCGATCCTGCGGGCGCAAGCGACGCTGCCGCCCACCGCCTCATTCTCCCAACGCATCACTTTGCTGGCGCAAAGCTCGGCCGTGCTGCAGAAATTGGGGCAGATCCTGGCCCGTGATCGCCGACTCTCGGCGGAACTGCGCGGGTATCTGGGCGAGTTGGAATCGCTGCCGCCCTCGGTCCCCTTGCCGATCATCGAAAGCACCCTGGCCAGAGAACTTGGTCCCCTGGATCGGCGGGGCGTCACGCTGACGCCGCCGGCCATCGCCGAGGCGAGCGTCGCCGTAGTGATCCCCTTCCGCCAAAAGGGTCGCCGACCCGGCGAAGCCTCTACCGAAGGCGTGTTCAAGGTCCTGAAACCCGGCATCGAAGAACAATTGGAGCGTGAACTCGACGTGTTGGAGAGCGTCGGTGAACTCCTCGACGCACGCTGCGAAGAGCTGCAAATCCCTCATCTGGACTACCAGGAGTCCTTCGTGCAAGTGCGCGACAAGTTGTCGGAGGAAGTACTGCTGGAACACGAACAAAGCCACCTCTTGCTGGCTCGATCCGTGTTCCGCGACGAACCTCGCGTGCGAATCCCGGCCCTGCTGGAGCACTGCACGTCGCGAGTGACGGCCATGGAGCGGATTTCCGGCGGCAAAGTCACCGCGGCGAATCAGACGCCCCTGTGGCGGAAAAGGGACTTGGCGAAGCTCATCGCCAAGGCGCTCATCGCCAAGCCGGTCTTCTCTCAAGCCGATCACGCCCTGTTCCATAGCGATCCCCACGCCGGCAACCTGTTCCTGACCGATGATGGTTGTCTGGGCATTCTGGATTGGAGCTTGGTGGGAACGCTCGGCGTGACCGAGCGAACCGCGATCGTGCAGATGATCCTGGGCGCCATGACGTTGGACACACGGCGGATTATCCAGACTTTGTCGCGTTTGGCGGACCCGCAAAGGCTGGATGAAGCCTCGTTGATCGACGTGGTGGCGAGTTGGATTCGGCGGGTTCGTCGCGGGCAATTTCCCGGCTTGAGCTGGCTGATTGGGATGCTGGACGAAGCAGTGCAGAACGCCCGCCTGCGAGTTAGCGCGAATCTCATGCTGTTTCGCAAGTCGCTGCACACGCTGGACGGCGTCGTCGCCGAAGTCGGGCAATGCGAAGGCCAGATCGATCAGACCTTAAGCGCTGAATTTCTGCGCCATTTCGCGCGAATGGCCGCAACGTTGGTTCCGCTCGCCATTGTCCCGCGATTTTCCCACGCGTCTCTCCAATCTGGACCTGACTCGGACGGTGCTCAGCGCTCCGGCGACCGTTGCCCGCTTTTGGTCAGGCCACGCAGGCGATATTTTGGAGGCCTGCGGTGGTTGTGCGCCAGCCCGGCCGGCGGCCGGGCGACCGACGCCTCAAGGACAATCGCCTGAGCAGGCGTCGGCGGACCCCCGCCCAGCGAATCCAAGCTAGGCACCCGAATCCCATCGAGACAAGCGGGCGACGCCCCGCGCAAACGGAGCAACGTTTTTCTCATGACATCGATCAATCACATCGGCATTGCGGTTCGATCCATCGACGATCAGAGAGCTTTCTACGAAGGCGCTCTGGGACTCGAATTCGAGGGGCTCGAGGACGTACCGAGCCAGAAAGTGCGAGTTGCCTTTTTCCGTGCGGGCGATGTCCGCATTGAATTGCTCGAACCCAGCGAGCCCGACAGCACCGTAGCGAAGTTCATCGAAAAGCGAGGCGAGGGTTTGCACCATCTGGCCTTCACGGTCGCCGACATTCAGGCCCGTATCGACGAACTGAAGGGCGCCGGCCTCAGGATGATCGACGAGCAGCCGCGCCTGGGCGCCCACCAGATGCAGATTGCGTTCCTGCATCCCAAGAGCTCCTTCGGGGTGCTGACGGAACTCTGTGAACCCACCACGGCGCACCACGGCGAATAGACGTCTTTTCCGCCCGAATTTCGAGACACTCATGAGCAAGACACTCCCCGAGGCGTTCACCATCCAAGACGATTTTCCGCCGGTCGACTATGAGGCTTGGCGTTCGTTGGTGGATGCAGCCCTGAAGGGCGCCCCGTTCGATAAGAAGCTCGTCACGCACACCTATGACGGCATCGACATCCAGCCGGTTTATTCCCGTCAAGACGCGGTCGGCGCCGACGATCCCTTCGGGTGTCCGGGATTGCCGCCCTTTGTGCGCGGCTCGCGCGCCCTGGGCGCGGCGGCGACTGGATGGGATTTGCGGCAGGAATACGCGCATCCGGATTTGGCGATCGCCAATCGGGCGATCATCGACGATCTGAAGGGCGGCGCGAATTCCCTGTTGTTGCGTTGGGACGCCGCGGCGAGCGACGGCCTGGATCCCGATCAGGATGGAGCCGCCGAGAAGTCCGGCGTCCAGGGTCTGATGCTGTATCAGATCGATGATCTGGACGCCCTGTTGAAGGACGTTCGACCTGCGAACGGTCGCGGTCGCGCTGGATGCCGGTGCGGCGTTCCAACCCGCGGCGGCCTTATTGGCCGGGCTTTGGCGAAAACGCGAGATACCGCCGGCCGACGCGAGAGCCGCATTCAACGCGGATCCCTTTTCCGCGTGGGCGCGGCAAGGCCAACTGCCACAGCCCATCGACGCGTCGCTGCAGTCGCTGGCCGAATTGGCGAAGTGGACCGCCGGCAACTACCCGCAGGCGACCTCGGTGGGCGTCGACACTTCCCCCTATCATGACGCCGGGGCGACGGCCGCCCAAGACATCGCCCTGGGCATGGCGACAGCCGTCGCGTACCTGCGCACCATGACCGCCGCCGGTTTGGACATCGACTCCGCCGTCGGCCAGATCCTGTTTCGGATGGGCCTGGGGACGCATCATTTTCTGGCGATCGCCAAGCTACGGGCCGCCCGCGCGGTGTGGTCTCGCGTCGTGGAAGCCTGTGGGGCCAGCCCCGCATCGGGCGCGATGAAGCTTCATGCGAGAGTCAGCAATCGCGTTCTCACGCGACGCGATCCCTATGTGAACTTGTTGCGAAACACCGTCGCCGCCTTTGCGGCCGGACTCGGCGGCGCCGACGTGATCACCTCGGCGCCCTTTGACGTCCTGACCGGACTGCCCGACGGATTCAGCCGCCGCGTCGCCCGCAATACGGTGCTGGTCATGCAAGAAGAAGCGAATCTGCATCGCGTTGTCGATCCCGCGGGCGGCAGTTGGTTCCTGGATCAGCTCACCGAACAGCTCGCTGAGAAGTCCTGGGAGATCTTCCAGCAGATCGAGCGGCAAGGCGGCGTGGCGGCCGCGCTGGAGAGCGGATGGGTCTCGCAACAGATCAACGCCGCCTACGAGCCGCGGGCCCGGAATATCGCTCAACGCAAGGAGGGAATCACCGGCGTGAGCGAATTCCCCGATATCACCGAACAGCAAGTGGTCCGCTCGGCTCCCGACCTGTCCGCCTTGCGTTCGACCGCCGCGGCTCGAACTGCCGCGAGTCGGCAAGTCGCGGAGTTGCAGGATTTGAAGTCCAGCGGCGACGTGATGCAGGGATTGGTCGCCGCGGCCGAGAAGGGCGCGTCGATTGGCCGCATGGCGGACGCGCTCGGGTTTGGCGCCACGATCGCCAAGACGATCCAGCCGCTGCACTTGCGGACATTCGCCGAACCATTCGAGCAACTTCGCGACGCCAGCGACGCGTGGCAAGCCGTGCACGCCGTAAGACCGCGCGTGTTTCTGGCCAACATGGGACCGCCGGCTCATCACTCAGGCCGCGCGGGATACGCCAAGAATTTCTTTGAAGCGGGCGGATTCGAAGTCATCGGGAACTCGGGCTTCGGCGACGCCGAAGCCGCCCAGGCCGCGTTCGCGGAAAGCCAGGCGGAAGTCGCCGTCATCTGCTCTTCCGACGCCCTCTATCCCGAGTTTGTCCCGCTGGTGGCGCCTCGATTGAAACAAGCCGGAGCACGTTCGGTTGTGTTAGCCGGGGCGCCGGGAGAGAATGAGGCCGCTTGGCGAGAGGCGGGAGTGGATCGGTTTATTTTTATCAAGTGCAATGTCCTGGAAACCTTGCGCGACTTGCTTCGCGAACTAGGCGTTTTGGATCAGCATTAGGATTGCATGCATGACGACGATACCCAATTTCGCCGATATCCCGTTCCGTCACGTGGACGCGCCACGGGATTCCATCGACCGCTGGAAGCAGGCCGTTTCCGAATCCGAGGCCAACCTCGTTTGGAATACGGCGGAGCAGATTCCTGTCCGCCCGCTCTACACCGCCGCGGACTTGGCCGGCGTGGATCATCTGCAGACCATGCCCGGCTTGCCGCCGTTTTTGAGGGGCCCCTACGCGACCATGTATGTGGAACGCCCCTGGACCGTGCGGCAATACGCTGGGTTCTCAACAGCGAAGGACTCCAACGCCTTCTACCGCCGCAACCTCGCGGCCGGTCAGAAAGGCTTGAGTATCGCGTTCGATCTGGCCACCCATCGTGGATACGACTCGGATCATCCCCGAGTCACGGGCGACGTGGGAATGGCCGGCGTGGCAATCGACAGCATTTACGACATGCGGACGCTCTTTGACGGGATTCCCTTGGATCGGATGAGCGTCTCCATGACGATGAATGGCGCCGTGCTGCCCGTGATGGCGCTGTACATCGTCGCCGCGGAGGAACAGGGGGTTGCGCCGGAGAAGCTCTCGGGAACCATTCAAAACGACATCCTCAAGGAGTTCATGGTTCGCAACACCTACATCTATCCGCCGGCGCCCAGCGTCCGCATCATCGCCGACATTTTCGAATACACCAGTCAGCGAATGCCCAAGTTCAACAGCATCAGTATCAGCGGATATCACATGCAGGAAGCGGGCGCCACGGCCGACTTGGAACTGGCCTATACGCTCGCCGACGGATTGGAGTACGTGCGGACGGGACGACAAGCGGGCCTGGACGTCGACGCCTTTTGTCCTCGACTGTCGTTCTTCTGGGCGATCGGCATGAACTACTTCATGGAAGTCGCCAAATTGCGCGCGGCCAGGATGATCTGGGCCAAGCTGATCAAGCAGTTCGAGCCGAAGAATCCCAAGAGCCTCTCGTTGCGTACGCACAGTCAGACCAGCGGCTGGAGCTTGACCGCGCAAGATGTTTACAACAACGTCATCCGAACTTGCCTTGAGGCCCTGGCCGCCACGCATGGGCACACTCAGTCGCTGCACACCAACGCTTTGGACGAAGCCCTGGCGCTGCCGACGGATTTCTCAGCGAGAATCGCCCGCAACACCCAGCTCTTCATCCAACAAGAGACCGACACCTGCGATGTCGTCGATCCTTGGGGAGGCAGCTATTTCGTCGAAAAGTTGACTCACGATTTGGCTCATCGGGCTTGGAGCCATATTCGCGAAGTCGAGGAGTTGGGCGGCATGACCAAGGCCATTCAAGCCGGCATCCCCAAGATGCGCATCGAGGAAGCGTCGGCGCGAACCCAGGCTCGTATCGATTCCGGCAGACAAACCGTCATCGGCGTGAACAAGTACCGCCCCTCGACGGACGAAAACCTGAACGTGCTGCATGTCGACAACACGGCCGTCCGCGAGTCCCAGATCGCCAACTTGAAGCAATTGCGCGAGGAGCGCGATCAGCAAGAGGTGGATGCGGCGTTGAGCGCTTTGACCAACGCGGCTCGCAGTGAGTCGGGCAATCTCCTGGAACTGGCCGTCAGCGCCGCTCGCTCCAAGGCCACCGTGGGCGAGATCAGCACGGCCCTGGAGGATGTCTTCGGCCGTTACGAGGCCCCCGTGCAATCGGTGCGCGGCGTGTACGCGGCGGCGCTCGAAAACGACGGCGCCACCGCCGAAGTGCGCCGACTGGTCGATCAGTTCGAACAGGTCGAAGGACGCCGCCCCCGAATTCTGGTCGCCAAGATGGGACAGGACGGGCACGATCGCGGTCAGAAAGTCATCGCCAGCGCGTTTGCCGATCTGGGCTTCGACGTGGATATCGGTCCACTCTTCTGCACGCCGGCCGAGACGGCGCGACAAGCGGTCGAGAACGATGTGCATATCGTCGGCGTCAGCTCCCTGGCCGCCGGACATCTGACCCTGATCCCCCAGTTGCGCGATGAACTGGCGGCGCTGCATCGCGAAGACATGATGATCGTGGCCGGTGGCGTGATCCCGCCAGAAGATCGGGAAGCCTTGTTCGCGGCCGGCGCCTCCGCGGTGTTCGGTCCAGGCACCGTGATCGGCGAAGCCGCTATCCAACTGGTGCGCGACTTGGCTCGGCGGCTGGGATTTGCGTTGGACAACGCGTCCGAGGCGGCGCAGGCGTAATCGATGGCCGGCATGACGCACGACATCCCCCGCCGCCGCGAATTGACGTTGGACGAGTTCTTCCATGGCGTTCGCGATCGCAATATCGCGATCCTGCCGCGCGCACTCACGTTGATTGAGTCGAACAACCCGGCCCATCAACGACGGGCCGAAGCCTTGATCACTCGACTGTTGCCCTTCACCGGACGCTCCATCCGAGTCGGCGTGACGGGAGCTCCCGGCGTCGGAAAGAGCACCTTCATCGAAGCCCTGGGCATGCACCTGATTCGCACCGGACGGCAAGTGGCCGTGCTGGCGGTGGATCCGTCCAGCGGAATCAGCGGGGGAAGCATCCTGGGAGACAAAACAAGGATGGCCAAATTGTCGGCCGAGCCGCAAGCCTACATCCGCCCCTCCCCATCCGCGGGCACGCTGGGCGGCGTCGCTCGCAAAACGCGCGAGAGCATGATGGTTTGCGAGGCCGCCGGTTACGACGTGGTGCTGGTCGAAACGGTCGGCGTGGGACAGTCCGAGACCATGGTCTCGGACATGACCGATTGCTTCCTGGCCCTGATGTTGCCAGGCGCGGGCGATGATCTGCAAGGCATCAAACGGGGACTGCTGGAGCTGGTCGATGTCATCGCGGTGAACAAGGCCGATGGCGACACGGCTATCGCCGCCGAGGTGGCCGCCAGGCAATATGAAATGGCGCTGCAGTCGCTGCTGGGACGTCATGAGGAGGCGCCGCCGGTGCTGACGTGCAGCGCCTTGCAAAAACGAAACATCGACGCCGTCTGGAACGCCGTGGAACAGCGATACCGGGAGCTCGCCAACAGCGGGAAGTTGGTCGAGCGTCATCGCCAACAAAATGTGCGTTGGCTATGGAACATCCTGGAGGATCGCTTGCGTCAGGCGATGCGCGAGCACCCGGATGTGCGGGCGATTCGCGGCGAGTTGGAGAAGCAAGTCCTGACCGGCGCCATCCCGCCCGAAGTCGCCGCTCGCAAGATGTTGGAAGCATTCGGTCTGGAGGAGTCCGCGAGTCACTCGCCGGCGGAGAGCGGACCGGTCGCCAGATAACCAGTGCTGGTTTACCCTAGCCCTCGGGCGATGCACGATCAAGTTTTGGAACAAGGAACGGCTGCAAGACATGAGTATTCGCAAGGAAATGCTGACCGATCTGGCGCACCGTCAAGCGACGCTGAAAGAGGGCGGCGGCGCCGCCCGCCATGAAAAAAGGCGGTCCGCCGGACAGCTGTCGGCGCGCGAACGGCTGGACATCTTCTTCGACCCCTACACGTTCCAGGAATGGGGCATGCATGTCGATCATTCGTGTCATGACTTCGGCATGGACGGCAAGTCGATGCCGTGCGACGGCGTCGTGACCGGCGTGGGCCGCATGGCGGGCCGTCCCGTCGCCGCCTTCAGCCAGGACGCCACCGTGGGCGGCGGATCGCTCGGGCAACGACACGCCAAGAAGATCTGCGACATCATGGACTACGCGTTGGAGATTGGCATTCCGTTCGTGGCCGTGAATGATTCCGGCGGCGCACGAATCCAGGAGGCGGTCGAGTCGCTTTCCGGCTACGGCCAGGTCTTCTACCGTAATGTATTGATGTCGGGATGCGTCCCCCAGATCGGCGTCATCGCCGGCAATTGCGCCGGCGGCGCGGCGTACTCGCCCGCCTTGATGGACTTTCTGATCATGACCCGCGAAAACGCCAACATGTTCATCTGCGGGCCCCAAGTCATCAAAGCGGTCACCGGCGTGCAGTGCACGATGGAGGAGATCGGCAGCGCTCAGGCCAACGCGGCCATCAGCGGCAACGTGCATTTCGTCGCCGATGACGACCAGCACGCCATGCAACTGGTCAAGGATTTGCTGTCTTACCTTCCGGCCAACAACATCCAGAACCCGCCGCATGCGCCGTCGGATGAGATCTGCTTGGACCCGGACGACGCCATGAACGCCGTCATCCCGGAAGACCCCAAGGCCTCGATGAATATGTACGATGTGATTCATCGCATCGTGGACAAGAATGGGTTCCTGGAGGTCCATCGCGACTTCGCCCAGAACATCATCGTCGGTTTCGCTCGCGTGGATGGCGTCGTGGTCGGGCTGATCGCCAACCAACCCAGCGTCAAGGCGGGCTCGCTGGATATCGACGCGGCGGATAAGGGCGCTCGTTTCATTCGCTTCTGCAACGCTTTCAACATTCCTTTGCTGACATTGGTCGATGTGCCGGGGTTTCTGCCTGGCGTCGCTCAAGAACAAGGCGGCATCATCCGTCATGGCGCGAAAATGCTCTTCGCCTACGCCGCCGCCACGGTGCCAAAGATCACGGTCATCACCCGCAAAGCCTATGGAGGCTCCTACCTGGCGATGTGCAGTCGCGACTTGAAAGCGGACATGGTATTCGCTTGGCCGACCGCGGAGATCGCCGTCATGGGCGCCGAAGGCGCGGTCAACGTCCTTTATCGCAAGGAGATCGCGGCGGCCGAAGACACCGCGACGGTCCGTGGGAAGTTCATCGAGGAGTACCGTGAACGCTTCGCCTCGCCGTACATGGCCGCTTCCCACGGCATGATCACCGATGTAATCTCGCCGGCGAAAACCCGCTGCATTGTCTCGCTTGCTTTGCGAAACAGCCTGACCAAAAGCGAGACGCGTCCCCCCAAGAAGCATGGATTGATTCCCCTATGAAGAAGCTACGAATCACGATCGGAAACACGTCTTACGATGTCACCGTCGAAGACTTGACCGACGATCACTCGTTTACGAGTGCGCCGCGGCCCACGCCGTCCGCGGCCCAACCCCAATCGCCGCCCCCCGTGCACGCGGCGACCGCGGCGGGCGGCGCCGCCAAGCCCCAGCTGCCCATCGCCGCCGGCGCCGTGGCCAGTCCGATGGCCGGCGTCATCAAGTCGGTGCTGGTGAAGGAAGGACAGCAGGTGAAACAAGGCGAACCGCTGGTGATCCTGGAAGCGATGAAAATGGAGAACCAGATCACGGCTCCCGTGGCCGGCTCGGTCAAGAGCATCGGCGTCAAGGAAGGGGACTCCGTTCCCGAATCGCATGTGCTGGTGGTGCTGGAATGATCGCTCCGCTTATCGCTCAACAAGAGGATCGGTTGATCCAATTCACGTCGGCGCCGTTGTTCGAAGACCACGGTCTGCCGCTGGCGGTGATGGGGATCCTGGTGGTCTTTCTGGCGCTCTCGCTAGTCATCGCGTTCATTTCCGTGCTGCCTCGGCTGTTCCCAGCCGTCGCCGCCGAAGCGGCCCAAGCGACGTCGGCGCCGCCGCGCGACCGGGCGCGGGCGGCGAGCAGGAAGAGACCATCGCGGTGATCGCGGCGGCCGTGGCCGCGACGCTCGATCACCCCCATCGAATCGTGAAGATCAGCGGCTTGACCTCCGCGGATCTTGGCTGGTCGCTCGAAGGCCGCATGCAGCACCACCAGTCCCACAATATTCAGCGCCGAACACGCTGAGCGCGGCGCGCGACCACGCAGCGGGGATTGCTCCCATCAGCGACGGGGCCGCCCGTCAGCACCGTACAGGAAGTTTCATGAGCGCTCTTGAATACCTGGGCTCCAAAGCCGGACAACTATTCCAGACAACGGCCTTTCCAGGGCTGGAGTTTGGGAATCTGATCATGATCGTCGTGGGCCTCGCCTTCATCTATCTGGCGATCGCCAAGCATTATGAACCACTCCTGCTGGTTCCGATTGGATTTGGCGTGATCGTCGGCAACATCCCGCCCGCCGCGGGGATGTCGCTGAGCGTTTACGATGAGGGCGCGGTGCTCAGGTATCTGTATTTCGGCGTTGAGAAGGGCGTTTATCCGCCGTTGATTTTCTTGGGCATCGGCGCGATGCTCGACTTCTCGACGATGCTCTCCAATCCAAAACTGATCTTGCTCGGCGCCGCGGCGCAAGTCGGCGTCTTCCTGACGTACCTGGGCGCCTTGACCCTTGCTTTCACGCCGCAGGAAGCCGGCGCCATCGGGATCATCGGCGGCGCCGACGGTCCGACGGCGATCTTCCTGGCTTCGCGACTCGCGCCGAAACTGTTGGGCGCGATCGCCATCGCGGCCTACTCCTACATGGCTTTGGTGCCGGTCATTCAACCGCCGATCATGCGACTGCTGACCACTCGCCAGGAACGACTGATCCGCATGAAGCCGTCACGACACGTTTCACGGCAAGAACGCATCGTGTTCCCCATCGCCGCCTTTCTGATCTGCACTCTTTTGGCGCCGGGCGCCATTGTGTTGATCGGGATGCTGTTCTTTGGGAACTTGATGAAGGAGTGTACGGTCACTGATCGGCTCGCCCTCACGGCCCGCACGGCGATGATTGATGTCGTGACGATCCTGCTTGGTTTCTGCGTGGGCGCGAGCACCAATGCCCAATACTTCTTGCAAGCCAAGTCGATTCTTATCTTCGGCCTGGGCGCGCTGTCCTTCGCCGTGGCGACCGCTTCGGGCGTGCTCTTCGCGAAGTTCATGAATCTGTTCCTGAAGGAGAAGATCAATCCCCTGGTGGGAGCGGCGGGCGTCTCGGCCGTACCGGATTCGGCGCGTGTGGTCCAAGTCGTTGGTCAAGAAGAGGATCCAACCAACTTCCTGTTGATGCACGCCATGGCGCCCAACGTCGCCGGCGTCATCGGGTCGGCCATCGCCGCGGGAGTCTTGTGGTCGCAGCTGGCCAATTGAGGTCGAAGGAAACTCCCCGGACTGATCGTAAGCCGATCCACCTGCCCCCCTGGGAAGGAGAATTGCGTGGAATCGTGGCGCTCGAGCAAAAACCAGGCAACGCCGGAGCGGGTTTTCGTTCGTTGTTTTTCGCCTTTTGGGAAGATGTGTGAATTCGTCTCCCATCCGTCAATTTTCGGTTTTGATCCATGTGTTGGGGCCGTCCCGTTGGGACTTCGTGGCCGCGACGGGCGTTCGGTTACCCAGGGTTGCGCTGCGCTGCACCCTGGGCTGATATGGGGCCGTCCCGTTGGGACTTCGTGGCCGCGACGGGCGTTCGGTTACCCAGGGTTGCGCTGCGCTGCACCCTGGGCTGATATGGGGCCGTCCCGTTGGGACTTCGTGGCCGCGACGGGCGTCGGGTGACCCAGGGTTGCGCTGCGCTGCACCCTGGGCTGATATGAGGCCGTCCCGTTGGGACTTCGTGGCCGCGACGGGCGGGTGACCCAGGGTTGCGCTGCTGCACCCTGGGCTGATATGAGGCCGTCCCGTTGGGACTTCGTGGCCGCGACGGGCGTCGGGTGACCCAGGGTTGCGCTGCGCTGCACCCTGGGCTGATATGGGGCCGTCCCGTTGGGACTTCGTGGCCGCGACGGGCGTCGGTTACCCAGGGTTGCGCTGCGCTGCACCCTGGGCTGATATGGGGCCGTCCCGTTGGGACTTCGTGGCCGCGACGGGCGTTCGGTTACCCAGGGTTGCGCTGCGCTGCACCCTGGGCTGATATGGGGCCGTCCCGTTGGGACTTCGTGGCCGCGACGGGCGTCGGTTACCCAGGGTTGCGCTGCGCTGCACCCTGGGCTGATATGAGGCCGTCCCGTTGGGACTGAATTGCACATTGCCCTCACGTCCCGGCACGAGCTTTGCACCTGATTCCTGGGTCTCGAGATTCGACGGCGAACGAGGTGCATAATGAAGAGCAATACTTTGACCGAGGGGTCGGCGGAGCCGACGATTGTCACGATCCAACAACACATTTTGATGGAGCAACGGAAGCACTCGCCGCACGCCACGGGCAGCTTCTCCTGGCTGCTATCGGGAATCACGTTGGCCACGAAAATGACGGAGGCCCGCGTGCGAAGGGCCGGCCTGCTGGACGTGCTGGGCGCGGCCGGCGGCGTCAACGTGCAAGGAGAGAAGCAGCAGAAGCTTGACGTCTACGCCGACCGGGCCCTGGTGCATTGCCTGGGAGTGCGAGAGACGGTCGCCATTATCGCCTCGGAGGAAAACGAAGAAGCGATCACCTTTGACGGGCGCGATGGGACTGGCAAGTACGTCGTCATTTTTGATCCTTTGGACGGCTCGTCGAATATCGACGTGAATGTGAGTGTCGGGACGATTTTCTCGATCCTAGGGCTGCCTGAAGGGATGAAGAGCAGCGACGATCCTTCGATCGCTTGCCTTCAGCCCGGCGTCAAGCAACTGGCCGCCGGCTATGTTGTCTATGGATCGTCCACCATCATGGTTTATACGACCGGTCATGGGGTGCATGGCTTCACGCTGGACCCGTCGTTTGGCGCGTTCGTTCTGAGCCATGAGAACATTCGCATGCCGGAACAGGGCGTTTACTACTCGTCCAACGACGCCTATTGGGACACGTTCCCGACCGCCTATCGCGACTACCTGAGCCACCTTCGTAGCGGCGGCATGGGGCGGCGTTACGCGCTACGGTACATCGGCTCACTGGTCGCCGATTTTCACCGGACGTTGTTGCGCGGCGGCGTTTTCCTCTATCCGCCAACCGATACGCATCCGGACGGGAAGCTGCGACTGCTGTACGAGGCCAACCCGGTCGCGTTCATCGCCGAACAGGCTGGCGGCATAGCCACCTCCGGCAAGCAGAGGATCTTGGATATCGACCCGCGAGAAATCCACCAAAGAACGCCGCTGATCGTGGGCGGCAAGTCCGAAATGGCCGAATTCGCACGCTTTGTGCCGCCCGTGCGCGCCGAAGCGACCGCTTCGAGCTCGGTCGGTTAAGGCGACCAACGTTGACGTTGTCATGGATCGGGCCGGGGCGATCAGCCAGCCCCGTCCCGAACCGCGTCGCGATCCAAACCGGGGTCGCTCACCAGAGAGCACCGAGGGCGCCGAGGAGTTCGGCGCCCTCTTTGTCCGTGCTACAGCGCCCCGCAGGCTGCCGCGTCGCCCAAGTGCTCGTTCAACAAGCTCACGGTCCGACAGTAGATTCGCTCCGGATCGCCTTCGGCGCGGATGCGGATCAGCCGCCGGTCGCGTTCGTAGAAGTCGATGAGGGGGCGCGTCGCTTCCTCGTAAACTCGCATGCGGACGCGAATGGCCTCGGGGTGATCGTCATCTCGGCGAACCAGGGCGCCGCCGCAATGGTCGCAGACGCCCCGTTTCGCGGGAGGCTGGGCCGTGATATGAAACGCAGCCTGGCACCCGCTGCAAGTGCGTCGCCCGCCCAATCGATCCACGATCTCTTCGATAGGCAATTCGAAACACAGAGCCGCGTCCAGACCGACGCGGAGTTCCTTGAGCATCTGATCAAGCGCCTCAGCCTGAAAGACGGTTCGCGGAAAACCGTCCAACAAGAAGCCGCCGTGGCAATGCAGGCAGCGCGAGCGTTCGCTCACCATGGCGATGACCAGTTCATCCGAGATGAGTTCGCCGCGTTGCATGGCTTCCAGCGCCTGGGCCATCGCCGGGGAGGCGGCTCCATCACACTTGGCCGCGCGAAACAAGTCGCCTGTGGAAAGATGGCAAGCACGAAAATTCTCGCTGAGCAACTTGGCCTGAGTGCCTTTGCCGACGCCGGGAGGTCCAAGCAACACCAATCGCCGCGGCGGCTTATGCAATGGCGGTTCCGGGTCGCATTTCGCCTCGTTGCCGCCATACCATCCATCACGTTGCGTATTCATGTTCGCCTTCTCATCGAGGGTGTCTGCGGGGTGATTGTCAGCGGCCCGATCGTTCACCGGTCGTTGCGATGAACGCTCGGGCCGCCGAGCTTCAAGCGCCGAGCTTCAAGTGGATTATCAAAGCAAACGTCGCGCCCATCCGCGCGTAATCGAGCATCATGGCCGCGGATTCTCGCCGTCGGGTGGACGCCGCAATCGAGCAATCAATTCGCTGATGCGGCGTTGGGTGTCGGGGTGTTCCAGCAAGTTGTCGTTTCGTTGGTTGACGCCGACGCGTTGCTCACGGGTCAGCATGGTCTGTCCGGCCAACAGGTTCAATTGATATTTCGCGTTGGCGACCGCGGCGGACGAACACTCGCAGATTCTCTGGGCGAGATTGTAGGTTGTGGATGCGAGTTGCTCCGACGCCACGACGTGATTGTAGAGACCCGCCTGGTGCGCATCGGCCGCCGAAAGGGTCGCGCCCGTAAAGACCATTTCCTTGATCTTGTGAGCTCCCATGATTCGCGACCAAAAGGCGTAGAGATCCGGGGACAGCGGAATGCCCAACTTGCTCGACGTGATCGCAACTTCCGCATTCTGGGCGGCGATGGCGATATCAGCGCTCACCAGAAGAATCACGCCGCCGCCGTAGACGCCGCCTTCGACCATCGCAATGACCGGTCGGGCGAGCGAGCGAATACGCTCGGCGACCTGCAGCGTGGCGTTTTCCTGGTGCAGATTCCGCAGGTCCAATTCCGCCAGATCGTGGCCGGCGCACCGAACTCGAGCGCCATCCGCCGCTCGCAGAATCACGACTTGAGCCTCTCGTTCCGCCTCTTCCAATCGTTGCAGGACTTGTGCGGCCAGCGCCGCGTTCATCGCGTTGCGCTTGTCTTCTCGGCGCAGGGTGAGCGTCGCGATCCCCTGGGAGGTCAGTTCATAGTCCACAAGCGGCGTAAGCGTCATGGCGAGTGTCAGGTCTTCTTGCCTTCCTCGAACTTGATGATCGGTTGATCGACGGCCAGCGTGTCGCCGACTCCCGCCAGAACTTGCTCGACCATCCCGTCGCGTTCGGCGCGAAGGACATTCTCCATCTTCATGGCTTCGACCACGGCGAGATCTTGTCCGACGCTGACTTGATGCCCTTGATCCACGTGCAGCCGAGTGAGCAGGCCCGGCATGGGCGAGAGCAGGAACTGCGAGGTATCAGGGGGCTCCTTGACCGGCATGCAGGCGAGCAATTCAGCCGCTCGTGCAGTCAACACCATGATGTCGACTTGGGCGCCCCAGTGAAACAGACGATAGTGCATGTTGCGGCGTTCGACCTGGATGCAAACCTTGACGCCATTGACGACGCCCTTGAACAACGGCTGGCCAAACTGCCAGTCGCTTTGGATCTGGTAATGCGCGCCGCGGTAAGCGACATGATAGCCGCCCTCCATCGGCTCAACCTCCACAGGAAAATGCTCGCCATTCATCACCACGACCCAACGATGAGGAGCCGTGCGTTCATAGCCGGCCAGTTGGCCGCTGATGCCCGCGGCCCGGTCCATGTATCGCCGATGGATGAATCCGGCGACCACGGCCAACATCGCCGGATCGTCGTGCACCGTGTCAGCGGGATGAAAGCCGTCGGGGTACTCCTCGGCGATCAGGTTGGTGCTGAGCTGGCCCGTGCGAAAGCGTTCGTGCTCGATCAGCGCCGCGAGAAAACTAATGTTGTTGGACACGCCGCGAATGTACGACTCGTTGAGCGCCTCGCGCATGTGTTCGATCGCGATGGCGCGTGTCGGACCGTGCGTGATCAGCTTGGCGATCATGGGGTCGTAGTGCATGGACACCTCACCGCCCTCGCTGACGCCGGAATCAACTCGCACCGACTCGGAGCGGGTCGGCGGAAGATAACGCACTAACCGCCCGACCGATGGCAGGAACCCGCGAAACGGATCTTCCGCGTAAACTCGCGCCTCGATCGCCCAACCGTTCAGCTTGAGATCGTCCTGGCCGAAGGGTAGCGGTTCGCCCCAAGCGATACGGATCATCAACTCGACGAGATCCAATCCCGTGACGCACTCGGTGATCGGGTGCTCCACCTGCAAGCGGGTGTTCATCTCGAGGAAGTAGAAGTTCCGCTCGGCGTCAACAATGAACTCCACCGTTCCGGCTGACTCATATTGCACGGCTCGGGCAAGCGCGACGGCTTGGGCCCCCATGGCCGCCCGTGTCGCTTCGTCCAGGAAGGGGGAAGGCGCCTCTTCGATGACTTTCTGATGTCGTCGCTGCAGCGAGCATTCACGTTCAAATAAGTGCAGGGTGTTTCCTTGTTTGTCGGCCAGCACCTGGATCTCGATATGCCTGGGCTCTTCGATGTACTTTTCCAGAAAAACGCGATCGTCGCCGAAAGACGAGCGTGCTTCGTTGGTGGCGCGTTCAAATCCGTCGCGGCATTCAGCGTCGTTGTGGGCGATCCGCATGCCCTTGCCGCCGCCCCCGGCGCTCGCTTTGAGCATCACTGGGTAGCCGATGTCTCGGGCGATCGGCACGGCCAATTCGGCGCTGGCGATGATTTCGTCGCACCCCGGAATGGTGTTGACGCCCGCCTCGTGCGCGAGTCGTTTGGATGTGATCTTGTCGCCCATGCTTTGGATGGCGTGCACGTTGGGACCGATGAAGGCGACGCCCGCTTCGGCAAGTCGCTGAGCGAATCCCGCATTCTCGGAAAGAAATCCGTAGCCGGGGTGCACCGCCTGGGCGCCGGTGCGCCGGCAAGCGTCCAGCACCTTGTCGATCACCAGATAGCTTTGGGACGAAGCCGGCGGACCAATGCACACGGCCTCATCGGCCATGGCGACGTGCAGGGCGTCCTTATCGGCTTCGGAATAAACGGCCACGGTCTGGATGCCCATTCTCCGCGCCGTCTTGATGATTCGACAAGCGATTTCGCCGCGGTTCGCGATCAGTATTTTGTGAAACATGTTTGCATCTTCGTTGCTGGACTTCTGGTTTGGCCGGGGGCGCGATCGCCGCCTGGGCGGGGACGAAGGCAGTGAATGCTAGAGGGGAATGTTTCCATGTTTGCGCCAGGGATTCTTGAGTCGCTTGCCGCGCAGCATGGCGAGCGACCGGCAGATTCGTTTGCGAGTCTGTCGCGGCATGATCACATCGTCGATGAAGCCTCGGCGCCCGGCGATGAACGGGTTGGCGAACTTGACGCGATACTCCTCGGTAAGTTCCTCGATGCGATCGGGATTCTCCAATTCCTTGCGGAAGATGATCTCCACGGCGCCCTTGGGCCCCATCACGGCGATCTCGGCGCTTGGCCAGGCGATGTTGACGTCGCCCCGCAGGTGCTTGGAGGCCATCACGTCGTA
Source organism: uncultured Planctomycetaceae bacterium (assembly GCA_963698545.1). Taxonomy (GTDB): domain Bacteria; phylum Planctomycetota; class Planctomycetia; order Pirellulales; family Pirellulaceae; genus CAVORG01. Next base: position 33,339 of record CAVORG010000002.1, read on the forward strand.
GGCCCCGCCGTAGGCTTTGCGGGTGATCAGCGTGATTTTGGGAACGGTCGCCTCGGCGTACGCATACAGCAGCTTGGCGCCGTGTTTGATAATGCCGCCATACTCCTGGGCGGTTCCGGGCAGGAAGCCGGGAACATCGACGAAGGTCAGAATTGGAATATTAAAGGCGTCGCAGAACCGCACGAACCGCGCGGCCTTGATCGACGACTTGATATCCAGGCAACCGGCCAGCACCAGCGGCTGATTGGCGACCACGCCCACCGGGTAGCCTTCCATGCGCGCGAAGCCGACCACGATGTTCTTCGCGTATTCCGGTTGCAACTCGAAGAAGTCCGTGTCATCGACCGTCTTGAGGATCAGCTCCTTCATATCGTAGGGCTTGGTGGGCGATTCGGGCACCAGCGTGTCCAGGGACGGTTCGATGCGATCGGCGCTGTCGGGGGTCGGCCGATGGGGCGGCGGCATGCGGTTGTTGGCCGGCAGGTAGTTGATAAAACGTCGCAACATGGCCAGCGCTTCCACGTCGTTCTCGAAAGCGCGATCGGCCACGCCTGAGACGGTCGAATGGGTGACCGCTCCGCCCAGCTCTTCCTGGGTGACTTCTTCATGGGTGACGGTCTTCACCACCTCCGGTCCAGTAACGAACATGTACGAGCTGTCCTTGACCATGAAGATGAAGTCCGTCATGGCCGGCGAGTACACGGCGCCGCCGGCGCAGGGTCCCATTACCAAAGAAATCTGAGGCACGACGCCCGAGGCGAGCACGTTGCGTTGGAACACGTCGGCGTAACCGCCCAGCGAAGCCACGCCTTCCTGGATCCGGGCGCCTCCCGAATCGTTAATGCCAATCACCGGCGCGCCCACCTTGATCGCGTGATCCATGACCTTGCATATTTTCTCCGCATGCGCCTCCGATAGCGAACCGCCGAAGACCGTGAAGTCCTGGCTGAATACGAACACCACACGGCCGTTCACGGTGCCGTAGCCGGTAACGACTCCATCGCCGGGGATGCTCTGTTGGTCCATGCCAAAGTCGGTGCAACGATGCTCGACAAACATGTCCCATTCCTCGAACGAGTCCGGATCGAGCAGCAACTCGATGCGCTCTCGCGCGGTCAGCTTGCCTTTCCGATGTTGGGCGTCAATCCGTTTTTGCCCGCCGCCCAGCTCGGCGGCGGCTCGCTTCTGTTCCAATTGCTTGACGATGTTATGCATGGTGTGCTCGCTGGTATGGTTCCAAGGCTTGAAGGTTTCGGGGGATGACGCTCGGCAATTTCCTAGGAGTCGCTGATTGGGGTCGAGTGATCGGCGATCCACTGAACCGCCCGAGGCCACAGTCGCCGATGGGCCTTGGAGCTGACGGCCAGGCCGATATGTCCCGCGTCGATCGATAGGGCCTCGACATCCCGAGAACCGACATGTTCGCGGATTTTCAGCGTCGAGCTGGGCGGAACGAGATGATCGTGCTCGGCGACAAGCAACAGCAAGGGACACGTGATCGCGCTCAGCTTGACGCGCATTCCGCCGAGCGTCAGTCGCCCCTGGACGAGTTGGTTTTGTTGATAAAGCAACTTGACGTATTCGCGAAAGGTCTCTCCCGCCACGGGAATGCTGTCGTTGGCCCACCGCTGCAGCGCGAAGAAATTATCCAGAAACGCGTCATCGTCCAAACGTTCGCAGAGCGCGAGATACTTCTCAGTGAGGTTCTGCACCGGCTTCAGCAATTGAAAGCAGTGTCGCAGGAATTCGCCGGGGCAGTTGCCAAAAGCGTCAATCAGTTGATCGACATCGAAATAGTCTTCACGGGCCCAGAGGTTCAGCAGGCCATGGTCGCCGCTATAGTCAATCGGAGCGGCCATCAGGACTAAATTGCGAACTCGATCCGGATACAAGGCGGTGAACATGGTCGACATGGCGCCGCCCATGCAGTAGCCCAACAAGTTCACACGGCCGCCGCCGGCGCGTTCGCGGACAAAGTCCACGGCGTTCTTCAGGAACCCGCAAACATAGTCGGCCAGTCGCAAGCGCCGATCGTCCGACGAGGGGCAGCCCCAGTCGATCAAATACGTATTGAAGCCGGCCGACACGAGCTGCCGAACGACGCTGCGATCACGATGCAGGTCCAGAACGTACGGCCGGTTGACCAGGGCGAAGCAAATCAGCAGCGGTTCGGCGTAGGCGACCGCCTCGCTCTGGTAGTGCAGCAACCGCAGGGTTCCTTGTTCGAAGACCACCTCGTGCGGGCTGGCGCCGCTCGGCTCGTGAACGCTGGTCGGCGGCGGCGGGTTGTCGGCCTTACGAGCGGCGGCCTCACGAGCGTGAATCAGCGCTTCGATGTGCGACTTCATCGTCCGCAAGAACGCTGGACTTCGCAGGTACTGGTCCGTGTTGGCGGTGAGCTCGTCCAACCACTTTCGCCGCCAGACTTGAGGATCGGAAGCTTGCGCCAAGTCGCCCAGCGCGATTCGGTGGCGACGTTCGCCTGATCGACGCATCGCGTCCATTGCTCAACCACGGACTGAATCCGCTGCTGGCTGGCGTCCGAGTTGCGATCAGGTTCAGTCATGACCTAACTACTTGAAAACCGAGTCACTGCACCAGCAAAGCACCGCTCCACACCGGTCGAGGTGGCGAGGATCAGGGCCCCGTCATCATCAATTCCCCGGCATTGCCCGACGACAATCCGACCGCCCGAATCCACTTGGATTGTGCAGTTGGTAAGCAAGCAACGATCGCGCCAACGCCTTCGCAATTCTTCATCGCGGCGGCCGATCCACTCCAGCCGTTCGGCCAGATGCCACAGGACGCGCTCGAGCACGTCGGTCAGTGAGAATCGCCAGGGGAGGGTGTCGCACAGGGAAGTGGCCAAGGACTGAAGTTCGGGCGGCGCGTGCTGCAGGGAGTTGTTGACATTGATTCCGACGCCCAAAACGATCAGCCCCTGGCCGCCCGGCGGCGCTTCCAAGAGGATGCCGGACACTTTGCGGCGCCGCAGGAACACGTCATTGGGCCACTTGAGCCGCACCGCATCCAACTCCAAACGCGGCTCGAACAGGCTTTCGATGGCTTCACACACGGCCAGGCCGGCGGTCAAAGACACCTGCGGCCAACGTCGTTGCGAAAGCCCGGCGGCTTCGGCGTCGATCACCAGCGAGAACGTCAGGGCCCCTGGCGCGGCCCACCAACGATTCGCTCCACGACCGCGGCCCGCGGTTTGAGTCTCCGCCAAGACGAGCGTGGGGTGGCCGTCGCGGTCCTCCGCCCGCCGCGCAGCTGCAGCGCGTGATCGTTGGTGGACTCGATTTCCCGATAGAACTCCACGCGGTTCACGAACGTCAACGCGACGATGCGGTCGATGTCGGCGCTCGTGAATTGGCTCGCGTGCAGCGGATCGTCAGCAGCAGTCATGCAGCACCGGGAACTCGCCTAGGATCCGGACTTGGTGACCAGCTCGCTCCACTTGGCCATCGCTTCCTGAAACTCCTTCATTTGAGTCTCGGACACCTCTCGCATGCAGTCGATCGTCTTGCGGCACAATTGCTCGGTTCGCGTGCGGAGTTCGTCCGGGTTGCTGGCTTCCGCGGCCCGCAACGCTTCATCGAGCGACTCCAACGCGGCTTGATACTGGCGATCCAGCGTGTCCTTGTGGCGATGCGCCAATTCGGAAATCGTCTTGCCCCATTGCTTCTGAAAATCCTTCATTTTGTCCAGCCAGACGTTCTGCGGCGACGGCATGCCGGGCCACAGAGCGGACCATTGCTGGAACATGTCCTGCTGCATCTTCAAGTTGGCTTCGGCCGCCTTGCGCATGTTTTGGAGGACTTGGTCGTAAACGGACGAGGTAGCAGTCATCTTGGCGACTCCTGGGGTATGGCGGATGGTGTTCGGATCATCCAGCCGGTTCACTAGGGACCGTTCGCCGGCTCGAAGCCCGCGACCGATCCGTCCTTGCTCTCTTGCCGCCTGTTGATCGGACGGCTCACTGGAGACATTTTAGCGATAGATTTCCGGCAATCGGCGGCTCCTCCCTGACGAACAACGCGGTTTCGCCCAGGTGCTCGATTCGCCGTCGGTGAACCGACGGCTGCGGCGACCGCGGCCAAGGCGTGTTATACTCGATCTGGTGGAGGAAGGCGCCCGATGTCCAGCGAACGCATCTCGATCAAACGCTACCCAAATCGTCGCTACTACGCGCGAAACACCAGCAAGTACGTGTCGCTGCAGGACATCGAGGAGATGGTGCGGGACGGTGAGACCGTCGAAATCCGCGACAGCCAAACCGGCGACGACCTGACGCGGACGGTGCTGACGCAGATTCTGATGGAGCGCCACCCCGAAAAAATGCTGTTGTTTCCGACCGATATGCTGCACTTCATTCTGCGGTCGGATGACGTGATGGGCGGGTTTCTGCGAGATTACTTCCGACATTCACTGACCTATCTCGATTACTTGCAACGTCATGGCAAGGCGACAGCAATTGTCGAACCGATGCATTGGGTCAAAGCCTGGCTGGACGGTTTGGCGTCCGCCGCAACCCCTCGAACCGACTCCGAGCCATCCCGATCGAAAGACGACGATCCGCTGCATGAGCGAATCAGGCAGCTTGAAGAGCGATTGCGACAGCTCGAGTCGAAAGAGCCGTCGTAAATCGGCAGCGATCAAGACGACCGCCGCCGAACAGTTGGCTTCGCCGCGTTCCCCGGCGAGCAACCATGATGGTTGACGCCGGGGATGCAGCTTGACTCGAAGCTGACGCCTACGCGGGGGGATGCCAGCCAGCGTCCGCCCACAATTCGCCGGACACCGCGGCGTTGGAAATCATGAAGCAAATCGCGTCGGCAATCTCCTCGGGTTGAATCAGGCGCCGCAACTGCGTGTAAGGCAGCACGTACTTGCCCAGGAATTCTTCGCCCAGCGACCGAGCCATCGGGGTGTCGGTGAAACCAGGGTGAATGATCCCGCAACGAACACCATGGAAGATGGCTTCCTTGGTCAACGTCGCCGTGGCGCCTTCCAAGCCGGCCTTGGCCACCGCGTAAGAGATCTGTCCCTTATTGCCTTGAGACGAAACCGACCCCAGGAACACGACGGTCCCCTGGATCGTCTCTTCCGGCTCCCAGCGCTTGAGGCCGCGCTGCATACGATCCTCGGCTATGCGAGCGACCATCTCGATGCCCCAATAGATCGGGGCCAGCAGGTTCACTTCGGTCACCTGACGGAACGTCTCCAGAGGATAGATTTCCGCCTTGCCGGTTTCCTTGTTCATGCGCACCGCCAACGAGTCGCGGGTGATGCCCGCCGCGGGGACGCATATGGTGACGACGCCGTGGTTTTCCGCCGCGTCGTTGAACACGCGCTTGCGAAACGCCTCGTCGGTCGTGTCGCCAATCATGGGAATGGCCACGGTGCGATCGACCGCTTTGTTGAGGGAATCGGCCAGTTCCTTAGCCGATTCGCTGCGATCCACCAAATAGACCGCCTTGACGCCGCGATTGACCAGTTCACGAGACACCGCTTCGCCAATACCACTGGCGGCGCCGGTGACGACCGCCACTTTATGATGAATGTTCTTGGCGATGCGGGTCTGCCACGAGGGTTGCAAGAGGGCGATGGGCTCCTTAGCAAGAGCGGCCGGCTTGGCGGGCTCTTTCACCACCGGCTTCGCGGCGACCGGTTCGGCAACCGGCTTGGGGGCAACCGGGGTTGCAGCCACCGGCTTCTCGACCACTGGCTTCTCGACCACCGGCGGGGCGACGGGCTTGGCGGCCACTGGCGGACTGGCGCCGTTCTTCTGCGGCGCCGCATCCAGCACCGCGTCATAGAATCCCATCGCCGCGTCGAATTGCTGATCCATCAAGTCGTATTGGGATTGGGCGACCCCCTTCACGGTGTCGGACCATTGCTTGCGGAACTCTTGAAAGCGATCGACCGACTCCCCTTGTCGGCCGGTAAAGCCGGGCCACATGCGAGTGCAGGCCAGGAACATCTCCTGCTGCAGCTTGAGGTTCGTCTCAGTGGCCTTGTAGAAACCTTGAAACATGCTGTTGATCAAACTGCTCGCTGGCGCGGACATGGCGCTTCTCCCGGTCAAAGTGATTGTGGCGTCCGGCCGCATTCAGTGCGGCTCTCACGAAGCCAACTCCGAAAATTGCTGCGGTTGCAGCAAACCACACTCATCTGCAAAAAGCGGGCCAATACAGCGTTACAGCGTGTTCTCCCGCGATATCGTGCGCAAACGCAGCAAAAAAGCGTGCCAACTCGCACTCCCCTGGGCGAATTGGAGCAAGAGCACACCAGCGCCCGGCGGAATCAGTCCCAACCGGGACGGCCCAAATCAACCGCGGAGGACGCGGAGAACCACAGAGGATGCAATTCTGTCCTCTGTGTTCCTCCGTGCTCTCTGCGGTGCCCCGTAGAACGGCCCCGCTGGCGCCTCGCCTGGGGGCGGTGGCGGGAATTTGCCAGCTCAGCTGCGACTTTGCTTCATCCCCCTGCCGCACTAGGCGATGGTAATGTCCTTGTCGAGATAGACGTCCTGAATCCCTTGCAACAAGGCGGCGCCTTCCTCCATGGGCCGCTGAAAGGCCTTGCGACCGCTGATCAGCCCCATGCCTCCGGCGCGCTTGTTGATCACGGCGGTGCGGACGGCCTCGGCCAGATCCGACTCGCCGGAGGAAGCGCCTCCGGAGTTGATCAATCCGGCTTGACCCATGTAGCAGTTAGCGACCTGGTAGCGGCACAAATCGATGGGATGGTCGGTGGTCAGATTGCTGTAGACCAACGGGGACGTCTTGCCGAATTTGATCGCGTTAAACCCTCCGTTGTTCTCGGGCAACTTCTGCTTGATGATATCGGCCTGAATGGTCACACCCAGATGGTTGGCTTGGCCGGTCAAGTCCGTCGCGACATGGTAGTCCTTGTCCGCCTTGAAGGCCGGATTCCGCAGATAGCACCAGAGAATCGTGCCCATGCCCAATTCATGAGCCAGCGAAAACGCCTCGGCCACCTCCACAATCTGCCGCCGCGACTCCGGCGAACCGAAGTAGATCGTGGCGCCCACCGCGACCGCGCCGAGATCATAGGCTCGCTGAACCGTGCCAAACATGATCTGGTCGAAGGCGTTAGGGTAGGTCATCAATTCGTTATGGTTGATCTTCACAATGAACGGGATCCGGTGAGCGTAGCGGCGCGCATACGCGCCCAGCACGCCGAAGGTGGACGCCACGCCATTACAGCCGCCCTCCATGGCGAGCCGGATGATGTTCTCCGGGTCAAAGTACGCCGGATTCGGCGCGAATGAGGCGCCGGCCGAATGTTCGATCCCCTGATCCACTGGCAGGATGGAAACGTAGCCGGTGCCGCCGAGACGGCCATGACTGAATAAGCGCTGCAGGTTGCCAAGGACTCGCGGGTTGCGGTCGCTGTCCCCATAATGCCGACTGACGACGTCCGGACTGGGTAGGTGCAAGTGCGCCTGGGGAATCGTTTTGCATTGGTGCTTGAGCAACGAGTCGGCCTCGGCCCCCAAAAGTTCGCTGATCCGGTTCATCATGACAAGACTCCATTGTGTAGCTCTTGGCGTCCCATTGGACCCAACCTAGGTCGTTTCATCCACGCAAAGAGTATGCCAGATACAGCCGGCCTCAGCGACACGCGCCCCGCCCCTTGAACTCGCCGTCGCCTTTCGGCGCTCGCCGGGAACCGGTGAGCGGAGCACACTTGCGAGCGTGCGGATCCGCCCCCCCCTAAAGGTGCTGCGGCGCCCCATACGCTCGCATCGCGCCGGCTTTGCGAGTCGCTCCGGCGCACCACCGCCGCGGGTCATTGTCACGCAGCGAATTGTCGCCCTGATCGCGCTGAGTTAGACTCGGGGAAACGCGCCATCGGGCGCACGGCACGCCATGATTTGCGATCTTGTCCGCCCACCGCCTTTTCACCGATTGCCCATGAATCCCCACGAATTGAACGCTTCGGCGGATATGGAATCCCGTTCGTTGAGCGAATCCTTGTTGCATCACTTGCACTATTCGCTGGCCAAGGACCAATTCAGCGCGACGCGACATGACTATTACCTGGCCCTGGTGCACACCGTCCGGGAACGCTTGATCGCCCGTTGGCTGCAAACGCAGCAGCGCTGGTACAAGGAGGATCGCAAGCGAGTTTATTACCTGTCGATGGAGTATCTCACGGGCAGAACGCTGGCCAACTCGCTGGTGAATCTCGGCCTGGTCGAACCATGCCGGCGGGAGCTTGCCAGCATTGGATTGGATCTCAATGAGCTGATCGCCGTGGAGTGGGAAGCGGGCTTGGGCAATGGCGGCTTGGGACGATTGGCGGCGTGCCTCTTGGACTCGATGGCGACGCTAAGCCTGCCCGCCTATGGCTATGGCATCCGTTTTGAATTCGGCATCTTTCGCCAACAGATTGAGAACGGCGCAGCAAGTCGAATCGCCCGACAATTGGCTGCGATTTGGCAACCCGTGGGAGATCGTTCGCCCGGAGGACTATTACTCGGTTTGCTTTGGCGGCCACGTGCGGCAATTAACGGACGCCACGGGACGTCAGCAATTCGAGTGGGTGGCCGGCGAGGAAGTCATGGCCATGGCCCATGACGTGCCGGTCCCGGGCTATCGCAATGAAACCGTGAACACCTTGCGTTTGTGGGCGGCGGAGTCATCGCATGGATTCAATCTCGAGTATTTCAATCGAGGCGATTATATCGCGGCCGTGGAAGAGAAGAGCCGCAGCAAGAGCATCTCGCGGATTCTGTATCCCAACGACAACGTTTTTTCTGGGAAGAAGTTGCGCTTGAAGCAGGAGTATTTCTTTGTCGCCGCCTCGTTGCAGGACATTGTCCGCCGGTACAAGAAGACGCGCACTTCTTTCAACGAATTCGCGCAGAAGGTCGCCATTCAACTGAACGACACGCACCCGGCTTTGGCGATTCCGGAGTTGATGCGCATTCTCGTCGACCGGGAGCAGTTGAGCTGGGATGAGGCCTGGGAAATCACGGTAGAGACCTTCGGCTACACCAATCACACGTTGCTGCCCGAAGCGTTGGAGGAATGGCCGATCGGTCTGTTTTCCGAGGTGCTTCCCCGCCACACGCAGATCATCTTTGAAATCAACGATCGATTTCTGCAGTCGGTTCGCCGCCGACATCCGGGCGATAACGACCGACTCCGCCGCATGTCGCTCGTCGCCGAAGACGGTGATCGGCGGATCCGCATGTCGCACTTGGCGATCGTCGGCAGTCATGCGGTCAACGGCGTGTCAGAACTGCATTCCCAGCTTTTGCGGACGCGGATGTTCCGCGACTTCGATGAGTTCTATCCCTGGAGATTCTGTACAACCACCAACGGCATCACGCCGCGACGTTGGCTGAAGATGGCGAATCCGGCGCTCGCCGCGTGCATCACCAAACTCATCGGCGACGACTGGATCCGGGATCTCACGCGGTTGGAGGCGTTACAGGAGCATCTCTCGAATCCGGAGCTGGTCGCTCAATGGGCCGAAGTCAAACAACAAAACAAGGCGCGGTTGGCCGAGACGATTCGCGCCGAGTTGAACATCTCCGTCGATCTCAACTCGATGTTCGACTGTCAGGTCAAGCGGATCCATGAGTACAAGCGCCAACTGCTTAACTTGCTGCATGTGATTAACACCTACAACCAGATTCGCGACGGCGTCCTGGAGACTCCCGTTCCAAGGACGGTGCTGTTCGCGGGCAAGGCGGCGCCGGGATACGCGACGGCGAAGATGATCATCCGTTTGATCAACGGCGTGGCTGACGTCGTCAACCACGATCCCAGAGTCAAGGACGTTCTCAGAGTCGTCTTCCTGCCGAACTACAATGTATCGCTGGCCGAACAAATCATGCCGGCGATGGAGTTGTCCGAACAGATCTCGACCGCCGGCACGGAAGCTTCCGGCACCGGCAACATGAAGGCGATGCTTAACGGCGCCTTAACCATCGGCACTTGGGACGGCGCCAACATCGAGATCGAAGACGCCGTTGGAGACGACAACATCTTCATCTTTGGCAAGACGGCCGAGCAAGTGGATGCGACCTTCGCCGGCGGATATGATCCGCGAAGAGCGTTGCAGGACGATTCCCGGCTGCGCCGAGCGATCGAGATGATCGCCGATGGCTTCTTTTCCACCGGCGACGCCTCCGCGTTTCGTCCGCTACTGGAAGGGCTGTTTCAAAGCAACGACCGTTTTCTCGTCCTGGACGAGTTCGCCGACTATATCGCCTGCCAGGAACAAGTCTCGCAAGCCTATGGCGATCAGCAATCGTGGACGCGCAAGTCAATCATCAACACCGCCAAGTCCGGACGCTTCTCCAGCGACAACACCGTGCTCACGTACGCTCGGAAAATCTGGGGCCTGGACGTCTAGATTGCCGTCAAGCCACGAGCCGCCAAGCAAACCAGCGCGGGATGGATTGGGGCACGTCGGTTGGCGAGGAGCATCGCCCAACGAGGGCAAGCCCCGTTGTGGCGGCGTCCAGGCTGGATCGTTGCTGGCGGGAAGCAACGCTCGACGGGGACATGCCCCGTCGCGGCGTAGCAAGGTGGCGGCATCGATCGGGCACGTCGGTTGGCCAGCAATACGTCAGTTGTTGCGATGCACAACTGGCCAGGCGCCGATAGGGGACTGCCCGGCGCGAAGGAGACGTCCGCCCCGAATGGCGCCGGCGAGCGCCAGGGGAATCCCGGCTTCGGCCAACACGAGCCGCGATTGATTCAAGCGTCGTTGCGCGGTCATTTCCTGCTCATGAGCGATCGCCGAGGCGCGGCGGGTTTCCGCCAAAGCGCCGGCGATGCGGATATCGGCGTTGGCTTGATCGATTTGCAACTTGGCGCCAATATTCTCGCCCACATCAATATCGGCGATGTTGATCGAGACGATGGCGAACGCTGTCTGCGAATCCAAGCCGCGCTCCATCACTTGGCGAGAGATAATCAGAGGATCCGCCAGAGCTTCCTTATACGAATCGCAGGAGCCGATGGCCGAGACAATGCTCTCGCCCACGCGCGCGATCACCGTGGCTTCGGTGGCGCCGCCCACCAGCTGCGAGAGATTCGTCCTCACGGTGACTCGTACGCGGACCTGCAGTTGGATGCCGTCTCGCGCGACGCCGTCCAGCGTATCGCCATGGCCGCCTTGCGGATCCGGGCAATCGATCACGCGCGGGTTGACGCTGACGCGAACGGCGTCCAGGATGTCGCGGCCGGCCAGATCGATCGCGGCGGCGGTGTTCCAGTCCAGGTCCAGTCCCGATCGATGGGCGGCGATGATAGCGAGCATCACGCGGTTGACGTCTCCGCCAGCCAGATACTGCGCTTCGATGGCGTCTCGGGAGATATGCTCCAGTCCGGCCTGATAGGCCATCACTTGGCAGCGAATAATCACTTGCGGATCAATATTCCGCAAGGACATGAGCACCAAGGCGATCAATCGCGTGCGGACGCCGCTGATATTAGCTTGCAGCCAGAGGGAAAAGTAGCGGCCGACGAGCAGGACCAGAGCAACGAGCAAGAGCCCGCCCAGAATGATCGCCGCCCAGTAAAATAGCATAGCGCATTTCCCCGGTGAGCTGTTTTTGGGCAAGCGAGGTCCCCGGAGTGTTCCGCCGAAGCGGTGTTTCCCATATCGCCCCGGGTGCGGGGCGGACTGACGTCGATGGGAAAGCGGCGTTGCGCCGCAACACTCCAAGACCTGCCTGCATCCACCTAGCGAGAGCTAGATTGCGCACGTTTCTCAGCGCGGGGACCCTTGGGGCCTTGTCCGACATTGAACTCCACTTTCTGACCTTCGCGCAACTCCTCAAAGCGAGCGCCTTCCACGGACGAGCTGTGGAAAAACATGTCGCGGCCGCTTCCATCTTCGATGAAGCCAAAGCCCTTGGAGGTGATGCGCTTAATTGTGCCTTCCGTCATTCTTCGATCCAATTCATTCAAAAACATCGCTCGGCCCTGCTGCGTGAGACGTTCGCGCTTTGTGACCGTGCAGTGACTTGGGAGTCGCCGTCCGCCGAATCCCGGCGGCCTGGCGACAGTTACTCGGGCGAGGCGCCGGACGATCCGGCCTGCGTGTCCGAATCAACGCGACGTGGGGAAGCCGCGTTGTTGGGGGCGCCGTCTTCGCCGGGCGGGACGTCGTCGGTTCGCGAATCCGCTGATGCGTCCGCTTGCCCGTCTTCATCCATCTCGAGTTCGTTGTCTTCGTCGATTTCCGGGGACTGAATCAGTCCGCCGTCTTGTTTGCGTTGTTCGCGGCGGGCTCGCTTGGCGTCCGCCTTGGCCCGCTTGTTCATCTCGCGTTGACGTTTTGCAAATGTATTTTGGTTGCGTGCGATAGGACTCTCCTCAGGAAATCAAAGGCGTACGGCGTCTCCTCGATCGCGGCTGCTCCAGCTATCCCACTTGGCTGACTCGTCGAGCGGCGGAACTCCCTCGGCGGCGCCGGCGACGGGCGGGCTTAGCGGCCGGATCGGAGCTTGGCAGCGAACTGGCCGGCGCGGTCCGAGCAGGTCTTGGGCTCCGCTCTTTCGACTTGGGCCCGGTCGCGGCGCGACTGGGCTTCCGCTTGCCGCGCGATTCGCTGCCGGACTCGTTCATCGCCGAAGCCTTCGGAGATGCTTTGACCTCGGGCGTCTTGGCGACGGGGACTTTCTGTCCGATCAACCTTTCGATGGCCGCCAGATCCTGACGCTCGTTGGCGCTGCAAAAGGACACCGCGACGCCATCGGCGCCGGCGCGGCCTGTGCGGCCAATGCGATGCACGTAGGATTCCGGTTCATTGGGCATGTCAAAATTGACCACATGCGTCACACCGTCGATATCGATGCCTCGGGCGGCGACGTCCGTGGCGACCAGCGCCAAGACCTGCTTCCCTCGAAACGCTTCTAAAGCACGCTGCCGTGCGTTTTGCGACTTGTTGCCATGGATCGCCACGGCGCGGACGCCGCTGCGCTCCAACTGTTGGGCTAAGGCGTTGGCGCCCCGCTTGGTCTTGGTGAAGACCAGAGTGCGCTCCACATCGGTTCGGTCGAGCAAGTTCATCAGCAGCGCTTGCTTGCCCCTTCGCTCAATGAAGATGACTCGTTGTTGAATCCGCTCCACGCTGGTTTTTCGGGGTGTCACGTTGACGCTGATGGGCTGGGTCAGCAACGAGCGCGACAATTCCATGATTTTCGGAGGAAGCGTGGCCGAGAAAAAGAGGGATTGTCGCTTCGTCGGCAAGTGACGGATGATCCGTTTCAAGTCCGGCAGGAAGCCCATATCCAACATCCGATCGGCTTCGTCCAGCACGAATGCGGTGAGGCGATCCAGCTTGATGTACTTCTGCTCCATGAGGTCCAGCAGGCGACCGGGCGTCGCCACAACGATCTGGGCGCCCTGTCTCAACGACTGCACCTGGCTCCCTTGACTTACGCCGCCATAGACCAGCGCTTGCCGAAGTTTCAGGCCGCGGCCGTACACGGCGAAGCTCTCGCCGATCTGAATCGCCAACTCGCGAGTCGGCGCCAGCACGAGGGCCAGTGGATGATGGGGCTTGGAAGCGCGATTCTCGCGCGAGTCGATCCAGGATCGGCAACGCGAACGCCGCGGTCTTGCCGGTGCCGGTTTGAGCACATCCCAGAATGTCGCGACCTTGCAGGGCGGCCGGAATCGTCTGGGCTTGAATCGGCGTCGGCGTGTGATAGTCCAGTTGAGCCAGATTCCGCCGCAGCGGCTCCAACAGTTCAATTTCGTCAAAAGTCTTCAATGGTTTTCCTTGAAAGGTCATGCCGGTCACTCCACGCTGGGAATTCCGACGAGATATTTGTGTGGGCGACGCATCGATCACGGTCGCTTGAATGTCCGCCAATACTGCTCTGTGGATGTGGGAAGCCAGCACCGCACTTGAAGACGCGGACCTTTCAGGTCGGTCAGAATGGGCGCCACAGCATCCCTACCCGCTCGTCGTGCGTGGACCGCCTCTGCATGAGTCACGCAGGGTGGGGTCGACACGCGATCCGCTACGAATCCTGGACAAACAAGAAAGTCTCAGAACTCAGGACGCTCTTGGCGTCCGGCGGCTTTCCAGAGCGGTTAACACAACCGATGGTTGGCAGCAGAATCATGCGGCAAAATTGCCAAGACAGGTTCGACGGGGTAAGAGGGTCCGTTTCTTTCAGAAATCCCCGCTGCGGTTGAAAAACGTCTCCGGCGACTGCGGCCGACGTTACTCGCTTGTTTTCAACCTCTTGATCCAGCCTCCACATTGGATAGCAGACTATACCCCGCGGAAACCGGCAGGGCAAGTGGGATTCGCGGCGACGACGAGAAGGGTCGGGGGACGCGGGCCCTTTGCCAAGCTGGCGGAACGCCGCCGAAAACCGGGAAAAGCCGCCGGACTGGCCTGCCCTGCTGTTTTGGCCTTTCGCTAGAATGGCGGCTCCTCGGCCGAACCTCGGTTGGACGGATCCATCACGCACGGCGCCGAATGCGACGCGGAGGAGAACTTTCATGCTCGATTACTCCCAAGTGGAATACTGCCTGTCCGTCGCGATTCTGGCCACCGCCATGTGCGGCTTGGGATGTGCGCTGACGGCGCGAAGCCTGTTGGATGTGTTGCAGTCGCCGCGCGCGATCGGACTGACCATCGCGCTGCAATCGCTGGTAGCGCCCCTGATTGGCCTGGGGGCTGGCTCTGCTCATCGATGCGCCGCCGGGAATTCGCCTGGGAATGATCCTGATCGCCGCCCTTCCCGGCGGGCTTTTCTCGAACATCTTCACGTTCCTTGGCAAAGGCAATCTCGCGTTATCGATCGCGGCGACCACGGCCAGCTCCCTGGGTTGTCTGGCGACCACGGTGATGGTGGTGCGCGTCCTGGGCCACGGCGTGGCGCCGGACGACTTCACGATGCCCACCACCAGAATCCTGGGAGAACTACTGTTCTGCATGTTTCTTCCGCTGGCGGCTGGCACTTGGATTCGGCGGCACTACGCACGCCGCAGCGCGCTGATCTGTGCGCTCGTTGATCGGCGTCAGCGGCGTACTGCTGCTGTGGCTGGCCGCCACCGCGCTAGGCAGCGGCAGAATCGTCCTGTTTGCGTATGGCTGGCAACCCATCGCGGCGCTGCTGTTTCTGGCGATTGCTTTGATCTGGATCACCTATTTCATCGGTTGGCGATTGGGGCTTTCGATCCGCGACTCTTACACAGTGGGAGTCGAAGTCGTCGTGCGCAACGCACATCTGGGCTTGCTGTTGAAAGCGTCCTTGTTTCCCGCCACGCCTTCGCCAACAGCAGCCAGCGCCCTGGCGCCCGTGGACAGCGTCGTCGCCCCATCGATTGGCGATCAGATGTTGTTTGTGCTGCTGGTCTACGGAGTGCTTTCGTTGGCGGTCGCCGCCATCGAGACCCTCACGCGGCGCCTGGGCGTGGGGTTCATTTATGGTCCCAACGCGTTTCTTGGTCGGCTCTACAGTCGCCCGCCAACGGCCTTCCGCCGCGTCTGACGACCGCGAAGGACGCGACGAGCACGACAAGGTTTGAGCACGAACCGAGGGGGCGGCTCTCCGGGTTGCGGATTTTGCTCGAACCACTGGAAACACTCGCCCGGCGTTGCGGCCCCGGCTAAAATCGTGGCGGCCCGCGCAAGCTGGAGTCCCGCCGCGGAATCGACGCCGCAATTGATTTTCCGTTTGAGCCAAGGTGCAACTGATGAGCCGCGAATTCTTCCGCCTTGGTCGATGGCCGTTCGCCGTCGCCTGGATGATGCTTCCCTTATGCTGGTCCCTCGCCGATCAAGCCTGCGGGGAGGACTGGCCGCGGTGGCTGGGACCGCGCGGCGATTCGGTATGGCGCGACGCCAACGTGCTGCGAACCTGGCCCGCGGAGGATCCGCCCATCGTGTGGCGAACATCCCTGAATGCTGGTTATAGCGGTCCGGCCGTAGCCGACGGTCGCGTTTTTATCACCGACCGTGTGGCGGTGAAGGATGATCAAGGCAAGCCCGTCAAAGACGGTGATCGTGGGCTGAAGGGGACCGAGCGCGTTCTGTGCCTTGACGCAGAGAGCGGTGAACAGCTGTGGGTCCACGAGTACGACTGCCCCTATCGAATTTCGTATGACGCCGGTCCCCGAACAACGCCCTTGGTCAACCAAGAGCGAGTCTATTGCCTGGGAGCCATGGGCGACCTGCTGTGTTTGAACGTTGCCGATGGATCGCTGCTCTGGAAGAAAAACCTGGCCGCCGCGTACCAGACCAAACCGCCTGTCTGGGGTTGGGCGGCGCACCCGGTCCTGGATGGGGATCAACTCATGCTGCTGGTTGGCGGCGAGGGTTCCGCCGTGGTTGCGTTGGACAAGTTAAGCGGCGAGGAACGCTGGAAAGCACTCACGGCCGAGGAAGTCGGTTACGCTCCGCCTGTGTTCCATGAGAAAGATGGGCGGCGCCAGATGGTCGTCTGGTTGGACACGGCCGTTCACGGCTTGGACCCGCGGACCGGCAAGCCGCTCTGGTCCAGCCCTTTCCCGGTGGAAGGACGTCCGCAACGGCCGATCGTCACAATCATGACTCCGCTGATTCACCAAGATCAGGTGCTGGTCAGCAACTATTACAACGGCGCCCTGAACCTTCAGCTCAAGGCTGACTTCAGCGGCGCCCAGGTTTTGTGGAAGTCGCTGGAGAAGAACGACCAGCAATACAAGAAGGGGCTCAACGTGCTGATGGCGACGCCGATCGTGATTGGCGACCATGTGTACGGAGTCGCCGGGGAAGGCCACTTGCGCTGCCTGAATTGGAAGACGGGCGAGCAGCTTTGGGAGGAGATCGCAGTCACTGGCGAACGCAAGGCGGACTTCGCCACGTGCTTCATCGTTCGCAACGGCGAGCAATGCTGGATTTTCAACGATCAGGGCTTCTTGATCCTGACCCGGCTTTCTCCCGATGGCTACGAGGAACTAGGACGCATGAAGGTGCTCGAACCCGTGGGCTTCGCTCGAGGCCGCAACATTGTGTGGTCGCACCCCGCATTCGCCAACGGCCGCATGTTTGCCCGGAACGATCAAGAGATCGTCTGCGTCGATTTGAGGAGTGAGGCCATCCCATCTGTCGAGAAGTGAAGCGAGCCCAAACAGCGCGAGCCACTTGCCCCGCTGCAAGCGTCGGTCATGGATGGATGGATTGCTTACTGACCGCCGGAAGCACGAGAGACCAACCACGTTTCGATGGCTTGCAGGATGTCGTCGGACACCTTTTGCTTTGGTCCGTTGCTAGTCGCCGCGGTCTCGCCCGAGGCGAGCAGGATCTCCACTTGATTCTCCAGCGAGTTGAGCGCTTCAGGCCCGTTCAGCACCATCATGTCGCAGCTCTTCTTCTGCATCTTGGTGATGGCGCGAAAGCGTCGGTCGTCGGTTTCCAGCGCGAAGCCGACGACCCATTGATGGGCTTGCTTGCGGGCGGCCAGCGTGGCCACGACGTCGGGTGTTTCGATCAGCTTCAGCGTTAGGGGCTCGCCGGTCTTGGACATCTTGTGGTCGGCCACATGGACGGGGCGGTAGTCGCAAGGCGCGGCCGCTCCGATCAAGCCGTCGCACTGCGGGAACAGCCGCTCCGAGGTCTCCAGCAGTTCCTCGGTCGAGAGGATCCAAACGACTTCCGCGCCGGCGGGATAATCGACTTCCACGGGTCCGCTGACGATCAGCACCTGATGCCCGCGGCGCAAGGCGGCGTCGGCCAGACAAGCTCCCATGCGGCCGCTTGAGGCGTTGGTCAAGTAGCGCACGGGATCGAAGTACTGCCGAGTCGGCCCGGAGGTGATCAGGATTCGAGCCATGCGAAGCGGCCGGGGTCGGAGTTAGGTGAGTCGCAGCAAGTGCTGTTCGATGGATTCCACGATGCCGTCCGGCTCCTCCATTCGGCCCGCGCCTTGTCGGCGGCAGCTAAGCCAGCCCTCTTGCGGCGGAATCACATGGACGCCGTCCAACTGCAGTTGTTCGACGGCGCGTTGCACGGCGGGCTTCTCCCACATCGCGGTGTTCATCGCGGGCGCGACGAGCACCGGTCCTTCAAACGCGAGATACAAAGTCGTCAAGAGATCGTCGGCCAAACCCAGGGAGAACTTGGCCATGAGATCCGCCGTCGCTGGGGCCACGCACAACAACTCCCCTTGATCGGCCAGTTCGATGTGGGCGCCCAACGGATAGGCGTGGTCGAACAGATTGGTGCAAACGGGTCGATTGGTCAGCGCCGCCAGGGCGGCCTCGCCCACGAAATGGCGAGCGGCGGCGGTCAAGACAACCGCCACCTGATGGTGGCGTTGCACAAGTTGACTCGCCAGTTGCGACGTCTTGTAAGCGGCGACGCCGCCGCCGACGCCAAGGATGATCGACCGCGTCATAGACTAGTGGGGTCCATTTGCGGATCCATCCCGTCGCCTTCGCCGCGAAGGCGCAATGTTTCGTCGGAGGCGTCAAGATAGATCTTGTCCTGCATGATCTCTTGCATCACGATCGACAGCTTACCGCCGGGAAACTCGCCGGTGACCAGCGGTTTGGCGCCGGCATTGAGTTGGACCAGTCGCTTCTGCATCAGGGTGGAGAGCTTGAAACGGCCGCCAACCTTCTCGATCACTTCTTCTTCCTTCAGCTCTTCAATCACGCTTGCGTCTCCTGGTATTGTTGCAGCGCCGAGCAAATCTGCTCGACGACCTCTTCCAGTTTATCGTTGACCACTTGCAATTGGTAATGCTCTTTCAGCAAACCGATTTCGCTTTCGGCGACTTCCAAGCGGCGCCGCACGGCTTGGGGACTGTCCGTATTGCGGTCTTTCAGGCGTCGGGCCAATTCGTCAAGTGTCTTGGGCAGGACGGCGACCGTGATCGCGTCGGGCATCTCTTGCAGTATTTTCAAGGCGCCTTGGACGTCGATTTCCAACACGACCCATTGGCCGCTGGCCAGCCCGCTTTCGACGGTGCTGCGCAGCGTGCCATACCAATTCTGACCGTAAACCTCCATGCACTCCAGAAAGTCGCCCGCCTGGCGGCGGGTTGCGAATTCCTTGGCGGACAGGAAGTGGTAGTGCCGCCCATCGATCTCGCCCTCGCGTGGTTTGCGCGTCGTCGCCGATACAGAAAGGGTCAGCGGCAACGGACAAGACGCCAACAGTCGCTCGACGACCGTTGACTTGCCGGAGCCCGATGGTCCGGACACAATCACCAATCTGCCGGCCAAAACGGTCATGGTCGCTTGATGTACGTGGAAGGGAACGCCAATGCGGGTGGGCCGAGTCAGCGAAGAACCGGTTGTCCGCTACGCTTATTCGATGTTTTGCACCATCTCGCGGATGCGCTCGATGGCGGTTTTCATCTCGACGACGCGACGCGCGATCTCCGCATCGTTGCTCTTGGAGCCAATCGTGTTGGTCTCTCGGTTCAGCTCCTGCGTAAGGAAGTCTAGCTTTTTCCCGTTGCTTTCGGGAAGGGCGACGATCTCGGCGAACTGCTCAAGATGACTGCGAAGCCGTGCGATCTCCTCGGAGATATCGGCTCGTTCGGCGAAGAATCCCACCTCACGAACAATGGTGGCCGGATCGACGTCCTGCCCCTGATCGGACAAGAGCTTCTTCAGGCGATCGGTCAATCGCGAGCGATACCCTTCGACCACCAGGGGAGCTCGCTGGGCGACTTCGTCCAATTCCAGCAGGAGCGTGGCGAAGTTTCCCTTCATGTCTTCCGCCATCGCTCGGCCTTCGCTGCCGCGCATTTGCTGCAGACCAACGGCGGCTTCTTCAATCGCTTGCTCGACCAGGGGCCAGGATCGGTCGATGTTCAGGGCCCCCGAGGCGCCTTCCACCACGACCCCCGGCAAGGCCGTCAACGCCGCGATATCGGAAAATGCGGGGTCCACTTGCCGCAGTTGTTGTTGATAGCTTTGGAGGGCCACCAGGTTCAGGCGAAAGTCCTCGGGTAACGCTTTGCGATCGATCCGCAGATTGATGTGCACGGTGCCGCGTTTGACGTGTTTTCGCACGGCGGCCTCAATCCGCGGCTCCAGGGCGTTATAGCCCTCGGTGATGCGCAGATTCAGCTTGAAGAAGCGGTTATTGATCGTCCGCAGATCGACGGTGACGGTGGCGTCGTCGCAGGACGCCACGGCCTCGCCGTGTCCGGTCATGCTGAGCAGCAAAGTAGGCGAACTCCCGAGGCTATTTGCTGGGCTCGCCGCCAGTTGGCGGCGAGAGCTCAGGCGGCGCGGCTTCCGGCGGGATGGTGTCAACGGCGGGGTCGCCGGTGTCGATTTCGGCGGCGCCGCCCTGGTCATCGACGCCGGGAATCGCCGGATCGCCGCCGCCCAGGTTGTCGAGACTGGACGCCCCCACGTCGGGGTTGCCCGAGGTTCCCGGTCCCACGTTGACCTTTTTGGAATAGTACGCGTTGGACATGATGGCGAAAATGCAGAGCAGGAACCAGGCTACGCCCAGACGCCGGTCAGACGGGTGAACAGGTCGCCCGCCTTCGCTCCAAAGGCGCTTTGACCGCCTGCGCCGCCGAGGGCGCCGGTCAACCCGCCGCCTCGGCCTCGTTGCACCAGGATCAGCAGGATCATGAACACCGAGACCACGAACAACGAAATCCCGAAGAAATACTGGTACCAAGCTGCGATCAAGACGCCGGGCGTCATGGGGGTCTTCCTCTCTCGCATGGCCCTGCTGGGCTGGGCCGTTGGTTAGGGACGCAAGGTTCGGCGGCCGGTCCATGCCGCTGGGAGGCCTTGCCTGGTCACGTGGTTGGAGTTGCAGTGGAATAGTCGAAGGCGCTAGGCGGAGGCCTGCACGATGGCCAGAAAATCAGCCGCCTTCAACGAGGCTCCACCGACCAAGGCGCCGTCGATATTGGGCTGCGACAGCAGCGCCGCCGCATTATCCGGCTTGACGCTGCCGCCGTATTGGATCCTGACCGCCTTGGCGACGTCGGCATTGTAGCCGTTGATCAGCATCTTGCGAAGGTCGGCATGGACTTCCTCGGCCTGCTCGGTGCTGGCGACTTTGCCGGTGCCAATCGCCCACACCGGCTCGTAGGCGATCACGATCGTCGCCGCCTGCTCGGCGGTCAGTCCCTGCAAGGAATCGCGGAACTGGGCGCCGACGACGTCCGTGGTGCGACCGTCCTCGCGCTCCTGCAGCGTTTCCCCGACGCAGACGATCGGCGTCAGCCCCTTGGCCAGCGCCAAATGCACCTTGGCGTTGACCTGAGCGTCGGTTTCGCCCATCACGTGGCGCCGCTCGCTATGCCCCAGAATCACGTAGCGGCAGCCGACGTCCAACAGCATCGCCGGACTGATCTCGCCGGTGAAAGCGCCGCCCTCCTGGCTGTACATGTTCTGGGCGCCCAGAGCGACGGCTGAGCCGGCCAGGGCCTGGGCGACCGTGGGCAGATAGACGAACGGCGGGCAGACCGCAATGTCCGCCGGCGCGTCGGCCGAGCCGGCCGCGATGGCCCCGGCCAATGCTTCCGCCTCGGCGCCGTTGAGATTCATTTTCCAATTGCCTGCGATCAATTTTCGGCTCATACCGTGGCTCCAACCTGAGTGGCGATGGACTTGCCGAGCACCGCGGCGACGCGGCGAATCATCTCGACTAGTTCCTCGTATTGATGAGGAAGCAGGGCTTGTGGGCCGTCTGACTTCGCTTCCTCGGGACAATCATGAACTTCAATGTGCACGCCGTCGGCGCCCACGGCGACGCCCGCCAGGGCGCAAGGGGGGATCAGATCCGGGCGACCGGTCGCGTGACTTGGATCGACGATGATGGGCAGATGCGAGAGTCGCTTGACCAAGGCCACCGCGGCCACATCATAGATGTTGCGCGTCGCCGTTTCGAAGCCCTTCACGCCTCGCTCGCATAAAACAACCTGCGTGTTCCCTTGGGACAGGATGTATTCGGCGCTCATCAGCAAGTCGTTCACCGTGGCGCTCATGCCTCGTTTCAGCAACACGGGCTTTTGTGTCTTGCCCACCTCCGTCAGCAAGACGAAATTCTGCATGTTCCGGCGCCCACTTGCAGCATGTCGGCGTACTCGGCGATCAAGGCCACGCATCGCGGATCGGTCACCTCGGTGACCACCGGCAACCCGTGAGCTCGCCCAGCGTCGCGTAGAATCCGCAGCCCCTCCTCGCCCATGCCCTGAAAAGCGTAGGGGCTGGTCCGCGGCTTGAAGGCGCCGCCGCGCAACAGATTGGCGCCGGCCGCCCGCACCAGGCCGGCAATGGCGTGCATGCGGTCTTCGGACTCCACCGCACACGGCCCAGCGATCATGCCCAGGCTGCCGCCCCCGATCAAGACCCCCGACACATCCACCACCGTGGGCTTGGGATGGGCTTCCAGGCTGGTCAGTTTATAAGGCGGCAGCACTGGCAGCACGTCCAGTACGCCGGGGATGGCTCGCAGCGGCTGGTCGACCAGTTTCTCTTCATCGCCAATCAGGCCGACAATGGTGCGGTGAGTTCCCTTGCTGAGATGCGCTTGAAAACCCAGCTGCTCCACCCGTTGGATCACGTGGTCAATCTGCGCTTCCGTTACATCGGGCGCCAAGATCAGGATCATCGCCGTCACCTTCCACGGGAAGCAAGCGGTGCTGGGCCGGGGCGCCGCGATCCGAACGCGGCGCCAGTCAATCGAAGCGATACTTTAGCATCCTCGACGCGCAGCGTAAGAGCCCAGAACATCCAATCTCAAAGCGCGTTCGCGCAGGGCGTCCACCGCTCGCCTCATGGGCGCATCTTCGCAATGGCCCTGTAGTTCCACGAAAAACAGGTACTCATAAGGCGTCTCGCGGCACGGAAACGACTCGATCCAGGTCATGTTCAGCCCCTCTTGCTGAAACAGCAACATGGCTTCGACGAGTGCTCCTGGTTCATGCCGCACCTGAAACATGATCGCGGTCTTATCCTGGCCGGTTGGCGGACCCGGCCGGTCGCCCAGCACCGCGAAACGCGTCACATTTCGCGGCGAATCCTGGATGCCTTCGGCCAACACGTCCAGCTCATAGCGGCCCGCCGCGTGACGACTGGCGATCGCCGCGACCGACGGATCCGCCCCCGCCGCCGCCGCCGCTTCGCTGGTGCTGCTGGTTTCCAGGAGCGTCGCTTGGGGCACATGCTTGGCCAGCCACTGACGGCACTGCGAGAGCGCTTGCGGCTTGCTCATCACCCGCCGCACCTGGCTCCGCGGCCCCTTGCCCAATAAGCAGTGGCGAATCGGCAACGGGACTTCGCCGCAGATCTGCAGCGGCACGCGAACAAACATGTCGAGCGTATCGACGACCCGACCATCGGTGCTGTTCTCCAGGGGCGCCAGCCCGTATTGGCAATGCCCGGCCGCCACTTCCTCGAACACCGCGGCGATGCTCGCCACGGGGATCAAATCACAGGACTCGCCGAAACGCTCGATCGCGGCCAGATGACTATAGCTGTCTTCCGGTCCCAGGTACGCGACGCGGACCGGCGTCGCGGCGCGTCGCGTCCAGAGATCGATCTCCCGCAGCAAACGCTCGGCCGTCTCTGCGTTCAGGACGCCGCCAGCCGCCGAAGGGCCGGCGGGCAGTCCCGTCAAGGCCGCATTCAACAGTCGCCGCCGCTCCGGCAGTCCGCTGACGTCGGCCGCCCCGGCCGCGAGCAATTCGGCCCGTTGCTGAACCAGGGCCAGCAATTGGCGATCGCACTGGATCAACCGCTGATGCAGGTCTTCTTGAGATCCCATAAGCTCGCTTTCATCATCTTCGGGGCGCCGCGGACTCCCCATTCTAGAAAGAAAACGTGAAGGATGGGCGACCTTGAGCGTCGCCGTCCGACCGGAAGGCCCCGCAGTCAGCCGGCGGCGCGCCGGCGGGGCGGTGCTTCGGAGACGCCGCGGCGCCCCCAACTGGCGACCGTCCCCTCAGCCCACCGATCGCCAAGGGATTCCGAGGACCTGGTAGCGGGAAAGCTCGTCAGGCGTACGATGAATGCTGCTGATTCCACCGCACCTTGGAACTTCCTCGTTCGCCCGAAGATGTCGCCATGAAAGACAAACCCGCCCCGCCCGATCCGCTCTTTGTCTGGGAGTTGATTCGTAGCGAAGCCGAAGCCGAAGCGGCTCGCGAGCCACTGTTGGCGAGTTTCCTCCATTCCACCATCTTGCACCACAGCCGCCTGGAGGACGCCTTGAGTTTCCATCTTGGCGAGAAACTCGCATCAGGCAGCGTTTCCGCCATGCTCGTCCGCGAGCTGATTGACGAGACGTTGGAGGATGCGCCCTGGCTTTCGCAAGAGGTGGAAAATGATCTACGAGCGATTCAGGAGCGGGATCCGGCTTCGCAGGGTTTTTTGACGCCCTTTCTGTACTTCAAAGGGTTTCATGCGTTGCAGTCGTACCGCATCGCGCATCGACTGTGGAGCACGGGACGTCGTCAATTATCGCTGCATTTGCAGAGCCGGATTTCGGAAGTCTTCGCCGTCAACATTCACCCGGCGGCGCGATTGGGATCGGGGTTGCTGATTGATCACGGAACGAGCGTCGTGATCGGGGAGACCGCCGTGGTGGAAGACAATGTCTCGCTGCTCCACGAAGTGACATTGGGCGGCACCGGCAAGGAGACGGGAGACCGCCACCCGAAGGTCCGTCGCGGAGTCTTGATCGGCGCGGGCGCCAAGGTGTTGGGCAATGTCGAGATCGGCGCGGGCGCCAAGATCGGCGCGGGGAGCGTGGTGCTGGACCCTGTGCCTCCGCATACCACGGTCGCCGGGGTTCCGGCGAAGATCATCGGCCGCTGCGAAGTCGCCGAACCCTCACGTGACATGGATCAGCAAATCCCCCATATCCACACCGACGGCAGCGGCATCTAATAAGGTGTCAGGTACCTTTTTGGCGAACTGGGTAACTTGTTGGTGCAGATTGAACCACGAAAGCCGGCAAATTCCCGCCACCGCTGGGCTTGTCCCTTAGTAGTTCATCCACAGTCGCTCGATCATGGTCGGCTTGGTCTTGCGGCTTGAGGCTTTGTTGTCGATTTCGATGTCGTGCGCGTTCCAGTCGCGGAGGCGCTCGGAGTACATCGGATTGGGATATCCCGAGAGCAGGACCTTCCCTTGGCACTGCAGGATTGCGTCGAGCAGTTCTTCGTGTTGTTCCGCGGTCATCTCGTGCGTGTAGTCGGCGGTGGTGGTGCGTGTTTGGTGGAGATAGGGCGGGTCGAGATAGAACAGCGTGTTGGGGCCGTCCTGCGATCGGATGACCTTGACCGCCGGACCGCTGAGCACCACCACCCGCTTCAGCCTCTGCGCCACGGCCGGCAAGCCCTCCACGGCCGACCACCAGGAGGACGCCTGTTCGTTCATCTTGCGGCGCGTTCGATTCCGGCTCATCGTCGCGAATTCGCTGAGCTTGCCGGCGCGCGATTGACGGCAAAGGACGAAGAACTGCACGGCTCGCCTAACGCTGTCGCCCGCCGGCTTGCAAGCATCCTCCCATTCCACCTGGGAAAACGGCGTCGCTTCAACAACTCGCAAAAACTTCGCGAATTTCGCGTCGTCCTGCAACACTCGCCAAAAATTGGTTAACTCGCGATGAATGTCGTTAGCGACTTCTGAGACGCCGACCGGTGATTTCTGCAACAACACGGATCCGCCGCCAAAGAACGGCTCAACATAGTGCACGTGCGGCGGCATCAGTTCGATGATGCGCAACGCCAGATAATGTTTTCCGCCATGCCACTTCAACGGCTGCGTCAGTTTCGCTTCGCTATGCATGAACTTCGTCGCTACGGGGGTTGCGGGGGAGCGGATTGCGAGCGAAATGATCGCCTCAGAAGCCGCCCGCCGTCAAGCAGCGTCCCTGCCTTTCCGCGCTACTCCCACTCAGTACTCCCAATCAGTCATTCCAACCATGCTGTTGCCTTAGCCACAGAATCTGCCCAATGTGGTGCCCGCCGTGCCAGGCGTACTGCTGAAGAGCCTCCCACAGCGTCACGTCCTTGCCGCTTTGCGGATGGTGGTAGGAACGATCAAACTGGCTGCGCTGCATGGTCTGAAGCACCTGCGCCCACTTCGCGTGGACGCCGTCCAACAGGGCCATGGCGGAAGCGATGTCTCCATACTTGGCGTCCGCTGTCTCCGCCCAGTCGGTTTCGTCGTAAGCCTTGATGGTCGGGTGCTCTTCGGTCAACGTCCATTTGAATCGCATCAGGCTGTTCATGTGGCTGTCCGCCAAATGATGCGTGATTTGGCGGATGGTCCAATTTTTGTAATAGGTCCCTTGCTGCTGTCGTGTGAGCCCCTCAACGGCCGCCCGCAATTTGGCGGGAGTTTCGCAAACCAGATGGACCAGTTCGTCTCGCAGGGTCGGCTCCCAGTCCCGCGGGGCGGGGCACGGTCCAATCGGAAACAGAGGAGCTTCGGCGTCAGGGGGAGTCATAAGCGATAACCCTCGGAATAATTCGACAGTTGCGGCCCAGCTAAGACTCTGATCCGCGGCGAAATGGCGGGCCCTGAGCCACCCGTCAACACGGCCCGCGAGGTCCGCTCCACCGCCATCAGAAGTGGTTGTCGCACAATTGGGCGGCCACACCACAAGGCATACCCGCATGATCGCCAATTTCCAGGTCCAGGCAATCCCGCCCCCTCCATTGGACGACGTTGCTGTTAATAACGAGCCCGCTCGACGGTTTCCCTTCAACGCCGCTGCCGGCGAGCGTTATAATGGGGGCATGATGAAAGGCAACTCCATGGATATCTTGTTCTTCGCCTTGATGCTGGTGGCTTGGATCGTGATCCAGGCTGTGGTGCTGCCAAGGTTCGGAGTCTCCACGTGACTGTCTCCCTCTTGTGGGACGAGTTCGTCCCCGAAGCCAGCCGCGACCGATACGCACGAATCCAAGACATCCGAATCGAAGCCATCCGAAGCCCATCAGCTGTTGAATCGCTACAACGACGATGAGGCCTGGGACTCGGCCCGTCACGAAGCACTCAACGAGCCGTTGCGGGAGTCCGGCGAACCTGCCCCGCCAAAGGGCTCCGCGCCGACTCCGTAGGGACGCCCAGGGTCGAACCGCTCTCAGCCGATACTCCAGAGAGGCAGTCCGCTTCGCCCTACGCTGTCTCCCGCCGCTCTTGACGGGTCTGGCTCTCGTCCGCGAAAGCACACCCGCGCTTTCGAAAATCGCCTCGCAGTTAAGCACCGGTGGGTGGCCATTTGCGCTGACTTTCGCCACAATACCGGTCAGGGCTCGAGGGCGACGCATTCGGGCGTGGCTTATTTCTGCTCTTTGGACTTTGGCGCAAACGGGGAATCCAATGCAGCGTTTTGCTACGATGGCTGGTCGGGTGTTGATC
Source organism: uncultured Planctomycetaceae bacterium (assembly GCA_963698545.1). GTDB lineage: Bacteria > Planctomycetota > Planctomycetia > Pirellulales > Pirellulaceae > CAVORG01. The sequence continues at coordinate 60,704 of CAVORG010000002.1, forward strand.
GGGTTAGTTTTGCTTGGGGGTGCCGCTTGCTCAGCTCAATCGCGAGAGGCCATGCCTGGGGACTTGGAGAAGGCTTCGTTGGGCGCCACGCCAAAGGTCCATCGCGCCGGCAACATCTTGATGTGCGGCCAGCCCACGGAGAAGGACTTTCTGCTCGCCAAGAAACGAGGCATTCAGCATGTCGTGACGCTCCGAAGCGATGGCGAGCTGAACTGGGACGAGGAAGCGGTCGTCGCCAAGGCCGGCATGAAGTTCTCGGAAATACCTTTCCGAGGCCCCAATGAGATGACCGACGAGCTGATCGACCGAGTGCGCGGGGTGTTGCGGGAAGCGAAAGGCAACGGCGAGTCGATCATGTTGCATTGCGCTGGTGCGGTCCGAGTGGGGGCCGTGTGGCTGGCTTTTCGCGTTCTCGATGAAGGCCAAGACTTGGACCAAGCCATCCAGGAAGCGCGGGCTGTCGGAATGCGGGGCGGCTTTGAGTCGCGAGCTGTCGAGTACATCCGGGCTCAGCAAGCGAAGTAGCTTCAGGCATCGCCCCTTGCCCCAGGCGCCCGAAAACTGAATCACCAAATCGGAGCACCCGGGCGAAGTCCCGCTTGCCCCCGTCCATCCAACGCGGCAACACTCAAGCAATGAGGCGACAATGACAACGATCCTGGTAGTCAACGATTCGGCTGTTGATCGGCGAGTGATGGAGGCGGTGCTGCAAGGCAACGAGCACTGGGTCGTTCATACGGCGCAAAACGGTCGCGATGCGTTGGCGAAAATGGACTCCGTGCAACCCAACCTGGTGGTGACCGACCTGCAAATGCCGGAGATGGACGGCCTGCAGCTTGTCGGCCAACTGCGCTTGAATTACCCCGAGGTGCCGATCGTTCTAACGACCGCCCATGGATCGGAAGACCTGGCAATGGAGGCCCTGGACCTGGGCGTCGCCTCCTATGTCCCCAAAACACTGATCGCCGAGCGGCTATCTGGCACGGTCGCTCAGGTCCTTGAACTCACTGGCGTCCAGTCCAGCCATGACCGGTTGACCGAATGCTTGGACCACGCCACGCTGGGATTTACTTTGGCCAGCGACCCGATGCTCGCCGAACGCCTGGTCGAGATGCTGCAGGATTTCGCCCGCAGCGCGCGGGTGACTGCCGCCGGCGACCATGTCCGCCTGGGGACAGCGTTGCAGGGAGTCCTGCTGCATTGGCTGTTTTGCGGCAACATGGAGCTGACCGCCGAGCAGGTTCACGCCGGGGAGGCCGGTGATATTCAAGTCGCCGAGTTGCTGCAACAGAGGATGACCCAGCCTCCTTACTGCGACCGCGTGCTAAAGGTCGAAGCCAAGTTTGACGAGGATGTGGCGAAGTTCCGCATATCCCATCAAGGGCCCCGCTTCACCAGCGAGACGTTTCCGGATTTGGGATCGTCAGAGATCCTCGACCGCGCGGAACTGCGGGGCCTGATTCTGTTGATGACCTACATGGATGAAGTGACCTTGGAGAACGACGGCCGCACGGTGAATCTCGTCAAACGGGCTCACTAGTCGCCGTCCACGGGGGAGTGAATTCCGGCGCCGGCTCTCTCCGCGGCGCACCATTTCGCGGTTCTTCTTCCAGGACCCGTTCTCGACGACGATGGTCGCCGGTGATTGCAGAGGCTGGTCATGCCCATCCCGTTCACTTGTCCTCACTGCCAAACCGCAAGCTTGGTCAACGACGAATATGCGGGCCAGTCCGGACCGTGCCGACAATGCGGGGCCCAAATCACCGTTCCGTTTTCAGCGGCCCCTCCCGAATCCTCGCAGGCGCCCGACGCGGTGCTGATCGCGAGTATCGCCGCAGCCGCGCTGTACGCGGGAACCGCCTTCCTGCTCTATGTCTGCCCCACGATTTATACGGGGTTTTCCTTCGGAACGTTGTCGGGCCTCGCACTGCTGCAACTCTATCTTTCGCCCGTTCTCACGACCCTCGCTCTTGGAGTCATGGGCGGGTTCGTCGGCGGCGTCTATTTTGGCGTGCTGAGCTCGATGCTTGACCAGCAGCCTCGTCCGGTGCGAGCCGCTTTATTGGCGGGACTGGTTGGGTACCTGGCGGGTGCGATCGTCAGCACCATGATCGCCTCCTACTCGTTCTATGCGATCGGCGCCTGGATTTCGATCATGGCGAACATGTTGAAGATCATGGCGGTGGCCGTGGTCGCGGGCACCGCGGGAGCGTTCGTGTTCAGCTTGATCGCGGGCATGGCCAATCTGCCGGTCTCCGCAACATGGTCGCCCGCCTCGCCGAGCGAGCCGCCGCCGCCGCGTGTTCCTCTTCCCCGCCGATCCGGCGAATCCGCGGACGCGATCCTCCGTCGCGTCGCGTCCAGCAAGCCCTCGCCCGGCGCATCGCGGACCACCGACGCCAACGAGGCTTTGCGACCAGAAGCCGAAAAATAACCCGCTAACGTCTCGACGCGGCTGTTGCCGACGACTGCTCATGCTCGCCAGCGAACAAATCGACGACCAATTCGTTCCGCCGCAGAACCTCGCTGGCTCCGTTTCAGTCTGCGCACGGTCATGGCGGCCTTGGTCGTTTTCGGCCTGGCGCTGGGTTGGTTCGCCTGGCGGCGTCATCTCTTGCAGCAACAATTGTCGGTCGTGGCCGAGCTCAAGGTGTTTGGCGCCGCGGCGCCGGACGGTTCCAATGACATCACGCAATTGTCGTTTTCCGGCGATGCCTTTCGCAGCGAAGCACTCCCCCGACTCGCCAAATTGCCGCATCTTCGGCGGTTGAAGTTCATTAACGCGCCGGTATCCGATCAGGACATCAAGGCGTTGGGCAGTCTGCGGCTGAACGAGTTGAGAGAATTGATGCTGATCAACGCCGTGGAAATCACGGACGAAGCGCTCGCCGACCTGGCGCAAATGCCGCAACTGCAAACGCTATGGCTGGAGCAAGCGAAGATCACCGACGAAGGCTTGAAGGAGCTGAAACGTTTTCCCAAGCTCGAGGTGTTGAACCTGATCGGCACGCGGATCACCGACAAGGGCCTGACCCATCTGGCGGATTGCAAGGCGCTTCAGGAGGTGATCCTCTATCAGACCCGCGTCACTGACGCGGCGTTCGAACAATTGCGTTTGGACCTGCCCGACGTGGAAGTCAAACGCTGATCAGGGAGGGTCGCGGGGCAGCCCGCCCCTCCCTTCACGGCCAGTCGTCCTACCCCAGTTCCTGCTTCACTTCGCGGAATTTCTCGATGGCGAACTCGAGATCCTCGCGGGAATGCGCGGCCGAGATCTGAGTGCGGATTCGGGCTTTGCCCTTGGGCACGACCGGATATGAAAAGCCGATCACATAGACGCCCTTGGCCAGCAGGGCGTCGGCCATGCGCCCGGCCAGTGCGGCGTCGCCCAGCATGACCGGGACGATGGGATGTTCGCCCGGTAGAATCTCCAAGCCAATCTGGCCGATCGCCGAGCGGAAATAGCGAGTGTTTTCCTCCAAACGATCGCGGAGCTCGGTGGAGCTCTCGAGCAGCTGCAGCGCCTTGAGCGACGCGGCGACAATGGGCGGGGCGACCGAGTTGGAGAAGAGATAGGGTCGCGAGCGTTGACGCAGCATCTCGACGATCTCTTTCCGCGCCGCCGTGTAGCCGCCGCTGGCCGCCGCCCAGTGCTTTACCTAGCGTTCCGGTCAAGATGTCCACTCGGTCCATCACCCCGTGCAGCTCCGGCGTCCCTCGGCCTCGCTTGCCGATGAAGCCCACCGCGTGGCTGTCGTCGACCATCACCATCGCGTCGTGCTTGTCCGCCAGTTCACAGATCTGGTCCAGCTTGGCGATATAGCCGTCCATGGAGAAGACGCCGTCGGTCGCGATCAATCGATTGCGCACGGACTTGGCTTCCCGCAACTGAGACTCCAGGTCGGCCATGTCGTTGTTGCGATAGCGGAAACGCTGGGCCTTGCAAAGACGCACGCCATCAATGATGCTCGCGTGATTCAGCTCATCGGAGATGATCGCATCCTCGGGGCCAAGCAACGTTTCGAACAGGCCGCCATTGGCGTCGAAGCAGGACGTGTAGAGGATCGCATCGTCCATCCCCAGGAATCGACTGATGGCCTGTTCTAATTCTTTGTGAACCTGCTGCGTGCCGCAGATGAACCGCACCGACGCCAGACCATAGCCCCAGCGATCCAAGCCCTCGTGGGCGGCTTGGATAATCTCCGGGTGTTCGGCCAGACCCAGGTAGTTGTTCGCGCAGAGGTTGAGCACCTCCGACTCGCCGCCCACACGGATGTGCGCAGTCCTGGGGAGTCGTGATGATCCGCTCGCGTTTCATCAATCCCTGGGCTTGGATATCGGAGAGTTGCTCGCTGAGTTGCGTTTGTAGTTCAGCGTACACGCGGTGCTCCTTTAGCGGCTAGGTCGCGGAGACATCGGACCAGTTGAGAATGACTTTGCCGGACTCCCCGCTCTTCATCGCGGCGAACCCCTCTTCGAATTCGGTGTAGTGCAAGCGGTGAGTGATGACGGGACTGATGTCCAAACCGCTTTGCAGCATCACTGTCATTTTGTACCAAGTCTCGTACATCTCGCGACCGTAAATACCCTTGATTGTCAACATATTGAAAACCACGAGATTCCAGTCGATGGACATGTCCTCCGAGGGGATGCCCAACATGGCGATTTTCCCGCCATGGCACATGTTGGCCAACATGTCGCGGAACGCCATGGGGTTGCCGGACATTTCCAGACCGACGTCGAATCCCTCGCTCATTCCCAATTCGCGCTGGACATCCTCGAGTTTTTCTTCGCGAACATCGACAACCCGCGTGGCGCCCAGGCGTTGGGCCAACTGCAGCCGAAACGGATTCACGTCGGTGATCACCACATGCCGTGCGCCGGCGTGCCGCACCACCGCGGCGGCCATCGCGCCGATGGGACCCGCGCCGGTAATCAAGACGTCTTCGCCCAAAACGGGAAAGGTCAGCGCGGTATGCACGGCGTTGCCAAAGGGATCGAAGATCGACGCGACATCCAGGTCAATGCCCGGGGCGTGATGCCACACGTTGGTCATCGGCAACGACAGCAATTCCGCGAACGCTCCCGGGCGATTCACGCCGACTCCCTTGGTGGCCTTGCAGAGATGTCGGCGCCCGGCCAGGCAATTGCGGCATCGACCACACACGACATGGCCCTCGCCGCTGACGATATCGCCCTCGAAGAAATCCGTGACGTTGCCGCCCGTGCGGACGACTCGACCCACGAATTCGTGCCCGACCACCATGGGGACAGGAATCGTCTTTTGTGCCCAGGCGTCCCAATTGTAGATATGCAGGTCCGTTCCGCAGACGCCCGTGCGGTCAACCTGAATCAGGACGTCGTTCAAGCCCACCGTGGGTTCTGGGACATCCTCCAGCCAAAGCCCCGGTTCTCGGAGCCGCTTTACCAGTGCCTTCATGGAGATTGCAATCAAAAGGTCGCCAAACGGGCCAGCAGGACGTTCGCGGCCGGCGGCCGTCGAACGATCCTCACAATCCGCAAATTCTAAGCTTTTCACCGAACAAACCGCAGGGGTCGATCGTCATACCTTGCGGAACAACGCTTTGGAAAGCATGGTCAAGAGAGATTGACCAGGGAGGCCTAATTGACCATTTCAACCACATCACCGATCTCGCCCGCCGACCGCATCCGGCTGTTGCGGATGCTGAAGGACTCGCCGCAACCCAATTGGGGCAAGTTGGCGCACCTGGCCGTCCAGGAAGCCGGCTTGGACCGACGTCCCCTGCCGTTGGAACAAGTCAAGGCCTGGTTGGCGGCGGCTCAGAGGATCGCCAAACGGATGCTGGTCGTCGAGTTGCCTGACCGCCGCCCTGGACGTGGTTGAAGGTTCGCAGGCCCAACTCCAATAAGACGCCGCGTCTCTTCCCGCCACCGCTGGGCTCGTCCCAGAGGCTGCTCCTAGCCAGGTAGCGCCCGTTTGCTGCGCAGGAGCATCGCCCGACGGGGACAAGCCCCGTTGTGGCGTCCCCGCCGGGAATCGTTGTTGGCGAGGAGCATCGCCCAACGGGGACAAGCCCCGTTGTGGCGTCCCCGCCGGGAATTGTTGTTGGCGAGGAGCATCGCCCAACGGGGACAAGCCCCGTTGTGGCGTCCCGGCCAGGGATCGTTGTTGGCGAGGAGCATCGCCCAACGGGGACAAGCCCCGTTGTGGCGTCCCCGCCGGGAATCGTTGTTGGCGAGGAGCATCGCCCAACGGGGACAAGCCCCGTTGTGGCGTCCCGGCCGGGAATCGTTGTTGGCGAGGAGCATCGCCCAACGGGGGCAAGCCCCGTTGTGGCGTCCCCGCCGGGAATCGTTGTTGGCGAGGAGCATCGCCCAACGGGGACAAGCCCCGTTGTGGCGTCCCCGCCGGGAATCGTTGTTGGCGAGGAGCATCGCCCAACGGGGGCAAGCCCCGTTGTGGCGTCCCCGCCGGGAATCGTTGTTGGCGAGGAGCATCGCCCAACGGGGACAAGCCCCGTTGTGGCGTCCCCGCCGGGAATCGTTGTTGGCGAGTCTTTTGATGATCTGTGGCTTCGAATTCGGCGCATGACGCGATCGGCGAAATCCAGGTATTGCTCCCAATCGAATCGCGTGACATCGTGTTTGCCTTCGCGGATGTGATACGCCAGCGGCCCCTCGGACCACGGCGAATTCACGTCGGGAGGCGTGTCCGGCGGGTTGGTCTGGGCGCCCAGCAGGCGGTAAACCGGCGCCGCGTGAAAGAGCGACAGGAACTCGCCCCGAGGGTCCGCCCAGCGGTCTTCCTCCGCGCTGGCGACGTAAACGGCGCACGGCGCAATCAGGGCGATCAATTCATGTTGATCCACGGGCAAGTCTTGAACTCGCTCGTTGTAGCTCACGAAGTTATCGCAGAACCAATGCGGGAACGAAGTGTTAATCCGCCGCACGGTCTCGCCGAATTCCCGGCGGCTAAGGGCCGCCCCGCCGCAACCGGAATCGTTGGAGATGACCAATCGGAAGCGTCGATCCGTGGCGCCAGCCCAGAGCGCCGTCTTGCCCAGACGCGAGTGCCCAAAGACGGCGACGCGCTCCGCATCGATCCCCGGGTCGGTCGTGAGATAATCCATCGCGCGACTCAACCCCCAGGCCCAGGCGGCGATGGAGCCTCCGGCGTCTCCGGGGCGTTTTTCGGTCGCCGCCTCCAGGCGATGCACGCCATTGCGAAACCCGTCGTCGAAGTCGGGGTCGATATCGCCATAGTACATGGTCGCCAACGCGTAGCCGCGATCGATCAGCAACTCCACAGGCCAACGGCTGGCCGCCGCGCCGCGACTGGACTCCAAAGCTCGATGGTGCACATAGCCGTTCTTGGGATCGTCTCGCATCCACGCTGGCGAGAGCACGATCCGCGGGTCGTCCAGCACGGAGTGGTTTCCGCGAAAATTCAGGCCCAGGAAAGCCGGACTGGATGGCGACGCTTTGGGCCGCACCACCAGCAACATGAGCGTTGGGCCTTCATCGCTTAAGCGAATGGCGACCTCGTACATCAACGCCTTGCCCTGGAGCACTTCCACGGGAGGATGCACTGGCTCGGACGTCAGCTTCAACGGAACGTCCGGCGCCCGTCCATAAACCTGGGTTTGAAACAACTCCAGGAGTTCCGCGCGCCGGGCCAGCCATCGCTCGTGCGTGATGGAGGTTGATCCGTCGTGCAATGGATCGGGCAATTCGAATGCGGGCACTTTGGCCTCGTCGTAGTTCGCCTCCTGCGCCGCACAACATAACGCGCCGGTCGTTCCCAAGACGACAGCCGCTCCCAGAAGGACACTGGCTGGAATGATGGACATAGATGGTTCTCCTCGGTGTCCTTCCTCAACGCGCCAACAAGTCGCCGCGCCCGAGCGGCGTCGTGAACGCCACGATAGCATTCGCTGGGGGAAAGCACCACACGCTCTCCGCGTTCCCCCGTGTTCCCGGCGGTGCGAGTCACGCTGCCTGGCGCGCTTGCCTCGCGGGCTGGGCGAGACTCGGCTGGGCGTCGTTGCGAAGGACCTCGCGGACTCGGCCGCGCTCATCCAGGCGATAGGTGATGCCGCGCCATTGAGTTCGGCAGCCGACGGCCGACCGCATCAGCATGCACCATCCCCAGATCGCCGCTTCTCCGTGGCGCCATAGCTCAAACCGCCGACTGGCCGGCGTAACGCAACGAGCGGGCCGCGCGAGGCTCGCCGCGACTTGTCGCGCCGCGGCGCGGACACTCGCCAGGCAGTACAACAGCACGCCCGAAGCCAAAGCCAGCGGCGACCAGGCGGCGCCCGCCATCAAGCCAGCCACGCCCAGCAGCGGCAACAAGACCAGCCCAACAACGGCCGTCGTCCACCCCAGAACGACCAGCCACCACAGCCGTGGCGCGTAGAATCGCGTCAGAAAAAACTGCCGCACCGCGAATTCGGCCGCTTGCTCGGCGGATAAACGGATCGCGGAACAGGCGTGAATGCGGGGCTCGTAGGACACTCGCAGTCCAGCGTTCACGATCCGCTCGGTGGCCACATAGTCGTCGTCCAATCGCTCCCGCCAGGCGGCGGCGATTTCCAGCTGCTCGAAGGTGGAGCGACGAATGATCCAGCTGCCGCCCCAGATGCAGTTGTGCAGGCTGCCTGGCCCCAACATGCCCGCGGCCATCGAATTCAGCACATACACCACTTGGTTGTGCCAGCCGGCGGCCGCCACAAAGAAGTCGCGATAACCCGTTGCGGCGCCCACCTTGCTGCTGGCCAGCAAGCGGTTGGTCAACAAGGTCAACCAATTGGATTGCATGACCGCATCCGCGTCGGCGAACGCGTAGAGCTCGACGTCCGCAGGCGCGTCCTGCAACGCCATCAACAGGTTATGCACTTTCTGGCCGCATAACCCGGATCGCCCCGCCGTCACCCAACGGATGTCTCGCCGCGGATGTCGAGCGATCAAATCCTGTACGACGCCCGCAGCCGGCTCGTCATTGGATTCCCCCACGAATCGAACACAGTAGTCGGGGTAGTCCTGAGCGAGAAACGCTTCCAGCACCGTCGGCAGATGGCCATCATCGCCCTTGACCGGCGTGATGATCATGACCTTGGGGCGTTGGGCGCCGGCGACCTCGCGGCCGCGCAGCGACGCCCGCAGGTGCTCCCAGGTCTGCAATGAGACCAGCACCGACTGCAGAGTCGCCCCCAGCACCAACGATAAGACAAGCCAAAACAGCACCGCTTGGTTCTCGCAAACACCCGCCAACTGCCAACGACACACCGCCAGCGGCGGACCCGCCGCCAGATAATGTCGTCCTGGTCCTTACGATCACTCCAGGCCAACCAGACCAGAAAATCGTTTTGGTCCGTCGAAGCTTGCCCATTCTTCCGAATCCTCCCCAACCAACGCAATCCCAACTCCCGCGAAAACAACCTTCTCGCGAGCGGGTCGGATCGTTACACTTCCCGCCCCTTAGCTATCTCGGAGAGCTGCGAATATGACTGCTTGGAAGGACCTGATGCGGCACGATATTTCTCACTGGTCGCCGTTGGGGAAACTGTCATTGTGGATCGGCAGCACCGCGGCGGTGGTTGTGACGGTTCAACTGGCGGCGTGGTGCGTGGGACTCTCGTGGAACGCCGCGGAAAGCAAAGGAGTGGTGCTCAGCCACGTCTTTGGCGATGCTGCTGGGAGTCATGGGCCGTGACCGCCGACCGCTCGCTGACTATGGCCTACTGGTCGGGCCCCGTTGGCGAGCGACTTTCTTTGGCGCCGCCGGTCTGGGGGCGTTGTTGGTGGCGGCCGCATTCGCCTTGGGGCTGGCCAGCGGAGCCTTGCATTTCAGCCTGCAGTCGGTTTCCTGGTCGCGCCTGGGCAAGGCCGCGTTGGCGTTGATGTCGTCCGCGCCGGTGGCCGCCGTGCAGCAAATCCTGTTCAGCGGCTACCTGTTGACCATGCTTCGTCAGCGCGACCATCGGGTCACCAGCGTCTTGGCCTGCGGCTTGTTGTTCGCCGTGTTGGGCAAGCTGAGCGATCCCGCGGCCCTGCTGCGGCCGGAAACGCAGCAAGTCATGCTGGGGTTGTTCTCGGTCGGGGTCTTGCTGGCGACGTTGCGGTATTGGACCGGGTCAATCGTCTATCCCGCGGGGTTGTTGGCGGGCGTAATTGGAATGCGGCGCGTCGCGGACAAACTGCGTCTGCTGGAGGCCACCGAGACGCCGGCCGCCAGTTGGTTGTTTCCTCAGAATGATCTTCGTTGTTCGCCCCTGATCTGGGTTGTGATGACCGCCGCGGCGGCGCTGCTGTTGTGGCGATTGCAGCGTCGCGGCGACAAGGCCTTGGAGGATTCCGGCGCGGCGCTGGCCGCGGACTTCAAAGCCACGTTTCCATTGTCCAACACGATCTCGTTGGCGCCCCTGGATGTCTGGTTGGGGCGACTCTGGGAGGCTCGCTTTCAGGTCGGCTGGAAGTACGTTCCCAGGCTGATCGCCATCCTGGTGATGTCGTCGGCCAACACCTTGTTGACTCTGCCAGAACGGCTTTTGATGCCGCTGCTGTTGCGGCGACGTCGAATCCAGCAGCCGGTGTTCATTGTCGGCGTCCATCGCAGCGGGACAACGCATCTGCATAATCTCTTATCGCTGGATCCTCAGTTCACGGCGCCAACAACGCATCACATCATGAATCCCGCGGGTTGCGTTTTCACGGGGTGGATGGTGTCGCCGGTGCTGGGCATGTTCCTGCCCTATGAGCGGCCGATGGACTCCGTCCGGTTCAGTCTGTTCTCGCCCCAGGAGGATGAATTTGGCGTGTGCGGGCTCAGCCGCTATTCACCCTACTGGGGGATGTCCTTGCCGCATCACTGGCGCGCTATGATCGCTATCTCTTTCCCGACAAGCTGCCGCCTGGCGAGCGATCCGCGTGGCGAAAGTGCTACGATCGGTTCTTGAAGCAAGTGGTCTTCTGGAGCCGCAAGCGACCGCTGCTCAAGAATCCGTGCAACACAGGACGCGTCTCCGAGCTCCTGGACATGTATCCGGATGCAAAGATCATTCACATCCATCGCCACCCGGACGCGGTGTATCGCTCGAACATGAGGCTGGCCAGCGACGGCCACGCGACGTTCCAGTTGCAGGATCAACTGCCGGACGAGCGTTCGTATCAGCAGCGTTTCCTCGCCAATTATCGAGCGATGGAGCAGGCCTATTACTCAGCGGCGGCGACCACGTCGGGCCAGGTGTGCGCGGAAGTTCGCTTCGAAGATCTGGAGGCCGATCCGGTGCGAGAAATCACGCGGGTCTATCGCCAGCTGGGTCTGGAATGTTCTCCCGAGTTTCTGCGCAGGCTGAGCGGCTATCTGGAGAGTTTGCAGGACTATGCGAAGAACTCGTATCAAGGCCTGGATCAGGAAACCACGCGCCGGATCGATCGTCAAATGGGGGGCTTCATGCAACAATGGGGCTATGCTCGCGACGTGAAGCGAGCCGCCTAACCGACCTCGCCGAGACATTCCCCATGCCCCAGAATTCCCTTCCGCCGCAGGCCGTCGAATTATGGAGCGACGTGCTGCAACGCGCTCAACAATGCGGCATGAACGAACCGACGGCGGTGGCTTTGGCGACGGTCGATGAGGAGGGTCTGCCGGACGCGCGAATCGTCCTGGTTCGCGGTTGGGACGAGCAGGGTTTTTGCTTCTTCACCAACTACCAAAGCGCGAAGGCCCAGCAACTCGACGCCCGCCCGGCGGCGGCGTTGTGCTTTTATTGGGATCCGCTGCACGAACAGGTGCGCGTCCGGGGACGAGTCCAACGCACGAACGCGGCGGAGAGTGACGAATACTGGAATCGCCGCCCACGGGGCAGTCGCATCGGCGCCTGGGCGTCGTTGCAGTCGCAGTCGTTGAGCGATCGCGAGGAGCTGGAGCGGCGGGTCGCGGAGTTCGATACGCGCTACGCCGATCAGGAGCCGCCTCGCCCCGAATTCTGGGGCGGCTACCGACTTCTGCCAACACGGATCGAATTCTGGCGAGGTCGCCCCTCGCGACTGCATGATCGCCTGGTCTTCGAGCGGACCGAGCAGGGTTGGAAAACGCGAAAGCTCTATCCGTAGAAGCCGTGCGCGCCCCCGCCCAGCCGAGCCTTCCTTCGCGGTGTCTCCCTGACGCGGTGTATTGAGCTCGATCCCACTCGCCTCATCTGGGCTTCAGGACGATGGTGCTCAAGGGCGGCAGCGTCAACTTGACCGAGTAGGGTCGGCCGTGGTGCGTGAGCTTGTCGGCTTGCACTCCTGGGTAGTTGCCGACATTGGATCCGCCGTAATACTGTGAGTCGCTGTTGAAGATTTCCTGATAGTAGGCGCCGGTGGGCGCCCCCAGGCGATAGTTCTCGCGCGGCACCGGCGTGAAGTTGCAGCAGACGAGCAGATGATCCGCGGGGTTTTTGGCTTTGCGAATATAACTCAACACGCTCATGTCGGAGCTATGACAATCGATCCACTCGAAGCCCAATCCATCGAAGTCCAGCTCATGCAATGCCGGTTCGCGGCGGTACAGCGCGTTCAAGTCGCTGACCAAGGTCTGCACGCCTTGATGCGTTTCCCATTCCAGCAGTGACCACTGCAGCCCGGCCTCGTAGTTCCATTCCTCCCATTGTCCGAATTCGCTGCCCATGAACAGCAGTTTCTTGCCGGGATGGCTCCACATATAAGAGTAGAGCAGGCGCAGGTTAGCGAAGCGTTGCCATAGATCGCCAGGCATCTGGTCGAGTAGGGCGCCTTTGCCATGCACGACTTCATCATGCGACAAAGGCATGATAAAGTTCTCGGTGAAGGCGTAGATCAAGCTGAACGTGAGTTCGTTGTGATGATGTCGGCGATGGATGGGGTTGTGCCGCATGAAGGCCAGCGTGTCGTTCATCCAGCCCATGTTCCACTTCATGCTGAACCCGAGACCGCCGGTATAGGTCGGACGCGAGACGCCGCCCCAGGATGTGGATTCCTCAGCGATGGTGAGCACGCCGGGGAATTTCTCATGGCATTGCTCGTTGAACTCCTTGACCATCTCAATCGCCTCCAGGTTCTCCCGCCCGCCATAGCGATTGGGGATCCACTCGCCCTGCTCGCGGCTGTAATCCAAGTACAACATCGAGGCGACGGCGTCCACTCGCAGTCCGTCCACATGGTACTTGTCCAGCCAGAATAGCGCGTTGGCCGTGAGGAAATTGCGGACTTCATGGCGGCCGTAGTTGAAGATCAGCGTGCCCCAGTCCGGGTGCTCGCCTTGGCGGGGATCCGCGTGTTCGTAGAGCGGCGTGCCGTCGAAACGCATCAGGCCGTGGCCGTCGCGGGGGAAGTGGGCGGGCACCCAATCCAGGATCACGCCGATGTCGTGTTGATGGCAGTAATCGACGAAATACATAAAGTCTTCGGGCGTGCCGTAGCGACTGGTCGCGGCGAAGTAGCTGACGATTTGATACCCCCAGCTGCCGGTGAACGGGTGTTCGGCGATCGGCAGCAACTCCAGGTGCGTGAAGCCGGTTTGCTTGCAATAATCCACCAGCTCGTGCGCCAGATCGCGGTAGTTCATCCAGCCGTGTTTCGCTTTGGCGTCGCGTCGCCAACTGCCCAGATGCACTTCGTAGATCGAGAGGGGTTGGTCCATCGGACTCTGCTCGGCCCGCCGCTGCATCCAGCGGGCGTCGTTCCAGCGATGGGAGGACAGATCCGCCACGACCGACGCCGTGCGGGGGGGCAATTCAGCGGCGAACGCCAGCGGGTCGGTCTTCTCCAGCAGAGCGCCATCACGCGTCTTGATCTGGTACTTGTACTTCTCGCCGGGCGCCAGCTTGGGGACGAACACCTCCCAAACTCCGGAGGGGATATGCTTCCGCATCATGTGCTTGCGGGCGTCCCAGGAGTTGAAATCGCCGACGACGGAAACCGCCGCGGCGTTGGGCGCCCACACGGCGAAATTCACGCCGGTGACGTCGTCGATCTGACGGACTTGAGCGCCCAGTTTGTGGTAGAGCTCGTAATGGCGGCCCTCGCCCAGCAAGAACAAGTCGAACTCAGTGAACAGCGGATCAAAGGCATAGGAGTCGTGCATGATGTCGGTTTCGCCTTGGGCGTTTTCAATGCGAAAACAGTATCCTCGTCGAGGAGTGTCTTCGTGAAGGGGTCGAATGGCTTCGTACAATCCAGCCGGATGAATCCGCTGCATTGGTTGCCGTTGGGAATGATGTCGAGGGTTTACCAACCACGCTTGGCGAGCGTCGGGCAGGAAAGCTCGCACGGCCAAGGCGCGGCGGCCATCCGCCTCCACCTCGTGCGGTCCCAGCACGGCGGCGGGGTTTTCATGGACGCCGCCGATCAACGAATCGATGCCGAAATCGGAATAGTGCATAGTCACTCAGCTGCCTTCTAAGATACTAGGAGAAGCGATTCGGGACGAGTCGTCGGCGGATTTGAAATCGCGCGGCGGACGAAAAACAGGGGCGTCGTCAATTGCAAAACAAGAGGCAAGCCCCAACTGCGGCGGTTTTGGGCGCCAGACGGGCCAGTCCCACAGCCGCCCAGCGGCTGGCCGAGCGCCACCCTCGCCAGGAGGAAACGTGGTAGGAGGGGTCGCAGGCGGAGGCCGCCGCTTTGCCGGACGCTCGCTGAGCGGAATGCTCGGCGGCCAACACGCATTGGTCGGCGTCATGGACGCTGAGCAGCGAGTGGGAAACCGGCTCGGCAGCCGCCTGGCGTGCATACTGCCAACGACGACACGCCACGGCGTGATACCGCATGGCCTGGTTGACGCGTCGCCAAAGATCCGCATTGGGGATGGGCTTCATGGCGCCAAAGTGCTCCCACTGCCAATCCCGTTGACGCCATTCCTTCAGTCCGAACCGGAATCCCCGCTGGACGTAGCGACTGGAAGTCACCAGGGTGACCTGCGAGGGCTGGTCCAGGGCCTCCAGCCCGCGGACCACCGCGAGCAATTGCAGACGTTGATCGCTGCCGCAACGCTCGCTGGCTTCCGCTTCCAAGCACTGCCCATCGGCCAGCGCCTGCAGCATGAATCGCCACCGCCCGGTGGCGCCCTCCAAAGCGGCTTCGGAGAAGAGCAGATAGTGAGGTGTGGGAATGTTCATGACTTTCGTTCGCGTCGAGGTTCGCAAAACTAGTCCAACCATTCCTTGGCTTGGCGGCGGCTTATCAACGCCTGGCCCAATGCGTCGCGTCCTGGCTGACGCTGGAAGCATGGCGAGACAAGCTTGCATCCGATATGGTTAAGCCTATCGACAAGGTTGACCCATATTCACCACAACGAATCCCTTCGTGCTCGCAATGTGCCTGGGAATCGGCCCCGATTGTGCGGCCTGCACCGCATGGAGCAACGACGATGGAAGCCCACCGCGTTCCGCGACGCTTCGACACCGCGACGCTGTTGGCCGTGACGGCCGCATGCGCCCTGTTGTTTGGAATTCTGCGAGCTTTGAACGCGCCGCCCGAAGTGTTTGGTGGGCTGGTGCTGAGCGGAGTGATCGTGAGCCTTTCGCAAGTGCTGACGAAGGTGGATCCGCGCATGGCGTCAACGTTGTGCGGCGCGATGATCGCACCGCTGATCGTACTGGCCACGAGCCGCCGCTTTGGCGGGGCGGGTTGGCTGGACATCAGCTTGGCGACGACGTTCGCAGCGCCGGCGGGAGGCTTTTGTGGATATGCGATAGGCGCCTGCTGCGCTGGCGTCTTCCTGATCGTGGACGTCGCGCGCGGCGTCAAGCCGAGGCCCGCGTTTCGCGGCTGGCTGCACCGCTCGCAGCCATTGCCTCCCAACGCCGTCGCGGCGTCGTATTCGGCGGCGCGGCTGCTACTGGCCGAATCGCCGCAAACCAACGAGCCGCCGGTGCGGCGGGCGCCGCCAACGGCGGGCGTCCTCGAGATCGCCATGCCGCAGCACGACTCGGCCGCCGGCGATCGGCATGCTTCCCGAAGCAACCCTTCCCAATAGGA
The DNA here is from genome assembly GCA_963698545.1 of uncultured Planctomycetaceae bacterium. Taxonomy (GTDB): domain Bacteria; phylum Planctomycetota; class Planctomycetia; order Pirellulales; family Pirellulaceae; genus CAVORG01. The sequence goes on from CAVORG010000002.1 coordinate 76,691, forward strand.
ATCCAATCCGATGGCGACCAAACGCGTTTTGATGTTGGTGGGCGACTATGTCGAGGACTATGAGGCCATGGTGCCCTATCAGATGCTGCTGATGATGGGCGTGCAAGTCGATGTCGTCTGTCCTGGCAAGTCGGCGAACGAAACCGTGGCCACGGCCATTCATGATTTCGAGGGCGACCAGACCTACAGCGAAAAGCCCGGGCACCGCTTTAAGATCACCGCGGATTTCTCGGCCATCGAACTTGCCGTCTATGACGGATTGGTGATCCCCGGCGGATGCGCGCCGGAATACTTGCGGCTGAACCCTCAGGTGTTGCAGGTGGTGCGGCACTTTCACAATGCGAACAAACCACTGGCGGCGATTTGCCATGGCGCCCAACTCCTGGCCGCCGCGGGTGTACTGCAAGGCAAGCACTGCAGTTGCTATCCGGCGTGTCGTTTTGAGGTCGAGTCCGCCGGCGGCGTCTATGTCGAGGCGGCGGCGGGATTTGACAACGCGCATACCGATGGCAACCTGGTGACGGCGCCGGCTTGGCCAGCTCATCCAGCATGGATGCGAGCGTATCTCGAACGCCTGGACGCCCGCTAGGAGCAGATTCTCATAGCACCCAGGGATGCGTAAAGCCGCCACGACGGGGCATGTCCCCGTCGCCCTCCCAGCGCGAGCGCCGCCGCGCCGCTCCTCGCCAGCGGGCAACCCCAGACGGGGCATGTCCCCGCAGCGCGCGCCTCGAGCGCGGACGCAGCAGTCGCTCAGGCGTGCAGCGCACGCGTGCTTGCACACGATCTTGTATCTCGCAGGTTTTTCGCACCAATATGAGCTTTTCTTGCTTGCGTGTCGGGAAGCGACCAGTACAGTGGGCCCCAGTAAGCCGACGTCGGCAATGATGCTCGACTTTCGACTTTGCTTGTTCAATTTCGAGATAGGGAGATCACGCAGTCAATCGCCAGGGAAAGGCGTCATGTTTCGGCCAGGAATCCCGCGGGTTTCGACACCCCGGATTCAGCGCCCGCCGGCCTAACGACCCAGAGGCCGAGGTCGCTTTGGCGTTCGCCTGTTCTCGGCTGTGTCAGCGTTGATCCACTGTGGATCATCGCGGGTTGACTAGCGGCTCTTCCGCACCGTGCCTGAAAGGGACTCTCAGATGCACTGCAAGCCGCTGATTGGAATGAACGCAGATTTTCGCGCCAAGGAGAAAAACACGCCGGCTTATTCGTTTGTCGCTGCCGGCTATTACGACGCGATTGTCAACGCGGGCGGCATTCCAATCATCGTCCCGCCCCAAGAGGAATCGGCCGACCTGAGCTGCATCCTCGATCGGCTGGACGGCTTTGTCCTCGTCAGCGGGCAAGACCTGGATCCTCGACGGGATGGTTTCATGTTGCACCCCACCGTGCGGCCGTTGGCCGCTCGCCGCGAGACGTTCGATCGCAAGCTGATGCGGTTGATCGCCGAGCGACGGATGCCGGTCTTCGGCATCGGCGTGGGAATGCAACTGTTGAACGTCGTGCAGGGAGGCAACCTCTTCCTGCACATCCCCGAGGACCTGCCCGACGCAATCCCTCATCGCGACCCGCACGACACCGGCCATCGTCATGGATTGGAGATCGCTCCCGGATCTCTGATGGACCGCGTGTTTGGCGATGGGGAAATCCGCGTCAACAGTCGTCATCATATGGCCGTCGATGAAGTCGCTCCCGGATTCCGCGTCACGGTGCGCTGTCCGGACGGGGTCGTCGAAGCCATCGAAAGCCACATGGACGACTGGTTCGCTATTGGTACGCAATTCCATCCCGAATCGGAAGCCGCTTCAGCGCTGGATATCCGCATTTTCGAGGAGTTCATCGAAGGCATCCATCAAAGCAAACCGCTGCGAATGGTCGCCTAGAGGCGCATCCCACACGGACTGAACCAGTCCACCCAAGCTCACCACGCCCGCTCTTGCAGCGGGCGTTTTCTTTTCCCGCCCCCCGGCATGGGAGGCGCCTCGCCAACCGGCTATACTGTTGGGTTAAGCGTCCGCGCGGTGCGGGCGCCCTACCCTCTTTCAAGGAGTTTCCTTATGAAACGCGTAATGGCGGCGTTCTTCGCCGCCGGCTTGATGGTGCTGAGCCTTGGCTGCCAGCCCACCTCGAGCGTTGACGTGGCTGCCGACAACGGAGGTGAGTTCAGCAATCTCACCCAGGTGTCGCTCAAAGTCCCCAACATGGTGTGAGGGGCCTGTGCCGCCTCGGTCCGAGGCGATCTGGAGAAGATTGACGGCGTGGTTGACATCAAACTCGACACCCTCAACACCACGTGCAGCTTCCGACTCTCCGATTCGGAAGTTGACTACAAGAGCAAGCTCGAGGAATTCGCCAAGACGAATTCCCACTTGGCGGGTTACACGATTGTCCAATAGCCCCCTGGGGGCCGAACTCAGAGTTCAGTCTTCGGCGCCGACCGGCTCGACCTCCTCATGGGACTCGGGTTGGTCGCACGCCGAAGGCTGAATGACTGAGTCTTCGAATTCTCTTCATGCCGCTCGCTCTCGAGCGAAGGCTCGCCCGTAGTGCACCATTGCGAGCAGCCAACTCACGCCGATCGCCGGTACAGCACCAAAGACGCTCGTCGCCGCGCAGAGCAGGCTGAAGATCGCCACGGCGTTGACGACCCGAGGCACGGAAACGCCTGCCGCACGCCAGTCGCGGATCTCCGGCATGCGATCGCAAGCCAAGCGGAAGCCAATCCAGGCGCCGAGCACTTCCACGGCCGCCGCCAGATCCAGCCGAACAAAGGCCAGCGGCGCCGCCCAGCCGAGCGCCGCGAATAGGCCCGTCGCAACGTAGGCGCCTAAGCGATTCGCCATCGATGCGGTCTCCTGGATCGCGCCGTGAAGCTTGCTGATCAGCCACACGAACATGCTCATCGCGCTGCATGCGAGGCAGACGCCCATCAGCAAAGGCCGCCCGGGGCCGCTATCGAACATTCCCCCGGCCCACAACAACAGCACACCGATTGGCAAGGGCGTATGGGCGATGGCCGCCAACCATTGACGCTCCCGAACGTAAACAAAGCCCAGGCCGGCCCAACAAAGACAGACCAGGATCGTCTCACTCCAGGGCAGGTCGGCGCCGCTGACAAAGGCGCGATGGATCCGCCCCCATGTGCTGGCCTGAGCCAGTAGCAGCGATATCGGTACAAACCATCCGAGCAACGTTCGCAACTCGAAGCTCATTGGACGCGAATTCAAGCTCGATGAAGTCACCAACGCCGTCTCCCATCGCGATTCATGGATGCCTTCGGCGGTGATGCAAATCCCTCTTCACTTGTCAGGCCGTCTGCGGGTAAGGTCCACGGCGCCCACGGGATCTGCTCGTGGGAATGGATCCCGCTATTCCAAGTGGAGCATGCGATGCAGGTCAGCGCCAGGTCGGGAAACATGGTCTTGGTAGTTCCATGGGTGATGTGCGCGGGCGCCGCCGCGAAGGCAACCGTTGCCGAACCACAGGTTCCTGTCGAAAATGTTCAGGGTGTGGTGCGATTGGAGGGACTGCGCCGGAACCGCGGCAGTGGCAGCTTGACGAACCGATGCGGAAACTGATGGGACAGCCGATCTATCGCGACGAACGCTGGCTGGTCGACAAACAGGGCGGGTTGGCTAACTGCATCGTCACGCTGATCCCCAAGCGGGCGGCTTCGCCGCCGCAAGTGGCTCCACTCAAGCCGCTCGTGTTCCGCCGTGAAGGCGTCCGTTTCGTGCCTCGCGTATCCGTGGTGACGCCCGGTACGAAGGTCATTTTAAGCAATCCGGCGAGTCCTTGCCGAGGGTTTTTCTTCGCGGCCGAAAAACGTCCTAACAACCGATTCAATTACCTCGTGCCCGAGGGCGAGCAACGCGTCGTCACGCTCGAAGGCCCGGATATCTGCCGCGTCACCTGTCGTGCGCGCCCTACGCCGTAGGGTTCATTCACGTGGTCGATACGCCCTACTTCGCGTTGACCGACCAACAGGGACGCTTCCAGATCGACAAAGTGCCCAGAGGCGAATATGAGGTTCTAGTCTGGCACGAGGAGATTGGCGATCTGCCCGTCACCGCCGGCCCCACCAGCATCGTCCTGGGCCGGCTGGACAGAGAGCCCTTGGAATACGTGGTCACGCCTTAGCGACCCAGCGTCACCGAAAGCAGAAAGGACCACCATGCACCACGTCTCCGTGGTTGTCCCTGCCGATGTCTCGGCGCTGCTCGCCGTCAGGCGACATCAGGTCGGATGGGAAATACCACCCACCGCTCTCTAAATATCCGCGACTCTCCTAGATCATCCGCCCTGCAGTACTGGGTAACCATGTCGCGCGCCTTTGCCTCGGACAGCTGCGTTGGATCTCCAAAGTAGACCTGCACTTCGCGAAATGCGATGTTCGTTTTGATCTTCACGCCCGCGGTGAAGCTGTCCTTGGATTCCTCGGCGTCGAACGTCCAAGAGAAATCGAAGACGCTCCGTTTCCGCTCGCCGAACCTGATCCGATTCTGATTGGCGGCGTAGTGCTGCGACTGGTAGTAAAGAGTAGCGGGGACGTCCGGCATGATTGGGTGCAACCGATCGCCCGCATAATCCTGCTCGGTGCTTTGCCCGGCGAGTTCGCGCCATGACGCGATCGGAAACGCCAGGCCGGAGATTTCGGCGTGGCAGGTCTCGCCGGTCAGGAAGTCGGCGTGTTCTTCTTGTTCGCGAAGTCGTTCTGCGGTCTTGGGGCCCAAGTTCCGGAATCTCGCCTTGCGGCCCTCGATGCGGATCGACCATGTAATCCGCACAGGATCGTCTGCATTCATATAGCCCGTCAGTTGCCGGTGGGAGCTCAGCACGAATTCGATGAATTCGTCGTGGTCGTACGGGATGCGGAGCATGCCTTGTTCTTTGTGGTGGGCTGCAGCCGATCGTAGCAGTGCCCTGGGTTAGCCGCTTTCGATGGGATGGACAACCGAAACGTAAGAGCGGAAGCGAGGGAGTGGTTTACGAAGAATTAAGCCATGGCGTTACACTAAAGCCGCCATTTGCCGTTGTCAAACAACCGGTCGCGCCCCAGGCTGGGGGGGTGCGGTCCGGGGGTTGCGTGTATCGGGGGACTCCTATGCTCAGCCTGTCTAGATCACCACGAAGAGCACGGAGATGCACAGAGCTAGGAACGGCGAGAAAGCCTCGCCGTCCTGGCATGAAATCCAGTCGCCGGACCTCTGTGTAACTCCGCGCTCTCCGTGGTGATCCAAAACCGTCGGGGCGTGACGGTATCTTCCTACATGTCTCGGCGTCTCCCTGGTTCATCCCCTCCGCCTGCTTGACTTGACGCCTATGGCCGGCGCTCCCGCCCGGTGTGTTAGAATGAGGCGAGTCTTCAGCTGTTCTTGGGGGAAGTCGAATGCGTTGGATGGTCGTGATCTTGGTGCTCGGCGGGGCGGCGACGTTGTCGGGCGGAAACACTGACGCCGCTCAGCGCGCCCGCAGAAGCACGGCGCGGCGCCGCGTGTTGATTTTGCTCGCGATGTGTTCCCCATTCTGCAGCGATCTTGCCTGGAGTGTCACGGGCCCCGCAAGCAGGAAGGCGACCTGCGTTTGGATCGCCGTGCGGACTTTCTCGCGTCGGGCGTTGTCTCCGGCGAAGCTCCCGAAGACAGCGAGTTGATTCGGCGAGTCGCCTTGCCTCATGGCCATGAAGAGATCATGCCGGCCATTGGCGAACCTCTGGCGAAGGATCAGATTGAGACCCTGCGCCGCTGGGTGGTGCAAGGCGCGGTTTGGCCCAAGGATTTTCAAACCGGCAAGCACTGGTCTTACGTTTCTCCACGACGTCCGGCCGCGCCTCTGGATGACGATTTGATATCGCCAGCGGATGCTCGCAACATGGTCGACCGGTTCGTCCAGCGGAAGTTGCGAGAGCACGGCTTGCAGCCGGCGCGGCCGGCCGACCCGGCGACGCTGGTGCGACGCTTGTATCTGGATCTGATCGGTTTGCCGCCGACGCCCAGCCAGGTCGACGCGTTTTTGGGCGACCCAAGTGAGGACGCTTACGCTCGCTTGGTGGAGTCGCTGTTGCAGAGTCCGCAGTTCGGCGAGCGATGGGCTCGACCCTGGTTGGACTTGGCGCGGTATGCCGATTCACACGGTTTTCAACGCGATGATCTGCGCGACATCTGGGCCTATCGCGACTGGGTCATTCAAGCGTTGAACGACGACATGCCCTACGATCGCTTTACGATCGAGCAGATCGCCGGCGATCTCCTGCCCAACGCCACGGAGTCCCAACGCGTAGCCACGGGGTTTCATCGCTGTGCGCCGACCAATGTCGAGGCTGGTTCGCTGCCCGAGGAGACTCGCATCGAGCAGGTCATCGATCGCGTCAATACGACCGCCGCGGTGTGGTTGGGATCGACTCTCGCCTGCGCACAGTGCCACGACCACAAGTATGATCCCTTCACCATGAAGGACTATTACTCGCTGCTGGCCTTCTTCAACAGCACGCAATTGGAAGCCGATCGCACGGACCCCAAGACGCCCAGCTCGATTCAGTTTCGCGGACCGTCGATGCCGCTCTCGGATGCAAAACGCGATCAACGGCGCAATGAATTGGAGCAGCAGCTCGCCGATTTCAAGTCGCAACAACAGAAGCGACGCTTGCAGTTGACGGAGGATCTTGACGCGTGGGCCTTCGCCCAGCGAGATGCGGCCGAATCCACGCCCCCATCCGAAATCCTGGCGGTCACGGACCTCGAGTCGCAGGGGGCGACCGACGCGTACCGCGTGTTGGATGATGGGTCCGTGCTTCTGGTCGGCGACGATCCTCCCGAGACCGACCGCTACGTCGTGCGGGCGACGCTGGAGGGATTGGACGCGGTTAGCACGATTCGCCTGGAAGCGTTGAAGCACCCATCGCTACCTGGACATGGGCCGGGGCGAGGCGATCCGCAACGAACGAATTTTGTCCTGCAAGAGTTCACGGCCCAGGTGCAATTGCCCGACGGTGATTTCCAGGAGGTGAAGTTCTCAGCCGCCAAGGCGGACTTCTCGCAGAAGAACTGGGATGTCGCCGGCGCCGTGGATGGCGAAGCGAAGACTGGATGGGCGATCGCTCCGCAATTCGACAAATCCCATTGGGCCGACTTTCGTTTGAAGACGCCTTTGGACGCTTCCCAACCCATACGTTGGACCTTCACCCTGTCGCAGACTTGGGGCGGCACGCGCACGCTGGGATGTTTTCGCCTGACCGCCTACAGCGGCGATCCAGAAGCGGCCGGCCTGCCCGATAAGATCACGAAGATCCTGAAGCGACCCTCCGACAAATGGACCAACCCGCAACGCAAGCAATTGTTGGACTGGCGAGCCGAACAGGATGAGCCGTATCAGAACCTGAGCCGGCGAATTGCGGAGCTGGAAAAACAAGTCAAGTCGCTGGCCCCAGACACAACCTTGGTGATGGTTGCGACGCCCGAGCCGTGCGCCACGCATGTGTTTCTTCGCGGCGACTACCGCAATCCGGGGCCCGAAGTGCAGCCGGCGACCATCGCGGCGCTGCATCCCATGCCGCAGGGCCCTCGCAATCGGTTGACGCTGGCCAAGTGGTTGGTCAGTCGCGATAACCCGTTGGCCGCTCGGGTCGCCGTCAATCGCTGGTGGGCGGAGTTATTCGGTCGAGGCATCGTCGCCACCGTGGAGGACTTCGGCGTCAAAGGCCAACCGCCGACGCATCCGGACTTGCTCGATTGGCTGGCCGTCGAGTTGATGGAGAGCGGCTGGTCCATGAAGCATGTTATCCGCGCGATCGTCCTCTCGAGCACCTACCGTCAATCCTCGCGCTTCACGGCGAATCTGCTTCAACAGGATGACGAGAATCTGTGGTTGGCGCGGGCGCTTGCTTCCGAATGGACGCCGAGACCATCCGCGACAACGCGTTGGCGATTTCCGGGTTGTTGAGCTTGAAGCAATTTGGCGAGCCAATTCGTCCCTACCAGCCGCCGGGCGTATGGAGAAAAGTTGGCGGCGTGGCCTACGACTACCAGGTGAGTCCGGGCGAGGACCAGTATCGTCGAGGGATCTATGTGGTGTTGAAGCGCGGTGCGCCTTATCCGAGCTTTGTGAATTTCGACGGTTCAGCGCGCTTGGCCTGCATCGTGAATCGCTCCCGCACCAACACGCCCCTGCAAGCTCTGACATTGCTGAACGATCCGGTGTACGTCGACGCGGCCAAGGCGTTGGCGGTGCGGGTGCTGCGAGAGTGTCCGCAATCGTCCGCGGAAGATCGTTTGCGATATCTGTTTCGCCTGTGCACCGCGCGACTCCCTTCGACCGCGGAGTTGAGCGTGCTGCTTCGAATTGTTGTCCTCTGAATCCGCCGCATCGCCGGAAGGGCGAAATCATGTCGAAGACGCCCCGAACGATTCACCACTGGTCCAGGGAGTTGACTTGCCGGCCGGAGCCAGCCCGCGGGAATTCGTCGGATGGTATCGCGCGGCGACGACGTTGTTGAATTTGCACGAGACGATTACCAAGAATTAGGCCTTCTCCGATCTTTTCCATGGTTGAACTGACGCCGGATTCGCCGCCAACCACCAAGCCCTCAGGTCATCACGTGTCGCCAGCCCCATACCCGTTGCCGCAGCCACAACTGCTCGATGGCGAGAACGTCGATCGCCGCGCGTTGCTTCGCGCCTCCTCGATTGGTTTGGCCTCCATCGCCCTTTCCGAATTGTTGGGATCGACGGCGGTCGCGTCCGAGTTGCAGCGGCCGTTGGCGCCGAAACAACCCCACTTCGCGCCGCGGGCGAAGCATGTGATTTATCTGCACATGATCGGTGCTCCATCGCAGTTGGACCTGTTCGAGGAGAAGCCGGAGCTGGTAAAGCGGAACAACCAGCCGTGCCCGCCGGAAGTGACCAAGGACCGCGACTTCGCGTTCATTGGGAAGACGTCGACTTTGGCGGGATCGCCATTTCGCTTTCAACGCCATGGCCAGTCCGGTCACGCATTCTCGTCGCTCTTGCCTTGCTTGGCCGGCGTCGCGGACGAGTTGGCGATGGTGCATTCCATGCACACCGAAGAGATCAATCACGCCCCCGCGCAGATGTTCCTGCACTCGGGGTTTGGCCGCGGCGGGCGTCCCAGTTTAGGTTCTTGGGTCACTTATGGTTTGGGTTCGCCCAACGAAGATCTGCCGGCGTTCGTCGTGTTGCTGAGCGGACCAGCGGGTGGAGCCGGCACGAGTCTCTGGGCGCCGGGATTTCTGCCCAGCATTCATCAGGGCATTCAGTTTCGCTCCGAAGGCGATCCTGTTCTGTTTCTTTCCAGCCCTCAGGGGCATTCCACCAGCGATCGTCGCCGCGTGCTGGACGCCCTGGGCCAGCTGAATCACCAGCGAATGGACGCCACGGGCGATCCAGAAATCGCCACGCGGATTCGTCAGTATGAAATGGCCTTCCGCATGCAGGCTTCCGTGCCCGACTTGATGAGCATTGACGACGAGACTTCCGAGACTCTGCAGCTTTATGGCGCCGAACCAGGACCGCGCCTCCTTCGCCAACAACTGCCTCTTGGCTCGACGACTGGTTGAACGGGGCGTGCGGTTGATCGAGCTTTATGACTCGGACTGGGACCATCACAACAACCTGCAGAAGCGACTCGAGGCCAAGACCAAGGACGTCGATCGTCCGATGGCGGCGTTGATTCTGGATTTGAAACGACGCGGGTTATTGCAGGACACCTTGATTGTCTGGGGCTCGGAATTCGGTCGGACGCCCTTGCGACAAGGCGCCAAGTCGGACAAGGGAGCTTTAGGACGCGACCACCACAAAGACGCTTTCACCATGTGGTTAGCAGGAGGCGGCGTGCGCAAAGGCGCCAGCGTCGGCGCCTCCGACGAGTTGGGAATGGACATCGCCCACGATCCAGTCCATGTCCACGACATGAACGCCACGATCCTGCACCTGTTGGGACTAGATCACGAACGATTAACGTATCGCTATCAAGGGCGCGAGTTTCGCTTGACCGACGTCCACGGACGCGTGATTGACCAAATCGTCGGCTGAACACCCAACCTCCGCACCGCAACGCGGTGCAACCCCAAAGCCTGGGGTCGCGCAGCGCACCCCCATAGGCATCAAGTTAAGAAAATCCTGATGGAATTAACCACGGAGGACACCGAGGACCACAGAGGTGGATGCATTTCTGTCCTCTGTGTTCCTCGGTGCTCTCTGTGGTAGTCCCTTTTCGCGGAGCTTTGGTCCGAGATCCCATTGGATGCGCCGGGTTAACGTCACCTGAGATACTTAACTTGATGCCTATGGGGGTCGCAGCGCACCCCAGGAACCGCAGCTGGACATGCCCCGTCGTGGCGTGCTCGCCGCGTAAGCACTTGAGTCCTTGAAAAAGGCGCCTGACACCTTTCTTATCTTACGGTCTGACCGAGGAAGATCGCGTTGGTGAACAGGCGGTTGGTTCCGTACCAGAATGCTCGAAAGTTGGGATTGTCGGTCAACAGGATGATGCGTCCACGGCCTCGCGTGTGGACCTGTACGCTGGGTTTTCCTTGCAGCGAACGTTGATTCTCCTCGGAGCAATACCCGCTGAGCAGCGGTTTCTCCGTGTATCGCACCGGGTTGTTGTAGGGGTCGCTGGAGATGCGGAGGACGATGCGGGAATCTCGGAACACGGGCAACTTGTTCGAAAGTCCGTAACAAAGCGGATGGGTCGCGTCCACATCGGCCTCGAAGATCGCGCCGCTGATCAGATTCAGAGCCCGATTCGCGACCGCGTCGGCATAGGGCAGCACCGCGGCGCGGCGGACCTCGGCGCCCGATGCGATTTCAGGCGACGCGAGTTCCGCGTCGCGCGTCCATTGGATTGCGGATCCTAGAGCGATCAACGTGCCGCCGTCCGAGATCCAGTTGCTGATGCGTTGTCGCACCGTGGTCGAGACGTCGCGATACGCTCCGCCGGGCAGCACAAGCACATTCACGTCGTCCCATTCCAATCCGCCGATGGCGGCGGCCTCGACGAGCGTCGTCGGCATTTGCACCCGCGTATCCAACAGATGCCAGATTTCGCCCGCTTGACCTCGGCTGACCGAATCGCCGATGGCGACGACGACCCGCGGCTTCCGCAGGATGTCAAAGCTGCCGCTGCCCAAATCGGGTCCCGCCGGCGTTAACCCGCTGGAGAGCGCCGCCACCGGAACAGAGGCTTTGACGGCGTCACGCACCACGCGTTCGATTTCGCTGCGACGGCCCGGCTGGACGCCCAAGGGGACGAGCAGTGATCCGCGAGAAAACTCCCGCGGCCGGCCCGCCACAACGGCGGTGAATTCCTGATGGGCCACGCGGACATCACAGCCTTTGCGCAACAGTTGGTACGCGAATCGAGGCGCATGATAATTGCGCGAATCCAGGACATAGGCAAGCGTCTGGGGGGCGGGTTCCAACTCAGGCGGTCTCGGCCTCTGGCGCTTCAGAAGCCGCGCGGGCAAAGGGGTTTGCAATGCATCATGTCGCACATCGAAGGCCAACTGCAACGACCAGGCGGACACATCGTAGAAGATATTCTCACGAAAGGAAGTCTCCTGCTGCATCAGAGCCTGCAACAAGCGACTCTCGCGTTGTTGGGCGGGCACAACGATCGCGTGGCCGGCGCGAAGCAAGCGTTGATCCTGTTCGACGTCTTCCTGCAGCCACCAGAAGCGAATATCGTGGCTGCGCAAGACATCTGCGAAAGCCGCCAATCGCGCCGAGTCGGCTTCGGTGGAAAACACATGCTGCACAGTCCGCAATTCGCCTTCGCCCGTCGACTGGCCGGCGTTCGCCCAGCCTTCCTGATAGAAGTCGCGCTGGTACTTCAGCAAGTCAACTCGCATCGCGGTCGCCGCTCGCAGGCTGGAGAACGACACGGCGACCTGGTTGCGAATGGTGAAGGGGAAGGTGAGTCTGCCTTGCGCCGTCCGCTGAACATGCCCCCGCGAACTGGCCTGCTCGAACAAGATGCCCACGCCGCCGTGAATGTCGGGATAGGTCGAGCCCTTGCCAAAGTAAAAATCGTCGAACCGCTCCTCCGTGAAGTACAGGGAGCCCAACTGGTCGAGGGCCTGTGAGTGATACGCCGCGAATCGTTCGGTCAAGCGAATGTTCTCGCCAGGTATCAAAGGATTGGCTCGCGCGGGAACACCGGGTTGGAAGAAGAAGGTCGAGGAACCGCCCATTTCGTGAAAATCGAGGACAACGTTGGGTTTCCATTGCTGATAGACCTTCAGGCGAGCTTGGCTTTCCGGATGTTGGGCGGGCAACCAATCCCGGTTCAAATCAAACCAGTAGTAGTTAACTCGACCGCCAGGCCAGGGTTGGTTGTGTTCCGCATGATCGGGCGAGTCGTTCAGTTGGCGACCACGCATCGCGTTGGCCCATTGAGCGAAACGATCGAATCCATCCGGGTTCAGGCACGGATCGAACAGGATGATCAGGTTGTCCAGGAATTCATCGACTTGCTTGTCCCGCGCCGCGGCGAGGTAGTAACCCACCAACAAGGCCGCGTTGCTCCCACTTGGCTCGTCGCCATGGACGCTGTGTCCCATGGTCATGACCGCCGGCAAGTCGCGCAGATCCTGATCGTTGGTCGGCGTGCGATTGGTTAATCCAAGGTGCAGCTTGCGCAAGGACTCCAGCCGCCGGTGATTCTTCGGCGAGGTGATCGTCAACATCAACAGCGGTTTGCCGGCGTGGGAGCGTCCCGTCTGCTGCAGAGCAACCCGCGGCGACGCGGCGGCCAACGCATGCATGTAGGCGGTCAACTGATGATGTTCGACATGACGAACGCCGACGTCGAAGCCCAGGGACTCCCGTGGAGTGGGCACCTTGGGATCGTACTCCACCGCGGGAAGGTAGTAGGCCAGTTCCCGGGCTTCCAGGCTCGCCGGCCCGGAAAGCAGCGGCGCCAGAATCACGAGCAATAACGGCGACGAGCAGACACGCATCGAGGGTACTCCCAAGGAAAGCAAGAAATGCGGCGTCGCCAGCGTTGGGGCCGCTTGATCGATGGAGGCGAAGTGCGGATGTGCGTTGACTCGGAACGCCTTCTCCGCGCGAACCTAGCTGGGCAACATGCCGCAAAATCAGTATAGTTCCCTTCTTTCCGCGTTACCGGGCGTCCGGGGAGTAAGTGTCGATTGTCCGCCGAAAAGTACTACCGTGATCGCGTCGCCATCCATGACGCCGCGCTGGAGAACACTCAGAAGGCTCTTCAGTGGCTGCCGTGGGCTCGCGGACTGTGTTTCCTCTTGTTCCTGGTCATGCTGGCCGTCGGTTTCACGGCGCCGACGTTGCAACTGCTGTGGTTCACACTGGCGGGCGCGGGGCTGGTCAGCTTGCTTCTGGTCGCCGCGCGGCATGAACGCCGGGAACGCGAAGTCGCCCGACTGCGGTTGTTGCAACGCGTCAATCAATGGGCCCTGGCCCGATTGAATCGGAAGTGGTCGGAACTGCCGGAGCCGCCCATCCCCCCCGATGCGGACACGACCACCGCCGATTTGAATCTCTTCGGACGGGCGTCGCTGATGGAGTTGACAAGCACCGCGCATACCGAGGAGGGCGTCGCGTGCCTCAGCCGGTGGCTGGCGAACCCCGCACCGCCCAAGGAGATCGAATTGCGGCAGGACGCCGTTCGCTTGTTGGCGCCCTTGAGCGAATTGCGGGAGACCTTGCAAGTGGAGGCGCGGCTGTTGTCGGCCAGCCACGCGGGACCGCATCGACTCGGCCAATGGGCGGCCTCGCCGCGGTGGATGAGCGACAAGCCAATCATTCGCGTCATTCGCTGGATCGGCCCCTTGGCGACTTTGGGCGGCCTCTTCGCTTTGGCCTTGGGCGCATCGCCGCCCGCCGTGGCCGTCGTAATCTTGGCGTCAGCGATGGCGCAAGTGCTTTGCGTGATTCGCTACGTGGGCGAACTGCACGACATCTTCAATTCCGTATCCACTGGGGCCGGCGAAGTCCAATCCTATTCCCGGCTCTTTCGACTGGCCGCTCAATTGCCCAGCGACAATGATTTGCTGCGCGAGATTCGCGACGCCCTGAGCAATGAGCACTCGTTAATGAGGCTGCATCGTCTGCGCTGGATCATGGCGTTCAGCGACTTTCGCAGAGGACTGACGGCCCCGCTCTACATGATCGCTCAGGTCCTGCTGATGTGGGACTTCCAGGTCATCGCGCGATTGGACCAGTGGAAGAAGCGTCACGGCGAATACGTGCAGGCGTGGTTCGTCGCCCTGGGCCGCTGGGAAGCGCTCGCGTCTCTGGCCGCCTTGCGCCACGACCATCCGCACTGGTGCTTTCCCAAGGTGCGGACGGAGGATCCCGCTGGCTTGGAAGCCACGCAGTTGGGCCATCCTCTGCTAAGCAATCAAGGGCGAGTCTGCAATGATGTCGCCCTGGGACCGCCCGGAAAGTTCCTCCTGGTCACCGGCAGCAACATGTCGGGCAAGAGCACGTTGCTGCGAGCCCTGGGAGTGAACATCGCCCTGGCGCAAGCCGGGGGACCCGTGTGCGCTGAAAGCATGACCATGACGCCCATGCTGCTGGTCACCAGCATGCGCGTCAGCGACTCCCTGGAGCAGGGCGTCTCCTTCTTCATGGCTGAGTTGCAACGATTGAAGTTCGTCGTGGAACTGGCCCAACGGTGCGGCCAGGATCGGCGTCGTGTGCTTTGCTTCCTGCTCGATGAAATCCTGCAGGGAACCAATAGCCAGGAGCGCCACATTGCGGTGACGCACATTCTGGAACGCCTGTCAACCATGTACGCCCTGGGCGCCGTTTCCACGCACGACCTGGAGCTGGCCAAGCAGCCGGAACTGGCCGAAAGCTGCCGACCGGTGCACTTCAGCGAAGGGTTCAGCGACGACGGCGGACTGGTGTTCGAATTCCGCCTGCATGAAGGCGTAACCCAAACCACCAACGCCTTGAAGTTGCTGAAGATCGTAGGGCTGTAGTCGCTCGACGCCCCAGGCGGTTTCGAAAACACCTGGCGGATGAGCGGTCGCTTCAACAGGCGGACGGCGCAGGACCAGCGCGGCTTCCCGCCGGATCGCGCTGTTTGCTGGGCGAGGATCATCGCTCACCGGGCCCAAGCCCGGGGCGTTGCGGCGTGCTCGCCGCGCGGACCTTGATGGAGACCGTCTGATGCCCTTGGCGGCAAACGGAGGGTTTCTGAGCGCTGCCGCCACCGTGTTGAGCGGACCATGATTCGCAGGAATCACTGACGACTTCGAGCTTCAGGTGCTTCCTACTTCTTAAAAGCCTTACGATACTTTTCGAGTTTCGGCTGAATCACGAACTGGCAGTAGCCCTGGTTCGGGTTGCTGCGGAAGTAATTCTGGTGGTAGTCCTCGGCTGGGTAGAAGACCGGGGCGCGGGCGATCTCGGTGACGATCTTGGCGCCGAAAGCCCCCGACTTGTCCAGTTCCTGCTTGTAGAATTCGGCCAACTCGCGTTGCTTCTCGCTGTGATAGAAGACAACGGAGCGGTATTGAGGGCCTTCATCCGCCCCTTGCCGGTTGGGCGTCGTCGGATCATGAGTTTTCCAGAAGACTTCCAACAGATGCTTGTAGGACACCTCCCGAGGGTCGAACTCAATCCGGCAAACTTCCGCGTGCCCGGTTGTCTTGGAGCAGACCTGTTCGTAGGTTGGGTTAGCGACGTGGCCGCCGCTGTAACCGGAGACCACGGACTTGACGCCGGCCACCTCCTGAAAGACGGCCTCGACGCACCAGAAGCAGCCCGCCCCAAAAGTGGCGGTCTCCAGCCCGTCGGCCTCGCTCTCGTTGGATGCGGGCGCGGCCTCCTGGGAGGCCGAGGCGGTTTCGGCGGGCGATGCTTGAGCGGACGGGCGGCTGCAACCGGAAAGCAAGGCGGTCACACCGCCAAGGAGCGCGATGAGCGCAGCGGATGCGGGGCGATATTCATGGCGAGGCATACGGTTTCTCCGTGGATGGCGGTCTGAAGTGATTGTAGCGCCGGGTCAAGCTGCGGACATCACGAAGGTAGGCGGGCAGGCTGCCCCCTTGCAGGTCGGCGAGCCGACTTCAGGAATTCCATTCCGCAACGGATCGCGGGGATCGAGCTGATGGTCGGGCTCTACGATCATTGGCGAAACACGGTTTTGCGTCAACACTGACAGCATGGCTGTTGTTTTTGTGCTACGTGTTGTTGACTCTCCGCCGCGCGCCGAGCAAGTCCATGGACGCCCCTGGCGATGCGGCCGTTGATGCTGAATGAGGAGCCTGAAGCGACCATGCAGAGAATACCGAATTTCCCTTCCAGACAACCGCCTGCTTTCCCCGGCGTGTTGGCCGTGGCGCTTTTTCTCTCGTCGTACGCCCAGGGACTGGCGGCGGAGCCGGTTGGTCGGCCGCCAGAGCTGAGAGGCATTTTCGGCGCGACCCATCGGTATGACGAGTTCCTTGAGCCGAGCACGCAAGCTCTGGTGTTCGTCGTGATGGACGAGCACTGTCCGGTCGTCCGACAGTACGCCTCGCGTTTGATTCAGCTGCATGAGGATTACAACAGCACGCCTCGAGATCGGGCTGGGGCGCCCATCCGTCAAATGCCTGACGGCTCCTGGAGCCGGTACAACTACGAAGGCGATCGAGTCGTCTTGATCGGCGTCTATGTCAGTCCGGGGATGAGCATCAAACGCATGGCCGAACACGCCGTCAACACGATGCTGCCGTTTCGCGTGCTGTTGGACTCCGAACACGAACTGGTCCGCCAGTTTGGACTAACCCGCTTGTCCGAAGCCGTTGTCTTGGACCGCGACTTGAAGGTCAGGTATCAGGGGGCGATCGACGATCAGTTCTTCCAGGGCGGGTCGAAACCCGCGGCGACCCGTCACTATCTTCGCGACGCCATCGATGCGGTGCTGGCCGGGAGCGATCCGCCTCGCTCATCCACTCCGGCGGTGGGATGCAAGATCACCGCCCCGGCGCCGCCCAAGAGCGAATCCCCTTACACCTATCACCAGCACATCAAGCCGCTGTTCCAGGCAAGGTGCGAGCGCTGTCATCGGGAAGGTGAAGTCGGCCCCATGCCGCTAACGACCTACCCGCAGGTGTCCGAGTACGCCGAGATGATTCGCGAGGTTGTGCTGGACGAGCGAATGCCGCCCTGGCCGGCGGCTCTTCCGCCGGATTCGCATCGACAATTCGCCGACGACGACCGGCTCACCGAAGACGAACGTTGGCTGATCGCGGACTGGTGCTCGAGCGGCCGAGTCGAGGGGGATCGCTCCTTGGCGCCCGCGGAGATCCAATGGCCTGCTCAGCAATGGCGGATCGGCGAGCCGGACCTGATCTTCGAAATGAAACAGCCGATGAAAGTCCCGGCCAATGGCCTGCTGGACTATGTGTACTACCCCGTCAAAGTCAGCCTTCCGGAAGACAAGTGGATCTCAGCAATCGAGACGGTCCCCGGCAATCCCCGCGTTGTGCATCACATTCAGGTGCATGAATATCGCGGCCGCATTTTTGACAAGAGCCTGAGTCCCTTGGAGCAGTTTCGCCACTACGGGCTTTCCATTGAAGGCGGCAAGTTGATGGGCGCCTACACGCCTGGGAATCAGGACAACGCCCGCAACTACAATCAGCCGCCGGCTGGAGTGACCGCGGATCAATGGCCGTCGATGGGCATGAAGCTGTCGGCCGGTTCGAATCTCATCTTCGAACTCCACTACACTCCCGTCGGCGAGGAACTGATGGACCAATCACGCGTCGCGATCAAGTTCGCCGACGCCCCTCCGGAGCGCGAGTTGAAGACCCACTTCTTCTTTCGCAAACGAGGCGATTTCCTGATTCCCGCCAACGCGCAAAACCACAGCATGCAGCAGATTTACGCATTTCACGCGCCGGTTATCATCTATCAAATGCGGCCGCACTTCCACGTGCGCGGCAAAAGCTATCGCTTGGAGCTGGTTGATTCGGAGCAAGTTTCGATTCAGGACCTGCACGACTTCTCGCAGCACAACAAACCGCGCGGCGAGACCATCTTCACCATCCCCGTATGGGACTTCAATTGGCAGTTGACTTACAAGCTGAAAGAGCCCTTGGTGGTTCCCGCCGGCAAAGTTCTCCTGGCCACCGGCTACTGGGACAACACACAGCACAATCCTCGCAATCCAGATCCGAATGAGGACGTTCGCTGGGGACAACAGACCGTGCATGAGATGTTCAACACCATGTTCGTCTACGAAGAGCTGCAGCAGGATGATCCGCGATTGGCCGCGGCGCCGACCACGGCCGAATCGCGACACTCACCCTGACAGCCAGGGAGCGCGGCGGTCGAGGGATGCTTGCGAAGGACAGGATAAGAGGGAGCAGGACAAGTCATGCAACGAGTGCTTTGGGTCTGGATCAGTCTGGTCCTCATCGGCGTTCAGATTGAGCTGAGCGTCGCCACGTCGGGCGCCTCCGAGCCGACTCGGGATGTGGCCGAAGGCGCCGCCAACAACTCATATCCCGATTTGGCTGAGGCCGCGGAGCGATTACAGCGGCACGTGGAGACCCTGCCCGTCGATGAACGCACTCGCTGGCGTCGGGGGGTGAATTGGCCGATCCTGCGACAGGTAGCCGCCGGCGCCGCACCGCTGGACGAGGCGATGATGCTCGCCAAGCAGTTCTATGGACTGCAACAAGGCTTGGAAGACCCCGCCTTTACCAACGTTCGCCAGCTGTTGGATCGCTGGATATCACAACAAGTGGTGTTGTCCGCCGCACCGGCCGAAAGCGAGCGACGGCGGCGGCTGCTGCGCGAAGCTCTTGTCCAGCAGCCCTGCGACGTGCAAGCAATCCAGGAGCATGCTTCATGGCTGGAAGCCGCCGGCTTGCTCGATCGAGATACGCTGCTCGCAGCAAGGCGAGCGGCGCCGCAACCCACGGTGATTCTGCACTTCGATCGCGATCTGTTTGCCCAACAATTAAACGGTTTCCAAGAGAGCATGGAACGCTCGCGTCAAGCGGGAAACTGCATCGCCGGCGCTTGGGTCACCGGTCCGGCCTCGGTTCAAGGGGCCGTGACGGCCGATCTGCCGGCGAACGCCAGCGAAGCTCGAGTGGTGCTGCGGATCCAAGGTTCGGTCCGAACGCCGGCCAACGTCGCGCATAAAGGCAAGGTTCGCGTCTTTAGCTCGGGCGAGACTCGCTTCAGCGGTGAAAAGATCCTGTACTGGAGCAACGGTCGAGTGACCGCCGAACCGGCCACGATCCACGCCCAAACCGACGCCCAATTGCGCGGCGTCGCCGTACCGTTCCTGAGGAAACCCGCCTTGCTGCACCGGTTGGTCGAGAATTACGCCTTGAAGAAGGCGGAGAACTTGCGACCGCAAGGCGAGTTGGAGTCCGCTTTGCTGGCGGAGCAGCAGTTGGGCGAGGAGTTGGATCAGGAGGTGGCCGTCAAACTGGAGGAAGCCAATGGCAAGGTGAACGAGTTCTTTCACATGCCGCTCACCCGCTTGGGGCTCTCCACTCGAATCACGTCCGCCGCAGGCGACTCGCATCTGGCGGTCGGCGTACTGGCCTACGACGGCGGGATCGTCTTGGGCGCCCCCACCGTACCCGCGAGCCGGCCAGTAAAAGGCAAGATCCAAGTCATGGTTCATGAATCCATGATCGGAAAACTCACGCGTCCCAGCGTTGGCGGCGCCTGGTTGACGGATCGTGATTTCGCCGACTTCCAGAAAGAACTCGTTGGCGAGTACGCACATCACTTCCGACTCGGCCCTCACTTCCGTCGCTGGTCGGTGCAGTTGGATTGGCGTCGTCCCTTGATCACGCGCATCCATCCCTCCATGGTCCGCTTCGAAGTGCGCAGGCCGGAGTCTGCGCATCGATGATGAACTGTTCCAGACGCCGTTCCTGATCACCGCCGACTACGCCCTGGCGTTGACGGACTATGGCGTGCAATTCACTCGGTTGAACGACGTGCGAGTTGTTTCGCCGCAGAGCGACCTGCCGCCGGAAGCGGCTGAGTTGCTGCAAGTGAAGTTCTCGGATCTATTCGGCCCCGTTGTCTTCTTGGATGGATTGATGCCGCCAGTAGGCGGCGCCTTCGATGGGCTGGCCCAATTCGACAGCCGGCACCTGCGATTGGAAGAAGGCTGGATTACCCTGGGATTCGATGAGAAGAGGGAGTAGGGGGTGGGGAGTAGGGAGTAGAGGAACACAGAGGACAGAATTGCATCGGCCTCCGCGGTTCTCCGTGTCCTCCGCGGTCAATTCCATCCGGATTTTTCTTAACTTGACTTGTGGGGTCGCGCGGCGCACCCCAGCAACCTCGGCGCACGCCCCAACCCACTCGCCGCATATTCACACGGCGGACGGTGTTTAGTCGGCGTCCGGCTGGTCTTCGAAGGCTTCTTCCTCTTGTGCTTCGTCAAACCCAACGGGCAAAATCCTGGGCGGGTTCGCGGCGCCGATCAGGCTGTGCTGCATTCGATAGAGTCCGAGGCAACTGGCCAGAATCAAGATCGTCGCCAGGATGTTGCCATAGCGCCA
Organism: uncultured Planctomycetaceae bacterium; assembly: GCA_963698545.1. Classification (GTDB taxonomy): domain Bacteria; phylum Planctomycetota; class Planctomycetia; order Pirellulales; family Pirellulaceae; genus CAVORG01. Next base: position 97,233 of record CAVORG010000002.1, read on the forward strand.
TGCGGCGACGTAGGTCGCCCCGGCGCCTGGCGAGGCGAGCCGGAGCTTGGCGGCTTCGCGGAACTGGCGCCGTTCGTCTTGGAAGCTGTTGCCGACCATGTAGGGAAACTGCACGTCGGTCGCGACGTCCATGGAAAGCTCGTTGCCCGCCAGCGACGCGTCGGTTGGCAGGTTGACATCGAGATACATCCGATTGTTGCTGTTGCTGGGGGACTTGCCGCTGATCGTGTTGCCCCAGCTGGAGGACTTGGTTTTCGCGGTCAGCATCGGGTTGGCCAGGCCGAGGTCCGCCGCGTTGATGACCTTTGCTCCGGCGCTTCCGCGCCACATGCCTTTCAGGCTGCTCAGCTTTCCTTGCATGTAATAGCGCGACGCGTCTCCCGGCCCGGCGACGGCGGGATACCAGTTCTGATTCACGGTCCAGCCTGAAATGGAGCTCAAGATCCAGGGCGAGAGGGCCGCCAGCACGGCGACGCACCCAACGCCGAAGGCGCCCCAGGCGGTCGGACTCACGTCGGTTCCATCATAAGCGACGTTGCTCGCCGAACCGCTGCTGGCGTCGATCACCATCGACTCGTCCTTCAGGCGCTTCAGTACTTGGACGCGATTGGCTTCTGGCCGACGATTGGGTTGCACTCGATTGGTAAGAAAGAGCATGAGCGCGGCGCCCGCGGCGCCGCAGCCGGCGGCGATGGCGGACGTGGCGATGGGCACGGCGTAGATCCCGCCCAACAACCAGCCGATCGCCAAGGGGATCAAACCGAGCAGCCCCAGCAAAGCCCGCCCGCGACGTCGCGCGGCCACCATGTCGGGTTGGACGACGCCGCATTCGGGACAAGGGCAGTAATCCACTTCCTGCGAGACCGTCTTGGCCATCTGCTTCTGCAAGTTGACCATCGCCGCTTCGCGGGTTCCGCCTTGCGCAGTTACTTTTCGAGTCAGCAAGTAGCGAAAGGTGCATTCGCAGGCGACGCAGACATGTTGCTTCCAGCAGCTGACATTGGCCGAGGCGTTGAATCCCGACATGATGCGTGTCCTTTTCCTAATCCTGGGTCACGATTCCCCCTGGGCCCGTGCAGCGCACCGCCCACTGGCGCCAAAATACAGGAGCGCCGAGGGTCGCGGCAATGTCCGCTGGGCGCGGATCGCGGAGCTTGCCGGCGGTCGGCTTCACGCGGCGTCGCTGCGCCAGAGCCCGTACAGCTCGAAGGCCTCGGCCAGCAACTGACGATATTCCTCGGCGGAGACGCGTTTTCCCGCGCGGAAATACACGACTTTTTCACCGGCTGCCTGCACATAAAGGCCCGGCCGCTGCTCAAACAAGCTCAACACCTCGGGCCGGAAAACGCGACGAATCGCCTCTTCATCGCTTCCCCGCAAGTAGAACATCTTGGAGAACTTGGGGTGCGTGTCGAAATTGATGTCCTTCATGCCCAGCATGCCCCCGATCTTGTGGAAGAGGTTCTCGGGTTTGAGCTCGAATTGCGGCAACGCAAGCGACGGCCCCATGAAGGCGATCACCGTCTGGTGATGCGTATGCTTGTGTTTGCCCGAACCGGTGGTGTATTGGTAGTCGAAGATGGCGATCCTCAGATCGTCGGTGTCTCCATGAACCATGTTTTTCATTTTGCGGCCGCGGCCGGACTGAAAAAGCGAGAAACTCGATAACTCGGTATGCATCGCGGGGTCGTGTTGGGCGATGAAACTCAGCCCCATTTTTTCGGCGATTTGCGAGATCTTCTCGGTTCGCTTTTTTTCGTAGATTGAGTTGAAGATCAAGCCGCCGACGATCGCCAGGATGACGCCGCCGATTATCAGGAATGGTATGATGTCGCCCATGCACGCCAGCCAATGAGAGAGTCCATTTTCAACAGGTGATCACGACGTCGGATTCCGTCCCGGGAGGGCTCACGAATCCGCCACTGAGAGTGTACCTTGTCCGCGTGACGGATGCGAAACGCCAGCCGCCCTAACGAGATTTGTGAGTTGTTCGACCATGAATGAAATGACTTTTAAGTTTCGCTTTCTCAATGACCAGGGTCATGAGCAGTCGATGTTCGCCAAGCGAGGCAGCTTTGACGGCGAGTCCTTGCAATTGGACGACGTCTCGCTGCCGGCGGCCGCGATCGCGCATGTGGATATTCGCGGCAACCGCATGATGATGTCGGTTATGGCGGAGGAACCGCAAATGGTCGCCATCTCGGTCGCCAAAGGCGACGCCGCCGAGTTGATGTTGATGCTCGGTCGCGCCCGCAGCGCCGCTTGGTGCCGGATTCACAAGGAGAAACTCGAGCAGGAAGGCCGCGGCCACGAATTTCGTCAAGAACAATGCCCGCATTGCGGCGCCATGCTCGACCTGACCGGCATGCCGCAATCGCCGCAAGTGAGTTGCGAGTTCTGCCATGCTTTGGGCACGCTTCCGGGCTCCAACGTCGATGCGCCCCCAAATGAGAAACACTTCCGCTTATGCGACGAATGCGGAATGTACAGCCGCCCTCGGCAGTTCACTATCTTCTACTTCTACTTCCTGTTTGTCGTTTATGGTTGGTCCTCGCGAACCACTTGGCGGTGTCCCGGCTGCATGCGCGGGGAAGCCTGGAAGATGTTCTTCGGCAACTTGCTGTTCGTGCTCGGCGTGCCGGTGGCCTTAGTGCAGTTGTTTCGCGCCTACGGCGGCGCGGACATGGCCAGCGATGATTTCCCGGGCTTGGACAGCGCGAATCTGAAAGCGCGCCAGGGCCGCTGTCGCGACGCCATCGCGGCCTACCAGGGCATTCTCACCAAACGCCGAATCAGCGCGGGCGTCAAGTACAACCTGGGACTCGCTTTCCTCGCCGACCGCGATGTGGAGGACGCCGCGGCGGCGTTTCAGTTCGCACTGAGTGATTGTGCGAATTATCAGCCGGCGGCCGCGGCCATGGCCCGCTGCCTGGAAGAGCTCGGCCGCGATGAGGAACTCGCCGAGCTGAAGAAACAGTGGGGCGCCGATGGCGACGACGCGGAGGAGCTTGAGGAGGACTACGAGGGAGGTCACTTCGGCGAGCCGACCAACTGAAACGCCGCGAGCGACGCGCCGCCCTCACGACCGGGCGCCCCAACGAAGCCTGGGCTGCCGGCTATTCCGAGGGTTCCTTGCCGCGTCGAAACACCGCCACCACGTCCTCGACCGGGACCACGAACAGCTGGTTGTCTGGCTCCAAATCGACGGGGATCGCGTTCTTGGGATGAAACAAGATCTTGTCGTATTGCCGTAGCGGCACGTCGGGATCGTTTTCGATTTGAGTTGAGATCGTCACAATGCGGCCGGTAATGGTGGGGATTTCGGCCGCATCGGGCAAGGCGATCCCGCCTTTGGTCTCTCGTTTCGGTTCGTCCTTGCGAACCAGGACCCGCGCACCGATCGGCTCGACGTACTCGAAGGATGGCTGGCGTGCTTTGGCCATGGACGGCTGTTTTTCCACTCAGGGGAAGGACGGGGCGGCGGGCCCGGAACAGACGACGGATCGCCCGCCGTGGTGGACTCAAGCCCACGCCAGCGGCCTGGATGTTCGCCTGAGGTCCAGGCCTGCGAGGCTCGCCTGGGATGCGGAACAAGGTACCGCTTCTGGGACTAACTGGCAACATGAGCCGCCCGTGTTCCAGCGTCAATCGCGAATCGTGCTCGGGGGACGCCCGCCCGCCGGTTGCCGCCCGAGCGTGGACGCGTCGGCGCGGTCCGTCTAGAATTGAGCGACCGTGGCGCCTGCGTGGCTCGCGGACGCGCGAACCTGGATCGAGGGAGAGGCTGTGGAGAACCCCGCCGTGTCTAGCGTGATTGAGCTCACTCGCGAACCCATCGACACTGCCCGGTTGCTCGCCGACGCCCAATCACCCGCCGCCGGCGCCGTGTTGCTGTTTCTCGGCGTCACTCGCCAGTTCACCAACGGGCGCGAGACAGCCGCTCTGGAATATGAGAGCTACGAGACAATGGCCCTGGCCGAGCTGCAACGGTTGTCCACAGAGGCTCGCTCGAGATGGAAGCTGTCCGCCTGCTCGCTCGTCCATCGACTGGGGCATGCGCCCTTGGGCGAGGCCAGCGTCGCCGTCGTCGTCGCCGCGCCCCACCGTGAGCACGCTTTTGAGGCCGGACGGTGGCTGATCGACACGCTGAAAGAAGTCGTACCGATTTGGAAGCAAGAACACTGGGCCGATGGAACTCGGCAATGGCGGCATCCATCGCAGCAAGACGCCACGCAACCGCCTTCGGCTTTGCCCACCGCGACGCCGCAACGCGGCGCCGAGTGAGGACCCGCATCCGAATTGACAGCCGACGCGCGACGCGGCGACGAGCCGCGAGTGCCCCTGGGGCCGGGGAAACCACGCGACAGGACCCTGACCGAGAGACAGGACGCTGACCGAGAATCGAAGCTCCATGAACCAACGATCCGACACCCCCGCTTCGCCGCCATTGCTCGATCGCTTTGGGCGCGTGCATACGAACTTGCGGATAAGCGTCACCGATCGCTGCAACATCCGTTGCTTCTATTGCATGCCGGACGAGTCGATACGATTCAAGCCGCGCGACGAATTGCTCACGTTTGAAGAGATTGAGCAGTTTGTCCGCGCCGTCGTCCCCTTGGGAGTGAATCGGCTGCGACTCACAGGCGGCGAACCGCTGGTGCGCGGAGCTGCCGACGCTGGTCGAGAAACTCGCTCGAATTGAAGGCGTCCGCGACGTGGCGCTGACCACCAACGGCTTGCTGTTGGCGGAGTCCGCTGTCGCTCTGGCCCGCGCGGGTTTGCAGCGAGTCAATATTAGCCTGGACGCCATGGATGCGGAGGTCTTTCGTCGAATTGCCCGCCGCGACGGTCTGCCGGCGGTGCTGCGAGGCGTCAACGCCGCCGTACAAGCTGGCTTTCGCAAGATCCGCTTGAACACCGTCGCGATTCGCGATCTAACGGAATCGCAAGTGATCCCGCTGGCCGAGTATGCACGGAGTCGCCGGTTGGAGTTGCGCTTCATCGAATTCATGCCTTTGGACGCCGAAGGCAATTGGGACGCCTCGCAGGTATTGAACGGCGAGGAGATTCGGCGGATCCTGGAAACCCGCTGGGGGCCGCTTCGCGCCGCCACTCGTCAAGACGCCAGTCAGCCCGCGGTCGATTACGAATTCGCCGACGGCGTGGGGCGCGTGGGCTTCATCAATCCCGTGTCCCAGCCCTTCTGCCATGACTGCAACCGCCTCCGCCTGACCGCGGAGGGGCAAGTCCGCAACTGCTTGTTCTCGACCACCGAGTGGGACGCCCGGCGCCTTCTCCGGGAAGGCGCCAAGCCGGCCGACGTGCAGCAGTTGGTGCGAGAATGCGTCGCCGCGAAGAAAGCCGGACACGGCATCGACTCGGAACAGTTCCAACGTCCAGAACGGGCCATGTACCAAATCGGCGGCTAGCTCAGGCCAGCGGACTTGGCTTGGCCTGCTTGGGCGCAGCTGTCGGCAATTCTCCTTTCGCCCCGCCACCACCAGAGCGTTATGCCAGAGTTCCCGGAGAGTGTCGCTTCCGAAAACAGCCCGCAACAACGCGTCTACCTGGACCACGCGGCGACGAGCTGGCCGAAGCCTCCCTGCGTGTCCGCCGCCGTAAACGACTACATGACGCGGTTGGGCGCTTCGGCCGGTCGGGGCGCCTATCGCGAAGCCGAGGAAGTGGAGCGTCTGATCCAGGATGCTCGCCAACGCGCGGCCAAACTGCTGGGGGCCGAGCATCCGCGGCAGATCGTGTTCGGGTTCAATGGCACCGATGTGCTTAATCAGGCCCTGCTTGGCTTCCTTCGCCCCGGTGATCACGTCGTCACGAGCGTCCTGGAGCACAATTCCATCTTGCGGCCTCTGCGGTGGTTGGAAATGAATCGCGATGTCCAAGTCACTCGCGTGGGTTGTGGGCGGGATGGACGCGTCGATCCGGATGAGGTGATTCAGGCTTGCCGCGACCAAACCCGCTTGATCGCCCTGGTGCACGCCAGCAACGTCACCGGTGTCGTGCAACCGATCGAGACCATCGGCCGCCGAGCCCGCGGTCTGGGCGTGCCGCTCTTGGTGGATGCGGCTCAAACCGCCGGGCACCTTTCCTTCAGCGTGCAGAGCTTGCATGCGGACTTCGTCGCCGCGCCCACCCACAAGGGTCTGCTGGGACCGCTGGGGGGAGGCTTGTTGTATATCCGTCCGGGAAGGGAACAAGAGCTGACGCCGCTGCGATTTGGCGGCACTGGAACCGAGAGTGAATCCGACCAACAGCCCTTGAGCATGCCCCAACGCTTCGAGGCTGGCAGCCTGAATGCTCCGGCCATCATCGGCCTGGGCCAGGGACTGAGGTTTCTCGAGCAGACGACAATGGAGACGGTGCAGCGCCATGAACTTCGCTTGGGGCGGATGTTTCGCGAGGGACTGCAGGGCCTGCCCGGCGTGCGGGTCCTGGCCGACCATGGCGCTCATCGCCTGGGGGTCGTCAGCCTGATGATCCAAGGGTATGATCCGCGAGAAGCCGCCACCCTGCTGGACAGCGTCTGGGGCGTGCAAGTCCGGGCTGGTTTTCATTGCTCCCCCTTGCAACACGCAGCTTTGGGGACGGCGAATCAGGGCGGCGCGGTACGGTTCAGCTTCGGCGTTACGACGACCGAGGAGGAGATCCAGCAGGGGTTGGCTGGCGTCGCGGCGCTCGCTGCGAATGCTCTCTAAGACGCCCCCGATTTTGCGACAGGATTGCATCGATGACTTGGTATGCGGATGGCTTGCGATTCCAGTGCACCCAATGCGGCGATTGTTGCACGGGGGCGCCCGGATATGTCTGGGTCAACAAAGAGGAGATTCAAGCGTTGGCCGAAGCCACCGGCGCGGAATCCGTGGAGGCGTTTGAACGCTCCAACGTGCGGCAAATCGGAATCCGTCGCAGCTTGAAGGAATACTCCAACGGCGACTGCTACCTGTTGGATCCCGAAACGCGTAAGTGCCAGGCTTATGACGCTCGGCCCCGGCAATGCCGAACATGGCCCTTCTGGGACAGCAATCTCAAGAGCCCGCAAGCGTGGAAGCAGACCTGCGAGGTTTGCCCCGGCAGCGGGAAAGGCCAGCTGTATTCGCTCGACACGATCGAGAAGCAGCGGAAGGTGATGCGGATCTAGTGATGGTCCGGGCCGAATGTAGTGATTAGCTGAAGTTCAGCGGTTGGCGTACCGATACATGTTGTGACGACTGCCAGGGGCCTCCCAGCGGATTCGCTGACCGGGGCATTCGCTGTTAGTCGTTGCAGGGTAATAGCTTAGGGAAAGCCGGTCGGCCATCCGCCGCACTCTTTCTCCTAAGCTGTTGTGCTGTATGCAGTTACTGCGAAACGCCTAGAATTCAGGAGCCGCGCCAACTCGCTTGCTTCATGTGTTTGTCGATGCCCGGACGAACGATGGCTTCTTGACTCTAATGCTTGCTGTATTTACACTTGGGACCACGAGCAGGCAGTCAAGACCCGCCAGTTTCGCCCGTCAGGAGCGGCAGATCGTGACCAAAAAAGAGATCGTCAAAACGATTTCCGAGGAGATTGGGCTAACCCAATTGAAAACCAAGGAAATCGTTCAAAAGACGTTCGACGCGATTGTGGCAACGCTTGTGGAAGAGGGGCGAATCGAATTGCGTAATTTCGGGGTGTTCGAGGTGAAGCGGCGAGCTGCCCGCAAAGCCCGCAACCCCCGAACGGGTGAGAAAGTGGACGTGCCGGAGAAATTCGTCGTCACTTTCAAACCTGGCAAGGAAATGGAGGAACGCGTTCGTCAACTCGAGCTGATGGCTCAAATGCAGGAGGCGGCCCGCCAGGCCGCCCAACAGCGGGAGAGTGGAGGCGACGGCGCCGGAGAGATCCTGCACCGTAACGACGATTGACGAGCACGCGGCTTTTTTCGAGGCGATCGGACTACTTTCCGGCGGCGACGAAGAAACCGACCGAAAACCAGCAACCATCGAACATTAGGGTCGGGAGTCGAGGGATTCCCTAGCAAGTCGGAGGCGAACGTGTTTCGCTTCGCTCCGGCTCTCATTCACGGAGGAATGACATGCGTCGTCTGCTCATCGTGGCTTTGTTGTGCGTGAGCGGGTTGACCAGCACCGGCTGCTTTATGCCGATGTACTCGGGAGACCCCGTCCGCCGAACCCGCCAGCTGATCTTCACGTCGGAAAACATGCGCGCCATGCAGGACGAGTGGGAGCGTTTCTGGTTCCTGGATCAACCGGATCACTTGAGCCCCTTCCGTGTCCACGGCGGCGTGATCTAGCAAAGCTCGTTTTTTGCCATCGCGGCGATTCAAGAGTCGTCGATGCCAACCCCGGTTGCGCATCGATCGCTCTTGCGCCCTTGGGCGGCGCCCGTCCGCTTCCACGGCGGGCTCAAACCGGCGTCTACTCGGCATCGACATGTCGCGTTATAGTGTGTCGCTGTGGCTTTGACGGCCTGCGAAAGCGATTCCACGACTGTCCCGAGGTAGCGACCGTTGGCTGACGCGATCGACTTGAGTGTTCGTTTGGGCCGCCTCGAATTGCCCAATCCGATCCTGGTTGCGTCCGGCACGTTTGGCTACGCGCGGGAAATGGCGCCTTGGGTGCAGTTGGAGCGTCTGGGCGGAGTCCTGCCCAAGACGATCACGCCCCAGCCGCGGAAGGGGAATCGACCTTGGCGGACGGTCGAAACCGCCGCGGGACTCTTGAACGCCATTGGGCTCGACAATGACGGAATTGACTACTTCCTCGAGCACCATCTTCCCTACTTGAAGACAATTGGCTGCCCGGTGATCGTGAGCATCGCCGGACGCGAGCCCGCCGACTATGTTGAGTTGGCTCGGCGGATCGCCGACGCTGGAGGCGCCGACGCTCTTGAACTCAACATTTCCTGCCCCAACGTGAGCGGAGGCGTTCAACTACGGCGCTCAGCCCGAGCGTTGTTTTGAACTGGTTCAGGCGGTCCGGCAGTCGTGCCCCCTGCCCCTGATCGCGAAGCTCACCCCCAACGTCACATCGATTGTGGCCATCGCCCGCGCCGCAGCGGAAGCGGGCGCCGACGCGGTTTCATTAATCAACACGGTGCTGGCCATCGCCATCGATTGGCGAAGACGCAGACCGCTGCTCGGCAACGGCATGGGCGGACTCAGTGGACCGGCGATCAAACCCATCGCGCTGCGGTGCGTTCATCAAGTTGCTCAAGCCCTCGAGGTTCCGATTATCGGCGTCGGCGGCGTCTCGAACATCGATGATGTGATGGAGTTTCTCGTCGCCGGAGCCTCCGCCGTTCAGGTCGGCACGGCCAACTACTTCCGCCCGACGATCTCCATGGAACTGCTCGATCAGCTTCCTGCTGCGCTCGCCGAACTACAGGCCAATCGAGTCCGCGATATCGTGGGCACGCTGGGCGGTTGATGACTGGCCAACCCGCGGCGGCCAACCCTTGGCGGCCAACCCTTGGCGGCCAACCGTGGCGCACCGTGGCGGGCGCCCCGTAAGCGGGCCGATTATGGCGAATGCGCCGATTCGGCGGCCGCGAGATCGTCCCGAGCCTTGTTCGGCCAACGGCTAACCGCCTTTCCATTTGACCTTTGTCGAGCTCGGACCAAGATTTCGGAGAGTCCGACTTCTGGCGCCCCATCGTGCATGTCGCGCGGTGATCGCGTCTGGTCCGCTGCGATGTCCTGGGCGAGGGCCCCGAATCCTCCAAAGGTGCTGTTTTATTCGACCTGAACGGTGCATTCTCCAGGTTGCCGAACGGTAGTCGTCCGGCGGCGGGCGAATTTGGAGATTCCAACTGGTTGATGAGCTACTCTTTCGCGTAGTTTCAAGTTACTCGCCCCTCGAGTCGGCGCTATGCGCACGCATCACACCTCCGACACCAACACCGACACGACCGGCAGGCGGGCCGTCTGGTTCCTCCGCGGTCGGCTGGATGAGTCCGCGCCGCGCAGACCATCTATATCAACGCCTCGCCTTTCATTGTGGGGCGGCGATCGGATGTGTCCCTCTGTTTGGGGTCCAAGGTCGTTTCCTCACATCACGCCGAGTTGTTGCTCAAAGGCGACGAACTCTGGGCAAGCGACAACGGCAGCACCAATGGCACGTATATCAACGGCGAGCCCCTGCAAGGCAGCCAGCGACTGCGCGATCAGGATCTGCTGCAGTTCGCGAACCTCGCGTTCCGAGTCGGCGTCGAGATTCCGGACTGCGGCAAGATCCAAACCATGGCCGGGCTGTCCGAGGTCGGCGATCAAGCGTTCTCGTTGGTTCAGTTCGACAAGCTGATGTCCGAAGCCGCGGTGGTGCCCTTCTTTCAACCGATCGTTGAAATGCAGTCCGGCGCCTTAATGGGCTACGAAATTCTTGGACGTAGTCGGTTCTTTGGGCTCCAGACCCCCGCCGAGATGTTCGGCGCCGCAATGCAATTGAACATGGAAGCGGAGCTGAGCCGCTTGATGCGCAGCGCCGGCTTGAACAATGTGCGGCAATTGCCCAGCGGCGCCCCCAAGCTGTTTCTGAATACCCATCCGATCGAGGTCGTCAGTTTCCCGCTGATGGACTCGTTGCAGGCCCTCCGCCAAGCTTATCCCAGTGAACACCTCGTCCTCGAGATTCATGAAGCGGCCGTGACGCAACGCAGCGACATGCTGCGGCTTCGACAGGCCTTGAACGAGTTGGCGATCGAGTTGGCCTACGACGACTTCGGATCCGGCCAATCGCGTCTGGGCGACCTCTTCGAGGTGCCTCCGGACTACTTGAAATTCGACATGAGCTTGATTCGCAACATCCACTCCACCAGCCCTCAACAACGCGACTTCATTGGCGGCATGGTGGCCATGGTGCGCGGGCTGGGCATTCGTTCGCTCGCCGAAGGCGTCGAGTTGGCGGAGGAGCACGAGGTTTGCGTGGAGTTGGGCTTCGATCTCGGGCAGGGTTTTTACTACGGCAAGCCCGTCGAAGCACGGCATCTGCCCAGAGAGCAAGCGTAGTCTCGCCGCCAAGCGTTCGCTGGGGTTCCTTGAAGCTTCGCCATAAGCATCAAGTTAAGAAAAATCCGAATGGATTTGACCACGTGGACACGGAGAAACACCAACTCTGTCCTCTGTGTTACTCCGTGGTGACCGTTTCACGGCCCCGCCGGTCCCTTTAAGCTTCGCTGGGACGAGAGCCCAATCGCCATTGCTTGACCGCTTATTGCTTGACCGCTGCGGAAGTCGCGATTGCGAAGGCGACAACGTGGCTGGCGGCGTGAGAGATGCTGAGATGGATTTCGGCGACGCGGCGTTGTTCGCAGGTCTCGCGGGCGCCGCCCCCCAAGGCGATTTTGACGGGTCCGGCGCTTTCGGCGCGAACTTCCATATCGGTATACTTCAAGCTGGCGGACCATTGCCCGCCAAGCGCTTTGAGAACCGCTTGCTTGGCCGCCCAGCGACCCGCGAAGTGTTCGGCCGACGCGTGGCGCGCCTCACAATAGGCGATCTCCGCGGGCGTGAAGGCGCGGCGCAAAAAACCACCGCCATGCCGCTCGATCATGCGTTGGATGCGGGCGCATGCGACGATTTCCGTGCCGACTCCGATAATCGTCATCCCCGCCTCGCCTTGCGCTTCACAGCTTTCCCTTGACACCGCACGCCGCTTGCGCTCGAGCGAGTGTCGCGGCGGCCTTGCGACGGGCGACCTGTGCTCCATCACCCAGAATCTCGCGGACGCGTTGCGGGTTGGCTTGCAGCTCCTCACGCCGCTGGCGTGCTTCAGCGTAGTAGGCGACAGCGGCCTCGGCCAGCTTCTTCTTCACCTCGCCATAGCCGAACCCGCCGCGACGATACATGGCGGCCATTTCCTGCGTCGCCTCCGGATCGGCGAACAATCGATAAAGCTGGTACAAGTGATCCGAGTCGGGATCCTTCGGCTCGTCCATGGGCCTTGAATCGGTGGTGATCCTCATGATCTTCTTTTTCAACTGCGAAGGCGGCTCGAAAATCTCGATGGTGTTGTTATAGCTCTTGGACATCTTCTCGCCGTCGACGCCGGGCACGCGAGCCGAGTGGTCAAGTACTTTGGCCTTGGGCAGGACGAAGACCTCGCCGAACTGATGATTGAACGAGCCGGCGAGATCGCGGCAAACTTCGATATGTTGGACTTGGTCCTCGCCCACGGGCACGACGTCCGAGTCGAAGGCGAGGATATCGGCGGACATGAGCACGGGATAGGTGAACAATCCCGCGTCGGCGGTCAGTCCTTTGCCTTTTTTTTCCTTGAAGGCATGGCAACGCTCTAGCAACCCCATGGGCGCTCCGGTCATCAGCAGCCAGCATAACTCGGAGACCTCGGGGACATCCGACTGCACGAAGAGGGTGGCTCGCGCTGGATCCAACCCCAGGGCCAACAGATCCAGGGCGGCGTCGATCGTCGCCTCCCAGAGGCGTTCTTTGTCGCGAACGGTCGTCAGCGCGTGCAGGTTGGCGATGAAGTAATACGATTCGTCCTCGTCCTGCAGGTCGATGTACTGACGAATCGCGCCGAAGTAGTTTCCCCAATGAAAGCGTCCGGTGGGTTGGATGCCCGACAAGACTCGCATGATGAAGGTTCCCAGCGGCTAAGGCGAAAGTAGTTGCGGATAAACTTGCTCAGGCTGCCGGTTCGTCGTCCGCGGCGACGGACTTTTTTGTTGTCTTCGTCGCGGTTCGTTTCTTGGCGGACTTGGAGGCTTTCTTCTTGGCGGATTTCTTGCTGGACTTCTTCGCCGATTTCTTCTTGGCCGACTTCTTGGTGGACTTCTTCCTGCTGGTCTTCTTGCGTTTGCCACCGCCGGCCGCGGCGCGTTCGGCCAGCAATTGCAAGGCGAATTCGAGCGTCAAGTCATCGACCGCCATGTCCTTGGGCAGCGAGGCGTTCGTGTCGCCATCGGTAACGTAGGGGCCGTAGCGGCCGTCGAGCAATTGCACCGGTTGCTCGGTGACCGGCGAAGCAGGAAACGTTTTCAGCGGTTCTTTGGGAGCCGCCCGACCGCGGCCTCGCGCCTTGGGCTGAGCCAACAAGTGCGGCGCGTCGGCGAGCGTTACCGACAACAGCCCGATGTCGCTGGGCAGAGAGCGGGTTTCGGAACCGCACTTGACGTACGGCCCAAAGCGGCCGTTGTGCGCGACCACGGGATCGTGGCTCTCGGGATGCTCGCCCAGCGTTTTCGGCAGAGCCAAGATCCGCAGAGCAAGTTCCAAGTCCACATCCTGCACCTCGACGCCCGTGCCCTTGATGGATGCGTTCTTGGGCTTCTCTTCATCGTCGGGCGAACCCAATTGAACATAGGGTCCGAAACGACCTTGCTTGATATACACCGGGCGTCCGCTTTCGGGATCGTCGCCCAAGGGATCTTCGACGACCTTGGCTTGCTCAAGCAACTCGATCGCGGCGGCCAGCGTCAATTCATCGGGCGGGAGATCCTGGGGGATGCTCGCCTTGCGGTACTCCGGCGATTCGGCTTGCCCCTGCTCCAGGAACGGCCCATAGCGGCCGACACGCAGGTACACCATGGGTTCATCGGCGGGCTGGCCAATCTCGAATTGACTCATCTGCCGAGCGTCGATCTCTTCGAGCTTCTCTTCCAGTTTGCGCTTCAGGCCGACATCGCTGGGGGCCTCGCCGAAATAGAATTGCTGCAAGTAAGCGAGATGTTCCGCCTCGCCGCGACTGATCGAGTCCAGGTAATCCTCCATTTGCGCCGTGAATTGGTAGTCAACCAGCTTCGGCAGATGGCGTTCCAACAAGCGCGACACGGAAAACGCCGTCCAGGTCGGGACCAGCGCGTTGCCCTTCTTGAACACATAGTCGCGCATCAGGATCGTGTCGATAATCGAGGCGTAGGTGCTGGGCCGGCCGATTCCCATCTCCTCCAGCTTGCGAGTCAGCGATGCTTCGCTGTAGCGAGCGGGCGGCTTGGTTTCGTGGCTGGTCGGGTTCAACGCCAGGCAGGCCAACAACTCGTTCTGAACGACTTGAGGCAAGATCGTCTCTTGATCAGCCAGCTCGCGCGTTAGGATCGTCCGATCCTTCGACATACGCTCGCAGAAAACCGGGGAATTCGATGGTCTTGCCGCGGACCTGGAATTGAACGCCATCGCAATCGATGGTCACGGTGATGTGTTGCCCGCGAGCGTCCTCCATCTGGGAGGCGATGGTCCGCTTCCAGATCAGCTCGAACAGGCGGAACTGGTCATGATTCAGCTCGCTCCGCAACGACTCGGGCAAACGGAAGGGATGGCCCGCCGGTCGGATCGCCTCGTGAGCTTCCTGAGCGTTTTTGACCTTCGAGGCGTAAACGCGCGGCTCGGGGGGCAGATAATCGGCGCCGTATTCCGATTGCACGAGATCGCGGGCCGCTTGCACGGCTTCCTTGGCGAGCGTCGTGGAATCGGTACGCATGTAGGTGATGTAGCCATTCTCGTAAAGGCTTTGCGCGATCCGCATGGTGTGCTTGGCGGTGAAGTTCAGCTTGCGATTCGCCTCCTGCTGCATCGTGCTGGTGGTGAAGGGGGCAGCAGGGCGATTGGTATAGGGCCGTTGTTCCAGCGACTCGACAATGAACTTGCCGTCGCGTAGGCGTTCGACCAATCGCTGCGCGCCTTGTTCGTCAAGCAACGTGAGTTCGGCGGCGTTCTGGCTTGGCCGGTCGCCGGATCAAAGTCTCGGCCGCTCGCGACGCGCTTCCCATCGACCGATGTCATGGACGCCTGGAATTTCTCGCCCGCGTCCGTGGAGAACTCGCCCTGCATGCCCCAATAACTTGCGGTCACGAACGCTCGCCGTTCCCGTTCGCGGTCGACAATCAATCTCACCGCGACGCTTTGCACGCGTCCGGCGGACAGCCCGCGGCGGATTTTCCGCCACAACAACGGCGAGACCTCATAGCCATACAGCCGATCCAGGATCCGGCGGGTTTCCTGGGCTCGCACCAGGCCGTTGTCAATGTCGCGAGGGTGATCCAGCGCCTCTTGAATGGCGTCCTTCGTGATTTCATGAAACACCAGGCGCTTGACGGGGACCTCGGGCTTGAGCAGATCAAACAGATGCCAGCTGATGGCTTCCCCTTCGCGGTCTTCGTCGGTCGCCAGATAGAGTTGCTGCGATTCCTTGACGAGTTTCTTAAGTTTGTCGACCTGCTGCTTCTTCTCTGCTGGAACGATATAGATCGGCAAGAAGCCTTCGTCCACATTCACGCCCAGATTCGCCCAACCGAAGTCCTTGTACTTCTTGGGCATTTCCTTTTTGCCTTTGGGCAGGTCGCGGACGTGCCCGATGCTGGCCTCGACCTGATAGGCGGCCCCAAGAAATTTCCCGATGGTTCGCGCTTTGGCCGGCGATTCGACAATCACCAAGGACTTGCCGACGGAACTCGCTTTTTTCGCCATGTACGTTGTCTGCCTTGGTGTCGCTGAGGGGAATCTGGGTTTGCGAGCGAGCATCCGCTAAGCCAGGGGAGCATCGCGTAGTCAGGTCAAGCGTGGGATTTTGCGACTTCGCCCGCGGCGATAGTCCCGATTGAGATTGCATTTACGACGAGCGGCCTTACAATTTCGGATCTGCCAAGCTCCTTGGCTATGGGAAACCATTAATACGGCCCACGCCGGCCTGTCAAGTCATATCGTATTGCGGTGCGACCGACCACCGTCAGTTCGCGGAGTCACCAAATCCATGGCGTCGAGTCCCCTTTCGATGTTTCGCCGGTACCAATTCGCCTTCTTGGTGGGTTTCGGCTGTCTGCTGATGTTCTCGTTCATCATCGCCCCGCCGCTGCAGGAATACTTGCGTTCGCGAGCCAACGAAGGCGCCAACCCTCTCGTTGTAAGCTATTCGGGCGGCAAAGTACGAGTGGCCGACCTCACTCGCCTGCGAGCAAATCATGCTCGCTCGCATGAGGTGCTGCGGAAATTGTTCCTGGAGACGCAGCGAAAAGGCGGTTTCCCTAAAGCCCAGGAGCTGCCCAGGTACTCGGCCGACCAAGATCTGCTGGAAATCGTCTTTCTGGCGGCCAAAGCCCGGAAAATGGGAATGCAGGTCACCGATAACGCCATTAATGAATTCCTGGCCGACTGGACCGACCAGACCGTCGGCGGCGATGACATCGTTCAAGCAATTCGCGACGCCGATCTTTCGCAAGCGGGCTTTTTCGAGCAACTGCGGACCGAGATGCTGGCTCGCAACCTGAGAGTTCTCGCCAATGGCGGCTCCATCGTCGTCACGCCGGCCGCGCTCTGGAATAACTTCAACCGCATCAATCGCAAGGTGACCGCCCAAGTTTTGCCCATCGCGGTCGCGGACTCGATCGACCAGGTTAGCGGCGAACCCAGCGAAACGGAATTGAAGGAGCTGTTCGCGGAATACAAGGAACGGTTGCCCAATCCGAACTTCGCCGAACCCGGGTTCGCCCTGCCCTACCGCGCGGCGTTCAGCTATGTCACCGCCGACTACGATCAGTTCCTCGCTCGAGCCAAGACGCAAGTCACCGACGAGGAGATTGAAGCGGAATACCAGCGCCGCGTCGATCAAGGGCAATACCGCCGGCTGTTGCCCCTTCCGGATCAACTCTCGCCCAGCGACCGGCCTCCAGCGCCCCAGGCGCCGCCGAGCCGCCGCCGGTCATCCCGCCCGCCGAGGCGCCCTCGACCGAGCCGCCAGCCAAGGATCCCGGGAAAGATCCGGCGAAAGACCCAGCCAAAGACGCTGAACCCGCCGCGGACAAAGCGGCCACCGAGAGCGACCCCGCCGCGCCCAAGGAGGCGAACGGGAATCCAGCGACCCCGCCAGCAGCGGATCCGCCGCCCGAAACGACGCCTCCATCCCAGGGCGACGGCAATCCGTCTTCAGGCGACGGCAATCCGCCTTCAGGCGACGGCAATCCGCCTTCAGGCGACGGCAATCAACCGACGGCGCTTCAAAGCGATCCTGCCGTCTTCTTTGTCGGGTTGCAAGACGCACAAGACACGCCGCCCACTCCGCAACAGCCGGCGAAGGACAACCCGACAACCGAGTCGCCGCAGGACCCGGCGAAACCGCCCGAAACGCCGGCCCCCGCACCCGGCGCCACGCCGGATCCCGCAACGCAGGAAGCTCCCCCAGAGAGCCCTGAGGCGACTTCGCCGCCGCCCACCAACCCGCCGCCTGGGGACGGGGATCAACCGAGCGCGAACACGGTCCCTCCGGAAGATGAACGCGAAATCATTCCTTTGGGCGAGGTTCGCGATCAAGTCCTTGATTCGCTCGCATCCACCAAAGCGGTCGCCTTGATGGACGAAGCCATCAATGCCGCCTACAACGAGGTCGACGCCTACTTTCGCAAGCGGCTTCGCGAAGACAAAAGCGCGAGTGAGCTGGAGCAGGACGGCGCCAAGAAGGAATCCGCTTCCACCGCTGGCGGCGATGAAGAGATCGACGTTGACGCCCTGGCTGAAAAACACGGCCTGATTGCCGGCCGCGTTCCGCTCGGCGATATCTTCGCCATGCAGGACACGGAACTCGGCAAGGTCACCGAATTCGACTCCAACAGCATGTCGATTCGCGAAGTTTTCTTTGAACGCGGATTCGTGCCCGAAATACCTCTGTATAAACCGGGTCGCATGGGTGGACAGCTCAGCAACCAGAAGTTCGTCTTCTGGAAAACCGCCGAGCGTGAGCAGCGCGAGGCGGAATTCGCTGAGGTCAAGGATCGCGTCGAATTCGCCTGGAAAATGCAAAAAGCCCGCGACATCGCCGAAGCACAGGCGCGAAAACTCCTGGACCGAGCCAAAGGCGACGTCCCCTTCAAGGAGTCCCTTGGCGAGGAGGGCGACGCCGCGATCGAAACCAACGAATTCAGCTGGTTCACTCGCGGCATGATGCCCTTCGGCGGCTCCAATCAGCTCAGCCTGGGGACCATCGAAGGCGTCGAGCGTCCCGGCGAGGAATTCATGAAAACGGTGTTTGAATTGGCGCCCGATGAAGTCGGGATGGCCTTCAATAACCCCAAGGACACGGTGTATCTCATTCGTCTGGTCAGCGAGAATGGCGTCGATGTGCGACGTCAACAGTTCTTGCGCACCGGGCAATTCGCTTCGCAACAAGAGTTCGCTCAGGTCGACTACCAGAACGCCTACCGGAAGTGGATCGACGAGATCAAGAAAGAACTGGGCGTGACCTACGCGGCCATGGATCAACTACAGGATCGGTTTTGATGGAACGACGCCGAAAGCGCTAGTCTTCTTCTGCTTGCCGTCTGGAAAACGCATGTCGTCGTTCGATGAGTTTGAAAACCCGTATCGTTCGCTGGAGTTCCAACCCAAACCGGGCTTGGGCGCCCCTGGCGAGATGACGCTGCGGCGAGGCAAAGTGGGGCAAGTCAAATTGCTCGGCGTGCTGATGATGGTGCATGGCGTTGTGCTGTTCATCCTCGCTGGCGTCATGGGCTTCTACGCCGCGACGGTCCCGCAAGCGGTGTTGCAGCAAGGGCAACTCAATCAGCCCAACGGCCCGCCGGCCGAGGTGATCGCCAACATCATGACGATCGTGTTTATCGTCATCGCCGGAGTGTTCGCCATCACGGCGCTACTGAACATCATCGGCGGCGTTCAAGTGATGAGGTTCCGAGGCCGCGTGCTTTCCATGATCGCGTTGTTTTCGGGGTTAACCACCATCCTCGCCTGCTACTGCTTCCCAATCTCGCTGGGAATGGCGATCTACGGCATGATCGTCCTGCTGGACATATCGGTCCAAGCCGCCTATCGGATGGCCGATGAAGGCGCCTCTGCCGAAGAAATCCGCCAGTACTTTGACCAGTTGCCGGTCTAAGCCGGGTTGCAGGTGCTCTTCAAGTGGGGCCGTGAAACGGGTCGCCACTGCGAGCGCCGAGGAACACAGAGGACAGACTTGCCTCCGCCTCTGTGGTTCTCCGCGTCCTCCGTGGTCCATTCCATCCGAATTTCTCGCGACTCAACCTTGCGAACCCAGCGACTCCTTCCAGGATGGCAGCTTGCGCCCCGGCGTCCATGGCGCGTTGGCTTCATCAAGCTTTCGGCCTAGTGCTGGGATGTCGCGTTCGAGAAGCCGTCGCAGTTCGCCGACCGTTTCCAAATACTCGTCCTTGGCCACGCCGTAGCTTGCACGATGCGTCTGCGTCGGACCATCGGTCGTGTACCAATGACCGAAGACGACCGTCCGCACTCGGCTCAGGATCCCGGGTTCGCCGGGTTCGTTGCGATTCGGTTTGGTTGGATCGCCCTCGAATCGTTCCAACACATCAAGCACACGCAGCTCGAGTTGGCGGGCTTCCTTTCGCAGACCTGGGTTGACCTGAGGGGTGGTCTCGATCGCTCGCTTCATATAGCGCACTTGTTCTTGAGCGGCCTGCAAAGCGGCGTAGGCGCCCAGCACGGTTCGTTGCAATTCTCCCGTTTCGCGTTGGAAGGCCAGCTCCTGGCGGCGCTGCTCCTGGTCCAAGGACTGGAAGCCTAGCGTTTCGATCTCAAATGGAATCTTGTCCGTCAGTTCTTCATACTCCCCATCCACGAACTTGGACAAGGTGACGGTATACTCGCCTGGCAAGGCCAGTGGCCCGTCGCTTTCTCTGGAGAGCGAGACCGGCTCGAAACCTGGATAACGGAATTCCCAATGGACGCGATGCAGTCCCTTGGAAACCGGGCCTGAAAGACGACGGACCACGTCGCCCGCATCGTCGCGAATCGTGAGCAGAACGGCCGGCGGCTCTTCGCGATCTTCCGCTTTGAGCTCCTCCCACGAAGGATACGGCGCGTCCTTGCCGGCGCGATCGAGGGCTGACTCCTTTTTCCGCCGAGCGGCTTCGCGCGATTGCAACCCTTCTTTGAGATAGTAGGTGATCGCCACGCCCAGCGGCGGGTTCGGGGCGGTGAAGAATCCGGCGCCCTGAAACGCCTTTCCATCCAGCGCCAGCGGCGCGTCAGGAAGGAACAGCGGCGCCTTCTTCACGGCGAACACATGAGCGTCACGCTCCACCAGCTCTGGAGTCAACTCGCGCAGCGGCGAGTAATCATCCAGCACATAGAAGCCGCGACCGAACGTCCCGAGCACAAGATCGTTCTCGCGGCGCTGAATCACCATGTCTCTCACCGCGATGGTCGGCAAGCCGCCGCCAAGAGGAATCCACTTCGTCCCGCCATCGAGCGACACAAAGACGCCGAATTCCGTGCCGACAAACAACAGGTTGGGGTTCACGTGGTCTTGCTGAACGCAGTACACCGACCCGCGCTGGGGAAGATCGCCCGAGATGTCGACCCAGGACTTGCCGCGATCATCGCTGCGAACAAGATACGGCTGGAAGTCGCCTCGCTTGTGATGATTCAGAGCGACAAAGACCGTATCCGCGTCATGCACGCTCGCCTCAATGTCGTTCACGTAAGCGAATTGGGGAACGTCCAGGTGCTCAAAGCGATCGACTTGCGTCCAGGTCTCTCCCGCGTTCTCGCTGATCTGCACCAACCCGTCGTCCGTGCCGACGTACAGCAAACCGCTGACTAGCGGGGATTCGGAAACCGCGACGATCGAGCCGTAAAACGATGTCGAAGCGTTCTTGGCGACAGCGTCCACTCCCCAGACTCGCCCCATGACTTTCAGCTTGTTGCGGTCCAAGTTCCGCGTCAGGTCAGGACTGACGGCCGCCCAGGAATCGCCGCGGTCATCGCTGCGGAACAGCATTTGGGCTCCGTAGTACAAGCGAGTATTCGAGTGGGGGCTAATCATCAGCGCCGAGTCCCAATTCCAGCGCAAGGGCGGACCTCCCTTGGCTTCGCGAGGCTTGATGTCGATCCTCAGGCCGGTGCGACGATCAAACCGGACCAAGCCGCCATACTGCCACTGCGAATACACAAAATGCGGTTCCAGGGGATCGACCGCCGGGCCGAAACCGTCGCCGAAGACCGTCACGAACCAATCGCTGTTGCGAATCCCATGCACGTTGCGAGTCCGCGACGGACCGCCTTGTGTCGCGTTGTCCTGCGTGCCGCCATAGACGAAATAGAAAGGCTCATCGTTGCTGACGGCGATCTTGTAGAACTGCGTGATGGGCAGATTGGCGCAGAAGCGATAGCTGCGGCCACGATCCCATGTTTCATAAAGGCCTCCGTCGCAACCGATGATCAAATGATCGGCGTCCGTGGGATCAATATGCATGGCGTGATTGTCGACATGCTTGAATTGCTCTCCCAAGCGCTGGAATGTCGCGCCGCCGTCTTCCGACACATGCATCAGCGTGTCCAAGGAATAGACGCGGTCGAACGCGTGCGGATCGGCGACAATCTCTTGATAGTACTGTCCGCTGCTCGAGGTATAGTCGCTTTGGCGAGTCCATGTCTCGCCGCGATCGGCCGAACGGTAGAAGCCGCTCTGACCCTTGGCGGCTTCGACAATGGCGTACAGCACATCGGGATGCGTTGGCGAAATGGCCAGGCCGATGCGTCCCAGGTCGACGCCAGGCAAACCCCGCCGAACGGCGCGCCATGACTTGCCGCCGTCGGTCGATTTGTGGATTCCCGACTCCGGGCCGCCGTCCAGCAGCGTCCAGACGTGGCGCCGGCGCTGATAGGAAGAAGCGTAAACAGTCTGGGGGTCGCGAGGATCCAACAGAACTTCGTTGACTCCGGTGTCGGGACTGATCTCCAGCACGCAATCCCAGGACTGTCCGCCGTCAACGGTCTTATACAACCCTCGTTGACCGCCCGACTTCCACAAGGGACCTTGCGCCGCGACGTAAACGATGTCGCTGTTGTCCGGATGGATCACAATCTTGCCAATGTGTTCGCTATCCTCCAGGCCGACTCGCGTGAAGGACTTGCCTCCGTCCAGCGATTTGTAGACTCCGTCGCCATACCCCACGCTGCGTTGGCTGTTGTTTTCCCCCGTTCCCACCCAGATGACGTGCCGATTGTTAGGGTCGATCGCCACGCAACCGATGGAATACGACCCATAACTGTCGAAGATCGGCGTCCAGGTGGTTCCCGCATTTTGCGTCTTGAACACCCCGCCTGAGGCGACAGCCACATACCAAGTGCTGCGGTGAACCGGATCCACGGCAATGTCGCTGATCCGGCCGGACATGAGTGCGGGACCCAGGTTGCGAAAACGCAGCCCCGACACCAAGGCCGCATTGAGACCAGGCGCCTCATCGACCGGCTCATCGCTGTCCTGACCGCGCGTCGGCGGCGCCCCTAGCAACAGAGCGATGGCCAGACAGCCAATGGTTGCGAGGCGTCGGCGCCAGGCGACTTGGATGGGCGGTGGGGCGAAGTCGGCGCTAATCGTAGGGGTTGTGAAGACTCTGCTCATGTTTCTTTACTCCAGCCAAACCTCGAAGGAACGTCCATAGCCGCCAAGACGCTGAATCGCCGCGCGCCGCCTCCCAGTCTAATCGGGATTCCAACAAGTGGGACGCGGCGCGGGGACAAGTCTGGGATTCGCCAACGGATTCATGATCGCTTATACTAAAGCGTTTGCGGGCAAGGTCGCTGGAACCGGGCCCGGTCGGCTTTTCGGGATTTGAGTCAGGAACGTGACGATGGAAGTGTCGAGGAACTGCGAGGGCTTGGTACGCCGCGATTGCCTTCGATTAGGTTTGGGCGGGCTGATCGGCGGCGGCTTGGCGGGGGCCTTAAACTTGCGGGCGCAAGCCCAGTCGCAGGCCGCGGCGGCCAAAGCATGCATCATGATCTGGATGGATGGCGGTCCAACGCATTTTGAGACGTTTGACCCCAAACCGGAGGCGCCAAGCGAGATCCGAGGAGAATTCGGTCTGGCCCCCACCCGCGTTGCTGGAGTCAACTTCAGCGAACATATGACTCGCCTGGCGGGAAGTCTCGACAAGTTCGCCTTGGTTCGCTCCATTCGCCACAATCAAGGAAACCACGGCGCCGGGAACCACTACATGATGACGGGCGCGCCGCCGCGAATTCCGGTGGGTTGCGGCGCCTTTGTGAGTTTTCATCCGAGCATTGGCAGCGTGGTCTGCAAAGAGCTTGGCGGCCGCAACGCTTTGCCAAGTTACTTCTCGATGCCGCAAATGTCTCGCTCGGGTGGTCCCAATTTCCTGGGGGCCAAATACGCTCCGTTCGTGGTCGCCGACGATCCCAATCGAAAGAACTTTCAGGTTCGCGATGTGGTTGTACCGGAGGAATTGCTGGGAGATCGTTTTTCTCGTCGCTCCGAATTGCGAACACTGGTCGACCAGATGCAGCGGATCCATGAGCAGGCGGCCGCCGATCCCGTCTTGGGTTTCGACGAATATTATCGCCAAAGCTACGAACTGGTTAACTCCAAGGAGGCCCAAGCCGCCTTTGATATTGATCGAGAGAATGAGAAGGTGCGCGACCGCTATGGCCGCAACGGTTTCGGGCAGCGTTGCTTGTTGGCGCGACGCCTGGTGGAAGCGGGCGTTCCCTTCGTAACCGTCTATGACGGCGGATGGGATCATCATTCCAATCTGTTTGGCGCCTTGCGAACCCGCTTGCCCTCGTGGGACGCGACCGTCGCAATGCTGCTGGAGGATCTTGCGGAACGCGGGATGCTCGAATCGACGCTCGTGTTGGCGTTGGGTGAATTCGGTCGCACGCCCAAGATCTCAACTCTGTCCGGGCAAAACACGCCTGGACGTGATCATTGGGCGAACGCCATGTCCGTCTTGATGGCGGGCGGCGGCGTCCCGGGCGGCGTTGTTGTGGGTGCAACGGATCGCACGGGGCATTCCGCCGTGGAGCGAGTTCTATCGCCGGAGAACTTCGTTTCGACGGTCTATACCAAGCTAGGCATCGACCCCAACAAGATCCTCTACACACCCCAGGGCCGCCCGACGCACTTGGTCAGCGATCCGCGCCCAATTCGCGAATTGGTCTAAGCCACGCAGCGCACCTCCAGAAGCATCAAGTGGAGGTCAAGTTCGTCGCTCGACCAGGTTTGGAGACCAACGACCTTTCGTGTCTTTCGTGTCTTTCGTGGTAGTCAAGCAACCGCGCTAACGACTCGCAGGAATCGTCCACGCGTCCAGCTTCGCCCAATCCAGAGTGAATCCATGGCGATCTATCGACTCGCTGATCGGCGCCCGACGGTTCATTCCACGAGTTATATCGCGCCTGAAGCAACGATTATTGGCGATGTTGTCGTGGAGGCGGGGGCGAGTATTTGGCCGGGCGCCGTGCTGCGGGCCGACGACGAACGAATTGTCGTTTCCCGCGGCGCCAATGTGCAAGATGGAGCGATTTTGCACGCCGATCCCGGATACCCGCTGACAGTCGGTCCCGACGCCACCGTGGGGCATCTGGCCATGTTGCATGGTTGCACGATTGGCGACGGCGCGCTGATCGGAATCCATGCAACCGTGCTCAATGGCGCCGAAATTGGACCTCGCTCACTGGTGGGCGCCGGCGCATTGGTTTGCGAGGGCGAGCGTTTCCCGGCTCAGACGCTGGTGCTAGGCGCTCCGGCCCGCGTGAAACGCGAGTTAACCGAAGAAGACGTCGCGAATCTGCGGAAAACCGCCCAAAGGTATGCAGCGAGAGCCAGGAATTACGTGCTGCATCTCCATCGCGTCGATCCTCCCCAGAGCTGAACAGTCCACCGCAGAGCAGACCAGGCCGCCGCAGAGAGGGCAACACCGTAGCGGATTCCCGCTCCAGCCGCCGCACCGCAACGCGGTGCAACCCCAAAGCCTGGGGTCGCGCAGCGCACCCCAGGACCCGCGGGGCACGCAGGGGGTGCGCTCTCACGGCTTCAGCAGCGTCTCTAAGCGAAGCACCTCCGTGGGCGCATTGATGCGGGCGTAGGCGATCGCCTCGCGAAGCATCTCTTGGGCTTCCCGCTCGTTGTTGGCGGCTTGCAAGGCGGCGTGAGCGTTCATAATCAGCGGGAGGCCGTAGGGTCCGAGATGCAGCGCCTCGCGCGCTTCATGGACGGCGTCGTCCACAAGTCCGGCTTGCAATAGCGCTTGCGTCAGCGCGATGCGAGCTTCCGGGCGAGCGGGTTGGATCTGAAGGCCGCGCCGCAGACTCGCGACCGCGGCGCGCGGCTGCTTGTCGGCTAACAACGACAATCCGTATTGGAAAGCCACCTGGTCGCTATACGGATCCAACTCGGCCGCCCGCGCGAGGTGCTTCACCGCCTCGCCGTAATCGCGCTCCAGGTAACTGCTCCAGCCCAACAAGACCAAGCCATATGGCGAATCCGGATCGAGCCGTTCGACCTGCAACCAATGCTCCCGAGCTTCATTCAAACGCCCGCGTTGAGCCAACACCAGTCCCAATTTTCCATGACCGGCGGCGAGATTGGGCTTGATCGCCAGGACCGCCTCCAATTCCTGCTCCGCCCGCGGCCACTCTTTCCTTTCTATGCACTCCAATGCCGTTCGCATTCCATGATCGACTGCGCGACGTTGAGAAATCGCGTCGCGCAGCTCCGTGTGCAGCGATTCCGAGTCCGTTTCAGCCAGCCCCGCCCACTGCAAGGCGACTCGCAAGGCGAGAATCGCTTGAAGGTACCGATACTCTTGCAAGTATCTCTCTGCTTGCTGATGCTGGTCCTGAACAATCTGGCTGGCGAGTTCCTTGGCCTTTGTCTTAGCTTCGGCGTCGTCCTGCACTGCAAACCACTCCGCCTGGACGCCGCGAGTCGCATTGGGATGTACGGCGATTCGATGGTCGCGACGCGTCAGCAAAGGAACGTAGCTGTCGTCTCCGATGTCCAAGGCGACGTTGATCGCGCCGCGGCGCGGCATGTGGCAGTCCAAACAACGCTCCCGCAACGCGTCAGGCAAGGCGTCGTGCTGTTTGCAATCAACCGCCTGGTGACATGCTCGGCAGGACGTCTCGAAGTTGTCGGCTTGGTCCGCAGCGTGCGGGTCGTGGCAGGTGACGCAGGTGAGCGACGCATCCTCGACAAAGCACCGCGATTGGGAAAGATACTCAATCTGATTCGCCGTGTGATCCGCTTCCGGAAGGTGCTTGGCGTCCACCCTGAAGTGTTCGGTCAACTTATCGCCAGGCCGAAAGGAAAAGGGAGCGGTGCGCCTCGTAATCGCATTGCTGTGGCATTGGGAGCAGATGTCCAGAATGCGGTCGCGCGATAGCTCCGCTGGCCGAACAATGTGTCGCGGTGTCGAGTCGTCGGGTTCGGATCGATGATGAGCCGCATGCCGACCGGCTGGTCCGTGGCACCGTTCGCAGGTGACTCCCAGCACCGCATGGTCCAGGTCAAACGTGTTGAGCCCGCCGGGCGGCGTATGAACGAACGTATTGTGGCACTCCATACAGCGAACCGGCGTCGGTCGGTCGAAATCGCCTGCCCCATCCATGAATCCAGGCGCATTGCCCCAACATGAAAGGGGATTCAGGTAAGCAACCGGCAGTTGATAGAGCTGCCTGCCGCGCGCGTAGTGAAAGACCTCGTCGCCTGCACCTGCTCCAAACACCAACGCACAGGCCTCGCTGCGACGGCTCTCACCGGTCGCATCGTCGCGAGTCATCGTTAGCCTCAAACCGCCCTCATCCCGCGTCATGGCGAATCGAAGCTTCCCGTCGCGAGATGTAAACGACGTCTCTTGTTCGCTCTTCACCAACGGCCAACGGTCCAATTCAGGAACGCGAGATGTCGCGTAGTGACGCGTCGTCATGAACTGCTCGACGCGCTGTGGGTGACACTCGCTGCAGGCGGCGACTCCCACATAGGCGCCTGCGAGTTCGTCGCCCCCACGCGGCGTCGCGGCCATGGCTTGCGGCATGGGTGCTGTTTTCCCCGAATCGTTGGCATCCGGCGAGCGACTGCAAGCCGTGAACGCGACCAGCATCACCCCGCTCGCCAGCACCCAGCGGATCTTGACCGCGCCACGTCGCTCATTCGGATGGGAAGGCTTGGCGTCCCTTCGTTCAGCGGACACCGTCGGTAACTTCGGCTTCAAATCCATTTCGGTTCGCAAGTCCAACACGCTGACAGAGGTCTCGAAAACGGCGCACGGCGCAGCGTTTGAAGAGAATCGACAAGCGCAGCGCATGAGCTAACATGATACCCTGCTTTCCATGAGCGGCGGACGCTCCGCCGACGCCAATCCCCAAATTCGAACTTGAGACATCCTCGCCATGCCGTACTCTCCGCTGCGACTCGGGTTATGGGTCGTGTTTGTCTTGTTTGGCTGCCTTCGGTGCGCGCCGGCGCAACAGGCGACTCCCGCTTCGCTGTACATCGAGGGTTACACCGATCAGGTCAGCTTCGCGCCGGGCGACACGATTCGATTTCATATTGCGACATCCGCGCCCGAATTTGAAATGTCGATCCGGCGAGTCGGCGCATCGACAACCGAAGTGTGGCGAAAGGAAGGCCTGCATGCGGGGGACTACCCCGTCCCGGATGACGCTTCGTCGCATGGTTGCGACTGGCCCGCCGCACTCGAATTGGAGTGTCCCGCCGATTGGCCTAGCGGATACTACGAGGCGACCTTGCGGGCGGTCGATCAAGGCGGCCAGTTCGTGCACCGCAATCGACGAACCGCCGAAAGCGGCCTGTATTTTGTCGTTCGCGAGAAGGAGCCCGGCCGCACGAGCACCATCCTCTTGCAGTTGGCGACCAACACCTACAACGCGTACACCAACTGGGGCGGTCACTCGCTGTACGGTTTCCACGCGCGAGACAAGTTGCAAGGCAACCGGGTTTCGTTTCATCGCCCTCAATCGAGTCAATTCCATCAATGGGAAGTGCACTTCGTGCGCTGGGCCGAACAAAACGGATACGCACTGGAGTTCGCCGCCAATAGCGATCTGGAGTTCCATCCCGAATTACTGGAGAAGTATCGCCTTGTCCTCAGCGTCGGCCATGACGAATACTGGTCGTCGGCCATGCGCGATCACCTCGAAGAATTCATCGCCAAGGGCGGCAATGTCGCCTTTTTTAGCGGCAACACTTGCTGTTGGCAGGTTCGCAGCGAAGAGAACGGAGCGGCGCTGACTTGCTGGAAACAATGGTTCAATCAAGACCCGCTTTATCGCGTCGGCGACCACCGCCTACTGGCGACGCTCTGGAGCCACCATTTGATCGAGCGTCCGGAGAATCAACTCACCGGCGTGGGCTTTCTTTGGGGCGGCTATCACCGCAGTCACGGTCAATTCATGGACGGCTCGGGCGCCTACACCGTGCATCAGCCAGAGCATTGGGCCTTCCAAGGCGTCAACCTGCAACGCGGCGACGCGTTCGGCGGTAAGGACACGATTGTCGGTTATGAATGCGACGGATGCGAGTTGACGTGGACCGACGGCGTGCCCTCGCCGACCTATCGCGACGGCACTCCGCGTTCCTTCGAAGTGCTGGCGACCGCCCCGGCCCGTTGGGCTCCTGGCGACAGCTTCTGGTACGACCGTTTTCCCACCGATCGCGTTGGCGCCGCGGTGCTGGGCGTGTATCGGCAGGGTGGTGAAGTGTTCACCTGCGGGTCCACGGACTGGGCCCACGGCTTGCGAGGAGGCGACCCGATCGTCGGCGCGCATTACCCGAAACGTGCTGGAGCGAATGAAGTAGGCTCCAGCGCGACGTCGTCGGCCAAGGGCCCCTGACGGCTGGGGCGGCCCAGGCTCGCCTCGGTCGACCGAGGCGCTGTTGTCGCCTGACTACGAGATGCTCGGAGCGGATGGGTGGGGTTCTTGCGACGCTACGCTGCTTTCGGACGCGACGCGTCTTCTGTGGCGGGTACGGCGCACGCCCCGGCGGAGACCTGATTCCAGGGCATTTTGGCGAGCATGGTCCCCATCGCGCAACTGTCCGTTATGCCGGCAAAGACCAGCCCTGCGCCGACGAAACCCGACAGCAACACAAAGTACTCATGCACCGCGAGCGCGAGCACCGCGCCGAGCACGACGAGCGAACCCGCTACAATCCGGACTTGGCGTTCCAAGGACATCGCCTTGCGACCGCGGACGACCGGCAATCCGGCGCTCGCCCAGGCCTTGGTGCCGCCCTCCACATCAACGACTTGAACTCGACCCGCCAACGCCTGGCAGGCCTTGCCGCTTCGCGTCCCGCCCTGGCAAATCACGTAGATCGGCTTATCTTTCGCCCAGCTTGCGATCTGCTCGGCATCCAATGAGTCCAGCGGCATGTTTCGCGCAAGTGGCGTGTAACGCCTGATACTCCGCCGGCGTGCGAACATCCACCAACACAATGTCTTCCTTCTGGGAAAGTTCGTGAAGATCCCGAACATTGATTGTCTGCGCCTCGGACATATCTGAGTTGCTCCTTGCGTTTCAACGTGAACGAACGTGATCGCGCCGCCAACGACGCCTAAGGGTCAGGAAGTGAGTGCTTGGAGAAAAATCGTCGTTCAATGCAGCACATGATGTCTTGCAAATGGGCTTCCGCAACCTCGTAGTAAACACGTCTGCCTTCTCGTCGGCTGGTGAAGAACCCGCAGCGCTGCATGAGCCTCAAATGCTCGGAGGCCAGATTGTCGGCGATGCCGCAGTCCTGAGCCAACTCGCCCACCGTGTAGCGGCCTCGCAACAACAATTGAACCATCCGCAGACGAACCGGATGCGCCAGCGACTTCAGGCACTCGGCCGCCCGCCCCAATCGCTCAAGATCCCGCTCGGGAGCGGCCCCTGACAGGACGGGCGATGTGTTTCTTGCTGGGAGAGCTGGGCGCCATGTTTCCTCCTGGATTGCTTTCAATATATCGTCATCTCGCGATGTTTCAAGTTCTAATTCCGGCTGTTTTGCGAACAAACGAGAAATTCGGCTACAATTCACAGGCGACGCCGATCTCAAACGGCGTCGTCCCGCCCTCGGCGCCGCCGCCAAAGCCGGCGTCCGCATTCGGCCGCCCCCACGGACCGGCCGCCATCCACTCGCCCGCCCGCCGCTGGAGAATTCGAACGACCATGCAATCATCCCTCGTCCGGAATCCCGTCTCGTGGACCATCTGGGTGCTGATGTGCCTGGGCGGTCTTCAGTGCGCATTCGCTCAAATCGATGCGAAGGCCGTCGCGCCATCAGAAGACGAAACCGAGCTCACCTTCGAGCGCGACATCTGGCCGATATTTCGCGCGCATTGCTTTGATTGTCATGGCGCCACCGACGCGATCGAAGGCGGGTTGGACCTGCGGCAAGTCCGGCGAATGGTCCAAGGCGGCGAGTCCGGGCCCGCGATCACGCCTGGGGCGCCTCAATCCAGCTACCTGCTCGATCGTATGGTCTCGGGAGAGATGCCGCCAGGCGAGCATCGTGTCAGCGAGCCGGAGATCGGCGTCGTCCGGCGTTGGTTGTCGCAAGGCGCCAAGACCGCTCGCGAGGAAGCCGACGTGATTCCTTCCGGGTTGGGAGTCACCGCGGAGGAACGCGCCTATTGGGCGTTTCAAGCGATTCAGGCCAACGCTAACCCAGCGGATCTCGACCACCACGGAAGCAACCCGATCGACGTTCACTTGCGGCAGGCGATGCCGTCGGGTTTTCGTTTCTCGCCCGAAGCCTCGCGTCGGGTCTTGATTCGCCGACTGTACCATGATCTCTGGGGGTTGCCTCCCAGCATCGAAGACATGGACCGCTGGGCGGCGGACGAAGCGCCGGATTGGTTCTCGCGTCTAGTCGATCAGCTCTTGGATTCGCCGCGCTATGGCGAGCGTTGGGGACGGCATTGGCTGGACATCGCCGGCTACGCTGATTCCGAAGGATACACCACCGCGGACGCCGAACGGGCGTGGGCTTGGAAGTACCGCGACTATGTGATCCGCTCGTTCAATGACGACAAGCCGCTTGATCAGTTCATCATCGAACAGCTGGCCGGCGACGAGCTTGCCGGTCCGCGGGACGGCGATCTCACGCCGCAGCAGGTCGAGTTGCTCACTGCGACCGGCTTTCTGCGAATGGCGGCTGACGGGACAGGCTCGGGAGCCGACAATCCCGCTGCCCGCAACCAGGTGATTGGCGACACGCTGCGCATCGTCACGACCTCGTTCCTGGGCATGAGCGTCGCTTGGCGCAGTGTCATGACCATCGCTACGATCCGATTCCACAAACAGATTATTATTCGTTGCGAGCCGTTTTCGAGCCCGCTTTGGACTGGACTAGCTGGAAGCCGCCAGGAGCCCGCCTGGTCTCGCTGTACACCCAAGCCGATCGCGAGCAAGCCGCCGCAATCGAGCAGGAAGCTCGCGCTATCGCGGAAGAAAAAGCCGCAAGACTCGCCGAGTTCATGAAGCAGGCGCTCGATCAGGAATTGCAGAAATACGACCCACCGCTACGTGATCAATTGCGCGTCGCTTACGAAACACCTGGCGCCAAGCGTTCGCCGGAACAAACCGCGCTTTTGAAGCAGCATCCCAGCGTGAACATCTCGCCTGGAGTCCTGTACCAGTACATTCCGGCGTCGAAGGAGGAATTGCAGAAGTTCGACCAACGCCTTGCCGAGGTGCGATCCAAGAAACCGCCGGAGGAGTTTGTACGCGCTTTGGTGGAGCCGCCGGATCATGCGCCACCCACGCGGTTGTTTCATCGAGGCGATCATCAACAGCCGAAACAGGTGGTTCCGCCAGGCGGCTTGACGGTCGCGGCGCCGCTGGACTCCCCGGTGGTTTTCGCCGACGACGATCCGTCCTTGCCCACCACTGGCCGACGTCTGGCTTTCGCCCGCTGGTTGACCGGCGACAGCAACCCCTTAACCGCCCGTGTTCTGGCCAATCGAGTTTGGTTGCACCACTTTGGCAAGGGAATTGTCGACACGCCTGGCGATTTTGGCCGACTGGGCGCCAGCCCCTCTCATCCCAGTTTATTGGATTGGTTGGCCGCCGAGTTGATGCGATCGGGTTGGAGCCTCAAGCACCTGCATCGCGTGATCTTGAATTCGGCCGCGTGGCGGCAGTCTTCTCGCCGCGGGGCCGCGGACGACCAAGATGGGGCGAATCGTTTCTACGCCCGGCAGAACATCCGACGCCTCGACGCCGAGGCGTTGCGAGATCACATGCTGAGCGTCGCCGGTCAATTGGATGACGCGATGTATGGTCCGCCCCAGGACATTAGCGAAGATGAAACCGGTCAGGTAATCGTCGCCGGCGAGCGCTCTCGGCGCAGCATCTACGTCAAGGCGCGACGCAGCCGCCCTGTGGCGATCATGCAGGCCTTTGATGCGCCGGTGATGGAAACCAATTGCGAACGCCGCAGCGAGTCGACCGCCGCGACGCAGTCGTTGATGTTGATGAACAGTCAATTCTCGCTCGACATCGCCCGCCAGGCCGCGAAGAGCGCGATGCAAGCGCCGCTGATGGCCGGAAATCGACCGTTGAACATCGATCCGCGGCTCCTGCATCCCCTGCCGCCGATCTGGTCTTATGGACATGGCGCCGTCGACGACGCCCAACAGCGGCTGGCAAGTTTCACTCCTTTTGCCCATTGGACCGGCGCCGCTTGGCAAGGCGGGCCGCAGTTGCCCGACGCCCAGATTGGCTGGGCGATGCTCCGCTCCAGCGGCGGGCACACCTCGACGGACGACTACTCCCCGATTCGTCGTTGGATCGCCCCGGTGGATGGGCGGGTGCGAATCTCTGGGACGTTGCATCATCCCAGTCCCCACGGCGACGGCGTGGTCGGCCTGATTTTCGCCTCTGGCCAAGGACGCCTGGGTCAATGGATGGCCGCTCATGGCTCGTCAAAGACCAACGTCGTGGACTCGATCCAAGTGCATGGCGGCGACACCCTGGACTTTGTGACGCGATGCGGCGACACGGTCACATCGGACTCGTTTGAATGGCGAGTGCATCTTGACTTCACGTCGGCGACGGGCCAGGTCAAGGCATATGATTCGGAGGCGGACTTTTCGAGCGAAGGTCCTGGTTCCTCCGACTTCTTACACGCCGGACCCTTGTTGGCCGCTTGGCGACTTGTCCTCCGGCGCGACCCAAGCGATGAAGAATGGCGGATCACCGAGAACTTCATCAGCGAGCAATTGCAGGAGATGCGTCTCAGTCCGCCGGCGAGCGACACGTCGCCCGCATTGCAGGCGGTGACGAATCTCTGCCAAACCCTGTTGAGCTCCAATGAATTCCTTTATGTCGACTAACGATCTCCTAACGGGTTGCCGGTGCGGGTTGCTCCGCGACGGCAGACCATTCAAGGCGTAAGCCAGATGACCATCCACTTCCCCACAACGCGTCGCCAGTTCCTGAACCAGAGCGGCATGGGAGTCGGCGCCGTTGCGCTGGCTTGGCTGTTACAACAGGACCGCTTGCTGGCCGATCCAACCAAGGCGCCCAAGCTGGCGTCGCATTTCGATCTGGCGCCTAAGACGCCGCATCACGCGCCGCGCACGACGGCCATGATCTCGCTGTTCCAGCATGGCGGTCCCGCGCACATGGACTTGACCGACCCCAAGCCCGAGCTTTCGAAACGCAGCGGCGAGGAGTACTCCGAGGACGTCCAATTCAGCTTCGTCAATGAGGCGAGCAAGAGGCTGTTGGGGAGTCCCTGGAAATTCGCCCCTCGCGGCCAAAGCGGCGTCGAGCTCTCGGAATTGCTGCCCCACACGTCGGAGATCGTGGACGATATCTGCCTGCTGCGAGGCATGCACACCGGCGCCAACGGTCATGAGGTTTCGATTCGCTATTTCCATGGCGGCGTGCCAGGCGTGCTGGGACGCCCCCATTACGCCTCATGGTTGCTTTACGCTTTGGGTTCTGAAACCAATCAGCTGCCGGCGTACATGGTCTTGTCCGATCCCGGCGGGCATCCCGTGGACGGCGTGAACAACTGGTCCAACGGGTTCCTACCACCCCTGTTTCAGGGAACGGTGCTCCGCCCCAAGGAGCCTCGCATCCTGAACCTCGATCCGCCTCCACACTTGCGGGGCCGCCTGCAGCAACAGAATCTGGCGCTGCTGCAACAACTCAACCAGCAGCACCTGGCGGCGCACCCCGGCGAAGCGGATCTCGAAGCGCGCATCGCCAGCTACGAACTCGCCGCCCGCATGCAGACGGCTGCTCGCGAAGCCTTGGACATTACGCAGGAAACCGCGGCGACGCTGCGGCTCTATGGAATCGACCAGGAGGCGACCCGCGATTACGGCACCCGCTGCCTGATCGCACGGCGATTGGTGGAACGTGGCGTTCGGTTTGTGCAGGTCTTCCACAACGGCCAACCCTGGGACACTCACAGCAACCTCGAGCAAGGATTGCCGGCGATTTGTCGCAAGACCGATCAGCCCTCGGCGGCGCTGGTCAAGGATCTCAAGCGACGCGGCTTGCTGGACACCACGATTGTCCATTGGGGCGGCGAGATCGGCAGGCTTCCCGTCACACAGGACCATGGCGCCAAGGCCAAGCCCGGTCGGGACCACAATGGCCAAGGGTTCAGTATCTGGATGGCGGGCGGCGGATTCCGCGGCGGCATGGCCTACGGCAAGACGGACGAATTCGGACACCGCGCTGTGGAAGACATCATCACGCCCAACGATTATCAAGCCACGTTGTTGCATTTATTTGGAATGGACCACGAACAGCTCGCATACTCGCATAACGGACAAGAGCAACGCTTGACCAACAATCGTCCGGCCCGCGTGGTCCAGGAAATACTGGCGTAGGCATCAAGTCAAGAAATCCCGGATGGGATTGACCGCGGAGGACACGGAGAACCACAGAGGCGGATGCATTTCTGTCCTCTGTTATTGCTGCGCATGATGGATGGTGTTGTGGATTCTCCGTTCCACATCGCGTCCGTGCTCGTCTTTCCAGAAGCACCGGATCTCCATGCCCCAGGTGGGCTCCAAGTCGGGCAACGTCAATCGCACGGTCTTGCCATCCTCGGAAAGCCCTGCGTGAGTGACCTTCCATGTTCGTTGATTGTAGTGCTGCGAGCCGTAGTTGGCGGTGCGTTTCAAGTCCCACGCACTGACCGCGTAGCTCTCGGGAGATTCGGCCGTCTGGCGATCAATGGGATCGGTCAAACGGATCTCAACGCCGTCGGACAACACGTGCAAGCCCGTGGGAAGATGCGCCGCTGCTCCCGTCTTGCGGACTCGGTAGAAGCCGCCAGGCTGTTGCTGATTGCCGGCCCAGGCGAACATGCCGCAAGCGTACAGGTGCGCCGTTGGTGGGATGGAAGCGGCCGCGAATCATACCGGTGGGAAATTGCGGCAATGGCAATTCGCACATGCCGCCTTGCATCTGCCCGTGCACGACCTCGTGAGGCACGACGTAGATCTTGCCGTAGCCGTACGACAGATTCAGCAATGATCCGCCCAGCGGCCCCCAGTGATCGCGGGGAACCCACAGCAATTCGGCCGGCGAGCGGTCGAACTCGTTGGTGATCCAGCACAGCGGCTGCTCCATCGCCTCATCCGACGAGTCCTGGACGTCGTGGTAGCCGAACATGTTGCCGTAGAAGCCTCCTTCGCGGACCCAATTGATGCGGTTCTTGGGATTCCAGTGCCCCTCTTGATCGGTGACGATGAACGTGCCGTCGGGGTTCAGGCAGACGCCGTTGGCGGCCCGAAACCCCGTCGCCAGGATGTCGGTTCGCGAGCCGTCCTTGCTGACCCGCAACAACGTGCCGTGATGCGGCACGACCGCCGGCAAGGCGTGACGGGCCGACTTGGCGTAGTAGAAATTGCCGTCGTCGTCGGTCTGCAGGCCCATGGCGAATTCGTGGAAGTGCTCCGTGACTTGATGGTCGTTGTTGAAGTTCTCGTAGAAATCGGTTTCGCCGTCGCCGTTGAAGTCGCGCAGAATCACGATTTGGTCGCGACATGTCACGAAGACTTGCCCGTCCACAATGCGAACGCCCAACGGCTGGAACAGCCCGGTGGCGATGCGTTGCCAGCGTAGCGGCCGCTCGAGCGAGTTAACGCCCGTCACTTTCCAGACGTCGCCATCCCAACTGCTGATCGCGACGGCGTCGCCGCCCTCAAAGAAATCGAACCCAGTCAATCGCACCTGCGCGGACCAAGGATTGGACTCCGGACGCGTCAACACATCGACGGCGAAAGGACCGGACGCATCGCCGACGACGGGAGTCGTCAGGACCGGATCGGCGGTCCGTGGCGGTCCGCCTTGCCGCAACGCGTCGACGTCGATCTCGCTGACGATAGCGCCCGCAACGGAATCCTGCACCGGGGCCGCTTCAGCGACATCGGCGAGCGCCGCGAACCAAACGGCGAATCGCAGCGTTTCCTCACCTGCGGGAAGGGTCAGTCGCAGCGCCCGTTCGTCGTAGCGGAACTTGACCTTATCCGCATCCCGCCCCAGGGTTCCAGCGAGCAGCAACGGATGTTGGCTTGTGGCCGAACCCGCCGTGTGGACTTGGGCGTGATTTCGATCGGCAACTTGATTGATCAACAGGTCGGCGGATTCCGTCTGGTCCCCGTCTTGAACGACTTGCGGTGCGCCGACGCTCCAATCCGCGACGGGCGCGGGAAGGTTGCGCGACGCCTTGATCTGGTCGGGCGATAGTGCCTGATCGTAAAAGCGCAGCTGCGCGACCTCGCCCTCAAAAAAACTGTCGGGGCCGGGGAAATTGGGGGCTGCGTAGCCGATCTTCACGACGTGTCCCGGGCGCGGCCGCTGAGGGCGCAGCTCGCGAGAAGCGTCTAGCTTGCCGTCGACGAACAGCGTCGCCACGCCGGAATCCCGGCGCCAGGTCAGCGCGACGTCACGCCAGCGTCCGTCGTTCACGCGTCCTTTCGATTCGACCGCGCCGACCCAGCCGATGTCGTAGCAGAGCCGACCGCCGCGAACGAAGAAGACCTTACCGTCGGGGACCCATTCCGAGTCGCGTTGGGTCTTGGCCAGCAGGCTGCCGCCAGAAGTGGTCTTGATCCGAGCGGTGATGGTGAAATCGTGATCGGTCATGTCGAAGTCATCGGCGTCCTGGATCTCGGCGTAGGACTTGCCATCGAAGAGGATGGCCGGCGTTTCAGCGATCGCCGAATGGTCCGCCGCAGGTCCCAACAAGATGGTCTTTTCGGAACCTCGCGCCGAATCGTGCGGCCCCCACTCGGAGTCCTCGGCGGCTTCGGCGACGAGCATGGTCAATTCCACATCCCGCGGTCCGACGACGAATTGCCGAGCGAACACGGCGCGCGGCTGTTCGTGGATCAACAGCGGTCGCTCCAGAATGGATGTGGATCCGACATCATAGGAGAGGACGGTTTCTTCGCCCTGACGATAGAGACCGCGGTAGTGCGCCCAAGCTCTGGGCAAGGGCCCGTAATGTCGGCCGTCGCGTCCCACGATGCGAGTGTCGCTCCATAGGCCAGTTTCAGGATCGCTCCAGCCCGGACCCGAGCGATTGGAGGCCTGAACATCGCCGACCAAACGGGGATGCACCTGATGTTGGCCGTTGAAATGAATGCCCTTCCAGTCGATGAAGCCTTGCCCGCTCCACGCCGCGGACATCCTGAGCGTGTCGTGGTCAAAGAGCATCCAATGGCGCCCCCGCGAAACGCCGCCGGGACCTGGATCCAGTCGCACCGCCACGCCTTTGTAAGCAAAGTTGCCGCCGTCATCGCCGACTTCGTAGGTGTTGATCAGCGAGCGGCCGTAGTCCATGGTCGCCCACGGTTCAAGTTGCTGCGCGTCTGGACCGCGAGCGTCGCCCTTGGGCAACGATTCCAACCACGAATCGGTGACCGCAAAGTACTCCGTCGGGTTGAGAGACTTGAGGTAGGCTTCGCGAATGAAGTGGATCACGTCGTATTTCTGCTGCGGGACCATCCAGGCTTGCGGCTGCATCATGCCGAATCCGCGCGTCAACGTCTGATACATCGTGTAGGGATCGGAACCGCTCTTGAACCGCCCTTCAGCAAATCGCAGGGATGTCGGCAGCGAACCAGGGCGATCGGGGGTGCCGTGACAATTCACGCACAGACGCTCGTAGATCTCGCGCCCGCGACGCTGGTTGTCCGGCCCTAAATCGGCAATCATGCCGGCGTGATCAATCTCCGCCTCGTAGGCGGGCAGGGGCCGCGCCGCGTACAGATGCGGCGCCGGTTTCAGGTTCCTTTCGGCAATCGCGCCGCCGTCCCGAATTTCAAACAGATATCGCATCAAGTCCAGAAACTGCTGTCGGCCGCCAAGCTGATTCACCAGACCGGCGGGCATCAACGACTGGGAGTTCACCTGAATCGCGTCCAGGTCCCGCCGTGGAAATTCGTACAACCGTCCCGGCTGGCTGGGGTCGCGGAGCACGATTGGATCGCTGTTGTCGACCACCAAACCGACCACCGTTTTTCCGCCGGCGGTGACCACCGTCAAGGATTCGAATCCCTTGCGGATGCTCTTGGAGGGGCGGAGAACGGCGTCGACAAGTTCGGCGTCCGAACGAGGTTGTTCCCATTTTGAGAGCACCGGCCCCAATTGCCGGCCTTGGGCGTCGGCCAAGTGGCACTTGCCGCACGCCATGTAGGGCTGATAGAACGCGATGGCGCCCCGGCGGGAATCGCCGAGTTGCCGCGCGTCGGCGGCGAGCCTTTCGCTGGGCTCGCCCAGCAGACGTTCCTCAAGCGTCTGAGCGACCGCGACGTCGCTGAAAGAGAGGGCAAACGCCAAGGCAAGTGGGCCCAGCAAGGACGAGCGAAACAAGGGCATGATCAGCCTCAGGATGAAGTGCGAAAAACGACCGGCGATTCGCATTTTAGCGGTTCCGGGGGTGCGCTCGCGACCCCCATACACATCAAGTTACGCAGCCGAAACGGATTAACCACGGAGACACAGAGACACGGAGAACGGTCAAGCTGTCCTCCGTGCCTCTGTGTCTCTGTGGTTCGCCTTGGTGCGGCACGTCTGGCATTCGGCCTGGGCCCAGACTTCGAGAAGCACGCCGCCGATCGCTTAACTTGATGCGTATGGGGGTGCGCTGCGCGACCTCAGGCTATGGGGTTGCACCGCGGTGCGGTGCGAGGCTGGATGCATCCGCTACGGCGTTGCCGTGCGGGTCCGCTTCGCTGCGCGACCGCGTCGCCGGAGTCGCCTCATAACCAGGCCCACTTGAGCATCTCCGCCATGGTCGGCGTCTTGCCTCGCCAGAGTATCCCGACACGGAAGATGCGCCCGGCGAACCAGACGACTAACAGCGTCGAGACCACCATGATGATCAAGCTGCCAACGATATGCGTGGTGGGGACTTGAGCCCCCGTGGCCAAACGCAGCATCATCATCATCGGCGCCGATGGGGGAAAGAAGGAGAAGCCCGCCGCGATGGCCCCGTTGGGATCGCGAAGCGCGTTGAACCAGACGAACATGGGGGACATCATCATCATCATCACGGGCATGACCATGCCTTGGGCTTCCTTCAAGCGGCTCACCGCCGAGCCAATCGCCATGTAGAGCGAACTGAAGAAGAACACGGCCAACACCTGATAAATGATGAAGTAGAAGAACAGCGTGCGGGGAATCAAGTCAATCCAGTCCTGACGAGTGGCGAAGATGTAGGCGCCTCCCAAGTACAGGACCACGACGCTGAGCGATCCGGCGACGTTTCCCAACAGCTTGCCGAACATCAATTGGGAGGG
The DNA here is from genome assembly GCA_963698545.1 of uncultured Planctomycetaceae bacterium. Lineage (GTDB taxonomy): Bacteria > Planctomycetota > Planctomycetia > Pirellulales > Pirellulaceae > CAVORG01. The sequence goes on from CAVORG010000002.1 coordinate 136,758, forward strand.
ACTGGCCGATCCCAACAGCACTTCGGCGATCCGCTCGGTCTTCTCCTCCATGACGCTGTCCAACATGGGCTGGACCGAGATCATGATTACGGCGAACATCAACATCATCACGCCGAAGGGCAGGAAGATCGTCTTCATCACATCGGCCTTCACGGCTGGCCGCAGCTGGCCTTGGCTATCCTTGTCCAGCAGCCCCATCGCTTCGATCTCGATAAAGGCGTTGGCCGCATCGACGACTTGCGGGTCCAAGCCTGCTTCGGCAAGACGCTTTCCTCGCAGGTGGGAATTCAGCACGCCTCCGATCCAGCGGCGGACGTCGGACACCGCGGAATCCTGGCTGTAGAAGACCAATTGCGGTTCGGCGTGCGGGGGCGGATCGAGCACGTTTGGCAGGATCACGAGAAAAGCGTAGATCTCTCCCGCGCGGGCCTGCTCGGACAACGCGTAGAGTCCTTCGTCGCCTTCGGCGACATCGACGGCTTCGACGAAATCCCACCGCGTTTGCGATTCGTCGTTGTCGCTTTGCTCCTCGTCCTTGGAATTCGCAAGGCGTTCGAGCATTTGAGTGCGGGCTTGGGCGGCCTGTTCGATAACGGGAAAGAGCACGCCGGTTCTGTCGAGCACGACAATCTCGCGCTGCTTGGGACCGACGTTTCGCAGCAGATTGGGCAAGAGCAGCCCGGCCAGCATCATGATGGGCATCAAGGTCACGCCGATCAGGAACGCTCGTGTGGCCACCATCGCCCGGAATTCACGCCGCGCGATCGTCAAGATCTTTCTCATGACGCCGCCTCCTGGGTCATCGCCGCATCATGCAGTTCCAGAGCGGCCGCTTCCTCACCGGCGATTCGCACAAAGATGTCCCGCAAAGTCGGCCGGCAGATTTCGAAGTGCTCCAGTCCGCCCAAGGCCACCAACTGCCCCAGGACGTCCTCGGCGCAATCGGCTGATTGCAGTTGTAAACGACAGCCAGGGCCTTCGGCGAGATACTCCACGACGCCGCGCAGGCCCTGAGGTTGCCGGCCGCCGCTCAGCCGCACTTTGACCGTATCGCTGTGGTGTTCGCGTTGGATCGAATCCAACGTGCCATCCAGTACTTTTTCGCCGCGAAAAATCATCAAGATGCGGTCGCACATCTGCTGAGCGACGTCCATGTCGTGCGTGGAGAGGATAATGGTGACGCCTTGCTCTTTCAAATGGTGGACCGCGTCCTGCAGCACCTTCATATTCACCGGATCCAGGCCGCTGAAGGGTTCATCCAGGATGACCAGTTGAGGACGCGCGACCACCGCCGAGATGAACTGCACCTTTTTGCGCCATGCCCTTCGATAAGGCGTCGATCCGCATGTTGTACCAAGATTCGGCGCCCAGTCGGAGCAGCCATTGGTCGATCGACTCGCGGCATTGATAGCAGCCCTTGAGTCGCGCGTAATAGGTCAGTAATTCGCCGACCTTCATCCGTTTGTACAGGCCGCGTTCCTCGGGAAGGTAGCCCAGGCGGTCATCGGCCACATCGCCGGACTCGCGTCCGAGCACGAAGATGCTCCCAGCATCCGGCTGGTAGATCCGCAGGATCATCCGCATGGTGGTGGTTTTTCCCGAACCGTTGGGTCCGATAAAACCGTAGATGGTCCCCTGGGGCACCACCAACGACAGATCGCGTACGGCCGGCTCAGCGCCAAACCGCTTGGTGACCTGCTGTAACTCGACGGCCGACTCCATAGAATGCTCCCTAGCACGGCAAAGACCTGGCGGGCGACGCCGCGGCGCCCGTCGATGGCAATTCGTTCAGGATAACGTGATCTTGGCGGGTGCGTAGGCCCTAGGCTTTTGCGCCGTGATCCGAGGCGCGGGCCAGACGGGGCGTTCTCGACGGGCTCCGGCGGCTATACTAAAGCCCGCCGCCCAGTGGAAACGCTCGGCCGCCGCATCGCCCGCCTCCACCGCCCCTCCGACCGGCGTCATGCTAAGCATCACCATCCGCAACCAAAGCCAGAACGAACGGATTTCGCATGAAAGCGGGCCGTTGGAGTTTGGGCGAGGGCCTCAACGCGAGATTCAACGATTCGTGGTGCTGGACCCGTTTTTCTCGCGCAACCAGTTGATCATTGAACCAACCGCCGACGGCCGGGTGCGATTAGAGAACCTGGGCGCCACGATTCTGTTGGGCGACGGACGCCGGATGAATCGAGGCGTCACGCTGCAGGAGCCGCTGCCTGTGTCGCTGACCGTCGGCTACACGCAGATCCTGGTCGAAGCCGCCTTGGCGACCGCCGAGGTTTCCGACCCGATGCTTGACGTGGACCTGCTGCAAACCGTCTCCGCGCCACGGCAGAGTCAATCCACCGACGTCATGCGGGCGACCGCCAGGCGCCTGGACGATTCCCCTTCAGCCGAGCGGCTCGCCCAGTGGTTCGAGACATTGTTGACGGTTCAGAAGGCGGCCGCGGGAACGGGCCAATTCTATGAAGAAGCCGCCCGCGCGGTCGTGGATCTCATCGGGTTGGATGCGGCCATGATGTTGCTCCGCGAGGGCGACAAATGGCGAACCGCCGCCACGGTCGCCGCCGATGACACGGAACCGGGATTCAGTCTGCGAGTGTTGAATCGAGTCGTCAAAGAAGGACGCACTTTTTATCAGGGCGACGAATTGCTGCAACGCGATCAGAGCTTGATGAACGTGCAATCGTTCGTGGCCTCGCCCATCTTCAACGAGACCCGCGACGTCATCGGAGCCTTGTACGGCGTGCGTCGTTTCCAGTCGCGGCATGGGCGTCTGGGGATTCGCCCCTTGGAAGCGCAACTGGTTCAATTGGTGGCCGGTTCGGTCGGCGTCGGCCTCACGCGCCGCAAGCGCGAAGAGGAAGCCGCCCGGACGCGTCTGCAATTCGAGAGCTTTTGCTCGCCGGAATTAGCGCGGGCCCTGGAGATGGACCCAACGCTGTTGGACGGTCAACGACGCATCATCACCGTCATGTTTTGCGACATTCGCGGCTTCTCCGCAATCTCGGAACAAATCGGGCCCGAAAAATCGTTTCGACTGGTTTCGCAGATCATGGATCCGATGACCGATCTGGTGATCCGCTCAGGCGGCAGCATCATTGATTATCAGGGCGATGGACTCGCCGCGATGTGGAACGCGCCGTTCGATCAACAAGACCACCAGGCACGAGCCTGCCAGGCCGCCTTGGAGATCCAGGAGTTCTTTCGCAAGTCCGGACAGTCGCCTTTGGATTCCGTCGTCAGACAACTCAAGGTCGGCGTCGGCCTGCACTGCGGCGCGGCCTTTGTCGGCAACGCCGGCAGCCAGCGACGCCTGAAATACGGCCCCAGCGGTCCGGCGGTCAACCTCACCAGCCGTCTGGAAAGCTCCACCAAGTATTTCGGCGTGCCCATCATCATCAGCGGCGAAGTCCGCGGCCACTTAACGGACGAATTCGCGACGCGGCGACTCTGCCAGGCTCGACTCCCCGGCTTCCGGCAGCCGGTGGAACTGTACGAGCTGCATTGCCCCAACGACGATGCCGCCGAGGAACAAAAGCGGCGCACTGCGCGCGACGCGTATGAACGTGCGCTCCAATTGTTTGAACAACGCGAGTTCCCCGCTGTGCCCGAATGCCTGGCGGGCGTTGCTCGCGACTGGCTCGAGCAAGATCCGGCGGCGCAATGGCTCGCCGAAAACGCGGCCCGCTGCTGCCAAGAAACCCCCGAGGACTTCGAGCCGGTACTGACGATTCTACGTAAGTAGTTCGACGGTCGCTGGGTTTGCCCACATTTATTTAGGCCCGGAGGGCCGACATAATCTTAGCCGTGGCCGTCAGGCGAATCCTTGAAAACTAGCTTGAAGCGAATCGCGACTAGCCGGCAAATTCCCGCCACCGCTGGGCTCGTCCGGCTCGTCCCAGCGGGGCGCTGCTCCTCGCCAGATAGCGCTGTTTGCTGCGCGAAGAGCATCGCCCGACGGGGACATGCCCCGTCGTGGCGTGACCCGTTTTGTGCATGTGCTGGCGAAGAGCATCGCCCGACGGGGACATGCCCCGTCGTGGCGTGACCCGCGCGTTACCGATTGGCGGCCGAATCCAACGGGCCGGTGTTGAAACCCTGCCCACCTTCCATGCGAAAGTCCAGCGACTTCGGCCAGAAGAGGAAGCGGCCGGTGCGGCATGCTTTGCGGATTCGGATTATCGTCGCGATGTAGTTGCAGCTCGGCGCTGTCGCGTGCACTCCCTTCCAGTACGACGAGGTCCTTGCTTTGGTCGTAGGAGAGGCGGTGCGTCCGCGCCGAGAATTGGCGACCGACGATCTGCGCGTTGCCTTCGGCCTGCAAGTGAAGTTGGCGCTGACCAAGTGAGTTGGTTGCGGCTTGCGAGACGGTTAGCTGCTGGCAATACAACACGGCTGTCTGGTCCGACATCTCCTCGCGACGCTGCACGACGACGCGGTCCTCCCAACGCGCGACCGGCGCCAGTGTCGCCTGCACTCCTTCCTCGACCCTCAGGTAGCCATTGCGAATATTCGCATGCAACGGACCCTGGTGACGGACTTGCAGGAACGTCAATTTGGGGATGGAAGCGATTTCCGGCCGTTGCGCAGCGAAGCGGCCCAGCGCCGGATCAAGCGACGGCAAGTCGAATCCACCGGCCCGGGTCGTGGTGGTCACGCCAGGCCCCCTGCCATGAATCTCGCCGGAGGCGTTCAGAAAAGTGACCCCCTGCATCTGCACTCGGTCGTAAGAAAGCTGCGAACTTCCCGCGAACGTCGCCGCCTCGAGATACACGCCTGCTTCCGGTTGGTTCGGCGAACTGAGATCGAACTTCGACAACTCCAGCGGCTGGCGGTCGAGTTTGTCGCGATGGAGTTCATTCCACATAATCTCGCGAGCTAACTCGACTTCGAGCAAACCGGTGCGTCCAAAGAACCGCAAGATCTTGTTCTCTCCTTGCCGCTGTTCGCCTCGAAACTGCACTTCATCGCGCACTGTAGCGAGCTTGCCGTCAAATGTCAGCGTGCCTTTCCAGACGACTTCGGAGGGTCGCAACCCATCCTCCATGAGGGCGCGAACCAGCCCCCCTCCATTCACTTCCATCGAGCCGCGCGAGGGCGAGACGGTGATCCGCGGTCCCTCCAGCTGGGCTTGTTGCGATTGGATTCTCGCCGGTTGACCCATCAGCGTGACCACGCCGTCGGCGGCCCAATACTGCATCAGGTCGCCCGCGACCGACCAGGATTGCCGCGGATCCGCGGCTTGCCGACGAATCGAAACGCGATCATGCAGACTGGCTCGCATGATGCTTGGTTGCTGCGCTGATAGATCCACTTGGGCTTGAATCATCCCGGCTTGCAATTGCAGCGGCGGGCCTTCCCATTGCTGCAACCACTGCTGCGGGTTCGACGAAACCGTCCGCCGCATCGGATCGCCGGGGTTGATCGCGTTCCCCATGACCGCCGGCGGGCCGTGCGTGAACCAGATCCGACATTCGGTCGCCGCGCCTCGCAGGAACTTGGAATCAATATCGACGCGACCGCTGGCCAACATGCGATCAGGCGTCAGCAGCATCTCGGCCTTCGGCGACGAACCGGCGGGCCGCGGAATCCCTGAGAGGGCAGTCGCTGGCGAAGCGCCGCCGGCCAACGGCTGAACGACGGGATCCGCCAGTCGCCTGACTTGAGGAGCTTCGGCCGGAGTCTCTCTCAAGTAGAAGTGCAGTTGCTCGGCGGAAAACCTTCCGAAGCCAACGATCTCCAGCGTCGCTCCTTCCTGCAGCGAAAGGACGTGCTCGCCGTCGCGCGGCTGCAATTGCAGGACGTTGGTCCATTGAGCAATCAAAGGGGGACGCTCGCCGTCGCCGACCACGTCGATCCTCCCCGGCCCGTGGGCCCAGAGCCTTCCCAGGCGTTGTGGGTCGTCTACTCGCAACTCGTATTCCACCGCGGAGGCGGAGACCGTGTGGATTCCTTGCCGCAATTGGACGCGCTCGCCGTCCAGCAACAGCTTCCTGGTCTCCAGATCAAACCGCAGAATCTCGCCCTGCACGTCCAACTCGCGCTGCGGCGCTTTCAAATGCACGGGAAACCCGGCGGCCTGAATGCGAACTAGTTGTAGATGCGCCGCGCTGTCGGGCGGTTGTTGTTGCGGCTCGGCGGCCGGCAAGCGGAGTGGTTTGCTGTCGCGCTGGTGATGGAAATGCAGTTCCAGATGTTCGCAGGCCAACGACTCCGCCGGTCCGTCGCTCAACAGTCGCCGCACGAGGACTTGTTTCTCGAAGAAGGCGACATTGCGCCGCAAGTCCAAGCGAAACTGTCCTTGGCAGGCGACATCCAGCAAACCCGCTTCTTTGCCCAGCGTTGGGTTCGACGTCGGTTCGCCGTCGGCCCCTTTCGCCAACAGTCGCTGATCGGCCAGGTCCAGCGTGAGATGATGAACCTGCCGGAGAGCAACGGCTTGAATTCCTGCGTAGGAAGCGGCCCCGGCCGAGCGATCATAGGAGTCATGCTGCAGGGCGACCGTTAAATCGCGGCCGGCGCCATGCGTGCGTCCCCACTGGAAACTGACATCCGCGGCGGTCCAGATCTTCTCGGGGGTGATATGGACATTGCGTGTGACGCATCGTAAGGGTGGTTGCTCTGGGGCCGTCAAGGCCTGCTCGATTGTGATCTCGCCCAACAACCGCCCGGACGCCGGCGAGCCGCGGAGCCCCGACTCGGAGAGCTTATTGGGGAATTCGAGCAAGGCGCCTTCGGCGCGCGCAAGACCAGGCAATTCTCGGCACGACCCGTGGGAGCGGCCGCTGGACCCGGCCCGGGCGCCGGGCCGCTCGCGTGAAAGACGAGCGACATCGGCGAGACTTTCAGCTTATCTTCAGCGCGTTGAAAGTCGCGAAAAACAAGATAGCCGTACTTCATCTGCACGACCGTCACGCTCGCCATTTCCAATTCCCAGGAACCCGGCTTGAAATATGGCGTGAGATCAATGCTCTCGGTGACCAGGGGGTAGTTTTCAGCGCGTCCATCGCCCGTGACGAACTTGGGCTGCAACCAGGACGCGAACGTCGTGGCGTAGGTCCAATAGCAAGCCATGGACACCGCCAGAGCGGTCGCAAATCGGAGGCTGGCGCGAAGAATCGACATCCCATGTTTTCGCGGTTGTCGGCAAAGCCGGCGGTACGCGAGTTTGTCTCCATGATCCAGACATCAAGGCTAGGCCTTGTACCGGCCGATCAATTCATCCCATCGTTGCTGCGACTTCAGCAGCATCTCGACCAGTTCGCGGACGGCGCCCTGGCCGCCGGGCGACTTCGTCACATAGCGGGCTCCTTGCCGGACTTCCGACGCCGCGTCGGCGACGGCGACTCCCAAGCCCGCCCATTGAATGACGGGCAAATCCGCAAGATCGTCGCCGATATAGCAAAGCTGTTGCGGCTGCAGATTGAGCTCCTGCAGAATCTCCTCGACGGCCGCTCGCTTGTCCTCAATTCCTTGCCGTACTATCTCCACATCCAATTCGATCGCCCGCATCCGCACGACTTGCGAGGTCCGCGCCGTGATCAAACCAAAGCGACCGCCGGCTCGTTTCCAGAGCCGAATGCCCAAACCGTCTCGCACGTGGAAACGTTTGGACTCGATGCCTTGATTGTCCAGAATAATCCCACCGTCGGTCAGCACTCCGTTAACGTCCGACAGCAGAATCTGAATGTTGCGGCAGAGAGCGTCAAGCTTCATCTACGGAGTCCGTTGCCGAAGGGTTCGGGAAGGGGAGGATGCAAGGCGGCGACGCGTCAGCCGCGGGCGACCCTGGCGCCGAGCGCGGCGATTTAACGGCATGCTCCGCAGGTTGGCCCGCGGCCGTTCCCACCAAGTCGGTCAAGTCAATCATACCCAAGGGGCGCCTTCGTTCATCCAAGACGGGCAACTCGCTAATCCGATGGTCCTCGAGCATTTGCAGCACGTCGGCGATGCGAGTCTTGGCGCCGACCGCCAAAGGCGACTGGGTCATGACTTGGCCCAACAAGGCGTCCAGCGCCTGATTGTCCTGGCGCTCCAATAAGCGCGCCAAATCGCTATCGGTAAACAAGCCGGCGAGAACGCCCTCGGCGTCCATCACCAAGATCGCTCCGGAGCGGCGCCCAGGACGATGTTGGGAGATGAGCGATTGACGCACCGAGTCCTCAGCGCGGGCGACGCGACATTCTGTGAGCGGCCGCATGGCGTCCTCCGCCACGGAGAGACGGCGGCCAAGGCTGCCTCCCGGATGAAATACGGCGAAGTCATCGGCCGCGAATCCTTGTCGCCCACTGCAGACAATCGCTAACGCGTCGCCGATCGCCAGCATCGCCGCGGTGGTGGCCGTCGGCGCCAACCCCAAGGGACAAGCTTCCTCAATCGTTCCCAGTTCGATCGTGCAATTGGCGGCGGAGCCCAAAGTGCTGCGGCTGCTGCGAGTGACGGCGATCACGGGAATTCCCCGCGACTCGAACATCGGCAAGAGCCGATTGACTTCTTCGGTCTCGCCGCTATAGGAAAACGCCAGCACCAGATCGTGTGTGCGAACCCGACCCAAGTCGCCATGAACCGCCTCGGCGGGGTGCAGGAATTGACTGCTGACGCCCAGTGACGCGAGCGTCGCGGCGACTTTTTGAGCAATCCAGCCCGCCTTGCCAATACCGCACGTCATGACGTTGCCTTGGCAATTGTGAATCCAGGAAGTCGCCTCCGAGAATCGCTCGTCCAATCGTTCGGACAGCGCTAGGAGAGCTCGAGCTTCTTCGCGCAGGACGCGTCGAGCCTCGGGCAGCAGATCCGATCCCATTAGTTCGCGCTGCTGCAACTCGCGCGACGAGGCGGCGGAAACGGACATGGCACGTCCTCCATGACTTTCAGAATACGATGCAGGTCTCACTTCAGCGCATCCATGCGCGTAAGCCGGCGCGATTCTATCCTTCTGAGGGGGATGGCGGCAAGGTCAATGAAGGGCGACCAGGCAATCTGGGTAATCCCCTGAGTCCGGCCGTTCCGTCGGGGACGCCTTTTCGCCGCCGCAACCAGCGGAACTCAGAGGCCGAGCAGGCGTTCGAAGTCCTCCTCGGACAGAATGGCCACGCCGAGTTTTTCGGCCTTGGCCCGCTTGCTGCCGGCCTTCTCGCCGGCCAACACAAAGTCCGTCTTGGCCGACACGCTGGACGAGGGACGTCCCCCATGTTGCACAATGAACGCATGGGCTTCATCGCGCGAGTACTTCGCGAGCGTTCCTGTGACGACCACAGTTTTTCCCGCCAGCGGGCCGTCCTGGTTGGCAACGGTTGGTTGCGGAGCGGTCAAGTCCACGCCGGCTTGGCCAAGGCGTTGCAGCAGACCCGATCCGTAGTCGGAATGAAGGAAATCGAAGACGCTGCCCGCGATGATGTCGCCGATTTCATTGACCTCCCCGATTTGCTCGCAGGAAGCCGCTTGCAACGCATCGACACTGGGGAAGCTGCCGGCCAGCACGCTGGCGACTCGCTGACCGACATGCCGAATCGACAACGCGTTCAACAAGCGAGCCAGCCCCCGAGACTTGCTTGCCTCGACGCCTTCGAGCAACTTATCCGCTGACTTCCTGCCCAGACGCTCCAGCTTCAACAGGTCCTCGACGCGCAAGTGGTAGAGATCGGCGAAGTCCTTGACCAACTCAGCGTCCACGAGTTGCCCGACCAACTTCTCGCCCAATCCTTCAATGTCCATGGCGTTGCGACTGGCGAAGTAACTGAGTCGTTCCTTGAGCTGCGCCGGGCACGCGACATTCGGGCAACGAATGTAAACACCGCCTTCATCCTTGATCAACTCGGTCGAGCACTTGGGGCAAACGGTGGGGAAGGCGAAGGGAGGAGGGTCTCCTTCCCGCTTTTCCAATTCGACGCGAACGATATGGGGAATGATCTTCCCCGCCTTCTCGACGATGACCCAATCGCCGGGCCGCACGTCCAAGCGTTGGATTTCGTCGGCGTTGTGCAGGCTGGCGCGGCTGACGGTGGTGCCCGCGAGTTGGACGGGCTCCAGTTCGGCGACCGGAGTGATGGCGCCTGTCTTGCCAACTTGAACGCGGATATCCATCAGCCGCGTCGACGCTTCATACTTCTCCCACTTGTAGGCGACCGCCCAGCGAGGGCTGCGCGAACGAGCGCCAAGGGCTTGTTGCAGTGCGTATTGATCGACCTTGATGACCAGGCCGTCGACCTCAAAATCCAATTCATGCAGGTTCTCGACCACATGTTCGCAATGCTCCAGCACGGCGTCAAAGTCGCGAAAGCTGCGCACCATGGGTGTGGGCGGCAAGCCGAAGCCGCGGAGCAATTCCAGGAACTCCATGTGCGACTTGGCTTCGACTCCCTCATGCACGCCGGCCCCGTGGCAGAACAGGCGCAACCCGCGTTCAGCGCAGAGGCGAGGGTCCAACATGCGAATGGCGCCGGCCGCGCAGTTGCGCACGTTCTTGAATGGCGGATCGCCGCGCTGGGCTTGCAATTCGTTCAAGTGCGCGAGGTGGGAATTGGTCATGTAGACCTCGCCGCGCACCTCCAGCACGCGGGGCGGAACATCGCCATGCAGACGCAACGGCACATCGACGATCGTCCGCGCGTTATGCGTGATATCGTCGCCAACTTCGCCGTTGCCCCGTGTGACGGCGCGGGCGAGTTGGCCATCCTCGTAGATCAGCGAGATCGCGGCGCCGTCGATCTTCAACTCCACGACCCACGCGATCTCGTCGTCGGGGACCAGCTTCACGACGCGTTGTTGGAAGTCGCGCAACTCGGCGAGGCTATAGGTATTATCGATCGAGAGCATGGGGACCAGATGCCGCACGCTCTTGAGGTCGTCGATCGGCGACTCGCCCACGCGCTGGGTCGGGCTGTCGGGCGTAATCGACTCCGGATGGGCCTGCTCCAGGTCCTTCAACTCGCGGAATAGGCGATCGTACTCCAGATCCGATATTTCCGGTTCGGCATCCACATAGTACTTGATGTCATGGCGTCGAATCTGCTCCCGCAATTCTTCGATTCGGCGTGAGTCGTCCTTCCGAGCCATGACGGCGTCCTTCAAGCGAGGTGCGGCCACCCTGGGCCGGCCGCCGATTTGAGGTCGCCGACTTGAGGTCGCCGGGGTTTCGAGGCCGAGCGGTTAGCGGCCGCACTCGGGAGCGGGCGTGATCGGCTGGTCCAAGGCGGAGTTCGGAATCAAGCAGAGGAACCTCAGCGGGGAGTCGCCCGTATTGCGAAACTGATGCACTTCATCGGGCGTGACCAGGACCACGTCGCCGGCCTTCAGGGGATGCGGCTGATCACCTTCGAACACTTCGCCCTGGCCTTCCAACACGAACACTTCGTGCTCGTAGGGATGGTGATGTTTGGGAGTAAACCCGCCTGGTGCGACTTCGAACTGCCGCATCGCGAAATTCGGAGCGCCATCCGTCTTACCCACGAGCCAGCGCACCGTGCAGCCGGAAGACCCCTCCATGTCAACCGGTCGAGATTCCACATCTGAGTTGTTCACGACACGCATGCTGGTTGGCTCCCACATCGACAAGGTGCTAATCGTCTTCCGCCGCAGGCGGCGAGGCGGACTCGTTGGGCGGATCAAGGTCCCGGCCGGCCGGCGCCCCTTCGAACCAACCGTCCGCGCCAATCGCGGCGAATGTCGCCACCGCGAGAATCGCCAATTCGATCAATAACAAGCGATCGCCCGATTCAGCCATGAAGGCGATCAAGGGGTGATCGGCGACAGGCGACTTGGCCCGCACGACGATCATCACCACGTAGGCGATCGCGGTCATGCAGAAAACCGTGCCGACCAGCAGCAAAGCGACATAGAACGGATTGGAGCGGGGCTTGGCCATCGCCAGATTATAGAACGTTGGCCATGGAGCGGGGAGCCGGTTGATACACAGGCCGGCCCGATTTTTAGCAAAGGGCGCACCGCCTTCCCCGTCGTGACCAGGCTCGCTCGCCCATGGTCCGACGCGGCGGACGACGGTATGCTGGGGTTGGACTTTGACGAGGTGCCGGTTTGAACGCTCCTGACATTATTCTTCGCGGCGTGCGGGTCAACAATTTGAAGGGTGTTGACCTGGACTTGCCATCGCGTCGGTGGATTTCGATCTGCGGGGTCAGCGGCAGCGGCAAGTCGAGTTTGGCGCTCGATACGCTGTATGCTGAGGGGCAGCGACGGTACCTGGAGAGCTTCTCGGCCTACACGCGGCAGTTCCTGGACCGGCTGGCCAAACCGGACGCCGAGCGGCTGGACAACCTGCCCGTGGCGATCGCCGTGGCGCAAGCGGGAGGCTCGCCGTCAAGTCGTTCCACGGTTGGCTCCGCCACGGAGGTCTTGGACTACTTGCGGCTTGTCTTCGCCAAGATCGGACGGGTCTACTGCCAAGGCTGCCGCCGTTGGCTCCGCCGAGAGAATCCGCATTCGGTCGCGGATCGATTGCGAACGCTCCCCGCGGCGGCTCGCCTGCTGGTGGGCTTTGAACAGGCTCTCGCGGCCGACGAATTCGAGGAGTTCGCGGCCCAGTGGCGCGAGGACGGATTGCTGCGAATCATTTTGAATGGCGTGACGCGACGCCTGGATGAACCGCTGGAAGCCGCGGGCGCCCGCCAGGCGTTGGTGGTGGTGGACCGCTTGAGCGGAGGCGGCGACCTCGATCGGCTTACCGATTCATTGGAAACTGCTTTTGCACGCGGCGGCGGTCGTTGCTGCGTCCTGATCGATTCGCACAACTTTCCGGTCTGGGCGGCCGAGCACGATCCGGGGGATCAAGTACGCGGCGTGGCGTTGGAAGTCGACCAGAAGCCCTGGACCCGAGTTCGCTTTCAGCGCGAACTGTATTGCGAGGATTGCGATCGCGAGTATCCAACGCCGGAGCCTCGCCTTTACAGCTTCAATAGCCCCTTGGGGGCGTGCCGCGTCTGCGAGGGTTTCGGCAGCGTCTCGGAAATCGACATGGATCGGATCGTCCCCGATCGAAAGAAGTCCTTGCGCCAGGGCGCCGTCGCGCCCTGGAATACGCCGGCCTACGCGCATGAACTCGAGGAATTGCTCGCTTTGGCAAGCGACGTCGATCTGCCGGTCGATGTTCCATTCGAGCAATTGACCGACGCGCATCTGAAGATCCTGCACAAGGGATCGCCCCCACACAACTTCGGCGGGCTCGATGGCTTCTTCGCCTGGTTGGAGCGGCGCAAGTACAAGATGCATATCCGCGTGTTCCTGAGTCGCTGGCGAAGCTATCGGGATTGCCCCGCATGCCACGGTGATCGCTTGCGCGAAGAGGCGTTGGCGACCTTGGTCGGCGGCAGGAACATGGCCGAGATCTGTCGCATGAAGGTCGCCGATGCTCTGGCGTTCTTTGACGCACTCGAAGTGGATGAGGCCAATGCTCGCGTCGGCGGCGTGCTGCTCGAGCGGATCGGCGGGCAACTACGATACCTGGATTCGGTCGGGATTGGATACCTGACGCTGGATCGGACGCTGCGAACATTGAGCGGGGGCGAATCGCAGCGCGTCGCCCTATCCTCCGCCCTGGGATCCAACCTGACGAACATGATGTATGTCTTGGACGAGCCCACCAATGGCTTGCATCCGCACGACATCGGACGATTGATCGGGGCCATCGAGCAATTGCGGCGGCGCGGCAATACACTGATCGTCGTGGAGCATGAGGAATCCTTGTTGCGCGCCTCGGAGCACTTGATCGAGGTGGGCCCCGGCGCGGGACAAAGCGGCGGCGAGATTGTCTATCAAGGCGATGTCGCCGGCATGTTGTGCGACAAGCATAGCATCACCGGCAGCTTCCTCGCCGGGCGTCGAGGCGCGTCGCCGCCGGCCGAGCGGCGCCGCGGCAAAGGCTCGTTGCGACTGCTCGGCGCTCGCGGCAACAACCTGAAGCAGATCGATGTGGAATTCCCACTCGGCGTGTTATGCCTGGTCACCGGAGTCAGCGGGTCAGGCAAGAGCACCCTGGTGCAGGACACGCTCTACGGCGCGATTTGCCGCCGTAAGAAGAAAGACGCCCCCGAGACGTTGCCCTATGAGGACGTGCTTGGCGACGGTCAGCTGGACGATGTCGTGCTGATCGACTCCAGCCCCATTGGCCGATCGCCGCGATCGAATCCCGTCACCTACTCCAAAGCGTTTGATCCGATTCGCGCCTTGTTCGCGCAGACGTTGGACGCTCGAACGCACAACTATGAAGCGGGTCACTTCAGCTTCAATGTCGATGGCGGGCGTTGCACCCATTGCAAGGGCGACGGCTTTCTCAAGAAAGACATGCAGTTCCTCGCCGACGTGTATATGAAGTGCGATCAATGCCAGGGCAAGAGATATCGCTCGGAGATTCTCGACGTGCGGTATCGAGGCAGGAACATCGCTGAGGTCCTGGACATGACCGTCCGCGAGGCGTTCGCTTTCTTTCGTCGCCAGACGAAGGTGCAAGCGCGGCTGAAACCGCTGATCGATGTCGGCTTGGATTATCTGCGATTGGGACAACCCGCTAACACGCTCTCGCGCGGCGAAGCACAACGCGTCAAGTTGGCCGGTTGCCTGGCGATGTCCAATCGGCAACGCATGTTGCTGCTTCTGGATGAACCCACTGCTGGCCTCCACTTTGCCGATATCGTCAAGTTGCTAGACTGTTTTGAAGCGTTACTGAGCGTCGGGCATTCCTTAATTATCGTGGAACACAACCTGCAGATGATGCGTTCGGCGGATTGGATTATCGACTTGGGACCGGGCCCGGGCGAACTGGGCGGGCAAGTGGTGGCGCAAGGCCCGCCTGAGGAGATCATGGCTTGCCCCCAGTCCGCCACTGGACGCCATTTGCATCGCGTTCCGCCGGCTGATGCGGATACCTCGCCATGATCGAACCGATCGTCTTCTGGGGAGTGACCACAGGGCATCGCGCCGACTTGTACGTTCGCTTGGCAACGGTCGATCCGACCGACCAGGAGCTGCGCCTGTTGGCGGCCGCCGAAATCAGCGGTTTTGCCGAAGGGCCCTTCCGGGAAGACGCCGCCACGTTGAAGTCACGGGCGCCGCTGCAGAGTCTCGGCAACGATCCTGCTCCTTTGGCTCGCGCCACGCTGATGGACCCGTGTTTCTGGAGTCCCTGGTCGCCAGCAACGTACCTCGTCACGATCCACTTGAAAGGCGCCGACGAAGCCCCGCTGACCTGGCGGCGAACCGCCGGCGTGCGGCCGTTAGCGGCGCGGCGGGGGAGCTTTCGTTGGGAAGGACGTCGATGGGTGTTTCGCGGAGTAAGCGCCGCCCCGGAAAGCTACGAACAATTCGGCGAATTGTCCGAGCTGCGCGGCGGGCTGTGCTTGACCACCAAGGATTACTCGCAGCAACTCGGAGCATGGGCCACGCAGCAGGCCATTCCGATCGCCATGTTCGCCCGGTCGGAGGACCTGATCAGCGCCTTCACCATCGCCAAGGATTGCCCCGCCGTGTGGACGGTCGTGGCCCCCGTGGGGATCGATCAACCGTTCCACGAGCTGAAATTGCGTTACGCACCCAATGTCCTGCTGGGATGTTGGGATGAAGTTGGCGCCGCAACTCCCGCTTGGGCGGACTCCCACTGGGGCGCCGTCAACGTGCTGCGGAGTCTCAGGTCTCTCTCCATGGGAAGTGCGGCTGCCGACCAAGGCGCGGGAGAACGTGGGGAGTCGGAGTCCGGCGCCGTCCCGGCCAGCGTTCCCCAAGGGCCAGCTTTTGTCGCCGTGGCGCCCTCCAACGACCAGCGTTCGTACGTCGAGCAACGTCGGATGTGCGACGCGCTGCAACGTGAATGCTCCCCGATGGATCTGGCGGGCTTTGTCGTCGGCCCCATCGCACATTCGCCCTTCCGCCCGAGGAGCGACCGTTGAGCATCGAGCCGCCCGACTTGCAGCGTTACGCGCGCCAAATGCGATTCGCACCGATCGGCGAGGACGGCCAACGACGACTCGCCGCCAGTCGCGTGCTGCTGTGCGGATGCGGCGCGCTGGGGTCGGTGCTGGCCAATACGCTCGTGCGAGCCGGCGTTGGATTTCTTCGCTTGGTCGATCGGGACTTCCTGGAGTTGAACAACTTGCAACGACAAGTTCTGTACGACGAAGCGGACGTCGACGCGGGATTGCCCAAGGCGATCGCCGCCGAGCGACGACTACGCGAAATCAACTCGCAGGTGACGCTCGAAGCCGTCGTTGCGGACGTGGATCATCAGAACATCGAAGCGCTGTGCGAGGGAGTCGACCTGATCCTGGACGGGCTGGACAATTTCGAGACTCGGTATCTGCTGAATGACGCGGCGCAGAAGCTGCGGCTCCCCTGGGTCTATGGCGGTTCCATCGGAGCCGAAGGCCAGACCATGACGATTCTACCCGGCGAGACCGCCTGCCTGCGCTGCCTGATGCCGGAAGCGCCGCCGCCAGGCAGCACCGCGACCTGCGATTCGGCAGGCGTGCTGGGACCGATCATCAATGTCATCGCGTCTTGGCAGGCCTGTGAGGCCATGAAGATCCTCACCGGGCATCGCGAGGCGATCAGCCGACACCTGACCATCATCGATCTCTGGGAGTGCCGCATCCGCCAGGTTGGTCTCGAGGCGTTAAAGCAGTCCAACGCGTGTGACGCCTGCACCGGCCGAGCCTACCCTTGGCTGGACGGCAGCCGAGGAAGCCATTCGGCGGTGCTCTGCGGACGCAACGCCGTTCAACTCAATCCGCCAGGCAGGCGCCAACTGAACCTCAAGTCCATGCAGCAGCAGCTTCAAGGGCTGGGCGAAGTCGTCTGCAACCCCTACCTCCTGCGATTCAAAACGGGCGACATCCAAATGACCCTCTTCCCAGACGGAAGAGCCATCTTCAACGGCACCGAGCAAATCGCCGTCGCCAAGACCCTCTACGCCAGATACGTGGGAGGGTAGGAGGTAGGAGGTAGGGGGTAGAGAGTAGAGGGTAGAGAGTAGAGGGGTAGGCGCTTGGGAGTGGAGAGTAGGCAGACCAAGAATCAGTCCCGCAGGGACGGCCCCAAATCAGCCCAGGGTGCAGCGCAGCGCAACCCTGGGTAAACACCTCTACTCTCTACCCTCTACCCTCTACCCTCTACCCTCTACCCTCTACTCCCTCCCTACCGCCTCGACTTCCCAGGCGAGCAATTCGCGGCGGGCTTGCTGTGCGGTTGCTCGTTGTGATGGGTCCGCGTTGAGCAATCGCTGGCGAACCCAGTCCAGAAGCGTGGAGTTCGCCGCCGTGGTTGGCTGGGGGCGGCGATCCAGGAGTTGATTCAGCAGCAGGCCGAGCGCGTGGATGTCGCTGGCGGTCGTGTAGGCCCCACCCTGTTGGACCTCGGGCGGATCGGCTACCGAGGACGTGGTTCGCATCCACTGATCGCGGTGGCTGGAGCAATCCAGACGCCGAGCGAAACCGTAATCGAGCAACGTCGTGTGGCCATTGGGCGCCACGTGAACGTTGGCCGGACTCACATCGCCATGGAGCCATCCGGACTGATGCAAGCCGGTCAATGCGTCGGCGACTTGGCGGACGATCCAGAGGCTCGCCGGAAGGGGCGGCCGATATCGCTGCAGCAGGCCCTCGAGGTTCATTCCGGAAAGGTGCGGCGACACGACGTAATAGGGCGCGACCGCAAAACTCCAATCGACGACCGGGAGCAGATGCGCGTGCGTCGCCTGGGTCGCCACCTGCACTTCCCGTTGCAGCAGCGCGATCGCCAGGCGCCGCTGGGCGTCGCAACGCGCAAGCTTGACGACGAAGTCCGCGGGCTGATGTTCGTCGTATTCGGACGACGCGGCGGTGGCTCGAAAGACGGTCGCGTACGCCCCTCGGTGCAGGAGGCCGTGAAGGCGCCATTTGCCGTGAAGGGCTTCGCGTTTGCCGCCGAGCCGGCCGCCCGGGGTGGTGGGGGCTGAAGGCATGAACGCTGCGGGGCAAGATGAGTGGGGTGGGAGGCTGCGCGGGATGTTGCGATGCAGACATACACAACTGTTTTTGTTTTCGGCTATCGAGTCACTTCGGCGGCAGCCTACTTTAGGAAACTGCGGCAAGCGCCGACCGGTGTGTCCAACGCCTGCGAAGCGGGGGAAGGTCTTCGGAAAGTGACGGCTAAGCCCGATCCAACGAAGGATTGCGTACCGAAGATCGAGATTCTGCGAAAAATTCCGGGATTCTGCGAACAGCGGCGCCTACGATTTGTTAGGCTGGGAGGTGTTTTCGGTGCAGCGCATCCGGGGGCGGGATCTTTTCTCTTCATGGGCGCCGTTTAGGATTCTTTTATATGTCGGTGTCAACGACTCGCAGGTCTGGTTTTACGCTCGTGGAATTGCTGGTGGTGATCGCCATCATCGGCATTCTCGTCTCGTTGCTGCTTCCCGCCGTGCAGGCCGCTCGCGAAGCCGCCAGGCGAACTCAATGCACGAACAACTTGAAACAACTCGGGCTGGCGTTGCAGCAATACCACGACACGCACCGAGTGTTGCCGCCGGCCTGGACCTTTACCAACGCCCTTCCGGCCGACCGCAACGCCCATCCGTACTGGGGTTGGGGAACGATGATCCTGCCCTTCATAGAGCAGGTGACTCTCCACTCGACACTGAATCCGGGTCCAGTGCAACTGGAGGACGCCATCGTCACGCCGGCCTTGGCGACCGCCCTGCAAACGCCGGTCGCGGCCTATCGTTGCCCCTCGGACAACGCGCCGTCATTGAACACTCGTCGATTGCTCGCCGGCCAACCGATGTCCACCTCCAACTACGTCGGCGCCAATAGCAGCAGCGTAAGTTTCAACGGCAACGACATCTCCAACCGCGATAACGAAATAGGCTTGCTCAACCGATCGCAACTCATCCAAGCCGGGGTGTTTGTGGAAAACGTTGGCGTTCGCTTCGCCGATATCTTGGACGGGACGTCCAACACGATCGCTGTGGGCGAGCGCCGTTGGGAATATCGCGATATCAACCGCGCCAACAGTTTTCGAATGCGGCTTTGCTGTTCGGAATTCGCCAAGCTGGCGTCGAACCCGATGGCCGCGCGGATCAAATCGCCCTTGGCCAAGCCCGCCTGAACTACACCGGCGTCGATCCGGCGATTGCCCGCACTGTCTTTTCCAGCCGGCATCCAAGCGGCGCCCTGTTCGCATTTGCGGACGGCAGTGTCCACTTCCTGCCAGAGACGATCGAACACGACCTGGATCCATTGACGCAGGAGGGCCTGGACGTTTTGGTGGACTCGGTTTACGAGAAGCTGATCGCTCGCGCCGACGGCCTGCCGGTGACGATTCCCGAATAATGGGGCGATGACCGGTCGTTTCGGCTGGGAATTCAGCTATCGGCGACGTCTTTCGTCAAACGAAAGCGAGCATGCTTGCTTTCGTTTGGCGTTTCTTGAGCGCACGTCGAACCAGTTGTTGGAACAAATTGTCGAGAGAAGGGCCGGCCATGCAGCGCAGCGGTTTCACCTTGATTGAACTCTTGGTCGCCGTGGCCATTATCGGAGTGCTGACCGCCTTGCTCTTGCCCGCCGTCCAAGCGGCGCGTGAGGCGGCTCGGCGCACGCAATGTGCGAGCCGTCAACGCCAGATCGGGCTGGCCCTGCACATGTTTCACGGCACGCATCAAGCCTTCCCCGCCTCGGGCTGGACCAAGGCGGGCCCCGGCAACCCGGCGGGAAAATACGTTGGCTGGCGGTGCTTGGTCTTGCCGCATCTTGAGCAGACCAACGTGCGGGATCTCTACGACTTTGGCTCGCATTGGTGGGAAGGGGTCAACCCCACGGTCGCGGCAATCCCAGTGCCCGTTTTTCGCTGTCCCAGCACGCCAGCAAGGACCGAGGTACTCGCCGCCATCGCCAAATCGCCCCGACCCGCGATGGCCTTCGCCAACCCGATCGCGCCCACCGACTTCGAGGCGATCATGGGAGTTCAGCCGGGGTCGATCAATCCCCATCTGCCCGCACCGCTTTACTCGTCGGGCGACCGCTATTCGGTGATGTACCGCAACTCCCGAGTCCGCCTGGTGGATGTCCGTGATGGAACCAGCAATACGATCATGGTCGTCGAGTGCTCCGCTCGGCCGGACGTGTATCGACGGCGTCAGCCGCGACCAGAATTCGACAATGATCAAGGTATCGGCTGGGCCGACAGCGAAGGGCCATTCAGCCTGGATGGCGCCAATGCGGACGGATCGGACGAAGGCTGCGGTCCCGCGGCCGGCTGCCGCTTCGGGATGAACAAAAGGAACGACAATGAACCCTTCAGTTTTCACGCCGGCGGCTGCAACTTCCTCTTTGCCGACGGACATGTGCAGTGGATCGGCGAGTCCATCGCACTGGACGTCATGGCCGCGGCGTGTACGGCGACCGCGGGAGAATTCACCTTGCTGCCGTAGCTTGATTGGAGAGGCAAGCAGTCCCAAAGGGACAGCCCCACATCAGCCCAGGGTGCAGTGCAGCGCAACCCTGGGTAACCCCGACGCCAGTGGCGGCCAGGAAGTCCCAACCGGCCTCAACCCATAGATCCAAAACCGATGACGTGTGCGAGACGGATTCAGATTCTTCCCGAAACGCGAAAAACAACGCACGAAAATCCGCAACGGCGTTGCCCGAAGGGCCGTCATGGGTCCCGTTCTAACAACGCTCGACGGGGAACATGCCCCGCAGGGATCATTCATGACGCGCTGACTAAATGATCTTGTGGGTCTTGAGCAGCTGCACCAGCTGTTCGACGCATTCTCCGACCGAGAGTTTGGACGTGTCGAGCTTCAAGGCGGGCGATTGCGGCGTTTCGTACGGCGCCGAGACTCCCGGGAAGTTCATGAACTCGCCAGAATCGGCCTTGGCGTATTGTTGATTGGGGTCGCGTTGGCGACAGACTTCGATGGGCGCGTCCAGATGCACGACCAGCGTGCGTTCCTCGCCAATGAGGCTGGCTGCCCTGCGGCGAACATCGTCTTGAGGCGCGACGAAGGCGGCCAGGCAGATGAGTCCCGCATCGTTGATGAGCTTGGCGACTTCGGCGCCGCGGCGAAGGTTCTCGGAACGCTCCTCGGAAGTGAAGCCCAGATCGCGGCTCATGCCCCTCCGCAACTGCTGTCCGTCCAGCACCGTGCAGGCTCGGCCTTCGCTGAACAGTCTTCGCTCCAGTGCGTAGGCCAACGCTGTCTTGCCCACTCCGGTCAAACCAGTGAACAACACCGTTGCGGGGCTTTGCCCAAACCGAGCACTGCGTTCGGCGGGGGTGACTTCGCTGACCGACGCTTCTCCGCCGGTTGCTTCCGCTGCTTCCTCCCAATGGTCTCTGGTCTTATCGCCCGTACCCCGTTGCACGATCATGCCAGCGCCGACGGTGCCGTTGGTAATGCGATCGATGACAATGAATGCGCCTGTGGCGCGATTGCGGCGGTAGCCGTCAAACGCGATCACTTCGCTGAGCGCGACGTTGCAGCGACCGATCTCATTCAACTGCAGCGTGGGAGCTTCCTGGCGGTGCAGCGTGTTGACATCAATGCGGTACCGCAAGGTGGAGACCATACCGGGGGTGATTTTGCTGCAATGCTTGAAAAGGTATTGCTTGCCCGGCACCATCGGTTCGTCCGCCATCCAGACGATGGTCGCTTCGAAATTGTTTTCCAAGTTAGGAACGTTGCCCGGACGCACAATCATGTCGCCTCGACTGATGTCGATTTCATCCTCCAAGGTTAGCGTCACGGCTTGGGGCGCGAAGGCTTCATCCAGGTCGCCGTCATAGGTGACGATCGATTTCACCTTCGACTTCTTGCGTGAAGGCAACGCCATCACCTCATCGCCCTGTCGGACAATGCCGGAGGCGACGACGCCGCAGAAGCCGCGAAAATCCAGATTTGGACGATTCACATACTGCACGGGAAAACGAAAGTCCTCCAGATTCCGGTCGGACCCAATGTACACGCTCTCCAGAAAGTGCATCAGCGTCGGGCCGTCGTACCAAGGCGTTTGCTGGCTCTTATCCACCACGTTGTCGCCATTCAAGGCCGACAAGGGAATGAAGTGCAAGTCGGGAAGATCCAACCGCGAAGCGAAGTCGATGTACTCGCGGCGAATCCGCTCGTAAACGTTCTGATCGAAATTCACGAGATCCATCTTGTTGACGGCGACCAACACGTGGCGGATGCCCAGCAGCGAGGTGATGAAGGAGTGGCGCTTGGTCTGCGTCATGACGCCGTGTCGAGCGTCCACGAGAATGATGGCCAGATCGGCGGTCGATGCGCCCGTGGCCATGTTCCGCGTGTACTGCTCGTGGCCGGGCGTGTCGGCGATAATGAACTTCCGTTTCGCCGTGGAGAAATACCGGTAGGCGACGTCAATCGTGATGCCTTGCTCGCGTTCAGCGCGCAACCCGTCGGTCAACAAGGCGGGATCGAAACCGCCGCCCGTAGTGCCGATGATCGCCGACTCCTTTTCGAGCTTCGCGAGTTGATCTTCGTAGATCATCTTGGCGTCAAAAAGCAGACGGCCAATCAACGTGCTCTTGCCGTCATCGACGCTGCCGCACGTCAGGAACCGCAACAGCTCCTTGCGTTCATGTTGTTGCAGATACGCATCAATGTCGGTGGCGATCAATTCACTTTGATGGGACATGACCGAGAGAGGCTCCGTGACGTGCTTCAGCCAATCGCCGCGGGCGGCGTATGACGTGTCGAAGCTTTCGTGCGTTGATGGTGAATGAACGGGTACAGGTGGGAAGCGCAAGGACGGGGAAGTGGTGCGGACGAGTTAGAAGTAACCCTCCTTCTTCTTGTCCTCCATGCCGCCTTCCTCGTCGTTGTCGATCACGCGGCCCTGCCGTTCGCTGGTGGTGGTCAACAGCATTTCTTGAATGATCTCTGGCAATGTGGTCGCATCGGAGTCCACAGCGCCGGTCAACGGGTAGCAGCCCAAGGTGCGAAAACGAACGCGACGCATCTCGGGAACCTCGCTGGGCTTGAGTTCCAAACGCTCGTCGTCGACCATGATCATGACGCCGTCGCGGTGTACGATGGGGCGCTCGGCGGAGAAGTACAACGGGACAATGGGGATGCTCTCCAGATGGATGTACTGCCACACATCCAACTCCGTCCAGTTGGACAAGGGAAACACGCGGATGCTTTCGCCCTTGTTCACGCGAGCGTTGTAGAGACTCCAGAGTTCTGGTCGCTGATTCTTGGGGTCCCAGCGGTGGAAGCGATCACGGAACGAATAGACCCGCTCCTTCGCTCTCGATTTCTCCTCGTCGCGACGGGCGCCGCCGAAGGCCGCGTCGAACTTGTACTTGTCCAACGCTTGTTTCAACGCCTCCGTCTTCATGACCGTGGTGTGCTTGCCGCTGTTGGTCAGCGGATCGAGGCCGAGTTTCGCGCCTTCGGTGTTGTGATAGGCGAGCACGTCGAAGCCAAGCTCCTTGCGCGCGTAATTCTCGCGAAAGGCGATCATCTCGCGAAACTTCCAGCCAGTATCGACGTGCAACAGCGGAAACGGCGGCTTGCCAGGGAAAAACGCCTTGCGGGCCAGATGCACCATCACGGCCGAATCCTTGCCGATCGAATACAGCATGACCGGATTGGAAAACTCGGCGGCGACTTCACGAATGATGTGAATGCTCTCGGCTTCCAACTGCTTGAGATGAGTAAGACGATAACTGCTCATATCGCATTCCGTAGAGTGGGTTGGATCTTAATCACGATCAGGCCTCGCAGGCGTCGGTGACCCAGGGTTGCGCTGCGCTGCACCCTGGGCTGATTTTGGGCCGTCCCGTTGGGACTTCGTGGCCATGTCTGGCGTCGGTGACCCAGGGTTGCGCTGCGCTGCACCCTGGGCTGGTTTTGGGCCGTCCCGTTGGGACTTCGTGGGCGTGTCTGGCGTCGGTGACCCAGGGGGTTCCTGTCGAAAGTCTTGCACCTTGGTTCTGAACTGCTGCTGCTGCTGTTGACTCAGATGTAGTACATATTCTCGGAGGGTTCCTGGACCCGCGCAACGAGGTCGGCGAGCGTCAAACGGGAGAGCAATCGCTGCTGGGCTTGATGCACGTCGTTCCAGACGCGACGCAGGGCGGTCAGCGCGGGCGCTCCTCCCTGCCCTGGCGCCTCGGGCGCCGTTTGGCCGTCCGCCGCCGCCATCACCTTAGCCAGCGTAATTGCCTCGGGTGGTCTGGCCAAGTGGTAGCCGCCCGCAGCACCGCGAACGCTGGTCACCAAGCCCGCCGATTTCAGCTGCAGAAGTATCTGCACGAGAAATCGCGAGGGAATGTCATGGGCCTCGGCGATGTCCCGAATACGCACCGGCGAGTCGCTGGCGTATTGCAACGCCAGTTCAATCATCGCTAAACACGCATACTCAGTCTTGGCGGAGATGTTCACAGGTCCGTCGTGGGGATGTCGGGTTCCGTGGGAGGCGCGCCGTCGGAGAGGCTATGAAGACCGCATTCGGTTTTCCCGAACCCGCTCCATCGCCCCGCCCGTTCGTCTTCGCCAAACAAGACCGCTCGCGTGCAGGGTTGGCAACCGATGCTGGTGTATCCCTGGTCGTGCAACGGATTGTAGGGAATCCGCTCGTCGGCGATCAGCTTCCAGACTTGCTGTTTCGTCCAGTTGGCCAAGGGGCTCACCTTGACCAAGCCAAATTTCTGATCCCAACCGACGATGGGCGCCACCGCCCGGTCGGGACTTTGATCGCGTCGAATGGCGCTGGCCCAGGCCGCTTTCCCCGCAATCGCTCGCCGCAAAACAACCAGCTTCCGATCGCCGCAGCAACGATTGGGATCGGTCGCATACAGCGGCCCGCCATGCTGAGCCTCATATTCCTCAACGGTGGTTGCGGGACGCTCCAAGGCCACTTCGATTCCGTAGCGGCGGCGTACCTGCTCGCGTAATTCAAGCGTCTCGGCGAATTGATAGCCCGTATCCAGATTGAATATCGGCGTCTCCGGCGCGACCTCCGCCAGCATGTGAATCAAGCACATGCCCTCCGGACCAAACGCCGTGGCCATCGTCAATTCGCGTCCCCATCGCCGACTGGCCCAAACCAGGATTTCCTGCGGCGTGCTGCTTTCCAAGCGTTGGCTCTGGACCCGCAAATCGTCCAAGAATTCCGCAGTGGGCTGCTCGCCCGGCGAGGACGAATCGCCCGAAGTGGGCGGGACGATGATGCGCAACGTGGGCGCCTCGGGGGGATCAGGTTGAGTTTTCCGAGCTGATTCGGCCATGTTGTCGCTTCCTCCGCCAGAGCTGCCTGCCCGCGGACGATTGTTACCATGTTGACAAACTAAGTCAACTAAGGACCAGCTTGTAGCTAAGCATCGGCCGCGCACGCCGATCAGCTTGACCCGGAATCAGGGATCAGGGGGCGGGAGGCAGGGATCAGGGATCAGGGATCAGGGATCAGGGATCAGGGATCAGGGATCAGGGGGCAGGGATCAGGGGCAGGGTCAGGGATCAGGGATCAGGGATCAGGGATCAGGGGCGGGAGGCAGGGACCAGGGGCGGGAGCGGGATCAGGGAGCAGGGGTCAGGCGAATTCTGTCGTCCCGCAAGGGACGGCCCCAAGCCAGCCCAGCGAAACCCCATGAGCATCAAGTGAAGCAACATCCGGATGGAATTGACCGCGGAGGACACGGAGAACCACGGAGGCGGATGCAATTCTGTCCTCTGTGTTCCTCCGTGCTCTCCGCAGTGACCCGTTGACGGCCCCGCTGATCCCTGCCCACTGATCCCTGATCCCTGCCCCCTGCCCCCTGATCCCTGCCTCCCTGATCCCTGATCCCTGCCCCCTGATCCCTGATCCCTGATCCCTGCCCCCTGATCCCTGATCCCTGCCCCCTGATCCCTGATCCCTGCCCCCTGATCCCTGATCCCTGCCCCCTGATCCCTGATCCCTGATCCCTGCCCCCTGATCCCTTCCCCCCCGATCCCTGCCTGGAATTGCTACACTTGGTGGCCGACCTGGAATTCCATTCGGGGTTCTGAATTCCTATCCCTAGCTGGTGCGCGAACGCTGACATGTCAGGATCCAACACGGTTTATCTCGCGGCGGACTTTGGAGCGTCAAGCGGGCGCCTGGTCGCCGGTCTGTATGACGGGGGCCGAATCCAGCTGGAGGATGTCGCTCGCTTTCCCAATGGCGGCGTCCGCCTGGCCGGCCGCTTGCATTGGGATCTGCCGGCGCTTTGGCAGAACCTCTTGCACGCATTGGGCGAGGCCGCGCAACGATATGGCGATCACGCCAAGAGCATTGGCGTCGACACGTGGGGCGTCGACTTCGGTTTGATCAGCCAGGACGACGAACTGCTCGGAAATCCACTGCACTATCGCGATCAAGGCACCGACGGAATCCTGGAAACCGCCTTTCAGACGCTCCCCCGCGACAAGATCTATGAGGCGACTGGGTTGCAGTTCATGCAATTCAATTCGCTCTACCAGCTGCTGGCCATGCAGGCCAGGAATTCCACGATCTTGCAGGCGGCGGATCGCTTGCTGATGATCCCGGACCTGTTCCATTGGCTGCTGACGGGCGAGAAGGTGAATGAGTACACCAACGCGACCACGACGCAGATGCTGGATCCGCGGACCGGCGCCTGGTCGCCGGACATTCTGAACGCCTTTGGACTGCCCGCCGGATTGCTTGGCGAGCCGACGCAGCCGGGTGCACAACTAGGCGGAGTGCGACGGGAGATCGCCGACGCGACGGGCTTTCAGTCCTTGCAAGTGGTGCTGCCGGGCACGCACGACACGGCTAGCGCCGTCATGGCCGTCCCCGCGGGGACGGGGCCGGCGGAGCGGCCGACTTGGTGCTACATCAGCAGCGGCACATGGTCCTTAATGGGCGTCGAGTTGACCGGACCGATCATTACCGACGAATCGGCGGCCTGGAACTTCACCAACGAGGGCGGCGTCGGCGGTTCGATTCGCTTCTCGAAGAACATCGCGGGGCTCTGGCTTCTGCAGGAATGCCGCCGGATCTGGTCGCGGGAAACTCCCGAGCTGACCTGGGACGAGTTGGTCGCCATGGCCCAACAGGCCCCGCCCGCCGAATCGTGGATCGATCCGGATCATCCCCGGTTTGTCGCGCCGGCGGACATGCCCGCCGAGATCGTCGCGTTTTGCCGGGAAACCGGCCAAAGCCCGCCCGCCTCGCGCGGCGAAATCGCTCGTTGCGCTTTGGAAAGCCTCGCCTTGCGGTATCGCTGGGTGTTGCAATGCCTCGAGCGGCTGACTGGCGGAAGCATTGAGACCATTCATATCGTCGGCGGGGGCGCCCAGAATCGGCTGTTGAACCAGATGGCGGCCGACGCCTGCAATCGCACCGTCGCGGCGGGGCCTAGCGAGGCCACGGCGTTGGGTAATGTGCTGGTGCAGTTGATCGCCAGCGGGCAGCTGACGGATGCGGTTCAGGCAAGGCAGTTGGTGCGAGCCAGCTTCGCCGTCGATTCCTATTCGCCCGCGGGCGACTCCCGCTGGGACGACGCCTTCGCCCGTTTCACCCAATTGCTCACCTGAGCCAATCGGCAATCCGTTACCCAAGGAAACAAAACACATGGCGTCCACCAACCACCCCTTGTGCGCGGGCATCGTGGGAATCGGCTTCATGGGCTGGATCCACTGGCTGGCGTATCAACAGTCGCCTCACATCAACGTCGCGGCGATTTGTAGTCGCGATCCCAAGAAGCGAGCCGGTGATTGGACCGGGATTCAGGGCAACTTTGGCCCTCCTGGCGAACAGGTGGATTTGGCCGGCGTCAACGTCTTCGATTCGCTGGACGAGATGTTGCAATCCGACGTTGACATCGTCAACATCTGCCTTCCGCCGCACCTGCACGTCGCCGCGGCCGAAGCAGCATTGGCCGCCGGCAAGCATGTCTTCTGCGAAAAGCCGCTGGCGCTGACCGCCGAGGCCTGTGATCACCTGGTGGCGTGTGCGGCCAAGCATGAACGTCAGCTGCTAGTGGGCCAGGTGTTGCCGATGTTTCCTGAATACGCTTACGTGGTTGAAGCCGTCCGCGAGCAACGTTTCGGCAAGCCACTGGGCGGCTATTTCAAACGCGTCATTTCGGATCCGCTGTGGTTGGCCGACTTCTACGATCCGAACCGGTGCGGCGGTCCGCTCATCGACTTGCATGTGCACGACGCGCATCTGATTCGCTTGCTGTTCGGCATGCCCTCGCAGGTGATCACCCGCGGCCGCTTTCGCGGCGAAGTGGTCGAATACTGCCATACGCTGTTTGACTTTGCAGGCCAGGACCTTGCGGTCGCCGCCAGTAGCGGCGTCTTGCGCCAACAGGGGCGTTCCTTCACGCACGGTTTTGAAATCCACCTGGAGCGAGCCACTTTGCAATACGAGTTAGCGGTGATTGGCGAAGAAGCCAAGTTGATGATGCCGCTCACCGTATTGCACGCCGAGGATGGCCGTGTCGAGCAACCCGAACTGGTCGCGGGCGATGCGGCGGCTCCATTCGTAGCGGAGTTGGAGGCCGTGGCGACTTCGGTGCGCACCTTAACGCCGTCGCCGGTCCTGTCCGGGGAGTTGGCCCGCGATGCCGTCACGCTTTGCCATCGGCAAACCGAAGCGGCCCGCTCGCGGCAGCCCGTGAAGGTCTGACGCCAGTGGCGGCGTGAACACCCTCCAAGTCGGGAGCGATGGCCGGGCAAGCCAAACAAACCGGCGCGCCCCGCCCGATACCAGGGGCAAGTGCTCCCGCGGCTGCGGAAATCCGCCTTTCGGGGAGTCTCTTCTCTCCTCCGACGAGTGGATTCCGTGGAAAAACCGCGGACGCCGCACAAAATGCTGGACCGCTACAATCCCCGTAACTAGCCTGGACCATGTACACGTTATTCCCCGCCTTCGAGCCAGTTGCATGCCCACCTCACTCAAGACCAGCTTTTCGACGGCATTCGTGCTGTCCCTATTCCTGCTCGTACACGTTGCCAGTCCCACGGCGGACGCTTCGCTTTCGGCGCTCAGCAAGGTGTATCTGACGCGGACCAGCGATGGCGGCGGGGCCCTGGGCGGAGGGGCGTTCGACCTCTACTTGTATGACGACAACGGCGCCAGCGGCGATCAGTTGCTCGGCACGACCTTTTGCATCGAGTTCAACGAGCATATCCAACTGGGGAGAAGCAGCTGGATGTATGTCGGTTCGATCACCGACCAAGCCATCATGGGCGGTCGCGGCGGCGGCAGCCCCGACCCGCTGGGCGTCGAAACGGACTTCCTCTACCGGGCGTTCAGCAATGGAACGCTGTCGGGTTTCGATTTGTTGGGCGATGGCTCGCTCTTCTTTCAGGAAGACGCTGCTTGGTACAACGCGTTGCAGATGGCGATCTGGGTGCGGGAAGAAGAGCAGGATCTTTCCATGTTGAACAGCGACGCCCGAGCAAGGGCGCTCTACGATTACGCCAGCAATAACGCGACCACCTTCAGCGGAGAGGTCTTCGCGCTGAACCTGTTCAAGCAAAACACCGACTTCGCTTACCTGCGGGACACGTACGATCCCAACAATGTCAGCACCTGGGGACCCAACAGCGACTTGGCCAACCAACATCGCCAGGATCAGCTGTTTTACAATCCCTCGCAGGGACCAACCGCGACGCCGGAGCCGGCCACGATGGTCATCTGGGGCGCCTTGGGCCTGATCGGGTGCGGCGCTCGGTATCGCAAGAAGCGTCAACTTGCTCGCTCCGCGGGCGGCAAGTAAGCAACAAGCTTTCCCGCTTACAAGTTGGTTGCTGCAAGCCAACCGGTGCTGAACGCGGCCTGGAAGTTGTAGCCGCCGATCGGTCCGTCGAGATCCAAGATTTCTCCGGCGAAGGAGAGCGCGGGGACGATCTTGCTGCGCATCGTGCTGGAATCCACTTCGTCCAGAGCAACTCCGCCGGCGGTGACTTCCGCTTTGGCGAATCCCATCACACCGCGGACCGGCAACTCGGTGCGTTTCAAGGCCGCGGTCAACGCGCCGCGTTCTTGTCGCCCAAGTTCCGCGACTTTGCGCTCCAGCGGCACGTTGGCTTGCCGCCAGAGCGCTTCCAGCAAACGGCGAGGCAACCAATGGGTCGCCAAGGTGATCGCCTGGGCCTTGCCGTTGTGAGCCGCCTCTCGAGCCCAGTGTTCCTGGAGAAGATCATCGCTTTGCCGCGGAGCGAAGTCACAGAAGAGACTCAGCTTCATCGACCCGGCGCGTTCGCTGACGACACGGCTGAGGTTCAACGCGGCGGGCCCCGATACGCCGAAGTGCGCGAACAGAAACGAACCTTGCTCAACCGCCAACGGTTTGTTGCGGCGCGTCAAGGGCTGCCCGCATGGGCCTAGTTTCAAAGCGACGTCGGGCAACGTGACACCGCGCAGATCCGCGACCCACTCCGTATCGACCTTCAACGGCGTGAGCGCGGGGCGGGGCGGGATAATGCGGTGTCCCAGCTGTTTGGCCCACACGTAGCCGTCGCCGGTCGTTCCACAGCCAGGATACGATTGGCCGCCCGTGGTCAGCATCAGACGACTTGTCCGATAGGTCGCCTGATCGGTAAGCACCTCGAAGCCGGACTCGTGACTCGCGATGGCGACGACCGCTTCGTTCAAATGCAACTCGGCGGGGCTTCGCTTGAGACGAGCCAGAAAGGCGTTCAGGATGTCCACCGCCCGGTCGCTTGCGGGGAAGATCTTGCCGGTCTCCTCGCGCTTGGTGGCGACCCCCTCTTGCTCGACGAGCTGCACCAGCCCCTCGGGGCTGAGCGCCGCCAGGGCGGAATGCAGAAAACGGCCCGGCTTGCCAAAGGCTTTGACAATCCCCTTCGAATCGGTGGCTTGAGTCAGGTTGCAGCGCGTGCCGCCGGACATCAAGATCTTCACGCCCGGTTTGCGGTTCTTTTCGAGCAGCAACACCCGTCGCCCAAGTTCGGCGGCTCGAGCGGCGGCCAGCAAGCCAGCGGCGCCGGCGCCGACAATAATCGCGTCCCAGGTCATTGATGTCATCTCATTCATTGGAGGACGCGTGGAAGAGTCGCCCGCGACTCTCCGCCCGCCGCAATGGCCAACGCCCGCGAAAGCTCCGTCCATTGCCGACGAATCGCCCGTTTCGCAAGGCGACGGACGGCGCATTCGCGGTTAGAATAAGAGCCTGACGAGCTCGTCGTAAGTCTTGAACAACCAAGAGGGGCCCAGCGTGCAAGTCACCGAGGTAGCCAAACGACTGATCGGCAATGTCGAGCATGTGATTGTCGGCAAGCGCCAACAATTGATTCTGTCCTTGGTCTCGTGGTTTTGTGAAGGGCACATCTTGTTGGAAGACGTGCCGGGAGTCGCCAAGACCATGCTCGCTCGCGCGCTTGCCCGCAGCGTGGGCGCATCGTTCAAGCGCGTGCAATGCACGCCCGACCTGCTGCCGTCGGACGTCACCGGCGCTTCCATTTTCAACCAGAAGTCGAGCGAGTTCGAATTTCGCCCTGGTCCCATTTTCGCCAACCTGGTGTTGGCCGATGAAATCAACCGCACGACGCCCAGGACTCAGGCTGCGCTGTTGGAAGCGATGGCCGAAGGATGCGTGACGGTGGACGGCGACACCCGCACGCTCGAAAAGCCTTTCCTGGTCATCGCCACTCAAAACCCAGTGGATCATGAGGGCACGTTTCCCCTGCCTGAAGCGCAATTGGATCGCTTCCTGATGCGATTCAGCTTGGGCTATCCCAACATGGAGGAGGAACTGAGGATGCTCGAATTGCTCGAAGGGGAGCATCCAATTGAGCGCGTGCAGGTCGTCGTCACCGCGGAACAACTGCGAGCATGTCAGCTGGCGGTCCGCAAAGTGCATGTGGACTCGAAGATTCGCCAATACATCATTCAGATCGTCCACGACACTCGGGAACACGACGAGTTGAGCCTGGGCGGCAGCCCGCGAGCCACGATTGCCTTGTTTCGCACCAGCCAGGCCATGGCCGCCATTCGGGGTCGCAACTACGTTTTGCCCGACGATGTGAAGCGGATCGCCGCTCCAGTCTTGACGCACCGCTTGATCCTGCGACCGGAAAGCCGCCTGCGAAAGATTACCGCCGAGCATGTCGTCGAAGAGGTCCTGGCCGAGATCGCCGTGCCGACGATGCAGGAACCGCAACCAGCGTCCAGCGATTAAACGATCGGTAGCGAGCCCTGTCATGAGTTGGTACGTCGCCGCCGCGCTGCTGCTGTTGATCGCCTTGGCGCTTGATCTTGGTTTGCTGGCGTACGCGATGTACGCGCTCTTCAGCCTGATGCTGGTCAGCCGATACTTGACGCGAGTCTGGGCCGACAGCCTCAGCGGCGAACGAGAATGCAATCGGTTGACCGCGAACATCGGTGATCGCGTCGCCGTGAACATCACCGTGCAGAACCGCGGCGCGCTGCCGATTCCTTGGATGCTGGTGGAGGATCTGTTGCCGAAGCACGCCTTGATGTTTGACCCGCCCAGCCTGGAGGTCGAAGGGCGCCGCGTCCTCTTGGCGAGTTTGCGAGCGGGAAAACGCAAGAACATTCTCTACCAGCTGAGATGCAACCGTCGCGGCTACTACCAGCTGGGACCGTTGGTGATGGAGACCGGCGACTTGTTCGGATTGCATCGCCGATACCGAGTGGCCAGCAAACCGAGTTTCCTGATGGTGTATCCGCGAGTTGTCGCCTTGGAAGGTTATGAGCTGTCGTCGCGGCGCCCGATCGGAGAAGTGCGGATGAGCCACCGGCTGTTTGAGGATCCCACACGGAACGCCGGCGTCCGCGCCTATCAGGCGGGAGATCCGTTGAGCCGCGTGCACTGGGCCGCCACCGCCCGCACCGGCAAACTGCACTCCAAAGTCTACGAGCCTTCGACGGTCGCCGGGGCCACCATCGTGTTGGACTTCCACCGAAAAACCAATCCACGGCGCCATGAGCCGATGCGCAGCGAACTGGCGGTCACCGCCGCGGCCTCACTGGCGTCCGCCGTGTACGAAATGGGGCAACAAGTCGGCCTGATCACCAATGGCCGCGATGCGGCGGATCGCATTCGCCAAGAGGGCTGGGCCTATGACTTGCGCCACGCGGGACGCGGCTCGCAAGGCCGCAGCCATGGCGGATCGAAGCGACCGACTGCAACCCCAAATCGTCCCCACTCGACGCGGTCCCGAGCAATTCATGCGGATTCTGGAGTGCCTGGCTCGTGTCGAACGAACCGACGGACTCACGTTGCCCGAGTTGCTCGCCGAGACCCAGTCGCGGATCCCCCGCGACGCCACAGTGGTCGTGTTGCTGCAAGAGGTCCCCGAACAAACGGCGATCATCCTGGGCTCGCTACGCCGTCAAGGTTACGCCGTGACCGCGATCGTCAACACGCACGATCCCAGCGACTTCGCGGAACGGGCTGGGCCGTTGCTGGCTCAAGGAGTTCCGTCAAATCACTTGCGCGACGAGGCCGCCGTTGTCGATGTCTGCCGTCGATTCTTGTTGCGATAAAAGGAACGGACTGTGTCGGAGCGCCGCAACCAATTCCCTCGCACCTCACGCCTTGAACGTGGGGCGCAGCCGCCGGAGACGTTTGCCGATTATCTCGTGGTCGCCATCACGCCCGCGTTGATCATGATCCTGATTGGGGCGTTGGTCTTCTTCCTGATCTCGGTTCTCTACGCGGGTGAATTCGAACTGAGGCTGAAGTACATCTGTGGACTGTTTATCCTGGCCGCGGTGCTGATCGGACGGATCTCGATCGAGGAAGGCTCCGAATACGCCACGATGTACGCCGTGCCGCTGGCGCTAGCGATTCTGGTGGCGATGATGCGATTCAGCGATGCGGGATTGATCGTGAACTTGCTGTTGATCGCCGTCGTATGGTTCAGCGCCCACAAGTTGACGTGGGACTGCACCGTCTTGGACCGCGATCAGGATGCGTCCGGGCAGGGACTGCTGCAGACGGTGGGGCTCGATGGCGACGGCCAGGGAGACCAGGGAGACTCCACGACGGCCGACTTGGAGCTGGTCACCGAGGATCCCGACGAAGAGGGCGAAAACGCCGAAAAGACGCCCGCGGACCCGCTGCGTGGATTGCTGCAACGTTGGCGGGATCATCGCAGCCGCCCGCACGCGCCCGGCGTCTGGGTCATCTATTTCTGTCTGGCTTCGATCCCCTTGTTTGGCATGGGCCAATGGTGGATGGGCGACGGCCAGGAGGTGCGTCGTAAAGCGTTCTTCTACCTTTGCGTGTATGTCGCCGCTGGGCTCTCGCTGTTGTGTACGACGAGTTTCCTGAGTCTCCGGCGGTATCTACGGCAACGGCGGCTGGAGATGCCCGTGGAAATGGCCGTCACCTGGTCGGTGTTCGGCATCGTCATGATCGCCGCCCTGCTCCTTTTCTGCCTCTTCCTGCCTCGCCCCAACCCGGAATACTCGGTGTCCGATTGGGCGCCAAAGTGGAGTTCGCCAATCAGCTTGAAGTCGTCTGACTGGGGATTCGGCAAGGAAGGAGTGAAGGACCGCGAGCAAGCAAATCAAGCGGAACAGAAGCAAGGCCAGCCCGGCAAGGATGGCCAAGGGCCCGAGGGTCAAGGCAAAAAGGACGCGAACGCCAAGTCCACTGGCAAGCAGTCTGGCGGCAAGCAGTCTGGCGGCAAGCAATCAGGCGGCAAGCAATCAGGCGACAAGCAATCAGGCGACAAGCAATCAGGCGACAAGCAATCAGGCGACAAGCAATCCGGCGACAAGCAATCAGGCGGCAAGCAATCCGGCGACAAGCAATCCGGCGACAAGCAATCAGGCGACAAGCAATCAGGCGACAAGCAATCAGGCGACAAGCAATCCGGCGACAAGCAATCCGGCGGCAAGCAATCCGGCGACAAGCAATCCGGCGACAAGCAATCCGGCGGCAAGCAATCAGGCGGCAAGCAATCCGGCGACAAGCAATCCGGCGGCAAGCAATCCGGCGACAAGCAGGGTGGGCAATCGAAAACCGATTCAACAAAGAAGGAGGGGCGCAGGATTCGTCCAAATCCGGCGGCTCAAGGACTTCGCCAACTCGAAGATCAGAACCCAATCGCTCGCCTGCCGGCAAGCAGCAAGCTCCGGCGCAGCCGCCTCCTGCACCCAAGTCATCGCCGTCATCGACAAACTGGCTGCGGAACCTTGGGGCGATGCTGGGGAGCGGCTTCATTGGCTTGTTGAAGCTAATCTACTGGATCATCATCATCGGCGTCTTGGTGTTCCTGGGGATGCGTTATCGGCGGCAGATTCAGGCCGCGATTCTGCAGTTCATTCAAGACGTCCAGCGTCTTTGGGAGCGGTTGTTTGGAGCAAGGGCGACCCCCAAGCAGCAGGATTCGGCCGAATCGCCAACGGCGCCGCTTACGGCGGCGCCTCCGGGCTTTGGGAGCTACCGCAACCCATTTGCCAGCGGCGACGCGAGGCGGATGCCGCCGGAGCAGCTGATTCGTTACAGCTTCGAGGCCTTCGAAGCTTGGGCTCGGGACCGCCAATGTCCGCGCACGCCCGAGCAAACCCCAGCCGAATTCTGCCGGGCGGCCGCCCAAAGGGAAGGTGCGATTGCGGCGCCCGCGCGCATTCTGGCGGACCTTTACAATCTTGCCGCCTACTCCGGCAACCAACTTCCAGCCGATGCGAAAAAGCGCCTCCAACAGCTCTGGGCGGCCTTGCAAGGCGGACAAGTCGTTAACGGTCCCTAGGCGTTCGGTGGCCTGACGGTCGTGACGCCCATGACTAAAATTGTGATGGCCCTTCCGGCTTCCACCTGTTCAACAGACTGCAACAACCCGCGCTATGCCCACCGACGCCGATCGACCGAACATCATTCTGATCATCACCGACCAGCAGCGATACGACACGATCGCTCACTTCGGTTTTCCCTTCGTGGATACACCTTGCTTGGATCGCCTGGCGGCCGAAGGGGTCTGCTTCGAACAATGCCACGTGACGGCGGCGTCTTGCGCTCCGGCCCGGGCGAGTTTGTTCAAGGGCTTGTATCCGCATACGACCGGCATTCTGAAGAATGCGGATGTCTGGCGGCGTTCCTGGATCGAGCTATTGAACGACGCGGGATACCATTGCACGAACATCGGGAAGATGCATACGTGGCCGTTCGAAACTCCCCTGGGCTTTCATGAGCGTTATGTTGTCGAGAACAAAGATCGCTTTCTGGAGGGCCGTTACTATTTTGACGAGTGGGATAAGGCGCTGCGGTTTCGTGGTTTGGTGAAGCAGCAACGAGAGCTCTACCGACGGTTGCCGGACTATCGCGAGCGGCTGGGCGCTTTTGAATGGCTGTTGCCCGAGGATGCTCATCCTGACAACTTCGTCGGAGATCTCGCTTGTTGGTGGATTCAACAGCACCCGCCGGCGAGCCCGCTGTTTTTGCAAATCGGCTTTCCCGGCCCCCATCCTCCGTACGACCCCACGCCCGAATTCGCGCGTGCCTACCTGGATCGAGATCTGCCCATTGAACCGGTTCTGCAAAGCGACTTGGATTCGCAGCCGCCTCCGCTGCAAACGATGAGGATTCACAATCACCAGATCGATCATGACTCGGTCGTGCATCTGCTCGACCCCTCTCCGGCGCAGCGGCAACGCCAACGAGCGTACTACCTGGCTAACGTGACGATGATCGACCGGAAGATCGGTTCGATTCTCGAAACGCTGAAGCGGCGCGGCTATCTGGACAACGCCGTGGTGATCTTCACATCGGATCATGGTGATTGCCTGACCGATCACGGCCACAGTCAGAAGTGGACCATGTACGACCAGATCACCCGTGTCCCCTTGATCTTCTGGAGTCCCGATCGATTTACGCCGTCGGTTTGCCGGCAGCTGGTGCAACAGATGGACTTGGGGCCAGCGGTCCTGCAATTGGCCGGGGTGCAGCCGCCGCGTCACTTGGAAGCGATGTCGCTGCTGGGCCTGTTGCAAGGCGGCGAAGAGCGAGGCCGCAGTCACGTCTTTGCCGAACAAGCTCGCGACGGCATTCTCGATTCAACGGACTTCATGACGATGGTTCGCTCGCACGATTGGAAACTTGTGCATTTTCTGGATGAACCATTCGGCCAGCTGTTCGACTTACGGCAAGACCCACAAGAGAACGTCAACCTTTGGGACGACGCGGCCAGCCAGGGCGCCAAGACGGAGCTGCTGGCGGTGCTGCGAGAATGGCGAATCCGCAGCCAGTATCACACGGCCAGCTGGTGCGCGGACTGGCGTTGAACGCGCACGGCTCCGCGTTGGGTCGCGCCCCGCTGGGCGGCGTGCGAGGGATAACCGCGTCGGGGCGACCGCGTCGTCA
This sequence comes from uncultured Planctomycetaceae bacterium, assembly GCA_963698545.1. Taxonomy (GTDB): domain Bacteria; phylum Planctomycetota; class Planctomycetia; order Pirellulales; family Pirellulaceae; genus CAVORG01. Next base: position 174,057 of record CAVORG010000002.1, read on the forward strand.
CTCGTACTGGATCAAACTGAAACACTCATGCGGAGCAATACGTTCGGCGCCGTTGAGAAACTTGAGCTCGATCGCGAAAGCGCAAGCAACCACGTTGGCTCCGGTCTTCTCGAGCAATCGGCAACAGGCCTCGACGGTGCCTCCGGTGGCGAGCAAATCGTCGACGACCAGCACGTTTTGACCAGGGAGGGCGCCGTCGGTGTGGATCTCGAGCGTGTCCGTTCCATACTCCAATTCATAATGGAAGGAATGCGTGTCGAACGGCAGTTTTCCTGGTTTGCGGACGGGAATGAAGCCGGCTTTCAGCCGTAGCGCTAGCGGAGCGGCGAAGATAAACCCGCGCGCCTCGGCGGCGACAATTGCGTCGATCGGGCGATCTTGAAAGTGCTGGGCCATGAGATCAATGGCGGCGTCAAACGCCTCGTGGTTGGCCAACAATGGGGTGATGTCTTTGAAGACTATGCCCGGCTTGGGGAAATCGGGAATGTCGCGAATAAAGCGACGCAGGTCGAGCGTCATCGTGTGGTTCTCTTCATGCTGGAATCTCGAACAGGCGCCAACGAGAAGGTGCGGCGCTCCGCGAACGCAACATTATGCAGCGTCGCGGCGAGACTGTCTCTACCCGGACGCGCGCCGAACGCTCAAACGCCATACGCCTTAGGCTGGAGGCCGCGGCCTTTTGGCGGAGAGCGAACAGATCTGTTAGCATGATCACGGGATGCCGTTCGGTTCAGAGTTGGCGAGGAGCAACGATGCTGACGTTCTACGACGGTTACAGGCGGACTTGCCAGGGAGTGACGCGGCGGGCCGTGCTGCAGGCCGGCGCCCTGGGCGGGTTGGGATGGTCCCTGGCGGACTTGCTACGCGCCGAGGAGTCTCAGGGGATTCAGGGCTCGCGGAAGTCGATCATCCACGTCCACCTGGATGGCGGCCCGCCGCAAATGGACTTGATTGATCCAAAGCCCAATGGCCCGGCGGAAGTTCGCGGCGAGTTCCAGCCGATCTCGACGGCCACGCCGGGAATCGCCGTCACGGAATTGTTGCCGCGGCTCGCTGCGATCTCCGAAGACCTGGTCTTCTTGCGTTCGCTGGTCGGCGCCGAGGGTCAACATGACGCATTTCAATGCCAGTCGGGCTACGGAGCGAAAGACCTCCAGGGACTCGGAGGCCGACCGGCGCAGGGCTGCGTGTTGAACAAACTCTGGGCGCGACCCAACGACGATGCACCGCTGTTTGTCGATCTCATGCAGGGCCGTCCACTGGTCCGCGACAGCGCCCGCCCGGGGTTCCTCGGGCCGTCGTTTCAAGCATTTCGCCCGGACATCTCCACCATGTTCCAACGCGAGTTGGAGCCGGGGATGAAGACCGAGTTGGCTCGACAAGGCGCCAACCACAGCACTTCGTTGCAATTGAACGCCGCGCTCGAGGCCGGGCGCCTTCGGGATCGCCGCGCTTTGCTGCGCAGGTTGGACCATTTCAACCGAGCGAGCGACGCGGCGGGAATGATGTTGGCGGCCGACCGCTTTCAGCAACAAGCGGCCAGCATGCTGACTTCCGGCCGCTTCGCGCGTGCCATGCAATGGGAGCGCGAAGATCCAGCGACGCTGGCCATGTATGAAGCGCCGGCTCAAGGCGAACCCAACTCAACCAGCGATTCACCGCTGGCGGCCCGCAAGTTCCTGTTGGCTCGCCGCATGATCGAAGCCGGTGTGCGATGCGTCAGTATCTCGATCAGCGACTTTGACACGCACGCCAAGAACGCGGCGCGGCTCCGCAGCATTGTCCCAATCGTCGACCACGGCCTTTCGGCCTTAGTACGAGATTTGAAGCAACGCGGGATGTTGGATGATGTCACGATTGTGGCTTGGGGCGAATTTGGGCGGACGCCGAAAATCAACGCCAAGGCCGGCCGCGATCATTGGCCCCGGGTTGGCATGGCGTTGTTGGCCGGAGGCGGCATGCCCGGCGGTCAGACAATCGGAGCGACCGACAATTATGCGGCGACGGCGGTCGCGCGACCGGTGACCTATCAAGATGTATTCGCTTCTCTCTATCGCAACCTCGGCCTCGATGCGACGAGGACGACGCTGATCGACCCCTCCGGGCGCCCGCGTTACCTGGTGGAATCTGGCCGAGTGATCGCCGAACTACACGCTTGAAGCGATCCTCTTACGAATCAGGAAACGTTTGATGGACGTCCAACCCGACCCGAGCCACACAGATCCATCGGCGCCCAAGGGGGAGGAGACGTCGTTCGCCGAAACCGCGTTGAAGCTGGGCGGCAAGAGCGACGACGAGGCGCGCCGCACTGGCGCCATTGATCGCGCCGACGACTTGGTGGAAGAGCTGTTTCAATCGCAGTACAAGACGGTCAATAGTCCGGCGCATCGCGCCGTGTGGGAGCGAAGGTTTCCCATCGATGCGTTCCTGGCTCAGCCCGTGGAAACTCCCACGGCGGTTCGCCAAGTCATGGACGACTCCCTCGAAATCGTTCGCGGCCATCGACATGGCAAGACCCTCCTGGACGACGACGGCAAAATCTCCCCACAGGTGCTGAGCGACCTGGCCTCCGTGGGCTATTGGGGCCTGCTTGTGGATCCTCGCTATGGCGGTTCCGGCGCGCCGTTTCGCAGCTTCGCTCCCTTTCTGACCGAGATGGCGACGATCGATCCCACGATCGCGGGCTTGGCCAGCGTGCATGGCTGCATCGGCGCCGTCGATCCCGTCAGCACCTTTGGCAACGAGGAGCAGAAACAACGCCACCTTCCCCTCTTGGCCAGCGGCGAGCGACTCTCGGCCTTCGCGCTGACCGAACCGTGCGCGGGCTCCGACCTGACGGCGCTGCGCACGCAAGCCGTGTTGCGAGGCGATCACTACTATGTGACGGGCGAGAAGCTCTTCATCACGAACGTGGCGCCTGGCCGCACGATCGGTTTGGTCTGCCTGATCGATGACGCCCCGGCCGTGCTTGTCTGCGACTTGCCCCAGCAGGAAAACGACCAATTTCAATTGGTGGAGTACGGTCTGTATGCGCTGAAGCATGCACACAACCGCGGGATCCTGTTCAGGGATTTCGCCGTGCCCCAAGAGAATCTCTTGCATCCAGGGCGCGGCAACGGGTTGACGATCGCCTATCACGGCTTGAATCTGGGGCGGGTCGCCCTCTGCGCCAACGCGGCGGGCACGATGCGAGTCATGTTGGCGGGCATGCTCCCTTGGGCGCATTTCCGCAAGACCTATGGTGAAGCCATCGCCCACCGCGAACTGGTCCGGCGCCGCCTGGGGCGCATGGCCGGCTTGATCGTCGCCTGCGACGCTTTGACCGCCTGGTGCTCTACGTTGTTGGATCAGGGCTATCGAGGCGAGATGGAGTGCATCATCGCCAAGATCTTTGGAAGCGAAGCTCAAAAGGAAGCGGCGATTGAGCTGTGCATGAAAACACATGGCGGGAGGTCGTTTCTCCACGGCCATCATTTCGGCGACAACGTCCACGAGTTCCTGGCCCCCTGCATCTACGAGGGCGAAGGCGAGATGCTGGGAATGGCGTTCTTCAAGTCGCTGATCAAGCAACACGGCACCGTGTTTTTCGAGCCGATCGGCAAAGCGTTGCAAGCCGCGGGCATCCGTCGCCCCAATCCGCTCAACCCGATGCATGCCTGGGCGCTTCGGAAAGCCCTGCCGCCGTATGCGAGTTGGTATGGAAAGCAATGGCTGTTAGGCAAGAGCGTCGACCTGCCGCGTCTCCCCAGGCCATTGGACCAACACGCGGAATTCGCGGCCGCACAACTGCAGAGGTCGCCGTTGAGAATCAGCGGCGCCATGCGTAAGCACCAATTGAAGTTGGCCGACCGACAATGCCGGATCGCCGAGCTCTCAGCGCAACTTCAAGCGTCTGTCGTCATTCTCTGCACGGCCCTCTATGCGGGTCGCCAAAACGATGAAGTCGTGCGTCAAGCGGCCGACGTCTTCTGCTCCGAGTTGCGCGGCGACCTGGAGCATCGAAGGCCCTCGGATCGCGATTTCCGAAACATCACCCGCTTGGGCGAAGTGATCGCCGATGGCGGCTTCGCCTCGCTGGCGGGAGTCGAAGCCGAAGAGATCTTGCGGGGATATGAGTGAAATACCCCGGATGGAATGGACCACGGAGGACACGAAGAACCACAGAGGCGGATCGCGGAGCGCCTCGTAACAACCTACGGCTGCTCGGGCGGCAACATGCATCCCCAGATGAGCCAGCCGTCGCTCTCGGTGCGAATCACCAGGCCGCCCACTCCCAAGTAGGACTCCACCTGCTCGTAGGGCGGCAGCTTCGAACCGTCGATTTCCTGTTCCCGCTGGATTTCCTTTTCTTCCGGGGCCAGGAACCAATTCAAGATCTGTCCGAGCGTCGTTGAGGACTGCGGCATCTTGCCTTCTCGCATCAATTCATAGTTGGCCGCTTGAATGGCATGGTGCCGGACAAAGAAACGACCCGCGTGGCGGGCGTCACCCATCCGTTTCAGCGCGTTCATCACTCGACCAAACGGTTTTTGCCGCGCGAATCGGCGCTCCACGGCGGTCGTTGGCGATCCCTTGATCTCTTCCAAGAAACGAGCTTCCGTCGCGAACATCAGGAATCCGTGCTGGACGGTGATCGCTCCGTTCTTGATCAGCCGTTCATCTTTCTTGTCTTGCCTGGGATTCGCGCCGAAACCGAAGCCGCTGGCGTCGCCAGCATCGCCGCTGTCGGTCGTTGTTTTCTCGAAGATCTCCCAGATGTCGTCATGTCCCTTGCGGCGACGAGCATACGGGTCGTTTTCCAACGCCTTGTCAACCGCCTTGGCCACGGCCGCTGCGTTATCGACTCCAAATGCGAAGACTTTCCATTCACTCGTTGGCGTAATCGGCTTGGCGATCCGAGTCACCAACCAGGCTTCCTGATTCAGGTGGGCGACGACCTCCTCACGAAGATCGATTTGAGGACCGTTTTCATCGTCCCGAATGCTGTCCAGGACATCTTCAAACACGTCGTCCTTGGCAAGTTCATTGACGAGCGTCCCAGCGAACTGAAAGGCGCCCTTCATATTCCAATTCAACGACATCACGGAAGCGGCGTCCGCGGGAATCCAAGCTGGCGGCTCCACTGTGTCCAGATTGGGAAAATCAAGCATGCGCGCGGCCAGGCGAAAGCGCTGGCCGTTTTCGCTGGTGTTGGGCGCATAGATAAACGTGTGGTGCGTTAACTCGCTGTCGTCCTCATGAAGCACGACCTGCCCGCCCACCGCGCGAATCGCATCGAAACCCTGCCGCTCGAACGCTTCGGCGTATCGCGTGTTTCGCTTGCGGTGGGAGGCGTCTCGCACGGCCTTGGTGAATTCGAATGGGCGAAGAAACCATCGCGCATGGGCGCCTTTTGCGCCGCATCCGCGCAGCGTTGGCTAACCGTCGAGAAATCCGCGTTGCCTCGCAAAGTAGCCGCTGGCTTGCCGTTCAATCGCTCGACAACGAATTCCAACAGACTGAGATGATCGGATGCGACCAACCAGTCCTTGTAGGTCATGTAGTAGGCTTTATGGATTCGGAGTCGCCCCGGACGAGGACGGAAGGTGTATTCGGTGGCCTCGGCGTTTCCCAAAGGGACCTGGCGAGCAACGACCTGCTGCCCCGTCAGCTCGGCGTTGATCCGCGACAAAAGCTCCTCGGCCTCGTCATGCTTGTTGGTGATATCGACCAACAGACTTACCGCATTGCCGCCGCCGGGCGCCGGGGAGAAGCCCATGGCCAGCTCGCCGCCCTGAACCTCTTCCAGGTCTTTCCATTTCAACCCGAGGCGACGATCCAACTGCCCCACTTCCTCATCCAGCCGCTTTTGCAATTCCTGGCCAAACGGCTCCATGGCGGGATCACGAAACAGCTCGCCCAACCGCGTCTGGCTCCACTGTTCCTGAAATTGCTCAACGCTAGGTACGACGGCGTAGCCAAAAGCATCGGCCGGGATGAGGTCGTCCGAACGAACCCCCTGGGCGACCGCCAGGGCGGAGGCGGACGAGATCGCCGCGATCGCCAGGATCGGCGCGATCCGCAAAAACGGTCCAGACCGAAATCGCGACCCGGCTGTCCGAGCCCAGGCGCATGATCGCTGGAAACGGCCGAAGAACTCAGAGCCGAAGGGTCTTCGACGCCGCCACGAATACAGCTTCATCATCGGCAAGGCCTTGTTGGGGTTGCCCACCATTCTCTCCGCCCAACCGCTCAGCCGACCACTCAGCGACGACCGCGGAGAGACTACAATCGCCCTAGCTTAAACCAATGGCTACGGATTCCCAAGAGGCGGAATTGCTGGTTGCGGGGTTCAAGACTTGCCAAGTCCGCGGCCGGGCGCTAGTCTGAAGGCTTCCCGCCCGGACGCCAACTACCTACGAGGTCCTTCGATGGCACATTCTCGGCTGCAATCGCTTTTGGTTTCGCTCTGTTGTCTGGCTTTCGCGGGCGATCACATCAAGGCCGACGAGAACGCCGACGTGGCCGCCGCCGACGTGGCCGCCGTGAAGCTGGTTGAGGTCGATTCCAACGCCTCCGCTGACGACGCCAAGACTCCCGCGGATGACGCCGCCCAACCCGCGGGGAAGCCAGCCGACGGGAAAACGGAATCCAAGCCCCAATCCGGTCCAACCAACGAGCCGGCGGCGAACGATCAGGAGGCGCTCGCGGCGGGCCATTCCGTGCATGGCGAGGTCTTCAACGAAGGCCCGCGTCAAAAGGCCTACCTGATGGAGACCTGCGGGCCGGTTCAATTTGGAGCCAGCACGAAGAATGAACTGGCGGGGAAATTCGTCGACCAGGGATTCAATCAGCTGCACGGGTTCTGGTACTTCGAAGCGGAGCGATCCTTCCGCCAGGCGGCCGCTTTGGATGAAGACTGCGCGATCGCCTATCTCGGCATGGCCTTATCCAATCTCAGAAACAAAGATCGCTCCGAGGGCTTCCTCAAAGAAGCAGTCCAACGACAAGACAAAGCCGACTCTCGCGAGAAGCTTTACATCAACGCTTACAAGGACTACATCGAGGCCAATGCCGACGGCGGCAAACGTAAGACGCGAACTCAGAAACTGATTCGCGCACTCGATGAGATCGCCATCAAGTATCCGGAGGACTTGGAAGCGAAGGCTCAATTGGCGTTGCAGCTTTACGACAATCGATCCGCCGACGGATCGAGCTACCTTGCCGCCAACGCGCTGATCGAGGATATCTTGCGGGAGGAGCCGCTGCACCCGGTCCATCATTACAAGATTCACTTGTGGGATAACAAGAAGCCCGAGCTCGCTTTGCCGTCCGCGGCCTTGTGCGGTCCGTCCGCACCGGGGATCGCCCACATGTGGCATATGCCCGGACACATTTACTCGCGTCTGCATCGGTATCACGACGCGGTCTGGCAGCAAGAAGCGTCGGCGCGCGTCGACCACGCCCACATGATGCGCGATCGCGTGTTGCCCGATCAGATCCACAATTTCGCTCATAACAACGAATGGTTAATTCGCAACCTGGTGCACATCGGCAAGGCCCCGGCTGGATTGGACCTGGCCAAGAACATGCTGGAGTTGCCGCGTCATCCCAAATACAACACGCTCGAGCACGGGGCTGCAGCGCCTCCTACGGGCGGTTGCGTTTGCTGGAGGTGCTGACCAAGTTCGAGATGTGGGAGGAAGCGGTGGAGCTCGCTGACTCGATGTATCTCGAACCCACCGAGATCGTCGAACAGCAAGCCAAACGCCTGCGCTTGTTGGGCGCCGCGTATGAAGGGCTGCACCAAATCGAGCTCGCGGACCAGTCGCTGCAACAAGTCCGCAGCCGGCTGGAAACCGTCGAGGCGGAGCAGCTCGCCAAGAAAGAGGAAGCCAAACGGGCCGAGCTGAAGAAGCTTCTTACCGATGTGGATCAACCGCCGGCTCCGCTCACCGCTGACCAGAAAAAGGCCGTGGACAAGGCGCAAGCGGACGCGGCCAAGGGCCTGGCCAACGATCTCAAGCACTGGCGCCGCGCTGTCGATGAGCTGGAGGGGCGGCGGGCGATTCGCCAAGGTCAAATCAAGGAGGGTCTCGCCCAGCTGCGCAAGGCGGGCGACGTCGAAGCCGAAGAGCTGGCTCGCTTGGAGTTCGCCGCCGACGAACGCGAGAAGGCGCTCAAGGCGATCGCCTCCGAAGTCAAGTCGCATCCCAGCGAGGTGCTGCCGTTGGCGTGTCAGGTGCAGCTTCTCTGGCAAGCCGAACGCGGCGAGGAAGCCCGCCAGGCGTTTGACGAGCTCCGCAAGATCTCCGTCGATGTCGATTTGACGCGGCGTCCTTTCCAACGCCTGGCGCCCATCGTCGCCAGCTGGGATCTGCCGGCCGACTGGCGGCTGCCTCTGGAAGCCGCAACCGACAAAGGCCCGCGGCCGGATCTCGATTCCTTGGGACCCTTTCGCTGGAGCCCATCCGCGGCCCCCGCTTGGGAGCTTCCCCTGGGCGACGGAAAACTGCTGAGCTCGCACGATTTCGCCGGGCGGCCGCACCTGGTCGTCTTCTATCTCGGTTTCGGTTGTCTTCACTGCGCCGAACAACTCCACAAGCTGGCGCCGCGAATGGAGGATCTGCGGAAGCAGGGACTCGAACTGGTTGCCGTGAGCTCCGACGACGTCGAAGGTCTCCGCCGCTCCCAGGAAGACTACACCGGGGGCGAGTTGCCGTTCCCGCTGGTCTCCAATGCGCCGCTGGATGTGTTCAAGGAGTACCGCGCTTTCGACGACTTCGAACAGAAGCCGCTGCACGGCGCCTTCCTGATCGATAGCCAAGGACAAGTGCGTTGGCAGGACATCAGCTACGAGCCCTTCATGGATGTCGACTTCCTCCTGCTGGAGGCCAAGCGACTCCTGGACGCGAAGTAGCGGGAAACGCCCTGGTCGGCCGATTGCCCCATGACAGAGCACCGTCAGGTGCGGCACAAGCCGCCCGCCGAGCTGGCTCATCCGCGAGCTTTGGTGGTTGCTTGCCCGGAAATGCACAGCAACGTCAACCTCTCGCGAATCGTGCGGGCGGCTGGGTGCTTCGGCGTGCAGCAGATCGTGGCCTGTGGACGGCCCCGAGTGGATCCCAAAATCGCCCGCGACGCGGTGGACCGAGTCGAATTGTTGACACGGAGATCCCTTCCGGCGCCTTTGAGGCAATTCCGCGACCAGGGATACCGCCTGGTCGGGCTGGAACAGACCAACGACTCCGTCAGCCTGTTTGACTACGCGTTTGTTCGCGAGACGGTGCTGGTGGTTGGAAACGAGCGTCAAGGGCTGGCTGAAGAGGTCCTGGCGATGCTGGATGACGTGGTTGAAATCCCGGTGTACGGCCTGCCCTACAGCTTCAATGCGGCGACCGCCGCCATCATGGCGATGTATGAGTATTGCCGGCAACACCGCTGAGGAGCGGCCCGGCGCCGAGCCCTCAAAAGCTGAGCATGAAGCAAAGCGCGAATACGCACCGGCTGGGCTTGTCCGGCTTGTCCCAGCGTGGCGCTGCTCCTGGCCGGGATCGTTGCTGGCGGGGAGCAACGCTCGACCGGGGACATGCCCCGTCAAGGGCGTGCTCGCCGCGTAAGCACTTGTGGCGACAGGCCTTGGCGGAAAATGGCGCCTCTTTGGGGAGAACTCTGAAGAGATTCCCCTCTGGTAAGAAACTGCAGGTTGCTTACTTTCAAGGGCTCGCCCTGCGCCCTGGCTTCATTCAGGGCGTCCAGCTTAGCTCGCGCCAGGTGCTTGCCCGATGACTCGTCCGGCTTTAGAGTAACGAGTTTGCGTGAGCCAGAGGGGACGCCGTTCTTGGTAGCCGGCGGCGGGTGGCTCCCGTTTGATGGAGAGCGACGCTGTGCCGGGAACTTGTGTAATTGGGCTGCAATGGGGCGACGAAGCCAAGGGCAAGTTGGTCGACCTGCTGACCGCGCAGAACGAGATTGTGGTGCGGTTCTGGGCGGGGCCAACGCCGGACACACGGTGGTCGCCGAAGGGCAGACTTACAAACTGCATCATATTCCCAGCGGCATTCTGAATCCGAGCGTCTTGAACATCGTGACGCCGGGCGTCGTGTTGAACCCGCCTACGCTGCTGCAGGAAATCGACGGGCTGATCGAACGCGGCGTCAAAGTCAGCGATAACCTGCGAATCAGCGACCGGGCGCACGTCGTCTTTCCCTGGCATATCGCCGAAGACAAAGCGATAAACGAGCGGCCGTTGGGCGGCGGAGAGACATCGGCACGACGTTGCGCGGCATCGGACCTTGTTATCGCGACAAGGTGGGGCGCTCTTCGCGGTTCGCTTGGGCGACATGTTCCGCGAGCGGTTCGCCGATCAGGTGTTGCGCATCGCCGAGGCCAAGAAACAGATTCTCGCCGGACTGGACGGGGAAGCCGAGTTGCTGAACCCCGAGTCGATCCTGCGGGAATACACCGAGTACGCCAAGCGATTGAAACCCTTTGTGGTCGACACGACCGCCCTGTTGCTGGACGCCGTCGAGGCGGACAAACGCATCCTGTATGAAGGAGCACAAGGCGCCCTGCTGGATATCGATCACGGCACGTTTCCGTTTGTGACCAGCAGCAACAGTTCGGGCGTCGGCGTTCAGCTCGGGATCGGGCGTGCCCGCCCGCTGGATTGGCCGCACGCTGGGCGTCTGCAAGGCGTATGCGACTCGCGTTGGCGGCGGTCCGTTTCCCAGCGAATTGAAAGACGCGACAGGCGATCGCATTCGCGAACTTGGCAAGGAGTTCGGCACCACGACAGGTCGACCTCGCCGTTGCGGGTGGTTCGATGCGGTCGCGGTGCGGTACACCGCGAGGCTGAGCGGCGTGGCCGGCATCGCCCTCATGATGCTGGACGTCGTCAGCCAGTTGCCGGAAATCCAGATCTGCACCGCGTACGACTTGCATGGAGAGCGAATCCACCACTTCCCCAGCCACGCGGACGATCTGAGGGAACTGAAACCGGTTTACGAGACTTTCCCCGGTTGGCTGCAGGATGTGACCGCGGCCCGGCGGCTGGCCGACCTGCCGACGGGAGCTCGCAAGTACCTCGACCGAATTGCCGAATTGGTCGGCGCGCCCATCGAGATTGTGTCCGTCGGCCCCGATCGAGCTCAGACCCTGACCGAGTGATGAAGACCACGTCGTCGGCCAACGCGAATCACCTGGAAACGCCGCCCGAGAAACGGCCGCGGCATGTGGCGATCATTATGGACGGCAACGGTCGGTGGGCGCAGCGACAGAAGCTCCCTCGCATCGAAGGCCATCGTCGCGGCGTCGCCAGTGTGCGTCGCGTCGTGGAGGAGGCGTCTCGCCTGAAGATGGAGCAGGTCACGCTGTATTGCCTCTCCAGTGAGAACTGGAAACGCCCCGAACATGAGCTCGAGTTTCTGATGCATCTGCTCGAGCAATACATGATCGAAGAGCGCAGCGTCATCATGGAGCAGAACATCTCGGTCCGGATCATTGGCCGCCGCGACGGCATCGCGCCCAGAGCACTCGCCGAGATCGACAAGACCATCGCCCTCAGCGCGTCCAATACGGGAACGCGGCTTTGCCTGGCGGTTAACTATGGCGGACGCGCCGAAATGGTCGATGCGGTGCAACGCATCGCCAGGGAAGTTCGTGATGGACGACTGGATGTGGACGCGATCAACGAAGCCACGATCGCCAATCATCTGGACACCCAGGGCATGCCGGATCCGGATCTGCTGATTCGAACCGCCGGTGAATTGCGAATCAGTAACTTTCTGCTGTGGCAGATCAGCTACGCGGAACTGTGGATCACCGAACGCTGCTGGCCGGAATTTCGAGAGCAAGACTTGCATGACGCAATCCGCTCCTTCGCGGCTCGCCATCGTCGCTTCGGCGGGTTGCCGGCGGCGAGCGACGCCGCGGCGGAATGAAGAGGAGGTCGGTGCTTTGCTGCGCATTCGGATAGTAGCAGCCTTGGCGATCATCGCCCCGGTGCTGGGGGTTTTCTGGGCCGATTACGCCTGGGGTCCGCCCGGCGCTTGGATGTTTCCGCTCGGCCTGCTGGTCGCGCTGGCCGCGACCGATGAAGTGCTGGCCCTGGTCCAGCAGAATGACCTGAAACCGCTGAGGTGGGCCGTCTTCGCCGGGGTGTTCTCGGTGTACTCCGCAGCCGGCGGCCCGATGGCCTGGGGGTGGTTCGGCTACGAGTATCCACCGGATTGCCCGCTTGGGCGATTGGGATGGCCGTTGGCGGGCATGGCCCTGGCGGTCGGCTTGGTGGCCATGGGCGAGATCCGCCGTTTCCGCGAACCTGGCTCATCCATCGCGAACACTTCGGCCGGGGTCTTCGTGATCGCCTACATCGGATTATTGACCGCCTTCCTTCCGCCACTGCGAACTTTTCACGGCGACAATCGTCTAGGCTTGCTGGCGCTGGTCTCGATGATCTTCGTCGTCAAGATGTCCGACGTCGGGGCCTACCTGACTGGACGCTTCCTGGGGCGGACGAAGTTGGCGCCGCTGGTGAGCCCAGGCAAGACGATCGAGGGCCTGGTTGGGGGCGTCGCCGTCGGTTGCCTGGCCGCCTGGTTCTTCTTCGCCGTCTTGGGCCCCTGGTGGGTCGGCGGCGTGTCGCCGGGGAGTGTCGGGCGGTGGTTGGGTTATGGTGTGGCGGTAAGTCTCGCGGGCGTCGCCGGCGACCTGTTTGAGTCTCTCTTGAAGCGCGATGCTCAGAAAAAGGACTCGAGCGGTTGGTTGCCGGGGTTGGGAGGCGTGATGGATGTCTTGGATTCGATATTGACGGCGGCGCCGGCCGCCATGGTGTATTGGTCGGCTTTCCTAACCGAGTGAAGCGAGGGGTCCAAGGACCATGGCTCAGCAAGGGCCGACTCCGCCCGCAATCGTGGCTGAGCACGGAACTTGGGCGGGCCAGCAATGGGCGTCTCAGGGGGGATTCTCCAAGTGGCCGCGTGGCGAGCACAACCTGCGTTTTGAGCTAAGCTCCTTAATTCAAACAACTTAGAGCCAGAGCGACTCGTCGTCTGGCGATTCTCTCCAGCAATTAGCTATAGTTAAGGGACTGAGGCGGGTGCGGCTGGGGCCGCGCGTCGCCCGAGACGGAGATGTCAGCCGTCTTGAGACACGATCGAGGAGATCCCTCGCGGCTTCGCCGCGACCCATGTACGAGTCGACTCTCTCGGTAGCGCCGGCGAGCATTATCTTGCCGCTGTTCGGTGCTCGCGATCAACATCTGCAACTGCTCCGCGATCGATTTGGGGTGACGATTACGCATCGTGACAACCAGATTCGCGTCGCCGGCGAGAAAGCGTCCGTGGTCTTGGCGACCGATGCGTTGGAGCAGATGAAGCGCAGACTGCAACGCAACGGCGCCCTGCAGCGAGACGATGTGGTCCAATTGCTCGACCAGTTGGACGGCGGGGTCATTGCGACGATCAAGCCGATCGAAACGATGACCGTCGGCAAGCAGGTGCAGGCTCGGACGCCTGGCCAGGCGCGTTACATTCAGTCCATCCGGGAGAACGATCTCGTTTTCGCCGTGGGACCCGCCGGTTGTGGAAAAACCTACTTGGCGGTCGCGTTGGCTGTGGAAGCTTTGAAGCAACGCACGATCCGCAAGATCGTCTTGGTGCGCCCCGCGGTGGAGGCCGGCGAGAGCCTGGGCTATCTGCCGGGTGATTTGCAAGCCAAGATCAATCCCTACTTGCGGCCGCTGCTGGATGCTTTGCAGGAGATGATCGATCACGACCAGATGAAGCGATTGATGGAACAGGACGTGATTGAGGTCATTCCGTTGGCGTACATGCGAGGCCGGACCTTGAACGAAGCCTTTATCATTTTGGACGAGGCTCAAAACACGACGACAGCACAGATGAAGATGTTCCTGACTCGAATGGGGGCGGAATCCCGAATTGTGGTTTCGGGCGATGCGACGCAAGTGGATCTTCCGCACAACAAGCGAAGCGGATTGAATGACGCGATTGACCGCTTGCATCATCTTCGGGGCGTGGGCAGCATTCGCTTAGGGCAAGAGGACATTGTCCGTCATCGACTGGTTCAAGAAATCGTCGCGGCTTACGAGCAAACGGCGAGCTATCACGGGTAAGGCGCTTAGCGTTCACCAACTATGTCTTCTGCTCCGAATCAACGTTCGCGCGGTCATCGCGCTTCGCTGCCACTGCCTCCCGGTCGAATGACCAAGGCGTTGGAGCGCATGGTGCTGCGCGATTCGCTGCAGCGGATAGGCCTTTGCTTTCTCGCGGCGGTGTTGGTTTGGTGGATGACCGGAGGCTGGCGGCCGCCGTTCTCCTTTCGCACCGGTTTCATCCCGCCGCGCGATCTGGTCGTGCGCGTCGCGTTCACTCAGCCGGACCCCGGACGCACCGAGGCGGCGCGTCGCAAGGCGCGTAGCGAGACCGTTTGCATCTACGTGAACGATCCCATGCCGCTGACGGAACTGCGAGAAGGCTTGAAGAACGCGTTGTTTCGCGTGCTGGGATCCACGACGCTGGAGGAAACGCCGGCCGACGCCTTGAAAGCGTTTCTGCCGCCTCAGCCGGCCGACCAACCATTGGCCGAGAGCGCCCCACTCGAGCAGCAACAACGGGTCTTTACGACCATTCATGAGGCGTTGGCGGAGGATTCGGCGCCGCTGGCCTTCGAAGAAGCGATGCAGCGCACGCTCGCGCCTTGGGAGCGTCGCGGTTTGCTGGACAGCTTGGAACACGGCATCGACGACGGCAGCCAAACGGCGATTCAGGTTCATCCGCTGGGGGACGAGAAGTTCTCCGAGCGCGTTGAGGTCAGCGACGTGCTGATCGCCCAAGCGGCGGCGGCCCTGCAACCTTCCCTGGTTCGCGAGTTTCAAGCCGTGTTGACGGACAAAGGGCAAGCCGAAGCGCTGGCGAATTTGATCCATCAGTGGATTCGCAACACCGGCTTGCCGGCGACGCTGCACATCAACCGCCTGGCGTCCGAACAGGCTCGCGATCAGCGCGAGATGGAGACCCCCGAAGCCACATTCCGCTTCCGGATCGGCGACAAGATCGCTTCGGGCGGTTGGCCGTTGAGTCGCGGCGATATCGGTCGCTTAGCCGCCGAACATGAAGCTTGGGTCAGCTCGCTGACTTTCGCGATGAAGATCGACCGCACCCTAGCGCTGTTCGGCTTGTATCTCGCCAGCTTCGTTCTCTGCGGATACTACATCTATTACCACCAGCCCAGTCTTTTGACCGACATGAGGCAATTCGCGATCACGTTGGCGCTGGCCGTATTGACCGTCGGCATGTGCGTCTTCGCCGCGCAAGACGCTTGGCGAGCGGAGATCGCACCGCTGGCCTTGTTCGCGATCACGATTGCGATCGCCCATCATCGTGAATTGGCGTTGTTGTTCACCGCGGTGCTCGCCCTGATTGTGACGTTGTCCTTGCGTCGCGATCTTGGTCATTTCGTGATACTGACGGCGTCGGTGACCGCCAGCGTGTTGTTGGTCCATCGCGTACGCAGCCGCACCAAGCTCATCTACGTTGCGTTGTTCGCCGCTCTGGTCGCGTTCCTGACGACGTTGGGCGTCGGCGCCTTGACCGAACAGGTGTACGCGAGCGCCGAGGGACTGGGAGTCGTCGCGGCGCCGGTGCAAGAGGGCTCGTTCGCCTTCTGGTCGCTGCTGCTCAAAGGCGCGACTTGGCGAGCTTTCTGTATGGTGGTGGCTGGATTGCTGATCACCGGTTTGTTGCCGTTCGTGGAACGGCTGTTCGATGTCCAAACCGATATCAGCCTGCTGGAGCTGGGAGACGCCGCGCATCCGCTGTTGCAAGAGTTAGCGCGCCGCGCTCCAGGCACCTACAACCATTCGCTGAACGTCGCGTCCTTGGCCGAAGTCGCCGCCGAAGCCATCGGCGCCAACGGCCTCTTGTGCCGCGTGGGCGCCTACTTCCACGACATCGGCAAGATGCTCAAGCCGCAGTACTTCATCGAGAATCAAGGCGGCGCCGGCAACCGCCATCACTCGCTGTTGCCGGCGATGAGCACGTTGGTCATCATCGCGCATGTGAAGGACGGCGCCGATTTGGCGCGACAGCATCACCTGCCGCGTTCGATCGTGGATTTCATCGAACAACATCATGGAACGACGCTGGTCGAGTACTTCTATCGTCAGGAGCAGGACCGCGCGGAATGCGATCCGGATGCGATGGATGTCGATGAGTCCTCCTTTCGCTACCCGGGCCCGCGTCCCCAGACCAAGGAAACGGCCGTGATCATGTTGGCCGACGCGGCGGAGAGCGCGTTGCGCGCCTTAAACGATCCCGCCCCGGCGCGGATCGAGGGCATCGTTCGCGAGATCTGCATGAAGCGACTGTTGGACGATCAATTCTCGGATTGCGGAATCACCTTGGCCGAACTTCACATCGTGCAAGACACCCTGGTCAAATCGTTGACCGCCGTGTATCACGGGCGGGTCAAGTATCCCGATCAACAGACGGCTTAAGCGATGACGCATTCGTCCGTGTTGGTCCAGATCGCCGTCAGGCAAGACCGTCATGCCGTGCCTGAGGCATTGCTGATCGAAGCGGTGCAGGGCGTCCTCCGAGGCGAGGACGTGCAAGCCGCGGAGATCAGCATCGCCGTTGTCGCCGATTCGGAAATGCAGGATTTGAATCGACAATTCCTGGATCATGACTACCCAACCGACGTGCTTAGCTTTCTCTTGGAAGAGTCGCCCGTGCTGGAGGGCGAACTGATTCTCAGCGCCGACACCGCCGCCCGCGAGGCGCCCCTTCACGGATTGTCGTACGATGAGGAATTGCTGTTGTACGCGATTCATGGCACACTGCATCTGGTGGGTTATGACGATCACGAAACACAGGATGAACAGCTCATGCGCCGCAAGGAGGCGCTGTATCTGACCCCTTTTCGCGCGTCCCCCGAAGCAGGCGGTTAATCCGCCCGCGCCGAACGGGACTCGTGTCAACGGTGGGAAGCGTCCTGCGTTAAAGAATTAGGAGCCGCCTAGCTTGTTCGCCGACCCTTGGCTTTGGGCCACGACGCTCGCCGGTTTAGGCACGCTCTTCGCCGGAATCGCCGCCCGCACGATTCGCGAATACTATCACCATGAACTGGAACGCTATTGCCGCCGCCGCGGCCGCGAGGAGCGTTATCAAGAGATCGCCGCCAGCGACGACGATACGCTGGAGGGCGTCGAGGCCCTGAAGTGGGTGTGCGTCTCGACCATGCTGGTTTGCGGAAGCACCTTCTGGCTGAATCACGTCGTCCCCACGCCGGTCAACCTGGCCGCCATCGCCGCGATCGCTTCGATTAGCGTCTTGGCGCTGACCACTTGGATTCCTCTCGCGGTCGCCGAGATCTGGGCGGCGCCCTTTCTCTATCGCACCTGGCCCGTCTGGCGGATCATCGGCTTCGCCGCTTGGCCGCTGACCGCCGGCAATCGAATCGCCGTCGCCATGCTGCGACGATTAGCCGGGCATGAAGACTCCCCCGAAGACGATGAAGAGGACTTCGAGGACGAGATCCGCTCGATTGTCAATGAAGGCATGCAGGAAGGGCTGATCAATGAATACGCCGGCGACATGATCGACGGCGTGATCGAACTCAGCGATTCCGACGTCGCCGACATCATGACGCCTCGCAGCCAGGTCGACGCCGTCGACTCGCAATGGCCCTGGGAACAAGTGTTGGAGTTCGTGGTGGCCAATGGCCGCACGCGTTATCCCGTGTATCGCGACTCGCTGAACGAAATCATCGGCATTATCTACGTCAAAGACCTCATGGCGGAGTTGATCAAGCCGGAAGGGGAGCGCAGAACGGAACTCAAGGGCCTCCTCCGAAACGCCTGGTTCACGCTGAGAACGCGCCCCCTGACCGACCTCTTGCGGGAGTTCCTGCATTCCCGCATTCATCTGGCCGTCGTGCGCGACGAGTATGGCGCCGTCGAAGGCGTTGTCACCATCGAAGACGTCTTGGAGGAAATCGTGGGCGAGATTCACGATGAGTCGGATCAAGACGGCGAAGCGGAATTCAAGGTGATCAGTCCTTCAGCCACGGAGGCCTTGGGAGTCGTCCACGTGGACGACCTGAATGATCACTTGGGATTGAATCTGCCCGATGACGACGACTACAACACCGTGGGAGGACTGATCATCAGCCGCCTCGGTCGGATCCCTCGAGTGAACGATTCCATCGTGTCCGACGGCGTTCGCATCACCGTGTTGGAGGCCGATCGCCGCAAGGTGGCTCGCGTCCTTCTGGAACGCCTCCCCGAGTAGCCTGCAGCGCTCCCCAAAACCAACATGGCCGCTGAAAAAACTCTGGGCATCATCACACGCGTGATTGAATTCAGCGAATCGAGCTGCGTGTTGACGATCTTCACGGAGGACTTCGGCAAGATAGCGGCTTTGGCCAAGGGTGGCGCGTCGTCCCAAGAGTGCTTTTGAGGGTGCTATTGACCTGCTGGCCCTTTGTCGCCTAGTGTTGCTCCGCAAATCGAACAACACCTTGGACCTGTTAACCGAAGCTCGCTTGGAACGTCGCTTTCGTTCGGCGACCCGCGATCTGCCTCGGCTGTACGCGGGCTACTACGTCGCCGAGTCGTTGAACGAGATGACCGACCAGGGTGATCCTTACCCGGAGCTGTTTCGGACGGCCAATGAAGTACTACGAGGACTCGACGACGGAGAAAATCTGCAACAACTCGTGCTGTGGTTTGAGATGTGCGCCCTAGGAATCCTGGGCCATATGCCAAGCCTCCATGACTGCGCCTCATGTGGTGCACGCCTCGCCGACGCGCCGCGAATCCCGTTCGGACTGCTGTCCGGGGGCGTCCTCTGCCCTCGGTGCCGATCGGGAACACGAAGCGTCGTCAGCGTGAGCCTCGGGGCTCTACGGGTGTTGCGGCAGTATGCGGAAGCCTGGCAAACAGGCGCCACGTTCACCACGGCCCCGATTGAACCTCCACCCAAGGAGGTCCGCGGCGAATTACGTGGGTTACTGACACATTATTTAGCGAACCTTTGGGGCAAACGACCGCGTATGCATCGTTATCTGACGGTGCTGGCCAACTAGACGTAGTCAGGCGGCGGAATTTGCCAACTCCAGGAAGCACCCTGCTGATGGGGACACGGATGTCCGATTCGACCAAAACAAATATCATTGCCCTTGTGATCCTCGCCTGCGGAGGGTGCGCATCGCATCTGGATCGTTCGACGGCCGAGAGGTGGGCTTTCTCGCCCACCTTGCCCGAGGATGGCGCCCCCGTCGCGGCCAGGACGGTGGACCAATCGGTCCACTTTCAGGATCCTGCGGACGAGAGTTTGTTGAGCGCGTTGAGCCCGACCAAGTTGCGTCGCTCGGCGCAAGCCGCGATCGGCCGCGGTCCGAATGTCAACGTCGCCAAGAAGCTCTACATCGACGCGGAGCAGAAGTTTCGTGAAGCCTCCGGCCTGCAGGGTCGCCAGGCGGCTCGCGCTTACCTGTCCGCGGCCAAAACCTATTCGGCCGCCGCGGATCGCTGGCCCGAATCCGCGCTGGAAGAAGACGCCTTGTTGATGGTCGCCGAATGCTATTTCTTCGCCAATGAATACCCCGAGGCCAACAAGGCGTACGAAATCCTGCTCAAGAAATACAGCCGCACTCGTCACTTGGACGCCGCCGAAGCGCGTCGATTCAAGATTGCGGAGTATTGGTTGGACTTGGGCAAGAAGGAGAATATGCTGGCGATCAACCTGACCAATGGTCACAAGCCGTGGCGCAGATTCGCGGGGTGCGGCCATTCGCGTGCTGGATCGCATCCGGATCGATGACCCCACCGGTCGCTTGGCCGACGACGCCACAATGGCCGCGGCTAATGCGCATTTCGAAGACGGGCGCTATCTGGAAGCCGACGAATTCTACACGGATTTGCGCGAAACGTTTATCGACAGTCCCCACCAGTACATGGCTCACTATCTTGGCGTCCAAGCCAAGTTGCGCCTATCAAGGCCCCGAATACTCGGGGACCGCATTGGACGAAGTGGAGAAGTTGATTCAAAAGATTCGGCGCCAGTTCCCACAGGAGACGCTTGAATATCAAGAGCAATTACAGGGCATGCATGCTCAAGTACGAACGCTGTTGGCGCGAGCGAGATCACCACGGCGGAGTTCTATGATCGCCGGCAACAGTACGGAGCGGCGCGAACACTATTACGACATCGTGGCGAAGAAATATCGCGACACCGGGCTCTCCGGCCCCGCGGGAGAGAGACTCGCCGCGCTGGAAGGCAAACCTAGCCAACCGCCCCAACGACTGGCCTGGCTGGCCAACGCTTTCCCCGATAGCGAAGACAAGCCGCTGTTGGTCAACCAACCGGGCGTGTACCTAAGATGACGCCGCGATGCTTCTGGCTGGCCGCTTGCCTGGCCGCGACCTCGGCCTGCGCCCGTTATCAGTTGGGCCCCGCCCCGCTCTTCTGCACGGACGTGCGCACGATCTATGTACCGATGTTCCAATCGGACACTTTTCGACCGACGCTGGGCGAACGGCTGACCGAAGCGGTCGTGAAAGAAATCCACCGCCGTACGCCGTATGAAGTCGTGGCGACGGCGAACGCCGACAGCGCTTTGCAGGGCCGCATTGCATCGGCCCGCAAGTACGTGCTCGCTGAAGATCGCAATGACGCGCCCCCGAGTTCTGGAGACCGATCTGGTCGCCAACGTGAGTTGGGTGGATCGAGCCGGCAATCCACTCATGCAGCGCGTCGTGCTGCCGGTGTCCGACGCGATCACGCTCGGTCGAGCCGAGCAACTGCTCCCCGAAAGCGGCCAATCCGTCGCGACCTCGCAACAAAACGCCATCCAGCAACTCGCCACCCAGATCGTCAACGAAATGGAAAAGAGCTGGTGAACGACCAGTTGGGCTGCAGGTGTTTGACCGCGGAGGACACGGAGAACCACTGAGGCGGATGCAATTCTGTCCTCTGTGTTCTAGGGCCCGGGCGCAACAGCGTTAACGATTCGCCAGAATGATGCATGACGTGCTGAGCGAGGCTGGTCGAATTCGTCTCAGGGGGAGCGTTGCTCCTGGCCAACCCACGAGCCTCGTCGGTTACAATGTCGGCTGGGTACGAAGGACATGGCACCTGACTGGGACCTGAGACTTGGCAGCTTTCCTGTGTTTCGAAGGCGTGGATGGCGTCGGCAAATCCACTCAATTGAGGTTGCTCTGCGAGTGGTTGAGCGAGCAAGGCGCCAACGTGGTTCAATGCCGCGATCCCGGTGGGACGGCTTTGGGCGAACGCATCCGCGAATTGCTGTTGTCGCGACACGATATCGCCTTGGGCGCTCGCAGCGAATTGCTGCTGTACATGGCTTCGCGAGCCCAATTGGTGGACGAGGTGATTCTGCCGGCACTGGACGCGGGTAACGTCGTCGTCAGCGACCGTTTTCTGCTCGCCAACATTGTCTATCAAGCTTACGCGGGACCAAGCAAACCCGCCGAGGTCCGGGAACTGGGCAAGATGGCCACCGACGGGCTGTTGCCGGACCTGACCTTTCTTCTGGACATGCCCGTCAAGGCGGCGGTGGAGCGAATCGGTTTGCGGGAACTGGATCGCATGGAGTCCCGCGGCCCCGCGTTTCTGCACGATGTGCACAGGGTTACCTCGAAGAACTCACGTATTGGCCCGCCCGCGTCGCCGTGATCGACGCCTCGGGCTCCGTCGAACAAGTACAGCTCGCGATTCGCGAGCAACTTGAAGCGTCCGGGCTCAATTGGCGGTAGCCGGTCGCGCGCAGGTCGCGGAACTCCAAGTCGAGAACATGATGAGCAGCACGACCGACGATGTCTTGAGAACGGGCGGCCTGATCGGGCACGACGCGATCTGGGAACGATTTCGCAGCGCGGCCGGCCGCGGGCGCCTGGGCGGAGCGTATCTCTTTGTCGGCCCCGAAGGCGTGGGCAAAAGGACGTTCGCCAGACATCTCGCCCAGGCCGTTTTCTGCCAGCAGAATCCACTGCAGGAATTGTCCGCGTGCGGCCAGTGCCCCTCCTGCCTGCAGGTCGCCAAAGGAAGTCACCCTGATCTCGAACTAGTGGGAATGCCCGCCGACAGAACACGATCCCTGTTGAATTACTGATCGGCAGCCGCGAACATCGCATGCGCGAGGGGCTTTGCCACACGATTTCGCTCTCACCGATGGTCGCCGATCGACGCATCGCGATCATTGACGACGCGGACTCCCTGCAAACGGCGGGCGCCAATTGCCTGCTGAAGACGCTGGAGGAGCCGCCGCCGAAAGCCATGTTGATCCTGATCAGCGCGAACATCCAAAGGCAATTGCCGACCATTCGCTCGCGCTGCAAGCTGATACGCTTCGCGTCCTTGGAGCCCGCTCACTTGGCTCGCGTCCTGCTTGCCAACGGTATGGCCGAATCACCAGAAGCGTCCCAGAACATGGCCGCGGTGGGCGGCGGCAGCCTGTGCGGGGCCGCTCAAGCCGCCGACGAAGCGTGGTCGGAATTCGCCGCCCAGTTCCCGCCCTTGCTCGCAACCATCGGCGCCTCTTCCCCCCAAGCGACCACGCTCCTGCACCACTACGTCGACAAGGGAGGCAAAGACGGCGCGGCAAAACGCGCTCGCATGCGACAAGCCGCTCAGTTGGCCGCCGAATTCTATCGTCGCCTGATGCATCGCATGGTCGGAGGCCCCGACGACGAACTGGCCCATCCCGCGAATCAACTCGAGCACTGGTCTGGCGATGAAGAAAGAGTCGCTCGGTGCATCACCGCCTGCATCGACGCGCTGACCCAGATTGACGCCAACGTCAACGCCGCCACCTGGACGCACGCCTGGCTCGATGAACTAGGCAAGCTGGGGAGGCTAGTCCCAAAAAAGTGACGGCGCTAGCTCAGCCTGGGGTGAAGCGCAGCTTGACCCTGGGCGCCGCGCGGCAATCAGGAACGAAGCCCGCTGCTCGTGGCTTGGCCCGGGGGCGGATCTGCAAATCATCCAGGTCCCTCAACCGCCGCAAACACCCTCGGCGCCTGCTTCGGGGCGCGACATCATGGACGCGAAGGACATGCACGCCCTGCTGCGCAGACCGCCAAGGACACGGCGAGTCCAGCGGGGAGTCGGTCGGCTCGCTGATCGCCGATCAGCTTGCCCAGAAAGCCTTTGCGGGAGTGGCCAATCAGTACGGGGGCCCCCAGGGCGAGCAGCGAGGAGCAATGGCGTAAGAGCTGCACATTGTGCTCGGTCGTCTTGCCGAAACCGATGCCGGGGTCCAGGCAGATCCGCGCCGCATCGATACCCAGCGCAATCAATTCGTCGCGCCGTCGCTGCAGGTACCCGACCACGTCCTTCACCACATCATCGTACTTCGCCAACCCTTGCATCGTCCGCGGGTTGCCTCGCATGTGCATCACGCACAGCCCCGCCTGACTTTGCAGGGCGACTTGCGGCATCAACGGGTCGCCCTCGAGTCCTGTGACGTCGTTGATGATCTCGGCGCCGGCGGCGAGAGCCTGCCGAGCGACCTCGGCCTTCGAGGTGTCGATCGACAGGGGAATATCCACGAGCGCGGCCAATCGCCGCACGACCTCGAGGGTTCGCCGAAGTTCCTCCTCGACCAAGACCGGCTCGGCGTCGGGACGCGTGCTTTCGCCGCCGATGTCCAGGATATCCGCCGCCCTCGGCGGCCAGTTGCAATCCGTGCCGCACCGCCGACTCGACGGCGGCGTACCGACCGCCATCCGAAAAACTGTCTGGCGTCACGTTCAGAATGCCCATCACCAGCGGGCCTTCAGAAAGATCCAGCTTGCGTCGTCGCAGAAGCCAGATTCGGGGCTTGGCGCCTGGGTCTTGGTGGGTGGGCGGGTTGTGGTGGGAATCCATCATCGGCTCGGTTGCGGGAGGTGGTCGCAAAACACATCGTACCCAGGGTTGCGCTGCGCTCCACCCTGGGCTGACATGGGGCCGTCCCCTTGGGACTCGGTGCGGGCCTGCTCCCCTGATCCCTGCCCCCTGATCCCTGTCCCTGATCCCTGAAATCTGAAAAAAATGTACGGATCAGGCAAAGTTTGCCGATTGCGTTGACGATAACACAGGTGCGGATTGTCACGCCGACGCGATTGCGTGGGACGTGCAACCGGCGCCGGTTCAGGGGGGTGCTTGGACTGGCCGTCAAACGACAGCGCGCATGCGCTGCCGTGGCGGTTTGCCATCGGCGGCTTACCCCCGAGAACCCTATCGCCCGGTTGGACGAACCTGAGGAACCGCAATCCATGAGTCGGCGCTTCTCGTCCCCCATGTGTTGGTTGTTGTGCGTCTTGACGGCTGTATCCGGCTGCACGCCCACGCAACCGTTCTATCTGCACGAAGACGGGGATCTTTCCCACTACCTGGGGACGGTGCAGGAGATTTCCTACCCCGACGTGAATAAGGCTCCCACGCCGCAGGCGGCCAATGTGCCTGCTCCCATTACGCTTAGCAACATGGAGTTCGCCGAGTTCTGGGATCTTTCCTTGGAAGAGGCGATCTCGATCGCGCTGCAAAATAGCGACGTGATTCGCGAAGTGGCGCAAGTCAACCAGTTCGGCCAGGATCGTTTGGGCGTGGGCACCTTGGCCAACGCTTCCACGACGCTGGACCCGGCGATTACGGCGACCGGCTCGGCCCCGGCGCCGCAAACCGTGGACGGCAACGGCAACCGCTTGCTGCCGCGAGGCGCCGCGACGCTGAACCCGGGCCAAGGCGTGGAAGACGCGCTGGCGGAGTTCGACGCCCAACGCTTGATGACCTTGACGGTCAACAACACCGATCGGCCGCGGAATGTGGGCGTCACCGAGCGTCATCAATCGCCGAATTTCCGAGCACGTGACACGAGCCTTTTGTCGGCCTTGTCCAAGCGATCGGCCACGGGCGCCGTGTGGACGGTTCGTTCGCGCACGGACTACTCCTGCAACAATATCCCGTGAACTCCGACATCCGGTGCGGGAGTGGGCCGAGCGGTTCCCAGCGACTTCACTCAAGTCCTCGAAGCGGAACTCACCTATCCCTTGCTGCGAAATCGCGGCGTGCAGATCAACCGCATCCCCGTCATGTTGGCTCGGATTAATGAAGACGTTTCTTTGGACGTACTGGAGCAGCGAGTTCGCGATTTGGTGATGCAAGTCGAGACGGCTTATTGGGAACTGTATTGCTCGTATCGCATTTTCGATGTGAACAAAGCAGGGCGCGACGCCGCCTTCGATGTCTGGCAAATCGACAAGTCGAAAGTGCCTCAACAAAGTCCAGGCGAAGCGGAAGGTCGTAGTGAAGAACAATACCACTCGTTCCAAAACCAGGTGATCGCGACCTTCGCGGGTTCTCGAGTCACCAACGAAGACGGCATCTTGGGACGCGAGAGCCTGTTGCGCTACCTGATGGGTTTGGAAGCCACCGACAATCAGGGATTGATTCGCCCCTCGGACGAACCGACACTCGCCAAAGTGAGCTTCGACTGGGAAGCGGCCAAGGCGGAAGCCCTCTATCGCAGTCCCGAATTGACGACAACTCAAACGCCGGATTCAACAGCGCGGAATTGGAGTTGGTCTCCGCCAAGAATCAACTGCTGCCCGAATTGAATCTATCGATCGGTTATCGCTTTATCGGCTTAGGCGATGAGTTGTTTGGAACCGATGGCATCGCGCCGCCGAATCCCGGCTCCGGAGCTCTCAACGTGTTGAGCGAGGGGAACAACAGCGAGGCTTTCTTCAACTTGACCTACCTGCCGCCGGCCATCGGCAAACGCCGTCAGAAGCTTGGCGTGAGCAACGCCCAGAAGCAATTGATCGCCGACACCAAGCGATTGGAAGAGGCCGAACGGGCTCACATGAATCAACTCACCAACGAAGTGCGGCAACTTGACTCCCTGTACGCCTCGGCGGAACAGTCGTTGAATCAGGTGTGCGCGGCCAATCGCGAAGTGCAAAGCTTGGAAATCAAACGCAACCGCGAAGTCGTTTATGATCAGCTGTTGGACGCACAACGACGCCAAACCAACGCGCTGATTCAGTATTGGCGAGCATTGTGCGAGTACAACCGTCAGATTGCACGAGTGCACTGGGTGAAGGGCTCGTTGCTGGATCACAACAACATCTACATGGCGGAAGGCCAGTGGCCCAAGAAGGCCTATTGGGACGCGATGGAGCGAGCCCGCGAACGCGACGCCAGCACGTACATGGACTACGGTTTCACTCGCCCAGCCGTGCTGAGCCGCGGACCGGTGCAACAACAATCCGAGGACTTCCCAGGAATGGCCACGCCCATCCCCATGGACGCGCCGCTCTTCTCCCCCAGTCCCACACCCAGCTTGGCGCCAGCAATTCCCCTGGAGTCCGTCCCCGATTCGCCATCCATCGAAGAACTGCCCAACACCAACTACGAAGACGGAGCACCAGCGCCAAGACCGCCGGGGTAGGCAGGGGGCAGGGATCACGGGTAAGGGATGAGGGATCAGGGATCAGGGATCAGGGATCAGGGGATCAGGGATCAGGGATGCAGGGGTCAGGGGTCAGGGGGCAGAGGGTAGGTGGTGGTGGGGTGGATTCTGTCGAATTGCCAATTGCCGTTCGCCCCCTGCACTCCTGCCGCATTCCAATCAGAAATTGGCGCCGGGTTTAGCCGCCATTTTGCAATTTGCAATTTGATTCCTGGCGTTTCGCGGCTTTCCTGGGGTGCGCTGCGCGACCCAGGCTTTGGGATTGCACCGCTTCGCGGTGCTTTATTCCCTACTCCCTACCCCCTACTCTCTACCTACCCCCTACTCTCTACCCTCTACCCTCTACCCTCTACAAATGCATTCCTAGAAAGCCGCCGGCTTGGTCGCTGGCTTGTTGGATTTTCTCGATGCGTTGCTTGGTTTGGTCGAGGTCGCCGGCTTGGATGTAGTCGTTGAATTCGGCGAGGGCCGCTCGGCGCACCGATTGCTCAAACCAATCGATGATGGGCTGCGAGACCCAATCGCAGGTTTCGCTATTTAGCCAGACCATGAGGTCGCAGCGCTCGGATCTTTGGTCGTTGGCGTCGGTGAGCATGACGCCCTCGAAGCCGAAATCCAGATAACCGGTGTCTTCTCGATTGATCAGATGGTAAATGCAACGAGCGTTGTAAACGTAGTACGTATTGTGGCTGCCGTGCCTCTCCATCGCCGCCTTGATTCGCTCGCAACGCTCGCGGAACTTGGGCGAAGCGTCGAGCGGGATGTCCAGTCGCCCTACGCTTCTCAGCGGCAGACAATCAAACGTGATTTCGACCCAACGCGGCATGGGTTCACCTCTCCTGTGCTGGCGGCGGATGCTCGGTCACACCGCGAAAGGGGAGTTGGAATTCGCTATTTCACCTGGAGTGCATCGCCCGCCGCGACCTTGTACGGCTCGGCGATCGTTTGCACCCAACCTAGCGTAAGCCACCCATGGTTGCTATCGGCCAGACGCAGCCTCAGATCGCCCGCCACGTCCCAAGGGCTGGGCAGGGCGAATGTCGGGACTTCGATGCTCTCCTTGAACAACGCTCGGCCCTTTTTCTTCAAGACCGCCAGGATGGTCAGTTGCTTCGTTCGGTCGAGCACCGCTCGGTCGATGTCGTCGAATTCAGCATCGACTTCTCCCAGGCGAGTCAACGTGGCGGAGCCGTCGGGGTTGAGTCGGAAGGAGTACTCGGCCCATACCTGGAGATTCCTTCTCACTTCCACCGGCTCGTTGGCGCCGCTGAAGCCCTTGAACTCCTTGGCTCGGATGGCCAGTCGCAAGGTCCCGTCATGGAACTCGGCGGTTACGGGCCCCGTGTCCCGGAAGGTGATGGAAAACGGATCCTCTTCTGGGTCCTTGAGTTCCGCGGGGATCTCCAATTCGAATTCGTTCAACAATTCGACAATGCGCTCGCCCGTCAACTTCTTGCCTCCCAGAACAGAAGCGGAGACGTTGGCCGCCAACGACTCGTGGACGCGCGCCAGCAGATCAAAGCGGCCGGTCACAGCGGGCGGCCGTGTGTTCGCCGCCAAGTGCAAGGGCGTCACATGCAGTGCGCCCAATCGCAAATCCTGGTGGGTCGTATTCAGCGCCAGCCAACGCGGATAGACATCCCAATTCCGCAGCAGCGTCTCGACCGGTCCATCCAATTGGTCGTTGGCTTTCTTCAGCAGGGGGACCGCTTGATCATCCATCTGCTGGGCGACTTGTTTGGCCACCTTTTGCGAGGCGATCTGTTCGCCCTCGGGCCGCGCTTTCTCAGCGACGCGGCCGGCAATACGTCGAATCAAGCCCAACCAGTGCGAGACCCCCGTGATTTGGGATTGCGTGTCGGCGTCCGCCTGGGCGGGCGAGGATGTCAAACCCTCGGGGCTGATATAGATGGCCTTTGAGGCTTGAAAACACGTCGTCCCCACCGAATACACGCGCACCTTCTTACGGATGGCCGTGTTGTCGGAGTCCGCGTTTCCGGTCAGCCGGATCAATCCCACAGCACGCTGCGAATCAGGAATGAAGGACAAGTTGATGCGGGCCGTGAATTGCGCCTGCCCCACGATTTGGGTGCCCCGAATGAACTCCGAAACCGGGACCTGTTGATCGACCAGCGTGTTGACCCCCGCACTGGCCAGGCGATCTGAAATCGAGACAAAGCCGTTGGGCAACCAGTAGTTTGTCTGCACCGCCCCCACCAGGCCCGGCGCCTGAAAGGCCTGACGGATTTCGCCCACCAATTGCCCGACTTCCAATGCTTGTTCGGGCAGGCCCTCTTCCTGGAACGCTGCGCAGACTCTCCGCCAGCAGTTCGAGCTTGCGGAAGTAATAGCGTTTCAGCCCGGCAGGGTTCGCCGCGTAACTAGCCGCGTTGCCGTAGTTCAAGAGCGCCTCACGCAGCTTCAGAAACGCTGGCCGCTGAATCTTCCCTCCCGCATCGCGAAAGCGAACATAGGAATCGTTGATCTTCTTTAACTCAGGGGCCGGCGAAGCAAGCTCCTGCTCGAGCGTCTCCCAAATCAAATACTCGCGCCAACCTCGACGCCGCTGAGGGTCGCCCGTCAGAAGATAGGCGTTGACGTTTCGCAATTCCTGAAGAGCGATCAGCCGGCGCCGCTGGACCTCTTGTTGGCTGATCGGCTGAAAGGCGGCGCGAGCGGCTTGAGCGGCTTTGGGCAACACCGCGGAGTCCCGAGCCGCCCGATCCATCAACCAGGCTTGAACGCTCTGCCGAACCTTCACAAAGCGGGGAAGCTCCAAACCGGACTCGTCGCCGTTGAATCGCTCGAGCAATTCCAGGAGTCGATCCCAATCGGCTTGATCCTGTTGACCGAGCTCCGTCTTTAGTTCATCAAGGCGTAAAAAGCGAGTCCAGCCGGACCCGCTCTCGCTGGCGTCCAGCCATTGCTGCAAATCGTTCACGGCGCGCAGGGCGGCCTGATGATGCGTTTCGGCCAGCGCCCCTTGGACCGCTAAGAAGCTCCAAGCGCAAACGAATCCCGCCAGCACGCTCCGCGTCATGTGTCGCTCCCTACTCCGCACGAAAAATATCGCCGCCCACGGCGGGACCACCCTGCAAGACGCCGCGATGCCCATCAACGCCGGCGGACCCACCCGTCAAAGTTGGCGTATTTTATACAGTCACCCCAATCCACCGCGAGGCCCCTTCGCCAAGACGGAGCGATCGCGGCAAAGCCCAGGGGCGGCCTAGATGATCGCGGAAGCGGCGGGAATGCCAACGACCTGGCCCGAATAAGTCGGCTAGCGGCAATCGGCCAGCAATTGCTGCAAGCGTTGGCAGCCGTCCACGGCGACTTGCAAAGGGTCCGCTTGCCAAAGGTCCGGACTGAACAATTCCAAGCTGATCCAGCCCTGATAGCCGATCGCCTTGAGCACCCGCAACTCGGCCGCCAGATCGATCACGCCTTCACCCGGCATGACTCGGTCGGGGTCGGTTTGTTGTCCGGCGGGAATCGACGGATTCGCGTCATCGATATGGTAATGCGAGATCCGCTCGGCCGGGATTTGTCTCAATTCGTCCAGGGTGGATCCGGTGTTCCAGGAATGAAAGGCGTCGACGATCACCGTCGCATCGGGGTCGTCCGCCAGGCGCACCACCTCCCAGGCTTGCGACAAGCTGGCGGTGGATTCGAAGAAACTGATGTACTCGAAGGTCGGTTTGACGCCAACTTCCCGTCCGATTCGCAACAGATCGCGATACCGCTCGGCGATCTGCCGCGGATCACACGCTTCGCGGGGCGGTGAACAAACGAGGTACGGAGAGCCCAGACGAGCGGCAAGCTCCATTCGCCGCCGCGCTTCCTCCAACTGAATGGGATACTCCAACGAGGAAGCTTCGGCCCAGGCCCGCATGGCGATCATGCAGGGCACGTGCAAGCCTGCATCGGCGAGCAGCTTCTCGACATCGCTCACCTCGCCGCCGCGACCGATGTGTTCGTAGACGTCGTTGATCCATAGCTCCACGCCGTCAAAACCAGCTTCGGCGGCGATTCGCACCTTATCCATCAAGGACTGCGGGCGGATGGTGCTCGTGTTCAGGGCAAGTCGCATGTCGGGGCTCAACGAGATTGTGAGAACATCCAGGCGTAGGTCTTGGGGTCATTGTAAAAGTTCACCCAGGAGTGGTGGCCGACCCCCGCATACTCGCTGTATCGCGGGTCGCCGCCGGCCTGGCGGATGGCCGCGATCATGTTGCGACTAAGATTCACATCGACCGCCGGATCTTGGTCGCCATGGGCGGCCCAGATGGGGATCTTGGCGATGCTCTCGGCCAATCGGACATCCCCGCCGCCGCAAATCGGGCTGACGGCCGCAAATAAGGTGGGCTTCCGCATCGCCGCGTCCCACGCCCCAAAACCGCCCATCGACAAGCCGGTGAGGTAAATCCGCCGAGGATCGATGGGGTGCTCCTGCTGCAGATTCGCGATCAGCTGGAAAACGGCTTGCATGGACTTGGAGGGATCCGCTGGCATCTTCAGCTCCTTGGTGGTCCATGGCGCATCGACCCACTGCTGTTCGGTGGGGCACTGCGGCGCCGCCACAAAGCAGGGATAACGCTCGCGAATCGAGTCGGAAGCAAATTCCGGCATGCCATGCACCAACTGGATCTTGTTGTCGTCGCCGCGCTCGCCCGCGCCGTGCAGGAACACGACCAGCGGATAGCGCACGTCAGCGTCAACGCGATCGGGGCGCAAGAGCCGATAGGGAAGAGTCAGCCCATCATGCTTCAGTTCGGCCGCTTCAAAGCGAGCCGCCGCCGCTTCGCGATATTCAGGATCCAGCAGGGGTCGCACTTGATCGCTCCAGATTTCATAGCCCTTGGGGCTCAGGTGCAGTCCATCCTTGACGAACAGTTCTTTGCGTGGACGACCATCGTCGCCAAGCATCGGCTGGTCGATGTCCACGTACTCCAAGCGCAAGTCATCCTCCGCGAGGGCTCGAATTCTCGCGTTGGCGTCGCGCATCACGCCAACCAGCTCCCATCGCTTGATGCTCGGCTTGATCGCAATGTACACGATTCGAGTGTACGGCAACCGCCGGTGAACGCGCGCACAGAAGGCCTGATAGTCCTGCACCACGATGTCCGGCGTTTCACCGGCGTTGATATCGTTATCGCCGGCATAGACGACAACCACCCGTGGCTGATGCTTCGTGACGATGCGATCGGCAAAATGCACCGAATCGCTCATCTGTGAACCACCAAAGCCGCGATTAATCACGGGCAGCCCGGGGAAGTACTTGGGCAGGTCCCAAAGCCGAATGCTGGAGCTGCCCACAAAGACAATTCCGTTCTTAGGCGGCGTTTGCCGAGCATCTTCGGATTCAAATTCGCGGATTGCTTCCTCCCATTTGGAGGCGGGATTCTCGGGCGCCTTGGCTTGGACGGGGTCTTGAGGCGGGGTCAGAGGCTCTTGCCCCCCTGCGAAACCCGCCAAGCAGACGCCCCCCAGCAACACCCCGCCAATGACTCGCAACATATAGTCCCCATCCCATGCACGGCTTAGTCACCACAACCAGTCGAACTCGACGCCATCTTGACCTCCCCCGTTCGTGGAAGCAAGTGCCGCGTCCCTCCGCCCGCCGCACCGCCATGCGGAGCGGTACAATGGGGCGAAAGGAGGATCCCTCATGAATCCCGCTGACATTCTGGCCCTGGAAGTGCAGACCACCTTCGGCAGCCGCGAGGACGCCATCGAGTTTGCGCACGGGCAATCGACCGCGAATTAGCGGCCTGCGCTCAAGTGGATGGCCCGCTCATCAGCGTCTACCGTTGGCAGGGCGAGGTGCAGCAGGAACAAGAATGGCGTTGCTCCTTCAAGCTCCGCGCCAGACTACGCGGCGCTCGAGGGCTGGCTGCAAGCCGAACACCCGTATGACGAGCCCCAGATTATCGCGCTGCCGATCACTCATGGATCGCCGAGCTACCTGCAGTGGCTTTCGGGGTGACCGTCCGCGGCAAGCTCGGCGACGCCCAACAACTCGCAACGTCCAACCCGCCTTTCAAAAGAAGCCATGACCGAACTGTTCCGCGTTTCCATCCATACGGCCAACCGGGTATTGCCACTCGGCGAATTGCAACAGTGCGAAGGCGTCTCCGTGCCATCGCTGCAGTGCGAGCCGTCTCACTTGACGCCCCTGATGTTGGACTTCGACGTCATGCTAAAGCAGTTGGACGAACAACCGCGCTGCTACGTCGAACCCGACGGTTCATTCGTTTGCCGTGGAGAACGGCAGGGCCGCGCGTGGAGCTGGGAAGGCAACCTCTACGAAGGCGCCGGGGTCGTCCAATACATCGACCTCTGGGGCGCCTGCCCCGCCGCCGCTCTTCAACCGCTCTGGAGGCTGCTGCCCAATCATCCAGTGATCCAAGTCTCGCACGCCGCACTCTACCTCGACAGCAACCATTTCCACCAATGGCTAGACGAAAGGTGGGGGTAGTTCTTGGTTCTTGGTTTTGGTTCTTGGTTCTTGAGTTCTTGGTTCATCAATCCCTGCAGAATTCTTGGTTCTTGGTTTTTGGGTCACCGCGGAGAGCACGGAGGAACACAGAGGACAGAATTGCATCCGCCTCTGTGGTTCTCCGTGTCCTCCGCGTTTAATTCCATTCGGATTCTTTTTTGACTTGATGCGTATGGGGGTCGCGCAGCGCACCCCCAGTGACGAAAATCCGCTACCGCGTAGCCCGCAGGGCCACAACCAGAACCAGAAGCCAGAACCAGAACCAAGAACCAAGAACCAAGAACCAGAACCAGAACCAAGAACCAAGAACCAAGAACCAAGAACCATGAACCACTCCGCCCTCATTCTCGTGGACTTGCAACTGGACTTTATGCCTGGGGGCGCGTTGGCTGTCACCGACGGAGATCAAGTCGTGGCGGTGGCGAATCGTTTGGCGCCTTTTTTTGACTGCGTGGTCGCGACGCGGGATTGGCATCCCGCCGACCATCGCAGCTTCGCCAGTCAGCATCCGGGCGCAGGGTTGGCGAGGTGATCGACCTGGCGGGTTTGCCTCAAGTGCTTTGGCCGGATCATTGCGTGCAAGGCGAGGCCGGCGCCAATCTGCATCCGGGATTGGACGGATCCAGGATCCACCACGTGGTCTTCAAGGGCGTGGATCGTGATGTTGACAGCTACAGCGCGTTCTTTGACAACGGGCGTCGGCGAGCGACGGGGCTGTCCGATTATCTCCGACAGGCGGGGGTCGCCTGGGTGGCGATCATGGGCCTGGCCACGGATTATTGCGTCAAGTTCACGGCGTTGGATGCGGCGGCCTTGGGCCTGCGAACGATTGTCGTGGAGGACGGTTGCCGGGGCGTCGAGTTGCAGGCGGGCGATGTGCAAGCTGCGCTGCGAGAAATGGAGCAGGCCGGCGTGCGAATCATCAGTTCCGCCGCCCTTCTGAACGAGCTGGAAAACCATCGCCAGTGAAGCGTCCTCGCCAACAGCGTGCGTGAGAGCACGCATCAAGAAAAAAATGATCCAAGAGGCACACCCATGGTGACAAATCGCGCTTCCTCGCTAAGTCGGTGGGCGTGGCACGGTTGTTGCCCAGAAGTTCCCACACGCGAAAGCCTGCCGTGCAGGCAGTCCTCCACCCAGGCCTGGAGAGGACAAGAGGCTCGCGACTTCCCAGGCGCGACTTCCCAGGTGAGGCTGAGCATGTTCAAGATCGTCCAGACGCGCTGGCTTGGTCCCGGGGTGAAACGGCTTGAGGTGCAAGCCCCGAGAATTGCCGCCAAGCAGAAGCCCGGGCAATTTGTGATCGTGCGCGTGCATGATCATGGTGAACGCATCCCCTTGACCATCGCGGCCAGCGACGTGGATGCTGGAACGATCAGCCTGATTGTGCAGGGGATTGGAAAGACGACGCGACTGATCAACATGCTGGGGGCGGGCGATTCTTTGTTGGATGTCGCCGGTCCCTTGGGCTTGCCGTCGCATATCGACAAGTTTGGGTCGGTTGTGGTCATTGGCGGCGGCGTGGGTGCGGCCATTGCCTGGCCAACCGCCCGAGCGCTGAAGCAAGCCGGCAATCATGTCGTGACGATCCTGGGGGCCCGCACCAGCGAGTTGGTATTGCTGCAGGAGGAATTGAGCGCGTGCAGCGATCAGCTGTTGATCACGACCGATGACGGCAGCCTGGGTCGGAAGGGCCTGGTTACCGACGTTTTGAAGGAGCTGCTGGTCGGCGAACAGCCTCCCGATTTCGTCTTGGCCATCGGCCCGATTCCGATGATGCGGGGAGTCGCTGAAGTCACTCGGCCGTTCAACGTGCCCACGGTGGTCAGTTTGAATTCGATCATGGTTGACGGAACGGGCATGTGTGGAGGGTGTCGCGTTTCGGTCGGCGGCGCCGCGAAGTTCGCATGCGTTGACGGCCCCGAATTCGACGCGCATCAAGTAGACTTCGGCGTGCTCGCGGCGCGAGCGTCCGCTTATCGTGAGGCGGAACAGGAGGCCCTCGCCAGATTCGAAAGGAACTCCAGCGCGGATCTGGACCGAGTGCAGCATCAATGTCGTCTAACGCAGCAACATCCCGAACTTGGACGAAACTCGGTAAGCCATGAATGAACCCCTGTCGAAAAAAGAACGCGTCAAGCTGCCGCGACAAGAGATGCCCGCCCGCGACGCGGCTGAGCGGAGTCATAACTTTGAAGAAGTCAATCTTGGCTTGCCGATTGTGCAAGCAACGGCCGAGGCGGCGCGCTGCTTGGAGTGCAGCCATCCGGAATGCGTCGCCGGTTGTCCTGTGGGCGTCAAGATCAGTGAATTCGTCGCTCTGGTGCGGGACGGCGACTACTTGGGCGCGGCCCGGAAGATCCGAGAGGACAACTCCTTGCCGGCCATCACCGGACGCGTCTGCCCTCAGGAGAACCAATGCGAGGGCGCCTGCATCATGGGCAAGCGTTTTGCGCCCCTGGGTATCGGCTACTTGGAGCGTTTCGTCGCGGACTTTGAACGCTCGCAGGGAAAACCGGCGCTGCCCCAAAAGGCCCCGCCGACCGGTAAACGCGTAGCGATCATCGGCAGCGGCCCGGCTGGACTCGCCGCCGCCGGCGATCTGGTCTTGATGGGACA
This sequence comes from uncultured Planctomycetaceae bacterium, assembly GCA_963698545.1. Classification (GTDB taxonomy): domain Bacteria; phylum Planctomycetota; class Planctomycetia; order Pirellulales; family Pirellulaceae; genus CAVORG01. The sequence continues at coordinate 209,653 of CAVORG010000002.1, forward strand.
TGAGGCCACCATCTTCGAAGCCCTTCACGAACCAGGCGGCGTCCTGCTTTACGGCATCCCTGAATTCCGGCTACCCAAGGAAATCGTGCGCCAAGAGATCGGCAATCTCCGCGAGCTGGGCGTCCGCATCGAAACCAATGTCATCATCGGCAAGACCATCACCATCGACGAGTTGTTAGGCGAGGAAGGCTTTGACGCGGTGTTCATCGCGACGGGGGCCGGGCTGCCCAAGTTCCTGGACGTGCCTGGCGAGCATCTGGTGGGCGTGTATTCGGCCAACGAGTTCCTGACTCGCGTCAATCTGATGAACGCCAGTCAGTTTCCCGATTACGACGAACCCCTCTACGGCTGCCGCGACAAGGTGGTGGCGGTGATCGGAGGCGGCAACACGGCAATGGACTCCGTCCGCACGGCGCTGCGTCTGGGGGCCAGCCGCGCGTTGCTGCTTTACCGCCGGACTGAAGAAGAAATGCCGGCGCATCACGAAGAAATCGTGCACGCCAAGGAAGAGGGCGTTGAATTCATGACACTGGTGCAGCCAACCGAATTCCTGGGGGATGAGCGAAGCCGTTTGCGCGCCATCGCCTCTCAGAGAATGGCGTTGGGAGAACCGGACGCGTCAGGACGCCGATCGCCAGTGCCGGTGGAGGGTTCGCAGTTCGAAACGCCCGTCAACGTCGCCATCATCGCCTTGGGCACGACCGCCAATCCGTTGGTGCAGCAAGCAACGCCCGACCTCAGCACGAATCGCAAGGGACTCATCGTCGCCGACGAAGAAACGCTGCAGACGTCCAAGCCGGGTGTGTTCGCCGGCGGCGACATCGTGACTGGCGGCGCCACCGTCATCCTGGCCATGGGCGCAGGACGCCGAGCCGCAAAGGCCATCGACGAATATCTGAGCAAGTCGCCAGCGTCCTGACTTTAGGCTTTAGGCTTTAGGCTTAGGCTTTAGGCTTTAGGCTTTAGGCTTTAGGCTTTAGGCTTTAGGCTTTAGGCTTTAGGTGCACAGCCGGCGTGAGACCGATCAACAATTCCCTTCGCGTGCAATCCGCGCATTCTTGCCCAGTGAGTGCGTACTGGCTCACTACGAGATGGGAGACACTTGCAGTCCAAGGCCTATAGCCTATTAGCCCCCTGATCCCTGCCCCCTGATCCCTGATCCCTGCCCCCTGCCCCCTGCCCCCTGATCCCTGCCCCCTGCCCCCTGATCCCTGATCCCTGATCCCTGATCCCTGATCCCTGATCCCTGATCCCTGCCCCCTGCCCCCTGATCCCTGATCCCTGATCCCTGATCCCTATCCCCCTTGCCCCCCGGATTGCTCGCCTTATGACGGTTTTGTTGCAAATCAAGAATGCTCACAAGGCGTACGGCGATCAGGTGCTGCTGGATGGCGCCGAAGTAACGTTGGCGGGAGACGTCAAGGTGGGATTCGTCGGGCGCAACGGCGCTGGCAAATCGACGTTGCTGCGAATCTTGCTGAACGAGGAGGACTTGGACAGCGGATCGATCGTGCGAAACTCGCGTTTGCGGATCGGCTATCTGCGGCAGCATGATCCGTTCTTGCCCGGCGAGTCCGCGCTCGAGTTTCTGATGCGCGACAGCGGCCAACCCGATTGGCGATGCGGCGAGGTTGCGGGGCAGTTCGAACTAAAAGGGGCCTATCTGGATGGGCCGGTCGCGAAACTCTCTGGCGGCTGGCAAACCCGCGTCAAGCTGGCCGCCTTGTTGTTGCATGACCCGAATCTCTTGCTGCTCGACGAACCGACGAACTTCCTCGATTTAAGGACGCAGATCCTGCTGGAGCACTTTCTCCGCAATTTCTCCGAGGCGTGTTTGATCGTGTCGCACGATCGGGCCCTGCTGTCCGCGACGTGCACGCACACGCTCGATCTTTCCCGAGGAAAACTCACGCTCTTCCCTGGCAAGATCGAAGCCTTTCTTGAGTATCAGCGCGAACGGCGAGAGCACGACGTGCGCGTCAACGCGACCGTCATGGCCAAGCGACGGCAGTTGGAGGAGTTCATCGCCAAGAACAAGGCGCGGGCCAGCACGGCGACGCGGGCGAAGTCCAAAAGCAAACAACTCGAGCGACTACAACTGAATGAGATCGCATTCGATGAGCCGACGGCGAAGATCAACCCGCCGGCGGTTGAGCCGCGACGAGGCCCTGCATTGCGTTGTCAGGACTTGGCCATCGGCTACGAAGCTCGAGCCGTCGCCGAAGACATTACTCTGGAAGTCGAACATGGGGCGCGAGCCGCCATCGTGGGCGACAATGGCCAGGGGAAGACGACGTTTCTCCGCAGCATCGTCGAATCGCTCCCCGCATTGCGGGGCGAGGTCCGCTGGGGCTACGGTTGTGAAATCGGCGTTTACGCACAACATGTGTATAACAACTTGCCCGAGAAGCAGACGGTCTTGGAGTACTTGGAACACAGCGCGGCCCCGGGCGCCAAGATCCAGACGATCCTTGACTTGGCAGGCGCCATGCTGTTTCGAGGCGATCAGGTGAAGAAAAAGATCTCGGTGCTCTCCGGCGGCGAACGCGCCCGCTTGTGCATGGCCGGGTTGCTGCTCAGTCAATACAACGTTCTCGTTCTTGACGAACCAGGCAATCACCTTGATGTCGACACCGTTGAGGCGCTCGCCGACGCCCTGCTGGCGTATCAGGGCACGGTGATCTTCACCAGCCACGATCGCCATTTCATGAAGCGTATTGCCAGCTGCATTATCGAAGTTCGCGACGGCCGCGTCGTCAACTATCTGGGCGACTATGAGGCGTATCTCTACGCCGTCAATAAAGAGATCGACGACGGTGAGCGAGAAGCAGGTAGACTTTCGTTTTCGGCTCCGCCGTCCGACTTGAAGTCGAAAAAAGAAGTTCGACGCGCCGCACGGCAGGACGAGCGAACGCTCAGAAAACAACTCGCCAAGGCCGAACGCACCATCGCTCGACTCGACGACGAGAAGCGCAGGCTCAACGATCAGTGGCTCGAATCAACCGAAACTAAAGAAGCCTCGCGATTGCACGAGGCGATCGCTCAATTGACCCAGCAGTTATCGGAAGCCGAAGAGACGTGGTGTCAACTGCAGGCGGAGATCAACGAGCTGGAGTAGGAGGAGCGACCTACCTGGTCTCTACGCCGCTTACCTCTCCCATCTCGGTGGCGCCCGTGTGCGGCGTGCTGGCCCGGCACGAAGGGCTCACGTACCACAAAACGTCTTGTAGCAAGCGGTGAAGTCCTTCGGCGCCGGCTGCGCGAAGGCCGCCATGTCAGCCCGTTCTTCAAAAGGCCGAGTGACCGCTTCCAGCAGGCGATCCAACGGCTCGAGATCACCGTGGTCGGACGCCGCGGCGAGCACTTCCTCGACGAGATGATTGCGGGGAATATAGATCGGATTCACCTGGCGCATGGACTGGCGTCGAGCGGCGTCCGACGTCTCTTCGGCGGCTAGTCGCCCTCGCCACCGCTGTAGCCAGGGAGCAAGCGATTCCGGATTGGAAAACAGCGACGTCAGGGACTCCGCATCGCCCGCCTCGGCGTCGGCCAGGCGCCGCCAGGCGAGCGTGAAGTCGACCGCTTGCTGCTCCAAGAGCTCGAGCCAATCTTGGGCGAGTTGGACGTCGTCTTCGCGGGCGTTCTCCAACCCCATTTTGGATCGGGCGATTTCGATCCAATACGAAGCATAACGCTCGGGAAACGCCGCGAGCACATCGGTGGCCGCCGCGACAGCCGCCTCGGGAGACGCCTCGTCGATCAGCGGCAGCAAAGTTTCAGCGAACCTGGCCAGATTCCAATTCGCGATGAGTGGTTGATTCTGGTACGCGTACCGTCCGCCGGAGTCGATCGAACTAAAGACAGCGCGACTTTGATAAGCCTCCATGAACGCACAAGGACCGTAGTCAATGGTCTCGCCGGAGACGGCCATGTTGTCGGTGTTCATCACCCCGTGGATAAAACCGACGAGCATCCACTTGGCAAGCAAGGCGGCTTGCCGATCGGCGACCGCTTCGAGAAGCCCCAGGTAACGGTTGGAGTGCGCTGGCCAAGTCAGGTCGTGGCGTTCGATGACGTAATCGGCAAGCATCCGCACGTGGTCGTATTGTCGGCGAGCAGCGAAGAACTGAAACGTTCCCACGCGAACGTGGCTGGCGGCGACTCGCGCCAGCACCGCGCCGGGTAATGGTCTCTCGCGGCGGACAAGTTCCCCCGTGCTCACCGCCGCCAAAGCGCGGGTTGTGGGAACGCCCAGCGCGTGCATGGCTTCGCCGATCAAGTACTCGCGCAAGACCGGGCCCACCGCCGCTTTTCCGTCGCCTCCACGGGAGAACGGAGTCGGCCCCGAGCCCTTCAGCGCGATATCGCGACGACGGCCATGCACGTCGATGACTTCGCCCAACAAGAGAGCGCGGCCATCACCAAGTTGGGGCGAGAAGCCGCCAAACTGATGCCCGGCATACGCCTGCGCGATCGGCTCCGCGCCAGCAGGTACTTGAGTCCCCGAAAAGACCTCGGCAGCGCAGGAACCCAACGCCGCAACATCGAGCCCGAGTTCCTTTGCCAGAGAATGATTCAGACGAAGCAGTTGCGGCGCGGGCGCCGCGTCGGGTTGGCAGGAAATAGAGAACGCCTCGAGGCGCGCGTAGGTGTTGTCGAATTCAAACGAAGCACCTCCGGATGAGGGCATGAACGGCTCCTATGGGTAGTCGATCGTCTAGCTTGAAAACGCTCGGAGACGCCGCAGCGCAGCGGTGGATCCAATCCGTCATCTTTGCACGTCTGCGCGGGATGCTCAACATGCCGGTGCACTTTCCACCCCAAAGGGGCGTCACAGCATCCTGGCGTCGAGTCAACGCAACGTGGCGCCACCCCATAGGCATCAAGTTAAGGGGTCAGCGTGGACGCTGGCATTGTCTGGGCTGTGGCGAGGCGCCAGCGGGGCCGTCCACGGTCAATTCCATCCGGATTTTTCTTAACTTGATGCGTATCGGGGTCGCGCAGCGCACCCCAGGTATCAACCGCTTAACCAACCGCACTGCAACGCGGCGCTGGGCGACTTGCACCAACAGTCAAGGGACCCTATCCTTTCCACTCGACTGAATCATCCCACCCCATCGAGGCGATTTCCAAAGATGTACAAGCCCGACCGAATCGCCGCCATTTGCGATGCCGTCGTCGCGATCGCGATCACGCTCTTGGTGCTGGGGTTGGAGGTGCCGTCCGCTCATGAAGTGCCAGAACAGAAGCTGACGGTTTTCCTGTATGAGACGATTCGTCCGTTGCAAGGCTACGTCAATAGTTTCTTGCTGATTGGCACTTACTGGATGCAGCACTACGCGATGTTCCACTACGTCGAACGCGCCAACCGTTTCTTCGTCGCCTTGAACGGCATGTTCTTGCTCTTTGTGTCTTTTGTCCCCTTTCCGACCGGTCTTCATGCTGCTTACCCGCACGATGAGATTGCAATGCTCTGCTATGCCTGCAGTCAAGCGGCCTGCGGTTTTTCTTTATGGGCGATCTGGTCCTACGCTACGACGGATCACCGCTTGATCGGCAAGTATGTTTCCGTTGAAGTGATCAAGAGCATGAAGCGACGAATCCTACTGACGCCGCTGTACAGTCTGTTGGCGTTTGCCGTCTCGTTCATTAGCCTTGATTTAAGTCGCGTGGTGTTTCTCGCGATTCCGCTGACGTACCTTTCCCATCGAGTGGTTGATCAAGGGTGGACGGAAGCCGACCGGCCTACTCAGACCACCTCTCCCTGAATCGAGCGAACCCCGGCGGCGACGCGGCCAGGCAATTCGCTTCCCTTCCCATCATTGCGTGGTCGCCTCATGCTCTCCCGTTACGCGCCTCTCTTGCTTGCCTGCAGTTTCTTGCCCTCTTGGAGCGTTCCGCCGAGCGTCGTCCTGGGGGCGCAAGACGACGCGCAGGAAGCTGCAAGCGCTCCGGTCGGTCATCGCTCCACCGGCGCTGTACAGACGCCGGTGAACCAGATCTTGACGCCGCACGGGCGGCAAATCGACCTGCCTGGAATGCGTCCCCAGGGGCTCGCCCTTTCGCATCACGGCAAGCTCCTAGCCGTTTCGGGCAAAACCAATACGTTAGTGATCATCGATCCGGCGACAGGCGCCGTGCTGCAAACCGTGTCGATGCCAGGCGCCGATCAGGACGGCCGCCTCCGTGTGGATCGAAGCGCACAATTGAGCTACACAGGGCTGATCTTTTCCGCGGATGACACCCGGATCTATCTCAGCGACGTCAACGGGACGATCAAGGAATTCAGTGTGTCTCAGGAGGGAAAGGTCACTGCGTCTCGATCGATCCCCTTGCCGCCAGCCAACGCGCCTCGTCGGGCCGCCGAGATTCCCAGCGGAATGGCGCTCTCGGCCGACGCTTCCACGCTGTACGTCTGCGGGAATCTCAGCAATCAACTGCTGGAGTTGGATGTGGCCACGGGCAAACCGACCCGCTCCTGGCCGGTGGGCGTGGCGCCTTACGATGTGGTGCTGGTGGACAACGTCGCCGTGGTCAGCAACTGGGGCGGGCGACGCCCCGCAGCCACGTCGATTGACGGCCCTGCGGGACGAGGCACGACCGTCCGAGTGGACGACGTTCGCTATATCGCGAACGAAGGATCCGTGAGCTTCGTCGACCTGGATCATTCGACTGCCTCAGCGCCGGTGGAGGTATTGACCGGCTTGCACGCTTCAGCGCTCGCAGTTTCTCCCGATCAGCGATTCGTCCTTTGTGCGAACGCGGCGGATGACTTCCTCTCTGTCTTGGACCCGCAATCCAAGAGGGTGCTCCGAAAAATCTGGACCAAGTCAAGTCCCGCCGAGCTGTTCGGCGCCAGTCCCAACGCCCTCGCGTTTAACTCCGCGGGCGATCGCGTCTATGTCGCCAACGGATCTCAGAATGCGATCGCCGTGATCGAATTCGACGGGGACGAGCTGGAGGAATCGCAGCTGCTGGGATTGATTCCCGTCGGTTGGTACCCCGGCGCGGTGGTCGTCGATGGCGCTCGCGACCAACTGTACGTCGCCAACATCAAAGGGCTTCCTAAAACGCCGCGGCGCGAGGGACAAACAGGCGCCGAAGGTTTCAACACGCACCATTACAGCGGCTCGCTCTCCCTGGTTCCGGTTCCAGCCGCCGACCAACTTGCCGAGCTATCCGCGATGGTCTCGCGAAACATGCACAGCGAACGCATTCGAGCGGCCTTGCAACCGCCACGAGAGGGACGCCCGCCGCGGGCCATCCCCGAACGGATCGGCGAACCGAGCCTGATTCAACATGTGGTTTATGTGATCAAGGAAAATCGCACCTACGACCAGATCTTCGGCGCTTTGGAACAAGGTCGCGGAGCGGCGGACCTCTGCATCTTCGGTCGCAAGGTCACCCCGAATCAACACAAGATGGTCGACGAGTTCGTGTTGCTGGACAACACCTATTGCGCGGGCATTCTCAGCGCGGACGGTCACCAATGGAGCACAACGGCGATCAGCACGGATTACATGGAAAAGAGCTTTGCGGGTTTTCCTCGCAGCTATCCCGACGGCATGGAGGACGATGATGTGGACGCCTTGGCCTACTCGCCCGCCGGTTTCATCTGGGATAACGCCGTCAAGCATGGCGTCAAAATTCGGAACTACGGCGAGTTCATGATGCCGCGCGTCCGTTATCGTGACCCGCAACAGACCGGCGTTCCCGACTTCCTGGCCTGCTATCGAACTTGGCAAGGCGAATCCGACGAGGTCATCTTCCAAAGCGAACCCGGCATTGAGAGCATCCGAGCGTTCTCGCCGACAAACTACGTCGGATGGGGGATGTCGGTGCCCGATCAATATCGCGCCGACTTTATTCTCGAGGAACTTCGGGAATTCGAGCGGCACGGCGAATTCCCGCAATTGACGATCATCTGCTTGCCCAACGACCATGCCAGCGGAACGCGACCCGGCTGCCCCACGCCCGACGCCTGCCTGGCCGACAACGATCTGGCCTTCGGGCGGATTGTGGAGGCGCTCAGCCACTCGCAGTTCTGGCCGCAAATGGCGATCTTCGGTATCGAGGACGATCCGCAAGCCGGTTGGGATCATATCAGCGGCTACCGAACGACCGCCTACGTGGTCAGCCCTTATGCCAAGCGGGGCGAGGTGATTCGAACGCAATACAACACCACCAGCGTGCTGCGGACGATCGAGCAGATCCTGGGCCTGCCGCCGATGAACCAGTTCGACGCCAGCGCGACGCCGATGTTCGATTGTTTCATGGAAACCCCGAATCTGACGCCGTTCGACGCCGACCCGCCAACATCCCGCTCGACCAGATGAATCCAGACGCCGCAACGATCAGCGATCCTCAACTGCGAAGCGATGCGTTGGTCTCCGCCGAACTTAACTTCGAGGAGGTCGATCGAGCCCCGGAGGATGTCTTGAATCGCATTCTCTGGCGGGCGATGAAGGGAACAGCGATTCCCTATCCGGAATGGGCCGCAGGGGTCCAGGACGAAGACGAAGATTGAGTTACCAGGGGTGCGCTGCCGCGACCCCAGGCTTTGGGGTGGCGCCGCGTTGCGGGGCGACAGGCAGTCTCGGCTCCGGGGCGACAGGCAGTCTCGGCTCTTATCCGATATAATGATGTGACTCTGGGAATCGACGCCGCAACCTCCAGCAAGCCAATTACGAGTCTTTGATGAAACTCCTTGCCCACCTCTTGGTCTTGTTGTCGCTGGGTCCGTTTGTCGCCAAGGGAGATGAACCGGCGCCCCCAGCGAGGTTGGCGGCGTTTGCCGCCAGGCTCAAAGAACTAGAGGCCGCGGGCCGGCTTTCCAAGGCCGAGGCGACCGAACTCTACGAACTCGTGGCGGGAGCTCTCCCTAGCTCAAGTCCGCCAGAGCCCGTTGATTTGGAATCGCTCGCCAAGCGGCTCAAGGCGGCCGTGACTAACGGCGAAATGACGGAGGCTCAGGCGACCGCCGCGTACAAGCGTGCCGTCGCCGGCGCCGGCGACGCGAAAAGGATGACCCTCAAGAAGTCTCAGAATAACGCCAATGACTCTTTCTATTCCATCGTGATCGGACGCCTCAAGTCCAAGGACATCGAGCTTGGTGAATTCACGCTGCAAGTCAACTATGTGACGTCCATCTACGGCGACCGCTCACTTAAGGACACAATCTTGGGCAAGACGGTCAAAGTGGTTGGCGTATCCGGTCCCTGGATCGACAAGCTGTTGCTGATAAAGCGGGGTGAAACACTGAAGCTGAGAAGCGGTACATTGCATGACGGAACGCTCTCGCTCTCGCCCAAAGCGACAGTGTTGGAGCGGGCCGCTCCCTTCGATCCGGAGACCTACCCTATTCCGCCCGAAACGTTTCGCGGATTTCGCGGCGTCGTGACAGGAACAATTGAAAGCAAGTCGGATCAAGGCTACGAACTGACCTTGCGTGTTGAAAAAGTGGCTTCGACGATGGACGGAAACGCCGCCTCGAAGCCGACATCGATTGAAGGCAGATTGATGAACATGCAAGGTTTTTACAACGGCCCGTTTCGCGAGAAGTTCGCTGATCTCCGCATCGGCGATAAGATCCGCGTGGGCGCAGCCCATCGCGTGCCGGAGATCGACGCGTTGGAAGTCATTGAAGTTCTGGAGACGACGGCAAAGTGACGCGGCAACCGAATTGCACTCGCCAGAGGATGTCGCCGGAGCACGCCAACACGCCCAGGCTGCTTGGTCGCGGCCGTCTATCCATAGCGGTCGCTTGCCTCATTTCATGGGTGGCGCCGACCTTCGCGCAGGACGTCCAGCCGCCGGTCAGCAGCCGCTTTCGGGAGCGGCACACCCCTGCAATCCCCGATTTTCAGCAGCATGTTGTGCCCATGTTGGGGCGACTAGGTTGCAACTCGGCGAAGTGCCATGGTTCCTTTCAAGGGCGGGGCGATTTCCGCTTGTCGCTGTTTGGGTTTGACTTCGCCGCCGACCATGCGGCATTGCTCGCCAACGCATCGAGCCAGCAAGGGAAACGCCTCGATGTCGCTGCGCCGGAAGACAGCTTGATCGTGCTGAAACCCACGGAGCAGACCGACCACGAAGGCGGAGAGCGATTCGCCAAGGACTCCTGGGAACATCATCTCTTGCTCAGATGGATTGAGTCCGGCGCCGAATCCACGCGCGAGCCGCGAACTATCGAACGTTTGGACGTTGAGCCCGCGGAGATCATCTTCGCCAAGCCGGAGGCGTCGCAACCGCTGCAAGTCATCGCTGTGTGGAGCGATGGAGCCAGGGAAGACGTGACTTGCCTCTGCCGATTTCGCACCAACAACGACAGCGTTGTCGAAGTCGATGCGGACGGGCGGGCGACATGCATGGGCGCAGGCGACACCCACATCGTCGTGTTTTACGACAATGGCGTGGCCGCTGTGCCGGTGATGCGACGCTATTCGGACACGGGCGGGGAACAAGCGGTCAGCCTGGCCGGATCGTCCCACCCCATCGACCGCCTTGTCGCCGCCAAGCTCGCCAAGCTTGGCCTCGCGCCGTCGAAGCTCTGCACGGACGCCGAGTTTCTGCGGCGGGCGAGCATCGATATCACCGGAACCTTGCCGACTCCCGACGAAGTCGAGGCTTTTCTCCGGGACCAAGCTCCCGAAAAGCGTGACCGCAAGATCAACGAATTATTGAACCGCCCCGCTTACGCCGCATGGTGGGCCAATAAACTCTGCGACTTCACCGGCTGCAGCCCCACCGCGTTTGGCGAACAGACCAGTCTGGAGGTCGGCTATGCTTTCGCGACCCAATGGTATGACTGGATTTATCGCCGCGTAGCGGAGAACGCGTCCTATGAGGAAATCGTCCAAGGCATTGTGTTGGCCAAGAGTCGCGGCGAGGGTCAGTCGGTCGAGGACTACGCCGCCGAGATGTCGGCTTATGTTCGGAGCGAGAATCAAGCGGATTTTTCCGAGCGTGCGACGATGCCGCACTATTGGACGCGCACGACTCTGACAGAGAATAAAGACAAAGCGCTCGCATTCGCTCACAGCTTTCTTGGCATTCAGCTGCAATGCGCCGAATGCCACAAGCATCCGTTTGATAAATGGACCCAGGAGGATTTCAACGACTTCACCCGGTTCTTCGAGGACGTGAAAGCGAACGGGCGAATCGGCTTTCCTCAATTCGCCGCGGCGCAAAGAGGAGCTATTGTCGGTTGGCCCGAATTGTCGGTTAGCAAAAGCAAGGGAAAGAGTTTATCGCTCTTGCGAAGCGGCGTCGTCGCCATCCCGGTGGGCGCCGACCCGCGGCGACCGTTGATGGACTGGTTGCGAAGCGAAGAGAACCCGTGGTTCGCGCGAGCCTTTGTCAATCGCGTGTGGGCCGGCTATTTTCATTCCGGCATCGTGGACCCAACCGATCAGTTCACTCCCGCCAACCCGCCCAGCAATCCGCCCTTGCTCGACTGGTTGACCCAAGGATTCACTGAAAGCGGCTATGACATGAAGTGGCTGCATCGACAGATCGCCGGGAGCGACGCGTATCAACGAAGTTGGAGGCCCAACGAGACGAACCGAGAAGATCGACGCAACTTCAGCCGCGCGATCCCCCGCCGAATCCCGGCCGAAGTCCTGTATGACGCGCTGAAGCAAACCACCGCCGCCACGGACCAACAGGAACAGGTCCGCAACAATCTGAGCCGGCGGGCTTCCGGTCATCTCTCCATGCGGATGGCCGGCACTCACGCCATGCGGGTCTTCGGGAAACCTGAGCGAGCCATCAATTGTGATTGCGAACGCGTCAATGAAACCACGTTACTCCAGTCGGTCTTTACGCAGAACGACCCGCTGATCCGCATGCGTCTGGCCGAGAGCGGCTGGATCGCCGAAATCGAAGAGGCGGCCGAAGCGAACACGCCAGTGGATCGCCAACGCTTGATCCGATTGGTTTGGTTAAGAACTGTCAACCGGCCGCCGACAAGTGAAGAAGCCGCACGAGCCCTGCAGCACCTTGCGGCGACGGATTCGATCGCCGAGGGTGTCGGCGACTTGATGTGGGCGATGTTCAATACGAAAGAGTTCCTGCTCAACCATTGACACGAACGGGGAACGCCCGGATACGCCGAAGCGAATCAACGTTTCTTTTCGCCGTCGCCTCCTCGCACGAATCTGGCTCCCATGCCCCAAAGTGGAATCAACCACATGCGTAAACTCGCTCGTCGCGACGTGCTGAAGATTGGCGCCTTGGGAACGCTCACGCTGCCGCAATACCTGCGGTTGCACGCAGCGGAGCCTCCCGGGATTTCAAAGCGGTCCGCCATCTTCATCTTTCTGGAGGGCGGCCCTTCGCATCAGGACACATTCGACTTGAAGCCGAATGCGCCCGCCGACATACGCGGCGAATTCCAAGCCATTTCGACCAACGCGGAAGGCGTGCAAATCTGTGAGCACCTGCCGTTGCTGGCGCAGCGCGGACAAGTACGCGATCATTCGAGGCTTGTCGCATAACCTGGCCGACCATGGCATTGGAAAGAAGTACCTGCTGACGGGCAACAAGCCGTCTCAATCAGTAAGCTACCCCGAGTATGGCAGCGTCGTTAGCCGCGAGTTCCCGTCGGCGCCGGATCTGCCGACCTATGTCTCGATTGATGAAGCTTTCGTCGGACCTGGCTATCTGGGTTCCCGGTACAGCGCCTTGACCGCGGAGAAGCCTCGTCACGGCTTTCCGTACACCGTCCGCGGCGTCACGCTGGAAGATGGCTTGACCCTGGCGAAATACGCTTCGCAGAAGAAATTGCTGGACGATCTGGATACGGCGTTTCGAGGCTTCGAGGAGTTGGATGATCAAGTGCGCGGCCTGGATCGGTTTTCCGCACAAGCCTACGACATCATCAGTTCTTCGCGCACGCGCGAGGCGTTTGACCTGTCCAAGGAGACGCGTTCCGAAAATGACCGCTTTGGAAAGCACGAATTTGGGCAAACCCTGTTGCTTGCCGCGCGTCTGATTGAAGCAGGAGTCCACTTTGTCACGGTCCGGCTTCGCCCGGCCGAATTCGACTTCGACACGCACTCGGAAAACTTCTCGAAGCTCCGCTCATTGCTGCCGCCGCTGGATCGCGGCCTTTCCGCCCTGCTCGATCGCTTGGACGAGCGAGGGTTGCTCGCCTCCACCGCGATCCTCGCCACCGGGGAATTTGGCCGCACCCCCAAGATCAACGCCCAAGGCGGGCGCGACCATTCGGCGCGGGCCATGTGCGGCCGTTGATGGCCGGCGGCGATGTTCGCGGCGGGCAGGCCCTGGGCGCGACCGACTCCACCGCCTCGGAACCGGCTTCCCTGGCCTTCTCGCCCGATGACCTGGCGGCGTCGTTCTTCTCCAATATCGGCATTTCGCCGGACACCGAATTTCAATCCAATGTCGGTCGCCCTATGATTCTTGTTCGCGACGGCTCGCCCATCCAAGGGCTGTTTTGATGTTCGCAACCGGCTCGGGCGGACGACTCTCGCGGAATGGCCCAGGCCTCAGGGAGCCGGTTGCGTTGTCGCCCCTGACCGCTTGCGGGCGCCAGGGGTCACAGAGTTTCTTGACCCACCCGGTCGAGGAAGGGTATATTACCCATCGGCGGCTCTCGATGCTTGGTTCCCCGCGGGTCTGGCGGTGGAATCCTTTCCGGGACTCTCCTCTGGTAGTCCGCTCGACCGTGGCGACGCCTTTCCCAAGGACGACAAAATGCTCAACATACAAAGCTCCCGCAAGCACGGCGACTGCGAAGGAACAACGCGTCGCAACTTCTTGAAGGTCGGCTCCCTGGGTTTGGGGGCGTTGTCACTGGGCGACTTGCTGCGGGATCGTTCGGCGGCGGCCACGCTTGGTACGAGCACGAAAGACACTTCGGTGATCTGGCTCTGGTTGAGCGGCGGACCGACGCACGTCGAGACGTTTGATCCCAAGATGACGGCGCCCGCCGAATACCGCAGCGTGACCGGGGAAGTGCAGACCACGCTGCCCGGCGTGACGTTGGGAGGCAACTTCCAACGGATGGCGGCCGTGGCGGACAAGATGGCCATCGTGCGATCGTTCGCGCATACCAACAGCGGGCACTCCGGCGGCACGCACTACGTCATGACCGGTTATGACAACCGCTTGGCCGACAACGGCGCTGTCGCCAGCCGACCCGCGATGGGTTCGATCGTCGCTCGGGTTCGAGGGACGAACCATTCGGAAACGGGCATTCCCACCTATGTGCGTTTGGGCGGCATCTACGCCGATGGTCCGGCCTTCTTGGGAGCGGCTTTCGGCCCCTTCGATCCCCGCGGCGAAGCGCGACGCAACATGGCGCTGGCGGTTGGCGAAGATCGATTCGACAAAAGGCGTTCGTTGCTGGCCGGCATCGACAACCTCCGCCGCGATGTCGATCGAAGCGGCTTGATGGAGGGTTTGGATTCCTTCGACCAGCAAGCGTACAACATCATTCTGAGTCGCTCGCAACAGGCCTTTGATCTCAAGTATGAAGACCCACGCGTTGTCGATCGTTATGGAAAGGGCTTGGGCGAACAACTGCTGCAAGCGCGACGGCTGTGCGAGGCGGGTTGCGGATTCGTGACCGTGAACTTCGGCGGCTGGGATATGCACGGCAACATCAAGCAATCGATGGACCGCCGCGCGCCGGAAGTGGATCGGGCGGTCGCGGCCTTGATCGAGGATCTCGCCCTACGCGGCCAGGATCAAAACACGCTGTTGGTGATTAGTGGTGAATTCGGCCGCACGCCTAAGATCAATGGGGGCGGCGGTCGAGATCACTGGGCCCCGCTCAGCACCCTGTTGTTGGCCGGCGGCGGCCTGCGAATGGGACAGGTCATCGGCGAGTCCGCGGAAAAGGTCGATGTCCCCAAGACGACGCCGATTACGCCGCAAGATCTGCTGGCCACCGTGTTCGACGTCTTGGGCATTGATCGCCGCATCCAGTTCACCAACCAGGCGGGCCGCCCCACCTATATGGTCGAGCACGGCAAGCCCATCGCAGCGTTGGCCTAACGTGTCCAAGGCCGGGCTGGCCAAGTGGCGAGCGATCGCCGTAGCTTGTGAGATTGTCGAGCGCCAGCGCGTTCCACCGCCGCCCATCAACGCAACTCGTGCAGGCGTTGCCCGGTGGAGCCTTTGAAGAGATGCAGTGCTCCATCAGACGCTCCGGTCGCGATGACCGAGTTGTCGGGCGTCGCGTCGATACAGTGCAGCCAGCCGGCGCCAACGCGGATTGTTCGTAACAGGCCGCCGTTGCTCGTGCGATGGATCCGCACAATGGCGTCTCCGCTGGCCGAAACGACATCGTCCGTGTCGCCCAAGAAGCGGACCGCCGTGACATGCTTATCGAATCGGTCGATCGTTCTCAGGCGATCACCCGTCGCGGCGTTCCACACTTTCAGTGTCGCGTCGGCCGACGCCGTCACAATTTGCTGCCCGTCGCTCTTCCAATCGACCGCAAGCACATAGTCGGTGTGGCCTTCGAAGCACCGCAGCAACTGCGACGTCGCGACGTCAAACGTCCGCACATACTTGTCGGCGCCGGCCGAGACGATTTGCTTATCGTCGGGCGAGAAGCGGGCGGCGTGCACGACATCATCGTGAGCCTGCGGGATGAACAGCGTGCGACTGCCGTCGGCCACGTTGAAGACGTGCAATTCGCCGTTGCGCGACGGGAAGCCGCCGCCGGCCAACAGGTGCGTTGCCTCGGAATCAAAGTCCAGCGTCATCACGCGATGGGCGAAGAGATCCGGTCGGTCAACGCCGCCTATTCGCCGTTCCAGGCGGCCAGCTGAGGCTGCAAATCCCAGATGCGGGACGTGCTGTCGAGTGCGGCGGTGGCCAGTTGGCCGTCATCTCGGAATTGGCATGCGATGATGGCGGCCTCATGGCCCGCCAAAGTGGCGATCGGCGCGCCGGTCTCGCCGTCCCATAGTTGCACTCTGGAGGAATCGCCGGCGGTGGACAGCAATTTCCCATCGGGCGAAAAGCTCACGCAGTGCAAGGGTTGCTCCGCGGCGGACGCCTGTTGTTGAGCCTCTTGTTTGTCGGCTTGGGTTCGCAAGAGCGTGGCTTCGGCTTCCTCCACCGCCTGCTCGGCAAGGGGTTGAGCGGCTTTGGCCGCGTCGAGTTCTCTCTCTGCGATCAGATGCTGTTGTTGCGCGAGATTCGCTGCTTGCGAGGCGACCTCTCGGGCGGCCAACGCGTCGTTGTAAGGCTTCTGGGTCTGGGCCGCTTTATCAGCGGCCGCGGCCGCCTGCCTGACGGCCTCCTGAGCTTGTTGTTTCGGGCGCGTCAATGGCTTGCTGCCATTGTTGTGCTTCGCGTCGCGCCTCGGCGAGCGCTTGCTCAGATTCCTCGGCCGCCTTTTTCAACGAACCGCTATCAGGATCGGCTTGGGCGGCCGCGGCCCGCGCGGCCGCGTTCCTGCTCCGCGCGCTTAACTTCCTCGGTGGCGGCCGCCGCCTTCGTCTCGGCCTCCTGTTGCGCCAACAACATGCGTCGCGATTGGCTGGCGGCTTCAATCGCCGCCGCTTCGGCCGTGGACTTTTCTTGATCGGCTTTTTCCAACGCGGCGACGGCTTCACTGAGGCTTGCATCGGCCGCCGCCAGCGTTTCAGCGGCCTTCTTCGTGGCTTCGGTCTTCAGCGGGGCTTCCTTGTTCGCCGCCTCCAATTGGCGTCGTGCGACGGCGATGCGTTGTTGATCGGACGTCTCTTGCTGCTGCAATCGCGCCAGCCGGTTCAGGCGACGAAGATCACCTCGCAGCTCGGCCATTTGCTGGCCATTGATGTTCCACAGCTTGGCGGAGTGATTCTCGCTCACCGAAGCGACTCGCTGTCCGTCAGGCCGGAGGGCGACGCCCTGCACCGGTCCGCCATGGTTGAACGTCGCCAGCACCCGCCCGTCCATCAGATTCCAACGACGCACGGTGCGATCCAGGCTGCCTGAAACGACTTCCAACGGCAAGTTGGGCGTCGAAGCCAAGCAGGTGACGGCAGCCGTATGACCTTCCAATTGCTTCTCAGCGCTCGGGCTCCATCGCCACACGTTGTCGCTGGAAACCGAAATGACGTGTTCCGTCGCGTTGGGAGCGGACATGTAAACGCGGATCGACGCGACATCTCGTCGATGCAATGGGAATCGCTGCAGCAACCGCCCGGAGGCCGAATCATAAACGAGCACATGGGCGTCGGGGGCCCGACAACCCACGTAGAGACGCTTCCCGTCGCTCGAAAAGCACACGCTCGCAACCGCCGCTGTGAGATTCTCCAAGATTCCCTTGTTGAATACGCCGCCATTGTTCCGCCATAACCGAACCTTGGCATCCTCGCCAACGGTGGCCAGAAGCTGCTGGTCGGGTGATGTCGCCAATTGCGAAATCGGCGCTTGATGATCGGATGAGAACTCCTGTCGGCCTTCCGGCAAGGCGTAGCCCCGCAGTGCGCCGTCGGCGCCCGCCACCCACAGCAGGCGGGCGTCGTCGCGGAACGCGATCGCCGTGATGGATGCTTCGGGTCCTGGCAGCCGCCGCGTCCGTTTCAGACGATAGTCGGTCCGCCGACGAATCCAATGTCCACAGCGTCAAGCCGCCGCCCTCTTCCCCAGCAGCGATGACGGCTCCTTCCCGCGACACCGCGAGAGAGCGAATCGATTGCGATGCGATTCGCCAGCGTCCAAGACGCTCGCAGCTTGGCAGCGACCACAGACTAAGCATCCCTTCGCCGTTGGCGGTCAGCAAGAACGGCGGGCGGCGTTCCGCTTCTTCTTTTTCCAGCGGCGGATCCAGAAGCGCCTGGCAAGTGGGCCGCCCGTCGTCGATGACCTTGGTGGCTGCTGACTTCCAAGGCGCACCTTGCTCGTCGCGTTGGAGGATTTGCAACTCGTCGCCAGCGATTAGCGCCAACAGGCGGGCGTCGCGACTGAGTTCCGCGGCAATGGAATCGTCGAGAACCTCACCAGGCGCATCGATCGGCGCCTTGGGCAAGGCGGTGGGAGCTGTGGGCAAGCGCCAAGTCCGTAACAGCTTGTCCTCTCCCGCCGTCACCAAAATGGGCGACGTTGCTTGCCCGTCGGATGACTTGCCGCCCACCGCCACGGCTACGGCCGAGACGGGCGACGGCGTATCGAACCTGCCCATCTCCACGCCCGAGGCGACGTCCCACGAACGGATGGACCCGTCGAGCGATGACGAGATGAGTTGCTTCCCATCGGCGGTGAACACCAGTCCGGTCACTTCCTGGGTGTGCCCGTTGAGCTTCAGAATTGGCTCGCCCGCCTTGGCGTTCCAAATCGTAATCGCCAACTCGCCCTCATGTCCGCAAGCGATCAGCGTGCGGTCTGGAGAAACAGCCAGGGAATTCGCTGGACCTGGCAGCTGCGCTACGGCGAGTTGCACATCACTGGGACGACGCCAGAGTTTGATTTCGCGAAAGCCGCCAGAGGCTAGGAGATCGCCGGCATCATTCAACGCCAAGGACTCGATCACATCACGATGCGCCGCCATCGATGGTGAACGGCCGTCGCCATGGTCCATCCCCGCGTCAAGTTGCGGGTCATGAAGCTGCGCGACCAGCCGCCCCGTTGGCGGATGATAGATCGCCAATTGATTTCCGCGACTGGCGGCGACCAGCTTGCCGTCGGGGGACAGGCGCGACCGAATACACCGGCGCGATGTTGGCCGGCAGCGGGCTCCATTGCTTGGGGGAGAGCATCGTCGCCGTAGCGTCGTCGCGAGCTCCTTGATCGATCCAGAGACGTAGCAGGCCAAGCTCCGAGGACGTGAAGGGCTTGGCGTTGACGTCGTTGTCCTCCGGCGGCATCACCGGCTCATCCTGATGCGCCGCGAGCTTCAGGAGCAGGCTCTCGGCGCCTCGTCCAGGAATGATCGCCGGTCCGCTATCGCCTCCCTTTCGCATCGCCGCGGCGGACTCCAGGACAAGTCCCGCTTCTTGCTCCCTGGCATTGTGACACGCCACGCAATTCCTGCGCAGCAAGGGCAGGATTTCCTCGCCGAACCGCACCGGTTGGGCGCGTTCAACCGTCGCAATCTCGATTTCATCCGCCCGCATCTGAAGACAACAGGTCGCCAGAAAAACAAGACTAGTCGTAAGGCGAAGCGTCATGGCGAACCTGTGTTTAGATAGTGAAAGGCCGTCGGCATGATGCCGTTTCCAATGGCGAGACGTTCGCCCAACAGTGCATCCCCGATTGGCCGACGCGACAGGCTATTCCGCATCGGCTTGCCGCACATCGATCGTGATGGTGCGTTCGAGAGTCAAACGTTGTCCATTGAAGGTCATCGTGATTTGCAGCGTCGCCTCGTGTTCTCCAACGGTTGCATTGGCTGCCGCGGCGCCGCTGAGCTTGGCTTCGGTCTTATCCTTGGGAAGTGAAAGGTTGGCAATCTGTAGCCCATTGACGCCTGGCGGCGCGGACAGTTGCAGGTTAATTGGTTGATCGAAACCGTAGAGTCGCTCGATCGTTACGGTCGCCTCCAGTTTCTCGCCTTGCACGACCCGTAGCGTTTCTTCCGGCAGGGAGACTGTGATTGGGAATTCGGCAATGTTGAGTGTGATGCTGTTGGAGGGAACGATGTAGTTATGGCCCCGGGGATTGGCTTGTTGCGCCAATTGCCGCGGCGCTGATCCGCCCGTTGTCTTTCCTGTTGCGCCTTTTGCAGCAGTTGTTGAGCGCTGCGGGAGGCTTCATCGGCGGCGTTCTTGGACTCAACGGCCGCCTCTTGCTGGGCCACGACTTCTTGATGGGCCTTGCCGGCCGATTCGACGTCAAGTTGCGTTTGTTGGGCGAAAGCGTCCGCCTTTTGGACGGCTTCTTTGGCGGCTTTCACTTGGGTCGCCAGCGATTCATCCGCGGGCTTCTCCGTAAGCTGTTGCTCCAGTCGCGATAGCGTGGCGGTGGTTTCCTTGAGCGCATCGGCGGCGGCCTTCGTCGTCATTTCGGCGGCGGACTTTTTGGCGACGCTCTGCGCCAGTTCGCTATTCAATTGGTCCAATCGGGTTACCGCTTCGGCCGCCGCCCGCTGTTGCTCGCGAACTTGCTTCTGAACGTCGGCGTAGATCTTGTCCAATTGTTCCTTGCGTTCTTTGTGCGCTGAGCAGCTTCCGGATTGCGGCGATACGAGGCGCCTTGCACCATGCCCCCCAGGCACACGGTGTAGGTTCCGGCGGTCATGTTGCCGGGGAGTCGCAATTGGAATTCTCCCTCTTCCTTACCACCTAGCCCCACTTGAGGCGCACGGCTGTCGTTGGGCATGCCGATCGGAAACGCGTTGATATTCCCGCCAACCTTTTCTCCCCGCGCCACTTTATACTTCAGAGTCACCACGGCGCCGCGAGCGGTGTCCACCACCGCGGGCGGCTGCAACTGAATGGACACCGGCTCCGCTTCGTGATCGGAAACGACGACCGGCAGGCTGTCGGTGAGACGGGAAGCGAGACTCGCCTGATTGCGATTATTCAGTTGCGCAAAAGGGACCGCTTGCAGCGGGCGCCCCAGTCTCGCCTTTCGCTGCGTTTCCACGTCCCGGATCATCGCTCGCCCCAGCACTTGAATATGGCCCAACGACGGCTCGGCGTCTTGGGCGGCTTCCAGCACCAGCCACCCTGTTTCACTGCCGGGACCGATGATGATGTCCGCGGCGCTGACTCCCGAGGGTAATCCCTCGGCGCGTACGTGGATCTCCCCTTGGAACCCGTCTTGTCGGAAGGCCACCACCCTCACGGCTTCGCGACCGCCTTGGCGTAGGAGCACTTCGCCGGAGGCGTCCACCGGCGTGGCGGCCAAGCGAAAATCCGGACGAGGGCGCCGGACCGCAAGGCGATAGATGAGGCTGGGGTCTTCGACCAAGGCGCTGCGGCCGTCATGCACCAAGACTCGGTACACGCCGTCGGCGGGGGCTTGAAAGCGAACGACGGGGTCATTGGTCCTCTCATCGAATTCAATGCCTCCCTCGTGCGCTCGAAAATCATCAACCCAGGCGACTTGAGTGACTTTCTCGGCGCCGTCATCGGCGACCTCCACGCGATGGACCACCAAGACGGCGTCGGTTGGCGCACCCAGTCGGTGCGAGTAGAGTTCCAGCCACAATTCTTCACCCTGCTTGGCCTCGAACGAATACCAATCAACATCGCGCTGAGGATAGAATTGCCCGGCGATCTCGCTGGGGATTTCGATTCGCTGCGCGTTTTGGGGGGAGTTGTTGTCGTCTTGCTCCAGGACAATGGGCGCCGTGGCGATTCCGATCAGCACGGGATTCGTCGGTCCGCCGGGCGTGTCCAGCCGGAATTCAAAACCGTCGATGCCCGCCTGAAACGGCTCCAGGCGGCCGCTGAACTGCAAATCGCCTTCCGCCTCCTTGGGTGCGGTAATCGTCGTCCGTAGTTGCTCCAGCGGCCGGCCTTGTAGCGTCAGTTGCGACGGCTGTCCGCCCGGCAAATTGCGACCGTAGACCGTGTATTGATCCGTGCTGCCCGGCGCTCCGGCCGGCGGAAAAACAAAGTCAATCACCGCCGCCGCGTCAACGACGATGCGATAGGGATAGGTGGCGCCCCCGCCATACAACTCGTCCTTGACGCTCAGCAGGTACTCGCCATCGGCGGGAATATCGACGTCCAAAAGCGGATCGCCCGAGAGAGCACGGCGACTGGTCGCCAGGATGCGTCCCTCGAGGGAACAGAGGGCGAGCACCAGGTTGGCGTCGGAATCGATGCGGCGGGCGAGCCCTTCGATCAACAGCCGTCGCCCCTGCGTCGCCTGAAAGCGATACCAATCGACGTCGCCGCGTGAGTTGAATTGCCCATTGACCGCGGCGGGTAAGGATGCGATCTCGATCGCATTCGTCGCGTCTTGATTGGACTCGGCCTCGATCACCTCGGCTCGCTCATCCACGACGAAGGTGCGTGGTCCGGAGAGACCGTACTTGCCGCGACAGCGCACCGAGTAATTCCCCGGGGGCGTGCTGGCGTCGATCGTGACCAGGAAGACGTTCTCAACGGGTTGAGGGCCTTCATCGAAGGGACCGGGATCAGTTGTCTTCTGCGTCGCGGCGATTCCATCATGCGAGAACACGAGTTGATCCACGTCGTCGAGGTCGTTTCCCGCGAGCGTTAATTCGATGGCCTCGCCGGGCGAGCCTCCAACAGGAAACACCGCGTCAAGACGAGTGGCGGGCAGCTGCGCCGCGGCATCGACGGCAACGAGAAATACGACCAGCAGGGCGAAGCGAACGCCAAACAGCGAGCGGCGGATCATCGAAGCTGCCTCCTGAGGGGAGCGGCTGGAAGTTCAACGTACGAATTGGAATTCCTTGGCGTTAAATATCGCCCAGAGAATGTCCTCCCAAGCTTGCTGCTGGTTCTTCGCGTCCGACAAGTGCGTTCGCACGACGGCGAGCTCCGCCTCGGTGGGTGGTCGCGAGAAGGCGGTCAGGTAGGCCACTTCGATCTTCTGGGCGTCGTCGCGTTGCGCGTCGCGGGCCCACTGCGCCGGCGCCGCGGCGCCGCTTTGGATTCGGTTTTGCACGTCCGACGAATTCAACAGATGCAGGGACTGCGCCAGGTTGGCTTCCAGGCTGCGTTCGCATTCGCAGGCGCTTTCCGCTTCGGGCTTGCCAAAGACCTGCAGAAAGTAATTGCTGAATCCGTTGTCGGGCAGCTGCACGGCCGTGGCGCCGCGCGGCGCCCCGCCGAAGTTGGCGGGAGCGTTGGCCACTTGATTGATCGCGTCATAGAGGACTTCGGCGGGCAGGCGTCGAGGGTAAAAACTCGAGAAATTCTGCACGTCCCTGACGTTGTCCGCGTTGGGTTCGGAACTGAGTTGGTAGGCGCTGGATTGGCAGATCGTGCGGACCAGATCCTTTAAGTCATAGTTGTGTTCGATGAAGTGCTCGGCCAGAGCCTCCAAGAGTTCGGGATTGGACGGCGGATTCGTCACTCGCAAGTCGTCTTCCGGATCCACAATGCCCTTGCCAAAGAAGTGCTTCCAGTAGCGATTGACCAACGCCTTGGCAAAGAAGGGATTGTCCTTCTCCGCCATCCAATCCACCAGGGCGTGGCGAGCATCCTGCCAGGCCGGGATCTCCAAGGGCTCGCCTCCCAGGCCCGTGGGCTGGACCTGTTGGCGCGTCCGAGGGTTGGTCGCCGAAGGCTCGACGCCCTTGACATACACCATATCCGGCTTGTTGGTTTGTGGATTGAAACGACTGACCTTCAGGCCGACTTGGGAAAAGAACGCCTGAAAGCCGTAGTAATCCTGTTGGCTCCAGCGTTCGAAGGGGTGATGGTGGCATTTGGCGCAAGCCAGTCGCATGCCCAGAAAGAGCTGCGCCGTGTCTTCCATCTGTTGGGAGGGCGTGGCGACCTCGCGATACCAGGCGACCGGCGGGTGCACCTCCACATCGCCGCTGGCCGTCAAGACGCTACGGACGAACTGGTCGTATGGCATGTTCGTTTCCAACGCGTTGCGGATCCAGGCGTGGAACCGATGCGTGTACGGTATGTCATTGTTGTTGCGGCGCTTGTTGCGCAACACCGCGGCCCACTTGCTGGCGAAGTAGTCCGCGTATCCAGGGCTCTCCAGCAAGCGATCGACCAGCTTGTCGCGCTTGTCGCCGGACGCGTCGTCCAGGAATGCGCGCGTTTCCTCGAGCGTCGGCAAACGGCCGGCGATGTCGATGGTCGCGCGACGAAGGAACGTGGAGTCGTCGCACAAGCGCGACGGCGGGATGCCCAGTTGCTTGAGACGCTGGATCAACAAACGATCGATGAAATTTCTCTCCGGGGGCGTCTCGGTCACCGGCACGCCTTGCGGCAAGACAGCGCGAAAGACAGCGACCTGCCCTTGGAAACGGATCATCACCGCCGCTTCACCCGGCGTATCCCAGACCTTCACGCGGCCATTGGGATCCACATCAGCCATCTCCGGTTGATTGGCTTCATAGGAAGCCAGACGAGTCACGTCGCGAACCGAATCATCGGAGTAGTACCCCAACACCGCCAACTGTTGACGAGCGCCGAAGTTCATTTCACGTAGCGGAGGAACGGCCTCAATGCGTTGCAGCGTCGGATCATCCTCCGAGCCGTAGGGCGTCCCCTGCCGAATCCACTGAACAATCAAGTCCCATTGGTAGGTTCCCGGCTTCAACCGTTCGCCGCCGCCGTGGGGCACAAGGTTCGCCGGCTTCTGTAGCAGCAGGCTGAACTCCGGATCGTTGGGAAAGATGCGTCGGCCTCGCGACTCATGCACCAGGAATTCGTAGTCATCCTTGGGATAAAATCCCAGCAGCGACAGCTTGAAACCGTTCTGGCCGTCGGACTTGCCATGGCAGCCGCCGCCGTTGCAGCCTTGACGAGTGAAGATCGGCACCACTTCATTCACAAAGTTAACGGGCAGTTCTTCGTCGCACCGCTTGACCTCAAGCTGGATTCGGGCCGTCTTGCCGTCAGGACCCAACGCGGTGACGGCGGCGACGCCGTCAGCCAGTGGCGTGACGAAACCCGCGGCGTCGACTTCCACGATTTGCGGCGAGTCGCACTGGTATTGCACGTCATGCGTCAGGTCGTGTCGTTGGCCGCTGGAGTAGACGCCGACGATGAGCAATTGCTTTCTGGCGTTACGGCCCTCGAGCAAGCGATGTTGGGCTGCTTCGAACTCGATCGAAACGAGGCGTCCCCGCTCGCCCAATCCTGGTGGATTATCAGCTTGCACGGGTGATACGTCCAACAGCAAGAGCAAGCAAGCAGCGGCAGTCGTCATGGCGCGCATGGGCGTCCCTCTTCCTATTCCTTCTCGGGCAAATCGATGACTCGAGCAACATCGTCGCCGTTGGACAACAGCGCGCGGCGCCCTGTCGAGTCCAACGCTGCGTAGTTGCCAATGCGGCCTACGCGTTGCGAATAGAGCTGCTCGCCGTTGTCCGCATTCCAGAGTCGCAGGTCGCCCGCGTAACTATAAGTCAACAGGCGTTGTCCACCGTGATCGAAGACCACGGAATGAATGTAGTCGTCGTGGCCGGTAAGCGATCGCAGCTCATCACCGCTTAACAGATCCAGCAGATGCACTTTCCGATCCGCTCCGGCGGCGGCCAATATTTTGCCGAGCGGATGCATCGCCAACGAATACATGGTCTCGTCCAGGGCGGCGAGTTGCTTCAGCTGCTTGCCGCTCACGATGTCCCATAGCCGTAGCGTGCGGTCCGCTCCCGCCGAAATCACGAGCGACTCCTCGGGATTCAGTGCGACTGCGTGTACGGCGCCAGTATGGCCGCGCAGCTGAGCTCTTTGCTGTCCGGTGACGGTATCCCAAACTCGGATCGTCTGATCGGCGCTTGCCGAGACGAGCAGGCCGCCGTCGCGAGTGAGCGCCACGGCATAGACCGGTCCCGAGTGGCTGAATTGTCGCAGCGAACCCGGTGACGCGTAAAGCCAGTCGAGCAACCGCCCGCGGTCGTCCACCGACCACACGCTGCGATCATCCGCGGCGAAAACGATCCCGCGCAAGATCGAGGTCCCGCTCACCATCTGATGCTCGCTAAATTCAGCTCGCGAATCATCGGTCGTCTCGACCGGAGCACCAAAAAAGTACAGTCGCTGTTGGTCGGTGGCTACGGACAGCTTCGTGCGATCGTCGCTGAAGCAGAGCGATGTCGGCTGGCCGACAACACGTAGCGTCTGCGATGGCTTGGCGAAGTCGCCCGTTTGATAGATGACGACGTCTCCGTTGGTTTCACCTACCGCGACGCGTTGACGATCGCCCCGAACGGCGATGCAGCAAGCCGGATTGGACAGCGCCGCGAATGTCTCGATGATCTTGCCGCTGTTCGCGTCACTGATCGCGAGCGTACCGTCGGCGCCGCAACTGAGAACCTGCGAACCGTTCAAGAGTTGGGCGTCGAACGATGCGCGTTGAATGCGCCGAGTAACCCTCGGGTGTCGCCGCGTCGTCCGATAGCGACCGCCAATTCCGCAGGCGCCCGGTCGCATCGCCGACGATGAGTTGTTGCCCGTTGGCGCTGAACGCCAACGCCGTGATCTCCGCTGGTTGGGTAAGCGTGGCTTGGGGCTGGTCGAGAAACGGGCTCCAAATCAAGATGCGACCGTCGCGATCGCCCGTGGCGAATCGCTTGCCATCGCCGCTAAACGCCGCGGCTGTCACGGGCGACTCATGTCCCGACAGCATGCGAGATCGGTCATCAAGTTGCTCGGCATCGACGCCGGACGCCTTGGCGGCGGGACGGGCGTTCGCCGTCAAATCCCATAGCCGCGCGTGAGTGTCGTCGGCGACCGTGACCAGTCTTGATCCATCGGGGCTGCGAGCCAGGGCGTTCGCCTTGCCTGTGTGAGCCTGCCACTGGATCCAGGGCCGAGTTTGCGGGACATCCCAGAGACGCGCCGCGTTGTCCTGAGCCCCAGTCGCCAGGAAGCGTCCGTCGCCCGAAACGGCCATGCAGAACAAGGGGCCCGCATGGCCCGAGAATTGGCGCGTCTGGCGCCCGTCCAGCATGCTCCAACACCGCGCCGTATGATCCGTGCTGGCGGTAATCGCTTGACTCCCGTCGGGAGTAAACCACCCCATCAAGACCGGGCCTTGATGGCCCCGCAGCTCGCCGGTGAACGCCGCGCCGGCGTCGCCGCCCTGTGCTCTGGCTGGTGGGTCGCCCACGGTGAAGGCAATCACCCCCATGGCCACAAGTAGTCCCGTCGCTCGCGTCGTCCGGCGCCATCGTCTCATCCGGAACCTCCTGGCCTTGATTCTGGGCGTCGCAACGCAAGAAACTCGCCGAAGCCCGGCCTTCAGTATAACATCTTCAGACAACCCATCTAGCGAGCTGGATAGGTCGCCGGGACCTTGTTCCTGCACGTTCTATTGGCAAGCGGGCCGGCGAGTCGAATCGCGGATGACGTTTCTCGGTAGGATGAAGCAAGCTTTTCTTCCCTGATTCCCCCGCAAGCGAGGGCTGGAGATTCGATGCCGAAGCGGATAATCGTTGGACTAAGCGGATCTTCGGGCGTGATCTATGGCGTCCGAACGCTGATGCATTTGCGGATGATGGACGACATCGAGACGCATTTGGTGATGTCCGACGGCGCCAAGGTGAATATTCAGATCGAAACGCCTCACACGGCCGATGAGGTCCGAGCGCTGGCCCATGTCGTCCACCGGCCCGATAATCTGGCCGCCGCGATTTCCTCGGGTTCGTTCAAGACCGATGGCATGATTGTCATTCCTTGCAGCATCAAGAGCCTTTCGGGCATCGTGAATTCGTACGCGGACAATCTGCTCGCCCGCGCCGCGGACGTTTGCCTGAAGGAGAGGCGGAAACTCGTGCTGGTCGTGCGCGAAACGCCCTTGCACAAGGGCCACCTGGAAATGATGGTCAAGGCGGCCGATCTGGCGCGCTGATCCTGCCCCCCATGCCGGCCTTTTATCATGATCCACAAACCATCGAGGACCTGATCGATCAAACCATCGGCAAGGCGTTCGATTACTTCGACCTGGACCACCATCTCTTTCGTCGCTGGGGAGAAAGAGACTCCGGCTTGGAGCCGTAGGCGCATCGCCCAAGAGCATGAACTTGGCCGGTTCGCAGGGTTGCGCTGAGCTGCACCCTGGGCTGAGTTGAAGGCGTCCCGTTGAGGCTCATCCTCGGCCACGCAACTTGAATCAGAAATCCGCTCGGCCTATGTCGGCAAGACCGCGTTGTGATAGATGTCCTGCACATCGTCGCAATCGTTGAGCATGTTGATGAACTTTTCGAACAGGGGCACGTCTTCGGGGCTGATTTCCGTGCTCGCCTGAGGCAGGAACGTGATTTCCTGGACCTCCAATTCCACAGCCGGAAACGCTTCCAGCAGCGCGGTCTTGGCTTTGTAGAATTCGCCGGGGGGCGCGAAGATCGTGAGGTAGCCGTCTTTGTTTTCGATCTCGTCGATATCGACGTCAGCGTCCAACATGGCTTCGAGCACTTGCTCTTCGTTGTCGCCCTTGAAGGACAGGATCGCCAGGTGATCGAACAGATGCGAGACGGAGCCGGCGGTGCCTAGTTTGGAGCCGGTCTTGGTGAAACAGTTGCGGACTTCGGTAATCGTGCGGTTGTTGTTGTCCGTCAAGCAATCGACGATCACGGAACAGCCTCCGGGACCGAAGCCCTCGTAGCGAGCGGTGGCGAAATCCTCGCCGCCCACGCCGCTGGCTTTCTCGATCGCCTTCTCGATCACGTGGGCGGGAACCTGCTCCTGCTTGGCTTTCTCGATCAAGTTCCGCAAGGCCGGATTGGCTTCGGGATCCGCAACACCGTTCTTGGCGACGACATAAAGCTGCTTGCCATACTTGGCGTACAGCTTCGATTTCTGACCCGCCGTCTTGAAGATGGAGGCCTTGCGATTTTCGAAACTTCTTCCCATGGTGCTGATCTTCTTCGTCTTTCGCACGAATCGGCGGCTGGCGGCGCCTGCCTGAGAGCGTCTTGGCCTGGATAGCTTGATTCCTTCCCTGGCTCCGAACCGGGGCGCTTGATTATACCCGGGGAGCATTGGGGCAAGCAGGCCAGATCGCGGACGACTAAAATAGGCCTTCGCATCCCTCGGTCGGATGCCGTCGAATTGCCCAATGAGGCCGAACCGTGATGACTCCGCCGCCCGATGACGACACCACCGCCGTTCTTGAACGCATCCAGCGTCGCGTGCTCTGGCTGGCGATGCAGCAGATCCACCACGCCAATCGAGTGCGTCCTCGAGCCGACTCGCTCAAGGTGGGCGGACATCAGGCGTCCTGTGCGTCGGTCGTCACGCTGATGACGACGCTGTTCTTCCAATTCATGCGGTCTGGCGACTTGATCGCCGTCAAGCCGCACGCATCCCCCGTGTTTCACGCCATTCAGTATCTGCTGGGCAATTTGGACCGCTCGTACCTCACGACGCTCCGACAAATGGGCGGGCTTCAGTCGTACCCCAGCCGCCGGCGCGACCCCGACGCGGTTGACTTTTCGACCGGCTCGGTCGGGCTGGGTGCGGTCGCTCCGAATTTTGCGGCGGTGGTCAACACCTACCTGCGGACCCATCAATTCGACGAGGCGGCCCCTGAGCGGCGATTCATCAGCCTGGTGGGCGACGCCGAGTTGGACGAAGGCTCGGTTTGGGAGGCGATCGCCGAACCCGCGATGTCGGGCGCCGGGAAAGTCCTGTGGGTC
The DNA here is from genome assembly GCA_963698545.1 of uncultured Planctomycetaceae bacterium. Classification (GTDB taxonomy): domain Bacteria; phylum Planctomycetota; class Planctomycetia; order Pirellulales; family Pirellulaceae; genus CAVORG01. The sequence continues at coordinate 238,871 of CAVORG010000002.1, forward strand.
GTCAACCTGAACCGGCAGAGCCTGGACCGAGCCATTCCCGGGATCCGCGTTCGTTGCTGGCGGGAGATGTTCGCCGCCAACGGCTGGGACGTGATTGACGCCAAATACGGCCGGATGCTCCAAGCCGCCTTCGATCAACCCAACGGCGAGCTGTTGCGGATCTGCATTGATGAGCTTTCCAACGACGCTTACCAACGGCTGCTACGATTGCCCGCGGCGGACCTGCGCGAATGGCTCCCCAAGAAAAGCCGCTACTCGTTCGAATTGCGACGGCTGCTGGATCGGTGGGACGACGCCCAGTTGTACGAAGTCTTCTGGAATCTCGGCGGCCACGACATCGAGGTCGTGCAGGAGGCGTTCGCCAGATCGACGCGCTGCACTCAACCCTCGGTCGTCTTCGCCTACACATTGAAAGGATGGAGTCTTCCGTCGGTCGGCCATCCCCAGAACCACGCCGTGTTGATGACCGACGAGCAAATGCGGGCGCTCGGCGAAAAGCTGGGCGTCTCGCCGGAAGACGTTTGGCCGCGTTTTGCCGACGGCACGCCCGAGGCTGCTTTATGCCGCACGGTCTCGCAGCGGCTGAAAAAACAAACTGCGGCGTCGCCTGCAACGCCGTTGGAGATCCCCGCGGAAACACCGCACTTATTCTCGGGCTCACGCTCCACGCAGCAAAGTTTCGGCGCGCTTCTCAGCTCCCTCTCGCGGGAATGCCCGCAATTGGCACGCCGCATGGTGACGGTCAGCCCCGACGTCGCCAGCTCCACGAATCTGGGCGGCTGGATCGTCAAGCACCAAGTCTGGCAAATGGGCGATCCCGAGGAGTTGCCCGAAGACCAGGCCGCCGGAATCCTGCAGTGGACAGCATCCGCACAGGGCCAGCATATCGAGTTGGGGATTTCGGAAAACAACCTCTTCCTGATGCTGGGCCAGCTGGGACTGGCGCAGGAGCTCTTCGGGCAGCTGCTGTTGCCGATCGGAACTCTCTACGATCCGTTCATCCGCCGCGGGCTCGATGCGCTCTTCTACGGCATTTACTCGGGGGCCAAGATGATCGTCGTGGGAACGCCCTCGGGGATCACGCTCGCCGCGGAAGGCGGGATGCACCAATCCCTGCTAACGCCGTCCATCGGCATCGAGATGCCGGAATGGGAGTCCTACGAACCGTGTTTCGCACAGGAATTGAATTGGATCATGATGGACGCACTCGGCCGAGTGAGTCGTCGTGAGAGCTCCACCTATCTGCGGTTGACAACCAAGCCCGTGGACCAGGGTCTCTTTCCCACGTTGGCGGATCCCGATCAGCGGGAGCAATTGCGGCGGCAAGTCCTGGCTGGCGCCTATCGATTGCGGGATTGCCGTGAACTCCCGGGCTATTCACCGGGAAACAACGTCGTGCATTTGTTCGCCGCCGGAGCCATGACGCCCGAAGCCGTGATGGTTCACGAAGCGTTGCGAAGCGAGGGCGTCTTTATCAACGTCTTCAACGTGACCGGTCCGGGCCCCCTGTATGACGATTATCAATTCGCATCGACGCGGAACGACCAACCGCCTCAACCCAGTTGGCTGGAACAGTTGGTTCCACCGGAGGAACGCAACGCGCCGATCGTCACGGTGACCGACGCGCATCCGCATTGCCTGGCCTGGATCGGCGGCGCCTTGGGGGCTCGAGTCCATCCCTTGGGCGTCGTCGCCTTCGGACAATCCGGCAGCCTGCCCGATGTGTATCGCGAGTATCGAATCGACGCCGAATCGATTGGCAAGACATGCCGAGCAGCGATTCGGCATGCGGGACGACTCTAATGACGGGGGCGTCGTCGCGCAGCCGACGCCGAGGCGTGGTCGAATGAGCGCCGTTATTCGCGGCGTCGCTCTCACGCCTCGCGCCTCTTTGCGAAATCGCCGGGCCTCGCGCACTTATATAGTCCGGCGACGCACGTGTCGCCAGCCGCTTGCCGGCGGGCTTGTGGCCAAGACGGCCCGCGTCACTTCTCCACTCGAATCACAAAAGCGTTGCGTCGGTCTTGGGGGGTGACGCCGGCAATTCCAATGACAACATTGTGATCCACTTGCGTGTTGACCTCCGTCATCAGGCTGGTGGTTTCGCCGCTGTCATGTTGCACATCGATATCGAGCGTCAACTCGACTTGCCGCACGGTGGACTCGGTGATTCCTCCCTCCCATACCAATTCACCGAGCGATTGAGTGCTCCGGACTCGGAATTCTCCTCCTGATCTGACGACGATCTGCGCGTGACCGGCTTGAACTACATTCCTGAATCCCTGGGCCTCCAGTTCGTTGACGGCTTCGACAATGCGAGCGTCCGGCGTCGCGGACTTGGCAGACGGCGCCTGGTCGTCGGCGGCCTGGCCGGCTTCGATGAGCCAGAAGAGATGCAGCTTGTAGGTCGCCTTCGATGGTTCGGCTTGCGGTTTGTCGTCCAGTCGCTGAACCAGGGACTCGCACATCTCCAGGGATTCGATGCTATCCGCCGAGATGACGAGCGAATTGGTTCGGACGTCCATCGCTACATTAACGTCGGGCATGAGTCGAGTCAGGACCTCGGCGGTGGAGCCCCGATGCGGAACACCCACACCCGCAACGACCGGGCGTCCCGCAACGTGTGTCGCTTCTTCCAGGCTCGCAGCAAAGCCTCTTGCGTCAAGTCCGCGGCCAACTCGCGATCTCGCGTCATTCGGACCAAGAACCGGAATAACGGCTGGCATAATTCCCCAATGAAGTCATCCAAGTTGTCTCCAGGTCTTCAGTGGCTCCGAACATCAAACGCCGCGCCACCTATACTAGACGCCGACGTCGCCAGATCGTCAAAAGAATTTATGGCTCGGTTGCGGTGGGCGACTGGGACATGCCCCGTCGTGGCGAAAGGCCTTGGCGAGGATCGTTGCTGGCGCGGAGCAACGCTCGACGGGGACATGCCCCGTCGTGGCGAAAGGCCTTGGCGGAAAATGGAGCCTCTTCGGGGTGACTCTGAAGAAACCGCAGGTAAAATCGTTTCGGCCCTTCGGGCCTGGCAGGCAGTGGCATTTCTTAAGTCCACGCCATTCGGGGCAAGCCCCGTTGTCGCCGCGTCAACGGTACATCGTGATGCCGAAGCTCAGCTGATGGACGTCCAGTCGATTGGTGACCGACGTCCCGGGAATCGCGCCGACGCCGGGAGCGAAAATCGGCCCGGTTCTTTCCAGTGGCGGAAAGTAGGAGTAGGCCAGATTGATCGACAGCCAATCGCTCGGCGAAATCGTCGCTCCGGTGCTGAGCATGTGTTGGTAGATCGTGGCCGCCGGGATGTTGAAGAACGAGTTGTAGTCGCTCACCGGATTCTCATTAAACAGATAGCCGAAGCGAACGGCCAACGCGTCCGACACCGTTCGCTCCGCTCCCATGGCGACGGCCATGACTGATCGCCAGCCGACGCCGTCCAGTTTGCCAGTCCGGTCAAACACCGCCGGATCGCCAAAGCCGTCCGTGTTGGCGAAGTCGAAATACCGCACATCGGCGGCCAACAACCAATTCTCCCAACCCGCGTAGGAGGCGCCGATCGAGACGATCAACGGCAAGTCAAAACTCGCATTCAAGGTGCGCGGCACGCCGGTCGAGTCCACCGCGTAAGCTTCGAAGGTCTCCATCCACGTCGGAGTCTTCACCGACGCCCCAAAACGCCATTCGTCGGAATGGACGTAGTAGGCGCCGAAGCTGGCGCCCAACCCCCAATGGAAACGACTAGCGAGCCCCGAAGCGTAGCGGCCGTCGGCGTTGGCCGAATCCAGTACAAACGGCTCAAGGGTAAGCTGGGCTGTTGTGATCGTAGGTGAAACCGCCAGGGAGAGACGGTCGCTGACGGCAACCGCGAGTACCGGAGCAATTTGAATAAACTGAGCGCTCGAGCTGACATTGCCCAAGCCCCCAGGGAACCGGACTGAGCACCGGATTGGTTGGGTCCGCCGGCAGATTGGTTTTGAAGCCGGCCGATGTATTGACCCCGAAACCCAACGAAATCGAGGTGTCCTCAACATGATGGACAAAGCCGATGTTGGGAATCGCCACGACGCCCGCATTGCCGTTGGTGGATCCGCTGAAAGGGCCGAAGGTCGAGTCGACCGAGTGGTTGGCCCACAAGAGATCCACGCCGAATCCAAGTTCCGAACGCTCCATGCCGCTGATGCTGGCCGGATTCCAATAAATGGCGCCCATGGCGTCGATGGGCGCCGCCACCGAAGCGCCGCCCATGCTGCGATTGATCGGCCCGGCGGCAGGTATGATCACGCCCTGGGCGTGTGCGAATTCCAAAAGAGCCGCTAGGGCAAGAAGTTGAATGACGGCGATCCGTGCGAACGAGCGTTCCATCGCAAACACCTGGCCCTTCTTCTCTACCGCATCCCTAAACTCGACGCATCCCTCAACCTTGGATTAATCGGCGCCAACTACCAACGACTTCAGCAAATCCTCCATTTGGGGGCGGCCGACTACATCTCCAGATGAACATGCCGGCGCGGAGATGAACGCCCGCAGGGACGTGAATCACCACAGTCGCCCATGCCGCAGCCGGCGCCCGAGACGATAAGAATGGTTCTTTTGTCTCTTCTGCTCAGCCTGTCTAGCTGGACAGCGCCAGGTTTAATCACCACGGAGAGCACGGAGAAACACAGAGGAGAGCACAGGATTGCAGCGCCTCTATGGAGCTCCGTGTCTTCCGTGGTTCTAATCCGGGGGTTGAGCGATCAACCCTTCCCGCATCAAGAGATGCGTGGATTCGGCGCCTGCCGAATCGTGTGCGTCGCCTCCTCGTGAAGCTCTTCCTTCGTCTTGTTGAGCGCTGCGACGCCTTGTTCTTGAGCCTTCATAGCGGTCGCCACCGCGATCAACGGGGCCACTTCCCATTCGTCCATGCGGGGAACGATCCTCTCTTCGCTGAGCGCCGCCGTTTCCGCCGCACGAGCGAGTTCATGTGCAGCGGCCACGGCCATTTCGTCGGTGATCCTGCTGGCTTGGACGTCCAAGACGCCGCGAAAGATGCCGGGAAATCCCAGCGAGTTGTTCACCTGATTCGGAAAATCGCTGCGGCCGGTGGCGACAATGCGGGCCCCCGCTTCCTTGGCCTCCCAGGGCCATATTTCGGGCGTTGGATTCGCGCAGGCAAAGATGATCGCATCGGTTGACATGGACCTGACCCATTGCGGTCGAATCAACCCCGGCTTGGGACTCGAGAAGGCGATGCACACGTCGGCGCCCCGAAGTGCATCGTCGATGGCGCCCACCACGCCCTCGGCGTTGGTTTCTTCGCAGATTCGCCACTTGTCCGCATATGCGACCTGCGCGGACTCGATATCGACGCGTCCTTTGTGGAGCGTGCCGACGCTGTCGCAAGCGACCACTCCAGCCGGATCGACGCCCGCTGTCTTCAAGAGGCGGTAGGTCGCCACATTCGCGGCGCCCACGCCGATCATGGCGATCTTGATGTTATCGGGCTGTTTGCCCACGACTTTCAACGCGTTCAACAGGCCGGCCAGCAGCACGGTAGCGGATCCCTGCTGATCATCATGCCAGACAGGAATCTTCATGGAATCCCTCAATCGATCGAGTATTCCAAAGCACTTTGGCTGGGAAATGTCCTCCAAGTTCACGCCGCCAAAGGACGGTTCGAGGATCTGCACCGTACGCACGATTTCGTCGGGATCGTGAGCCGCCAGGCAAAGCGGCACGGCGTCAACGCCGCCCAAGTACTTGAACAACAGCGACTTGCCCTCCATCACCGGCAGTCCAGCTTCAGGTCCAATATCGCCCAAGCCGAGTACGCGCGTGCCGTCGGAAACAATGGCGATGGTGTTCGCCTTGTTCGTGTGGCTATAGACCAACGACGGATCGCGCTGGATCGCACGGCAGGAAGCGGCTACGCCGGGCGTGTACCAGATGGCGAAATCGCTGAAATCGCGGATTGGACATTTGAGAGAGATCTGGACTTTTCCTCGATACCAAGGATGCAATCGCAACGCCGCTTCGGCGGGCTGATTGGCTTTGGCGAGAAAATCTTCCGCGTTAGGCATCATTCTCACCTCCCTGGCGAATCATCACGGCTTGGCGTAGTCGTGCAACCTTATGGGCAAACGCCGACTTCCCCAGTCGCCCGGCTGCGGCTCGAAAACACCCGCACAGGGAACGCCGCAGTGCGGGCAGGCAAGTTCGGCGGTCAAGTTCCACTGGCGAATGTCGTAATTCACGCGACCGATGAGCGGTTGTTGACACGCATGGCAGTAGGTGGTCTGCCCCGCCGGATCGTAGATATTACCGGTATAGGCGTAGCGCACTCCGTTGTCCAAGGCGATTCTGCGAGCGCGGAACAGCGTCTCCGGCGGCGTCGCGGGGCGGTCCAGCATGCGATAATCGGGATGAAAGGCGGAGAAGTGCATCGGCACATCAGGCCCCAAGTGCTCGACAACCCAAGTCGTCATCTCGTTCAGTTCGTGGTCCGAGTCGTTTTCGCCTGGGATCACAAGCGTTGTGAGTTCGAACCACACGTTGGTTTCGTGCTTGAGGTAGAGCAGCGTATCCAGGACCGGTTGCAGGCGGCTGGCGCAAACCTCTTGATAGAATCGATCCGTGAACGCCTTCAGGTTGACGTTCGCCGCGTCCATGTAGCGGTAAAATTCAGCGCGTGGTTCGGGGCAGACTTCCCCGGCGGTGACCGCGACGGATTTGACGCCCCGTTGCCGGCACGCTTGGGCGACGTCAATGGCGTATTCGTGGAAGATCACGGGATCATTGTACGTGTAGGCCACGCTGCGACAGCCGAGTCGTTGGGCCGCCACCGCGATCGCTTCGGGCGAAGCCTCATCGGACAACGTGTCGATTTCGCGCGACTTGCTGATGTCCCAGTTCTGACAGAACTTGCAGCCCAGATTGCAACCGGCTGTGCCAAACGACAACACGGGAGTGCCTGGCAGGAAGTGGTTCAGCGGCTTTTTCTCAATGGGATCCACGCAATAGCCGCTACTGCGTCCGTAAGTGGTCAAGACAATCTCGCCCTCGACGCATCCGCGGACGTAACAGAAGCCGCGTTGACCGTCGTGCAATTTGCAATAGCGAGGGCAGAGATCGCATTGCACTCGCCCATCGTCCAGCCGCCGCCAATACTTGGTGCGGACCGTGTAAGGAGAGTCCATCCGCAAGTCCGGATCACTCGAGAGATTCGCTTGCCCGCCAGCGTTGTTTTCTGCTGCGTTGGTCATCTTTTCCACCTTGAGTGCAGCACGATCACGCCGCAAGGGCGACGGCGTCGTGCCGCTGGGCGCGCTCGGTGTGCTTAAGTGCAGCGATGTCTCGGCTTGGTGAGCCGCTCCTGATCGTAATGCAAAAGCGGCGCCCGTTGTGGCACAAAATCTGCAGCCTGCACGTGTGGGGCAGCATGCCGCGCTAGGTCGCGCCCATATATTGCGAGGTGATCCCATGCCGATCGGTGATTCGCAGCGAGTCTTGGACGTTTCTGTGGAGCAGCACGCACAGGTCCCCGTCGCTCGACGCGAGTTTGAAATGGTCGAGCGCAAGGGAAAGGGGCATCCAGACACGATTTGTGATTCCGTGATGGAAGCGATTTCGGTCGAGCTGTGTCGCACCTATCTGGATCTAGCGGGCGAAGTGCTGCACCACAACGTGGATAAGGGCCTGCTGGTGGCGGGACAAGCAACGCCAGCGCTAGGCGGCGGCCGCGTCTTCAGCGCCCATGCGGCTCGTGGTCGGTGATCGAGCCGCCACCATCGTGGATGGGAAAACGCTGCCGATCGACGAGATTATCGAATCAGCCGCCCGCCAGTGGTTTCGTAAGAACCTGCGATTCGTCGACGCCAACAAGCATCTCCTGATTCAAAACGAACTACGTCCCGGCGCCGTCGAGCTGGTGGGGATCTTTGACCGCCCGCGCACGCAGGTTCATCTGGCCAACGACACGTCCGCCGGAGTCGGGTTCGCGCCCCTGACCGAGGCGGAACATCTTGTCCTCGCCGCGGAACACTTCCTGAACTCCACCGACTTCAAGCATGCGTTTCCAGAAACCGGCGAAGACGTCAAGGTCATGGCGGTGCGCCGAGGACGAACCTTGCAGCTTACCGTCGCCATGGCGTTTGTGGATCGGCACATCTGGGAGGCGGCGACGTATTTTCACCGCAAGGAAGCGGCCAGAATGGAGCTGCAGGCGTACTTGGAAACCAAACTGCACGCCTTGGACCACGTGCAGGTGGGCGTGAATACGCTGGACGACAAGGACCGCGGCCTGGGAGGAATGTACCTGACCGTCCTGGGAACCTCAGCGGACTCAGGCGATGGCGGACAAGTCGGTCGCGGCAATCGCGTCAATGGACTGATTAGTTTCTGCCGCCCGATGACCATGGAGGCCGCCGCCGGCAAGAACCCCGTCAGTCACGTCGGCAAAATCTACAATGTCTTAGCGCAGAAAATCGCGATAACCGTTGAGGATTCGCTGGACGCGGTTGAGGAGGTCGGCGTCTGGTTATGCAGTCAAATCGGCCAGCCCATCGATCAGCCTTGGGCCGCGGCCGTGCAAGTGGCGTTGGCCCGGGTGCGGCACATCAGCGACGTGTCCGCGCCCATCCAAGAGATCATTCGACGCGAGGTATCGGAGATCGGTGAATTGACCGATCGCCTTACACGCGGCGAATTGCCGATCTGTTGAAAGGGTGTGTGCTGCCCAATCAGCGTCCCTCTACCAGTTGTCGGTGCGGAACGGCGAGGCTGGGAGCCCTTCCTTGTTGTAGAGATTGCAGCCCGTCGGGTTCATCGAGTACGCGTAACGCACGGCGACGGGATGCGGTACGTCGGCCGATCTCACGACCACCGTATCGCCTTCGATGATGGCGTCGGCCCAGCTGCCACTTCTTGTCGTCGCCGGCGACGGCGAACCGTTGCAGCTTGCCGTCCTTCACTTCCTCGGTCGGCTCCAATCCTGTTTTCCGTCCGACCATCAGGCCGTTGCCGACATGATCGAATTCCAGACGAATCGAGTCGCCGTCGATCTTGTGACTCTTGTACAGCGGGCCGCTGGGGACGACTTCGGTCTTGTGGTAGGTCTGATGCAAGGCCCATTGCGCCAGCCGCGATCCGACGTCCTGCTTGTTGCGGGGGTGAATGTCGGCTTCCTCGCCGATGTCGATGATCACGGCCATTCCCGTGTGCTTGAGGTCCAATGCTTTGCTTTGCGCCTCGCGCAACTTGGCCCAGCCGTCTCCTCCGGCCGGATCGTCGTTGGGCTTTTGGAAGTTGGCCAACTGCACCCAGTAGAAAGCCAGATCGGGGTTGAAGAGCTTCCGCCAACCGTTGACCAGCGCGTGCGTCTTGTGATAGTAGGATTCTCCCTCGCCGCCGTTGGACTCGCCTTGGTACCAGATCGCGCCGCGCATGGCGAACGGCGCCAGCGGATGAACCATGGCGTTATAGATGGCCGAAGGGGAGCCGCCGCCGACTTGCGTGTCCGCTTGGTACGCTGCGACCATGTCCGCGATATCCTTCAACTCGGGTACGCTGCGAAATCCATCCAGCGACGTCCACGGTTCAATGCGCGTACCGCCCCAATTCGATCCGACCAGGCCGATCGGCACGTTCAGTTCCTGCTGCAGGCGCCGACCGAAGAAATAGCCGACCGCCGAGAATCCGCCGGCTGAATCGGGTTGACAGACTTTCCACTGGCCGGGGCAAGCGTCATTCGGCAGCGGAGAAGTCGTATGGCCAGGCACGTCAAACAGGCGAATCATGGGATGGTCGGCCGCGGCGACTTCCTCGCTCGCCGTTCATCGCGCCGCCGAGTCCCCATTCCATATTGGACTGGCCCGAGCAGATCCAGACTTCGCCGATCAAGACATCCTTCAACTCGATCGTGTTGGCGCCCGTGACGGTCAGCGTCTGGCCTTCGGCGTTGGCCTTCAAGGCGTCGAGTTTCACCTGCCAGCGCCCGTCGTCGTCGGCCTTGACCGACTTCGTCTGATCGCCCAACGTCACCGTGACCTCTTCGCCCGGATCGGCCCAGCCCCAAACCGGAATCGCCATGTCGCACTGCAAGACCATCGAGTCGCCGAAGATGGAAGCCAACTTCACATCGGCCCGAGCCGAAGCGCCGACCCCAACCAGCACAAGGAATACGCCAATCCAAGCCAACGGCAAGCGACGAGTCATAGGAGCTCCACAATTGTATCGAGTCGAGTTGAACCGGCGGTTTGCCGGACTTGCTGCACCAAACATCCAAGATAATCGATCTGAAACGCGAGCACGATAGGCTCGCCACGCCAGGACAGACGAGTGACATCCGATTCACGGCGCCAGCGCGGCTTTTCGCCACCCGGCGTCGAGTTGCTGTTGCAAGCGGACGACCAGGTCCTTGTTGGCCGGCGCGTTGGCGATGTTCGCGTTTTCCGCCGGGTCCACCTGATGATCGTACAACTCCGCAGCGACGACCTCGCCGGACTTCCTGTCCTTCCACGCTGTGTAGCGATAGCGATCCGTCTTCATCGAGTAGCCCATCACCGATCCGCGCGGATACTGGCTGAACGCTGCCGGCTTCCAAGGCGCATCGGGCGAATCCAGCAACCGAGCGGCGCTGCCGCCCTCCAGATGCGCCGGTTTGGAGAGTCCGGCCAAGTCGCATAGAGTCGGGTAAATATCAACGAACTCCACCAAGGCGCGGGTCGATCCGCCGGCTGACTTCTGACCGGGCGCCCTGATGATCAAGGGCGCGTGGGCGTCGTTTTCGAAGTTGGTATGCTTGCACCAGGCATTGTGTTCGCCGAGCTTCCAACCATGGTCGCCCCAAAGAACGACGATGGTGTTCTCTGCCAGCCCGAGCCGATCCAGTTCATCCAACAGCTTTCCCACATTGGCGTCCGTGTAACTGATGCACGCGTAGTAGCCATGCTTCAAGCGACGCGCCTGCTCCGGCGGGATATCGCCCTTGGCCGGCACGCCTTCATAAACGCGAATCTCGCCGGAGCTCGTCAGCGAATAACGCGTGACGTCCCGAGGTGGATAAGGATTCGCGGCCAATTCGATCTTCGCCGCGTCGTAAAGGTCCCAGTACTTTTTCGGGGCGTTGAACGGCAAGTGCGGCTTCAGGAAGCCGACGGCGAGAAAAAACGGTTTGTCGCTTTGGCTCAACTCGCGCAGCGTCTCGACGCCCAACTCGGCGACGGCGCCGTCGGTGTAGGCGTTATCCGCGACATCGCCTGCTTCGGTCGGCGTTCCTCGACTCGCACGGCTGAGCGCCCTGCCTTTCAGTCCTTGTTGCCTGGCCGCGGCGCGACGCGTGGCGATGAGTTCCTTGTTTTCCGGCGTCACGTACCCTTCGCCGCGTTTTGGCTTCCTGGCCGGCTCACTCCAGGTCGGTCGATCGTCGTACCCGCCATGGTAGATCTTCCCCATGCTGACGGAATAATAACCATTCTGTTTGAAGTGTTGTCCCAATGTGATCACATCGGGCACATTGGAACGAAAGTGCGTGACCAGGTCATACACCCTGGTCGAATCCGGCCGCAAACCGGTCATCAGGCTGGTCCGTGACGGCGAACAGACGGCTTGTTGGCAATAGGCTCGCAGGAAGGTCGTACCCGATCGAGCAAGCCGGTCGATGTTGGGACTAACAATGTGCGAGGCGCCGTAGCAACCAAGTTCCGTACGCAAGTCATCGACGGCGATGAACAGTACATTCGGCCGTTGTTGTGCGTAGCATGGCGTGGAGCCGCGCCAGACAAAGCTCGTTGCGATCAGCGCGATGCAGACTATGATTGGGCGAATGCGAACCACGAGATCCTCCTCAAGTTGCGTGGACGTTCAGGAAAAACGGCCTGGCGACAACCGCCTCACTGCATTCCACGAAGCCTGACATCTCACGCGTGAGCGACCATCCTAACCTGCGGACACAGCCCACGAAAACCATTCGCGCTGAATTCCTCGCGTCATCCACATGAAGATCCGACTCCTATCGAAACGAGACGTGCGCGCTGCGGTCACGATGGATCGCGCGATCGAACTGATGCGAGAGGCGTTCTCGTTGTTGTCGCTGGGGGCGATTCAGTCCCCGCAGCGGATCAACCTCAGCAATGACCAGGGCGTCATGCTCTATAAACCGTCCGCGTTGGCGTCGGCGGGCCTGTTTGGCTTGAAGGCCGTATCGATTTTCCCGCGCAACGCAGAGCGAGGACTACCTGTTACCACCGGGTTGATGCTGGTCAACGACAGTCAGACGGGCATGCCCACCGCATTGATGGACGCCGAGTACCTGACTGCGTTGAGAACCGGAGCGGCGGCGGGACTCGCCACCCGAATGCTCGCCAATCCCGACACGACCGTCGCCGCGCTGTTCGGCGTCGGCGGCCAGGCCCCCTGTCAGTTGCAGGCGTTGCTGCACGTGCTGCCGTTGGAAACCGTTCATGTCTTTTCCCGCCGCCCCGATCGAGCGGAGTTGTTTTGCAAAGAACATGCGGCGAACGTCGGTGATTGTCGACTTCTTCCCGCGTTGTCCCATCGCGTGCTGAAAGACTGTGGCGTGATTACGCTCGCTACGACGAGCAAAACGCCGGTGTTTGCCGACGAAGAACTGAGCGAAGGGACTCATCTGAATGGCGTGGGTTCGTTCACGCCTGAGATGGCCGAGGTACCGCCGGAGACGGTGGTTCGCGCGGAGGTCTTCGTGGATCAACGAGAAGCCGCCCTCCAGGAAGCCGGAGATTTGATCCAACCGCGGCGCCGGGGCTTGCTGGCCGATGCGTTCGCGCCCGCGGAATTGGGCGAGGTCATTTTGAAGCATCGTCCGGGACGACGTACACGCGAACAGATCACGTTCTTCAAATCCGTTGGAAACGCCGCTCAGGATATCGTCTGCGCCGCGGAAGTCCTGGTTTGTGCGGAAAGAGATGGCCTTGGACAGATGGTCGAGCTTTGAGTACGCTTCAGCTGTCGTCAAACCGAGTGCGGCATCGCTGGCAGTCGATGGGGAGTCGAAAGGCCGATTGGACGCGGGACGCGAGCTGCGTTGTTCAGGAAACGCCGCCAACGTCGTCGGTCAGATGTTCGATGAGCGCTTGCTGAAAGGCCCGCGGCTGCTCCAGGTAGGGCGTGTGTCCAACCTCGGGGATGACGACTCGCCGCACGCGCCCCCCGGCGGCGGCGTAGCTCTCCACTGCGTATGCGACTTGCGATAAGAACGGCTGCGGCGGGAACACCTCGACGCCCGGCCATTCGGGTCGGAACCCCAACTGTCCCTGGACTGCGGCGTCAGACATTGAATTGTCGCAGATGATCGGATCGTCGGCGCCTTGGATCCAGAGCAGTCGCGGTTTGCCGGACGCGGCAAGCAGCCGCGGCAGGACCTCCTGGTTGTATCGCGGCGAGATCGCGTTGACGGGGCCATGCTGGCCAGGCGCGAATCCCGGCCAATGCGGCGACGCGACGAAGTCGCCGGGATAACGCTGTGGTCCCAGGTGCACCGAGAGCATCGCCGTCAACAGGGCTTCTTCGCGAGCGGGACGAAACGGCGGTTTCCAGTACAGGCGGTTCATCACCGCCCGCGGCGACATCAATTCATCGGCCACGTCGCGCTCGCCTGCCGCCAATCGGCGAACCAAGTCAGGATGGACGAGCGCCGCGCCCGAGCCAGCGCCGTCTTCATGATTGAGCTGGCCAAGCTCCCCGCGAGCGCCACCAAAGCCGCAGGGCGGGCCAGGCGCCACGAGCGTCACGCTGTGCAACCTGGCGGTTTGTTCAGCGAGCAATCCCCAGGCGACACAACCGCCCAGACTGTGGGCGACAAGATGGAAACGATCCCAGTGCAACGCGTCGGCCAAGGCGACAACGTCCTCACACCAATCGGCGACTCCCCGCATCGCCTGAATTCGAGCGTCGGGATCGCTGTTCCCATACCCGCGAAGATCGACGGCCACTCCCTGAAAACGCCGCGGCAGCGCCAACAGTGTCTCTTCCCAGAAGACGGAGCTGGAGAGGTTGCCATGCAGAAATAGAACCGGTTCCCCATCGGCGCTGCCGGCGGTCAGCAGACGAGTCGTCAGTCGTCGAGAACGCACTTGACGCGATTCGATTCCCGCCAGATGGTCTTCAGAGAAGCTAGTCATCGGCCAGATCCTCCACGCTTCGCCGCAGCGCCAGCTTGTCAATCTTGCCGGATGCTCCCATCGGAAGCTCCGTCAAGGCGATGAACCGCCGCGGGCATTGAAAAGAGGCCAGGTGTTGCTTGCACCAATCACGAAGTGCTCCTGGATCGACGGACTGGCCGTCTTTGAACATCAAAAAGGCCCAGCCCGACTCGCCCCACTTCGGATCCGCGACGCCGATAACGGCCGCCAGGGCGATCGCAGGGTGTTGTTGCAGGACGCGTTCCACCTGCGCCGGGTAGACGTTCTCTCCGCCACTGACAAACATCTCTTTGCTGCGGCCGACGACGTAGTAATACCCTTGATCGTCGCACGTCATGAGATCGCCGGTGGCCAACCAGCCGTCATGCAGTGCTTGCCGCGTCTCGTCCGGATTGTTCCAGTAGCCGGAGAAGACATGGGGGCCTTTCATCCAAAGCTCGCCGACTTCACCGATTTCCGCATCACGGCCGTCCGGGCGGACCAAGCGAACGCCGACGTGAAAGTTCGGAAACCCGATCGATCCTTGTTTGCGAATCGCATCCGCCGCGGGCAGCGAAAAGCAGTTGGGGCCGGCTTCGGTCAGCCCATAGCCCTGCCGCATGGCGACGCCGCGCTCGAGGTAGGCTTGCAGCACGGGCAAGGGGCAGGATTCGCCGCCAAAAATCGCGAACCGAACTCGCGAGAAATCGGCCGTCGTGAAGTTCGCCGCCTGCCACATCATCCTCAACGTCGTCGGAACGCCAAACAGAATCGTGACGCCTTCCGGACCTAGCGTCTGGTTGCAGCGATCGGCGTCAAATCGCTCTGCAGACACCACGCGTCCTCCCAGCAGCATCAACGGCGTGAACAACACGTGCCAACCGCCGGTGTGATACAGCGGCATGTTCAGGAACGCGGCGTCGTCTTGGGTCAGCTGCAAGCCAATCACCGTGTTCAAGGCGTTCCAGTGGATCTGGCGATACGAGATCATGGCGCCCTTGGCTCGACCAGTTGTGCCCGACGTGTAGAGGATCATCGCCGTGTCGGATTCGCGCCTGATAAACCGGTCGATTTTCGCCGGCCTGTTGGTAGTCGCCTTGGACGGCCAGCGAGACAGCGGCTTCCGTGTCATTTTCGGCGATCATCGATAAGAGATTCGGCGCGACCCCTTTGGTTCTGGCGAGTCCAGCCGTCTCGCTTGACTGCCGGTCATGGACGAGCAACGAGGGCTGGCAGTCAGCCATTAACTCGATCGCCGCCGCCGCCGGCAGACGCGTATTGAGCGGCGCGAGGATGACGCCCAACTTGGAAAGGGCGAACCAGAGATCCAGGTATTCGAGGCAGTTGCCGGCCAAGCAAGCCACACGGTCTCCCGGCCGCAGCCGATAGGAGACGCTTAAGAACTCCGCCAGTCGCTCAGCGCGCCCATTAAGCTCGGCGTACGTGTAGCGGGCTTGAGCGTCATCGTCGACCACCGCCAGGCGATCAGGCGTGTACATCGTGCGGCGAGCTCAGCCAGTCGTTCAAGAACATCGGTTTGTACCGCGAATCCGCCACGGTGAAAGGATCAGCCGCATTGTAGCACTCCACGGACCGGAAACGAAGCGAACGAGAAAAACACGTCGGCAAACGCCCATTGAATCACCCTTCGATGAACGGAAGCAACGGTTTCCTCCGGGTGTTGGACGTGCGATGATGATCCGTTCGGCCCGGATACCGCGTTCCATCCCTCGGAGATTCGATTATGAAAAGAGAGTCGGACGCCGCCAAGGTCGCTCGCTTCCAAACGGCGCTGGATCAGTTCATCGCTCGACTGGCGAACGATCGTTATGTCCTGGCCATCGTGCTCGTCGGAAGCTTGTCCGAAGCCACGATCTGGCGCCGGGAATCGATTGGGCTATGGGTGATTGAAGCGGACGGCGTCGCCCGTCGCCTGCGCAGCGACGGAAACGAAGAACGCATCTTCCGCCTCTTGGTCGAAAACGAAATCAATATACATGCGGAGTTGATTCCGCGAAGTCGCTTCAAACAGATGGTCGAAGGCTCGTCGGGCGGATTCTGCACAGCCTGGCGGCGCACTACGGCTTCAGTCTCGACGCGGCCTATGAGGAGCTTGACCCGAAGCATGTGGATGTGCTCCTTTATGGCACCAAGGGCGAACACTTCGAAGTCGTACTTCCCCCCGGCGCCAAGCAAGGCCAGCAGCACGTGGGGAAGAAGATCAAGTTCAGCGGCGTCGTCAATCAGCTAGAGCACCACTACCGCTGGTACCGGAAACAGGGCGCGTCGAATGCCGGGATGGAAGAGTACTTGAAGAAGGTCATGGTGGAATACGCCTGCCCGGAATGCGGCGGCGCGAGGTTAAAGCGATCTCGGCGATTGGTGACCGTTGGCGGCCGCAGCATCTTTGAAGTCGGCGAAATGCATCTCGCCGAACTGCTGCAATTCCTGCGGTCGATTCGCCCCAGCGCGAAACAAGAGGCGGTCGCTGAGACGATCCTGAAGGAGGTCTCCTCGCGGCTCGAATTGCTGATCTCCATTGGCTTGGACTATCTGAACTTGAATCGCGGTTCGTCGACGCTTTCCGGCGGCGAGTCGCAGCGAATCCGACTTTCCTCGCAGATCGGGTCTGGGCTGATGGGGATGCTCTATGTGCTGGATGAACCCAGCATCGGGCTGCACCCCAAAGACAATGTGAAGATGATCGAGACGTTAAGGCGACTGCGGGATCTGGGGAACTCGGTGATCGTCGTCGAGCACGACGCCGACACGATTCACGCCGCCGACCACGTCATCGAAATCGGACCTGGGCCGGGGGTGCATGGAGGAACAGTCGTCGCCCAGGGTCCTTTGAAGAAAGTCCTCAGGAGCGGCAAGTCCTTGACCGGCCAATACCTCAATGGCGAGCGCACGATCCCCAGACGCAGCGAGCGACGGCCACCGGTGGGCAAGGCCTTGAACGTGCGGGGAGCTCGGCAAAACAACCTGAAGAACATCAACGTCGAAATCCCCTTGGAGCAATTCGTCTGCGTCACCGGAGCATCGGGCTCAGGCAAGAGCTCGCTAGTTCATGAGATCGTGCAGAAACAACTCTATTCGGTGCTGCACGACAGTCGCGTTCTGGCCGGCGATCATGACGAACTCACAGGCTGCGAGCATGTCAGCGACGTGATCAACATCGACCAGTCGCCCATCGGTCGATCGTCACGTTCGAATCCGGCGACGTACATCGGCGTTTACGACGCCATCCGCATGCTGTTCGCCGAAACGGACGCGGCGAAAGAGCGCGGATACACCGGCTCGACATTCAGCTTCAACGTCAAGGGTGGTCGGTGCGAAGAGTGCTCCGGCGAAGGGGCGATCACCACTCAACTCTCATTCATGCCGGATGTCGAAGTGATCTGTCCGACATGCAAGGGCGCCCGCTACAACCAGGAGACGCTGGAAATCACGCTGCGGGGCAAGAGCATTGCTGACATCCTGGAAATGTCGATCGAAGATGGAGTGGAGTTCTTTGACGAGCAACGAACGATCGCCAGGAAGATTGGCGTGCTGAATGAACTCGGGTTCGGGTATCTGAAATTGGGCCATCCGTCGACGATCCTTTCCGGCGGCGAAGCGCAACGCGTCAAATTGGCGGCTGAACTTGGGAAGTTGAAGCGAGGTAAACACAACCTCTACATCCTTGATGAACCCACGACCGGTTTGCACTTCGCCGATATCGAGCGGCTTGTTGGACAGCTTGAATCGACTGGTGGACATGGGGCATTCCGTTGTCGTGATTGAACACAATCTGGATGTGATCCGCACGGCCGACTACGTCATCGACCTCGGACCTGAAGGCGGCCACAAGGGAGGAGAATTGCTCGTCAGTGGCGCTCCGGAGGAGGTCGCCGCATGCAAGAATTCCTACACCGGGCAGTTCCTGGCGAAGTGCCTTTGACCCGCGATGCTCCGCCGCCAAGCCGCCACGAGTCCCAACGGGACGGCTCCAAATCAGCCCAGGGTGCAGCGCAGCGCAACCCTGGGTAACGGCCGGCAGCTCTCAAGTGCAAAGTGCAAATTGCAAATCAGTCCCAACGGGACGGCCCCAAATCAGCCCAGGGTGCAGCGCAGCGCAACCCTGGGTAACGGCCGGCAGCTCTCAAGTGCAAATGCAAATGCAAATCAGTCCCAACGGGACGGCCCCAAATCAGCCCAGGGTGCAGCGCAGCGCAACCCTGGGTAACGGCCGGCAGCTCTCAAGTGCAAATTGCAAATTGCAAATCAGTCCCAACGGGACGGCCCCAAATCAGCCCAGGGTGCAGCGCAGTGCAACCCTGGGTAACGGCCGGCAGCTCTCAAGTGCAAATTGCAAATTGCAAATCAGTCCCAACGGGACGGCCCCAAATCAGCCCAGGGTGCAGCGCAGCGCAACCCTGGGTAAACGGCCGGCAGCTCTCAAGTGCAAATTGCAAATTGCAAATCAGTCCCAACGGGACGGCCCCAAATCAGCCCAGGGTGCAGTGCAGCGCAACCCTGGGTAACGGCCGGCAGCCCTAAACGCAAAACCGAAATTGACGCGTGGGAGACGAATTCAGATTCTTCCCGCAACGCGAAAAACAACGAATGAAAATCCGCTACGGCGTTGCCCGCAGGGCCTGGCGGCGCCACGCTCCTCGGCGCGTAGCCGACTGCGCCTCAGCCAGGTTCGCCGCCTGTCGGCGACGTCGCGTTGCCGAGATCCTCCAGCAGCTCGTACAGGCGATCCGGATCGACTGGCTTGGAGATGTAGTTGTCCATGCCGGCTTGCAAGAAGCGTTCACGATCGCCCTTGATGGCGTGAGCGGTCATGGCGATGATCGGAACGCGGCGGCCGGCGGGCTCAACACGCCGAATGGCGGCGGTCGCTTCCAGGCCGTCCATCTCCGGCATTTCGATGTCCATGAGAATGACGTCGAACGAATTGTCGGCGGCGGCGGCGACCGCCAGCTTGCCATTCTCGGCAATCGCGACTTGGTGGCCTCGTCGTTTCAGGAGTCCAGCGGCGACTTTCTGATTCACGACGCCGTCTTCCACCAGCAGCACGCGCAACGGCCGTGTGGCGGGCGTCGGCGACGGAGATCCAGAGGGTTGGACGCCGTGGCGCCGGCCTTCGGCGGCGTCAAAGCACCGCATGATCTGTTGCAACAACTCGGCCTGCTTGACCGGCTTCCGCACCTGCCCCACCAAGCCAAGATCAGCCTGGCATTCCGGGTTCTCCAGGGTCGCCGAGGACGACAGTAGAATGAGCGGAGTCCCGCGAAGACGCGGGTCTTGCTGGATCTGCCTGGCTAACATCAATCCGTTGACATCCGGCATCATCATGTCCAACAAGACAAGCTGGATCGGCTTGTTCTCCGACGCCGCTTCGGTCAGGCGCCGCAGGGCCACTTCCGCTCCGTCGGCACACGCGACTTCCATATCCCACGCGGTGAGCACTTCTTCGAGGATAAAACGATTCGTTGCATTGTCGTTGACGACCAGGATGGACAACCCTTGCAGGGATTGGGGCACGTCCAGCGGGCGCATCGGATTAAGCGTTTCGCGCTCAAAATCGATCTCGAAAAAGAACTCCGTGCCTTTGCCCGGCTCGCTGTCCAGACCCAGGCGCCCACCAGTCAACTCGATCAACTGGCGGGAGATGTTCAATCCCAGGCCGGTTCCGCCAAACCGTCGCGTGGTGCCGCTATCGGCTTGGCCAAAGGCTTGGAAGATGCGTCTCTTGTTTGTCCCTCGGGATGCCCACGCCGGTGTCGCGAACGCAGAAATAAAGGCGGGCGCGGCGGTCGGTTAGTTCGCGATTCTCGATGCTTACGATGACCTCGCCATGCTCAGTGAACTTAATCGCGTTGCCCACCAGGTTGACCAGAATCTGCCGCAGACGCCCGGGATCGCCTCGCAGCGCGGCGGGCACATCCGGCGGAATGCGGCAGGCGAGTTCCAACCCCTTTTCCGCGGCCTTGACCTCCAGGGACTGCAGCGTATCGCCGACGACCTCCCTGAGATCGAACGCAATGGCCTCCAGCTCCATCTTGCCGGCCTCGATCTTGGAGAAGTCGAGGATATCGTTCAAAACGCGCAGCAACGAGTCCGCGGATTGCCGCGCGAGTTCAATGTACTCCTGTTGGCCGGCGGTGACGTCCGTATTGGCCAGCAGTTCCAGCATCCCGATCACGCCGTTCATTGGGGTTCGGATCTCGTGGCTCATCTGCGCCAAGAACGAACTTTTGCGCGGCTCGCTTCCTCCGCTGCGTAACGGGCCGACTCGAGCTGCTTTCGCAGCGCCCGCGTGTTGAAGTCAAAGACAAAGCACAGGAGGGTCGTGCAAGTGATGAT
The DNA here is from genome assembly GCA_963698545.1 of uncultured Planctomycetaceae bacterium. Taxonomy (GTDB): domain Bacteria; phylum Planctomycetota; class Planctomycetia; order Pirellulales; family Pirellulaceae; genus CAVORG01. The sequence continues at coordinate 259,363 of CAVORG010000002.1, forward strand.
TCCCAGCAGGCTCAGGATGTAGAGCCAGTCAGCCGCTCTCTCCCGCAGGTCCGACATCGGCAGCCAACCGCTGAGATCCAATCCGAAAACAACGCAGGCGGAAACCGAGGCGGCCAACAGCCAGGAGAACCCCGTCCGCCAACTCGACAAGAGGATCGCGATGATCGGGACGCTGGGCAGCCAGAACATCGCCGGGGCCGCCCTGCCGCCGGTGTAGAACGACAAGACCACGAGCGCGACCAACACCACGCCCGCGATGAGGTTGATCGCCAACAGCAGCGAACGATGCACTCTGAGCGAAAGGACCGCCATCACGCAGCTGACGCCCGCGCACACCACGATCAAGGCGCAGCGAATCGATCCGAGGAAGAAGAAGATCGGCGCGAACAAACCGGCCCACAACGCCATGGAAAGGCCAAACAGCACCGTCGTGATCGCCTGGTGTCGCAACGAAGCATCCGCCCGCAGCGGCTCGGGGATCAAGCCGCCAAGGACTGACTCCAGGCTGCGAAGCAGGCGACTTAACGCCAGGCGGTCTCCCTGCGGTTCTGCCGACATGTATGTCTTTTGTTTGTGAACGACAAACTGGCCCAGACCTCCCACAGAAGTTTACTCTTTCGCCGTCGGCAATTCCACCAGGACGCGCGCTTCGAGCTACGCTGCACCCGGCGCCGCCCAAGTCCAAGGCTCTGTCCCGAGAGCCTAGGTGGTCGCCCGCTGCGCGACCTTCTTCTTTTTCGAGGCCCAGTCAATCGTCGCCTGCGCCGCGTCATTGAGCAAAAGGACGCCGATGATGAAGATCAGCAATCCATTGGAGAAGTGCGAGCCGGTTCCATCCACCAAGAGTTTTGTCGCGATGACCGCCAGAATCGACAACATCAACACACCAAAGTGCTTATTCTTTGAAATGATCGCGCTGAGGGGAATCATGCCGAACACCATGATGGCCGACGCCAGAAGGATCGCCGCCACCATCCATCCAAACTGCGTTTGCAGGTCCATGATCGCCACCGCCGCAAAGACCGAGTCCAAGCTGAACAGGACGTTCATGCCGGCCAGGTAACCGACAACCGTGGCCACTCGGAGCAAGCTCACGCCTTGCTGGTTCGCCGCGTCGCGGTGGCCTCCCAGCTCTTCACGGAATTTGTGATAGTACTCCCACAGCGCCATCACCAGGATGATCAGCCCGCCAGCGAACAAGACCAAGCTCATCCACGTCAACTCCTCCGGGTGCTTGCTGAACCAACGGTTCGGCAACCAGGCGTAATCGGGCAGCGGCCGCGACAGAAACGTCAACCGCGACAGACTGAACAAGAAAACAACCCGCAGCAAAGCCGCCAAGACCAACGCCACCGATCGCCATAGCAAGTGCTGCTTTCGAGGCAGCCGCAGGCTTTTCAAGGAGAATTCAATCAACAGGCCGTTGTCGATTCCCAAACCAGCGCTCAGAAACACCAGGGATAAGAAGGAGAGCAATACATCCATCGAGAGACTTTCAGCTTTGAGGGCTTTGAGTGTCAGAAAAACGAACGGCCCGGCGCCATTCTGTCCAGAGGGCCGCCGCCACGTCACGGTGCGCCGATGATTCGGCCGCACAGGCCCGCTGGCTAACGCGATAGCGGGTTTTCCTTCGTTGTTTTTGGGGCTCGGAATGAGATCTGAATTCGTCTCCCACACGTCCATTCTGGTCTTGTACAGCGCCGCGCCAAGACGGAAGCTGCGCTACGATCATCGACTCGATGACCTTCGCCGCGAGCTTGCTCCGGCGACAGATACGGGGGCGCTCGTGACGTACGGCGCCTTGACCGCGACGGGGCGGTCGAGTCTCTCATCATGAGCCAGGCAGACGATCCCAAAGTCCACCAGCTCGTCACTACTTTCTCGCGTGGGGAACTTGCGCTCGTCTCGCGTCGCGTCGTGGGATGTGGGATCATTCACGCCGACAGTCGCTTTCCATAACAATGCTGCGGGGCTTGTCGCTTCGGAGCTTTCATACTACCAGCTCACGCGGGCTGCTTCATCGGGGCCGGCGAAATCGCCATAAGTCTAGGCGATTCGGCGGCCGTCTCCCCACACGGCGACTCCGTCGCGGGTTTTCGCTTGTGTCGCATGACCGAGGTCCGTACCCCAATCGGACGGATTCTCGCTCGCGGAGCACGCCGCGAGAAACCGCTGCGACGTTGCCTGCAAGGACCACGGGTTGCCGAGGGATTTCGGTGAGGTGTAGGATTCCGGTCACGCTGGCCAAGGGCGCCCGCACGGACATGTACCTGGATCGAAAGAGCAAGAACCCGCGATGGAATACGCCTACGCCGACCTATCGAAGATGATCGACCACTCGTTGCTGAATCCCACGCTGACGGTCAGCGATCTGGAATCGGGCGTGGCCTTGGCGCGAGCCTACGACGTCGCGAGCGTGTGCATCATGCCGTACTATCTCAAGCGATGTGCGGAGCTGCTCGCCGACGGCACGGTGAAAGCTTCAACAACCATTGGATTCCCGCATGGCGGGCAGAGAACATCGGTCAAGCAGGCGGAGGCGGAAGCCGCCGTCGCCGACGGTGGTGAAGAGCTGGACATGGTCGTTAACATTTCGAAGGTCCTGAGCGAGGACTGGGAATACGTTCGCGGCGACATCAAGTCAGTGCTCGACGTCGCGCAGGCCGCTGGCGCCAAGGTCAAGGTCATCTTCGAGAACTGCTATTTGAACGATTCGCAGAAGATCCGGCTTTGCGAAATATGCAGTGAACTCAACGCGAATTGGGTGAAGACATCCACTGGCTACGGGACCGGCGGGGCAACGCACGAGGATCTGCGGCTGATGCGAAAGCACTCGGCCCCGCACATCCAAGTCAAAGCGGCCGGCGGGGTTCGCGATCTTGACGGACTCTTGGCCGTTCGCGCACTGGGAGTCACGCGTTGCGGCGCCAGCCGTACGAAGGACATGCTTGATGAGGCTCGCAAGCGCCTTGGCCTGGACGCCATCGATGTCGACTCGACCGGCGATGCGTCGTATTAGGCGCAAGCCTGGTTGTTTTGCGCCTTCGCAAGAAGGCGCGCCGGCGTCCTCCACTCCGCGCCCCTTGTTGAATTCCGCGAGTTGCCTCCATGCCTCATTTCACCCGCGTTTCCTTACTGCTCGCGCTGCTATGTGCTGGAAACCCAGCGGCCCACGCTCAGGCGCCCTCCGAGGGCGGTGAACAGAGTTCCCCAGACTGGATCTGGGCCGAAGGGCAAGACTCCGCGAAAGACGTTCGTTTCATTAAATCGCTGCGCCTGGCGTCCGCTCCCAGTCAAGCCTCTCTTGGCGTCGCGGCCGACTTGTGCGATGTCGTTGTCCAGGTTAACGGCCAGACGGTCGTGCAGCTCGAGAGCTTTGCGCCGACGTGCTGGATAGACGTTGCGCAGTTCTGCGTTCCCGGCGACAACCAGTTAGCCTTGCTGGCGACGCCCCGCGGTCAACCGCCCGCGATCGCTCTGAGCCTCAAAGCCACAAACGAGCAGGGCAAGTCGACCTTCTGGCGGTCCGATGCTTCGTGGACCGCGGAAGCCGTCGAACTCCAAGCTCCGACCAAGGTGCAGACTCGTTCCCTGGGCCAAGTCGCAAAGCCCATGTGGGGAATCGGCGCCAGGCCGGCCAAGGTCAGTCCGTTTGAGGACTACACGCAGTGGAAGCGGGCCCTGGCCGACCCAGCGATCGACGATTCCGGCCGGTTCTGGACCAGGAACGGCTTTCAGATCGAGCTGATCCAGAATGCCGCCGCCGACCAGGGATCATGGGTAGCTCTGGCCTTCGATCAGGACGGTCGATTGACCATTGCGCGCGAGGCGCGCGGACTGCTGAGGTTCTCGTTCGATAAGCCAGGCGGGAAGATCGTTCGCATGGAGACCATCGACGACGAATTGCTGGAGTGTCGCGGCCTGGCGTACGTGAACGGCGATCTGTACGCCAACGCAAACAACACCAAAGCGCTCTACCGCCTGGGCGACTTGCACAGCGACAATGCTTTAAGCAGGTCGGAAGTGGTCCGCGAGTTTCCCGGCGGCGTAGGGCATGGCCGCAATCAACTCGCCGTTCACGGCGGTGCGCTCTGGAGCATCTGTGGAGACGCCGTCGACTTGCCCACCGACATGTTCGATCGAACGTCCCCATTCCGCGAAGCACGCCGAGGGCGCACCAGCCGAGAAGGATTTCTCGCGCGGTTTGATTTGCAGAGCCGTCAGTGGCAGCTGTTCTGCGCTGGATTACGCAATCCTTTCGGAGTGGCGTTCCACAAGGACGGCGAGGCGTTCACGTACGACGCCGACGCGGAATACGATATGGGCGCGCCGTGGTATCGACCGACGCGGTTGCTGCACCTTCGCTCGGGCGCGGACTACGGCTGGCGGGGAGTAACCGGATCATGGCCGCCTTATGATCCCGACCATCCCGACAACGCGCAACCTCTGCTGGATATCGGCAAAGGTTCGCCAACGGCTGTCGCCTTTGGCTATGCGAGCAATTTTCCCTCGGCCTTTCGCGACGCGCTTTATGTTCTTGACTGGGCCTACGGCAGAGTGCTCGCCGTGCATCTCTCGCCGCGCGGCGGCACGTACCGAGCCCAGGCGGAGACGTTTCTCCAGGGAGCGCCGTTGAATGTCACCGGGATTGACTTCGGCCCTGACGGAGCCATGTACTTGACCACCGGCGGCCGAAAGACCAAGTCCGCCCTGTACCGCGTGCGCTATGTGGGTCCGTCCGCCGAGGAACCGCCCGAGTCGCTCCATCGCGTGCAGATGAAGGAACAGGCGCTTGCCGCCGTTGCGCTGCGACGCCAATTGGAAACCTGGCACGGCCGCGCCGACTTGGAAGACCTAAAGTGGGCGTTTCAGCATTTGGGCAGCCGCGATCCATCGATCCGTAATGCGGCGCAGACAGCGCTGGAACATCAGCCCCTGGATGCCTGGCGGAACCTTGTGCTCGACGCCGAACCCTCGCGCTCGGCGATGGTCGGCTTGCTGTCGCTTGCCCGTAGCGACGCGAACGAACTCGCCCGGCCGGTGTTACAGCGATTGCTGCAAGTACGAGTTTGCCGCTTTGGATATCGGTGGTCAATTAACCCTGCTGCAAGCCCTGACCAGGTGCATGAACGCCGCGCCCAATTGCGCGATGAGTTTCGAACTTCGCTGTTGATGCAGCTTGACGCTTATTTTCCTAACGGCAACGAAGAAGCGCTAGGTGTGGGCCCCTACGGCGCGACGGTTGAGGTGAATCGCGAGCTCAGCCCGCATGCTGATCGACCTGGAAGCGGCGGGGATTGTCGATCGCTGCGTCGCGGAATTGCAGCGTTCAACGGCGCAAGAAGATCGACTGCACTATCTGTTCCTGCTGGCGAATGTGAAGTCTGGGTGGTCCGCCAAAACACATTTGGCGTACTTCACGGCTCTACGAGAGGCGGACGAATTTGTCGCCGGCGAAGGCATGCCCAAGTTCCTGCAGCTCATTCGCGAAGCGGCGATGAGTCGTCTCGATGATCCGCAGCGGGCGAGCATGACCGAGTTGCTCGAAAGGCGAGCGCGACAGCAATCGCCCGCGGTTGTCAATCGCCCGCTGGTGAGCAAATGGACTCTTGCGAAGCTAAGCGAAGCAATTGCCGCGTCGGACCATCAGCCCTCGGCCGTACGCGGCGCCGCGATCTTTCAAGAGGCGTTGTGCGTGCAATGTCATCGGGTTGGAGCACGGGGCCCGGCGGTGGGACCGGATTTGACATACGTTGGTCGGCGGTTTAGCCAGCTCGACATCCTGGACTCGATCGTCTCGCCCAACAAGGTAGTGGCGGAGAACTATCGCAACCTCCAAGTCGTGACGACCGACGGCCGCGTCTTGATCGGCCGCCCGCTGACCGGCGGCGATTACCGCTCGCCCACCATCCGCATCGCCGTCAATCCGCTGCAGCCGAACGAAATCGTCGAATTGGCGAAACAGGACATTGAGTCGCGCAAGTGACCGAGACCTCGCCTATGCCGCACGACCTGCTGAACACCTTCGATGTCGAGGAAATCGTGGACCTCCTGGAATACGTGTCTCGCGGCGACCGTTAGCCAACGGCTGACGAGCTAACTGCAGATCGAATAACGCGACGCGCCGTTCAATTTGCAACAACCAACATGGTTCAGTCGCTTTTCAGAATTCGCAATCTTCCGATCTCTCGCGATTCACGTAAGGCTGCGTCCGCCGGCGACGCCACGTGCTGAAAGCGCGCTCGATGGCGTAGATCATCCCGCCCAACAGGGGTGAAAACAGGCACAGGGCCAGGGAAACGGCTGGAAGAGCCGCCAGAGGCGCGAGCATGAGCGTCATCGCCAGAAAGGAAAACGTGCAGACTAGCCAGAATGGCCACTCGGAGGCCATTGATTCGTCGCTTTCCGTTTCGCGACTCAGCACCGCCAGACTAGCGACGCCGGCTGCGAGAGTCATCAATACCCCCGTGACGGACATCAAAACGCAAACCGCTGAGACGAGCCCCGAGATAGACACGCAGAGAAGGAGGCGAGGCTTCATCATTCAAGCATCTCCTTGCGTGGCTCACTCTGCGAGTCGCTTCTCGGCAATCTCCACATAATCCGGGTTAAGTTCGATTCCGACGTAGCGTCTGCCGAGCTCCTTGGCGACCAGGCCGACGGTGCCGGCGCCAAAGAAGGGATCCAGCACGACGCCCTCGGGCGGAGCGCCAGCGAGGATACAGGGCTCGATCAGCTTAGGTGGGAACACGGCGAAGTGCGCCTCGCGGAACTTGCCTAGCGGCACACTCCAGACGGTCCGCTTGTTTCGGCCCTTGGGATGAAACGCCTGATCCCATCTCGCGTCATGAAGATTCGAGTTGCCCGCATTCTTGCCGGCTTCGGGTGTGCTATTCCGTTTGCCGAAATGCCTGCGTCCGCCTTTCATCTTGCTCTTCTCCGAAAACGTCACATGCGGCTCTCGAATCGCGTCGGCGTCATAGTAATAATCGTCCGACTTGCTGAACAGAAAGAGGTACTCATGATCGGGAGTCGGTCTGGTCTTTACGGGATGCGGCATCGCATTCGTCTTGTGCCAGATGATGTCCGATCGCAGCAGCCAACCGTCCTCGGTCAGCGCCAAGGCGACCCGCCAGGGCATTCCCAACAGGCATTTGTCTTGAAACTTGTCGCCGAGGTTGAGCCACAGCGTCCCGTCTTCGCGGAGCACGCGGCGACAGGCTCGCAGGATCTCCCGCAGGTTCTCAATGTAACGCCGCGGATCGCTCTCCGTGCCGATCTGCCGCTGATCCTGATAGTCGCGTTGCAGGTAGTACGGCGGGCTCGTGACGATCGTGTGGATGCTGGACGCGGGCAATTCTCTCAGTTTCTCTCGAGAGTCGCCGCAAAAGACTTGGTTGTTCAGTGCGTCCATTCCCTTCCTTCCGCCAGTGCCCGCCGATCACTCCCGCCGCGAACCGATTTCCAACGGTTGCATGGGCATTCTCGCGAAAAGCCGCGAAGCCGGAAAGTCCGGCATCCTCGTTCCAGCCGGCTTCGGTTGCTGAAAGAACGGGCGATGGCTGCCGCGCGGTTGTGCAGGGCGAGCGGTCTTGGGGCCGTTGACCCCGGTTTCTGGGACGTGGCCCAAGGTTTGCGTAGGTGGGTTGACGCTCGTTTAACCGACCTGGCAACGACAGGGCGCCTCCTCCGACCCCACCTCCCGGGGCGGGCACGACTATTTCAGGGAACGGCGAATGTCAACCAAAGCGACTCTTCCAGCGCACGATGTTGAACAGGGAAAAACCGGTCCGCGTGATCCGTTTTCATGCGAACCAGCGGATGGCGGATGCTCTGAAGCATGGCGCGGACGAAGTCGATGAACCGGAAATCTGGCTTGACTTCGCCGGCGTGGAAGCCGTCACCAGCGCTGAACTGTCGGCGCTGATTCGATTCACCTTGGACGTGCGGCAGCTCGGCAAATCCGTCTTTGCCTGCAACGTCGGGGCAGGGCTTCAGGATCTCTTCGGGATCACCCGATTTCATCTCGATCAAATCGCCTGACCTTGAAAAAGTCCCCAACGGGACGCCCTGAACCATCCCAGGGCGCCGTGAGAATCCGCTATGGAGTTAGCTGGAGCGTTGAGGCTCAGCGCCAACTCCGACTCCAGAACGGCATTGCGAGCGGCGATGACTTTCTCTATCTCAACGCGCCCCTGCTGGAACATCTGCTGAACGACCGCGAGCCTCTCTTGCAAGACATCACGACGTTCAGTGGGCAAAGACCTCAGCGGGTCGTTGCTTTGCTCATCGCCATCTTGCCCGCGTGCTGCGCCGCCCGGGCTGACCAGACACGCGAGGCACAGGGGGATCGTAGGCGAGCATTTGCCACACGACATCGGCTGCTCTCCTAGGTATCGGCGTGAGTGACGGATCCGATTATCGAAGCTGTTCAAGTCACTGTGTCGGGCGAACGCGCGTTTGGACTCGCTTCAAGAGCTGCTGAAAATCGTCTCGCCCACGGAGGACATCAAAGTCGCGATCAGCGGCTAGTGATTCGACGGCGCTTCCGCCAATAAACCAGCCGAGGCGTTCCGCTTCAACCAGCAGCTCCATGGCGCACTGCGCGTACTCTTGCAACAGTTCTTCTCTCTCTTCATTGGAGAGGCCCCTATCCTCTCCTACGCTGGCCGCGGCCAAGGAGTACGTGCAGGCGGCGTTATAAAGCACATCGCGGCAGTGTTGGCCTTGGAGGGCGGACTCGACGGCCGCGATGGCTTGCACATACTCTCCCAGCTGGCTCAGAGCGCCGCCATGAAGGACGTTTAACTGCGTCAGAACGCGTTGGTACTCCGGCACATCAGGATGGATCAACGCTAGCTTTTCGGCGATGGGACGGGCCTGCTGATAGACTTCAAGGGCCTTTTCCGGGCGTCTAAGGTTGTGATAGGCGACTTGCATCGCCGTTAGCGTATGAACCAACTGACCTTGATACTCGGGAGCAGCAGGGTGCTCCTTGGCCAGAGACTGCAGCAAGGGCAGGGCCTGTTTGGCGTAGATCAAGCTCATTTCGTGATCCCCGCGTGGAACGTAGATCTGGCCCAAGTTCTGCAGCACATGCGCTAGTTGATTCTGATAATCCGGCACATCCGGAAAGTCGCGCACGAGTCGCTCGCACAACGCCAACGCCTCGGTCAACTTGGCTTCGGCCTGTTCTGTTTGACCGGATTCCCAATGATAGAATCTGCCTAAGCCATTCAACGTGTGAGCCAACTTGAAGACCTGCTGTTGACCGGGGAACTGGCTGAACAAGTCTCGACGGATGTGCACGGCGCGTTCAAACGCCGCGCGGCATTTGTCCACCCGCCCCTCGCTTAGCAAGCACTGGCCGGATAAGAACAGCGCCGAAGCCAGTCCATCCAGGAACTTCGTATCGTGGGGATGCTCGCGCGACAGCGTTTCAAACGTCTTCAGCGCGACCCGCACGTGCCTTGCTGCTTCCGGCATTTCTCCCATTTCGGCGGTAATCTTCGCCAATCGCAGACAGGTTTCCGCCTCCTCGGCTCGCACGTTGGCGTCGGCCAACTGCCCTGACACCAAGAGTGCATAGAACTCCTTCGCGTGTCCAAGGAGTTCCTTGCGTAACGGTTCCAAGCCATAGGCCTTCAGCTCCGGACTCTCACTGACTTTGGTGAATCCCATGGCGACGGCTTCGCGCCAGGCGAAAATGGGCTTCCGCGGTGAGCCGCGCCTGGCGTTCGCGAAGTTCGGCTGTTCGCGCACGCAGGGCTTGCGTCGTGCTGGCCACGATGCCAACCGTCAACACAAGCAGCAGAGCGGCGACCGACAACACAGCGGACCAATGCCGCCGAATGAACTTCTCCGCGCGATAATACGCACTTGGCGGACAGGCGTGCACTGTTTGATTTGTCAAGTGCCGCTCAAGGTCCAAAGCCAAGTCATTCGCGGTCGCGTAACGACGCGAGCGGTCCTTCTCCAAAGTCTTCATCACGATCCAGTCCAGTTCACCGCGAACAAGTCGAGCCAGTCGCTGGGGTTCGGTCCGACGCTGCTGCGAGACGCCGTCGAGCGTTTTTCGAGAGCTGCTGAGCCGCGCGCTGGGGCGAGGGGGATCCTGTTCGCGAATCAATCGCAACGCCTCCGTGATGCCGCCGGCCTTCAGCTGCTGTCGGGTGAGCGGCGTCGTCCCGGTGAGCAGCTCGTACAGCAGCACGCCGAGGCTATAGACATCGCTGCGGGTGTCGATGTCCAAGGCGTTGAACTCGGCCTGCTCCGGCGACATGTACTCCAACGTTCCCACGATGCCGCCGAATCCGGTGAACAAGGTGTCCTCCGTGAGTGCGAAGCCAATCGCCTTAGCGACCCCAAAGTCGATTACTTTGGGAACCGCCCGACCGTCGTAGGAGGCGACGAGCACATTGGAGGGCTTAATGTCGCGGTGGATAATCCCCTTCTGATGTGCATGCTGGATCGCCTGGCAAACGGGAATGAACAACTCAAGCCGCTCGCGAGGGCTCAACTGTTGCTCGTCGCAATATCGCGTGAAGGGAATTCCATGCACCAATTCCATGACAAAATACGGACGGCCCGCGTCACTGGTTCCCGCGTCGAGCACGCGCGCGATGTTGGGATGATCCATGAGCGCGAGGGCCTGACGCTCCGCTTCGAAGCGAGCGAGGACGGTGGAGGAGTCCATGCCCGCCTTGATGAACTTCAACGCCACCTTACGACGAACTGGCTGTTGCTGCTCGGCCATCCAAACAGTGCCCATGCCGCCCCCGCCGATTTCTTGCAGCAGTTTGTAGGGACCGATCCGACTTCCGCGCATGGCGGCGTCTGGGCAGGTGTCCGCTTGGCCGTTGGGCGTTGCTTCCGGACCCGCCGAATCCACCGTTGCTTCTTCGACGTCCGGCGCCGCGGCAGGACCGCCAGGGAGCGGCCGATCCAGGAACCCCTGCGGGTTCTCGTGAGCCTCGAGCAGTTCCGAAATCCTTTTTCGCAACGGTCGATCCTCCGCGCAGGCTTCGTTCAGGAACCTATCCCGCTCGGGCCCCACCTTCAGCAACGCTTCGTGAAACAAGGCCTCTTCTCTCTGGATCATCGGGCTCCTCCGCCAAGTGGCCAGTCTCCCAGGCGGCGAACTGGCTTGATGGTCTTCTACCGCTCCATCTGGCTATGCGCACTTTTCGACCAGAGAAGCCTCATGGTTGCCGAAAAAACTTCTCGCCGTCGAGCTCAGCATCCCCCTCTATGGTTCTCCGTGTCCTCCGTGGTCAATTCCATCGGGATCCTTCTTAACTGGTTGCTCATCCTGACGTCCTGATTATCCGCCCCGCACGGCCCGTTGCAGCCATGCGCGAGCAAACGCCCAGTGGCGATCCGCGGTCGCCGGCGAGACGCCCAAGACGTCAGCCGCTTCGCTGCCGGTCAAACCCACGAAATAGCGCAACTCCACGAGCCTCGCTTTGAGTGGATCCAACTCGGCCAGCCGCTCCAGTGATTCATGCAAGGCGAGCAATTCATCGTCGGGCGCTGGAGCAACTAATTCGGACATCTCCACGTCTCGTCGCTGCAGTCCGCCGCCCCGTTTCGCAGCTTCCCTGCGCCGAGCGTGGTCGATCAGGATGTTTCTCATGGCTCGCGCGGCTGTGGCAAGGAAATGTGCGCGAGTCGCTGGGCACATCTCGCCGCAGGAACCCGAGAGCCGGAGATAGAATTCGTGCACCAACCCGGTGGCGTTCAGCGTTTGGCCCGGCTTCTCGGTCGCCAGCTTCCGCGCCGCCATTCGCCGGAGCTCGTCATAAACGAGCGGCAATAGCCGCTCCGCGGCGCGAGGATCGCCGTTGACCATTTCGGAAAGCACTTGGGTAATCTCACTCATGCAGCAACTCCCGTGTTGCCCATGGACTCGGCTTGATCGCCCTAGGAGGAAGCGACTTCCCAGCCTGGCCGGAAGACTGGGAAGAGATACTGCTCGACTGCGCCATTGCCGCTGGCTTGCAGCGCGTCCGCACTCCAATCGAACCCGCCGCCAGACCGAAACGCCGCATTGGCCAGCAGGACGGCTTCCGCCAGGGGGCCGGTGTAGTCCACGAAGTCACAGCTCGAACGTTGGCCGCCCTTGCATGCGTTGATCCACTCTCGGTAGAAACCCGGCGACTTGGCGAGGGTTGGCTCGGGTGGGGTCGGGCGATCGCCACTGTTCAGCGTGGCCCTGTAGCCATCGAAGCCGGCCGCGATGGTTCCTTTCTCTCCAATGAACAAAGTGTTCCCAAACGGCTCCGTCTGATGCTGGCGGAAAACCTCTTTCATGGATCCGTGCCACCAGTGGAGCGTCAGCGGCCCGTGACCATCTTCGGCGGGAAACTCCAACCGTGTGTGCATCGATTTTGGCGTTCGTTGGGGGTCGATGTCTTTGGCGGTGGGTGCGACGTCCAAGTCAATGCGCGCGGGGTGTTTCAGCCGCAACGCCCAGAAGGGAATATCGAGTATGTGGCAGCCCCAGTTTCCGGTCTCGCCCGTACCGTAGTCCCACCAAAAACGCCAGTTGTAGGGGCAGTAGTCCGGTGAGTAAGGCCGCGCCTTCACGGGCCCCTGCCATAGATCCCAGTTGAGATGACTGGGGACCGCTGGGAAGTCTTTCGGCGGGTCGGGCATGCCCCGCGAACCTCCGATGGCGCAATATACTTCCCTGATCTCGCCGATCATTCCCGCACGCACCGCTTCCACGGTGCGAGCCATTCCCGGGTTGGCGTGGCGCTGGTTGCCAAGTTGGGTGGCGACGTTCATCTTCTTGGCGAGCTTGGTGAGTTCACGCACTTCCCATACGGAATGGGCGAGCGGCTTCTCACAGTACACATGCTTGCCCAACATCATCGCTTGGCGAGCCGGATGAAAGTGCGTGTGATCGGGCGTGCTGATCACGACAGCGTCGATTTGCTTGTCGAGCTTATCGAGCATCTCGCGGAAGTCCTGGAATCTCCGAGCGCCCTCAAACCGCTCGTAGGCCTTCCCCGCTCGCTTCTCATCGACATCGCACATCGCCACGATGTTCTCGCCGGAGACCCCCGCGACATTGGCGGCGCCGCGACCGCCGACGCCAATGCAAGCGATGTTCAGCTTGTCATTGGGTGACGTGGCCCGCGCGGCCGGGCAGGCGCCCAGCCAATACCCGCCGCAAACGGCCGCTGAGGTTGTGAGGAAGCTTCGTCGCGATGGATTCTGAAATGTCATGGCGAGGGCTCGTCGAGTTCCAATTCAAGAGGCGTCCAGGGAGGGCTTGGCGATCCAACATCGCTCGCTCTCCATGGTACGGGATTCGTCGGCCTCAATCACCATCCGAATCACCCCCTCAAGCCGGTATAATCTCGGGACTGGAGTCGTGGTCGGGCGCGTTTCAAAATCGCCTGAGTGCCCATCTTGCAGTCCTGGAAGACGACGAGTTCGGTGGTTTCAACGCTATTTGCTTTGGAGTTCAAACAGCCGGCGGATCGCGTGCGCATGCAGATTCCTGGCGGATTTGGGTCGCTAACCCTCGCTTTTGGAGTCAAAATCGATAGCCTCGATCGTTGGTACAACTCGCTCTTCCTGACCGACGGATATGATAAAGGCGAGCCTCATTGGCGGATCCCTCATTGGCGGATTCTGGATGATGGTCGGATTCAATTCGCCATTCGTAACCTGAATGGCGACATCGACAAGTTGGTTATCTTGGCCACGGCGCTGGCCTCGGACGAAGTGAAGGAGATCTACGAACATGGCAAGCTCTGACGCCCGCCAGCGATTGCTCGTCGCCATCGGCTTGTGGACCACGTTGATCATGGTCGCGCCCAGCCGCGGCGACGACCCCGGCGTGAAATCGGACCAGGCCGCCGAGCGTCTGTTCACGTTGCGGGTATTGCCGTTACTCAAGATGAAGTGCTTTGGTTGTCACGGCGGCGACCCGAAGGAGGTTCGCGGCGAGTTTAATCTGCTGACGCGCGACGGGATGCTGCGGGGCGGCGAATCAGGCGAACCATCGCTCGTTCCCGGCAAGCCCGCGGAAAGCTCTCTGTACCAGGCGGTTATATGGGAAGGCTACGAGATGCCTCCCAAGGAGAACGATCGCCTGACTCCGGCCGAGACCGACGCCATTCGCGATTGGATCGCGGCCGGCGCACCTTGGCCCGATGACGCGTCGCAACGGAGAATCCGCGAGGTGGAGCTGGCCATGGAATCCAACGCCGACGGCAGGTTGGTCCGGACCAGCGGCGGGACATCGGAGGAGTGGACTCATCGACGTTATCTGCCGGACGACCTTTGGGCCTTTGCAAGACTCCGCCCCAAAGCGGAGCTGCTGCCGCCAGCCGTCGCCGCGGAACAGGCGATTGACTATTTCATAGACCAACAGCTACAGCAGGCTGGAATCGAGCGGGCCCCGCATGCCTCTCCGCGAACGTTGCTTCGCCGCGCGACGTTGGACTTGACGGGTCTCCCGCCAACGCCCGAGGAGATCGATGCATTCGAAGCCGCTTGGTCGATCAACGCCAAACAGGCCTGGACGGACTTGATCGACAGCTTGCTCGACAGCCCGCGCTACGGCGAACACTGGGGACGACACTGGCTGGACGTCACTCGTTACGCAGACACTGGCGGCATGTCGAACGACTACGAACGATCCAATATGTGGCGTTACCGCGATTACGTCGTCCGCGCCTTCAATGCGGACAAGCCATACAACGAATTTGTCGTGGAGCAGCTTGCAGGCGATGAGCTGGCCGATCAATCGGTGCGCGAGCGAACCGGCGGCAAGCTGGCGGACCTCCATCGTGTTCAGCTTTCCGGCGACTACACCGATCAAGAAGCGGAGTGGATCGTCGCCACCGGGTTCCTGCGACTTGGTCCATGGGACAATGCGATGGTCGCAGCCGACGAAGCTCGGCAGATGTACCTGGACGATCTGGTGAACATCACCGGGCAGACTTTCCTGGCGCAGACGCTGCGATGCTGCAAGTGTCACGACCACAAGTTCGATCCCATCCCGACGCGTGATTACTATCGGATCTACGCCGCTTTCTCCGCGACGCAGATGGCCGAACGTCCCGTTCCTTTTCTACCAGAAGAGAACCGTGACGGCTTCGAGGAGGGCGAGGCTCATGTGCGACGCATGCTCGAATTCGCCGTCGCCGAAAAGAAAAGATTGATCGAGAAACGTGAGTCGGCCGCACGGGCCTGGTTCGCCGAACACGGATTGCCCTACAAGGATGAGAACCAGCGGAAGGATCTCCCCGATGAAGAAAAGCCGCCGCGACACGTGGGGCTGGACCACGTCGAGCAGGGGCAACTGAAAGTCCGCGAACAAGACGAATGGATCTGGACGCGGCGGCTCGAGCGCTACCAACCGATGGCCCAGAGCGTATTCAATGCCGAATCCGTCCGAATGGCCTGGAATGGCGCTCGCAAGCTGCGGATCGAGCATGCGAACAAGCGCCCCAAGCCCGTTGGTCAACCACATCTTGATCGGCGGGGCTCTGACGGCGCTGGGCGACCAGGTGCGTCCAGGCGTGCTGAGTGCCGTGGGATTGGCGATTGATCAGTCATCCAGTGATCCTGCGTCCGGCGATCCCTACCTCGTCAGCTCCGAAATCGATGGCCGAAGATTGGCGCTCGCTCGCTGGATCGCCCATCCCGACAACGGCCTGGCCACGCGCTCCATCGTCAACCGCATCTGGCAATATCACTTCGGCGCGGGACTGGCCGCCAACGCGAACAACTTCGGCGCCAAGGGCGGCAAGCCGTCGCACCCGGAGTTGCTCGACTACTTGGCGGCGGATTTGGTTGAGCACGGTTGGCGAATCAAACGCCTGCATCGCGCTGATCATGATGTCGGCTGCGTACCAGCGAAGCACCGCTCCGACCAATGCGGCACACGTCGGCGAAGTCGATCCGAACAATCGTCTGCTGTCATTCTTTTCTCGGCGACGTCTCAGTGCGGAGGAGATTCGCGATGGGATTCTCGCTATGACCGGCGAACTGAAACACCGCCCCGGGGGTCTGCCGGTCATGCCGGAAATCAACATGGAGGTGGCCCTTCAACCGCGCATGATCCAGTTCTCGCTGGCCCCCGCCTACCAGCCTTCTCGAACCGCCCATCAACGCAATGCGCGGACGATCTACGCCTACCAGGTCCGCGGACAAGCGGATCCGTTCACCGAGCTATTCAACCAGCCCAATCCCAATGAATCTTGTGAGCTGCGAGAATCGGCGGCCGTCACGCCCCAGGTGTTCACCTCTGTTGAATAGCGACATGATGATCGATCGCTCCATCGCACTTGCTGTCCGACTGCAGCAGGAGGCCGCCTCGCGAGTGGACCAGGTGGACCGCGCGTTCCGACTGGTGCTCGGGCGGCACGCCTCGAGTAGCGAATTGGATCGGCTGACGCACTATATCGAGGACATGCGGACGTATCATCAAGGCGTTCGTCCTGTGCCCGTGTCCTATCCCGCGCAAATCACTCGCTCGCTGGTCGAAGAGTTTTCGGGTCAACCGTTCGAATACCAAGAGATCCTGCCGGTATTTGAGAGATACGAACCGGATAAGAAACCCGCCGATGTGTCGCCGGAAACGCGCGCCCTGGCGGATATGTGTTTGTTGTTGTTCAACACCAACGAGTTCATCTACGTCGAATAGGCGAAGCACGCCGGAAGAGTAAACTGCTCATGAAACGTTGCATTTCACGACGACAGACTGCATCGTATGGCTTCGGCGCCTCGCTCGGCTGCCGTCGCGCTGTCATTCCTTGCTGCAGGCGGAGGACGGCCCATCCGACGCCAAGCTCTCGCCCCTGGCGCCCAAGCCGCCAATGCATCCGGCGAAGGCCAAGAACGTCATCATGCTGTTCATGGAAGGCGGTCCGGGGCACATGGACACGTTCGATCCCAAGCCCGAACTGACGCGACTGCACAAGAAGGAATCGAAGCTAACGGCGGGCCAGGAAGACGGGCTTCAAGTTCTTCGTCGGCAGCCCGTTCAGGTTTCAGCAAGGTCGGCGAGACCGGCATCGAGATGTGCGATCAGTGGAAACACCTGGCCGATCCGTACGTCGCCGACGAACTGTGCAACTTTCGCGGCTGCCAGGCCGAATCGCTCAATCACCCCGAAGCACTCTTCCACATGAACACCGGCAGCCGGCTGGGCGGCGATCCGGCGGTCGGCGCCTGGGCGACTTACGGTCTGGGAACGGAGAATCAGAACCTGCCCGGCTATGTCGTGATGACCGAATTGGCGTTGCCGCAGGGCGGGCCGACCAACTGGAGCAACGGTTTTCTGCCGCCCTACTATCAGGGAACCCGGCTGCGGCCGGACGGGTCTCCGATCCTCGATCTGGCGCCGCCCGCCTTCAAATCGCGCGAGCATCAACGGCGGGCACTCGACGAACTCGCACGGCTTGAACGCCGCATCACTTGGATTCGCTCGGCGTCCAAGACCAAAAACTGCCGGCGCGGATGGAAAGCTACGAACTGGCCTTTCGCATGCAGACCGAAGTGCCCGGTGTGATCGACTTGACCAAGGAAACGGAGCAGACGACTCGACATGTACGGCCTGGACGAACCGGAGACGCACGGCTTCGGCCGGCAGTGCCTGATGGCCCGTCGGCTGGTCGAAAGCGGCGTCCGCTTCGTGCAGATCTTCAGCGGCGGTTGGGACAGCCACGACTATCTCGAACGCGGCCACACGGCGCGCATCAAGAGCGTCGACAAACCGATCGCCGCGCTTGATTCGCGACCTCAAGCAACGCGGCATGCTGGAGGACACGCTCGTCATCTGGACCGGCGAATTCGGTCGCACGCCGGACAACAACAAACGCGGCGGCGTCTATTCGCTGGGCCGCGGCCACAACAACCAGGCCATGACCATGTTGATGGCCGGCGGCGGCGTGAAGCCAGGAGTCGTGGGCGCCACCGACGAACTCGGCTCATCGGCCGTCGAATGCGTCCATCCGATCCGCGACTTGCACGTCACGCTGTTGCATCTGCTCGGCCTGGACGACAACAAGCTCACCTACTTCCACGGCGGTCGCTACAAGCAACTCAGCCAGTTCGGCGGCGAAGTGATCTCGGAAATCGTTTCCTAGTAAAGGGGCGTCAGGCTTAAAGCGGCGTCCCAGAAGCCTCCGTAGCGAGTTTCTGATCGTGTTGCGTACCCGAGAGCAAGTCCCAACCGGGACTGTTTTTTTGCTCGCCTGGGGGTTCCTCGGCCTCACGGCTATGGCTATGGCTAGGCTGTGGGGAAGCAGGCCAATCCGGCCATGAGTTCCTGCGAGTCCGCAAACGGAACACCGACTTGGCTCGTCTATTCAGAGGCTGAGGTTCGGTCTATGCTTTCCAATTCATGACGAGTTGATGGAAGTAGGGGAGGCGATTCGCTCGCATCACAATCAGGCACTGGGGCTTCACCATCCATCGTCCAGGCTGCCGGTGAATGCCTGCCGCCCGGATGCAAGACACTTGATCCAATGGGGAGCGCCATGAACTTACGCTCGGATGTCCGCTGTGGATTGGTCCTGTTGTTCGGCGCCGCCCTCTTCCTGGCGTTCTTGCAACCAGCCAGCGGCATGGACGGCGACGAAACGCCGGACGCCAAGTACGACGGTAGGACGATCGACGAGTGGATCCGCGTTTGGGATGGCGATGCTTTTCAGGCGTCCCAGCAGGCTAAGGCGGCGCTGATCCAAGCCGGCCCAGCCGCCGTGGCGCCGTTAAGCCGCCTGATTCGCGACAACCACCGGCATGCGGGCTACGCTTTGAAGACGCTCGCCGAAATGGGGCCAGCGGCCAAGCCCGCCCTCGCTGAGATGCTGAAGCTCGCGCGGAACCGCGCCGCGAAGGATCCCGACGGCTGGACATGGAACGTGTCCATTCGCGTCATTCTGTTCATGAGCTTCGCGAAGATGACGTGGGCTTCGGACGAACTTGTCCCTTTACTGGAACACGTCGGAGAAGATGAAGCGGAATCCGATCAAATCCGCGGAATCGCCGTGAACAGCCTCGGCGGCATGGGAGTCGGCGCGTTGCCGGCGCTTCGTCGCTTCGCGGAATCCGACAATCAGCACACGCGGCGGAGCGCGGTGTCCGCAATTGTCGCGATCGAGTCGGCGGCCGGGAAAGATGCGAACGCAACCCGCCAGGAGTTCATCGACAAGAACCCATTCGATAGCAACGTCCCAGAGTACCTCGTCAATATGAAGGGAGGTCTACAATCTCGGCCGACCGCACCCGCCGACGCAGCAAGTCAAACAGATCTACCGAAAAGCATTGAGCGAGAAGCCAGACGCGCAGATCGCATGGCAACTCGCGACGCTGATCCGCAACGGCCTCGCGAATACCGAATTGTGTTGGGCGGCCCCGACCGACGGAGTAAAATCTCGCTGGGCGCGCGAAGACCCCGAGGAAAACTACGAGACACTTGCCAACGCTTTGAGCATCGCCTTCGCCCACAGCGAACCGAAATCGGAATTGTGGCGGAACGCGGGTCTTTCGCTCGCCAAGCTGCGATTGCTGCAAGGCGACTGGACGGCCATGAACGATTCGCTGCGAGCATTGGGCCAGGAGCCAATCCCGGCTGAATTGCGCTATTCTTCCGCCGCCGCCGATGGACTGGGCGAACTTGAAACGAGACTGGCAACCAGCCGACACGGAGATGCGTTCCGGTTCCTGTGGAATCCGCTTCCGTTTCCTCACTCTGGGTGGGAAACCACAAGGCGTCCGAGGCGTGCATGTACTGGTGAAGGAGAGACCGAAACCCGATCCGCCGGGAGTCTTTCGCTCGGGTATCCGCGCCGACACGATTCTGTACGCGACGCAACCCATGATTGAGGAGCCGTACCCATCATTCGGCTATCTGGGGCAGGATCGCAACCGCTGTCGGTACGGCGTGAGCGACGAAAACGGGGTCGTATTGATTGAGGGCTTGCCGCCCATGCCGGTGATCGTCGAAGTCCTCGCGCCGACCGCAAACATCACGGAGCAAGGGTCCACTTGGAATCTGATGATGGAGACGGACGAAGGGATAAAGATCGCCGACCGCGGTGATCCCAACTCGGTCGCGACAGACGAGGCTCCCGCATTGGCCGAAGTTCGACCCGAGAGCATCGTGGCGTATCCTACGATGTACGTTCGGCCGCACATGTCGGCGAATGTCAATGACTGGGACGCCGTCGACAAGGACGCGTTCGTCTTGGAATGGACGTCTCCGCACGCCGAGGACATTGATTACTATGTCTTCAAACTCACCTTGTCGGCGCCTTCACAGCATCCATATCTGGCCGCGTCGTCGCCGGTTGTCGTGACCGAAACGGTCAAAGTCAAGAATCCAACGCGGCCACTGGGCGAACGAGGGGTCGGCGATATCCAACTGGCGCCAGGCAATATCTACGTGATCGAAATCGACGCGGTGAGGGACAAAGATGTGGTGGCGAGTTTACCTCGGCGACGAGTCTGGGTTCCTTGGGACCATCGCGAATCGGATCCGCCGCTCCATGGCAATGGCTCGAACGGCCCCGCGTTCTATGACAGCATCTGGCTCCGCACGAACGTGAACGGCAGTTCTCTTGAGGAGCGACTGCCCGTCTTGATCCGTGACTCGCCAAAGATGTTCGAGACCGAGTACAACCGCTTGGGAATGGCCTGGCTCGATCTGCACAAGAGCAAAGCCAACGCAGTTCAGGACCTCCAACAACTGGTTGACGAGTTGCCGCCAGGAAACGTGGTTCGCTCAACGGCCCAGTCCTTGCTGGATGCGAACGAAGCGGGTGACCCCATCCCCAAGCGGCTCAAGTTCGTCGCCCCCCAGCCAACGAATCACTCCCGGTAGCCGTGGCCGAAAGGGCAAAGTCATAGCTGTTTTTGCAAACCGAAGAAGGACCAAAATCAGTCCCAACCGGGACGGCCCAAATCAGCCCAGGGTGCAGCGCAGCGCAACCCTGGGCGACCTTTTACTCCACCCGGGCCGTGATCGTGGGGTGGTCCACCCGACTATGTCCGAGGCCCGGCGGGCCTGCTACCCTCCCAGGTGGACCGGCTTACGATCAAGGCCCCTCCCGACGTCGGGAAGTGACTTAACGGCCGCCCCTTAATTGAGCAGGCGCAGCAGCAAAGATCCGCAGGAGTTTTGCATGACTTCCTGCTTAGCGGAATTCGCTTCGACCGGTTCTACGCGGCCGCGCCAATTTGTTCTCCGTCCCGTGGCGCACCCCCATCAACACCGCGGCGCCTTGTTCGGTTGTTCAGGTCGCAACGACTGCATCGAAAAAAATGCCGCGATCCACGAACCATTGGCGCCTGGGGCGCGTCTATGATTGGTTGGTGTGTTTTTCTCACGAACGGAAATCGGTCTCTTGAAGGGGGGCGTCATGGCCAAGCTGAATCAGATCATCGCGGTCGTCAGCGGCAAGAAGAGCCGGTGCCAAAAGGCCTTGACGGAAGTTTACAAGCAACTGCAGAAGCCGACCTTGTTCGAGGGAATCTCACGAACCTATCACCCTCTGGATGAGGAGGGCGAGACTCAGCCGCCGGAACGGAAGAACGTTCAATACGGCGCTCGCGCGGCCATCAGTCAGGCTCGCGAGGTGTTGACTGAACTGTTCGACGCCACGGCCACCCAGGACTACGCCAATTGTGAGGCCCGAGCGGATGTCGTGGTCGATGGCGCCGCCGTGTTGAAGCAGGTTCCCGTGACCCACCTGCTGTTTCTCGAAAAGCAACTCACTGATCTGCACACCTTCGTGGCGACGTTGCCCACGCTGGATCCGGCGGAATCCTGGCGCTGGGATGAAAACGCCGATTGCTATGCGACCGCACCCACGTTGAGCAATCGCACCAAGAAGATCCCCCGCAGCCACATCATGTACGAGGCGACCAAGGAGCATCCGGCGCAGGTCGAGATGTACCACGAGGACGTCAAGGTTGGCGAATGGAAGACCGTTCGCTTTTCCAGCGCCTTGGCCGCCCAGGAAAAAAACGAGATCCTGCTACGCCTTCGTAAACTGCAGGAGGCGGTCAAATTCGCTCGCGAGGAGGCGAACGCCCGGGATGTGAACGACATCCGACTAGGAAACAAGGTCCTTGACTTTGTATTTGGAGCGCAGACTTAGACTTAGTCTTAGCTTGAACTCGCGATCCAGTGCAGGTTCGAACCCTGCCCTTGGCACTTCGCGGCGAATCGCCGACGCGGAACCACGCCAAGGTAGCCCAACTGGCAGAGGCGTCGCATCACACTCAATTTCTCGCTCCAAGCTAACCACCGCACCGTCCCCGATCAAATCGAGTGTCGCTGAGAACAACCGACGAGATGCCGGTTCAATTCCGGCTCCCCGCTCTTGCCGCCCTAACCGTCAGCGGGGATAGTCCAATCGAAAGACGCGTCGGTCCTTAACCTGAAACAGCGACTTAAACGGAGAACGTTGATCGGACGCATAAGCGCCAGTGCAACCGCCTCCGACCCAGAGGGTACTGGGTCGGAGGCTCTTTTTTGTCCGTCGCCGCAGCAGCCGCTGGCGAACCGATCAAGACGAAAAAAGCCCCTGATCCGATTGCTCAGACCAAGGGCGTGGGTTTCAGCGAACGAGCCGATTAAAGCTCGATCGATTCGACGTCGGCCACAAACCTCGCGGCATCGTCAGCCAGGTACGACGCGACCACATGGAACACGGCGTCACTGAAGCCGCCAACGTTCAGGATGTCGTCACGCTCGGGCGCCTGCGTCGAACCATACGGCTGGAGGTCGATGCAGATCAGCTTCGGCGAGCGGACGCCCAACCGCTGCTGGTTCGCGACGAACGTTCGCCACTCGGACAACACGCCCGTCGCGCCTCGCGGACCGTAAGCCAGCGCCCGGTTGCGGTACACCCAACTCTGGTTGTCGCTCACCAGCACCACGCCCGCGAACTTCCGCTCGCGATGCTTCGTGTTGGCTTGGTGCAGCGGGAGCGAGCAGTCGGTGCCGCCGCCGCCGTACTTCGCCAGCCGCTCCGACAGACTCAGGATCGAATCGGACGGATCCATGCGGACGTCGTACGCCTGGGTGTCGAACGGAACCACGACGCTGTCCGGGTTGCGGCGGCAAATCGCCGCCGCGAACAGCGCCGCCACGTTCGACGCATCGCATCTTGGTGACGCCGCCTCGACCACGGAAGCCCGTGACCGGGCAGTTCATCGAACCGGACGTGTCCAGCCCGATGACCACCGGACCCGGCAGCTCCGGCACGTTGCCGCAGGCGAACTCGGCGGCCTGTTGCAGCGCCGCCTTGATCTTCTGCGGAACTTCCGCCGCAGCGTTCAGGTACGCCGCCAGGAACTGGTACGGGAACTGACGCGAGCGGGCGATTTCATCGGCGTCCGCCAGGCGGCTCGCCACGTAGTCGACCATCTCACGCTCCGCCTTACCGTCGCCCAGGACCTCGTGTCGCAGCAGCGTGTTCAGGTTCATCCGAAGCGCCTGCGGACCCATCTGGCGAGCAATCGCCTTCCAGACCAGCGGACCCTTGGCCGCGTCGGCCAGCAGGTCCCAACGCACCGACAGATCGCGAGCGATCAGCGCCTGCGTCTCGGCGTTGTCCGCTTGGCGGAACGCCATCAGCGTCTGAACCTGCGCTGGCAGGTCGGCCTCGGTTGCCGGAGCCCACTTCTCGGTCTCCTTATCCGTCAGCCAACCGAACAGCGCACGCCGCTCGTTGTCCTTCGGCGTCGGCCGAGCCATCCGCAGCACATCGCGCAAGCTCGGATCGTGGCCGATCGACGCCGACAACAACTTGCCAACCGACGCCGTGTTCAGCCACCGCTGGAACGCTCGCTGCAAGCTCGACGACAGGCTCGTGCGACCGAACTGTCCCGAGCGAATCATCTGGAACATCGGTGCGCAGAACACGACCGTTGTCCACGACCCGATCGAACGCGCGATGCAGCAGTTCGGTGTCCCGCTTGGACAGCACGACCAACAGCGCCGCCGGCATGTCCTTCATGTAGGCGCACTCGCGCGAAGACCGCCAGCTTCGCCGAGAAGACGTTGTCGTCGACCTGGTCGATCAGCTTGCGCAGCTCGTCCAGCTGACTCTGCGCCTTGCGTAGTAAACGCCGTTGAAGCAGCCCGTAGCCGCCATTTGAGCTAGTGCGTGCTTCGGCGTGAACTTATGCGCCCGGCCGCCGGCCTCGTTAACCGTGTCGGTGCGAGTGAACTTGCTCTTGATGCTGGAAAACAAAGTCTTGTTGGCCATTACGATCTCCTCTCAAAGTGGTCCGACGAAGTGCGCCGAGTCACAATGGGCGGGTGGACTCGGCGCCGGCAGTCGGGACGCCGTTTCAAAATGACCGACGAGGTGGTTGAACCAGAGACGTACGGTGCTCTGCCATTGAGCTACGGCGCTCGGCTTGCCAGTCGCGCCGGTGGGACTCGAACCCACAACCTCCGGGGTATGAGCCATGGACTCCAGTCCGGCAGTCGGTCATGTTTCGGTGGAGAAGAAGCCGTGTCCTGCCCGCTCCCCTGGCGGCGGTTGCTCAACTTCTGGAACGAGCGGCGGCTCAGCGAAATCCCCTTTGAGGCGCAGGGCGCAGGCCGGCTTCCGTCGCGCTCGCCGCCACAGTCCTCAGTGTCCCAGCCAGGAATCGAACCTGGTCTACGAGCTTCGCGGGCTCGCGTGCGTATCCGGCACACTCCAGGGACATGTTGTTTCTCAGTATCTCGCCTGCAAGTCGAACCCCGTCGTGTGATTCCGAGGACGACCGTGCACCACTCACTTCCGCAAGGCGTCAACCCTTGGAGCCTCTCTCCGCCGGAGCCTCTCCCCGCCGAGTCGCGTCGGCATCCAAGGGTGACCGATGGGAGTTGAACCCATACCTTCTGCTTCACAGGCAGACGTGCCTACCTCGTACACCACGGACACCATGTTCTCTCTCTCAGTAGCAGGACGATGGAACCGTCAAGGCCCAATAGCGCCGCCGGATTCCAACCGGGCCGCGTCGCCCGTCAGGTCGCCCTGCCGTTTCGTTTCAGTAGCTCGACCAGGATTTGAACCTGGAACCTCTCGTTAGAAGCGAGACATGATGTCCGTTTCACCATCGAGCCGTCAGCGGAAGGCAAGGGATTTGAACCCTCATCACCCTGGTGGTGGCGCGCATTAGCAGTGCGGCCCGGCAAACCGTATCCGGCTACCTTCCGTCGTTCAGTGGACCTGATCGGAGTCGAACCGATCACAGTCGGGGTGCAAACCCAACTCGCCCCCATCGGCATGCAGGCCCAATCTATTCAAAGGTCCGTCCGGGGCTTGAACCCGGTCTTCCGCCTTACCACAGCGGCGTGCGGCCACAACACTTACAGACCAGTGGTTGGAGTGATCCCGGCTGGAATCGAACCAGCACTTTCCTGCATGTCGGGCAGGCGTCTTCGCCGTTGGACCACGGGATCATGTTGTTAGTGACCAGAGTGGGAGTCGAACCCACAAAATCACAGGTTCTCGGCCTGCTCGCTTTGCCGGTTTGCGTACCTGATCCTGTTCCAGTAGCGGGTCCGGGAGTCGCACCCGGCCGTTCGGGCTTATGAGGCCCGAATGAGCACTGGCCCACCCGCGTCAAGTTGCAGGTCTCGGTATCGAACCGAGCACATCGGCCATATGAGAGCCGATTGGACACCTGTCGCACCTGCAATGAAGTAGCCAAGGGGAGACTCGCACTCCCACGCCCTCGCGGGCACGACGTTCTAAGCGTCGCGCGTCTGCTGATTCCGCCACTTGGCCAACCAGTGTCCCGCATGCGAATCGCGATCGTCCATAAGACACACATCTGGTCATCAGGTTCGCGTCAAGCCGCGCGGCGCGAATTGATCCCGCAGACGCCGAGTGCCATGTCGCGAGCGAAAGATCGCTCACCAGCACGCCCCCAAGGACTTGAACCCTGACCAACTGGTTTGGAATCAGCCGTGCTGCCATTACACCAGAGGCGTGTTTGTTTCAGCGGAAGCCGTGAGACTCGAACTCACAAGTCGCGACTGCGACCACCTGTTTTCGAGACAGGCCCCTCATCCAGCCGGATGACTTCCGTTGTTCAAGCTGCGGGAGTTGGAATCGAACCAACGACCTCCTGGTTCAGAGCCAGGCGTCATTACCAACAGCAACTATCCCGCATCAGTGAAAGTACTCGGCGAGTGTCGACCCCATGGCCCGCGTCGCACATGGACGCCGCAACGATCCGTGTCCATCGCCGCTGGAACAACATGACGTTCGCCTCTTGATTGTGGTCAGTCTTCGAGTGGTAGTCCTGGGAATCGAACTCAGCGCGACCCGGTTATCAGCCGGGTATGGGCGACCAGCCCTCGACTACCGTCTTCTAAGCCGAACGTCTCCGAGTCGAATCGACAGCGGAGGAGCCGCAACCGTCAACGCAGTCCCCTCGCCCAAGCGAGCATGCTCGCATCGGAATGAGTCTTGCTTGCGAGTGCGCACACGCTCGGCGCAGAGTGGGCCGGGAGGCGCTCGAATCCTCGTCTGCGGTTCTTCAGACCGCCGCTATGCCGTCTCAGCTACCAGCCCAAGTTGGTTGTGGTGTGGGCGCGAAAAAAGGCCCGCTGTCGCTCATGACGCCGGGCCCGTTTGAAAAGGCTTCAGGCAAGGGCCTGAGTCAAAAGCGCAGACGCGGCGCAGGGAGCGCTTTCGCCGACTGTTCGGCGAAGTCCCCGCTATTTCTCGAGCCGCTAAGATAAGTGCGTGTAACCATTAACATGGCGGAACTCTGCCTTGTCGTTTGCGGGCGCCGTTGAATGTCTAAGTGAGTAGACGCGAAACGTGCAAGATGGTTCACGATCATTTCCGTCAACAAGAGATAAGATGCGCCGCGCTTGGTTTTTATTCCGCCACCCCAGAAGTTTTGCCGCGGCGACGGAGTCCCAACGGCACGGCCCCAGATCAGCCCAGGGTGCTGTGCTTGTTTGCAAATGGAGTTGGCTTGGAATAACCTGAATGAGTGACGGGTAGCAGATGCGGCCGCGAGCACCTCGTCCGCCGCCTCTCAGTGGAACTCCAGAAATCGAGGAGTGTTCTATGCAACGCGAAATCATCTCGGCCAGAGACGAATCTCGCTCGGATTGGCGACCAGCGGAGAAGCTGGACGACCGGTTGGATTCGGCGATTGGCGAGACGTCCAGCAGCATGGGGGCGTTGCTTAGCGAGTTGATTCGGCGATCCCTCAAGACAGGTGTATCGGACATCGGCGACTCGCTGGCCGAGCACGCCAGTGAGCAGGTCGATCAGGCGGTGCAAAGCCATATGCCAACCATTGCCGAAGCGGCGGACGCCGTGGCGGAATCTACGTCCCGCCGGATTGTTGGGCGGGCTGTCGAGGACTGGAATGAGAAGTCGAACGAGCAGCAGCGCGGATTAGAATCCAGGATCGACGCGCTAAAGGAAACGACCGTCCAGCGGACGTTGCTGCAACAACTCCGCCTCAAAGCCAGACAGCGCTGGAAGAAGCTGAGGGCGGAGTTGGCAAGTTTGGAAGCGACGCAGCACAAGCTGCACAATGAAAACGACTTGTTGAAGAAAGAACTGCTCGAGTTGCGGCAACACACCGCACAACAGGAAGTGGAAATCCAGCGTCTGCGTTCCGCGATGCTCGAGCAGCATCAGAGATCGGAGAACCGATTGGCGGAGCTTGAAAGGCCCAAGGGCATTCGCGGACTGCTCCATAGGTTTCGCCACCGCGACCAGAATCAGTCCGCCATCCCGGCCGACGAAACGGATCCTGAAGAGAGTTGAGCCCCTTTCCTCTCTTCCGCCGTAAGCGAGAGTGACGCCCACGAAAAGGTCGTTGCTTCTTGTCGCGGTGAACGCTGCTGATCCTGCCGACAACGCGTCGGCGGAGGTCTCAACAGCTACCAAAGCACCCCACAGAAGCAACGGTCCCTTCCCAGGTTCATCGCGAGACGCCGAAGCGCCGACAGCGTCACCACGCCAAGGCAGCGCGTTTTTGGATCCATCCTCCGCACCGCAACGCGGTGCAATCCCAAAGCCTGGGGTCGCGGCGCACCCCAGGAAACGCGGCGCGCATGAGCACCTTCCTGATGTTCATGGCGACAGCCCCGCCACGAGTGACGCGACAAAGGTCGAGAATGGCGGGCGGCTTTTCAGGTCTTTCGTGATCGGATGAGTGGTGTGTTGCAGGAACTACGGCGTTTGGAAGATATGATCGCCGTCAATTGCTCCTGCGCTCGGACTACCGCCGAGCCGTATGCGGAATTGAATTGGATTTGCCCGCTCGTGAAGACGCTGCCGCCAGGATTGAGCGGCGCACCCCTGTACGTGCCCGTGAAAACAGTGTAGTTGGACAAGGGGAAGTAGTAATAGGTCCCGGCGTTGTTCAGTGTGCCAAAGCTGTAGGAGCCGACAAAAACGACCCCGTAATTGAGGCCCGTCGCGCTGAAGGTAATCGGAGCGCCAATCAGATTCGCCCCTCCTGAGTAATTGACGGTGTTGACGGTGTATGTTGAACCAGGTTGTGCATGGGCTTGATTCGCCAGCACAAAACACAACGCGGCTGCCAGGACTACACAAAGTGAACGGCGATTCATGGTGAGACTCCTGTAAGAAAACTGAAAAACGTCGGCTCTTGCTCCGTTCCAAGACGCGTCGCAATGTCGCTCTCTTGTTCTCCTCCCGTCACCGATGCGAGATTGGACATTGCCTTCGGCGTCGAAGCGACTCGTGCGCAGAGGATCGCAAGACTCCGCACGCCGCTTGCTACAGCAACTGATGCGCCGCGGAGAGCGGTAACCTTGACACGGGCGAGGAACTCGCGCAGATTTGACGGCGCATGTTTCAAAGCGGCGGCCTGAGGCGCCGAACTGCATTCACCTTGCGGAGGCGGCACGCGCGCAGAACAGCACAGCCAAGTGGATGCTCGCACAGTGCCGCAAAAGAACAGATGTCAGGCGCCCTTTAGCTTCCCCCGACGTCTTTGTGCACTTCGAGTGATTCGTGGTTCGCCATTGCAGACAGGAAGCAGACTATGTCCAACCCGTATCAGCCGCCCGCTTCCGACCTGACTGCCAGCCCACCGACGGTGACGATCGACGCGACGATTCCGCCAGGACTCGCAACGGGGGCTCGGAAAACAACGCACATCAAGACCAGATCCGCCAATGGCGAATATTGACAACAAACGGGCTTCACGCTAAGCTCCACGCGCGACCATCAGGAGGTAGCAATGGCCAATTCACTCAATCTATCGCTTACCGACGAGTTGCGGGCTTTCATCGATAAGAACTGCGGTGACGGGACCCTCTACGCAACGCCCAGCGAGTTCGTGCGGGATGTCATCCGGCGACACAAATTCCAGCAAGAAGCAGGCGAGATCCGCGACGCAATCCTCGAAGGCTACCAGGATGCCATCGCGGGCCGAACCATCGCTTTCGACGGCGATCTCAAGGGGATGCTCAAGAAAGCCCGGAGATGAGCGTTAGGAAGACCAAGTCTAAACTGCTGCTTACCGAGCGGACGCTACGCGACATCGCCGAGGTCGAACGCCATTCGATTTCGGACTGGGGGAAGAAGACGGCCGCCAAGAACATCAGCGACATCGAAGCGGCGCTGTCGCTGCTGCAAGAGAACTCCGCGCTGCTACGAGCCGAGGAAGGCTTACACCCAGAACTGCGATTTTATCGGGTGAACAAGCACGTGCTGGTTTGCGACGTCCAGAATAAAACGATCTTTCTGCTGACGGTGATCCACGCTAGTCGCGACATTCCAAGCCGATTGGCCGAGATGCAGCCCAGCTTGACGATGGAAGTCGAACTGCTGCGCCAGAAACTGGCGAAACGTAAGACGCGGTAGCGGATCCCTTCGAGATGCGGGGACCCTCAACAATTCAAGAGCGCTGGCTCGATCACTTGCAGTTTCGAGTCGCCGCACGACGCCCAGTCAACACCGAAACAGCGAAGCCAAAGTCAACTACTTGCGAATGGAGTCCCCCATGCCTGCTGATTTGACGACGAAATACCGGAAACTGGAGGCCAAGACCCGTCACGTTGTCCAATTGCTCGCCGTCAGCGACCTGACCATGAACCGCCAGGATATCGCGTCCCTGTCCAGCCGATCCGGCTGGAAGGACTCCCGCGGCAAATCGCTGACCAAGACCGAGATTGGAGAACTCGTCAATTTGCTGATGAACAAGGCCATTCTGCTGAAGGGATCCTACAGCAGCGTGCGCGTGAACCCCGCCGTTCGAGATCTGGCCATCCAGGATTCTATTCGCGGCGATTGGTTCGAGACGTTGACTCAGGTCGTCGAGCGAAAGAAGGCCACGGGTTATTCTTACAGGAATAACACGGCGAGAGATCTTCGGTTGGCCTTCTACGGAAACGAAGTGCAATCGTTCAAGGCGCTGACAAAGGGCAAAGTGGTCGATCCGAACGCCCGCCTGCTCGATCCGTTCAGCCGCGACATCTTCGACCGGCTCGATCCCGTGCTTCAGGAAATGTACCTGGCCGACGTCGTGCCGCGGGTCATCGCCAATCCAGACACGAAAGATGTACTTGCCGCGTTCGACGCGGTGGCCGCGCGCATCGACGCACCGGACAACGATTTCATTGCGTCGTGGCTCGACCTCGCCGTGGCTCGCGGAGACCTCGATTCGATCCGGCGGCTTGACGAACTGACGCGAAACAACCTGAATGAAGTCGCTGGCTGCCTGTCCTTGTTAACAGGAGATTTCGAACAGGCGGAAGTCTGCCTCGGTGGAGCAATGCCCGGCGGCAAGCGGAAGAGCAGACTCGCGATTGGCCGGTTGCCGGCCGTGTTGTATCTCTTGCTGCTGATGAGAAACGGGACGGGTGAATCCCTGGCGGAGGCCCGTTCGATTGTCGCTGCCGCAACGAAAGCCCGCAAAGGGAGATACGCGGCGTTGATGGAGATTGCGAGCGCCGCGATATCCTTCAAACAATCTCCGTCGTCGCCCGCAATATTTGCCTCGCAACTGGCCGCCATGTGCCGCTCGCCGTTGGAGACATTGCTCGCGGGGTATTTTTCCGCGTGGCTGCTGACCGACGAAGATACGTCGATCAAGGTGAGTGGCCTGGTAAAGGTCGCCAACCAGTTCCGCGGCGCCGGTCTCGATTGGTTTGCGGCGGAAGCGTCGGGGCTGGCGGGCAAATCGAATTTGAAGAGTGCCGCCGACCAGGCTCAAAGGCACGTAGAAACCCACGCACGCCTCGGCGCCATCAGCCTCGTGAACCTGGTCGAACCGGAACCGGTGTGGATGCGGTCGCTAAGTGCGATCGCCCAACTCGCCGGCGGCGAACCGGCCCTGGCAACTCCGGTCGCTGCACCGAAAAACGAGCGGCTGATCTGGGAACTCGATCCCCGCTACGGTTCAATCTCGCTCGCTGCCTTTCATCAGAAGCGGTCGGGCAGCGGCTGGTCGAAGGGCCGTAAAGTAGCCGACAAACGGCTTTACGAGAATTCCAACGATCCCGAATTCGCATTTCTCACTGACCAGGACCGCGAGTTGTGCCGGGCCATGGAGTGCGAGTCCAGCAGAAACCACTATGGATACACGGAAGAGTACTACGGCTACGACGACGTGCGGGCCGCACGGGCGCTGATTGGCCACCCATGCGTCTTCCGTCCCGGCAAACGCGAAACCCCGCTGGAGATCGTCGAGCAGCAACCGCGTTTGGTTGTAGCCCAGGAAAGCGACGGACGCATCAGCCTGTCGCTCGATCCCACCCCCCACCATGATGACAGTGGCTTGCGACTGACCCAGGACGGACCGCAGCGCGTTGCGATCGTATTCTTCAACGAGCGGCATTTGAAGCTGCACGGCATTCTCGGCGGGAAGCTCAATGTGCCGGCGTCCGCGGCGGATCAGGTCATCAAGTCGATCGAACCGGTGGCGTCGCTGGTATCAGTTCATTCCGAAATCGGCGGTCAATGAGCGGCGGGGAGGTCGTGGGCGACTCGCGGCCGCACGTTCACCGTCGTGGCGGCGTCCCCGGCGGGATCGTTGCTGGCGAGGAGCAACGCTGGACGGGGACGCCTTGGTGGAAAGAAGTCGCACACCCCAAACCACATGAACTCTTGCAGTCCATCCCCGCGCCCGTCGCGCACGGCTCCTGGCCAAGCGCCGCGCGAGCTCCCAACCTGGCGGGCAAGCCTCACGCGCGCTAAGGCATGAGACTCACGGCCAGACCAGCGGCGGGACGGCGGCGGCAAGGACCTACATGTTGATTTCGAACCCCTTGCGGTTTTCCCGCGCGAGGAACGAATTCGCCTGGGCGTCGTCGATGATTTCCCGCTTGACCGGATCCCACTGCAGTTCCCGGCCCAGACGCATCGCGATGTTCGAGAGATGACAGATCTCCAGCATCCGATTATGCGACCAGACATCGGAGATCGGCTGCTTCCGAGACTTCATGGCCTCGATGAAGTTGGCGGTGTGGTTCTCGCTGACCTTTCCACCATAGACTTCTTCGATCGCGTCATCCGGCAGCGGGTTTTCCTTCAGATCCTCAACCGGCTTGCCGACGATCTTGCCGCGGTTGACGAAGAAACGGCCATCCGTCACCCTCAAAGAGAATTCCGTTGTCGCCTTCGCTGGTGATGATCATTTCGACGTTCCTTGGGCATGTCGACCCGGATTTTGAATTTGGTCGCGGCGTTATACTGATCGTCGACTACGGGATTTCCGTCCTTGTACTCGACCGGCAACGTGTACTCGACGGGCGCGACTTTGCTGGGGCCTGTGTCGCTGGCGCCGAGGGCCCAACAGGCGATGTCGACGTGATGAGCGCCCCAGTCCGTCAGCTTCCCGCCCGAGTACTCGTGCCAGTTGCGGAAAGAGTAATGGCAATTACTGAATAGCGGCACGCCGCCGCCGTAGCCCTCTGCGCAGTTCCGGCAGAGCTCGATACGGAACCTTGGCCGCCGGCCCGAGCCAGAAATCCCAATCGAGTCCGTCCGGAACCGGGACCTCCGGAATGACGGGAGACGCCTCCATGCCGTTGATCCCGCACGTCACTCTTCGCACGGTTCCAATGCGTCCATGTCGGATCAGGGCGATTGCCTGCAAGAAACGCTGATCGGACTCGGTTCGTTGCATCGTGCCCACTTGAAACACGCGGCCAGTCTGCTTGACGACCTTCTCAATCAGCTTTCCCTCGTCGATCGTCAATGTGAGCGGCTTCTCGCAATAGACATCCTTGCCCGCGTACATCGCCTCGACCGCGATCTTGGTGTGCCAGTGATCCGGCGTGGCGATCATGACCGCGTCGATATCCTTTCGATCGAGGATCTTGCGATAGTCCTTAAAGGAGTCCGGTTTCTTGCCCTGGCTCTTCTCGACCTTTTCCACATGGACGCCCAGCACGTTCGCATCGACATCGGCGAGCGCGGCGAAGTCGGCGAACTTGAACGACTTGCTGGTGATGGCCCAACCTTGATTGCGCAGGCCGATGGTCGCGAACACCGGTCGGTCATTGGGCGACTGATAGCCCACGGCCCGGTCAGCCAACGGGAGCAGAACGCCCGCGGCTCCCGTGGCGGCGGCGGCTCGAAGAAACTGACGGCGCGATGCGTGATGCGATGTCGGCATCTCTGGTTCTCCTTTGAATAAACGGTGGAACCGCGACCTGGCGTGGGCCAAATGGCGGCGATAGTGCTTGGTCCTCGGTCCTCGAACAAACCAATGTCGAGCAAGAAGACAATAGGAATATAGACGTAGTCGCCTAACGGTAGGCGGCGCCCTCGACGGTCAATAGGTCGAGCGGGTAGACAGGCCGCCCGCGAGCAACATAGGCGAACAGCTCTCGGACCTCCTCTCCGCGGAGCGGGTAGCGGTCGAGTTCGCCGAGTGTGACCCAGGCGGCGCCGAGCGATTCTTCATCGGGCTCCGTCTTGGGCGGCGTCTCGTCGATCGGCTCGGCCAGGAACACGACCCTGAGCCGTGCCGCCAAGGGCTTGGGCGAGTGCTCAACGCGGATAACGCCGACCGCGCGGACGGGGACTCCCGACTCCTCGAGCGTCTCCCGCCGGGCCGCTTCGACGAAGGTCTCTCCTGGCTCCACGCGACCAGCGGGCAAGTACCATCGCTGGCCGTGCTTCCGCTCGTGAATGAGCAAGAATCGATCGTCTCGTCGTACGACGGTGATGGAGAAAAACCAAGTTGGAATCGGATCTCGCGCGATCGTGTATTCTCCTCGGTTATGGCGCGGAAAGCGCCGCCGGCCATCGAAGCGGTTGCCAGTGACCGATGCGCTCATGCCGCGCTGGGTGAGGAAGTGTCTTCCCGTAAAAGGCGCGGCACTTGCCGCAGCGACTCTTGCCATAACCTACACGATTCGGCGTCGATTGCCATCAATACGCCCTTGTTACAACGATGTTGCGCTCGCCCAGGTCAACTTGGTTTACAATGCAGCGGAACTGGAATGAGTCCATGACCTAGCGGCCCGCAGCGGCCGGCTGTCGCCAAAGGACTCGCGTCGGAACTCCATCTGTGAACGACGTCGGGCCATCTACGAGAGAGAATCCACGTGACCACCATCAAGAACACGAGACGATTCGCGGTGCTTTGTGCACTGCTCCTCTCCACCTCCACCGCCGAAGCCGGACCGATCGACGACGCCGAACAGGCGTTGCAAGCCGGTCAATTCGATTCGGCCATCGCCTTGCTGGAGAAGTCCGAACCCGGCGACTACCCTGGCTACCTCATGGCCGTGGCGCTCTACCAGTCAGGACGGCATGCCGCGGCGGCCGAGGCGTGCGAGGGACTCTTGGAGCAATACCCCGATTCTCCCTGGCGACACAAGGCTCGCTTCCTTATGGCCCGCGCTCTGATCGCAGGTAAAGACCATCAGGCCGCCGAGTCCATCCTTGCCGAGGAGGCGGGACGCATTTTTTCCCCAGACCGCAAGGAGTCGATCGCGAACATACTGGTCGACTTCGCCGACAAGCTCGCCCGTCGCCCCGATCCTAACGAGCTCGACGCGCTGCCGGCCGACGACGCCAAGGCGCTCGCCCTCTATGAACAGGTCCTTGCGCTCGAGATCAAACGCGAACTCAGCGACGACATTCAGTTCAAAGTCGCGTTGACCCTTCAACGGATGGACCAGCACCCGAAGGCGATCGCCGCCCTCCGTCAGTACCTTGACGAGTTCGATCCGATCTGGACGGGGCCGGTTGGCAGCATGGCGCGGCAACGCGGCCAGCTCAAGCAGATTTCGGTCGCACCGGGCAAGCACCGCCTCGAGGCGAGGTTCGCTTTGATCAGCTCCCAAGTCGTCAACGGCGACAACGACGCCGCGCGGCAAAACATCGACGCTTTTCTCCCGCTTCTTGAAGACGACGTGATGGACTTCAACGACGGAAGCGGCGGCGTGCTTCGACGCGACAAGGCCGACGTCGCCTATCAACGCGTCCTCACGTACTCCCAGGATCCTCCCAACTACGTCGCCGAGGCCCAGAGATTCCTCGCCGCCCACCCGGCTTACCGCTTGTCCATGGAACTCGCTCGCGGCCTACCCAACAAGCTCGTTGAACTCGGCCGCACCGACGAGGCCATCGCCGCGCATCGCGACTTCGTCGATGGCGAGAACTTCCAATTCATCGCCGACGATAAAGCAACGATCCCCGATCCCCAGACGGGCGTTTCCCCTGCGGAGCACCTCAAGGGACTCCAGCGCGAATCCTTCTTTCAAATCGCTCAACTGTGGTTCGAACAGAAGAAATACGACGAGGCCATCAAACAGTGGCAAGCCTACGTCAACCGCTACCCCGATGGGGCTCAGTGGGCGGAGTCGCAATCGGGCATCATCAACGCCGAGTTTCAGATTGGCCTCGATGCGGTGGCCGCCGGCGACGAAGCCCTGGCGCGCCGGCACTTCGCAGAGTTCCTGACGCAGTATCCACTGGACCAGCGCGCGCGACAGATCATGTTCACGCTGGGACAAATGCATGTGGCGAAGGAGGAATACGGCAAGGCGATTGAGGAATGGTCGCGTCTGGTTAGCAAGTACCCTAACACGGAGGAATCCTCGCTCGCGCTCTACCGCACGGGCGTCTTCCAATCCGAGCAACTCGGCCAGCTCGAAGAGGCTCTGGCCACCTTCCGCCGGCTCACCTGGGGGTCCTGGGCCCAGCCAGCCAAGGCTCGCGTCGTCATGCTCTCGCAGAAATCCCTCGGCGTCGCCACCGAGCGCACGTTCCGCACCAATGAGGTTGTGAACGTCGCTGTGACCGCGCGGAACATTGAAACACTTAAGGTCAGCGTCTTCCCGCTCAACCTGGAATCCTACTTCCGCAAGACGCACGTATTGGGACGCATCGACCACCTCGATATCGACCTCATCGAGCCGGAAAGAACCTGGGAGGTGAAACTCGATGGTTACCAGAAGTACACGCAGTTGATTCGCAACATCGAGATCCCGTTCCCCGACAATCTGGCGGGTGTCGCCGTGGTCAAGATCGAAGGCGGCGACTGGTCGGCCAGCACGCTCGTTATCCGCTCGGACATCGACTTGATCCTCAAGAGCAGCCGTAAGGAAGCCCTGGTCTATGTCGAAGACCAGCTAAGGAATGAACCGGCCGCGGACACCGAGTTGCTGTTTAGCGACGGTTCCACCATTATCGCGACCGGCAAGACTGGCGCCGACGGCGTGTTTCGCGGCAAATTCCCGGAGCTGACGAAGATCGACGCCCTGCGCGTGCTCGCCACCGGCCCCCATGGCAGCGCCACCAATCTGCTCAACATCGAAAACCTGCGTTTCAGCACCGGCCTGTCTCGTCGCGGTTATCTCTACACCGACAAAGCCGCCTACCATCAGGGTGAGTCGGTGGCCATTCGCGGCGTCATCCGCGACGTCCAGGACGGCAGCTATATCGTGCCGGAACAACGGGAATACCGCGTTCGCGTGATGGACCCGAGCGGCCGCCTGCTGGGCGAGTCCGACGTGACGCTGTCGGAGTTCGGCGCCTTCGACGCCGCCATCCAGATTCCGAACTCGGCGGCGCTCGGCGCCTACAGCATCATCGCCCATCCAAGCGACAAGAAGGAGATCACGCACCAAGGAAGTTTCGTTGTTCAGCAATTCAAGCTTGACCGTATCCGGCTCGCTTTCGATTTCCCACGGCGGGTCTACTTCCGCGGCGAAGAAATCAAGGCCACGCTCAGCGCGATTTACTACTGGGGATCTCCCGCCCCCGATAAGCTCGTTGAGATCAGTCTGCCCGACGGCCGCAAGCTCAGTCAGAAGACGGACGCGGAGGGCAAGATTGAGATCAGCCTCGACACCGCCGGCTTTGTTCCCGGCGCCCCGTTGCAATTCGGCGCCAGCATCCCATCTTTGAACCTATCGGCCAACACGGCGGTTTATCTCGCGAAACTCGGCTACCGCATTGGCCTCAAACCCGACCAACCGCTGGCCCTGGCCAACGAGGCTTTCGAAGTCCAGATTGAAACGACCGGCGCTGACGGCGAACCGGTAGGCAAGGATCTCACTCTGGTCGTTTCCCGCAGCGAAACGCAGCGGCAAAACCCGGTGCTCGAGGCCGTCCCATGGATCGCCTACAACCCGCAACCGACCGCGGAGGTCACCGTAAAGGAGATCCAGGTCGCCACCGATCCGAAGACCGGCAAGGGCGTCGCGATCTTGAACCTCGACAAGGGCGGCGTTTATACGCTGCGGGCCAGCGGCCAAGACCGCTTTGATCAGACGGTCACCGGTCAAACAACCGTCACCGTATCGGACGACGAGGACGCTCAGAAGCTGCGATTCTTCGCCGAGAAGAGCACCTACGAAGTGGGAGCGAAAATCCCGCTGCGTTTGCACTCGCGCGTCGCCAAGGGGCTCGCTCTGCTGACCTACGAAGGCGAGGAAGTCATTAGCCATCAGATCATCTCGATCCAAAAAGGCGACAACGATCTGGTGATCCCGGTCGAGCACGCTCATTTCCCCAACTTCCGGGTCAGCGTCGCTCTCATCGATGGCCGAGTGCTTCGCGGGGCCTCCAAGCGTTTCAACGTGAAACGCGAATTGAAAGTCACTCTCACTCCCAGCAAGGAAACCTACGCCCCCGGCGAGAACGCCAGCATCGACATTGCCGTCACCGACCAGCTCGGCGCCGGTCAAGGCCGAACTGGCGCTGGCCGTCGTCAACCAGGCACTGCTCGACCGCTTTCCCGAAAGCAAGGCGGATATCCTGACGTTCTTCCAAGAAGGCGCGAGTCGCTTCACCGAATTCAGCCTCGTCTCGACCTGCGACTGGACTTATACCGCGCTGTCGAAGCGAACCCGCGCCGGCGGCAACGAGGAATCCATCGTCGCCAACGATTGGGAGCAGATCCTCTCCATCAACCAGCTCGAGCTCAATCTGAATCCAGGCAATACCATCTTGAGCTTCAACTGCGTGAGCGCTCATGAGAGCATCTTCAACAATGGCCGCTTCCAGCAGCTCGCCCTGCCACAAGTCCAACAGAAATACGCCGGACAGGCCGGCCAGACTCTCTCCCAGTTCGACGACTTGGGTTACGCCGCGCAATTCGAGCGACCCACGGTCGACTTCGATTTTCAAACCGCTGACGGGCTGACTAGCCGGTTCAGCGGGCCAACCTCGCAAACGGCCGCCGGCAGTCTGCGTTTCGACGAGTTCTTTTCCACAATGGCGGCGAGCGGTTCGCAGCGAATGGGAAGTGAAGTCGGCGTTGCGGGCGCCGCGACCGTTTGGGTTTCTCCCATCACGACTGGTGATGACGGCAAAGCACAGGTCAACGTCCAACTCCCCGAGTCCGTCGGCCAGTGGAATCTGAGCGCCAAGGGCTGCACAACCGACACGCTCGTGGGCCAGGCCAGCACTCAAGTCATCACTCGCAAGGATTTCCTGGTCGAACTACGGACGCCCGAGGTCCTGCAGGAAGGCGACACCATGGAATGGCTCGCCACCGTCCACAACCTGACGGATTTCGAAGGCGACGCGACCATCACGCTGACGGTCTCCGGCGCCTCCCAGCCGTTCAGCACCAGGAAAACCGTCCGGATCAAGAAGCAGAGTCCTAGCGAAATCGTCCTTGACGGCTATACGATCCCGTTCACCGAATCGCTCCATCTCGAAATCAAGGCCACGGCGGGCAAGTACACCGACCGCTCGGAGATGGATCTGCGGGTGCGGCCATGGGGACTTGAATATGCGGCGCACGCCGGCGGCGTGACGAGCACTGAGGCCGGCGCGACACTGACGCTGCCCAAGCAACAAACGTACTCGGGCCGCAAGCTTCACATTACCCTGAGCCCATCGATCGAGCAGGCCATTATTGACCTCGCCCTGGAGCGTGGTCGTCCGCTGTTCGGCGCCGATTGCGTTTACCCGCCAGCCCCACAGACGCAAGGCAGCGCCCTACTCGCCGCGACCAGCGCGCTCCACTACGCCCGCCGCCGCGCGCGCCGCCCAGGGAAATCGCCAACCTGAGCGAACGTGTGCGCGCGCTAGTCTCCAGCGTTGTCGTCACCCAGTTGGAGGATGGATCGTGGCCCTGGAACAACCTCGAGGGTCAAGGAACGCTCGCAAGCACGGCCGCCATTTATTGGGGACTGGCGCTCGCCAAGAATGCCGGCGTCCCCGTCCAGCACGCTACTTTCGTGAACGCCGAGCGGTTCTTCGCCGCGAAGTTCGCGAAGATTGATGCGAATGATGCGGAGAGCAAGGCCCTCGTGATTCACGCCCTTTCACTAACCGGCCGCGCCGACTTCTCCGCCGCCAACCGACTTTATCGCGAGCGTCAGGCACTCAGCGAAACGTCGCTGGCCTACATGGCGGCCGCCTTCATCCGCATGGGCCGGTCCGGATTCGCCGAGGACTTGCTCAAGATACTCGACGCGAAACTCGTCGACGGACGCCGTTGGAAGTCGAACTCCCGACACTCGATCCTGAGCGACGACGTCCGCGTTACAGCCCTGGCGCTGTGGTCGTATGCGAAACTGCGACGTGACTCGGCGACAACCGCCGCCGTCGCCAACGACCTGCTCGGCCAGTCCGCGCGACTTCAGTCGAACAGCTCGCTCGGCGTCGTTATCACCGCGCTTGCTGAATACTACAATCAGGGCGACCGCCCTGGCGAAGACTTTACGATTCAGTTGCTCATCAACGACCAACTAGTGGGCTCCATTCGGTCGGCTGATCTGAAGACCACCCATACCTTGGCGCTGCGGCCGGAGAGGATCGACGCCGGGGAGAACCGGATCCGCATCAAAGTGGACGGGCGGGGCGAGGTTCGGTACGCAGCCACGTTGTTCGGTTTCTCCCCTGATCTGAAGGATCCCGGAACGCTCGACTACCCGCGGATCGACAAGAAGGTCTATTACCACGACAAACTCGCTTACCGTGAAGTGCCGCTTTCCGCCGACAGCAGCTCGCCGGTCGCGTCGCTCGAGCTTGGTCAGCGTTTTCGCGCACAGGTTTCCTTCCGCAATAGGAACACCAACGGCGGTCAAAACGAATACCTCATCTACGAGGAGTGCATCCCGACCGGCGCGCTGCTCGTCGCCGACTCAATGGCGGGCAACTACAAGCGCGTCGAAACCGACGACTCCAAGATCCGCTTCTACTTCGCGCCTGGCCAATTGCACCGGATCAGCTATGAACTCGTGGCCCACGCCCCAGGCAAGTACCGCGTGCTCCCGGGAATCGTTCATGACGCCGTCGATCACGGCCGCATGCGTCTTGGCCAAGCCCACGATCTTGAAATCCTGGCGCCAGGCGTCAAGAGCATGGACCCTTACAAAATGAATGGCGCCGAACACTTCGAGCTGGCCACCAAGCTCTTCAACGATGGCGGAGCTGACGAGGCGCAGCAGCACTTGGACGCCCTGTTCGCCGACAAGGAAGACCGCCAACGGTATGAGCGCGACATAGCTCGCATGCTCCTGTGGATTCACACCGGCCACGAACAACTCGACGCCGCTCGCGTTGTGCAGATGTTCGAGATTCTTCGCGAGCGCCACCCGGAATTGGTTATTCCCTTTGACAAAACGCTCACCGTTGGCCGCGCTTATCGTGAGATCGGCGAGTTCGAGCGCGCCTGGCTCGTCTTCCAGGCCGCCATCGAGAGCAGCTTCCTCAATGACGCCAAATTGAGCGCGGTCCTCGAGGATCAAGGCCAATACCTGGGATCGGTTCGCTACCAGGAGGAGCTGTGGTTCGAGTACCCCGACAGCGCCGATGTGACCACGGCGTTCTTCGCGCTCAGCCAATCACTCTTCCAGAAGGCGCCCGAGGCGAAAGCCATTGCGGCGCGCGAAAAGCGGCTGCGGCAGCGCACGCCCACGCCGGACGAGGCGGACGCCGCAAACGACCAGAGACCTGGTGAGCGCGACGAGCCGGAGAAGATCGCCATGCTTGAACACAGCCGGGCCCTGCTCCACCGTTTCCTTGTCTTGTACTCCGATGATCCACTCGCCGACGACGCTGCTTTCTCGGAGGCCAATGTGTATTTCGCCCTCAAGGACTATGCCAGCGTTGTGGAGCACGCCGCTCGCGGCGCCGAACGCTACGCCGATAGCGAGCTGAAGTCCAGCTTCGAGTACATGGCCGCCCTGGGGCACTTCTGGCAGCGTCGCTACAAGGAGGCGCTCGTCAGCGCCACCAGCGTGGCCAATGGCGACAGCAAGGATCGAGACTACGCCCGCTACATCACCGCCCAGATCTACCACGCCACCGGCGAACCCGCCGAAGCGATGGTCTGGTACGAAAAAGTCCGCCAACTCTACCCCGACGCCGCGGACGCCATCGACTACTTTCAAGAGAAAAAGATCAGCATGGGCGAAGTCACCACACTTCAGCCCGGCGAAGCCGTCGAGATCAAGATCGACTATCGCAACATCGAGGAGGCGGCCCTGGAGATCTATAAAGTCGATCTGATGAAACTTTACCTCCGCGAGAAGAGCCTGAGCAACATCACCGCCGTCGATCTCGCTGGCATCGATCCCGAGGGCTCCTTGCGCCTTCCGCTTGGCGACGGCAAGGATTTCGCGGACAAGACGATGAAGGCGACCCTGCCGATTCAGGAAGAAGGCGCCTATCTGGTCATCTGCCGCGGGGACAACCTCTACACCAGCGGACTCATCTTGATCACGCCGCTCAAGTTAGAGATTCAGGAAACGCCTGCCCAGGGCAGCGTGCGTGTCAACGTTCGCGATCTCACCGCCGGCGGCAGCTATGTTCCCGAGGTCTTGGTCAAAGTGGTCGGAGCCAACAACGATCTCTTCTTCTCCGGCCAAACGGACCTGCGTGGCGTCTTTCAAGCCGAGGGCGTCAACGGGGCCGCCACCGTTCTGGCCAGGGCCGAAGGCGGAAAGTACGCCTTCTTTCGGGGCCAGATTACACACGGCCCGCCGCCGCAAGCAGACGCAGCCGCCAAAGATCCGATGCAGAGTGAAGGCGCCGCCAGCGGTAAACAGCTACAGCAATCCGACTACCTGAAGAATATCGAGGTGCAAAACCGTGCCGTCCAAGACGGCAACCTCAAAGCCTGGGACGCCCAACGCCGCGGCGACAACCGAGGTGTCGAAGTGCAAAAGGCGAAGTGATTGCCAGTTTGGCTGTGTGAATCACCATGCGAGGCGCGCAGCGTCGGCGAGGCGGACCCCCGTCGGCGAGGCGGCGGCCGGGCCCGCAAGGGCCGGCCGGGAGTCCATGGCGGGGTGCAGCGACGAGAACATTGCGAAGAAGGGAATCTTGGGGAAAGCTGCGGCGATCGGAAGAACGGCGGCTCGATCATGAAATGGCGCCGTCGCCGACATGTTACAATCCTGGGGCCCCCGGATGACCCGCAGCAACTCGACAAAAGCAGATCAGCATGCCCGGAACCAAGGACTCGGAGTTGGCGGCGATGCGGAATCTGTCCCCGCGCCGCAATTCGACGACGGCCAGCGACGTCGGCCAACTCGTCGCCGAACAACTCGTTCACTTCGGCGTCGATCCCGCGACCGAGCAGGGACGGCGCTGGCGAACGTCGCCCACCGTTTGTACCAGGCGAGCGCCGACGCCGAAGCGTTGTGGCGGTTGACACAGCAAGCCATGGGCGAACTCAATCGCTCCGATCGAATTGCCTACTTCAACGCCAAGAAGTTCCTCTCGTTCCAGACGGCAAAGCTGTTGGACCGCTTGCAAAATCCATTTCGCAGGACTTATCAATCGCTCGAGCTAAACTACTCGACCCAGTCGGCGAAAGGCCCTTACGCCGTCTTTGACAACGTCACCGCGATTTTCTCCGCAACTCCCGTCATCGCTCGCACCGCGACGTATGTTCTACGCTTGCGCCGAGTGGATTGAAGATGCGTTTCAAGGCAAGGAGTTGCTGTTAGAGATCTATTCGCGGCTGCTGAACCCGACTTCGGTGTCGCTGGCGAATTTCATCGTGGACATCGAGGCCGGCCCTTACGCCGCGGAGTACTTCGCCTGGAACTTCAACAGTGGGATGGCGGCCATCGATGGCGTCTTATCGCATGTACTCGGGCGTGACGACATCTTGATCCGCAGCCGGCACATCTATGGTGGGGCTCACCAGCTGATTCATGATTGGTATGCAAAACCGTCCAACCTGAGAATCGGAGTGGAGACGTTCAGTGGGTATGGCGTGACGGACTTCGAGGAGTGTTGGCGCCGAACTCAGGAGAAGTACTCGGACCGTTTAGCCGAAGGCCGTCAAGCTTATGTTTACCTGGAATCTCCCTGCAACCCGCACGGCTACACGCTGGACGTGCCCGCAATCTGCCGCTCGGCACACGCCGCCGGGCTGCGCGTAATTCTCGACGCCACGGTGGGAACGCCCTTTCTAATTCAACCGTTGCAGCGGGACGATCCCAGCGAGCGGCCCGACTTTGTGATTCACAGCTACACCAAGGATCTTTCCGGAACCGGATCGACCATCGCCGGCGTCGTCATCGGCAGAAACAACGACATGTTCGTTCCCAAAGGACAAACCTCCGGCGGAGTCGCCTGGAATGAGACGATGTTCTGGAACGTCTTTTATGTGAAGGGCGCCTTCCTGAACGCGGATGCGGCGTTCGAGGTCATCCAAGGCATGCGAACTCTGAGCGTCCGGATGCTGAACAAATGCATCAACACGGAGATCCTGCGCGCTTCTTGACGCCCATCCCAGCATTCAAGTGCACTGCAACGCGTTGCCGGACAACAAGAACTCGCAGTTGCGGGAGTCCCTTTTGTTTCTCGGCTTGCCGGCGCCGTTGTTCACGCTGGAAATCGAGGGCGTGCCCGCCGAGGTCTTCCAGCGATTCTTCGACTCCCTTGAGCCGATGTTCGCCCACATGATCAGCCTTGGCCAGTCGAACACCATCGTCAGTTGCCCCGCCTATACAACGCATTCCGAGTTGGACGAGACGGCGTTGGCGGCAAGCGGCATCTCACCCACGACGATTCGGCTGGCCGTCGGCAACGAGGATCCTAAGGATCTGATTTCTCAATTCATCCAGTCCGCGAGACTGACCATCGAACCCCACGTCCCGGGGTTCGTCGGCGCCTTCCCGACACCCGAGGAAATCGACAAGCTGGTCCATGACTGCTACGTCGGGGGGCACCAGAGATTTATCGAATCCAAGGCCCCTATGGCGGAATATCTGCTGTGAGCCGCCCAGGAAGACTATCCTTCGCGCATTAAGCGCCCTACCAGTTTGAGAGGTCAAGATGGCGTTATTCATCACCCCCATGATGTTCGTGGCCCTTGTCGCGCCTTCGCCCACGACGGCGGCGGTCGAGTCGATTGATGGACGCGTCGTGC
The DNA here is from genome assembly GCA_963698545.1 of uncultured Planctomycetaceae bacterium. Lineage (GTDB taxonomy): Bacteria > Planctomycetota > Planctomycetia > Pirellulales > Pirellulaceae > CAVORG01. Next base: position 304,162 of record CAVORG010000002.1, read on the forward strand.
AAGTTGTCTTGCCCATCGACGATGTCACGCTGTCCTACGTCGAAACAAAAGGCGGCATGTCGGTTGAGTTGAAGACAAGTACGGCGTCGGTAATGGGGACGAAATTTTTTGTGGGAGACGGCGTCGTCGCCGTCGAGTTGGTAGCTCACCCACTGAATGGGATCTTCTTCCAAGGCGCGACCAAGCTTACCAGCGGATTCAAGTTCGAGAAGTATTCGGTCGTCGAAGTTCTGCCCGGGTACAGAAGAGCTTCGGAATTGGGACCGGGAGACGTGTACATTACGCTGCCGGCGGTGACGTTCAAGACTCCACCCAAGACGCCTTAGGCGCTGCGTTGGGCATGGCGGACACATTTCAGACCTTGCTAGGCGCGGGCAATTGCGGAGACGCTCCATGTTGACCGAAAAGCTCGCGACCTATCGTCGCAAGCTGAGCTTGCTGATCGAGTGCGCAATGGCGCTGCTCTCGACAATGCTGCTTTCGACAGCGGCGTTCGCTCAGCAACCACCCTACGATGTCTTTCCGGACGCGGACCCGCCGTATTATCGCGTGCGGTACGAAGCGTCGTTGCAGCCGGGCGAGTTGATGTTTTCCGTCAACTATACGATCTGGATACCGAAGGACGTGAAGACCCTTCGCGGCGTGATCGTACATCAGCATGGCTGCGGCGAAGGATCGTGCCGTTCGGGCCTGACCGGAGCCTACGATCTGCACTGGCAAACGCTGGCGAGAAAGCACGAGTGCGCGTTGCTGGCGCCGTCGTACGAACAGCCGGAAGGCGCCGACTGCCAGATGTGGTGCGACCCTCGAAACGGTTCAGCAGCCGCCTTCCAACAGTGCCTGGTTGATCTCGGCGCAAAGTCAGGGCATCCCGAATTAGCCAAAGCGCCGTGGGCTCTCTGGGGACACAGTGGCGGCGGGCATTGGGCCGGCGGCATGGTGCTGCTCCATCCCGAGCGCGTGGCTGCGGCCTGGCTGCGTTCGGGCGTCCCGGTGCTGGATTCGAGCTCCGAACGCCCCCACATCAAGGCCCACTCGGCGCCCGCCGCCGCGCTGAGCGTGCCGATAATGTGCAATCCCGGCACGAAGGAAGGGGTGACGGTCAAAGACGGACGGTTCGCCGGAGTGTGGCCGGCGAATGAGGCATTTTTTCACGCACTGCGGGGTCGAGGCGGCTTGATTGGCGTCGCCGTGGATCCACTGACGGCCCACGAGTGCGGCAACCAACGTTACTTCGCCATCCCCTGGCTGGACGCCTGCCTCAGTGCTCGGCTTCCACCGATCAGTGGTGAATCGCTGCGGGCCATGCCCACCAACGCGGCGTGGCTGGCCAGACCAACCGGCTTGGAGGCTTTTCCCGCAGCGGAATTCGAAGGCGATCCATTGCAGGCCGCCTGGCTGCCAAATCAGGCGGTGGCGCGAAGTTGGATGCAATACGTCACGGACACGAAGGTGGCCGACGCGACTCCGCCCCCGGCCCCCACGTCCCTGCGAGTCAACGGCAACGAACTGACTTGGGAGGCGGAAGCCGATCTTGAAAGCGGGCTGGCCGGATTCATTATCGAACGTGACGGCGAAATCCTGGCTCATGTGCCGGAGCAGGGCAAGAACCCATTCGGCCGCCCCATCTTCCAGAACTTGCAATACAGCGATACACCCACACAACCGCTTGCAAAGATGCGTTTCACTGACCTGCAGGCCGAACCCGCCGCGAAGCACGCCTACCGCGTGATGGCCGTGAACACTGTCGGCCTGAAGTCCGACCCTACCGCCGGCGTCGTGGAATCTTCATCGTCGGGCAATGCAAACAACTGAATCAACGTACACGCAGCTCGTACTTCAATCTCTAGGGCCCGGCGCAACAGCGCTAATGATTCGCAGGCAAGATTCGTCACGTCCTGCTTAGCCCGCGGCGCCTCGCCGACCGCGCCTTTCCCGGAGTTCACACACTCGTGATTGCCATGCAAAGACTCAGCCGACTCCTGATCACCTTGCTGATGCTGTTGATGCTGATGGTCGCCAACCAGGCGTCAGCGCAGAGCAAGACGCAAACGCTGCGCGTGTTTGTCTTCGCCGGCCAGTCCAACATGGTGGGATCCGACTCCCGGGTGGAGGACATCAAGCGGTTTCCGCCGTTCGCCGGCCTTGAGCAACCGCAGGGCGAAGTGAAGTTCTCCTATTGCATCGGCCGCGAGAACAAGTTGCGCTCGTCAGGGTGGGTGGACCTGCAGCCTGTGAACAACAATGTAGGGCCCGAGCTAAGCTTCGCTCGACTCGTCAGCCAGACAACCGAAGGGCCGATCGGGATTATCAAGTGCGCCGCTGGAGGCACGCATCTGGGCGGGGACTGGAATCCAGACGCCCCCAGTGGATTTGAAATGTATCCACTCCTGTTGGAATTGGTGCGCTCGTCGTTGCAGGAGTTGGACCAGCAGGGCGTCCCCTATCGACTCGAAGGCTTCATGTGGCATCAGGGCGAGAACGACATGTTCAACGAAGGCTTCATGGCTGACTACGGCAAGAACTTGAAGAACTTCATGGCCTGTGTGCGGCGCGATTTGAAGGCGCCGGAATTACGGTTCTACATCGGCGAATTGTGTACGAAGACAATCTGGGGGATGGATCTCAGGCCGCGGATGTATGCGATCAGCCTGGGGCAAAAAGACGCGGCCGCTGCGGACCCGTTAGCCGAATATGTGCCCACTTCCCATGTCGGCGTCGAGATTGGCGGCGGCGTCGGACTGCACTACCATTACGGAACCTTGGGCCAACTGGAGCACGGCGTCAACTACGCCGAGGCGTACCTTCGCAGGATCAACAAGTTGCCGCTGAAGCGGCGCGAACTGAACGCTTGGCCCTACCGCAAAGGCGGCCAAGTCAAGCTGTTCGTTCTGGCCGGGCATCGCAACATGGAAGGTGAGCGGGCGTTCGTTCAACAGTTGCAGCGCGTTGCCCGGCGGGGACGGTTTGATGCGCCACAAGACCGATATCGCCTTCACATATCGTCTCGGCGGCGGATACAAAACGTCGGACGGCTGGGAGCCGCTAGGCCCGGCGGGATGCTACGACACGTTCGGTCCGGAGCTGAGTTTCGCGGAGACGCTGCGGAAACATGCCGATACGCCTATTGCGATCGCCAAATTCACGCACAGCGGAACACAGATCATCGACTGGACGCCGCAAGGGAGCGAGGCGACTTCCCGCAACATCTATCCCCAATTCATAGCATTTATCGAAGAGGCGATCCAGTCGCTCGAGGCAAAGGGACAGCAAGTCGAGCTGGCCGGCGTCTTCTATCATTTGGGTGAAAACGATATGTCGTTCGCACCCTACCGACAGGAGGCCGCCAAGCGGCTCGCTTCATTGATCGAAGCCAGCCGAATCGACTTGCGACGCCCTGACCTGAAGTGGTACGTAAGTCAGCAACCGCCCACCGACGACGAGCAAGTCAATCGCATCGACGTCGTGAAAGCGATCGAGCAACTTGCTGTCGCCGACGATCATCTGAATCATGTCAAGGTGTTTGATCTGCCGCCGCAGGAATTGAAACTCGTGCTTGATACAGCGGGTGTCGTCGCGCTGGGCGAGTCGTTGGCCAAGGCGTATCTGGGGGATCGTTGAAACCCGTCCAGACGGCGGCGCCCGGCGATATTGGCGCCCGGCGGCCTTGGCGACCTCGAGCGTCGATGACTGCGACTCGGAACCACTTAAACCAATCGCAACCACGCCCACGCACCCAAAAGGAACAATACGCCATGCTCGCTCGATACATTCTAGCGATGACCCTGACGCTGGCTTTCGCACTTGGCGGAGTCAACGCAAACGACCGCGTGAAGGTCTTTATTCTCGCCGGGCAATCCAACATGCAGGGGCATGGCAAAGTGGACGCCGAGCCCCAGGCGAATGAGGGGAAGGGGTCGCTCGAATGGCTTGTGAAGAACCCTGAAACGGCGCCGCGATTCCAACCGCTGGTGGACTCGCAGGGAGAGTGGATCGCTCGGAAAGACGTGCAGATCTGGAGCCTCGATCGCAAAGGCGACCTGGCGCCGGGCTTCGGATTTCGTGAGGGCTATATCGGCCCGGAGCTTGGCTTTGGCCAAGTGGTTGGCGACGCCACGGCGCCCCCGTGTTGCTGATCAAAATCGCCTGGGGCGGCAAGAGCCTGGCGCAGGATTTTCGGCCGCCCTCCTCCGGTGGCGAGGTGGGACCCAACTACCGGCAATTGGTGCAGCTCGCCAATGGGGTGATGAGGGACGCGGAGTCCCATTTCCCGCAATTTTCCGGCCACGAGTTGGAACTCGCCGGCTTCGGTTGGCACCAAGGCTGGAACGATCGCGTCAATCAGTCCTTCAACGACCAGTACGAAACGAACCTCGCCAACTTTATTCGCGACATCCGCAAGGACTTCGGCGCGCCGGATCTGCCATTTGTCATCGCTGAAACCGGAATGAGCGGACGCGGCGAGACACATCCTCGCGCCCTGTCATTGATGAAGGCTCAAGCGGCCGTCGCCGAGTACGACGAATTTCGGGGCAATGTGGCTTTCGTGGGAACAAAGGACTACTACCGGCCGAAGGAAGCATCGCCCTCAGGTCAAGCGTACCATTGGAACAACAATGCGGAGACCTACTACCTGATCGGCGCGGGCATGGGCAAGGCCATGTTGAAATTGCTGGATAAATGATTGCCGCAATCAACCAGTTCGTCTTCTCGAGAAAGTACACACCATTCATGGCCGCGATGAAGGCGTCAAACAAGATCGTGCTGTTGGGCCTGTTCGTCCTGATCTCCCTTGCCGTGTTCTGGCAAGCCGGAGGGCTTTTCTCGCGGCGGCCGTTGATGGTGCGTGGCGTCCCCGTCTATGGCGAGCCGGTGGACCAGCAGACTCGTTGCGTGCATTGGCATTCCGATCTGGACATCATCGCGATCAAGTTCAAGTGCTGTCAGAAATACTTCCCTTGTTTCAGCTGTCATGAAGAAGCAGCGGCTCACAAGCCCGAGGTGTGGCCGCGAAGTGAGTTTGACAGCAAAGCCATCCTTTGCGGAGGGTGCGGGGGCGAATTGACGATCCGCCAGTACATGGGATGCAATAACATCTGCCCCAATTGCGGCTCCGCCTTCAATCCAGGCTGCCGAAAACACTATCACCTCTACTTCGAGCAGGACGATGCGGAGTGACAGCTCGATCACGCAAACCGTACGCTGGCTGGCGTGACTGAGACGTAATCCTCTCGGGACGTCGATGGGAAGACCGCTCACCGCTGCCGTCCAACTTGGGAGGCCATCAGCGGATTCCCTACTTGCTTAGCTCCTTTCTGAGCCAGGCCTTGGAGAAGCGGAGGTCTTCATCCACGGTTCGGGGCGACAGCCCGAGTTCTCGGGCGATCTCGGCGTTGGTCAGGCCGCCAAAATACTTCATTTCGACGATGCTGGCCCCGCGGGAGTGCTTCCGCTCATAGGCTTTCAGCGCCTCGTGCAAGGCCAGCAGGTCGAATCGCTGCTGCTCCGCGGCCACGTCGACCTCCAACGAGACCACTTTCTGCTGGCCGCCTCGTTTCAACGCCTTGCGTTTGCGGGCGTAGTCAACAAGGCTGCGGCGGATAATCCTGGCCCCAGCGGCGAGCACTTGACTGCGACTGGCGGGATCGATATTCCGCTGTTGAGCCAGTCGCAGCAAAGCGTCATTCAGCAGCATCGTGGGCTGCAACGAATGCCCGGCCGCCTCACCCCGTTGGGGCTTCGGCATTGTGAACCCGACCAGACACCGAGGCCCAAAGCGAAACCCACGCGTGCTCCCGCAACCTCGCGATCGCAACCCGGCGCCTGCGCCTTCAACCCGCGCCTGCGCCAGGAGCAAACATGGGGGTAGGTTTCTATCTCCCAAGCCTGGTTCGCCTTGCACTCTCGTCATGCATTTGGGCGTCACCTTCGTAGCTGCGTGCAATTCCTTCGAAGACTCTAGCTGCTTTTGGACATTCGGACCACGCCTTGGTGTTCGCGCCGAACGGCTGCCCCGTCTTCGGATTGGTGGGACCGCCGAACGCCTGTCTCAGTGTTTCTCCACGCCCTCCGTGGTCGATTCCATCGGTATTTCTCTGAGCTTGATGCGTATGGGGGTCGCGCAGCGGACCCCAGGGTTCGCGGAACACTCAGCAAGCCAAGCGAGATTCGCGAAGTTCCTGGGCAACCTTCGGATGGTCCGCCAAGACAGGTCGTCTCACCAGCGATGGGTCGCGCCGCCGCGCGAAGCATCCCAAGAAGGTCGTCAGGGCATCGTTCGCACTGGTCGCATGCCGATACCGTAGTAGCGGGCGTCCACGGGCTCCTTGTTCCGCAGGGCTGATCGCGTATAGATGCTGTGATAGAAGTAGGAGCCGCCTCGCAGTGCGCGGGGTTGGCCGTTTTCGATGGCTGCGTAATCCACGATTTGATCGATGCATGGTTGTTGGCTGTCCAGCGGGTAGGGTCTGGGCGGCTCCGCACACCACTCCCAGACGTTGCCATGCATGTCGAAGAGCCCCAGCCGATTTGGCTTCTTGAGGCCCACTGTCCAACTGTGATCCATCGCGTTGGCTAGATACCAGGCGTATTGGCTCAGCAGCGACTCGGCGTCTCCATAGCAGCGACTTGTGGCGGCCCCGGCTCGACAGGCCAACTCCCACTCGGCTTCGGTAGGCAACCTGTAGCCGGTGCGCGTCAGATAGTCTTCGGCTAAATGCATGCCCGCCGCGTAACGCTGATCCGAGTTGGGATGAAAGCACCATTGGGCGCGAGGAATCTTGTCTTGGGCGCTGAGCCAATTGCAGTAGGCCGCCGCCTCGTACCAGGTGACGGAAGTCTGAGGGCACGTTGCCAGTGGGCTGTGTTGCCGCGAATAGGAGTGCTCGATCTCAGGATGCTCATGCAGAAACCTCTGGAACTCCGCAACCGTGACTTCCTTGCAAGCCACCGCGAACGGCCCGACCACGGCGCGGACATGCTGCGGTTCATCGGCGCGTCGTCCTGATTCGCTTGCGGGAGATCCCATCGAGAAGTCGCCGCCGTCGACGATAGCGTAGGTCTGTTTCTGCGAGTTCACCATCCAGCGGCGGCGCTCCTCCGGTTTCCCGCTGCTCAACTGATTGTCTATCCGGGCAATTTCAGCTTCTCGGCCCGCTCGCCGCAGCACCCAGTCGCAAGCTGCATGCACGCTGGGATCGGGTTGGTCACGATAGCATTCGACCAGCCAACTCAGAAACGCGTGCTTTTGTTCGTCACCCAACGCTGTCGGCGCGAACTCGCCAATGCCGAGGATGAGCACCCGCCGTGTCGCCGCGTCGGTTGTTTGTTTGGCGGCTGAAACGAGAGCATCCGCGGGAGCTCCATGCGTCGCGAATCTGTGAATGAGATATGATGGAAGCCGAGGGTCGTTGAAATCCCGCAGCAGCGGCCAGACCAGGTCTCCTTGACCGAGTCGCACCAGCGCGACGGCGGCGTTGGCGGCCGCCAACACCTCGGATTCCGCCGATCGAACTTGCGGACTCTCGCCGATGACAGGCAGGTGGTTTGCAAGCAGAGCGACGGCGACTTCCGAGTGTGCTTCGACTCTGCCGATGAGGGCCAGGCACTGTTGTGCACTTGACTCAACCAAGAGCTCGATCAACAACTCCGGTCGATCCGCGGCGTAGTCGGCGAGGATACTGGTAGCCAGGAAGCGGCGCGGGGCGGCGTCTTCCGACCGATCTCGAAAGACCTCCACCAGCGGCGCCAGCAGTTGCCCGCGGACCGGACGCAGTGCCTCCACCCAACGACCGACAACGAGGCTGTTTTCGGAAACCAGGGCACGGACAACCTCCTGTGCGATTTCGCGCCACTTTGGATTGGGGGCGTCATACAGCGCCAACGCGACGGCTGCACGAAATCGGTGACGGGGGCTCGTGGATGCATCAGCCGCCGTCATCCATAGTTTTGTGTTCAGGGTTTCCCGGTACGGTTCCAGGAACTCTCGAATTAGCAGGAATTCTTCGACATCGCTCAACATCATGCGTTGGAGCAGGTAATTCACATGGCTGGCCGAGTCCTGATTCAGCAGCGCGAAATGCACACGCACACGCTGGGACTCGGTCGTTTCGGGATCCCTCAAGACGTCGCGTAGTTTTGGCCTCAGCATCGTTTCATCCGGCTTCAGTGTGTCGATGATCACCGGCACGGCCTGAGGGCTGGCGGATAACAAGGCCGCAACCTGAGCCAAAGCCCTTTCGCTTCTTGCTTCCGAGGCTGCTCGGTTCAAGGCGGCTTGTTGGATCGCGACCAGCGGGCCGCCGATGGCAAGCGTCCCCAACAACAGCGCGAGCGTCGCCTGCATCGCGGCCAGGATCGGCTTTCGTTTGCACCAGCGCCACGCGCGAGCCGGCCCACTAATCGGTCGAGCTAGAATGGGTTCGTCGTTCAAGAAACGCTCAAGCTCAGCAGCCAGACTCTGGGCTGACTGGTAGCGCCCGCGGGCGTCTTTTTCTAACGCCTTCAGGCAGATTGTCTCCAGGTCGCGCGGCACCCTGTTGTTCAACAACCGCGGCGAAATCGGCTCACGTTCCAGAACCTGCATTAGAGTGTCCAGCGGAGCGGCGGCTTGAAACGGTGGATGTCCGCTAATCAGACAATACAGAACCGCTCCCAACGCGTACACATCGGCCGTCTCACGGACCTCGTTCAGTTGGCCGGACGCTTGTTCTGGCGGCATATAGCTTGGAGTGCCCAGAATCTGCCCTGTGGCCGTCAGTCCGCTGTCGCCTTCCACTCTCTTGGCCAAGCCAAAGTCGGTGACCTTGGGCTCGCCGTTCAGGTCGAGCAGCACGTTGGCTGGCTTGAGGTCGCGATGGATGACGCCCCGTTCATGGGCAAAGGCGATTGCCTCGGCGACCTTCTTTACATACTCGACGGCTTCCAGCGGCGGCAGCGGGCCGTCCTTGATCTTGTCGGCCAGGCTTTCGCCCTCGACGAAACCCATGGAAAAGTAGTGCTGGCCTTCGTGTTCACCGATCTCATAGATGGGCACGATGCCTGGATGATCGAGGTTGGCGGCTGCTTCGGCTTCGGCCTGGAAGCGTTGCACGTCCTCCTCGCCGGCGAGCTGTCCGGCCAGGATCATCTTCAAGGCGACGATGCGATTCAGACTGGTTTGCCGCGCTTTGTAGACGACGCCCATGCCGCCGCGGGCGATCTCGTCCAGCAGCTCGTAGTCGCCGAAGTAGCGGATCTTTGTGCCCAGCGTCGCATTCCCGCTTGTTGTGTCAGGGGCCAGCGTGTGGTCTTCCGACGAGGGGCGTGGGGGAATGGTCGCGTCCTCTTGGGGCGGCGAAGGGGGACCCGCCGCCTCGTGCATCTGATCATGCGTGGATAGGAACTCGCGAAGCTCCTGGGCGACCTCCGGATGATCCGTCAAGAGCTGTTCTCGGTCAGGTTCTTGTCCGGCCTCCACTGCTTGCAAGTAATCCGCGATGATCTGGCTCAGTTGTTTGCCGTGATCGTCGTCGCGAGTCATGTTCAATTACTCTCACTCTGTTTGGACTGAGTCGTGGTCGTCCCGTAAGGACTCGTTGCTATGTTGGCGTCGGTTCGCAGTGTCGCCCTGGGCCGAGTTGTGGTCGTCCCGTCGGAACTTGCGAAGAGACGGAAGTTCATGCGCTCTCTATCAGCTCCTGTCGCGCTGCGCAACCCTATCCATCTCTCGTTTCGCTTCCACAAGGCGGGCCTCGCAAGTTTGGAGCGCGTGCTTCAATCGTGACATCGTCGAACTGCATATCGATGCGGCCTTTTCGATCTTCGCTTGGACAGCCCAGTCAAAGATGAGCCCATCGATGAAGCGATCGGCAAATCTTTCGAAGTCGCTGAGCTTCAACGCGAGCCGTAGACGCTTGCCGGCGCCGACAAGTTCACGCTGGAACCGAAGCAAGTGCATTTGAGCCTTCTGGGCGTGATCCTGCGCGGAATCGATCTTGGCGTACTTGGCCGAGTTCGCCATCCATCCGACGTCCATCATGTCCCGGGCGCCCCATTTCAACGCGGACTGAATGTCGGCAATGACGGACCGCAGAGACGCCCTCGCTTGGCGACCGGCCGCCAGCGCCTCCTGCAGCTCCTTGTGATCGGACTGCCGGTCGGCCAGTTCCTCGCCGAGGCGCATTAGCGTTGCCGCGGTTTCGCCTCCCAAGGTCGCGATCCATGTTGCTTTCTCGTCGATCCAACGTTCGTGGTCGCGTTCCGCATCATCAAAGGCGACCAGCTCGCCCCGCAAACGCTGAATCTCGGCGGAGGCGTCGTGAAGCGTTTCGGCGGCGGCATCATGTTTCAGCTTGACTGCGAGATATTCCTGCCGTTCTTTTTGCAGGGCTTCTTCCTTGTTGCCTAAGACGGTCTGGAACAGGTTTGTCAGCGTCAACCCTTCGAGTTTCTTCACGTCGGCCTGTTCCGTCGAAAGAAGCCGTTGCAGGACAGCCAGCTTACGACGCTGCTTGCACTCCATATCCTGGGCCTGCCGCAGCAGGGACGCCAGCTTGTGTTTGGTCCGTAACCTGGATCGGGAGCGTCTCAATTGCTCATCCAATTGCGGCGGCATGATGTGGGACTCTTGAAGAGGACATGTGCACGTGGGCGACGATTCGATTAGTCCAGAAGTTCAGGCGTGAACACGCTCAGGCCGGCGCTGTGCGACCCAGTCGGCTTATAGGTTATGGTCTTCGGTGTTTCGCTGCGAAACCAGGCGGATCTGTTCCGGCAGCGAGTTGCTTTCAAAGCGGCTTGCGACGGGTGGGCAGTTCTTCGATTAGCGTTGCGGTTTGTCGGGTGTGGGTCCGCTCGAACGTGATGTCGCAAGCCGCAAGCTAAACGGCGTGAACCGAGTAGCGATTAGCCGCTGCTGGTAGTGCTTTTCAGTTCTTCTTAGGCTCCCGTCGCGGGCTTGAAAGTACTGCGGCCAAGCGAAATCCCACATGGGAGTTGGGAACCGTTGGATCGGTGGTTTCGCGGTACGCTGATTCCCAACCCATGTACACGCCCTTTGATAGATTACCGCTCCACTCCCAGACGTTGCCGTGCATGTCAAACAACCCCCAGGCGTTGCACTTTCTGCTGCCCACCGCTGAGATCAGTTCCACGGTGGGGCTTTCCGAGTTCCATCTCTGTCTCCAAGCGGAAAGCTGTTTGTCTGGATCTTCACCAAAAGAAAAACTCGTACTCGTCATCGCTCGGCACGCGTATTCCCATTCACGTTCCTCGAGCAAGCGGAAGCCGTTTGCGCCCTCGATCGCCGAGATCCGGCGTCCATCGAGACCTTCGGGAGACTCCTTGATTTGATAGTAAGGCTCCAGGTGGTGCTGCCTGCTAAGCCAGTTGCAGTACAGCATGGCGTCATCACGGCTCACGTCTTGTGCCGGATAGTCCAACACATGTTCCGCCATGAGGGGCGGATATGTCCGAGAATAACTCCTTGGCCGCCGAATCGTGGGCTGCCAATCCAGTTTCGTTGCCGACGCGAAACGCAGAAACTGTCGCACGGTGATCTCGCAGCTACCGAGCCAGAGTTCCGTTTGTAAACCAAAACGGCCGTACGGCGTGCTATGGCTCGTGGCCGAACCAGGTGGAATCCTGACCAGGGTCAAGCCCTCTTCGACTTGCCACCAGTCGCGCCCGGCAGCGGGAAAAGGCGTGGGGGAAGGCTCTGGCGTGGCGATCTTCCATTGCCGAAGCACCCACCCCGCCGCGGCGTGCGTTCCGCTGTCGGCGGCATGCTCGCGCCAACGGACCAGCTTCTGCGCCAGGCGTCCCTTTCTGCGTCGCTGGGACTATCAACTCCACCCAGGGCCAAACAGACTCCCGACCTCAGTTCGGCGTCGTCCGGAAGCTCAACCTGCACCAGGCTCGCCAGATCGCCACTCCACTGGCCAAACTCCTCGATGAACCGCGTCCGCTGGACTGGATCCCAGGTTTGCGTTGGCGGGAAGAACTCGTTGACGAGTTCCTGGAAAGCAGAGTCCTTGTGAAGCGGCAACAAGTAGGCGTCGGTTTGCAAATCACAGGCCAACAGATCAAATCCAAACCAATCACAAAATCGGTAATCGTGAGCCCGCCTTAGCAACTCCAGCGAACGGCCAATATATTGCGACTCCTCATCGGGTGCGAGTCTGGCCAGCTGGGCGGCAACACAGGCGGCGCGGTAGAGCTCGACGGATTTCCCTTGGGCTTCAGCTCTCCCTCGGGCTTCAGCGATTCGACGATCTAGCAGACGCGCCGCCTCGTCAACATTGCCGAGCGCCGCCTCCACCAGGATCTTCACGTAATCGGAGATCCACCAAAGCGAATCTTCTGCGGCCGCTTTCGCGGTTTCACGCGCCTTTTCAACTTGATTTGTCTCGGCCAAGCAGACTGCCATCATCGCCAGGTCAAGTCTCGTAAGGGATTGAGGCGAAAGCCGCTCAAAATCGGCCAGCGCTTCCACAGGGCGACCCAGATGAAAATTCGCCTCCGCGCGCTTGCGGCAATAGTAGGAGGCCACGTCAACGCCGCCTCTCTGATTCATTTGTTGCGAGTCATGCAGTTGCTTCATGCGTTGCTCGGAGTGTTTGTCAAGTTGTTGCTGGAACTGACCCGCCAAATCGGGAGGTCGCCAAGGGGCTGGTTGACTTTTTGGGAAAGCTCGCAGCATCTCCTGAGCGACCGACACGTCGCCGAGACGCCACGCGACGATGGCGATTCTTGCTTTCGCTGGCCAATCTTCCCGATCATTGGCAACTTCGGCGCCTCGTCGCAACGCTTCGAGTGAACCTTGCTGGTCCTGATGAAGTAGGTCCACCATACTCATGATGTCCCGTGGATTGGCCTGGTTGTCAACAAGCGATGCGATGAGAGAACGCTGTCGCCACGCCAAGAAGGGGCCGCTCAGCCAAGAACAGCGCAACGGCAAGGCCGGCCAAACAGAACACAGTCAGAACAGAGCGTCCTCCGGCCCACCGCCAAAGTCTCGCGTCAACGCGCACGGGGAGAGCAGAGGCCCGCGCGCTCCCCTGGGTGGCCAAGTCCGGGGGAAACGCCGCTTCTTCCGCGCCCTCCGGGGGAAGGATGGGCGGATCGGGCGCCGTCGCTTGCATGCGATCCTGTTTTGCCAGAGAAATCACGCAGCTCGTCCGCCAACTGCGGATGATCCGTCAAGAGCTGGTCTCGGTCAGGCTCTTGTCCGGCCTCCACCGCTTGCAGATAATCCGCGATGATCTGGCTGAGTTGTTTGCCCTGATTGTCGTCGCGAGCCATGTTTGATTACTCTCACTCTGTTTGGACTGGCACGTCGGGGGAAACGTCACCGCACCCAGGAAAGATATTGGCTTTGAATCGCACCCTGGAATCAAAGCCAGCATGGCGACACACACAACCAACCGGGGAATCAAGGCTGGGAGCCTCGACGATCTGGTTGAGTGGAAGGCTGTGACCGTCGTTCTGGTGATGAAGCATCGCCCTGACGCCTGCTAAGGGAGGTTTCCGCCTATGGTCTTGGAGCCCGTCGTTCCGCGAGTTGTGCGCCGACTTCCAAAATTTCTGGGAGACTCCAGCCTCCATAGCAAGGTCTTAGGCCAGTTCGCGCTTGCGGCGAGTCTTTCCATCAGACGGGTCATGGTAAAAAGCGTCGTTGAGTTGAACGCCGCGAAAGGCCACGAGACGAAGAAGGAAAACGTCCCCGCTTCCGCCAACGACGCCTCTTGGTCCGCTACAACAGGGGCGGGCCAACGCGGTGTTCGGCGAGGCAATCGAGGCGTGCTTCATGGTCGTCCCTTTCTCACTCGTGCTGATCGGGATCGGCGTGTCGGTGTGGGCCTATCATGTTGCGCCACGCCCCGTCTTGGGAGTCTTCGCCGCGTTTTTGTTGGGCCCTACTTGGGCAACGTGCGTTTACTCTCTGCTTTTCGTGTTCGACGGTGCGGATAGTGCTGCTCACCTGGTGGTCTTCAGTCTTTTGTTCGGCGGCGCGTTGTTTGGCGTTCCTCTTGGTTGCTTATTGGCCGCCGCTCAGGCCGCTTCACTGTGGCTCAACCGACGCCGCGAGTCATAGGTATTGCCCAGAATGAGACTGGTTCCGGTCCTTCTCTGTTCGGCGTAAGGCCTCATCAAGAGACCGGAGGGTGGGGGGTAGCGGAGTGTCACGGAGCTGGCGTCCGCCGCCGACCGATTCTTGTTCATTCTACCGGCAAGGCGCGGTGGAGGTCTCCGTTGTCACCCAAAGCACCACCACAAGAAGCAACGCCCTCTTTCGACCCGCTATTGTGTGTCTCTCGTCCACATCTTGAAGTCAGGGCATGTTGATCACCATCCAGCGGAGTGCGATGAAGATCAACGAAAACAGCGATGCGCCGCAGGCTATCAAGCCAAAGAAAAATGCGACTGCCGACTGCCGATCTTGAAAAAAGATGAGCAACCCTACGGCCGTGATTGTCCCGCAGACGCTTGCGAGAAAAAGGAAGACGGCCGCCCAGGACACAGGGGTGTGCCCGACTGGTACGAAGATAAGCAAGACGGCGCCCGCGACGAATCCCGTGTGGACCCAATTCAAAGTCCAGAAGAGCATGCGTTCTTCCGGCGATCTCATGGAAGCCGACTCCGCCAACGGCCGAGATTCAGAAGATTCGGGATTCGACACGTAGCAGACTCCTCTGTAGGGCGTGAACCGAGTGCTATTTCACCAATTTCGGGCAATCTTGAGGCTACCCGATCTTGTCGTCATCGCGGCCGGGCATCGGCGGTTTCCAGCGCCACTATTCGCTAGCTGCTCAACGCGGACAGCCACGACTTAGGGCGTTGACTTCTAGCATCGAGAAACCAATCCATCAGATCCTCTTTGACCGCCGTTGTCTTCGCGCGCCATGGCTTTTCTCCCATGCAGCCACGCCGAAGTGTTCGTTTATCCACTAACCGCCGGGCGTTTGTATAAGTCCGCTCCGCCGTCGCTTCAGCTCGTTGGCTGCGGGGCTCCGCCCTCCGCTCCCTCGATGGCACTCATAAGCGACTCCATTCGTTGCTGCGTCGCCTGAGTTCGTGTACGCCAGGCGTAAATCCCGGCGACCAGGATGGTGACCGCGACCAGAGCCGTGGCGAGCATGATGCGAGGATTCCGTTTGCACCAGAGTTGCACCTTTTCCAAGCGGCTCACCGGCCGCGCCTGGATCGGCTCGCCATTCATCCACCGTCCAAGATCAGCGACCAGTTCCATGGAGGTGGCGTAGCGACTCTCTCGCTCTTTGCGGAGGCACTTCAGGCAGATCGTCTCCAAGTCGCGTGGGATCTTGGAATTCAAGGTCCGCAAGGGCGCCGGATCTTGTTCCAGGACCTGCAGCAGGGTGTCCATCGGATTGGCGGCCTGGAACGGCGGTCGCCCGGTGAGCAGGCAGTACAGGATCGCTCCGAGCGAATACACATCCGCCCGCTCGTCGACTTCGTCGGTCATTCCCGCGGCCTGCTCCGGCGGCATGTAGCTGGGCGTGCCCAGAATCTGCCCGGTCGCCGTCAGTTCACTGTCGCCTTCGACTCTCTTGGCCAAGCCGAAGTCGGTGACCCTGGGCTCACCGTTCTGGTCCAGCAAGCACATTGGCCGGCTTCAGGTCGCGATGGATCACTCCCTGCTCGTGGGCATAGGCGACGGCCTCGGCCACTTTCTTGGGTACTCGCGCGGCTTCTCTCGGCGGCAGCGGGCCGTCGTTGATCTTGTCCGCCAGGCTCTGCCCTTCGACGAAGCCCATCGAGAAGTAGTGCTGGCCTTCGTGCTCGCCGATTTCGTAGATGGGCACGATGCCCGGGTGATCCAGATTGGCTGCCGCTTCGGCTTCGGTCTGGAATCGTTGCACGTCGTCCTCGCCGGCCAGTTGCCCGGCCAGGATCATCTTCACGCGACGATCCGATCAGAATTGGGTTTCGCACTTCGTCAACAACACCATGGGCGACATTTTTCTGCTGCCGGATTCGCCCACAATCCCAAGCTTCAACTTCCGTAAGTCGCCAGTCTTGCCTTTTCCACGTCAGTTCCCGCAACAATTGAGATTGCTTCCCGTTTTCGCCTCGATTCCGAGTAGGGCGAGACCAGTCGCGACGACCAGGCAAGCCCCAAGTCGAAGCAACGAAGCGTAACGCCGGACGTCGATCGAGATGAACAAGATGATCGCCGACAGGATCGCGTAAAAGGCGGACAGGGATCGAGCGAGATAACCGACGATGGGCGCGTCAGCAGCACGCCAAGGCCCATGAATTCATGAATGGCGTTCATCCACGAATAGGGGAGGAAAATGGCGGGATTGCGAACAACCCGCAGACCAAATCAATCGCACAGGATGACGATTGCAAGCTCGGACTTGTTAACGGTTCCAGCGCCATCAATTTGTCCTCTCGCACCACTGTGCAGTTGGGTCACATTGGGGAAGGGGTTGTTTTTCTTTCCCACGTAAACAGGTGTCCGGATTCTCTTGGGCCGCTCAGCCCCCTGCGCTCGAAGGGGACATCCAGCAGAGAGGCGTTTCGTCTCACTTGTTGACCGACAGATTGCCTGGGTCCCCAGCACATCATCTCCTGCCTCTTCAGGCGATAGACCAGAGCTGCAATGGACCCGTAATGTCGTCGTGGTGAAGACCCGAGCAGAAGTCATCGAGATCGCAATAGGTACGGGGATGGGGCTTCTATTCGAGCAAGTCGTCGAATACGTGGCTCGACATGTCGGCCAAGGCGGAGACCAGAATACGCTCGCGGTCGTCCGTTGACTTGCAACGCGATCACCTCCGAGTCGCCCCCAAGACTGACTTCGTCCGAGGCAAGGACGCGCACGACGACGTGCTGCTCGCCGATCGCGGGGTTGTCCGCGGGAGTCGTTAGCTGGCGTGCGGGGTAAACGGCGCGGTGAACGACGACGTTCAGGCGCCACCGCTCCGGCGAGCACGCCGGCGACGGCAAGAAGGCGAACGAGAGAAGCGCATCGACGATCCAGTCTATGATTCGCCCGCTGCGGCAAATTGACGCGGCGGGCGGGAGGGCGATCAGAGCCGCGTCATTGGGGGCGTGCACCACTCGCGAAGAATGTTTCGCTAGTCGCGGACGAGTGGTTTCAGGGCCGCAATCCAACTGTAGTCCGAACCGGCAAAGTCGTCCAGGCCTCCCGACAGGCGCACAGCTACTTACGCGTCGAAGAAGCGGTCCAGCTCGACGTAGTAAGCCGCCGATTGCGGGTCGTTGTGATCAGCCGCCGGAATGACGACCAACTGCTTCGGCTCGTTGGCCGCGGCGAAGAGGTTTTGGCCATGAGCCAGCGGGATCAGGCGATCCGCGGCGCCATGACTCTGTAGCAGTCGCCCGCGATTCTTGGGAATGGCCTTGGCGGAGTTGAGCTTGTCGGCCGGAACGAGCCACGACAGACGAGGGTGGTGGAAGTGAGCCAGTTCACGCAAGGAGGAAAACGTGCTCTCGAGAATCAATCGCGCGCGGGACGCACAGCGGCCTCTTGCACCAACCATCGCTCCTCCAAGCGACCGACCCATCAAGACGATTCGCTTTCCGGTACGCCGCGGATCTCGCCAATTTGGCACGCCGCTGGGTATCCCGGATTACGCCCTGAACCGTCGGCCGGCCCTCGCTGCGACCATATCCACGATAATCAAAAATCATCACCGCGACGTTCATGCGTTGTTGCAGCAGGCGGAAAATCAAAGCGCGGTGCGAGAGATTGCCGGCGTTGCCGTGTGCGTAGAGCACGACCGCACAGGTCGCTGACAGGGGCAATACCAGCCATGCAGCCGTGTGCCGTCATCGGCCTCGAACCAGACGTCGAGATGATTGAGATCCTCCGGGGACCAGTCGCCGTCCGGATGCTTGGCCGGGAAGAACAACAACAGTTCGTCGAGCGACGGCAACTGGTTAAGCCTTCCCTTACGAAGGCGACGAGGGCGCCGCTGGATTCTCGAGTCGCGGGCTCTTGCCGAGGCGCCGGCGACGGATCGTTCGCCACGACAAGCAAGACCGGCCACAGCAGCTTGATCCAGAGCGAAATCATGCCAACGCTCCATCGCCGTCGAGTGAAACAAAAGCGGAAACACCGAACCGCGCCACCGTGAAGCCGAAGCGTAGTCCAACGCGGCCAGGATGTCGAACGTCTGCTCTACCATGTTGAATGACAAATTCTGGGAACGGCGGCGAGGTTCTTCGCTCCCAGTCATGCATGGGATTTGATCCACCAAAACGGGGCCCGCCCCCGTTGGACGATGCTCCTCGCCAGCACGCGCCACGCCACGCTTTCCGCCAAAACGGGGCCCGCCCCCGTTGGGCGATGCTCCTCGCCAGCACGCGCCACGCCACGCTTTCCGCCAAAACGGGGCCCGCCCCGTTGGGCGATGCTCCTCGCCGACACGCGGAGTCGGGGAATCTAACTCATGAAACCGGCGCAAGAGTGACTGGTCCAGAGGAGCGGAAGTTGGTCAGACGTTGTTTGTTGTAACTTCGCGCAAGCAAGTTACGGTAGTATTTTTTTACCACAAACAACGTCTGACCAGGTTCTTCCTCCTGGCAAAACACCCGAAACTGGAGAAAAAGTCGGTTTCCATAAACCGTTGTTTTCAAACGACTTCCATCGCGTGACGCGTTGGGGGTGCGTCACGTCGTTTCGAGAGTCTCAGACGATTTTGGTCGGTTTTGAGCAATTGGCGAT
>CAVORG010000003.1:0-1659733 GCA_963698545.1 uncultured Planctomycetaceae bacterium
CAAACAGAGGTAAAGTATTTAGTGATTTATTAAGAACCAGAAGTATGATAATAAATGCATTGCCAAATATGTTTAACTACTTAGATGATCCAGAAATATCCAGGACAACAAATGCACTGGAGGGATATTTTGGACGATTAAAACAAAAGTACAGAGTACATAGAGGACTGTCTCCTCGGAAAAGAAAAAATTATTTTAGCTGGTATTTTTATTTAAAACCTATTTAACTTTTAGCAACACAAAATGACTATTATGCCCATTTCGACCGAAGGGAGAAATCTGTTTATCAAAGAATGAAATTGACTGAAAATTTAATATCCAGATTTCTCACCCACTGAAGTGGGATTCGAAATGACACCCCTGTTTTTGCACAGTCTCGATGCATTAGGCAGACGGTTTTACAAGTGTAAATATACGTGGGTGTAATTCCTTACACCAATTTTTTCAAGCCGTCAGTTCCAGTTCTTCGATGGGTAAGTAGGGATAGTCCGAGCCGTTTCGCCGCTAACCTTCAGCGAGTAGCCGCAATTCAGCAGGTGGTACCAGGTGTTCCATTCCTGAATGCGTCGCGTGTCCATGGCGCTGATGAAATCGCAGACGCCTTCGTGCACGGCCACGCAAATCTCCATGGCGCCCACGCCGCTCATTTCGGGGATCGCCAAATTGGGCAACTGCTCGGCGGCGAACCGATGTGCTTCGATCAGCTCCGCCAACGTCAGCGCCTGGCTGCGATCCGAGTCGATCTCGGCGAACGGCGCCGGCAGCAAGGCCTTGCTGGTTTCCAGCAACTGGAGTTGCCGATCTTTGTTGTCGTCGAAGCGTTCCATCAACCGTTCGGCGGCGGCTTCGGGATCGATATGCAATCCGCTCGCGGAGTGTGCGTACCCGGTTACGCCTCCTTGCTCCTTGGCCCACCGCAGCACGGGAGTCGTCCACGTTGGCCAGCCCTTGGTCGATGTGCCGTCCGACTCGGGGTACACCTGATCCTTCAGATTCAGCAGGCACACGTGTCCGAGGGCCTGCGAGCCGAAGCCGCTGATCTCCAAATCGTATTTCAACACGGTGAGGGACTCTGAAACGGCGTCTGCTTCGTGCGAAAAGAACTGTCGTTGGAAGTCGAAGCACGGCCCCCATGTCAAAACGCAACCGACATTCAAGCCTTCGCCCTGAACTTGCCGGAACATGTCGGCGGGAGAGACGCCTTGCGTCGGCGCTGTGTAGTGGGCGCAACCCGCGGCGTGAATATGATGATCGCCGCTATAAAAGCCGTACTGCGCCGGGTTGATCCAGCGTTCCAGTTGCAGTTTGATTCTTGGTTCCGCGTCACGGGTGACGGTGACTTGGCGAGTCAACGAGCGGTACTCGGGGCCACGGCTATAGATCATCGTCAACTCGCCTGGCGGCAGGATGATCGACTCGCCGTCACGACGGTAGACTTGATCCTGAAAAAAGAAATCCGGCGCCAATCGCTTGGCGCGAGGCGGATAGACGCGGCCCTGTCGGTCGCGGAAAGTCAAGCGAGCGGTGGTTGGCGATCCGGTCTCATCCTGGATGGACAGCTTGACGGGCCGAGCCTCTTGGATGTCGAACAAGACCGGCGTTTCGCCGCGGAATCCAAGATCCTGATTGCCTTGGTCCGCGTTGACGCCGATCAGCGCTTCGCGTTTGCCGGCGTCGCTGCTATAGACCAACACGATCAGATACTCGACGGTCAAGCCGCTGAGCCGATCGGTCATGGGCGGCTCGCGATAGAATTCCGCGTCTAGAAACCGATCGGATCGTTGTTGCGTGTTTTCATTGTCGTTCAGTCGCGGCTGTTTCTGCCTTTGCAGACTGAACAAGGATGCTCCGGAATACACGGCGCCCATCTGCGGGCTGATCAGTCGCAGTCGCGGCGTCGCGGTGCTTTCGTTAACAACCTTGACCAACAACGGCGTATAGCCTCCCTGCTGCAAGCGCGCGGGACCGGGGCCGCGTTGCACTTTGACTCGCATCTCGGGGTTCAGATGCACCACCAACACCGCGGCGGGATCGAGCAACTGCTGCAGCGCCGCGCCGTCCTGCCGCCGCACCGCGTCGCGCAGCTTCACATCGCTGCGCAAGGGATGCGGCGCGCCGAGAAACGTCATGGCCTGCATGACGCGTTCGACGTTCGCAGCCAAAGGTTGACCTTCGACTTCGACGACGGGAAGATCTTCCGCGACGGTTAACACAGCCAACGCCAGGAGCGCGTTCATGGCGAACTCACCAGGAAGGAAAGGGCGGGGTTCTACGACGCTGGGGCGTCCTGCAGTTGCTCTTCGATCGTTCGGGGCGCGTCCCACAATTCGGCGTGGGCGCGACGACTATCCAAGGACAAGTCGCGCGGGCGAGGCGCGGGCGACTTCACGTCCGCTTGGCGACAGCGAACCACGGACTCGGTGGGAACTCCCAGTGCTTGGGCCGCACGGCAACCAAGCTCCCATCGGGAGACGCGTTCGCGGCCGCCTAGATGCCAAACTCCGTCCAAATCGTCGCGAGCGACGATCGTCAACAAGGCTTCGGCGGCGGCGCGATTGCCAAGGGGCGTGCGATACTCATCCTCGAACAGCGACACCGGCTGACCTTTCCGCAGCGCGTCGAGCATGGTCGAGAGGAAATTGGCGGTCCCAGGAGGGCCGTGGCCGAAGAGCAGCGGCAATCGGCAAACCGTGAATCGGTGCGAGGCCCGCAAGACGGCCTCCTCGGCGGCGGCTTTCTGTCGCCCATAGACGTTGATCGGGCTCACCGAATCGGATTCCTGATAGGGAGCGTGTTCACCGTCGAAGACCATATCGGTCGAGGTGAACACAAGGCGAATCCGATGCTCGGCGCACAGACCGGCCAGGATCGCCGTCGCCGTCACATTGATCGCATGGGAAGTCTGAGGATCCTGTTCGCAGCGTTGCGTGTGGGACTCGGCCGCGGCGTGAAGCACCACGTGCGGCTCGGTCCGCCGCAAGACGGCCGTCAATCGGTCATGGTCGGTCAAATCGCATGCTTCCGACGCGATCTGGGGGACTTGCAGCGGGTGAGCGTTCACCAGGGCGACCACATCCCACGATGCCGCGGCCTGGCGGCAGAGTTCCCAGCCCAGGAAACCACTGGCGCCAGTAATTAGAATACGCTGAGGAGCTGTCATGGAATTCACCTCGCCAGGCGCCGGTGTTCCACCTCCAGCGATCCATTCACCAGAGGCTTCCCACCATGATTGATCAACGACGCCAAGCCGGCCGCGCCCTCGCCGCTAATGGTCCCCTCATCATAACGGTTCTGAGCTGCCTCGTCGCCTTGACCGGAAACCTCAGGGCCGACGCACAGCAACTTTGGCCCTACGACGCGGCAGTGCGGATCGAGAGTCGCGTGGCCTTCACCGAAGGACCGGCGTGGCGCCCCGATGGCAACGTCTTCTTCACCGACATTGTGAACAACCGCATCCTGCGTCGCGATCCACAAGGGCAGCTGCAAGTGTATCGCTGTCCTTCGGGGCGGGCCAACGGTCTGGCCTTCGACAATGAAGGCCGACTGCTCGCGTGTGAAGGCGGCGGCGAAGGAGGCAACCGACGGGTGACCCGCACGGAGCTTAACGGAAGCATCACGGTGCTGACCGATCGGTACGGCGGCAAGCGATTCAACTCGCCCAACGACCTGTGCGTCAACAGTCACGGACGCATCTACTTCACCGACCCGCGGTATGGTCCGCGTGACGACGTCGAACAAATCGACTCCACCGGAAAGATCATCGAGGGCGTTTATCGCATCGACCCTTCGGGACGCGTGGTCCGCATCATCTCGCATCAAGTCGATCGCCCCAATGGGATCGCGGTGTCCGCGGATAATCAACACCTCTTCGTCGCCGACAATGTGAACGATGGACCCAACGCCGTGGGCGGCAATCGTCGCTTGTGGCGATTCGATCTGAAAGCGGACGGCAACGTCAACTTCGCGAGCCGCAAGCTGCTGTTCGATTGGGGCAGCGACCGCGGGCCAGATGGATTGACCCTTGACAACGAAGGCCGAGTGTACGCGGCGGCCGGCTTCAATACTCCCAACCCGCCGGCCGAGACCGCGGAGAAGCACAAGGCGGGCGTTTACATCATCCATCCGTTGGAAGGCGGCGTGATCGGCTTCATCCCAGTGCCCGAAGATATGGCGACCAATTGCACCTTCGGCGGGGCCGACGGCAAGACGTTGTTCATCACGGCCGGTCACAAACTGTGGAGCTTTCCCATGAACGTGGCCGGCGTGCAGGTAGGGAAGTAGAGGGAGGGTAGAGGGAGGGTAGAGGGTAGAGGGTAGAGGGTAGAGGGTAGAGGATAGAGCGTAGAGCAATACGCGGGACGTCATGAATGATCCTTGCGAAGAAGGACCATCAAACAGTCCCAACGGGACGGCCCCAAACCAGCCCAGGGTGCAGTGCAGCGCAACCCTGGGTAACCGACGCCGTCCCGGCCACGAAGTCCCAACGGGACGGCCCCAAATCAGCCCAGGGTGCAGCGCACGCAACCCTGGGCACCTGAAAAACACCTGCACCTCCTGCCTTCGACCGACGCCTCATCGCTCTTGACGCCGATCGGGAAAACTTCTATGGCATCCATGCGTCCTCTTTGAACGGAACTCGTAAGACGGATACTTGCGCGATGGATCGTCAACGTTTTGGCCTGATTCTTGGCGGAACCTGGGGCCTGGCTTGTTGCGGTTGCCGCACCGCGCCGGTCACTGGTCGCAAGCAACTGGTCATCATGCCCGAGCAGTCCGAGATCGCCCTGGGCTTGCAGGCCTATGAGCAAGCCACGGTCGATGTGCCGCCGTCCAACAACGAGCAGGCGACGGCCATGGTTCGTCGAGTTGGCCAACGGATCGCCGATCAATCAGGACGCAGCGACTATCAGTGGGAGTTTCGCCTGCTGGGTTCAAGCGAGCAAAATGCGTTCGCGCTGCCAGGCGGCAAAGTCGCCATCTATGACGGCATCCTGCCGATCTGCCAAAACGAAGCCGGGTTGGCCGTGGTGATGTCGCATGAAGTCGCTCACGCTTTGGCGCACCATGGCGGTGAACGCATGAGCCACGATCAGGCGATCGGCATCGGCCGGCACGCATTGGACTTTGTGCTGCAACGTCAAAGCGCGGATCGCCGCGAACTCATGCTGCAAGCTTATGGCGCGGCCAGCAAATACGGGGTGCAATTACCCTACAGCCGACATCAAGAAAGCGAAGCCGACCATATCGGCCTGATGCTGATGTCCCGCGCGGGCTATGACCCCGCCGAAGCTCCCAAGTTCTGGACTCGCTTCGGCGGCGTTGGCGGCGACGCCGAGGGCAAGCCTCCCGAATTCCTCTCGACGCATCCCTCGGACGAGCGTCGAGCCGCCGACTTGCAAGGCCTGCTGCCCGAAGCCCAGCAACTCTACCTCGCCGCCCCCGCCAAATTCGGCCTGGGGGAATCACTGACATAACGTTCGACAAGCGCGCCGCGAACCAGGTTCCTGCGGCCGATCCCCGCAAGCTGCACTTGATGCGAGCATCCGTGATGCATCGCCTTAACGGATCAGGGCTCCCAGCGGGCCCCGCAGCAGCGCCGGCAGGAACAGCAAGTCGCCGGCCAAGGCCGCCAAGAGCAACCAACAGATCGTACCGCCGAACTGCGCGGCGGGTCGAAAGTCGCTGAAGCCGAACAGCAGCAAGCCGGCGCCGCAAATGATGGTCGTCTGGATCATGGCGAAGCCGCAACGAGAGTAAGCGTTCTCAATGGCTTCCAAGCGTCCCATGCCTTGGCGCAGCGCCTCGGCGATACCACGTCAAGAAGTGAACGGTGTCGTCGACCGCGATGCCCAAGCCAATGCAAGACGTCATCAAGGCGCCCATATCGAGCTGCACTCCGAGCCAACCGAGTCCGCCGAAGACTACCAGGATCGGAAAGAAATTCGGCAAGACGGACAGCAAGCCCAGCTTCACGTCCCGCAAACCCAGGATCAACGTCAACGTGATCAGCACCGCGGAGGACCCAAAGCTAAGCACCAAGCTGCGAAACAACTCGCGCTGCGACTCCGCCGCCAGCAGCAAGGCGCCGGTGAACCGCAGCTCCAGCCACGAAGGAGGCTCGTCGAATCGCGATTCGATGACGCTTTGCGCGGTCGATTGAACCCGTTGGGATAGCTCCGAGTAGTCCTGCCCGGCTTCGGAAGGAAGGCGAACCGTCAGCCGCCAGAGCTGATGTCGATCCTGGTGAACGATGAAATTCATCTTCTCCAATTCGGCCAACGATTGTTTCAGCTTGCGAGCGGCGACGCGCCGGGCGGCGACTTGCCGCAGCCCGCCTCCTCGAATGGGCAGCATGGTGAAGTTCAGCGCCGACACCACGGCGGACGCCGGATGCTCTTTTCCAAAGGCCCGCCTGAGATCGTCCAGCAAGACGAGTCGCTCGTGCAAGTCCCAAGGGCAATCGTCCGCGAATCCGATGACGATTTCAGCCGGCAACAAGGGGCCTACGTTCTCCTGCAACCACTCGTAGTCCGTGATGACATGATGGGTTGGCGAGAACAAGTCGTACACGCCCATGCTGGCGTCGATGTTCCAAAGACCGCGGGCCGTTAGGATCGCAGCCGCCAGGCAGATTGCGGAGATGATGAAATGATAGCCGTTCACGAACTTGCTGGCGGCCGCCCACAGTCTCGCCGGCTCCTTGTCGGCGCCAAAGGAAGGCGAGCCTCTCCAGGCAAGGACTCCAGGCAAAACAAGCAGAACTAGCGACAAAGTCACCGCCAACGTGAGGAACGTGAACACGCCGAAGTCACGCAATGGTCCGATGCGGCTTAATGAGAGCGAGAGTACGCCCAAGGCGCTAGTGGCGACCGCCAGGGAGCAGGGAAACCAACCTCGAGCCAGCGCCGCTACGGCCGGCCACGCCAACCCTTCGCGAGCCGCCTCGCGATGGTAGTGAATCAGGTGGACGCAGCTGGAGACGCAGATCACGAACACCAACAACGGCATGATGATCAGCATGCCGTTCATCGGCGCCCCGGCCCATTCGACGAACGCCAATCCCACCGCCTGGCAGTAGCCCCCCAACGCGCCCACGGTCAACATCAAGACCGCGTCACGGAGAAACCACCATGCCGCTAGAGTCACCGCGACGGCGGCGGGAAGCGCCAGATACAGCATGGTCTCCATGCTGGCCTGATCGATTCCCGCCACCTGCACGGGGTTTCCGGCCAAGTGCAGGTCCTGGGAGGGGACTCCCGCGCGCAGCGCCGCTTGCCGCAGTCGTCGCACGTTGGAAGCCGCCCGCCCCGCCGCGTCCTCGTTCAAGATCACCAATGCGCAGGCGCGCCCGTTCGCGCCCAAGACATAGCCCTGCAATCGCGCTTGGATTTCGACGGCTTCGAACTCCGCCTCGCTTTCGGCCAACTCGCTCCAAATGCTCGCGGTCGTGGCCACGCGTTCTGCGAGCCCGGTATCCCGCCGCACCGCATCGGCGAACGCCGGCAAGCGAGGATCCCTACGGGTGCATCCCTCCCAGGAGACGAAGACGATCTCCTGACCCTCGAAGGTTCGCGCGAACCACAGGTAGTCGCGCTTGGCGGGCAACTCGCCGGACGTCCATTGCACGGTGTCGTTGCTGATGCGGGACAACGCCCGCGTCATTCCCAACAACAGCAACGGCAAGAAAAGCAAACACGCCGCACCGGTCCAACCGGCGCGGCGCGTGAAGCTTGCGCGACTGCTGTGGATCACTCACTCCGTTGACCTCAAGCTTCAATCAAGCCGCTTGATGCTGAGGTTGCGAAATTCAACCGGATCGCTGTGTCCGGCCAATCCGAAGTGGCCCATCTTGCGATCCTTCCCTGGATGCGGACGGTTTCCCATGGTTTCGGTCACTTGGGACAAGTCGGTGTCCAAGATCACGTATCCGTTCAACTCCACTTTGATCTTCGATCCCTGGACGGTGACTTCCTGATAGTTCCATTGACCGGCGGACCGCAGGTAGCCGCGTTTGGCGGCGACCATACCGTAGGCCGAGCCATGATACTGGCGGGCGTCGAGCTTCGCGTATTTTTCGTGCTCCGAGTCCAACACTTGCAGCTCGCACATGCCGACATAGGCGGTGTCGCCTTCGCCTGGATAGCGAATCGCCAATCCGTTGTTGCCGCCCGGCGGCAGTTTGAATTCGAGGCGAGCGACAAAATCGCCGTACGTCGCGGAAGTGTAAATCGTTCCTCCCTTGTGCGGCTGGCACTTGATCGCGCCGTTTTCGATGGAGTAGTTGTCAACGGGACCGGCCCAGCCCTTGAAGCTCTCGCCGTCAAAAATCGATTCGAACCCTTCATCCGAATAGGAAGCCAGAATCTTGTTCGCTTCGTCGGCTGGGATCTCTCGCACAAAGATGTTCCGCCAGCGAATCTCGCCGCCATGCGTTTGCAACTGAATTGGCCCCTTGGCCCACAAGGGAGACTTGCGATCCCAGTAATTCTCCATGGTGGCGTTATCAACGATGAGCTTGCCGTTCAACCACACCTTGGTGCGAGCGCCGACCTGACGAATGTGAAATCGATTCCACTCGCCAAACGGCTTATCAGCCAATTCAGAAGGGTCCTTGCCGGGCGCCCCGGCGCTGTTGTTCCAGAGACCGCCAGAACCCTTGTCGGCGCCGAGATTGAACTTGGCCGGGTCCGTATAGTCCCAGATCTGCACCTGGGGCGTCGCCCTCAAGTAGATGCCGCTATCCGCCTTGGGGACCGTCTTGTAGTCGACCCAAAATTCAATGTCGCCGAAC
Source organism: uncultured Planctomycetaceae bacterium (assembly GCA_963698545.1). Taxonomy (GTDB): domain Bacteria; phylum Planctomycetota; class Planctomycetia; order Pirellulales; family Pirellulaceae; genus CAVORG01. Next base: position 8,792 of record CAVORG010000003.1, read on the forward strand.
TCCTCGTCGGTGGTCAGATAGGCGCCCGCCCCGTCGTTAACCAATTCGCCATTCTCAACCGTCCAATGGGCGGCGGCGTCCGCGGTGTCCTTGGCGCGCATGGCTTGACGCTCCTCGTCAGTCATCGACGCCAACTTGCGGATGTCGAAGTGCGGCATCCCATGCCACCCCTTGAGATCCTTGCCATTGAACAATGCTCGATAGCCATCGGGCGGTTGATTGTCCTCCTGAGCCTGCGTGACGACAGGCGTCAGAAGACTCAGCAGCACGAACAACATGAAGCGGTGATGCAACACGACCACGTCTCCTGGCGGAAGATGGTTAATTTGGGAATCCTGTATGGTAGCCGAAGGCTCGCGGATCGTCCAACGGGCCGGCCAGGCAGGGCCCTAAATCAGTCCCAACGGGGCGGCCCCAGATCAGCCCAGCGAAGCCCCAACGGGGCGGCCCCAGATCAGCCCAGCGAAGCCCCAACGGGGCGGCCCCAAATCAGCCCAGGGTGCAGCGCAGCGCAACCCTGGGTAACCCCGACGCGGTCGCAACCACAAAGCCCCAACGGGGCGGCCCCAAATCAGCCCAGGGTGCAGCGCAGCGCAACCCTGGGTAACCAACGCGGCTGGCACCACAAAGCCCCAACGGGTCGGCCCCAAATCGTGGTTACAAATCCGAAATGAGCGTGCGCGAGACGAATTCCGCTCAGCCGCCTTGCTTTTCCAAGGGCGCCATCAATCGCCGATAGTCATCTTCCGACAGCGCATCGCTCAAGAAGCGATAGGAAAGCAGGTATCGCTGCAGTCGCAAGGCGTCGTCGGCGTAGCGTTGTGGACGCCAGCAGCGCCCGGTTCAGATTCGAATTGTCCCGGAGATCCGCAAGCTTCACCTGACGAGCCGCGTCGTTGGCTTTGCAATGGATCACGTACTCGCTGTACGCCTGACCTTCCCGATGCGTCACAAGCTCCACAGCGGCGAGGACTTCCGCCGAAAAGCCGGCGGCGCCCAGGTTCTCGATCGTGACCGGCGTGTCCTCCACGACGTCATGCAAGACGGCGACGATCCTGGCCAAGTCGCCCTGCACATCCATCATGACGCGCAGAGGATGCAGGATGTACGGCTGGCCTTGCTTGTCGCGAACGCCCGCGTGGGAGGCCGCGGCGATCTCGATGGCTCTTTCGATCGTCAACACGCGTTTCAGCTCCTTGATTCCAACGACGCCCCTGGCCGCGATCCCCTTGATTCAGGGTTTATGAAGCCAAGGAAGGGCTCGCCGGCGCGTTTCTCCATATCTCGAACCGCCATACGTGACGTCGCACGAAGCGCCCTCGGCCGGCGTTCTTGGCCGTCGAGACCGGGACCCGCAACAGGGACCATTGTCGCTGAAATCCGCCGCCTCGACCACCTTGCGTCGATCTGAATTGGCGGCTCGGAGAAGCCGCCGCGGTCGAAGAATCCTGCCGTATCCACGGCGCCGCATCTGCTACAATGGGAACCTGCATGAGGCGCCGCATCGCGTTAGCGCCATTGCATGATTCATGAAGTCGATTGGTTTTCACAAGATTTACGAGAAAGGGATCGTTGATGCGATTTGATTCAACGCACTGGGTTTGGCGAGCTTGCTTCGCGTCGCTGTTGGCTTGCTCGCTCGTCATCGCCGCGCCTGCGGCGCTGGTCGCCCAAGACAAGACGGCCGAAGCCAAGACGGACGATGACGACCAAGACAAGGAAGCGAAGGAGGATCCTTTCGCCGTGCCGGAGGACGCTTCGGTCGAGGAGTTGCTTGCTTGGATCGAGAAGACCAAGCGCACACCGCCGGGAAGAAACCGAGTGGAAACGGCCAAGAAGCTGTTCCCGGCCATCATCAAGGCCTGCGACATGGTCCTCGAGAAAAGCGATTCCGAAGCCGACCAGCAAAAGGCGTTGGAAGAGGAATTCTCGGCGTACGCAATCCTGGTTCGCTTCGAACCGTCGGCGCAAGAAAAATTTGACGCACTGTGCAAGAAGTACTCCGAGGACAAGCGTCCCGCCATCGCTCAGATCGCGGTTGGCCAATTGTTGATGTCGAAGTCGGCGGACTTGCGAGGCGCCTCGGCCGAGCAAGCCCAGAGCGTTGCGGATGAAGCCGTCGCATTCCTGGAGCGATTCGGCGCCAGTCGAGCCACATATTCTCCGGTATCCCGCATCGCCAGCAGCATCGGTTACACCGAGCACGCCGAAATCGCGGCCAGTCTGTATGAATCCCTGGCCAAATTGCTCGTTGAGGCGAAGGACGCCGACATCAGCAAGCGGGGCGAGAAGATGGTCGGCGCCGCCCGGCGACTCCGTTTGCTCGGCAACGAAATGACGCTCGAAGGCCTCACCGCCGAAGGCGACGCCTTTGATTGGTCTTCGTATCGCGGGAAAGTCGTTCTCGTCGACTTCTGGGCCAGTTGGTGCGGGCCATGCATGGCCGAGCTTCCCAACATGAAGAAGAACTTGGAGCTGTACGGCGACAAGGGATTCGCCATCGTTGGAATCAACATGGACAGCACTCGAGCGGCCTTCGAAAAGTGCGTGAAAGACAAGGAATTGACCTGGGTCAATATCGTCAGCGAAGAAGAAGGCAAGACGGGCTGGGACGCTCCGATCGCCAATTACTATGGAATCAGCGGCATCCCCACCGCCATCCTGGTCGATCAAGAAGGCAAGGTCGTCTCCCTGCGAGCTCGCGGCGGAGAACTGGACAAGCTGCTCGAGGAACTGCTCGGCGAGAAGGAAGAAGACAAGTAGGCGCTCAGTCGTCAAACGCAAATTTCAGCCGCCGTCGAGGTCTGACTTCGACGGCGGCCTTTTCTTTTGTGACCACGAAAGGGACGAAAAGCACGAAAGGGACGAAAAGCACGAAAGATAAGGAAGATAAGAAAGCCGCTTCGTTCGCTGGGCCAACAGGCGCAGGCAATCCCGACCATCGCGACTAAGAGCAGAAGCCCGCATCCGCGGACTACGCCTGGATCGGCGGATAGCCCGTGATCAGGCGAGCAACATCGGTTGGCAAGTCCCGCGCCAGGCGAAGTTGCCCCACGTCGAACAGCGTGTGCATGATGGTGCCAATCAGGTTCTCCGACGTGACCGGGTCGGTTGCCGGCGAGCCGCCGTCGCGAGTGGATTGGCCGATCACGCGACCGCCCTCGACGCCGGCGCCATACAGCAACAGCGGCGTGAGATTGCCCCAATGATCGCGGCCTCCATTGTTGTTGATCTTGGGAGTGCGGCCCATCTCGCCGGTCGCCACCAACAGGATCTTGTCCCGCAACCCGCGTTGCTCGACATCTTCGATGAACGCCGCCACGGCGTGGTCGAACGGACGACCGACGACCTTCATCCCGGGATCCACTCCCAAGTTGTTCACATCGGCGTGCATATCCCAGACGAAGTCGCTAGTCACCGTGACAAACCCGCAACCAAATTCGCAGAGCCGCCGGGCCAGCAGCATCAGTTTGCCTAGCGTGTGCGCATTGGCGGTGTAACGATCGCGATTGTTCTTGTGCTTCCAACTGGCCGGTTCATTGAACAACGGCGACGTGTCGTAGCGAGCGATCGTTTCCGGGGCCTCCTGGGCAAGATCGAAAGCGTCGGCGACTCCGCCAAGGATCACGTCGAACGCTTGTTGCTGAACTCGGCCAAGCGCCGCATCCTCGCTTAGGCCTTCCTGTCGGCGCCGCACCCGAGCCAACTCGCGCATCAACCGGCGGCGATCATCCAGGCGGGTGCGTTCGATCGACAACCGCATGTCTTGTTGGGCCGGCCCGTCGGCGCCGGGTTGAAAAGGAGCGTAAGCGGCGCCGAGCGCGCCGGGGCTGAGGAAATTGCCGAATTGCGTGACGGGCCCCAAACTCTCGGGATCCACCGAGTTGGGAAAGACCGCCACATTCCGCGGCATGCCGCTGACCGGATCGTTGGTTCCAGCGGCCCGAGCAAACAAGGAGCCGATGTTGGCGTCCAACGACGACTTGCTGACGATTGGCTGAATCAGGTGCGCGCTGCTGCCGCTGCGATACGAACGCACCACGGTGAACAGATGCGATAGGCGGGACAGCCGCGACATCGTCGAGCCGAACTCGACGCCCGGCGTCGATGTCGAGATGGCCCCATTCACGCATCGCACGCCGGCCGGCGCCGTCATCTTGGGATCGAAGGTCTCAAACTGGCTGGGACCGCCGTGCTGAAACAGGAAGACGACCGACTTGTCGCGCAAGAAAGAACTGCTGGCCGCTTGGGCCTTGACTTGCAGCAAGTGGCTGAGCGTCAGCCCGCCCAAAGTGAGACCGCCGACTCGCAGGAACTCGCGGCGGCCATGTCGGTCCACAAATCTCAGCATGGCTCGATTCCTTAACGCAAGCGGATGTAGTCCAAACCGACCATGTACGCTTTGACGGCTTTGGGATTCGCCCCCTCGATCGTTAGACGCAGGCGGTGTTCGCCCTTGTCCAGCTGAACTTGCGGATAGGTGATCACGCCGGTTGTCACGACTTGGGGATCGTACAGATCCAAGACTTCGCCCAACGGCTGATCATCAATGGCCAACTGCACGATCGCATAGTCGGGCGCCCGCGTCAGCACGACTTCCAGGTCAAAGGCGCCGGCTTCCGGGGCCGTGAACTGCAGGTCCAGCGTGTCGCCGGGCTTTCCGCCAGTCCACCAAAGATGGTCAGCGCCGCTCCAGCGATCCGCCGCAAAGGAGCGCATGTCTTGGTTGCGTGTTTGTCCCTGGCTCTTGCCGATGACCATCATCGACTCGCCCTCGATCGCGCCGTCAACTCGGCCCGTCTCCCCGAGTTGCGATTTCGGTCCGCCGATGGCGACTTGCTCGGGACTGGCCAGGTAACGCACCAGATCGCGGACCTCCTCGAATTCCAGCTTGTCCAGCAGCTGTTCGGGCATCATCGACATCTGGGAGAGCTGCCGATCGTCGATGTCGCGTTTGGCGACGACAATCGTGTCGTTGATGGTTCGCAAGGTGACCGCGCTATCGGTTTCGCTCTTGACGATCCCCGAGAGCACTCGCCCATCGACCGTATTGATCAACGTCAGTTGGTAGTCCTTTCCCAAGACGGCGCTGGGATCAAGGATGTTCTGCAACACGTAGTCAAGGTTCGCGCGATTCGAGCCGGTAAGATCGGGACCAATATCGCCAGTCCCTCCAAACAATCGATGGCATTGAGCGCACGATGTCGAGAACACCCGGCGGCCATTGCTGGCGTTCGCCTCTTGCAAGGCGTCAGGCGCCAAGCGCTGTTTCCATTGGGCAATGGCCTTTTGGCGGTCGGCCGAGGCCTCCCGCACCGTGCCCCAAACCTCGGTGATACGATCGTGCAAGGCGCCTTGATCCAAGCCCAGCAACAAGCGCACGTTAAAGGCATGCAGATCCGTGCGGGGAATCCGGTTGTCGGCGATTGCCTGCAGCAGTTTCTCAGCATAGGAACGCCGGCCACAAAGCGTGTTGACGGCGTCCTGTCGCTCGGCAAGGCTCAAGTGCGGGTACGCATCGATCAAAATGTCGGCGGTGGCCGAATCGTTGAACCCCGCTAAAGCTCGAATGGCGGGTCCTCGCAATGGATTGTCGCCGTCAACAGCCGCCGTAACCAGCTTCTGATAGGTCGGGACTGAATCGACGTCGGCGCCGCGAACAAGAATCGTCAGGGCTTGCTGTCGTTTCTTCATGTCCGCCGAAGGGTCAAGCACGCGCTCGCGCATCCTGGGGAAGACGCGCTGGTCGCCGAGCAAGATGGCGACTTCATCCGCGCGATCGCGGACTTCCGGGTCGTTGCTGGCCGCCAACGTGGCGTAGCACGCCTGCCAGGCGGGCGGCGCGGGGATGTCAACGCGGCCCTCGAAAGCCCGCAGGATCTCCTCCAGAATCAACTTCCGCCAAGCCGCATCTGGCACTTCGTGAGCGGCTTTCGCGACCTGATCCAACAACTCGTTGTCGCCAGCGGCGCGACGAATGATGAAGCGTTGCAGCAGCGGGATGGGCGTTGTCGCCGCCAGTCGCAAGGCTCGCGAGGGGTCCTGCAAGACAAGCGGTTCGACGCCATACCACAGCACCAAGGGCAGGTTGTGATCCTCCGCGTCCTGCGCCTTGCCAGCCAACGCTTCAGCGATTGGCCAACGCTGCTGCGCGGGCAGGCGCTGCAGGGCGGAAGCGAGATAGAGTCGCACAACAGGCGATGGATCTTCATCGGCCAGCGCGGCGAATTCCGCGACCAACCCTAAGTCCGCGGGCGTCGTTTCCAACTGCAACTGAATGGTCCATGCGCGCACGTATTCATCGGCGTGGCTCCGCCAGCGACGGAAGTCCGCGGCGTCGGCGGCGCCGATGCCGTGCAGCGTCCACATCGCTCGCAGCACTCGCGTAGGATCTTCGTGTTGGTCAGCGATGATGCGCAAGGCGTTGACGGCCTCCACGGAGATCTCTCGTTCGGAGGCCCTGTGTTGCAGCAACCGCCTGGCGACCCGCACATACCAATCATTGGCGTGCAACTGCAGTCGCGCAAGTTGCAGGTCCGTTTGTTCGCCCAGGTTCACGGAAATCGGCTGCTGCTCGCCGTAGCTGATGTTGTAGATGCGACCGTTGGTGCGGTCCCAGATTTCCGGATTGGTTCGATGGCAGGCGTTCTGGTCGTACCAGTCGATCAGGTACACCGAGCCGTCCGGGCCATAGCGCAGATTGATGCCGCGAAACCAGCGATCGTTGGCGAACAGAAGTCGGCGCCGTGATGCCCACGTAACCGGATCCGTGCGCGTTCGCAGCAGATCGCTAGTTGACTCGGTTGCCGTGAATGTTGTTCATGAAGATCTGATTGCGATACGCGTCCGGCCAGTTGTCGCCCAGGTAGATCATCGCTCCGCAATGCGCATGGCCGCCACCTGCCGTCGACGTGTCCGGAGGTGCCGAGTCGGTTCGTGTCCCCACCAGGCGTGATCGCGAATGTTGCCCGCGTAGTGCGCGTGGTCGGCGATCGTCTTGATGTCGTCGTACACGTAGGGATTGAAGTGCTGCCCGCCTTGCCGTTGGTAGCGGGCGCCCTGAATCATGTGATACAGATGCGGGATCACGCAGGCCGTGATGAACGCCTGCCCTTGATCGTTGAAGTCGACGCCCCAGGGATTGCTGGTTCCCCAGGCGAAAACTTCGAACTCGATGGCGCAGTCGGATGGTATCGCCAGACGCCGGCGTTCAGCGGAGTTCGCTCGGTCGTCCGGCGTTCCCGGCTTGCCGACCTTGGAATGCGTGAACACGCCGTGGCAGCCGTAGAGCCAACCGTCCGGTCCCCAGATGAACGCGTTGAGCGTTTCGTGCGTGTCTTGATAGCCGAAGCCGTCGAGCAGGATCTGCGGCTCGCCGTCGGGTTGGTCGTCGCCGTCTCGGTCGGGAATGAACATCAGGTAGGGCGCGGCGCCGACCCAGACTCCGCCAAAGCCAACTTCCAGGCCGCTGACCAGATTCAGCCCTTCGGCGAAGACCTTGCGAGTCTCGAACGTGCCGTCGCCGTCGGTGTCTTCGAGGATGATGATCTTGTCTTTGCCTTCGCCTTCCGGCACGCGATTGGGATAGGTGTAGGCTTCGGCCACCCACAGCCGACCGCGATCGTCCAGCGTAAACGCGATCGGCTGATGGACTCTGCGGTTCGCCGGCGGCCAACGGCACTCGAAACCCGGCGGAACCGTCATTTGCGCGGCGGCCTCCTCCGGCGGCAACCCATTGGCCAAGGGGCGATAGGGCTTCGGCTGCGCGGCTCGCCATTCCGCCATCGAGACTTCCCGCGCATGATGGGGCAGCACATGGCTCCCTTCATGCCGCCGACGACAATATCCGGCAGCTGGTCGCCGTTGACGTCGCCGACCACCACTTGTCGCCCGATGCCGGCTTCGCCGTCGGCCTTGTAGGGAATCCAACTCGACCCGCCCGCCATCGCGGGACAGCTTGAACCAATAGACGACGGCCCCCGCATCCCACATCGGGCTTTGGCGTGGTGCGACCAATAGGTCTTGCCGGTGACGATGTCCTTCAAGCCGTCGCCGTCGATGTCGTCCAGGTCCACCGAGTGCAGTTCGCTGAACACGAGACCGAACGCGTTTTCGTCGGGCTTGTCGCCCATGATCAAATGCTTCTGGAACTGGAGATCGCCCGACGCGTCGGCCCCGGTTTGCTCGTACCACGCCAAACCGAAGTTGTGGGCGCTCAGACTCGTGATCACATCGTTGTCGCCATCGCCATCGACATCGTAGGCGAACATGTCGGCGCTGGCGGGGGCGAAGTTGAATGCGTGCCGCCTCCAGCGGCCTTGCTTGGCGTCTTCGGGTTGTTCCAGCCAACCTTGATGGAACAGGATGTCCTTACGCCCATCGCCGTTGACATCGCCGACGCCCAATCCATGACCGAAACGCTTGTCGGCGATCTGTTCCGAGACGGCCGTGAACTTCCATGGCCCCAGCGGCTTGTCTTCGTCGATCGCCGCGAAACCGAAGAACCCGTCTCGAGTGCACACCAGTTCAGGTTGCTCGTCGCCGACCAGGTCCGTGAATTGAGGCGACTCGTTGGAGACCCAGTCCAAGACTTCATGCTTCCTCCAATGCTCCGCAGCGTCGCCCGGATTGCGATAGACATAGGCGGGCGTGCCTGGAAAGCCGACCACCAGCACGTCGTTCCGTCCATCTCCGTCAAAATCACGGACCCAGGAAAAAAAATTGTCGGCGTAGGCGTCGCGATTCTGCGGTTTGGGTTCGTAGATTTCGCGCCGTTCGGTGAACTCGGGACCGGCGAACCAGTAGGGCCCATGCACCACGTCGGTTTGACCATCGCCATTGATGTCGCCGATGTTGACGCCTTCGGAAAAGTACGCATCGGTTAACTGCTGGCGTTCAAAGACATGCAGTGTGGGCGAGGCGGGCTCCTTGGCCTGGAGGATGACCGGGGCCAGAACCCACAACAGCGATAACCAACGCCAAGCCTGGGCGCCGTAGCGATGCGAGCGGCGACGTGACGAGCGCAACATGATGGATCTCTCAAGCGAGGGAGAACGAAGCAGGCGGGTCGTGGGGCGATAGGGAGGCGTGGAGTGTCGAGTAGGCAAATCCCCCGCCATCCCTCATTATGGTAACTGATCTGGGTCGCCATCGCTCGATCTCGCGCTGACTTTCCCAGCCAAGGAGGTCAACCAGACGGGCCGCTATTGGCCGCGCGGCCGAGCCGGGAAAACAGCGTGGAACACGCGATTAACAGGAGGCCGGACCCGTTTCGAGGGCCTGCCGCTCAACCATGGGCCTTGAAGACTATCGCCGCAAACGCGACTTCGATCGCACCAACGAGCCTCGCGGAGACACGGCTCCTGAAGCCGCCGGCTGGCGTTTCGTGGTGCAGAAACACAAGGCGCGCGCACTGCACTACGACTTGCGCCTGGAACTGGACGGCGCCTTGAAGTCCTGGGCCGTGCCCAAGGGCCCAAGCCTCGACCCGCGCAAAAACGGTTGGCCGTGCGCACCGAAGATCATCCCTTGGAGTATCTCGACTTCGAAGGGGTCATCCCCGCGGGCCAGTACGGCGCGGGAGCCATGCTTGTCTGGGACACGGGAGTCTGGCAATGCGCCAGCAGCGACCCGACGGGCGATCTGCAGCGCGGCGAGCTGAAGTTCGCCCTGGATGGACATAAACTGCAAGGCCGTTGGATGCTGCTTTGGACCGGTCGGCGCTTTGCCGACAAGCGAAAGCAAAACCAATGGTTGCTGTTCAAGGAACGCGACGCCTCCGCGCGTCCGGCGGATGAATACGACGTCCTGGATGACTTGCCGTTGAGCGTCCTGAGTGGCCGCGATCTCGCACAAGTCGCCCAAGGGATGGCGCCAGAGCGCGCCCGGAAGCCAAGCAGAAAGAAACCGAAAACACCGGTCACGCCTCGCCAGCCGAAGACCGCCACGGCGCGTCCAGCCTCGCGCCGCGATGCGAATCGAAACGCCGGCGACGCGACTGACGCGACCCATCAGCGAATGGATGTGCGAGACGCGCGTGGATCCAAGCGCGCCGACTTCCCGCGCACCTTCAGGCCTTGCCTACCAACGACCACATCGGATCCGCCCAGCGATGAACGCTGGGCGCACGAGATCAAGTACGACGGGTACCGCATGCTTTGCGCGGTGCAACCCCAGAAGATCCGTTTTCTGTCACGCAACGGCAACGACTGGACCGACAAGGTCAGCAGCTTGGCCAGCGCAGTACGACGGCTGCCGACGCGAAGCGCGATCCTTGACGGCGAAGTGGCCGTGATCGGCGAAAGCGGCGCCACGGACTTTCAAGCCTTGCAGAACGCGATCCACTCGCGACGAGCCCCACCGCTGAAGTACTACCTGTTCGATCTCCTGTACTTGGATGGCTACAGCCTGATCGATGCGGCGTTGCAAGACCGCCGCAAGCTGTTGCAGCAATTGATCGCCGACGCGGACTTGCCGGACACGCCAACTGATGGCGACATGGGTTGGAGCCGTCAAGCCTTCCCCTTGTTGTTCAGCGAAAGCATCCTGGGAGACGGCCCCTTGGTCCTCCGGCAAGCGTGTCAGCTAGGCGTGGAGGGCATCGTCAGCAAGCGACTGGATTCGCGTTACGCGGCCGGGCGGAGCGACTCCTGGTTGAAGGCGAAGTGTCTGCAGCGACGCGAATTTGTCGTCGGCGGCTTCACCGACTCCGCCGCGTCCCGCACGGGATTCGGGGCCTTGGTGCTGGGCCTGCCGGCCAACAACGGTTCGCTCGAATATCGCGGCCGAGTCGGCACCGGTTTCAGCGAACCAACGCTAAAAGAACTGGGGCGGCTGTTGCGCGAACGAAGGAGCACGACATGTCCGTTTGAGCGTAGCGACCTGTTGCTGAGCAAGGAGAAAGGCACGCATTGGGTGGAGCCGACCCTGTTGGTGGAGGTGGAGTTCGGGGGCTGGACGGGCGATGGCCTGCTGCGTTTCGGCAGCTATCGCGGCGTTCGCGATGATCTGAATCTCGAGGAATTCCGCCAGGAATCGCGGAATGAATTGGGGGAGGTGATTTCGCAGGAAGCGTCGCGGGCGACGCCTGCGCCCGGCGAGCGTCCGGCGTTGGACGACGGCGCCGCCAGTCGCTTGAAGCTAACGCATCCGGAACGCGTGGTGTATGCAAAGCCGGGCATCACCAAACTCGGGATCGCGTCCTACTACGCTCAAGTCGCTCGATTCATGCTTCCCCATCTGGCCCAGCGGCCCTTGTCCCTGGTGCGTTGCCCGCGAGGACCGGCGCAGCGTTGCTTCTTCCAGAAACACCCGCCGAAAGGACTGCCCGACGCCGTTGTCAAGCACTCGGTTCAACTCGGGGGCGAGCAGGAATGGTTGCTGGAGGCGTCTTCCGGCGAGGCGTTGCTGGCGCTGGTGCAATTGAACGTCTTGGAGTTTCACATCTGGGGCGCCAGGTTTGACCGCTTGGATCGCCCCGATCGCGTGGTGTTGGATTTGGATCCGGACGAGTCGGTCGCCTGGCCGCGCGTGGTGCAAGCGGCCCAGCAAATACGCGAGTTGCTGGAGACGGCGGGCTTGACATCATTCGTCAAGACCACTGGCGGCAAGGGGTCTGCACGTGGCGGCGCCCTTGCAACGCCGGCACTCGTGGGAAGAAGCCAAGGGTCTGGCGGAGTGCATCGCCCTCCTGTTGACCGTCCGCTGGCCGGGCAGGTACACCACCTCGCCAAGCAAAGCGGCTCGCCGCGGCAAGATCTACCTCGATTGCAATCGGAATACGCGAGGAGCGACCAGCGTGGCGCCGTATTCCACGCGCGCCCGCGAGGATGCAGGCGTGTCGACGCCGCTCACCTGGGACGAACTGCCTGGAGTCGCCTCCCCATTGGCCTTCACCTTGCAGAACATCCAACGCCGATTGGAGTCGCTCCAGCACGACCCCTGGTCGCCCATGCTGCAATTGAAGCAGGGCATCACGCAAGTGGGATTGAAGCGTTTGGCCGAAGCGTGACGCCGCACCGGGTCGTCCCCAATGGGGAATTCACAATCTGCGGCGGTTGACCGTGCTATCATTATGGACTGCGTTATGACGGGATCGGTTTCCGTCCCAACACTTGTTGGGAATATGACGATCAGACCTTTCATCACGACGGAGGTCGGCGATGGATCTACTTGGATTTCCCTTGGGTATCCTCGCGTATGCGTTGGTGCGAGTTCTCTACGGATGCTTATACACGGTTCGTCCGGATCAACGCGCTGTTGTCACCAGTTTCGGCGCCGTGCAAAAGGTGACCGAAAAGACAGCGCCGCCGCCTTTGTCCGGCGATGAGCGAGAACGCTACCACTATCCGCAAGTCCGCGTCGTTGGTCCCGGAGGACCGTATTTCAAAATGCCTTGGCAACGAGTCCATAAGGTGAGCGTCGCGACTCAATCGGTCGACCTGTCATGGGATCCCTCCAAGTCGCAGAAGACGATCGAAGCGGTGACGAAGGACAACTTGACCACCGGCGTCAATGGGCAAATCCGCTACCGCATCAGCGAAAACAATCTCTATCCGTATCTCTTCGGCGTGGCCAGTCCGCTCGAGCATGTGATGGGATACTTCGTATCGGTGCTGCGAGAAAGGATCGCGAATTTCACCGATCCCAAAGGACAGGGCTTGTTGGCCCAGGCGGAACTTCCGGCGGGGGTGGAACAGACCAGCGCGGTGGAGCTTTCCGAGGGCGTTTCGATCAACGACCTGCGCAAGAACTTGCCGTTATTGAATCAATACATGGAAGAGCAATGCAGCTCGACCACGGGTCGCTACGGCATTGAGTTGGACGCGGCGTTGATCACGGAGATCGACCCGCCGCGCGATGTGGATCGAGCGCTCTCGGCCATCAACAGCACTCGCAATCAGGTCGCCGGCGACATCAGCACGGCTCGCGCCGACGCCGAACAGCAGATCACGATGAGTGCTCGTGCGGTCGAAATCGCCACCAACAACGCCCAGGCCGAGGTCGCACCATTGCGAGAACTGGCTAAAACGCTGTCCACCGTCAAGAAAGAAGGCGGCTCGGCGTGCCTCCGAGCCTACCTTCGCAACCTGCGCGTCCCGCTCTATCAGCGGGCGCAACGAGTCGTGCAGACCGGAACAATCAACGAACGAAGTGGAGGAGCCGCCTGATGTTAATTCCCGCCTTCGTCGCTGGATTGTTGGCCATCCCAATCCTTTTGGGATTGGCTCGGTTCTTCGGTTTGTACACCTGCGTGGAAGAGTGCGATTCGCAAGTCTACACGCTGTTTGGCAAGGTGATTGGAACCTTGGATGAACCCGGGTTGCAGTTTCCCTTGTCCTACTTCGGCGCCAAAGCGTTGCTGATTCCCTTCTTCGGCAAACGCTATGTCGTGAGCACCGCTTTGAGGCAACACTACTTGCGGAGCCAGATGGTGAACTCGGAAGAAGGGACGCCGATGGGCATCGGCATCTGGTACGAGATGCAGGTCCAAGACCCCGTGGCCTATCTGTTCACCAACGCCAATCCCGACGGCTCTCTGCAAGCCAACGTCACCAGCTCCACAATCTCGACCCTCAGCAATCTGGACATGGAGAAGATGCTTGAGGATCGGCATAGCTTGAGTCGCACCGTGCGTCAGGCGGTCTCTCCGTTGTCGGAACAGTGGGGTTACAGTCTTGGGTCGGTCTATATCCGCAAGGTCGAATTCACCGACTTGAACATGGTGCAGAACATCACCGAGAAAGTCGTCAAGCGTCTGGTCCAAGTGACCAGCGCGATGAAGCAAGACGGCGAAAACCGCGTCGGGCTGATCAAAAGCGAAACGGCCTTCAAGGTCTCGCAGAAGATGGCCGAAGCGGCCGCCGCCCGCCCCAGCATCGTCGGCAAGGCGTTGAATGAGCTTGCTAAGCAAGACCCGGAGATCCTGGACACCGTGCTGGAAGTGATGGAGACAGAGAATCTGTTGGGCTCCGGCGCCGCGATCGACATCCTCCCCGCCAGCAGCAACGTTCTGGTGCAACTCAACGAAAGAGCCAATCCGGTCCGGGAAGCGGAGGCGGCGTCCGAACGAAAGACCCGTCGCAGCGAGTAGCCGCCGCATCCGCGCGGCCTCGCCGTGTTGGGAGCCCTTGGCGAACCTCAGAGGCGGACTCCGATGGTGAGCAGCAGGTTGGCGTAGATGCGTTGCTCGCCGGTGGCGATGGCCAGTGCGACATTCGGCGAGCGAGCCGCCTCGTAGAAGGCAAATCGCTCGACTCGCTGCAATGGCGCGGTGCAGTCGGCGGCTTGCAAATGCGCGGCGAATTCGGTCCACACTGGAGGCTCTTCAGGCAGGGCGTGAGGCCCTTTGTCGGTCGGCCGCATGACCGCCGCCGCCTCGAAGGGCGAGGCGGTCAGCAACGATTGCAAAACCTCGACGCAATCCACTCGACCTGGCGCCAGGTTCAAATAGACCAACGTGGTTTCCGGATGCGTCGCCGTGGAAAGCGGGTAGTTCCCATCGGCAATGAGTACTTGCGATCCATGACCGCAACGTCCCAACGCCCTCAGGATCTCGGGATGCAGCAAGGTCCCGTAAAGCATGCTCGTGCTCTCCCTGGTGAGTCGAAACCAGCGCAGCTTTACTTGCCGATGCAGAACAAGCTGGTTTTGGTGCGAATCAGGATTTGATCATCCAAGAGCACTGGCGTCGCGACGGTGAATTCGTCCACGGTCGCTTCGCCCACCAGTTCGCCAGTACCGGCGTTCAGCACGAACGTCGCGCCGTCTTCTCGCGTCACGAACAGCTTGTCGCCAGCGAGAATGGGCGACGAGCTGAAGTTCTCCCGGGCTCGCGGCAGCGAGGCTTCCCAGACGGTCGTCCCAGTCTCCGCATCCAAGCAAATCACGGCGTGCTTCTTCTTGTCTTGACAAACATAGACGCGGTTGCCGAAAGCGGCGGGAGTCGGCACGTCGGTGAACTGGCCCTCCAAACGCCACGCCACATGACTTTGGGTCACGTCGCCGAGGCCTCCCAGGCGAATCGCCGTCAACGACGATCCTCGCGCGTAGGGTGCGATGACAAGATCTCCCAACAACACCGGCGACGCGATCGATCGAAAGAAGCGATCGCCCGTGGGGTTCAACCCGCCGACGCGCCATAGCTCTTCGCCGTCGGACAAGCGATGCGCCGTGACATGATCAGCCCCGAGAACAACCAGAAGGGATTCGCCATCCTTGCCCTTGGCGACGAGCGGCGTAGTGTAGCTTTGCGCCGCCTCTTCCGGCGCATTCAAAACGCGATCCTTCTTCCAGACGCGGCGGCCGGTGGCTTTGTCCAAGGCCAGGAGATAGGAAGGACTCGGGTCGCTTTGCATGCAGGCGATGACGATCAAATCCCCAGCCAACACCGGCGATGTTCCCAGATCCCACCAGAGCGTGTCCTCGCCATACTCATCTTGCAGGTTCTGTCGCCACTGCACTTCGCCTTTCATGTTCACCGCCACCAAGTCGCCGCTCTTGAAGTAGGCGAAGACGTGCTTGCCGTCTGTCGATGGGGAGGAATTGCAGCCCGTCGCCTTGGCGTGTTTGCCCTTGCGCTCTGCGCCTGCATCCACGCTCCAAAGCAACTGGCCGTTGCGATCGTAGGCCAACACGCGGTTGCGTCCATCCTGGGCGGCTGTCAGGAAGATCGCGTCTCCCCAGACGGCTGGCGTCGAGGCGCCGGCGCCCGGCAGCGCGATCCTCCATTTGACGTTCTTCTTGGCGGTCCAAGTCAACGGATAGTCGCCAGCCGGCGCCACTCCGCTGAATGAGGGGCCGCGCCACTGCGGCCAATGCTCATCTCCGCGGGACGCCCCGCAGGCGAGCAAGGCGGCGACGGTCCAGAGGGCGGCGCCCGAAAGACGACTCGGGCGCCCGCTGCTTATGACCAACTTCATGATTCAATTCCGGTGGTGGGGCTGAAAACGTGGAGCGGCCGCGCCGCGCGACGTTTGGGCAAACTATGACGGTCGTCAGTATAATGCGCCGGACGCCGACCAAGCCAGATCGCAGGGTTGCTTCGATTGTAGTCGTCGTCCGCTGGCCGCTCGCCCAGCTGCGTCGGGTCCGGCCACACCCCCTTTAGGTCGCGTCGCGGAGCGTCGATGAAGACAGTGGAACACATCCACTCTCCATCCCAGGGCGTCATGATGACGAAGTGCCCCACCTGCGAATCTAAAAAGGTCAAGCCGAGCGTCAGCGGCAATCGTGATCTGTTTATCTTGGTCCGACTGTTCGTTCGTTGCATGCGCTGCCAGCCCTGTGGCCGCCGCTTCTATTGCCCCATCTGGCGCTGACGAACCCGTTCCCAATACGGTTCGACGAACACCTGTGCGCTGTGATGTCGCGCATCCCGGTCTGGTTGGGATCACCACGGAGAGCACAGAGATCCACAGAGGACCAGCACAGGGTGTTCGCTAGACTCTTATTGGGTCTGCGCCGTGTCAACTGCGCGTCACCCTCCCGCAGTTCTTGGAAGAAACGAATGAGTCTGACGCATTTCCCACCTTGTCCCATTCACTCGAGTGCTAATTAATTGGAGGAAATAGACCACTGGCGCTGGAGGACGAAGTGTGGAAATTAACGAAATCACGGGACACATTGTCGATGCGGCAATCAAGGTGCATAGAAGCTTGGGGCCGGGCTTGCTCGAATCGGCGTACGAGGCTTGCCTAGCTTACGAACTTCGACAACGGGGGTTCGACGTTAGCACTCAAGCGCCCCTGCCCATCTCCTATCAGAGTGTGCGATTGGACGCAGGTTATCGATTGGACCTTTTCGTGAATTCGCGAGTGATCGTGGAACTGAAATCAGTGCAAGAGATCATTCCGGTTTACGAAGTGCAGCTGCTGACGTATCTAAAACTAAGCGGCACAAAAATCGGACTACTGATTAACTTTAACGTCGTGAGATTAAAGGATGGTATCAGGCGATTCGCTTACTGAAGCAAGCGCAGACCCAGTCAGAGTCAGCCGAACACCCTGTACTGGTCCTCTGTGCATCTCCGCGCTCTCTGCGGTGATCTCGCGCGCATCCCGGTCTGGTTGGGATCACCACGGAGATCACAGAGATCCACAGAGGCGCGGACGATTAGGTAAAACGCTGCCAACGCGAGCGCATCAGCAGCCCCAGTCCCTCAGAGTCAGCCGAACACACTGGTCCTCTGCGCATCTCCGCGCTCTCTGCGGTGATCTCGCGCATCCCGGACCGGTGGGGTCACACGCGGATGAGAGTCAAACCGCTTCGGCGACAACGGGATTGACCAAGGCTCCGATGCCTTCGATCTCGACGGTGACGGTGTCTCCATCTTGCAGGTACACCGGCGGCTTGCGAGCGACGCCGACCCCGTGCGGCGTACCGGTCATGATCACGGTTCCCGGGGAGAGAATGGTGCTCCCGCTAAGAAACTCGATCAAGGTCGGCACATCGAAGATCATGTCCTCAGTTGTCCAATCCTGCATCACCTGATCGTTCAGGATCGTCTTGATCTTCAACGCATTCGGATTGGGAATCTCGTCGGTCGTGGTCAAGCAGGGCCCCAGGGGCGCGAATGTGGCGAATGTCTTGCCACGACACCATTGGCCGCCTCCATATAACTTCTGCCAATCCCGCGCGCTGATATCGTTTCCGCAGGTGTAGCCGAGCACATGGTCGAGCGCTTGCTCTCGCGGCACGTTATGGCAGGTCTTGCCAATCACCACAGCCAATTCGCATTCGTAATCCACCTTCTCGCTCTTCAGTCGCCTGGGCAACACGATGGGTTCGCCAGGATGTTGAACCGCGGACGGAGTCTTCATGAACAATACGGGGTAATCGGGCGGCGTCGCTCCCGTTTCCTCCGCGTGTTTGCGATAGTTCAAACCGATGCACAGGATTGCGGCGGGTTGTAGAGGCGCCAGCAGCCGGGCTGGGGCCGCGCGTTCGCCCGTGTCGGTTAGCTCGCCGAACAGATCGCCCGTCATTCGCGTGATCGATTGGTCGGAATGCAAGCAGCCATGGTGCTCCTGACCGGCCAAATCAAGATATCGCACGATCTTCATGAATCTCACTCTCTTCCAAGGTCGGTGGCGGCGCAGCACCCCGTTGCGGGCGCCGTTTCACTTCGGCAGCGGCGAATCCAGCTCGTCGCCGTTGGCTTGAAAACCGTCGCCGTCGATGTCAACGAACACGGGATTGGCGACGGCGACCGGCGGCCGCTTGCCGCTCTCGCCCATCACGCGCCCCAGTTGCAAGTCTTCGCCAATCGCCGCCGCGACGAGATGCGAGTCCTCTTTCAAGGCGACTTCGAATTTCTGGTCGAACTTCACCACGCCGTTGGCGAACATCTCGGGATGCTCGCGGCGAGTGAAATTGTGCTTCGGCGACGGCCGTCCGTTGATGAACAACTGCACGCGATTGACGTCCAGCCAATTAGGGCATTGCACCTTGACCTGGCACATCACGGCTGCACTCTTTGCGAGGAGGTCCTGGCCGGGGCCCGCGGTCTGATCAGCGGCCGCGAACACGACTTCCAGGAAGGGCCCGGTGCTCATGACCGACCGGCCAGCGGTGCTGTTGCGCACCATTTCCATCGTGTCAATCTGCGACGGGTCGTCCGTTGAACTCGCCACATAGTTGCGCAGCCAACCGGATCCATGCCGATTGTAATGAGCGTCGGTGTTGACGACTCCGGCAATGCGATACCCTTGATTCAGCAGCTGCAGCCAATGGAAGATCGTGTTCCCGCGCGGGTACTTGTCCTTGCTGGTCTCCAGGTCCTCGAAGATCGCCTCGGGCGGATGCACTTCGACCACATCCATAAACTCCAGCATCTGTCGAAAGCCTCCATCGGGCTTTCCGTTCGTGTCGCGATCACCGTAGATCTGCATCAGGTTAGGATGATTGGTCTGGACGAGCTTCTCCGATCCGTCATCCCACATCGCAAGACGTTGAATCTGCACGACAGGGTCGATATCCGTCACCGGCGCACCGCCGTCTTGCGTGTGCGGCTTGTGAATCAGCGGAAAAGCATTTTGATGATTGATCGGCAGCGGACCGCCGGTCAGCTCCATGCCGGTGCAAGTCGCCATCCATCGTTCGGCTTTGAGCTGCTTCAAATGGGGAGCATAGCTGTCGATCCGATTGTGTTCCGTGCAGGGAGCAAATTCCAAGTGTTCACACAACAGGTTCAGGACTCGGCCGCGCTGGTCGCTGGTATTGTCGCCGGAGGGGCTGGAGTGGCTGTGGTATTCCGTACTGACCCAACCCTTGCTGTCGACCACTCGATTCAGCGTCGCCTGCACGTGCGTTTCCTCGCCCGCCTTGACCTCCACCTGCTCGAACACCGCGTCGTACTCGGGACCGCGGCTGAAGATCAACTCGTATTTTCCAGGCCCCAGTTCCTGCTTCACCGCGCCGTTGGCGGTGTAGAGCACATTGCCGCTGGACACCGCGCGGCTATCGGGACCAAAGTCCGGCGAGGCCGTTGAGTCCAAGCCCTCAAAGATCACCTTGCAAGGGATGGGCTCGCCGGCGGCGTCAACGACGTTGGCGACCACATACCCGCAAGGCTGCATCTCGAGCGTTTGCTCGACCATGCCTTGGGCCGGCGTCGTGTACATCAGATCGGGACGTCCCAAGGCTTCGATGCGGATTTGGTGTTCTCCCGGCGGCAGCGCGAACCAGAAGTTGGATCCACGGCCAACGCCGATCGGCTTGGACTGACCCTGCAATGTGACGCTGACCTTGGCCATCGCGACGGGACCAGCGGCGTCCTGAACTTTGAGCCGAACCTGCCGCTGCTTGACACCAGCTTCGCGGAGGGCGTAGCTGCGAGTTTGCAGCACATTGTTCCGAGCATAAAAACGGCGGGTCAATTCCACGGATTCCCCAGGCGCCAAGGTCGTTTCGGCTTTTCCATCCGCGTCCACGTACTCCACGAGCAGTTGGCGCCCGGAACCCGCCTTTCTGGGCGAACGGTCCGCGCAGGTGACGCCGTAGGATTGACGGAACCATTCGTCGTAGAACCAGAACAGACGCGCTTCCTTGTCGTCGCCAAACAGGAAGGTGCGGTCGGCTCGGACCGAGTCCACCAAGGGAACTTCGACGGATTTGGCGCCGTCATTGACGTATCGCGTGGTGATCGTCAGATGCCGATCCTCTTCGCCCAGGCTGTAGCTCACGATCACATGCGATCCGTCCTGGCGAGTTTGCGAGGCGAGTCGAAGCGTGATGTTCGCGCCGGTCGCTTGATCGGTCGGCCGCAGAGAACGAGCCTCGCCGTCGATCACCAACTCGCAGTCCTGCAGATCGGTGAACGCGTATCGCGCCGCCGCGGGATAGAAGCAGCTGAGCTGGTCATTTGCGTTGTTGCGCGACGTCAGATCGATCACCGAGCCGCCCACGCCGCGAACCGTCATGTTCGCATTGCGTCCGCTGAGCGGCTGAGCGATGACGACCGTCAGGTGTTGGTTCCGCAGCACATAGTCGCCGAAGATCGCGTCAACCTCTTTGCCCTTGGGCGCGTATTCCCTCCAGGTCTGCCGCGACAGCGTCGCCAGTTCGGAACCGAGTACGGGCGCGGCGATCGCCACGAGAGCGCCAACCCACGGCAAGAGTCGACGGTTGGCCAGGGGTGAACAAAACATAAAGAGGAGCTCCTGCGAGGCTGGGGCAAGTTGGCGACGTCAAAGAGAGGGCGAGGCGGCAAGACGACGAGACTTCCTGCAGACCCCGCCGTTGAGAAGTCGATGAGTCATCACGTGATATGGGCGCCTTGCGTTTCCACGTACACGGCGTAGACCGATTGGCTGGCGGTCATGAACAGGCGATTGCGCTTGGGTCCGCCGAAGCAAACGTTGGAACAGATTTCGGGCAAGCGAATCTGACCAATGCGATCGCCGTTGGGCGCGAACACATGGACACCGTCATAGCCGGCGCCGACCCAACCGGCGCTGGACCAGATGTTGCCATCGACATCGCACCGGATGCCGTCCGCCAATCCAGCCTGTTCGATGTCGCCCTTCGCGTCGGGGACTTCCATCGTCATCATCGTGAAGGACCGCGGGTTCCGCAGTTTGACTTGATCGACGATATCCCAGACCTTGATCTCCTTCTTGGCCTCCGGATAGTGCGACGCGCCGGTGTCGGCGACATACAGTTTGGAGTAATCAGCCGAGAAGCACAGGCCATTGGGCTTGTAGATCTCGTCGGTGACCTTCTCCATGTTCAGCGTCTTGGGGTCGATGCGGTAAACCGCTTCCTTGATTTGCAATTCGCCCTTGTTCCCCTCGTAGTTCATCAGGCTTCCGTAGCCGGGGTCCGTGAACCAAACGCCGCCGTCAACTGGATGCACAACGGCGTCGTTGGGCGCGTTCAGCGGCTTGCCCTGCCAGGAATCGGCCAGGACGGTGAGCTTCCCCGAATGCTCATACCGGACAATGCGTCGATGCCCATGTTGACAGCTGATCTGACGCCCTTGGTAATCAAACGTGTTGCCATTGCTGTTGCCGGCGGGATTGCGAAAAGTGCTGACATGACCGTCGTCTTGAACCCAACGTAACTGCACATCGTTGGGAATGTCGCTCCACAACAGGTATTTGCCGACGGCGTTCCAGGCGGGCCCCTCCGCCCAGAGACAACCGGTGTGAATCCGTTGAATCGGCGTGTTGCCCAGTTTGTACTTGGCGAAGCGGCTATCCAGTTGAACGATGTCCGGATCCGGATACCGCACGGGTTCGGCGCCGGGTCCATACCGTCGAGGCTCTTGCGCCGAGAGGGCGGCGGCCCAGGAGGAGGAAGCAAGCAGTGCGCCGGCCGCCGAGACCTTGCCCAGCCAACGCCGGCGGGACAGTTCGGACGCCGAAGACATGGAATCCTGCAACGCTGTGGAACGGTTCATGATGCGGCTCTCCGGAATGATTGCGGCTTGTTGAGGCGGATGGATCGGGAGGAGTCAGGCAGGCGTTGGGATCGCCGGCTTGCTCGTTTCAATCGGCGAAGGGTCAGGTCAAGCTTGGCGGTAGGACTCAGGCGGAAACAACTGGCCGACTTTTCTTCCGACTGATTTTCCGAATCGCGGACGCAGCATGGCTAGCCCGTCCTGATGGGCACACGATGCCAGGCGTTGAACATATAGCCTTTGGCGTTCCATGGCGTCGTCTCGGGTTGCCGTCCGCCATTGCCATCGATGGCTTGCACGACGATCGATTCGATCGCCTCATTCAACTCCAGTTCGATTTCCCAGCGGCGCCAACAAAACGGCCGTGGCGGATCGAGCAATTTAGCTGGGCGCCACTTGCGAGTATCGTTCACGGACACCAACACGCGGGCCACCTGATTGCGTGCATCGTCCCCTGACGGCAACGCGTAGCCGCGAACCATGATCTTATCGCCTTCCAATCGCGCTGACCGGGCCGGCGAACAGATGACGCTGTTCAGGTAGTAATGATAGAGCGGCTCGGCTTGCTCCCAGAGTTCGCTTGTATCGTCGGCGACCAACTTGTAGGCGCCGGCCACATAGTGATTGGGTGAGGGGCGATCGCTAACGACGATTTTTCCCAACCACTTCACGCTGCGCGTGCCGATGAAGCCGGGCGCCACCATCCGCAGCGGATAGCCGTGATCCAGCGGCAGCGGAGCGCCATTCATGTGGTAACAGACCAGAGCTTCCGGATAGTCCGGCGGTCCGGCTTGGGCTTTCCCCAAAGGGATGGAGCCGCCAAAACCGATGGTGTGATCGCCGCGTTGAACCTCGTCCAGTCCTTCGAACCAAACGTGGCTGGCCCCCGCTTTCACACCCGCTCGCAGCAAGACGTCCTGCAAGGCGGCGCCGCTCCAATTCGCGGTGCCGATAGCGCCGGCGCCCCATTGGACGCCGCTCACCGGCTTGACGCGACTGTGTTCGGTACGGCGATTGCCCGCGCAGGTCATCGTCGCCAACACGGTTCGCTTGGGAAAATCCCTTTGCAACTCGGCGAGCGACAAGGAGAGCTCCCGCTCAACCATGCCCGTCACGGTCAGGCGAAAACTGGCGACATCGATGAGCGGATTGGGAGCATGGCTGCGAACATAGAACAACGGTTCGGGCGTCAGGAATGATTCGACCAGTTCGGCCAATGGCGGTTCCGCGTTGAACGGCGATTCGGACAGCGTCTTCAGCTTCTTCGTGCCGCGCGTGGAATGGTCGGGGGCCTGGCCCCTTGCGGACGCCGGCAGCCACAGCCCTGCTCCCGCGACGCTTGCGGCGGCGATCGCTTGACGACGATTGATCTTCATCAGGAGGACCTCTTCTGTGCGAGAACGCTTGGCTCGCGCGGGACGAAGTTGGGCGAACAAGAATCGGCGTCGCCCGCCAAAACGGGGCTCGAACCGGCCGGGACTACGGCTGTGACTTGGCGTCGGTGCGGTCCAGTCGATAGATGAAGCCAAACGCATCGGTGAGATACAACTCGCCGCCTTCGTCCTTGCCAAAGGAAATGATGGGCATCATGTCGCTCTTCATCGCGTAGTTCGCGACCACCTTCTTGGTCGCCGTGTCGTACTTCAGAGCCCAGATCTTGCCCGACACATAGTCCGCGTAGACATAACACCCATTGATCTCGGGAAGCCGTTCGCCGTAATACACATGCCCTCCCGTGATCGACTTGCCAATGGTGTGTTCGTATTCCCAGATGGGCTCGATCAGGTCGGCCCGAGGCTTGGCGCCGTTTTCTCCGAAGGGATGCGTCGCCTCGCGGAGGTTCCAGCCGTAGTTGCCGCCCTTGACGATCAAGTCGATCTCCTCCCAGATGTTCTGGCCGACATCAGCCGCCCAAAACAACCCGGTCCGCTCGTCAAACGACATGCCCCAAACGTTGCGCAAGCCATAGGCGTAGATTTCCGGCTTGGCGTCAGGCCGGTCGACAAACGGGTTATCCTTGGGAATGGCGTAGGCCTTGCCTTCATCATGATGGTCGATATCAATCCGCAAGATGGAGCCCAACCAGGTTTGGAGGTTCTGACCGTTGCCGTGGGGATCATTCGCCGCGCCGCCATCACCCAACGACACATAGAGATACCCGTCAGGGCCAAACGCCAGGCCGCCGCCGTTGTGGTTCCAGTACGGCTGCTTGATCCGCATGATCTCTTGCTCGCTGCCGGGATCCGCCTTGTTGGGATCATCGGCCGAAACGCGGAACCTCGAAATCACCGAAGTATGCGGCGCATCGGTCGTCGTGTAGTACACGAAGAACTGGCCGTTCTCCTTGTACTTGGGATGGAAAGCCAAGCCCAACAAGCCCTCTTCGTTCTGCTTGTCCGCGTACACGACCTTGTCCTCGATATCCAGGAACAAGGACGGCGTCTTCACGGTTGGATCGTTGGGCATCGCCAGGATGGACCCGTATTGCTGCGCGATGAACAGGCGGTTGGTCCCGTCGCCGGCGTGCGTCACAACGATCGGTCGTCGCAGACGGAGTTGAGGGAAAGCCTTGACCGGCGTCAACGACAACTCGCTTTCGTCCACTTGAGCGCCTGCCGGGGCGGCCAAGGCGAGGACAGCGATCAGGCTCGAAAGAATGCAACGTGAAGAATTCATGGCGGTGTGGTTGGTTCCAGTGGGGAAGTGGCGGGCAGGAACCTCCCATTAGAAACCAAGTCGCCGCCGCTTCTCCAGCGGACCACCCCTGGAAACCGCGGTAAACCCCAAAAATGGGGTGAGACGGACGCTTTCGCGGCCGCCCACGGGATTCTCCGCGGCGATCAGTCCAGCGAACCGCGAAACAGGCGGCGACGGAGATGCGCGGAGACCGATTTCGGCCTCCGCGCCCTCCTGGACTTCGTGCTTGATCCGCTCCGCCCCCAAAGGGGGCCGCTCGGCCTATCTCTTGGGCGGCTCGACTTCCCTCACGACGGCGCCGTGATTGTCGGTCATCACCAACAGCGAGAACCGCTGCACGTTGTCCAAGTCGTTGGTGCTGAGCGACGTGTAATCGAAGCGGCCGCGGAGATCCGTGTAGCCGTCCTTGTAGAACTTGACTTGCCCGTCTTGGGTCCTTGCATAGACCTTGACGTATGACTTGGGCAAGGGACCGGCGGCGGTTCCGACTCGCAGTTGACCGTAACTCTGCATCATCTCGACATTCATCGAGTTGCTGTAATAGGCCTGCGATTTGACGAGTCCACCGCCGCTGATCTCAACCAAAACGTTGCGGTTAAGGAACTCGTCGGG
Organism: uncultured Planctomycetaceae bacterium; assembly: GCA_963698545.1. Lineage (GTDB taxonomy): Bacteria > Planctomycetota > Planctomycetia > Pirellulales > Pirellulaceae > CAVORG01. The sequence continues at coordinate 34,002 of CAVORG010000003.1, forward strand.
CAGCGACCACGTGGTCGTCTCCTGGCCCTCGGCCAATTCCAGGTCGCGTTTGGCGTTTGGTTGAATCATTGAGAATTGACCGGCGTATTGCTGCACAAATGGATTGCGGCTGAACAGCAACTCGAGATCCATCAAGTAGTAGTTGATTCGCACGTTGCGCACATTGCGATGTTTCAAACGGACCTGGCCGTTTTCCACGAGCAATTCCAGCGTCGCTTCTTCGGAGGCGCGACGTTCCTGTTGTTGATTGCGATCTTGCTCGTCGATCAACCTTCCGCTGCCGCCGTCGATCTCCTCCAATTGCGAACGGATCGCATCAAACGCGTTGCGCCAGCGGTCCACCGGATAGTTGGCGTACACGTCCACCAGTCGCCGCGCGGGCTCCAGTTGTTCGGTGTAGAAACCCAAGTAGGCGGTGAAGTAGTCGTATTGCAAGCGCGAATCCAATTGCGCGGGATCGACGCTGGCGTACTGCACCAGCGCATCCTCGACGCGATCCTGCAGCAGCAGGTAGTAGGTCAGCGCCATCCGCTGGCGATCATCCGATTCGCGCTCGTAGGTCAGGACTTTCAGCAGATTGTGGTATTGCTGATGGAAGCGATTGTTCAAGATCGTTCTTCGCCGACCCAACTGATGCGCGCGAGCGTTCACGAGCGGTTTGTAATCGAGATGTTGGTATGTCAATCGCTCGACGGGATCGATGGTCAACAGAGGGCTTTCCAGCTCCAGTCCGCATTGGGCGACGAATCCGTCGGCGTGCCGCAGGTATTGCTGGGCGGCCACGGGATCGCCATGCTGCAGCGCGTAAGACCAGAGCACATGATCGTAGGCCTGCCGTTGGCTGAGGATCGCGATCGCGCGTTGGAAGAAGGAGCGATCCTTCATCCGGAAAGCGATCTCCGCCAGGTTCACTCGGTGCAGGTTCTTTTGGCGAAGGTAGTTCAAAACCGTGTCTTCGTCGGCGTATTGGCTGACGTAGGGCCAGGAGTTCTCGTCGATGCGGCTCAGTTCGGCCACGACGTTGAACTCGAACTGTTTGCCAAACGCGACCACTTGTTCCTGCTCGGCGACATGGGCCGGGAAATGCACGAATTTTCCGGGGGCCGGGAAGTAGAAGTAGTACTCGTACGTTTCGGTATGGTAGGGCCCCAATTCCATGCGGACGGTGCGGGTGGCGCGGCCATTCATAACCGGCATGGCGCCTCGGGGGATCTGCACCAGCAAGTCAAGTTGGCGCTGGCTGGCGGTGGGGTTGGTGACGACGACGTGCCCGCCGTAGATCTCGCCGGCCAGGAACTCTTCGACGACGTACTTCTCGCGCGTGTTGGGGCCGATCTGTTCATAGCGATCGTTCTGGCGGAAGAAGTTTTGACTGACCAGAATCGGCGCTTCCTCCATCAGCTCGGCTGGTTGGATCTCTTCATGGAAGACGAGCAAGGAGCCTGGCGAGGTCAGCGTGAGCACTCCGTCAGCGACGTCGATTTCTTGCTTCAAGGCTTCGAACGGCAGGTCGACCACCGAGAGAGCGAACATGATCTCGGTGAAGTTGCCGTGCGGTTCGGTCAGGTTCTTGGACAGCAACAGTTGGTCTTCCCCGATGGCGGCGAAGTCCGCCCAGAAGCCGCGGGGGCCCACCAGGTCGGCCAGCTGTTGTTCGATGGTCAGATGACGGTAGTTGTTCTCGGCCCATTCCTGGGTGCGGTCGAGCGTCTGATAGAGGGCCTTGCGACCCATCATGCGACCGCCCATGGAAAACCCAAAGGCGTCCATGTCGCTTTGTTCGCTTTCCACGTCCGCGAGTTGGCCGAGCTTTTCCATCTTGTCGCGCGTGCGCTCCAAAGACCGCTTGGCTTCCCCCAGGGATCGCCGAGCGCCGCGCATGCCGCCCATGCCGCCGCCGCCGCCGCCGCCCATCCCGCCGCCTGGGGCGGGCGCCGCTTCGGCCACCGCGCCAAACAAGGTCTCGGACTGCTCTTCGGCGAGCGACGGCAGCTGATCGGTCAACATGTTCAGCTCGCCATCGGCGTCCAATGAGTTGCCCTTCAACGCCCAGTCAAATTCTCGCCATAACTGTTTTTCCCGCTCGCTCATCAAGTCCACACGATCTTGAATGTCGCGCAGGATCCAAGGCTGTTGCTCCGCCAGGCGATAGCTGAGCAACACTCGCTCCACGGTATTCAGGCGCGCGAAACGCCAGGGCCGGGCGTAGTCCGCCAGGTCGCGTTGCAAGAGGTAATCGTCCAGAAAGGTCTTGTCGAGCTTATTCTCGAGATACGGGCGGACGACTTCCTGGAAGAATTCCGGGTCGCGGCGATGGACGAAGTAATTCAGTTCATGGCAAGCATGCTTGGAGTAGAGCTCGCGTTTCTCCTCGGGGGTCTTAGCGGGCCAATCGAGAATGAACGAGAATTCACTGAGCTGTTCGTTGCTCGAGAGCGCCAGGTACAAGGTGTAGAGTCGCCGCAGGCTGCCATAGGATTCGACTTTGGCCGACGCCGCGTCCTGGACCACCAGCTTCTCGCCTTTGCCGAGCGCCGTGACTTTCTTCTGTTGCGTGTAGTGCTTTTCCGGATCGAGCCCGCGGGTGAGTCGCAAGTCGCGAATTCGGAGGGCGGGATTCTCCAGGGCGACATGACGCACCACGGTGTCCAGGGGGTTGACTGCGACGACATGCACCCAATGTTTGCCGTCTAGCTGTTCCAACGGCGTCTCGACGACGCCGTTGTCGTCGGGCGACAGATTGCCCAGCACGACCGAGGGGCGGGAGAGGAAATCGAGATTGCTCCAACCGCCGGGCGCGGCCTGTTGCTTGCGCTCGCCTTCGCCGGGCGCCGCCGAGGCCGGGGCTGGCGGAGCTTGGCGGGCGAAATTGTCGCCGGCGGCGGCGTCTTGCCGACTCGTCTCGGTCGACCGCACGGCCCAGGGATTCAGCAACATGCTCGGACGCTCCAGCATGTTGCCGGGAAAAACACGTTGCAGACGACGATTGATGATGTACGCCAACTCCTCGCCGATATCGCGATTGGCCGCATAGAACGACACCAACTCCGGTCGGAAGCTCCATGAGGGAGCATGCCCGCCGACGCGCGAAAACTCCTCGAACACCGAATAGGCGGGAGCGTAGCGGGTAGCCAAGATGTGGACCCGCGTGGTGCGATCGGAATTATTCAGGCGGACGCGCAACTTGCCGTCGTTGGTGGACACCTCGGCGATTTGCAGCGGGTTCCTTCCGTGAGCTTCCAACGTGCGATTGCGGCCGATGATGGAGCCATATTCCGCTGGGCCGGCGGTGATCGAGATCGAGACGCGACGATCTCGGGCCTTGTCCCAAAGCAGGTAGTCGCCCGCCTGCAAGCCATCAATCACCAACATCGCGTCGCGAATCGACAGCGCATCGAAGCGATCGTGGGCTGGCTGGTTGGCCCGCGTTTCCCAAAAGGCGAATTCCCCTCGTTGCGGCTCCTTGGCATCGCCCATGTAGGCCAGCATCAACGCCTCGCCTTGCCGGCCTGTGCGCGAGGACAATTGGGTGTTTTCCGCCGCCAGGGCGCGAACGTCTGGGCGTGATTGTCGGGCGTCGCCGTCGTCAGCGATTCGATGCCGGTCAACTCGCCCAGGGCGATGCGGCCGACCGCGTCGGTCTTCAGGGCGACGTTCACGGGGTCGCGATAGTCACGATGCTTGATCGAGAGCTGCAAGGGGATCTCGGCCATCGGCTCGCCGGCCTTGCCCAATAGCTCCAAGAAGTACGCCGAACCGGATCGCGTGAAGTGCAAATCGCTCGTCGAAGCCTCCCGGTCAATGCCGTTCATTTCGATGGAGTCGCCGGCAGCGAGATCAATCTTCTTATTCTCGCTGAAACTCTGCACCTTGGCGGTCAAGGTGAAGGACAGGGAGGCCAGCCGCGGTGGTACGCGGAAGGCGTGCACCGACTCCTGCTCGTCGTACAACTCGAACGGGGCGACCGTTTGCGTCGATTCCACCCCGTCCATGTCGCGCGATGTGACTTGCAAACGCACGTCTTCCAGGGACTTCACTGAACTGCGCCGCTCGTTGACCATGAGTCCCGGGCGGACCAACAACTGGACGACGTCCTGGGACAAGATCGACTCGCGATCCACATAAAAGCCGGCGGTCAATTCATAGCGCTCGGCCTGATGGTTAAACTGGCCCAACGAGGAGAACTCGCCCGCGGAGAGAATGATCGGCTGGCCCGAGGGCCGTGTGCTGTAGGGCAACAAGATCACGCCGTCTTGGTCCGCGGCGTAGGTCGTCTGGGCCATCCAAATCGTGGCGTCCTTCACCAGTGCGTTGGCTTCATCATAGACGCGAAACGCCTGTCCCGCGGCGGTCGGCCGTTGCGTGAACCATAATCGGCCCTTGCGAATCACGGCTCGGCTGCTTTTACCGTTGCCGATGAAATCGATCACGAAGACGCCTCGGCGATTCAGGCTGGGGAACTCGAAGCGTCGCTTCATCCTCCGGATCGGCGGCAAATCGTACGTGTGGGTCTTTTCCAGATTGGCCACCAGGCCGTCGAGATTGACGTCCGTACTGACTTCGCGAAACTCGGTGCGATAGTAATTGGCCGTGTTGACTTCGAAGACCTTGACGATCAGCGAAGGCGTGTTTTTCAAGAACACTTCCAGCTGAACCGGTTGGTCAACGTCAAAGGTCTCGGGGTTGGTCGCCGCAAAGTCCAAATCAACTCGATCCTGCAGTTGCCGCAGTTGCTCGGGAGTCAGCAGGGCGTACCATGATTGCGGATCGCCAAGTCCGTTGACCAACTTGGTCTCGGCAAACAGCTGTTTCAGGTACGTGTCCAGCAGGTATTCGGTGTAGGGCTGGTAGCTGGCGTCTTCAACGAAGAAGTGCTGCAGATACTCGCGGACCAACGGTTCGTCATTGCCGACGGCCGCCATCAAGGTCTGCTGCGAGTAGTCCTGATTCAGATTGCACAGATACCCCCGCAAATCGCGGCGTTCGATATAACGGGGATTCACATAACCGGCTTGCCGCGGCAGCTTCAGATACTCCAGGAATCGGTCGCGGTCATAGCGACCTTGTTTCAGATCCCATTGCAACAGCCGGTACAGGACATGGGCTTTGAGCGAGTTCTGTGAAGGAGCCAGCTGCGAGACGAAGGCCCAGAGCTGATCCAGATGTTGTTTCTCTTGTTCAGGAATGCGGCGCCAGTCGAGGTCCGTTGACGGCTGCAGGCGACGCAGGTACACGTTCACGTAGTTGTCGTTGTTCAACAACTCCGGCCGAAGCACGCGGAGCTGATCCAATTGCTCCTGCAACATCAGATTGTGCACGGCCAACGAACCGAAGCCGCCGCTTTGCTTGAACTTCAGATCCTCGGCGACAATCTCCGGCAGGTTCCGCACGTCCGGGTGGCGCAGCCGGCTTAGAAGATGGCGGCGAACTTCGGGCGCGAGATTGGTCTCGGCCAAATCCGCCAAGGCTCGATCTTCAAACCCATCGGTGCTGTTGGTGTGGATCGCCAAAGCCCGTCGCTGCAGTTGCTCGGCGGAGATCAGCGCGGGATCCAAGGCGGTGGGCAGCTGCGGTTTGGCGCCGCGTTGTTGCTGCTGATGATCGAACCGCAGGTTCAATTCGCGGATCAAGTATTGCAACGACTCCTCAGGATGCTGCTCGTAGGTCAGCAACGCGAGGCGATGCTCGATCTCGCGGACCAGAGGCGTTCGCCGATGTCGGCTGATCCACGGCTTGAGCAGTTCGGCGACCTGATCGTATTGCTGGAGACTCAAGTGGTGCAAGCAATGGAAGTAGTAGTAGTCCTCCGAGCCGGGGATCAACGACTTCAGCGCCTGGTCTCGGCTGGGCGAGAGCACATACTCCTCCACGAAACCGATTTCCTGGCTCCGCACCGACGCCACCAGAAAAAGGCCCATCAGGATGGCCAGCAGCGAACCGCAGATCGACGGACTCATGGACGCGCCTTGGTTAAGGAAATGGTGGATCGTGTTCTGCCGAATCAACATGGTCAGCTGGGGCGCCGTTACCGGCCAAAAACCCCTCCTCTAGGCGAATAAGAGCACTCGCGCTCCCTACAATCTAGCGTAGGTCCCGAACGCTCGCTCAAAAAGAATGTCCCCGCGCGCTGCGCCGCGCGTGATCCCGTGGGTCGGTGTTTTGCTGGTTCTGCACGATTAGACGAGTGGCGAAGGTCGCTGGATTTTGCAATCTGGCCGGTTCCGGTCGTTCTGGCGGTTAGGATCGGCCCCGGAAACGCGGGCCTTGACGAGACTTTGGGCGCCGTTTGGGGTTGGAAACTGGGCCGCTGTCCGCCGCCTGCAGGAAATAACGATCGAAGGGACAAATCCATAGTGACCAATTCCAGTATCCCCTCTGTCTCCCCAGGGTTGGCGGCGGTGATGGAAGGCTTGATTGCCAGCGCCTGGGTGCGGTTTGCGGCGGCGGGCCAGCGAGCGCGGCATCGCTTGCCGCTTGAAGTGGATCGACGGCGAAGCAGTGTCTCGAGAACGCCTGCCGACCCAGGAACGACGCTACGTGTCGATGGTCCGCGCCGTCGACCGCCTCGACGCGTGCACTCGCGAGAATGGCGTCGTGGTCGTCTTGGCGGCGGAGCCGGAGTATCGCGAGCTGGCTCGCAATCAGCTTGCCGACACCGGCATACTGAACGCCGCGTCGGCGATCGTCGACGGCCGCGTTTATCTTCGAACCAACGCCGCGCTGTCTTGTCTTGGCCAGGAGCGAACCCCATGATGCGGCTCGCCGGCAACTTGCTTGTCAGCGTGAATGATTCTAAGCTGCACAGCGGGACGTGCAGTACAGTCGGCGCCTCGAGGGGGTCGCGACGCCGCGCTGGAAGGACTCGTTATGAAATCATCGGGTAGCGACGGCCGGCCCCTGGTCGGCCGCTGGCGGGCATGGTCCCGGCGCTGGCTCAACCGACTTCGATGCGGCGGAGCTCGCTGCGTTCGGCCGCGGTTCGCTTTTTGCGCGACTCTCTCGGTCGTGTTTCTCGCCGCCACCGCGTCAGCGGGAATTCTTGACGACGCTTGGGACGCCTACTATCGCGGGCAATATGACCAAGCCATCGAACTGGTTGACGACGCGTTGTCGCGAGATCGTTGGGAAGAGGAGTGGCGACACATTCAGATGCTGTCGTATCTGGCGACCGGCCGACGGTTCGAGGCCGCCGAGGCCGCCGACGCGGCCCGAGTTCGCCATCCCAACAGCATCCGCATCCTGCTGCTGGCGCGGGACGCTTACTTTGCCGTAGGGCGAGCGGATGTGGCCGACGAAATGCTGCAACTCGTGCGGGAATACATGGAGCGTAGCCCGTGGCGGTACACTGACGCCGCCAATCGAGTGGCCGCTGGGCAGTTCTTCCTGCTCAAAGGGGCCGATCCCAAGCAGGTGCTCGAACTCTATTTCGATCAAGCAAAGAAGCAGGCCCCCTCGCGAGCCGACGCCTTTGTCGCCGCGGGCGAATTGGCGCTGTCCAAGAGCGACTACGCGATGGCGGCCAATGAGCTGCAGCAGGCGCTGCGACTCGAAAAGCGAAACCCCGATATCCTCTTGGGCCTCGCCAAGGCGTTCGCCCCCAGCGATCACGAGAAGGCGCAGGTCTTCATCGAGCAAGCGCTGAGCCTTAATCCCAGTCATGTCGATTCGTTGTTGTGGATCGCGGATCGCCATATCGACGCCGAACGCTATACGGACGCCGAGACCCTGCTGCAACGCGCTTTGGAAGTGGACCCGGAACGCCCCCTGACTTGGGCCTACCTGGCCGTTATCGCCCATCTGAACAATCATCCCGATAAGGAACGGCTGTACCGCCGAGTCGCCCTGGGCTGGTGGGAGCGCGATCCAAGCGTCGACCATTTGATCGGAAAGAAGCTATCGCAGAAGTACCGCTTCGCCGAAGGGGCCGCATTCCAACGCCAAGCTTTGAAGTTCGCTCACAATCACCTGCCCGCCAAGATTCAACTGAGCCAGGATCTGTTGCGGCTGGGGAGAGAAGAAGAGGGTTGGGCTCTGGCTCGCTTTGTCGCCGAGACCGACCGCTACAACGTGCAGGCCTACAACCTGACGGAATTGGAGCAACAACTGTCGCGCTTTCAGTCCTTGGAGGCCGACGGCTTGATCGTTCGCATGCAGGCTCAGGAAGCTCAGCTGTACGGACAGGATGTCGTCAGGCTGTTGCAGGAGGCGCGGCAAGCGTTATGCGAAAAGTACCAAACTCCCTTGGATCAGCCGGTGGTCGTTGAGATCTTCCCGCGCCAACAGGACTTCGCGATTCGCACGTTCGGCCTGCCTGGGGGAGCGGGATTCCTGGGCGTCTGCTTTGGGAATGTGATCACCGCCAACAGTCCGGCCTCGCAAGGCGGCAATCCCTCGAATTGGCAGGCCGTCCTGTGGCATGAATTCTGCCATGTGGTGACGCTGAATAAGACCCGAAACAAAATGCCTCGCTGGCTCAGCGAGGGAATTTCGGTCTATGAAGAGCTGCAAGCCAACGCCGCATGGGGCCAACGCATGACCCCAGCCTATCGAGCGATGATTCTGGGTGAGGATTTCACGCCGCTCAGCGAGTTGAGCGGCGCCTTCCTGACGCCGCCGTCGCCCATGCATCTGCAATTCGCATACTTCGAATCGGCCTTGGCGGTCGAGTTCCTGGTCGAACGATATGGCCTGCCATCGCTGCTTCGCGTGCTGGACGAATTGGCCGTCGGGCTGACCGCCAACGAAGCGCTTGCGCGACACTGTGGTCCCTTGGCTGAATTGGATGGCGCCTTCGCCGTATTCGCCCGCGGACGCGCTGAAGCGCTCGGCGACGCAGCCTTATGGGAGAAACCAACCGCCGAAGCGCCCGACGAGATCTTGGCCTGGGCGACCGCTCACCCGGACAACTACTGGGCCATGGCGGCCGAAGCCCAGGCGCGAACCGAGCAACGGGATTGGGGAGGGGCTCGCGAGGTGCTGCTGCGAATGAATGCGGCCTATCCCTCCGACGTCAGCGGCGATTGTCCGCGTCGCCGGTTGGCGCAAGTCTATCGTCAGCTGGGCGACGAGTCGGCCGAGTACGCCGTGCTGCTGTCGCTGTGCCAGGACGATGCGGACGCCACCGCCGATAATCTACGCTTGATGGAGTTGGCGGAAGCTCGGCAAGAGTGGGACCAGTCGCTGGCCGCCGGCGTTCGCTACCTGGCCGTGAATCCTCTCACCGCGGAGCCTTATCGCCGCCTGGCTGTGGCCGCGGATCGCTCCGACCAAACCGAGATCGGCGTCCGGGCTCGCACCGCACTCTTGTGCTCGACCCGATCGATCCCGCCGAAGAGCACTATCAATTGGCGAAACTGCTGTGGAAGCAAGAACAAGCGAAACTGGCCAAGCGGCATGTCTTGCTGGCCTTGCAGGAGGCGCCTCGATATCGCGCCGCGCAACAACTGCTGCTCGCCATCGTCTCGTCTCCGCCAGCCTCGCTTGACCAGCCTGGGCCAGCCGATCGGCCGCCGGCGCCGGGATCGTCTCGGTCCATGGCCAACCCGGCGTCCGACCCCGCCGACGCCCACCGCGCGGAGACGGTTCTCGAACCTCCCTCGCCCTCGGATCGGCCTCCACAGCCCGTCGGCGACGCCGACGCCCCATCGTCCAGCCCGGACGCTGGAGCCAATGATCCTTCCACACCCCAAGGAGCCCGCTCATGATCGCCTTGCTTCGTGCAGCGCGTTCCCGGTTTGCCGAGACACGCCGTCGGCGGATCGTGCTGATTCTGCTGTTGTTGGTTGCGCCTTCACTGGCCGCGGTTGGCTGGGCGCAATACGGCCGGCGGCGAGGCGGTCCCCAACCCGGAGATCTTCGCGATCGTCGCGGCGTACCGGACTGGGATGTAAAGGAAGAATTCGACGACGATGTCTTCACCTTCGTGAGAGTTCAGTTTTCTTCGACCTATGGTCGTCGAGGCTATGGCAAATGGCTCACCGACTACCCGGACAGCGATCTCAACTTCTCCTATCGTCTGCAACAACTGACCGCGATGCAGGTCCGCCCCGAACCGATCTGTCTGGAGCTGACCGATCCGCGATTGATGGACTATCCGTTCATCTACATGTGCGAACCCGGACATATCTTCCTGAGCGATGAGGAGGTCAAGTGCTTGCGACGATATCTGGATCGCGGCGGGTTCTTGATGGCCGACGACTTCTGGGGCGAGGAGGAATATTGGAACTTCCATCGCGAGATGAAGAAGGTCTATCCCGATCGCGAACCGATGGACTTGCCCTTGGATCACGAGATCTTCCATTGCGTTTATGAATTGAAGGAGCGGCCGCAGGTTCCCAGCATCCATGCCGCCCTGGCCGGTCGCGATTCGGGAGTGACTTGGGAGCGCTGGGACGCTGAGGAGGTTCACTACCGGGCGTTCAAGGACGACGACGATCGCGTGTCCATCATGATTTGTCACAACACCGATCTGGGCGACGGCTGGGAGCGCGAAGGGATGAATGAGTGGTACTTTCGCGAATTCTCGGAGAAGAAAGCGTATCCCCTGGGCATCAACATCGTCGTGTACGCCTTGACGCATTGACGCCCGCGGGCGGAATCATTGGAAAACAACCGGCAACTTGGCCCCGCACACCAACAACTAATACAAGGCGCACGCCGTGACTTCGGTAGCTGAGACCCAACAACAGACGGTGCAACAGATCCTCGAGAATCGCGGCCGCATCGACAAGGAACTGGAAAAGGTCATTGTCGGTCAGAAGGCGGTCATCAACGAACTGATGATCTGTCTCTTCGCCGGCGGGCATTGCTTGATCACGGGAGCGCCTGGATTGGCGAAGACGCTGCTCATTCGCACGATCGCCCAGATGTTCGATCTCAAGTTCCAGCGGATTCAATTCACGCCCGACTTGATGCCGGCGGACATTACCGGCACGGAGATCCTGGAGGAGACCGGCGATGGCTTGCGGAAGCTGCAATTCGTGAAGGGCCCCATCTTCGCCAACGTGATTCTGGCCGACGAAATCAATCGCACGCCCCCCAAGACGCAGGCCGCGCTGTTGGAAGCCATGCAGGAGCATCAAGTCACCGCCGGCGGCACGCGCTACCCGTTGGACGAGCCGTTCTTCGTGCTGGCCACGCAGAATCCCATCGAGATGGAAGGCACCTATCCGCTGCCCGAAGCGCAGCTGGATCGCTTCATGTTCAACGTGCATATCGACTACTTGCCGGAGGACGACGAAGTGCAGGTCGTGATTCGCACGACGTCCGGCAAGTCGGAACCGGTCGAGCAGTTGTTCAGCGGCGAGGACGTCCTGCGATTTCACGAAGTCGTCCGACAGGTTCCCATCGCCGAGGATCTGGTGCGTTACGCGGTCCGCCTGGCTTCGGCCAGTCGCCCCGGTCAAGCGGGATCGCCCGAGTTCATCGACCAATGGGTTTCCTGGGGGGCGGGTTTGCGAGCCGCTCAGTTCCTTGTCCTGGGCGGCAAGGCCCGCGCTTTGCTGGCGGGGCGCGCATGTGACCCTGGAAGATCTCAAGGCCTTGGCCTTGCCCACGCTCAGGCATCGCATCCTGGTCGGCTATCGAGCCGAGGCCGAAGGAATCCGCCCCGAGGACGTCATTCAACGCTTGTTGGAGGAGGTCGCCGCGCCCTAGCCAACACGCTCCGTCCCCACCAAGCCTCCGCGGCGTCGCGCCGCTGCCTCTCCACCCTCGGTGACCGCGTGAGTCCACCCGCCGCTCCAAACCAGTCCGGATCGAAACGCTCGACAGGCTTTGTCGATCCCGCCGCGCTGATGCGCGTGGCCAACCTTGAGCTGCGCGCGAAGACCGTGGTTCAGGGCTTTTATAACGGCTTGCATCGCAGTCCCTTCCATGGCTTCTCCGTTGAGTTCAGCGAATACCGCGAGTACACGCCCGGCGACGATGTGCGCTACGTCGACTGGAAGTTGCTGGCCCGCAGTGATCGTTACTACGTCAAGCGCTTCGAGGATGAAACAAATCTGCGTTGCCATTTGGTGCTCGATCTGAGCCGCTCGATGTCCTATGGATCGGGCGACTACACCAAAGCCGACTACGCGAAGACGCTCGCCGCGACGCTCGCCTATTTCCTTTCGACCCAACGCGACGCCGCCGGATTGATGACCTTTCATCAGCACGTCGATCAGTACCTGCCGCCCCGACATCGACCTGGACATTTCCATCGGCTGACCATGATGTTGGAACAAGCCGAGAGCGGAGCCGATACAGACTTGGGGGCCCCTCTGGATCAAGTCGCCGCCACCGTCAACCGTCGCGGCTTGATCGTCCTGATCAGCGATCTGCTGGCCCCCTTGGAATCGCTCGACAAACAGCTGGCCTGCCTCCAAGCCCGCGGGCACGAAGTGCTGGTGATTCGCGTTCTTGATCCCAGCGAGCGAACGCTGCAACTGGACTCGCCCGCCATGTATCAGGATCTGGAGACCGGCCGCGAAATCTATGTGGACCCGGAAGTAGTGCGCGAGCAGTATGTGCAGAACTTCAACCAGCACGCTCAACAGTTGAAGGACATCTGCATGCAACACGGCATCGAAATCTACGAGATCGCGACGGACCAATCTTTGGAGCTCGTGTTGTTCGACTTCTTGAATGTCCGGGCAAGGTACGCGGGTTTGGCCCGACGACGCGCGCCGGCGGGAGGTCGTCGATGAGTTTTCTCACGCCGCTCTACCTGGCCGGTCTGCTGGGAGTGTCGCTGCCCATCCTGCTGCATTTGATTCGGCGCTCGCCCGAGGGACGAAAAGTCTTCAGCTCGCTGATGTTCTTATCGCCTTCGCCTCCACGACTGTCGCGGCGGAGCAGGATTGAACATTGGCTGCTGCTGGCGCTGCGAGCCGCGGCGCTTATCTTGTTGGCGTTGGCGTTTGGACGGCCGTTCCTGCGTTCCGAAGCACAATTGAATCTGGCGAGTATTCGCGGCCGGCGAATCGCGTTGTTGATGGACGTGAGCGCCAGCATGCGGCGGCCAGCCGTTTGGCGGCAAGCGGTCCGGCAAGCCAACCAGATTCTCGATGAACTGGAGCCAGCCGATCGCGTGGGCGTGATCGCCTTCGATGAACAGCCCAAGCTCCTGCAGGGCTGGTCTGAATCCGACGCGCAGGAAAACGGCGTCGCTTCCGTGGCCCAAGCAAGATTGGTCCTCGAGGAACTCGAACCCGGTTGGTGGAGCACCGACTTGGGCGGCGCCCTGGCTTTCGCCGCGGACGCGCTAGTGGAGGCCAACGATCGAGCCCAATCCGACGCAGCCATGCAAGTGGTCGTGATCAGCGACATGCAGCAGGGCGCCCGTGTCGAGGCCTTGCAAGCGTACGATTGGCCGGAGAACGTGCAGGCGGCCTTCCACACCGTCGCCGCCAACAACGGCAACGCAGTGGTCCGCGTGGCCGAAGTCGCCGATGCGAGCCTGGAGGACGCCGTGGACCAAAGCGGCGCCCGATTTCGCTTGCGGCTGGCGAATTCCGCGGACGCCAAGCGCGAGACGTTCAAGGTGTACTGGGCGAACGAACAGGGACCACTCGCCGAGGAGGTGGCGGTGAGCGCTCCGGCGGGGGAGACTCGCGTCGTGGGCCTGCCAGCGCCGCCGCCCGGCGCCGACCGCGTTGTGCTCGCAGGCGACGACTCGGATTTCGACAACACGTTCTATTTCGCCGCGACGCCCGAACAGGAACTCGAGATTGGCCTGTTCATGGATGACGCGCCCGAGGATCCCCTCCAGCTGAGATTCTATCTGGAAGCCGCACTCGAGAATCAACAAGGACGCCGGGTCCAATTCGTAACGCATCGTCTGGACCAGACCGTGGCGTTGAGCGACCTCAAGAATACGGATTTGGTGGTGATTCGCGACGCGATCAGCAACGAGCGTTGCGATTTGCTTCGCCAATGGTTGAACGCCGGTGGAACCACGTTGTGGGTGTTGGCCGACCCCGCCGGCGAGCCGTTGCAACAAGCGCTGCGATCGCTCTTGCAATCAAACTCGTTGGAAGCCGCCGACGCGCCCGTCGAGCCCTATTGCCTGTTCGCGGAAGTGGACTTCCGCCACCCAGTCTTCGCTCGTTTGGCAAGCCCGCAATACAGCGACTTCACCGAAGTCCGCTTCTGGGGCCACCGCCGGCTGACCGCGTCGGACGAGCCATGGCAAGTCGTGGCGCGGTTTGATGACGGTGATCCCGCGGTGCTCGATGCGACGATCGGTCAGGGAAGGTTGATCGTCCTCGCCGCCGGTTGGCGCCCCGAAGAGAGCCAGCTGGCGCGCGTGGCCTCCAAGTTCATTCCCTTCATGGAGGGCGTCGCGAGCATGACGCAGCGAGATCGCTGGAGCCCCGAGTCGCTGATCGTGGGAGAAACGGTGGCCCTGCCCGCTCTGGCCGAGGGAAATTGGCGAATCCGCGGACCGGGAGTAAAGGCTCAGGAATCGCAAGACAGCTTCGTGGCCGTCCAACCCGGCATGTATCAGGCCGAAGCCGACATCGGCGACGAGCCGCGAACCGTGAACCTGGCCGTTAACCTGATGGGCGAAGAGTCCGACACCGCCGCCCGCGATCCCAACGAATTGGAGCCGATGGGCGTGGCGATCGGCAAGCAAGTCTCGCAAACCGAGAAAGCCGAACGGACTCGGCACTTGCAGGATGTGGAACTAGAAGGAAGACAGAAGCTCTGGCAATGGGCGTTGGCGGCGGTCCTGGGCTTGTTGATCATCGAGACCTGGTTGGCGGCGCGGACGGCCCGCCAGGCCCAACGTATGGCCGCCGCCTGAATCCTCCGACATTGTTTGATCGCTTGAAACACCCGACAGGAAGCGGTTCGTTATGAATCAGATTCAACGCAACGTTCGGCAAGTTGCTTCGCGGATTCGCTGGCATCGAGTCGGTTGGGCCTTAGCCGCCGTCGGTTTGTTGACCATGGTGCTGGCGTTCTTCTGGTTGTACGGCAGCTTTTCCTGGGGGTGGTCGTTGGATTCCGCTCCCGCCGTCTTGTCGATCGGCGCCCTGGCGGCGTCCTTGGCCGCTTTGGCTTTTTGTCTGCGAACGCAGCGCAATCCGCTCCACGTCGCCCGGCGCATTGAATCTCGCCATCCCGAGTTGGATTCGCGACTCGTAACGGCTTTGGAGCACCTTCAGGATCGCGGCTACTTTCAGCAGCGACTGGTGCGCGAGACGTTGACCTTGTCGGCCAGGCGGCCTTGGACGGACATCATGCCGGCGGGACGCGTGTTTGCGTCCTTGCTGATCGGAGCGATCGCCGTCTGCGCCGGGCTGGGCGTCTCGCGATCCTTGGCTTCATCCAAGTGGACTCGCCAGATCATCGCGCTCGCCGCGCCCGATTTGCTGCCCCAAACCGTCGAACTGACCGTGGAGCCCGGCGACGCCGAAGTGGAGCGAGGCGCTGGATTGCTGGTCCTGGGACGTTTTGAAGGCCGTCTTCCCGCCGATGTGCAACTGGTGGTCAGTCGTTCCGGCGTTCCGGAAGAGGTCCTGGAAATGACCAGGAGCCTGGAGGATCCGCTGTTCGCCAGTCGCATCGATGCGGTCCAAGATCCACTGACTTATCGAGTCGAATACGAGGGAGGGCGTTCGCCGGAATATCAGGTGACGGTGTTTGAGTATCCGACATTGCAACGCGCCGACGCGCGGCTGGAGTTTCCTGATTACACACAACTGGCGCCGGCGTTGTTGGAGGACATTCGACGCATCAGCGCGGTCGAAGGAACGCGAGTTGATCTGATCCTTCGCCTGAACAAGCCCGTGGTGGAGGCTTCGCTGTTCGATAACGAAGACCCATCGGTTATCTACGAGTTGGCGGCGGACGCCGCCGAGCCGACGAAGTACGTGGTCTCGATTCCCTTGACAAAGACGTTGCGTTTGCAGGGACGACTGATCGACGACGCCGGACGCGCCAACAAGCAAGAGATCGAAATCACGCTGACGGCTTTGGCCAACGCCGAACCCAATTGCAAGGTGCTCGCGCCGGCCCGCGACCTGCGAGTCTCGCCGTTGGAGGAAGTTCAGCTGCACGCCCAATGGTGGGATGATTTTGGTCTGATCCGACACGGCGTCATGTTAATGGGCTCGGTCGGCATGCAGGAATTCGTGCTGGGCGAGAATGAGGCCGGCAAACAGAAGATCGAATCGCGGCATCTTCTGCAGATGGAGGCCTTGGGCGTCGAGCCCGATCAACTGGTCAGCTATTACTTCTGGGCCGAGGACGCCGGACCCGACGGAGAGGTGCGACGCACCACCAGCGATATGTACTTCGCCGAAGTGCGGCCGTTCGAAGAGATCTTCCGTGAGGGACAACAACCGGCGGGAGGCCAGCAGCAACAACAACAGCAGCAGCAACAACAAGGCGGCGGGCAGCAAGCCGAGCAATTACTCGAGCTGCAGAAACAGATCATTACAGCCACCTGGAACGTGCGGCGGCGCGAACGTGGAACGACGCCCAGCGACGCGTTCGAGGATGATGTCCAAGTGCTGATCGAATCGCAGCAACAAGCGGCGGGCTTGGCCGAACAGGCGGGCGAGCAAATCCAGGATGCTCGCACGGCGCAGTTTCTGCAGCAAGCAATCGGCGGCATGCAAGGAGTCGTGGACGTGCTGCAGCGGGCCACCGCCGACAGCAATCCCGCGCTGCTCTCCGACGCGATGCAAGCGGAACAAGCCGTCTTGGAAGCCCTCCTGAAAATGCGGGCTCGAGAACATGAGGTCATTCAACAGCAGCAACAACAACAGCAGCAAGGCCAGCAATCCGGACAGAACTCGGGAAATCGCTCGCAACAGCAGTTGAATCAACTGGAGCTGCGCGACAACCAACAACGCTATGAAGATGAGACTCAAGCGAATGAACAACAGGAAGATCCGGCGCAGCGCGAAGCTCGCCAAGTGCTGAATCGCTTGCGGGAATTAGCCCGTCGCCAAGCCGACTTGAACCGGCGGATCAATGAGTTGGAGCTCGAACTTCAACAGGCTGAAACCGAAGAAGAACGCCAGGAATTGGAACAACGCCTGCAACGACTCAGAGAACAACAAGAACAAATGCTGCGCGACACCGATGAGTTGCTGGATCGCATGAGCCAGCCGGAGAATCAACAGCAAATGGCCGAGGAGCGGTCCGAGTTGGAGCAAACGCGCGAAAACGTTCGCCGCGCCTCAGAAGCATTGCAGGAAGGCCGCACCTCGCAAGCGCTCGCCGAAGGCTCACGCGCCGAGGAAAAGCTCGAGGAGTTGCGCGATGAATTCCGCCGGCAAGCCGCCAGCGAGTTCCAAGAGCGGATGGAGTCAATGAGCGAACAAGCCGATCAACTGACCGACACTCAAGAGGAACTTGCCCAGCAACTTCGCGAGGCCGATCAGGCCGACCAACGCAGTCTGCGGCCCTCCGACGAGCGGCGACAAGTCGGGGAGGAATTGCAACAGCAGCGGCGACGATTGGGCGAGCTGATGGACGATATCAAGCAAACCGTTCAGGACGCCGAGTCCAGCGAACCACTGCTCTCCCGCCGACTCTACGACACCTATCGCGAAACCGATCGCGAAACGCTGGAAAAGTCCCTGGATAGCGCCGCCCAGTGGCTGGAATCCGGCTTCAAGGATCAGACGCGACAAACGCTCGAAGCCGGCCAGCCCGAGTTGGAGCAGCTTCGTGACGGCGTGCGACGAGCAGCCGAAGCCGTACTCGGCGACGACGCGGAAGCCCTCCGCCGCGCTCGCGACCAACTGCAACGTCTGTCCCGCGAACTGAATCAAGAGATCAACAGCCGTGATCCCAACCCATCGCCCGAGGCACAGCCGCGCCAAGAAGGCGACCCGCAAGCCGCCGATCAACGACAAGGCGCCGAGCCAACCGGCCAACAGCCCGAAAATCCAACACAACAACCAGGACAACAAGAGGGTCAGCAGCAAGGACAACAGCAACAGCAAGGACAACAAGAGGGTCAACAACCCGGTCAACAGCAGGGCCAACAACCCGGTCAACAGCAGGGACAACAACCCGGTCAACAGCAAGGACAGCAACCTGGTCAACAGCAGGGACAGCAACCCGGTCAACAGCAAGGACAGCAACCTGGTCAACAGCAAGGACAGCAACCTGGTCAACAGCAAGGACAGCAACCCGGTCAACAGCAAGGACAGCAACCCGGTCAACAGCAGGGACAGCAACCTGGTCAACAGCAAGGACAGCAACCTGGTCAACAGCAGGGACAGCAACCCGGTCAACAGCAGGGACAGCAACCTGGTCAACAGCAAGGACAGCAGCAGGGACAGCAGCCTGGACAACGTCAGCCGGGCGAGGGCGGACGGCCTGGCTTGCGGGATCCCCAACGCGGCGAGGATCAGCAGCAACGCGACGCCGGCAATCCGTTTGGCCCGACGTATAGCGGAGTCCCCGCGCCCCTGACTGGCGATGATTTTCGTGACTGGAGCGACCGCTTGCGGGATGTCGAAGAAATGGTCAGCGATCCTGATCTTCGCGCCGAGGCGGCCGCTATTCGAGATCGCGCTCGCCAGGTTCGCCTGGAGTTGAAACGCTACTCGAAGGAGCCGAATTGGGAAGTCGTCCGCGAACGAATCTCGAAGCCGCTGGCGGAACTGACCGATCGCGTGTCCGCTGAACTCTTGATGCGGACGGCCGATCAAGCGGCGCAGACGCCATTGGATCGCGAGCCGGCGCCGCCCGAATATCGCGAACAAGTGCGGCGTTATCGCGAAAAACTGGGGAGCGGTCGATGAACCTGATTTGGGGAGCCCCCCAATGGCAAACGCCCTCAATCGTGATGATCGCCTTAGCGGTGGTTGTCTTGCTGTGGGCCTACACGACCAGCCCGCTGCGAACCGGCTGGCGCTGGTTGGCGGCGGGTTTGAAGACCGTGGCGTTTCTAGCGCTAGCGTTCTGCTTGCTGGAGCCGCTGGTCCGCAGCGAACGGCCGCGGCCGGGCGCCAACTTGTTCGTGCTGCTTTCCGACGCCAGTCGCAGCATGGACGTGCGCGACGCCAACGGAGGCGCGACTCGCGGCTCCAAACTGCAAGACGCCTTGCGGCAACCCGCCTGGCAAGCACGGCTCGCGGAAGTGTTTGACGTCCGCAATTATGAGTTCGACGAGACGCTGCGGAATGTCGGCTCGTTTGCTGATCTGAAGTTCGAGGGTCAAGGCAGTCGCCTGTCCGCGGCCCTGCAGACGTTGAAGCAACGACATCGCGATCGTCCCGTGGCGGGCGTGCTGTTGTTCACCGATGGCAACGCCACCGACGTCGCTGACGAGGGTTTCGCCGACTTGGAGTGGTTGGATGGACTGCCGCCGATCTATCCCATCCTGGTCGGTAATCAACGCCCGCCGCGCGATGCTCGTATCGGCGGCGTCGGCGTCACTCAAACGCTGTTTGAAACCACCCCCGTGACGGTTCGCGCCGAAGCCGCCGCCGACGGCATGAATGGCCGCACGCTGCTGGCCGAATTGCTGGATCAGGAAGGCGACATCCTGCAAACCAAGGACATGGGAAAAGTCGTGCCCGAGCGCCGATTGACCGCCGACTTCCTCGTCAAGCCGGATCGCACCGGGGCTCTTTTCTATCAGGTTCGAGTTCGCGACAAGGCTTCGCCGCGAACTTTCGAGGAAGGCGCGCGCAGCGACGAAGCCACGCTGGACAACAATCGACGTTGGGTTGTCGCGCAGCGTGGAAAGGGACCGTATCGCGTCTTGTACGTCGGCGGACGGCCGAATTGGGAGTTCAAGTTCCTTCGCCGCGCGCTGCAAGCCGATGAGGAGGTCGAGCTCATCGGCCTTTTGCGAATCGCCAAGCGGGAAGCGAAGTTCGATTTTCGAGGCCGCCAGGGAGAGCGGGCCAACTCGGTCTTCCGCGGCTTCGATCCCGATGAAGAAGCAGCGGAACAATACGACCAACCGGTGTTGTTGCGGATGGGCAAGCTGGACGAAGGAGAGTTGAGCGACGGTTTCCCAAAGTCGCCAGCCGACCTGTTTCGCTACGATGCGATCATCCTGGATGATCTGGAAGCCGACTTCTTCACCGCGGATCAACTGAACTTGATGCACCGTTTTGTCTCGGTTCGCGGCGGCGGCTTGCTGATGCTGGGCGGGCAGGAATCGTTCGTCGAAGGCGGTTATCGCAACACGCGACTGGATGAACTGCTGCCGGTCTATCTGGACCCGCCCGCCGAGCCGCCAAAGCAGGGCTTTCACCGTTGGGGACTGACTCGCGAAGGGGCACTGCAGCCCTGGGCACGGACTCGCGCGACTCAGGACGGCGAATTGGAGCGCCTGGCCATGATGCCTGAGTTTCATGTTCTTAACCGTGTGAACCTGATCAAGCCGGGTGCGACCGTCCTGGCCGAAGCCGCCGACCCCTACGGCGCCAGTCATCCGGCCCTGGTCACGCAGCGATTTGGCGAAGGCCGAACCGGGGCCATGTTGATCGGCGACTTCTGGCGCTGGTCCATGCGAGCTCCCGATGAACATCTCGACGAGGCGCAGCAAGCCTGGCGGCAAACCGTGCGATGGCTCGTGTCCGATGTGCCTCGACGCATGGACGTTGGCGTGCAGCGCGTCGATAACAACACCATGGAAATCAACGTCAAGGCCCGCGACGAGGAGTTCCAGCCGTTGGAAAACGCCCGCATCACTCTGGAAGTCACTCGCCCTGGCGGAGAAACGTTCGCCGTGGCGGCCATGTCGAGTCCGGACTTAGCGGGACAATACGTCGCCCGCTACTCCAACAGCGACACAGGACCTTATCTGGTCAAGGCCACGGCGATCGCTCCGGACGGACAGGTGGTCGGCGAAGGCGAAGCAGGTTGGGTCGCTGATCCGGAGGAATTGGAGCTGCGTACGTTGACGCCCAACAAGGCGTTGTTGGAGGAAGTCGCGCGACGCACCGGAGGGCAAATAGCCGCACTCGATGGATTGGAGCGGCTCGTAAGCGACTTGCCGCGACGAAAGACGCCCGTTTCCGAGCCCTGGGTGTATCCCTTGTGGCATCAATGGTACATCTTTGCCTTGGCGGCGGTATGTCTGGTCGGCGAATGGACCGTTCGCCGTTGGTGCGGGCTTCCATGAGGTCATGGAAGTTCGCACTCACTCACTCAAGATGATCAGGAGAGGGCTGGATCCGCCATGAAGCTGTGCACATCCAACCGATGGTCGAATTCGCGGGTCGGCGAAAACCGCCGTCTTCGCTTAGTCGCCTGCGCGGTCGTCGCGCTGCTGGTTCCATCGCCCTGGATATCGGCCGATGAAGTGGACCGGCGGGCGCCTGGAGAGCCGCAAGACGTTGTCCTGGTCGTCGGCGCGGCGGGAACGCCGGAGTATGGCGAGATGTTTCAGCAGTGGGCCGCGAGATGGCGGAAGGCGGCCGCCGCCGGCGACTGCCGCGTCGTTTCCATTGGACCCGGTGCGTCGAATGCGGAAGCTGGCGCGGCGCCGGCTAAATCCCCAGAGGAAGTCGGGGGTGAGGAAGTCGGGGACGCGGATCGCCTTCAATCCGCCCTGGCGAGCCTTCCCGGCGATTCAAGTCAACCGGTATGGATCGTCTTGATCGGGCATGGCACGTTCGACGGCAAAGCGGCTCGATTCAATCTTCGCGGCCTGGACATGACCGCCGAGGACTTGAATCAGTGGTGCGGCGCGATAACTCGCCCGTGCATCATCATCAATTGCGCTTCCTCGAGCGCCCGTTCATCGATCGCCTGTCGCGCAAGGTCGGGTCGTCGTCACGGCGACCAAGAGCGGTTTCGAGATGAACTTCGCACGCTTCGGGGATTACCTGTCCCAGATGATCGGCGATGCATCAGCGGATTTGGATAAGGATGAACAAGTCTCGTTGCTGGAGGCGTTCATCGCGGCGGGCAAAAGGACCGAAGAGTTTTATCAATCCGAAGGTCGTCTCACAACGGAGCATCCCTTGTTGGAGGACAATGGCGACAAGCGAGGCGTGGCCGCGAACTGGTTTCGCGGAGTGCGACCGGTGGTGAAGCCACGGGACGATACCGCGGTCGATGGCGTATTGGCCAAGAGCCTGCACCTGAGCACCAGCGCGATCGACCGCGCTGAATGCTGACCAACGACGGCGTCGCGATGAGATCGAAGCGGAGTTGGAACAGCTGAGGAATCAGAAGGCCGGCTTGCCGGAGGATGTATACTTTCGTGAGCTGGAGACATTGGCGGTCGAGTTGGCGAGGATCTACAACGACGCGTCAGAGACGCGCGAAACGCCGCCCAAGGCCGATTCCCCTAAGCCGATTCGATCCCCGGACGCCGCCTCCCAAGCCGCCTAGTCCGCCCTTGCGGCAGGCCGTTCACAGGACGCCCTCGTGCATCACGAAGATCATGGATAACGTTCATTGGCCACAAGCCGGCGAGACGCTTCGCGACTTGGTCGAACGGCATCATCTGGAAAAATGGGCTGGGCCAGTGGACAGGGACCTCTCCCTGCGCCGACTGCTGCACTGTTGGCTTGATGTGGCGCGGGCGGTGGACCTGCAGGCCAAGTCCGCCGATCCGCTGGGCCCTCTCACGCCGACCCGCGTGCGAATTGGACGGCAAGGCGAGACGTTGCTCGACGTCGAACGGGTCGGCCGCGCCCCACGATGGCTCGCTTGGCGGGCAAGGCGCTTCCGCGTCGTCGCGTGACGGATCGAGGCAGGCCGCCGAGGAATTGGCGGCGTTGGTTTACGCCAGCCCCGAATCACTCGAACACTCCGGCGGAAGCAGTCCAGCCGCCAGCCCAGCGTCGGACGTTTATTCGCTGGGCGCCCTGCTGTACTTTCTGCTCACCGGCAGGCCGCCATCGGTGAGTCGCGAACGGGAGACGTTGTTGGAGCAGATCGAAGCGGGCCAATTTCCCCCGCCGCGGCAAGTCAATCGCCACGCGCCGCGTGAACTGCAGGCGATCTGCTTGAAAGCCCTGCAGCGTGAACCCGCCCACCGCTATGGCGGTCCCAAAGAGCTGATGCTCGAAGTGCAACGGTGGCTCGCCGGGCAACCGGTCCAGGCGGAGAACGAGTCCCTGTGGCGCGGCCTGTTGCGGACAGTGCGCAGCCGTCCCGCTCTGTTCGTGTGGATCATGGCGGGGATGTCGCTGGCCACCGCTTTCCTGATCATTCTGGCGCTCGTGCTGAATCAGGAGCGCCGTGACGCCGAACGCGCAAAAGGATCGCGCTGATGAATCGCGCCGAGGCTAGAATGTCCGCGTTGGCTGCGGCCGAAACGCTCGCCAAGACGCAGCAGTTGTTCTACTACACTCAGCTGCGATCGACGCAGCGAGAATGGGAAGCCGACCAGATCAACTTGGCTCGCGAGACGTTGGCGACTTGTCCGGTGGAGCTTCGCGATTGGGAATACGATTATCTTTACACGTTGGTGGCGCCTCGCGATCCGTCGCAGGAACCCAAGTCGGCGTCCGTTATCGAGACGGGGTACGAAGTTCGCTCGCTCGCCGTCCGGCCGGACGGTTCGATTTGCTTCAGCGGCGCTCCCGGGTCAGCCGTGGATTGCTGGGACGCGACCAGCGGCGCCTTGATGTCCACGCTCGTCCGGCAGCAAGATCTTGAGGGGGAGCAACCCGCCGTCGCCTTGAGCCCCGACGCCAAGACGTTGTTAAGCAGCGGCGCCGGCGCAGCGCTGCACGTCTGGGACACCGCTACTGGCGAGCTGAAACACACGCTTCAAGTCCCCGGCGGCGAGGCGAGGTCGCTGGCGTTCGCCGACAACGGCGAGTCCTTCGTGAGTTGCGGGGCCAAGGGCGCGATCACGTTATGGCGCACGTCGAAGCTCCGCCCGCTTTGGTCACACGCGTTTGTCGCGGGTCCTTGCACAGCGTCGCTTTCGCCCGACGGCAGGCGAGGCGCCAGCGGTGGAAGCAGCGGAGTGGTCCAGGTTTGGAGCGCCGAAACCGGTGAGATTCAGTTGGAGCTAACCGGGCAAGACGGCGCCGTCCGAGGACTGGCCTTCTCGCGCGACGGCTACTGGTTGGCTGGTGCGAAAGGGGATGGAGTGGTCGCCGTCTGGGACGCGGAAACCGGTCATCTGGAACATCGCCTGTCAGGTCATCAGGG
Source organism: uncultured Planctomycetaceae bacterium (assembly GCA_963698545.1). Taxonomy (GTDB): domain Bacteria; phylum Planctomycetota; class Planctomycetia; order Pirellulales; family Pirellulaceae; genus CAVORG01. The sequence goes on from CAVORG010000003.1 coordinate 58,095, forward strand.
CGCCGCCAATGTGCTCGTCTTTAGCGAAGACGGGCGCCGACTGCTCAGCGGCGGCGACGACGGGACGATCGTGATCTGGAACATGCTGACCGGCGAACGAGTCATGTCGCTGCCAGGCCACTCGGCCGCCGTCGAAGCGCTGGGGTTCTCGGACCAGGATCAGAAGCTGTTCAGCGGCGGCGCCGACAACAGCCTGCGGATCTGGGATGCGTCCCGGACGGCGCCGAAACCCTGAATCCAGTCCCCGCATCAAGCTGTGGGCAGCCAGCGGCGCCTCTCGCAGGGCCCTCTGGTTCGCACCCAATGGGTTGCGGCGGATCGACGCAGCGACTCGGAAATGCAGGGGGTTTGTACCGAATGCGGGGGGTGGCGACTGGTGGAGATGCAAGCCCTGGAGTAGATTTTGTGTTGTGTCGGAAGGAAGCCGGCGATGACATTCAAGATAGCTGCTTACCCCGAGACTTCGATTTTTTCTTGTCAGTTAGGCCGCCATGTCCGTTGATCATCAAGACGCTCCGCCCGTCAAGACCGAAGCGCTCAGCCCAGCGCTGCCGGAATTCGACCTCGCTCCGGACGCCCCCGAAGCGCCGGATCACTTGGATCTTCCCAAGGAGACGCAACCGGTCCGCGTTTACTGGAGCTACGCGATCGTGCTCGTCGCGATGCACTTGCTCTGCCTGCTGGCGCTGGTCCCATGGCTCTTCAGTTGGACCGGCGTGGCGCTGGTCGTGATCGGGCATTTGACGTTCGGCATGATGGGGATCACGATCGGCTATCACCGCTTGTTGACGCACCGCGGATTCGCGTGCCCCAAGTGGTTTGAGCACTCACTGGCGATCCTGGGCATCTGCAACCTGCAAGACTCGCCGGCTCGATGGGTGGCGATTCACCGCATGCATCATCAACATTCGGATCACCAACCGGATCCGCATTCTCCATTCGTTAATTTCTTCTGGGCGCATGTGGGTTGGTTGATGGTCCGCAGCCGCAGTCATGATGTGGCGAGCCACTACGAGCGTTATGTGCGCAGACCTGCTCCGCCAGCCGTTTTACTTGCAGCTGGAACGAAACTACATGTGGCTGCTGATTTACCTGAGCCATGCGGCCTTGTTCTTCGCCGTCGCTTTCTTGCTCGGATGGGCCCAGGGAGGCGTGAACGCCGGACTCCAGTTCGGCGCCAGCGTGCTCGTCTGGGGCGTCATCGTCCGAACGGTCGTCGTGCTGCATGGAACCTGGGCGGTGAATTCGATCACGCACATCTGGGGCTACCAGAACTACAAGACGCGGGATCATAGCCAGAACAATTGGCTCGTCGCTCTGCTGTCGCACGGCGAAGGTTGGCACAACAATCACCACGCGCATCAACGCGCGGCCAATCATGGCCATTACTGGTGGGAATTCGACATGTCCCATTGGATTATCAGCGGCTTGGAGCGCGTCGGGCTGGTATGGGACGTCGTGCGTCATTCGCCGCACCAGTCGCCCGCGCGCAGCTGACGGCCAAATTCGTTTTATCCGAATCCACCGTGATTGTTTCACCTGGGAACTGAGACCATGCCCTATTCCAAAATGCTTGTGCTGGCCCGCAACGAAGAAGTCAATCGTTGGTTGGAGCAAAACCCGGCCGTCTTGGGCGGCGGCGCCATCGTCTTAGGCGGCGTTTTGCTCGGCTTCGGAGTTCGCGACATCCTGACCCAACAAGCCACCGGCAAGTGGGGAGTGAAGCATACCGGCGGCATGGCCGTCTTCACCGGCGCGGTGCGAGCCATCGCCGGAGCAGGCCTCTGCCTCTTCGGTCTGTACAAGCTGCTGTTCTAGGCTCTGCCCCACGCGCAGGCCTGGAAACGGCCCCCTGGGCGAACAAGCCCCAGAAGGAACGCCGCCAGGCAAGGGCCGGGTATGGCGCCAATCGGGTCACGCTTGCCGTGATGACGATCGCGGGCTAGAATCCGGAGCTCGCCCCGCAATGAGAATTGCCACCCTATTTCCGGAGAGCTTGTCGTGCGCAAGAGCAAGATTACCGCGTTGATCAAGGTAAAATCCGAACTCGCAGCCAAGTACATGGCGCGAGCTGAACAGACCAAGAGCACGCCGCGACGGAAAACCTATCTTAACAAGGCTCTGGGTTACCGCCGCCAAACGGCGACGCTTCAGACGATGTTGGCGCAGGCGTAAATGGGTGACAGGCCCCAAGGGCAACGCCGTCGCTGGTTTTCGTGAAGGACCATGAATCTGTCCCGAACGGGACGGCCCCAAATCAGCCCAGGGTGCAGCGCAGCGCAACCCTGGGTAACCGACTCGACTCGAGAAGGTGCTTCTGCGTGCCGCGACCCGAGGCTTTGGGGTTGCACCGCGGTGCGGTGCGGAGGCTGGATGCGAGACTCCGCTACGGTGGGCACGATTTGACTCGACGGGTTTTGTGAGCTAGTTGTTGAGTATCTCATCGTGCTCGTCTCGGCTCCAACAGTCGGAATTTTAGCGGCCCTGACTCGGGCCCAGGTGTCTCATGCGACGGATTCTGCGCGCTACGCTTTGCCCGCTTTGCAGTCACGCAGTGGATGGCGACTCCATCGGCTGGGGAGAATCAGCCGGTTGGTGCGACCATTGCCAGCGAGTTTTCTTGCTGCCCGTGTTTCGCGTTCCCGGTTGGGTCGCGGGGGTCATCGTGATTCTCTTAACGCGGCTCTACGTGGCTTAGCGTGAGAGTTCACAAACGGACTCGACATACGCGGCTCCGCCATCGCGGAGCCAACCGTCCAATTGAGCTTGTTCCTTTAACTGGCGGCCGCGTTGCAGCGGCACGACCAGGAACCTGCTCTTCGCTTCGGGCAGTGCGGTCATGTCGCTCCAGAGCTTCTCGAACTGGGCGACAGGGAAGATGTCCTCTTGCCCGTGCCCCCATCGCTTCTTGACCTCTTTCAGCGTGATGTAGGTGGGGATGCGGCGGGCCAAGCGACGGACGGCTTGATCGACCAGTCCCTTATTGGCCAGCGAACGGCGATCCAAGCTGAACAGGTGCAGCAGTTGATCGACGTCTATCCAGGTGGTCATGGAGTTGTAGTAGGACAGCACAAACTCGTCTTGTTCACGAGGCATGGCCAGCCCTTCCAGAAGCCGGACGCGACCGTCAACTCGAGCCAAGCCGCCTCCGCGATCCTCCAATCGCCGACTGATCACCTCAAACGTCAAGCTCGCCCCATGGTCGATGTGCGCCCCCAGCATGGCTGGGTTCAGGTTGGCGCCCAGCGTGTCGACATTGTGCAGCATCAAGTATCGCAGCTGCGGGCGTTGTTCGATGAGTTCCAGCAGCACTCCGTTTCGCAGGAGGTTGGGCACTTCGTACCAATGACCCACAGGGTGCAGGCACTGCAGCGGAGTGTTATCGGTGTAGTCGCCGCCCTCGCCGGCGCGTCGAGCCCAGTCGATCAAGGCGGATCGGGCGCTGGAGCGGACTTTCTCTTGCTGCTCGTCAAGCACTTGTTGCGCCGTCTCTTCCCAGGCGAACAGCAAATCACGAATCATGGGGATAGTTCGCAGACCGACGCTACGGCCCGGCGACAACAGGACCTGGCCGGGGTAGTCGTAATTCCGCTTTTCCAACAGATGCTGGCGGATCGGCTCTTGCGTGAGATATCCCGTGGTGAAGACATGCGGCGGCGCCGCCTTGAATTGCCGCGCCGTCAAGCGACTTTTGGCCAGGTGAGTTTCCAGGAACGAGCGGTGGCGACCGGCGAGTCGGCAAAAGGGATGGAGCGCCTTGACGACGCCGGCGCCTTCGGTCCAACGACTGCCGACGCCGGCGGCGAGCGTAACGACAGCGACCTGGCCTTCGCTTAACGCCTGTTCGCCCAGTCGCCTCCACTGATCCGAGACTCCTTCCCGCATCTCGACCACATCGGCGGGCTGAACATCTTCGATCGCGGTGGCGGCGGGCAACCGGTTTTGAGCCAGGCCAATTCGGCCGCCTCGCAGATCGGCTCGGATCTGCTCATGATGTTGTCGATCAAAACCGAAGCGTTCGAGATCCTCCTCGAGTTGGCCGGCTTCGCCTGTCCCGTCCTCGCCTTGCGGCAGGACGGCGTCCAGCACCCAATTGGCGGCCGGATGATGCGCGTCGTCGCGGCACAATCGCGAGAGCCGCATCAATTCACTCTGAGCACTGAGACTGAGTTCGCGGCGATCCTTGCGGAGCCACTGCGGCGTCATCAGCGCGAAGTACTTGTCGGGCATGACGGCTCGGTCATGTTGCAGCAACTCAGCCCATGATCCTCGATCATTGATCGAGAAGTCATAGACAACCGGATCCATGGCGAACGGCAATTCGTGCTCCAACTCGCGCTTGACCTCCAGCATCTTAGCGGCCAGCCATTGTTGGGCTGCGGGCTTGCGTCGCGGGTCGAAGATGAATCCCATGCCGCCGCCGGACATGCCGCCCAGCATCCAAAACCCCCAGAAGTCTTCGTCGAATTGTTCACGCGAAGCATGGATCAACCGATCGGTGTAGAGGTTCGTGCACCAGGGGATGATGCGCTGCAACGGCTCAGCGAAATTGAACGACGTCAGCTCGCCGACGCGTCGGATGTCTCCCGCGGCCAAGGCGGCCAGGATCTCGTCCAGCACGCCCATGGCTTGTCGTCGAGCGTTCCATTCGTCTTCGTTTCGCAACAGGTATTTCTCGGTCACCATTTCCAGGATCGGGCCGACGTTTTGCGCCATGCCGCCGTGGACCAGAATCAGGCTCTCTTGCAATCGCCGCCGCGCCTCTTCCGAAAAGTCGTCTCCTTGCAGCAATCGATGCTCCGGCAACAAGCGACCGCGGCTGACGCCGAATTCGGGGTCGCCTTCGCGAGCGGGGGCGCCGCAAATCAACTTCACGCCCGGCCAGACGCCGCCGGAGTCCTGCCAGCCGCCGCCTGATCCGCCCAACCATTCGCCAAGAATGGCGCGGGCCGCCACCAATCTTCGATCCTGCTCCCGCAGACCTCCGGTCAAGGCCTGCACCTGACCGGTCGCTCGCATGCAGACGGAAATCAAGGAGCCCAGCAGATTGGTCGAAACAGCCAGACGCGACCCCTTGGGAATATCGTTTACCTGACTCACCAATTCCAAGCCTCGTCCTCGGCCGACCAGAGGTTCAAGGATCTCGTGCATCGGCCGCCCGCATCCTTCCATGCCCGCCGGCGCCAACCCGCTTGCAATCACAGCCGCCTTGAGGAGTCCCAAGTAGTCCTGCGCGAAGTTGAACACGTCGTCCGCCTGCGTCAGCTCCACGGAGGCTTGGAGATCCGTACTGACCAAGCGCAACAACGGTTCCTCAATGACTCGCAGATACGTTTCGATGGGTGGTCGAGGGCTATCGTCGCGACCTCGAACGGCCAGATCGATGGACGCGTTGATGACTCGCGCGCCCTCGGGGAAATCCATCCCCAGGAAGAAGATGTCGCTCCAGGCGCTATGCGAGAAGTCCATCCGCACCGGCGTCGTTTCTCGCAGAATCGGAAAGGGCTCTCGCGGTCCGCCGCGCTGCAACAAGCGTTGATCAATTCGCAAGGGGTGATCGGCCGGATGTCCGATGCGGAACATCCAACGATTACCGCGAACCGTCCGCACGCTTCGCCTCACCTGATCGGACAACGCCTGAAAGGCCAGCTCATGATAGGCCAGAGCCAAAGCGCTGCTCAGCCCGTCGTTGGGTCCCTGCAAACGCTGATGCGACAACAAGAGATCCAAAGCCTCGCGAAATCTCCGTTTGAGCAACAATTGGTAAGCGTCGAAAGAGATCCGACCTGTCGAACACGCGGGCAGCCGCCAAGGGATGTGGAAGCGGTGCATCGCGGAGAGAAAGAACAGGGATCGAACCAGATGGTACAAGTTGTCGTTATGGCGCCGAAACTCGTCCAGCGCTTCGGCATGCTGCAGAAGTTCATCGAGGGACGCGTTCCGGCAGAGCGAATCCAAGGACCGATTGCGAATCGCTTCGTCATCCGAAACGATCGTTTGAATGAACGGGTTCATAACTTGGCTCCGGCCCCGCAAGGCCTCGCGAATCGGCGGCGGTAGGCGTGTCTAGGTTGAAGATGCGGCGGGCGTCAAGCTGGCTCGTCGGGGCTGGTGAAAGACGCTCGCGACGCCAACAGCTCGATCAGCTCGGCCATGATCGCCTCGCGATCCTTTCCCGAGAGCGCGACAGCGAGCTGTGCGACAAGCAAGCCGTACTTCATGCCAATGTTGAAGCGTTGCCCGTTCACTTCCAAGGCGAGATAACGCTGTCGCTGCGCGAGTTCGGCGAGTGCGGGCGAGAGCGCGATCGATCCGCCGGCGGGCGCCTTGTCCAACGCGTCCTGCAACAGAACCATGACCTCCGGGGTCAAGACGTGCATGCCGAACATGCAGAGGTAGTGCCCCGACCTTAGTCCCGCGACAATCAAATCATGCTCGGCCTGCGTGGGCGTGGGTTTCTCCACGACGCGATGCACTTCATACAAGTCGTTTCTCAAGGGCACGCGACTGCCCCCGACGGCGCCGAAGAAGGGCAGACGATTCTCCCGAGTCGCTTGCACGGCCGACACCGCGCATTGCTCGGATTGAGCGAGCTCAACGAGCTGCCGAGCACAACCTCGCGCCTCGCGACTGAGGTACAAGTGATCGCTAACCAGATGCAGGAACGGCTCATCTTCAACAAAGTCGCGAGCCCGCAGCAAGGCGTCGCCATAACCTCTGGGATGTTCCTGCTCGATGAACACCAATCGATCGCCAAGATCCGCCGCGGCCTCGCGATACGCCGGACGGTCGCCGGGGAAGATGATCACACAGGTCCTCTCGACCCCGCTTCCCGTGGCTTCCTCCACGATCATCTGCAAGGCGGACTTGTCGTTTCCTTGACGATCCACCAGTCGCTGCAGAGGCAACATGTGTTGATCTGGCCCCGCCGCCGTAATCACGGCCTTGCGCACTTTCATGAAGCTCACTCTCGCCGAGTCCAGTTGTTTGTCTTCCAAGGCAAAACGCGCCGTCCGACGCAAGCCTACTTCGCAACTAGCCAGGGACAAGACAGGGACGCGTCGGTCGGATTACACCGATTGTAAGCGAACGCCGCCACCACGCCGCCACCACGCCGCACGCCGCAACGGACGGCAATCAAGTGCGGGGCCGTGAAACGGGTCGCCACAGAGAATACGGAAGAACACAGAAGACCGAATCTCGTCCGACTCCGTGGTTCTCGGCGTCCTCGGCGTCCTCGGTGGTCCATTCCATCTGGACGCTTCTCCACTTGCTGCTCCTGGGGGTGCGCCGCTCTCAGCCCAGTCCGTCGGCCGCCCAGAGCCCCAATGCTGGATTGGGAATGTAATAAATCTCTTCGCCGTCTGGCAGCGAATTCCAACCCGCGCGCAGCTTCTCCGGCGGGTAGCGACGGAGCATCGCCTGCAGATCTTGATATTCGTATCCGACGCCCGTGATCTCCTCGGAAGTCAATCCGCCGGGACAGTAAGTGATGCGAAATCGGCCTTCGGATGATCCATGAATGAGATGCGCCGCCGCCGACAGGTTGGCTTGCAGGTCGCCTTGCTCCGCCACGTGTTGCATGATTTCGGGCGTGGTGCGATAGCCGTACTTGCGAATCAACTCGTCGATCTTGGCGTCTTCGCCGAACGATTTGACGCCCGGCGCGAGGACGACCAGTTCACCCTCGTCCGCGATCGCCATCCGCGTGCGATACACGGCCTTGTTTCCCAGCCAGGTGCTGTGGAACTCGTCTGGCTCCAGATAGGCGACGACTTTGTCAGGGCGCCGGTTGAGCGTGAACACGTTCACGCGGGCGGCGAGGTTGCTGGCCAATTCGAAGCATTGATGATCATCGCCGACGAAGAGGCCGCGAAGCCGCAACTGGCCGTCATCGCAGGATTCCACGACCGTTAATACGAACAACAACGGCAAGTGGCCGCAGAACGTCTCTTGTGCGTAGTTCAAGATGCGGCGCAACGGCGTGTCGGCCCGCCCCATCATGCGTTCCATGCCGTAGGCGGCGCCGATGAAATGACTTTCGTTGATGCCCGCTGCGCCGCCGATCCCAACGAACAGATTCTTGTTGTAGTTGGCCATCCCGATCACTTCATGCGGCACGACCTGGCCGATTGAGACGATCAAGTCGTGCTCGCCGCGCCAGGCGAGTCGGTTCAGCTGCGCGGGCCAACTTCGAGTCCAGACATTCTCGGTGGCCTGAGCGACGAAGTCGGCGGGCACTTGGCCGATCGTGTCGACGCTGTGGCGCCAGTCGTGGACACGGACCAGCGATGCGGGCAGTGTGGGGAACATCCGCCGCAGTTGTTCGGGGCTCATCGCTTCATGCGTCCCCAAAGCCGGCATAACGTCGACCACCGCCTCGCCCAGCAGCTCGTGCAGCAAACACGTCAGCGGACCGGCCTGGCTGTGTCGTCGGGTGAAGTCGGGCGGAACCAACAAGACGCGACGGCGGGGGCCCAGCTGCTGCAAAACCCGAGTGATTCCTTCCCGAGCCTGGCTGGAAGATATCTCCTGATCGGCTTCACCCAGCGCCAGGTAGAGGGTCATGAACGCCCCCGATCGGTAGTCGGCGTTTTCGGGCGACTTCCGCTGTGGGATTTCACTTCTCGACCCATTCCACGGGCGCCGGCGCCATGTCCTCGGTGGGCATGTGACCGCAATCGGCGCGGCCGCTGCCTTCCAAGCGGCTGATCACGCGCACGGTCATGTCGTTCTCGCAGAGCACCTGGCAGCTCAGCCGAACCGCCTCCAGGCCTCGAGCGGCCAGAAGATCGCGTTCGGCGGCGGTCATGCGAGCGGGCTCGCCAGCGACGAACTCCACGCGGCAAGTCGTGCACCTCGCATTGCCGCCGCAGGCGTGCAATTGATCAACTCCCAACTCCCTCAGGGCGAGCACCAGCCTCTTGTCGGCCGACGCCTCGATCTCGCCAATCCCCTCCACAGTCACCTTGGGCATTAATTCAGTCCTCTCTGGATAGGTTATTCGGTCGCCGGTCAGGCGGTGCGCTCAAAGGCGCAATTGTACAAGAGTCTTAGCGGTCTGGAAAACCGGCTTCATCGTCTTGGGCGCCGTTGCGGCAGGGGCGACGGTCAGCTCTCTTACCCTGGCGTCGCGGAACAGGCTTGCAGCAAGGCGCGTTGGACGGCCAGATCATGCTCGTAGGAGAATTCCGGGTCCTTCTCGTGTCGCACGACTTGAGCGAGTTCGGCGGCGTCGGCCACATAGCGGTCGAATCGCGGATATTTCAATTCCTGGTATCCGCGGGTGTAGTCGCCGCGCGGACTGGCGAAGGCGACTCGCGCTTGCGGCTGATCCAAGGGTTGGATGTGCATCGTGCCCTCCGTACCGCAAAGAACCAGGTGACGCCGCGCGAATCCTTCGACCTCGATCACCGAAGAGCGGACGGAGGCCGTCGCGGCGGGGTATTCCAGGACGGCCAGCATGTTGTCTTGCAAGGATTCGTCCTCGCGAGAACGACGCGGATAGGCGTGCACCTTGGCGGGCGGCCCTAGAAACCAGACCACAAGATCCATCAAGTGGCAGCCCAACTCGAACATGGCGCCGCCGGCGTACTCCGCCAACGCCGCCCGCGCAGCGTTATCGACTGTCTTGCTCATCACCGCATGCAATTCGAACGGTTCGCCCAGCCATCCCTGGTCAAGGAACTGGCGGAGCTGACGCATCGCGGGATGGTAGCGGTACATGTAGCCCAGTTGCACGGCCAGATGGCGGCGAGCGGCCTCTTGCAACAACGCTTCGAAGGCCGGCAGATCCTCGCCCGCCGGCTTGTCCAGGTGGATGTGCAGGCCGGCGTCGATGCACTGTCTCGCTTGCGGCAGCAGGTGCTTCACTTCCGTTTCGACGCCCACGACCTGCAAGCCCGGGGTGTTCAGCAACTGCTCGGTGGTCAGCCACGTCAGGTCGCGGAATTCGGGACGAGCGGCGGCGCGGCGCCGCAAGGCGTCATCCGGCTCGGCGACTCCCATCACCTCGTAGTCGGGGGAGCGGCGATAGACGTCCAGCTTGTTGGCGTGGGCGTGTCCCACGCCGATTTGCGCGTATCGAATGCGGGGCTGATGATTCAAGCGAGCTTCTGTAGCAATTGACGAAGGTCAAGCGGTTTGGAAATCACATGCTCCACGCCTAGATCCTCGAAACGATCGTGCAAGGAGTGCAGTTGTTCGGGATACCCGCTGACGACGACGATGTTCATGTTCTGGTAGTGCGCGTGGATGCGCTCCAACACGTCCATGCCGCTTTCGCGTCCCAACTGCAGGTCAACAATGGCGGTCTGGCAACGATCCAAGGCGAGCCGAGACACAGCGTCCTTCACCGAATGGGCCATCGAGACTCGGAAGTCCTTCTCCTGCAGCAAGTCCCGCAGGGACTCGCAGAAGTCCTGATCATCATCGATCAGCAGGACAACCGGCCGCTGGGAGACGCGTGCGATCAAGGCCAGCAGGCGCTCCATCTCCAGGGGCTTGGGCAGAATCTGATCGGCTCCCGCCGCCGCGGCGGAGCGGTGCGTTTCCTCCGTGGCGAATGCGGTGATGACGACGCCAGCGATGGCCGGGTGCAACTGCTTGATGCGACGATAAAGGGAGACGCCGTCGATATCGGGCATTCTGTAGTCGAGCAAGGCGATATCGTAGGTCTGGCGCCGCACAAGCTCCAGGGCTTCGGCGCCGTTGTGAGCGACATCGGCGGGGTAACCCATATCGTGAAGAACATCGCGAAGGCTAAGGCTGCCGTCCTGGTCGTCGTCGACGATCAGGATCCTCAAGGCGTCATCCATGGTTCCGACCTGACTGCGGAGGGGCTTCATTCCAAGGCTGCAGTCTCATTGTAAAGGTACTTCCCGCTGATGGAATGCTGGAGACGAGCAACTGGCCCTGATTCTTTTCCACGATGGAATGCACGATCGCCAGCCCCAGACCGATGCCCCGAGCCTTGGTGGTGAACAGCGGCTCCAGGATCTGCTCCAACAAATCGGGCGGGATCCCGACTCCCGTGTCGCGCACGCTGAGGTCCACCGCGCAGGTCCGTCCGTCGTCAGCGGGGGCGAGGGCGACTTGCACATCAATCTGGCCGGCGGCGGTCACGGCGTCCCTGGCGTTCCGCAGCAGGTTTCGCATGGCGATCGCCAGTTGCTCGGGGTCCGCTTCGATGCAGGGCGTTGACGGCGGGCAATCGATCTGCACATCGATGCCCGAGGGCATCGGCACGCTTTTCACGACGCTGGGCAACCAGTCCGCCAGATCGACTTGTTGCATCATGGGGGTCGGCAGACGAGCAAAATCGGTGAGGGTCGTAACGACGGTGTTGGCGAGCGTCACTTGCCGATCGATGCGATCCAAGTGCTCGCGAATTTTCTCTTCCGTGGGGCTCCGGGCGTTAAGCAGGTAATACACGGAGGTTTTGACGGCGTTCAGCGGGTTGCGGATCTCGTGAGCGATGCCGCCTGAAACGCGTCCCAGCATCGCCAGGCGCTCCTTCTGGACCAATTCGGCTTGGGCGCGTGCAGCTCGCGGGTCCGCTCGCGGACGCGTTGCTCCAACTCCTCGTTCAATTCGCTGAGCTGCTTGACCAGTTCCGCTTGCCGGGCTTGCGCTTGTTTTCGCTCAGTGATGTCGCGGACGATGCCGGTGAATCCCCGTTGGCCTTCGAGCGGTAGTTCGGTGACGGCCAAGTCCATCGGAAACGTCCGTCCATCTTTTCGCAAGCCGACCACTTCTCGGCCAATGCCGATGACCTTGCGATCTCCGGTTCGCAGGTAGTCGCGAAGGTAGCGGTCGTGTTCCTCGTGGTAGGGCGAGGGCATGAGCATGTTGATGTTATGGCCGATGAGTTCCTGCGCGTCGTAGCCGAAGATGCGACAGGCGGCCGGATTGGTGGATTGGATCGAGCCCTGCTCGTCAATCGTAATGATCCCATCGATCGCGGTGCGCAGAATCGCCGCCAACCGCGCCTCATTGTCCTTGGCTTGCATTACATTACTCTTGGCAAGACGATGACGAAGCAGGCGCCCGGCGGGGAGTGATCGACTTCGATGGTTCCCTCGTGGGCTTCGACAATGCGTTTGGCGATCGACAACCCCAGCCCCGTGCCGGTGGGCTTGGTGGTATGAAACGCGTCAAATGCTTTTTCGCGATGTTGGGGATGGATTCCGGGTCCGTTGTCGCGAATGGCGACGCGCACTTTGTCGCCTTCGATGCGACAAGAAACATCGAGGGAGATTGGATCCGCGCAAGCATCCAGGGCGTTCTCGAAGATGTTGCGAAACACCTGCCCCAATTTGGCGTAGTCCATCCGCACGCGCGGCTCGTTCTCCGGCAGCTCCTCGCGAAAGAGGACTTGGCGTCGATCTCGGCGCGGCTGCAAGTCCTGCCAGGCCGACCGCCAGGCGAGCGCCACCGAGCCGACTTCGCGGCTCAATTGAATCGGCGCCGCATAGGATCGAACCTCCTCCAACAGCCGCCGGATATCGTTCGCGGCGCGTTGAATTCTGGCCAGGTCGTGCAGTGCTTCCTGTTGTCCCTCCAACTGCATCTCCAACAGTTCCAGGGCGTTCTGCAGACGTTGCAAGGCGTTGCGGGTTTCATGAGCGAGCCCGGTCATGGTGCGGCCGATTGCGGCCAAGCGCTCGGACTGCAACAGCTTCTCCTGGGCCCTCAACAGATCGGTAACGTCCAAGCCGACCGACAAGACAGCGACCACGCGCTGGTCCTCGTCCTTGAGCGTCGTGTTGGACCAGCGGATATCGCATCGCTCGCCGCTGGCGGTGTGGATGGGATTGATGACGCCGCGGGACTCCAAGTGATTGACGGTGCGGCGGAAGACTTCGCGCACGCTGTCGCGATGCTCTTCGGGAATGAACAGATCGAACCAGTCCTTGCCCTGAGCGTCGGCGAGCGGGACGCCGGTGCGTTCGGTCAGGTAGGGGTTGAAACGAATCACTCGGCCTTCGACGTCCAACACGACGACGACCGCTTCGGCGGTGCGGAGCACTTTCTCGGCGAATTGGCGCTCTTCCTGCAGCAGCAACTCCATTCGCCGTCGTTCGGCGAGTCGATTCAGGCTGTTGCGCAAGGCGGCCGGATCGATCGGCTTGAGGATATAATCGACGGCGCCTTCTCTCATGGCGGCGATGGTGCTCTGCATGTTGGCGAACGCGGTGACGATGATCGCCACGACATGCGGTGCGCGATGTCGAATCCGCGGCAGAATGTCCTCGGCCATGCCGTCGGGCAATTTGCGATCCAGGATCACAACGTCGATTTGCGAGAGATCCACGTCGCCTTGAAGGACGGCGGCCGCGCGATCAACCGCCGTCACTCGGTGCCCGTCCAACGCCAGAATGTCGCAGAGATTGACGCGCGCATCCTCATCGTCCTCCACGATCAAGACGCTCAAGGACGCGGGCGGATCACGATGATCCGCAGGCTGCGTGGCGCCGAAGCCGCGAATCGAAAAGGGCATCAAGCAGGCTCCGTTTTTGGCGGCGGATCCTGAATGTCGTACTTCTCCAGCAACCGGTAAAGCGTCCGCCGGCCAATCCCCAATGCGCGCGCAGTGCGCGCCTTGTTGCCGTCATGCCGACGATACGTCTCCTCGATGTGCAGCTTGTTCAGAGTTTCGAGATCGCAGCGGGTGCCTGGAGGCGGCGTCACGCTGCTTTCCACGCCGCGAACGATCTCCGGCGGCAAGTTCCTCACGCGGATGATGTCGTCATCCGCGAGAATCTTGGCTCGCTCCAGGGCGTTATGTAATTGACGCACGTTGCCGGGCCAACTGTAACGCTCCAACAGCGCCACCACTTCCGGCTCCAAGCCCCATTCCGGTCCCAGGAAATGCTCGACCAACAGCGGCAGATCGCCGGGGCGTTCGCGAAGTGGAGGAATCCGGATCGTGAGCACGTTGATGCGATAATACAGATCCTCGCGAAATCTGCCGGCATCCACCTCGACTCCCATGTCGCGATTGGTGGCCGCGATCAGCCGCACTTGAACCCGACGCTCCTTGACCGATCCCACGCGACGCATCGAGCCATCTTCCAAGACTCGCAGCAGCTTGGCCTGCAAGGGTCCGGCCAGTTCGCCGAACTCGTCGATAAACAGCGTCCCGCCGTCGGCCACTTCAAACAGGCCTTGCTTGGTGTTGACCGCGCCGGTGAAGGCGCCCTTCTCATGCCCAAAGAGCTCGCTCTCCAGCAACGTTTCGGGCAGCGCGGCGCAGTTGACGACGACCAGGGGCTTGTCCGCCAAATGGCTCGATTCATGCAGAGAGCGAGCGACCAATTCCTTGCCGGTGCCGCTTTCGCCCTCGATCAGAATAGGATTATCCGATTCGGCGGTGCGTTCGATAAGGCGAAACACCTCTTTCATCTTCGGGGATTCGCCGACAATCACGGTGCGGCGTTTTTGTTGTTGGATGACCGCCCTGAGCTGTTGATTCTCCTTTCGCAGCCGACCCGACTCCAAGGACTTCTGCACAAGGCGATCAAGCTCCTTGAGAGTGACCGGTTTGGTCAGGAATTCGCGGGCGCCCAACTTCATGGCCTCCACGGCCGTTTCGATGGTGCCGCGCCCGGTCAAGATGATGACTTCCGCCTCGCTGCCGCGCTCCTTGAGCTGTTGCAGGGCCTCCATGCCGCTGAGCCCGGGCATCATCATGTCCAGGATGATCACGTCAAATTCACGCTCGGCGGCGAAAGCGAGTGCTTGGAGGCCGTCTTCGCATTCGCTGACGTTGTAGCCGTGTCGAGCGAAGTAGCGCGCCATATCCTCGCGTAGCTGGTCATCGTCATCGACGAGCAACAGGTCCAAACGACGAGCGGCTTTGGGGTCGTTCATCTTCTTCATGTAGCTCCCAATCGTGCGTTTGAGCGCGACACCACGTGCCATTGGGCGCGCGGCGAGGCGTACGGCGGAGCGCATTGTTTCGTCAACGATGAAGCATGTCACGTGGGAAACGCTTTCAAAATGGCGTTTCCCGCCGGGATTCCGTGTTCAGCGTCGCTGAGCGCGAGGACGCGCCCGGATTGTCGGGTGCAACTGGCGGGCCGATTCGCGCAGGAGGGGCGCGCTGCAGCGCGCGCTTTGGCGAAGATCCCCGCCGTCAAAGCGGCTTCTGGGAGGCGGAATCGCACCGTGCGGCGCCGTGCGATGATTCGGCGCGGCTTTTGCATCCGCCATCCCGGGAGCCTCTTTTCTTTTCTACCGGAGCCTCATCCATGTTCAGCCTGACCCGACAGGACTCCTCGCCGATGTCGCTCGTGGAGCGAGCATGGAAGCGACTCCAGCATCAATCGACCTTCCAGGGTCGCACCAGGTGCTTGCGGATTGATGAGGAAAACGGACGTTTGATACTTCAAGGGAAACTGCCTTCGTTCTATCTCAAGCAACAGCTTCAGGCGGCGCTCCGCGATGTCGAGGGGGTCCGTGAAATCGACAATCGCGTCGAGGTGCAGTGGCCGGAGCGACGCTAGCGTCGCTGCACCACGCCCCGCGCCGAAGCCAGGCCGAGTAGTTCGAGGTGCTTGAGATGTTGGAAACCGCCATGAAAAACGCCTCCGGCGCCGACGCCCCGCCCGGGGGTGAAAGCCATGAGATCCTGAAATTTCTTCGCGACCCCTCCTCCTATCCCGAGGGCTGTCGCGAAGTCGAAATGCGGGAAACGCATATCTCCTGGGTCTTCTTGACCGAGCGATTCGCCTACAAGATCAAAAAGCCGGTGCGCTTTGACTTCCTCGATTTCTCGACGCTGCCATTGCGACGACAAGCCTGCAGAGAAGAGCTGCGGTTGAATCGTCGCCTGGCGCCGGAAGTGTATTTGTCGGTCACGCCGATCCGCCGCAACGCCCAAGGCCAATTGCGGCTGGGCGGCAACCAGGGCGCGATCGTGGAGTGGGCCGTGGCCATGAAGCGACTTCCCGATGATCAGCGACTGGACGTGTTGCTCGCCGAACCGGGCGGAGCCTCGATGACCGCCATCCGCCTGCTGGGCGAGCAACTGGCGCGTTTCTACGCCGAACAAGCACCCGTGCTGATGCGGTCCAGCGAGTACCTGGAACGACTCGCCAATCACATCGACCACAATAAACAAGACCTGCAACGACTTGCCGCCCCGGAGACCCGCGACCAGATCGCGCGGATTCACAACCGTCAACAGCGGTTCGTCTCGGTCTTCCGCGGAGCGTTGGGCGACCGCGTGTGCGACGGCTGCATCGTGGATGGACACGGCGACTTGCGCCCGGATCACGTGTACCTGGGACGCACGCCGGTGATCATCGATTGCGTCGAATTCAACGCCGAGTATCGCTGCAACGACATCGTCGATGATCTGGCGTTCTTCGCCATGGAATGCGACCGCCTGCACGCGCCCGAAGTCGGCCGCGTCGTCTTGGAGCAATACCGGCGAGCGTCGCGCGACTCGGCCCCCGATCGGCTGATCGACTTCTACAAGGCGTATCGAGCCTGCGTGCGAGCGAAGGTCGCGGCGCTGCAAGATGAGCAGCAGGAAACCACGGGGTTTCCCAAGTTGCGCATTACCACACCTATTTGCAATTGGCCGAGCGTTATTCCGAGTCGCTGGGCCCGCCGCTGGTCATCCTGGTCGGCGGCTTGATGGGCGCCGGCAAGACGACCGTGGCGAGCCAACTGGCGGAAATCTGCTTGGCCCCGCATCTGCAGACCGACGCCCTGCGGCGAGCCTTTGTGGACCCCGGCGCCGAACCAGTCGGTTACGGCGAAGGCCATTATCGACTGGAGCAACGCGATCGCGTGTATCAGCAGATGATGCGTCTAGGCGCCGAGGCGTTGCGGCGCTCGGCGACCGTCGTGCTGGACGGTAGTTTCTCGCAGCGGCAATGGAGGCGAGCCGCCTTGGACATGGCCCAAGCGAGTGGCGCCCGCCTGTGGCAAGTGCAATGCAATTGCGCCACCGAACTGGCCGCCACGCGGATTACCCAACGAGCAAGCGCCGGCGAATTGACCTCCGAGGCTCGCCCCGAACTGCTGACTCGCCAAGAGCAGGACTATGAGGCGCCTCTGAACACCGCGCCGCTGACCCTCATCGACACCTCGGCTCGCTTACCGGAATTCGACGCGATGGTGCGAGCCATGCTGGATTAGTGATTGCAGCCCGCGCGACGCTCGGTGGCAAGTGAGCCGCCCCGCCGGCTGCCAGCGCACAGGCCGCACGCTTGGCCCGCACGCCCAGCAATCGCCATCGCCTGAATGCGCCGGATCGCGCGCCGCTCCGCTGGGAAATGGACCTTGCCTGCCCAGACCGCCCGGGTGGGCGGCTGCAATGGCATGATGTTTGCATACTAGAAACGGGTGCGTCCTCACGGATCTTATGAGCTCAAACATGGGAGAGCGAACAATGAAAGTCACTCATATTTTGGTTCCCATGGACTTCTCCTCCAGCAGCGATGTCGCACTCAAGTTCGCCTCTCAGTTGGCCAAGGAGTCCAGCGCGGAACTGCATTTGGTGCATGTGTCCGAACAACCATTGCCAATTACCGAAGGATTCGCGGGATATGCTCCGCCTGTGGACTTGGCGGCCGAACGCGATCTCTTGGAGAAAACCAAGCCCGCGACCGAAGGCGTCAAGTACCGCCATGAACTGCTGGTGGGCGACGCCGCACAGGTGCTGGTGGAGTACGCCACCGAGCACCATGTGGACTTGATCGTGATGGGCACGCATGGACGCACAGGCTTCAGCCGCTTGCTGATGGGCAGCGTGGCCGAAGCGGTGGTCCGCCGAGCCCCCTGTCCGGTGTTGACCCTGAAACAACCCGTTCCGATTGAGCAGGAGGCGTAAAGCCTATCGGGCTTGGCGACAAAGCCCGCTACAATGTCCATCGTTCGGCTGTCACGGTCTCGCGCACGGGATGTTGCGAGACCGTTGTTCGTCAATCACGGCGGCTGCGGGCCGCCGAGTCGAGTGAGGCGACGACGCCCCTCGGCGATACGTCGCCCTCGTTCACACCCGGAGCCACTGATTCATGAACAGCGCCATTGAACGTCTGCTGAGCTTGCGGGTTTGCGACGTCATGAATCCTCAAGTTGTCGCCTTGTCGGAAGAGCTGAGCATCAGCGAGGCGACTCGCACGCTGGATCAAGAAGACGTTCGCGGCGCACCGGTCGTCAATCGCGACGGTCTTTGCGTGGGTGTTCTGAGCATGGCCGATGTGGCCCTCTTCGGACGCTCCGACTGCAACGGCGGCCTGGCCGCCAAGACCACCGTCGCGGAAGTGATGAGTCCTGTTGTGCAGACCATCTCGCCGCAAGCTCCCATCATGAACGCGGCGCGAGCACTTTGCCGAGAACACATCCATCGACTGGTCATCGTCGACGCGGAAAAAAAACCTGTCGGCGTGTTGAGTTCACTTGACTTGGTGGCCGCCATGGTCGCCGCAGTCGAGGAGTAGTGAGTGATCCGGGGGCAATCGTCACGTGGCCGTAACACGAAGGAGAATGGTCATGACTGATCCCCTCGAATTCAGAGCCTACCTGGATCACTTGCGCCTGGAGCACATGCACCTGGACGGATCCGTGCGTGAAATCGAACCTCTCATTATTGAGTTTCGCAGCCGCCGATCCGAAGTCCCTGGCCGCTTGCGAGAACTGCAAAACAGATTGCTCGGACACTTCGAAAGCGAAGAAGAAGGCGGCTGCCTGGAGGAGGCCATCGCCCGCAATCCCGCTGTCGCCCCCGCCGTCTCGCAAGCCACTCAAGAACACGCCGGCTTACTCGAAGAAATCGCCCAACTCTGCGAACTCGCCGAAGCCGACCGCTGGAGCGAACTCGCCGCCTCCTTCCGCGATTTCCAGCAACATCTGAAACAACACGAAGCCCAAGAAGATCGAATCCTGGAACGCGCCTTCAACGTCTGCCTGGAGTAGAGGGTAGGGAGTGGGGAGTAGAGGGTAGGGAGTGGGGAGTAGAGGGTAGGGAGTAACGGTTTTGGATCACCGCGGAGAGCACGGAGCGGCACAGAGGTCCGGCGACTGGATTGCACGCCATGACGGCGAGGCTTTCCCCAACGCAGCCCACTCAGCACCCTTTAGCTAACACCGGCTTTCCCGCCGTTCCTAGCTCTGGTTTCTCCGTGGTGATCTAGACAGGCTGAGCAGAGGAGTCAAAAGAACCATTTTCATCGTCTCGGGCGCCGCTTGCGGCATGGGCGACTTTGGTTGCGCCTCTACCCTCTACCCTCTACCCTCTACTCTCTACCCTCTACCCTCTACTCTCTACTCTCTACTCTCTACTCTCTACTCTCTACTCTCTCTACTCTCTACTCTCTACCCTCTACTCTCTACTCTCTACTCTCTACTCCCTACCGGGGCGTTTCTCAGTGGCGTTCCAGAACAGTGAGACCTCTACCGCCCTGCCTCCGCTCTGCCCAGTTCGTGACGAATGGTGCGGGCTCGATTGTGGCGGTCCAGATGCTTGGTCAAGGAGGTCTTGAGCTTCCGCGCCGATTCGGCGATGGCCGCGTGCAGGCTCTCCTCGTTGCTATGCACATGCAACACGCCTCCCGCGGCGAGCGTTGCGTCCATCGTGCAGCGATAGGCGGAGCTGGACTTGCTGGAATCTTCTTCGGACGCGCGAACCGAAATGTCCTCAATCAACGACCTGAATCGATCCAAGGCCGTCTCCAGTCGGTCGGTGATGTAGTCGTAGACATTGGTTGCGGAATCGGCGAGGTGGATGTTGACCTTCATGTGTTCGCTCCTGACCGGAAAGGGCGAGGCGTCAACGATGCATCGCCCGGTGTGAAATGACCTTCGTCCAGAACCATTCCCATGCGTTTGCCGCCTGTCATACGTTCGCACGCGCAAACCGTCAAAAATCCAGCGTTCCATGGAACATGCCGGGCTTGCAGCAACAGCCGCGCTCGGGAAACGTCTCATGGTCGGCTTCCGCGGCGGGAGCAGTCGCTGAAGACTCGTTCGAAACGGGGGCGTCGGCCGCGCCGTTGGTTTCGGCATCAGCCGCTGGCCGACTGGATTGGGGCGTCTCGCCGGGGGTGATGTCCGCCGGTCGCCGCGCGGTGAGTGCCATGGTTGCGACCTCCAGATGGAATGTCCTCGGTTTTGCGATTTCGCGCAGGATTGTCTCCGAGCGTCCACTCCGGCGCCAGCAGCTAAGTTGCAAAACCTATGCCGGCGCCGCAAACTAGGTTTTCACCACGCCAAATCGACGACCGACCGCCGTTGGCGCACCGTTCCGCACACCTGAGGCCGCTTTCGACCACGCGGCGATCCCTCCTCGCCCGTTTCGGACTTCGCTTATGATCCTCTCGCGCGTACCGCCACCTGCCACCAGCGCGACGCTGCGCCGGGCGGCGATCTGGCTCGCTTTCGGGCTGGGCGGGCTATCTCCGAGTTGGCTTGTCGGCCAGCAAGCGATGCCGGTTCCTTTCGAGCAAGAGATTCGGCCCCTGTTGCAGCAGCGTTGCGGAGCATGCCACGGCGCCAAAGAGCAGCAAGGGGGGCTGCGCCTGGACGCACGCCACGCGGCGCTGCGCGGCGGCGATGGCGGACCAGTCATCATGCCGGGCAAGCCGGACGCCAGCGAACTGATCCGCCGCATCGCCAGCGATGATCCGGACGAACGCATGCCGCCGGAGCAGGAGCCGTTGCCCGCTGTCGAAATCGACCGTCTGCGGCGGTGGATCGAGCAGGGGGCTGTGTGGCCGGAGACCGAGTACGATCGACAAGCGGCTCGCGATCCTCGCCGAGAGCACTGGTCCTTCCAACCATGGAAGGCGGTTTCACCGCCGGCTGTCTCGCCGTCCCAGCAAGCGCCCAGCGAACCGGCGAACCCCATCGACGCCTTCTTGCTTCATGAATTGGCCAAACGGGAACTGAGCTTCTCACCACCCGCCGTGCGCCGCACGTTGATTCGCAGACTCTACCTGGATCTGTTGGGGCTGCCTCCGGCGCCCGCCGAGATCCAAGCGTTTGTGGAGGATCCCCGACCCGGGGCTTATGAACGTTTGGTGGATCGCTTGTTGGCCAGCCCACGATATGGCGAACGCTGGGCCCAACATTGGTTGGACGTCGTGCGGTATGCGGACACACATGGCTTCGAGGTCAATACGCCTCGCGAGCACGCTTGGCCCTACCGCGATTATGTCATCCGATCCTTCAACGAGGACAAGCCCTATCGTCGTTTCGTACGCGAGCAGTTGGCGGGCGATGTGCTGGGGGCCGATGCGGCCACCGGCTTTTTGGTTGCGTCCGCCGTGCTGCTGCCCGGACAAATCGGTGCGGATGACGCATCCAAACGCTTGGCGCGACAAGACGAGTTGGACGAGATCATCCAGGGCGTCAGCGCGACCATGTTGGGGCTCACCGTGGGATGCGCCCGTTGCCACGATCATAAGTTTGATCCGATCACCGCGCGCGATTACTACGCGATGCAAGCCTTCTTCGCGGGCGTGCGGTACGGCGATCGACCCCTGCAAGACGAGGCGTATCGGCGCCGCTTGCAACTCGCCAAGGGGCTGCAACGCCGCATCGAGCAACGTCAGGCAATGCTGGCCGAATATGAGTCGCAGGCGCATTCGTCGGAGACCTGGATTATCGACGAGCAAGACCCGGAGCGAACGCAGGTCTTCAAGAAAGCCAACGGGCCCGGCGTCAATCCACCCGGTGTTCAGCGCGGTTATCGCGATGATCCAGGCGACCCACGGCGATTGGAGAACTTGAGCGGCGGTCAATACACCTGGTGGGACAATCGCCCCGGCGAGGATGTTCTCGCCTACACGCCTCAAGTGGAAGGCGCTTATCGTCTCTGGATCTCCTGGGGCGTGCATGGAAGCGGCGTGCATACGCGCGACGCGCGGTATGTGTTGGATCGAGACGGCGATTTGACGACGCGTGACGACCAACAGCTGCTGGCCAAGGTGGACCAATACTATCCCGCGGGCGTCCATGAAGGGGTCACCGAGAGCAAGCCGCTCTGGAGCGGCCTGCTGGACCTGGGCGTCGTGCCATGGACGGCGGCCAGCAAGCTGCTCGTGCGGGGAGGCGAAACCGGCGCCGGTATCACCGCCGACGTGATCGTGCTGCAGGAAGTCGACGACGTCAAGGAAGTCGCCAAGTCCAACGGGAGTTCCGGGCGACTCCCTGAGGCGTTGACGCCCCGTCTGCGAGCGCCGCTCAATGCACAACGCAATGTCGAGCGTTTCCGGCCAACGCTCGCCAGGTTCATACGCTTTCTCACGCTCGAAACAAGCGATGACAATCGTCACGAGCCCTGCATCGACGAGCTGGAGGTTTATGGAGCTGATGATCCCGCGACGAACTTGGCCCTGGCCTCGCAAGGCGCGAAGGCCGCTTCGTCCGGGGATTATGCCGATATCGGTCCTCATCAGCTGCGGCACGTCAACGATGGACAGTATGGCAATGAGCGAAGCTGGATTTCCAGCGAAAGGGGCGGCGGCTGGGTGCAGATCGAATTGCCCGCAGCAGCTCGAATCGAGCGCGTCGTCTGGGGGAGAGATCGCAGCGGGAAATTTTCCGACCGCCTGGCCGTGCGGTATCGCATCGAAACGTCGCGCGACGGCAGGCTTTGGCGGCGCGTCGCCAGTCACCACGATCGCGTTCCTCGCGGTGCTCCACATGACCCCATCATCGCGCTGGCGCGGAATCTTCCGCCGGACGCCCCAAGCAACTTGCCGGAGCTGGCCAGCGAGCTTGATGCGTGGCGGAAACAGCAGCAAGAGCTACGACAGCCGCCCTTGGTGTATGCCGGCGTGTTTGGCGAACCAGATGTGACTCAGGTGTTGCGCCGAGGCGATCCCGAGCAGCCGCTGGAGGCGATCGACCCCGCGATTCCCGAACTCTTTGTCGCGGCGAATGCGGATCGCGCCGCGAATCCAGGGGGAGCAAGCGAAGAACAGCGGAGAAGGCTGCGGCTGGCGAATTGGATCGCATCCCCCGACAATCCACTCACGGCGCGGGTGATCGTGAATCGACTCTGGCGACATCACTTCGGTCAGGGACTCGTCGCCACGCCCAGCGATTTCGGAGTCAACGGAGCGCCGCCTTCGCACCCCGAGTTGCTCGATTGGCTCGCGGCGCAGCTGGTGGAACAACAATGGTCGCTGAAGCGCATCCAACAGTTGATCGTTTGCTCCGCCGCGTATCGTCAAACGCAACGGCCCAATGAAAGAGCGGGGGCCCTGGATCAAGACAATCGACTGCTCTGGACCTTCGCCGGACGACGACTCGAAGCGGAAGCCATTCGCGACACGATCCTGGCGGTCAGCGGTGAATTGAACCTGAACACGGGGGGCCCCGGCTTCAACTTCTTCCAATCGCGCGGCGGCCTGAACGGCTTTCCGGCTGTGCGCGAATTCGGCGCCGATGGCTTGCGACGCATGATCTACGCGCACAGAGTGCGGATGGAAAGGGCGCCCGTTTTCGGCGCCTTCGATTGCCCCGACGGCGGACAGGCGACGCCCGATCGAGGTCAATCGATAACCGCGATTCAGGCGCTCAATCTATTCAACAGCGCGTTCGTCATACGACGGTCGGAAGAGTTCGCGGCCCGTTTGCAACGGCGGTGCGGCGCAGCGGAAGCGAACCAGGCCGACTGCATTCGCGAGGCGTTTCAGATCACGCTGGGTCGACCGCCCAGCGCCAGGGAAGAGGAAGCCGCGTCGGCGACGGTGAACGACCATGGTTTGGCTACTCTGTGTCGAGCGTTGTTGAACAGCAACGAGTTTCTTTTCATTCCTTAACGGGCGCCGGCGAAACATGACGCGAGGTTGGAACTCCCAGTTGACCCACGCGGGCCGGCGGCTTCTGGATCGTCGCACGTTCTTGGGCGACGCCTCATCGGCGTTGAGCGCGATCGCCTTGACTCAACTGCTCACCGAACAGCAATTGACGGCCAACACGGCGCGAGAAAGCGGCCATCGTGCCGCGAGTCGATCCGACCAATCCGCTGGCGCCCAGGTCGGCGCATTTCCCCGCGGCCGCCAAACGGGTCGTGGTCATTTTCTGCGCCGGCGCCTGCAGCCAACTGGAAACCTGGGACTACAAACCGGAATTGGCGCGGCGCGATGGACAACCGATGCCCGGCGGACCGGCGGTGACATTCCAGGGTCCAGCAGGCAACCTGGCCAAACCGCAGTATGCTTTCCGGCCGCGAGGAGAGTGCGGCAAGATGATCTCGGACCTGACGCCGCATCTCGGCGCGTTGGTCGATCAACTGGCGTTCGTGCATTCGCTGACCAGCAAGTCCAACACGCATGGACCGGCGGAGAATTTTCTGTCCACGGGTTTTGTGCAGGACGGATTTCCCAGCATCGGCGCTTGGACGACTTACGCGTTGGGCGCAGAGAATCAAGACCTGCCCGCCTTCGTCGCGATTCCAGATCCGCGCGGGGTGCCGCAGGCCAGCGTCAACAATTGGGGGCCAGGCTTCCTGCCGGCGGTCTTTCAAGGCACGCCGTTCAGCGCGACACAGCCGATCGAGAATCTGTCGCCTCCCCAGAACGTCACGCCCCAGCGCGATCTGGCGGCGCGCGACATGCTGCGGCTGCTGAACGAGGAGCATTTGCGGCGGCATCCCGATGACTCCCAATTGGCCGCGCGAATCGCGAGCTACGAATTGGCCGCCAAGATGCAATTGTCCGTGCCCGAGATCAGCGACCTATCGAGCGAGCCGGAGCATATCTTGCGAATGTACGGGGCCGACGACGCCCAAGACGAAACAAAGGCCGGCTTCGCTCGCAATTGCATCCTGGCTCGCCGGCTGCTGGAAAAAGGCGTCCGCTTTGTCCAGCTGTTCAACGGCGCCTACGCCAGCGGCGGCAAGCTGAATTGGGATGGACACCAGGCGTTGCGCGAGCAATACGATATTCATGGCCGCATCATGGACCAACCCGCCGCGGCCTTGATTCAAGACCTGCGTCAGCGAGGCCTGCTGGACGACACGCTGGTTGTCTGGTGTACGGAGTTTGGCCGCATGCCGATGTTTCAAAAAGGCGCCCAAGGCCGCGATCATAACCCCAACGGCTTCACGGCGTTCTTGACCGGCGCCGGTGTTCGTCAGGCGGTCAGTCATGGCGCCACGGATGAACTGGGCTTTCGCGCCGTGCAGGACGTCTTGTCCATTCACGACTTGAACGCCACCATCCTGCACCTGTTGGGTTTGGACCACGAGCGCTTGACATTCCGCCACAATGGACTGCCACGCCGACTGACCGACGTGCACGGCCGAGTCATCCAAGCCGTGCTTGCACAAAGAGCGTAAGAGACGCGGCAGGCGCCTCTTCTGGCGGCGGTCAGCGCTTCACTTTGAATCCTCGACGGGTCGCACGGGCGCCTTGGGCAGGAACGCTATGGAGGTTTGCAAAGGATAATTGCAAACGCAACTCGCGCTCGCTTCGGGGATCAACACCAAACCGCCGGCCGGGATGATATTGATCAGGCAGCCCGGGCGACTCGGCGCGAGCGTGCGAAACCGATCGGTCGATGCCACGCGGCGGCTCATGTCCATTACGGTCGGGTTGTTGGCGCGAAAGAATATGCACGATTGCGACGCCGACATCGAGCCGCAGCTATGCCCTGGCCGGACAATACGCCAGTCGCCAACATCGCCTGTGGGCGCGACGCGGCGCCCCGACTTCAGTTCGTAAATCGCGGGCTCGGCCACCAGTAAATCGCCCACGACCACGGGATGATGGACCTGCTCACCATGAGTGAAAGCGCCCTTCTTCCCATCGCTATGCTCGTTCTTCCAAACCAATGAGCCGTCCGCCGCGTGGTGGACCGAGACGCGATAGCGCGTGTCGTTCTCGGCCCCGCGGTAGGAGCCGCAAGCGATCAAGTACTGCGAGTCGGCTTGCAGGTAAAGGATGTTGCGGCAAGCCGATATGTGATCGTCGATGGGCTTTTCCCAAAGCACTTGGCCGCTGCGGCGATCCAAGGCGACGTAATAGGCTTCGGATGCAAGCAACTGAGCCAAGGGGAGCATCGCGGCTCCCCGTTCACGCAGCGAAGCGGCGCAGCGCCTCGACCAGCACAATGCGATCCTCGGCAATCACAATCGTGGAATTGATGATGACTCCAGAAGCGCAATTCCAGACTGTGCTTTGTTTCTCGATCGAGTAGGAGAATAGAACGTCGCTGGTCGCCACCGGCGTCTCGTTACGATAGTCCAAATCGATCAAGCGACGGCTGGGCGTCCTGCGCACGGCTTCGCTTGCGTGGGCGGCGCCGATAACGCATCCTTCGACAAGCGCCGTGTATCCCCACAACTGGCCCTGGAATTCCGGATTCAAGGCGTCCAACGGGAGCTCCTGTTCGCGCAGGCCCGTCTGAATATCGATCAACCAGCAAGACTCGCCAACAGCGATGGCCAGCAGGTCGCCTTCCACGCCAATGTAGCCGGCGTCGTAGGGCATCGAATAGCGATGCGACTTGGGAAGCGAGAGACTCCATAACTCGACGCCATTGTAGGCGTCCACGCCGATCAACATGTTCTCTCCCGGCACGATCAGGATCCCATTGGAGACCAGCGGGGCGTGGGAGCGGAGATGGCGATCGACCATGCGGCCAGGCCCGGGACCGCCGAACCATTGCAAATCGACGTCGCGCTGCACTCGTTGATCGTTGCTATTGGCGGTGTTGCCTGGGTTGCCAAATTGGTGGGTCCAGCTGCCGGCGCCGGCCAGGGGGCCTCGGCGGAAAGGGCGCCCGGCGGGATCCAACCACAATAAGCCTCCGTAAGGCCGCAGCACGCGACGCAACTCTGCAGTCGGCCATGTGGTTTGGCCGTCGCCATAAAGCGCTCGTTCAGAAATGACCATGTTGGCGAAATAGTCGGTCATCGGAAGCCGCTTGTCATCGATTCGGTGCACGGCGACTCGCCGCCCATAGAGCCCGTGCTGCTCGGCCAAACGGCGAGCCTCGGCCACGCGTTGAGGATCGCGATCCACCGCGACCACTTGCAGCTCGCTTTGCCTGGCGATCTCCACCGCCAGCTGCCCGTCCACGATTCCGCACACAAGACAAAACCCGCGACGCGCCGCGTGTGTTGACGCCAGAAGCGTCGCCGCCAAAGAGGCGATCTTCGGATCGGCCTCGGCGTCGGTCGAGGAACTCTTGGCGGGCGCCGGCGCCAAGACGACGGGATCGCGGGCGCATCGGTGGCGGATATCGATCCGAAACACAGCAACTCGCCATCCGCATTGGAGAGAACCAAGCGGTTTTCCGAAATCGCCAGGCGAGCCGCGCCGCCCGGGACCGGCGCTTGCCAAAGCACTTCGCCGCTGGCGACGTCGTACGCCGTTACCGCTTGCTGGCCGCCAACGATCACCGCGTTGCCGCACACCGCCAACGCCTCTTGATCCTCGCATTCGATGTTCCAGAGCGTCAGATGCTCCCACACATCCTCGCGGCGCTGACGTTCGGCGAGCGTCGTCTTTTGCTGAGACAACTCCGAAGTCAATTGGCTCCAACGCGCGCGATCGAGCGCTCTGAGTTTGCCGTCTCCCAACAAGTAGACCCGTTGCGAGTCGGCGGACACATGACGAACCGGCAACTGCCCCAGCAGTTGGCGCCCTGATTGCGAAGAAAAGGAAACCTGGCCCCGATTGCCGCGTCCATTGATCAAGACGTCGCCAATCAAAGCGGCGTACGATCCGGGCTCGCCGCCAAAGCCGCCCAAGGTCGTTCCGTCGACGCGGCTGACCGCGATTGGCGTCAACCGTCCTGTCGGAATCAACAACTCTTGGGATCCGGCCAGCAGATAACCCTGCAACGAGTGAGCGCTGGGCGACTTCCAAAGCTGCTTGCCGTCGTCGCAGGAGAATGCGAAGACCGTCACGCCTTGTGAGGGAAACAACCCCGCGGCCGCATACACAACGTTGTCCCGCACCAACACGCCGCCGCGAATGGGCCAAGCCGAGATCACCCGTCCATTGCCAACGATGCGTCGATCCAGGTCGAGTCGCTGTCTCCACAGCAACTGCCCGGAATCCAGGCGGACCGCGTACAAGCAACCATCGTCGCCGCCGAAGTAGGCGGTCTGTTGATGCACGAACGGAGCATATCGAAGCGGCCCATCGGTCACGAACTTCCAGCGTCGTTGGCCGGTGGCCGCGTCCAGGCAGTGCAACGCGTCATCGCTGGACGACGCATACAGGACAGCGTCGCCCACACTGATGGGATGAAACGTGCGATCATCGACCACGCGCGGCTCGATGCGGGTCAACTGCTGCCAATAGCTGCCGCGAGCGGGCGCCGGCCAAGCGGGCGCTGGCGGCGCCGAGGGTTGATGCCGCCAGCGCAATTCCAACGGGAACTGCAAGCGATCCGGCGTGAACCCGGCTCGACTCGCCGAGCCGCCCGCGGCGGGCCAGCCGCCAACGTCCTCGGCGGTCGCCGCGGCGCAGCAGCAAAGCAATCCAAGTCCCAGCATCACCAGCGCGCGTCCAATGCCGCAGTACATAATAAGCCGCCCCAAGTTGCGATTCCCCGCCTGCCAACCAGTACAGTCAAACCAATCTAAGCACAATTTTAGCCGTGAATGTCGCCAGATGCGTAACAGGCCCGCAGGGCAACGCAATAAGCATCAAGTTAAGAAAAATCCGGATGAAATTGACCGCGGAGGACACGGAGCACCACAGAGGCGGATGCAATTCTGTCCTCTGCGTTCCTCCGCGGTCTCTGCGGTGACCCGTTGACGGCCCGGACACACGCATCCAGCCTCCGCATCGCAACGCGGTGCAAATCGGGCGAAGCTTGACTTTTGCCGGCAATTACGGTTTAACATCAATTGTGGTTGATGCAACCACGGTTCTCGGCCTACGGACTTTCGTTCCGTTTCCCACCCCTGCCGAGGCCGCCTTCCAGTTGGACACGCCGATGACCCACCCTGCCGAGACTCACCGGCTGGCGTTGCTGCGGAGCATCCTGGCTCTTGCCGCTTGGTGTGCGATCACGACTGCGGTTTCGCCCGCAGCCGCCGAAGATCCGCCCGCTTTGCACGCCGTGATCGACCAATTGCTGCAGCCGCTCGAGGGCGTCGCGCCGCAACTCTGTTCGGACGCGGAGTTTCTTCGACGCGTCTCCTTGGACCTGGTCGGCATGCCGCCCACGGCGGAGGAGGCCCGCGTCTTTCTGGCCGACGCCGAACCGGACAAGCGCCGCCGTTTGGTCGATCGTTTGTTGCAATCGCCGCACCACGCGCAGGCGTTTCGCGTCGGAGCTGGATGTCATGTTGATGGAGCGGCGGGCGAACAAGAACGTCGCCGCCGACCCCTGGCAAGCCTGGCTCTTGCAGGCGGTGCGTGAGAATCGCCCGTGGAACAGGCTCAGCGGAGCAGTTGCTCACCGCCGACGGGGACAACCCCGAGCAACGAGCGGCTGTTCGCTTCGTGCTGGATCGCGAAGCCGAGCCTCATCTGTTGACGCGCGACATCGGCCGTATTTTCTTCGGCATGGACGTGCAGTGCGCTCAGTGCCACAACCATCCGCTCGTCGATGACTATCTGCAATCGGACTACCACGGGCTGCTGGCTTTCGTCGCGCCCAGCTACGCGATCGCCGTGAAGGACGGCGACAAGAACAAGACCGTTCTGGCGGAGCACGCTGGATCGGATCTGTCTTTTGAATCGGTGTTCATCAAAGGCGCGCCGCATCGCACTGGCCCGCGAGCGCCCGCCAAGGTCATGATTGAAGAGCCTTTCTACTTGCCAGGCGACGAATACGAAGTGCCGCCCGCCAAGGAAGTGAAGTCCGTACCCAAGTTCAGTCGGCGGGCGCGGTTGGCGGAACTCGCGACCGGGGGAGACAATGAAGCGTTCAATCGCAACATCGCCAATCGGTTGTGGGCGATGATGTTCGGGCGGGGTCTCGTGCATCCGTTGGATCTGCACCACGCGGACAACCCGCCCTCGCATCCCGAGTTACTGGACAAGCTCAGTGAACATATCGCCGCGACGAACTTCGACATGCGAGCGTTCTTGCGGGAGCTCGCGCTCACGGAAGCGTATCAACGATCGTTTGATCCGCCAGTGATTTCGGGGGCTGAGGCGTCTTCGCTGGAGGCCGCCCTTGCGGCTCGTGAAGCCGCTGTCGAGAAGACCGATCAAGCTTACGCCGACGCGATGGAATCGTGGTATCTGACGGAAGAGGCGTTGATCCCCGCCGCGGCGGAAGTGGACGCCGCGCGGAAGCAGTTTGTCGAGGCCAAGAAAAAGGCCGACGAGGCCAACAAGCTGCTCGGCGACGCCCAAGCCAAGCTGGCGGCGAAACAACAGGTCTCCGCTCCCCTGGAATTGGCGGCCCTGGAATTGAAGAAAGCGGCGGCCTTGCTGCCGGCAGACACATCGCTTGCCGAAACCTCGCAGCAAGTCGCCGCGCGAGCGGAAAAGCTGGCCGGCGAGATGGCGGCGCTCGCCAAGGCCGCGGAGGCGCAGGCAGCCGCGGCGGCCGCTCCCTCGGCGGCGCTGACGGCCGCTCAAGGGACGCTCGAGGCGGCGGCGACCAAGGCCAAGCCTTTC
This sequence comes from uncultured Planctomycetaceae bacterium, assembly GCA_963698545.1. Taxonomy (GTDB): domain Bacteria; phylum Planctomycetota; class Planctomycetia; order Pirellulales; family Pirellulaceae; genus CAVORG01. The sequence goes on from CAVORG010000003.1 coordinate 88,658, forward strand.
CATGACGCCATGCGAGAGGCCGAACAACAAATGCTAATCGCCCGACGGCAAGCCGCCGCCGGGCGCCAGCGACGTGACGCGACGGCGCAGCGCCTGACGGCGGCGACGCTGGCCGCACAATTCATCCAACAGCAACAAGCATTGGCAGTCGCCGCGGCGGAGCGCAAGGAATTGGCGGCCAAGCTCGAAGCGGCGCGCACTGAGTGGAACGAGCTCCTGACCGCCGTGGCGGCCAGCGAGGCCGCGGTGACGACGGCGACGCAGATCGATGAGCACGATGTCGGCCGCCCGCGGCGAGGCGGAACGACGTCATCAACAACTGGATGAGATCCAGCTGGCCATGGCGCAGGCGGCCACGGCCGCGGCCGCCGCGCGTCAGCAACTGCCCGATGATCCGCAGCTGGCTGAATTGCACGTCGCCTTGCAGGCCAAGGCCGAAGCCGTTGCCGCCTTGGCCGCGCAGTCGCGCGAACAATGGCGAGCGAGCATGGCCAGCGAGCAGGCGGCGGTGAACGCCTTGCAGTCCGCTCAACAGGAACTGACGCGTTTGGCGGCCGAGCGTCCCAATCGCCAGGCGCTTGTCGAACAAACCGAGCAGCAGCTGGCCGCGGTGCAGGCCAACTGCGCTCGCCTGGAAAGCGACAGCAATTTGGCCGAATCGCAGCTCACCGACTTCTGGTCGCGCAACTTCGCGCCTCGTCGCTCAAACCGCTGACGCCGGAGCAGCTATGCTGGTCCGTTTTTCGCGTGACCGGCGTGTACGACCGGTATTGGGCCGCGGAGGTCGCCGAGTTGGACAAGACCGCTCCGCTGAGCGCAGAACAACAGCAAGACGCGGCGCAAGTCGCCGAACGCCAAGTGCAACTTGAGCAACGCGTCTATGACAAGCTGAAGGGCAACCTGGGGGCGTTCATCACTTACTACGGTGCGGCCGCCGGCCAACCGCAGGGAGACTTCTTCTCGACCGCCGACCAGGCGCTGTTCGCGGCCAATGGCGGCTCGATCAATAGTTGGGTGGCGCCGGCCGGCGACAATGTCACCGCGCACGTCATGAATCAAGCGGATGCGCGGCTGGCGGCCGAGGAACTTTACCTTGGCGTCCTGACTCGCTTGCCGCGCGAGGAGGAAGCCGCCGATGTCGCGGCTTATTTGAACGGCCGAGACGACGAGAAGTCCGCCGCTCAAGAGTTGGTCTGGGGATTGTTGAACTCCGCCGAATTTCGTTTCAATCACTGACGTTGATTGCAAGGAACGTGTCATGAAGGTCCGTTACGCCTGCCAGTCCAACGAACACACACTCGCCCGCCGGCAGTTTCTGGGCGGCTTGGCGGCCGGCGCTGGGGCGCTTGCCGGCGGCCTTGGCGTGTTCACCCACCCGGCCCTAGCCGGAAAACTGCAGTCGGATCAGAAGCGGATTGTGGTTTTCAACATGCATGGCGGACTGAGCCAACTCGAAAGCTGGGATCCGAAACCGGGGACGGATACAGGCGGCCCATTCCGCGCGATTCCGACTTCGGTGCCAGGAATCCACATCTGCGAATTGCTGCCCCAAACCGCTCAGCAGATGCACCACCTGTGCTTGATTCGCGGTGTGAACACCAGCGAAGACGACCACGGCAAGGGAATCTACATGATGTTGACCGGCCGTCGGCAGACCCCCGCGGCGGATTATCCGCAATTGGGCGCCGTCGCGGCCAAGGCGTTGACGCCGCAGGACAGTTCGCTGCCCGGTCATATTCTGATCACGCCGGGGGGCAGCGGCGGTCGCGGGAATGACTCGGCCTATCTGGGGCCGAAATTCTCAAGCATCTACCTGGGCAACGGTAAGCCCCCTCAAAACACCACGCGTCCAGACAGCATCACGCCGGAGGCCGACGCGGCTCGTCAGGATTTTCGCCGCCAGGTGAACGAACGCTTTCTGAATCGGCGCCGCACCGCCGTGACCGAAGCGTTTACTTACTCGTTTGAACAAGCCGAACAACTGATGCGCCAGCGGGATGTGTTGGATGTCAGCAAGGAGCCCGAAAAGACGTCGAGCGCTATGGCGACCACGACTTTGGGCGGCATTGTCTGTTGGCTCGGCGGTTGTTGGAGCAGGGGATCACGTTCGTGCAGCTTTCGCACTCCAACTACGATACGCACAACGAGAATTTCAACTTTCATATCGAACAGCTCGGCGAATTCGATCAGGCGTTTTCCAACTTCATGGCCGATCTTGCGGATCGCGGGATGTTGGAAAGCACGTTAGTGATCGTGCTCTCCGAGTTTGGCCGGACCCCTCGAATTAATCACTACTATGGGCGCGATCACTGGTCGCGGGCCTGGTCGGTCTGTGTGGGCGGCGGGCGGATGCCTCGCGGCGCCACGTACGGCAAGACCAACGCCAACGGGACCGCCGTCGAAGACGGGCAAGTCGATCATGGCCAACTGTTCCACACTTATCTGCAAGCCGCCGGCGTCGATTCGACCAGTTCCTTCGATATCGACGGCCGGGAGATGCCGATCGCCGATCCCTCCGTGGCGCCCGTCACGGACTTGCTGACCTAATCGCCACTTGAACGAGTAGCTCCTCATGGCCGCACCTGATGGATTCGATCCCAAGCAAGCGCATGTCGTTTCCCAATGGAAACACGATCGACCCCTGAACGCTTGTCGCTTCGATCCGACTGGGCGCTTTGTGTTCACCGGCTCCGAGGACGCCTTGGTCGAACGGTTTCAGCTCCTCGACGGAGACGCGCACGCTGCTCAGCGGCGGCCATGACACCTGGGTCCGCGCCCTGGCCTTCACGCAGGACGGTTCCCAAGCCATCAGCGGCGGCTGCGACGGCCGCATCACCTGGTGGGAGTCCGCCGCGGAAGCACCGTCTCCTGTTCGCTCGATTGAAGCGCATCATGGTTGGATCCGCTCGCTGGACGTCAGCCCGGATGGGTCGCTGTTGGTCAGCGGCGGCAACGACAACCGCGTTTGCCTGTGGAACATCCATGACGGTTCCTTGCTGCGCGAATTCGTCGGTCATGAACGACACGTGTATTGCGTCGCCTTTCATCCTTCCGGGCAGTTCGTCTTGAGCGGCGATCTGGTTGGCGGATTGAAGCAATGGGAGACCGCGACAGGCAAACTGGTCCGCGATTTCGAAGCCAAGCCACTGCATTCTTATAACGGCGGCCAACGAGTGGACTTTGGCGGCGTCCGCGCGATCGGCGTCAGCCCTGACGGCAAGTGGCTGGCCGCCGGCGGTCTGCACAAAGCAACCAATCCGCTCGGCGCCGTTCACGAACCCTTGATCCTGCTGTTCGACTGGGAAAGCCAGAAGCTCGAAAAGCAACTGCTCGCCGAGGGCGTCAAGCAGGGCGTTGTCTGGCGATTGAAGTGGCTGGAGGACGGGTCGCTGGCGGCGCTCAGCGGGGGAGGCAGCGGAGGCTTCCTGATCTTTTGGAATCCGGCCGCCGAAAAGGACCCCGAAAAGGACTATCATCGATTCAAGTTGCCGAGCCTCGCACGGGATATGGACGTGCATCCCGATGGCCTGCAAGTCGCCACGGCGCACCACGACGGCCATGTGAGAATCACCAGGTTGGCCGCAAAAACCTAATCGAGGCCGTATGAGTCTTCTGGCTTTGCTGTTGCTGCTCGACCCAAACCTCTCGCTGGATCAGCTGGACGCTTCCTATCGCCGCGAAGCGCGACCCTTGGTGCAGCGTTACTGCGCTGGATGCCATGGGCCAAAGGTCGCCGAAGCGGATCTGGATCTGACGGCGTTTCAGGACCTGAATCAAGTCCGAGCCGGCGTCAACGTCTGGATCAAAGTCCGCGAGATGTTGGACTCCGGGCAAATGCCGCCACGCGATGAACCGCAGCCCACCAGGGAGGAATCCCAGCGTCTGCGGAACTGGGTCCGCGATTACCTGCTGTACGAAGCGCGACAAGCGGCGGGCGATCCAGGCCAGGTCGTCTTACGTCGTCTGAGCAACGCCGAGTACACCTACACGCTGCGCGACTTGACCGCAGTCCCGGAGCTCGATCCGGCGCGGGAGTTTCCTGTGGACGGCGCCGCCGGTGAAGGCTTCACCAACACGGGCGACGCGCTGGTGATGTCCCCGTCGCTCGTGCAAAAGTACCTGGACGCCGCCAAGCAGGTCGCCGAGCATGCGATGCTGTTGCCAGATGGATTTCGCTTCACCAAGAACGTGACCCGTCGCGACCGTATCGATGATCTGCTGGAGCAAGTGCGCGGGTTTTATCGTCGCTACACCGTGCAGGCTGGCGGCTCGGAAGTGAACCTGCAAGGCGTTCAATTCGAAACCAACCAAGGCGGCCGCCTGCCGCTGCAGCAGTACTTGTCGGCGACACTTGAACTCCGCGACATGGGAAGTCGCGACGCGCAGGCCATAGCGGCGATCGCCAAGGCGCACGGTCTTCAGCCGAAGTACCTGGCCGCCCTTTATGATGCACTGATCGGCGAAACTCCCCGGTCGTTTCCGCTGGATGACTTGCGCCGACAATGGCGGGCCGCCAAGCCACAAGACGCCTCGTCGTTGGCCAGCTGGATCGAGGGCTGGCAACGAGCCCTTTGGGAATTCAACACCGTCGGTCAACTGGGACGCGACGGCGGGCCGAAGACCTGGATGAGCCCCTCGTCACGGATCGCCCAACGACACGACGCCAGGATCGAATTGCCGACGACCCAAGACGACATCGTGTTGCATCTTACCGCCAGAGTGTGCGGTAGCCGCGACGAGAAAGCGGATGTGATCTGGCGGAATCCGCGATTGGAATTCCCCAACCACGCGCCCATTCCCCTTCGCGATGTTCAAGCACTGGCCGCCGGCGCCCAACGGCTTCAAGCCACAGAACTGAGCCGGACGGCGTCCTACCTACGGTCCATTGCCAAACTACACGACGCCGGCGCGCTGGACGGCGACGACGATCATCGCGAAAGCTCGCTGCACGAGGCCGCGCAGCAAAATCAGTTGGCGCCGCGAATGCTGCGAGCATGGCTTTCATTGACCTCGCCCGTAAAACCCCCAACGCCTGTGGTCGAGGGCCGCTTTCCCAACAAACTGGTCAAAGTACAAGGATATGAATCCATCAACGGTTGGGGGTCCGACGAGGCGTTGAGCTTGCTGGCCAACCAATCCGCCGAACCGGTCACGTTCTTGACGCTGACCGTGCCGGCCCGCAGCGTAACGTTGCATCCCTCGCCGTCGAAGGAAGCCGTGATCGTCTGGCGCAGTCCCATCAGCGGCGGCGTCCGCATCGAAGGGCTCGTCGCCGATGCGGATGACAAATGCGGTAACGGGGCCGCGTGGCGGGTGGACGTGCTTGCGGGGAACGGCTTGAGGACGCTGGCCGAAGGCGTGATCGACAATGGCGGACGCAGCAACTTCGCGATCGCCGAAGCAACCCAAGTGCAAGCGGGCGATCTGCTGCGTTTGAACATCGGTCCGCGCGGCGGCGACCATGCTTGCGATACCACGCATGTTCAATGGAGGATTTCGTCGGTCGCCGGCCAACAGGTCTGGAATCTCGAGGAGGACGTCGTCGATCGAATCCTGAACGGCAATCCCTTGCCCGACCGGTTGGGCAATGGCGATGTCTGGCACTTTTGCGTAGGCGGCGAGACGCCCGCCGCCAAGCCGCTGATTCCCAGCGACTCCTCGCTGGCTGCGTGGATCGCGACTCTGCGCGACGAAGCGGCGCCGGAGCGCAACGCGCGGCTGGACGCTTTGGCCAGCGCGGTTGGCAACGCGCTGGCGCCCAAGGCGCCAGGGCAACTGAGTCCGGCGAATCAGCAGCTTCGCCAGACGCTGTACGATTGGCTAGGCCCCTTGCCCTGGGTCAACCTGGCGAGTTCGTCGCCGTTGGAAGCTGGGGCCGCCAGCCCTTATGGGATGTCCGCATCGCTCTTTGCCGCCGGCGAGGGCGAGCCCGCTGCACCGCAAAGCAATCAACTTCGGCTGGCTGCGCCGCATTCGCTGACGGTGCGGTTGCCCGCGGCTCTGGCCTCCGGCGCCGAGTTCCTCGTGAGCGGAATGCTCCGGGAGGACGAAGATGAGACAACCTCGACAGCGACGAGCGTGCAATTGCATGTCGCCCTGGGCGAACCGAGCGGCGACGGCGTCGACCCGGGGCTCCCGCTGATCACCTCGGCGCGACCTCAGGCCATTCCACGTCTGGAGGCGGAGCTCGACGCTTTTCGGCGGCTGTTTCCCGCGGCGCTTTGCTACACGAAGATCGTTCCCGTGGATGAGGTGGTGACGCTCACGCTCTATCATCGCGAGGACGAGCATCTACGTCGCTTGATGCTGGAAGCGCAGGACGTCGCGGAGCTGGATCGCATCTGGGACGAGCTGCTTTATGTGGCTCAGGAGCCGCTGGCGTTGGTCGTGGCTTTTGAACAGATTTCCGAGTTCGCCACTCAGGATCGACCCGATCTGGTCAAGGCCTTTGCGCCGATGAAGCCCGTGATCCTGCAGCGCGCCGACGCCTTTCGTCAACGGATGGTCGACGCGGAGACCATTCAGCTGCAAGCCGTCGTGGAGTTCGCCGATCGTGCTTGGCGTCGGCCTTTGCAGGATGCGGAGTCTGCATCACTGCGTCGTTTCTACGACCGCTTGCGGACGGAGGACCTGTCGCATGAAGACGCCTTGCGGTTGACGCTCGCTCGGGTGCTGACGTCGCCGGCGTTCCTGTACCGACTGGAGCGACCGGCGACCGGCGAAGCGCCGGCCCCCGTGGACGCTTATGAGCTCGCCAGTCGCTTAAGCTACTTTCTTTGGTCCTCCACTCCCGACGAAGAACTGCTCGCCTCGGCCGCATCCGGCGAACTGCTGAAGGCGGAGGAATGGAAGCGACAAACACGTCGCATGTTGGAAGATGATCGCGTCCGGCGACTAGCGATTCAGTTCGCCTGTCAATGGCTTCATGTTCGCGACTTTGATGGCAACGACGACAAGAACGAACGGTTGTATCCGGAGTTCGCCGAGCTTCGCGGCGACATGTACGAAGAAACGGTGCGGTTCTTTGACGATCTGATGCGCAGCAACGCATCGGTGCTGAGCATCCTGGACGCCGACCACACATTTTTGAACGGCAAGTTGGCCGGGCATTACGGATTGGCCGGAGCTGAAGACGATCCATGGCGCCGCGTCGAAGGAGTGCGAGCCCAAGGGCGGGGCGGCATTCTGGGCATGGCGACCATCCTGGCCAGCCAGAGCGGCGCCTCGCGAACGAGTCCGATCCTCCGCGGCAACTGGGTGTCGGAAACGCTGCTGGGCGAGCGCCTGCCGCGTCCGCCAGCGAACGTTCCGCAACTTCCGGAATCCCTGCCAAACGGGTTGACCGCGCGTGAACTCATCGAACGCCACACCGCCGACGCGGCGTGCGCGAAATGTCATGAGCGTATCGATCCCTACGGATTCGCGCTGGAACAATACGACGCGATCGGGCGGGCTCGACCTGAACCGGCCAACACTCGAACGAAATTGCTGGACGGCAGCGAACTGGAAGGGTTGGATGGACTACGAAGTTACCTGGTGGGGCAGCGGCGAGAGGATTTCCTGCGTCAATTCTGCCGCAAGCTGTTGGGATTTTCCCTTGGTCGTGAAGTACGGCTGGCGGACGAATTGCTGCTCATGGAGATGATGACCCGCTTGCGAGAAGCCGATTATGGCTTTGCCGCTGCGGTCGACGCGATTGTGGCCAGCCCGCAGTTCCGCATGATTCGGCCCGCGGGTTTCGTCGCGACGATGGAATGAGGGAAGGACAGTCCCAACAGGGACGGCCCCCATCAGCCCAGGGTGCAGTGCGGCGCAACCCTGGGTAACCTGAAAAACACCTGCACACCTGCTTATCATCTATACTTGAGTTCCGTCGCCAAGTTGCCCGACTCTTGACGTGCTTTTTCCCACAAGGTAGGACCCGCCATGACTGGTGCTGCATTCTCACGCCGCGCGATGCTGCGCGGCCTTGGCGTATCGATGGCGTTGCCGTGGCTGGAGTCGATTGGCGTCTGGGGCGATGAAAGAACCGGCTCGTTGACCGATCAGCCGCCGACGCGGATGGCGATCCTCTTCGCGGGTTGCGGGTTCCATAGCCGGCAGTGGTGGGCCAAGGGACAGGGAAAGTCGATGGAGTTGGGCGAGGTGTTGCGGCCCTTGCAGGACTTTCGGGAACGGATGGTCTTCATTCGCGGACTTTACAACGCCGAAGCGCTCAAAGGCAATATTCACAGCTCGCAAACCGGCAATCTCTTATCCGGGGCGCCGTTGACGGCCGGGGGCGCCATTCGATCGGGCACGAGCGTCGATCAAGTGGTGGCTCAACAAATTGGGAATCATACGAAGCTCCGCAGCTTGGTGTTGGGTTGCGAGAAGTCGAATCCAACGGTCCACAAGAATTACTCGATGCTGTACAGCTCGCATATCTCGTGGAGCAGCCCGACGACGCCGACGCCGTTGGAGGTCTATCCGGCGCTGGCGTTCGATCAACTCTTCAAGGACAACGTCTCGCAGGGCGACCGCAGCGTCCTGGACGCGGTCCTGGAGGACGCTCAGGACTTCCGTCGCTCGATCAGCCGCCGTGATCAACGCAAACTCGACGAATATCTGGAATCGGTGCGCGAGGTGGAGACTCGCATCGACGGCGCCAGCCAACGCGGCGAGATTCAAGGCTGGCGGCCGACGCGCACCGAACCCGATATGCCTCGGCCCAAGGACGGCTATCCGCAAGATATTGTGGAACACATGCGATTGATGTGCGACATCCTGGTGCTCGCGTTCCAGACGGACACCACGCGGGTTTGCACATTGAAACTGAATAACGATCATGGCACGCTGCGATTCCCTCACTTGGGAGTTCGATTACATGATTCACCATCTGTTGTCGCATAGCGACTCGGATGATTGGCTGAAAGTGAATCAGTTCTTCTTGGAGCAGGTGGCGTATATCGTCGGGCGCCTGGACGCGATCCAGGAGGGCGAAGGCACAGCGTTGGACCATTCGATGGTCATGCTGTGTTCCAGCATGTTGAATGGCCACCATGATGCGACGCAGTTGCCGGTGGTGTTGCTGGGCGGAGGAGGCGGGCGGATCGAGGGCGGGCGGGTGCTGGACTACCTGGACAAGCCCGATCGTCAGATGTGCCGTTTGTATCTCAGCATGATGGACAAGATGGGCGTGCGGCGGGACTCCTTCGGCGACGCCGCCGAACCGCTGCTGGAGCTGTAGCTCGCATCGGCTGCGAGCCGCCTGGCCCGCCGTTCCTAGCTCTGTGTTTCTCCGTGCTCTTCGCGGTGATCTAGACAGGCTGAGCATAAAAGTCAAAAGATTCCCCGCGCAGGCTGCTGAAGCACGCATAACCCGGCCCGGCGGGCTGAGAACGCCATGGATTTGCCACGAGTTGTGCGGTTTGGGTCGATCTTGGTATCCTGATGGGTTCCGATTGACAGCGAAACTGGAGAGGAATGGACGCATGGCGACTTCCGAAACGCAGACTCAGGTAATGACGGGCGCCGACATTCTGGTGCAATCGTTGGTGCAGCATGGCGTCGAAGTGATCTTCGCCTACCCGGGTGGATGCAGCATGCCGCTGCATCAAGCGCTCCGCCGTTTCGACGGGAAGCTGCGCACGATTCTGCCGCGGCATGAGCAGGGCGGGGGATTCGCCGCCCAGGGTTATGCACGGTCGACGGGCAAGCCCGGCGTCTGCATGGCCACCAGCGGGCCGGGGGCTACCAATTTGGTGACGGCCATTGCCGATGCGAAGCTGGATAGCGTGCCTTTGATTGCGATTACGGGGCAAGTCCCCACGCAAGTCATCGGCACCGATGCGTTTCAGGAAACGCCGATCGTCGAAGTGTGTCGAGGCATCACCAAGCATCATTACTTGGTGACCGACATCCGCGATCTGCCGCGCGTGATGAAGGAGGCGTTTTATATCGCCACCAGTGGACGCCCGGGACCGGTCCTGGTTGACATGCCCAAGGACGTGCAGCTGGCCAAGATGGTGGTGGATTGGGATGTCGAGATGAACCTGCCGGGGTACACCGCCGATCCGCCCTTGGCGCGGAGCGAGCAGATCAGTCAGCTCGCAGCCGCGATCAAGCATGCCAAGCGTCCTGTGATCTATGCCGGAGGCGGCATTATCGCGTCGGGCGCCAGCGAAGAACTGCGAAAGTTAGCTCGCAAAGTGCAGATCCCCGTGATGATGACGGTCATGGGCTTGGGAGCATTTCCTTCCGACGATCCCCTGTGCCTGGACATGTTGGGCATGCACGGCAGCGTCTATGCAAACTGGGCCGTAAGGGATTGCGACTTACTGATTGGCCTGGGCGTACGGTTTGACGACCGCGTGACGGGAAAGATCGAAGCGTTCGCCAAGGACGCCAAGATCATTCATGTCGATATCGACGCGTCGGAATTGAACAAGAACAAGCCGGCTCACATTCCGATTTGCAGCGACGTCAAGTTCGCTTTGACGGAGCTGAACAAGTTGGTGGAGCCCAAGGACAACATCGGACCCTGGGTGCAGACTTGCCAGAAGTGGAAGAGGGAGCAGCCGTTCAAGTACGACGAGACGTTCGACGGCATCCTACAGCAGCACGCCATTCGCGAACTTTGGCGACTCTCGGCCGATCAAGATCCCTATGTGGCGGTCGGCGTGGGTCAGCATCAAATGTGGGCGGCGCAGTTCTTCCCGTTTGTGCAGCCTCGTCGTTGGCATAGCAGTTCGGGGTTGGGGACGATGGGGTTCGGCCTGCCCTGCGCGATGGGCATTCAAGCGGCTCATCCGGACGCCTTGGTGATCGACATTGACGGCGACGGCAGCTTCATGATGAACATCCAGGAGTTGGCGACCTGTTATTGCGAGAATCTGCCCGTCAAGGTGCTGTTGCTGAACAACCAACATCTGGGGATGGTGGTCCAATGGGAGGACCGCTTCATGGAGGGCAGTCGGGCCCACACCTACTTGGGCCCGATTCACCATGCGGAGGCGACGGGCAACGGCGATAGCCGCTATGCGGCGGAGCGTTACCCCGATTTCGTCCAGATCGCCCGCGGCTTCGGCTGCCAAGCCGAGACGGTTAGCCGCAAGGAGGACCTCCGCGAGGCGTTGGAAGTCATGATCCGCAGTCGGGGACCCTACGTGTTGGACGTCCAAGTGCCCTACCAAGAACAGGTGCTGCCGATGATCCCCTCGGGACATACGGTCGATGATATGATCACCGAGTGACGACCACCCGCCAGCACACCCCCCACCCCTTCCCGCCACGATGGGGCCTGTCCCCCTCGAGCGCTGCTCCTGGTCGGCCGTAGCGAGGCTCTTTTTTGCCGGGGAAGGCGGTTTCCGGCATGCCGCTGTGGGGGGAAATCCGCTACAATCAGGGATTGCAGAGCGGTCGCTTCCGGCCGCTGGGGTTGGCTCGTTTCGTGAACGGAGTGTCCGTGATTCGGGGTGTAGTTGCGTATCCCATAGCGGCGTCCGAAAAAGCCCCGCCGCGACGGCTCGTGTTGGGTCCCGAGAACGCGATGTTGGGCGCGGCGCTGGACGCTTTCATCGCCTCGCTGTCCCAGCCCATCGCGACCTCCAGCAATCCCTTGGTGATCGTGGGCCCTTCGGGTGTCGGCAAGTCCACCGCCCTGGACGTCGTGGCCGACGCCTTCGCCGACCGTCGCGAGGTGTTGCGTTGGAGCGGCGCGGATTGGCGCCGATCCTACGCGTGCGCCGTTGACACCGACGGGCTGCAGCCCTGGCGGTGCGCTGCCGAACCATCCCGTGCTTGTTGTTGGACGCCCTGGAAGAAACCGCCGGCAAGTCGGCGGCCCAGGAGGAATTATGCGGCACTCTGGACCAGAGGCGCCGGGCCGGCCTGCGGACCGCGTTGTCCTGTGGGTCCGACCCGCTAAACGATGATCGCCTGTCGCCTCGCCTGCAGGGCCGCTTGGCTCAAGGACTGATCGTCCACGCCGCTCCTCCCGAGCGCGAGGCGCAGCTGAGCTTGCTCAGCGATCTGGCCGCCCAACGAGATCTGCCGCTGGATAGCGAAGTCGCCGAGGCGTTGATCGATACGCTGCAAAAGGACGCCCACCGCATCGGCCCGGTCACCCACCATCGGCTGCAGCACGCCTTGGTGCAATTGAAGTTGTTGGCCGACCACCAACAAAGCCCATTGAACGTCGAACTCGCCCGCCAGGCCGCCGCCCAACCGACCGCTGTGGGAGAGGCGACGCTGCGTCGCATCCATCAATGCGTGTGTCGCTACTTCGGTTATCGGGCCGCTCAACTGCGCGGCCCGGGCCGCCAGCGCGGGGTCGTCCGAGCACGCTCGCTGGCGATGTTCCTCGCCCGCCGACTGACCGGACACACCTTGGCCGAGATCGGCCAATACTACGGCGGCCGAGATCACACCACCGTCATGCACGCCTGCCAGAAAACGTTCAAATTGTTGCAGCAGGATTCGGAATTGAAAATCGCCCTGGAGGATCTGTTAGAGCAACTGCAGCCTACCGCCGCCCACCATCAACAGGCGACCTGACCGGGAGAAATCAAGCCACCCAAGCAAACAAATCAACTCGACACCAGCCGGAAACCGCGACGAACAAGCATGTGCACAAACTGTCGCCAAGGTTCAACGACGCCCTGGCTAATCGACACGATGGTCGTCCCGCTCCCGTCGGCCGTCGACAAGTCACCGAAGACCAACAAGCTAGCGACGCTGAAACGACGGCTTATCCCCAGGGGCTTGGTCGCCGTAACGTGGCAAGGGCCAGCGAGTAACGTTCACGAGCTTGGCTGCATTGACACCCGCCCGAGCCTTATTACGACTACGACGAAGTTAATAACTAAATAGTAATCAAGACACCCAGACTCTCACTCCACCCAAGTACGCCACGATGAAGATTCGTTTCCAACGCGAAGCCATGTTGTCCGCTTTTCAGATGGCCGCCGCCGTGGCCCCCTCTCGCAGCCCCAAGCCGATTCTGGAGCGAGTCAAGATCACCGCGACGGATGGCCTGGTGGTGCTTACGGCCACCGACATGGAGATCGGCGTCCGAGTCCGGTTGGGCGAAGGGCTGGAGGTTGAAAACGACGGAATGGCTCTGCTGCCCGTGGATCGCTTTGGCTCGATGCTGCGCGAGTCCAGCGACGAAGAGCTGACGCTGAAGTGCTCCCACGACGGCAATCAGATTCAAGGCCAACGAAGCCGCTTCAAGCTGTCGGCGGAGGATCCTGGCGAGTTTCCCGAGGTCGCGGCGTTTTCCGCCGAGTCGTATCATCAGCTGCCCGGACGACTTTGCAAGGAGCTGATTCGTCGCACGCTGTTCGCCACCGACACCGAGAGCGGCCGGTTCGCCTTGGGCGGCGTGCTGCTGGAGTTTGAGCCGGAGTTGATTGTCGCCGTCGGCACCGATGGGCGGCGGTTGGCGAAGATGCAGGGCCCCGCCACGCAAGTCAATGGTCATACCGGCGGCGATCGCATGACGATCATTCCCAGCCGATCGCTGAATCTGATCGAACGCGCCATCACGGATCTGGACGCGGAAGTCCAAATCGCCACTCGCGACAACGACGTGTTGGTCCAGATGCCGCACGCCACGTACTTCTCGCGATTAGTGGAAGGCCGCTTTCCTACTTGGCGAGATGTCCTGCCGGCCAACGCCGAAGGACAGCGGATCGAATTGACCGTTGGGCCGACGTACGCCGCGCTGCGACAGGCGGCGGTGATGACCGACAAGGAGAGCCGTGGAATCACGTTCAGTTTTGGCGACGGCGGCTTGGTGCTGGCGACCACGACGGCGGACGTCGGCGAATCGCATGTCGAAATGCCGATCAACTATGAAGGCTCGGCGATTACCGTCAAGCTGGACCATCGCTATGTGTCCGAGTTCCTGCGGGTCTTGTCGCCCGATGCGACGATCGTCGTCCATGTGCAGGGCAAGGATTCGCCGGCGCGATTCACGACCGCGGACGGCTACGACTACGTCATCATGCCGATGGCCCACGATTAGATCCGGCGCTGGCTGGACGTTGGGTCCACCGCCGAATCGGCCGCGGATTTCGCAACCTGCTGTTGCGCGGAAAGAGACACTGGATGAAGCCTACTGACGAAGATCTGAACCGCGAGGCGATCGATGCGTTGCTCAAGAGCATTGATTCGAAGCCCAAGCCGCGGCGGCCCAAACGCCTGGCTCAAGCCGTCAGTGCGTTAATGGCGCAGCGCGGCTACGCAGGCACTCAGACGGCCGACGCGTTGCAGCGAGCCTGGAGGCAAGCCGCAGGGCCGTTGGCCGCACTTAGCCAAGCGACTCGGGTTCGCGGCGGCGTCCTGGAGATCGTCGCATCCAATTCGATCGCCGTCCAAGAACTAACCTTTCAGAAGCAGGCGTTGCTGACTTGCATTCAGCAATTGGCGCCCGAGGCTCGCATTCGCGATCTCAAGGTGCGACAAGGAGTGCTCTAACCAACCCGCTCAGCCCTCGCCAGCTTGAGCGGGCCAACCAGGCCGACATTCGCCCACAGGGCGTTTCCCTTCCAATTACGACGACTGAACCCCGATTATGACCCAATCCGACCGGCCCGAGAACGAACCTCAAGCTCAATCGCCCCAGGAGCCGCCGTCCGCACCGCCGCCGTCCGAGGAATCAGCGGCGGCGGCGGAGAGTGCAGCGGGCGCCTCCACCAGCGAATATGGCGCGTCGAACATCGTCGCCATGAGCGATGTCGAGCATGTGCGAGCTCGGCCCGGCATGTATATCGGCGACAAGGGCGTCAACGGCATGCACCATCTGGTGTTCGAAGTCGTCGACAACTCGATCGACGAAGCCATGGGAGGGCACGCCACCGAGATCCGAGTCACCATCAATACCGATGGGTCCATCACCGTCTCCGACGACGGTCGAGGCATCCCCGTGGCGACGCACCCCGAATTGGGCATCTCCACTCTGGAAGCCGTTATGACGCGGCTGAAGGTGGGAGGCAAGTTCGACAAGAAGTCCTACAAGACGTCCGGCGGCTTGCACGGCATCGGCGTGAAGGCCGTGAACTTCATGTCCGAATGGTGCGAAGTGGAGGTGTGTCGCGAGGGCTCCATCTTTCAACAAGAGTACGAACGCGGCGTTCCCCTGGCCGAAGTCAAACGAATCGGTTCGTCAAAACTGACCAGCACCAAGGTCAGCTTCAAGCCCGATCCAGAGGTCTTCGGCAGCTTGAAATTCGACTACAGTTATCTGCATCGCCGCTTGCAAGAACTCGCGTTCTTGAATCGCGGAGTGAAGATCATTTATCGCGATGAGCGCAAGAACGAAGGCGAGACGTTTTGCTACGACGAAGGGCTGATTGCTTTCGTGCGGCATCTGAATCGAGCCAGCGATCCGGCGCACCCCGATGTGATCTGCATCGACACCACCAGTGAGGAAGTGCAGGTCGAAGTCGCCTTTCAATACTCCTCGGAGTACACCGAGAACGTCCACTGCTTTGTCAACAATATCAATACGACCGATGGTGGAACCCACTTGACGGGATTCCGCACGGCGTTGACGCGGACGTTGAATCAGTACGGCAAGAAGGAAAATCTCTTCAAGGATCTGATTCCCACGGGAGAGGACTTTCGCGAAGGATTGACCGCGGTGATTTCAGTGCGGATGCCGGACCCGCAGTTCACCGCCCAGACCAAGGACAAGTTGAACAACCCCGAACTGGAACGCATCGTCAACACGGCGGTCGGCGACTACTTGTCGAAGTTCTGGAAGAGAACCCCAGGATCGCTCGCACCGTCGTGAAGAAAGCGGTGCTGGCGGCCGAAGCGCGTGAGGCGGCGCGGAAAGCAAAAGCGATTCTGCGAGACCGCAAGGGAGCTCTCTCCTCCGGGGGATTGCCAGGAAAGCTGCGCGACTGCACCAGCAAGGAAGTCGCTCGCTGCGAACTGTACCTCGTGGAGGGCGATTCGGCCGGCGGCAGCGCCGAAGGCGGGCGTCTGCGCGAGTTTCAAGCCATCCTTCCGCTGCGCGGCAAGATCATCAACGCCTACAAGTCGCGCGAGGACAAGGTGCTGGCCAACGAAGAAGTTCGCAGCATGGTCCAAGCGGTCGGCATCGGTCTGGGCGAAGACCAGGATGTTGAGAAACGGCGCTACGACAAGATCATCATCATGACGGACGCGGATGTCGATGGCTCGCATATCCGCACTCTGCTGCTTTGCTTTTTCTACCGTCAGATGTACCGACTCGTGGAACAAGGAAAGGTCTACGTGGCTCAACCACCCTTGTTCCGTGTTCGCATTGGACGGTCGGGCAAGGCCTATTACGTGCAGTCCGAGGAGGAGATGCGAACGCAACTGCTCGAAAAGGGACTCGCGGACGCCAAGTTCATCGATCCCGCCGCCCCCTTGACCTTGGAAGGCGAAGAGATGCGGCGGCTTTGCAAGATCCTGGCGTCCATGGAAGACGCCCTGACGACCTTGGAGCGTCGCGGCGTCAATCTGAAGATCCACGCGGAACGTCTGGATCCCGTGTCCGGCCGCCTGCCCGTCTTTCATGCGGTTGGATTGGATGGCGAGCATTGGTTTGTCACGCGAGCGGATCTCGATGCATTCCTGGAGGCCGAACAGGCCAAACAGCAAGCAGAGTCCGCGGCCCCGGCCGGCGACGCCGCCGATCAGAGTCCGCAGCCTGGCCAAGAGGCCGGCGATGCGGCGGATCCCTTCGCCGAACCTGAAGCCGCATCGTCCTGGCATGTCGTCGAATTGCACGAAGTGCGGACGATCAACGCGGGACTCAAGGAGATGACCAAGATGGGATTCGACATCCAAGCGCTCATCCCCCAAGAACGCACGGGCATCGAGGAGCCGCGCTACGTGGTGCGACGCGGTGATTCGGATCAAGCCATGACCGATCTGCGGAGCTTGCTGCCCACGGTGCGCGCGGCTGGAGAACGCGGCCTGCAAGTGACTCGCTTTAAAGGCCTGGGCGAAATGAATGCGGAGGAGCTCAGGGAAACCACGCTCGATCCGGCCAACCGCACTTTGGTGCAAGTCACCATGAAGGACGCCGGCGCCGCCGACGAGATGTTCCGAGTCTTGATGGGCGATAAAGTGGAGCCGCGCCGCGAGTTTATTGAAAAGCACGCGCTGGATGTCCGGAACTTGGACGTGTAGGCGGGCATGGCGGGCGAGTATGGACGCCCGGTCGAGCCCCGATAATCGCGTTAAGAAAACACCGTTGGAATCGACCACAGGGAGCACGGAGAAACACAGAGGCCCGAACCGCATGCGTCTCTGTGTTTCTCCGTGCCCTCCGTGGTAATCCCGTTTTTCGACGCGGCCTATTTCTTAAACAGGTTGGGTGGCGGCCTGTTTTTCTGAACACGGTCCTCCAAACCAGGCGGTCTGGTTCCGCAGGTAGGCTTCGTAGGGCGGGCCTTCCCAGCACCAGGGCGCCTTGCTGGGCGTCTGGCCAATCCGCTCGCACTCTTGCCGCGCCGCGTCTGTTTCACCGCAGCGGCCCGAGAGAGAATGCGAAGTAATTCGCCGCGTATCGGCTGAGCAACGTCGGCTGGTGCAGAGGCGATCCCAGCGAATGCGCATACGCTGCGTTCAACTCCTGGCGTACATCCGGGTGCTTAAAGTAGTCGTCGCAGTTTGGATCCCGGTCGATTTCCCTGGCGTATCGCCAACGCTCGATGTGTGCTTCAGCGATCAACACAGGCAGCAGGCTTCCCTCGGGGGCCTTGCGACATGCCACGCGTGCGAATTCAAGCATCTCCTCATGCGATCCATGCCATGCCTGGCTGAAGTAGCTCAACAGATTCGAATGGGCGAGGTAGTGGTCGGGGCAGCTTTGCAGCGCGGCTTTGAAGACTCGGAGCGTTTCATCACGCGACGTACCCAATCCAGTGCAAACCCGCAGCTGAAAAGCGTGGGCTGCCGGGTCTTCCATATCCAAGATGGCCGCGCGGTCCAAGTCGAGACTCGCCTCCCCCAGGCGTTCTCGGAACATGGCTCGCGTTTCAGTAGTCCCTTCACTTAACGGTCGCCCGCCCAGAGCTTCCCACGACCAATGAATCAAGTGCGCACCGCTTACCAGCCAGGCGTTCGGATTCTCGGGTTCCTCGTCCTTCCAGCGTTCCAAAGCGAATGGACGGCCTGTCCACTCTTGCAGCGTCCGCAAATAGAATTCACGCCGCTTATGATCTTTGGTGATCTTCAGCAGATAGCCGGCTTCGCGATAGTCATTGCGAGCCAATGCGTCTCGCGCGTCGCCGGCGTCGGCGTCGCCGCAGGCCGGGTCGAGTCCCTCGCGACTCGTTGTCGCCAGCGGCTTCGCTCGGGGTGCTTCGACAACGGCCGGCTGCTCTTTCGCCGCCACGGATGGGGGCAGCCAGGCTGGACGATCGGTTAGCGCCTCCGGGCATTCATTGCGTACGCCTTCCATGAACAGCGCCAGGTCCGCCTCCTCGAATTCAACCAAAGCGTTCTTCATCTGCAGTGCGCGGCCGCCCCGCAACATGACGGTCAGCGTCGCTTGTTTTCTCTGCTCATGAAGGGCGGCGGCCAAGCGCGAGGCTCGATGGAACTTGGCCATGAAGAGGGTCAGCTCGTGAAATGCTTCGCGAAGCTCGGACGTGATGGCCCCTGTGCGGATTTGCCAGAGTTCCGTGAACGGAATGATCTCGTTTTGATAACGAAATCCGCGTTCATGAAGGGCCAGCGAAACCGTTTGCGGGCGGGAAAAGCCCATGGTGAAAATGATGACCGCCGTCGCCACAAACAGGAAGGCCGCCGCGGGAAGTCCGATGCTGCGAGGAACCTCGAAGTTATGGCAAATCGCGGCGGTAGCGATGCTCGCCGCCAACCCGGCCATCAGCGGCATCAACGCCACATGCAGCCATGTGCCGCCCGAGTCGAGCCAGATCGCGAAGCGATGACGGCGCCGAAACTCCAGGATCGCGGGTCCTAGTTGTATTTCGGCCTGCTGATTCAGCGCGCTCATTGGCGATTCTCGCACAGTGGACTTGATTGGGCGGCGTCTCGAGCTTGGCGGCTGCGCCGTTGACGGGCGAAGCGCCGTTGCAACTCTAGAACACTTAGCCCGCCCAGCGGCGGATCCCAAACCCCAAGCGGACTCGCCCCCGCAGATGAGACCGCAAGGGGGGCGCGGCTGTAGCAATTCTCGGGAATGTGCGGGGGCTAACAGCCTGGGGCTGTGGAAAAGGTGTCAGACGTGTTGCGCGCAGGGTAACCACGAAAGACACGAAAGACACGAAAGCAGGCGGGCGGCTTTTCATGTCTTTCGTAGTCGCGAACTTACTTCTCAGTCATTTCCGCTCCCCCAACCGCAATCGAACGAGCAGATCGTTGAGTGCTGCTGCGCCACTCGGCTGTTCTGGGAGATCGCTTTGCTCAAAGGCTTCCTCTAGCTCAGTCCGCAATCGTTCGTATTCCTGTTCGTGAAACACAAGGTCGGCCTCGTCCAGCGTGCCCTTCTCTGTGCCACTGACCTTTCGTTCGATGAGTTCGGGCAAGTACGGCAGCTTGAAAGTCTCGTTGAGATGTACGAGGTTCGCTTCGATTTCGCCGCTCGCATCAGGTGAATGCCGGTCAGCAGAACTCGGTAGACGTACAGCAGCGGCTTGACCCGTGGCGGGTTTTCCTTCTGGAACAGCTTCCACTGCGTGGCGGCGAAGCCGAGGTAGTGATGGGCGTGGTGCTTCGTGAGGCAGTCGGCGGCGATGGCTCTTGAGTTCTTCGTGTTCCGGCGTCGTGTGGACGATCAGCGGCGAAAGCACCTGCTCCATGACGTAGCCGTTCTTCTTCAGCATCAGTCCAAAGAACTTCTTGGCGTCGTGCGTCACGAGATCGATCTCCATCCCGTCGTGAATGCCGGACTTCTCAACCGTCTCCCGGCCGGTCTTCAAGCCGACAACTTCTTCCAGCGGCAGCAGATGAACGCCACGCAGGTCGAAGTCCGAATCGGGCGACGGGAAAGCCATAGAGATGCGCTCCGCTGATCGTGGCGAACAGCAGTGGGTAGGGATGGTCGTTGACTTGTTTATGCAAGTCGAGGATCGATGTTCACGGCAGTTCCTCCGACATCGCAGCATCGGCGAGCTTTGACGAGAAAGGCGTTGGCTTTCTCGTAGTCTGGACGTTCCGGCAGCGTCGTCTCCTCCAAGCGCCTTGTCGAATTCCGTGTGCAAGGCCGAGCCGCCACTGCTCGGTTTCTTCCCACGGCATCTCGCCTCGTCTTGATCGCCAAGCAGTTGCTCCCGATGTTCGTCCACCTCGAACCGGAACGAAGCCTTCACGCAGCACGCTGATGCCCGAGATCAGCAGGCGGATCAGGTGCATGACGTGCTTCCATTTCACCTGCCCCTGATTGCGGATGTCGGTCTGCATCTTCTTGAACTGCGACATGACGTACCCGTTGTACGTCTGGTAGACGAGCCGGGACAGGAAGATGTCTCGCATCGCCGAGCAGTTCCTCGGCCAGCGGCGTCGCCTTCTCCACCAACGGAGAGTAGAGACACTCCAGCACGTTCGGGTTCGCCTTGAGGGCCAGCACGAGGAACTTCTGGATTTCCCAGTAGGCTTCCTGCGTCTCATGGCATTCCAGTTGTTCAGGAACGCCGTACAGCGACCAGTGCAGGTCGGCGGGCGGCAGGTAGAACCCACGGCGGTCGATGTCGGATTCGTCGTCGGCCAGACCGTATGCCTGCGAGCCGATGATGCACTGGAAGATCACCCGGTCGAACAACTCACTTCCCTGCGCTGCGAGGCTGGTGTCGCCGATGACTCCCTTCCTTGAATTTGGCGAGCGTGGTGAGATCACTGGAGTTCACGGATTCTTCGACGCCATCGGGAAAGCGAATCCGGTAGGCATGGTCGAGATCATTCGGTGATTTCACGACCACGCCCACCGCTCCTCGAGGATGCAGCGTGCGACCGTTCTGGCCAATCGACGTCCCGCAGCGTCACGACCTGCGTGCCGACTGCAAAGATCAGGTTGGGGTGATAGTGAACTCGTTTAGCCACGTTCGAAAACTCCCATCTGCGTCGGTGACCCAACCCTTTCGTCTTCCGGTCCAATCGGAAGGAATCGGACGATGTAGTGAATTTCGCAAAGCGAAGAAGGACCATAAATCAGTCCCAACGGGACAGCCCCAAATCAGCCCAGGGTGCAGCGCAGCGCAACCCTGGGTAACCGACGCCAGTCGAGGCCACGAAGTCCCGAATGGGACGGCCCCAACCCATGGATACAAAACCGAAATCGACGTGTGGGAGACGAATTCAGGTATCTTCTCGCAATCCAAAAAAAGAATAGAAATCCGCTACGGCTTTGTCCGGAGCGAAACGCGTTACGTCAGTTCTTTCTTCAAACTCTGATTCGTACTCCATTCAATTACAACATCACCTATCATCCGCGAGCGGGCTGGCGACGCCGTGCATATCCTCGACCGGTCTCGATCTTGGACGGCGCACTACGTTATCTAATCCACCAGGACGCGTTCGGCCGCGAGGCGTCCTTGCAGGGCCAGAGCCAACACGGAATCAAAGTCGAATGGCGTCTCGGGCGAAAAAGCGAGAATCTGCTTGACGAGCTTGGCCGACTTACTTGACCCTTGGGCGCTGGGTGCCAGCGCCTCGATCTTGTCCTCAGGCAGAGCCATGTCGAGTTCTTGCAGCAACTCATTCAGCAGGGAGTAGAGGTCGGACATCCGAGTTGGCGGCTTCTTCGGAAGCGGGTGGTCGAAGATCGCCAGGATCGACTGAGCGACCTGGAATGCATGCAGTCGAGAGGCTTCCGAGATCGCTTGCAGCAGGCTTGGCCAATCGCTGGACGGATTCGAGATGCATGGCGAGATACTCGCCGATCCGCTGCGCATCGTAGCGCCCATCCTGAATCACCGCGATGGCAAGATCGATGGCCGCGGTTACTTCCGGAGCATAGACGACGTAACCGGACACGAACGACTGCACCAGCGCCAAGGACTGCGGTGCGTTCATCGGAGTGCACGGATCAAAGAGCGGGTCGAGATCATCCGCAGGACGTCGTAGCGATGAGCGTAAAAGGAATCGCGATTGAGCGGCCAGACGGTGGCCGCGGCGTTCGAGCATTCTCGCGGTTCGGGTTTGGTGTCAAGCGATTCGACCGCCGACTTGACTCGACAGGAACTGATGTGGAATCAACGTTGGGAAATCAAAGCGAGGGTTCTTCGGATAGTCCCAGGTGCACCCTTCGATCGTCGGGGAGTCCTTGGCATACACCTCGATGTCGCTCTCGACTCGCTGGAACCGATACTTGGCGACTCGGCCCGCATCCGGTCCGAGAGCCGGGAATCGTTCTTCCACAAGATCGTCGTCGTCTGCGTAGGGAGCACGACTCCGCGCGGCGGCCACCCAGAGCGGAGCGGAATCGCCGATCGGCACTTTGCCGCCGAGCGCGTAACGCAGCGCTTGAGCGAACTCGCTGTTGAGCTTCTTCGCTCGGTTCAGCGTCTTCAGTGCGGCACTCCGTCCGTCCGGCGCCAACCGCAGCAGGCTGAGCACCAGATCCGATTCGATCAGCGCGTCCGTCGTCGCTCACGTCTTTGAGTCGTTCAACCAGTAGCCGCGGATCGATCCAACCGCCACGATGAGTCATCGTCCCCACGAGTTGCACGGGTTGCCCGTTGGCGAGTCGTTCGAAGATCGCTCGATTGCGCAGACTCAGAAATCCGACCAGACCACATGGACGCCCGTGGTGCGCTTGCGCACTTCCTTCTTCGAGATCGGCAATGTCTCGCATGCCCCCCCAACATTGAAGCAGGGGAACCAAGTCAACCTGGTTTCTCTCACCGATGAAGTAGAGCCGCTCGAAGCGACGAGCGAGTTGTTTCAGGCGTTTTGCAGCGGTCCGAAGGCGGCGTGATTGGCGTCGGGGGCGATGCGAGTCAACGCATCGATGACGCGTTCACCATCCTCAAAGCGGTCGGACGACTCCAACACGGCCGACGCCAGCTCGAACAACTCGTCCAACGATTCGATCGGCGGCAGCGGTTCCGCGGTGTCGAGCCGTCGGAACTCGGTTCCCAGAAACCGGGTGGGCGGAATCTGGAAGGGTATCGACTGCCTGCTTCCAGCAGCTCATCAATCGCACAGAGTTGTCGCCATGCTTTGGGTTGCTTCTTCGCATCGGTAGCCAACTGCTGAAGTGGTGTTCGCTCATTGCGAGCGGAGGCCTTGCCTAGTCGCCTTGGATTCCTTGGATTCGGTCGTCCGTGCGGGATCCGCGGCCACGGACTTGAGCCACGACGGCGATCGATTTCCGCGTTGAGGCCGCGACATGGGGCTGGATTTCCTGGATGCGAGCGATCAAGCGCGGCGTCCTCGGTGGCGTGCTTCTGAAGGAACTTCCAGACCTCCTCTTGGATATCCGCTTTGTCATGCAGCAGTCCTGACACGGCAATCTCGCACACTGCCGTCGATATTCGAGGCGTCCCGTTTCAACAGGTCCTGCAGCCAACGCAGCGATTCCTTGACGCGGGACTTCGTGGAGTTACACAGGCTCGCCTCGAGGACGTCAGCGACGGACTCGATCGGCAGCTTGGCCTTGCTGTCGATAGACCGCAGCAACTCGAAGCTCCACTTCGAGACCGGAGCAAGCGGCGAATCGACGAGGGCCGCGTAGTCCGGAATGTGTTGCTCGAGTTCCTTCGCTGTCGGCTTGAGGCGGTCGTGCAGATCGAGAAAGAACTTGATCTGCGATTGGTTGAAACCCATGTGGGGAGTCGACAGGATCGCCTCGAATAGCTCTCGCTCGATCAAGGAGCCCTTTCTTCTCCAGCTGGACGATGCCGGCAAGCCAAGCGTCGTCCAGATATCCGAACATGCTCTCATTCCGCATCACGCCAGGGACTTGAAAGATCCTCCAGAAATCGGTCTCGAGAAGGTCGGGATCTTGTTCGACTCGCGCCGCGACGCTCTTGACCTTCAGGCTCATGCCATCGATCATCAGCCGAATGTAGTGATCCTCATCGGGTTGATCGCATACGCCGTCGAGGATCAGTTGAACGCAGCCGAGCCCAATCGCCGGACCGAGCGGATCGCACCGTAGTGCGCGAGCCACTGGCTGGCCCATTGGGGCCGTCGATCCGAGAGCGCCTGGTGGATCAGGTCGATATCGATACGCGTCAGCCAACCGCCGGTCTTGACCACCTCGAATGGACAACAGCAGTAGGCGGCGAGCACTGCGACGGGGAGAAGTTCTGAGCTGTTGAATGTGATGCCACCGGACGAGCTCTCGTTCCACATGTTCTCACGTTGAGCTTTCAACTGCCTCTTGTACCACGCGCACAGTGCTTCGAGAAACTCTGTCGTTTGGATTCGGGCATGCCCTGAAAAAAGGCCAGGATCCGCTGTTCCGACTTCGGCTTCTGGAGCAGTGTCTCGAGCACCGAGAGGTCCGCGGTCATCGAGGCACACCTTACGTGGGAAAAGGACAGGAGCTGAGCGAATGGGTTCGGGGTAAGACTCAGGTCGATGCGACTCGATTAACCCTCGTCGGATTCTCGCCTGGAGTTTAACGTACGCGGCGAGCACATGTTTGCAGGGCCCGCGTCGAACACCATGCTTCCCGAACCAGGGACACGTGCATTTGAATGAATCGTCCGTCAACTGAACTGTGTGGGTCACGCCGCTTGATCGAACAGCGTACCGAGCGTGGTTGCTGGACGTCGTCTCGGCAAGTAGTTGAACGCTGCCCGACTCCAGCAACTTCCGAGCGCTTCTTAGACGCGGCTGAAGGCGGCTAACGAAATCCAAGTCATAGGGAAGTTGCCGGTGGAAGTACTGACGGGGCTGCATGTCGAATCCGACCTGGCCCAGCGTGCTGAGGTAGTCGAATCCTTGTGCACCTGGGATTCCGAAAGTGCGGTGGGATTGTCGCGGTTCATTTCCGAGGGTTCAAGGACGGACTGCCAATGCAATGCGGCAGTGATCGGCTTGAGCAATGAGGCGGCGGGCTTTACCGACATGTCGAATAGCCCTTGCCCTTCACCCGAGAATCCGCGCCACACGTCATGCGTCATGATCATGGAAAAGCGAACGTCGCCGAAGTCGAGCTGCCAACCACTCGCATCGACGCTGGGGTGACCGAAGAGGGTCAAGGACTTGGATTGAGTGACATTGTTCTCAAGGATTCGGAGCCGGTTTAAGTGCGCCTGCGGCGACCGCACCCGCCGCTTCGCGCTGGCTGACGCGGAGGGACCGTCCAGAGCGAACGATCCACCACCGCGCTCGATTGTCGACGCTGCGAGGGAGCGACTTGAGGAACCGATGCGCCGTGATCGAATCGACTTGATGAACGGGTTGGAGCATCTTGCTGTAACGGGTCACCGCCGTAAAACCCTTTAGCCAACGGATTGGCAGCCGGACTCGTTTTTCGACAATGCTCTCCTGATTCGCCGCGAGCATCAGTTCGTCGGCGCCGACCGCAAGTTTCAAGTCGTCGGTGCGTGAGATGCGCCCGAGCGCGGCGAGCATCGGAGGATTGAAGTCGACACTTGTCGTGCCGCGTCCTTGGGCTTCGCCGACGAGTGCGGATGGGGGCAGATCGAGTCGCGCGTACACGCTACAGCAACCGGAGAAAGACTTCAAAGCGTATGAAGTCGCCGTGCGAGGTCGACCACCGGATCAAGGACCAGCGGATCGATTTGCAGGAAGAAACGGGTGCGTACCAGCGCAGAAAGGTCTTGCAGGAGTCGCGCGGTAAGGAACGGGTGAACCAGCTTTCCTTCAAAATAGTAAGGATGGGTCTCTTCGTCCGTGCAGGTGGCCAAAGCGAGGTGAGGCGACGTGCGCGTCGCTTCGATGGTCGAGGGGCGTGGATAGACGTAACGGTAGTCAACCGCCAGGCTGGCCATCACAGTTCCATCGGATGAGAAATGAACGAGAAGAGTAGAGGCCATTCGCCTGGCGGGGCGACTACTTGTGAGCAGGCGGGACGAACGGGTTGTAGATCGTGATCGGGCCCCCGCCGTAGCCGCCAATTTCCCATTCCCGTTCGGTGTCGCGGCTCTCGGATTGGAAATCGCCTCGACTGACGCCGTAGAAGTAGCCGCCCGACGACGTGCTTCTCGAAAAACCGCGGCGTTGGGTGACCCGCCCGGAGACTCGACGCGGTGGGATCCGCCGCTGTTCGGCCAACTGGTGTTGCTGTTGATTCCATCTCAAACACCACTCGAAATACGCCTTTCCGCTTAGCGTGCGCGTCGCCAGGTAGGGAGGCAGCAGCTCTCCGGTGGGCCCCAGTAGGTCTGTCTGGGCTGACGTCGATGAACCCGGTGGGATGGACTCGATCACGGGCAGTTGTTCGAGTGACGCGGCCGGCGACGAGCGGCCGACGACGGCGCCGTCATCCGCCGCCGCCCGGCTGACGATCACAATCAGGATCAGAAAGGGCACGAATCTCAAGGGATTCTCCTTGGAGGCGCCCGCCGTCCCCCGGGCCGGCGGTGAGTCGTGAATGAAAGGTCTAGCCGCAGCATAAACTGCGCCGTTGGCCAACGGAATCGCCATCGTCTATTTTTCGCCCGCCCGCCGTCCCGAAGGTCCACCCGATGGCGGGCGAATCCGCCTTCTCGGGAAACGCCGGTCTCGCATCGCGATGCGGTGGGCTTGAACGGTGCATTGCGCGCTCACGGCGAGGCAGGAACGACGATTTCCCGCGAGCGGGTCAAACGCGGCTTTCGGTGGTCGCAATTGATGGAGATCCACGGCCGTGGACAACAGCCCTGGAACAACGCTATGATCCTGAGTTAACTCGAGGCTTGCACCTTATCGGCCGCCAAGCAGTATCTTCAATCCATTCGACGTGAGAGTTGCTACGTCGAGGTATGCCCATGAACGCCAGCAAGAGACAAGTCGGGCCGAGTTTTCTGATACTGGGTCTTGTTTTCTTGGTCATCGGATTCGTGCAACAGAGATTTCTGCTCAGCTTCAAGAGCGGCTTGTTCAACTTGGGCTTGATCTTCACGCTCTCTGGCGCCGTGGCGACTGCTCTCAATCGAAGGCGCAAGAGCTGACTGGGTAGAGGGCGAACGGCGATCTTCGCTGCTCGAAATCGCGCGACCAACAAACCCGCGTCAACTTCTCGATGTCAACCGCCCACCGATACTCAAGAGAGCCGCGACGCCGCCCGTGTCTTTGATCCTGACATGAAATAAGAAGGGGGCCGTTCGTGAGCGGGACCTCGAATCATCAGGCCAGACCACCTCGTCCGCCGCCCACTGCGGCGCTGTCCCTTGGGAGTGTGGGCGTTTACAATCGCGAGTAAGAATGGTGGCGGCAAGTGAATGGGCGGCCCGGGGTGATTACTGAAGGACACGTTGTTGATGCTGCGTTTCCAGGCTGGATATGCTGCGCGAGATTGCGACGGCGGGCGCCGCAGGGATTTCCTCCAGGCGGGCGCGTTGGGACTGGGCTCTCTGACCCTGCCTTGGCTTCTGCGGCAAAAAGCCCTGGCCGGCGAAAGCGGGGGCTTTCTTCGCGACCGGTCGATTGTGTTGCTGTTTCTGTCGGGCGGCGCCAGTCACATCGAGACCTTTAATCCCAACATGTCGGGTCCCGCGCCGGCTCGCAGCATGACGGGCGAAGTCGCCAGCAGCGTTCCCGGTTTGACGTTTGGCGGAACGTTTCCTCGATTGGCGAACCAAGCTCATCAGATGGCGGTCGTGCGATCTTTTCGACATTCCATCGGCGGCCATGTCCAAGCCATCGTTCATGTGTTGACCGGCGGCACGGACCCCCAAGGGGAGCGCCGCGCCGGATTTAGCATGGGATCGGTGTATTCGCGTCTGCGAGGAGCGAACGATCCCGCAACGGGAATTCCAAGTTATGTTCTTCTGAATTCCGACGAGGTTGATCCACAGTACCGTAGCGAGCATCAGCGCGTCGAAGCGGCTTCCCATGCGGGTTCCCTGGGCGTTCCTTTCGCTCCTTTCATCGCAGGCGCCAAGGGAACGGCCATCGAGAACATGCGACTCAGTATGGACTCCTCTCGCTTGGACGACCGACGGGGGTTGCTTGCCGAATTGGATGCATTCCGACGCCAGGCTGATCGAATGGTCGAGTATCAGGGCGTCGATCGATTCACCGAACAAGCGTTCGACGTGCTCCTGGGCAGCGGGTCGGCCGCGTTTGACTTGTCTGGCGAGTCGCCACGGACGATCGCTCGCTACGACACATCGCACTTGCAGGTTGGCAAGAAGAAGTTTCGACCCTCGCAACTCGGAAAACACATGCTCACGGCTCGGCGATTGGTCGAGGCCGGTTGTGGTTTCGTGACCGTACACTCCGCCGGCTGGGACATGCACGCCGACGGTAATAACCCTGGCATTGTTGCCGGCATGGAGATGCTTGGGACGCCAGTGGATATCGCGGTCTCGGCCTTCTTGGAGGATCTGCACCAGAGAGGCCTACTGGACAATGTACTGCTGATCATCACGGGTGACTTTGGCCGCACGCCCAAAGTCAACGAGCGAGGCGGCCGGGACCATTGGCCCAAACTCTGCACTCTGGCCTTCGCTGGCGGGGGAATCGGCGGGGGAAAAATCATCGGTCGCTCGA
Organism: uncultured Planctomycetaceae bacterium; assembly: GCA_963698545.1. Taxonomy (GTDB): domain Bacteria; phylum Planctomycetota; class Planctomycetia; order Pirellulales; family Pirellulaceae; genus CAVORG01. The sequence continues at coordinate 117,260 of CAVORG010000003.1, forward strand.
CGATTCGCAACGAGGAACCCGCATCCCAGCCGATCGGGACCAATCAATTGCTGGCGACGGTCATGCATGCGTTGTTCGATATGGGCCGGTTGCGCGTGGCCCGTGGCGTATCGCGCAGCCTACTAACGCGGCTAGAAAAAGATCCGCCAATTGCCGGGCTGTTGGAGTAGATGGGCTTCTTGCGCAGTGCGAGGACGGTCGCGCCGCGCGGATGGAATCGACCACCGAGAGAGCCACAGGGGCGAGGCAATTCTGTCCTCTGTGCTCTGGATGGTGACCCGTTTCACGCCCCCGCCGGCGCATCGCCACAGCCTGGACAATAACAGCGTCGACGCCGATCCCTTAACTCAACTAGCCGATCTCGTTCATTTCTTGCCCGGGGACTGGTTCTGGAACATGACTTTTTGCCAACAAACCAGTTCGCGCCCCAGTGGTTCGGGCTGCCGTAGATTCGGGCTACAATGGAGTCGGACCCACCCCCCTCTCGCCGCCCCACGCCCTGGACATGACGTTCGATCCACACGACGACGAAACCCCCCCGACCTTGCCGCAACCAGGGGAGTCCTTCGACGACGCCAAGACGCCAGGATTGGACGAAACGCATTTCGGCGATTCGGCGACGACGCCGACGACCATCGGCCGATATCGCGTTAAGCGATTGCTGGGACAAGGCGGATTCGGTCTGGTGTATCTGGCTCATGACCCGGAGTTGGATCGGCTGGTGGCGATCAAGACGCCGCGCCTTTCGGCGTGGGGCGGGAAGAGAACCGCGCCTGACGGAAGAGCCTGGATCGAGGAGGCGAGGATTGCCGCCCAGCTCCATCATCCGCACATCGTGCCGGTGCACGATGTCGGCAGTTGCGAACAATTCCCAGCCTATTTTGTCTCGCGGTACGTGGACGGCGTGGACCTGGCTTCCTTCCTACAGAAGACGCGGCCCAGTTTCCGGCAAACGGCCCAGATCGTGATGACGATCGCCAACGCGCTGCACGCAGCGCACAAGCACGGCCTGGTGCATCGGGATATCAAGCCGGGCAATATTCTCATCGACCAGCAGGGGACCCCCTATCTCGTCGACTTTGGACTGGCTCTACGCGATGGCGATGAAGTCCGCGGTGTGTTGGCGGGCACGCCTGTGTACATGAGTCCCGAGCAAGCGCGAGGCGAGGGACACCGGGTGGATGGCCGCAGCGACGTGTTCAGCTTGGGCGTGGTCCTCTACGAGATGCTCTCGGGGCGGCGTCCCTTTCGAGGCTCCAACACCAGCGAAGTTCTGTCGCAAGTTCTGTCTCATGATCCACGGCCCTTGCGGCAGTATGACGACCGAATCCCACGCGCCTTGGACCGCATCTGCTCCCGAGCCATGGCCAAACGAGCCAGCGATCGCTACGCCACGGCATCGGATTTTGCAGAGGATCTGCGGCACTACGTTGACCAGCAAGATTCGTCGGGCGGCGCCTCGTTGGGCCTTGCCGCAGTGGCGGACGCGGCTCCGGAAACCCGCCTCCAACGCAGCGCAGACACCGGCGCCATGGACGAGGCGGGCGCCGGCTTGCGATCCAAGTCGCGCGTCGTCCGCATCGTCCCTCGCGGACTGCGGAGCTTTGACGCGCGGGACGCCGATTTCTTCATCGATCTGCTGCCCGGCCCTCGCGACCGCCATGGCCTGCCCGACAGCTTGAGGTTCTGGAAGAGTTTCGTGGAAGAGACACAGCCCGAACGAACGTCGCCCGTCGGATTGTTGTACGGTCCCTCGGGTTGCGGGAAGTCGTCTCTGGTGCAGGCGGGATTGTTGCCCCTGCTGGGCGACCATGTTCTGCCATGTCATGTCGAGGCGGCCAAAGGCGAAACCGCTTCCCGCGTCCTGGCCGTTTTGTCCCGGCGCTATCCCGATCTGGCCGAACAGCATCCACAACTCGTCGAATTGCTCGCCGCCGTGCGCAAGGGCGAAGGCCCGCCACAGGGCGACAAGCTGGTGCTGTTCATCGATCAATTCGAGCAGCATCTACAAGCGACTCAAGGACTCGAAGACCCGTTGATCAACGCGCTGCGGCAATGCGATGGAGGACGCCTGCAAGCGGTGCTGATGCTGCGCGACGACTTCTGGATGGGCGCGACCCGCTGCTTTCGTGAGCTCGAAATTCGCCTGCAAGAAGGCTTCAATTCCGCCGTGGTGGATCTGTTCGACTTGGACCACGCGCAGCGAGTGCTGGCCGCTTATGGCCGCGCTTTCGGCCGCCTGCCGGACGAACTGCAGGAGTTGTCTGCAGACCAGAAGAGCTTTTTGGAGAACGCGGCCCTGGGATTAGCGAATGACGGCAAGGTCAATTGCGTGCCGCCTGGCCTTGTTCGCTCAGATGATCAAGAGCCGCACATGGCTGCCTTCCACTTTGATGCAGTTTGGCGGCATGCAAGGCGTGGGCGCCGCATTCCTCGACGAGACCTTCAGCTGCTCCTCGGCGCCTCCGCAACATCGGTATTTTGAAGCGGCCGCTCGTGATGTCTTGCGAAAGCTCTTGCCCACTTCCAACGCGGACATCAAGGGCAGTTCGTGCGCCTATGACGAACTCCTGGCCGCTTCGGGCTGCGGCGGAACGCCCCGCCGATTTTGAGACGCTGTTAGCCATTCTCGACGGCGAACTGCGACTGATCACCCCGGTGGATCCGGAAGGAGTCCAACTACGAGAAGGGTCCGAGGGCGCGCCCACGACCGAAACCAGCGCCGCGCCCGCGCGGTGGAAGGCGGCGGGCGGCAAAGTCAGGAGGATGCGGCGTCCGCCGATCATTCGCGGAGAGGCTATCAGCTCGCTCACGACTATCTGGTGCCCTCGCTCCGCTCGTGGCTTGAGCGACGGCAGCGAGAATCCCGCGCCGGACGCGCCCAGCTGCTGCTGTCCGAGCGACAATCCGCCTGGTCCGCCCGCCCGGAAAATCGAAACCTCCCGACCTGGTGGGAGCACTGGGAGATTCGACGACGCACGTCTTCCAGCCACTGGACCCAGGGCGAAAGAACCATGTTGGCACGCGCCTGGACAGTGCATGGACGGCAACTGCTCGGGCTGTGCCTGCTGTTGGCGATGCTGTTGGTCGGTCTCCAGGCCGTCCGAAACATGATGCACGAGCAGCAGCAGAAATTGGTCGGCGAGTCGCTGGTCCAACGTCTTTTGGTCGCGCCCATCAGCGAGACGCCTTCACTCGTCCGGGAGCTGCGGCCCTACGAGCGTTGGGCCAAGCCCATCTTGCGGAGCGAATTGCAGGCTTCCCCGAGCGATTCGCCACGCGCGCTCCGAGCCCTGTTGGCCTTGAGCGACGGTGAGCACGAGTTGGCCGACCGGTTGCAGGCAGCGTGGCTGCGGGCCCAGCCCGGCGAGTTTGCGGTGATTCGAGATGTTCTGGCCACCTCCGGCGCGTTGGCCGACGTTGGTGCGCGCGAAGCCCTTTGGGCCTTGGCCGGATCGCCAACCGACTCCGAAACCGCCTTTCGCGCCGCGACAGCTCTCGCCCATTGCGCACCGCAGGACGCTCGTTGGACGCGGATTGCGGGACAAACGGCCGATGCCTTGCTGGAGCGAAACAATGTGCATCTCAGCGGGTGGGTGGACTTGCTTCGGCCAGTCAAGGACCACTTGCAAGACCGGTTGCTGCAGCGGCTGAGCCTGGCCACTCAGAATACGGACATCACGCGAATCAGCGACGTGCTCGCCGAATATGTGGATGACGCGCCCTCGCTCGTGACGCTCCTGGCCGAGGCCCCTCCGACGCAGTTCCCCACTTTTCTCAAGGCCTTGCAGGATCGCACCGGTGCGGCCCAGACCATCCGCGAGCAGATGCAGGCCGCCGCGCAGGTTTTCGACCCAACACAAGCCGCCCTCGCCAGCGACCAAGCCGATCCCGCGACGCCCGCACCCAGCGAGACGCTGGTCACGCAACTCCAGCGCGCCCTGGGCGACATTCATGACGCGTTCGCCTACTGCCAAGCGCTGCCCCTCGAGCGACTGACTGAAATCGATCAGGGCCTGGCCGCGTGCGGCTACTCCATTCACAAAATCCGACCCTATCGTCGGAACGATACAACGCTGGCCGCCGTCGTCTGGCGAATCGACACGAATGCTCCACGATGGCGGATCGGATTGACGGAGCAGGAAGTCCAACAATGGGCGGAGCAAGCCGTAAGTGAATCGTACTATCTGCGCAACGCAGCCGGATACGCCGCTGGTCCGCAAGGCGAGACGCGGTACGCCGCCGTAATGCATCAAACGCACTCTTTGGATGAAGCCACCGACTACCGTTTGAACATTCCCGATGATCGCGTGGACGACGTGATGAAGGAGTTGTTGAAGGGCAGTTTTTCTTTTCCGGTGAGCATGCAGTCGTTCCTGGACCATCAGGGACAGTTGCGTATGTGCGTGGTCAGCCGGAAGTCCGGCGCCGCCCGGTATTGGCGATACGACGCCGCCGAAGACAACATGCTCCGGAAATACGTCTATGACCGCCTGACGCAGACGGACATCAGCATCCATAACGCGCCGCCCTCGCTCTCCGCGCGGGAAGTCTATCTGGCCCGGCTCGACGACCTCAATCAGCAAGTCCGGGAGCAGACCCGCTGGGAGGTCAACCAATTCGCTCAAGAACAGTCGCCGCCGCCGACAGCCGCCGTGGACCGCATCCTAGGAGCAGGTGGACTTGTTGCGGACACTTTCGCCATCTGTCAGACGCTGGCCATCGACGAATTCCAGGACGTGAACCGGCAGCTCGGCGCCGCGGGATATCGGCCGGACCGTTTTCGACCGATCACGGTGCAGGATCAAGTGCTTTGCTCCGCGCTGTGGTTGCGCGACGGATTGCAATCCGACGTGCGTTGGAACTTGACGCTTGAGCAACTGGCGGAAGCCGATCGGGAGAACCAGCAACAACGAGGACTGCAGCCAATCGACGCGCGGGCCTATTCCGGCGCTGACGGAACCGTGCGCGCGGCCGTGGTGTGGAAAGAAAAAACCCCCAACGATCCGCCTGTCCGGCGAGTCACCCTGGTTCCGTTCGAAAAGCATCAGGCCAACGTCGACAGCGCGGCGCGTCAGCGGATCTTTCCCAAGACCGTTCAATACGGACGTCTGCCGGATGGCGCGCTGTGGGTGGCTCAGGTTTGGCAGTCCGTTCAAGGGAGTTATCAGCAGCGAACCGTAATCAATCCGATCCAATTCGACAACTACTTGAAAAACTACGCGCCGACCGACATCACGCTGTATCACCGTGGCGCATCAGAGAAGGCGAACCTGTTCGCTGGAGCCATCTTTCTCGAGAAGTCGAGTCTGAGCGCCAAGGTGTTGCTGCAACTGAACCCCGAGAAGCACCTGGAGCAGATGCGGCAGTTGGCCGAGCGGGGCTGGCGTCCCGAAACTTTGACCATCGCGGCGGAACCCAAGGACCAGACGCTGCTTGCCGGTTCGGTCTGGCGCCGCAAACTGCCGGCGAGTCTGTTCCAGCGGGCGGTGGCGCGAAGATACTCAGGCGACTTGGAAGGCGCGGTGAGCGATCTGAACGACCTGATCGACAACCGAGGATGAAATGCTCGATTATCCCTACGCAAAAGAAAACCCCGACGAGCCTCCCGGAGGCTTCATCAACGACACGACCAGCCGAGCGGTCCGGGGCGGCGGCTTTCCAGACAAGCCCGAGTATCTTCGCTCGGCCTATCGCGGCAAGGCGTCGGCCGCCCGACGCATACGGATGACGGATGTCGGCGTCCGCGTCGTGCGGACGCTGAAATAATCGCCGTTGGTGGCGAAGACGAAACCCAACTTCTTGCGCGGATAGGTGTGCAGGCGCGTGCGGGTCTTGGGCTGCGCTCCACCGTGCACAACTTGCAGATCCTCGCCTTCCCCCGCCAATTGAAAGCCAAGGCCGTATGCGGTTGGCGTTCCTTGTGCGGAACTCAATTGCCCGGCCGATTGTTCTTGACGCGATCAGGTCAGCTCAGGAATCGGTTTGCCGTCGTTGACAATCGCCGTGGGACGACCGTTGAAATCCTTGATCAGCGTGTTGCTGGAGTCGATTCCCAGATGGTGGTAAATCGTCGCCAGGAAATCGCCGGGCCCACAGATGCGTTCGATCGAGTCTTCACCGCGTTTGTCGGTAGCGCCAATGAAACGGCCGGTGTCGATGCCGCCGCCCGCCCAGATGTTGGAAAACGCGCGGGGCCAATGGTCGCGGCCCGGTTGCGTCGTACCGGCTGGGGCGCTGGCGTTGCCCTCGCCCGTACTGGCGGCGTAGCTGATTTTCGGCGTGCGGCCGAACTCGCCGGTGACAACGACCAGCACTCGTTTGTCGAGACCACGCTCGTAAAGATCCTCGATCAACGCCGTGACGGCTTGGTCGTAGGCCTCCGCGCGAAATCGCATCGCGTCGAAGACATGGTGGTTCACGGCGTGATCGTCCCAGTTTTGCACGCGTCCACAGAGCGGTCCGTTCAGGCTGGTCGTCAGCACGTCGACGCCGGCTTCCACCAACCGCCGAGCCAACAGTAGCTGTTGCCCCCAAGCGTTGCGACCGTAACGATCGCGGGTGCGATCGTCCTCGCGGCGTCAGGTCGAAAGCAATCTTCGTTCGCGGATCGGTGAGCAACGTTAACGCCTGCGATTCAAACTCGTCCAGCGCGGCGAGCTCGCCAGCCAGGTCAAAGTCGCGCTGCAGCGTGTCCAGGTTGTGTCGCAGCGTGGAACGCCGGCCGAGACGATTCACTTCGCGCGCGATCGGTCAGGCCGATGTTCGGCACGGAAAAGCTCGGCGAGCTCGGATCCCCCGAAACAACGAACGGCGAGTACGTGTCGCCCAGATACGCAGGGCCGTTGTATTGCATCGGCGGGTTGATCCCGACATACGCCGGCAGTGGATTTTCTCGTGCGCCGCCCTGCGACCGCAGGTAATTCGTGACCGACATCCAATCGGGGAACCGCGGTTTTGGCTTGTCGCCAGTGTCGGGATCGCCCGACAACAGTTGCATCGAGCCGGCCGGATGGCCGCCTGCTGTTTGCCGCATCGAACGCAGCACGGTGAACTTGTCGGCGATCGCGGCTTGCCGGGGCAGCAATTCGGTGAACTGCAGTCCGGGAACCTTGGTGGCGATCAAGCCAAAGGGCCCGCGATACTCGCTGCGGAATCGGGCTTGGGATCGTAGGAATCGAGGTGCGACATACCGCCAGGTTGCCAGACCATGATGACCGCATTTCGTGAGCCGCCGCCGGCGGTGGCTGGCGGCGTCGCTTGACGCTTGCAGGCGAAGAACGCCCGGCAAGCTCAGCGTGGCGAAGCCGGCCAGTCCGGTTCTGCAGAAACGCACGCCGTCGCCCGGATCCAGGGATTGGGGCCCACGGCAAGGAACGGAATCAGGATGGTCTTCAGGCCGGCTCATTTTGCCTCCGCTGGCTTGACGCGAATCGCAATCGGTTCGGACACGATCAGATCCACAATGTCCTTGGGCTGGGCAGCGGCGATTGCCTGCTTGAGCCGCTGGCTGGCCGCCGCGAGCCGCTCCTTGGCGGCTTGCAAGCGGGCCGCCGCGTCGCTGTCGCCGCTGGCGGCTTGGGCCTCGGCTTCCAGTGTCGCGACTTCGCGCGCGGCCTGTTCCTGGCCGTCTCGGCCTCCGTTACAGCCTCGGGATGATAACGGTACTTGGCGACGGCGCCGCCATAGAAGGCGACCACATAGTCGCCGGGGGGCGTCTTCAACGCGGCCAGGTCGAACACCGTTTCCGCCTCGTTGTTGGCCAGCCGCACATCGAATGCGGGAACTTTGTCAAACCCCGCGCCCCCGCGCGCAGCTGCATGGTATCGCCGGAGAATTCGCTCCGTCGCGTTAACATCAGGGGAATCTTCAGCTTCTCGCCAACGGTGACTTCCAGTTGCGACGTTCGCGGGGCGATCGTCAACGGAGCGAGCTCGGCGGCGACGGAAACCGGCACGTCGGCCAGCAGTCGGGGGCTGGGAATCTCGCCCCATGAATCCGGAATCGGCCAAGCGACCGACGCCAGGCGGCAGGGACGGATGACGACTTGGCCGTCGATTTCAGCTCGTCCGACGAACGCCGCCTGGGCAAATCCGGCGGGGCTGTCTGGTCGGCGGTAACCAGCAGGATGCCGCGGGCCTGGCCCGCCGGGATCTTCAGCCCCTGAGCGGTGACGCCATCGGGCAGCCCATCCATCGAGAGCTCGATGTCGCCGTCGAATCCGTCACGACGGAACGCGACGACTTCCAGCGCCATGGTCGCTCCGCGCCGCACCGCGATGGGCTTGGAGAGCGCGTTGCGGTCGCCGTTGCGCAACTCCATGTGCAGGGCCCAGGCGACTAGCGCGAAATCGGGCGCGGCTCGACGAATGACCAATCGATAGCTGTTGCCTGGATCGTTCCGTGTTCCGCCGAACAGGTCGCTCATCTGAATTCGGTACAAGCCGTCCTGTGGAATCACAAGTTTGCCGAGAATGTCCGCGGCGCCCGCGTTGTACGGCGGCCCGTCATAGGCGTAGCCGTTGCTGGACACCTTCACTGGGCTGGGGATGTCGTTGAGTTCCGGACGTCGACGAGTTGGCCGCGTGTCTGTCCCTCGGCCGAAGTCTGGTCCACGCGCTGGACGATGACCGCACGGATCGGTGGACAGGCCCAGCCGCTCCGACGCGACCTCGATCCACCATTCATCTCCCTGACGCGCCTCGAACTCGAAGACGTCAACGTCAGCCGCCGGGTAGAAGGCGCCGCTCAGGTCGCAGGGCAGGGAAATCCTCTGGGCGCCTCGACCATCGTTGTTCGGCTCGGCTTCAGCGATTTTGGCCTGTTCCGACAACCCCGTCGGCGGCCAGGAAAACGAGTTCACGCTGCGGGTCGACGATTGTCGCACGATGGGTGCTCCGCTTGCCTGTTCCCAAACAGCGAGGCGATAGTAGTACGCTGGGCCGCCCTTGAAGGTCAGCTCGTGCACCTTGATGACAAACCTGCCTTCCTCGGGCGCCGTGAAGTCCAACACACCGCCGCGGCGTTCGACCAACAGGTCGCGACCCGCCGCGTCGGCGATGATCACCGTGGCGTTGAGCTTCGAGTCGATGCCGCGGTTGCACAGTCCACGACCACGCGCTGTCCCTTGGACGCCCGGAAGACAAAATAATCGACGGATCTGTCCGCGATGGTTGCGTTGCAGACGGAATTCAGCGGTAATTCGATCGCCGCGTTGAGCGACGTGTTAGGTTGAGACTCAACGATCTCGGTCCATGTCCCGACCGAAAAGGCGCACGCCGAGGAGACACCCAGCCGCGTCATCAGTCGAGCCTCATAGACGCCAACCGGGCAATCCGCGGCGATGTTCACGGTGTATTTCAAGGGGAGGATGTTCCCGTCCGCGTCGAGTTTCCGTGTCGCGGTGATCCGCGGATCCGAGAAGCATCAGTTCGCCGGCCTCTGCGAGATGTTCGCCCGAAATCGTCACCTCAATTTCCGTCCCCACCTTCCCGCCCATGGGCATCGTGGTGAGCAATCGGGGAGCGGGCAGGCACACCGACTGCGCGAACGCCAGAGCGGCGAACCCAAGGCTCAACGCTCCAGCAAACGTCGCGCGGCGCAGGCAATCCAGCATGGTCGGCATCGGTTGCTCAGTGATTGAAGAGGAATTCCTTGGTGTTGATTAACGCCCAGATCAAGTCTTGCAGATTTTCACGCTCGGCTTGTCGCGGATCAATCGAGCCGCCGTCGGCGTTCAAACGGGGTTCGGCGAAATAAGCCACCGCCGTTTGCAGTTCGTCGCCGCGAGGTTCGCGCACGAAGGCCACAAGGTATAACTCGCGGACTTTCGCCTCCAAGGAGCGCGAGTCATTGGCCAGTTGTTCCGCGCGACCGGTCGCGCTGGCGAGCTTGGCCTTGATATCGGCCGCGTTGATCAGGTGCAGGCTTTGAGCGAGGCTCGATGATTGCACGCGTTCGCATTCGCAAACGCTATCGCCCTCGGGTCGCCCGAACACCCGCAAGAAGGGCGACGAGCGATTGTAGCTGTTATCCGGCAAAGCGACCGCGCGCGTGCCCGGAGGGAGATTAGCGAAGTCCGTTTTGCACGGTCAGTTGGTCGATCGCGTCCAGCAGCACTTCGGCCGGTAACCGCCGCGGATAATAGCGCGAATAATTCTGTTGATCGCCCAGGTTGTGCTCGTTGGGCGTGGCGCTGAGCTGATACGTGCTGGACCGAGTGATCGTTCTGACGAGTTCCTTGAGATCGAAGCCGCTGTCCACGAAGTGGTTCTCCAGAGCGGCGAGCAATTCGGGATTGGTCGGCGGGTTGGAATCGCGGATGTCGTCTTCGGGCTCGATCAACCCGCGGCGGAAGAAGTGCTTCCAATAGCGGTTAACCAGGGCGCGGGCGAAGAACGGATTGTCCGGGGCGCTCATCCAGTCGGCCAGTCGTAGCCGTGGGTCCTCGTCGGCCGCGATGCCCGGCAGAGCGTCGCCTAGCGCCGCGGGCTTCAACGTCTCTCCCGTCTTGACGTTGGTCGCCACCGCGATCCCCCGCTGGTGAAAGATCAGATCCTCGCCGCGCGTGCCCGAGGCCTTGCGACCAACCTGAGCAAAGAAAGCGGACAAGGAGTAATAGTCGTCCTGACTCCAGCGCTCGAAGGGGTGATGGTGACACTGCGCACATTGCATGCGGACACCCAGGAAGAGTTGCGCCACGTCTTCAATCTGTTCTTTCGGCTCCTTGACGCCGCTTGTACCAGGCCACCGGGGGATTGGATAGCACGTCGCCGGTCGCCGCCAGCAACTCGCGTACGAATTGATCGTAGGGCTTGTTGGCCAACAGGCTATCGCGGACCCAGGCATGGAACGCGAAGTTGGAGACAATGTCGCTGGCGTCGTCCCGACGGTTCTTCAACAGGGCTGTCCACTTGTTCGCAAAGAAGTCGGCGTAGTCAGGACGGTGAAGCAAGTCGTCGATCAGGCGATCGCGTTTGTCGGCGCCGGTATCCAACACAAACGCCGTCGTCTCTTCCAGAGTCGGCGGGCGCCCACCGACATCGAGCATCACCCGCCGCAGGAACGTGGCGTCGTCGCAGATGGCCGCTGGCGGGATGCCCAGCTCCCGCAAATTCGCGAAGACCGCCTCGTCAACGAAGTTCCGCGCCGGCGGCAAGCTGTCAACCGTTGCTCCCAACGGGATCGCCGCGTTGAACACTGCGACACGATCTTGATAACGCACCATCACCGCCACTCGGCCAGTCAATTCCAACGCCTTCATCAGGCCATCGTCCGATACTTCGGCCATCGCCGGATCGTTCGATTCAAAGAGCGCCCTGACCAGTCACGTCGCGCACGGCGCCATCGGAGAAATGAGCGACCGCCCGCAGTTGTTGGCTTTGTCCAGGCTGCAGGACCAGCCGCCGCGGCTCCACCTCGAAGCCCACCAACTTAGGACCATCGCTGTCCAGCAGCGCACCTTGGCGGATCCATTCGCGCAGGATCGCGTAGCCCGCGGAAGACTCGGGCAAGCGGACTCCACCGCCGTGCGGCAGCCGCCCCGACGCCTTGCGGAGCACCAGGCTTTGATCGGGCCCAGCCAGGAATACGCGTCGTCCCCGCACTTCGCGGACCAGGTGCTCATAGTCCTCGAACGGTTCAAAGCCCAGCAGCGACAACTGGAATCCGTTTTGGCCGCCTCCCGCCTTGGCGTGGCAAACGCCCGCGTTGCATCCGGCCTTGGTCAGCACCGGAACAACGTCATTCACGAAACTCACCGCCGGTTCCGCCGCCGCGGACCACAGCGGCCCCCACGCCAACAGCAACATGCTTGCCATCGCGGCCGGCAGCGTTCGCGGTAAGCATCGTCGCCCAGGCATTGTCTATCGCTCCCGTGCGAGGCCCTTGGTAATCCACAGGAGTCCATCCTACAAATCGATATCAATGGATGCAAACCACCTCGCAAGCTAGACTGGCGTCAGAAGTCACGTACGTCGCGCTGGGCGACGAAACGGGGAGGAGTTTCATTGTTTTGGCAAGCCAGGCAAGAAGGGTGATTGTAGCGTCGGCGCTCCCAGTGGACTGCGGGCTGCGCGGAGCGACGGGGAATCGAACACACGCTTTGCGCCCTGGGACCTCCCCAAGGACGCCGAACGCCCTCGTCCGCCTAAATCGCCGCAAGAATGAAACTCCTCCCGGCCTTGATCGTAAGCCGGTCCAGCTGGGAGGGTAGCAGGCCCGACGGGCCGGCACAATTTTAGCCGTGGCCGTAAGGCCACGGAACGTCAACGGAAACGGGTCCACAGGCCCGAAGGGCCGACACAATCAGGACTTGTGTCGGCCCTTCGGGCCTGTGTCCGATCTGCAAAGGTAACCGTGGCCTCACGGCCACGGCTAGAATTGTGTTGGCCCTCCGGGCCTCGGACAGAGTCGGGTTGACCACCTTACGATCAAGGCCACTCCTCCCCGTTTTCAACCTCGTTTTCAACCTCCAATTACCATCAATCAGTCTCAACGGGACGGCCCCCAATCAGCCCGGGGTGCCTGGGCGCACTGTTGGCGCCTGATCCCTTTTTGATTCCCCACAACTAAGCCGACCTAGTTCATTTCACCTTTTCGACGACAGGAACCTTCCACGGGCGGACGAAACGGGGAGGAGTTTCATTGTTGTGGCAAGCCAGGCAAAAAGGGTGATTGTAGCGTCGGCGCTCCCAGTGGACTGCGGGCTGCGCGGAGCGACGGGGAATCGAACGCACGCTTTGCGCCCTGGGTTGAGGCCGTTTGGGACTTCGTCGCCGCGACTGGCGTCGGGGTTACCCAGGGTTGCACTGCGCTGCACCCTGGGCTGATTTGGGGCCGTCCCGTTTGGGACTGATTTAGGGTCCTTCTTCGCCGAATTGGCTCGAGTTAGAAACTCACTTGAGTTGGCTTGAGTTGGCGATTGGCGGTGTCGTGCGCACGGAGGACCTGGGCTGAAACGGGCAAAACAGGGAACCGTTTGCCAGGCCGTTCCAGCTCGAAGCGGCTGCAATCGCTATGAGAGTAATGGAAGAACGCGCCCGTCGGTCGCGGGAAAGGGGCGTCCGAGCGGATCGCGGAGTTCGGCTCTTGGGGAAAGGCCCAGGGCTTGAAAGATCGTGGCGTGGATGTCCGCCGGTCCGCAAGGCTGAGTCCGCGGGAACGCGCCGTGATTGTCGCTGCTTCCGTACACCTGGCCTCCGCGAACGCCTCCTCCCGCCAAGGCGACGGAATACACATTGGGATAATGATCGCGACCTGCCCCGCCGTTGATGCGCGGCGTGCGGCCGAAGTCGGTGAGCATCACCACCAGGGTCTGATCCAGGGAGCCGCGGTTCTCGAGGTCTTGCAATAGGGCGGCCGCACCTTGATCGAACACGGGCAACAAGCGATTCTTCAGGCGGTTAAAATTGTCGCCGTGGGTGTCCCACATGTCGCCGGCGCCTCCGTTCAAATCGCCGGCGGCGCAGCAGACTTGCACCACGGGCACGCCGGCCTCGGTCAAGCGTCGAGCCAGCAGCATGCTTCGGCCGCCCAAGTGCTTGCCGTACATCGCGAGCACCTGGGGATCTTCGCGCTCGAGATCATAGGCTCTCTTGACGGCGGAACCCAAGAGAATGTCTTGAGCCAGGCCGCGAAAATGCTCGAAGCCCTCGAAGTCGGTTGCGCGCTGACCGACGACTCCAGCGCGGCCAGGAGTTGTCGCCGCCGGGCCACCTTCTCGAAATCAACATCGTTGAGTTGCAACACCTGCGAACCAAGCGTGCGCGAAACACCGCCAAAAGGCTCGCCGCTTTGCGGGCGCATCACGATGGGGTCGTATTCCGCTCCGAGCCAGCCGCCGTATTCTCCCGCTTGCAGCGTGCCGTTGTCGACCATTGGGTACGGCAAGCGGACTGAACCCGGCACGCCGCGCGGCGCCGCCCGCAATTTGGCGATCATCGCCGCCAACGTCGGCCAGTCCTCCCGCAGCGGCGGGATGTTGCCGGCCCGTGGAGGCTGGTGGCCCGTCAGGTTCCAATACATGCCTCGACCATGCGCCGAATCGTTATGGTGGATGGAACGCACGATCGCCAGTTTCTCCGTGTGCCGCGACAACAACGGCATGTGTTCACTCAGCGCCACGCCTGGAGTCGCGGTGGCAATCGTGGAGAACTCGCCCCGAATCTCCACGGGAGCATTGGGCTTGGGGTCCCAAGTTTCCAGATGACTCATGCCCCCCCAGCAATAGAGAATGATGCAGGATTCGGCGCGACGGGGCGTCCCAGCGTCCGCAGCCTGGCTGCGAAGACTAAGCAGCGACGGCAAGCTCAGCCCGGCCACGCCCACGCTGGTTGCGAGCAGACGCCGACGCGACATTCGCCTGAGGGCTTGTTGCAGCCGGTTTCCAGCCGGCGACTGGCGGCGAGGGTGGGTCATCGTAGATTCTTTCCCATGTTTGGAATCAACCGCGGGCGGGTCCTTCGTCGTGATTCTAACCGTCTTCCGCCGCGGGTTCGACAGAATCCTCTCGGGTGAAATCCACTGAGCTTGTTGGGGGCCCTGGGTTGCGCTGCACCCGGGGCTGAGTTCGGGTTGTCCCGCTGGGACTGATTTTCGGTCAATCTTCGCGTTGCGAAATGCGCTACGGCGTTTCAGCCAACTATTCGCCTGCGATGATCAGCCGGTAGCCGAAGTCCATCTTTTCACGCGTTAACAGATCGCGATTCCTGTCCCGCCAAACTCCACTTGAGATGTCTTTTTCCAGGCGATGCAACGCGTCATGCACGATCGACTCGGGAAGTTGAGCCAAGGTGGAGATCGTCGACTGAACCAGCGGATTGAGATACTGCTCAGGTCTTCGCCAATAAGCCGCTTGAAATCCGTCGCAACAATCCCAGGGAATTGGGATGGGCAGCACCTGGTGAGCGTCCAGTTGTTGCACAATGACGTCAATCGCGATGGCTCGGGACTGCTCCAAGGGGATGATCTGCGGCAGGTAATCGCGCACCAGCCACAGGTCGGCGATCCGCTTGGGATCAAAGGTAAAGACCACCTGGCGAGCGGACACGCGACGCATTTCCGCCAGCCCCCGTCGGGGATCTTGCCAATGATGGATGGAGAGAACTGTCATGGCCGCGTCGAATTGCCGATCGGCAAAAGGCAATTGTTCCGCTGATGCCTGAACCACCGCGTGCGATGTGGTGCGCTGGGCGATCATGATGGCGGACGGTTCGACGGCCGTGACTTCAAGGTCCTCGGGTTCATAGGAACCGGTTCCCGCGCCGATGTTGCAAACGGTGCGAGCGTTTCCCAATGCGCGGCGAATGCGGGCGGCAATTCGCGGTTCGGGCGGCGCGTCGCACTGTAGTCGGCGCCGATCGCGTCGTAGAGTTTGGGATGAGAACGCATCGGGCCTTCGCTTCCGCGGGTCAGCACGCTCGGGCATGCACCCAGGAATGCTCGCACCGCCTCATTGGGGGCGCGGGCGAGTGTAGATCCGTTCGCCCTCGAACGGGTTGCCAATCAACTCGGTCCAACGTTTCCGCTGTTGGGAGGTGAGGACTTCCAGACATGCTTGCATGGTTTGCGGATCCGCGTCGGCTTCCTCCAGTTCCCAAGGCGGTTGGTCGCGCGGGGGCGTCCCTCAGGAGGTCCCTGGCCCCGCGGGCCGTCGCTCGGCGGTTCCTCCCCGAGTGGTGGCGCATCGGGCGGTGGCGGCGGCGGGCCTGGTCCTCCGCGACCTCCCGGACCCATGCGGCCGCCTCGCCCTCGTCCGCCGCGCATCGCGCCCCAACCCAGACCGGCCAGCAGCGGCGGATCGGGGAAGCGGCGACCTTGGCGAGCGAAATTCGCTTGGCTCTCGATTTCATGGATGCGCATGCGTTGCTGATCCGTCAATTCCAACGCCGTGATCACTTCGGATTCGTGAAACGCTCGGACGCCCTGAAATTGCAGATTCAATTGCGTCAGGCGAGCCTGCTGGTCTTCCGTGAGAATTCGCGTCAACGCTTCGCGAGATCGTCGGGCGCGGTCCAGCTGCTGTTCTTTGCGTTCTTCAAAAGTCCTCGCCGGAGGTTCGCGTCGAGCGCTTTGCCGGAACCACTCACGAAGCGCGTCATATTGCTGTTCATCGATCTGCAAGTCCGCAAGTACATCGGGGTGGTGCAGCAGTGACGAATCGCGCTCCGAAGCCAGCAGCAGCAGATCATCAACGATCTTCTGCACGCGATCTCGCGTCGCCGCCAACTCGCTGGCCGCGGCCGGGTTGTCGGACTGTTCGTTGACAAAGGCCTGGTAATGACCGAGCGCCGATTCCAGCAGCTTCTTTCGCAGGGCCGCGGTGCGAGGGCTTTCCGCCAGCTCGAATTCGGCCAGGGCGATCATGTCGTCGGCCGCGCGTTGGGCGAGTCGCAAGCGGGTCTCGGCTTCGGCGGCGCGTTGCCGCTCATTGCGGAGGGCCTCCTGCGTATTCGCTTTCTCATGACTGACCGCCGCCACGGCCAATGACAATCCGACGATGCCGCAAAGCAAGATCACGAGCGTTGCGGCGACCACAGTCGGATGCCGCCTCATCCACTTGCGTGCATGGTCGATTACCGTCGGCCGCCGCGCCTGGATGGGCCGTTCATTGAGATAGTTGCGCAGATCCGCGGCGAACTCGGCCGCCGACGCATAACGATCGTGAGGCGACTTGGCGGTCGCCTTCATCACGATGGTCTCCAACTCTACGGGGATCGCTCGATCCAGCTTCCTCAATGGCGCAGGCTCCTCGGTCAGGATCGCCTGCAAGATGGTCTGCCGATCCTGGCCGGGGAACATCGGACGCAAGGCCAGCAACTCATACAGCGTGGCGCCCAACGCATAGATATCGCACCGATGATCGAGAATCAGGCGGCGCCCGGAAGCCTGTTCAGGACTCATGTAGCGCAGCGTGCCCAACAAGTCGCCGGTGCGAGTCATCGAAGCGGTCGCCGCGATCTGGGCCAGGCCAAAGTCGGTAACCCAAGCGTTGCCCACAACATCAATCAGCAAATTGGCGGGTTTGATATCGCGGTGGACGATGCCAGTGGCGTGAGCATACTCCAAGGCGTCGGCGACCTGCGCCGCCAAGGTAGCCGCCGCGCGAAATCGTTTGCGATCAGCGCCCTGCGAGAACCAGGTGCTGGCGGCCTCCGTCCCTTGACTGTGGACCAACGTCCCGCTCGCCTCTTCGTCTCGAGTCGCTGTGGCCAAGACGGACTTGGCGGGCGCCGCTTCCGAGCTGTCGCGCCCCGACGCGTCACGGGTGGGCGATCGCGTCGCCGCGATCCAGTTGGAAAGCGGCTGGCCATTGATCAATTGCATCGCGTAATAGTGCGTGCCGCGATCGCAACCCACCGCGTACACGGGGACGATATGGGGATGGTGCAATTGCGCGGCGGCTTGCGCCTCCAGTTGAAAGCGCTGTCGTTGCCGCTCGTCCAGGGCGGCGGCGAAGGGCAGCACTTTCAAGGCGACGCGACGTCCGAGCGATAGCTGGACCGCTTCGTAAACCGTGCCCATCCCGCCGCGACCCAGTTCCCGCAGGATCTTGAAATCGCCCAACGGATGAGTGGCGAATTCGGCTGGGCCCGTAGCCGGCGGCGGCTGGCCCTGGTTCAGCGCATGCGCCAGTTCGACGCCGTCCAGACATTCTGCGATGACCGTCGCAAGTTCCGGGTAGCGGGCCAGATAGCCGTCGCGATCCGGGAACTGACCCGTCTCCAATTCCGCCAAGTACTCGCGCGACACCTGCAGCACGCGAGGGTCATCCTCGGGCTCGACCGCTCGGAGGCCGCGATCTTCGGTCGGGTCCAGTGAATGGTTCATCAGCTCGCCATTGCTCTAGAGGTTGCGAGACGGTTGCGCGAATTCGCGGCGAAGCTTGGTGAGTCCCCGCAACCATAACTTCTCCACCGAATTCACGCTGCGTCCCATGCGGTCCGCGATCTGGGGAAAGGTCAAGCCTTCCAGATGTCTCAGAACCAGGACACTCTCGTAATCATCGGGCAATCGCGACAAGGCTTCCACGACCAGGCGAGTCTGCTCGTCGCGAGCGACATGTTGACTGGGAGTGCTTGCCGGATCGGCGAGCAGGCCGCCCAGGGACAGGGCCGATCGGTCGATGTCATCCGCCAAACGGCGTTCCAGTCGCGGGTCGCGGGCTTGCGTGCCGAAGAACCGGCGAATCGTGTTGGCCATCGTACGAGCGAGGATCGTACGCATCCACGCGTTGAATTGCGCTTCGACCGAGCCCTCAAACCGCGGAAACGAGCGATGAGCCTCCAGGAACGTTTCCTGCACCACATCCGACGCATCCAGTTTCCCTTGAATGTGTCGGCCGATCTCGATCCGAGCCAGCAGTTTCAACGCCCGCTTCTGCGACGAGAGCAGTCGGCCCATACTCGCCTCGTCGCCCTCGCGAGCTTGACGAATCCAGACTTCGATTTCGCTGGGCACGATAAGCAGCTCGTAGGAGAAATAACGACAGATCCATACTATAGTCCCGCGGCGCCGCCGGACACCGCCGCATTTTATGCGGGCTGTGGCGATATGCCAGCGAGGCCGTGAAACGGGTCACCACAGAGACCGCGGAGGAACACAGAGGACAGAAGTGCGTCCGCCTCTGTGGTTCTCCGCGTCCTCCGTGGTCAATTCCATCCGGATCTTTCTTAACTTGATGCTTATGGGGTGCGCTGCGCGACACGGCGTTGCCCGCCGGGCCTGGTTTTGCTTGAACGCCACTATTCCATGTAAGTCCCCACCGGTTTGGAAATTTCACTTTTAAGCGGCGGGTTTTGCCGTCCTGGCGTGACCAAGTGCATAGAGACGTGGTTCGAAACCCAGGTCCAGAAAATTTGGAGCACTAGCATGACAAGCAAGATTTGGTTGGCGGGAGTATTCTTCGCGTTGGGCGCAAGCCTGGCCATGGCGCAGCCGCCCGGCGGCGGTCGCGGTCGAGGCCCCGGCGGCCCTGGAGGCGGCCCGGGCGGCGGCCCGGGCGGCGCGGCGCCCGCCCCAGTAAACCCGGTGATGGCGGCTTTGGACGCCAACAAGGATGGCGAGATCTCCGCCGAGGAGATTGCCAACGCATCGGCCGCCTTGAAGGAGTTGGACAAGAACGACGACGGCAAGCTGACGATGGCGGAATTACGGCCCGCCGGAGCGGGCATGCGGGGCCGACGGCGCGGACCCGGCGGCGAAGGGCCGCCAGGATTCGCCGGTCCCCCGGAAGGTCGCGGACCACGGGCCGCACCAGGTCCCGAGGGACGACGCGGACGACGCGGACGACCGGGCGAACCAGGGCCAGGACCCGAACAAGGTCCGCCGCCAGGACCGCCGCCAGGACCGGCAGCGGGATCGCCTCCCGGACCTCCCGGACCTGGGGGCCCTCGACCGCCGATGCCGCCCGATCCCGAACGCTTCGTCCAACGCGTTATGGAGTTCGATGCGGATGAGGACGGGAAGCTGAGCAAAGAGGAGCTGCTGGAATTCGCGAAACAGATGAGCCAGCGCGGGCCAGGTCCACGCTTTGGACCAGGGCCAGGCGGCCAAGGTCGCGGTGGTCCGGGTCGCGGTGGTCCGGGTCGCGGTGGTCCGGGTCGCGGCGGGAGTCGCAGCCAATAAGGTGATTGGGTCGCCATGCTGAGCGCGGAAGGCACGCTCCAAGGAAGCTTCGGTCTTGTGCCTCCGCGCCTCGGGCCCCGATCCACTTTACATGGGGGCGGGCAGATTGCGTCGCTGAAAGACCATGCCCGCGGCGAGGTAGCTGAACCCGCCGACGCCCAAGAGCACCAGGTTGGCGCCCAGCGGTCCCAGCCTTCGGCCCTGTCGGTTGTCGATCATTAACGACCAAAGCTGTTCCGAGCGATGCACGGCGACCTCGACATACACCTCGGGTTCATAGGCCCAGAAGATGGTCAGGTAGTTCATCCACGACAGCCAATCCACGGCGGCCGCCATCACTCGCAGGATCATCTGCACCACGATCCATCCCACCAACAGTCCAATGGTTCTCCAACGATACCGATCCCAGGACGACATCAATGACGAGAGCCCAGCCAGACAGACGCCAAGGCAGAACAGATTTCCCGCCGCGTGAGTGAAAGTGTTCGCATCAACCTCGCTGGCCATTGGTCAACTCACGTCAAGCGGCTCGGCAACCGGGTTGGGTATCTGCAGGGGGATTCCGGGAATACTGAACGAAGGTTGAACCGTCTCCTTGATCTGGCAGGTATGAATTCCAGCGGCGACTCCGGTCCAGGCGCCGGCCGCAAGGATCGCCACACCGATGATCGTTGTCGCCGCTTGCGTGGCCAGGACGCGAAAACGGCTGACCGGCAGCGACAGCAGCATTTCCATCGAGCCTCGACTGACTTCGCCGCTGATGACGTCCGATCCACGGGCGACGCACCAGACGCACATGCAGATGACGATAATCGGCTCGGAAAAGGTCAGTGCGATGCGGCCGTCGTAGCTTAACAGTTGGCTTAGCGGGACAGGCGAGAACTTGTCATACTTGTCCCAGACTTGCTCGATGACTTTGGCGAAAGTGCCTAGCTCCAAGCGGCTGACCAGCCAGGTCCGCATCCAGGCGAATCCAATCATCCCGATCAGACACGCCAGCAGCAGCATCCAAGCCTCCGAGAAGCACTTTCGCAGCAGTGCGCGTTGCATCGGTTGTCCCCGGCGAAAGCCAAGCGAGTATCTTTGAAAAGCGAAAAAGCTACGCGTCCAGGGCGACCATCGTCTGTTTTGGATGATAACGATGGTAAACCGCCTGCAGGCCGACCGGCTCGATTCGCACGCGATGCGGATCCTGTTCGGCCAGCCATCGTAGCCAGGGCGTGATGTCCCCTCCGGCCACGAACTCGGCCGTGGTTTCCGTCGATGAGTGACTTTCGATGGCGGGTTGCAGAGCTGCGGGCGGCTGCAAACTTCCGGGATTGTCGCAAGCAACGCGGATCCAATAGGTCTCCTCCAACTTCCGCATGTCCTGCAGGCAGACGAGTTGGCCGTCCTTCAAGATCGCCACGCGATCGCAGATCGCCTCGATTTCACTGAGCACATGCGAAGAGAAAATCACCGTGGCGCCGCGTTGCTGAAGCTGACGCACGATCTGCAGCGTTTCGGCTCGGACTGTCGGATCAAGGTTGGCGGTGGGTTCATCCAACACGAACAGATCAACTGGCGACGCCAGCACCGAAGCGAGCGCCAGTTTTTGTCGCATGCCCGTTGAGAGGAACGCGACGCGGCGCCGCGTTTCGACCTGCAAGCGTTCGGCGAGCCATTGAAATCGTTTCGGATCGCCGCCCCGCATCTCACAGAAGAACCTCATCACGGCTCGGCCTGACATCCCACGAAACAGCCGCGCATCGCCCGGCAGATACCCGGTGCGGCGGCGAACTTCCAGGGAGCGGCGAGCGCAGTCGAGGTCAAAGATGCGAACCGTACCTGATGTTGGCTGCAGGTATCCCAGCATTAAACGCAACAACGTGCTCTTACCTGCGCCATTAGGGCCCAGCAAGCCGAAGACCTCACCCCGCCGCACATCCAGGGTGCAGCGGTCCAACGCCAGGTGGGCGCCGTAGGACTTGGTCAGAGCGTCGACGCACACCACGGGCTCCGCAACGGCCGGGTCCGCCGTCTTCGCGTCTGGTTCAGTTGCGGGGTTCGAAGGGATTGGCATGCGGCGATTCACATCGGTAGGGTGGTTGGCCGCGCTCGGTGGTTTGCTCCCCCCTCCCGCTCCCGCATCGAACCAACGGCCAGCAAGGATTGAGGCCCGACTGGTAGTCCTGGGTTATCGCTATCCCTTTTGGCGCTTCGTGGCCGCGACAGGCGTCGAGGTTACCCAGGGTTGCCCTGCGCTGCACCCTGGCCTGACTTGGCGCCGTCCCTTAAGGAACTGATTTAAGGTCTGTCTTCGCTTTGCGAAATCCCCTGGCTCTAGTAGTTGAACAGGAACGCCGGGTTGTTGATGAGGGCCCAGGCTAGGTCCTGTAGGCCCGACAGCCGACGGTTGTCTCTTTGCTGAGCCGCTGTCTCCACTCGCCTTTCCAACTCACGCAATTGCGAGTCTTGCTTGCGATACAGGTCTTCCAGCTCGGCGGTCTGGCGGGGATTCCTTTGGTTGGGTGGAACGCTGAGCAGTTTGGCCAGCGGCGTATCGACGTTTTGATAGTTGATTGGACGCGTCGAGTCGGTGAGAGCCACGCGAAAGCGGCCCAGTTGGTGCTCCCCGTCGAACGACTGCTTCATTGTCAAGCGCAACCGCATTCCTTCGCCGCCGACAACATCCTCTTTCAGTTGAAAAACCGCGATGTGGCTTTTGTTGAATTGAGGTGCGATGGCCCAGCCGGCGCGCTCGTTGTCGTTCAGCGCATTGATGGGCGGGAAACCGCTTTGATTGAAACTGGCCGAGGCGGCGTCGAAGGCGACTTCGGTCCAGGCGTCCTCGCCGGCGTTAAGCGGCGCGGCTTGCAGCACCAACTTGCCGAGCACGAAGTTGCCATTGGGCGCGCGACCAGGTCCGCCTGCTGGCAGGCTCTTGTCCGCCAACGCTTCGATGCGCAGTCCTGTAATTCGCTTCATGGGCGTTTCCAGGGTAAGTGCGTAGTCGCTCTTGCCCATCGCTCCGCTCACCAAGATCGATTGGTCTTCCTGGAGTTCCAGCGTCGCGCCGTTGGTGGCGGACAGCTCCTGGGGAGCGACGACGTTCCAGACGGCGGGTCGGCCCTGGCGCTCTTCCCACGCCTGCAGGCGTTGAGGGATGCCGGCTTCATACTCGGCCAACTCGTCGAGCATCAGTTGCACATCGTCTCCCGCCTCTCGCAAGGCCAGCAAGCCGACTTCGATTTCTTTCTCGGTGGGCGGCCGCGACAGGAATCGGATGAACACTTGCCGCAGGACTTCGCGATCGTCCAGGTCGCTTGCGGCCAGGCTGGCGAGCCGCATTATTCGGATCGTTAATGGCGCGCGCGACAGTGGGGCCGTTGACGAGCTTCATGATGGGGCCTAGCACCATCCCGCTTGAGCGTTCGCATTCGCACGAACTCTCCCGCACGGGGCGGCCGAAGTCGTCCAGGAAGGGCGCGTCAACGCCAGCGTCGGGAAGTTCAGCGGCGCGAAAACCTACCGGCAGTCCAGGGAAACGTTGCTGGCTGCCGCTGAGCCAGGTGAATGGAGTCGTAGAGCATTTCGGCGGACAACCGCCTGGGCAGAGCATGAGCGAAGTTGATCCCGTCGTCTTCATTCCAGCGGTTGGTCTTCACCGATAGCTGATAGGTTCGCGACGTGCAGATCAACCTCAGCATGTGCCGCACGTCAAACTGATGCTCGACAAACTCCTTGGTCAACGCGTCAAGCAACATGGGATTCGTGGGCGGGTTGCCGGCGCGGATGTCGTCGATCGGTTCGATGATGCCGACGCCAAACAAGTAACCCCATAAGCGGTTCACGAAGCTACGTGCGAAATACGGATTCTCCGCGGCCGTAATCCAAGCGGCCAACTGTTCCCGCCGAGTGGCTTCGGCGGGGATGGATCCAGCATGATCGAAGGGGAACTTGGGGGGCGCGACTTCGCCGGTGCGCTCGTGCTTCATATCGCCGGCGCCGCGATCGAAGACGACCTCCACCAGCGGTTTGGCGCCCTCCACGGCGCTGCCGCCGATTTTTTGGCCGGCGAATGCAGCATCCTCTTTCAAACCCACTTGCGCGAAATACGCGGCGAGGTTGTAGTATTGATCCTGCGTCCAACGTTCAAAGGGGTGGTCGTGACACTTGTTGCAGTTGAAGCGGATCGCCATGAACAGATGCGTCGTATTCTCCATCGTCGCATCGGGCTCGCGAAGGATCTTGTAGTACGCGGCCGCTGGATTGTCGGCCGTCGAGCCGCTGGCGGTCAGCACTTCGTAGGCGAATTGATCGTAGGGCTTGTTGGCCGCCACGCTTTGCTTGATCCAGTCGCGGAGCGACGCCGCTCCGCTTTCACCCAGGAACTTGCGATTGACTTGCAACAGGTCGGCCCACTTGTTCGTCCAGTGCTCGATGAATTCGCCGTTGCCAATCAACTGGTCCACCAGAGCCTCGCGCTTCTCGCGGCTGGGTGTCGAGTCCGCGAGGAACGCCGTGGTCTGTTCGATCGAGGGGGGCAACCCGGTCAGGTCCAGATACACGCGCCGCAAAAACTCGGCGTCCGTGCACAGCTCGCTGGGGCCGACTTTCACGCGTTGCAGCTTTTCGTAGAACCAGGTCGTCAATGAAATTGAACGATTCCGGTTGAGTCCACACAAATCCGTCGCGATCGCCCATGACGGTCAAGGTCGTCGCGGCGTAGGCGCCTTGGTAGCGGACCAGGATCGGCGCTTCGCCGCGCCGCAGCACTCGCACGACGCCGCCCTGTTCGCTTTCGGCGACCTCGATGTTGCCGCTCTCGACATGAGCTTCGCGGGTGACGTCGCGCTGTGATCCGTCGGAGAAAGTCGCCACGACCGCCATCTGCTGGCGCATGTTCGCGCGAGGCAAAACTGGATTTTGAGGTTCAACGACCACCGACACCACGCGCGGCGCGTCGAGATCGAGTTTCGCCCCGGCGGCAATCCACTGGCGGATGATGGCGTAGTAGGGATGATCCGTCTCGGTCAAGACGCCGCCGACATGCGGGATGGCGCCTGTCGCTTTGAGCAACATCAAGCTTTGATCCGGAGCGGCGCGATTGAATCGACGAGCCCCGACATCGTCGGTCAGGGCTCGATGATCGTAGAGGGCGTCATACCCGCGGAGCGAGAGTTTGAAGCCGTCCTTGCCGTCCTTCGAGCCGTGACACGTCCCGGCGTTGCAACCCATGCGGCTGAGCACGGGTTGAACATCGCGAACAAAGCTGACCTCGCCCGGCTCGTCAGCCGCATCGACATGCACCGCGACTTCCGCTCGCAGCCCTTCATATTCCAAGACCAACACGCCATCGCCATTGGCTCGCGGAGTCAGCAAGCCTCGTGGACTGAGCGTGACCAGGGGGCTCTCTTCGGCCAGATGCACCGATCGCGTCAAATCGACCGTTTCGCCGCTCTCCAAGGCTCCCAGCGCCACCAACTGCCGATAGGCGAAGCTGCCGGACAGCTCAACGCGCTGCGGCCAGACCGTCAGCGACTGGACCTTCAAGCCCTCGGGCAGCGGTTCCGGTTCGGCGCCCGACGTCGCTGGGGAACCACAACAAGCAAGCGCCGCGGTGAAAAGAAGCAGGCTCAAACGCGAGCCAAGGTGCAAGTTGACGTTCATATCGAGTGAGTCCAAAGGGTGGAGTCGTGAACTGGCGTCGGGGCCATGGACGCCGGGCCTGGCGGACCGCATCAAGGCGAGGGCGCCGCCACATCGATGGGGAAGAACTCGCCGCGAATCTCTCCCGTCACGGCGTCAAGAAGGCGGACTTTTCCGTCGAAGCCGCCAGCGGCGACCGTCGCGCCGTCGGGGTGAAAGGCGACGGCGTACACGCCGCCTTCGAGTCGTTTTTCCATCAGCTGTTTGGCGTCCTCGGTTTGATAGACCCGCACCAAACCAGCTCCATTCAAGCTGCTGCCGGCGACGATCTTCGTTCCATCTTTGCTAAAGGCGACGTCGAACACGCGGCCGTCCATGGTGGGATAGGCGCGAATCAGATTGAAGTCATCGCCGATCTTTCGCGCCTGGTCGCGGATCATCTTGTACAGCTTCGGAGTCCCATCGGCGCCGCCGCAGAGCAATTGATCTTCCGTCGGATGACGATCGACGGCGTTCAAGCCGCCTTTCAGCGCGCCGGGCGTGATGCTGGTGATGTTATCGATGAATCGCTGTGTGGGGACGTTGATCAGCTTCATCGACTGGTCGCGGCTGACGGTGACAACATGATCCCCTTTGGCGGACCAGACGGTGTCCAGCACCCAATCGTCATGGGCGCCGTTGAACAGCACCTGCTCGCCTGAGTCCACGGCGATCGCGCGGGTGGCGTGGTCCGGGCAGCCATAGGCAATGTGCTTGCCGTCGGGCGACCAACTTGCTCCGTAAATCGTGTCGTATCCAGTCGAAATCGTCAGCCGCAGCGCTGGCGGCTCGAGATCCCAGACCTGCAATTCGCCGAACCGCCCGGGAGATCCGCCAGCGACGGCCAAGGACTTTCCATCCGGCGAGAAGGCGACCGACTGAATTCGCTCGGATAAGCCCACCAACCGGGCGATCACCTGCGCACCGTCGGCCGAGCGCAACACGGTCTCGTGATACCCCGAGATCGCCAACCACTTCGCGTCCGGCGAGAAATCCAACGCGGTGATGACTGGCGGCGCCGCATACTGCGGCGGGTTGTCCATCGTGTACTGAGGCCGCGTGGACGCGGGCGAGTCGTTGGTCGCGCCTTCGGCAATCCAACGGCGCACCAACTCAATCTCCACGGCGGCCAGCGGCGGACGATCCTTGGGCATCTCCGCCTGATCGTCAACCAACGCGATCTGGCTCATGAGATAACTGGCGTCGGGCTGACCGGGGACGATCGCCGGTTCGCCGGATTCTCCGCCCCGCAACATCGCCTCGAAGTCGGACATGACATATTCGCCGCCTTGCTTGGCGGGTTGATGGCAACCAAAACAATGTTGCTGAAACAAGGGCCGCACTTCGCGGAAGAAGCTGACCTTGGCCGGCGGCTCTTGGCTGGGTTCGTCGGCGACCACCAGCGAGGCGCGACAGACCGCGAGCATCGCCAGCACCGCGCAGGACCGTTGGAGGATCTGGAACATGGGCGGCATGACCCCGGAAAGCGAGGAAGAAGGTCCGCTGGCCAACGATGGCCGGGTGGGAGCTACGAGCGGACCTTGTGTTGTTATCCGTCACTATACCCCTTGCGCGTCGAACCAGCAACTTGCGGGCCGCGTCTCGGGCGACCGCTGGCCGCCTCCCCCGACGCGAAGAACCCGACTTTTGAGGCGTCAAGAAACGCCGGTTCTCATGATGGAATCGGTTCCAACGGTTTGAATTCGCCGCCGCGACTCGATACGCTGTTGCTTGCGGCGGCGTTGTTCGTCGCGATCGTGGGATGGATCGCCTCCAAACCGCAACCCTCTTCTCGCGCTGACGTTTCATGACTGGCCAACCCATCCAAGCGGCGGAAATCGCTCGCAAAGACGTTCAAGGACTGATCCAACAACTGACGCCGAGCCTGCTGAAGGTCATTCGCCGCAGGATGAGCGGCGAGTTGCGCGGCGTCTATGATTCGCAGGACTTCCTGCAGATGGTCTGGACATCGTTCTTTCGAGCCGCCCGGACTCTGAAAAGCGACCCGCAGTCCAGTGGCGACCCCCATCACGCCAAGGGACCGGCCTCGCAGCCGTCCGATCCGATGCAGGCGGGTGTTCCCAGGTTGGACCAGGGAGCAGTGGACCAGGGAGCGGCAGCCGCGCATGCGCCCCAGCTGGCTTCGGTCGAGGCGCTGGAGCCGCTGCTGAAGCGCATGGCTCAAAACAAAGTCGCCGATGCAGCGCGTGGTTGCCGCGCAGAAGCGAGATGTGCGGCGAGAGACGCCCATGCAGGAGGATTGCCAAAACGGCGGCCAAGCCACGCCCAGCCAGATCGTGATCGCCAAGGAGCTCCTCTCGCAACTGCTTCGGTCGGCGAATCCGCGGGATCGTCTGGTCCTGCTGATGCGAGCGGACGGGGAAACGCAGGCGGAGATCTCGGCGGAACTGGGCATGGACGTTCGAACCGTGCGTCGGGTCATCGACGGCCTCAAGCAGAAAGCTCGGCGGGATCAAGAGTCCAAGCCGACCACCCGGATTGACGCGCCGCAGGACGCGTCGCCACCCCATCGAAGGACGGCGGCCTCATGAAACAACTGGAACGACTCGCCGCTTCCCGCGTGGAACGCTTGAACGCCGCCACGCTGATCGCCTTGCAGGACGACACCTGGACCGGCCGCGAAGGCCCATTAACGCGCCGTTCCATTGCGTTGGACTTGGCCTTTCAGAATACCTGGAAGTTTGCGATGACCCGGGCAAGGTCGATTTGCTGGTCGCGCGGCATTCAGATCTGCAACACTCGCTTGGCCGTCTTATTCAAGTGCATCGCCACTTGGTCGAAGCGTCGCCCACGACTAGCTGGCCATGGCCCGAGGCCGGGCGAACGGTTCGCCGACCTGCCCTTGATGGCGGAATTGGGACGGGGCGGCTTGTCGCGCGTGTTCTTGGCGACGCAGCCCGAAATGGGTGGACGCCTGGTGGTCGTTAAGGTGTCGCCTAGCGGGGGCGATGAGGCCGCGATCCACGGCCCCTTGAGCCATCCCAATATCGTCGCGATTTACTCACGCGTCGCGGAGCCCGATCGAGACTTGTCCGGCTTGTGCATGCCGTTTGAGGGCGCCGCTACCCTGGGCGACCTGTTGGATCTGTTCGCCGTCCACGGGCCGGTGAGCAGCGAGACCATCTTGGCGGCGGCCAACCTGATGCACCTCGAAGACGCCGACGCGTCGTCCGATTCGTGTCGCTGGTTGGCCCAGTCGGCCATGGCGGATGAAGAGCCCGCAGCATCACCGCTCGAGGGCCAGGAGCGTACGGACCACGTTGACCGCAGGTTGCTCAGTCGCTCGTATGCGGAAGGCGTCGCCCATCTTGTCGCGCAACTGGCGGACGCCCTGGCCTACACTCACGCTCGGGGCGTGATCCACAACGACATCAAGCCGTCGAACGTGTTGTTGACGCCAGCCGGCCGACCCAAGTTACTGGATTTCAATCTATCGGCGGACGTTCGCCTGCGAGAGCTGCGAGCCGGCGGCACCTTGCCGTACATGGCCCCTGAGCGAATTGACGAGCTCTTTCACGACGGCCCACGGCCGGACGCGCCGGAACAGGCGGACCTGTATTCATTGGGGGTCGTCCTGTACCAACTGCTTTGCGGAGCCAACCCGTTGGAATCCGCCTTCGCGGCCGACGCCTCGCCCCGAGAAGCGGCGGCCGCCATCCGCCGCCGGCAACAGACATTGCCGCGGTTCCTGGAACCCGCTTGGCGACAAACGCCCCTCGCGCTGCAACGCGTCGTTGCTTCTTGCCTGGCTGAAGACCCGGTTGATCGCCCGCGGTCGGCCAGCGACCTGCGGCGGCAATTGGAGCTTGCTTTGCTGCCGCGTCCCCAGGAGCCGTGGGGCAAGCCCCGCCTCTGGGCAGCCGGCGTCCTGGGCGGGCTGCTGATGGTCTGCGGTATGGGCGGCGGCGAAGCGTCGCCGACCTTGAATTCGCCACGCTCGTCCGAGTTTCAGAACGCCAAGAAGGCCTGCCACGCAAAGCAGTACGCCAGCGCGGCGGAGGGCTTTCGGCTCGCCTATCAGACCGAGGGCGATCTGGAATGCCTGGCTTGGCGGTTGTATTGCCTCCTGTGCGACGCGAAGGAGCCGCACGAGGCTGGAAAACTGTTTGACGAGTTGAAGCGGGCGAATTACTCAGGACGCGAGTTGCAGCTGAACTACGCCGCCTATTGCAGCTTCCTGAGCCCGGTCTCCAAGGAGTTTGTCGAACGCGGAATTGGATTCTGCGGTCGCCAATCATCCCACCACGCCGACCGCGCGAGTCGCTCGCGCCTCCTGGTGTGTGCGACGCAATCGCAATACGCCGGCCATTGCGGATTATGGCTGCGGCGATATTGACGTCGCGTTGCGGATGGCGGGATCCGCCGCGGATTTGGACTTGGTCTTCCTGGCGGCCAAAGTACACGCCAACGCCTATGATCACCTGCATGACGAGATGACTGCGGCGCAGTGCGTGGCGGCGGAAGGTCGAATTCGCTCGTTGCTCGAGCGCTGCCTGCTCCTTGGTCTGAAGGCGTCCCAAATGGAGTCGATCGCCTGCACGGCCGAGAACCCATTGCTGGAGGCGCCGTGGTGGAACGAGCTTGTCCAGCGGATGCTGCCGAACCAACGCAGGACGCGGAGCCCCCAATTCTGGGGCTACGCGCCGCCAACGTAGGCGGCGGCCTCGATCGTAAGCTGGTCCACCTGGGAGGTACCCAGGGTTGCGGTGCGCTGTCACCCTGGGCTGGTTTACAGCCGTCCCGGTTGGGACTGATTTGTGGTCCGTCCACCGCTTTGCGAAATCCGCTACGATTCCGCCCGGCTATTCAGGCAGCTCTGAGAATCGCACGGGCGACTGGGAACCCGCCCCCACGGCCTGGGCCGACATCGTTCCATGGACCGGGTTGCTGATGGGAGAGATGACCAAGCTGAACGATCCGTCCTGCGCCACGCCGGTGGAAAGCCCCTCGCCGTCCCTGCCAAAGATGATCTGGAGATCGTTCATGTCTCCGTCGTATTCGACTTCGCCGCTCAGCTCCCACAGGCCATTGTTGGTGACCACGATTTCGAAGTAGGACAGCTGGATGGGAGACTGTTCGGTTCCGCCGGGTTCTCCCTCGGCTTGCTCTTCACCCCAGGCCGCCCATGCTTGCGGGTCGGACGATATGGGGCCAACCAGGCCCTCGCTCCAGTCTTGCAACGCCGTCGCCGCGATGACGGGCTGAGCCACTTCGGTGCTTGGCGGCGCGGGTAGGCAGGCGAGCAGATCCAAATCGGCGGCCAGCAGCCGGCGACTTTGCAGATCCTCGAAAATCAACGTGCGACTCATGAACAGCGCTCCAGCCCAGGGGATGCTTAGAAACAGTCCTCTCTTCTTCCATCGGTTGCAGGCCGGGCGTTGCTAAAGCAGCGGCGGCCGCGAATGGAGGAATACCTCCACAGAAGGGGCTGGTCGCAAGATTACTGCGACTTTTGGGGGTTGGTGAGCGGCCAGGCCAGGGAAAAACGGGCCGCAAGAGAAAGAAAAACGCGTATGCAGCGTCGTGGACGCTCCATACGCGTTGCGAAACGCCGACTTGTCGGCGTCGTCCCAGCCCCGCCAGTCAATCTGTGGGTCCCTGCCGCTTAGTTGGTCGTAAACGGCGCGAAGAAGCGGGCACGAATTCTGAAAAAAAAGGCGAGACATGGCGAAGTGGGTCTCCAGGCGGAGGATTCGGACGCAGCCGGAAAGCCGCTGCGACTCTCTCACCCTTCCCAAACCTAGCTCGCGAATCACCCCTAGGGCGGCGGTTTCTCCCCAGCCAGCGGGCTTTCCTCCGCCGGGCTTTCCTCCGCCGAGGCGTTCGCCGGGTCCGCCGTGGGGCGAGCGACCCAGGGGGTTTCCAGATCGTCGGCCTGCGCCGAGTCGGCGATGTCTTCGGCGGATCGTCCTCGGATCCTTTGGGAGAAGTCCTCCGCGTCGTAATACGTGTCGGCCAACACGTTGATGCGGGCTCGACTCTTCAGCTGCTCAAAGGGGATGGAGTTGTCCAACAGGCCCAGGTTGTACGCCAACCGATCGGATCGGCCCGACAGCAGGACGTCTCGTCCCCAGGGGATTCTCCCAGGTTGGATGTTGTTCACATGATCGACGATGTTGGTCGTGCAGTTATTGGTCAGCGTGTCATAGAATTCCGGTTTGACCGCGAGCTTGTTGACGCGTTGCAGCATGTCCACCAGTAGCTTGCGAGCGTTCTCGGGCGACACCTGTGCCTGGTAGCGGTACACATCGACCTTGCGATGCCTCGTTCGCAGACGAATCAAGTCGCGTTCGTCGGCGACGACGTACATCAACTCGAACTGCCTCATCACGCCAGTCAACGGCGAATAGGTTTCGCCGCGTTCGAAGCGCGCCTCGACGGAGATGGACAGGTAGTCGGCGCCCCTGGAATCCAAAACTCAGCATCGTATGGGCCAAGCTTGGCGTCGCTTGGAACGGGACGACAAAGAAGTTGAACGGTGTCCAATTCGCGCAGATCGAATGTCTTGTGGTAGTGATCGACCGTATAGACGTCGGGACTAAAGTACTGGCAGTTGCGGATGTTGTAAACGTCAACATATTCGCCGCGGAACCGCGCATGCGGCAACACCGCGAGATCGGGCGACCAATCGCGTTGATTGGAAGGCGCAAGCGGATTGCTCGGTGTCGTGCTGGCGCATCCGGCGATCAGCATCAGGAGCATCCACGCGCCGCCCCAGCGGCCCAGGCGCTGTGTCCATGGCGACATGAAGACTCATCCCCAACGAAGCGATTCCGCACAACCAAGTGGTGCGGAGAACGCTTGCGGGAATTACCAGAATCCTGGACGGTGAACAAGGTCATTTCGCCGGCTGGAATTGACCCATTGACCACGGAGGACACGCAGACCCACAGAGGCGGACGCCATGGGTGGTGCGTTGCTTTAGCGTGCGTCGGTGTGCGCCGCTGGGGAGCGTCCGGCCTTGTTGGGAGGATCGATCAGCGAGAGGAACTTGCCAAAGATCATCCGCCCAGCGCTGGTTTGCAGCACGCTGGTGACCGAGATCTTGACGCTGGAGCCGATATGGTCGCGGCCTCCTTCGATGACGATCATCGTGCCGTCATCCAGATAGCCGACGCCCTGTCCTAGTTCCTCGCCCGCCTTGACCACCAGCACTTCGACTTGCTCGCCTGGCAGAAAGACTGGCTTCAGCGCGTTGGCGATGTCGTTCAGGTTGATCACCGCCACGTTGTGCAGCCTCGCGACTTTGTTCAAGTTGTAATCGCCGGTGACAATCTTGCCGTCCAGTTGCTTGGCCAAGAGGACGAGCTTGATGTCGACAGGCTCTCCGTTCATTTCGGGGAACTCGCGATCGAAGATCTTCAAGTCCACGCTGTCATTGGTCCGCAGTCGGTTCAGGATATCCAATCCGCGTCGGCCGCGAGAGCGGCGCAGCTTGTCGTTGCTGTCGGCGATGCCCTGCAACTCGGCCAGCACAAATCGCGGCATGATCAGTTGGTTGTCCAGGATATTGGTCTCGACAACGTCGGCGATACGACCATCGATAATCACGCTGGTGTCCAGCAGATAGGGCTTGACGCCTTTGACTTCCTTGGCGAATTCCACGTAGGGGATGATGAAGCGGAAGTCGTCCTTGGTTTGGATGAGGAGGCTGATGCAGATGTAGCAGAGGGCGACGGTGACCAGCATCTGAATCACCGAGGAATACTTGCTGGGCTCCAGGTCTTGCATCATGAGCGGGCCGATGGCCTGACCGACCAGGTAGCTCAGGAACAGTCCGACCAGGATGCCGAAATACACGCACGTGATGAGCTCGATTCGCTTGGGCGCAAGAGCACATCGCCAGCGACCAGAGCCATCGCCGCTCCGATATACCCCAGGAAGGCGAGAAACGCCCAGCCGGCCGACCAATCCTCGAATGCGGACGAACGAATGGCCGTCAGGCCGACTCCGCCGGCCACCACCAGGAAAACTCCTCGCAGAATCCACAATGCCATAAAATCACCGTTCGCCCACTCACTCGGTTCCTGTCCCTCAACCCGTCGCCTCGCCCTTATTCTACCCCTTCCAAGCATTGGGGAAAGGCAGCAATTCCCGCCATTTGGGGGCGTTGTCGGCGCCAGACTAGGACGACAAGCGGCGATATTGCCGCTCGCAGTAGCGATCGGTCATGCCAGCCAGATAGTCCCCGACCGCTCTGGCGATCCCGACCGATTCCGCCCAATCCTGAAATCGCGGCGGCAGGCGTTCGGGGGTCCGCAGCAGGATGGCGAACAATTGCCGCAGTCGATCTTGAGCGATGCTTCGTTGCCGCACGATGTCCGGATGCCGATACACTCGGTGGTACAGAAAACGCTCCAAAGCCGACTTCTGCTCCACGAGCTCGGCGGTGGGGCCGATCCGCCGTGGGTCGAGACGCGCTCTTCGGCGCTGGCCCAGCCGGCCTCGGCCAAGCGGGGGCCGGTCGCCGACAGCACGCTGCTGGTTTGCACGTCGATCAGATCATGGACGACCAATTGCCGTAGCTGCTCATCGGTGAGTGCGGCGTGAGCGCGTCGCACGCGGCGGATCACTTCGCTGGCCAAGGGGATTTCCGCCAGTTCATCGATAGCCACCAGGCCTAGTTTCACCGCGTCATCCGCGTCATGGGCGTCGTAGGTGATGCTGTCGGCCGCATCGACCAATTGGGCTTCCAGCAGGGGGTGATGATCGGCGGCCTTGTTCAACGCGAGTGGATTGGCTCTCGAGCACTTCGATGCTGAGATTCAGCCCCGAGAACTCCGGCCGCCGCCGCTCCAGATGCTCGGCCAAGGTCAGCGCAAATTGATTGTGAGAGAACCCGCCGTATTCCTGGAGGACTTCGTTGAGCGCGTCCTCGCCGGCGTGACCGTACGGCGGGTGGCCGATATCGTGAAACAGCGCCAAGGCCTCGATCAAGTCTTCGTTCAGACGCAGCGCCCGGCCCATGGTGCGAGCGATCGAGGCGACTTCATGCGTGTGCGTCAACCGCGTTCGATGGTAATCCCCCAACTCGCCGGTGAAGACCTGCGTTTTTCCGCTCAGTCGGCGAAACGCCGCGCTGTGCACGATCCGATCGCGGTCGCGCTGAAAGGGCCCGCGAAACGGATGCGTCGGTTCTCGATATCGCCTGCCTTGCGAGTCCACGCTATGCATGGCGTAGGACGCCAGCAAACATTGCTCGCGATCCGCGAAACTCTGCAGCGACCAGGCGGGATGGTAGTCGGACGTGAACATGTTCCTCGTCACGTGATCAGAAGCGTGGCGTGAGTTGGGGTTGGGGGAAACGGGGCTCGTCAAGGAGCTTTCCGCCGCTGATTGGCGCGGCGGCGTGTGCGCTGGTACGGTAAGGGGTTTTCCGCACCCCAGGAGCCTCGTTGATGGCTGAATCGGACGCTGGACGCGACGACTACCAGGCGCCGCCCGCCGCGATCGACGTCCGCGGCGCGCGGATTCATAACCTCCGCAACATCCACGTTCGTATTCCCCATGACCGTCTGGTCGTTATCACCGGACCCAGCGGTTCGGGCAAGAGCAGCTTGGCTTTTGACACGATTTTCGCCGAGGGCCGACGGCAGTATATCGAGAGTTTGTCCGTCTATGCACGGCAGTTCCTTCGCCAGTTGGAACGCCCCGATGTGGACCTGGTCAACGGTCTGCAGCCCACTGTCTGCATCGATCAGTTGCCCGCGGCCCACAATCCGCGGAGCACCGTCGCCACCTCCACCGAGATCTATGACTACCTGCGATTGCTGATGGCTCGCGTCGGCGCCGCCTCCTGCCATCAGTGCGGCGCCCCCATCCGCCAACAAAGCCCGGAGCAAATCCGCGAGCAGCTCGAGCAACTTCCGGAAGGGACCAAGCTAATGCTGCTGGCGCCGCTGGTTCGCGGCAAGCGAGGCCGGCACCAAGATGTCCTCGACCGCATTCGCAAGGCCGGACTGGTGCGAGTCCGTATCGACGGCGACGTTTACGACCTGGAGCATCCGCCCGAACTGAACCCCCGCGCCTTGCACGAAATCGAAGCGGTGGTTGACCGCATCATTATTCGCGAGGGCGTGCAGCC
This sequence comes from uncultured Planctomycetaceae bacterium, assembly GCA_963698545.1. GTDB lineage: Bacteria > Planctomycetota > Planctomycetia > Pirellulales > Pirellulaceae > CAVORG01. The sequence continues at coordinate 152,660 of CAVORG010000003.1, forward strand.
GCGGCTGGTTGAAAGCGTGCAACTGACGCTCAATCATGGCGACGGACTGCTGATCGCCTGTCGCCTGGATGAGGAAGCCGCGAACGACGACCATCCTCGAGGACAGTGGCGCGATGAACTCTACAGCACTCGGTACGCATGTCCCGACTGCAATGTCAGCGTCGCCGAACTGGAGCCCAGGACGTTCAGCTTCAGTAGTCCCTATGGCGCTGTCCGGAATGCCAAGGGCTGGGCGCCTTGGAGGGCTTCGATCCTGAACTGCTCGCGCCGGCGGGCGACAAATCGTTGGAGCGCGGCGCCATTCTGCCGTGGCGGACGGTCGCCATGCGACGGGATCGAATCACGAAGCTGCAACCATTGCTGCAGGAAGCCAAGATCGCCGCCGACGCGCCGCTGAACTCGCTGAGCGACTCGCAGCGGCATCGCCTCTGGCACGGCGCCGATCGCGGGACCGGAGTGCTGCACGAGTTGGAGCAGGAATTCGCGACCTGCACGCGCGAAAAACGACTCGAGGAATTGTCCGTCTATCGCGGCTCGACAACTTGCGGCGTCTGCCGCGGCGCCCGCTTGCGACCCGAAGCCCTGGCGGTGCGCCTGGGCCAAAAGAACATGCAGGAGATCGTCTCGCTGCCCGTCCAGCGGGCCTTAACGTTCTTCGAGCAACTCACCTTCGCCGAACCGCAACGCCCCATCTCCGATCCGCTGGTCGCCGAGATTCTGCGGCGATTGCAATTCCTGCAGCATGTCGGCTTGGAATACCTGACGTTGGACCGACCGGTGGACACGCTGAGCGGAGGCGAACGCCAGCGCGTTCGCTTGGCGACCTGTATCGGCTCGGGACTGGTCGGCGTGTGTTACATCCTGGATGAGCCGTCCATTGGACTTCACCCCCGCGACAATCAACGCTTGATCGAGTCCTTGCGGAACTTGCAACGACAAGGCAACACCGTCATCGTCGTCGAGCATGACGAAGACGCCATGCGCGCGGCGGACCATCTGATCGACATGGGGCCTGGCGCCGGACGACAGGGAGGCGCGATCGTGGCCGAAGGCGCCCCTCAGGAGATCATCGACAACCCGCGGTCGATTACCGGGCGTTATCTCTCGGGCGCTTCCCAGGTTCGCTGGAACCATCCTCGGCGGAGCCCCCAGGGAAAGCGGCTGATCCTGCGAGGCGCCGCCGCGAACAACTTGCGAAAAGTGGATCTTGAGTTGCCGTTGGGACTGCTGGTCTGCGTCACTGGAGTCAGTGGATCCGGCAAAAGCTCGTTGATCATGGAGACGCTCGCGCCGGCCGTCTCAAGAAGCCTGGGGCAGGGCGGCGCCAAACCCGGCGCGCATAGCAGCCTTCGCGGCGTGGAGCACCTGGACAAGCTCATCCAGATCGACCAATCGCCCATTGGACGCTCGCCCCGCAGTAATCCCGCCACGTACATCGGCGCTTTTGATGAGATCCGCAAAGTCTTCGCCTCGACGCGCGACGCCAAGCAACGCGGCTATCGCGCCAGCCGCTTCAGCTTCAACGTCAAGGGCGGACGTTGCGAAGCCTGTCAGGGCCAAGGCGTGAAGCGGATTGAGATGAACTTCCTGCCCGATATGTTCGTTCCCTGTGAAGACTGTCGCGGCAGTCGCTTTAATCGGGCGACGCTGCAGGCGAGATTCAAGGGGCGTTCGATCGCGGACGTCTTGGACATGATGATCGAGGAAGCCGCCGCCTTCTTCGAGAACATCTCCAATCTGCATCGCTCGCTGCAATGCCTGGTCGATGTCGGTCTGGGCTATCTAAAGCTCGGCCAGCCATCCACCACGCTTTCAGGCGGAGAAGCCCAGCGCGTGAAACTCGCCGCGCAACTGGCCCGCACCGACACAGGCAGCACGCTCTACATCCTCGATGAACCCACAACCGGTTTGCATTTTGAGGACATTCAACGCCTCTTGAATGTCCTGCAACGCCTGGTCAACAAAGGCAACACCGTGCTGGTGATTGAACATCAAATGGATATCGTGCGCGCGGCCGATTGGATCGTGGACTTGGGACCCGAAGGCGGCGAGCAAGGAGGTTCCATTCTGGTCGCCGGCCCGCCCGAGGCCGTCGCCGCCTGCCCGGAAAGCCATACGGGCCGCCGCATTTGATCAGGGATTGGGGGGAAGGGGGCAGGGATCAGGGATCAGGGGGCAGGGATCAGGGGGCAGGGATCAGGGGGCAGGGATCAGGGGACAGGGATCAGGGGGCAGGGATCAGGCGGCAGGGATCAGGGGATAGGCGGCAGGGGGCAGGGATCAGGGGGCAGGGATCAGGGGGCAGGGATCAGGGGGCAGGGATAGGGGGCAGGGATCAGGCAGGGATCAGGGATCAGGCGGCAGGGGGCAGGCGGCAGGGGGCAGGGATCGACGTGGTTTGACTGCTTTATACGGGACGCGACAGAATTCCTCGACGCGGTCGGTGATCTTGATCGCGAAGCTGGTACGAAGATCGCGCTCATGACCAGCACAGCAGCAAGGACAGCAGCCCGGTCAACAGCAAGTCCTAGTTGTTTGCCTTGACGCCCTTGCTGTTGTTTGCCGTGTTGTCAGCTGCTCCCTGCTCCCTGCTCCCTGCTCCCTGTCCCTGCTCCCTGCTCCCTGCCTGCTCCTGCTCCCTGCTCCCTGCTCCCTGCTCCCTGATCCCTGATCCCTGCTCCCTGATCCCTGCCCTCCCTCCCTCCTACCTACAATCCCAGGCGGACTTGTGAAACGTTCTTTTGGGGAACAGCGTTTGGCAGGCTGCGTGGGCGATTTTGGAGGAGAACTGGGTTTGCGTCAAATCCTGGGGCTCGTACTGCCCCAGGAGGATGCGGGCCAGGGTGCGTTGGGCGCCTTGAATGTAGCTGCGTCCCATGCGTCCGATTTGCAGCGTGGTTTGCTGCGCATCGACCAGCCAGCAATAGCATTTGGCCTCCGCGCGTCCCGCGTCGTCGACTCGCAGTCCGAATTCGAGTGGGAAAGGCAAGCCCGCCTGAAGCGCGGCGACCGACAGTCCCGGCGTTACGGCGCTGGCGAGTTCGGGAAGGGACAAACAGCAGGCCTCCCAGGATGGCTCGTTAGCTCGCCGGCAGGTCGCCAGCGGCAACATGCCTGCGGCGCCGCTGTTATCGAGCAGCAAGGGCGGATGGACGAGGACAGGCGAATGATCCAACTCCAAGGCTTCCTGGCAGAACCGCCGCAAGAGGGCTTCGCCGCAGCGAGCATCCTGTGCGGCAAGCTCCAGGATCCGCGGGCCTTTGGTTGCCGCATATCCTGCGACCGTCGGTGCTGCTTGGTCCCCGCCCAAGGCGACAAACAAATGGTCATGATGTTCCGCCTGCAACAGCCACTGCCAATCCGCCGTGGTTCGTTCCAAAGCGCCGTAGCAGACCGCCGCCAGGCCGGCGTACAAGCGTTGCAGATCGTCGAGTTCCGTCAAGCGGAACAGGCGAATCTCGTAGGGGCTGGGAACGAACGCCGGCAGGAGTTCTTCGATTGCGGGGCGATCGTGCAAGCTCGCCAGGATCGAGCGCGGATCCAGCCGGCGCGGAGGATTGGTGAACAGCGGGAACCAATCCAGCGGTTCCCGGCGGGTTGCGAATTCGGCCGCTCGCAGCAAGCCAACGGCGCCCGCCCGTCGGGCCTCGGCGCGGACCTGCTCCCAAAGTCGCTGCAGGCCGTCTTCGTCAACGAATTCGGCAACGACGAATTCGGCGACTTCCATCATCGGCGCGACGACCGATGGGCCCAACTGCACGGGCAGCCACGCCAGGCGAGCATGCCCCGCCAATTCGGTGGTGCGGTTCTTCTGGGGATGTCGTCCCCAGAGCAATACTCGCGTGTTTGGTTCGTAACCGGGAGACTCCAACCGTCTTTCGAAGTGAGTTGGATGGAAGCCGGCCAGCCGATCGGCCAGAAAGTCCGCGATCAGACCTTGATCCAGTGCACGAGCCACGGCGGCGTGAAAGCGAGTGGTGTTCGTGGTTCGCTTCGGTGCGGGCGATGAGTATTGGCGCCGCATCCCAAATCCTTCAACGGGAAGCTGCGCGGCGAACGTCCGGCGGGGATCGTCGCAACGTTGGACCGCAGCGGTTAGCCTAAGTCTGTGATGATCGTCTGAAAAGTGGGCATGGCGCCGTTCGCGCTCAATCTACCACCGCCTCGGCTGGCTGGTTAGAATCAACGCATGAATGATCCTGTTGAATTGTCGCCTCCGGTTCCTGGCGGTTTCTGGTGGTGGGCGCCGTGGTTGATCGGCGTCGCCGGCTTGGCCGCCAGCATCGCCTTGGGTTGGGGCATGCATCAAGGCGAACGGCAGCGCGTGCAGGATCGATTCAACTTGGAGGCCGAGGAGCGAATCAAGTTGTTGCGCACTCAGTTCGTCGCGTCCATTCGCGAACTGGAGCTTGTCGCCTCGCTGTTGCAATCGGATCCTCGCGACAGCTATTGGGAGGATTCACTCAAGGGCCAATTGCGCGAATCCGGCTTTTGGGACTCCATCGCCTGGGCCCGCATGCTGACCGCCGAAGAGCGCGACGCCTGGCAACAACGGATGCGGCGGCGCACCAGCGACATGGGTTTCTCCATTCGCAGTTGGGACGGCGCGGCATGGCGAAAAGCTCGCGAAGATCTGCAGTATCTGCCCGTACAGTTCCTGTACCTCAAGGAAGCCGCCAGCGCCGACGGCCCAGCATTGGAGTTGGGATGGGACTTGATGAGTCGGCAGGAGTGGTGGGACTTGTTGTTCGAAGCCCAGGAGTTGCGGCGACCCACATTGAACATGGAAAGGCAGGTGGCCCCGGAATCCGCGGACAGGAAGTCGCATTCCTTTCAAGTCCTGGTTCCGCCTCGGGACGCCGTAACGGGGGACAGCGGCTTTCCCGAGAGCACGCGAGGGTACTTGATCGCCACGGCGAACTTCGACGCGCTGTTTGCCGCCGCCATGGTCATTGCCGACGCGCGCGGCGCCAGTCGCACGCTGTTGATGCAATTTGTCCGCGACGACAACACGACGTTCTACACGCATCCCGCTACGCTCAGCGAGAATCCGTCCACGCCTCCCTATCAGGACGAATTGCGCGTCGCTGGCCAACGATGGCGAGTGTTGTGCTCGCCAACCAAGACGTATTTTCAACAAAACCGCACCTGGACCCCGATCTTGTGGTTTGTCTCCAGCATACTGATGACGGCGATCATCGCGGGCGGCTCGTCGCTATTAATCGGCCGGGCCGCGCGGATTGAGCGGCTGGTGGCCAGTCGCACGAGCGAATTGCAAACGGCCAACGCGCGCCTGCGAAAAGCCGTCAACCGCCACGAGCAAGCCAAAGAGGCCCTCCGGGAATCCACCGCGGCCTATGAGTCGCTGGTGGAGAGCTTGCCGTTGAACGTCTTTCGCAAAGATCGGGAAGGCCGGATCGTCTCCGCCAATCGTCGCTTCAGTGAGACCTTGGGGCGGCCCATGGAGGAAATCCTGAACAAGACCGATGAGGATTTCTTCCCATCCGAATCGGCGCAGAAGTACCGCCAAGACGATCTGCACGTGATGAACTCCGGCGAGGCCTTGGAGGATGTGGAAACGCATGTCCGACCCGACGGGCAGCTGTTGCACGTGCGGGTGATGAAAGCGCCTGCTCGCGACGCGAACAATCGGATTGTCGGCGTCCAAGGCATGTTCTGGGATGTGTCCGCTCGGATTCGCGCCGAACGCGAACAGCGTTTGACCGACGCCCGCCTGCGACGCTTGGTGGAATCCGATCTGATCGCCGTGGCCTTCACCGACCTGGATGATCAGATTTTGGACGCCAACGACGCTTACCTGCAGCTGGCCGGATACGATCGGCGAGACATGCAGAGAACAGCGGGTGACCTTTCGCCATGTCCGCCCACAAGGGATTCCACTGAGCCCCGCGCGTGAAGCGGAATTGAACGAGCGCGGCGCTGCCGGCCCTGGGAGGATGTCGTCACGCATCGCGACGGCCGTGAAATCGCCGTCTTGGTCGGCGTCGCCATGGTCGGCGGCCGCAACGTCAACGCCAACGCCGCCCACGACGTGATCACCCAACAGGTGGATCGCCAAGCCGATGAACACGCCGGAGAGTATGTCGTTTTCGCGATCGATATCTCCGCGCGAAAGGCCATCGAAGATGAACTGAAGTTGGCCAAGGAGCAGGCCGATGCGGCCAGTCGCGCCAAGAGCCAGTTCCTGGCCAACATGAGCCACGAGATCCGCACGCCGTTGAACGCGATTATCGGCATGACGGAACTGGTGTTGGCCACCCCCCTGAACGTCAAGCAAACCCAGTACTTGAGCACGGTGCAGCAATCCGGCGAATCGCTGTTGAAGATCATTGACGAAGTGCTCGATCTGGCTCGCGTGGAAGCAGGCAAGTTGGAATTGGAGGCCGCGCCCTTTCGGCTCCGAGAAACGTTGGGCGACGCGGCCAAAGCCCTGGCCGTCAACGCTCATGAAAAGGGCCTGGACTTGATGTGGGACGTCTCCGATGAAGTGCCGGAGATACTGCTTGGCGATCCCGATCGTTTACGCCAAGTTGTCGTCAACCTGATCGGCAACGCCATCAAGTTCACCGACGTCGGCGAGATCTCCATCAGGGCCGGCGTCCAAGGGTTTCACGAAGACGGCGTCGAGCTTTGTTTTCAAGTTGAAGACACCGGCGCCGGCATCCCCGCCGACAAGTTCCAACAAGTGTTCGCGGCGTTTGAGCAGGCTGATCCGTCGATGACTCGGCGGCATGGCGGCGCGGGTCTGGGATTGGCGATCGCCTCCAGTTTGGTGCAATTGATGGGCGGACGGATCTGGGTGGAGAGCGTGGTCGGGCAGGGCAGCAACTTTCAATTCACGGCCCGATTTCCCATCCCCCAAGATCAGCCCGCTCGTCGATCTCCCATCAACGCACGCGTTCTCGTCATTGACGATCATCCGCGGCGGCGAGAGATCCTGCGGCGTTGGATCGCCAACGAAGGAGCGGAAGCCAGCGCCGCTTCCTCCGCGGAAGCCGCCGCGACGCTGGAAGAAGCCGCCGCGGCGAAGCGGGCGCCCCAGGTCGTCGTGATCGATTCGGCCGCCCTGCAAGGCCCCGCCGCCTTGGCGGAAGAACCCCGCTTGCACGACGCTCGGATCTTGCTGCTGACGACCACGGATGAGGGCTCCTCGGTGCTCGGCTCGGTCGCGGTGAATCTCTTCAAGCCGCCCAAGCCCTCGGAACTGCATGGAGCGTTGACGCTTTGTCTACGTCAAGGCGACGTCCCCGAGCGAACCGACGCGCCCGACCCGCCTCAGCCCCGCCAACGCCCTTTGCGCAGTTCTTTTGGCCGAGGACAGTCTGGTGAACCAGGCGGTGATTCGCGGTATGCTGGAGGGATTGCGGCACTCGTTGGTGATCGCCGCGGACGGGCGCGAAGCCGTGGACTGGATGGATCGCGAGGCTTTTGATCTGGTGTTGATGGACGTGCAAATGCCGGTGCTGGACGGCCTCCAAGCGACTCGGATCATCAGGCAGCGCGAGCAAGCCAAGGGAAGCCGCACGCCGATCATCGCGCTGACGGCCCACGCCCTGGAAAGTGATCGCCGCCTGTGTTTGGATGCCGGGATGGACGAACATCTGGCCAAACCCGTTCGCCGCAAGCAGTTGTTGGAGCTCATCGACAGCTTGACCGGCGAGTCGTTGTCGTTGGACGCCGCCAAGTCGTCGCCCAAGGAGAAACAGCCGCCGGCGCTGATCGACTGGGATATTGCGATGGAGGCTGTCCATGGGAACCGCGACCTGATGCGCGAATTGGTCGAGATCTACTTGCAGGAAGGCCCCAAGCTCCTGGATGAACTCCAGCGCGCGGTCGCTCAGGGCGATGCGCCGCGAGTTCGGATTGTCGCGCACACGCTCAAGGGATCCACGCGTTATTTTGGCGATCTGGAGCCCGCCCGCATCGCGCTTCGTCTCGAAGAACAAGGGAAGACGGAGGATCTGGCTCAATCGCCGGAGTCGCTCCGGTTGCTGCGAGCGTCATTGGACGCGCTGTTTGTTGAGCTGCGTCGGTACCTTCGCCAAGCCAATATCTGAGGATCCCTCATGCGTCAGATCCTGATTGTTGACGATTCTTGGATGGACCGTCGTTTGGTGGGCGGGTTGCTGGATAATCGGTGCGACGCGTCGCTGCGCTACGCCAGCGATGGTTTGGAGGCCTTGGCGGAAGTCCGCAGACAGCCGCCGGATCTCATCATTACCGACCTGCTGATGCCCAGAATGGACGGCCTTGAGCTGGTGCGCCAGGTCACCCGCGAGTTCCCTCGAATTCCGGTGTTGCTGATCACCGGCAACGGCAGCGAACAAGCGGCCGTCGAAGCGTTGCGAGCCGGCGCGGCCAGCTACGTGCCCAAAACGGCGTTGGCCGAGTTCCTGGTGGAAACCGCTCAGCACCTGCTGGATACAACGCGGCAACGCGATCGTTGGGAGCGCCTGATGGATTGCGTGATCGACGCCAAGCATCGCTTTGAATTGGAGAACGACGCGTCGTTGATTCCGCCGCTGATTCAATTCCTGCAAGCCGCCTCGCGCAGCGGGCTGCTGTTCGGAGTCCGATTCCGTGCGGCTCTGCGTCGCGTTGGAGGAAGCGCTCAGCAACGCTCTGTTCCATGGCAATCTCGAGATCTCCTCGGCGGTGCGAACCGGTGACAGCGATGTGTATCGCCGGACGGTTGACCAACGATTAAGCACGCCGCCGTTTTCGCAGCGGCGCATCTTTGTCGAAGCCGATATCGGCGCTGATCTCGCGCGATTTGTCATTCGCGACGAGGGACCTGGGTTCGATCCCGATTCGATTCCGGATCCCACCGATCCGGCCAATGTAGACAAGCCCGGGGGACGCGGCATGCTGCTGATGCGGACGTTCATGGATGTCGTACAATACAACGAGATCGGCAACGAAGTGATCCTCGAAAAGCACGCGCCCGCCGCCGCGCTCAAATCCGTGACAAGTTGAATCCAGGCGACTACCTTGACGCGGTCGCCGCCCGCGACGCCAGGCCCGGCGCCGGTGTTCGCCCGACTCGATCGACCATCGCCTACACACGCCTCTGAAGGAGTTCGCACATGGTTCCGAATCTAGATCGACGACGTTTTCTGGGCGGCGCCGCCGCCGCGGGAACTCTGTTCGGCGCGCTGCCGGCTCGAGCCGCGGGCGCTGCTCGTCGAGTCGTGGTCGGCGTGATGGGTCTGCAGCGCGGGATGAGCCTGGCCCAGACGTTCGCCGACGCGCCCGACGTCAACGTCAAGTACCTTTGCGACACCGACGCGCAACGCGCTGCGGCCGCCCAGGAAACCATGGCCAAGAAGGACGTGAAGGCCGCGGCGATCACCGACTACCGTCGCATCCTGGACGACAAGGACGTCGATGTCCTGGTCTGCGCGGCCCCCAACCACTGGCATGGTCCGGCCACCATCCTCGCCTGCGCCGCCGGCAAGCACGTCTATGTCGAAAAGCCCTGCAGCCACAACCCGCAAGAGGGCGAGTGGATGGTCCAAGCCGCTCGTAAACACAAGCGAGCCGTCCAGATCGGAACGCAGCGCCGCAGTGGGACCCAGGTCCGCGAAGCGATCCAACGGCTGCACGAAGGCGAATTGGGGCGGGTCTATGCCGCGCGGTGCTGGTACTTCAACACCCGCGGCTCCATTGGCGTTGGCAAGCCCGTCGATCCGCCGGCCGACTTGGATTTTGAACTCTGGCAAGGACCGGCGCCGCGACTGCCGTACATGAGCAACCGGGTGCATTACAACTGGCATTGGTTCTGGCACTACGGAAACGGCGAGCTGGGCAACAACGGCATTCATGCGTTGGATCTTTGCCGTTGGGGCCTGGGTGTGGAGTTCCCGCACCGCGTGACGTCCTCCGGCGGCCGCTATCACTTCCAAGACGATCAGCAGACGCCCGACACGCACACCGTCGCGTTTGAATTTGATGATCGCAAGTCCATCGTTTGGACAGGGCATAGCTGCAATCGCCACGGCGACGGCTTCGTGACGTTCTATGGCGAGAAAGGCGCCCTGGCCATTGACGGCGCCGGCGGCTACAAGATCTATGATATGAAGGACAAAGTGATCGCCGAGCAGTCCGGGACTCAGGGGCAACCCGAACATGTCGCGAATCTGCTCGATGCGATTCGCAACGACGCCCCTCTGTCCTGCAACGCCGAAATTGAGATGGGTCATCGCAGTACGCTGCTTTGCCATCTCGGCAATATCGCGCACCGTACCGGTCGCGTTCTCGCTTGCGACACGTCCAACGGCCACATCCAAGAGGACCCGGCGGCCGCCGGCTTCTGGCGCCGCGATTACGAATCCGGCTGGGAGCCCAAGGTCTAAGCTGGACGTCAAGCCAAGCCCGAAGGGCCTTTTCAGACAGGAGCTGCTAGTGCGCTGTATTGCCGCCGTGTTGGCGTTGACCTTGTTGTTGTCCACTCCGCCCGCTGGCGCTCAGCCGTGGGGTCAGTTTCGCGGGCCAGGCGGCCAAGGCGTCGCGCTCGCAGCCGCTCCGCCGTTGACTTGGAGCGATGCGGAGCATGTTGCTTGGAAGACGGAGCTGCCCGGTCGCGGTTGGTCGTCGCCCGTGTTGGACGACGACTCCCTGTGGATGACTTCGGCGATCGAGTCGCCCTTGAGCGATGCGGAAAAGGCGAGGCGTCTCGCGGAATTGCCGGATTCCCAAGGCATCGAAATCGCGGGCGAAGTCGTCTTGTTGTTGCAGCAAGTCGATCGCGCCAGCGGCGAACTGGTGCGGCGGATCGAGTTGTTCCGCGTCGAGCGGCCGGATCCGATCCATGGCACAAACAGCTATGCTTCGCCGACCCCGGTGCTTGATGAGGGAAAGATCTATTGCCATTTCGGCACCTACGGCGCGGCCTGCGTCAACGCCAAGACGGGCGAAGTGATGTGGAGGAACGACGAGGTCCAGCTGGACCACCAGACCGGTCCAGGGTCGTCGCCCATCATCTACGAGGACCTCTTGATCGTACACGCCGACGGCACCGACAAGCAGATGATCCTGGCGATCAACAAACACACGGGGCAATTGGCTTGGACCACCGATCGAAGCGGTAAGATGCACGAGAACCCGCCCATGCGGAAGGCCTTTTGCACTCCGATCCTCGTCGAACATCAAGGCCGCACGTTGCTGATTTCACCGGCGGCCAATTGGTGTTACGCCTACGATCCACGGACGGGCAGCGAAATCTGGAAGGTCAGTTACGGGCAGCTGGGATTCTCCAACGTCGCTCGACCGGTGTTCGCCCAGGGGTTGGTCTATGTCTCGACCGGCTTCATGAAACCGGAACTGTTGGCCATTCGCGTTGACGGCGTTGGCGATGTCTCTCGATCCCATGTCGTATGGCGTCAGAAACAACAGGCGCCGAAGATCCCCAGCCCGGTTTGCGATGGTCAGCGCTTGTACATGGTCAGCGATTCAGGAGTCGCCACGGCCATGGACGCCAAGACCGGCGAAGTGCTTTGGCGTGAGCGACTACGCGGCAACTTCGCCGCCTCGCCTCTGCTGGCCAACGGACGCGTGTACTTCTTTGGACAGGAAGGCCAGACGTTTGTCTACGCCGCCTCCAGCGAAGCCAAACAACTCGCGATCAACGAGCTGGACGCGAAAGTCATGGCGACGCCCGCCGCCGTGGGAGACAAGTTGTACCTGAGAACCGCCGACGCGGTCTATTGCCTTCAATAGCGTCCCGTTGAGGCTTCGTGGCCGCGACTGGCGTCGGTTGCCCAGGGTTGCGCCAGGGCTGATTTGGGGCCGTCCCGGTGGGACTGATTCTTGGTCCTTCTTCGCTTTGCGAAATCCGCTGCGGCGCGCCCTTAAGGCCCCGCACACGTTTTTTGAACGAGGTGTTCCCAATGCTCGCATTCCAACAGACTCGGCGGCTGCGCTCTCTGGAGTTGCTTGGCGATGCTTCGGCACGGCGTTGGAAGAGCGCCGTGTGGAGCGTCGGTTTCTGCTTGTTTGGTTTCCTGCCGAGCGTTGGCTGGAGTCAAGCTGTCTGGACGAAGCATGTCGTTTGTCAGGGCTTTCCCACAACGACCGCCGTGGCGGGCGACTATACAGGGGACGGCCGACCGGATGTGATCACCAACGGTCAAGGCAAGACTCGATTGTATGCGGCGCCCGATTGGCGCGAAGTGATCCTCGAAGGCGACCGTGATATCTCCTGCATTCATAGCGAAACGATGGACGTTGATGGCGATGGAGATCTGGACTTTGTCGGCGCCCGCTATCAGCCGGGACTGGTGTTCTGGCTCGAGCAGCCGAAGCAAGGCGGTCAGCAGCCTTGGACCTACCGCGTTGTCAACGATCAGATCGACGGAATCCACGGACTCCTGCGGGCGGACGTCGATGACGATGGCCGCGATGAACTGATCGCCAACAGCGCTCAGCCCAATCCGCCCTTTCCCAACTCCGCCGTCTGGCTGAAACCGCCAGCGTCGTTTCTTCGGCAGACGGAATGGGCTCGGCATGTGTTCGCCAAGGGCGACGCGGACGGTTTGAGTCATTACTTCGGCGTCGGCGACCTCAATGGCGATGGCCGACTGGACATCGCGCTGGCGGCCAAGGGAGGACCCCAGGCGGCTTCCGGCGCAGGCGCCTGGTTCGCCTGGTGGGAAGCCCCGCGCGATCGCACGGCGCCATGGAAGAAGCACCTCGCCGTCGCCGATCAATTGGGCGCGACCAACATCCTGCCCGCTGATATCAACGCCGATGGAAAACTGGACTTGGTCGTCTCGCGGGGGCACGACCGAGGCGTCTTCTGGCTAGAGGCGCCCGCTTGGACCCCGCATGCAATCCACGCGGAAATCAAGGAGCCGCACAGTCTGATCGCGGCCGATCTTGATCAGGACGGCGACATCGATGCGGCCACCTGCGCGTTCGGCGATCGACAGGCCTTTTGGTATCAGAACGACGGCAAGGGCGGGTTTGTGAAACACCTTATCGCCAACGATCAAGCCGCCTATGATCTGCGGGCGGTCGATATGGACGGCGATAGCGACCTGGACCTGTTGATCGCCGGTCAAGCCAGCCAAAACGTCGTCTGGCTGCAGAACCCGGTGCGCTAAGTCAACGGTCGGCAATTCAGAACATCGGTTGCCCAGGGTTGCGCTGCGCTGCACCCTGGGCTGATTTTGGGCCGTCCCGTTGGGACTGAGTTATGGTCAGTCGGGCCGCTTCAGCGGGACTCGGTCTTGGACCATTGCTTGTCCAGTCGTTGTGTGGAGATCTTGATGGCGGCGCCGAGCTCTTGCGCGAACAGGGAAACGCGAAACTCCTCGATCATCCAGCGATACTCGATCCATTCCGGATTAGCACGCACGGCGTCGCCCGGTTGGCTTTGTTGCAAGCGCGAAGATGCGGCTGCAATTCCCGCAGCGCGCGTTGATCGCGATCCAGGCCTCCGTGCTTCAGTTTGTCGAGCCTGGCCGTGATGGCCTGGAAGTATCGCGGGAAGTGCGTCAGCCAGGGCCAGGGCGTGTTGGTCAGGAAGCCAGCGGCAGTCAGTTCCTTGAGTTGCGCACGGGCGTCGGCGACCGAATGCGACCAGAGCGAGTTCTTGGCGTTTTCCAAAGCGAGTCGCGCTTGATGATAGGAGTCGAACAACGGACCGGTTAAGCGAGCCACTTCATCGACCGCCGCGGGGATGCGGCGTCGAGCTTGTTCGCAGAGCGCCGCGAACGTCTGCTGGTCCCGCGGTAGGCCCGTCTTCGCCGAGCCAGGGCCCGTGGGGAAAAGGGCCTGCTGAGCGATTAACAACGCCAACTCTTGTTTCCAGCGATCGCGGTCGGTCAAGTTGGCCGCCTGCATCAGCAGCTGATCAAGCCGCGGCAGCCATTGGACTTGACGTTTCAATTCCTTCCGCTCTTTCAAGGCGAACAGGCGCCGGAGTCCGCTGCGTGATTGAGCTTCGGCGGCGGCGGCCGAATCGAGCAGTCGCAACCCCACTGCTTCCCCTTGATCTAATACGGCCGGATAGGCGGAGATGTTGACGCCGCCGCGTGACAACGTCAGCTTCTCCGGCAAGCTCTTCCACGTCCATTCGGTCAGTCCGTCTTGACGCCAGGCGTCATCCGGATGGTCGATCGTCTCGACCTGGCCGGAATGCAGCTCGACGCCCATCTTCTTGCAGATCGACTGAATGTCGCGTCCAGCGATCAGGCGTTTCCCGCGCTGATCCACGACTTCGATATTCATCAGCAGGTGTTGCGGCAGGGCGTCATCGCGAAAGTCCTCGCTGCGGATCTTCTCGCCGCAATACTTGGTTAATGCGGCGGCGACCGCTGTGTTCATGTCGCCATCGCCGAAAGGCAGTTCCGCGGCGATGCGGCGAGCGACATCCGGCGCGGGCACAAAGTTGCGCCGCAGGCTCTTGGGCAAGGATCGAATCAAAGCCGTGATCTTCTCCTCGAGCAGCCCTGGCACCAGCCAACCCAGGCGGCGAGCGTCCAGTTGCTTCAAGCCTTCCTTGGGGATGGTGACGGTGACGCCGTCATCGCGATCGCCGGGTTGATAAGCATACTGCAGGTTCAACTTCATTTCGGCGACGCGCACTTGATCGGGAAACGCGTCGGCGGCCACGGGTTCGTCCGCCTGTTCCAGCAGATCGCTCACGTCCATTTCCAGCACGGCGCCGTCCCGTGCTTCCGGCAGTCGCAGCCATTGCTTGAGGTCCTGGACGCTGAGGATCTGCTCAGGCAGCTGGCGCTGGTAGAACGCGCTGATCGCATGGTCGTCCACCAGCAGGTGTCGGTTACGAGCCTTGGCGGCCATTTGCGAGACGTCCTCCCGCAACTGCTGGTTATAGGCCAGAAACTGGGGTTGAAAGCGCATGTCTTGCTGCACCAGCGCATGTTCGATGAACAGGTCGCGGCACGCTTCCGGATCGATCGGGCCATAGGGAACGCGTCGTCCCGCGACCACCAGCAAGCCGAACAACGTGACGCGTTCATGGGCCATGACGGCGCCGCTCTTGCTGCTCCAATGTGGGTCGCTGTACGATCGCTTGACCAGGTGCGGCGCCAGGGGTTCGAGCCACGCGGGGTCGATGCGGGCGACCGTGCGCAGATAGCGTTTGCTGGTCTCCACCAATTCGGCGGCCACGACCCATTTGGGCTTGGTTCCAAAAACGCCCGAGCCAGGCCACAGGTGGAACTTGCCGCCGCCGGCGCCCGTGTATTCGAAGTCGCCGCCTCGATAGGCGATGTTGGACAACAAGCCCGTCAACAGCGCTTGATGCAGCTCGTCATACTTGGCGCCCGCGGGTCCGACTTTCAGTCCGCTCTCGATGACGACTTGCCGTAATTGGCGAACCAGATCCAACCATTCGGCGACTCGATTGAAGGACAGGAAGTTCTGTCGCAGCGCTTTGCGAAACTGGCTGCGGGATAAGGTCGCCTTCAGATGATGCACGAGGTCCCACATCTTCAGCAGCGTGAGGAAGTCTGATTCGGCATGCGCGAATTGAGCGTGTGCTTCGTCGGCCGCCTTGGTGTGCTCCAACGGACGATCGCGCGGATCCTGAATCTCCAGCACAGCGGCGATCACCAGCATGTCGTGCAGGCAGTGTTGTTCGTCGGCTGCGAGAATCATGCGGCCAATCCGCGGATCCACGGGGAGCCGACTGAGTCGTTTGCCCAAGTCGGTCAATTGGCGATGACTGTCGATCGCGCTGATTTCTGTCAACGTCCTGTAGCCGTCGCGAATGGCGTCGCGATGCGGCGGATCGAGAAACGGGAACTCCTCGACATCGCCCAGTTGCAGAGCGTGCGTTTGCAGGATGACGGCCGCGAGGTTGGTGCGGCGGATTTCGGGCGTTGTGAATGCATCGCGTGCAAGGAAGTCATCCTCGGAATACAACCGGATGCAAACCCCTGGGCCCAATCGTCCGCAGCGACCCTTGCGCTGGTCGGCGGAGGCCCGCGAGATCGACTCCACCGGCAGTCGCTGGACCTGGCTTTTGGTGGCGTAGCGACTCATCCGCGCCGTGCCGGTGTCGATGGTGTAGCGGATTCCGGGAACCGTGAGAGAGGATTCGGCGACGTTGGTGGCCAGGACGATGCGGCGGCCGGGATGCGTCTGAAAAATGCGCTGTTGTTCCGCTGCCGAAAGACGGGCGTATAGCGGCAAGATCTCGACGCCGCCTGACGGAGACGACTTGGCGAGTCGCGATCTCAGGTGCTTGGCGGTCTCACGGATCTCGCGTTCGGTGGGCAGGAATGTCAAGATGTCGCCGGACCCCTCGCGCGTCAATTCCTTGACCGCCTGAAAGATGCTCTCCTGCAAATCGGCTTCTTGTTCGCCGTCTTCGCTCAGCAGCGGTCGATAACGCACTTCGACGGGGTAAACGCGTCCGGACACCTCGACGACTGGCGCCGGCTTCCCGTCCACCGCGAAGTGCTGGCTGAAGCGATCGACATCGATCGTCGCTGAAGTGATGATCACTCGCAGATCGCGGCGCTTCTGCAACAGCCGCTTCAGGTATCCCAAGAGAAAGTCGATATTCAGCGAACGCTCGTGCGCTTCATCCACGATGATCGTGTCGTACTGGTTCAAGAACCGGTCGGATTGCGTCTCGGCCAGCAGCACGCCGTCGGTCATCAACTTGACGGCGGTCAATGGTCCCACGGTGTCGGTGAAGCGCACTTTGAAGGCGGCGTGCGAGGCGCCGCCAAGTTCATCGCAGAGCCTTTGCGAGATGGACCGAGCCGCGAGCCGCCGGGGCTGCGTGTGGCCGATCATGCCTTCGACGCCCCGCCCCAACTGCATGCAGATCTTGGGCAGCTGCGTCGACTTGCCCGACCCGGTCTCTCCGCAAATGACGACCACCGAATGCTGTTGTATCGCCTCGGCGATCTCTTGGCTGCGTTGGCTGATGGGCAGTGTGGGATCCAATTGCACGGTCGGGCGATTCTGCTGACGTCGGCTAAGCTTCGCGCTGGATTCCTCCCACCAGCGTTGCAGTTTGCGCTCGCTGCGATCGGCGGGCTTGCCGGCTTGTCTCGCTCGAGCGACTTCGCGCATCAATCGCCGTAACCGGTGGCGATCGGCGAGCATGGCCTGGCGCAATTGGGGTTCGGTCAGCATCGGTCTGAATCTAGCGGTCCTGGCATCCCGTTAGCGAGGGATGCGGTTCAGCGTGTAATAGGCGGCGTCATGCAATAAGGCGGCGCCGGTTGCGTCCCGCAGGCCGAGGCAATGCAATTCATGCACATAACCTTCCCGCAGCCCATCGACCGTCAATCGAATCCGCATGCCGTCCTCGGAAAGAGTGGCCTTTCGCACCGGCAAGGTTCGCTGGTCGATCTCGGGGCTGCCGTACGCTTGTTGCAGCAGATACGTGTAGCTGGTCAACGAATACGAGCTGATGTCGCTGGCGGTTGCGGAATCCGCCGGGCGAGTCAGCAACAGCTCGAAGCCGTCCGGCTTGGCGCGCATTTCCTTGACTTCAAAGGGAGTCTTCCCCGTCCAAACCAGGCGTTGCAAGCCATAGGACGCCGTACCAATCGAACTCCAGCCGCGGTTGGACAATCCCACGAACATGCCGCCGTCCTGGCCCCAAGTCATGCGCAGCACGGCCGACGCGAAGCCGTCCCGAAATGGAAAGCAGGCGCCTTGATACTGGCCGTCGACCTGTTCCAGGAAGACGCGCATCAACGACGCCAAACGGAATTCGCCGACAAACAGCTGACCGGCGAAGGGGCCGAACTTGCCTTGTGTCGTGTCGCACAGCACATCCGTGGCGCTTTGCCCCGCCTTCTTATAAGGAAACCATACCGCGGGCGGCTGCAGGTGTGGAATCTGTCGCAAGGCCTCCGGCCACGGCAGCCCCGAACGAACTTGGTTTCGGTTGGGTAGGGGAAACGGCGCGGGGCTGGCGGGAGTCATCGATTCCGGATTGCCGAAGAACGCCCCCCGCCGTAAGTGCACCAGGGAGCATGTCGCGATCCAGTTGCCTTGTTGGTCCGTGGCGAACATGTCGCCCTGCAGATTGGCGCCAACGCCGCAAGGTGATCGCAACCCCAGGCATACCGGTTGCAATTCACCCTCTGGATTGATCTTCACGCACCAGCCTCGCCAGCGTTGCTGCCGCGTCACCTCTTTTCCCATGCCGATATTCAAGGTCACCCAGAGATCGCCGTTCGGATCGAGCACGGGACCATAAGCGTATTCGTGATAATTGCCGCTGACTCCCCAGCCTTTGCCAAGACACAGGTATTCGTCGGCCGCATCGTCGCCGTTGACGTCGCGCAGTTGAGTTAACTCGCTCCGCTGCGCGGCAATGATCGTTCCGTCGCGATAAAGCAAACCCAAGGGTTCGTGAAGCGCGGAGGCGAATCGATGATAAGTCAAGTTCTTGGGCGGATCGTCATACACGTTGTCCAACAGGTAAACGTCTCCCTTCCGAATTGCAACGGCCAGGCGTCCGTCAGGCAGGCTGGTCAAGCCGCTGACCTCCAGGGCCACTCCATCCGGCCCTGGTCGCCAGACCTTCTCCCGCGAACCGGTGGGCGACGACTGCGCGACCAATGTCAGCAGCTTGTAATAGTCGTTCTCATCGCCGGCTTGGGCGAAAGCGTTACGAGCGGGCGCCATGACGCACAACGCCAGCAGCGCCCATCCGAGGCGGGAGAATCCAGCGAGTTTCACCATCGATACTCCACCTTCAGAGTCCAGCGGTCCGCTTCTCCAGGCAGGGGAAAGCGTATTTCCGAGTCCACGCGGCGGGTACGGTTGTTTTCCTGGGCGATGCTCAAATGCAAGCCATCCACCTGCAGACCGCCAGCGATCCTAGCAATCCGGTTTCCCGCCGCCAGACGAACCCACAAGCCGGTCGTGTCGCCTTGGCAACGCATCGTTCGCTGCAAGGCGCCGTCGGTCGTGGGTTCGATCGTATCCTCAATCCGCACATCGTCGGCTTGGTACAAGAAGGTGGGCGTTCCCGTTTCGCTGACACGATAGCCCAACCAGCGCATCTTGGGCGACGCCGGCGAGCGGTTGGCCGCGTATCGTAGCATGGCGGAGCCGGCGACCAGGTTGATCTTGTTGTCGCCCAACGGTTCGGTCGGAGGAACGAACCGATCGTACCACGTGGAGTGTGCGTCCAGGAAACGACCCTTCCAGATCTCGGCCAGGCGACATCGCTCCGCGTCAAACGCATAATGCAGTCCTTGCGGGAATCCTACGGCGATTGCTTGCTGACCAGCCTGTTTCATGAACGTACGCAGCACGATCGGGCGAGTCGTCGGTCGTAACTCGAAGTCCAAAGTTCGCTGCTCCTCCATGCGATCGGGCAACGGCGCCGCAGCGGAATTCACGTAGGCCCATAAGGCCGCAATTTGAAGTTCGGCGTCCCCTTCCAGGATCGCGGGCGCTGTGCTCTTGCCGTCGCGAAAGAACGTGGGCATTCGCGTGCCCCGTTTGAGGGCGTCGGGGTTCAGCAGGAAGTCGTGGAACCAGGGCCATTGCATTCGCTTCGCCAAGCGGTGCAGGTCCACGCCCACCACCCCGGCCAGCCGCTCGCCCCGCAGCGGATGACATTGGATGCAGCCCAGATTCAATAGAGCTCGCCCGGCTTCGATCGTCGCCGTGTCGGCCGGTGGCGGCGGCGAAAGCGCAGCGTCGTCGTCCTGGTCGATCGCGGCGAGGTCGGCGGCGATCGATGGGGCGAAGCTCGGGAAGCCGGGCATGCGGGCGGTCATATGCGGCCGCAAACGCGTCTTGCCTTGGATGACCTGAACCAGCCAGGAGGGATGGAGTTTCCGCCCCACGCCAGTCAACACCGGCGGGATGCGGCCCTCATCCCCCAAGTCGACTTCACCGACGGCGCTGGCCGTCCGAAAGTACTCCCAGCGACGTTCACCCAAGCCGCCCAGTTCAGGCCCGTTTGCCGCGTCGCCGCGCTGGTGACACGCGTAACAATTAGCGACCGCCATTTGGTAATGCAAACGATCGAGCGGCGGGGTCGGATCCGGATTCTGGATCGCTTGTTTCAGCGAATCGATCTGAACCTGGTTCAGGTGATAAAACGGCAGGGAGCCGACCGGCTGGGGTGAAAGGCAACCGCCAGCGCGATTCGCCAGGTCGCTCAAAGAAGGCGCTGGGGAAGCGCGGCGAGATGCGAAGCCGGCCAACTCATGGCAATCGGCGCAGCCCAAGCCCGTAAACACTTGCTCGCCCTGCCGAACCTTGCCGGGATCGGGACGAAACACCGGCGGCGGCGGACGTCGGCCCTTCAACAGATAGTGTGCGATGTCGGCCGCCGACAGCAAATCGAGTTGAAAATCCGGCATCCGGCCCGCCGGCCGGACTTTCAGGGGATCGAGCAAGAATTGCGTCAGGGTTCCGTGGTCGTACTTGTCGGCCAACTTGGGCAACGGCGCCGAAGGGCTGAATCCGACGCGGGGCCGCGGCCGGCGACCGGTGACTCGGCCGTCGTCCGCTTCCTCCTCCGCTTCACCCGCGTCCGTGGCGCCATGGGCGACGACTCCCTGGGCCTGGGCGGCGAAGAAGTCCGACTCGCCGGCGTCCGGGTCATGGCAGGCCACGCAGCCGATGGAGTGAAACAGATCGCGGCCCCGCTGGGCGCTGCTGGCGTCCAGGCTCGCATCCTTGTCCTCCTGCAGCGGTTTCATGAGTGGAGTGGTGTTGCTCATCAAGAAGTGCACCAGCACGTCAACAGTCGCGTCGCGTCGCGGCGGGTCCACGCCCGCCAGTAAATGAGGCATCGTGGCGCCGGGCTTCACGTCCTGCGGGTTGCTCAGATAAGCCCGCAGCCATTCGGCGGAGGTGCGGCCGCCAATGCCGGACAGGATCGGTCCCGGCTTGGGGCGAGCAGCCAACAGCGGCGGATTGGCCTGATGGCAGGCGACGCAACCAAGTTCGCTCAGGAGGATTCGGCCGCCCGGCAGTGATGGTTCGGCGGCGAAGAAACGCTGGAACCCAGGTATCACAGGCCCCTCGGCTTGCAGCTTGGGCGGCGTCGCCAACCACGCCAATCCCAGACACACCCATGCACAGCGACCCGACAGTCCCATGATCTCGTCCGAAGAAACGCGGCGAATGAACGTGTTTATTCTATCGACCCGCGGAAGTCGCGTGGAGATCGGTGTTTCATCTCGACTTGGGCGATCCGCCGGGAGTATCCTGATGGGCGTGCCGCTGAAGGATTGATCGCAAGATTTGTGTCGCTGCGGCAACCATGCTGCATGCCGCGTCGTTCGGCGGCGCCAGATCCGCTCGGCGGACGTATTCATCGCTACTTCTCACAAGGACTTCTGCCATGTCGACTTTCGCTCGCTGCTCCGTCCTGGTCGTGCTAGGGGCCGTTGTCGCACCGCTTCAAGCCCAGGAAGAACCCGCACCCTTGCCTCCCGCCAAGGAGGCGATCGTTGTGGTGCAATCGAGCGCGGACGCCGAAGGCGGTGCGCCAGCGCTGATCTCTTCACTCAGTTTTCAAGTCGATGGCGCCTCTTTTTCCGCGCCCATGGTGCTCAGCAACGGCGGCCCGATGATGCTCAATTTCGGCTCAGCCATGAACCCCGCCGACCCCAACACGTTGCTGAACGACCCGCAGATTCAGAAGGAGTTGGAGCTGATCGAAGGCCAGGTCCAGGACGTCCAGCGGATTCAGCGGCAGTTCGCGGAGAAGCAACGCGAATTGAGCACCACCATGTTCAAGGGCGGACCCGGCGGTGCGCTATCAGCCGCCAAGAGTCCCGAATTGATGGGCCAGTTTCGGGCCGCCATGGAGGACTTGCGAAACCAACGCAAGAAGGACCTGGAAGAGGTCATGTTGCCGCACCAGCGAGAGCGATTGCAGCAACTCGGTTTTCACATGACGATGCAGCGGCAAGGCGTCGCTGACGCGCTCACCCAAGGACCGCTGGCCGAAGCTCTGGCGCTCAGCGACGAGCAAAAGGAGCGTCTGGCCCAGACCGCCGAGCGATTGCAAATCGAGCTTCGAGAGGAAATCGCTCGCCTGCGCGAGAAAGCCAAGAAAGAGCTCTTCGCCGAACTCTCCCCCACCCAGCAAGACAAGCTCAAGGAAATGATCGGCGAAGGATTTCAATACGACGACGCCAGGAAACAGGGGATGATCAAGCGAATCAAACCGTAGGCGCGTCACGCACCGCAGCGCGGTGCAATTCCAAAGCCTGCGGTCGCGCACACCCCATACGCATCAAGTTAAGAAAAATCCGGATGGAATTGACCGCGGAGGTCACGGAGAACCACAGAGGCGGATGCAATTCTGTCGTCTGTGTTCCTCCGCGCTCTGCGGTGACCCGTTGACGGCCCCGCTGGCGCCTCGCCACAGCCCAGACAATGCCAGCGTCAACGCCGAACCCTTAACTTGATGCAATGGGGTCGCAGCGCACCCCAGGCTGCCGTTAATGCTTGCGGATGTGCTTTGGGCCCATCCTCGATTCCAACCATTTCCAGATCAGCTGCGTGAGCGCGCGCGAGCCAACGATGGTGAGGAGGATCAGCAGGGCGCCGACCGCCAAGTGTTGGGGCGTCGAAAGATAATGCCAGAGGCTTCCACCGTCGCCGGCCGGACCATGGCCCGGGTGGGCCAGGGCCGGAGAAACGCCCAACAAGACAAGCAACAGGGCGGTGGGCGCAGGGCGTTGCATCTTCAACCTCGGCGGTTAGGTGACATGAAGCGGCGTCCATGGGATGGGCGCCACTCCAGTTTACTTGGCGACGCCGTATTTTACTAACATCGGCCAAGACGGCAAACAACATGCCCTTTTTGTCGCGGCAAGCACCGTGCACCCAAGCGGCCCATGATAGGGGGCGCCTGGGGTGCGCTGCGCGACCCCAGGCTTTGGTATTGCACCGCGTTGCGGTGCGTGGG
Organism: uncultured Planctomycetaceae bacterium; assembly: GCA_963698545.1. Taxonomy (GTDB): domain Bacteria; phylum Planctomycetota; class Planctomycetia; order Pirellulales; family Pirellulaceae; genus CAVORG01. Next base: position 175,575 of record CAVORG010000003.1, read on the forward strand.
TGCACTTGGCGGCTATGCGCTTACCTCGACTACTTGAGCTCGTTCAGCGTGTAATAGGCTTCTGCGTGGAGCAGCGGCAGGCCTTGGCGGTTGCGCAAACCCGGCAGCTTTAGCTCATGCACATGGCCCACCTGCAGGCCGTCGATTCGCAAATGGATTTGCAGCCCGTCGGGCGACGCTTCCGCTGCTCAGCAACTTGGGCGTGGTTCGGTCCACCTCCGGGCTGCCATATTGGGACTGGTAGATGTAGGTGTAGGTTTCCAGCGTATAGGCTTGCAACGATTCGGCGGTGCTCGGATCCACGGGTTGGGTGAACGTCAGCCGAAAACCGTCGTTCTCCAGTCGCATGGTCAGAACCTCGAAGGGCGTTTTGCCGCTCCATTGGATCCGGTCCAGGCTGTACGGCCGCCGCCCGGTGGATCCCCACCCACGATTGGTGCCGCCGACGACCAGCGAGCCTTCGTCGGTCATCAGCAGGCTCAGGCTTCCCGACCCGAACCCCTCGCGAAAGGGAAAACACGCGCCTTGATAAACGCCGTTGACCTCTTCCAGATCGCACCGCATGACGGTGCTGAAGGTTTGGTCTCCGACAAACATCTGCCCGGCGAAGGGGCCAAATTTCCCTGCGGTGTGATCGACGGCCACGCCGTCAGCCGATTGCCCCATCTTCTTGTACGGGAACAAGATGGCCGGGGGGACCAGTTCGGCGATTTTTTCGCGCTCCACGGGAATTCGGCTGCCGCTTTCTGGTTCGACGGGTCTTGGCCCCATGGCCTTTTGGGCCGCCGGCAGTTCATACCAGCGATTTCCTCCTGGATGCCCTTGAAAGGAACGCGGCTTCAAGTGTTTCAAGCCGCAGGTTCCGTTCCAGGGTCCTTGGTTGTCGGTGTAGAACATGTCGCCCTTGAGATTGGCGCCGACTCCGCCAGGCGACCGAATCCCCGAGCATACGGGCACGGTGGTTCCGTCGGCGTTCACTTTCAAACACCAGCCGCGGAACTGGTTATCGCTAGTAAACGAGCCGGTCAAGCACAAGCACACCCAGATGTTGCCGTCTTGGTCGAACTTGGATCCGATGGCGTATTCGTGGTAGTCGCCGGCGATTTCCCAGCCCGCGCTGACCTGTTCGAACAGGTCGGCCTTCCGGTCGCCGTCTTCGTCTCGCATCCGTGTGACTTCGCCCCGCTGCGTGGCGTACAGCCAGCCGTCGCGCCACGCCAGGCCCAGGACTTCGTGCAGACCGCCAGCGTAACGGCTCCAGGTCGTGTCGGAGACATCATCGTCCAGGAATCCGTTGACCAGATAGATGTCGCCGCGGCGCGTTGATACGGCCAGACTTCCATCAGGCATTCGCTCGAGGGCGCCTGCTTCGGGCGCCAATCCTTGGGGGATGGGCGCCGAAAACATCGGATAATAGTCGGCTTCGGTCGGCCGCTCCTGGGCGATCGCCAAGGGGGTCGGCAAGAACACCGCCAGGAGGGACAGGAGGGGTGCGGCTTTCATGGGGAGATTCTGTCTGGTCCAAAAGGGAAGTGGGTGATGGGGAGATCGCCGGCGCCGCGACGGGGACTTGGCTACCACGCGTAATCGACGCGAAAGCTCGCAGTCTGGGGCTCCACTCGCAATTCCGCCGCCGAGCCCTCGCCGCGAAGCACTGGCCGAGCTCCCGTGATGCGAATTCGCCAGGTGTTATTCACTCGAAAAGTTCCGTCCTCTTCGGCGGTAATCGCGCCGGCGGCGACGCGCATCCGCGGCTTCTTACCGCCGGAATCCGCCGAGGGCGCCAGGAGCTGGATCTGTCGCCGGACGGGCCAGGCGTCGGCGGCGATGGTGGTGTCGAAATGATCCTCGATGCGCCAGCCGCCCACTTGATACAGGAACGTCGGGCGCTGATCTGGCGAGAGGCGATACCCGCGAAACCGTTGCCCAAGCTCGCCGGCTCGTTCGACCGGCCAACTGGCGTTCTCGTCTTCCAACATGGCCCATTCAGGTTGGTCGGCGGCTTGAAAAATCAGCTCGCCCGCAGGTCCCTCAAAGCCTTGGCCGCGGCCGGTCCAGTGTCGCTTGGCGTCGATAAAGCGTCCTTTCCACAGCAGCGCCAGGCGCAGATTGTCCGCATCGAAAGCCAGATGGACTTGCTCGGGATAACCGACGGCGATGGCCCGAGGGCCCGCGCCGGCGATGAAATTCCGATAGATGATCGCATCATCGATGGGCGTCAATTCCATCCCGGGAGTTTGCAGCCCGGAGGGAATGCGGGCGCGTTTGCCGTCGGACAAGTAAGTCCATACGGCGTCGATTTGTTGGGGCGAGTCGCCGTCCAGAATCTCCGTTAACAAGCTCTTGCCTTGAGTCGGCCAGGCGCTCGGCATGCGAGTGCCTGGACGGAAGGCTTGTGGATTCGCCAGGTAGCGCCGCAGCCAATCACGACGCAGTCGCTCGTGCATCGTTTGCAAGTCGATTGCTTGAATGCCCGTCGCGGGGAAACGGCCAAACGTATGACACTTGATGCACGAGAAACCCTTGTCGCCCACCAGGCGGCGCCCTAGCCCGCGCACTTCGGCGGAGTCGATATCGAAGTGCGGATCGGGCAGCGGCAATTGCGCGTCGGCCTGCAGCAACAGGTTCGCCAGGCGCCCGACGTTGGCTTCGCCGAAGCGGGGCATCCGCGTGCTCATGTAGGGTCGGTCCTTGGCGCCTTCGGCCAACAATTTGATGAGATAGGCGTCATTCAGTTTGTCTCCCACGCCGTCCAAGGAGGGCGGCAAGCGACCTTCGTCGCCCATTTCGGGAATCGATCCGTGGAAGGCCGCATCGCGCTCAGGCTCGGCTCCACCCAGTTGGCCGCGTTGATGACAGGCGTAGCAATTCATCCGTAGCATGATCGCTTCCGCTGGATCGTCGTTCGCCGGGGATCGCAATTGAGCCATCGCGGCCTGGATCGCCGTGCGTTGTTCGCTATCCAGCAACCATCGCGCCGCCAGCTTCGAAGGTCCGTCGGCGAGGCAGCCCTGATCGCTCTTGAGCAAGGCCAACGGTTCGTAGGCCGCGCTGGGAGTGACTCGCTGTTCGTTTTCGCTCAATTCGTGACACGCCGCGCAGCCGATCTTGCGGAACAGAACCCGTCCTTGCTTGACCAAGGCCGGCGCGACGTTGACGGCTTCGCTGGGGGGAGGCTGTGGATCATCGTCCCCGCCGGCTTGCATGGCCGCGGCGATGGGCGTGCGTTTCACGCCGGGGCCTTCGTATTCGCACGCCACGCGCTCCTCGCCGCCTTGCTCGAAGTAATCCACTTGCACCCGGTAGGAGCCCGCCGTCAAAGTTCGCACCGCTTCGCTCTCGGTGTACGGATGCACGCCATCCAAATCGATCAGGACTTCGCCGTCCAGCCAGAGACGCACGCCATCGTCGGCGCCCAGAAAAAAGCGATACTCGCCGTCCCGGTCGACTCGCAAGTAGCCTTCGAACCGCAGACCAAACTGATTGTCGCGTTCACGTCGGGAGACGTCGATCTGCTGAGCGGCGCCGATGGTCTTGGGCTCCAAGGCGTCGAAATCGGGAAGCTGATTCCAGCTTCCTTCGTAGTAGGCGTAGCGAATGCGGGCGACCTCGGGAAGCTGCAACAGATAAGCGGCGATGTCGCGCGCGTCATTGCTCTGCAGGTTCAAGTTCGGCATCCGCCCGCCGGGTCGCACATGCAAGGGGTTGATCAGGAATTGGGTGAGGGAACCGAGCGTGTATTTGCTTGAGACGCCGCCCAGCGGGGCCGAGGTCGCCAGTGAGGCCGCTGGGGCGCCAGGCGAATCATGGCAAGCGGCACAACCGCTTCGCTGAAACAGACGTTGTCCCCGCTCCCCGGCGCCGACTTCCGGAAACGCATGCGCCGGCTCGGCCTGCTCGCTGAGCGACGTCAGGTAATGCACGATGGCTTCGGCCCCCGCGGCCCGTTGTTCTTCGGGCAGCGCTAAGAGAGCGTGAGGCATGGTCGTCCCCGGCTTGACCTGTTTGGGGTCGAGCAAGAAGGCGCGCAGAAAGGACGGCCGCAGGCGGGCCAGGGCGTTGTCCAAACGCGGCGCCGGTTTGGCTTGCAAGTCTCCGCCGGGGTGGCAGCTGACGCAGTTCAATTCGGTCAACAACAAGCGACCAGCTTCCACGGGCTTGAGCCGCCGCTGCGCGATGCGGCCTCGCTCGGGTTGACTGTCGTCCACGTCCGGATCATTGGGATCGTCCACACCGGCTTCGATGGCCGGCGAGCGACCAAAGCGCTCGAAAGCGGGCACGCGAGGCGAATCCCCGCGAGCCGCCGCCCCCCAAGGCGTCGCCGCCGCGAGCAACGCGACCGCGATCAGGATTCGACTCCACAAGATCCTGCAACTCTGCATCACGACATTCCTAGGGGGGGAGGGGGTAGAGGGTAGGTGGTAGAGGGTAGAGGGTAGAGGGTAGAGGGTAGAGGGTAGAGGGTAGAGGGTAGAGGGTAGGGGGTAGAGGGTTGGGCTGTGCTCGCCTACCGACTACTTTCCATCAGCGAGTCCTCCCAGTCTACTCTCTGCCGCCTACTTTCTGCACCCTACCGGCTACCCCCTAATCTCTCCACCCTACTCCCTACCAGTCTACTCTCTGCCGCCTACTTTCTGCACCCTACCGGCTACCCGCTAATCTCTCCACCCTACTCCCTACTCTCTAAAATTGCGTTGGCCGCCTGGCCGGTGAGTTCGGTGAAGTTGACATACAGCGAATAGGCGACCGGGACCAGGATCAGCACGAGCATGGTGGCGAACATCTCCCCGAAGGCGATGCTGGTGGCCATGGGAATCAGCACCTGGGCTTGCAGGCTCTTTTCCAACAGGATCGGCATCAACCCGCCAATTGTGGTGACGGTGGTGAGCATGACGGGTCGAAACCGCCGCGCGCCCGCTTCGGCCAAGGCTTGCTTGATGGGCGCGCCGTCGCGAACTCGCGAGTTGATGAAATCGATCAACACGATCGAGTCGTTCACGACGATGCCGGTCAAGGCCACGATTCCGAACATGCTGAACAGGGTGATTGGCAAGCCCATAAACGCGTGGCCCGCGATGGCCCCGATGATGCCGAAGGGGATGATCAGCAGGATCAACAAGGGCTGGATGTACGATTGGAATTCGAAGGCCAGCAGGACGTACATGGCCAAGATCGCGACGCCGAATCCGGTGAACAGACTGCCCAGGGACTCCTGCGTTTGTTCTTGCTGCCCCTCCCACCGGACGCCGACATGTGGGAACGCCTGAAGTTCCGCGGCGAAGTCCTTTCGCAGTTGGCCCACGATTTGGCCCGCATTGCCGCGAGCTTCGTCGACATCGGCTGAGACGGTGATCGAGCGCATTTGATTGACGCGGTTGATTTCAGAGTAGCCGCGTTCGATATCGATTTCGGCGAGTTCCGAGAACGAACGCTCGACGCCGTCGTCCGTGCGGACGCGGATCTCGTCGAAGTTGGCCAAAGTGCGGCGGTCTTGTTGCGGATAACGGACCATGATCTTGACTTCATGCCGTCCCCGCTGCACGCGCATGACCTCCTCGCCGTAGTACGCGGCGCGCACGGTCTCGGCCAGGTCGGCGGTCTTGACGCCCATCGCGGCCGCCGACGGCTGCACGCGGAAACGATACTCGGGCTTGCCGGGGATGGAGTCGTCGGAGATATCGAAAACGCCGCTGAAATCCGCCAGCTTGGATTTGGCGAGTTCGACGGCGGCTTCCAATTCCGCGGCGTGTTCGACTCGAGCGACCAATTTGAATTCGATCGGAGTCGCCGCGGGGCCAAACGAGCGAGCCGTCAAACTCAACTTCTCCGCTCCAGGAATTCGCCCCACCTGAGTTCGCCATTCCTGGAGAAGTTGCTCGCTGGAGACGTCGCGGTCTTCCGACGACACCAACTCCACTTCGACGCTGCCAACATGACTTCCTGAAGCCTCGCCCTGCGCGGCGGCGGCTGGGTCGCCGCCGCTGATCTGCGAGCCGACAACGCGATAGGAAATCGTCGCCACCGGATAGCCCAAGTCTTTTTCATAGCGGTCGGCGACCTCCCAGAAGGTGGACTCCAAGCGACGAGTCCATTGATCCGTGACGGACTCAGGGGTGCCGTCGGGGAAGTTGACGGACGCGATCAGCGTCGTGCCATCCAGCTTGGGGAACACGACGAAGGGCGTGATGCCGGACATCACCACTCCCACCGCGACCAGGGCGATCCCCAGACATGTCGCCACGACGATAGAGCGATTCGCCAACGCGAACTTCAGCGACGGCTGATACGCGTGCAGGACGAACCAATTCAACGCGGTGGTGGAAGTGCGGTTGAGCCAGTTGGCCAAATGCAGCAGCCAACGAAATGCATAGAACACGAATCCCAGGAAGCGAAACAGACCGCTATCTTGGTGCGCCAAGTGGCATGGCAAGACCGTCACGCTTTCGATCAACGAGAACAGCAGCATCGCGATAATCGCCGCGGGCATCACCGAGAGGAATTTCCCCATGATCCCGGAGACAAACAGCAGCGGTGCGAAGGCGATAATCGTGGTCGCCACCGCGACCGCGACCGAAGGCATCACCTCCACCGTCCCGTCAATCGCGGCTTGCAGCGTCTTCTTGCCCATCTGCCGATGGGCGTAGATGTTTTCGCCAACAACGATCGCATCATCAACGACGATTCCCATCGCCATGACGAACGCGAACATGGAGATCATGTTCAGCGTTTGGCCGGTGAAGTACAAGTAAACGCCGGTGGCCAACACCGTGAACGGGATGCCCATCGCGACCCAAAACGCCAGACGCGCTTCGAGGAACATGATCAACAGAATGAAGACGATCAACAAGCCTTGCCAGCCGTTGCGGACCAGCAGCTCCAGGCGATTACGGACCTCCACGGTCTGGTCGCCCCAGGTGATCAAGCGATAGCCCGGCGGCATCTTCTTTGACGCGACATAGTCTTGGACGCTGGCCACCATCGCCAACATGTCCTCCGACGAGGTGCGTTGAACGGAAATCGCCAACGCGGGTTGCCCTTTAATGCTGCTCGCCGAAGCCGTGTTCGACAAACTCATCACGAACCGTTCCCAGGTCGCCGATGGTCAACACGGCGCCGTTGCGTTGAGTGACCAAGGGCAATTTGGCGATTTCCTCGCCCGTCGTGCGGCGGTTGTTGCCTCGCAGCAGGATCTCCTGCGATTCGCTGCGAATCGATCCGGCCGGCAGCTCGCGGTTTTCACGACGAATGATCTCGGCTGCTTGTTGCAGCGACAGCCCATGGGCTTGCAGCGTATCTTCCGAAATTTCGATGTCGATCTGATAATTGCGGGCGCCGACGAACTCCACTTGCGAGACGGCGTCCAGCAACAAAAGCTCCTCGCGAACCTGCTCGGCGACTTCTCGCAGGCGTCGTTCAGCGCGGATCGTCGGGATCGTCGGGGCCCAAGACGCCCACCTTGATGGCGGGCTGACGGCTGGTGACCAGGCGGATTTCCGGATCCTCCGCCTCGGCGGGCAAGCTGGGGATGCGGTTGACTTCGCTACGGACTTCGTTCAACACGCGATCCGGATTCGCGTAGGTCTCCAATTCCAAGACGACATTGCCCGAGCCCTCGTTGGCGACCGAAGTGACCTTTTTCACGCCTTCGATGCCGCGAATGGCCTCTTCGATCTTTTGACAAACGCCTTCCTCGACCTCTTGAGGCGCCGCGCCGGGGTAGGGCGCCGTGACCAGCACCATGTCCAGATCGAATTCGGGGAACGTCTCCCGCCGCATTCGGTTCATGCACAACCAGCCGACGATCATCACGCCGCAGATCACAATGTTCAAAGCGGGGCCGTTGCTGATGGCCCAGCGCACCATGGCTTTCATGACGTGGTCCTCAGGTCCACTTCCAGTCCTTCCACGGGCAACGCTAGGGGAGAGACCACCACCTGGTCGCCGGCCTGCGGGCTGTCCTCATCGACATGCACCAACACCTCGGCGCCCATGGTCTGGGCCACACGCGCGACGGTCCGCTGCAGCTTGCCGTCCCGCACCACCCAGACGATATTGCCCGGACGAACCGCCCGTTCGGGAAGCCGCACCAACGTTAGCGGCGGCTTCGCCGTCACATCGACCTGCACGAACATGCCGCGCAGCAAGGTCGGCGGCAAACGTCGCGGCGCCGCGTCGGATTCGTCCTCGCACCGCACGCATTTCGTAGGTTGAGCGATATGCACGCGGCAAGGGATCATCCGCGTGGCCGGATCCAATCCGGAACCGTCGAACCGTTCCAGCACGCCATCCCAAATGTACGTGGCGCCGTTGAGCTCATAGCGAACTTTGACCGGAGTCTTGGGAAACTCGTAAGCCGATGGGCTCGGTTGCGGAGCGTTGTCCGCGGTCGCCGGAGCGTCCACGGCGGTCGGGGTCGCGGCGCTGTCCGGCGCGGCGTCGCTGCGATACGTTGGCGGTCCAGCGGATTGCCACAACCAGTCCATCTGCTGCATGTACAAGCTGCAAGTCACATCCAGGCTGGTGGAGGACTGGATGGTCACCATGGGCGATCCTTTCTGCACATAACCATCCTGCTCGACATGTTCCATGGTGACGATGCCGTCCAGCGGAGCGCGGATTTCCGTGCGCTGCAGATCGATATTCGCCTTGGCCAACTGCTGCTGGACCAGGTCGATGCCGCTGGCGATCCGATCGCGGCGCGCTTCGAGCAACCGCAGCTGATTGCGTTGCCCTTGCAGCGCATTGCGAGAAGCCAATTCGCTCCGTCGCGCCACGTCCACCTCCGATTGCGAAAACACGCCTGGGTCGCGAGCCGATTGGTACCGCTGCAAATCGCGCTGCAGGATGACAAGCTCCTCTTCGGCCAACTTGATCTGGCCCGTGGCGTTCTCCACTTCAACTCCCAGTTCCGCCAACGCGCCTCGAGCTTGCTTCAGTTGCTCTTCCAGCCGCAGCACTTCGATCTCATAGTCGGTCGCCTCGATCTTGATCAACAGCTCGCCCTGTCGCACCGCACGTCCAACCCGGCACGCGTCAGCTCGATACACCACCACGCCGGCGACCTGAGCCGCCAGCTCCACCTCGCGATGAGCGACGACTTCGCCGTCCACCGTGAACCGAACCCCCTCGTTGTGCGTGACGACCGACGCGACTTCAACGACGGGGGCCAAGTTGGCGCTGTCTTCCGCCGGCTCGGGCTCAGCGACTCCCAGTTGCAGCATGATCGCCGCGCCCCCAGCGACAATCGCCAGCGAGATGACCGTGCGAACGATCGTCCCCACCAGGGTGGCGCCGACGAGTCCGCCGGCGGGCGAGACGACTGACGGAGCCGGCGCCACGTGGTGCTGGTGTTTGTCCGGTGGTTCTTGTACGGTGTCCGTGGGCAATGAAAAGCCCTCCAAGGAGCGGGCGCCAAGCGCAGTCACTTCCCCCCAACGTTCGGAGTTGCGGGATTTGACGGACCCAGGGCGCCGACTTAGAATGTAAACACATGTTTCATAATATAGTCGCGCGGCAACCGTTTCATGTCAAGCAACCTGGAAAACGATGTTCCAGAGACGGCCGCCGAGCAGCGGCGGGATGACGATCAGGCCACGCGCAAGCGCCTGTTGCAGGCCGCCATCCGTGAATTCGCCATCCGCGGCTATGAAGGCGCCACGGTTCGCGAGATCTGCGGTCAGGCTTCGGCCAACGTCAACGCGGTGAAGTACTACTTCGGCGACAAGCGCGGGCTCTACGTCGCGGTGCTGCAGTGGGCGCATCAGCGGGGGTCGCTGGAGATGCGACCGGTCGCTCAGGACGGTTTGTCAGCCGACGTTCGCTTGAAGGCCTTCATCGACGGCATGCTGTCGATGTTGATGCGCGCCGAAGAGACGGACGAATTGCATCATTTGTTGATGATGCGCGAAATGGCGCAACCCACGCCGGCCACATCGGCGATGGTGCGCGAGTTCATCGAGCCGCGGTTTCGACTGCTGAACGACATTCTCCAAGAGCTGTTGCCGCCAGGGACCCCCGCGCTTCGGCGGCGGATGCTGGCCTTCAGCGTTGTTGGGCAGTGTTTGCACTACCGAGTCGCTCGCCCGGTGATCCAAGTCTTGCTCGACGCGCAGCAGCAGCAAGCACTCACTCGCGACGTGGTCGCCGACCACATCCATCAGGTCATCATGGCGGCGGTGCGTGCGTAGTCTTGGGGCGTCACCAATGGCGTTGCCCTTCGGACCTGGCTTGCCCCGCGGTCACCGCATCTTCTCGCGAGTTTCCCAACCCTGCGCCCTACCGTTTTTCGGCGCTCACGACGATTCCTTCGATGACGACTCCCACGCAATGCGTGGTGTATTCGAAGGGATCCCCATCGTAAAGCGCTAAATCGCCGTCCTTGCCGGGCTCCAAGGAGCCGATGCGATCGGCGACGCCCAGCAGACGGGCCGGGCCGATGGTGATGCTGGCCAAGGCCGCCTCGCGGGACAGGCCGTTGGCGGCAGCCCAAGCTGCTTCGAACAACACAACGCGCGTCTTGGGGACATAGGCTTCGTATCCGCTTTGCATGACGAAGGGGATCCCGGCGTCCTTGAGTTTCGCGGCGGTCTCGAAGCTGAGATTCTCACGATCGCCGACTGCCCGAGCCATTGTCGGGTGCAACACGACCGGGGCGCCGGTCCGTTTGATCTCGTCCAGCAGCAGGTAAGCCTCCGAGGCGCCGTCCAGCCAGATTTTGATCTGGAATTCCTCGCCCAACCGCAAGGCGTTTGCAATATCTTGAGCTTTCTCGGCGGTGATCAGCAGCGGCAGCTCGCCTTTCAGCGCCTGCATCAGCGCTTCCAGCTTCAAGTCGCGAGGCGGCCGATCCGCGGGATCCTGGGCGGATTCCAGTTTGGTTTGATACTCGCGCGCTTTCAGCAATTCGGCCCGCAGCATCGCCATCATCTTGCCTCGGGTGCCGGGCGAAGACGCGCCGCTCTTTCGCGCCGAAGAGGCCAACGTGCAGGCGATCGCTCGCTCGGCGATCAACACCATCCGTTCAACGATCTTGCCTCCCGTCTTGACCACCATGGTTTGTCCCGAGATCAACTCGCCGGGCGCGTGACCGGTGTGGATGGTGGTGACGCCGAAGCCGCGGACCCAGGCCACCAGATCGTCGCGACCGTTGTACGCGTCGATCGCTCGCAGCGCGGGCTGAACGGGTTCCGAGGATTCCAGTTGATCCTGGTCTTCGTCCTGATTCAACATGCCGGCCACGCCCACGGTGGTGTGCGCGTCGATCAATCCCGGCGTGACGATCTTCGCCCGGAGAACATCCAGGTCGGCTGGAATCGCGACGTCCGACGCCCGACCTACGGCGGCGATCTTGCCTTTTTGGATCACGACCACGCCGTTGGCGATCGGCGGACCGGCCATCGTGTACACGCGATCTCCATAAACCACCAGATCTTGCCCAACGCAGGGCGAGGCCAGACCCAAGACCAGCAGCACGCCAAGCCATGGCTTCGGCGCCCATCGAAGACCGCTCATTGTTGGGCCCCTTGTTGCGATTGTTGTGATTGTTGATGAATCAGCTGGGCCTGCAGGTACTGATCGAAGCAGCAGAAGTAGGGGCTTTGATCGTGCCCGGCGCCATAGCCGCCAACGGCGTAGAGTCGATCCTCCGGGCGCTCTCGATCATAGACCAGCTTGCCTTCGACCCAGGTCTGCTGCACCTTGGTGTAGATGCTCAGCGGATCCCCGTCCAGGATGATGAAATCCGCTTCCTTGCCGACGGCGAGCGACCCGATACGATCGTCCAGGCCCAGCATTTCAGCCCCGGCCAGGGTGAGCGCCTCGAGCGCCTTGGGGCGCGACATGCCGGCGCGAACCGCGAATGCGGCCATGCGGAAAAAGACTCTTGAATCGGTGATCCAATCGTCCGTGTGAAAGGCCACGCGAACTCCGGCGTCCTCCAGCACTTTGCCGGTCTGCATCTGCAGATAGCGAGCTTCGAGTTTTCCTCCCGGCGAATCGAGCAGGATGACCGAGCAGGGCGTGCCGGCGATGGCGATCTCGTCGGCCACTCGCCAACCCTCGCTTACGTGATGCAGCACGACGTGCAGATTGAACTCCCTGGCCAATCGCAACACCGTCATGATGTCGTCGTGTCGATGCGTATGGTGGTGCACGATGCGTTTGCCTTGCATCGCTTCCACCAGCGCCTCCAGGTGCAGATCACGAGGCGGCAACTTCGATGCGTCCTCGCCGGCTTGAAAGACCTTTTCGAAGTACTCGCGGGCCTTGATGTATTCCTGTCGCACGAGGTACGCTGATTTTCCGCGAGTTCCCGGGAAGGGAGCTTCTTTCATCGAATTGGTGCCGTTGGCCATTTTCAAGCCGCCGATCGGCGAGCCGTCTTCGGCGACGATGAACAGATCCTCGATTTTGCTGGGCGGCCCGTCGGCGAAACGAAGCTTGACGTAGATGGTCTGACCGCTAATCAAGTGACCCGAACCCGGCATGATGTTCAGCGTGGTCAGACCTCCGGCCAACGCTCGACGAAAACCGCTGTCGCGAACGTTCAGCGAGTCGTAGATCCTGACGCCTGGCTGGATGGGTCCGCTGCCATCGGCTCCGCCGACTCCGCCGATATGGCTGTGCGTGCAGACCAGGCCCGGCATGATCCACTTGCCGCCGACATCAACCGACTTCGCCCCGGGCGGTATCGGAGTCTCGTCGGCCGATCCCACCGCCAAGATCTCATCGCCCTGGACCAGCAAGACGCCGTCGCGAATCGGAGGGCCGGAGATGGGCAGAATGCGAGCGCCGCGAAACGCCACAACATCGTCCTGCGCCGGCAGCGTCGTTTCGGCGACCGCCGCAAGCACGAACGTCAGCCAGAACAAGCAAGAGCGTGAAATCATCGGCGTCATTCCAATTGGGGCAGTTGCATTAAGTCGGGCGAAGTTGCAAAACAAGCAACCACAGGGACACAGCGGCCGATGCTGCACCGTTCTCCGTGCCTCGGTGTTTCTGTGGTTAGTCCACTCCCAGGAGCGCCGCGCGACTCGCGGCCCACGCGGGCGCGAATTGGATTATAACCAAGGAAAACTTCAGGAGGACTCGGAAGCATGTTTGATAGTCAGGGCGTAGGCCAAGTCTCGGCGTTGGGGCAAAGATACTTGGATGGCGAGCTTCGACAGCAGAAGCTAAGCGGCGCCTTTGAACTCAGCCGTCAAGGCGATATTCCCGAGCTCGCTACGCTCGACGCCCAGGAATCACGGCGTTTGCGGGACGTGGGCTTGTCGGCGATGAGCGGACGCGTCGCCTTCTGCGTGCTGGCCGCTGGCGCCAGTTCTCGCATGGACTTGAAGCGGCTGCCCCAACGCGTCCAACAGATGTTGACCGATAGCGGCGCCTCCCAGATGCCCGCGAGCAAGGCCCTGGTGCCCGTGGCCACCCATCAGGGGCGGGTGCTTAGCTTCCTGGACGTCTTCCTCTACAACGTGGCTGGGTTTGCTCCGGAGCATTCGCGGAACAACCCGGTGGTCGTCTTCACCAGCGATTCCAACAGCGATGAGATCGAGGAGCGATTGCGCGACCATCCAGCTGGAATCGCCAGTGATCGCCTGGTCGTGTTCCGCCAACCCCTGGAGCCGCAACTGACCGCGACCGTGGGCGATCTCGAGCGGCGCGGAAGAACTTCGCCAGCGACAAGGACTTCGCTTCGGCGGTTGCTTTCTCGCGGGAGCACGCCGGACACGAGCTCGAGATCCGCAAGCCGGCCGGTCATGGCGAGTTTCTGCATCAACTGATCGCTTCCGGCACGCTCAGCGAGCTGATGCGCCGTGGCGTACGCTACCTGTTCATTCGCAACATCGACAATGCCGCGGCCCTGGTCGACGACGCTTGGCTAACCATCTTTGGGCACGCCGTGGAGAGTCAATTAGACGCCATCATCGAGGTGGCGCAACGCCTGCCCGGACAAAAGGGCGGCGCGCTGATCCTGCGCCGATGGCGCCTGGCGAATCGCCGAGGATCCTTCGTTTGCCGGCTCCGGCAAGGAGGCTCGCGATTCGTTCTACATCAACAACGCCGTCGCCGTCATGTCGGTGAACTACATCGCTGGCTTGTATGACGCCGACGAACAGGAATTGCTGCAAGCCGGTCCGCAAGACCTGTTGAAGATCGCGGATCGCGGACGCAGCAAGTTCCCCACGATCGTCGAAGCCAAACCGGTGAACCTGCATGGCCATATCGTTGGCGCCGTGACGCCGGAAACCAACATGTGGGAATCGACCGGCGTCGCCAAGGGGGTCTCCATGGGAGCTTTCGGAGTGTATTCGGAGCGTGACACGGGGGAGGACTTCCTGCAAACCACGGCGGAAGAACGCGAACGCCGCGCGCGCCGCGTGCGGTTCTCTCCGACCAAGACCTGGGCCGACTACAACGATCCGGTGAAACAGGCTATCCTCGCATCGCTGGCGACCTACGTCATGGCCCACCACCCTTGCTGATCGCGACGCCTCCATGTTCGCAGCCGATTTTCACGCACCCCGCAAGATCCGCTTGATCGACGCCCCCGAAGCCGTCTTGGCTCCGGAAGAGGGGCGACCGAGCATGATCTTCCAGCCTCAATTGGCCTGCCTTTGCGGCTCTGACTTGCCGTACTTCGAGGGCGATCATCCGGACTTTCAACCGCGGATCGGGCAGTCTCTGCACGAGATGATCGGCGTCGTCGTTGCTGCGCGAGGCGGGCCCTTCGAGGCCGGCCAACGCGTGTTGTGCGTGCCCCCGGACCACCTGGGATTCTTCCAACGTTACGAGGTCAGTCCCGCTCGAGCCATTCCCTTGGACCCTCGCGCGAGCGACGAGGAAGCGCTGCTCGCTCAGCCTTTGGGCACGGTGGTTTGCGCTTTGCGGAAGCTGCCGAATCTGGTCGGCTGGGATGTCGCCGTGGCGGGCTTGGGCCCCATGGGGCAACTGTTCTGTGCGGCGCTGCGCAACGTGGGCGCCCGCCGCATCATCGGGCTGGACCCGGTAGCCGAACGGCGCGAGGCGGCGCTCGCGATGGGCGCCACCGATGTCGTCGATCCTGGTCAAGGCGTCCCTGAGGAACATGTGCGTCAAATCCTGGATGGGCGACTCGCCGATCTAGTCGTCGAAGCGGTCGGACATCGCGAGCAAGCACTGAACCTGTGTGTGACTCTGTGCCGCCAGGAAGGCCGGTTGCTGTCCTTTGGCGTCCCCAATGAAGTGATCGATGGCCTGCGCTGGAACGATCTGTTCTGGAAGAATATCACGATCCACACCAGCGTCGGTCCGGACTTCCGCACGGACTTTCCGCTGGCCATGCAGTGGATCGCCGAAGGCCGGATTCACGTCCAGCCGCTGGTCACGCACCGCTTCGACGTGCAGGACGCTCAACAGGCGTTCGACCTTTTTCATTCGCGTCGCGAAGGCGTGCTGAAAGTGCTGTTGGACTTTCCCGCCTAGCGAAGCTCGATCTTATTCAGCGACCTTTATTCGAAAGCGAATCTCATGTCGAATTCCGTGGCGTCCTGGCGTGAGATGTTGGCTTCGGACGAATTAATCCGCGTGTTCGCGTTAAGTCGCCTGGCCGAGCCGATGGTGATCGAGATGTTTGGCCTGGCGGGCGGCTATCGAGGATTCTGGCTGGACGCCGAGCACGTGATGATGACGCCCGAGAAGGTGGGCGCGTGTGGACTGGCCGCTCGCGTGGCCGGTCTGAATTGGTTCGTTCGGATGCCGATGGAGGGCTATTGGCAAGTCGCTCGCTACCTGGAACTGGGCGCCGGCGGGGTGATGGCCGCACAGGTCCGGACAGTCGAGGAAGCTCGGCAATTCACGAGCTGGTGCAAGTTTCCGCCGGCCGGCGTGCGCGGCCTGAACACCGGCGGCGTGGACGCCAAGTACACCTACCGCACGCCCGCCGAACTGGTCGAGTTCGGGGACCACAACACATTCGTCGCCATTCAAATCGAAACGGCCGAAGCCGCCGAGTGTTGCGAGGAGATCGCCGCGCTGCCGGGAGTCGATCTGCTGTTCATCGGCCCCAGCGACCTGTCGTGCTCGTTGGGCGTCACGGGAGAATTCCACAGCGATCGTTTGTGGCGGGCCATCGAACGCGTCGCCAACGCGTGTCGGAACACAGGCAAGCATTGGGGCTGCGCCGTACCCGACGCGGCGTTCGCCCAACGCGCCGTGGATTTGGGCTGCCGCATGCCAACGCTCGGCGGAGACATCATCGCCGTCCGCCGAGGCATTGAGGCATTGCAGGCCGCCTTCGTCGATCAGTTCTGAGTGAGAAGGAAACGCGCGCGGAAACTTAATCGCGTCGAGCTCGTCGAGCCGAATCGACGCGCTGCTGCATGTGCTTGGCGTACTCGGCGATGGTGACCCTGCCGTCCTTGTCCGTGTCGGCGACCTCGGGACTCCGCGTCATCTTCTCCCATTCCTTCGCGACGAGTGCTCCATCTCCGTTCGCGTCATACTTCTTGAACAGCTGGACCGAATATCGCCTGACCGAGTCCAAGACCGCGTTGGAAGATTCGTCCACCCCGGCGGCTTCCGCGACGGCGGCGGCTTTGGGGGTGTTTGCCGCGGGATAAAGGGAAGGGCGTTGGTCCGCGGAGCCCGCCGCTGGCGGAGACGGACTGCTTTGGCTCGCGGCTTCCGCATCCCAGCTGGCGGTGATGATCAAGTAATCCACATCACTGTCGCCGTTCAGCTTGATCAGTCGCGGCTGATCGGCTTCCATCGCCAGAGTCGTCTCCAGGGTGATCTTGCGAATATCGGGGCGATCGATAGCCGTTTCGCCGGGAGACGCTTCGTTTTCGGCTGGGACGAGAGACGACGACGTGTATGTCAGCTCCAGTACCAGCATTCCGTTGACCAACCTCGGGTGCACATTGAACACCGTTCCAAGTTCGATGGTCGTGGTGTTCTCCATGATCCGATCACGGGCCTGCGTTCGTCCGGTGACGACCTCCACCCGGCGGCCGGTTTGGGCCATCGCTGAGTAGCCGATCAACGTCGAGACGAGAAAGCTGCGTTGCACCGACGCGGATGACGATTGAGCGTCCTTGAGCGCCTGTTGTTGCAGTTTCTCCAAGCTTTCGCCCGGCTTCAACGCAGCCGCCGCATCGGCGGCCACCTGGACGTGGACCGCTCGTATCTGGATCGGCGCCAAAGTAGTTCGCGAATCTTGTGCTCGAGCAACGCTGCTCGAAAGGAAGGCAATACCAGTCATCAAAAGCGTGATTGTGCGCATCAGTGTCTCCTTCGTTGGGACCCCGCCATGAACCGACGCGAGTTATTCGCTGTCCGTCGAGCTTTGGCTGTCTGTTGGCGCATTCCCAGCTGGCGGTGATGATCAAGTAATCCACATCACTGTCGCCCTGCAGTTGGATCAGTTGCGGCTTGCCGGCTTCCATGACCATCGTCGTCTGGACGACCAGCGTGCGGATATCGCGTCGTGAGATGCGTTCCACGGCTGGGTCGTCGCTGGCAGGCTCTTCCTGCTGGGTGGGAGCCAGAGACGACGATTCGTAGGTGATTTCCAACATGAACTGTCCGTTCGACGAAATCAGGATCCACTTTCAGGATCGTTCCGATTTGGACGTTTGTGGTTTGCTCCATGACTCGGTCGCGGGCTTGCACTCGTCCGGTGACGACCTGCACCTGGCGGCCGGTTTGAGCCATCGCATCGTAGCCCGTCAACGTCGAGAGAAGAAAGCTGCGTTGGACCGATGGCGATTGCGATTGAGCGTCCTTGAGCGCCTGTTGCTGCAGCTTTTCGAGGCTGCCGTCCAGCTTGAGCTCCGCGGCCGCGGCGGCTTCAACCTGAACGTGGACGGCCCGCACGGTGACCGGAACGACGGGACCGCGAGAGTTCTGGGCGATTACCGAACCGACCGGCGCCAGCGCCAGCGCGGCAACGGCAAGCAAAACGGGCGTACGCATGTGTCAATCCTCCGTTGAGTCCCCGCCAACATCTAACATTAGTCTAACCGGGAATCCCGCAAGATGTTCCGCGCCGAGGGAGCAGGAGGACGGAGAGCACGTCCGCGCTATGTCCCGTTCGGGCTTTGTTGCCAGGACGGGGTTGTTACCCAGGGTTGCGCTGCGCTTCACCCTGGGCTGGATTGGGGGCGCCCCGTTGGGGCTTTGTTGCCAGGACGGGGTTGTTACCCAGGGTTGCGATGCAGCTTCACCCTGGGCTGGATTGCGGGCGCCCCGTTGGGGCTTTGTTGCCAGGACGGGGTTGTTACCCAGGGTTGCGCTGCGCTTCACCCTGGGCTGGATTGCGGGCGCCCCGTTGGGGCTTTGTTGCCAGGACGGGGTCGTTACCCAGGGTTGCACTGCGCTTCACCCTGGGCTGGATTGCGGGCGCCCCGTTGGGGCTTTGTTGCCAGGACGGGGTCGTTACCCAGGGTTGCGCTGCGCTTCACCCTGGGCTGGATTGCGGGCGCCCCGTTGGGGCTTTGTTGATCCCTGATCCCGTCTGATCCCTGATCCCTGATCCCTGATCCCTACATTCCTTCCCCATTCGACGGCGCTTCGTTCGGCGGCAAGGGTTCGGCGTCCTCGGGGATGGGCGCGGCGTCCACCGGAACGATCGCCGCGGCATTCATGGTTTGCGGCGCTTGCCAGCCGCCGGCCAGAGCGCGGAAGAGCTGCACCAGGCTGAGCGACACCAGGGCTTGGCTCTGGGCCAGAGTTTCCTGAGAGATTAGCAGCAAGTCGTTGGGAGTCCAAGACGGGTTGAAATACGATCGGCGCCGTCGTCGTATCTTAACTTGCGACAGCTCGACGGAGCGTTGGTACGCCTCGACGGCCTGAAACAGCGACTCGCGGCGCCGCTGTTGGCGCTCGTAGGAGATCAAGCGCGTTGTCCACTTCCTCGGCCGCTCGCAGGACGACTTCCTGGTACCGCAGGATGAACTGAGACTCACGCGCTTCCTGAGCTCTCACGTTCATCCGCACTCGACCAAAGCTGAACAGGTTCCATTCGACTGCGGGGCCGATCGACGGCGCCGAGGGCGTTGTTGGTGAACAGGGTCGATCCGGTTTGCGAGTTCAGGCCGAAGTTGCCGTTGATGCGGTACTTCGGATAGAAGTCGCCGATGGCGACGCCGATCCTGGCCGTTTGCGCCACCACGCGCTGCTCCGCGCCGCGAATGTCCGGTCGTCGCCGCAGCAGATCGGCTGGAATCCCGATGGCGATTTCCTGCCGAGTGGCTGGGATCGGGCGGGGCTCCGCAAGGGCTTCGTCGATGTAGCCCGGGGCGCGGCCGAGCAAGATACTGAGTCGATTGACCGCGAGTTGATATTCAATTTCGAGCGTTGGGATCTGCGATTCGGTGGTGAACGCGTTCGCCCTGGCCTGCGCTACATCCAATTCATTGATTTGTCCGGCTTTGAGTCGCTTTTCCGTCAGATCCAAGGTTTGCGTTTGCGTTTCCAGGTTGCTACGATTGATCCGCAACCGCGTCTGGGCGGTGCGGGCGTTGATGTAGTTGGTCGCCACGTCCGCTTGCAAGATCACCAGGATGTCTCGGTAGTCCCAGATGCTTGCGGCGACGTCCGCATTGGCCGCTTGCAGGTTGCGCCTGAGGCGACCGAAGACATCGATCTCCCAGAGCAGATTGCTGCCGAGCGCGATGTTGTCGAACGTCGCATCGAAGTTGGTGAAGCCTCCGCCTCCTCCGCCGATGGCGCCGATCTGGCCTCCGGAGAGAGAGAGCTTGTTGTAGCTATAGTCGGCCGTGCCGGCGACCTGCGGTCCCAGATCGGCGCGGGCCAAGCCACGGAGGGCGCGGGCTTCCGCGATTTGAAAGAAGGCTTCGCGGAGCGTGATGTTCTGCCGCGCCGCCTGATCCACCAATTCGTTCAGCAACGGATCGTCGAACACCGTCCACCAGGCGCACAAGTCCATGGTCTGCTCTTGCACGCCGCTTTCGCCCAAATGCCGATAACCCGCCTGCACCTCGGCGGGCGGCGTGAAGGGGTCCGGCCCCACCATGCGGCAGCCGGCCAAGGCCAGCACCGCAACGGCGCAGAGGGTCCAAGAACGAGCGGGACGGGACATGGGTCGCTCCGTCGAGTGGGCGAAAGCAGCTGATCCGAACAACGTCCGATCGGCGAGCCGCCGGCGGGACATCCTGTTCTTCGGATTGCACCGGTTGCCCTCAAAACCCGGATCGTGCGGAATCGAGGGACCGCCCGTCTTCAGTCAAAACAACCCGAATAATCGGAAAAGTTGAGTTGATTCGAAGAGCTATCCCAAGGGTTGCACGTCAACCGAAACCGTCATCGAGTGGGCGCCCCCGCCCGTAAAAACGCCCTCGATCGGGCACACGTCGCCGTAGTCCCTGCCCCAAGCGACTGTGACGTGATCCACGCCCACGAACAAATCGTTCGTCGGATCCAAGTCCACCCACCCCGCCTTGCCGCAGAACACCGAAAACCAGGCGTGGGAGGCGTCCGCGCCGACCAGCCGCGGACGCCCCTCGGGCGGTTCGGTGCGAAGATAACCGCTGACATAACGGGCTGGAATCCCCAGCGACCTCAGTGCGGCGACTCCGGCGTGAGCGAAGTCTTGGCACACGCCGCGGCGGTCGGCGAAGATCCGCGTCAAGGGGGTCTCAATGGTCGTGGCCGCACCGTCGTACTTGAAGTCCCGATGAATGCGATGCATCAAATCAGCGGCGGCCGCCAGAATCGGACGTCCCGGCGGAAACGACGCTGCCGCATACTGCCGCGCAGCGGGCAAGCCAAACGCGTACTTCGAATCAAAGGTCAACCGCCGCACCGCCAATCCCACGGGCGTCAGATCCCGCTCGGTGTCCGCCGCCAATTGCTCCCAAGCGGGCGTCGTCTCGGCCGGCGGCGTGTGAGCCGGCAGCACTTCAACCTGGCTGGTCGAGACAATCTTCAATCCCAAATGCGGATCATGCAACGAAAAGTAATCCACCTGATTCCCAAAATAGTCCTTCCGCCGACCTTGCTGACGAGGCGTTGGACTGATCAACAACACGTACCGAGTCACCCGCTGCCAAGGCAGCTCCCGAGGCGCCAAGCGCACCTGATTCTGAGAACTCGGAGCCGAGTCCCCATAGTTGTACTGCGTCGCATGACGAATCCGGTAGCGCATTGTTGGTTCTTGGTTGTTGGTTGTTGGTTTCTTGGTCCTGATGGTTGATGGTTCTCGGTCAGCCCAGGTTGCGGTTCTTGGCGTCGGCTCCTGGTTGTTCTGACGCCAGTCAACGGCCACGCAGTCCCAAACGGCCTCACACCAAAGATACAAAACCGAAATTGACGTGTGGGAGACGAACTCAGATTCTCCCGAAATGTGAAGAACCACGAATGAAAATCCGCTACGGCGTTGCCCTTCGGGCCTGTCCATCCGGCGACACAACCGCGGCCTCACGGCGAGCCCTCAAAAACTAGCATGAAGCAAAGCGCGACTAGCTGGCTAATTCCCGCCACCGCTGGGCTCGTCCGGCTCGTCCCAGCGGGGCGCTGCTCCCCGCGAGATCACTTGTGGCGACAGGCCTTGGCGGAAGATGAAGCCTCTTTGGGGAGACTCGGTATCCATCGGTTGGGGCCGTCCCGTTTGGGACTTCGTGGCCGCGACTGGCGTCGGTTACCCAGGGTTACGCTGCGCTGCACCCTGGGCTGATTTAAGGCCGTCCCGTTTGGGACTGATTTGCACTTAGCACTTTGAACCAAGAACCAAGAACCGAAACTAAATCTTCCTCCGTATGTTTGCGATTTGATGGGCGGCGCCGACGTGCACGAGATAGCGATGGCTGACGGCGTCGGAGAGCAACGGCAGGCGCTTGGCGACGCTGGTCAACAGCTGGTTCAGGGGTTGTTTGTCGCCCAGGCGACTGGCTTCGCTGATCCTTTCGATATCGGCCATTCGGACTTCATGCAAGGTCGCCATCGCCAGACGTTGTTCGGCGGCGTATCCCGGCTGAGCTTCGCTGCGGGGGAGTGCGTTGAACGTGGTGTTCCAGCGCGACAAGTTGATACGCCAGCGAGCGGGGATTGGATTCATCGGTCACCAACAAGTCCAAGAGACCGGCCAATTGCAGATTGGCGAAGTATCGCGAACGATACGTCATCAAGCTGTCGGCGATTTCCAAGACGGCTTCCAACAACTCGCTGGGCGGCGAGACGACGTGAACGAAACAGCAGCGGAGCAGCTCGATCAATTGAACGGCGCGTTCCAGCCGCCGACCCATGTCCAGGAAGCGGAAGGCTTGAGTGCGGGTCATGCTCTCCATCACCATGCCGCTGAAGGCCGCCAGATCGCTGATCAGTTGGTTGGTGATGTTCAACAGGTCGGAGATGTCGCAGGGTGCGCCTTCGGGCGGTCGAAATCGGTCGTCCAGGTGCAACAAGATTCGCCAGGTGTCGGTTGACAAGCGGTCACGCGCGTTGCCGGCGATCCGCAGCGTTTCATCCACGGCCGTGCGCAAACGTCCGTGTTGGCGGAAATCGAACACCATGGCGGGCAAGGCCGCTTCGATCTTGGGCAGCCGATCTTTAATGCCCTCCAGCGAGAAGTCGGGTTCGATGTGTCCCTGGGCGGCCATGGCCCGCAGCAAGCCCGGCATTTCGGCGAGCGTGGCCGAGCCGGTTTCGCTGGTCAGCCGAGCGACGGTGGTCCGCAGCAACCTGGCGGAAGCGTCCACGCGTTCGATCTGTCTTCCGAGCCAATACAGGTTATCGGCCGCACGGCTGGGCAGGTCGGTCAGTACGCGACGTAGTCGGAGCGAATCGTTGGCGGTGGGCAGCAACGTGACGGGTTCGACGGGACTGTCCGAGAGCACCCAGGCGTCCTGGCTGCCCTCGCCTGAGATCAAGGACGACTCCAAGGCTTCCGGCGAGGGCGCCGTTCGCGCCAGACCACCCGGCATCGCAACGTAGTCCTCTCCGTCGGCGACCAGGTAGGTTCGCAGCGCCAGGTACGCCGGTTGGATGGCGCCTTCACGCCATGACGGCGCGGTCGAGCGGTGCAGATGCTGCTGAGCCACAAAGTCCTGCGGGCGTGATTGCACAAGTTCGCGCAGCGCCGCGGGCGCCATCGTCTGCAGATTCGCATCCGCCGCGCGATCCTCGCCTCGCAGGCGATAGGCGCGTCTGAGCTGCAATTGATCCAGGTGCTCCAGCACGTACTTCAACGACGTTTCATCGCCGCACCACCAGCTGGCGGCGCCTTGCAGCAGTAGATCCTCTCCCAAAAGCTCGCGACACAGTCGAGGCATGAACGGTTGGAAGATCGGTGATTCCACCAAGCCGCTTCCCAAGGCGTTCAACACCGCGACCTGCCGCGAACGGACGGCTTGGATCAATCCGGCCGCTCCGGATTGGGGACGCCCAGGCACTTCCAGTGGATCGCACGAATCGCTGTTGGGGCGTCGCAAGATCACGTCAATGGGAAGCAAGCCTCCCAGCGTCTTGAGAAAGACTTGTTGGTCTCGCACGGCAAGGTCCGGACCCTCGGCGAGCGTGTAGCCCAGGTAGCGGGCCAGGTAGGCGTCCTCCAGATAATTCTCATGCGGACGCGATTGCGTCAACAGGACCACGCGCGGGTTGTCTTGGCTTCGCGGGGCCGCCTTCCGCACCGTTTCCCGCATCGTCAAGAAGAATGGCGCTAAACGCTCAGCGCAGCATTCGCGAAAACTCTGAGGGAGCATCCGCGAGATCACCACGCGATTCTCCAAGGCGAAGCCCAAGCCCGACGGCGCTTCGGTGCGATCATTCAACACTCGCCATTGTCCGTCCTGGCAATGCACGAGGTCCGCGGCGTAGAAGGAGAGCGGTGATTCCTGGAGTTGATAATACGGCAATTGCAAGCCAGGGTGACGATAGACGATCTCCGCCGGCAGCACGCCCTTTTGCAACATCGTCTGGGAGCCATAAAGATCGGCCAGCAAGCCGGCCAGCAGACGCGCCCGCTGTTGCAGTCCTACTTGCATGGTGCGCCATTCCGCGGCGGGTATCAGCAGCGGCAACGCATTCAGAACCCAGGGCCGCGGTTGGTCCTGCGGGTCGCCGTAAGCGCTGTAGGTGATGCCGTTTTCATGGACCGAACGTTGAGCTTGGCGCCATCGTCGAGCGAATTCGTCGCCGCCCAGGGCTGTGAGCGCATGGTTCAGCCGCGTCCAATGAGGGCGCACGCCCTGCGGTCCCAGCAGCTCATCGTGCGCTGGCGACGGAGGTTGGTAGGCGGCGAAAAAGGATGGCTTCGCCGAGTTGGTCGATTCGGCCAACGTGCTTCCGGAAGACGATTGTGATTGCTCCATAAGGGTCTAATTTCGTCGGTCTTCCGCTCCAGAGGTTCGCTGCGTGCTTTCGAAGCAGGGGGCGCCGGTCAGTTACCCAGGGTTGCGTGCGCTGCACCCTGGGCTGCTGTGGGGCCGTCCCGGTTGGGACTGACTTCCCGCCTATTCTATGGGAGGAAGCAATCCGGTTCACTTGTTTTTCGTCCTCGCCGCAGATCCAACGTGAGCGGGAAGTCCGGATTGCCTCGTTCATGCGGGATCTTCAGCGGCTTGGCGGAGTGTCCCATCCGGAAGTAACGGGCGCCGCGGCGACTTTCGGCTTCATAGGCGTTCACCGGGAAGGCCTCGGGATTATTCCCGCCGGGATTCCCGACATAGTAGCGACAGCCGCCCAACGACAATCCGAGCCAGACGTCGGCCAGATCGAACACCAGCGGCTCATCGACAGGGATGGTGGGATGCAGGCAGCTTGGCGGTTGCCAGGCGCGATAACGCACTCCGGCGATGTATTCGCCCTCCACGCCGGTGGGATGCAGCGGCAGGGGCCGCCCATTGCACAAGAGAATGTGTCGCGTCTCGGTCATTGCTTGCACGCGCACCTGCAGGCGTTCGATCGAGGAATCCACATACCTCGCCGTAGCACCGCCGGCGGGTTCTTCTCCCAACACGTACCAGGGTTCGATGGCCTGTCTCAATTCCACCTGCACGCCGCGTTGCGTGAATTCGCCGATCTTGGGGAAGCGAAACTCCAAGTGCGGATGGAACCACGCTTCTTGCATGGCGAAGCCGGCCATCCGAGTTTCCTCGAGGACGTCTTGGAAGTCGGTCCACAGGAAATGCGGTAGGAGAAAGCGATCGTGCAAGGAGGTTCCCCAGTCCGCCAGCTTCTCGCGATAGGGCGCCTTCCAGAATCGCGCGGTCAGTGCTCGCAACAGCAACTGTTGAGTCAAACTCATCTGCGGATGAGGCGGCATCTCGAAGGCGCGAAACTCCACGAGTCCCAGTCGGCCGCTCGCCGTATCAGGGGAGAAGAGCTTGTCGATGCAGAATTCGGCGCGATGCGTGTTGCCGGTCCCGTCCACCAGCAAATGGCGAAAGATGCGATCGACCAGCCAGGGTGGACACTCCGCCGATTCCGGGA
The DNA here is from genome assembly GCA_963698545.1 of uncultured Planctomycetaceae bacterium. Taxonomy (GTDB): domain Bacteria; phylum Planctomycetota; class Planctomycetia; order Pirellulales; family Pirellulaceae; genus CAVORG01. The sequence goes on from CAVORG010000003.1 coordinate 201,000, forward strand.
TTTGCTCGAAGGCGATTTCCAGTTCATAACGAGCGTCGGCTCGACCCTCATCGACGCGCGGCGCCTGGCTCGTGGGACCAATGAACTTTCCGGAAAACAAGTACGACAGGCTGGGATGATTGTGCCAATAGGCGATCAAGCTGCGTAACACATCCGGCCGGCGCAGGAAGGGGCTGTCGGCGGGCGTTGGTCCGCCCAGCACCACATGGTTGCCGCCGCCGGTCCCGGTGTGGGCGCCGTCGCGATCGAATTTCTCGGCGCTCAAGCGGCACAAGCGAGCGTCTTCATACACGCCGCAAGTGATCTCCTTCAGTTCATTCCAGTCGTGGGCTGGATGCACGTTGATCTCGATCACTCCCGGATCCGGCGTCACGGAGAAGTGATTCAGTCGAACGTCGGATGGCGGAAAATAACCCTCGATGACGATCGGCAATTCCAACGCGTTCGCGGCTTGCTCGACCGCCGCCAACAGCACCAGATAGGACTCGAGCCGCTCGATGGGCGGGAAGAAAACGTGCAGTCGCCCTTCCCGGGGCTCGACGCACAGCGCGGTTCGAATCACCGACGACTGGCGCCGCGCGGTCTGGTCGCGTTGACCGTCGCCATGGTCGCCGTTTCCACTGGCGGCCTGCGGGACGGCGCCAGGCCAAACGCCCGCTCCTTCGCCCAACCAACCCGGTTCGCGGGATTCGCCGACCGCGGCGAGTTTGGTTTGCAGGCTGGGGTCGGCGTGTCGAGGCGTATGGGCTTGGCGGGTCAACCAATCTCGGTCCGGCAGATCTTGGGCGTCGCCCTGCCAAGGATCGACTGGGAAATGCGTGACGTCGTAGGCCGGGGCGGGCTCGTATCGCAGCGACTGCAGCGGCAGCCGCAGACCCATCGGCGAGTCGCCGGGCAAGAGGAAGAGTTCGTCGCTTCGCACAACCCAAGGGCCGCTCCGCCACGCTGTCGGCGAATGGTCGTCGCCAATTAGCGGCAACAACACGCCGACGGGAGCGTTCAGGCCTTGCTCGAATACGCGAGCGATGCGAAGGCGCTCCCGCTCGTCCTCCAGGTGGCTCCGCAAAGGATGGCAGTTCGCCGGCAAGCGCCGTTCACGCCACATGTAATACATTGCGTCTTCATAGGCGGCGATGACATGATCACGGCCCACGTGCAGGCGGTTGGCGATTTCGCAGAGCAAACGCCGCGCATCGTCGATCGTATGTCCATGATCGCGACCGTCCTCGGCGAACAGCTCTGGATGACTCCAAAGCGGCTGGCCGTCGCGGCGCCAGTAGCAACGGAAGGCCCAGCGAGGCAACGGCTCGCCGGGGTACCATTTGCCTTGGCCCATGTGCAGCAAGCCCTCCGCACCGAAACGTTGTTTGAGTTTCAGCAGCACGTCGTTGGCAAGGCGCCGCTTGTCGTCCCCCAACGCGGCGGTCTGCCACTGCTCATCCTCCATATCGTCCATGGAGACAAACGTGGGCTCGCCGCCCATCGTCAATCGAACATCGTGTTGCTGCAGTTGTTCATCGACGCGCTGGCCGACTTGATCGATGGCTTGCCACTGTTCCTCGGTGTACGGCTTGGTGACGCGTGGATCTTCATGAATTCGCGAGACGGACATGGCGAAGGAAAACTCGGATTCGCAGTCTTCGACCATGCCGCTGATGGGCGCCGCCGATTGCGGATGCGGCGTGCAGGCCAGCGGCAGGTGACCCTCCCCGGCGAGCAATCCGGAGGTTGGGTCCAAGCCGATCCAGCCGGCGCCGGGCAGGTACGCTTCGGCCCAGGCGTGCAGGTCGCAGAAGTCCGCTGCGGCGCCCTCGGGTCCCTCCAGCGGTTTCACATCGGGCTTGAGTTGAATCAGGTAGCCGGATGCGAAACGCGCGGCGAAGCCGGATCGCCGCAGCAACTGCACCAACAGCCAGCTCGTGTCGCGACAGCTTCCTCGACGCAGCCGCAACGTCTCCTCGCAGGTCTGCACTCCTGGCTCCAGGCGAATGACGTAATCGATATGCTGTTGCAGATCTTGATTCAATTCGACCAGAAAATCGATCAAGCGGCGAGGTCTTTGATCCAGGCCGGCGAAGTACTCTTGCAAAAGCGGACCCATCGGCTCAACCGCCAGGTACGGTTGCAGGTCGCCCAGGGATGCGGCTGGATACTGAAACGGGTAATCGCTCGCCTCGGGCTCGAGGAAGAAATCGAACGGATTGATCACGGTCATGTCGGCCTGCAGGCCGACGGTCACGCGCAGTTGATCCACTTTGTCAGGGAACACCAGCCGCGCTTGATAGTTGCCGTGCACGTCCTGTTGCCAGTTCAGGAAATGACCGCTGGGCTGCACGTCCAGCGAGTAGCTGACGATCGGCGTCCGACAATGCGGCACAGGGCGCAAGCGCACGATCTGCGGGCCGAGCGTAACGGGACGAGCATAGCGATAGTAGGTTTCATGCCGAAGCGAGACGCGAATACTCATGGGTTCAACTCGATGGAAAACAACTTGCCGGGACGCGCGGCGCGGCGGCGACGCGGGCGCCCGCTCGGCTTGCGAGGACGCCGGGCGAAGGACATGGGCGTTGGATAGGGACCAGGATGGAAGTCCTACGGATTAAGCCGTGGCCGAGAAATCAGGGATAGTGAAGAAATCGCGATGGATCGCGTGGCCCAGCTCATTCAATTGCACCTGAAAACGATCAATGAATTCGTGCATTCCGTTTTCGATAATGTCGTCGATCCGAAGATAGTCCAGGTCGGCCCGCATGCGACCCATCAGTTGTTCGCCACGGCACTTGAAGGTGCCGATGTCGCTGCCGGTGATCTGCCTGAGGGATTCTTCGGCCAGAACCAGGCAAAAATGAATCGAGCGCGGGAAAGTCCGGTTTAGCAGGAGAAAGTCGGCGACTTTCAACGGCGTAATCCGACCATGCTCCCGGCGGTACATCTCCAGGGCCGAGGCGCTTTTCAAGAGGGCGACTCCACCGCACGACGTCCAGACTGCTGCCGACGTCCTTCAGGTCGGGCAGCAGCAAGTAGTACTGCACGTCGACAATTCGCGACGTCTTGTCCGCACGCTCCAGGAAGCGGCCGATATTCGAGAAGTGCCACGCTTCACCGCGGGACATGGTCGCGTAGGTCTGCCCGATCAACGTATGGTTGGCCAAGCGCACGCGCTCGCAGAAATCCTGCACCATGTGTAACGAGGCCGGCGAGCGCGACGCGGATTGCACCATCAGGTGAAACTTGTTCAGCTGCTCCCACATGGGCGTGGAAATCACTTCTCGCACTGTGCGCGCATTCTCGCGGGCGGTCGCCACGCAGGACAAGATCGAGTTGGGATTCTCCTGATCAAACGCCAAGAACCGCAAGACATTCGCCCGCGACGGGTCGCCATAATGCTCCTCGAACAACTTCTGATCGCCCGTGGTGTACACCATGGGCGCCCACTGACCGCCGAGCGACGCGTCGCCCAACGTCATGTTCTGATTGACATCGAGGAATCGGGCGACGTTCTCGGCCCGTTCGGCGTAACGACTCATCCAGTAGATCGAATTAGCGACTCGGCTCAGCATGGATGGGCATTTCAGCGTTGGGCCGCGGCGACGTTCAAGGCGAGCGACGCCGAAGGCGCCGCCACGGCGGCAGGTTCAATCCTAGTTTATCGGTTGCGACTGCGACTGCGACTGCGACTGGACCTGGGATTGCGACTGGCTCGCCTGCTGCGGGTGGCCGCCGTCCCGCAGGACCCAGGTGTCCTTGCTGCCGCCTCCTTGCGAGGAGTTCACCACCATCGAACCTTCCCGTAAGGCGACGCGAGTTAATCCGCCCGGCATCACGTAGATCTCCCGGCCGCAGAGAACAAACGGTCGCAGATCCACATGTCGGGGTTGCAACGATCCGCCCACCAATGTCGGCACCGTCGATAATTGCAGCATCGGCTGAGCGATGTAGTTCCTTGGATTAGCGCGAATCCGCTCCCCGCAATCGTCGCGCTCTTTGACGCTGGCCTGAGGCCCCATCAAGATGCCGTAGCCGCCTGATTCGTTGACTGGCTTGACCACCAGCTTGTCCAGGTTCTGCAGAACATGCTGACGCTGTTTCGGGTCCGAGCAAATAAAGGTGGGCACGTTGCCCAGGATCGGGTCCTGCTTCAAGTAATAGCGGATGATCTCCGGCACAAGGGCGTACACCGCTTTGTCGTCGGCGACGCCGGCGCCCGGCGCATTGGCCAGCGTCACGTTGCCTTTGCGATACACCTCCATCAATCCCCGGACGCCCAGCATGGAGTCCTTCCGAAAGCAATCCGGGTCCAGGAAATCGTCGTCAATGCGGCGGTAGATCACATCGACTTGGCGCAGCCCCTTGGTGGTGCACATGTGCACTCGATCGTTATGCACGACCAGGTCCGGCCCCTGCACCAGCTCAATGCCCATCTGCTGCGCGAGAAAGGTGTGCTCGAAGTACGCCGAGTTGTAAATGCCGGGCGTCAATAGCACCGCCGTCGGCGCGTTGCTGCCAGGCGCACAAGACCAAAGCGTTTCCAACAGGCGTTCCGGATAGTCCTCCACGGGAGCAATCGACATGCCCTCGAAGACCTGCGGAAACGTGCGCTTCATCAACTCGCGGTTCTCCAACACATAGGAGACGCCCGAGGGGCAACGCAAGTTGTCCTCCAAGACGTAGATCTCGCCGTCGGAATGACGAACCAGATCCACGCCGCTGATGTGGCACCACACTCCCGCCGGCGGCTGAAAGCCCTGCATCTGAGGACGCAAGGTCGTGGAGCTTTCGATCAGCTCCGGCGGAATCGCCTTATCGCGCAGAATGTGACGCTGGTTATAGATGTCGTTGATGAACAGATTCAACGCGCGCACCCGCTGTTCCAGCCCGCGTCGCACGAGATCCCATTGCGGAGCATCGATGATTCGAGGCAGCAAGTCGAACGGCCAGATCTTCTCGGTTCCCGCCGAATGGCCGTAAACGGTGAACGTGATACCCAGGTTGTATAGCGACGCTTCGGCGGCCCGCTGTCTTTGCTTCAGCTCCTCCTCGGAGAACGACTGCAGCCGTTCCACGAAGGCTTGACTCACCGCGCACGGTCGTCCCGTGCGGTCGAACATCTCATCAAAACCGCTGGGAGGCGGGGCGTAGGCGCCGGACGTCATAAACTTCCTCGTGCAAGGTGCGGCCGCGGCAATTGCGCCGCAATTGTCGGGCCAATGGCCGATAAGAGTCAAGCCGGGCACTCCGACGCGACGCGCCCTGAATGCAGATCAAGCAGCGTTTCCCGGCGACTTCACCCCCGCTGGGTTGCTGGCGACCAAGGAAAATTCAATCTCGGGCCGCCCCGTATCCTGGCGCCGCCTGCCCGCCTGACACGCAGGCGCCTTCCTCCTGGGCGCCGCCCGGCCAACGCCGACGCGCCCTGCGGACGGCCCGCCGACGCCGACGCCCTGCGGACGGCCCGCCGACGCGCGCCTGCGGACGGCCCGCCGAGCGCCTGCGGACGGCCCGCCGACGCACGGCCCGCACGTATCCTCCGCGTCCATGCGACCCACTCAGCCTTCGTCACTCCCGGCCAACTCGGGCCAGGTGGTGCAGGAAGATCCCGCTTGCCGTCGCCACGTTCAAGGAATCCACTCCGGGCGCCATCGGTATGGTCAATTGTTGCAGGCACGCCTGACGCAGTTCGGCGGACAAGCCATACCCCTCTTCCCCCAGCAGCAACAGGCTCCGCAACGGCGCCTTGAAGTCATCCAAGGGCGTCGCCGAAGCGTCCAAGACCGTGGCCAACGTCGTCAAATGGGCTCGCCGCTGCAACTGCCGCAGGTCCGCAACCAAGTCGTCCGACCACGCCAGGGGCGTATGAAACACGGCGCCCATCGAAACTCGCAGAACGCGGCGCGAATAGGGGTCGGCGGTTCCGCACCCCAACAGCACGCCGTTTGCCGCGAATGCGGCCGCGTTGCGAAGCACGCCTCCCAGGTTCTCCGCATCACGCACTCCGGCAACGCACACGATCAGGGCGGGTCGATTTCGTGACGCGGGCAAGTCGTCGATCATCTCCGCCACCGTCCGCCTTGGCGGCCGCACGCCGCACGCCAGCACTCCCCGATGGAAATCAAACCCCACCAATTCCGATGCAGATCCGTCCGGCAATTCGATCACCACGGTGCCGCGTCGCACCCACGGCAAGATCTCATCGCGCTTGCGTCGCTCGACCACCACCGATTCCGTTGTCAGGCGGCTCTGCAACAGCCGCTGCACCAACCAGGCGCCCTCGGCAATGAAGCGCCCGCGCGGCATGCCGCCGATGCTGACTTCAAGTCGCGATAAGCCGCCAAGCGAGGGTCCATGAGTCGGCCAACGCCCGGTGGGGAGGCCGGGCGGATTGAGGAAAAGAAGTCACGCGTTTCGAACCAGGGAGCGAGCAGGGCCGAAGTCCAACGATGACCAGGCGACGCTTGGCGCATCGCCAATCCGCTCGTCAAGAACGCATCAGTTCTTTCAGTTTTTCTCGGCTTCTTGTCAACATGACACGAACGGCGGCGTCGCTCTTGCCTAGCTCTTCGGCGATGCGTTTGGTGGGCCAATTCTGGATGTAGAAGAGGTTCAGGGCGCGTTGTTGATCTTCGGGGAGTTGGCTGAGGGCGTCGAGCATCCGGACTTCTTTGTCGTTTCGGGAAAGCACTCGGCTGGGCGAGGTTACGCTGCTGACAAGCAGGTCGATGATGCCGCCGTCGTCATCGCCGCCGCGATCCAAGGCGACTTCCTTGGACGCGGCGCGTTTCTTCGCGGAGAAGCGACGGTGTAAATCGATCAAGCGTTGTTTGCCGATTTGGCAAAGCCAGGAGAAGACGGCGTCGGCTGGCACGTTGGCGTCGGCGACGCGGCGGACGGCGTCGGCCGCGAGCTCTTGCAGCAGATCTTCCACTTCGACTTTGGCCCGCAGGGCGGATCCCAATTCGCGATCCAGGTAGGCCGAGAGTTGGGGGCGATGCAGTTCGATGAACTGTCCCAGGGCCTCGGCGTCGCCTTGGTGAATCCGCTGGCAGAGGATGTCGAGGTGGTTCATGGGGTCGCTCCCACGGCTTGCGCCGACTAAGTAGCGGTATGGGACTTTGTGGCCGTGCGTTTTGGTTACCCAGGGTTGCGCTGCGCTGCACCCTGGGCTGATTTGGGGTCGTCCCGTTGGGACTTGTGGCCGCGTCTGCGTTTGGTTACCCAGGGTTGCGCTGCGCTGCACGCTGGGCTGATTTGGGGCCGTCCCGTTGGGACTTGTGGCAGCGACTGCGTTGGTTACCCAGGGTTGCGCTGCGCTTCACCCTGGGCTGATCTGGGGCCGTCCCGTTGGGACTTGTGGCAGCGACTGCGTTGGTTACCCAGGGTTGCACTGCGCTTCACCCTGGGCTGATCTGGGGTCGTCCCGTTGGGACTTCGTGGCCGCGTCTGCGTTTGGTTACCCAGGGTTGCGCTGCGCTGCACCCTGGGCTGATTTGGGGCCGTCCCGTTGGGACTTCTGTGGCCGCGTCTGCGTTTGGTTACCCGGGTTCACCTTAAAGCACCTGCTCTGATTTGGGGCGTCCCGTTGGGACTTGTGGCCGCGTCTGCGTGGTTACCCAGGGTTTCGCTGCGCTTCACCCTGGGCTGATTTGGGGTCGTCCTGTTGGGACTTGTGGCTCGTCGATCTGCGTCGTTACGCCAGGGTTTCGGCCTGCGGCAAGGTTGGGTCACGTTCCGTGGGCTGACGCTGGGGCTCGTCCCGTGGGACTGATTTGCTCATGGCCGTTGCTCTAGTATACAGGAACCTATTCGCCGCCGCCTGCTTTCGTTCGCATTCCCTTGCTGACCCGTCGCCGCCCAACTGCACGCGCCGAAGTGACCTTCATGGACTTTCACGCTGACAACGCCACGGAAGCTTGGGACGAGGTCCTCGCCCGCGTGGAGGGGTTTGTCGCCCAGTGGGATCAACGGGAGCCGACGATCGAGGAGTTTCTTTACGAGGACGACCCGACGGCCGTGCGGCAACTGATCTTGCAGGAGCTGATTAAGATCGATCTCGAATACCGGTTAGCGAAAGGCGAGGAGATCCGTCTGGAACAGTACCTTGAGCGTTATCCCGAACTGCACGAGAACGGCGCGCCCAGCGGCTTGATCTACGAGGAGTATCACCTGCGTCGCGCGCACGGTAGCGATGTCAAGCCGGAGGAATACCGACAACGATTCCCCGATCAATCCGCGGTGATCACCAAGCTCCTGGGATTGGACACCCCGACGCTCAGCACTTCGGTGAGGAAGATGGCGCCGCGTCTGGACTTGGACAGCGGCCAGCAATTTGATGACTTCGACTTGTTGGTGAAGTTCGGCGCTGGAGCGTTCGGCGCCGTGTTTCTCGCCCGCCAACGCTCCATGCAGAGGTTGGTCGCCTTGAAGGTCACTTCCGATCAAGGCGCCGAACCGCAAACGCTCGCCAAGCTGGATCATGGGCATATCGTGCGCGTGTACGACCAGCGAGAGGCGCCCGAGCATGGTTTGTGGTTGATGTATATGGAGTTCCTGCCCGGCGGCGCGATGGATCGCGTGTGCAAGATGCAAAAGGGCCTGCCGTCGGAAAACTGGAATGGCGGTTTGATCTTGCAAGCTGTTCGACGAAGTGCTCTTGCATTCCGGTCAAGCGCCGATGGAGACCGCGCGCGCGAGCAACTGAGGCGAGCACCCTGGCCCGAGATTGTCTGTCGGCTGGGCGCCGAACTGGCCGCAGCACTGGACTACGCCCACCGCCACGACACGCTGCATCGCGACATCAAACCAGCCAATGTGCTGCTCTCGGCGGACGCGACGCCGAAGTTGGCCGACTTCAACACCAGTTACTGTTCGAAAGTCGAAGGCGCCACGCCCAACAGCTACTTTGGCGGCAGCTTGCCCTACATGTCGCCCGAACAGCTCGAGGCGTTTAATCCTCGCCATGAACGCACGGCCGATCAGCTTGACGGCAGGGCTGATCTTTACTCCTTGGGCGTGATGTTGTGGGAGCTATTGACCGGTGCGAAGCCCTTTGGCCAGGAGAAGTTGAGCGGGGACGTTTTGAAGGACTTGGAGGTGATGACCGAGCGTCGCCGCTCGGCGCCGCCCGATCCCGAGGGATTTACCGACGCGATGTCCCGCGCAGTGGCGCGGACTTCGGTCGTGTGCATGGATCCAGATCCAGACCTGCGCCCCAGCGACGGGGCCGAGCTCGCCGACCGCCTCAGACTGGGCCTGAACCCCCGAGCGATGCTCGTGTTCAACTCCGCGGAGGCCTGGCCTGGACGCTACCTCCTGAAAGCCCCGATCTCGTTGGTGATGTTCGTCCTGGTGCTGCCCAATTTGCTGGCCGCTGTCCTGAATTTCCTCTACAACCGCGCGGCAATCATCTCTGAATTGGGGGACCGAGAAGGCGCGTTGACCGCCTTTGATCGAACCCAGGCGACGATCAACCTGATCGCCTTTCCGTTGGGCATCGCGTGCATGATCCGTCTTTGCTGGCCCATCTGCAAGGCCCTCGCGGCGGCGAAGTCCGGCGACGCTTCGGCGAGCGCCCCTTACAACTGGCTGGCCTATCGAGCGCTGCATCTAGGGCACTACGCCGCGCTGATCGGCGTGGCCCTCTGGGCGGTCGCGGGCGTTGCTTATCCCATCTCGATTCACGCGGCCTTGGGCCATTTTCCGATGGGCGGCTACTTGCATTTCGCCGCTTCGCTGGTGTTCTGCGGGCTGATCGCCGCCGCCTATCCGTTCTTCGCCGCCGCGGGTCTGGTGATGCGTTCGCTTTACCCATGGTTGTGGCGCCAGTCGCAGTCCTCCCCCGACGTTTGGAATCCGATCGCCGCGCTGCTCTCCGTCAAGCGGCTCTCGGCGGTCTATCTCCTCTTGGCCGCCGGTGCGCCGCTCTTGGCGTTGCTATGCCTCGCCCCCTTGCGCTGTGGGGACGAGATCTGCCTGCGAACAAGTGGGCGCTTCTAGCACTCATCCTCGCCGGAGTCATCGGGCTGATCGCCTCATTCATCTTGCATCGCAGCTTGCAACGCGATTGGCAGGCGTTGCTAAAACACCATGGTTATCAAACGAAGGACGAAGCCTAGCTGGACAGGTGCTTTGACCGACCACCAAGACGTCCCGCCCTTCGCCAGTCCACGCATTTCCCCCGACCACCACCTGAGTCACACTTTGGAGCGAACAACAATGCACTGGAGATACGCCCTCTTAATTGTCTTGACCTCGATTGGCCGCGCCGCCGCCGGCGAGCCCGAGGTGTTGGTTGACGGAGTCCATTTGCAGTTGATCGCCGAACAGCCTCGCGTCGTGACGCCGATCGGCCTGGCGTTCGATCTCGAAGGTCGATTGCTGGTCGTTGAGTCGCATACGCATTTTCCCAACCAGGATTATCCCGGTCCCAAGTCGGACCGCATCTTGCTGCTCAGCGACAGCAATGGCGATGGTGCGCTGGACGCCACGAGCGTGTTTCATGAAGGCGGCCGCCACACGATGTGCGTCGCCGCTCATGCCAACGCCTGGATCTATGTCACCACGCGCAGCCGACTGTTGCGGATGCGGGACTCCGATCAGGACGGCGTCGCGGATCAACAAGAGCTGCTGGCCGAGTTGAAGACCAACGGCGACTATCCGCACAACGGTTTAAGCGGGCTGGCGTTTGACTCGCACGGCAACGTGTTCTTCGGCCTGGGAGAGAACCTGGGCGAACCTTACCAACTGCATGGCAAAGACGGCGTCGTGCTGCGCGGCGGAGGAGAAGGCGGCAATATCTATCAGATCGGCGCCGATGGCGCGGGGTTGATTCGCATCGCCACCGGTTTCTGGAATCCCTTCGGGCTATGCGTGGATCCTCAGGATCGCTTGTTCGCTGTGGGCAACGATCCCGATTCAAGGCCGCCGTGTCGCTTGTTGCATATCGTCGGCGGAGGCGATTACGGATATCAATTCCGCTACGGACGCAGTGGTCTGCATCCCTTGCAAGCCTGGAACGGCGAGTTGCCGGGAACCTTGCCGTATGTCGCCGGGACCGGCGAAGCCCCCAGCGACATCGAGTTGTTTCGAGGCGCGTTATGGACCACCAGTTGGGGACACAATCGCATTGAACGTTTTCGACTCACGCCGTCCGGCGCCTCCTGGCATGGTCAGTTGCAGACCATCGTGCGAGGCGACGAGCATTTTCGACCCGTCGCGTTCGCCTTGGCGCCCGATGGCGCCCTTTACTTTTCCGATTGGGTGGATCGAAGCTACAACGTGCACCGGCAAGGGCGGATCTGGCGCCTGACGTTTGACAACGATTCCGTCTTGCGAGCCGAACATCCGCCGCTGACCGAGAGCGAGAAGGCGGCTCGCGAGTTGGAACGGCGGCCGACCCTGGCGGCGCTGGACGACGCCGACGTGTTCCTGCGACAGGCCGGAATTTGGGGATGGATCCAGCAGCCCACGCCGCCCGATGTTTCCTGGGATGCCTTGACCCCGCATCAGAAAGTCGCCTGGTTGCAGATCCAGCGTTGGCGCGAAGAGCCGATGGATGATCTACTGCGACAAGCCGCCAAGGATCCCGCCGTGGAAGTGCGGCTCCTGGCCGTGCGAATCATCTCGGACCGTCAAGATGAGTCCTGGCGTTCGGTGCTGGAGGCCATGACGCCCGACTCCGTCGAGGACGCGCGGTTGTTGGCGGCGGTCTTGGCGGCGCTGGATTATCTGGATGCGGGAAGGTTGACGGCCAGTCGGACCGCCGCCAATCGAAACGACTGAGCGAACTGCTGTGGCGCACGGCCGGCGACACGCAGCGTCCCTTGGCGGCGCGACAAGCCGCGCTGCGACTCGCCCCGGACGTCGAGGATCTGGTCCAACGCGTCGCGCCGTTGTTGAACGAGTCAACTCCCATCGCCGAGTCAGCCGTATGGAAGTTGATCGATGCGAACAGTCCGGCCGCCCGTCGGGCTCTGTCACGAATCGCCTTGGACATCCAGAGCACCGCCGCCCTGTGCGCCGCTGCGATTGTGGGACTGGGCGAGGATGTCGCCACCTATCGATCCGTAATCGGGCAACTGACCCGCGACGAGCAACCCGACGTCGCCAAAGAAGCCAAACGCTTGCTGGCTTCCTCCCCAACGTTCGCCGATCATCCCGCGGCCGACGACTTGGATCAATGGATGGAACTGGTCGGTGAAGGCGGCGATCCCGAAGCGGGGCAAGCGGTTGTTCCTTCAGCGTCAAGGGCCCCGGCTGCGCGCGCTGTCATCGTTACGAGGATCGCGGCGAACAAGTCGGTCCGGAACTGACGAATGTCGCGCAACAGTGGGATCGACGGCGGCTATTGGTCGCTCTGTTGGAACCGAGTCGCGATATTGCTCCTCGCTATCGCACCGAAGTCATGCAGTTGCGCGATGGGCGAATCGTCACCGGCGTGGTCATTGACCATCGCAACCATCCGGATCCCCAGACGGATCGGCGGGTCGAGCATTTGGTGGTGGTCAACGCTCAAGGCGAGGCCTCGGAAATCAACGTCGACGATCTGGAAAGCCGTCAAGACAGCAAGCAATCGTTGATGCCGCAGGATTTATTGAAGACTCTGTCGATAGCCGATATTCGCGACCTGTTGGCGCTGCTGTCGCGGGAGTGATCGCGACCACGAAAGATACGAAAGCCACGAAAACTCGCACTTGGCTGATGCTCAGGCGGTTGCTTCCAGGAGCATGATGGCGAAGTAGTTGTTGGCGTCGGTCCAGGAGGTTTTCAGGCGCCAGCCGGCGGGCTCCGCAAGTTGGTCGAAGGTGTTGATGGAATACTTGTGCGAATACTCGGTGTGGATCCGTTCCTGGTCGCGGAAGCGAAACACCTGATCGCCGATAGCGACTTGTTGTTCCCGCAGCGATCGAAGGTAGATCTCCATGCGGCTTGTCCGCGGGTTGAAGCGGGCCTCGTGCGCGAATTGATCGAGATCGAAATCGCCGTCGAGTTCTCGGTTGATGCGGGCCAGCAGGTTCTTGTTGAACGCTTCGGTGACTCCTTGTTGATCGTTATAGGCTGCGTTCAGAATGTGCGAGGGCTTCACCAGGTCCACGCCCAGCAGCAAAGCGCCGTAGGGGCCGGCCAAAGCCCGCATCGAGGCCAGCAACTTCGTGGCCGCGTCGTTGGTGAAATTCCCTAACGTCGAGCCGGGGAAATAGATGGCTCGCCGTTGCGTGGAGTGCTCCACCGAGGGCAGCGCGAAAGGGGCGGTAAAGTCGGCCGTGACGGGGGCGACTTCCAAGTGCGGATAGTCCTGGTTTAACTGTTCGGCGATGTCCTGAAGATGATCACCGGCGATGTCGACCGGCACGTAGGCGGCGGGGGACTGCAGATGCTCCAACAGCAGGCGGATCTTCACGCCTTCGCCACTGCCGTATTCAATCACCATGCAGTTCGGGCCCAGCGCTTCGGCCATCTCGCGAGCATAGCGCCGCATCAGGCCCAATTCCGTGCGCAGTCAGATAATACTCGTCCGTCTGGCAAATCTCCTCAAACAGCCGGCAGCCGATCTCATCATAGAAGTACTTGCAGGGCAACGACTTTTCCGGTTCGGCCAAGCCTCGCAACACATCGTGAAGGAACTGGTCGGTGCTGACGGATGTGGGTGACGACATGATGCTGATCGTGTTGCGGAATCCGGCCGAACAGGCGAGGCCAACAGGCCGCCTGAGCGCGAACTCCTGGGTTGGCTGGTTCGGCGATTAACGAACGTCGCGAGCTAGGCGAAGGCCGCTGAACTGCCAGCGAGCCTCGGGAGGGAAGAAGTTTCTGTAGGTCACGCGAAGGTGGGATTGGGACGTCGCGCATGAGCCTCCACGCAAGACATACTGGTTGCACATGAATTTGCCGTTGTACTCGCCCAAGGCGCCGGGACGAGCACGAAAACCCGGGTAGGGGCCATAAGCGGACGAGGTCCACTGCCAGACTCCGCCAAAGAACTGCAAGTCGTTCTCATCGGCCGCGGCGCTTGGGCGCCACTCTTGCCTTTCGGCCAAGTCGCCCTCGACCGGCAAGTCGGCCGCGAAGGACTCCCATTCAAACTCGGTGGGCAGCCGCGACTCGCTCCACCGCGAAAGCGTCCGCTTCAAAGTAACTGATATGGCTGACCGGGGCGGCCAGCTCGAGGGGCGCCAAACCGCGCAAGGTGAATTGAAACCAATCGCCCTCTTGCTTGATCCAATACAAGGGCGCCCGCCACTGATGTTCTGCGACACAACTCCAGCCCAGGGACAGCCACAACTCGTGCCGCTGGTATCCATCGTCCTCGATGAACTCCAGGAAGTCCCCGTTGGTCACCAACCGATCGGCCAGAACATGCGGGTGCAGGAGGACGTCATGTCGAGGACACTCGTTGTCGAATGCGAAAGTGGAGCCATGATGACCGATCGCGACAACGCCCTCGCGACCAGCACGCCAGCCAAGTGGTCGCGGCGCGCCGCGGGTCGTCGGTTTCTTGTGCCGTCTGGTAAGCGGGATACAGCGGGTTTTGGAAGAGTACATGTTGGATGTCGGTAAGGATGAGTTCCTGGTGTTGCTGTTCGTGATGCAATCCCAGTTCGATCACCGGCAGCAGATCGACCGGACAATCATCGGCCAGAAGTTCCCGCATGCGACGATCGACATCGGCGCGGTACTGATGCACTTCAGCTAAGGTCGGACGGGACAACAACCCGCGTCTTGTGCGCGGGAACTGCTCGCCGACCGAATTGTAGTAGGAATTGAAGAGGTATTCGAACTCGGGATGGGCGGGCGTGTAGCCGGCGTTCCGCGCCAGCACGAACGTCTCGAAGAACCACGTCGTATGCGCCAAATGCCATCGCGTGGGGCTCACGTCCGGCATGGACTGCACCACGCAATCCTCGGGATGAAGAGGCGCGGCGAGCAAGTTCGTGAACGCGCGGACCCGCTCATATCGCCGCCACAGATCCGATGCGGACGGTGCAGCAGAATTTTCGCGAGCCGTGGCGTGGGTAGTCATGGCTGGACCGACCGGGCCGCCCCCCGGGCGGAGTGCGCACGCCAACGGGACGAAATGTCAGGAGGATCAGGATGGCTGGTTCACACGACACCATAGGAGTGCGAGCGGCCACGGTCAAGGCAAAGGCGGGACGAACTACGACGAAGCGACGCCCAGAGAGCCAGCGGCCTGGGCCGCGCTTACTCAGGTCGTGGCGTCTGTTTCGCGACCTTCAGGGCTTCACGAATCGACTCGGCGACGCGTTGTGAAAGGAACTTGTTGCCTTCCGCCGTGAAATGGACATCCTTGGGGCGTTGGATCTTTCCCAGTCGCTCAAGGCCATAGGCGTACATGTCGTCGATGCGGATCTTGTGCTCACGCATGATTTTCTCCGCAATTTCATTGTACTTCTTGGAATCGCCGACCACGCGCCCGCGGGCCCCCTGGGGAACGGGCGTCGTCGTCCGCCAAATCAGCACGGCCCCGGTTTGCTGCAGTCGCTCGACCAACGCTCGCAGGTTCCTCTCGTACTCCTCCGGCGGGACTTGTTGGTGGGCCCCCTCGGCCTGCGGGTCCGCCAGATTCTGCCCCTCAGGACCCATGTACTTCAAGTCATGGAGCCCCCAATTGAAGTGGATCACATCCCACTTCTTGGCGGGGTCGCCCAGCCAACGATCGAGTTGCTTGAGGCCCAGGGTCGTCGGGCCGCAATTTGCAGCCGGGCGGTGGACATTGGCGGTGTCCTTCAGCAGTTCGCGGACGCCGACGGTATAGCCGATCGAGATCGAATCGCCCAACAACAGGACTCGAGGCAGGCCGGGCTGGTCCTCGATGGGTTGCAGGGCCGGGTTAGGGCGTTGTTTCTTCGCCGTTTGCTTGGCTTTCGCCGGTTCGCCCGCCTGCTGCGGGGATTGCGGCTGGGCTGACGCGGATGGAGCGAAAGCGTGGCTGATTGAGGTCATCGAGGCGGTCAGCATCACAGCCAGCAGGCTCGCGCCAAGCAGCAAACGAGAGGGTCGCGGGCGGTGTCGATGGGCAAGCGTCACGGCGGGGGTCCTCGCTCATAAGTCGTTATGGATGACGCGATCGGAGAATACGTCAAGGTCAGGGTCAAACCGCACGGCTTGGCGCCGATCCTCGGCACGGTCCGACCCGTAGCCTAAGCCCCCTCACGTCGCCGAGGCAACCGTTTTCTTGAGGCGCCAGGGTCCAATGAGTTGCCGAAATCTCTTCCGCTGATAAAGTCAGGCACAGGGTGTGACAATCCTTCCTGTTCTATTTATCCTATTCTCTCCATCTTTTCCGCGGATCACGATCCGACATCAGTTGAGGAACATCATGAGCAAGTTACTGGGTGGCAATTACCGGTCGCGTCGCACGCGACGATCTCGAGCCTTGAGCGTCGAGAGCCTGGAGACAAGGCAAGTGTTGGCGGGCAATGTGTTCGCCGAGCTGAGCAACGGCGTCCTGGATATTCGAGGAGACAATCTGCCCAACGGGATTCTGGTCGAAGGCGTCGAGAAGGCGGTGACGGAAACGTACGAGTTGCGATCAGGTACGACGAGCGTGTATCTGGATACGGAGACTCTTTCATCGGTCGGGTTGAACCTCACCGGCGCCGACAGCACGGGCACGCCTTTCTCCCCGGCCACTCCACAGTTCCAGGTTGGTTTCCCAATTGACCCGTCGACGAATTTTGAATTCTCGGTGGATGGCGGCTTTGCGCCGGTGGGCGGGACCATCGAGCACACTGGCACGGTCACTTTCAATGGGGATACGGATGATCCGATCACCGTAGGCGATTTCTCCATCGGCTTCGATCCGTCGCGGATTATGGGCGACGCCAGCGGTTTTTACGTCGAGGATACGTTCAGCGGGCTCGGCATCTTGTTTGATCTGAGTGCACCTAGCGTTGTCGACTTCGATGATCCGGACGTCACGATTGCGACACCCGACCTGCTGGTTTCTCCTGAGTTGGCGGAAATCCTGGAGAATTCAGCTCTAGTTGGCGCGGATGTGGGCGACGCTCGAATCGATGGGGTTGCGGCGCCGGTCCTTCAGCGGCGCGTTGACGATGGAACCACCAGCGTCTTCCTGAATGTCGATCTGCTTGCCAGTGCGGCCAATCTGCAAGTCTCCAGCATCGTGAGCAACGGCTCGCCGGCGTCGAGTGATTTCCAAGTCGGTTTCCCCATTGAACCTTCGAGCGACTTTGAGTTTTCGATCAACGGCGCCTTGGATCTGGAAGGCGGCTTCATCCGGCACACCGGCACCGTGGGCTTCAACAATGACTCCATCATTGTCGGCGATTTCGCGATTGGCTTTGACGCGACGCGAGCCACCGACGACACCAGCGGTTTCTATGTGGAAGACACTGTCGGGGGCCTGGGCATTCTGTTTGATGTCGGCATTCCCACCGCGTTCGGCTTCGACGACCCGGATTTACAGATCGGCGCGGAACTGCGAGTTTCTCCGGAATTCGCCGGAATTCTACAGGCCGTCGGCCTTGTGGCTCCGGGAACGGACTTGACGGGCGCCGTTGTCGGTAATGCTCAGATTGACGCGCTCGTTGTACCGCAGGTTGAGACCCACATTGTGGTCAGTGAATTCCTGGGCGGCCGCATCAATGGCGGCCGTTCGGCTTCGTTCCCAGCCGACCAGGTGATGGACATCGCCATCAACACGCGGATGGGGAATGATTTCGTTCGCGTTCGCGATTTGCACTTCGCCGGCGATATCGACGTCGATGTCGAGGGCGGATTCTTGAACTATGTCCAGGTCAATCACAGCGTGCTCTCCGGCGCCATGTCGGTGAACGGAGGCACCTTCGGCGAGCGAGTCGAGGTCACCGACAGCTGGATCCAAGAGATGAATGTGGATCTGGGCAGCGGCGTCGATCTGGTGAGCCTCTACGATTCGCAGCTAGGCGACATGAGCGTCACTTCGAACAACGGCTTCCTGCAGCAAATCGCCGTCTGGAGGAGCACGGTGACCGGCGACCTGAACGTGAATCTCAACGGTCTCTTCACCTGGACGAATGTCTATTATTCGCAGTTGAACAACCTGAACATTGACAATGGCCGAGGCAACGACCTCGTGTCGTTGATCAGCAGCAACGTCGCGCGGGACGCCCGCATTTCGTTGGACGGCGGCTGGGACCGAGTCATGTTCTTCCGGTCCAACGTCAACGGCAGCACCGAGATCGATGGCGGCGACGGCCTGTTCGATCGTCTCGACGCGTATTTTTCGGATCTGGGTTCGTACTTGTATCGCGGCTTCGAAAGCGCGCGGGTCTAGTTGAACAGCTGGACCAAACTCCTTTCGACGGCCGAGTCGTCTCAGACGGCTCGGCCGTTTTGCATGAAGCGCCGCGAAACGGGTAACCACAGCTCTTATGCTCAGCCTGTCGAGATCACCACGGAGAGCACGGAGGAACACAGAGCTAGGAACGGCGGGAAAGTCGGTGTTGGCTGAAGGGTGATGGACAATTCTGCATCTAGGAGAACCCCGGCGGTTATTGCCGCTCTTGCAATCGCAGTCCTAGCGGCACCAAGTAGCGTTCGGCGTATTCGAAACACCATTTGACCACCAGGGCCATCAGCGCGGCCGGGATCGCGCCTTCCATCATTTTGTGTTCATCATTCAGCGTCAGTCCCGTCATGATCGGTTGGCCGTATCCGCCGGCGCCGATCAAACCGCCCAAGGCTGCGAAGCCAACGATCATCACCGCGGTGGTCTTCACTCCCGCCAGAATCAAGGGCGAGGCCATGGGGAGTTCAATGCGCCAGAGGCTGGCCCAGGGCGTCAGGCCCAGCGCTTGAGCGGACTCCCTCAGCGGCGTGGGCACTCCGGCAATCCCCGCCATCGTGTTGCGGACAATGGGCAGCAGGCTGTAGAGAAACAAGGCCGCGATCACGGGCTTGTCGCCGATCACCGACCAGCCCAGATAGCGAAAGCCGACGCCCAGAAAAATCAACAGCGCCAGTCCAGGAATGGTCTGCACGATCTCGGCGAAGCCCACGATGAATTGGCCGGGCAGGGGACGCTTGGCGGCGAATACGCCCATGGGGATGGCCACCAGGATGCCCGCGGCCAGGGAGGTCAGGGTCAACCAAAGGTGCTCCCAGGTTCGCTGGGCGATCCGTTGGAACAACGTGGTTTGACGTACCGCGACCCGGATCCCCAGATCCTCTTGAAGCCACTCCGCGGCGGCCGACGCCTCGGTCGCTCCGTCGAAAACGACCCGCTCGTTCAAGGCGGTCATGCGAGCGTCGTTAATCAGCCCTTCCAGTCGCTGCATTTGCTGAACCCAGGCCGGGGTGTGCTCGACCAAATCCGCTCGGTACAGAAACACGGCTTCATACCGTGGGAAGTAGTTGCGATCATCCTCCAGCAACACCAGGCCCAGGCGGCGAACATTCGCGTCGGTGGAATAGACGTCGATCACGTCGATATCGCCGGCGGCGATCGCTTCATACCCCAGGGAATGTTGCATGCCGTTGACCTTGCCCTGCAAGCCATAGGCGACTTGCAGCCCGGGCCAGCCATCGGCTCGATCGACGAATTCGCTGCTGAAGCCGAAACGCAGCGTGGGATGCTTCGCCAAGTCCGAGATGGTCTTCAGCTGCAAGCGTTCGGCGAGTTCTGGAAGCACGCCCAAAGCGTAGGTGTTGTTGAATCCCAAGGGCCGAGTCATCTTCACATCGAATCTGGCGAGCAATTCGGGAAGCTGGTCATCGGACACGTTCTCGCCCGAGAAGATCTCTTGGCGAATCGTGCCGGTGTACTCCGGATAAGCATCGATATCGCCCTGCAATAGCGCGCTCCAACACAGCTTGGTCCCATTCAATTTGCGAATTCGCACCGGCAGCCCTTGTTGTTCCGCCAGTTCGACGGAGGCTTCCGCCAGGATGCCGGATTCAGGAAACGTCTTGGCGCCGACGGCTAGCCCGCGTTGGCAGCCGGCGGCCAACGCCAACAGCAGCAGGCCCGCCCAGGCGGCGGTCCGGCGCTCGCGGCGGCGACTCGCGGAGCGCCGCGGTTCTTGGCCAACGGGATCGCTCACGAAACGTCCTCCCGGCGCGAGACAACGAGCCTTTGTGCGTTGATGAAGGCCGAGACATAGTCATCGGCGGGATGGTTCATCATGTCGCTGATCAGTCCCTGCTGCGCAATTCGGCCTTGCTTCATCAACACGATGTCGTGCGCCAGAAAGTCGGCTTCCCCCAAGTCATGCGTGACCAGGATCACGGTCTTGCCTAGTTGCTCGAAAATGCCCCGCAGCTCCTCCTGCAGCTCCGACCGGATAAGCGGATCCAGCGCCACCATCGGTTCGTCCAGGAGCAGCACGTCGGGATCCAGAACAGGGCCCGCATGAGGGCCACTCGCTGACGCTGGCCGCCGGAGAGCTGTACGGGGAAGCGATCGAGCATGGACGCTGGAAGCTGTGTGAGCTCGGCCAATTCGTCGAGCCGTTGCCTCACTCGCTGCTTCGGCCAGCGCAGCCATCGCGCCATCAGGCTCGCGTTGTCGGCGGCCGTCAAGTGCGGAAACAAGCCGCCGTCCTGAATCATGTAGCCCATGCGTTGCCGCACGCTCAGGAGATTGTCCGGACCCAACGGCTGTTGATCGAACAGGATCCGCCCGGAGTCGGGGGTCAGCAGACCGACGATCAACCGCAGGATCGTCGATTTGCCGCATCCGCTAGGGCCTAGCAACGCCGTGGTCCGCGATGTGGGAAAAGCAAGATCCAAGGGATGCAACGCCGTCAGCTCGCCGTATTCCTTGCTAACGCCTTGCAGTTCCACCATGACGCTTGTTACCGGCTCGGGAGAGGATGCGGACCGCGGAGATCACTCGCCGTCGTTCTCGCGTTGCGGGCGAGCCGTGATTTCATCGCGAACCTGCTCGACATGTTGAACCGAGGGACGCGTGAGACGATCCAGTTCCTGAAACACGGACCCGCTCGTCGTGCCGGCGCGTTTCTTACGGTAATACATATAGCCGCGGTCTTCCAGATAGCAGCAACCGCGATGCAACCCATACAACATGAGGCCGCCTGCCGCGGCGGACAAAATCAACCAGAACGCGATCATGCTGCGAGTCTCTCTTCGGAGGGCGCGGTCAGCGAGCCAAGAAGACCGAGCCGCCGTTTTTTGCCGCTGCGCCCCGTCTCGCCGCAGCGAAGAGCGGGAGTCCCGATTCGTTCGAGATGTGTCAGTCTAGGCGAACTACGGGGTGCGATTCCGGTTGGCGAATGCTTGGCGAATGGTCTTGTTGTAACGCAGGGCAGGGGCCCAGAAAACCGAAAAAACTGGTCCAGGCCGTTCAGCTCGCATGCTTCTGCGATCGATATCGATTGCAGCCACCCCCTCGTTCCGTTTCCCGCCTATCCCGTGGAGCCTTTCGGCCATGACCACACGCCCTCTCAGTCATCTCGTTGTTTTTGCCTGTACCTGGGCCGCATTCGGCGGCGCGGGTTGGTTGCAGGCTCAGGAGTCGGACGCCCCCGTGTTGGACGATGTCGTGTTTTCCAGCGGCTGCGAGCCCATTGGCAATCCCTGCTGTTGTCCGGTGGAAGCCGACCCCGGACTGCTGGGTTACGGTCTGGTCCTGCCCAGCGATCATTGCTTTGACGACTTCATCAGCCCGATGAGCAATTTCATTTTCTTCGAAGACCCGCGGACGCTCACCGAAGCGCGTCTGATTTACTTCCATCACAACACTCCTGATCTGGTCGGCCCGGGACAGGCGCCTGGCGGCAGCGTCGACTTGTACGCCTTGCAGTTGCGTTTGGCTTTGACCGAGCGGCTGAGTGTGATCGCCGTTAAGGACGGCTTCATCACTACCGACTTCGCGGGCGGCCCTCTGGATACGTTGCTCGACGACGGTTGGGCGGACGTGACGGCCGGCTTGAAGTACAACCTGATTCGCGATCCGGCGGCTGGACGGTTGTTGTCCACCGGTTTCACCTACGAGATTCCGCTGGGCTCGCAGCGCACGCTGCAGGCGGTTGGCGACGGCGAGTTCCATTTCTTCCTGACCGGCGGTCAGCGATTCATGGACGGCATGGGCCACTACATCGGCGCCTTTGGCTATCGCACGCCCGTGGACAGCGGCATTCAAACCTCGTCGCTCCACTGGTCCAACCACCTGGACGTCAAGCTGCTGGAAAGCGTGTACCTCTTCACGGAATTTGTCTGGTGGCACTGGACGGATGACGCGGAATTCGGACTGCCGCTGGGAGTCGGCGGGCAAGACGCGTTCAATCTGCCGAGCAACAATGTGGAGGGCAACAACCTGCTGACCGAATCCATCGGGTTGAAGTACAAGCCATCCGCGAATATGGAGCTGGGCGCCATGTACGAATTCCCCTTGACCGGCTTCCAGGACATTATCAAAGACCGCTTCCAGCTCGAGTGCATCTGGCGGTACTAGAGCCGTGTCCGGTCCTCCATGAACGGACGCGCGGAACGAAGTGAATGGTGGAATCAGTCCAGCCCTGGGCTTCCTCACGGAAGCCCGGGGCGACTCACGTTGACGGGGAACGCCGCTGGTCTTACAACGCTGTGAGGCAAGTCGCGGAACGCTTCCGCCGCACCTACCGCCACTCACTATGGGTCCGCCATGTTCCTTCGAGCGATGACTTGTTGGGTAGTCCTGGTTGGCGCCGCGACCACCGCGGCGCAAGACGACGGTTTCCAGGGCGCCAGGTTGATCGCGGACCGCATGCAGCCGCTCAAATACAACCACCCGGGATTGATGGTCGATTTGGGCGTGGGTCTATGGGCCTGGCCGCTGCCCATGGACTACGACCAGGACGGTGATTACGACCTGGTGGTGGTCTGCCCGGACAAGCCCTACAACGGGACGTACTTCTTCGAGAACACGCAAGGCAACGTCAAACGGCCAGTGTTCAAGGCTGGGCGGAGGATCTCCAAGGGACTGAAGAATGCTCAGATCTCTTTTCCGACTCCCGACAGCAAGGGCGTCGTGACAACGCCCGGCGCGTTCTATCCAGAGTTCATGAACAGCGGGTTCGACAAACCGCGCAGCTTTCCCTTGGACGCCAGAGTGCATCCGGCCAAGACGCGAGCCAATCAATGGAAGCTGGCCGATCTCGATGGCGACGGTTTGCTGGATCTGGTCGTTGGCGTCGGCGATTGGACCGATTACGGCTGGGATAATGCGTTCAACAGCCTGGGACGCTGGACCCGAGGTCCGTTGCACGGATACGTCTACTGGGCTCGCAATGTGGGCGACGCCGACGTCGCCGAATACGCCGAACCCGTAAAGCTGACGGCGGACGGCAAACCCGTTGATGTTTACGGCATGCCCTCGCCCTGCCTGGCTGACTTCGATGGCGATGGCGACCTCGATTTGTTGTGCGGCGAATTCCTGGATGGCTTCACTTACTTCGAGAATCGAGGAAGCAAGCTGC
The DNA here is from genome assembly GCA_963698545.1 of uncultured Planctomycetaceae bacterium. Taxonomy (GTDB): domain Bacteria; phylum Planctomycetota; class Planctomycetia; order Pirellulales; family Pirellulaceae; genus CAVORG01. The sequence continues at coordinate 224,432 of CAVORG010000003.1, forward strand.
AACCGGATTTTCGCGCTGGACGGAAACTCATGGCCGAGGGGCGTCCGTTGGCCATGGATCTACAGATGATCACGCCCACCGTGATTGACTGGGATCGCGATGGCGATCCCGATCTGATCGTAGGCGACGAAGACGGTCGCGTCGCGCTGGTCGAGCATACGGGCAGAATTCGCGATAACGCTCCCTTGTTTCGGCAGCCGTCTTACTTTCAGCAAGAAGCCGATGGCGTGAAGTTCGGCGCCCTGGTCACGCCCGTTTCCTTCGACTGGGATAACGATGGCGACGAAGATCTGTTGTGCGGCAATACGGCCGGCTATATCGGCTTGATCGAGAATCTGGGAACGCCCGCCGACTCGGCCACGCCGAAGTGGGCGGCGCCCATTTATCTGACGGCCGATAACGAGATCATTCGTTATCAAGCAGGAGAGACCGGCTCGATCCAAGGCCCCTGTGAAGCGAAATGGGGCTACACCACGTTTTCCGTCGCCGACTGGGATCATGACGGACTGCCCGACATCATCGTGAACAGCATTCTGGGTCGCGTGATGTGGCATCGGAATATCGGCGCGCGTAACGCCCCTCGGCTCGATCGGGCCGAACCGATTACCGTGCCTTGGCCGCTGAAACCCCCCAAGCCGGCATGGACCTGGTGGGACCCCGAACCAGGCCACCTTGTCACGCAATGGAGAACCACGCCGGTCGCCGTCGATTGGGATGGCGACGGCTTGAACGACTTGATCATGCTGGACCACGAGGGCTACTTGTCATTCTATCGCCGCGAACGCACTCGCCTCGGCGAACTTCGCTTGTTGCCGGGAAGTCGCGTGCTGATCAACCAGGATAATTTCCCCCAGCGGCTGAACGCCAAGTCGGCCGGCGCCAGCGGCCGCCGGAAACTGTGCCGTCGTTGATTGGGATGAAGATGGACGGTTGGATATTCTGGCCAACGCGAAAGCCGCCGAATGGTTCAAGCAACTGGAGCCTAAGGACGGTCGGTACGTTCTGAAGTTGATGGGGCCGCTGGGCGATCGCGACTTGGCGGGGCACACCACCAGCCCGACGACCGTGGACTTCAACGGCGATGGTCGGCGCGAGCTGTTGCTGGGCGCCGAAGACGGCCGGTTTTACCACTTGCCACGCGAATAGCGACCGTGCAACCCGCACAAACGCTAAGCGTCGCGCGGTCGCCTCGCTATTCCCTGTGTTCGTATCCCACTGAATGGCTGGTGGTCAGCCCCCCACGCAAAAAATCCGTGCTAGGTTTGTGGGGATCGGCTGCTTACCGGATCAGTCATGGGGCGGATATGAAAGGCATGTTGTTTACCGAGTTCCTGGAACTCGTCGAAGATCAATACGGCATCGAGGTCGCCGACCGTGTGATTCAGGGCGCCAAGCTGCCCAACGGCGGCGCCTACACGGCCGTAGGCACCTATCAGCATCAGGAATTGCTCGCCTTGATTCGTGGCCTGAGCCAGGAGACTGGCGCCGCGACGCATGTGCTGATGGAGGCGTTCGGCAAGTACCTGTTCGAGTACTTTTCGACGGCGTTCCCGCATCTCTTCAACTGGGCGAACACCTCCTTCGACTTCCTTTGGAAAGTCGACGACATCATCAATGTTGAAGTCCGGAAGCTGTATCCCGATGCTGAGCTTCCCAGATTCCAGTGCGTCAGCTTTGGCGAGGACCGATTGGAACTGGTCTATACCTCGTCGCGCCCGTTGGCTGATCTTGCGGAAGGCTTGATCAAGGCCTGTGTCTGGCACTACAAGGAGGTTGTGGATGTGGAGCGCGAGGATTTGGATCCGCGAGACGGAACCTCGGCGCGGTTTCTGCTCACCGTGCGAGAAGGAGCCGTCAAGTGTGCGAACTAGCCGGCGATGTCGAGGGCGCCATCCAACGGCCGGGCCCGCGAGAAAACGCCAACCCGGAGGCGCCTCGCGACATGCAGCACGCCCTGGACGTCCTGCGCAGGCGCCGACCGTGAGCGCCGTGCGCGGAAGGACGCCGAAAGCTACTTGGAAAGCAAGAGCTTGGAGCTGTACTACGCCAACCAGCAGCTAATCCACGCGCGAGACGATTTGGAGACTCGAGTCGCCAAGCGCACCGAGGAGCTTTCCGAAGCCAACCGTCGCTTGCAGGCTCAAATGGCGGATCGCCAGGAGCTGAACCGGCGCATGCTGGAACTGTCCCATCAAGCCGGCAAGGCCGAGGTGGCCACCGAAGTGCTTCATAATGTCGGCAATGTGCTCAACAGCGTGAACGTTTCCGCGCGTGTTGTTGACATCGTGTTGAATGGGCAAAACGGCGATTCGCTCCGCCGCCTGTCTCAGATGTTGGACGAGCAGCAAGACCTCGCGGAGTTTTTTCAGCGGGATCCGCGGGCCGCGCTATTGCCTCGGTACTTGCAAACGCTGGCCGAAAAGAACACCAAGGAAATCGACAAGGCTCGCAAGGAACTGCGTTCGGTCATGGTGCATCTGGAGCACATCATGGCGATCGTCGCCACGCAGCAATCGAACGCCAGGATCTCCGGCTTGAATGAAGTCGTTAGTCTTCCGGATCTCTTGGACGAAGCGGCCCTGCTATTCTCCAAATCCCTGTCCAAGCATCGCATCGAACTCGCCCGCGACTATCAGGAATCCACGCCCGTCATGATCGAGCGGCAGAAGTTGATGCAGGTCCTGCTGAACTTGATCAAGAACGCCAAGGAAGCGGTCAACGAAAGCGATAGCCAACAGCGGCGCATCACGCTGCATGTCGTGCGCGATTCGCTCAAGACCGTGGCGATTACGGTGTCCGACAGCGGGCGAGGCATCGCCGCTGAGAACCTGACCAAGATCTTCCACCATGGTTACACGACGCGCAAGAAGGGCCATGGTTTTGGGCTGCATAGCTGCGCCAATGCGGCCGGGGAAATGGGCGGCGAGTTGCGCGTCGCCAGCGAAGGCGTCGGGCGCGGCGCCTCGTTCACTTTGCGGCTCCCGTTTCGTCCCGCCGATCCCAACCATGAAACAGCGACGCCTCCCGCCGCACCGTCGGAATAGGAACGCCGGCGTCAGACGTCCCCGCGAAGCGCAGCCAGGGCGCTCAGATCCCCGCTTGGCGATCGCCCGGGATACAGCGCGAAGAGCATCGCGAGAAAATACACCGAAAGCAGCGCCAGCCAGACGAACAGATCGGCCGCGGTCGCCCAGATGCGCCCGTTGTTCAGCTCCATCATGATCAGCATGCAGGTGTCAATGCAGACCAGCAAGACGGCCGCCAGGAAGAACACGGCGAATTGCAAGCTGCGCAAAATGGGCCCGCAGTGATTTGACGCGATGCGTCGGCCGCCTACGAAGATGCGCACGAAGAAGGCCAGCACCGGCATGGACACCGCGAGGAATTCCGTCTGGTCGCGATTCGCTCCCAGAGCCAGCGCCGCCTGCGGCGCCGTCAAAATGCACATGGGGAGCAAGCCGTCCCAGCAAATGACCCCTGTCAACCAAGCTCGATAGTGCACCACGCCGCGTGAAGGCCGGCGGTCCTTATCGGCTTGCGACCGTGGAAGCTCGGCGAGAGAACGCGCGAAGCGACCACTCGGGGGAAAGCGTGTCGAAGATCCCACGAGCTGTGACTCCGTGCTTTTTCGCATGAAGCGCATTATCATAGATCAAAGGGTCGCCGCCGCCGATTCTTGAGCCGACGGTGAACGCGAGACGCTGCAGCGGCGAGACGTTGCAGCGGGAGACGCTCGCGTTAGGGCGCCAGCCGCTTGTCAACGCGAGTAACACCCATGGATACATCTTCTGCAAACTCCGCGGCGGGTCAACGGGTTTCTTGGTTGATCGCCATCGCTTGTTGTCTGCTGGTCGCCGCGTGCGTGTCAGGTTGCGGCGATCCGGGGCCCCTGCCGATCGAGATGACGATCAGTCACGTCGCTTCCCTCGGTCCGCATAAGCCGTATTGGTTGCCCGCCAATACGAAACTCGAGGCGCTGCAGAAGTGCGAGATCACGTTCCCGGGCGGCGACTTGTTCGCTCCAGGCGAAGTCATCGGCGAGGTGGTTGTCATTGACGATGATGCGCTGATGGAATTGGCGCCCCACAACGAGAAGGTGACGGTGCGCCTGAAGCGCGGGCAATCGATGGTGATCACCAAGGATCGAACGATCACGGTGGTCCAGACCGACGCCTCGCCGGCTCGGTTTCAATTGACCTTGTCGGGCGAAGAATAAATTCGCCATGGCGGCAGGGCGCGTTGAGATTCCCAGGGCCAGTCGCCCCCCCGACACCAGGCCGTGCGAGGCGTGCACGCTGGCGACGAGCATCGCTCCGCTGGGATGAGCGGGACGAGCCGGTGGCGGCTTGCGGCCTTTCCCGCCCATCTCTCACTCCGGATCCCCGCCGGCCTGCCAGACGCGCAGCCGCTGGCCGTCCTTTTCCATTTCCACGGCCACATGCAGCCGTGCTTCATCATTCAATTTGACGCCCAGTCGGTTGATCTCGTCCAGCCGCGCCATGATCTCCTCTTGTTTGGGAATGGACACGCTGAGTCGTCGAGCCGACGCCTCGGCCTTGCGATGACTTCCCTTAAGGGCCACCAATTGCGCTTGCAGCGCGGCCATCTGGGTCGCCCGGGCGTTGGCCGCCTGTTTCTGAACTCGAGCGACCTGCTGGCTGATCTGCTTCATTTCGTTCCCAGATCGGGCGAGCGCTTGCTTGTCGTGCCACAGGTTGCGGCTCTTGATGCGGTATTCCGAGTTGAATGCATCGAGCGAGAAAGGCTCGCGTTGACGAGCGTCGGGATCGATGAAGTAGAAGGAACGCAACGTCAACTCGACTCCTTCCGAGTCAGGTTGCAGTTTGAGCTGCGTCTCGGCGTCCTGGTTCCAAGCGATCGTGATCATCTCGCCAATCGCGACGTCGTCGGACGGCGACGTGGAAGTGGCGACGCTCGTTGGCGAATTAGCGGCCAGCAGCACCAACCGCCATTGAGCACCTGCGGGCAAGTTCGCGGCAATCGCGATGGTCGTGGAATCCTCCGACAAATCCAATGTCAGCGGCGTTGACAGGCCGCGGCGTCTTGTCATTTGGATGGTGTGCCGTCGCCCTTCGAGATCCAACGCGAGACTTGTTCGGTCCAACGCCGCCGCCGGATCGACGGCGGCAAAGGGCGAGTAGAAGAGATTCAGTTCTCCACTGGCGGACTGACGAATCGCGGCGATGGGTCGGGAGCGCTGCGTTGTCGGGACCACATGCCAAACGCGATCCAACGGCTCGGCCGCGATCAACTCCAGGCCGGCGGGTTCGCTGCGTAGATTTTCCAAGAGGGTCCAGGTGACCTGGTTCGCATCGGCCCCCAGCCGGCCCAAGGAAATGGGCGCCGCGTCTCCCGCATCGCGCAGCATGGCCTGGGTTCTCAGCCGCTCGAAGGGCGCGTCGGTCGTCACGATTGCCCCCGAAGCGATCTCGGAGGATGGCTCGGACGGTTCTTCTGGACGCAGTTGGCTCCAACTGCTCCCGGACGCATCGGTGGACGGGTTGGCGTTTGGCTCCGAGGGGAGCGGCGCTGCGGAATCGGGCGGGTCTTCCGCGGAATTCGAATTCGGATCCGATTCGCCATCGTTGGCCGGCGGCGGCACGGAAGGAACCGGATCCAGGGTCGATTCCGTGGGAGCCTGCCCGGGCTGGGATGTCGCCTCGGCAAGTTGTCCGCCGCTGGCATCCGGGGCGGGGTCGTCCGACAGAATGAATGTCTGCAGAAGCCACCATCCGAGCAGCAGTCCGACTACGCCGCCGACGGCGACCTTAAGCCACTCGGCAACCGAGGACCGCCGCCGCTTGCGGACGCTGTGGCGAGCCCCGAATTTCTTCGAGGGCAACGACTTTGGACTTGCTGGCAATCGTCGGTTTGGCGGAGATGGGCTCGGCGAAGACGGTTGCGGCGCCAGGGGGAGCGGGCGAGCGGGTTGGGACGCTAGGGGCGCTGCAGGGGCCCCTGTTTCGGGGGCGGGCAATTGACGGTCGTAGGCGAGGCGTTGATCCGGATTGAGAAGGACCAAGCGAGCTTTCGCGATCTCGTTCAGCAACTCGGAAGCTCGCTGTTGATGCTCGCCGGAGGCGAACTTGCGGACATGCGACGTTTGGCGTTCGGCCGCCATGGCGATCACATCGGTCCGACTCTCGAGTTGTCTTAGCCCGAGGAGCCGGTAGTAATCCGGCGGCTGGTCCTCGGGGGGAATCCCCAGCCAGATGTGATAGGCGTCAAATGTCATGGATGTCCTTAAGAACGCGCTTGCGGCGAGATTTCTTAAGCCGCCGCAGTGGCGGTACCTATCCTATTATGCGTAAAATCGGGGCGTCCAGCCGCATTAATAAACGATTCTTCGAGCGACAGTTCTCGCCGCCAACGGCGTTCGCCGCCAACGGCGCTGCGATGCGAGCAATCACCGGTGCGTTTTTCTGGATATCACGGAATCTTGACCCAGGAGCCACTCATGCAACGGATCCCTCCGCCCGCGTGCTTCCCCGCTTTTCTGCTCGCCCTTGCTCTGTTCCAGTTCCCCTCCTTGGCGTCCGCTCAAGACAATGTGGACGGGCAAGCCGTTCGGATCAAACGCTTTGCCGAACGCATGAGCGGCGTCAAGCTGATCGGGCGGTTCACTATCGACGGCAAGGACCAGAAGGAGCTTCCTCAAGAAGAATATGTCATTCAGAGCGCCGACAAGTTGCCCGACGGCGATTTTTGGGTGCTCACGGCCCGCATCAAGTACGCCGACAAGGATCTGACGTTGCCGCTGCCGCCGTTGGAAGTGAAGTGGGCGGGCGACACGCCAATGATCAGCATCACGAACTTCACGATTCCCGGCCTGGGGACCTTTAGTGCGCGCGTTCTGTTTTATGGCGATCGCTACGCAGGCACGTGGCAGCATGGCGAGGTCGGCGGCTGCATGTTCGGCGTGTTCAAGAAGTTGGACGCGGAAGAGGCTTCGCCGGAAAAGTCAGCTAAGCAAGCGGATCCCACCAGCGACAAGTCGAAGTAGATCAGCAGAGAGGCGCCGAGCAGTGGTTAGCGGGCGTCCTGCTCGGCTGCTTGCGAGAGCGCGGCGATCATCGCGATCGCGGCCGTATCGATGCGCAGAATCCGCGGTCCCAGGTGGACGCCGCACCAGCCCGCCTCAAGTGCCTGAGCCACCTCCGCGTCGCTCCAGCCCCCTTCCGGACCGACAGCGGCAAGGACGCCTTGCGGCCAAGGCGGTGGTTGGGTTTGCAACCAGCTGTTCAGGGATCGCGGTTGATGCGGGTGAGCCAGCAGTCGCTTTGCTGCTGAGAGACTGGCGTCTTGCAGCAACGCAGACCAGGTGGCGGGTTCGCGAAATGTCAGCAGTTGGTTTCGACCGCACTGTTTGCAGGACTCGATCACGGCGCGTTTCCATTTCTCGGAGGCGCCCTTGGGTTGCGCCACGCTGCGCTCGGTGATCAACGGGATCACCTCGGCGGCGCCGAGTTCCGTGATTTTCTCCAACAGCCAACGCTGCCGATCCCCTTTGGGCATCGCGACGGCGAGCACCAGGGGGCAGGGCGGTTGCCGACTCTCTGGCAACGGCGATCCCAGTTCCAGCTGCACCGAGCGTTTGGCGGCGGCGCGGATGGTCGCCGGAAACTCGCTCCCGCGTCCGTCAAAGACCACCACCGAGTCGCCCACGTTCAAACGCAGGACGCGAGTCAGGTGGTGGGCTTCTTCGCCGATCAGCGGCATTTCGCCCGGGGCGGCCGCCTCGGGACAGTAAAATCGATGCGTCACGCGAAATTCCCTTAAATCGTGCCTCCCCAGCAGTTATCCCCAACGCTGGGCGGGAAGGGAAGGGTGGTGGCCTTGATCGTAAGGTGGTCAACCCGACTCTGTCCGAGGCCCGGAGGGCCAACACAATTCTAGCCGTGGCCGTGAGGCCACGGTTACCTTTCCAGATCGGACACAGGCCCGAAGGGCCGACACAAGTCCTGATTGTGTCGGCCCTTCGGGCCTGTGGACCCGTTCCCGTTGACGTTCCGTGGCCTTACGGCCACGGCTAAAATTGTGCCGGCCCGTCGGGCCTGCTATCCTCCCAGCTGGACCGGCTTACGATCAAGGCCAAGGGTGGTTGAAGGAGCGACCCAGGGGCTCTTTGTCGTCTCCGCCGGCCCCGCCGCGCCTTCGCCAACTGGCCCGATCCCTGCTTTTCCTCGCTGATGCAAGATCGCGGCGTGGCGAGCGAATGACCGACCACGACCGCGTTTCGGTGCACGGGCCAGCCACCAACTTTGGGGGAGTCCGCTGCGGCATTGATCTGGCGAAGCGGCTCGGCTTGGCTAGAATAGGGCTCGCCGTGACGGCACGCCCAGGTCGGTTCGTCACTTTGCCAGATCGAGAGGAAGGTTGGTAGCATGCCTGAAGCACCCCCCGATAAATCCACTTCCGGCGACGCCTACGATCTGCTCGAAGTGGACCTGAGGAATCCCTTGATGGCCGCCGTGCTGTCCTGGGCTTGGCCGGGCGCCGGGCATCTGTACCAGCGTCGCTATAGCAAGGGCGTGTTGTTCATGGTGTGCGTGCTGGGGACGTACTTTTTTGGTTTGGGGCTCGGTGGAGGCAAGTGCGTTTACGCTTCGTTCACCGACACCGACTTTCGTTGGCAGTATTTCTTTCAGGCGGGAGTGGGCTTGCCCGCCTTACCGGCGGTTGTGCAGAACATGGCCGTCATGGGCGAGAACGACCCGCCGTTGGGGGATGAGTTCATGGCGCCGCCCCATCCGGTTCTGCCGATGTCCCAGGACAAGCTCGCCAAGTGGCATGCACAACTGCACACGTACTTCGATCTGGGCACTCTCTACACGATGGTGGCTGGGTTGTTGAATGTGATGGTGATTTGCGATGCTTTAATGGGACCAGCGCTTCCCCATGAAGATGATCGCGGCGCGGACGACGAGTCCAAGGCGCCGCCGAAGTCCGCGCGCCGCAAGAAGAAGCGGGGAGCCAAGACATGATTGCTTTGTTGTTGTTCGCCGCGATCCCGTTGCAGCTCTGGTACTTCGTGCCGTTGTGGGTCGCCATCAGTCTCGTGTCGGGCGCGACTCGCGACGAGCGGATGGGTCCGATTTTGTATCAATCTTATCGAGCCGCTGTGTGGTTGGGTTGCTTCATGCTGACCATCTTCACCGTGTTGTGGCTGCTGTCCTGGCTGGTGTAGAAGCTTGAGAATCTTAACGCTAGGCGGCGGCACTGTCGGCTCCTGGATTGCGGATCTGCTTTGCCGAGCTGGTCATAGCGTGACGGTCGTAGACAACGATCCCTCCCAGACCAGCCGCATCGATAACGAGCTCGACGTGCGCGTGCTGACAGGGTCGGCTGCGCAATCGAGCGTCTTGTTTCAAGCCGATGTGATCGGGACGGATATTTGTTTGGCGGTCACCGGCTCGGATGAGGTGAACATCCTGGCCGCCTCGATGGCCAAGGCGTTGGGCGTGCGGCGGGCCATCGCCCGCGTCTATTCTCCCGTCTTTCGCGACCTGAGCACCTTCAATTACCAACGCCACTTCAAGATTGATCGTCTGCTGAGTCTGGAGCAATTGACGGCCGCCGAATTGGCTCGCCACATTCGCGATCCCGGCTCGGTGGCCTTGGAGAATTTCGCCCGTGGCGAATTGGAGGTCGCGGAATTTGAGATTTGCGACAAGACCCGGTCCTTCGCCGGGCCGCTGCGAAGCTTGGGGTTGCCCACCGGAGTCCGCGTGGGATCGATTCGCCGCGGCGATCTGGCCTGGATCGCCGGCGGTGCGGACGCGCTGGAATTGGGAGACCGCATCACTCTGATTGGCCGGCGAGAACGGGTCGCCAAGCTGCGCAAGAGCTTGAGCACGCAAACGCGACCGAAGAAGCGGGTGGTCATCGCCGGCGGCGGGGAAACGGGGTTGCACTTGGCGAGAACCCTTGAGAACGATCGCTTCTCCGTGCTGTTGGTCGAAGAAAGCAGTCGCCGTTGCGAGATGCTCAGCAAGATTCTCTCCTCCACGACGATCATTCACGCCGATTGCACCCAACAGGCCATGTTGGAGGAGGAGCGGGTGGGTCAGGCCGATGTTTTCATCGCCTGCACCGGCGATGATGAGAGCAACATCATGTCCAGCATCGAAGTCCGCCATCTCGGCGCCAAGCAAGTGATGGCCGTCGTGGGCCGACCGGACTATGCGCGCTTGATCGGAAAGATCGGCATCGATGTGGCGGTCTCCGCCCGCGATGTGATGGCTCGCCAGATCCTCGGCTTCTTGAATGAGGGGCCCGTCATTTCGCATATGCAGTTGCCCGGCGGGCAGTTGCGCATTTATGAAGTGGATGTGTTGCCGTCGGCGGCAATCGCCGGAAAGACGTTGGCCGAACTTGAACTCCCTCGCCAATGCTCCATCGTGGCGTTGCTTCGTGAGGACATGGTCACGGTGCCCGGCGGCCACGACCAATTGCGACCCGGCGACGTCGCCGTGGCGCTGCTCGACGAATCCGTGGTGGAGGAGACTCTCGCGCTGTTTGCGGCTCGCGAATAGAAGCCTCATCGTGACACTCCGCGGCGAGCGCAGCGCCGAGCCAACTCGTTCCGCCATGGTTGCTGATCGCGAGCGACTTGACGTGCACGGTCGCCCCCTTCCTTTGAAGTCGCCATGAATTACCGCTTGATTGCTCGGCTGTTGGGATTGGTCTCGCTGCTCATCGGCGGCGCCATGGCGCTCAGCTTGCCGTGGGCCTGGCCCTGGCTGGGCCAGCGAGGCGAACTGTCCTTGTCGCACGGCTTTGAATACGCGGGATTCTCCGCGCTGCTCAAGAGCATGGCCGTTTGTGCGGCGGCCGGCGCCGTCCTGCTGCTCTGGGGAGGCAAGCCCCAAGGCCGCCTGTACCGTAAAGAAGCCCTCGCTGTTGTCGGTCTAAGCTGGTTTCTGGCCACGTTGCTCGGCGCGTTGCCGTATCTCTTCAGCGGCGCCTGTCGCGCCGAGCAAACACCGATGACGATCGCCGACGCGCTGTTCGAATCGCAATCAGGTTTCAGCACCACTGGCGCCACGGTGCTGACCGATCTGGAGGATCCGGCCAAGGTCGCCCATTGCATTCTGTTCTGGCGAAGCAGCACGCACTTCCTGGGCGGGCTGGGGATTATCGTCATGTTCGTCGTCATCTTGGGACAAGGCGCCGTTGGCAAGGCGATCATGCGCGCCGAAATGCCCGGCCCCGACACCGACGGCCCGACCGCTCGCATGCAACATACCGCCTGGCTGGTCGCCGCCACGTACGCGCTGCTGAATCTGCTCCTGGCCGCCATCCTGATGGCTTTGGGCATGACGTCGTTCGACGCGCTTTGTCATACCTTTGGAACGATGGCGACCGGCGGCTTCAGCACCTACAACGCCAGCGTCGGGCAATTTCAAAGCGCCGCGATCGACTACGTCCTGCTCGTCTTCATGGTGCTCGCCGGTTGCAACTTCACGCTGCTGTTCGCTTGCCTTACCGGAGACCCGTGGCGCTTGTTTCGCGATGTGGAGTGGCGCGGTTACATGGCGATCCTGATCCTGGGTTCAGCCATCGTCGTCGTGGTGGGGCTGGCCGAAGGCGATTTCCAAGGCGCCAGTGGAGGCCAGCGCCTCGCCAACGCCGTGCGGTATGGATCGTTTCAAGTCGTGTCGATCATGACCACCACCGGTTTTGGCACGCATGACTTCGACCAATGGTCCAACCTCCTTCGAGGCCTGCTCTTGGTGTTGATGTTCGTCGGCGGGTGTGCGGGCAGCACCGGCGGCGGCATCAAAGTGATCCGAGTCCTCCTGTTCTTCAAGATCCTACGCTTGGAACTGGAGCGGGCCTATCGTCCCGCCGTCGTTCGCCCCTTGCGATTGGGAGGCAAGCCAGTCAAGGACGACTCGCTACGGCATACGATTCTCGTGTACTTTTGTTTCCTGTTGCTGATCTTCGTCAGCAGCTGGTGCTTCTTGTTGGCGTCGGAAAGCGACCTCGTCTGGGGCGATCAGTCGCACAACAAGTTGATCGATGCGGCCGGCGCGGTCTCGGCGACCTTGAACAACATCGGCCCAGGACTCGGCATCGTCGGCGCCACCAGCAACTACGCGGCCCTCTCGGACGTGTCCAAACTGCTCTTCGTGATCCTGATGATGATCGGACGCCTGGAGATCTTCGCCGTCCTGGTCCTCTTCTCCCCACGCTTCTGGAAAGCAAGGTAGGGGGTGGTTCTTGGGTGTTGGTTCTTGGTTCTTGGTTCTTGGTTCTTGGGTGTTGGTTCTCGGTTCTTGGTTCTGGTTCTGGTTCTCGGCTTCTTGGTTGTTGGGTGTTCTCGCTGCCGACATGTTGTTTTCGGAGTGATCGTGTTGGTTTCAGCATCCAGGGTCGCACCCCGTCGCCACAAACGCTTACGCAGCGACCACGCCACGACGGGGCATGTCCCCGTCAAGCGATGCTCCTCGCCAGCAACGATCCCGGATCGGACGCCGCCACGACGGGGCATGTCCCCGTTAAGCGTTGCTCCTCGCCAGTAGCGATCCCGGATCGGACGCCGCCACGACGGGGCATGTCCCCGTCGAGCGATGCTCCTCGCCAGCAACGATCCCGGATCGGATGCCGCCACGACGGGGCATGTCCCCGTCAAGCGATGCTCCTCGCCAGCAACGATCCCGGATCGGACGCCGCCACGACGGGGCATGTCCCCGTCGAGCGATGCTCCTCGCCAGCAACGATCCCGGATCGGACGCCGCCACGACGGGGCATGTCCCCGTCGAGCGATGCTCCTCGCCAGCAACGATCCCGGATCGGATGCCGCCACGACGGGGCATGTCCCCGTCAAGCGATGCTCCTCGCCAGCAACGATCCCGGATCGGACGCCGCCACGACGGGGCATGTCCCCGTCGAGCGATGCTCCTCGCCAGCAACGATCCCGGATCGGATGCCGCCACGACGGGGCCTGTCCCCGTCAAGCGATGCTCCTCGCCAGCAACGATCCCGGATCGGACGCCGCCACGACGGGGCCTGTCCCCGTCAAGCGTTGCTCCTCGCCAGCAACGATCCCGGATCGGACGCCGCCACGACGGGGCATGTCCCCGTCGAGCGATGCTCCTCGCCAGCAACGATCCCGGATCGGACGCCGCCACGACGGGGCATGTCCCCGTCGAGCGATGCTCCTCGCCCAGCAGACAGCGCGATCGGGCGGGGAGCAGCGCTACGCTGGGACAAGCCCAGCGGTGGCGGGAAGCTGCCGGCTATTCACGCCGAAAAAACAGCAGCCACCCTGTTTAGAACCAAGAAGCCAAGAACCAAGAACCAAGAACCAAGAACCAAGAACCAAGAACCAAGAACCAAGAACCAAGAACCAAGAACCAAGAACTACTTCCCCCTTTTCCGTTGGCGATAGTATTTGAGTCCTGGCAGGAAGAAGCAGAGTGCGGAGACGACGCCGAAGATGAAGTGGGAGTAGTTGGGGAAGAGGGCCATCAGGGCGGCGGTGGCGAAGAGGAAGGCGGCTTGGACGTAGAAGGCGCCGCTGAGGATGCCTGCTTTGACGACGAACACCATGCCGTTAACCAAGGCGACGACGGGGGCGAGGTAGAGGACGCTTTGTCCCATGATCATTTCGATGGGAAAGAGCAGCGCGATGCAGATCATGCTGCCGGCCCAGATATGCGCGATTTGGCGTTCGACGAACAAGACGGGTCCCATGCGGCGGCGAAGGGCCCAGAAGACCGCGGCCCACGCCCAGAGGGCGACGGTCCAGAGGGCGCCGTAGCTCCAATAGCGATCCACGCCGGCCAACCACATGATGTTGGTCAGGAAGCAAACGCAGAGCAGCACCAGGCTGTGCCACATCCACAAGAGGCCCCAGTTTTCCAGGATCTGCGCGTGATGCGTCTCGCGGAACACGCGGCTCCAGACCTGAGTCAACCGTCCGCTGCGAGCGGCGATGGGTTCGTCCTTCAAGTAGGCGGCCAGGTCATCGGCCAGCGCTTCGGCGCTTTGATAGCGCAGATCCGCCGGCTTCTGCAAACAGCGCAGGGCGATCATCTCCAGGTCCCGATCGACGTCGGGCTTCAGCACGCGCGGCGGCGTCACGTCTTGCTCCAAGAGTTGCAACACGACATTGACGGGATTATCCGCGACAAACGGCGGGCGGCCGGTCAGCATGTGGTACAGGATGGAGCCCAAGCTATAAACGTCGCTGGTCGGGCCGACGGTGCCGCGGCCTCCCGAGGCTTGTTCGGGAGACATGTAGGCGGGCGTACCGAGAATGGCGCCGGTGCGAGTCAGGCTGCCGCCCGGCTCGAACTTTTTGGCGAGTCCAAAGTCGGTGACGTGGGGGCGGCCTTCCTCGTCGATCATCACGTTCGAGGGCTTCAGGTCGCGATGCAGCACGCCTTGTCGATGAGCGTAGTGCACGGCGCGGCACACCTCTTGCAGAATCTCGGCGGTTTCTCGAGGGCCTGGCGGTTGGCGGAGCATTCGTTGGGCAAGCGTCTCCCCGCGAAGGTACTTCATGCTGAAATAGAGCCGACCTTGCCATTGGCCGACTTCATGCACGGGCACGACGCCGGGATGGTCCAGGCGGGCCGCGGCCTCGGCTTCGGCGCGAAACCGCTCACGCTCCTTGGGACTGCCGCCTCCCAGGATCATCTTCACGGCGACCACGCGATTGAGACTGACTTGTCGAGCCCGATAGACGACGCCCATCCCGCCGCGGCCGATCTCCTCGATCAGTTCATAGTCGCCGAACAGGCACGGCAAGTCGAAGGCGTCCGCCAGATTCGCTTCGGCTTGATTCAAGGAGGACGACAGCACGTCGGCTTGCGAGACGGCGCCGGCGGCGTCCGCCACGACGACCGCGCCCCACAGGCGCCTTAATTCATCGGCCAACTCGGGATGTTCCGCGCACACGGCCGTAATGTTAACCTCGCCGCCCTGCAAGACGGTGTCGGTCAAGCGGCCCAGCAATTCGGCCAACTGCAGGTCCTGCAGATCCTCGAGGTCTTCTTCGGGCATGGCGTCTGGGGAGCGTATGCGATGTGGCCTAGCCAGCGGGCGACCGCTGGTCAGGCGTGACGTTCCAGTAATCCCCGCAGGCGGCGGACGGCGCGCAAATAACGCATGCTCGCCGCGGGCTCCGAGAGCTGCAATGCTTGAGCGACTTCCTGGTTGGTCAAGTGCTCATAATGTCGCATGACAATCATCTCGGCGTCCTGGTCGGAGAGTTCGGCGATGGCCGCTTCCACGCGTTGCGCCATTTCATGTTGGGCGGCGGCGGCGGCCGGAGTCAGTTCGTTGTCGCACAGATGGGCCGCCAATTCCATGGTGGAACGATCATTCGCGCCGCCGAGCACCAAGGGGCGTTCGCGATCCACCGATCGTTTGGCGGAGGCACGATGGCGGCGATGGGCGTCAATCACGCGATCCCGCGCGATTTGCCTGAGCCACAAGTGGAAATCCAAGACCGGGTTGTCCAGGTAGGTTTGCAGGCGACGACTGGCTTCGACCATCACATCCTGCACCACGTCGCTGACGCCCACCCGCCGCTGGATCCGGGCGTCCAGGCGCATTCGCACCAAACGCTGCACCGCGTCGCGATGCCGCTCCAGCAAGCGATTGATCGCCAGCGATTCGCCCTCGCGGGCGCCGGCCAGCAATTCCGCGGTCTTGTCAGCTTCGGGCCACATGGAACCTACCCAAGCTAAGGGTGATGCGACGTCGCCTGGCCTGCGCCCCAGCGGGCTTGTGGTTCAGGCCGCTCGGTCAAGGCGCCCGCTGATGCTTCCCAGCGGGCCGTCGCGAAGTCAAAATTCAGGGAGGTGAAAACGGCCGGTCGCGCTCGGTCGTCTTGTATTACAACCAAAGGCAGGCGCCGTGGGAAGCACCGCATCCAGTTCTGGGCAAGAATCGGCAGGTCCCGTCGAGGGACTCGAAGATCTCTTTGCGCGACTGCCAGGGCGAGTTGCTCGGCACCTTATTGTATCTGGTGGGCAACGAACAGGACGCCCGCGACGCCCTCCAGGATACGTTTGTCAAGTGCTGGAAACATCGCCAAAAAAACGGGGGAATCCAGAATCTGAAGGCCTGGGTGTTCCGCGTGGCGATGAACACCGCTCGCGATATCCGCAAAACCGCTTGGCGTCGCCGTCGCCAACCCATGCCCCTGGGCGCCGCCGAGCTGCTGCCTGGGGCAGCGATTGACGCCGCCGACGCCCTGGTGGCTGACGAGGAAATCCGCCAATTGAAGGCGGCCCTCCAAGCCCTACGACCCGAAGAAAAGGAAGTGTTCCTGCTCCGCCAGAACGGCGATCTAACCTACGAGGAGATCTCGCAGCTCCTGGAATTGCCGACCGGCACGGTGAAGACCCGCATGCGGATGGCCGTGCAAAGATTGCGATTTGTGCTCAAAACCTGACCCGACGCCCTCCCTCAACCCTCATACTCCATCCATCGCGTTCCGCCAATGAAGCCCATTGACGACAATTTGAACCTTCTCGTCCAACAGTTATGGGATCTGTCCTACGGATTATTGGATGACGAGGAAGCTGCGCGATTGCTGGATCAAGTGGACCGCGACCCCGAAGTCGCGGCGCTGCACGAACAAGTGCAGCGCGATGTCAAGAAGCTGGCCATCGCCGCCCGTTGGGACGCTGCGGCTATCCCGTGGCGCGGCGACCAGCCGACCGTCGAGGCCGACTCGGACGTCGCGGGACCCAGCGAAGCTGAACCAGCCGACAGGCTGCGCCTCTGGCGGCGGCGGCGCTGGGATCGTCAGAGCTTGCTGAGCGCGGCGATGGTCGTCGCCGTCCTGCTGCTGAGCATCGCGCCCTGGCGCTGGAGCGTCTCGACACTCGGTTGACTCAATCGGAAGCGGGGCGGCGCGGCGACTCGCCCTACCTGACGGTGATTGGTCCCCCGCACGTCGCAGCGGACCAAACCGCTCGCTGGAGTGTCGTGGTTCACCCGGCGCCAGCTGAGGAGACGCGGGCGCAAAGTCCCGCTGCTCGGTCGTCGGCGGACGTGGTGGAATACTTCTTCAAGGACGCCCAGGGCGATGTGCTGGCGAAGGGCGAGGCGACGCTCAACTTCAACGGGTACGGCGAATTCGTCGCGCCGCCGCCAGCAGGCGCGGTGAATCTCGAAGTTGCCTCCTCGAAAACCGCCGCGGACCTCACCTGGCCGCTCGCATCACGGGGGATCGTCGCCGATCAGGCCAACCAACCGCAGCCCGTTCTCGCAGGAAGAGCCGGCGTCATTCTGGAAAAGCGCCTGGACGACCTCTTGCCTGGATTGCCGAGTCTGTCGCCGGGATCTTTGGACGCCATCACCGAAGATCCACAGCGGCGGGCTCCGCAGGCGGCGGGCAAAGGGTCGATGTTCCTGCGCGTCACCCCATCGACGGTCCCAGAACAGCTTGTCGAAATGCACGTCGCGCCGTCGCCCGCTGGCCAGGAGACAGCCCAAGCCGTGTTGGACTCCGCTTTGAAGAGCGTGGCTGATTCCCAACCGCCGGCGCTCCAGCAGTCGTTGGCGACGCCGCCGCAAATCCAACAAGTTGAAATGCAGCAAGTTGAAAACCAACAACTTGAAAACCAACTCGGGCAACTGCAAGGGCTGGAAGACGAATCGCGGGGGCGGGCCGCGGAAGCTGCCGATGGGGTGGCGCCGCGCCGCGAAGGCCGGACCGTCTTTGGATTCGAAAAGCGCTACCCCGGTTGTGTCCCAGCCGATCCGTCTGGGCCTGGATGTGGTGGATGGGGGCGAAGCACCGCCAGGCGACAACGCCGCCAAGCAACGCGATCGCTGGCTTGCGCTCGGGCGGTTCTCGCAGCAGTCCTTTGCCGTGGGAGATGGCGTGACCTATGAGATCGACGCGCTGCCGGAGCACGAAGCGGCGTCGCTCACTTTCGCCGCCCGCGCGGGGCGAACGCCGCTGGACGTGGCGTCAACCGAGTCCGCGGATCGACGTCTCTCCGTATTTTTTGCGTTGCCGCAGGATGCTTCGACGGCCGAGCTGTTGATCGTGCGTCCTCAGCAAGATCACCCTGCCGAGCATGAAGCAAACGCCGATCGCATTACGCGCGTGCCGGTGCCGATTCACGACGGGCGCGTGGAGGCGGACGGGTATATCGAAGGCGGGGCCGTCGCGCTCGGCGAGCCCAATCGCCTTCGTTTGGAAACGCGCGACGCGTCAGGCCGGCGAACGCGGGTTCGTGGTCGTCTGGAGGACGCCACTGGCCGGATGTTATCCAACTTCGAAACCAACCTCTGGGGCAAAGCGACGGTTGATATCACGCCCGATTCGCCGCAAGTGCGACTTAGCATCGATCATCCGCCCAATTCGGGAGGCAAACTATCGTTCGAGTTTCCTCCCAGTCCGGCGACGCTGAGACTGGACCGCGATATCTTGCGACATGACGAGCCGCTCTCGCTCTTGCTGGTCGGAGCGGAAGATCCGAGCCGCTATTGGATCGATGTGTCAAACGGCGATCAACTGGTCGGCCGGCAATGGGGCGGCGACGTGGGAAACAAGGATGCTCAAGTCGGCGCCGCTCAGCATCCCGCCGCGGATTCCTCCAGCGAGGCGAGCTCCAACTCCAACGAGCTGCGACTGGACTTGCCCGACGCGGCGCAAGGCTTGATGCAAGCCACCTTGTATTCACTGGATCAACAGCGCGCCGAACCCCTGGCGTCGCGTCGGTTCTATCGCTTTCCACGACAGCGGCTCGACGTCCGAATCGGCGAATACGACGAAGTCTATGCTCCGGGCGACACTGTGGAGTCGCTTCGCGTTTACGTGTCGGACGAGGAAGGTCGATCGGTCGACGCGGCGACGCATGTCCTGATCGCTCACCAAGACGATGTCGCAATCATTCAAGAGCGGATCGTATCGGAGCTGAGTGGGCGGTTCTTTCCAGATCTAGAATCAGAGCAGGCTCAGCAATTGACGCACTGGATCGTGAACGACGAGCCAGAGCGGCTCTCGTGGTGGATGGCGACTCGTCCGTCCGGGCTCGAGGCGGCGTCAAGTTGGCGGTCGAACCAGGCGGAAACGCGGCTCGTCGCCCAAGGGCAAAGTGCGGCGCGGCGGGCACGTGGACTCGAACTTCGCCGCTGGCTGCATGGCGGATCCGCAACGGCGGCGCTGATCCTCTTGGCGGCGTTGTCCGTGCTCATGCTGCGCCGCCGCGCCGAAGAGCCGATTGGCCGCCTTGGCTGTATGTTGTGGAGCGTGTCTTGTCTTCAATCTCTGGGGCCTCAACCAGTTGACCGCGTTTCGCCAGCAAGCCGTGGAAACCGTCCTCGCCGCTGGCGCGATCGACCGCCCACCGCGGCCGACGGCCGCCGAATCGTCGCCGTCGGCTCCCGAAGTGGAGGGCCAGCCCGAGAACTGGGTCGCGCCGCCCAACGACTTGCTTTTTCATTGGAGCGCCCCATCGCTGCCTGAGGCGAACTTGGCCGAATTGGAGGCCGCCCCCGGTTCTGCCGCCGTGACGGAGGCGAGCCGGCAGCGCGATTCCGGCTTGGCGACCATCGACGGCGCCGTCGTCTTGGATCACTCCGGGCCAACCCTCCACGGCTCGGTCGATGTGACCGTTGCGCTGCCGCGACAGGCGGGACCTTACATCGTGCTCGCGGTCGCCCAGAATGAGGGCCGCTATGGCTTTGGAAAGGCCATCATCAATGTCGCCGAACCGACGCGACCGGAGTCGGAGACGGCGGTCGAGTTGGCGATGGGAGACTGGTTGTACATTCCTGATGGCGCCGCCGTCGAAGTCTCGGGCGGATTGTCGCTGCCGCCCGGGCAAGCTCGCGTTCTTGCCGCCCGGCCGGGACCGGGGATGGCGGCCGTCGCGGACCCGCGAGGATCGTGGGCCTACCGAGCGTATATTCGGCCCAACGATCGGCAGGCGGGCTCTTCGAGCGAGAGCTTGGGACGCGGCTTACGAGAGGCGGAGCCGCTTCGTTTTGCGGACCGCGAGTCGAACGCTGGGTCGAATGAACCACGCGACTTGGGCGCTGGCGCCGATTTACCGGCGGATTCCCAGCGAATCACAGGTGCGGAACGATTGCGTTCGGTGGCGGGACAACAGCCAACGACCCGCCAGCCAACGACCCCTGCGCCCCAGGCCGCCTGGGCGGCGGGATTCGCTTATCCCTTTTACGCGGCGCAGCCGCCCTGGTTGTTTTCGCGGGAATTGGCTGCGAAGTCGCGAAGCTCGCCAAGCGTCTCGGTTGCGGTGGAGCCCGCCGTTGGCGCGGTGGAGGACGATTTTCGCTTGCAAGTTGAGCTGAGCGATCCTTCGCCCATGCCGGCGCAGACTCGCGGGGCCGCTCCGCGGGCTGGGCTGGCGCGGATCGAGATCGGTTTGCCCAGCGGGTTGTCGGCGACGGCGTCGACCATTGCCAGCTTGGAAAGCCAAGATGCGCAGTGCAAGCTTCAAGGGGGACGATTGATGATCGAGGTTGCTCTTGCTCCGGGGGGGCGCCGCGTGCTGGCGGCGCCGCTGTTCGCCAAGCTGCGAGGCGCGTTCACTGGACGGGCGACGACGGCCTATTTCATCGCCGAGCCGGAAAAGCGGACCGAGGCGCCGCCCTTGCACGTCGAGATCCGTTAGCCCATGGTGCTCGTCGAGGCGGCTTTCACTGGGGTCGCGGTATGACGCGGCATCGTCGCCGATTCTGTCAGCGACGCCGAAACCGAATGAACGTCATGCTGAACCACAAGCAGAACATCACGCTGCAAACGCCCAGCACCACCCACAAGGCCGGCCGCAGCAACCGTTCCACGCCCTGACTGGCCGCTCGACCCAGGAGTCCATTCTCGGTGACCACCACGGGGTTGCCCTGGGCGTCGAAGACGATCTCATCGCCGCCGAGAATCCGATCGGCGTTGGCCAGAATCACGCCGGTTGTCGCCGCGGTGAACAGAATCTTGCCGGGGTTCTTCTCGGCGAATCGTCCCAGGAAGCTGAAGAACTCGCCGGTATTGCGCCGCATCAAGTCGAGGACTTGGCCAGCCGTGGAAGGCGGCAACTTGCCGAGGTCGGGAGCATACCGCGCCAGCTGCAAAGCCTGCTCCGAGCTGACCTTGCCCAACAGCTCCACTCCTTCTTCGCCTAGATTGCGGATGATCGGCGCGGCCAATCCAGGGTGACGCAACTCGGCTCGCAAGGCGGCCGCGCCGACTTGCTGCACCGCTTCGGCCAAGGCCCGGCCCTCGGCGCCCGCGGCCATCCGCGAGAGCGCTTTGCCGATGTCATCCGCCGGCAGATCATCGAGCGCGCCGAGCGTTTGCCGCAACCCCGGCGCGTTGTCCAAGGCCCGCAGCGCGTCGGGCCCATGATCCGCGGCCAGGCGTGCGATCCGTTCCAAGCTCTCCTCGCCGCCTTCCTTGAGCGCGCGTTGAGCCAGCTTCCTGACGGCCGCCTCGCCGCCGTATTCAGCCAGTTCGCGAGTCGCCGATCGCCCGGCGGACTTGGCCCAGAATTTTCCCAGACTCTCGAGCAGTTGCTCGGCGCCCTCGCGAATCACGGTGGTTTGCGCCACCGCCGACGACATCGGGCCCGTCGCCATCAGGCCTAGACCGACCAGCGCCGCCAGCCACGCACGCGTTGTCAACAGCTTCATGTGGTTTCTCCCGCAACAGCGCCTAGTAACACTCGTGTCTGCGCCTGATGCATGTCCTGGACGACGTCGTCCAGAGCTTGCTTCAGCCCGGGGCGGGCCCCGGCGCCTTCGACGATGCCCTTCCGCAGTTGTTTCAAATACCGGCCCAGATCGGTTTCCAGTTGCGAGCGAAAGCGATCGGTCATCCACCAATCGATGGCGACTCCGGCGACCAGTCCGACGCCGAATCCAATGACGGCGCCCACCGGTCCGCCCAGCGACCCGCCGCCAGCGCCCGCGGCGGCGCCCGTCGCGGCGCCGCCTCCAGCAGCGGCGGCGGAGGTCGCCGCCGAACCGCCCAGGGTCGCCAACGCTCGCACCGCCAATTGGCTGGCGGCCACGGCCGCGACTTCGCTGATGATCAAAGTGGTCACGCCGTGATACACCGAATCGGAAGCACGGGACGCCGCGAAGGTCACCATCGAGCTGCGAATCTGCTCGTCATAGCTCTTGTAACTGGGGATGGTCAAATCCGGCAGGTCGCTCAAGGATACGGCGGCTTGAACCGACGCCAGCAATCCCGCGCCGTTCGCGCGCAAGTCCGTCCGCAGTTGTTGCAACACCTCTTGCAGATCGTGATTGAGTTGCTCCTCGCCGAAGACATGCTCCTCGAACTTCCGATGGATGAACTCATGGATCCGCTGATCCTCGGTCCACCAGGCGCCCGGCATTCGTCGCAGGACTCCCCATCGCGTCGTGAAACTGGTCAAGTCCTCAGAGAGCTTCTTGGCTCCTCGCTCATATCCAGCGAACAAGTCGTCGATCCGTTGCAAGCAACGTTGCACGGCTTGCCGATTGGCTTGTTGATTGGCGTCCAGCAGCGGCGTCACTTCCTGGTCATAGAACCGGAGTCGTTCCGCGCGGAGCAGGGCGGTGGTTTCGGCGGGATCGGGCTGGACAGTTGGCGCCTCGGGCGGCGTATCCAAGCGCCGGGGCGAACCGGACAACATCCAGCCGCAGGCGGCGGCGGTCGCCGCCAGCAACACGCCCAGCGTCATCCATCGCCAGCCGCCGTTATCCGCTCGATAGGATTGGTTCATGGAAAGTCCCCCAGGGCGGCCAGGGCCCTTGCATTCATCATAGCCCCTCCGCGAGCAGTCGTCGGAGCGCCTGGCAGAGATCGTCAACCTGTTGTTGGGAATTGTAGAGGTGGCAGGAGACGCGAACCCACCTTCTTCCGTCAAAATCGATGATCGGGACCTCGATCTGGCAGCGTTCCCAGAGCGCCTGCTGCAGCGGTCGGGCCGGCCCCGGCGGCAAAGGAGCGTGGGCCATCGCCAGGTACATCTCGCGGTCGGCGGACAAGGGCGGCTGGGGATGCAGTTCCTTCAGCTGAGCGAAGCTGTAGTCGCATAATTCTCGCGCGTGTTGGCGGAAATGCCGCAACGTTGTCGTGTCGCGCAGGAACGAGATCGCCTCCGGCAAGCATAGCGCGGCGGTCGCGTCGCGCGTGCCCTGCCAGATGAATTCATCGGCCCATTGCTCCGGATCACCGGCGTCCAATCGCCCCCAGCTTTGGATGGGAGGCAGCATGACGGGCGCCCAACGATCGCGCGCGTACAAGAAGCCGGAACCCAACGGCGCGGCCAGCCACTTGTGACAGCTCGCGCAGTAGAAATCGCAACCCAACTCGTCCAGCGATAAGTCGACTTGCGCGACCGCGTGAGGGCCGTCAATGCAAACCGCGATATCGCGAGCCTGAGCCGCGGCGATGATCGGCTTCAACGGCAGCAGCAGCGCCGTGGCCGAGGTGATGTGGCTGATCACCAACAAGCGGGTGCTGTCGGTGAAGCTCGAGATCACACAATCGGCGACTTGCTCGGCGGATTCGATCGCCGCTGGCAATTGCAGCTCGCGCCACGCCGCACCTTGTCGCTCGCAGGCGCGCTGCCAGATTCGCCGCACGGCGCCATAGACATGATCAGTGGCCAGCACTTCGTCCCCAGCCGCCAGCGGAAAGCCGTTGGCCACGATGTTCATGGCGTAGGTCGCATTGTCAACCAGCGTCAAGCGTTGCTCTTCCGCCCCCAGAAAACTCGCGAGCTCTCCCCGCGCAACGCGCCACGCCGATTCCTGCCGCCGCGTGTAGAAGTCCATCGGTTCATCGTCCATCAAGTCGCGCCAACGCTGCTGTGCTTCGCGGACCACATCGGGTGCGGGACCAAAGGAACCATGATTCAAATAAGTGACGCCTGGTCGAATCCGCCAGTGATGGGCAAAAGGGGACAAACCGCATCTCCATGAGCTAAGAGTCAGCGACCCACTTCGCGAACGTAGGCCGCGAATGTTCGGAAACCGTTCCCCGAGTATGATGGGACTCGAGCCATCGTTGAAGTGGCGCCTCGCCGAGGCCCAGAGGGCAACGCCGGGGCGGATTCTCGCATCCAGCCTCGCACCGCAGCGCGGTGCAACCTCAAAGCCTGGGGTCGCGCAGGGCGCCCCGGGTCGCGCAGGCGCATCCAGGAAACGCAGTACGCATGAGCACCTTCCCGAGCAGCGAACGAAATGTGCGAAGTGCGAAGTGCGAAGTGCAAAGTGCGAAGTCCAAAGTGCAAAGTGCAAAGTGCAAATTAGTCCCCCAATGGAACGGCCCCACCAACATCCATGTTAAACGAGTTGAAGCGGCGCCTGCGGAATCTGGCGCCCGCGTCTGAGACCTACGCCACCGAGTTCGTGCGGCAATTGTTGCAGGCCGCCGCCGAATGCCGCGCCAGCGATGTGCACGTGCAACCCGTCGACGGCGGCCTTGATTGTCGCCTCCGGATCGACGGCGTGTTGCAGCCCTTGGGCGTTTTTCCGGCGGGCGAGCGCACGCAGGTCGTGACGCGTTTGAAGGTCTTGGCGCGGCTGTTGACCTATCGGCATGACGAACCGCAGGAGGGCCGGATTCCTGGCGAGGACGGCGGACTGGAAATGCGAGTCGCCACCTTTCCCACGCTGCATGGCGAACGCGTCACCGTCCGGCTCTTTTCAGGCGGCGGTTTGCGGCGGATCGACGAGCTGGGATTCCCCGAAGATGCTCGCGGCGAGCTCGCCGAGCGCCTGCGAGAAACATCGGGCGCACTGTTGTTCACCGGTCCCGCCGGTAGTGGGAAGTCCACGTCGGCCTACGCCTGTCTGCGAGAATTTGGTCATCAAGAACCCAGTCAACGCGCCGTGATGACCCTGGAGGATCCCATCGAAGTCGCCTTGGAAGGCGTCGTGCAAGCCGATGTGTCCGGACACGGCGAGCTGACCTTGGCCGACGGCGTCCGCTCCTTGTTGCGGCAGGATCCGGAGGTCGTGATGATCGGCGAGATCCGCGATCGCCAGACCGCCGAAGCGGCTTTTAACGCGGCCCTCACCGGCCACTTGTTGCTGACGACCTTTCACGCCGGTTCCGCGGCCGGATCGATCGAGCGGCTGATGGACCTGGGTATTGAACCCTACCTGATTCGCGGGTCGGTGCTCACGATTTTTCACCAGCGATTGCTCAGGCGCCTGTGCCAATGCGCTCGGGTCAGCGACCAGGAATCCGATCGGCTGGGCCTGCCCGTGGCGACGGTGCATCAGCCGGAGGGTTGCGAACAGTGTCTGGGCGTCGGATATCATGGACGCGGCGTGTTGGTCGAGTGGCTCAGTCCGGCGCAGCATGGGCTGCAACGAACGCTGTTGGATCGCGGCGACACGCAGGCCATGCGGCAAGCCGCCATGGAGGCGGGCATGATCACCCTGCAACAGCGGGCCGCGGCCGCTGTCGAAGCCGGCTGGACCAGCCCACTTGAGGTGCGACGCGTCCTGGGCGCTTAGAGAACTTGGTGAACACCAACAGCGGATCGGCCGCCGCGGCTCGGAGGCCTTGAGCGGGAAAAGCGCGGTATTTGTTCCACGCCGCTCACCGATGGCTTACACTACGATCAAAAAACGGCGTCCGCCGCGGGTTTTTCGCGGTTAAGTTGTGGTGAGACGATCTTGCTCCGCGCGGCCAGCCAAAGCGACTTCCTTCTTCGAGCCACCGATGTCCGATGGATCCGCTCGCCCGATATCGGCCGAGCAACTGATTGCTTTGAATGATGAGCTGCGAGCGTTGGCTCGTTGTGGGGTTCCCTTGGAATCCGGCCTGCGGGCCATGGGGAGGGAAAGCAGCGGCCGCGTCGCACAGCTGAGCGAGGAATTGGGGCGGCGGCTCGAACAAGGAATGTCGCTGGGAGAGGCGCTGCGACAGACGCCTTCCTTGCCGCCAGCGTATGCCGCGATTCTTCAAGCGGGCGTCCAGTGCGGGCAATTGGTGCAGGTGCTCGACGGCGTGACCTTGGCGCTGCGGCGAAGCGTCCGCGTCCGCAACGCTTTTCGCACCGCGCTGCTGTATCCCGTCGTCGTCGCTGCGCTGGCGTTTGCGCTGTTGATTCTCACCTTGGAATTCGTCACACCGCTTAGCGTGGGCGCGGTCGAACAGTCCGGCATGCGCCTGGGCTTGTTCTCGATCCATCGTTTCCTGACCGCCACGCTGCCCTATTGGGCCGTCGGCGTTCCCGTGTTGGCGGTTCTGGCCGCGTTGTTGTTGCTTTGGCGAAGTCCGCTGAGCCGCCGCGCCAGGGGAGGCTCGTTCAGTGGAGGCCTGGTTTGGCGCAGTCGCTTGGCGACGTTCGCCGAGTTGTTGCCGCTACTGATGCGGCGCGGTTTGCCGATGCCGGAAGCGTTGAGACTCAGCGCCGCCGCCGCCGGTCATGCCGAATTGGATCGGTTCGCGAACGAGTTGGCCAATCATTTGCAGGACGACGGGCCTCGCCCACGCGTCCCGGCGGGGTTTCCTCCCGTGCTGGCTTGGCAATTGCAGGCCATCGGCGAACAAGCGAACCTGATGAACGCCCTGGAGGTCGAGGCGGCCTCCCTGCGTCGTCGAGTGGACCGTCAGGAACGGTGGCTAACCCGTTTTGTCCCCTCGTTCGTGGCCCTGGGTTTGGGGGCGGTCGCCGTGGCGGCTTACGGTTATATTTCGCTGGCGCCATGGTTCGGTTTCTTCTATCGCTACGCGGTACTGGAAGTGATTCCCTGAGTGCGTCTCCGCTTCACCACGATGTTTCCCGCTGCTTTGATCCCTTTCTGGTTGTTCCTGATGAGCGAAACTCCGTCCGACGCCAATCGATCGCTATCGAACGAGCAAGCCGAGCGGTTGGCGTTGTCGGTCGCGTCCGCGGCGGATGGGCGACAAACGCTCAGCGATGGGTTGTTGGCCGCCAGTCGCGAAACGGAAGACGCCTCGATTGCCGTCATTTTGCGGAGCCTGGCGAGGAGCATGGACCAAGGCATGGACCTGCATCAAGCGCTTGACGAGGTGCGGCCCGCGCCGCCCGCTTACATTCGCGGTTTGATTCGCGCCGCGGACCGAGCCGGCCGGATGCCCGAGCTGCTCGCCGACCTGATTGAATCACGGCGGCGACAACGCGAATTGAATTGGATCATCCTCGGGAGTCTGGCCTACCCGCTGGCGGTGATGGCGGCTTGTTTGAGCTTGGCGCTGTGGGTGACCGCTGTTTGCGTGCTGCCGGTTCGAAGTCTGTTCGAGGACTTCGGCCTTGTTCTTCCCAGTTGGATGACGGCGATGTTCTGGGTGCAGGATCGGGGCGTTTGGATGTTGGCGGGATTGTTCGTCATGTCTCTGATCAGTCTGGCGTTTGTTCGTCTGCTGCTCTCGAAAAGAAATTGGCACGGACTTCTGCACACCGTGCCTCTGTTGGGCGCGATGTGGCGTTGGTCGGGCGCCGCGGAATTCTCACGGCTGCTCGCGACCTTGTCGGCGTACAACGTGCCGCTGCCGGAGGCTTTGGATTTGACGTCCGGCGGAGTCTTCGATCAACAAATCGCAGCGGCAAGTCGCTCGCTGGCCGTGGCGGCTCGTCAGGGCGATAGCTTGTCGCGAGCCATTGCCGCCGAGCCGTCGGCGCCGGCGTGGTTGATTCCGCTGGCGTCCTGGGGCGAGAAGAACGGGGTGTTGCCTGACGCGCTGCGTCAAGCGGCCGACGATTTGGAGGCGGCCGCGCGAGCCCGCGCCGAGATGGTCCGCGGCGTCGGACCCACCATCGTCCTCATTTTGACCGCCATGGTCGTGGCGTTCACGGCGATCTCCATGTTTGCGCCCCTGGTGACTTTATTGCGGGCCTTGTCCTGAGCCTCCAGCAACCTCCCACGAGCAAGTCCACGCGATGACCATCGCACTCGAAATCGTGTTCTTCCTTTCCATCGCGGGGATGCTGCTTGGCGGATCGTTGATCTGGTGTGCTCAGCTGAGCCTGCGCCGTACGGCGCCGCGACTGCTGATGAGCGTTGTTGGGTGGGTCACCCTGATCGCCGCCACGATCACATTGTGCTTGTTGTTTGGGCAAGCGATGATGATTGTCGGACTGCCGATCCTGGCGGGCGCCTTGATTATCGCGCTGTATCGTTACCGCGCCAGTGAACAGCAGATTCTCTTTTGGGTGTTGACATCCGCCGCCGAACGCGGCGTTCCGCTGTGGAAGGCCGCCCATGCATTCGCCATGGAGCGGATCGATCCGACTTCGGTGGTGACGGCGCCGTCTGGATTCTCCGTGGGCGGCCAGGCGCAAGTGCTCGGCAACTTGCTGCAGCAAGGCGCCCCTTTGATGCGAGCTTTATCCACGGCGCGGGTCAAGCCCGATCTGGACACCTTCGTCGCCTTGTTGGTCGGCGTGAAGTTCGGCGCCATGCAGCGTTCGATGCGCGGCGCCCTCGACATCGTTCGCGAAATCCAGGCTCAGTGGCGTTGGTTGAGCACCCGTCTGGGATACCTGATCGTCGTGGGCCTGGTCATGGCGACCTCGGTGGCGTATATCCAGCTCAACGTGCAGCCTGTGATATCGCAGATGCTGGGCGAATTTGAGATGAGTACGGCGATCATGGGCTGGGAATCGGCGACGACGTTCATCGGCGCCGTGGCGATTATCGGCGTCCTTCTCAGTACCCCCGTCGTCGTGGGATTCTGGGTCATGGCGTGTCTCAATCTGTTGGATTCCGATATCGCCTTCGCCAGCACATTCATGGCGTCTCTGGATCGAGCACGCGTCTTGCGGGCCCTCTCCTGGAGTCTCGCGGGAGAGACGTCCGAGCAGGACCGGGCGATCACTGGCGGCGCCGACGCCCCGCGCGGATCCAACGTCTCGCTGGAAGAGGCAGTTGAGTTGCTGGCCCAGGGTTACCCCAAAACCGGCATTAGAAACCGCTTGGCCGACGCCCTCGGCGACATGCGATCGGGATCGCCCTGGGCTTCGGCCATGCAGCAACGAGGTTTGTTGAGCAACGTCGAGAAAGAAGTCCTCCTGGCCGCCGAGCGCGTGGGAAACCTGTCGTGGGCCATGCTCGAACTTTCGAACCGCCGCACGCAACGGTTCCTCGCGCGTTTGCAGACCATCCAAGGACTGGTCTTTCCACTGGCGGTTGCGATCGCCGCCTTGTTCGCGCTGATCGTTATCGTCCAGGTGTTCTATCCCCTGACTCAAATCATCACCGTCCTCGCTGAGTAGAGCTCATGCGTCTCCGCGATCCTGCG
This sequence comes from uncultured Planctomycetaceae bacterium, assembly GCA_963698545.1. Taxonomy (GTDB): domain Bacteria; phylum Planctomycetota; class Planctomycetia; order Pirellulales; family Pirellulaceae; genus CAVORG01. The sequence continues at coordinate 253,665 of CAVORG010000003.1, forward strand.
TTTTATTTCTCGCGACCCATTCGCCGCGCCGGCGCGCCGACACGCAACGCTGTCGTCGTTCTCGAAAGCGTCACGGCGATTCTGTTACTCGGCGCGCTGCTGTTGCTGATTGCCCAAACGCTGTATGGGTTGACGCGTCATGTGCAACGGCATCAGGAGCGAGCCTATGCGCTGCAAACGGCCGAGAATCTGATGGAGCTCGCCAGCGTCGCGCCGTGGGACCAGCTCGACGCCGAGAGTCTCGCCGCGGTGACGGACGACTACCTCAGGGACTTCGCCGCGCCCATCGAGACGCCCGCCGTGTCATGGTCCGTTGACGAAGTGGATTCGCAATCCAGATGGCTAACCGTTGTGGTCGCTTGGAACGAAAGCGAACCCGCCTTGAAGTTGTCCATGTTGCGAACTCATGAGATCGCCGCCGGCGACGCCCCAAGTCAAGGAGCATCGCAGTGAGTTCGATCCGCCTCCGACGCCGGCGCCTGCTGCGGTTTTCTCGACGGGGTTTCTCGTTAGCGCATGGCCTGACGATCATCTTGTTGGTTGGAATTATTCTTTCGATGCTAGGATTCACTCTGGTCTCGCTCCGGAAGATGAAGGGCGTGTTGAATTCGCAACTGCAATCGGAGCAAACATGGCGGCGGTTTAGTCGCCAGTTTCGGCAGGATTGCCATGCGGCGCTCGATATCGTGTGGCGGGACGAGGTCCCCGACACGCCATCACCCTCGAGGACCAATTCCGCACAGGAACCGCTCGCTGATTCAGAATCGTCCGCTGACGCCGTCCTTGCCGGAGGCAGGAAGCTGACGTTCTTGCGGGCCGATGGGGCGGCGGTCGAGTACATCGTCTTGAAACAGCGGGTTGTCCGTCGCGAGCGAGTCGGCGACAGCCCGCCTCGCTGGGACAGCTTTGTCTTGCCCGACGGCATGCAATTGCAATGGAGTTGGCGGCGGCGCGAGGCGAACATTTTCGCCCTGCGGTTGCTCGACGCGCCGACCGCCGACGAGTTGTCAGAATTCGCTCCGCGGGGCGGACGACGCGTGCGCACCCTGATTTCAGTCGTTGGCTTGGACGGCAATCAAATTCCCGGCGACCTGGGAGAAACGCCATGAATGGAATGAAGGGCGACACGCGGTTCCGCAGGTCCGCTTCGCGAAGACTGGGCGTGATGCTGCCCGCCGCACTGCTTTGCTGCGCCGCTTCGCCTTGATCCTGACCGCCCTGATCGGCCAGGTTGCTCGCCGAATGCAGGCCCTGCGAACGAACGAACATGCGACCCAGTGCTCCTGGCTCGCCCAGTCGGCCTTGCAACTCGCCAGAGTGCGGCTGCGGCAGGATGCGGATTATCCGGGAGAAATCTGGGATGTCGCCGAGGGCCAGCCCCTGCCGCGAGCTGGTCGAGTCGAGATCCAGGTCGTGCGCCGTGACGGCCTGCTTGTGGTGGACGTGGTCGCCGCGTATCCGCTGGAGGAACACGACACCGTGCGGCGCCGTTTGCAGGCGACGTGGTTGGCGCCGCAAGGGGACGAACCAGACAAGTCCGCTGCGACCGAGAACACGCCTGCACCGGTGGTCGCCGAACCACCGGCGACGTCAAGGGACACAAAAGATCCCATGGACGATACGAATGTGAACAGCAACCAACAGCCAACGCCAGGCGATCGCCCGCCGCGGCCGCCTTTCTCTCAGGGAGATGTTCGATGATTCGCAAAACGCATTCCGCCGCCCGTGGCTTCACATTGGTTGAACTGCTGGTGGTGATCGCCATCATCGGCATTCTCGTGGCCATGTTGTTGCCGGCCGTACAAGCCGCCCGCGAAGCTGCTCGTCGTATCCAATGCAGCAACAACCTGGTGCAGCTGATCATGGCGGTGCAGAATTACGAGATGGCGTTCGAGCGATTGCCATCGGGCAGCGTCAACGACAAGGGGCCCATCTTGAATCGCCCGGTGGGATTTCATCACGGCTGGATTATCTCGATCTTGCCCTATATCGAACGGACCAGCTATTACAAGAACATTGATCAGAAACTCAGCGTCTATGATCCTAAGAATGCGCCCGTTCGTCGCTTGAGAGTGGCGTTGTTGCAGTGCCCATCGGATTGGTCCACCGATAACAATCCGCGGACCAACTACGCAGCATGCCATCACGACCTGGCCGCCCCGATCGATACGACCAACAACGGCGTTTTCTTTCTGAACAGTAAAGTCCGCTATCGCGAGATCATCGATGGGTCTTCATTGACGATTTTCCTGGGCGAGAAGACGATGGAACCGAACCTGGCGCCGTTCGACTCTGGGTTGGATGTCAGGCACGCCGGGCACGTTGCGGAACACGGGTACGCCCCCCAACGCAGGAGGGCTTCCGATCGTCTTGCCCGCCAACGCCGTGTTCGACGATCGCTTGCCCGGCTTGCCGGTGGAAGCCGGCATGGCGTCTGGGGACGGGATGATGCTAGGCGCCGGCATGACGCCGCCGGCTGGCTTCAACGATCCGCCGGGGCCCAACGCTCCGCCTCCGACAGGCCCTCAGTTGGCGAACTTGACCGCGACTGGCGGCTTCGGGGCTCAGCATCCCAGCGGTTGCAATTTCGCCATGGGCGATGGCAGCATCAGGTACTTCGGAAGCAACATGAACCTTGCTGTGTTGCAACAACTCGCGCATCGCAACGACGGCAAGCTTCTGGACGAAAACGAAATCCAATGAACCAACCGGCGACGCACCGCCAAGTGACGTGGTTGATTATCGCGGCCAGCAGCGTCGTGGGCGGATGTATTCTGCTGGCCGCCTGGTGGTTGAAACCCGATGCGCGGCCCTTGCCCATCACCAACGCCGATCGTCGCAGCCTGGTTCCGGTGCATGCTTATCGCTCATTGGGGGTCGGCGACATCCGCACGAGCAACGAGTTCGTCAGCAAGTGGCGGCACCAATCTGGAGAGATCGTGTTGGACTACTTTTACCAGCACGACGGCCCCGGCAGCTTCACGTGTCTATCAGCCAAGGCCGAAGCGACCGACGCCCAGCAGGCGGCGTCGATCATGGCGGACTGGCTGGCGACCTTTCCCGAGCGATTGGAATTGCAAGATCCGTTTCAGTTGAGCAGCGGCTTTCCGCGGGGCGAAGCGTCGGAGCTGCGCCTCTATCCAGCTGAGGGTTTGCCGGCAGGATTCCTCTACGTCGCCCGCAAGGGAAACCGGGTGATCGCTGTGGGCGGCTCGCAATGGGATTCGGTCGCCACGAGCATCGAGGAGTTTTTGAGCAACCACGCGCCGTCACTGGAGGCGAACTGACCGGCAACACACCCTCAAGCTGACGTCCAAGCACCGCAAGGCGGTGCAACCCCAAAGCCTGGGGTCGAGCAGCGCACCCCGATAAGCATCAAGTTAAGAAAAATCCGGATGGAATTGACCGCGGAGAATCACAGAGACGCATGCCGTTCGGGCCTCTGTGTTTCGCGATGCTCCCTGTCGTAATCCCGTTTTTCGCGGCGCTGGTTTGGGGTCGCCCCGTTGGGGCTTTGTTGCCGGGAAACGGGGTCGGTACCCAGGGTTGCGCTGCGCTTCACCCTGGGCTGGTTTGGGGTCGCCCCGGCGGGGCTTTGTTGCCGGGACGGCATTGGTTTCCCAGGGTTGCCTATTAACTTGACGCCTATGGGGTCGCGCAGCGCACCCCAGGAACCGCCTTAGCCGGTTCTTGGACGGCGCCGCAGGCTGGGTGGCTCTGGCGGGATGTTGTCAAAGGCGGCAATCCGTTGTCTCAGCTTGGGGAAGATGCGCTTGGGTCGGTTGATCGCGTAGTCGAAGACCACGACGGTTGACGTGCCGTCGGCCACGATGGATTTTTGTTCGGTGCTGTAAACCACGTGCGCCATCTTCATGCTCGAGCGCCCCATTTCGGTGACTCGCGCCGAGATCAACACGCGATCCGGATAGTTGACTTGCCGGCGATAGTTGCAGTCGATCGCCGCGAGGATCGGCCCCAGTTGACGCTCGTCCATCAACGGTTGCAGTTCGGCTTCTTCGAGGTAGAGAATGCGTGCGGATTCGTACCAGAGGAAATACACCGTGTTGTTCACGTGGCCGAATGCATCCTGGTTGCCCCACAGCACCGGCAGCTCGAGGACGACGCGTGCTGGCTCCAGTTCAGGCGGGCGTTCGACAGCCATGGCGACCTCATTGGGGAAGCGTCATTGGGTAACGGTCATCGGGTGAGCTTCATTGCGTCGAGTCGGCGGTGGAACGGACTATTTCTTTTCGCGGCTGAGTATCTTGAAGGCGCAGTTGCCTCCCCAGCCGTTCATCGCCAGATGAATGTAGAACATCGCCATCGGTTCGAGATAGCGGGCGTTTTTCAGGGGACCGCCATCGACTGGCTCAAAGCCCAGCGACTCCAGCAACGTGGCGACTTGCTTTTTCGCGTCTTCATCGTCGCCGCAATAGAACATCGTGGCCGCAACGCCGTCATAGTCCGGATCGGCCATGGTTGCGGCGCTGGCCATGTTGAAGGCTTTGACCACGCGAGCCGTGGGCGCGGCGGCCTGGATTCGCTCGGCCGCGGAAATATCAAAGCCCAAGTCCAGCCCATCGAAGGCGGCGTTCAGGGGATTGGTGCAGTCAATCAGCACCTGCCCGCGCAGGTCGCCTAGGGACGCGGTCAATTCGCACGCCGCCGTCCAGGGCGCCGCCAGGATGACCACCTCGCTGTCGCTCACGGCTTCCGCCAGTGTGCTGACGGAAGCGGCCGCGGCCGCGGCGGCGGCTTGAGCCTTGGGCGACGACGGATCCCGCGAACCATAGTGGATGGAATGCCCGGCTTCGGCCAAGCGTTTTCCCAGCGTTGACCCTACGCTTCCGGTTCCCAGAATCGCAATCTGCATGAAGGCTGGCTCCTGTGAGGGCGCGAACGGCGGGGCCCTTGCTCGACGCCGCGAGGAACTCGCCGCGGAGGTCTCGCCGAAAGCGTCGGATCTTATCCTCAATGGGACGCGATGACAACGCGCCGGTTGGTCGAGAGCCTTCCAGCCCATGGCGGTCTCCCTTGGCTGGAGCCGGCGAGCGAGCCGATTCCGCGAGCCCTGCCGGATCTTGCCGCCTCTTGCGCGCGTCGCTTTCGCGCCAAGGCGTTTACGGGTACTCTGTAGCATTCGGTGCGCCCGCCTGCTCATCCCATTCAAAGAATCGCCGTACATACGATCCCACTTATGTCGCATTCCTCACCCGCCAAGTCGCAGCCGGCGATTCGCTTCCTGTTCGAAAACAGCATCTTCTTGGTGGCCGGTGCGCTGCTCAGCGTTTGTCTGGGCGAATTTCCACCACGAGACATACCAGCACTTCGTCCACGAGTTCGACTACCGCCAGTTGCTTTGGGACAAGGAGGACTTGGACGCCGCCGATCACCAACGTGAACTCGAGGCGGAGCAACACGCCGCCTCCTCAGCGATTGGCGACGCGCCGGCGCCCCATGGCGCCAATGGCGATCGGCCCGAGCCAGAGAACTCCGCGGCGCCCGACGAACCGGATTCCGGTCATGGTCACGGCCTTACCTTTCATTTCGTGATCAACGATGTCTTGATGGCTTTGTTCTTCGCCATCGCCGGCAAGGAAGTGTTCGAGAGCCTGCTGCCAGGAGGCGCCTTGTCGGATATTCGCAAGGCGGCGACCCCGCTGCTCAGCCACCTTGGGAGGCATCGTCGGACCGGCGTTGGTGTATCTCTTGGTCTTGGCGACCGTGGGGCAGGTGTTGACGTTAGGTCGAGGTTGGGCGATCCCCTGCGCCACGGATATCGCCTTCAGCTATCTGATTGGCCGCCTGGTCTTCGGGCCTGGACATCCGGCGATTGCGTTTCTGCTGCTGTTGGCGATCGCGGACGATGCGGCCGGATTGGTCATTCTGGCGGTGTTCTATCCCAAGCAGCAGATTGAGTTGCAGTGGCTGTTGCTGACCGCCTTCTCCATCGCCCTGTGTTTCGTGCTACGCAAGCTGCGCGTGCAAAGCTTCTGGTGGTACTTGCTGCTGCCTGGCGTCCTGTGCTGGGTTTCCTTCTACCTGGCTCATCTGCATCCGGCGTTGGGTCTGGTGCCGGTCGTGTTCTGCATGCCTCATGCTCATACCGACTTGGGTATTTTTGCTCGTGAGGAGCTTTCTCTGCATGACACCTTGAACGCCTTCGAGCATTGGTGGAAGAACCCCGTGGAGTTGATCTTGGGCCTGTTCGGCTTGGCCAACGCGGGCGTGGTGGTGAGCGGGTTGGAAACCGGCACCGTCGCGGTCTTGGCCGGCTTGCTGATTGGAAAACCTCTGGGCATCACGTTCTTCACCTGGATCGCTCATCGCTTCTTCGGCATGGAAGTCCCGGTTGGGATGACCTATCGTCACATCGTGACGCTGGGCATGGTCGCCGCGATTGGCTTCACGGTGGCGCTGTTCGTGGCCGATGCGGCATTCCCTCCCGGAACGCCGATGCAAGACGCGGCGAAGATGGGGGCGTTGTTGAGCCTCGGGGCGGCGGCTTTGGCGCCTTTAATGGCCCGAACGCTGGGGATCCGACCGTTGCGGGAGTCCCCGTCCGATACGAACGACGAACCGGCAGCGGCGACCAGCGACGAGCGACCCTTGACGGCCGATCGCGCGGCGGGCGACGCCGACGCCTCGCCGCCCACCCAACACGACGCTTCCAACGTCGGCAACGAGGAACGCGATTGGTGAGCAAGCCGCCAAGCGATGGTGATCACTCCGCACAGGACGAGCGCAACCTCTCTCCTTGTATCGGTCATTGCCAACTCGACGCGTCGGGTTTGGTGTGCGAGGGATGCTTCCGGACGATGGATGAAATCACATCCTGGATGCGACTTTCGCCCGCACAGCAAGAAGCGGTGAGAGACGCATGCGGACGTCGAAGAATGGCATTTCTAGCTGCCGTCCAGCGAACCTCGCGGCAATAAGCCTGGCGCCAATCTGTCGCCTCGCACGCAACAGGCGTCGGTACCCAGGGTTGCGCGCTGCACCCTGGGCTGATTTGCGGCCGTCCCGTTGGGACTCCGGGCGAACCAAGAACCAAGAAAAAAAAAAGCCCCCGGACAATGAAGGGTCCCAGGGGGGCGAAGGACACGACATTGTTCCGGGAGCGATTGGACTCGGGCGTGATCTGGCATCCTTGCTTGGATCACTGGGGTCCGGGCAGCGCGGTGAGAAAGTATTTACAAAGGTACGTCAGCCTCCTTGCCTGTGTCCTTCACGGTCCGCGGAGTCATGGCTCCAGGTGCGGACTCGACTTCCGTCGCGCTCGACACGCTGCATGGGTGATCCTTGGATGGATGACCCGCCGCAGCAGAAGACATCCGTGTCGCGATCAACAATGCATCCGTGTCGTGTTGGGGGGAGAATATGCCAATCATCCGGTAGGGTCAAGGTCGCTTTTCGCGAGTTTTTCTTTCCGCGGTTTTTCGGGAAAACGAGCTTGATGCAGGCTGGATTTCTTCGTAGCGCGATCCGCGCCGCCGAACGCTTTCGCTGTCGGGCGGACGATTTCAAAGTGCACGAAATGTCGCCGACTGAATCTTGCACTGCGAGCGGCTTCTGCCGTACATTCCTCGCTCAAACACGAGTTCCTTAGCGGGTCGTCTATCATGCATGTGCTACAGCTTTGCTCGGGACGCGCGGTCAACGGCGCGGTGATTCATTGTTGGATGCTCTCCCACGAACTGCGTCGCTTGGGGCATCAAGTCACGATCGCCTGTCGGCCGCAATCCTGGATGGCCGAGCAAGCCTCGGCGGCGGGTTTCGAGACGATCACCACGGACTTCGCGAAATTCTCCACGGTGCAGTTGCGCGAGGCCGCTCGTCAGGTTCGGCTTCGCGGCGTTGAGGTGATGCACTCGCATCAAAGCAGCGCGTCTTGCTTCGCGGTCGTGTTGCGATGGATGACGGGAACGCCTTCGGTCGCTACCGCGCATAGCCGCTACCTGCAATTGCACTGGATGTGGAACGACTTTGTGATTGGCGTTTCCGATTCGACGACGGACTACCATCGCCGAGTGAATCTGGTCGCCAAACAGAACAGCGCGACGGTGCATAATTTCGTGGACTGGGAGCGATTCAAGAATCCGGACCCGCAGGCTCGCCAGCGGCTACGGGAGGAGTGGCGGGCGACGCCTGACCAGTTGCTGTTCGGCCCGGTCGGCGATGTGATCGCTCGCAAAGGCATGATCCATTTGGTGCGCAGCGTTCCCGCAGATCTTGTGCCAGCACCCCGGAGCGCGACTCCTCTGCGTGGGCGGCCCCGGCAAGGATCCCAAGTACTTGCAGCAAGTGCGAAGCGAAGCCCGCCGTTTGCAGGTGGACGATCGTGTGATCTGGGCCGGCGCCCGTTCCGATATCCCTGAAGTCCTCTCGGCAATGGACGTCTTCGTCTTGCCGTCACTCGAGGAGTGTTTTCCGCTGAGCATCCTGGAAGCCATGACCGTCGGTCTGCCCTGCGTCGCCACGCGAGTTGGCGGGATCGGCGAATGCGTCGTCGACCGCGGTACGGGATTGTTGGTGCCGCCGGCGGAGCCTCGTCCGCTCGCCCAAGCGATCAATCATCTGTTGGACGACGAGACGACGCGGCGTCACTTCGGATCGGCCGGACGAAAGCGCGTGGCGGACTGTTTTTCACCGACGAGTCAAACCCCCCGGATCGCCGCTATCTTGCAGAGCGTGGTCCAATCGCGACGTCGATCAGCGGCGTAGCTCGGCCAACCAGGCAATTTGCGGTAGGTGGTCGCGTTGGAGAATCTGGGTCTTCCTGGTATCCTGGTCGGGCGGAGCTTGCTAATCTAGCGGCTTGGACCGCGGCAGGCGCCTCGTGGCTTGCCGTACTTGCGGGGGAAGGCTCGAGAATCTCGCCAATGCCCACCATTGCGTTCCTGAACGACTTGGCGCCGGACATGATTCGGTGGCGCCGCGCTTTGCACGCTCACCCTCAGACGGCGTTCGAGGAAACATTCGCCTCGGACATGGTGGCCCAACAGCTCGAACGCCTAGGCATGGAAGTGCATCGAGGGCTGGCCACCACCGGCGTGGTGGGCGTTCTGGAAGGCGGTTTGCCGAGTCGCGGCGGCATTCAGCATGTAGGCCTGCGGGCGGACATGGATGCGCTGGACATTGCCGAGCAAAACGAATTCGAGCATAAGTCGCAGTTTCCCGGCAAGATGCACGCCTGCGGCCACGATGGGCACACGGCGATGCTCCTGGGCGCGGCGACCTATCTGGCTCGCACGCGTCGATTCTCGGGGATCGCCCACTTCATTTTCCAGCCGGCTGAGGAGAACGAAGGCGGCGGGCGAGTGATGATCGAAGAGGGCCTCTTTGAGCGTTTTCCGTGTGACGCGGTCTTTGGCCTGCACAATATGCCGGGTCTGCGTGTTGGCAAATTTGCCGTCCGTCCCGGACCCATCATGGCCGCTTTCGACGTCTTTGAAGCCGAGATTCGCGGCCGAGGCACGCATGCGGCGATGCCGCACATGGGCGTCGATCCGATTGTCGCCGCGGGCCATGTGATTACCGCGCTGCAAACCATCGTCAGCCGCGGAGTCAGCCCGCTGGATCGCGCCGTGGTCAGCGTGACCCAAGTCCAAGCGGGCGATACTTGGAACGTTCTGCCGGAGACGGCGAGGATCCGCGGCACGGTGCGGACTTTCCGCGAGCCCGTCCAGCAGAAGATCGAAAACGACCTGCGGCGCCTGATTCAAGGCGTCTGCGAAGCGTTGGGCGCCGAGGTCTCGGTGCGCTATCAACGGCGCTATCCAGCGACGATCAACTCGCCGGATCAATCGGAGTGGGCGGCGATGGCGGCGGCCGATGTCGTGGGCGACCAGAATGTGTTGCGAGATCCCCCGCCTGGCATGGGGTCGGAGGACTTCGCTTTCATGCTGCAGCGGCGCCCCGGAAGCTACGCTTGGATTGGCAACGGGCCCACCACGCAGGACTGTCGGCTGCACAGTCCCCGTTACGACTTCAACGACGAGATTCTGCCGCTCGGCGATAGCTACTGGGCGAAGTTGGTCGAAAACGTGCTGGGCTAAATCCAATCAGTCCCAACGGGGCGGTCCCGCATCAGCCCAGGGTGCGGCGCTGCGCAACCCTGGGAGGCGCCGCCTAGAATCCATCGTGATCGTCGTCGCCGCCGTCGTCATGGCTATGGTCATCCCCTCCGTGGTCGTCGTCGTGCCAATCGTCCTCATGCGTATCGGGAAAGGCGTCCTCCACGCGTGCATCGGCGCCTTCCTCCTCTTTCTGCCGCCGTTCCAACGCGACCTGTCCGCGGCGACGATAGTCCAGTAGCGAGTCGATGGACACGCCAAGTCCCAACGAGGCGAGCGGCACATTCTTGAATCGCTTGACGCCATTGCGAGTGCGATGCATGATGTCGCCGGCGCCCAGCAGCAGCAGCTCCAGCAAGTCCTTGGTTTCGCGTTTCAGGCCACGCGAGAAGATCGGCTCGCGAGCGGTGCCCCGCAAAAAACGATGTTCATACACGTAGGATTCGTCAATTTCGACGCGCTGAAACAGCCACGCCCAGACCACTTCGCAGAAGATCAACGCCGAGAACAAGTAGCAGGACACCAGGTAAAACCCCGGCGAGACTTTGGCGTCCAGCGAGCGCAAATGGCCGGAAAACACCGAGAAGGGATTCCAGTTGTATTCGTTTTTCGAAATGTAGGCCAAGCCGAACACAGCGACCAATCCGACAATCAGAATCGCCATCCGGATCACGTCGAAGTTGTACATGACAGCGAGATAGCTGACGCCCAGCATGCAGAACCAGATGAGCAACAACCAGCCTTCGGCCCGGCCGGCCTGGGCGGCAAAGTACAACAGCAAACTGCCCCAGGTCATCGGATGCAGGTACACCGTATCGCCGTACCACACGAACTTGATGCTGTAGATGCGATCCTCGTCGCGCAGCGTGCGGCTGAACAGATACGCCAGGAAGTGCTTGTGGATGGCTTTGAAGAACAACACGAATGGCGAGAAGATCAGGCCCAGAACGCCGCCGGATTTCTTAGGTTCGCTTTTGGTCATGAATGCGTATCTCGAGATTCTAAGCAGGATGGCAGGTGTTTTTCAGGTGAACTCGCCGTGATCTCTGAGGCCCGGAGGGCCTGGCTTCAAATCGAGCGAAGGAGGCGCCGCGCCGGCAGGCAATTCGTCCGCGCTGCGCAAACCTTGGCAACCGCGGCGCTGCTGCCGCCGCATCAATATAGAAGAAAAACAGCCGCGAAAGTAGTCGGCCCGCCGCGAAGCGCGGTAACGCCAAGCTGGCGCCGCGCAGCGCCGGGAGAGCTGCACGAGTCAGAATTTCCCGTCGGCGACTTGAAAATGGGTGGGTTTGTCCAGCGTCGGCAGGCCACGCCCCAGCCAGGACGCGGTCCACTCGATCAAGCGGCTCGCATCCACGCGCGGCGGCCCCCACAGGCGCCGCGCGGCGGATCCGTTGTTCAGCAGCGACGGGCCGCCCGCCCGGCCGTCCGCTGGGCCGCGGAAAACGGGCTCGCGATTCAGCAATTGCCCAAAGCGCTCAGCGACTTCCCGGACGCTCAGCATCTCCGGTCCGGCGATATTCAACACTCGGCCACCGACTTCCCCTAGTTCGATCGCGGCCAGCGCCGCGGCGTTGGCGTCCGCCTGCCAGATCACGTTGACATGGCTCATGGCCACATCGATCGGTTGGTTGCCGAGAACTTGGCGGGCCAGATCGACAAGCACTCCGTAACGCATTTCGACCGCGTAGTTCAACCGTAGCAGGGTCAGCGGAGTTTGATGTTGGCGACTGAAGTACTGCAGCAATCGCTCGCGACCGAGGGCCGTCATGGCGTATTCTCCGATCGGGCCGCAGGGATGTTCCTCGGTGCAACCACCCGTGGAGGGTTCGACCAGCGGGTACACATTGCCCGTGGAGAACGCGACGATGCGGCTATCGGCGAAGCGTTGCGCCACCATGGCGGGCAGGTGGCAGTTCATCGCCCACGCCAGGCTGGGATCGCGGGAAGCCCCGAACTTGAAGCCGGTCATTTGGACCACCAGGGGCGCGTCCGGCAGCCGCCGCAATTGGCGTGGATCCAACAGGTCGCATGAATGCGTCTGGACGCCGTCGGCCTCCAATCGCTCGCGCAAACCTGCTTGGGAGAACCGCGAAACCGCCATGACTCGCCCGCCGCCTCCAGCTTGCCGAATCGCCCTGGCGGCCATGCGAGCGAGGGAAGGGCCCATTTTACCCCCGGCGCCCAACAGCAGCAGGTCGCCGTCGGCTCGCTCCAGCGCGAGACAGCCGCGTCGGTGGGACGACTGAGCAGTTCTTCCAGCGCCGGCACGTCCGTCGGGGCGGGACCGTCCATCAAGTTCACCTCGTTGTCCTTTCTGGTTTGTGCGAAAGTCGCGTATTCGCTGACAGCCTCTCGTTTATAATCAAGGAAGTCGAATCATCGCGTCAGCAGAGGAGTTCGGTTTGAAGTTACATTTTCTGGGAGCCAACCGTCAGGTCACCGGCTCGCGATATTGCCTTGAGGTGGGCGACGCCCGCGTGATGGTCGATTGCGGGCTCTTCCAGGAGCGCGAGTTCCTGGATCGCAATTGGCATCCGTGCCCGTTGCCGGCCAATTCCTTCGACGCCATGATTCTCACTCACGCCCACATCGATCATACCGGCTTGGTTCCGCGGTTGGTCAACCAGGGCTTTCACAATCCGATCTTCGCCACCGCGCCCACCTGCGCGTTGGCTGACATCATGTTGCTCGATTCCGCCCGCATCCAGTGGGAGGACGCCGAGTACAAGAAGAAACGGCATCGTCGCGAAAAGCGCAAGACGGAGCACGAACCGGCGCCCTTGTACCTGGAGGACGATGTTCGCGACACGCTGAAGCTGCTGAAGCCCTGCCAGTACGACAAGCCGGTCCAGGTCGCTGATGGCGTGGAGGCCGTCTTTCATGAAGCCGGCCACATCTTGGGCTCCGCCTTTGTCGAAGTTCGCGTCACCGAACAAGGGCGAACCCGCATCGTGATTTTCTCGGGCGATATCGGCCAATGGGGCAAGCCGATTATCCGCGATCCCGAACTGGCGCCGCGCCAGGACTTCCTGATCATGGAGTCAACCTACGGCGATCGCGATCACGAAGACCATGGCGATGTGGCCTCGCAGTTAAGCGATATCGCCAACCGCACGCTGCGTCGCGGCGGTAAGCTGGTCATTCCGACTTTCGCCGTCGAGCGGGCGCAGGAATTGATGTACCACATCAGTACGCTCGTGCATAACGATGTGATCCCCGACGCGCCAGTGTATCTCGACAGTCCCATGGCGGTGGACGTGACGGACGTGTTCAATCGCTTTCATGATTACTTCGATGAAGAGGCTTGGGAGCGAATCGCGTCGAAAGAGCCTCCGCTTCGATTCCCGGGATTACGGCTGGTCACCAAGAGCTCCGACTCCCGGAAGATCAATGACTACAAAGGACCGTGCATCATCATGTCCACTTCCGGGATGTGCAACGCCGGCCGCATCAAGCACCACTTACGGCAGACCATCGACGACAAGCGCAACACGATTCTGTTCGTGGGATATCAGGCGCATGGAACGTTGGGGCGGCGATTGGTCGAGCGCGAGTCGAACGTACGAATCCATGGGCGGAACTACACCGTCCGCGCCGAGATCGCACAGATCTACGGGTTTTCCGGGCATGCCGACCGACGGCAGCTGTTGAAATGGGCAAGAGGGTTCCAATCGCCGCCCAGCCGAGTCTTCTTAACGCACGGAGAGGAAAAATCCGCGTTCGCCTTGGCCGAAACGTTGCGCGAGACTTTCCATTGGAATACGGACGTCCCGGAATATGGGGCCGTCGTGGAACTATGAGGGCAGTCTGTTTCAAGATGCGGGGCGGGGGCGCGTTGGTCGCGCCCACCCGACGCGGCTGGGCGGGACCATGGTTCCTGGTCCTGGTTGCGACGGTTGGCTGGGCGCAGCCGCTGCCGGAGGGGCCCTCCACTAAGCCCTCGTTTCCGGTGCAGGACAACGAGCTCCACGAGGCCGAGCAGGCCGCATTGCAACAAGCGGTCAGGCAATTGACGAGCCGCGAATTCGCCGCTCGGCGGCGAGCCATGCTGGTCCTCCGCGACGCCGGCGCCGCCGCCGTATCGCCCTTGACCGCCGCCGCCTCCGAGGGCGACGACGACCTGCGACAACGTTGTCTTCAGTTGCTTGGCGAATTGGCCGACGCCACCGCGGAGCCTCTGGCGGAGGCCGCCTTGACCGCCTTGGCGAAACTCGCGAAGTCCCCCAACGAGATTCTCGCCAAGCAGGCTATCGCCATCGGCGATCGAGCCCAGGCGGTTCGCCAGCAACGCGTTGTGGAGCGGTTGCGGTTCCTTGGCGCCGCGGTGAACTGGACCACGGAATCGGATCGCGTCGCCTATTCGGTCCGCATCTACACGTATTGGCGAGGCGAAACGGACGATCTCCAATTGCTGGGTCGGCTGCGCACCGTACGCCGATTGCAATGCGATGGAACCGACTTGGATGACCGGGCCTTGCCATTCATCGGTCGGCTTCACGACTTGGAGCAGCTTTCGCTGCGAGCGCTGAATGTCCACGATCGCGGCCTGCAAAGTCTGCGGAGTCTGACGGACTTGCGAGAATTGAACCTGAACGAGACGCCGGTCTCCGACGGGGCTGTCGAGACGCTGGTCCGTCTCACGCGACTGGAACGCCTATTTCTGGAAAAAACGCGCATCACCGATCAAGCTTTGGCCCCCCTGGCCGAACTGAAAGGACTGTCCACCTTGGCGCTGTCCGACTGCCGCGTGACCTCCGAGGGCGTCAAGCATCTGGCGGACTTGCCCGAGTTGCGTTACCTGGAATTGGCCAACACGGATTGCGGCGGTCCCGGATTGGAGGAGCTCAGTCGCTGCGAGAACCTCGGCTTCCTGGATCTTCGCGGCTGTTCTCTGGATGACGACGCGATGCAGCGCGTGGGGCGGCTCCAGCAAGTGCAACGTTTGAAACTCGATTCGTGTCAAATCACCGACGAACAATTGCGATTCCTCCAAGGCATGAGCAAGCTCCAGGACATTTGGCTGTCGCGAACTCCCGTGACCGATGAGGGGATCGTGCATCTGCGCGCCTTGCCGGCGTTGCGGAATGTGTACGCCTATGGCTCGCAGATCACGGACGTTGGCGAGAAGGAGTTCGAACAGGCCGTTCCCAATTCGCGGCTCCATCACTGATTGGTGATGCTTGCCGACACGGCCACGCGCCCATCGATCGCCCCCCGGACTCCCCGCATTCTCCTGGAGCACGTTCGTTGACCACGCTTTTTGAATTGCACGAGATTGTCAAACAGTATCGCGGCCGATGTGCGCTTGACCAGGTCAGTTTTCAGGTGCAACCCGGCGTGGTCGGCTTGTTGGGGCCCAACGGCGCGGGCAAGACGACGCTCATCAAGATCCTGCTGGGCGTGATCCAGGCGACATCTGGAACGGGCAGCGTGATGGGGCGCCCCTTGGGCAGTCGTCTGGGGCGGGCCAACATCGGCTTCATGCCCGAGGACGATTGTTTTATCCCAGGGATTAGCGGCGTGGAGATGGTCCAGATGGTCGCTCGGCTTTCGGGCTTGCCCAGCCTGGAAGCGTTGCGCCGTGCGCACGAGATCCTGGACTTCGCGGGGATGGAGCAGGAACGCTATCGCGCCGTGGAGACCTACTCCACCGGCATGCGGCAGAAGTTGAAGTTCGCGCAAGCGATCGTGCATGATCCGCACCTGTTGATCCTGGACGAGCCGACCGCCAGCCTCGATCCCGCCGAACGTCGCGGCATGCTGAGCCGCATTGATCTGTTAGCCAAGCAGCACGGCAAGTCCCTCCTGCTATCCACTCATATCCTTCCCGACGTGCAACAGGTCTGCGATCAGATCATCATCCTGGCCCGCGGCCGAGTGCGACTCGAAGGTCGGTTAAGCGAGTTGGATCGACGCCATGGTTATCTGTACCGATTGGCGGTGCTGGATGATCCCGCGCGTTTGTTCGACGGCCTCCGTAGCGACGGTTGGGATTGTCGCATCGAACCGGACGGCGCCGTGTTGGTCAATGGCAAGGGCCCCGCCGACGTCCCCAAGTTCTTTCGCGTGGCCTTGCGAGTCGGATCCGCGTTGCGGAGCGCCACGCCGATACGACAAAGCTTGGATGAAATGTTCTTGGCCGCTGTCCAGGAGAGCGAAGATGCCGTTGCATGATTTGGGCTATCGCAGTTGGACCGGCCAACGTACGCCAGTCACGCAACGCTGGTGGGTCATCTGGGAGACCGGAGTCCGCCTGGCCTGGCGCAGCATGTGGGTGCGCCGCATGGTCTTCGCCACCTGGATTCCCGCGATCATCACCGCAGTCTTGTTCTTCATCTACGAACAGTCGTTAAGCGAAATTGAGCTGCGGCAGGAACTGGCCGACGCGGACATCTTGCCGATGCAGTTTCGAGCCATGATGCAGAATTCCCAAGACAGCCGGCACATGGTCTGGACGTTTTTTCTTTACCGCCTTTATCGATATTCCCAGGGACCGATGTTGGTCTTATTGATCGGCATCATCGCGCCGGGATTGATCTCGCGAGACTTGCGAAGTCGAGCGTATTTGCTGTATTTCTCGCGGCCCATAACGGTGTTGGAGTATCTGCTGGGCAAAGTGATGACGATCTGTTCCTACATGGTCTTCACGATCACGTTGCCGTCGTTGGCGCTGTATGCGCTGGGCGTGTTATTGTCGCCGACTTGGACAGTGGCTTGGGATACGTTTGATTTGCCGCTGCGCGTTTTGGCGTCGTCGTTGGTGTTCATGGTCGTGACGTCGGTGCTGGCCCTGTGTTTTTCTTCGTTGACGACCGAGACGCGGTACGCGGGGTTCGCCTGGTTCGCCATGTGGCTGCTGGGCGCGGTGACCTACGGAATCCTCTCCTCGATGGACTCCGCGGTGTTGGTTCAGGAGCAGGGTCAGGTCATCATGTCAACGTATGAACAGGGAGGAATCCCTCAACCCAGCGCGGCGATCTTGACCGCGGGGGCGCGGTGGGAGCCCTTCTCCGTCTATCACGCGCTGGGACGCGTGCAGAGCTGGATCTTCGGACTGGAGACCCCGGAAACGTCGCAACATGTGATGCTCTGCGCCCTCACTCTGGCGCTGGTCACCACGATTGCCGGAGTGATTCTCGTGCGTCGCGTCCAGCGTCCGTTGCACATCTGAGGGGGCGGCCACTGACCTGCGTCTTCATTCAGCCGACGAGTTGGCCCGCCTGTCCTCTGCTTCCACCTTCGCCGATCCTTCTTGCTTGAAACCGCCGCATGAACATGATTTCACTCGACCAGGTGACGAAACTCTACGGGGTCGTGATCGGCGTCAACGACCTGACGGCGGACTTGCCGGTTGGATCCTATGGTCTGCTGGGTCCCAATGGTTCGGGAAAGACGACCTTGTTGAATTTGATTACCGGGCAGTTGCGCGCCACCGCGGGCGTTATCCGCGTGTTTGGCGAGGCGTCCTGGAACAACGCGGATCTTTATCGCCGCATGGGCTATTGTCCGGCGCGCGAACCGTTGTTGTTGGGGGTGTCGGCGCACCGCTGGGTGAGCTACCTGCTGGAATTGCAGGGCTATGCCCGCAAGGCCGCCTTGGAAAAAGCGGAAAGCGCCCTCGTGGATGTGGGCCTGGCCAACGATCTGCACCGGCCCATGCACGCCTACTCCAAGGGCATGAAGCAGCGCGCGAAACTCGCCCAAGCCATGGCGCATGAGCCGGACTTGTTGATCCTGGACGAGCCATTCAATGGGCTTGACCCGTTGGCTCGCATCGAGATGTCTCGGGTCCTGCGAGGCTGGAGCGAGGCGGGGCGATCCCTGTTGCTGGCCAGCCACATTCTGCACGAAGTTGAGAGCATCACGCCGCGGTTCTTGTTGATTCGCAGCGGCCGGTTGCTGGCTTCCGGCTCAGCACGCGAGATTCAAGGGTTGCTGCTGGACGCTCCGAACCAGATTCACATTGATTGCGACAACCCGGTTCGCTTGGCGCAACTGGTCGCCCAGGCCGACGCCGCCGACGCCTGGAGCATCGACCGCCAGCGCGGGCGACTGACGCTGACCACCCGCTCGGCTCAAACGCTGTATCGCGAATTGCCCGGTTGGTTGGAAAACGAAGGAGTTCAAGTCACGTCCTTGCATTCCAACTTGGAGTCGTTGCAATCCCTGTTCGATTCCCTGATGCGGATTCATCGAGGAGAAGCAACATGATTGCCCGAGGTATTCTGGCCGTCATGCGATTTGAAGCGCAGCGATCCAGAACCCCCACGCGTATCGCGGTGTGGGTTGCGCTGACGTTGTTTCCCGCCGCGTTGATGACGGTGATGCACTCCACCGATTTCGAACCGCCGGATCCTCGGGTCTGGACATTCTTTCTGACGCTGCTGTGTTGCGGAGTTGTCACGTTGTTGGGCTTGCTGTTGTGGGCCGCGCCGCTGATTCAATCCGAGTTGGAAGCGAACACCTGGGTCTATGCGGCCGTGCGACCCAATGGCCGCACGGCGCTTCTGTGGGGCAAATACCTCGTCGCCGTGGTGTGGTCCTTGTCCGCGTCTTGGGCGTCGCTGTTGCTGGCCTTCCCCATCGCGCAGCCGCCGGAGTTCTTCCACACGCTTTGGGTGCTCGCCTGGCTGTCGCTGTGGACGGCCGTGGGATTCGGCGCGGCCTACGCCCTGATCTCAGTGCTCTTTCATCGCCGCTCGATGGCGCTCTGCCTGGCTTACACTTTGGTCTTCGAGATTCTGGTTTCCATGATTCCCGCCGTGATCAACCAGCTGACTCTGCAATATCGGCTGAGGTGCCTGATGGTCGGTTGGTTGGGTTGGGACGAGGCGAGCACCGGGATGCCAGCCGAGATGAAGCGGTTCCTCTTTGGCGAGCAATCGCCGTGGATGCATGTCGTGTCGCTGTGCCTGATGACAATCGCCTTGCTCGCCGCGGCCACCTACGTCACGCGCAATAAGGAACTGGTGACCACCGATGAGTGATCTAAGGCGGGCGATCCACGGATGGACTGGATCACGAAGGACACGGTTACCTGACGCGGCGAGCACGACACGACGGGATATGTCCCGAATGGGGTGGACTTAAGGCCGCGACCCGCCACCGCTGGGCTTGTCCCAGCAGAGCGCTGCTCCCCGCCAGCGCGCGCCACACGTTCACGCCCCCTCGTTCGCCTTACGTCCACGCCATTCGGGACAAGCCCAGCGGTGACGGGAAGTTTGCCGGCTAGTCGCGCTTCCAAGGGGGCGGCCAAGAAATGAAGCAAGCCCGGCTTCGGGAAGCCGGGCTTGTGGGTGATTGATGTCGTTTCAGCGGTGGCTGAAGGCGCCACGGCTGCCGCTACCTGACAAGCTCGCCAAGGCGGCCTGCCCTCCAAAACTCGTAGGGTGGATCCAGCGTCACTCGCCCCTCCTTTGTTGAAGGTTTGGGATGCAACACGAAGAAACTACGGACGGAAAGCGGTGAAAAAGGTGAGGTGTAAGGACCAGAACGCAGCTGCATGCAACACTTTACTTGTACCAGCGGCGGAGGGTCGGGGCAACATTTTTCCGCCGACCTCGGCGGAAATCCCACGATTTGGGCGGCCAGGACTGCCGGTGCTCAGCGGCTGCGGGATCTAGTCGGCGACGGCTTTTCCTGCTCAAATCCGGCCCCTGTCGGGAACGATAAACTGTCTGTTAAACTGTGCGGATTGGCTTGACTTTCGCTCGCTTCCGAGGTTGCTCATGTTCGCGATCCGAACTTTTTCCAGCTTGGCGCTTGCCTTGACGTTGGCGGCGGGACTGGCGATTCCGCTTTCCGGCCAGGAGCAAGGCAAGGACCAGCCGCCTCGCCGACCCACGCCTCCCTTTTCGTCGCTCAAGGCCGAACGCAGCTACGCCATTGGCGTCAACATCGCTCGCAGTGTGCAAGAGGACAAGCTGGATCTGGACCTCGAGAAGCTTTTTCAAGGCATTCGCGACACGCTCACCAAGCGCGAACTGGCGTTAAGCGACGAGCAAATCGAAACCAACTTGAACGCGATTCAAGAGGAGATGAGCAAGCGTTATGAAGCGTTGGCCGAGAGCAACTTGAAGAAAGCTCAAGCCTATTTGGAGGCGAACAAGGCCAAGCCTGACATTGTCAGCACTCGCAGCGGCCTGCAGTATCGCGTGATTCGCGCCGGCAAGGGGCCCTCGCCCGGACCGACCGATACGGTCCGCGTCCACTATGTCGGGATGTTGCTGGACGGCCAGGAGTTCGATAGTTCGCGGAAACGCAGTCCAGATCCGGCTCAGCTGCAAGTCGGCGGCGTGATACCCGGCTGGATCGAAGCGTTGCAGAAGATGCGCGTGGGCGACAAATGGCAGCTGTTTGTTCCGCCTGAGTTAGGCTTTGGACCCGCGGGTTCTGGGAATTTGATCGGTCCCAACGAATTGCTGCTGTTCGAAATCGAATTATTGGCGATCGATCCCGTCGAAGAAGCGCCCGCCAAGTCCGACGGTGCGGGCAAAGACGGATAGTCCCGCAGCTTCGTTCGCGGAACCGCCCGCCCCCACCTCTGCGAGGAACTCGCCTCAAGTCGCGGCGAGCCGTTGTTGTGAATAAACGACAGATTCTGGTGACCGCCGCGCTGCCCTACGCCAACGGGCACATTCACATCGGGCATATGCTCGAACATATCCAAACGGATATCTGGACGCGCTTCCAAAAGCTGCGCGGCCATCGCTGTATTTTCGTCTGCGCCGACGACACGCACGGCACGCCCATCATGATGCGAGCTCGCCAGGAAGGGCGGCCGGAGACCGAGCTGATTGCCGAGATGTCGTTGCACCACCAACGCGATATCGGTGGGTTTGGCGTGCAGTTTGACAATTACGGCAGCACGAATAGCTCCGAGAATGAGGTGCTCTGCGGCGACTTCTGGGCGGCCCTGCGGCAAGCCGATCTGGTGGTGGAGCGCGAGATCACTCAGCTGTTCGATCCCATCGAAGGCGTCTTTCTGGCCGACCGCTTTGTTCGTGGAACATGTCCGCGTTGTCAAACCCCGGAGCAATACGGCGACAATTGCGACAAATGCGGCCATACGTATCAGCCGACCGACCTGATCGATCCGGTCAGCCTGCTCTCCGGCGCTAAGCCCGAACCCCGACCCTCCAAACAGTTGTTCGTGCGACTCGAGCAACT
Organism: uncultured Planctomycetaceae bacterium; assembly: GCA_963698545.1. Classification (GTDB taxonomy): domain Bacteria; phylum Planctomycetota; class Planctomycetia; order Pirellulales; family Pirellulaceae; genus CAVORG01. The sequence goes on from CAVORG010000003.1 coordinate 274,913, forward strand.
CCACGAGTTCCTCAATCAGTACGCGCTGCAAGGTGATCATCTGCAGCCGGAAGTCGCCAATTATTTGAAGGGCCACTTCTTGCACGAGCCTCTACGGGATTGGGACGTGTCGCGCCCCGCCCCGTACTTCGGGTTCGAAATCCCGGACGCCGCCGGCAACTACTGGTACGTCTGGTTCGATGCGCCCATCGGGTACCTTGCTTCGACGCAGCAATGGTGCGAGCAACACGGCGAATCGCTGGACCAATGGTGGCGGAATCCGGGGTGTGAGGTGCATCACTTCATTGGCAAGGACATCACGTATTTTCACACGCTTTTCTGGCCGGCGATGTTGCATACGGCCGGCTGCAATTTGCCCACCAAAGTCCATATCCATGGTTTTCTGACCGTTGATGGACGCAAGATGTCCAAGCGCGACGGCACCTTCATCATGGCCTCGACGTACTTGAAGCACCTCGATCCGGTGTACTTCCGGTACTATCTCGCGTCCAAGCTGGGACCACGGTTGGACGATCTGGACCTGAACCTGAAGGAGTTCGCCTCCCGCGTGAATTCGGACCTGGTGAACAAAGTCGTCAATCTGGCCAGTCGGTCGGCGAAATTCCTGGCCGAAACGCCTTTGTCTTCTCCTTATCCCGACGACGGCGGCTTGTTCGCTCGCGGCGCCCAGGCCGGGGACGAGATCGCGGAGGCTTACGAGGCCTGCGATTATCAGCGGGCGATGCGAACGATCATGGAGTTGGCGGACCAGGCCAACGCCTTCGTGGAGCATCGAGCGCCCTGGCAGTTGAAGAAAGATCCCGCCCGCCAGCAAGAGATGCTCGACGTCTGCTCGGTCGGACTGAACCTGTTTTGGCAGATCATCGTCTACTTGAGCCCTGTGACCCCCAGCCTGGCTCGCTCCGCCGAGGAGTTGCTGGGGTGTGAGATCACGGATTGGAAGCAAGCCCAGCAGCCGCTCGAAGGCGGCCGGATCGCCAAGTTCAAGCACATGTTGCAACGCATTGACCAGAAGGATATTGACCGCATGATCGAAGAAAGCCGTCCGGATGAACCCGCGCCCTCCGAAGCCCAGGCGCCAGCAGCCGCCCCTCAAGATAGCGGCGACGCGCTGGCCGCCGAACCGTTGGCCGAGCAATGCACGATCGATGAATTCGTTAAGGTGGACCTGCGAGTCGCTCGCGTGCTGAAAGCCGAGGATGTCGCCGAAGCCCGCAAGTTGCTGAAGCTGACACTCAGCTTGGGGGGCGACCAACAACGTACGGTGTTCGCCGGGATCAAGGCCGCCTATGCCCCGGAGGATCTCGTCGGCTCCTTGGTCGTGATGGTCGCCAACCTCGCCCCGCGAACCATGAAGTTCGGCGTCAGCGAGGGCATGGTCATCGCCAGCGGAGGCGGCGGAAAGGAAGTCCACCTGTTGCGACCCGATCCCGGCGCACAACCGGGACAACGAGTGCATTAGGCAATTCATCGTTCGTTGACGGAACTTTCCAGCCGTTGCGAGCCGACAACCGACAATCATCCAGTAGCCACGGAAGCGGCCGCCGAGAAACTGCAACAAAGGGAGTGTGGCGTGGGAAAACGTCGGCCAACGAAAGGCAAGACCAGCCGTTCGTCCAATGGGGCCAAGTCCAACGGCAAGGAAGCCTTGCTCTTCGATATCGATATTGAATCGCGACTGCAACCGATCACCCTGCGCGAAGCCGCTCAAGCGCGGTATCTGAATTACTCGCTCTCGGTCATCACCAGTCGGGCGTTGCCGGACGTTCGCGACGGCCTGAAGCCCGTGCAGCGGCGCATCCTTTACACGATGCATCAGCAGCGGCTGGACCATACCACCAAGCATCGCAAGTGCGCTAAGGTCGTCGGCGATGTGATGGGTAATTACCATCCCCATGGCGACTCCGCGATCTATGACGCGCTGGTGCGGATGGCGCAGGGGTTCTCGCTGCGGATGCCCTTGGTGGACGGCAGCGGCAATTTTGGTTCGATCGACGGCGATAATGCGGCCGCGATGCGGTACACCGAATGCCGGCTCAGCCCGGTCGCCGCCGAGGTCTTAGCGGATCTCGCCAGCGATACGGTGCCGTTCAAGGCGAATTACGATGGCTCGCGACGCGAACCAGTCGTGTTGCCCAGCCGTATGCCCAACCTGTTGGTCAACGGCGCCACCGGCATCGCCGTGGGCATGGCCACGAACATCCCGCCTCACAACTTGGGCGAAGTCTGTCGCGCTTTGTTGAAGCTGTTAAAGGATCCCGAGATCAAGGACTACCAACTGGTCGCCAACGACGCGGTCCAAGGTCCGGACTTTCCCACCGGCGGTCAGATCATCAACACCAAGGATGAATTGCGCGAGATCTATCGCACAGGGCAGGGCGCCATTCGCCTCCGCGGCACCACCAAAGCCGGCGAGACCAGCAAGACCGCCAAGACGCTGCAAATCGACTCGATCCCTTTCGGCGTCAACAAGGCCACGTTAGTTGAGCGGATCTCCGAAATCGTCGTCAGCGGGAAAATGCCGCTGCTGCAGGACGTCCGCGACGTCTCCAGTGAGGACATCCGCGTCGATTTGGTCCTCAAGAAAGACGCGGATGAGGCCAAGGTCATGGCCTATCTGTATAAGCACACGCCTCTGCAAACCAACTTCAGCGTCAATCTGACCTGCCTGGTGCCTACCGAGAACCCCGAAGTAGGCGCTCCCTGCCGCTTGGGACTCAAGGAAATCCTCTGGCACTTTCTGCATTTCCGTCTGGAGGTGGTCACCCGCCGCTTGACCAACGAATTCGCCGCGCTGAACCGCCGCATTCATATCCTTGAAGGCTTTGTCCTGGTCTTCGACGCCCTGGACGAGATCATTCGCATCATCCGCCGCTCCGAAGGGAAAGCCGACGCCGCCGAAAAAATCATGAAGCGTTTTCCCGCGGCCAAGGGCGGACTGGATGCCGAACAAACCGACGCGATCTTGGAGCTGAAACTGTATCGCCTCGCGCGGTTGGAGATCAACTTGATCCAGGAGGAGCTGAAGGAGAAACGCAAGCGCGCCGCCGAGATCGACAAGCTGCTCAAGGAGGACACGGCCGACACCAACGCGTCGGGACGATGGAATATCGTTCGCGATGAGATCCACCACTTGTTGGATCACTACGGCAAGATGGAGGAAGGCAAACGACGCACCATCATCGCCACCGCCGAAGCCGAACCCGAGTATTCCGAGGAGGACTTCATCGTCGCCGAGGATTGCCATGTCATGATCACGACCGACGGCTGGTTGAAGCGTCAAAAGCAAATCGCCGATCCGTCCAAGAGCCGCTTGCGCGAAGGCGACTCGGTGCTGGCTTGCGTCGCCGGCTCCACGCGCGCCACCGTGGCGCTCTTCTCCTCCTTCGGCGTCTGCTACACGGCTCGATTCATTGACATCCCGGCGTCGACCGGTTACGGCGAGCCGATCCAGAAGTTGTTCAAGATGAAGGACGGCGAGAAGATTGTCGCCGCCATCTCGCTGGATCCCCGGATTACCGCCGACATCAACGAGGATCCCAAGCATCCCGACCTGTGTCCGACCACGCACGCCATCGCGGCCAGCAGCAACGGCTATGCTTTACGTTTTTGTTTGCAGCCGCATCTGGAGCCATCCACGCGCAGCGGGCGCCGCTTCGCACGACCCGGCAACGGCGCCGAGATCATCGACGTGGCGGCCATTCATGGCGACGAGACGCTGTTGGCGGTCACTCAGGACTGCCGCGCTATCGTCTGCCCGGCCGAAGAGGTGAATTACCTTTCCGGGCCCGGCAAGGGAGTGATCCTGATCAAGCTCGCCAAAGGCGATCGGCTCTTGGGATTCAAAGCCTCCACCGGAGATCGCGATCTGCTGACCGTGGAAACCAACCGCGGCGCCCACAAGACGATCTCCACCGCCAAGTATCGCGTCACCTCGCGCGGCGGCCGCGGTATTGAATTGCAGAAGAACGGCAAGATCGCCAAGATCATCGGCGCGCCGCCGGAGCCGCCGCCGACCTTTGAAGGCGAGTCAACTTAAGCCGCGAGAGACCATGAAGCCGCCGCCGAGCGGGCACGGGCGCCCGCCGTAGGTTCGCACCCTGAAACGGATTGTTGAGAACCGATGAGCACCGCCGCCAAGTCATACGACGCAAAAGACATCGTCGCCCTGGAGGGTCTGGACCCGGTGCGCAAGCGGCCGGGCATGTACATCGGCGGCGTCGGCTCGTCCGGACTGCACCACCTGGTTTGGGAGATCATGGACAACTCGGTCGACGAGGCCATGAACGGCCACGCCAGCGAGATCATTGTCACCCTGCACAAGGACGGGCAAACAGTCACCGTCAGCGACAACGGCCGCGGGATTCCCGTCGATAAGCATCCCAAGACCAAGAAGCCCGCCCTGGAAATGGTGCTGACCGTGCTGCACGCCGGCGGCAAATTCGAAGGCAAGAACTATAAGACCTCCGGCGGATTGCACGGCGTCGGCGCCTCCGCCGTGAACGCGCTCTCCAAGAAGCTTGTGGCCATCGTCCAACGCGACGGCGCCCAATACCGCATGGAGTTCCCCCAGGGCAAGACCGTCAGCAAACTGCAAAAGGCCAAAGGCGCCGTCCGCGGTACGGGCACGACGATCACCTTCACCCCCGATCCCACCATCTTCCCCAAGACCGAGTTTGATCCCGCATTGATCCGCCAGCGTTTGGAAGTCACCAGCTTCTTGCATCGTGGCGTCAAAGTCACGTTTATCGACGAGGTCAACGGCAAGAAGGAGACGTTCCTGCACGAACAGGGCATCGTCGATTATCTCTCGCGAGTGATCTCCGACCGCGACGCCCGCGCGATTCATGAAACGCCCTTCACGTTGAGCAAGGAAAACGGCGAGCGCATCGAACTCGCTCTGCAATGGACGGAATCCACTGACGAGCATGTCCGTTCCTACGTCAACGGCATTCCTACCAGCAACGGCGGCACGCATGAAAACGGCTTTCGCGGCGGATTGACCAAGGCCATCCGCAACTACTTCGAAACTCATAAGTTGATCCCTCGCGGAGTCAAGATCACGCATGAAGACATTCGCGAGGGACTGGTCGCGATCGTGTCCGTCTTCATCGCCGATCCTCAATTCCAAGGTCAGACCAAAGATCGGTTGAACAATACGGAAGTGCAAGCGATCGTCGACGGCGCCGTGCGGCCGGGGTCTGGAGCAATGGCTGAACAACAATCGCACCGTGGCCGATTCGATCGTCGCCCGCATTATCGCCGCGGCGCGAGCCCGGGCCGCGTCGCGGGCCGCGTCCGAATCGATCTCGCGTAAAACCGGGGCCTCCAAAGGCGCGATGCTGCCCGGCAAGCTCAGCGACTGCCTGGCGACCGGCCGCGGCGATTCGGAACTGTTCATCGTCGAAGGCGATTCGGCGGGAGGCAGCGCCAAACAAGGCCGCGACCGCAACTTTCAAGCGATCCTGCCATTGCGCGGCAAGGTCCTCAACACGGAATCCGCATCGTTGAAGAAAGTCCTCGAGAACAAAGAGTTGCAAGACCTGGTGACCGCCCTGGGATGCGGCATCGGCAAGTCCTTCGATCTATCCCGCTTGCGGTACGATCGCGTGATTCTGCTCGCCGACGCCGATTCCGACGGCCACCATATCACCACGTTGCTGCTGACGTTTTTCTATCGCCATCTCTTGCCATTGATCAACGACGGCCGCGTTTACATCGCCGTGCCGCCGCTGTATCGGATCGATTTTGGAAGCGAAACTTTCTGGGCCAATGATGAGGAAGACCGGCAGCGGATCCTTGGCGAATACAAGGGACGAGCGAATCCGGAGATCACCCGCTTCAAAGGACTCGGCGAGATGATGCCCAAGGTCCTCTGGGAAACCACGCTCAACCCAGCGACGCGCCGACTACTACGAGTGGAAATCGACGATCAACTAGAAACCGATCGCGTCATGAGCGACCTCATGGGACGAGACGCATCAGCCCGCTTCCGCTTCATCATGGACCGAGCCGAAGACGCACAGGAAATCGATGTGTGAGGAGTAGAGAGTAGGGTGGAGAGTAGGGGGTGGAGAGTAGGGGGTAGGCGGTAGTCCCAACGGGACGGCCCAAAATCAGCCCAGGGTGCAGCGCAGCGCAACCCTGGGCGCCGATCTCGGTACGAACGACACCATGCCGACTCTTCTCTCCTCGCTGTCTATCACCTACCCTCTGCCCCCTAATCTCCACCCTCTACTCTCGTGAGGAGTAGAGAGTAGGGGGTGGAGAGTAGGGGTTAGGCGGTCGTCCCAACGGGACGGCCCAAAATCAGCCCAGGGTGCACGCAGCGCAACCCTGGGTACCGATCTCGGTACGAACGACACCATACCGACTCTTCTCGCCTCGCTGTCTATCACCTACCCTCTACCCACTACCCTCTACCCTCTACTCTCTACCCTCTCACTCTCTACCAATAGCCTTTCGAAGTCGGCTTGGTTGGGGCAGTCCTTCCAGCCGGTGGTGGCTTGGACATAGCGAATGAGTTTGGCGGCTTCTGTCTTGTCTCCTAGCAGGAAGCTGGCCTTGGCCACACCGTACTTCGCGCGATACCAGGGTTCCGAGCGGGGTTGGGTTCTTGCGGCCAGCACTCGCCAATGATCCAGCGCGAGTCGTCGGTTTTGCTCGTCGCTGCTGTTGAGCAGCAAGTTGCCGAAGGCCATCTGCGTCGCCACGTCCTTGGGGCGTTCTTTGGCGAGTTGCGAAAAGAACTGCAAGGCTTCTTTTTGCCGTCCGGCCCACAGCAAAGCCTGGCCGCGCAACGCCTCTTTTCGTGTCCGCTCCGCGCCGCTGGCGTTTTGGTATTGAGGCAATTGAAGCATGATCAGCAACATGTCGGCGGCCAGTCGCTTACGGGCGGCGTCGCCATTTCGAGCCGACATCGCCAAGACGTCGCTCATCGCGTTCAACAAGCGCAGGTCCTCGAAGTTGGACAAAGCCCCCAGCGCCTCGTTGGACTTGCCCGCCAAGCAAGCCAAGGCGGCTTGGGCGAGCTGCTCATCCGGCAGGGCGTCGGCGGCGGCTGTGGAATTCAGTTGTTGTTGCAGGGCTCCCGTGCGTTCCTCACCGCCGGCCAGGCGAAGCAGAATCCACCAGGCGGTCCAGGCTCGAGCCGCATCTTGATGATCTCTGGCGCGGGCCTGGTTGGCGGCCTCGGCTAGTGGCGCCGCCAGGGTCGTAAGCTGTTCGGCTCGATCCTTGTTGCTCGCGACTTTCTCTCCCTCGGCTTCCTGCATCGCGCTCAGCTGCGACAACTGCAATAAGCCGGCCTCCCGAGCCGCTTCGACAGCGACCGGCGATTGGGATTGGACTTGCAACAGCAGCTGCAACGCTTCATCGGCGCGGCCTTCGAACGCGGCCTGGCGACTCTTCCAGAGGCGGACTTGATTGGACGATTCCGACTCGGGAAACACGGTCAAGTGTTCGTCGATCAACTCGCTGTACATCGCCGCCATCGCGGGATCGGCCTTGGCCAACACGACGCTGACGGCGATCGCTTGGGCGTGAGCTTCGGGCGCCTTTTCGGCGGCGCGATACTTCAACGTGAGATCGCGCAGGCGTTCGAGGAATTCGCCGTTGCGGCCTTCGAGTCGGGTCATCGTCGCGGCTTGATAGGCCAAGGCCAGCGCCGCGTTCGCGTCCGTTGGCGGCGCGGTTCGCAACGCCTGATCGAGCACATCGATGGCTTCATTCACTCGGTTTTGGCGAGCGAGGTCGGCGGCCTGACGTTGCACGATTCGCCATTGGTCCGCGGCCGCGCTCTCGGGGGCGGCCCGCAGCAACAGCGAGTCGGCGCGACGTCTCCAGAGCGGACCAAACCGCTGCTCCATCCACGCCGTTGTCTGTTCGACGCGTTGTTTCAGGCGAGTCGCTTCGCCGGGACGTTGATCTGCTTCGGCCTTGCGCCACAAGGCCAGCAGCGTTTCCAGCAACGCCAGGTCCAATTCCGGATTGGCTTGATCGTCGTCCGTTGCGCCCCGCAAGGTCAGTGCTTGTTGCGGTTGACCTTGATCGATCAGCAGGCGCATCGCTTCGGCCCGCAGTCGGGCTGTATCCCTCGCGGCGGCGCGTTGCGGATCGCTCATCCGCCAGACCTGAGTCGCTTCGGTCCATTGCTGCAGGCGCCGGTGGCAAGACAACAGATCGGCCAACACATCCCACATCAACGGATCGCCGTCGGCCAAGGCGATCCGCACTTCATGCAGGCTCTTGACCGCCTGTTGCAGGGCGGCCGTGCGGTCGACGCTTTCCAGGGGATAGGACGCGGCGCGGAACAGCGACACGCGGGCGATTTGGTAAGCGACATTGTTCCTCAGCGAAGTGAGTTCGTCGCTGGACAAACCGTCCTTGGGCGCTCCGCCGCTGCGAGCGACCGCCAAGGCGTCATCCAGTTCGCGCGAGTGCATCCCACGCCATGGCGGCTTCGCGCAAAGTCGTCATGGCTTGATCGCGCTCCGGGCCTTGTTGCAGATCTCCGATCTCGTATCGCAGCAGCTCGGCTCGCGCTTGACGACTGAGCGCGTCCTGGTATTCGACCAGCCACTTTCTGGGGTTGTCGCGTTCAGTCTGCGCGAACTGCTCGGCTTCCGCGTGCACTTCACGCCAAGCGTCATCGCGTTGTTGACGCGATGCCTGAGCGGCCTTGGCCGCCAGCGTCCTCATCAACTCGACAGTCCAATCCGCGCGAACAGCGGATTGCGGCTCAGCGGCTCTTTGATCGCGACAAATGCGTTCGGCCAAGGAAAACACGCGCCGTTGACGCAGCCCCTCGATCAAGCGCAGGTCCTGATCGGCAAGCTGTCCCAGCGCCGCGGAAACAGCGATTGCGTGTAACGACATCAGAGCGACAAGGGCCAACGCGAGTGAGCGGATCATCGGGTCGGCTCCAGGGCGGCGGCGGGGGCGGAAAAGGCGACTTCCGTCGCTCCGGCGAGCAGCGCCGTGTCGTAGGCGTCCATGGCCGCGCCCAAACCAGCTTCCGGGTCGGGATCAATGATCACCGGCGCCGCGTCTTCAATGGAGACGATCGCGGCGAGGCGTTCCCGCAACTCCGCAAGTCCCGCCACAGGCTGATCGTTCAGCAGGTAGGCCACGGCGTCGCCTTCTCCCACGACGCGGATCACCATTTCATCGAAGTCGTCTTGCGGCGGCGGCGGTGGCGTGTTGACGTTCGTGGCTCGAGAGCCGGCTTTCTGACTCACTCGGCCCGGCAGCAGTTGTTCGGCGGCCTGAAAACTGGAGGTCCAAACGAAGAAGACCAGTAGCAGGAAGACGACGTCGATCATCGGCGTCATGGCCACTTCCAAGCCTTCTCGTCGGTTTCGAGCGGGGAGTTTCATGCGGATCTCGAAGGGTCTCAACGGAACCGGCGCGGCTCGGCGCAGCGGCGCCGTCCGTATCGGCGCCTGGCTAACGCTCCTCGTTCCGTTGGTGGACCGCGAAGTCCACTTTCCACACGCCCGCCGCCGCACAGGCGGCCAGTACAGGCTGAACAGAGCCATAACTTGTGCGGCGATCCCCACGAACTCGCACGGCGATTTGCTGTGGTTGATCTTGTTGTTGAGTTCGTTGTTGATTCAAACGTTCGGTGAGTTGGGCGGGCGTCAAGCGATCTCCGGATAGCCAGATCGAGCCGTCTTGATCGACGTTGACAATCAAGGGGCGATCGGTCGGCGAGGGCGACTCGCCGCTGTCGGCGGAGGGCAAGTCCAGCTCCATCCGCGCTTCGCGACTGGCGAGATGGCTGGAGACGAGAAAGAAGATGATCAGCAGAAAGACGACATCGATCATCGGCGTCATGTTGAACATGGGCGCGCCGCGACCGCCGTGTTGCGGGGCTTTCATGAGGACGCTCCTTTCACCGGCGGCGGCGCCATGCGTCGTCGCTTCAGTGGCGACAGGCCATGCTGAGCGGCGTACGCCGTTTCCGCGGTGAGTTGATCCACCCAGTTTCGAAAGATCGCGAATGCTCCGAGCGCCGGGATGGCGACCATCAGTCCGCCCACGGTGGTGACCAGCGCCTGATAGATGCCTTCCGCCAATTCGCCGGCGCCCGCGGCGCCTTGCGTGCTGGCCACCTGTTGGAATGCGAAGATCATGCCCGTCACCGTGCCTAGCAGTCCAACCATCGGCGCGATGTTTCCGATCACCGAGAGATATTCGACCTTGCGCATCAGGCTGGCGGATTGTTCGGCCAAGGCGTCTTCCATGGCCTTTTCCACTCCGGCCCAGTCGCCATCGGACTCCGCCAAGCCGTTCAGCAACACGAAGGACAACATGCTGGGACGGTCACGGCAAGTCTGTGCTGCGTCGGCCAGCCGGCCAGTTCCCGCGAGTTGGCGCACGGCGTCCGACAGCCCTTCGGGAATCAGCTCCTTTCGTCGCAGGATCATCAGCTGCTCGAACGCCAGGTAGGCGGCGATCAGCGAGAGGGTCATTAACAGCAAGACGATCAGCAGTCCGACCCAGCCGCCGGAAAAGATGATCTCGAACACGCCTGCAGTTTCCGCGGGCGCCGCATCGACGCCGGAACCGCCTGCCGATCCGCTCTCTTGCGCCATCGAGATCAGGGTGCAGCCTGGTGCGGCCAGAAGCCATGCGCCCAGCGACAGGATGCGTTGAACAGATCGAGTAGCCAAAGTCGGATCCCTTCCAGACGAGTGTTGACGATTGCGTGGGACGGCGTGCGATGAGGTAAAACGGCGCGGGGAAGCGGGACTCACTGTCTGGGTTGCAGTCGATTCAGGTAAAGCTGGGCTTCGGCGGCGGCGGCCGTCGAGGCGTAATCTCGCATCGTCTCTTGCAGCAGCGAAACGGCCTCGGAATCACGCCCCAGCTGTTCTAACTGCCGGGCCGCGTTCACGAGGGATTCGGCGGTAAGCGCGTCGTCGCCCGGAAAGAGAATCACCGTCTTCATCCAATGCACGGCCGCCTGCTCCGGCTGTTGTTTGCGAGCGAGCGCCGTCGCGACCAGGGCATGGGCGCCGCCGGCGGCTGCGGGATGCAACGTGGGCAACGTTTCGATCCATTGTTGGATGCGTTTCTCATCCGCGGTGACAACCTGCAGTCGCCACAGTTGGACCGTGGCCGCTTCGGCCAGCGCCGAAGGATCCGCCGCGAGTTTCTCGAAGCGTTCTCGACGCATCGCCGCCGCGTTGTCCTTGGAGCAGCCAACTGGCGGCCGCCAAGCGCAACACAGGCGGCGAATCCTTTTCCAGCCAAGCGGCGGCCTCCGCGGCGACCGTCGCTGGCAACTCGCGGGGTGAATACAGCAACGGCAAGCGGTCCAGGTACAGCGAGTTGGGATCGTCGCGCTGCACCAGCGCCATGGCCTTGGCGGCGTCGATCCACTTGTTCAGCTGAAATTGGCACCGAGCATAATCGGCAATCAGTCGCCGCCGGGCCCAGGCCCGCATCTCTCCCCGCGCCGCCTCCACCAGCAAGGGCGCCGCTTCGTCATAACGACGAGCTTCCAGCAACTTCAGCCCGACCTGCGCCGGATCGCTCCAAGTCGTGCTCACCCAGGCGACGCGATTGGCCGGGATCGTCTCAACTCGGCCGCCCAAGCGGCGAATCTGCAACTGGTCGCCGGTGTATTCCAACACTTCCCCTTGGATGCGACGCATTTCGCCGCCGGCGGCCGGCGGTCTCACCACGACTAAGTCCTCCGCATGGATGACCGCCGAAGTCAAGACGCACCCCAGCCAAGCCGCGAAGGCGCCAAGGCGCCGGCGCGCCATGGAGCCGGCCGAAGCCTCCCCCTGCGCGTGGTTGTAGTATTCTGGATCGCGATCCAATCTCAGTTCCTTTTTCCATTCGATCAACGAGCGCCTCTCCTTCCGAGTTTACGACATGCCCGGCGATTCATCCAGCAACGCGTCCCCTGAACCTGACGGGACGCCGATCAACTACCTGGCCTTGGGCGACTCCTACACGGTGGGCGAGGGCGTCCCGGCGTCGGCGAGCTGGCCGATGCAACTGGTGCAAGCTCTGCGTCGGCAAGGACGGTCCTGGAGCGACCCGCTGATTATCGCCCAAACCGGTTGGACCACGGGCGAGTTGCTCGAGGCGCTCGCTGAACCTGAGACGCGGGATCGAGTTGACTCAGCCGAATATCAGCTCGCAACGCTGCTAATTGGCGTGAACAACCAGTATCGCGGCTTGCCGATCGAGCGGTTTCGCAGCGAGCTGCGGCAACTCCTGAGCTTCGCCACCGAACGCGTTGGCGACTCGCGGCGGGTGATCGTCGTGTCGATTCCCGACTGGGGCGTCACCGTCTTTGGTCGGGAAAGCGAGCGCCTGGGGGTCTCCGAGGACATCGATCGGTTCAATCTCGAGAAGCAAGCATGCGCCGAGTCCTTCGGATGTCCTTGGGTTGACGTGACTCGCTTGTCGCGCGAGGCCGCAGACCGAGCCGAGATGTTAGCCGAGGACGGACTACACCCGTCGGCGAAGGCTTACTCCCAATGGGTCGCGCACGTGCTTCGCTTCCTGCAGGCATGATCAGGTGACGGTGCGCCGCACGGCGAATTGGGGGGCGAGGTAGGCGCGGGATTCGATGATGTCGCGCAAACGGCATGCGGCTCGCCACGCGTCCTCGAACCCAACGTACAACGGCGTCATGCCCCAACGCATCAAGTCCGGCGCGCGAAAGTCGCCGATCACTCCCTCGTGAATCATGGCCTGCACGATGCGGTAGGCTTCCGGATGTCGCAGCGCCACATGGCCTCCACGGTGTTCGGCCGCGATCGGCGAGGCGCAAGTCAACTCGCCTCGCTGCAAGAGCGGCTCGAGCGGCTGAAGGAACACCTGGCCGAGGGCGGCCGTCTTGGCTTGCACGAGCTGTAGATCGACGCCCCGCCAATCGTCGATGGCGGCTTCCAGAGTCGCCAGCGCGAGGATGGGCGGCGTGCCGCTTTGCATGCGTTTGACGCCCGCGGCCGGTTGATACTCCAACGAGAATTCAAACGGAGATGCGTGACCCAGCCAGCCGGTAATGGGCTGCCGCGCCTCCGCCTGCAGCCGTCGAGCGACATACAGATACGCCGGCGCCCCGGGCCCTCCGTTCAGGTACTTGTAACCGCAACCCACCGCCAGATCGACGTCGTGTTCACTCAAGGACAACGGCGTCGCGCCGGCGCTATGACAAAGATCCCATAACACCAGGGCGCCCGCCGCATGCGCGGCCCGCGTGATCACCGACATGTCTTGCAGCGCCGAGGTGCGGTAGTCGGCGTGAGTCAAAGCCGCGACGGCGACGTCCGAGTCCAGACCGCGCCAATCGGTCGCGGGCCAGGCGTCCGCGTCCACCAGCCGCAGTTGCACGTCCGGCAGCATCGACTGCAACCCCTGAGCCACGTAGAGATTCGTGGGAAAGCTCTGTCGATCCAGCAGGATGGTCTTTCTGCCCGGTCGCAGCTGCAGGGCGACATGCAGCATCTTGTACCAATTGACCGAGGTGCTGTCGGCGACCAACACCTCGTCTTCGGCCGCGCCGATCAAGCCGGCGATCTTGCCGCCAATCCGCTGCGGCGCGTTGATCCAATCCGCGTCGTTCCAACTGCGAATCAGACCCTCGCCCCACTGTTGTTGCAGCACCTGATTTGCCCGCTCAACCGCGCGGCGAGGCAACGGTCCCAAGGACATTCCGTCGAGGTAGATCACTCCTTCAGGCAGCGAAAATCGTGATCGCATCGGCGCCAACGGGTCCTCCACATCCCAACGTTGGGCGTCCCGCAGCGTCGGCGAATCGCTGTCGATGATGGCCGCGTAAGGGTTCGACATGGGAACAACGACAAGGGTGGGGCGGAACAGGAGAAGACGCGCAGGTCGAGACAGGCTGCGTCTGGAAAGCTGTCCCCGATTCTCGCCTCGCAGACCGGATGGCACAACCGAAGTCCCAACCGGGACGGCCGCAAATCAGCCCAGGGTGGAGCGAAGCGAAACCTGGGTCGCGACCCAACGCGTTCCCCCAACCCCGAAGGGGTGGCGGCATCTGGCCACGAGCAGCGCTGCAGGCGGACAAATCCACAAGTCCCGTGGTGGCGGGATGAATTTGGGGACGTATGCTGGCAAGGACCCTTACTGCTTATTCGACGACGCAGGAGTTCTTTTCATGCAGGTTTGGCGATGGTTGATCAGCGCGACGCTATTGCTCGCTGCGATCGGGTGCGGCAGGCCGAAAACGCCGGTTCAGGAAATCTCCGTGCAGGGCAGCGGCGTCGCCATCCATGAGCTTGGCGCCCCGTTGCCGGTGTGGCCTCAGTGGCGCGGACCGGAAAACAGCGGCCAGGCGATCGCCCAGGGTTTGCCCGTGCAGTGGAGCGATTCGGAGAATATTCGCTGGCGCGTCGATGTGCCCGGACGAGGCCATGGCTCGCCGGTGGTTACCGACCAGTTCGTGCTTCTGCCCACGGCGATGGACGATGTTCAAGAGCAGCGAGTGTTGGCGTTTCGTCGTGAGGACGGTTCGTTGGCCTGGAACACGGTGGTGCATCGCCAGGGTTTTCCGAGTTCACGAGAATTGCATCAGAAGTCCACCAACGCCAACGGCACGCTGGCTTGTGATGGGCAGCGCATGTTCGCGGCGTTCCTGAATAGCGGTAAGATCTTCGTGACGGCGTTGGATCTCGACGGCAAGCAGCTTTGGCAACAGGAAGTGGGCGCCTTCTCGTCGAAGTTCGGCTACGCCCCCTCGCCGATCCTCTACAAATCGTTGGTGATCGTGGCCGCCGACAATCAGGGCGGCGGCTATCTGGTCGCCTTGGATGGTCGCGAAGGATCGATCGCCTGGCGCGTCTCGCGTCCCGCCCTGAGCAGCTACTCCTCGCCCATGGTCGCCCAACTCGGCGGTCGGGCTCAGCTCTTGATTAGCGGGTGCAACAGCGTCAACAGCTACGATCCGGGGTCCGGTAATGTCTTGTGGGCCACGCCGTGTCTGGCCGAGGCGACGTGCGGCACGGTCGTCGTCGCGGGGGATCACGTCTTCGCCAGCGGCGGCTTTCCTCAACGCGAGACCGCCTGTCTGGATTCGGAAGGAGTCAAAGTCTGGTCGAACAAGACCCGAGCCTACGAGCCCTCGCTGGTGGTCGCCGACGATTGTTTATTCGCCGTGACCGATGAAGGGATTGCCTACTGTTGGTCCACGGAGACAGGCGAAGAACATTGGCGTCAACGTTTGGGCGGCTCCTTTAGCGCCTCGCCATTGCTAAGCGACAACCGAGTTTATGCGTCCGACTTGTCGGGCAGCACGTACGTCTTCGAAGCGTGGGCCGAGGGATACCACGAGGTTTCCGTGAATCGCCTGGGAGATGATTGTTACGCCAGTCCGGCGGCGGCCGACGGTTGCCTGTTCCTGCGAGTGGGAGTCAAGGCGAACGGTCAGCGTCAGGAGCAATTGGTCTGCATCCAAGCGACCCAGACGGACTAAGCGCACGTTGGCTGAGCTGCGGCCGCGGGCCCCTTGAATGACGTGGCCTCGCCCAACAGACTGACTTTGCTATGATTCACCGTTAGCTTCCCGGTCGCCAGCGCCTTGCCATGGCCTGCGTCTTGGATTACGTCCCCGACCTCTCCTGAGCTGCTCATCCGATGGAAGGCGAATTCGTCGATCGCGCGCAGAGCATACAGCAACGCATCCTTCAGCTCCGAGACAGTCTTTGACTACTCTGGCAAGATGGCGACGCTGAAGGATATTGAACAGCAGATGTCGGCGCCCGATTTCTGGAGCAGTCAGGAGCGGGCGCAGCAAACGGTGGGGCGGCTCAAATCGCTCAAGAGCATCGTCACGCCGCTGGGTGAGCTGATTCGTGAAGCGGACGATCTGCAGGCCATGATGGAAATGGCCGAGGAAGACGAGGCGTTCGCGGCGGAAATCGGGCCCGAGTTGTCGCGACTCGAGGAAAAGCTCGCCGACCTCGAACTCCGGTCGCTGCTGAACGGCCCGCACGACCCGGCTGCGGCGCTGGTCACGGTCAATGCGCGCGACGGCGGGACGGACGCCAATGACTGGGCGGAAATGCTGCTGAGAATGTACACCGCGTGGGCGCAGAAACACGACTATTCCGTCGAGCTTCTGGAGCGGCAAGATAACGAGGAAGCCGGGATCACCAGCGCGGTGATCGCCGTGCGCGGCCCCATGGCCTACGGCTATCTCAAGGGCGAACAGGGGATCCATCGCCTGGTGCGAATCAGCCCCTTCAACGCGGAGGGTAAGCGGCAAACCAGCTTCGCGGCGGTCGATGTCGCTCCCGAAATCGAAGACGCCGCCGACGTGGAAGTCGATGAGAGCGACGTGCGAATCGATACGTTTCGGGCCAGCGGCGCCGGTGGACAACATGTCAACAAGACCGACAGTGCGATTCGTTTGACCCATGAACCCAGCGGGATCGTCGTCACTTGTCAGAACGAACGGAGCCAGCACAAGAACCGAGCCTCGGCGTGGAAAATGCTGCGCTCGCGCCTGGCTCGCCTGGAGGAAGAACGTCGCGAGCAGGAGATTGCGGCGAAGCACAAGTCGAAAGCTCGAGTGGGCTTTGGCTCGCAGATTCGCAACTACTTTCTGCACCCCGACCAAAGGATCAAGGACGCCCGCACCGGGTACAGCGAAAATAACTTCAATTACGTCCTCGACGGCAACATCCAGCCTTTCCTGGAGGCCTTCCTGCGGTGGAGAGTCGGACAGGAATAGTCGGCCTCGGGCGGTCGCTCGCCACGCCCCGCCATGACGCCGCCCGCCATGACGCCGCCCCCAGATGAGCCCCCCAGATGAGCCCATGACCTCGCCGTCCACTCAACAGATTTTGGCGCTCGATGAAGAAGGCTTCGGCCTGGGCCTGGTCTTTCTGGAGCATTCCGGGCGGTTCGCCCACGCGGTCCTGGCGGTTACTCCCGAGCGGCGCTGGGTGATCCTCGAGTCAACGGAGTACGACTCCGCCGGCGAGGTGCTGACGCACTGGCCGCCCAGCCCACCCTTGCAGCAACTGTCCATCGAGCCTCGACCTGACAAGGAACAAGTCGCCCTGATGGTGGGGATGGCGGGCAAGAGCCACTGGTCGATGTCGGCTGAAACCGATCGCCGCCGCCGGCGAATTGTCTTGGATGTGGCATGCCGACTTACGCAGAGCCCACAGTGGCTGGGCAGCACGTATCAAGTGATTGGCGCCCCCGTCCTGACGCCCCATGCGTGGAGCCCCCCGCCGTCGGCGCCCCAATTCGGCGGACTCCGCAGCGTGTCGTTGATCGTCCAAGCCGAGATCCTGCAAGGAGCGGCCGAGCAAGCGGGCGACGCGTGGCGAGTCGCCCCCGAGCCTTGCCCGCCGCCTTGCCCGCCACCTGCACCTGGAAGTTCGCGTTTCAGCTCGAGTTGCAGTGACAGCGGAATAGTCGTAGTGGCCCTGGCGCCGCGTGGCGTAAATACTCACGCGGCGAGCAAGCCACGACGGGGCTTGTCCCCGTTGGGCGATGCTCCTCGCCCAGTCAACATCGCTATCTGGCGAGGAGCAGCGCCCCGCTGGGACAAGCCCAGCGGTGGCGGGAATGGGCACGGCCAGTCTTGCTTTGCTTCATGCCAGCTCTAAAGGGCTCGCGTGAAGCCCGCGCGTGCATGAGCAGTGGCGGTGAATCTGATCTCGCGCTTTGTTCGCCGCTATACTGACTTAGACGGTGTTTTTTTCTTCTTCTGGCTTGGAATGGTCCACCCATGGCTCGTGTGGTGTTGGCAATGTCTGGCGGCGTGGACAGCAGCGTCGCCGCGGATCTGCTGCTGCGGCAGGATCACGAGGTCATTGGCGTGTTCATGCGGCATGGCGAGGAGTCCGTCGCCAGTTGCGACAGTTCCTCCGCCCCCAACCCCCTGCTGCCTCTCCTGCAACAACGGGCCGATCACAAGCAAGGTTGCTGCAGCGCTTCGGACGCCGAGGACGCTCGCCGTGTGGCGGATCGCCTCTCCATCCCGTTCTATGCTCTGAACCTGCGGCAGGACTTCACGCGGATCATTGATTATTTTGTCGAACGAGTACACGGCGGCTCGAACGCCCAATCCCTGTGTCGCTTGCAACAATTGGATCAAGTTCGGACGCCTGTTCGACTACGCCGACCGGGTGGGCGCCGAGTATGTAGCGACCGGTCACTATGCTCGCCTGGTCCGCGGCGAGGGTGGCGGCGCGGAATTGCATCAAGGCGTGGATCTGGACAAGGATCAGTCCTACGTGTTGTTTGGGATTGAGCCGCATCGGCTTGCCCGGATTTTGCTTCCGGTGGGCGGCTTTTGCAAACCCGACATTCGCGCCCATGCGGCCACCCTGGGGCTGGATGTCGCCGAAAAACAGGACAGCCAAGAGATTTGCTTCGTGACGCAAGGGCATCATGCGGACTTTGTCCGGCAGCGTGGCCGGGGAGGCGTGGCCGGAGCGATCATCACCGCCGACGGTCGCGAAGTCGGTCGTCACCAGGGCATCGAGGCCTTTACGGTGGGACAACGCAAGGGGTTGGGAGTCGCCATGGGGGAGCCCTACTTTGTTGTCCGCATCGATCCCCAAACTCACCAGGTGGTGATCGGTCGCCGAGAGGAGCTGGCTCGCACCGAGCTGATCGCCAAGGACTGCAATTGGTTGGCCGAACCCGACTCGGATGAATTCGCCTGCCTGGCCAAGATTCGCTATAATTCGCCGCCGGCCGCCGCCCGCGGGAGTCGTTTGGCGGACGGGCGATTGAGGGTGGTCTTCGACGAGCCGCTGTTCGGCGTTTCGCCGGGACAGGCCGTCGTATGCTACTCCGGAACACGTGTTTTGGGCGGAGGTTGGATCGAGTCCTGCGAGTCGCCCTAGTGTGGTCGCCTCGTGGGGAATTGGGTATCATGCGGGGCGGGAGTTCAGTGATTTTGGCGGTCGCCTAGCGCGCGACTTGATGGCGTCCTTCCAACGGCTCGCACCTCGAGCTTGGCATCGCGGCAACTTTTCCTTGGAGACTACAGCTCATGACGCACGCTATGTTGCTCGCGCAAGGCGATGGAGGCGGCATGTGGGTGATCTACGCCTTGCTGGCCGCCGTGTTTGGCATTATCGCCCTGGCCGTTCTGTATTTCGTCGCCAAGTACGGCGCGCTCTGGTTTCGTGGATTCATGTCCAGCGCCGACGTGACCATGGCTGCGTTGATCGGGATGGGCTTTCGCCAAGTGAATCCGCGGCTGATCGTCGAAGCGAAGATCATGGCGGTCCAAGCCGGTCTGGATATCGACCGACGCATCGGCATTAGCACAACCCGCCTGGAAGCGCACTATCTGGCGGGCGGCAATGTGCCCAGTGTGATTCGAGCCATCATCGCCGCGCATCGAGCGGGCATCGATCTGGACTTCGATCGAGCCGCCGCGATCGATCTGGCCGGCCGCGACGTGTTGGACGCCGTGCGAACCAGCGTTCACCCCAAAGTCATCGACTGCCCGGATCCCAAACGTAGCGGCAAGACGACCCTGAGCGCCATCGCTCGGAATGGCGTCGAACTGCGAATTCGCGCCCGCGTGACCGTCCGCACGAACCTCGAACAGTTGATTGGCGGCGCCACCGAGGAAACCGTGATCGCGCGCGTCGGTGAAGGCATTATCACCGCCATCGGCTCCTCCAACACCCATTTGGAGGTGCTCGAGAATCCCGATCGTATTTCCAAAGCCGTGTTGGCTCGCGGCCTGGATGCTCACACCGCGTTTGAAATCGTCTCCATCGACATCGCTGATATTGATGTCGGCGAAAACATTGGCGCCCGCTTGCAAGCCGATCAGGCCGAAGCCGACACCCGCGTCGCTCGAGCCAAAGCGGAACAGCGTCGCGCCGACGCCGTGGCGAACGAGCAGTCGATGAAGGCCAAGGTGGCCGAGAATCGAGCTCGCCTGGTCCTGGCCGAAGCCGAAGTGCCGCGAGCCATGGCCGAAGCCTTCCGTTCCGGCAATCTCAACGCGGCGGTTTAACCTCTCCGGCATCGAGGGTTGGAATCGACCACGGAGGACGCGAAGAACGACAGAGACGCCCGTCGTTCGGGCCTTTGTGGGGCTACGTGCTCTTTTTTGTACCGACCCGTTCTCGCTGAACTCAGGTGATCCATGCACGCGCTCGTCCTGGCGATTCTCTGGCTGACGCCTTCCTCGCCTCCCACAAGCCAAGAGATACCCCCGGCGACGCGGAAGCTGCTGGCCCAGTTCCGAAAAGAATTCGTCGTGATCCAACCGGGGCGGGACAAGTTTCCCAAGACCTTTCGCATGGGCGGCGAGCACGCCAGCAGCAGCCCCATCCGCGAAGTCGCGATCAGCGGCGACTTCGCCATCTGCAAGTATGAAACGACGCAGGAACTCTACGAAGCCGTCATGGGCGCCAATCCCAGTCGCTGGAAAGGTCCGCGAAACTCAGTCGAGATGACCAGTTTCGCCGACGCCGAGGAATTCTGCCGTCGCGCGACGCGCCAGATGATCGAGCTGAAGCTGATTGACTCCGATCAGTGGATCCGCCTGCCCAGCGAGGCGGAATGGGAGTACGCCGCGCGGGCCGGGGCCGCAACACGCTACAGCTTCGGTGATCGGGTCGAGGATCTCGATCAATACGCGTGGCACACCGGAAACGCGGCCGGCAACGACCCGCCCGTGGGAGCCAAGAAACCCAACGCCTGGGGGCTCTATGACATGCACGGCTACCTTTGGGAATGGTGCGCCGATGCAGGACACGCGAACTATCAAGAGGCCCCCGCCGATTCAAGAGTCTGGACGGCCAACGGCGTCCCCAATCAACGCGTGATCCGCGGCGGTAGCTGGAAAGACACCGCCGCCTCGCTGGAATCCGCTTGTCGCCACGGTGAGTTTCGTTCCGCTCAAGGGACCGTTCGGTTTGCTGGCGGAGTGGATCAGTCGTTGCGCGACGACGCGGTCGGCTTTCGCTGCGTGCTGTCGCGAGTCGCGCCATGAAGACGCTTCGCAACGCCGCCCGCCGCCGCCGCCGCCGGCCGATCCTGTGGCCTGGCGTTTCGCTCGCGTTGCTGATCGTGTCCCGCTTGCTCATGTCATCGGCAACCGCCCGCGATCCCCAGGATCCGGATACTGGCGCCGCGCCCAGCAGCGAGAGGTGGTTTTCTGTGCGATGGGCGACGCGCCCTACGCCTTTTTTGAGGACTGGATCGTTCGGCGCGATATTCAACAGTTGCCCGAACGGTCCGAATTCCTCGTCCACGTCGGCGATATCAAGCGTGGCGCCGCGCCGTGCGATGAAAC
Source organism: uncultured Planctomycetaceae bacterium (assembly GCA_963698545.1). GTDB lineage: Bacteria > Planctomycetota > Planctomycetia > Pirellulales > Pirellulaceae > CAVORG01. The sequence goes on from CAVORG010000003.1 coordinate 296,196, forward strand.
GCATTACGAGACCATCGCGAGGCTGCTTCAGCGTTCGAAGACGCCCGCTTTCATCTTGCCAGGCGACAACGAATGGAACGACTGTGAAGACCCCGAGCAGGCCTGGCAATACTGGCGCAAGCATCTCTTTCAATTAGACCAGCATTGGAACGCCTGGCCGGTGCAGCGCCAGCCCGAACGCCAGGAGAATTTTCGTTTTCAACGCGGCGGCGTCTTGTTCATCGGCATCAATCTGGTGGGAGGCCGGGTTCATGATGCGGCGGAGTGGCGGCGTCGGCATCTGGATGACCTGCATTGGATCCAGAAAAGCCTGGACTCGGACGGCCGCAAGACGCGGGCGGTGGTGGTCCTTGGCCATGCCGCTCCAGCGAAGTCCCATGACGACTTCTTTCCCGAGTTTGAGCGGCTGGCTCGCGAATACGGCAAACCGATGCTGTACCTGCACGGTGATGGCCACGCCTGGAAGCAGGATCAGCCCTGGAAAGCTCGCAATCTCTGGCGAGTTCAAGTGGACCGAGGAGGAATCGCCCCGCCGGTGCAGGTCACCGTGACGGTGGCGAACGACGATCCCTTCGTGTTTGATCGTCGGAAGTAAACGCTCACTCACGCGGTTCACTTGGTGGCCGTGTATCCGTACATGTTGCGGGCGTTTGGATCGAATAGCCCGACGTGATTCCACGGCGCAAGCAACGTTGCGCGGAAGCGGCGAACTCACCAGCCGGCGTTTGATACTCCACATGGGTTGGTATCTTGTCAAAGAGCGCCTGCACGCTGTGGCGCAAGCCGGCGTCTTCAGCGGCGAGAAATCCCAGCCAGGGGTCATCCGCCCCCAGTTTGCGCCGTCGTTCATCCACGGTGGCCGCGGCGAAGTACGCCATGGAGTAGACAACAAACAGATCGAAGCTGGGAAGGCAGCGGTAACAACCGGCGACCAGCAAGTCGATCCAGTCGAGCTCTTCTTGCAGTAACTGATCGTAGCGAGTGAGTTCGGCGAGTTGCGGGAGCTTGTCCGCTTGATTTTGGCGAGACTCGAAGACCGCCGCCAAACGCTCGACGCCGATCAAAGCGTGTGCGATCCCCGTGCTGTGAAGCGGATCGATGAAGCCCGCGGTGTTGGGCAAAGCCGCCCAGCCGGGGCCCGCGGCCCGCGGAAGTCGCCGCTGCAAGCGTTTGCTTGCCAGCCACCTGCCCGGTTCGCCAGCCAAACTCGAGCCCTCCAATAAGCCCGCGACGCTGGGGTAGCGCTCGAGCACGGCCTGCACCGAGTCGCCAGGGTCGGTCTCGTCCAGATCAGTCGCGGTTGACGTCGTGCGGCGCGCCATGTCCCTGACTAGTCCCACGCTGGTCAAACCGCAGTCGAATCGCAGCAGCCATAACCAGCCGTCTTCGCCAAGCAAGTGATGTTGTGCGGCGGCGTCGCAATCGAAGGGATGTTGGGTGGTTGCATGGGCTTCTCGCAGCGTGCGACTCCACGAGGCCACTCCCTCCAAGTGCGTGAAGACGGCCCGCGTATGCGTGCGGCATGTCGGCGCCGGCGAGTTCTGCAAGCGACTGGCGACGACGGCCGCCGCGCCCGAGGCGTCGATCACAAACGGCGCCGCGACGTTGTGCAGGACGCCTTCATGCGCGATGTGGACTCGCCAGCCCTGCGGCCGTGTTTCGAGAGACCGAAACTCCGCTTCTTCCCAAACATCGACTCCCAGCTCGCGGGCCCAGGTAAGCAGTTGCCGATCGACATCGGCTCGCAGCCAATGCGTGTCCGACCATTCGTCTTCTCCGCTGGCCGCCACCAGCAGTTGGTTCGCATGCGTCGCGTTGGTCCGAAAGACTTCTCCTGGTTCGTGATGGAAGTAGCTGAAACCCCTTTTCAAACCGCGGCGGACCGCGGGCAACTCGCGTCGCCAACGTCCGTACCGAGCCAGCACGGCGAGTTGCGGCAAGCGATACCGTTCGGCCAATCGCTCCAGGGTGAAGTCGGCCGAAGGCGTCGAAGACTCTCCGATCGCGAATCGAGGGTGACGCTCACGATCGATCAGCAAGACCCGCAGGCCCAATTGACGCAGCACCATGCCGCAGATGGAACCGCTAAACCCCGCGCCGACAATCAGCACGTCGTAAGGATCTTGCGGACGGAGGCTCGCCGGACGTCATGCGGAACCTCCACAAACGCAATCAATCCTGGGCGTCGACGTGCTGCGTCAGGTTCATCTGCTCCAGTCGCGCGATGCGTTGCGATCTGCAGGCGTCGCAACGTGCGATGCGCTCGACATCCCAAAGATCGACGGTGGCCAATCCGGCTTGCGGCAGAGCAAGCGTCTGCTGCAGGGCAGCCTCGAGCGAACGCAGGGACGGCGGAGCGAACCATCCCTGTTGCTGGAGCTGCTCCATCGCGCCGTTTCCGGCTCGCGTGGGGATGATGGCGCAGAAGCCGGCGCCGGAGTCAAAGGCCAGCTCGGCGGAACGCACGGCCCACTCAACGCCCTCTTGCTCGGTCATTCCCGGAGGTCGCAGCAACAGAAAAACCCGCAGGCGAACGCCCTCGCGGCGCAGCAGTTCCGCCGCCCGCCGAAAGTCGTCAAGGTTCATTCTCTTGTTCAGCCGCTGCAAGGTCTTCTCGTGCGCGGTCTCCAAACCGATGGCGACTTCCAATTCGCCCTTCAACAGGTCGCGAAAACGCAGCATGGCCTCGCCGCAAAGCTTCGGATGGTTTTCGACCGTGACCCGCTGAAACGGATCGCACAAGCGAGCGATCTGCGCGTAATCCTCGGGCGGCAGGGCGCGACGATCAAAAAAGTTGCCGCTGTTGTACAGCTTGATGCGGTCCGCGTGAGGAAGATTCGCCAAGGCCCATTGGATTTGACGCGCGGTGGCGCCGGGTGGAGTCGGGCCTTGGAGCGTATTCTTCCAAAGATCGCACATCAAACATCGCAGCGCGCACTCGGCATGCGTCAAGAAGATGGTGGCGACCTGATCCACTCCGCCATGGCCGTCGGCTTCCGATTCCACGAGATAGGCGTAAGGCCGATCGGCGGTGACATGATTCTTGGCCGGCCGCGCCGCCAAGATGTCTTGATCGGTCCAGCCAGACGGCTCAGCCGGCGTTGTCAACCGACCAACTCCCTGAACGCCTCGCGGTAAACACTCTCGTCGCTGGGAAACAAATTCAACTCGGCCGCGGCGGCGCCGTGCTGAAAGCGTTGCTTGGGAAAGACCGGCATTTCGATTCCGGTCAGTTGCATCACCCCTCGACGGACCACTTCGCCTTTCAGTCGATACAGACGTTGATGATCCCACTGCGTCAATTGGATGAAGGGTACGCCTTCGGCGACTTCAATCACGTTGGGCAAGGCGTAGGGACTGAAGCCGCGAAACCCCAAGCTCCGCGGCGGCGCGTAACTCCGCACATGACCGCGACTCTGCCCGCCCGAGTAGGTCAGCGAATGCTTAATCGCATCCACGCCCCAACCCTCCTGGTACAACATCTGGTTGGTCAGAACGCTGCGAATGGTCAATTCGGGATTGTCTTCGATGGGGTAGTCCTTCATGTTCTCGTCGCCGCCGTCGCCGTCAACCAGCCAGGTCCATTGCGGATAACGTTGGCGAATGTGGCGACACGCCGCGAGTCCCATCGCGGCGGCCTGCACATCCAAGGGCTTGTAGTCTTCGACCGCCGCGATGGCCGCCCGCAGATCGATCTCCGCCGCGGTGCACGGCAGCACTTCCAGAAACAGCTCCAAGTCCAGGCTTTGCAGAAACGCGCGAGCCTGACGCGCATCCTTGCCGCCTTCCACATCCAACGTAAAGCACTTGAGTCGCGCTGGAGACTGGCCGCGCTGCAGCAATAGATGGTAGAGCACGAGGAAAACGGAACCACTGTCCACGCCGCCGGAGAACAAGACTCCAATCGGCTCTTCCGGCGCCAACTGATCCAACCAGCGATCGCATTCCGCGGCCAAGGCCGTGATGTACGCTTTGCCGATCACATCCAGGTCGGTTGGCAGCTGATCATGTTGCGGATTAAAGAAACGCTTGTATTGCGGATTGGGATCGGGACAGCCAATCAGCTTCAACTCCAACAGGTGATGGGCTGGAACCATTCGCGTGTAGGACGGATGGAATTGATCGGCGTAGCCTTCCTGTTCCAGGCGCTGGCGAATCTCGTCGATGCGTTCGGCGACGATCAGCAAAGGGCCCTCGGCTTGCTTGGCCAGAAAGTAACGCATGGGTCTTCCCAGGGAGCGGGCCATGCGCACGACTTGCCCTTGCTTGTGAACGATGGCGAATTGGCCGTCGATCGCCCGCACTCGATCGGGCTCGCCGCTCAGCGACGGCGGCCTGGGCTTGCTCCAGGCTCATGTTCAGCAGCAGATTCGAATCCGGATCGATCAAGTCGATCAAACGCTCGACGTAGGAAGCGGCGTGCATGGGACACCGTGGTGGTGAGGGAGGAGTCCTGGCGAAGGCCTTACTCAGATGGGGCGGACATGCTGACGCAGCTGGTAGCCGCCGCCTGAGGGTCGGTTTAGAATAACAAATCCAGCGGGATCTGGGACCAAGCCATCATTGCTCGTCCGCCTGGTTGGACGGCGCCACTTTCGGGCGAGTGGTAATCCGCAGCATCAGCGAGGGGATGAGTACCGACGCATCCCTCGCTGACATTTCGGGTTTCGCGAGAGCCATCAGAAAACGGTCAACTCATGGATCTTTCCCGTCTTGGGCCTTTCGCGATGGAGCAGCGGCTAGGAGGTCCTCAGAGCAGCGTGTATCGCGCGATCCACGTCCAGCGGCGACTGCCCGCCGCGGTCAAGGTGTTTCCCATCCCGTTCTCTGTGGGCGAGGACGCCCGCAAGATGTTCCTGCGCGAATGCGAGGAACTCAAGCGACTCAAGCATCCTTGCATCGCCCGCTGTTTCGGCGGCGGTTTCGCGGAGCGAGTCGCGTATCTGGCGTTTGAGTTCATCGACGGGGAGTCGCTGGAAAGCCTGCTGCAGCGACGCGAGCGTTTGCCGTGGGAGCATGTGGTCGAAATCAGCCAGCAGATCTGTTCGGCGTTGGAATACGCACACGCCAAGAAGCTGTTACCACGCGCGTCTGTCCCCCGATAAAGTGCTGCTGCGCGGATCGCGAACCAAGCTGATTGGCTTTCGCTTTCAGCGTGGCCGCTCGCCGTTTCAGACGCAAGCGAGCGAAGCGGCGGAGCGTCGCAAGTACTGGGCGCCCGAGCAGTTTCGCGCCGAGCCCATCACGCATCGCACGGATCTGTACGCGCTGGGTTGCTTGATGCAGGAAATGTTGACCGGCAAGCCGCCCTTCAGCGGCGCGCCTCAGAACGTCGAGCAGGGGCATCTTCAGGAGGCGCCCGCGCGCGTCACAGCCAACGTTTTTGACTGTCCCGTGTGGCTGGACTCGTTGGTCCGCCAACTCCTGGCCAAGGATCCGGACAAACGACCCTACACGGCGGTTTCGGTCGGTCTGGCGTTGAAAGAGATGCGAGCCAAGATGGCCTCGGGCGCCAGCGTCGTGGAACACGCCGCCGGGGGGCTGAGCGCCCTGCGAACCGGCGCGGATCGCAAGCAAGCTCGTAAGCTGCTGGGACGCAAGGCGACCCGCTCACGGGCGGACGACGCTCCCTTCTACGAAAGAGCCTGGTTCCTCGCACTCTGCCTCGCGGCGTCCATCGCCGGCCTGGTGTGGATGTTGCAACCGCCCAGCGCCCAGCAACTCATGCAGCGCGCCGAAGCGTTGCTCGCTGAGCGAAGAGAATATCGACGCCTACCGCGCCCGCGACGACTACCTGGCCCAGCTGGTGAAGCGGTATCCCGATTCCGAACTCGCCGCAGAAGCCGGCCGCCTGATGGACGACATCGATATGCGCGAGGTCGAGAGCCGCTTGAGAGCGCGGCTGCGATTGGGCCGCGACCTGGAAACCGAACCCGAACGGCTGCTGGCCGAAGTCTGGAAATACGATCAGTTCGGCGATCGCGTCACGGCGCTCGAGAAGTACCAAAGCATGGCGAACCTGTTGGAGCAAGGCGCCGACGCCGACGAACCCACCACGCGCACCTACATCCACATCGCCCGAGCCAACGTCGAGCGGCTGATGAACGAAACATCAGGCGCCGGAGATCGAGCCGCCTTCCTCAAAGAACGCCTCGCCCGCGCCGACCAACTCGCCGCCGACGGCAAAACCCTGGACGCCCAACAAATCTGGCGCAGCATCGATCAGTTGTACGCAGGTAACCGAGAAGTCGAATCCCTCGTCCAACAAGCCAGAGCAAGGCTTGGGGGAGAGTAGGGGATAGGGGGGTAGGGGATAGGGGATAGGGAGTAGGGAGTAGGGAGTAGAAAGTAGAGGGTAAGGGGATAGGGAGTCGGGAGTAGAGGGTTTGTGGGCGAATAGTCCGGCACCGCAACGCGGTGCAACCTCAAAGTCTGGGGTGGCAGCGCACCCCAGGAATACGGTGACCCTGGGCTGGTTTGGGGCCGCCCCGTTGGGGCTTTGTTGCCGGGGCGGCGGCGGTTTCCCAGGGTTGCGCTGCGCTTCACCCTGGGCTGGTTTGGGGTCGCCCCGTTGGGGCTTTGTTTCCGGGGCGGCGGCGGTATTCCCAGGGTTGCGCTGCGCTTCACCCTGGGCTGGTTTGGGGTCGCCCCGTTGGGGCTTTGTTTCCGGGGCGGCGGCGGTATCCCAGGGTTGCGCTGCGCTTCACCCTGGGCTGGTTTGGGGTCGCCCCGTTGGGGCTTTTTTTCCGGGGCGGCGGCGGTTTCCCAGGGTTGCGCTGCGCTTCACCCTGGGCTGGTTTGGGGTCGCCCCGTTGGGGCTTTGTTTCCGGGGCGGCGGCGGTTTCCCAGGGTTGCGCTGCGCTTCACCCTGGGCTGGTTTGGGGCCGCCCCGTTGGGGCTTTGTTTCCGGGGCGGCGGCGGTTTCCCAGGGTTGCGCTGCGGCTTCACCCTGGGCTGGTTTGGGGTCGCCCCGTTGGGGCTTTGTTGCCGGGGCGGCGGCGGTTTCCCAGGGTTGCGCTGCGCTTCACCCTGGGCTGGTTTGGGGTCGCCCCGTTGGGGCTTTGTTTCCGGGGCGGCGGCGGTTTCCCAGGGTTGCGCTGCGCTTCACCCTGGGCTGGTTTGGGGTCGCCCCGTTGGGGCTTTGTTTCCGGGGCGGCGGCGGTTTCCCAGGGTTGCGCTGCGCTTCACCCTGGGCTGGTTTGGGGTCGCCCCGTTGGGGCTTTGTTTCCGGGGCGGCGGCGGTATCCCAGGGTTGCGCTGCGCTTCACCCTGGGCTGGTTTGGGGTCGCCCCGTTGGGGCTTTGTTTCCGGGGCGGCGGCGGTTTCCCAGGGTTGCGCTGCACTTCACCCTGGGCTGGTTTGGGGTCGCCCCGTTGGGGCTTTGTTTCCGGGGCGGCGCCCGTTTCCCAGGGTTGCGCTGCGCTTCACCCTGGGCTGGTTTGGGGTCGCCCCGTTGGGGCTTTGTTTCGGGGGCGGCGGCGGTTTCCCAGGGTTGCGCTGCGCTTCACCCTGGGCTGGTTTGGGGTCGCCCCGTTGGGGCTTTGTTTCCGGGGCCTACTCTCTACTCCCTACCCCCTATTCCCCACTCCCTACTCCCTACTTCCTTCAAACGGAACTCGGCTTTCAGCCTTTCCAGGCCGTTGAGGCCGGGAAGGGCGGTGCGATACCAATGCACGGCGCGTCGCAGGGCTTCGTTTTGGTAGCGATCATTGTCGGCGGCGAAGGCCCACCACTTTTCGGCCAGGGCCCATTGTTCGACGGGATCGACGGTTTCGTTGGTTTCCAAGCGTCCCAGCTCGGCCAATTTGGGGCTGGCGGACTTTGCCAGCACGGCGCTCTGGATTGCCATTGGTCCTTGAACAGGCACAGCCAGACGCCGACGGCTTGATTGGCGTCGGCGACTTTCGGGCTCTGTTTCCAGCTTGGCGAGCGCCGTCTTGACTCGTTGATAATGGGCGGAGCGAACCTCGATGGCCTTCCGTTGTTGGTCGAGTTCATCACGGATGTCGGTGGCTGGTCGGCGGCCAGCCAAGGCGGCGGCGAATTTTCGCAAGGTTTCGGCCGTTTCATATTCGTCCTTCTCGACGGCCTGCGGGATCAAGTCCAGGCTGCGTTGGTAGGCGGCTTGAGGGTTCCGCTTGTTGGGAGACTTGACATAAGCGTCCAAGACCTTGGCAAAGTGCTTGGCGAGGTCGATGTCGAAGGTGGCTCGCAAGGTCTCAACGGCCTTTTCGGCCGTGTCGAAGTCCCCGGCCACGGCGGCGATCGACGCCGTCAGGTCCAGCAGGACGTAATGGTCGGGCGTGCCAGGTTGCAGGCTTTCCGACTTCTGTAACATGAGGCCGGCCAACGCCGAGCGTTGAGTTGGCGTTTTGGCTTCGAGGTAGTCTTTCTCGAAGATCGTTCGAAAGCGTTCGCGGGCGGCGGCGAGTTGTTCTTCCATGGGCGGCGTGATCGTGCCGAGAGGCAGATTCGTCCGGTTGGGACCTTCTTCATCCTTACCGTAATCGTAGGCCGATGCGACGCCGTGTAAATCTCCGCCGGGTGAAGGCGGGACCTGGGGCTGCGGGGAGTTTGGCTGCGGCGTCGCGTTTTGCCCGGGGTTCGCGGCCGAGGGGCGACCGGGGCGTTCATCGGCGCTGGCGAAATCGGCGGCGGTCAGCTTTTCACCGGAGTCAATCGTCACGAGTGCTCGAAAAGTTCTTTCGCTCATGCCGTCGCGGAGTTTCTTCACCGTTCCGTCGGCGAAGGCCACCCATCTCGCTGGGGACATACTTTGCAGCGGATCAAACTTGTCGATATCGAGTTCCAAGGGCTGCGTCCAGACAACGCTGTAGTCCTCGCCGCAGTGGGCCGCTAACAGCGTTCGATCAAGTCCGTCGGTGACATCGACGACCGACACGGGCAGGCGGCCTCGAAGCACGCCGTCGGCATACTGAACGCCCAGGAACGGGGTTTTGCCGTCCTTCAGCGCCAGGTCATACACCGGCGGGATTTTCGCGACGAGCTTCTTATTGTGAGCGCTGTTCCAAGGCTCATCCAACTTGAATTCTTGGAAGAGCGATTCATAACCCAAGTCGGGCAACAACATCACCCGCCAACTCAGCAAGGGAGGGCCTTTCAAGCTGGCGTGATAGAGAGGCGGGAATGCGTTGCGTTTCTCCGAGTAGCTGGAGAACGCCTCGGCGATCCGCTCCATGTTCCATTTCGCGCGGGCGGCGACTTGTTCGGGAGTCGCAAGTTCCGCGAGCTCGTCGGGCACGGGAGCCGCCGTGTCGGCCGTCGAGGGCGGCGACGACTGGGGCGTTTCTTCCTCGGTCTGTTGAGATCGTTGAGGGCGGGAGTCGGTAGCCGAGTCGCTTGGAGCGTCGCCAGGATCGGAGTCGGAAGAAGGATCCTTGGCGGGCTCGGCGTTCGCTGGCGTGGTTGAGGCGGTTGAGTCCGCCGGCGGGGCGGTTGTGGGAGCCGCCGCGGGGGTCTGCGCGGCCAGGTTCTTTTGAGCTTCCGCGCAGCTTCTCGCGGCGGCGATCATATCGGCCTGATTCAATCCGCCGGCGCCGCCGCAGCCGATGAGGCAAACCGCGAGCCAACAAAGGGCTGCTAACGAAAGGAAGGACTTCATGAGGGACTGACCTCGAATTGATGCAATGCCCGCAGTGCGCCGTGTTGCATAAACCCTCCGCCGAGGGCGTGGACGCCGCCGATGTGCAGTTTTCCAAATTCTCGCTTGCCGGCTTCAAGCGACTTTCTTAATTCCGCGAACAGCAAGTCCCAACGTGGTTCGACGACGCCGTAGAGCTTGGACAGGCTCTTGACCAGCAGCGGGTTGCGTTTGATCTTCTCGCTGGTGGCCCAAGTGGTCTGGAATGATTGGGCGATGGCTTCGGAGATGCTCTTGCCGCCCACGCGGATATGACGATGCAGGAAAAAGTCCGGACCGGCCAGGACGAGCTGGACGCCTTCATGGCCGAATTCGATGAGCAAAGCAGCTTGATCGTTCGCCGTTGGTGGCGCGGCCATCGTTTCGCTCGCCGCCAAGTTGTAGAGCGCCACGAAATCAGCTTGTAATCGCTCCACTTCCATGCCGGCCCGCTCGAAGTGGGCTTGTTGTCGTTCAAGTTCACTGCGGCGCACCGCGATGATGTTCGTTTCCACGCCTGGCAGGTCTTCGAAATTGGGGAACTGATGGCTCCGCCAGACCAGTTGATCAAGGTCCAGGGGGATCATTTCCTTCGCGACGTTTTCGATGGCCAGCATCGTCTTCTTGTCCTTGGCGATAGGCATGCGACGACGCCGCACGATGAAGTGCCGGCCCGAGATTGAGGCGACGACTCGGGCCTCGCCGTCGATGCGGTCGCGCAGCTTGGCCAGGCACTCCGCCAGGCGTTGGTTGCGCTGTTCGCCATCAAGTCCGGCTTGATCGGCGCCATGCTCTTCATGCAGCCAATCGATGATCTCGATGCGTTCGTCTTCGCCGATCCGCAACTGCAGCGCTTTCAAGGAGTATTCGCCGAGGTCCACCGCCCAGACGGCGCTGGGTGGTTTTTCCTTGCCGATCCAGCGGCCGAGCACCGAACGCGGCTTGGCGTCGGAGAGATTGAATTGGCACACGGCGCGGTCCAAGCCTTGCAACCCCAGTCCCAAGGCGACGCCGAAGAGCGAGCACTTGCGTTCCCATTGGTCCCGCCGCGGCAGAGTGTCCAGGTTCCAGCGCTGGGGGGACAGCGGCACGCCTACATGCATCGCGACGGCTTGGGCGTCCGCCTTGCGCCAGGGGCTGCCCCATGCGAGCGACCCCAACCGCTGTTTCAAGGGAGCGACTTGGGCTTCACCGTCCGGCAAAGCGTCGCTCAAGCGATCCAGGAGGCCGGGGAGCGCATCGTCGACCAGCGGCGTCGTACGGGTCCGGTCGGCGAGCCAGAGGACTTCGTCGATCTGAGACTGAATCTGACGGACCAGCGGCGTCATCTCGCCCGTGGGGACCTCTCGCAACATGGCTCGCGCCTTGGCGAGTTCGCCGCGCTCCAGCAGTTTTTTCGCGCGCGTTCCCATCTGTTCAGCCAAGCGCTTGGCGAATTGATTGACCAGCTGATTGTGGGGCGCCAGCACCAGCAACTGTTCGACTCGCACGCCTACGCCGTTCAGGTTCTTTTGCTGGACGAGTTCTCGGACTTCCGCCAGGAGTCGTTCCACTTGCTCACGCGCCGCCTGGGCCTGCTGCTTGAGCTTCACATGCGGCTTGGTCAGCAACTGCCTCGGAAGGTCCTCCAGGATTTGAACCGCCGTCTCATAATCGCAACGATCAAAGGCGGCTTGCGCCTGCTCGAGCGTTTGCTGAGCTTGCGACGCTGCTTCGCTCTCTTGCTGCTCGATTCTGTCCAGCAGCGCGGCGGCCTCATCGGCGATCTCGCCTAAGCGATTGTCTTCTTGAATGGCGGCCAGGTAAAGGCTGTCGCGAGCTGCCTGGAATTGCTGCTCTTCCAGGGCTCTCCTGCCATTTTGAAGTTGCTCCATGGCCGCGCCGAGCGTCTTTTCAAACGCCTCGGCCAGCTTCGCGCCGCAGCCCCCACAGAAGATCTCATCGATGCCGACCGCGTGATCGCACTGGCAGCAACGCGTCCAGAGCACCGTTCCGCATCCGCCACAGAACGCGGAGGAAGAACTGGTGGTGCGGCCGCAGGGGCATTCAACGGTCGGCGAGTGCGGGGTGTGGGGGACGACGCCCTTTCCCAGGCGCATGTCTTCGCGCTTTAGCCTCGCGTCGATCAACCTGCGAGATCGCGCGCCAAGCAGTCGATTGCAGGCTTGTTGCACCTCGCGGTGCAATTGAGCCCACAAGTCCTGCGGCGCGTTTGCCTTGATGAATTGCAACGCCCGGATTTGTCGATCGCGTCCGGCCAGAATCAACTTCTCGTTGCTTTCGAAACGAGCGATTCGCAGCAAGGTGTAAGGATCCGGCGGTCGCTCGCCTGGGGGGATTTCCAACCAAGTGCTATAGGGGTCGCTAACGCGAATCGAATCTGTTGTGCTTAAGCTGTTCATGGTTTGCTTCAGGGGCGCAAGCTTTGTCGGCGCCGTGCTTTTGCTTTGAGGTGGGCGGCTCGCGTCGGCCGTGTGCGGCGCCGAGTCGTCTCGGTGCAATTCAAGGTCTGCTAACGGGCGACGGCGGCGATCCCAATGCGAATCGGAAATTCATGCGACTTGATACGCGGGTGATCAAACTGCAGACGAATGGCCCCCAGGTCCTGTAATTGCAGGTGCATGCAAGGTCCCGCGTCACGCCGCACCCGCAGGTTCAAGTAATACAGCCCGTCCTCGGCGCGGAACGGCGTGAACTCCGCTTCCAGGCTGTTCGGGACCACCTCCAGACCAACCACGGGCAAGTCCTTAATTTCATCGCGGACTCGCACCAACAAACGCCACTGCCTCTCCTGGCCCTTGGGGATGAGCCCCAGGTCGATCAGGCCGTTGGAGTTGATCTCGTCACCATAGACGCTTAGCCGCCGCAGCATTTTTCCGGCAACGGGCAGCTGCAAAGTCATCGAGTTGGTTGGGTCGCTGCGCGGCGCGCCAACGATATGGATCGCCCCCTCGAAATGGCCCGTGGGCGCTTCGTGCGGAGAGTGGACTACGAGCCGATACGCGGACTTGGCTTCCAGCGCGGACAGCTCTCCGGCGTCCAATGGTTCCAATTCCCAGGTCAACCCATCCAGTGTCGAGCTGATATCGGTGATGATCAAGTCGTCCCAATCGTGCGAATACAGCAAGGTCTCTCGCACTTGGGGTTGGTCAGGCCCGAGTTGTTCAAAGTTGAGAGATTCATGAAGTAATGCGAAATGGTAATGCACGGCCCCCGCGACGCGAAACGTGATCTGCGGCGTCTGGGGATCGTTGGTAAGCACCGTCGCCGATTGAACATATCGGCCGATGTCCTTTCCCGTATTCCATTGGACAACCACATGGCCGCTTTCTCCCGGCGCGATTTTCGCGTCGGGGAGCTCCGCGAAGGTGCACTTGCAAGACGAACCGCCAGGAGAGAGTTCCAGTGGTTCCCCGCCGCGATTGTCGACAATGAAAACACGCTCGCCGTCCTCGTGCGGCGCCATTTCTCCAAAGTCGTATTCGACTTGGCGCGTGGCGACTCGCGGACCCGCGTTGTTCGTCGCGGCGATCGCCGACGGCTTGTCGGCGACCAGCAGCACTCGATCGCCTTGCACCGTGAATTTTGCTTGAGGCGCCCTGGGGTGATGGTAGGTGAAGCGCACGGCCGCACACAGGTACGTGACACAAGCGGAAACCACGACAAAGCCCGTCAAGACGGTCAACCAACCTCGAATTCGCACCCCACACCTCAACTACTTTGATTTCCAAAGACCCGTGTCAAACGGAAGACGCCGGCGCGACCTGAACGAGATCGCGCCGGCTCAATTGCTGCTGTCGCTCAAGCGCGACATTCTTACAAGCGTTACTCGAACTTGCCTTTCAGCAGGTTCTGCAGAAACACGCCGCTGAAGATGTCGGTCACCGGCAACTCCACGTTGCTGTCCCGGTAGCCGATGCCGGCGTATTGCGCGTCGCTCAAGTCGTCGGGGACGGGGAAACCGGGATTCAGGAACCGGTCGCCGTTCAGGTCGTTGAACGATTTGACGCTGCCGTCGGCCATCAGGATGTTGCAGTTGGGAGTCTTGCCTCCGCCATGGACGGCGAACCAATCGCGAGTGTCCTGCAAATAGGTCTGCACCGAACCGCTCGGACCCAACGGAGCGGGGATCACGCCGCTGTTTTCGGTCGCGATTTGATCGCTTAACAACGCGCCTACGGCGGGAATCAAGTCGATGTTGCTGCCGTTCCAATAGGCGGGACCGTCGTTGAACGCCTCGGTCAACAGCTCGCCCTGCGAGATGTAGTCTTTCGATTCGTTCTTCACGGCGAAGGGGTCCGGCGTGGCGCCATCATTCAACAAGGGCCCAAAGCGTAGGTTGGTGGCCAGGATGGCTTCATCGATGTCGCCGGGCGCTCCGTCGGCCAGGAACGGAATCTGGCTGCTGTTGACCTTGCCGGTTTCCAGCGTGCGTCGCTTCAACGGTCCGAGCGTGGAGTTCAAGCCCTTGATGCCCTGTCCGGCCACGTCGCCGTTGGTGACCAGATTCGGAGGCGAGCTCGTGTCGCGACCAACTCGCGGAGCGCTGCGCACCAGATGCCAGCCAGCCGCGTAGTTGGTGTTATAGCCTTGGGCGATGAAGTACCGTGCGACCAAGGCCGCGCGTTGATTGGACGCCGCCGCGGTTCCGGCGAAACGCGATGCGCCGCCGCCGGACAAGCCGCCCCAATTGTCCTTGCCACAAATGCCTTGATCCAGACGCTCCAAGGGAGCTCCGTCCTTGCCGTCGGTGCTGTCCGAATGCGCCGAGCAAGTCATTCAACTTCTCCGGACCGCGCAAGGGATTCGACGGGCAGAGCATTTCCTGCAGGTTGCCGCCCTGGATGTTGACCACGTCGGCGACCCAACCCCAGGTGTCCATGCAACCGTCGCGGCGGAAGTCCGAGGCGCCGGTGCAGAACCGGTTTTGCGGGTCGCTGTCGGCGAACATATGCAGCGCCAACCCGATCTGACGCAAGTTATTCTTGCAAGCCGCATTTCGCGCGGCTTCACGGGCGCGCTGGACGGCCGGCAGCAGCAACGCCACCAGCACGCCGATGATGGCGATCACCACCAGCAATTCGATCAGTGTAAAAGCCTTACGTTTCACTTTGATTTCTCCCGAGACGCAACATGCGGGGCGTCTCAAAAATGGTCGTGCGGAACAACTCCACACATGACTTCAACAAGATTCGGACATTCGCTTCTTCGCTGTGTTTGTTCTGTTGTGTTCGGCTTGGCCGGTTCGCGGCCGCACTTCTTTACACTTCGTGTCCTCCTTCCCGATTCCATCTGAAGGTCGACTTTCCGGCCGAGAAACGTCGTTGTTCGGCGCCTAGAGTTGCCTCTGATTCAGCGAGTATCCGCTAAAGACCTCGTCGTCCGGCATCTCGATAGTCGCACTGGAGAACGCTCCGCCGGCGGGAAAACCGTTATTGAAGATCCCGTCCTCTGTCTCATCGCTTACGGACCGCACGCTGCCGTCCGCGAAGAGGATGTTCGCCGCTCCTCGATGCATGACGCCAAAGCGGCGATAGTCCTGCAGCACGTCTTTATTCCACACTTTCCACCAACCGGTTGGGCCGGTGCGAGGCGTCCCGCCAGGGAACGTCGGCGGATTCAACGTTGTCTTCAACGCGGGGCCTCGCGTGACGGCCGTGGCGAGGAACTCTCCCGGCTGGACTTCGCCCATCTGTGCTTGGAAGGGCTCGAGCGGTTGCGAATCGCCCAGCAACGGCACGGTGTGGGCCATCACGTTGGCGACGTCCAGACGCGAAATCGACAACGGACCCAAGGTGCTATGCGGCCATTCCAGATTCGCCGGACACGGCGCCTTCGAAGAAATGTAATTGCCGTCGCTGCCCATCAAGGGTCCGCTGTGCACCAGAAGCCAACTCGCACAGTGGTTCGTGTTGTAGAACTTGTCGTAGATCTGCTTTTCAATCAGCGATCGTCGAGCTTCGCTGCCGGGCGCCAGAGGAGTATCCACAATCGTTTGGCAAGGATTGACCACCAGCGATCCATCGGGCAGCGACTTGGGCGGGTTGCCTCGCAAGTTCACGCAAGCCGGCGGAATCGACGCCGGATCAAGCACCATCAGATCCTGGTAGGTCTCGGTCAGTCTCGCCGTGTTCGAAGGGCAGAGCATCTGGCCGACTGGAATATTCTGGTTGACCAAGTCAGCGACCCACCCCTTTTCCGTGACCGCTCCAAAACGAGCCCAGTGCATGGCCCCAGTGCAAAGACGGTCGTTCGCCGAGGCGTACGCTTGCAGGCCCACGCCGAATTGACGCAAGTTATTCTGACAAACCGCTGTCCGGGCGGACTCTCGCGCCGCGTTCACCGCCGGCAGCAACAGCCCCGCCAGCACGCCGATGATGAAGATCACGACCAGCAGCTCCACGAGCGTAAAAGCCGAGCGTGCTCGATAATTTGTGTACAAGGTTCCACCAGGATAAAGGGCGTGAGCAGTCCCGCTTCACGCAACCATTGTCATTCCGAAAGTGAACGCCGGATGAAGCAGCCGTGGGCTATCGATGAATTAGCTGCCCAGCAACTTGAGGAGGCCGCCGTGCCCGAAGCACACCTTAGAAGCACCAATCCCCGCCAACGAACAACCTCCGCTGTTCACGGAGAAGTGTCGGGTAGTTGTGTGAAGAAGAGATGTGGAAGGTGCGTGTAATGCAAGAACATTGCCACACCCCAGCCGGCCGGGGAGCGCGGGCCAGAATTACGCCGCGATGCGAAGCTCGGCAGTTCCCAGGAAACCTGAATGGAGCGCCGTCGCGATGATCATCGCCGCCAGGAAGGCGGTTATCGCGTGCTTCCCGGCGCTGGAGGACGCGCTGTTTGCAGGCCGCTGGTCTCGCTCCCCGCCGTGGTCGGCAGCGCGGCCAGCGCGGCAAAGGTTTGCGCGGCGTCGGGTGACAGGTTGCGAGAACGCATATGAAACGTTCCCATCGCATCGCGAACGAAGAGCGGTTGCGGACCGTACCTCACACCGAAACACACCAGCGTCTTACCGCCGTCCGACGCATTCGCTTGCTCTTCCCCTTCTCGCCACACGAAGATGTTCATTTGCGAGCGCTGCTCCGTGGGCATCAAGCCCACCAACATCTCGCGATACTCGCGGGTCAGCCCCAGATGCAACCCCCAGCCTCCATCGAGTTCTCGCCAGCGCGCGTTCGCGGCAAAATCCAGAAACTCACGGGTGTATTGGCGATGCAGATCCTTGGCCAAGGCGGCGTCATGAACAATCACGCCCCGCGGCGGAGGCACAACATGGTTTTCCAAACGCTGGAATTGTTGCATGGCCTCCGACGCCGGATCGAACAACTCTTGATCCCATCGCGAAAGGGAGTCGCCCATCGAGGAAACGGTCAACAGCGCATGACGCTGGTCGCGTATTCCCAGCCACACTTCGTCCGACGAGGCGATTTCGAACACGCGAAAACCATCCGCATCCGACAGACCCAACCGCTTGATCAAGTCGCGATACTGCCGCGTCAAGCGTCCTCGGAAACGAACCTCCTCGACCTCCGTCGAAGCAGGCCCGGATGCCGAGGACGCCGATGTGGGCGTCTCCGGCGAGGGCTTCGAGGGCCCGCTTGCGGCGGTTGCATCGGCCGCGAGCCATGGCGCCAAACGCTCCGCCTCGGACTCGGCGATTCGCGTCAGCCAGCGAGACGATTCGCGGTACAGCCGCGAGTCGATTTCGGCCGACCGTTCGGCGATCCGGTGTTCCTCCGCCGCATCCAGCGGGGCCACGCTGGCGATCCGGTCGAAGCGACTTCGCACCGCGGGACTCATCGCGTCCCAGTTGGCAATGAACCGCCCGTCGGGCGTCAACAGAAACAGCGTTTGCTCGCCGGTCGCGCGTTCATGCCGCCAGGAAAGTACCACCGCCAGCCAAAGCTCGCTGGGCGACGAGTGTTCGCTGTAGGTGAAGACTTGAAACGCGCGCGTCTCCGTCTCCGGCGCGAGATTGCCGACATGCAATTGATAACGCCGCGTCAATTCGGTGTGCAGCGCCTCGGTGTCCGGCGCCACGGGCGGAGGCGAATACGGTTGATAGTGCTTTAAGAACAACTCGCTCGCCGCGCTCAAGTCCTCGCGGAAGCCGGCGTGCTCCAGTCGGGAATGCAGCATGTTCCAAGACAAGACCGACGGCGACGGCGAATGATTGACGAAGTACAACGACATCCCGCCGATCGGCAACGTCAACGCCAACACCAGGAAGCTCAACACCTTCAGCCCCCGCTGTTGCCCCGACAACTTCATCGTGAACGACGTCGTGATGATCGGCACCAGGAACTGCCAGGTCATGATCGCCGTGAACAACAGATGCACGCCGATCCAGAACGCGATCCGCGACGCCGGCATGTAGCGATAGGTCGTGCCAATCGCTTGCAATTGCTGAACCGCCAGCACGGCGAAGATCGTGAGCAAGAACTTCCCATACAGCCACAGCTCGCGCCGTAGTTGGGGAGAAAACCAAACCAGGAACGGGCTCAGCAGAATCTGAAAGATATAGAACACAAACGGCTGCGGCCGATTGCGCATGTAGTATTCGTACAGCTCGCGGAAGAAGAACACGGCCGGACGCGTCATGGGAATGCGTTCCAGATAGTGCATCCGCGCAATGACCTGCTCCAAGTCCCCCAGGAATCCACAAGCGATGACCACCACCACCATCACCGCCAACAACTCGAAGTGACCGAAGTACACGCAGAAGTGCACAAAGACAAACGGCGCCAGGCAGAAGTACGCCAGACGCAACAGAAATTCCAGGCGACGATAACGTAGTTCCGCCGCCCAGGGCGCCAGGCGACTCGGCGTGATCGGCCCCACCGGAACTCGCGACGCGCCTTCAGCCAGCACATCGAAATAGAACATGTCGAAGGCCCAGCCCACGCCGCCCAACCCCAGCGTGAAGACATAGACCAACCCCGAGATCCACCGCCCGCAATAGAAGCGATGAATCCCGATCCAGCCCAGGCTGAACCACAAGACCCACACGACCCAATACGGCCGTCGCAGTTCGGCCGCCGATCGCCGACCCTCCGCCACTCCCGGCCAGAGTCGCCAAGCCGCCATCCCGGCGGACACCCACTGGGCGCCCCACACCAGCGCCAGCAACAGGATCTCCAGATCGAGATCGTCCGAGACGCTGAGCTCTTTCTCGCCATGCAATAACGCCCGGCCAATCAGGAACTCGGCGACCACCACCGTCATGATCAGGCCCAGAGTCGGAGCGACCAGCGCCAACAACGCCCGACCCAGGTAGCACCACCGCCGCCGAAAGACCGCGGCCACCAGCCAAGCCAACGCGCCCACCAGCGGCATGCTGGCCAACACCGCCCACGCCATCCGCGCCAAGTCGCCCAATGGCGAACCTGGGGATTCAGCCGGCGATGACGAATCGGGCGGTAGGGATGAATTCGAGTCGTCTTCCATGACGAGCTCCCAGGAGAACTCCGAACAGAGGCGGCGGAGTCTAGCCGAATCGGCCGCTTAGCGCAAGGCGAATCTGTGCGTAAACGGGGCTACCACAGAGAGCACGGAGATCCACAGAGACCCGACGCCTGTCTGTGTTTCTCCGTGCCCTCCGTGGTAGATTCCATCGGTATTCTTCAGTTGACCAGTACGTCTGGGTGTGTCGCATCTCCCGTGGGGTGGTTTTTGCCGCGGTTCGCGGGAATTGGCGGTTGGTCTTTGGGCGGGAAGACATCTATGATAAGCGAGTATGGATCCTGCCCCCCTGCCGCCCGCCTCGCCACACACGCCATGCTTCCACGAAGACTTTTGCCGATCATTGCATCCTGCTTGGCTCTGTTGATCCCGGCGGGCGTCGCCTTCGCCCAATCCCCTGAGCCGTCGGCGCTGTTGGATGACTTGAAGCCTTTTCTCACTCGATACTGCGCCGATTGTCACGGGCCGGACGATGCGGCCGGCAGCCTCAATCTGGCCGCTCATCGGCGTCCGACGACCGATCCCGGCGATCGGGAGATCTGGGAGCATGTGCTGAAGCGAATCGGGTCGCGGGAAATGCCGCCCGAGGATGAAGCGCAACCCACCAAGGCCGAGCGCGATTCGGCGATGAGCCGCATCGCCGCGGAGTTGGAGAAATTCGACTGTGAAGCGTCACGGCGTCCAGGCCGGGTGATGATTCAGCGTCTGAACCGAGTCGAATACAACAACACGATTCGGGATCTGTTGGGGATCGATCCACAGCCGGCGAAGGACTTCCCCTCGGACGATGTCGGCGCCGGCTTCGACAACATCGGCGCGGTGTTGGCGTTGCCTCCGCTGCTGATCGAAAAGTATCTGGCCGCGGCGCAGGACGTGATTCAACAGGCTTGGGCCAATCCCGCCGCTCGCCAGCGGTTGATGGTTTGCGACCCAATGCAAGCCCAGACCGACGAGGACCGCCAGGCGTGCTTTCGCCAGATTCTGACCGCCTTTGTGCGGCGGGCCTATCGTCGGCCGCCAACCTCGGCGGAGTTGGACCGCTTGATGCAGTTCGGCATGTCCGCCTGGCAACGAGGAGCGTCGCCCGAGCAGGCGCTGCAAGCGACCCTCTCGGCCGTCCTGGCTTCTCCCAACTTTCTCTTCCGCATCGAAGAAGATCCGCTCGGCGACGAGCCCGACGCGGTGCGGGCATTGAACGATTATGAGCTCGCGTCCAGGTTGTCGTATTTTCTGTGGAGCAGCATGCCCGACGAGACGCTGTTCGCTCTGGCCGATGCGGGCAAATTGCAGGATCCGGCTCAGTTGCGCGAGCAAGCGTTGCGGATGTTGAAGGATCCGAAAGCCGAAGCGCTGGTGAAGAACTTCGCCGGACAGTGGCTGCAGCTTCGCGATCTGGCTCGGCTGCAGCCCGATCCGGAGATGTTCCCGGACTTCGACGAAGCCTTGCGCGACGCCATGCTGAGAGAGACCGAGCTGTTTGTCAGCAACATGATCCAACAGGATCTGAGCGTGCTGGATTTTCTGACGGCCGACTACGCCTTTGTGAACGAGCGGCTGGCGCGGCATTATGGGCTGGAGGGCGTGCGGGGCGACGAATTTCGCCGCGTTCCCAGCCCGCCGAATCGCCGCGGCGTGTTGACTCAAGGCAGTATTCTGCTGCTCACCTCCAATCCGACTCGCACCTCGCCGGTCAAACGCGGCAAGTGGATTCTCGAAAATCTGCTGGATGATCCGCCTCCACCGCCACTGCCCGGGGTTCAAGCCTTGGAGGATCAGCCCGAATTGTTGGGCTCGTTGCGGGAGCGGATGGAGCAGCATCGTGCGGATCCCCAATGCGCCGTCTGCCATCGTCGGATGGACGTGCTGGGGTTCGGTCTGGAAAACTTTGATCCCATTGGCGCCTGGCGCGATCGTGACGGTCGGTTCGAGATCGACCCCAGCGGCCAGTTGCCCGGCGGCGAGGCGTTTGCCACCGCCAGCGCGATGATGGACATCCTGAAGCAGGGCAATGCTGATGAGTTTTGCCGCTGCCTGACGAAGAAGATGTTGACCTACGCCCTGGGGCGCGAGCTGCAACCGTTCGATCGCTGCACGATCGACGATATCCTGAAAGAACTCAAAAACAACGATTATCGCTTCTCCAGCCTGGTGACCGCGATCGTTGTCAGCGAACCCTTCACTCAACAAGGCCGGGAGTAAGACCATGAGTATCCCCTTATCACGACGCACGTTGCTGAGAGGTCTGGGCGCGGCGGTCAGCTTGCCTTGGCTGGAAGCGATGGGCGCCCGTTCCGCTTTCGCCAGCGAAGCCGCTCAGGCCCCGCCTCGTCGCATGGCCTTTCTGTTCGTGCCCAATGGCGTGCATGTGCCCGATTGGCGGCCCCAAGAGACCGGCTTCGGTTTCCGCCTGCCCTACATCCTGGAGCCACTGGCGCCCGTGCAAGACGATCTGCTGGTGCTGAGCGGGTTGACGCACGACCGAGGCCGAGCCAACGGGGACGGCCCCGGCGATCACGCCCGCAGCGCCTCGGTGTTCCTGACCGGCGCCCAACCTCGCAAGACGAGCGGCGCCGATATCCGCTCCGGTTTGTCAGTCGATCAAGCCGCCGCGCGGGTGATCGGCAAGCAAACCCGCTTCGCGTCCCTGGAACTGGGGACCGAGGAAGGACGCAGCGCGGGCAATTGCGATTCCGGTTACAGTTGCGCCTATTCGTCCAACATCTCCTGGGCCGGGGAAGCCGCCCCGGTGAGCAAGGAGATCAATCCCAAGCTGGTCTTCGAACGCCTGTTCTCCAATGAGTCTCCGCGGGAGGTGGACAAGAGCCAACAGCAGCGAGCCGCCTTGCAGCAGAGCCTTCTGGATTTCGTGGCCGACGACGCCAAGCGTTTGCGAAATCGTTTGGGTCGTCCCGATCAGCGGAAGCTGGATGAATACCTGCATGGAGTGCGAGAAATCGAGCAAAGATTGGAGAAAAGCAGTCGCGAAAGTGCTCGAATTCAGGCGCCCGCGGACTACCCAGCGCCCACCAGCGCGCTCGCGATTACGCCGAACACATTCGCCTGATGTGCGACATGATGGTGCTGGCCTTCCAATCCGACCTGACTCGAGTCGCCACGTTCATGCTGGCCAACGCCGGCAGCAACCGCAGCTATCGCGACGTCGAAGTTCCCGACGGACATCATGATCTTTCCCATCATGGCGGCGATCCGCGAAAGCACGCCAAGATCCGGCGCATCAATCGATTCCACGTTACGCAACTGGCGTACTTCCTGCAGCGTTTGAAGTCCGTCCCCGAAGGCCAGGGTAATCTGCTGGACAACTGCATGGTCCTGTACGGCAGTGGACTGAGCGATGGCAATGCGCACAACAACGAAAATCTGCCGATCTTGTTGGCCGGCAAGGGCGGCGGCGCCGTCACGACGGGTCGCCACGTCGAATACGACGTCGAGACGCCCCTGACGAATCTGTTCCTGACGATGTTGGACAACGTCGGCGCCCATTACGACTTCCTGGGAGACAGCACTGGCCGCCTGCATGGTTTGCAGCTTTAGTTCGGCCTCAGCGAACCCTGGGTAACGCTTGTCGATAGCGAGGTAGTGAAATGTTGGCGTTACTGTGGACGCTCGCCTTGGTGATTCAGGAACCGCGGAGCGTCGATGCGCTGCGGCAAGCGTTAGGCGACGCGGATCTGCAGACTCGTCGCGACGCCGCTTACGAGCTTTCGCAGCTTGGCGAGAAGGCGGCGCCGGCGACGGCCGAGTTGATTCAGGCGCTCGATGATCAGGATCGCCAGGTCTGGTTGTTCTCGGTGCAGGCCCTGGGACGCATCTGGTCCGCCGGCCAAGGCCGCGGTGGACCGTTTGCGAAAGGATCTCACCGACCGTGACGGGCAACGCCGCTATCGAGCCGCCTGGGCGCTGGGCCGGATTCGGCCCGCGGCGGAAGACGCCGTGCTGGAAGCGTTGCGCAGCGGCGATGACCGCGCGCGCGGCAGCGCCGTGCAGGCCTTGGGCTGGATGGGCACGTCTCTGTCTCCGGCGGCCGTCAACGCGCTGGTGAAGGCTCTGGGCGACCGCGACGACGAAGTCAAGCGATGGAGCGCCGAGGCGCTGGGAGAGTTAAGCCGACAGATTCAATCGAAGCTGGTCGCCGCGCTCAGCGATCCGCGCCTGGCGTGCGCGCGGGCGCCGCGGCTGCGTTGGCTCGAGGCGGATTTACCGACGCGGCCGCAACGACCGCTCTGCTTCGACTGACCGAGAACGACGATCCCGTTTGTCGCGCCGCCGCGTTGCAGGCGCTTTCCAAGGCGCCGCAAATCGACCAGCCCGTGTTGGACGCTTGGATCGGATCCCTGCAAGATGACGACCGGCGGGTGCAAGAGGCGGCCGTGACGGCGTTGATCGCCAGTGGCCAGGCGGCGAGCCAGGTTGTGCCGCAATTGACCGAGCTGCTCAAGGCGCCCGAAAGCCGCTCGGCCGCGGCGATCGCCTTGGGCCGATTGGGACCAGCCGCCGCGCCAGCCGCCGACGCCTTGGTGGACGCCTTGCTGGAGGTTGACAGCGGCCGATCGGCGGGCGATGAATTGGATCTGGACCGTCAGCAGGAGATTCAAACCCTGGTCGCCGCGATCGGTCGAGTGGGCTCGGCCGCGGCTGGGCCCCTGTTGCGGCAACTGACCGAGCAGGCGGATCCGCCCCCCTCGATTTCCGAGGCCTTGGGGGCCATCGGACGCCAAGCCGCGCCGCCGCTGATCGAAGCTCTCCAGGATCCGCGACCGAGCCTGCGTGCGGGGGCCGCTCGAGCACTTGGCGGCATGTCCGGTTTAGACGAGGAACAACGACGACCCCTGTTGGCTCTGTTGCAGGATTCCGACGCGGATGTGCGCAGCGCCGCCATCATGGCGTTGGCCAGCGGCGAAGGCCTCGCCGATCTGCGGGAGCAATTGCAACAGTCCGCCGTGGACAAGGACCCGCGCGTCCGCCGGGCCGCCATGCAGGCTTTGGCTCGCGACACGGCGCCCGCGCGTTGGGAGACGATTCGACAAGGTTTGCAGGATGACGACGCTCAGGTCCGCAAGATCGCCGTGACGACCGCCGGTCAACAGGCGGAGTGGGTCAGGGAAGCCGCCGAAACATTGATCGCCTTGATGTCCGACACGGACGCCAGCGTTCGCGCGGCGGCGGCCGTCGCCTTGTCCTCGGACGAGGAGACAGCGCGGAAAGCTTCCGGTCGATTCGCAGAATTGCTGGAGGATTCCGACCCGACGGTGCTTTCCGCGGCGCTGCGAGCATTGGGCGCCGCCGGCAAACAAGAGCACGCGCCGTTGGAGCTTGTCGCCCAACTGGTGCGGCACCCTGAGGCGGAAGTTCGCTCGGCGGCCGTCGAAGCCGCGGCGCTCATGTACACCGCCCCGGCGCCATTGGTCGAACTGCTGACACGGTCGTTAAACGATCAAGAGTGGTCGGTCCGCAAGACGGCCACGGCGGCCTTGGGCCGCCAAGGGGCGTCGGCCGTCAACGCGGTCCCGGCGCTCTGGGAGTTGTTGGAAAGCGATCAAGATCGCGAGGGCGCCCGCGCCGCGCTGCGCGAAATCGATACCGCGCCGCCGGCGGCCGCGCCGCTGCTCAAGAAAGCTCTCTACGACGACGACCGCCGACTGCGTTTCTTCGCCGTATATCTGCTGGGCAAAATCGGTCCGCCCGCCAAGGACGTCTTGCCGGACTTGAAAAAACTGCTGGACGGCGATCAGAGCGACCGCTTCCGCGACTTCGTCAAGAAGACCATTGACAGCATCGAAGGAAAGTCGTCGGAGTAACGCTCGTCCCCATAGGCATCAAGTTAGAGAATCCGCATGGAATGAACCACGGAGGACACAGAGGCGGATGCATTTCTGTCCTCTGTGGTCCTCCGTGCACTCTGTGGTCATCCCTTTTTTGCGGAATTTACGGCGCGAAACCGGCGATGATCGTCATTCCAGCCCATTCGCAAGCGGAGGAAAGACACGCACGACGGGCGCGACGGTCGTGTTCAACCAACGGTCGGGAGTTTGCCCCCACGCTTCAATCTGTTCCACGAGTCGCTGAGCATCGACTCCGAACCACAACGCATCGTGGTCCAGCGTCGAGAGCAATTCGACGGCGCGATGGAGATGCCGACGAACGCCGTCGGGGCGGCCTTCGCGGGCCTTGACGCCCGCCGCCGCAATCTTGATCAACGCTTTCAGATAATCGGCTTCGGGACCAACTCGACCGACTTCCTGCCAGACCGCCTCCCAAGCTTCGTGTGCTTCCCAGTAGAAGCCCGCTTGCAGCAGGTCCCACCCCCAGAGATACGCGTCGCAGTCGCGCCCGATCGGCGCGGCCACCTCAAGGTGCTGGCCAAAGCTATGCCCTCGAGGGTCACTTAAGGGGTGCGGCCACATTCCAGAGACGTAGCTGTACGGTGGCAGTTGGCGTAGAGGCAGCAGGCGCTCCGGCGTGCGGGGGAGCGCTTGGTTTGTGTCGTCGCTCGGCGACTTGTTCATGGCGTCGTTTCCCAGGGTTGCGCTGCGCTTCACCCTGGGCTGGATTGGGGTCGTCCCGTTGGGACTTCGTTGCTGGGACAGGCGTCGTTTCCCAGGGTTGCGCTGCGCTTCACCCTGGGCTGGATTGGGGTCGTCCCGTTGGGACTTCGTTGCTGGGACAGGCGTCGTTTCCCAGGGTTGCGCTGCGCTTCACCCTGGGCTGGATTGGGGTCGTCCCGTTGGGACTTCGTTGCTGGGACAGGCGTCGTTTCCCAGGGTTGCGCTGCGCTTCACCCTGGGCTGGATTGGGGTCGTCTCGTTGGGACTTCGTTGCTGGGACAGGCGTCGTTTCCCAGGGTTGCGCTGTGCTTCACCCTGGGCTGGATTGGGGTCGTCCGTTGGGACTTCGTTGCTGGGACAGGCGTCGTTTCCCAGGGTTGCGCTGCGCTTCACCCTGGGCTGGATTGGGGTCGTCCCGTTGGGACTTCGCTGCTGGGACAGGCGTCGTTTCCCAGGGTTGCGCCTAGGCCAGGGCCTGCTGGATGCGTTGGACCAGTTGGTTGTCTTTCGTTGGGCGTCGTTGAACAAGGAACAGGTTTGCGGCGAGGTACGCGTCGCGATGCTTGGCTTCGAGACGTTGTAGTAATCCTCCAGGACCGCCGAACTGAACTTGTAATCGTGGGCGTCGTCGCCTTTGGTGAAGACGAGCAGGCGGGCGGCGTCGATCAATTCGGCGGGCGAGCCGCCCGCTCGCAAATAGGCCAAGGCTTGTTGCGCGGCCTGTTGGCGGTTGTCGCCCAAGGTGTGGAAGATCGAGCCGAGCGAGTCCTGATTAGTTGAAAGCGAATCATCCGGCTGCAAGGCGTCCAGGGTCGTGTCGGCCACCTTGCCTCGACCCCGCATGCCGCCCAGGAACATCGGCAGGAAGGCTGCGTTCTGGAGCATGAGCAACCTCCGCGTGCGATCATCGCCGGTGGTCTGGTATGCGTAGTGCAATGCGTTGGTGGTGGTCACCGCGTGCAAGCCGACAATGCCCGGTTGTCTCATCAGGCATTCGCCGGCGGTGCTTAACAGAGCGTCCCAGATCGCTTGCGGACCAGCACCGCGATTCAAGATCTTGACGACCAGATCGCAAGCGTCATCGTTGGAGCCGCCGCGGAGCGTTTGCATCAACTCCTTGACTGCGCCGGCGTCGGTTGCATCGCCGTCGGGCGAGTGGCTGGGCGGCGCGTCGCGCCAGCTGGGTTGGATCTGGTCAGCTCAGCTCTTGATTGCGGCGATAGGGACGGTCGGCTTCACTATCGCGGTTTGCTGGATTGTCGCCTTCATGCATCAACAGCGCGTAGGCGAGCGATCGCAAGATGGGTTCGGCATGACGCCAGCCGATGCATTGCATGGTCCGCCAGCTATTGGCGACATAGATCGCCTTGTGGCCGATGGAGCGAAAGTCGCGGGCGCCGAACTTCCAGAACATCTCGTAGACTTCCGCCGCGCTTGCCGAGCGGGCCAGGCGAGCGACCGCGGCGTCAGCGGCTTGCTCGTCCCATTGCTCCATCGCTTGTTGAAAGACCTGGGCGGCTTGATGAGCGGGCGGCAATTCGGATTCCTTGACGGGACTCATCGTCCAATCGCCGCGCTCCTGCACATCGCGCTCGGCGGAGCTCTTATAGTGGTCCAGCGCCCAAAAAATCGGCAGCCAGCGATGTTCCGGCGGCGAGCTCATGCTGGCCAGGTGCGCCGAGTTGACGACCAGAACGGCGTGGAATTTGAAACCCACCGAAGGTCGCGGTTCAATGTTCTCTGACTCCGGCCAACATCAGCCCGGCCAGCAGATGCTGGTAGCTGAGTCCCTTTTGCAGGCGGTGCGCCGCCTCTTCCAGCAAGCGTTCGCGAGGAGTCTCTTCGATGAAGCGGACCACCGGCGCGACGTCCTCGTGCAAGCGAAGCGCCTGGTCGCTGGACTGCAACTCGGCGGCCGATAAAGGACGCATCCGGCTCAGAAAGGAAAAGTCCCCCAACCCGCCCAGCGCGCCGCGGCGCAGCTGGTCTGAAGAAATCGTCGTCAACTGCTGTTCATGACTGGTGCTCCATGGCGTCGGGCGGCCAGCTCTTGGCGGTGCGATCCGCTGGCCGTCCTTTCGCTTGATGCTACTGCATCCGACAACGTCGTGAAACTATGAAACTGATGGCGCGCGTCGTCTTCTTGATCACAGCCGCGTCGCGCCCGGGCGCCGCGCCGAGCTGTCTGGGTGTGGGAATGGCGAGAATATGCCGATCACGCGGGCTCGGCGAGCCGCGGATCTTGCCAGGATTGCCCAAAGCCTTTCGCAAGCGGATTTGTGCGGGTGGAAGTCCGTTTTGGTCTCGCAATTGCTTTTTATTGCTTCCGTCATCACATCACTTCAGCAAGGACCCAGGCACGGGACTCGCTCGCCAGGAAGGCGAACCCCTCGGAAAGGAATCAAACATGTTCTCCACGCTTCTCATCATGGTTGGGCTGAGCTTCGCGATCATTCCCATCATGTGGGGCGCCGAACGCGAAGTGCGTTGGGACATGTAAAGCTCGCATCGGCCTCAGCGGGCAAGAAAAGAAAAACGGCCGGCGCTCCGAACCGCGAAGGAGCGCCGGCCAGCAACGGAGAGTGGTCCCGTTGAAGCGATGGTTGAGATCGGGCTAACGATTCGCCCTACCAGGGGCCGCGGACGTAATACACGCCGAATTGATCGGTATGGCTTGGCCAGTAGGGAGTGGGGTAGAAGGGTCCGCCGCCCGCGTTGGCGCCCGGGCCCGGATAGGGGCGGCCGAACTGATGATACAGCGGCACGGATTCGGATTGGGCGATGCCCCAACCCCAACGCACCTGCATGCTGGCGGTTGGCGGAACGACCAGCGCCATCGGCTGATACGAGTAGGCGGGATTGTAATAGTTGGCGTTCCATGGCCGCGTGGCGGCCATGCGACGGGCGCGATAGTGGTTATCCGCCTTCGCGGAATCCACCGCGGTTAGGCAGAAGCAAAGCGCACACAGGGCGAGCAGAAATCGGTGGGACATGTTCATGCCTCGACGGACGGAGTGACTTAGGAGGGGGGATCGCTGGGTGCGATTAACGGTGGGGTGAAAGCGAGTGCGCTGGGGACTTGACCACCGTGGGGTGGTTAGTTGATGAAGCCTTTGATCGACCGCATCATGGCGATATGGAACGGCGTGTAGTACTTCACCTTGGCGCGGGTCATGCCGCGGCCTTCGTTGTAGTAACGACGATAGGTTCGCTTGTGGTTATAAAGCAGCTCGTGGGGCATGAGTGCTTCATTGGTGTAATAGACGTGCCCGACATAGGCCGGGGTCGGATGCGGAGCGATGTAGAGCTGTGCGGCCACTCCGCCTCCTCCACCACCGACGCCGCCGCCGACGCCGCCGTTGCAATCGCAACCGGGACTGCATCCGGGGCCGACCCAGTAGTTGCGGAACAAGTCCGGATCGCCGTATTCATTGCCGCGGCAATGCGTCATTCCACGGCGGCAGAATGCGCGGGCCAACGGGCCCTTGCCCAGAAAAGCGCTGGCGCCGCCGCCACGACAATTCGGGCAGCCGCCGCAGTTCTCGCAGCCGCTGATGACGGCGCCATCGCCGTGGGAAACGCCCTGGTTGCAGTGGGGGCAATCTTGAGCCGCGGCCAGCGAGGCCGTGGTCAGGATCATCGCCGCCGTGAGGCAGCAGATCGATCCAAGCTGGTAGACTCTCCGTTGCATCGGAAGACTCCTTTAAGCTGCAAATTATGCACTTACGGTGTGATCTTGAGGGGCGGGGCGCGGGCCGGGTAGCCCGCGCCCCATTTGAGCCGTCGGGACGGACGGCCGAGTCGCGGTAGGGGGGACAGTCCGATGGGGATTCACGCCGTGGGGATGAGCGGAATCAACTGTCTACAAGCAATGTTCGGCCCGCGCGGGTGATGCGGGTGAGCCTTTGTATGTGCATCGCACCGTTGGAAGCAACGGGGTGGGGCGAGCAACCGCTACAGGCGTTACAGATTGTCAGTTGAGCAGCATTGGATCCAGCACAACGTACTTGATGCGGCGCCGTTTCCAGGTGTAGGTCAGATGCACTTTGCCGTCGGCGGCCTGGATTACGGCCGGATAGGAGTACTCGCCCGCCTCGTCTTC
Organism: uncultured Planctomycetaceae bacterium; assembly: GCA_963698545.1. Classification (GTDB taxonomy): domain Bacteria; phylum Planctomycetota; class Planctomycetia; order Pirellulales; family Pirellulaceae; genus CAVORG01. The sequence goes on from CAVORG010000003.1 coordinate 325,972, forward strand.
GAGCACCAGCACCGAACGCCAATCAACGCTGTTGGTTGAGAGTCCCACATTCAGCGGCGTGCGGCCGCGAGGCGTGTTGTTGTAGATCAGCACATGGCGCCCATCGGCCAACGTCGCCGCGTCGATCCCTGAATTCGGATTCGGCGCGTCCAGCGGTTTCAATTCCGACCATGACTGACCGTCGTCGGACGACACCGCCGACAGCACCTTGCCCCCTCGACGACTGCGGCACAGCATCCGCCAGGAAGTCGGCCCCAGGCGAAGCAACGTGGGTTGAATGGCGCCGACCTGCACGCCATCGTTCAAGGCTTCGGTTCGCGTCCACGTCGCGCCTTGATCGGGCGTGCGTTCCACATGGACTCGCCAACCGTGATCCTCGGTGCTGGAACCGCATAGCAAAGCTCCATCAGCGGTGAGAACGGGTTTATTCTCGATCGGGCCCGCGATATCAGCGGGTAGCCGTCGGCGCTCTCCCCATGTCTTGCCCCCGTCGCTCGACGAGATCATCTCGCCCCACCAACTGCTGGGACTCGGACCCACCTTGAAGAACAGCAGCAGTTTGCCTTGGGGGACCTGAAACAACACGGGATTCCAACACGGCTCGCGCGATCCATCGTCTTGCACGCCGTTGGCGACTTCGACCGGCTGGGTCCAGCCGGAGTCGGTTCGACGGGCGACCCAGATTCCGACATCCGGGTGCTTTTCACGAGTTCCGCCAAACCAAGCGGCGACGATCCCGTCTTGAGTTTCCGCCAAAGTGGAAGCGTGGCACTCTGGAAACGGCGCCTCGGTGTAGATGAACTCGCTGAGCAGCATGGCGGGATGCTCCTGTTGAGCCTCGACTCGCGGTCCGCAGCTTGCCAGTGCGGAGAGGGACAAGACCGCGCCGGCGATAACGCGCAAGGGCGAACGGCGCTTGGACCCGCCAACGGGATGGCTCGAACAACGAATGGTCATGGGCGAAAGCTCCGCTGCGAAGATGTCGTTTGATGCAAAGTAGGCGACGGCCCTGCCGCGCCTTACCAATTCAAGGCGGCGTACACGAGCCAGGCTAACCAGGCGGCGTACATGATGGCGGCGAGGGACAGCCAGGGAACGTTTCGGCGCCAGGGCCGGGCGTCCGCCAGGTAGCGGGCGGGCGGCGGCGCTTCATCCGACGCGTTCGCGCCGGGCCGCGGCCCTGGGGTGGTCGCGGGCGCCTTGGTGTTCGCACGTTTCTTGGGTGAACGTTGCATGGTGCGGCGCGAGTTGACGGCTCTGGTTCAGCTGGGACGGCGCCGGCGGTGCTTTAGTCGTTGGCGGTAATGCGAAAGTCCTTGCGAAACGCCTGCTCGAAATCATACACGTTATGGAAGTCCTCGCGCCGGTCCGCCTCGCTCTTATTCATCAGCTGGACATCGATCAAGTTGTAAACGATTTCGCCGAAGTCGTCCGTCTTGTGGATGCCCCAGCTGCGGAAAACGACCAGCGCCATATAACCAAACTCCTCGAGCGCGTGCAGGCGGATGGCTTCGCAGAGTTCTTGCCCCGTGAGATGGGATTCCTCGCCCTCTTCGCGGCGCCCGAGCATCTTCTGTGCAACGCCTAAGGCGTCGCGCACGAAATGATAGGCTTCGCGCTCGTAGCGAGGGTCTTGCTCCAAGATGAAGTCGATTCTCTCGTTGAAGATATCCATGCCAGGGACCTTTGGCTCGTCGGCCTTGGGGACTTCGGAGCGATTCCGCAAAAAGGAGTGAGTGTGGGTGACGGTCGTGGCGTCGGCGAGGCGTGTTGGCGCTTGCTTATTCCCGCGGCGGACTGTTTCGCTTCTTGCCGCTGCGCCGAATCACCGACAGGATCTCGCTGCTGTCGATCAGCGTCCGACGGTTGTCCTCGAGTTGCACGAGGATTTGTTGGGCGAGGATTTCCTGCGAAACGACGCGAGCTCGCCCCAAGGGCGTGATGACGTCGGCGCCGACTGGGGGGAGTTCCTTCTGCAGTTGTTGGTAAGTGTCGTATTCATAGCGCAGACAGCACTTCAAACGCCCGCAACGCCCGGAGATCTTGCTCGGATCCAACGTTGCTTTCTGTAGCTTCGCCATCTTCATTGAGACCGGGGGCATGGAGGACAAGTGCGTGTTGCAGCAAACGGGCTTGCCGCAGTCGCCATAGTCGGCCAGCAGCTTCGCTTCATCGCGAACACCGATTTGTCGCATCTCGACGCGCGTCTGAAACTCGCCCGCCAGTCGCCTTACCAATTCTCGAAAATCCACTCTTTCCTCGGCCAGGTAATACACGATCACCCGTTCGCCGCCGAAGATATGTTCGATGTCGACCAGATCCATGGCCAGGCCCAGTTCTCGAATGTGCTTCTGGCAGGCGGCGAATTCATCTCGCTGCCGCTGCAACATGTGCTCCAGTTCGTTCTCGTCCTGATCACTCATGCCGCGAATGATCTGACCGCCCGGAGAGTCCTTCAGCTGCGACTGCGACTCCACATCGGCCTCGCATAGCACCTGCCCGACCTCCAGGCCCCGCTGAGTTCGCACGATCACGCGAGACCCGCGCGTGAACTGGTCCGCGCCTCGCGAGGCGAGCACGCCTAGAAACCGCATCGATCCGTAACGCACCACATATTTGGCCATGAAGCAACTTGCTGCAGAGATCAAACGAAAACCAAAGGAACGTCCGTCTGGCGGCTATTGCCTCTCGCCGTCCTTCTTCTCGCCGTCCTTCTTCTCACCGTCCTTCTTCTCACCGTCCTTCTTCTCACCGTCCTTCTCTTGCGGGGGATCTTCGGGCAGTGGCTCTTGCAGCTTGGGCCATTCGCGTTCGATCGCTTCATTTTCGCCGGGCGTGTTGCGCGGGAAAACGGCTTTGCCGTCGGCGTCGCGCAGCGTCAAGGCTTGCTTGCGCCCGCCGATCAAGAAGTGTTTTCCGTCGTTGGTGTAGGCGGCGCACCAGAGGCTGCCGGCGGCGGGGCCTGAGGCTTGCAGTTGTTTCTGTTCCGCCACATCCCACAGCCGTTGGTAACCGCTGAGATCGGTGCTGACCAAGCGTCCGCCATCGGGCGAGAACGCCAAGCCGCTCACCCAGTCATGATGGCCTTCCCAGGTCTGTTCAAGTTTGGCTTCGGCGACGTTCCAAAGCCGAATTTTTCGATCGGCGCCGGCGCTGGCCAAGTGTGTCCCAGCGGGGGAAAAAGCGACAGCCCACACCGCGTCTTCGCTGCCTTCCAGCTTGGCTAACTCGGCGGGTTCCGCGTCATCGACTTTCCAGATCTTGATCGTCTTGTCGGCCGAGGCGGTGGCCAGGCGCGTCCCATCGGGGGAAAAGGCCAGGGCGAAGACCTGGGCTTCGTGGGCGGCCACGGATCTGATTTCTTCGGCGGATGCTGGTTTTAGCCATTTGACCGAGCCGTCCTCCGCGGCCGCGACCAGCGCGGCGCCGTCGGGCGTGAAAGCCAACGCTCGCACCCAACCCTTGAGTTTCGTCTTGGCCTGCACCGTCCGCTCGGCCATATTCCACACCAGGATCTCGCCGTTATAACCGCTCGAAGCCAAGAGGGCGCCATCGGGCGAGAAAGCGACCGACCAGACGTTGCTTTCATGACCTTCCAAGTCGGCGATCTTCGTTCCGGCAGCGAAGTCCCAGAGCGTGATTACACCCGGCCGATACTGCAGACTTTGGCCTCCGCCGGCGGCGAGCAACGAATCATGCACCGCCAAGGAAGTCACCCAACCGTCCATGGCGATCAACTCCGGCTGGCCTTCCGGGGGCGCCGGACTGGCCGGCTCTTGCGCCGAGAAAGCGACGTCGCCAGCAAGAGGGCGAGTCCGCAACGCGTCGACCACGATAGCATAGTTGTCACCTCGAGTTGAGAGCACGATCTACGTCAGAGCTCCGACCACAGCATGGGCCAGATTATACCACCAATGCAGCTCGCTCGCGGTTCAGCGCCGGTATTCCCGCCGTTTCCCGCTGGCGATCAGCATTTCGACGGCGAACCATAAATCGGCTGGCGGCCCTATTGGCAATACGAGAGCGCCAGCAAGGCATAGGCGGTGACCAGGTTGGCGTCGCCTTCCATCCATCGCGGATTGTCGGTGTTGATCCAGGAGCCGTCATCGCGCTGCCGCCGTTTCAGCTCGACGATGAGCTCGCGTTTCCAATCGTGCAAATTCCCCTCGGCGTCGGGCACCTGGTCGGCTTTCATCGCGCTGAGCGCCTTGGCGAAGGTGTGGTAGTAATAGAACAGGCCAGCGGCGCCCATGCCGGGATTGTTCTTCAAGTCATAGTTGCGTTGAATCCACTTCCACGCCGCTTGCACGCGAGCATCATCCCGCTCGACGCCGGCGAAGATCATGCTTTTCAGCCCGGCATAGGTCATCGAAGCATAGCTGCGCAGGCCGCCGTTATCGGTCAGACCCGCTTGGCTTTCCCCGCCGGCGGCCGGCGTGTAGTAAAAACCGCCATCGGGGTTCTTGGCTGGGAAGGGAGTCGTGTTCTCCGGACTTTCCAGGTTTTGGCAGCGACTGACAAACTGCAGCGCCTTGGCCATCGCCTCCTGATCCACATCTTTCATCGAGCTGAGGGCGTCGATCAGAAAGCTGGTGTTCGACAGGTCCGGTCGTTTATGGCTGCCGTAGCCGGCGCCGCCATAGTTGAAGCTCGACGGTTCCTCGCCTTCGGATTCATCCCACTGCAGGCCGGCGACGAACCGTTGCGCCTCGTTCAGCAGTGCGTCATAACGCCCGTCCTTGTTGGCGTCGGCCAGGCACATCATGACGACGCTGGTTTCGTAATTGCGATACAGCGAGCCTTGCTGATAGAAGCCGCCGTCCGCTCGAGCGAACGTCTCAAGGTACTTGAGGCTCTTGGCGATCCATGGTTCGTCCGCCGAGCGGCCGTTTCGCAACAGACCGCTGACGACCAGGGCGGTGACCGCCGGTCCGGTCTGCCGGCTGAACGAGCCGTCTTCCGCTTGGCCCTTGGTTTGCAAGTAAGCGACGGCTCGAGCGACGATCTGAGGTCGATCACCGTCGCTGGCTTGAGCGTGGCAGGACGAAGCGCCGCTGGCGGTGAGAATCATCCCCGTGACCAGGCAGTAGAACAGGCGAAATGGCTTAGCGAACATGCAAACTCTCCCACGGACCGGTGCTTCGAAAGGCCCTGGCGGTCCGAGCGGGCCTTGGCGGTGTTCATAAAATGACGACGCTCCGCTTTGCGGCGCAACAGCGGCTGATCCCCTATTATCCGTCGCCCGCTGACGTTGGTCAAAGGTGGTGGAACAAGTTAGGCTGGATCGCGTGGGCCGGTTGCGGATTCAGCCGTTCACGGCCGCGTCGGGTCGAGTGGTCCGGCGGCGGAACGCATTGGTCTCTCAGGGCTCCCTCGGCGCATTCCATGACTTTGGCAATCGAAACCTGCGATCTTACCCGCACCTTTGACGGCGTGCGGGCGGTGGACGCCGTCAATCTGAGCGTTCCGCGAGGCGTGTTTTACGGGTTCCTGGGGCCCAACGGCGCCGGAAAGTCCACCACCATCAAGATGCTGACCGGCTTGCTGGCGCCCAGTGGTGGAGCGATGAGGGTCTTGGGCCGCGACCCCAGCGTTGCCGCCGAGGCGTTGGAAATCAAGCGACGCGTCGGCGTTGTTCCCGAAAATCTGGCGTTGTTCGACAACCTGACCGCGATCGAGTACTTGATCTTCGTCGGCCGGATGCACCTGCTCCCGTTGGAAGTGATCCAGCAACGAGCAACGCAACTGTTGGACTTGTTGCGACTGGATCCCGATCCACGCAAGATCGTGCTGGAATTCTCCCATGGCATGAAGAAGAAGCTGGCGCTGGCCGCGGCGCTGCTGCCCACGCCCGAACTGCTGTTCCTCGATGAGCCCTTCGAGGGCGTGGATGCGATCACCTCGCGCGTCATCCGCGATGTGCTCGCCAAGTACGTGTCCCGCGGCGCCACCATCTTCCTCACCTCGCATGTGTTGGAAATTGTCGAACGATTGTGCTCGCACGTCGGCATCATCGCGTCGGGCAAACTTGTCGAGCAGTGTTCATTGGAAGAGATTCGACAGGGCGATTCGTTGGAGAACCGGTTTCTCGAACGCGTGGGAGGCGGAACCGAGGCGCCGGACGAATTGTCTTGGCTCAGGAGTTCGTCGATCGACCGAGGCGAAGCCCACGCTAACGCGGATTCCCGCAGCGTCGCTCCCGCTGTCAACGAACAGGCGGAATCGCTCTGATGCGTTGGCGACAACTTGGCACGTTGATCTGGCTGCGATGGCGATTGACCGCGAACATGTTGCGGCGGATGAGCGCCGCCAATTCCGTCTTGACCGCCGTGGTCATCGCCGTCTTAGCGCTGTCTTGCTTAAGTTCCTTCGTCACCGCGCTGGTGGCCGGCAGCCTGCTCTTGCCGATGGCCAATAGCGATGTGATTCTGGTCATCTGGAATATCGCCGCCGGCGCCTTTCTCTTCTTCATGTTGACTGGCCTGGTGGCCGACATGCAACGCTCCGACGTGCAGTCGCTGCAGCAATTCCTGCATTTGCCAGTATCGCCCTGGGGCGCTTTCCTGATCAGTTACGTAGGATCCTGGCTCACGATCAGCACCTTCTTCTTCATGCCGACCCTGTTGGCGCTGGCGACCGCCAGCATCTGGTCCCGCGGCGCCGCCATGGTCCTGCTGCCGATCCTGCTGCTCGGCTTTTTTTTGTTGTTGACCGCGGCGATTCATCAACTTCGCGGCTGGTTGGCGTCGTTGATGACCAACCCGCGTCGTCGTCGTCGGATTGTCGCGATCGTGATTGCCTTGTTCGTGTTGCTGGCCCAGGCGCCCGGTCTGCTGAATCTCTGGTTCTTCAAGACGGCCGCCAGCGGCGATTGGCGGCGCCAACGCGACGCGGCGATCGCGGAATTGGCCGAACAGAACTTGCCCGCTGAACAACTGCGCCAGCGGACGGAGCAGGTTTCCGACGAATACCGTTTGCGAGAGGCGTCGGCGCGGAACGAGAAAATCGGCGCCACGCGAAACGTCGCGTTGTGGGTCGAACGCCGTCGTCCCGTTGGGATGGCTGCCCTACGGCGCATGGGCCTTGGAGCAGAAACGCTTCGGGCGAGTCGCCGCTTGCCTGGCCGGGTTGTTTGGTTTGGCGTTGGTTTGCCTCTGGCGATCGTATTGCACGACCTTGCGCTTCTATCGGGGCGACTTCAAGCACGGTGACGCTTCGGCCCGCAACCAGGCCAAGAAGAGCAAGGCCCCGGCCAGATCGCTCGTGGAACGTTCCTTGCCGTGGCTTCCCCCACGAGCGGCGACGGTCGCGGTGGTCTCCTTGCAGGCCTTGATGCGAGCGGCCGAGGTCCGCCTGATGCTGCTGTCCCCGCTGATCCTGATTGTCGTGTTTGTCGCCTTCGCCCTCAATCGGGAACGCGAATTACCCGCCGAGCTGCGCCCGTTGATGGCGGTGGCCAGCGTCTTCCTGGCCGTGGTGGGCGTGTTTCAGATGTCGCAAAATCAATTCGGTTTTGACCGCCAAGGGTTCCGCGCGTGGATCTTGGCGCCCGTGGATCGGCGGGACCTGTTGTTGGGCAAGAATGTCGTGCTCTGGATCATCGGCGGCGCGTTTGGTCTCGCCGGACTCATCGCCTCGGCGTGCCTTTGGCCCTTGTCTCCCTGGGACCTGATGGCCCTCGTCTTGCAAATCGCCTCGGCGATGCTGGTTGTCAGTTTGATGGGAAACCTGACCTCGACCATCGCACCCATCCAAGTCAAGTCCGGCGGCCTGGAGTCAAAGAGTCCCAGCATCACCACCGTCTTCTTGCAGATGGTGTTGACGGTCGTCACGCCGCTGATGATGGCGCCCATCGCGCTGCCCGCCGCCTCGGCCTGGGTCCTGGGCCGTTTCGGATACGCCAGCCAGATTCCCTGGAACCTGTTGGCGTCCTTGGTTGTGTTTGTCCTCTGCGTCGGGCTCTACCGGCTGCTGCTGCCCCTGCAGGCCCGCCTGTTGCTCCGCCGCGAGCAAGCCATTCTGGAGAAGGTCGCCGCCACGGTGGAGCGTTGAACGCGGGCGTGGCCTGTCTAGATCACCACGGAGAGCACGGAGGAGACACAGCGCTTAGCAACGGCGGGCAGAAAGCCGTGCTGGGTGGGCTGCCCTGCCGTAATAGTCGCCGGACCCCGTGTGACTCCGCGTTCTCCGTGGTGATCCAAAACCGCGCAACCAAGCTCAAACGCATAAACGGCAATCGCCCGCCGCCACGACTACTCGACAATGGCCAGGATGTCGCTCTCGCTCAGGATCAAGAGTTCTTCGTCGTCCACGATCACATCGGTGCCGGAGTAGTTGGAGAAGACCACGCGATCTCCTTCACTGACTTGATGCTTGGCGCGGCCGCCGTCGGGCAACAAGCGGCCCTCGCCGACCGAGAGCACTCGGCCTTGTTGCGGTTTGTTGCGTGCGGCGTCGGGCAAGACGATGCCGCCGGCGGTCCTTGTCTCGGCTTCCAGACGTTTGACCACGACCTTGTCGCCTAGTGGTTCCACTCTCATCGTTGCTGCCATCTCCGCAAGAAGTCGAATTCGCCGCCTTCAGAACCACCCAACACGGGCCATTCTCGTTCGCAGCGCCAGATTTTCGCACGCTTGGTCGCCGGCTTCAAGGGAATCCTTCGAACTGATTGGCTAATCCATCCAGGGGATTCGACCGATGAGTAGGATTGGGCGGACTTTGGGGGTTCGGCTGAGTTTTCCGCAGGCATCGCGGCTCGGCACTCAATGGGACAAGCGGTATGGCCCGGCAAGCCGATCAACAGGAAGCCAAGCGGGCTCGATTGCGCATCGACCCTGCGCATCCCCAACCTGCCGATGTGAATCACCATTCCGCTCGCTCGCCGGAAGGGGGGAGCGAGGAGTCCATGGAGCTGTTCGTCGCCGCCTGGAGCGACGATTCGCCCGACAGCGACCATCCTGCACTAAGGCAAGCCCAACAGATCGCCGAGCATTTGCGGCGCGAGCACGACGCGTTGCAAGAGCGAGAAGCGGCCCTGAATGCGCAGCGCCGCCCAGCTTGAGCTGCTGCAACATGGGGAATCTACCCGGTCGGCCGAAGGATCGGGCGATTGGAGCCAGCTGCGCGAGCAACTCAAGCGGCGCCAAGACGATCTGGAAGCCGCCGAGCAGCGTTTGCGACGAGAGCAGAACCAATCGCGGCGCCTGCACCAACAACTGCTGGAAGAACTTGAGCAACGCCGGTTAGAGCTCGAGGCGCGCCACCAGCAGGGATGCTGGCCAACCGGACTGGAGCTGAATCCTGACGGTGACGCGGCCCTCGAAGCGGAAGCCCTGGCCGCGGAACGCCGCGAATTGGAGACGCAACGCGCCCAACTCGAAGAAGACCATCATCAATGGGAGTCGCACTGGCGCCGCCGGCAAGCTGAACTGGAAGAGCTGGAAAACCAGCAAGAAGCGTCGCTTCGCCAGAGGTCTCAGGTGCTGGATCAACGCCGAATCGCCACGCTGCGCGTCCACCAGCAGACCGCTCGCATGCACCGTGAGATGCTCGAGATGCGATTGGCGATCGAGCATCTCTGGTCGCAACTCGTCCAGAAGAATCGACCAGGGTGGCTTGTCAAAACCCTTGGCCAGCTGAAGCGGCGGATCCATGCAAGCCTGCGACAGGAACAGCAGCAGATCCAACAACGGCGGGCCGAATTGACGGTGCTGGCGGAACGCGTTCGCGAACATCAACTGCGGTTGAAGGACCAGCAAGCACGGCTGGCGCAGTGGGCCAAGGATCGAGAACAGCAATTGGACCAGCAAGCCGATTCCCTGGAGAAGTGGGAAAGCGACCTGCGGCGGCAGCGCCGCGAGTTAATGAGATTCCGCGTCCTTTGGCGACAAGAACAGCAACGCGCCGAGACGCGGCTGGACGATTGGCCCGTCTCCGCGGCCGCAACCTAGCGCCCCGGGCGGCGAGCAAGCCACGACGGGGCATGTCCCCGTCGAGCGTTGCTCCTCGCCAGCAACGATCCCGGCGGGGACGCCGCCGCGATGCTCCTCGCCCAGCAAACAGCGCTCTCTGGCGGGGAGCCTTACGGCCACGGCTAAGACTGTGCCGGCCCGTCGGGCCTGCTACCCTCCCAGGTGGACCGGCTTACGATCAAGGCCCTTCCCAACCTATTGGGTGATCGGCCAGAACCCCTGGTTTCTCACGCTGAAAACCGGGAGGTTATTTATCGGCCGCCCCTAAGTACTGCGCAGGCGCAACAAAAAACGGCGCTCTCCTGAGGGAGAACGCCGTCGGGAATCTCGATGACCCACTTCAGACGTGGGCGATCGGGCTATTGGTTGCTCAGCGAGTCGCTCTTGCCGGGCGTCTCACTCTGTCGAGCTCGCATTTCCGCGACCGAGATAACTCGCGAGGCGAACAGAAGCTCTTGGTGCGAGAAGTACTTCTCGGTGTAGCCATTCATCAGCTTGACGCGGTTCTTCAGCGCCAGTTCTTGCCACGACAAATCGTTGGCGGTTCGCCAGACGGCGGCTTGAGCCGTGTTTTGCGGGATTTCGCCGCGGGCCAACATCTTGCAGATCTCGATGGTGGCTTCGTCTTGCGTGAACCGCTCGATCGGAACGATCTGGTATTTCATTCGCGAAGTGGGATCCGGCTTGCCATGCTCCAGGCAGACGCAGGGCACTTTCACGCGGCCGATCTTGTCGGGACGAACTTGGAACATGCCGCCCATGCCGCCCATGCCGCCGCCCATACCGCCCATGCCTCCCATGCCGCCCATGCCTCCCATGCCGCCGCCAAAGCCTCCTCCCATGCCTTGGCCGCCTCCCATCATGCCTCCCATGCCTCCGCCCATACCTCCCATGCCGCCCATACCGCCGCCCATGCCTCCCATGCCGCCTCCCATGCCGCCCATGCCTGCGCCGATTTGCTTCAGCACGGGAACGCCAGCGAACGCTTCAGGGAGTCTGATTTCCAGGAGTTCATTGGTGGTGTTCTTGAACAGGACGGACGCTTCCCGAGAGCTTTTGGGGATCAGCGTCACCTCAAGTTCGCCGGACTTCATCGCGGCGAACATCTCGACCTGACGAACGGGAACCTCTTTGTCCGGTCCCTTGGGTTCGGTCGCTCGCACTTCGGCGACCAACAAATTCAGGCCCAGGGTTAGGGCTACAGCGGTCCGCAGAAACTGGCGCAGCATGATGTGTTTCCTCCCTCGCTTCTCTGTTCCGATTGAAAGTCCGCAGTTCGCCGCCAATGAAATTGCCTCTTCAGGCGACGGACCTGCGTGAATCGAATGGACGGTTTCCCGCACCGAACGTCGGCCGCTCGTCGCGGCCGAAGGGGCGGGTCGTTGCATGCCGGCGTTTGACCCTGGGCGCAGACCCAGGGCGCGTCGGGAATGCACGCGCACCCTCAACATAATCTGTGGACGGCCAACGACCAAGCAAAAATAGGTGATTTTCCAGGTTAGGCGAGTCAAATTCCGTCGGAATTCCGCCCTGGCCAAGGGCCTCCCCGGGGCGGGCCCGTCCCGGGGGCGATCGGCGATCGGGGGCCGTCTTGATCCGGATTCCTCGCTCAATCCCCTCCCCGAATGGTGTGGATTTAGGGCCGCGGGCCGCCACCGCTGGGCTCGTCCGGCTTGCCCCAAGGGAGCGACGCTACGCCAGCGTGGGCGTCGCAGACATTCCCGCCACGGCGCGGCCTTGGGTCGCCGCCGTTTATCCTGTGGCGCAGCGGCGAGCCGGCGTGGCGAGCGGCCTATCTTGGGGGCGGCGGCGGACACCACGTTCGGTGGGAGCAACCCGTCTGGGCGGGTGGCTTCTGGGGGCGTCGCCAGCAGAGCGGGCGCTGGATGGGACGGGTTCTCGGGCCTGCCTCGTCGTTGGGGCTCGCGCCGTTGACAGCCTTTTGCGGGGTTCATTACACTGCCCGGCTTTACGGAATGGGCGCATCCGACAACAATGCAGCGTTTTGCGGGTTGGACCGCGTTCGATTCGCGTGAAAAGCACCCGAATGGAGGCGGGATTTGGCCGCCGCCGGTTCGGATTTGCGGCCTTCGCCGTTGATCTTCAGGCGGTGTTTCCCGCCCAGGACTTCCCACCCTTATGACCCCTGTCGCCGCCTCTCGCCGAAGGCCAGGAATCGCCAGCGGCAAAGCAACAGCAGGCCCGTTCCGCGTCGCCAAGTGAATTGATGGAACCGAAAGCCTCGCGAGGCTTCTTCGGCAGCAGATATCGACAGCTATAGACACTGACAACGACAGACAAAGGAATCGAAACAACATGGCCAAGCCACAAACTCGAAGTGCATTGGGGCTACGGGGCGCCGTCTGGGCGATTGCCGCAGCCGTCTTGGTATTGGTTTTATCCGCCGCCGAGCCCGCCATGGCTCAGGATGGCGAAGGGGCGGTGGGCAGCGCTTTCGCCTACGAATGGGTCTATTGGGGGATCGCCTTCGTGGCCTCCATCGCTGCTCTGGTGCAGGCCTGGCTCTTTTACAAGACCATGATGCAAGCCGACGAAGGCGACGAAAAAATGGTCGAAATCGCCGGCTACGTCCGTGAAGGCGCGGCGGCGTACTTGAAGCAGCAATACATTGTCGTGGGCTGCTTCTTCGTGGTGATCTGCATTCTGTTGGCCATCCAGGCTTTCGTGCTGGAAGCACAGAGCGTGTACGTTCCCTTCGCCTTCTTGACGGGCGGCATCTTCTCCGGCCTGGCCGGCTTCTTTGGCATGAAGACGGCGACCTGGGCCAGCAGCCGCACCGCCGCCGGCGCCCAGAAGTCGCTGAACGCCGGACTGCAGGTGGCCTTCCGCTCCGGAGCCGTGATGGGCCTGACCGTCGTGGGCCTGGGCTTGTTGGACATCACGCTGTGGTACGCGATCCTGCGTTTGCTGGGAGTGCATCTGGAGGAAATCACGGTCACCATGCTGTGTTTCGGCATGGGCGCCTCGAGTCAAGCGTTGTTCGCTCGCGTGGGCGGCGGCATCTTCACCAAGGCCGCGGACGTCGGCGCCGACCTGGTCGGCAAGGTGGAGAAGAGCATTCCCGAAGACGACCCGCGCAACCCGGCGACCATCGCCGACAATGTGGGCGACAACGTGGGCGACGTGGCCGGCATGGGCGCCGACCTGTACGAGTCCTACTGCGGATCGATTCTGGCCACCGCCGCTTTGGGCGTCGCCGCCTTCGCTGGCGGCGATCTGATCGAAGCCTCCGGGGTCAGCTGGAGCATCGAGGAAGCTCAGATGCGAGCGCTCTTCCTGCCCATGGTGTTGGCCGGCGTCGGCATCGGGTTGTCGATTCTGGGCATCTACATGGTGAAGAGCGACGAGGAAGCCACTCAGAAAGCCTTGCTGAAAGCGTTGGCTCGCGGCATCAATCTGTCCACGTTCGCTGTCGCGGCGATTTCGTTCCTGCTGGTCTATTTCGTCATGCCCGGCTTCATCGGCATCGCCGGCAGCGTTTGCGTGGGGCTGTTCGCCGGCTGGCTGATCGGCAAGTGGACCGAGTACGTGACCAGCGACGAGTACGCCCCGACCAAGAATCTGGCGGCCCAGGCGGTGACCGGCCCGGCGACCGTGATTATCGGCGGCGTGGCCGACGGCATGAAGAGCGTTTGGGTGCCGGTGGTCGTGGTCTGCATCGGCACGCTGGCCGCGTTCGCGCTCGCCAACGGCGGCAACTTTGACGACGTTCGGTTCTTCACGTTGGGCTTGTACGGCGTCGGCATCGCCGCGGTCGGGATGCTCAGCACGCTGGGCATTGACCTTGGCCACCGACGCTTATGGGCCGATCGCCGACAACGCGGGCGGCAACGCGGAAATGGCGGGTCTGGAACAGTATGTCCGTGAGCGCACGGACGCCTTGGATAGCTTGGGCAATACGACCGCCGCGACCGGCAAGGGCTTTGCGATCGGCTCGGCCGCCTTGACGGCCTTGGCGCTGTTGGCCGCTTACGTCGAAGAAGTCCGCATCGGTTTCGAACGTTGGGCCGAATCGCCGAGCGTTGTTACCGCCACGATGGAGGAAGGCTACTACAAGATCAACAACCAATTCCTGGTTCAAGTCGAGAAGAAAGACGGTGAGAATCACGGCGTTGGATGGCTGATGTTCCCCGAGGACGCTCGCGTGGACGCGTGGCGGAACCTGAAACCCGAAGGCGGCGTCCCCAAACAACTGGCCGCCGACATGACGGTCTCGGGCGACGACGCTTATCGACGCACGATCACGATCGATGGCGAGGACGTGTCGATCACCAGCGTCAAACGAGCGACCTTGCCCGACTACGCTCGCTACTACAACGCCTCGCTGATGAATCCCAAGGTTCTGGTGGGCGTCTTTATCGGATGCATGGCCACCTTTGTCTTCTGCGCCATGACGATGCAGGCCGTAGGTCGAGCCGCGCAGGGCATGGTCCAGGAAGTGCGGCGGCAATTCGAGGAAAAACCCGGCATCATGACGGGCGAGGACAAGCCCGACTACGCCCGCCCGGTCGCCATTAGCACCAAGGCGGCTCAACGCGAGATGATCGTGCCCTCGTTGTTGGGCTTGGCCACGCCCATCGTTACCGGCTTGCTGCTGGGAGTCGGCGGCGTTATGGGGATGCTGGTCGGCACGCTGACCTGCGGCTTCTGCGTGGCGATTTTCATGGCCAACGCGGGCGGCGCCTGGGACAACGCCAAGAAGTACATTGAAGGCGGCGCCCTCGGAGGCAAGGGCACCGAGGCTCACAAGGCGGCGGTGGTCGGCGACACGGTCGGCGACCCCTTCAAGGACACCAGCGGTCCCAGCTTGAACATCCTGATCAAGCTGATGAGCATGGTCAGCGTCGTGGCCGCCGGCTTGGTGGTTCGCTACAGCTTGATGGCCATGGGGATCTTCTAGGCGATGCGGATTTTGCAGCTGCTGCGCGAGCGGTTTCGCGATGCGTTGGCCGCAATGATCGACGATCCGGGGCCGTTGTTGGACATGATCCGACCGGCCCAGGACGCTCGATTTGGCGACTACCAAGCCAACTGCTCGATGCCGCTCGGCAAGCAGTTGGGGAAGCCGCCGCGAGACATAGCCGCTGCCTTGGTCGCCGCCTTGCAAGTCGATGATCTCTGCGAGGCGCCGGAAGTGGCCGGACCAGGGTTCATCAACCTGCGTCTGCGGGATCCCTGGCTCGTGCAGTCCCTCCGCGACGCCGCTCGAGATCCACAACTTGGGGTGACCCAGATCGCCGACCCCAAGACCATTGTGGTCGACTACTCCTCCCCCAATATCGCCAAGCCGATGCACGTCGGCCATGTGCGCTCGACGGTCATCGGCGACGCTGTGAAACGTCTGCTTGCTCTGCGTGGTCACGACGTGATTAGCGACAATCACATCGGTGATTGGGGAACGCAGTTCGGCATGATGATCTACGGCTATAAGCACTTTCGCGATGAACAAGCAGTGCAAGCCAATGCGGTGGCCGAATTAAGCCGGCTTTATCGTCTGGTCAATCAGCTGCTGGAATACCACGCGGCGGCCCCCGAAATCGAACGTCTGACGCGGTCCGTCGAACAAGGCGAGCAACAGCTGGCCGCCCTGGACGCCGATGACAAGAAGCTGAAGAAAGAACGTTCGCGGCGAACCAAGCAATTGGACGAAGAGCGGCAGCGGCTGAAAACGCTGCGGGCCAAGCGGGCCGCCGTGGACGCATCCGCGGAATTGCTCGCCCTGGCAAGCACCACCCCGCGATCGGCGAAGCCGTGTTGGAGGAGACTTCCAAGCTGCATTCCGGCGACGAGGAAAACCTGTCGATCTGGCGGCGGTTCCTGCCGGATTGTCGTGATGAGATGGAGAAGATTTATCGTCGCCTGAACGTGCGTTTTGATCATGAGTTTGGCGAGAGCTTTTACCAGGATCGTCTGCGCGAGGTCGTCGAAGACCTCAGCCGCAAGGGACTGGCCCGCGAAAGCGACGGCGCGATGTGCGTCTTTCTGGACTCGTTTGACACGCCGATGATTATTCGCAAACGCGATGGAGCATTCCTCTACGCGACCACCGATCTGGCCACGATCGCTTATCGGGTGGCGGAGTTCGATCCCGACGAAATCCTCTACGTCGTCGATCATCGACAAAGCGAGCACTTCGACAAGCTCTTCGCCGCCGCCAAACTCTGGGGGTACGACGAGGTCGCCATGCGGCACTTGAGTTTCGGCACCGTGTTGGGATCCGACGGCAAGCCGTTCAAGACCAGAAGCGGAGCGGCCGCCGGGTTGGAAGCCCTGCTCGATGAGGCCGTGCAAAACGCGCTTCAGGTGGTCAGCGAAAACGACGACGCCAAACCCGCGCCGGAACTGGACGCCGAGCAGCGCCGTGAGATTGCCGAGATCGTCGGTCATGCGGCGGTGAAGTACGCGGATCTCTCGCACAATCGAACCAGCGACTATGAATTCGACGCTCAGCGAATGGTCGAGCTGCGCGGCAACACGGCGGCTTACCTGCAGTATTCCTACGCCCGCGTCAAAAGCATCTTCCGTCGCGGGGAAATCGAGGAAGCTCCACTGATCGCCAGCCCGCCCGAACTCCTCTTCATGGATCCGCTGGAACGGGCCCTCGGCCTGGAATTACTGCGCTTCGAGGACGCCCTGGACGACGCCCTTGCCGACTACCGACCCAACGTCATGACCGCCTACCTGTTCCAGTTGGCGCAGACGTTCGCCAAGTTCTTCGAAGCCTGTCCGGTCTTGAAGGTCGAAGATCAGGATGTACGGCGGAGCCGCCTGCTTCTTTGTGTCTTAACCAGTCGCACGCTGAAAATCGGCCTCGACTCCCTGGGGATCTCGGTCGTCGAACGCATGTAGGATGGTTGTGGAACAACAGGCCGAGCAAACCGGTCGCGGCGCTCGAATCGAGTCGCCCAAACCGAGACGCTCCTCTCCTGGGCGCTATCGGTGGCGGCCCGGTTTGCGTCGGTTCAACCCAGTTCCCCCAGCGCGTCGATAACTTGCTGATCGTGGCCATCGACTTTCACGCGTTTCCAGACCTTGGCGATCTTGCCTTTCGCATCGATCAGGTACGTGGATCGCTGAATGCCCATCGACTTCTTGCCGTACATGTTCTTCTCCCGCCAGGCGCCGTAGGCTTCGGCGATTTTGTGATCGCTGTCCGAGAGCAGGGGAAAATTCAGTTGGTGCTTGTCGCGGAACTTGGCGTGGCTCGCCACATCGTCCGGGCTGACGCCCAAGATGGTCGCACCGCTGGAGTGGATGTCCGGCTGGCGGTCTCGAAAGGCGCAAGCCTCCTTGGTGCAGCCCGGCGTGTCGTCCTTGGGGTAGAAGTACAGCACCACCGGCTTGCCCTTGAGTGAAGAGAGCTTCACCTTCTTGCCCTGATCGTTCACCAACGAGAAGTCGGGCGCCGCGGCGCCGGGTTCGAGCCAATCGGACATTTGTGATCTCCAAGGAAGGGGGCGCCGCATCGGCGCTCAAGCTTGATTTGCCATGGGCCCCCGTTAGACCGCAGATTCGCGCCGCGGGCAACCGTCTTGGCTCGCGAGTTTGCAGGTTTCCACCGTGGAAACCGAACCTCCGCCGTGACAGCGGGCTCCTTCGTGGGTAGACTAGGGCGTCGGCGTAGGGTGCTCTGTTCGAACACCGGCCCCGTTCCCGGGTGCAAGGAGATATCGTGGCGGCGACTTGGTTCTCATTCATCGGCTCGCGACCAGCGAAGTTTGGAGCTGGCTTTGGCGGCGGCCCGCACGGCGGCCGAGAATCGAGGCCGCGACATCGTGGTTTTGGATACTCGCCGGCAAACATCCTTGTTCGACTATTTCGTCATCGCCACCGGCACAAGCCGCCGACAACTGCACGCGATCAGCGAGGAGATCGACCACAAGCTCGAGGATGATCTGGGCGATAAACGCCTGGGGATCGAAGGCTACGATGACAGCCGTTGGATCGTGCTGGACTACGGCTCCATCGTCATTCATATCTTCGACGACGAGATGCGCGATTACTATCGGCTCGAGGAGCTTTGGGGCGACGCGGATCGGGTCGACCTGAAAGACATCCTGCCAGAAGACCTGAACCAACCGCCAATCGACTGAGTTGGGTGGGTTGTCGGGCCAGTGGATCCCAGCGTAACGCCGTAGCGGATTCCCGCATCCAGCCTCGCACCGCAACGCGGTGCAACCCCAAAGCCGGGGGTCGCGCAGCGCACCCCCGTACGCATCAAGTTAAGCGATCGGCGGCGTGCTTCTCGAACTCTGGGCCCAGGCCGAATGCCAGACGTGCCGCACCAAGGCGAACCACAGAGACACAGAGGCACGGAGGACAGCTTGACCGTTCTCCGTGTCTCTGTGTCTCCGTGGTTAATCCGTTTCGGCTGCGTAACTTGATGTGTATGGGGGTCGCGCAGCGCACGCCCAGGAGACGCTCGCCGCGTGAGCATTTCTGGCGACGGGCCTTGGCGGCAAACGGAGCCTCGTTTGAAAATTTGCCGGCTTGTTAATCGGCCTGCGGTCGTTCATCCGCCTTCGATTGATAGACGTGGGAAGCTCGCCAGGCTGCGATCATCAGCCCGGCGGACCAGCCGCCGGCGACGGGGGCGTTGCTGCGGTACCAGCCTCTCCCCACATCGATATCGCCAAAGGCGGCCGCGATCACGACGAACGCCAGGACTCCTCCGCTGGCGCCCATCAACACGATGGAGATTCGAGTTCGCCAGGATTCCGGTCCGGGCGAGAAAAGCGTCAAGGCCGCCATGGCAAGGCAACCATAAACGACCAGACCTTCGACTCTGCCGGCGACCCATACCGCCAACGCTGTCGCGACGACGGTGACGCCAATCAACAACCACGCCAGACTGAATTGGGGCATCGTGAAGACCATTGCGAGAACCGGCGGGATTTCGTCCGGCTTCTTGCGCCTTGGGTTAGATGAGGAACAGGTTGTCTCGAATGTCTTGCAGCGATGTGTTGCGGGCGATGATGTCGCTCAGCCGCGTTTGCTCCAAGTCCGCCAGTTGTTGTCCGGAGAACACGTTTTGATACCAGAATCGATCGCCGTCTCGCAGGCGTGTGAACTGATCGACCAAGATGTGGTAGGAGAGTTCTCCGACGCTGGCTTGCCGGTAGTGATCTTCCGCCAGCATGCCGATCCAGGGATCGATCAGATCGATTTCGCTGTAAACCGATTCCAACGCCGCGAGTGCGTCGTTGTCGCTGGTGATCTCATGGAAGCCGCCGACTGGCGTGAGGCCCATCGCCAGCCGCAGCGTATTGTAGTCCGGCAGGCCGTGATCGCGGCCGCGTTGGATGTTGAGCGTGGCGAGATCAAAACCGCCTGCTCCGGGCGGTCCAAAAAGGAAGTTTCTCACATCGTCGATCATTCGCGTATCGATTTCCTGGGCGGTTTGAGAGGCCAGGCCCATCAATAGCGAATCGACCCCATGCTCCAGGATGTGTTGTGGGTGAAAAAACGCGTCGCGAAGCGCCAGCGGGCCCTCGGCGGTCGCTTCGCCTTGGGGAGTTAGCCGCGGCAGTTCGCTGGACAACATGCTGTGGCCGAAGCGATACGCGGCGGTCGAGAATTCGTTGCTGATGCTCGGATCTACTGAAGGGTCATAGCCCTGATACGCGGGCAGCGCATCGGGGCCAAGCAAGACGGGAAGGAATTCGTTGTATGTAATCGCTTGCAACTCCGCGATCACCAGACGTCGCGCGGTTTGATAGAGATCCTCATCAGTCCAGTGCGGATGTTCTTGTTCCAACTCGTCGGCGATCCGGTTGTGCTCCCTCATCCAGAGCGTATGCATGGCGATTAAGCCCGCTTGTTCGTTGGCGCGCACATCGCCGGCTAGGAACATTGTGGGCGCGTCGCTGCCCGCGTTGGGAAGCTGATTCTCATTGAATGGCAGCAGATCGTTGTCGCTGGTGATCAGCCGGCCGCCTTGGAATGCTCGCAATGCGTCGGCCCGTTGCGGATCGGATCCGTAGATGTTCGAGCCATCGATGAAGGCGGTGATTTGATTGATTTGCTGCCGCACGCCGTTCGCATCGACAGCGTAGATCGAGCGGTCCATATCCATGGTCTTGTCGCCGGACGCCGCTGGATCGAATTGCGCGTCGCCGACTGGCAAGTCAACCGGCATGGGTTCGTTGGGAACCATCTTGTCGGTCAAGTCAATGTCATGGTCCAGGAATTGTCCCCATTGCCAGACCATGCTGGTTAGCCCGCGAGCGTTTTGCAGATCCCCTTGCTGGTTGGACATCGCGTTGCTGATCGAGCGAGGATTGGGGCGATCCTCGCCGGCCGGTGCTTGCAAGCCGTCGGAGTAAGCCGGTTCGGCGATCCGCCGCAACGGCGTATTGGCCGCGCCCCAGTCTTGTTCCAGGTGATTGCCTGTTCCATCGATCGAGCGCACTCCCAGACTTCTGGGCGCCGGATCACGCAGGTTGTCCACCAGCATCATCGCATCGCCTTCGGTCATCGCTCCATCGCCGTCAACATCCAGATACATGTTCTTGGCGGCGCGGTTCATGGTCATGGCGTTGACCACCGCCAGGAGGTCGCGTGTCGTGAGCACGCCATCATCGTTGGCGTCGAGCACGTCCAAGGGATTCTGAATGAAGTCCGCCGCGAAGAGAGTCCGCGACTCGAGTGACTCTAGTTGCAGCCCGCGTCGGCGTTTGCGACCACTGGCCATGACCCAACTCTCCCAAGAGTCGGCTTGGGCAATCGTTTGCTTGGGCCGACACGAGGCGCGCCTCTGGTCCTGCGCACCGTGTCCCTGGACGCGCTGCGATGATTTCGTTTGTACTCGACCCAACCGGTCGATGGGTCAGGAAAATCAAGCGAGCTTTTGATTTCGGAGGAAAACGGATTCGCTCGCAATGGGTGACGACGACTACGGTAGTTCTATCGCGTGGCGCGGCAATTTGGTTCGCGGCCAGCCAGCGAACTCAGCTCGCCAGATCGGACAGCTTGCCCAGAGCTTCCAGAAGCAACTCGCGGTACGCGTCGCCATACCAGTTTTCGTCGGCCAATCGATAGAAGGCGGAGTACAGTCGTCGAACGGGCGCCTTGGTAATCAGTTGATCGTGGCGGACCAAGGCGGCCGCGATGGTCAAGCACCGCATGAGTTGGTGCGCGTTCGGCGAACCGGCGCCCATCTCCTTCAATATTTGCGCTTGAGTCTTGATGGATTGAAACACGATTAAAGGTGGATTCGGGGAGAGCAACACACTGGCCAAAGAGTGACGGCCCCACAACCCGACCGCTTCCTTATGGGTTGAATTACTCAGCCATTCCGAAAGCGGAATCCGTAACAGGGATTGCCAGGCTTCGCGGTCGAATTCCTGGCTGATCCGCTTCACGTCTTCCTCCGCCTTGTTCAGCAGAACCAGCGCGTTGACGCGTTCATTGTCAGGCAAGACGAGTGAAAGGCCTTCATTTGCGAGCTTGACGATCTTCATCAGGTCGCGGAATTCGGTGCGAACTTCGTGTCGATTCGCGGCGTATCGGGAGAGCACTTCGGAAAGCACGCGTCCGAACATCCGCTTGCCCTTGGTCAGCAACCCATCGGTATGGCGTTGCTGTCGAATGCCCAGGCGCGCGTTGAGCTCCGTGTAGGGCTCGGCGGGCTCCTGTTCCAAGCAGGGTTGCAGCGTCCGTGCGCGAAAGACGATCCAGACCTTGCGGAGTTCCTCCGATTCCTGGCATTGCGCGTATAGGGCGTCCACGCTTTCCTGCAACACGGTTCTGGACCAGTCCAGATCGAACATGTCGGGCGCGGTTTCATCCGGCAACTCATCCGGCAGTCCTTCGCCCAGGTTGGGCAGGTTGCTCTTTCGCTTGAGCTTGCGGAAGAAGTCCGTCGCATGGTGCTTCAAGCACGTCTTGAGGAAGTTGCGAAACCGCTCCTTGCGATTCCAATCGCGATCGAAGAAACCGTTCAGGAACTTGGCGCCCATGAATTCCTGCAGGCAATCCTCGGCGTCCGAAGCGCCCATCAGGCGAGTCAAGTACGACATCATCGGCGGATAGTAGGCGCGGGCGATCCGCTCCAAGGCCATTCTCCGTACGTCTTCGTCCGGATGGCGAGCTTGGTCGATGACCGTCCACAATGTCGATTCAAACGAAGAGGCCATACGCTGTATTTTCCACGTCGGTTACGCGTCAAAAGCCGGGCGGACGACCTGACAAGGCGCCGCCAAGAGGCGTGGACGTTTCCGTCGGGTTCCCGATCCCGTCAACAGAGGCGTTGTGCGCGTCGATGGCCCCGCGCGAAAACACCTCCCCGGATCCGTATCCAAACGGCTATTATACCTGACGAGCGCTGTTCTTCGCAGCCGAATACCCGATCGGAAAACGAGGTCCGCGGCATTTCCTCGGCGCCGCCCAAGGTGCTCGCGACCTAGAAATCGAGTCCCCCCGATGTCCGAATTCCCGCAGATTTTTCGAGTCCGTCAAGAGTTGCCGCGGCCGACCGTCAAGGACGTCGCCCTGGAAACGCGACAGCAGCTGGAAAGCCTGACCCTGGAGGCTAAGGTGCTCAGCAGGGCAAAGCGTCGCCATCACCGCCGGCAGCCGCGGCATCGCCAACATCGCCCTGGTGCTCAGAGAAATCGTTCGGCACGTGCGGCGCCTGGGCGGTGAGCCGTTCATCGTGCCGGCCATGGGCAGCCACGGCGGCGGAGCCGCCGAGGAGCAGGTTCGCATCCTGGCCGGCTACGGCGTCACCGAAACGTTTTGCGGGTGCCCGATTCGGTCCAGCATGGACACGGTGATCGTCTGCGAAGCCGCCGAGGGCTTTCCCGTCCACTTCGATCAACACGCCTTCGACGCCGATCACGTCATCGTCTGCAACCGCGTCAAGCCGCATACCGGCTTCGTCGGCGATATCGAAAGCGGCTTGATGAAGATGATGCTCATCGGCCTGGGCAAGCACAATGGCGCTCGCATCTATCATCGAGCGATCAAGGACTACAGCTTCGCGACGATCGTCCGCAGCGTGGCTCGTGAAGTCTTGCAACGCTGTAAGATCCTGGCCGGCGTGGCGATCGTCGAGAATGGATACGACGAGACCGCGCAGGATCGAAGCCGTTTCGCCGGAGCAGTTCGAGACGCGCGAACGCGACTTGCTGCAACTGGCCAAGCAATGGATGCCCAAGCTGCCGTTCGCCGCGGCGGACCTGTTGTTGATCGACCAGATCGGCAAGAACATCAGCGGCACCGGCATGGACACCAACGTCGTCGGCCGGAAGCACCTGGCGCATCGCGCCGCCGATGACGAGTGGCCCAAGATCAAACAGATCGCCATTCGCTCATTGACCGCAGCGACGCACGGCAATGCGACCGGTTTGGGCCTCGCCGAATTCTGCCGGACCAGTGTGTTGCAACAGCGCGACGAACACATCACTCGCATCAATTGCTTCACCGGCGGACACGCCATCGGAGCGATGATCCCGGTCGCCCTGGATTCAGATCGCGAGATCCTCGCGACGGCCCTGGGACTCATCGGTCTGCGGCGTCCCCCGCAAGCTCAAGTGCTGTGGATTCGCGATACGCTGAACATCGCCGAACTGGCGTGCTCCGAAGCCTATTGGCAAGACGCCCAAAGCCGCGACGACCTGGAGGTCTTGAGTTCGCCGGAACCCTGGCCTTTCGATGAGCAGGGCCAGCTCCCAGCAAACGTCCTGGAGGCCTGGCGAAACTAAATAGGGTCCAACGCGTCGCCCGAAACAGGCGGCCGAGTCTGAGATGGGCCCGGAGGGCCAACACAATTCGAGCCATGGCGGTGAGGCGAACCCTTTAAAGCCAGCGTGAAGCGAATCGCGCTTAGCGGGCAAATTCCCGCCACCGCTGGGCTCGTCCGGCTCCTCGCCAGAGAGCGCTGTTTGCTGGGCGAGGAGCAACGCTCGACGGGGACATGCCCCGTCGTGGCTTGCTCCCCGCGTAAGCACTTGGGGCGACAGTTACGGCCACGGCTAAAATTGTGACGGCCCTCCTCCGGGCCTCAGAGATCGCAGGCATTGCTTTAGGAGTGTTCGCCCGTGGGATGCTCGCCCGCTTGCATCCTGCGTCGCCGTCCCGCCAGTCCGCACGCCAGTCCGCTGATCAACACCGCCATGGCCCAATAGGCGGCGCCGTTGAACCCTTGAAAGCGACCTTGATCATCCAGCACGAACAGACGAGTCCGCCATAAATAAGCGCCGCTGGAGTACAGCATGAACAGGCAGGCGCCGGCGAACAACAGCGGCGTCGCTGGGTACAGCGGGACGAAATAAGTCCGCGCCTGGTCAGGCGCTGCAAACCGCAGGCGAATCAACGACAGGCCCGACAAGGTCAAGAAGACCCAGAAGAACGGCGCGCCCATCACAACCAGATTGGTGAAGGGATCTCGCGACACGGACCATGACCAGGCCAGCATTCCCATCACCACGGCGCCCTGCAGCAACTGCGCTCGCAGCGGCGAATGTGTGCGGTGGTTCCATTGTCCCAGCCAGCCGAACGTGGAGTGATGTCGCCCCAGAGCGAAGTACATCCGCGACGCGGCGTACATCATGCCGCTGATCGCGCCGGCGCACGACACGCAGATCAGCACGCTGACGGCGCGGGCGCCCCACTGGCCGCCCGCGCCGGGCGACGTCCGCCGCCGCGCCGCCTTCGCTGGAGGTCAATCCGTGCCAACCCAGCGCGGCGTAGAACGCGTAGTTAACCGTCAAGTAGATCAAGGCGACGCAGCCCACGCCCAATACCAATGAGCGAAGCATGTTCTTCTGCGGCTCTTTGATTTCACCCGCCAGGAAGGAGACATCGTTCCAACCTCCATAGCTGAACATGACCAGCACGAACGCCAACGACTGACCTTCCCAGCTCCACTGCAATATCGGCGCGTCGGCCGCCGTGGCCGCCGGCGCCGGCAGCCACAAGGCGCAGTAGAACCCAGCCGACGCGACGCACAACAACCCAGCGCACTTGGCGAGCGTCAGTGTGTTCTGCAACCAGGCCCCGGGGCGAGCTCCCAACAATGTGAAGCTCCACAAGACCAAGACCACGCCCAATGCGTAGTGCAAGGGAGGCGTCGCGTAGCCGCCGGGGACCAGTTGGTGGAAGTACCTGGCGAAGACGACAGCCATCGCCCCGATATTGGCTGGTCGCATGATCCACAGGTCGAACCAGCCAAAGAGGAAGCCGGTCAGGGGACCATAGGCCCGGCGGAGGAACAGATAGTCTCCCCCGGCATGAGGAAACGCCGTGGCCAACTCGGCGTAACACAACGCGCCGGCCAGTGCGATCACCCCCATGATCCAGATAATCGCCAGCGGCAAGGGGTGGCCCGCGCTGCTGGCGATCAGCGGAGTGGTTTCATAGATGCCGGAACCGATGATGATTCCAACGATCACGCAAGCGGCGTCCAGCAACGTCAAATGACGATGAGGCTGTTGGAGATCTGGAGCGGGCATGGGAGGCTCGACGAACGGTCGTGATGGATGCTGAAGCCTATCACAAACCGTCGCCCCTGTGCCGGGGCGCCACCGGAGGTAGAATGAGGGGATGAGGCACCTTCTTCAACTCTCGTCGGCCGAGCTTCAGCAGTGGCTTGCCGATCATGATCAACCGCGCTTCCGCGCACGACAAGTCTGGCGGTGGATCTTGCAGGGCCGCGCTCGGTCCTTCGAAGAAATGACGGATTTGCCGCAAGCTCTTCGCATCGCGTTGGCTGACGAGTTTGACTTGTGGCGCACTTCGGTTGTGAATCGCCGCGTGGCTGACGACGGCTCCGAGAAGCTGGTCCTGCAATGGCGGGATGGAGGCCGGATTGAATGCGTCTTGTTGCGCGAAGCGACGCGACGCTCGATTTGCATCAGCACCCAAGTCGGCTGCGCCATGGGCTGCGTCTTCTGCGCCAGCGGACTCGATGGCGTCGATCGCAACTTGACCAGCGGCGAGATCCTCGAACAGTGCTTGCTGTTGCGAAATCTGCTGCCGGCCGACGAGCGCCTCAGCCACGTGATCGTGATGGGGATGGGCGAACCGTTGGCCAACCATCAGCAGTTGTTGACCGCGCTGGAGCACGTCCATTCCAAGGAGGGTTTGGCGATCAGCGCCCGCCGGATCACGATCTCAACGGTGGGACTTCCCCCGGCCATGGATCGCTTAACGGAAATCGGCGCACCGTATCACCTGGCCGTTTCCTTGCATGCACCCAATGATGACTTGCGAAATCAGCTCGTGCCGGTGAACCACCAAATTGGACTGCAACCGATTTTGGAGGCCGCCGACCGGTTCTTCGCTCGATCGGGTCGCCGCCTGACGTACGAATATGTACTGCTGGCGGGGATTAACGATCAACCGCATCATGCTCGCCAACTGGCGGAACTCCTGCGAGGCCGCAACGCCTTGTTGAACGTGATTCCCTACAACCCCGTCGCCGGTCTGCCCTATCGCACACCCAGCCCCGAAGTGGCCGCGCGCCTTCGAGAGATCCTGGAGCACCATGGGCTGAACGTCAAGTTCCGCAAACGGAAGGGAAGCAAGATTGACGCCGCCTGCGGGCAACTGCGTCGCTCCACGCCGCCGCAACCGCCGGTGGACGCAACTTCCCAGGCCCTGAAGGGTTCATATCCCAGAAGAACCACTGCGGGAGGCGGTTGAGCGGTGGCGTTTCGCGGTAAACTGGGGTAGTTTTGATTGTTCCTGCTACGAGGAGTGGCAAGAGAGGGGTGGGGCCTCCAGGGGAGGTCGAGCAGAGCGGTGGCGGTCCCTCCTTCGGCGGGCCCGCACCATTCCCGCCCGCCCCGCAGTTGCGCGAAAGTGTCGCATCGGAGCCGTTTGTGGCCGTCTCGGAATCCACCGCACAGCGATATCAACTTCAGGACCCGGATGTCCGGTTGATGCTTCAAGTGCGCGAAGGCGACGCGGCCGCCTTCGAGGAATTGATGCTCCGCTATCAAAATCGACTGCTGAACGTCATTTCCAACCTGGTGCCACAGCGGGAGTTGGCCGAAGATCTGGTGCAGGACGTGTTCCTGCGCGAGTTTATCGAGCTCGGAAAACCTACGAACCCGGCGCGAAGTTCTCGACCTGGCTGTTCACCATCGCCAACAACGTAGCTGGCAACGCCCGCCGTTCTCAAGCCCGCCGCAAGGAGACGCACGTCGAGTCGCGAGACCATAGCGAAGGCTCGGGGTTGGAACAATTGGCTCAGGAGAAGAGCAGCCTCTTACCTGCTCGCACCGCCGATCAACTAGAACGCGCCGAAATGGTGCGGCAAGCCATGGAGCAACTCAGCGAACGGCAGCGAATGGGCCTGCTGCTCGCCAAGTTCGAAGAGATGAGTTACGCGGAAATCGGCGAGGCGATGGAGCTGAGCATTCCCGCTGTCAAGTCGCTGCTCTCGCGAGCCCGCGCGAATCTTCGCGAATTTCTCGAACCCTACATGCGTGAGGGGGCCTTGCCAAGTCCGCCTGAATCATGAATTCCCCACCTCCACCCACCCCCGACGCCGATCTCTTGATTGCCTACCTGGATGGCGAACTGGAGCACCAGGAAGCTCAGCGCGTCGAAGAGCGACTCGCCTCCGATCATGAGTTCCACCGCTTGATGATGGAACATCAGAAGGCCTGGAACATGCTCGACAGCTTGCCGCAAATGGAGCTCAACGAGGACTTCGCTCATTCCACGATCGAGATGATCGCGGTGCGCGCCGAAGAGGAAGCGAAATCCGAGGTCGAGAAGAAACGCGGTTCGCTCCGCGGGCTTTGGTTCGCCGCGTGCCTCGCCGCGTTGGTGGTCGGCTTTGGCGGTTTCGCTTTCACCAAGCATCTCGTCGACGCGCCCAACCGAGTGTTGCTCAGGCAGTTGCCGGTGATTCAAGATCTGGAAGCCTACGAGCGCGCCGAGAGCCTCGCCTTCCTGCGATTGCTGCGCTCCCGAGGTCTCTTTCAGCAACCATGGCTCAGTGTCCCCGCATCGTTGGCCGATGCGATCGATCTCGGCAGCTTGACCTTGGCCCAGCGGCGCGACTACGTCCGCGACCTGCAACGCTCCGACAAGCGCAACCTCGCCGACAAAGCGCAGGAATTCGCCAGCCTCTCGCTCAGCCGCCAACAGCAGCTGGAGGACTTGCGAGACGAGATCGCCCTGGATCCCGACGCCGACGCACTTCGCAACACCTTGCTGCACTACAACCAGTGGTTGCACATGATGTCCGGCGAAGATCGAACGGCGCGTATTGAGTCTCAAATCCGATCAGCGTTTGGAGGCGATCGCGCTGCGCGTGAAGGACGAGCAGCGGATACGCATTCCGGATGCGGATTGGGAAGTCGTGCAACAGTGGGCGATTGAAGTCGTCCGCCGCAACCGCGAAGATCTGCTGCAATTGGAGCCGCAATTGCCTTCAGTCTTCCGGCAGGTCACCGACGCCAACCGCCAGGAGCGCATTCTGGTCGGCTTGCTGATGACCAATCGAGAAGCCCATCTGTTGCTGGACCCGCAGTCCCTTTCGACGCTAAAGGCCCAATTGTCCCCGGAAAGCGCCGAGAAACTCGATACGGCGGAGGATCCCATCGAACTGATCCGCATCTGGTGGCGGCGGCGCGTGGGAATGAGCCGAGGCCGAGGGTCGTTCGACAGCATGCGCGGGTTCCGTCGAGGCGGACCCGGATCCGGACCCCGCCCCGGCGGCTCGCCGCCCAGTTAGCGCTTCGGCATGGCCGTGTCTTCATCGTCGGCGTGTGATAAGCTCAAGATCAGAGCGATACTCTACACCAGCCGAAAGTCGACACGATGTCCGAGGTTCCTCAACTCAATTCCCCTTGGCTGGTGGCCGTCTGGCCTGGAATGGGACACGTCGCGTTGAGCGGCGGCTATTACTTGATGGCCAAATTGGGTATGCATCAGCTTGCTGAGTTTTCTCCTCGCGAGCTGTTTGAATTGGATCATGTCGAGGTCGAGCATGGTTTGATCCGAGCCGCGCCTGCCCAGGAGCCGCCTGTTTGTCTGGACGGATCCCAACCAACGGCACGACGTCATCGTGTTCATCGGCGAAGCGCAGCCGCCAGTCGGCAAATACGCGTTTTGCCATAAGCTCATCGAATACGCGCAGCAGATGGGCGTCGAACGGGTGTTCACCTTTGCCGCGATGGCGACGCAGATGCATCCCGAACACGAATCGCGCGTGTTCGCCGCAGCCACCGACCAGCAAACGCTGGACGAGTTAAAGCAGCTGGAGTTGGAATTGCTGGAAAGCGGCAACATCTCGGGACTCAACGGCGTGTTGTTGGGAGTCGCAGCGGAGGCGGGGCTGCGAGGAGCTTGTCTGTTGGGAGAGATGCCCCACATCTTTTCCCAATTCCCGTTCCCCAGAGCGTCCCTGGCGGTCCTGGAGAAGTTCATCAAGATGTCCGGAATCGAGTTGGATCTCGAAGAACTGAGGTCCCAGGCGCACGCCATGGAGGAGAAACTCGGCGAAATCCTCTCGCAGGTTGAACGAGCGATCCAGGAGCAGGCGGAGGCGCAGGAACAAGCCGAAGACGACGACGAAGAAGAGTCGTTCGAATACCAGACGCAGGGCCTCGATCCCGCGGACGAAAAGAGGATCGAGAGTTTGTTCGAACAGGCCGCACAAGATCGATCCAAGGCTTACGAGTTGAAGCGGTTGTTGGATCAACTGGATGTGTTCGCCGAATATGAGGATCGGTTTCTCGACTTGTTCAAGAAGTCGGAATGATCCGGCCGATCAGCGCAGCGTCAAGCGCGAGCGCCGCGAACAAGCGCGACCCCGAACCTCCTGGTCCGGCAAACCCAAAGGGTGGCGGCTCATGGCGAGCAACAGCGCCCCGCTGGGACAAGCCCGGGATACTCCCAGCGGTGGCGGGTTGCGGCCTGAAGTTCACACCATGCGATGAGTCTGTGAAGTCGCTTGGCGCCGACGCCTTGGCGTTGGTTTAGTAGCGGTACACGGCCGCTACGGAACCGCCGCTTGGCGAATCCCCGGCCTCGACAGCGAAGACGCCGCCGCCATGCAGGATGGTCTGGACCGTCGCGAGATCGAGCAGATCTTCGTCGTCTTTCTCGGGTTGGTTGTGCAGTTCGACCTTGCCGTTCAGCGGGTCCCAGGCGCCCCACTGCAGTGCGTGGACGTCAACAAACAAGGTCTCAATCTTGCCTTCATGGGCGGCCGGGACGATTTCTCGAAGATCCGCCGTCGCTCTCTCCGTGTTCTCCAGACGACGGTATCTGGCCGCTGCTTCTTCGCGAGTTCGTTGGAAGCAAGGCTCCATGATTGGCCAGACGCGTTCATGGATCTGATGCGGGGTCAGATAGTCGCAGTTGCCTACCAATGCTTGTTCAGCAAGCTGTGGATAGCTGTTTGCTTCGCGATAGATTGGCAACAGGTAATCGACGCCGGCCAGCAACAGCGGCGCGGTTTCTTGCCGCAATACCGGCTGCAACGCGGCGTTGACCAGGCGAAAGAAGCTCGCGAGATCGTCCTTGTGCGTATCGGACTGACCGCCCTGTCCATGGAAAACCGCGCCTTGTTTGCCAAGGTTGCCGCGCATGGCGGAGTGCGCCTGGGAGCCTCGATCCGCACCGGCGTAGTTCAAGGCCTCCTCCATGTTCGGCGGCATCTCGGCCACATCGACTTGCTTGAGGGCGTAACGCGAACCGGAGAAGAGAGCGCACGCTGTTCTGGCTGAGCGCGAGCGTGAAAAATTGCTCGTCTCCGGCGATGGCCGGCAACAGGGGTTTGATGTAGAACCGCCGATTAACCACTGCCGATTCGTCAAATGCGGCAGGCAGCCGATACGGCTCAAACACGGCAGGCGAGATGAAAATCGCCAGACCGTGGCTGCGATTGTCCCAGAAAGCGGGGTCCGTGGGCAGGTCGCGAGCCCGCTGCAGGAGCTTGCGGGCCTCCGCCGCGCGCATCGAACCGTCACACAGTTGCTCTTCCGCACGCTGCAACAGATTCTTTAGTCGGACCGGATCCTGTTGGCCCGCTTGTCCAGAAACATGCGTCGGCAGGTAAACGCTCACGCAGGGCCCCTCCTGTACTTCCATCAAACGCTGCAGATCTTGGGTATGGAAAGCGTCCATTTCTTGATCCTCTCTCTTGAATCGGCGGACTAATGGCTGGGGCCGCAGGTCGATCACTGCACAGCAAGGCGCCTTGGTCTACGGGGCCGAGCTTCGGAAGAAAGACGACGCGGTCCGCTTGAGCGAAGCCTCGTGCGACCGTTGGTTCAAAGCCACCTGGTTGGCCGCGAGAAGGCGACTTGCGCAGCCAAACCATAAGTGCAAAATCCGTGCCGCCCTGCAGAGCTTAGCCCTCAACGGCACTGGTCAACTTCAGCAATACGTGCGGCGACCCTGGCCCTGCGGGCGCAGCGGGCCGACGCACTTGAGCCTCGGTCATCACGGGCTTCGCGGCCTGTTCGCCTACGGTTGAACCAGCAAAGCCCGCAGCATTTCGACGCCGATTGGATCGGTGCTGCTCAGATAGTAGCCTCGGGGCGAGTTCCATTGCCAAGCGTCGTGTTGGATCCGGGCGTCGGCGATGCCTCCGAAGTCGAGCAGCCCGGAGACGCGCTGGAACTCCACGACGCGCGTGTCCGCTGGGGACAGGGCGGCGAGTTCGAGAGCCCGCTTGATTGCGTCTTCGACGAATCCGATCTGATCCACCAGCCCATACTCCAGCGCCTTATCGGCCGAGAAGACCTCGCCGGTCGCCAGGTTCTCTCCGTCATGTTCGATGGCGCCCAGCTCTTTGAATTTGGGGCGCCCCTCGAAGATCACTTGCTTAAAGCGCTCCAACGATTCCTCCACATAACTTTGAGCCAATTGACGCTCGTCCTCGTTTAACGGCCGCGTCATGCTGAGCATCAGTTTCCTCGGATGCGTCGCGATCGAATCGTCCTTGATCCCCCACTCGTCCATTAATTGGCTGACATCGTAGTGGGGGATCACCACGCCAATGCTGCCGGTGGTCGTGGTGGGCTCGGCGAAAATCGTGTCGGGTTTGTCGCCGACAGCCATCGCTGCGTAGTACCCGCCGCTGGCGGCGATGGCGCCCATGCTGACCACGACGGGGATGTTCTTCTCGCTCCGCAATCGCTTCAGGTGGTGCAAGATAAAATCCGAGCCGGTGATGGTCCCCCCAGGGGAGTTGATGCGAACCACCACGGCTTTGACCGCATCATCCTCAAGCACCCGCTGCACTTGCCGCCAGGCGAAACCATTGCCATCGGCGATGACTCCGCTGACATGAATGACGGCGACCTTGTCGGCGCCGAACTCCGCCCCCGAAAAATAACGCTCGCTCACGTCATACGACGTGTCGTAATATTCGCTACGAGCGGAGAACAAACTGACGAGCAGGATCACGCAAACGCCGAACCCCATCCACCCGATCCATTGCACGAATCGCGAAAAACCGCTGGGTTGGGCCACGACAAGGCGCATTGGTTGGTCGGACATGCGAATCTCTCCTGAATGGTCTTGGCGAAGCGCGGATTTCAACCGCCTCCCCATTGAAGACGCCTGACAAGTGCCTCATTGTGCCCGTTGGGCGGGCGGCCGGCCATCCTGGGCCGCCAGTTTGCTGTCCCATAAGCATCAAGTGAAGAAAAGTCCGGATGGAATTCACCACGGAGGGCACGGAGAACCACAGAGGTGGATGCAATTCGGTCCTCTGTGTTACTCCGTGCTCCCAGTGCTGCCCGTTTCACCCCCGCTGGCACATGGCCACAGCTCGGAGAATGTCACGGTTGATGCCAATCCCTGAACTTGACGCCCATGGGGACGCCAGTTTGCTGTCCCGCTGGTGTTGCCCCCAAGCGACCACTCTCGGTAAGCTATCCGACGTCGGGTCGCGGTTCGCGTCGCCAGTCACCGGATTTGAGCGGAGTATTCGCCCGATTCGGTCTGCAGCCGCCAGGGTCGTTTGAATCCAGTGGCCGCCGGATTGGCTTTTCTGCTAGGAGTCAGGATTGTGTTAGTTGCTGCGTCAACGGAATGTTTCCCCACCCTGCCACTGCGTCAAGTGTTCGAAAAACTGGTGGACCTCGAGTTCGCCAATGTCGAACTCGCCTTTCACGAAGGCGTCAGCCCTCTCACTCCGTCGATGATCCTCGCCGATCCAGTCGCCGCCTTGGAGCAGTGTCGCTCAACGCGCCGTTTGAACCTGGTCTCGTTCAGCGTGCGTCAGCAAGCCGAGGGCGAGGAATACTACGCTCAATTCGACGCCATCGCACGCATTGCCAAGGCCGTGAAAGTGGTCACGATCACCGTCGAGTCCGGTGAACTTGGCACCCCTTTTAACGAAGAGGTCGAGCGACTACGGCGACTGGTGGACATCGCCGCCCTCCAAGGGGCTCGCGTCAGCATCCGCAGCCAAATTGGCCGCCTGTCCGAAGATCCCGATACCGTCGTGGTCCTTTGCGACAATGTGAAGGGGCTGGGCGTGACGCTCGATCCCAGCCACTACATTGTGGGCCCCCACAGCCAAAAGAACATCGAAAAGCTGATGCGGTACGTCTACCACGTCCATCTGCGAGACACCAGCAAGGAGCATCTACAAGTCCGCATTGGTCAAGGGGAAATCGAATATGGCCGGCTGGTCAACCAATTGCGGAAAGTTCAACTACTTTGGTCCGCTAAGCGTCAATATGGTCAAGATGGAAGACGTGGATCATATGGCCGAAATGCGAAAGCTGCGTCGCCTGTTGGAAAGCCTGCTGTAACGCCGGGCGCCTCGGCTGGCATCCTGGCGAGTGGCATCCTGTGACTGGCATCCTGTCAACTGGCGCGTCAGCGCACCGCGCTGTGAGAAGTCCTTGGCCCGCGCCGGGCTGGCGGAATCTACGGTGTTTACGGAAGAACCGTTATTTTCGTTGAGATTTCGCTCACCGTTATATTTTCTCACAGTCGCCTCTCCTTCGGCCCGATGTTCTCTGCGGGCGGACGCTCCGCCTTGCTTAAGACGGTTGGGCGATGTGCGATAGTTACAGGCCAGGGGAGGGCGCCATGCGAACGGAATTTCGGCAGACTTGGACTCACGGGATCCTGCAGTTGCTTGCCGCCGGTGCGGCGGCGACGGCGTGGGCCGACGCTCCTGACGCGACGGATCGCCCGCCGAGTCCGCGGGCGCCGGACATGCAATGCACTTGCGAAGGCGATTCCTGGTGGGTCCAGGCGGCTCGCGCCGGCGCCCAGGCCGCGGCCGCAGCGCCGGCGACCGTCGAGAAGCCCCCCGCGGGCCGCATGCCAGTGATCCTGGGCGAGTTCTTCAGCGATGAGCAATGGGACGCCGCTCCCGAACCAGCCGAGCTCAAGGCCCGCCCGCCCGCGACGCCTCAACCCGCAAAGCAGCCGGAACTCGACGTCTCCCAAGTCGCCGATGGACCGCCGCCCGAGCCAAGTCTGGGAACGGCGCTATCGGAAATGGTCGCCGCCGAAGAAGCCGAGGCCGACATGCCGCGGGATTCCTCGGTGAAGCTGTCGCGAGCTCCCGTCGGTTCGGCGGTGCTGCCGACCGATCCACCCAACCAGCGTCTTCGGCTGACAGCGTTCTCCACTCGCTCGCCAGCGCCCGTTGCGCAGGAATCCGCCTCCACCGCCACCGAGGAGATCACCTTCGAAACGCCCTGGGAGCTGCCGACCCCAGCGAGCAAGACCACCGCTTCTCTGGTCTCGCCAGAGCTGCAGGAGACGGGATTGCAGGGCGGACTGCCGGCCCCGGTCGTGAGTCAAGCCGCCGCGTATCGGCAAGTCGAACTGGGCGCCAGCCCGATGATTGTCGCCCTGGCCGAGGGCGAAACGATCTCGCTGCGATTCGAGGGCTCCGTGCGTCCAAGCCCGCGTTAAAAGCTTCGACGTTTGCGAACTCGCCAATCGCCAAGCGCGGCAAGTCATGCTGCGCGGGGTCAATCCCGGCACGACGCATCTGACGTTGTGGTTGGATCAAGGGCAGGCGCAGCCGACGGTGAGAACGCTGTTGGTGTCGGTCCGCGCCGAACAAAAGGCTCCTGTTTCGCGGGAAGCTCGCTCGCCTTCGCGCCGCAGAGTTCGCCGGCGCAGCAGCCGCCCGCTGAGGAGACTGCGAAAGTCACGCCACGATCGCCAGCCCCGGTGGTGACGTCGCCTCAAAGCCAGCCGATCCCGGCGCTGCCGGCGTCCTCCGTTACCCCGCGCAATCGACTCCGTTAGTCGCGGCGGATTCGGAGCCGAAACACAAGGAGCTTCGCGAAGCACTGGCCTCGCGAAGCTCCTTTTTTCATGAACCTCGATGTCCTGCGCAAACTGGATTACGCATCCGTGTCGTCGTCGCGGTCATCGTCGTCGTCGTCATCGTCGTCGTCATCGTCGCCGTGCTCGTCCTCATCGTGTTTCTCGCCCGTGTTCATCTTGTTCAAACGCCGTTCGAGTTGATCAAGTTTCTTGGCGATCGACTCGAGCTTTTGGGCGAGATCAGCGTTGGGACCCGGGAAGAAGTAGCCGCCTTTGGGGACTTGCATCGTCCAGGCCGCGGCGCCCGGAACGCGCACCATTCTTTCAGGTCTCCACCTCAAGAAGACATTGCCGGCGGCGTCGCCGTCGCCATCGCCGCCCAACCCCTGAAGCATCTTGGCGATATGTTGGGACACATCGGCGGGCAAGTCCTTCATGTTCTTCAGGTCATTGGCCTCGAACTCCTTGGTTTCGCCGTCGCGACGAACGGTGATCTTGGCTTCCTTGTCGTTTTCACGCTGAATGGTGATGCTCAGCGAACCGCCATCGCCTTGCAACGCGAGGGCGCCCGCTCCCGAGGCGAAGGGGATTCGCATACCGGGCCGGAATTCGAAGACTTGCGACAGTTCCTCTTCCCCACTGGCGCCTCCCACGGATTCGATGTCGAGTTCCAGGGAGGATCGCTCGGCTGGCGTCGCCTTGATCCGCTTGCGTTGTCCTTTGCGGATGATATCCAGACGCAGGCTTTCGCCGTTGCCCTCGTCGATCACTTTGATCAGCGAATCCAAATCAGTCAGTTCGGTGTCGCCGGCTTTGACCAAGACATCGTTGGCCTGTAGGCCGGCTTTGGCGGCCGGGCTGCCGTCGACCACTTCCGTGATCAACAACCCATCGACGTCCAGGTGCTCCTTCAAAGCGCCTTCGAGCGGCGTTGCGACGACGCCCAAGTAGTACTTGGAAACCGGCGATGACTGCTGGCCGTGCTCAACGTGCGCCACGCCGTCCTCATCGACGATGACTTCCACGCGGACTTCCTTGCGAGCCTGATCGCTCTTCTCGCCATCCTCGTCGTCCACGACGACGATCACTTCCCGTTTTTGTTCGCCGTCGCGATCTTTGTCTTGCTGCGCGGGCCGGCGCGGCGATGACGGCGCCCATGGCGATCAGGCAGGACCATTTCCAGAAACTCTTCATTGCGGTTCCTCGTTCATTCGAAGGGGTTAAAAACTTGCACATTGAATTTCGCGGGCGACCTCGCCCGCGGACTACCTTGCACTTTGCACTTGGGTTACCCAGGGTTGCGCTGCGCTGCACCCTGGGCTGATTTGGGGCCGTCCCGGTTGGGACTGCTTAGTAGGCGCGCGCCGGTCGTACGAAATAGCGATCGATGGGCACCAGGTACACCTGGCCCTCATTTTCCACGTGTTGCCAAATGCGTTCGGCGCCTACGACGCCGCCGCGTTTCTTCAGAAAGTCCTGCAGCTCAGGGCTCATTTGATTCGGATCGTCTTGTGGGTAGTTGGCGGGGGAGTACACGGGGATGCTGAGCTCGCGGCCAGCAGGCTTGCTGCCGTCGTCCACCGTCAGCACCAAGTGGCCATCGGGTTGGGAGTTGGCGACCGGTGTGTTGTCCGGCGACTGATCGCGGGCGGCCAGGGGCGGTGGTGAGGGCGGTGCGGTTTGCGAGGAAGGCCGCTGGTTTTTGGTCGGTTGCATTGCGAGCATGCCCAGCAGGCATGCCGCGACAGCTAACGGCCAAAACCAGGACGGGATCATCGAGGCTGCGCGAACCGTCGATGAGGGCGCCTTGTGGGGCGCCGCTTCTCGCGTTAACCCCGCCAGATCGTGTCGCAGCGCCTGCGCTTCCAGGAAAGCCAGCGCGCACTGTTTCCAACCGTCCGGCGCAGCGTCCAGTCGCCGTAGCAGCTCTTGATACTCGCCGCCCTCAAGTTCTCCGTCGACCAGTCGGTCCAATTCGATGCTTGTCCAGCTCTTGGCGTGATCGTTCATATCAGTCCTTGCCTCGTCTCACCACAATCGATTCTGTTGCTCCTCCCTGCGTGTCCCTCATTTCGCCTCGCCGAAACGCTAGGCGATTCCTTGCTCCAGGCGAGCCAATTGGCTGCGCAGGTGACTGCGAGCTCGATGCAGTCGAGATTCGACGGCGCTCTCGCTCACGCCGAGACGCCCCGCGATTTCTCGGTAGCTCCAATCCTCCTGGTATTTCAACAGCAGCATTTCCATATCGCGTCGCGGCAGGCGCTCCAGGGCTCGGCGGACCGTGGCGCGGCGTTCGTCGGCCAACAGCCAATCCAATGGGTTGGGATCGACGTTGGCTGGTCGCGTTTCGACCGTTCGCGAAAAGCCGTCGATCAGTTTCCTGCGTCGGCCGCACCCCCGGCGGTAAAGCAGTGCTTGGCGGACGGCGACTCGGTACAACCAGGGTGCGACCTTGCTGGCGTCGGACAACGCCGAACTTTGACGAACGGCGGCGCAGGCGACTTCCTGCATGACTTCATCCACCGCGTGAATGTCGCGCAGCCGCGAGTAAACGACTGCCCGCAGCCAGCGGTCGTGTTCGCCCAACGCGGCTTCCCAATCAATCGCCAATGCACTCACGAAGCAACCTCAACGACGCCTGCAACGAACCCGCGAAACCCTCCCGCCACAACGGGGCTTGCCCCCGTTGAGGCGATGCTCCTCGCTGAGCAGCGCACCCATCAGGCGTTCCGCCACAACGGGGCTTGTCCCCGTTCAGCGATGCTCCTCGCCAGCAGCGTCGAACACGCCAGATAGTCTCCGCTGGCCCACCCGTCTTGCGTTTTTTTCGCGTCTTGGGTGATTTTCTTGTGGTCGAAGCCAGGCCGTGGCGAGCCGCGTCTCGCGCCACCCTGGGCTAAGGGGCGGCCGAAAGATAACGTCCCGATTCGATCGCCCGGCGTCTTGGCTTTCGGCGGTGAAACTGGTCGCAGGTCGGGAATCTGTTTTTCGGCCGCCCCTAAGTGGCGCCATCCTTGGGGAACTGATCGCGCCGATTCAACGGTGCTTCTGGCGCATTCGACGGCTATAAGCCTCGAGGATATTGCGTTCTCTGGCCGAGAGACTCGATTCGCCCAGTTCATGCAGCTTCTGGAGAATGCGATCTCCTTCCCGATCCATGTCCTCGTAATTCGTTTCCTCGCTGGGGCGATGGACGCGGAGTTTTGTTCGGCGTTGGAACAGCTGGGCGGGATTCAGATAGTCGAAGCGGCCAAAGGCTCGGGTCAGGTTCCAATGGAAGTAGAAATAGGACGCGGCAAACGCCGCTCCCGCCAAGTGAACATCGAAGGCGGTCGCCCCACTCGCGTCCAAGGCGCCCCGGCCATAAAGGGCGCCCCACATGTTCTCGATAATCAAGAAAACGCCGCACAGCCAAGCGGGGACCGGAATGAAGAAGCCCAGCAGGATCGTGGCTCGCGGGTTGATAAAGCAGAACAGGGTCAACGTGGCCACCACGGCGCCGGACGCCCCAACGACGCTGGCCGGCATTCCTGGTGAGGCCAACTGCAGGCGGACGGCCCAGACCAACCCGCCCAGCACGACGGCCGCCAGGTAAAACCTGAGGAATTCGCCGCGGCCCAATCGCTCCTCGATGGTCCTTCCAAAGAAATACAACCCCAACATGTTGAACAACAAGTGGCGGATGTCGCTCGGCGAATGCGCGAAGCCATAGCTGAGCAATGTGTACCACCGCCACGGCTTGAACAGATAGCCGTTGGACAGCGCCATCACGTCACTGGTGAACCACGCGGGGTGCGCCGTCGTGCTGAGCAGCAAGTTGAGGAGAAACAGCGCCACGTTGGCGCCGATCAAGATCGTCACGACGGAGTAGGGAGACCGCTCGATCAAGCCGCCTCGACCTTCTCGAGCGTACGCGCGGTCGTAAATCCCCATAAACCCGATCCATGCAACGACGAAGAGTGTCACCTAAAAAAGGTATACCCCGTCGCTCAAAGAATGTCGAGGTCGGCAGTCGTCTGGTCGCGGCCGCTGGGCCGAGGGTGGAGCTTCCCTCCACCCCATAGGCATGAAGTGAAGGGATCGGCGTCGGCGCTGTCATTTTCCGGGCTGTGCCGACGTGCCAGCGGGGTCGTGAAACGGGTCCCCATAAAGGGGAGAAAACAGAGAAGCCAGCGTTACTTGGCGGCCACGCCGGCGGTCGCGTTCTGCAGCTGAGTGAGTTCGGCCGCCAACTCAAGGTTCCGCCGAGCCATTTCGTTCAACGCTT
This sequence comes from uncultured Planctomycetaceae bacterium, assembly GCA_963698545.1. Taxonomy (GTDB): domain Bacteria; phylum Planctomycetota; class Planctomycetia; order Pirellulales; family Pirellulaceae; genus CAVORG01. The sequence goes on from CAVORG010000003.1 coordinate 365,455, forward strand.
TCCGTAACGCCTCGACCTTCGAGTTCAGGCCATCGGTGTATTGCGTAATTTGCTCCCGCTCGGCGAAGAACAACTGGCGTTCCTTCAACAAGTTGGCTTTCTGCTTTTGGCCTTCCGCGATTTGTTTCAGCGTGGACTGCTGGTCGGCCCGCGCGAACTCAATGGCTCGAGTGATCTCGCCGTCCTCGATGCGCAGTTTCGAGATCTGAATGACCACGGAGTGATACGCGCGATCGAAGTCCACCAGGGGCCGCACGTAGTAGGGCGCCATTTGTTCGGCGAAGCCCTCGCTGAGCAGCTGACTCAAGATGTCGTCTTCGGGCTGCACGGTTTGGCCTTCAGGCACCTTGCGAAACAGAGCGATCTGATCCCGCGTGAAAGTGTAGTCGTCTCCATCGGCGCGACGGAGGAAGTCGATCACCGCGCGACCTCGCGTGCTGTAATAAGTGCTGCTGAGTCCGCTTTGAGCGGTGTCGTTGACCTCTTCGGCGTTCAGCTTCCAGTTCTTCAGGAAGCGGACTTTGATCCAGGTGTTCTCATCGACCTCGGCGCCGCCGCTATCGATTTGCTCCTGGGTCAACAAATAGCCATCCTGCATCGGATGCACCGGCGTGGGAAGCAGTTCCTGGGTGGCCAAGGCGGCGAAATCCGCCGGCAAGGAAGCCCCCATCACGCGTTGATACAGTTCAATGGACGGCTGAAAGAAACCTTGGATGCGGGCCGGATCCCACTGGCCGAACAGCGGCGAGTCGGTTTCCAGATCAGGGCGAGCCTCGGGGTTCTCGGCGAAGGCCAGGTGGCTGTCGATCGGAATCACTTCATACAGCGCCCAAGTCCCTTCCCTGGATTGCAGCTGGGCTTGTTGAGCCGCATCCAGCGGCAAGAGCGGGCTCATGGTCACGGATTGGTCGGTTCGCGAATCGACCCGGAATTCACCCATGTACAGCACGGGAACCTTGACGCCGTCGCCTTGGACGTCCAGTTCTTGGAAGACGTACAGCACGTCCTTTTCGTCGATGCCGTTGGCTGGCGCCGTAGCCGGGTCCATGCCCTGAGGCGTGGTGGTGACCGTCACGGTTCCATTGGCGAGCTCGGTCGGCAGGCAATCCCGCCAGACGCGGCCGCGATCAATCATGGTGCGAGTCAGCGCCGCACGCAGGTCGGTCACCGACGGTTCGGCGTTGACTTCCGTCGGGTCGCCGTACAGCAGTTTGTCGGCTTGTTCCTCGACTTGCGTTAAGCGTTCGGCCATGCGATCGCGATATTCCAGCCAGTTGCGCGTCTTCAGGCTGAGCGCCGCAAAGCCCATGAAGACGACGCTCATGATGAACAACAGCACCGAGAAGACCAGGTGCCAGGCGTTCCATCGGCGGCGCAGCTGGACCACGCCAACGATCACGATGATGAGCAGAATCGGGATGCCGGCTTGGAAGAGAATAGGACTGTTCACTAGAGATCCTCGGGGACCCTTGCGGGTCCAGGTCGGCGTTGATCCTGAGCCGCGGCGAGCACGAAGCCGCGCGGCGTACTTCTATCTTATCGGCAAGCGGTCCAGAGAACTGTCCCTCGATCATAAGTTGGGTAATTTAGGGTGTCAAGCTGGACTTTCCTCAAGAGCTCAACGCAAGTGGAGTGGTTGTAGCGACTTGCGCACTGAGTCCGCTTGCAGCGGGTTGTTCCGGATTATCGTTGAAGTCAATTGCCGCTAATTCCCGAAGAACCTAGATAGCCGAAACAACCGCACTTGGCGGAGTCTTCGGCGCGCTTGTCACCACCGGGTTCCCCCGCACAACCCACGCCTCCCGCAAGCGGCCTACAGCCGCTCCCATCCCCAGACCCCCACCCCCCATTCCGGAAGCCGTTTCGGACTTGCTTGGCCGCATCCCTGCTGGCCGCACCGTTGCGCGCTTTCCGCAAAGAGATTTCACCGTGAAAACTAACATTGCGCGACTTCGTTGGGCCAACGGGCTAGCTTGGGCCGCTTTGGGACTGGTCCTGATCATCTCACACGGCTGCACTCGGGCCCGTTACCGCCGCTTAGCGGACAATGACGCCTACAACCTCGTTGCCGAGAAACAAACCAATCCGCATTGGGCGCTTCCCAACTATACGATCAACATAGACAGTCGTTCACGCATGTACGATCCGTACAATCCGGATCGTCCGCCCATGCCGCCGGACGACAAGTACTCGCATCAGTACATGCATCGCGTGGACGGCAAGAAGGGTTATCCCTGGTGGCACATCAACGGCGACACGGGTTTTGTGGAAAACCCGGCGTGGCTGGAGTATCTTCCCGTGGATGCGGATGGCGTGTTCAGCCTGGACGCGGCCTCGGCGGTCGGCGTCGCTTTGCTGCATTCGCCGACGTACCAACGGCAGTTGGAAACCCTGTATCTTTCGGCCTTGGACGTCAGCGCTGAACGATTCGCGTTTCAGACCATGTTCTTCGCGGGATATGAAGGTTCGGGCACGACTCGCGCGGACTACGTGAATTCGACGCGAGATAGTTCGAGTTCGACGTTGTGCGCCGGAACCTCCGTTTTCCCTCGAGGAACGCGAAACGTGGGCATTGAACGCTTTACCACCACGGGTGCGACCATCGCAGCCAACTTTGCCAATGCGCTCACGTGGCAGGTCGCAGGTCCGGACTCGTATCAGGGCAGAAGTTTGTTCCGACTTGCATTCATCCAGCCCTTGTTGCGCCTTGCCGGCCGCGAGCGGATCATGGAGACGCTCACGTTGTCCGAACGAGGCTTGTTGGCGAACGTGCGCTCGCTGGAACGCTATCGTCGCGGTTTCTTCATGGACATTTACACCGGCTCGGGCGGCCAAGGCAACCTCAGCCGGCTGGGTGGTTTCAGCGGCGGTTCGGGTATCACCGGGTTCACGGGCGTTGGAACGGGCGGCTTTGGTGGTGTTGGCGGCTTGGGCGGCGGCGGCGGCGGCGGCGGCACCGGAGCGGGCCAGGCCGGCGGCTTCATCGGGTTGTTGCAGCAACAACAGATCATCCGCAACCAGGAGACCAACATTACGTCCTTGCGGAGCAGCCTGGCGTTGCTGGAGGCGTTTCGCGACGCTGGTCGGGTCGACTTTTTCCAGGTCGAATTGGTTCGCCAACAGCTGTTCCAAAGCACGTCGCAGTTGCTCACGACCAAGCGGGCGTATCAAGACCTGTTGGATGGATTCAAAACCGACCTTGGCCTGCCCCCTCAATTGGACCTCCGGATTCGGGATAGTCTGCTTGATCCGTTTCAGTTGATCGATCGTTCTGTTGCTCCGCGACAAGATGAAATCTCACAGCTCCAGGAAAGCATCGGTGCATCGATTGTCGCGGCGTTGCCCGAGCCTGCCGAAGACGGCGGCGCTCCCAGCACTTGGCGCGAAACACTTCGGGTCGAGCTTCGCAAGATCGCCGACGCCGTGACCCTCTCGCAAGCCGTGCGGGAGAAGGTGTTGACTGAAGACATCGCCTTGGTCCAAAGCGATATCGATCGACTTGAACGGGCCATTCCTGATCGCAAGGAAAACGCGCGACGACTTGCCAAGCGAACGACGGCTGGGAATCTGATCGCCAATGGAGAGGTTGTCTTTCGCGATGTGGACGAGTCGTTGTTCGATGTCGCGGATCTTGAAGATTTGCCGCAAACGCTGCGGGCCTCGCTGGACGAAATCCGCAATCGCTTTATCGCGGGCGAAGCGACCGCCAACCTGGTTGTTCAGAGGTTGGAGGAATTGATTCAAGACCTCGATCAGCTCAACGATGAACAGGTCTTGCAGCAACTTCGCGATGGCGCCTTCGCCAGTGCGCCTGGGTTGATTACGAATCTGTCGGACGGCGTTCTGGAGATGTCGCTGGTGCAAGCTCGTGCTCGCGGCGAGTCGATCACGTTGCCCCGAGTGGAGATCGACGCGTCGGTCGCCTTTCAGATCGCCCGCTGCCAGCGACGCGACTGGATGAACAACCGCGCCAGCCTGGTCAATAGCTGGCGCTTGATTGAGTTCAACGCGGATCAGCTGCAGTCGAACTTGGATTTGTTCTTTCTCGCGGATGTGCAAAACACGGGATCCCGCCCCAATCTTCCGTCCGCGAGCGATATCAGCTTGGGCGAGGTCAGCGCCGGCATCCGATTCGACGCGCCGATCCAACGGTTGGTCGAACGCAACGTTTACCGCCAGTCGTTGATCGAATACCAGCAAGCGAAGCGATCGTACTACCAATTCCGCGACGGCGTTTCGGCGTCGCTGCGGGCCATTCTTCGACAAGTGGAATTGGATAAGGTGAACTTCGAGTTGCGTCGCACGGCTTTGAGAATCGCGGTCGCGCAGGTCCAATTGGCCCGACTTCGGCTGCAGGAACCGCCCCAAGCGGAAGCTCAGGCTGGCCTGGGGGGCGGCGGCAACCTAGGTCCCACCACCGCTCAGAACCTGATCAGCGCCCTCACGTCATTGATCGGAGCTCAGAACGACTTTCTCAGCGTCTGGGTTGATTATGAGGTGCAGCGCGGCCTGCTGGATCTGGCGATGGGCACGATGGAACTGGATAGCGAAGGGTTGTGGATTGATCCGGGTCCGATCGGCCTGGAATTCGGCTACCCCAATATCGACGGCTGTTTGTGCCCCAACAACGAGTGCATTCCGGCGTACCAGATGCCCGGCTATGGCCGAGTGGACGGGTTGCCGCAGTACTCCGACTTCCTGAACGACGCCCAGGGGACGATCGCCGAGCCCGAAGAGAGCATCGACCCGGAGTACTCGCCCGGCTCGATCCCGGATTTGCAGCAACCTGCCGAGGGCGGCGCCACGGAAGAAGGGCTGATTCCGGGGCGGGAAGCGGCGCCATCGCTGGAGCCGCCTCGGCCCACCCAGATTGAAGCCGCCCGGCCCCCGGCCGTGCGGCGGCGCCGCCGCTAAACGCGAGCTGGCGACGAAAAGGGGCCGACCGATTCGTTTCGGTCGGCTCCGCCTTTCGGCGAGCATTGCCGCCCCGCTAGAGTGTTAGATAGGTGGGTCCGCAACTTTCCTCGACTTGCGGGGTTGGACCCCTAGCGGAGCTTCCGGCGCGTCCGTCAGGGACTTTGCTGGAAAGTTATCGGTGACAGGCCGTCCAGCGACGGCTAAAATACGAGGCTGCTCGCCACCACTCTCCCGCCTCTGTGCAATCCTCCATTTCGTGGGTCGAAGGTATGATACTAGAGACAACTCGCCGATCATCGCGTGACCGGGTGCGCCGCCGGGCGCTTCGGCGATGGTCATCCTGTTCTCCTTGCTGTTTGCCGCCGCGGCCATGGGCGGTGCGGCCTGGTACCTCACCTCGGCCGGCGGCTCCGGCGCCGATCGCAAGCCCTTGCTGACCCAAGCGGTCATCGAGCCATTCGACCACATCGTGCTCGAGCAGGGTGAAGTCGAGAGCTCCAGCAACGTCGAAATCATCTGCGAGGTCAAGTCGCGGAATTCCTCCGGCACGGCGATCCTGTGGGTCATCGACGAAGGCTCGCTCGTCAAAAAGGGCGACCTGCTGGTTCAGCTGGACAAGTCCGCGCTGGAGCAAGAGCTCAAACAGCAAAAAACCATCGTCAACTCCGCCAACGCGGCGGTCATCTCCGCCCGCGCCTTGTTGGAGCAAGCCAAGGTCGCCAAGGACGAGTACGAAAAAGGAACTTTCGCCCAGGAAGAGAAGACGATTGAGAGCGAGATTCTGACCGCCGAGGAAACGCTCAATCGCGCCATCGAAACGGCCGCCTACAGCCAGCGGTTAACCGCCCAAGGCTACCAGACCACGGTGCAACTCAAGGCTGATCAGTTCCGGGTCAAGCAAGCGGAAGTCGCCTTGAACCTGGCCAAGCAGAAGCTTTCCACGCTGCAGGATATCACTCGCAGGAAGATGATGATCGGCTTCGAAGCCGACATCGAGACCGCGCAGGCCGCCCTGGAAGCCGATCAAAGCAATCTGACCGAGGAGCAGGAAAAGCTGCGGGAGATGGAAGAGCAGATCGGCAAGTGCGACATTTACGCACCCGAAGCGGGGCAGGTCGTCCACGCCAATCAGTTCAGCTCGCGCGGCGGAAACGCCGAATTCGTTGTCGAAGCCGGGGCGACGGTCCGCGAGCGTCAAGCGATCATTCGTTTGCCCGACCCGGACAACATGCGGATCAAGGCTAAGATCAATGAGTCGCAAGTGTCGTTGGTGCGCGACGGCATGCCGGTCGCCATCGCCATCGGCGCCTACGAAGGCGAACTCAAGGGCGTCGTCACCAAGGTCAATAAGTACGCCGAGCCGGGCGGGTGGATGACGTCGCAAGTCAAGGAATTCTTGACCTACGTCCGCATCCTGGATCCCCCCGAGATGTTACGGACCGGCATGACCGCCGAAGTTCGGATCTTTGTCAAACAACTCGATGCGGCGCTGCAAGTGCCGGTCCAGACGGTGCACGAGTACAAAGGGCACTTCTTCTGCCTGGTGGCTAACGGCCCCGATCCGACGAGCTTCGAGACTCGCGAAGTGCAGATGGGCAACAGCAACGATAAGACCTTGACGATCGAGTCCGGCCTGCAGGAAGGCGAGTATATCGTCATGAATCCTCGCCGCTACCTCGATCTCATGCAGATTCCGGACATTCCGGATCCACCCAAGGTGGAACTCAGCGAAGCCGAGAAGAAGAGCCGCCGAGGAAATGAAGGCCGCCGAGAAAAGCGAAGCGCCCCCAGCGGGCGGTCGCGGAGGGCCGGGCGGCATGACCGCTGAGTCGATGGTCCAGCGAACCATGGAGCAATACGACAGCAACAGCGATGGGAAACTGTCCGCCGATGAGATCTCGGCCATGGACGATCGCGCCAAGGGCAGCGCCCAGCAAGCCGACGCCAACGGCGACGGCGACGTTGACCAAGCCGAACTGACCAAGCGGATGGAAGAAGTCGTGAAGATGATCCAGCAACGGATGCAGCAAGGCGGCGGTCCTGGAGGTCCTGGAGGCGGCGGGCCCGGCGGCGGTCGCGGACGGGGAGGGCAGTAGCATGGTGGAAGTTGCCGCTCGACTCGACAACCTCGTCAAGACGTACTTCCTGAAAGGCGAAACCGTCCATGCGCTGCGCGGCGTGTCGCTGACCATCCCGGTCGGCGACTACCTCGCCATCATGGGGCCGTCCGGATCCGGCAAGAGCACGATGTTGAATCTGCTAGGTTGCCTGGATCGACCGACGCAGGGCAATCTCTTCCTCGGCGACGACGAAGTGGGCCGCATGACCGATGATCAACTCTCCTACATTCGGGCGACGCGCATTGGGTTTGTGTTTCAGTCGTACAACTTGATTCAGCAACTGACCGTGGTGGAGAACATCGAGGTTCCGCTTTACTACCAGGGGCGACTTTCGCCCGAAGATCGTCAACGATGCCGGGACCTGGCGGAGATGGTTGGCCTGGGCGATCGGCTGGGGCACCGTCCCACCCAACTGTCCGGTGGTCAACAACAACGTGTGGCCATCGCTCGCAGCCTGGTCAACGATCCCTACTTCATCCTGGCCGACGAGCCGACGGGCAACTTGGACAGCCGCACCACGGCTGAAATCCTCGAGCTATTTCAGCGGCTGAACGACGAAGGCAAGACTATCATTCTTGTGACGCACGAAGACGAAGTCTCCGTGCACACCAAGCGAGTTGTCCGCTTGCGCGATGGTTTGATTCAGACCGACGAGCGGTCCGATCAAGTCCGTCTCGAACCCAAACCCAAGAAGGTCGCGACCGCGACCGCTGTCTAACGCGCCAGTCGGAGCGGCGGCGAATTCATGGTCGCCGCTCTCGAACTGACTTAGCTCCAGACTGAGAAGTCGATCATGCTTCTGTTGCGAACCTTTGCTCTTGGCGTCAAAAGCCTGATGCTGCACCCGATGCGGTCTTTGCTGACCGTGCTGGGCATCTTCATCGGCGTAGCGAGCGTGATCTGGCTGCTGGCGATCGCCACGGGCATCAGCGAGCAGGCGCAGAAACAGATCGAGGATCTGGGCGCCGATACGATCATTGTTCGTTCGATCAAGCCTCCCTCGGAAAAGACCGCTGGCAACAGCGGTCCTACTCCCTACGGCCTGATGCGGAAGGAATACGACCTGTTGGTTGAGACCATTCCGACGATCAAGAGCGCGTTGCCGATCCGAGAGATCCGCCGGCAATTCCGCTACGGCGATCGTCTGGTCGATGGGCGCCTGGTGGGTTGCACGCCCGAATACGCCGACGTCACCCGGCTGGTGGTCGATCGCGGGCGGTTCATCGAAGACGCCGACAACCAACACCGCTCGACCAACTGCGTGCTCGCCGCTCGCGTCGCCGAGCGGTTGTTTCCCTACGAGGACCCCATTGGCCGCCGCATCTACCTCGCCGAGCATCAGGACTTCTATCAAGTGGTCGGCGTGTTGCAGCACCGCAACCCCACTGCCGCCATCGGCGGTTCGCTCGACTCCCAGGATTTCTCCAACGACGTCTACATTCCGATCGACACCATGCGGCAACGCATCGGGGATACGGTCGTGACGCGAGGCAGCGGCACCTTCGAAGGCGAGATTCTCGAGCTGAATCAGATCACGCTGCGCGTCGATGACGTCGCCAACGTCATGACGACAGCGAATCTGGTGGAGGACTCCTTGGACAAATCGCACGCTCAAATGGAAGATGTCGCCACCGTCGTCCCGCTGGAGCTGCTGGAGCAAGCTCGCACCACGCGGTTGATGTTCATGGTCTTCATGGGATTGATCGCCGCGATCAGCCTGGTCGTCGGAGGCATCGGCATCATGAATATCATGTTGGCGACGGTGACCGAACGGACGCGCGAAATCGGTATTCGCCGAGCTCTGGGCGCTCGCCGCTGGGACATCACGCGCCAATTCCTGGTGGAGACCATCGCCCTGTCAATCGTGGGCGGCGCCACGGGCGTCGCCGCCGGCTACGCCTGCCCGCCCAGTATCAGTTTCGCGCGGTGGTTTTTGAACTGGCGAGCACCTGAGATGATGGCCAATCTGCCCTCCGTTGTTCGCGACGTGGAGCCACAGGTCGTCACCTGGTCCATACCGCTGGCCTTCGGCATCTCGGTGGTGATCGGCGTGGTCTTCGGCATCTACCCGGCCATCCGAGCCGCCCAGATGGATCCCATCGAAGCACTTCGGCACGAGTAACCCAAAGAGGCTCCATAAGCACGCCACAACGGGGCTTGCCCCCGTTGAGCGTTGCTCCTCGCCAGCAACGATCCCAGCGTGGACGCCGCCACAACGGGGCTTGCCGGCTTGCCCCCGTTGAGCGTTGCTCTCCGCCAGCACGCGTCCCCCCGCGCCGTTACGATGCTTGGATGCTCTTGAGGTAGTCGATGCTTTCTTTGGCCAGGGCTTCGACGCCTGGCGAGTAGTCAAACACTTCGACGGAGATCCACTTGTTGTAACCAGCATCGTGCAAGGCCTGGATGATGGGTCGGAAGTCGATATCGCCCATTCCTGGACCGTGGCGGTTGGCGTCGTTGGCGTGAAAGTGCGCGGTCATGGAGGCGTATTCGGCGATGATCTCGGGGATGGGCCTGCTTTCACTGCTCATGGCTTTCACATCCAAGTGCAGTTGGCATGCTGGCGAGTCGACCATTCGCACCAACTCGGCGCCGGCGGCGGCGGTCAGCAGGAAGTCGCCTTCTTCGGGTCCTAGAGGTTCAACCGCCAGCACGATGTTGTGTTCTTGCATGGCGTCCATCGTGTTCCGCAGCACTTCGGTGGCGTACTTCATTGCCTGGGCGTCCGTCACGCCGGGCAAGAGATTCCGCTGCTTGGGAGATCCCAGGACCATCACCTTGCCGCCCAGATCGTGGCAGAGTCGCGCGAGATCGCCCAGGTATTTGCTGGTCGCGCGTCGTACCTCTTGATCCGGCGAGGTCAAATAGAAGCCCTCGGTAAACGCCAGCAGCCAATGCAGGCCCACGACTTCCAGGCCCGCGTCTTCGGCTTGCCGGCGCACCTGGCTGCGCTGCTCGGCGGTGATGAGCCGCGCGTCCCGGTTCATCGTGAACGGGGCGAATTCAATGCCGGTGTAACCACATTGGCGAGCGAACGCGAAGGCTTTCTCGAACGGCCAATCTTGAAACGTCTCGTTGCAGATAGCGTACTTCATGAGATCCTCTCCGCTGATTCTCAGTCCATGCCCGGCAGCGAACGCTGCTCGTCGTTGGTTGGTTTCGGTTTGCGTCGGCCCAAGCTACGGCCCTCGGCCGTGCTGGGTGCGCTGACCAATGGCTCGGGAGCGCCATCCAAGGGGTCGCCGACTCGCACATTCGCCAGGCGATCAATAATCCGTTGCGAGTATTCCGGGGAAAGCTCGAAGCCAAGATAATGGCGGCCAAGTTTCTTCGCGACGGCCAGGCTGACTCCGCTTCCGCCGAAGGGATCCAGGACGATGTCTCCAGCGTTGCTGGACGTGCGAATGATCCGCCCCAACAGCTGTTCGGGCATTTGGCAGCCGTGCCAACCGGCTCGCTCCTTGAATGTCCCAGCGACGCGGGGGAAGTACCAGGTGTCATCGTCCGGTTGAAAACCGTCGGGCAGGTCCTGTGGGCGGAGGATCCACGTGTCGTCCGGCAATCGGCCTTTGGGATTCGCTCGGCCGTCCGCGTACACCAATTGCCGAGCCGAAGGCACGCGGATCGCGTCGTCGTTGAAGGTGAAGTTCGCCGCATCCTTGACCATATGGAAAAGATGGGCGTGCGAGCGATTGAATTTGTGCTTGCAGTTCACGCCAAAAGTGTAGTACCACACGACCCAACTGCGGCAGTGCAGTCCAAGCTCGCGCTGCATCAGCACTTTCAATTCCGCGGCGTATTCATCACCAATGGCCAACCAGAAGCTGCCGTTGGCTTTCAAGGCTCGGCAGGCTTCCCGCATCCATTGCTCGCACCATGTGAGATACTCATCGGCGCCGCGACGGTCCTTGTACACGTCGTAGTCGTAGCCGATGTTGAAGGGCGGGTCGGCGAACACCAGATCGATGCATTCGGCGGGCAGCCGCCCCATGCCTTCAATGCAGTCGATGTTTTGCAGGACGTTCAACGGAACGGACAAAGTCAATCTCCGCGGGCAGGGGCGAACCGCTGGCAGCCGCATCGTATCAGGGACGCGTGCCCTGCTCAACAAGCCGAGGTTGTGTATCGCTTGGCGACGATTCAGAATAGGGGTTGCTCGCAACCTTCGCCAGGATTCCGCCATGAACGCTCGCCGCTTGCGATCTCTCGTATGCTTCGCCTTCGCCTTGTATTGCACGCTTCAGTTCGCCCCTCTGGCGTCCGCTCAGGAAGACCCGGCCGGCGAGCCGCAGGATTCCGTGGATCGCGATTACGGCAAGGACTTGCCCAGGATTCCGCCCCTATCGCCCGAACAAGCGATCAAGTCATTCGAGGTCGCCCCTGGTTTCGCCATCGAGTTGGTCGCCAGCGAGCCGACCGTCGTCGATCCGGTGGCCATGGCTTTTGACGAAGACCAGCGGCTCTATGTCGTGGAGATGCGCGGGTATTCCGAGCAGGACGCCGACAACCTCGGTCGCATCCGTTTGCTGGAAGATCGCGACGGCGATGGCTTCTATGAGTCTTCCCGCGTGTTCGCCGAGGGGCTGTCCTGGCCGACGGCGATCGCCTGCTACGACGGCGGAGTCTTTGTTCGGCGCGGCGCCGTTGATTCAATATCTGAAGGACACCGACGGCGATGGTCGAGCCGATCAAGAGCAGGTCGTGTTTGAGGGATTCGGCAAGGGCAACGTGCAGGGCTTGATGAACTCGTTCACCTGGGGATTGGATCATCGGATCCATGTCGCGGTCAGCAGCAGCGGCGCCGAATTGCGAAAACCAGATTCCCCCGCTGAATCGTTGTCGCTGCGGGGCCGGGATTTCTCCTTCGATCCGCGAACGCTGCAGGCTCGTCCGGAAAGCGGCGGCGGCCAGCACGGCCTGAGCTTCAACCGATGGGGCGTGAAGTTCGTCTGCTCCAACAGCGATCATTTGCAACAAGTCATGTTCGAGGATCGCTATGCGGCCAGGAATCCCTACCAGGCGTCGCCGCCACCGCGAGTGAGCATTGCTTCCGATGGTCCCCAGGCCGATGTGTATCGCGCTAGTCCCGTGGAGCCTTGGCGGATCATTCGCACGCGGTTGCGAGCGCAACAACTCGTTCCCGGTCCGCTCGAGCGCGGCGGATTGGCCGCCGGTTACTTCACCGGCGCCACGGGCGTCACGATCTACACAGGCGACAACTGGCCCAATCGGTTTCTGGACTGGGCGATCGTCGGCGACGTGGGCGGCAACCTGGTCCACCGTAAGCAAATGACCCTGAAAGGAACGTTGTATCAAGGTGATCGCTTCGATGAGAAGAGCGAGTTCCTGCGTTCCAGCGACATCTGGTTTCGGCCCGTCCAATTCGCCAACGGCCCGGACGGAGCACTCTACGTCCTGGACATGTATCGCGAAGTGATCGAGCATCCCAAGAGCTTGCCGCCGATGATCAAGAAGCACTTGGACTTGACCAGCGGTCGCGACCGCGGCCGCATCTACCGGGTGATCGCCCAAGGCAAGTCCAGGAGAACGCCGCCGAAGATGAGCGGGTTGAGTGATGCGGAACTGGTTTCCCTGTTGCAGGACGCCAACCAATGGACTCGGGACACCGCATCGCGACTTGCTTTGGACTCGTGGCTCGCGGACGCAGGAAGCGGCGCTCGCCGGACTAGCCCGCGACGCGTCCGCCGCGCCGGAGGCACGCTTGCCAGCGATGTATCTCTTGCACGGATGGAACGCGTTGGACGCCGACGTGTTGCAGTCCCTGTTGCGGGATCCTCATCCGGTGCTTCGGCGGCACGCGGTGCGCTTGGCCGAAGGCGCGGACCACGCAGCCGTCCGCGAGGCCGTGTTTCGCATGGTGCAGGATGAGGATGCATCGGTGAGATTGCAACTCGCCTACTCGCTGGGCGAATTCCCGGGGCCAGCCGCTTGGGCGGCGCTCTCGCAGTTGGCGCTGCGGCGGGCCGATCAACCAGGGCTGCGCAGCCGCGTTAAGCTCGCTGCGTGAAGGGGCCGGCGAGGTATTGAACCAGTTGGTTCAGCAAGCAGCCGCGCCAACCGACCCGCAGCTGGCTTGGATCGACGCCCTGTCCGCTCAGATAGGCAGACAAAAGAACCCCGCCGATGTGGCTCGCGTCTTGCAGCTTCTGCAAAGCGGCGCCGAGAACGCGTCGCCCGCCTGGAACGCCGTGGTTCGCGGATTGAGATTGCCAGAGAAGGATCCCTTGAGGATCCGAGTCGCGGCGGCCACCTTGGGCAAGGCGGATGAGGCGCTGCGAGCCCTGGCGACCGACGCCGCGGCCGGGGCGCTGGACACTCAACGGCCGCTTGAGGATCGACTGGCCGCATGCGGCAAGCTGATCCTGGCGGAAAAGCAGCAACGGCTGGCCGCCTGCAAACAGCTGTTGGCGAGCGAGCAGCCACAACCGTTGCAACTCGCGGCCCTGCACGTGCTGGCGCAACTGAACGACGCCGCTGTCGCCGAGTTGGTCCTGGCCGCCTGGCCCGGTCTGAGTCCCAAGGTTCGACTCGCGGCGGCCGAATTGCTGTTCGCTCGCCAGAACTGGGTTGAGCGACTGCTGGATGATGTCGAAGCAGGAGCGATCGCAAGAGCTGATCTCGATCCCATTCGCATCAGCATGCTGCGGCAACATGAAGACCAGGAAGTCAGGGACCGCGCCGCCATGCTGTTCGATGCGGTGAGCGAGGATCGACTCGCTGTGATTCAGCGATACCAATCCGCCTTGGACAAAAACGGCGATCCGACCAGCGGCCGACTGCTGTTCGCCAAGCACTGCGCGGCTTGCCATCGCGTCGATGGCGTCGGCTATGAACTCGGCCCAAACCTGGCGGCCATGAAGAGTCGTGGTCCCGCAGCCATCTTGACCAATGTCTTGGATCCCAACCGCGAAGTGAACCCTCAATACCTGAACTTCATCCTGCAAACCAAGGATGGAAGATCACTATCGGGCATGATCGCGCAGGAATCCGCCACCAGTATCGAATTGAAACGAGCCGAGAACAAAACGGACACCGTGCTGAGAGTCGATATCGACGTGCTGAAAAGCACCGGCAACTCCTTGATGCCCGAAGGATTGATCAAGGACATCACTCCAGAGCAAATGGCCGACCTGCTCGCGTATTTGCAATCACTGTAGATTAAGGAGCAGCGCTCGACGGGGACGAATGGCGTGGCGGTTTGGTGGCCCGTTTGCTGGCGAGGAGCATCGCTTGACGGGGACGAGCCCCGTCGTGGCGTGAGGTGTTTTTCATATTGTGATCTTTGCTGGGATGAAACCAACATGAACTCGAGACTCCACCCACGGCGTCCTGCTTGGCCGACGTTGATACTGCTTTTCGGTTTGGCTTCTGCCTGGCTGGGTTGTCCCTTGCTCGTTCGGGGCGACGGCGAACCCACCTGGCGGGCTGGCGCGGCCAGCGTGGTGATCACTCCCGCCGAGTTTATGTGGATGGCCGGATATGGCGGCCGCGATCGCCCAGCGGATTCCAAGCTGAGCGATCTCTACGCCAAGGCCCTGGTCCTGCAGGACGCCGCCGGTGCTCGCGGCGTGCTGATCACATTGGATGTTGTCGGGATCGACGCGACGCTTGCATCGCGGATATGCGCCGACGTGGAACAGCGGTATGGCGTTCCGCGGGCCGGCGTGGCGATCTGCTGTTCGCACACGCATAGCGGCCCGGTGATCGGCCGGAACTTGGCGCCGCTTCACTATCAGCAGCTCGATCAACGGCAGCGACAACTCATCGATACGTACGCCAGGGTTCCTGCGAACCCAGGTTGCCGACGCGGTTGGCCAAGCCATGGAGAGGCTGCAGCCGGCGACCTTGGCCTTTGGCGCTTCGCACGCGACGTTCGGCGTGAACCGCCGCAATAACTCCGAAGCGAAAGTGCCCGAGTTGCGCGAAGCCAACCAATTGGTTGGGCCCGTGGATCATCAAGCGCCTTTCCTGGTGGCGCGCGACGCGGAACAGGAGCCGTTGGCGGTCGTTTTTGGCTACGCCTGTCACGCCACGGTGCTTAGCGACTACGCTTGGTCCGGCGATTACCCAGGTTATGCTCAGCAAGCATTGCAACAGGAACTGCCTGGATGCGTGGCCATGTTCTGGGCCGGCTGCGGCGGGGACATCAATCCGTTGCCGCGGCGGCGCGTGGAGCTCGCCGAACAATATGGAAAACAGCTTGCCGCCGCCGTCTTGCGCAGGCCTGGAACGAGAACCCCAACAGCTGGCGCCGGTTCTGCAGTGTTCCTATCGCGAGATTCTCTTGCCCTTGGCCGATGCTGGAACGCGCAGCGATTGGGACGCGAAGTCGCGAAGTACGAATCGTTTCGAGCAAGCCCGCGCGGCCATGATTCTGAGCGATTGGGACGACGGCCGCCCGCCGCGCAAGGACTATCCCTATCCGATCGCCATGTGGCGCCTCGGCGGCGCGGACGAACCGCTACGTTGGTTTTTCCTTGGCGGCGAGGTCGTTGTCGATTATTCGCTGGCGATCAAAGCGCAGTTCCAGGAATCCACGTGGGTGGCGAGTTACAGTAATGATGTGATGGCGTATATTCCATCGCGTCGCGTCTTGAAAGAAGGCGGCTATGAGGGCGGCGGCTCGATGGTCTACTACGGCTTGCCCGCTCATTGGCGCCGGAACTCGAGGGGCTGATTCTCGCCGAGACGCGACGCCAGGCGGAACACGCGGCCCAGCGCTAGTCGCCCCTGGCCAGCTCCGGGGATTGAGGTGCATTGACAACACGGCGGCTTCGCATGCGTTTGGTTTGGACCACCGACATTCATCTCAACTTCGTCGATGGCGAGCATATCGCGCGCTGGGCGGCGTCCGTTCGCGGGCATGAGCCCGATGCGGTGTTGTTATCCGGCGATATCGCGGAAGCCAGCGACTTGTTGGAGCACTTGGAGGGCATCGATGAGGCGCTTCAACTGCCCGTTTACTTTGTGCTGGGCAACCACGATTATTACCGTGGCTCCATCGCGGCGACTCGGCAACGCGTCGCGGAATTCTCCGAACGCCGTCCGAACTTGATCTTCCTGACGCGGCGGCGGGCGCCGGTGTTATTGGATGACGCGACGGCCTTGATCGGTCATGATGGCTGGGCCGATGGTCGAGCAGGCGACTATTTCGGCTCCTGGGTGATGATGAACGACTACCGCTTGATCGCCGAGTTGTCGGTCGGCGACAAGCGGCAACGAGGAGAGTTGTTGAAAGCGTTGGGCGATGAAGCCGCCGGCGCGGTGCAACGGGGGCTGGAACACGCGCTGCAGGCGCATCGTCGAGTCATTCTCTTGACTCATGTGCCGCCCTTCCGCGAAGCGTGCTGGTATGAAGGACGCTTGTCCGACGATGAATGGGCGCCGCACTTTGTCTGCGTCGCCATGGGCCAAGCCATCTTGAAAGTCATGCGGGCCCATCCCGAGGCGAACCTGCTGGTGCTCTGCGGGCACACGCACGGTCAAGGAGAGACGCGTCCGTTACATAATGTCACCGTCTTGACCGGCGGCGCCGTCTATGGCGAACCCGCGATCAACATGGTGTTTGAGATCTAACCGGCGAGACGCCCGCCGGCCGGACGCTACATCAGAATCGTCTTGCTGGGCTCGCCGGGGATCTCGCGCGCCAAGCGAGGGACGCCATACCCTGGCAGTGCGGACCGCATCGCAGCGATCACCCCCCGGGCTCGCCTTTCCGAAGCCGCAAAGTGCGCCGCGCCCACGACCGGGTCAAGCATGTGCAAGTAATAGGGCAAGACTCGCATCTGCAGCAAGCGTCGCGACAAATCGATCTGTGCTTCCGTGTTGTCGTTGACGTCACGCAGCCACACGGCCTGGTTCAGCAGCATGGCGCCGGAATCCGCTATCCGCGCCACCGCATCGCCGACGTCAGCGTCCAGCTCATTGGCGTGGTTGGCGTGCAAGACCACCACCGGCGTCAACCGGCCGCCGCACAGCCAGTCGAGCAGCGAGTCGGTGACCCGCTGCGGGATCATGATCGGCAGACGGGTGTGAATGCGAAGTCGCTGCAGCTGAGGGATTTCCGCGAGCCGCCGCGTCAGGTCTCCCAAAACGTCGTCGTCCAGCGTGAGTGGATCGCCTCCGCTGAGGATGACCTCCTCCATCGAATCGTCTGCGGCGATCGCATTCAAAGCGGAATCCCAATGATCGGCTCGCGGGTTCGAGGCCGCGTAGGGATAGTGGCGCCGGAAGCAGTATCGGCAATGAACGGCGCACACCCCGGTGGCCACCAGTAGGGCTCGACCGCGATACTTGAGCAGCAAGCCCGGCGCGGCTTGGGCCGAAGCCTCCCGCAACGGATCGAGCTCAAACCCGGGCGGAGCGAGCTGTTCCTGCCGCCGCGGCAATACCTGCAGCAGCAGCGGATCGGCGGGATCGCCCGGCCGCATGCGGCCGATCAGGGGCCGAGGGACGAACAGGCCGAAGTCGCCGGCGACCTCTTGAGCCGCGATAGCCCACTTGGCGTCCAACCCCAGGATACGGCACAATTCCGCCGGATCGCGGATCGCCCGCCGCATTTCCTGGCGCCATGCGGAGTCCGCCCAAGCGGCGCGGACAACATTTCCCGGCTGGTGTAAAATCGTCATACGCTCAACATACCGGCTCGATCGCCGATTCGAAATTGGACATTTGTCTTCGAGGACTCCGCGCGTGGCTACGTACAAAACCAGTGATTTCCGCAAAGGCTTGAAAGTCCAGCTTGACGGCGAGCCGTACCTGATGATCGAGATGAACTTCGTCAAGCCCGGCAAGGGCAATGCGATGTACAAATGCAAGCTCCGCAACCTGCTGCGGGGCAATATGCTCGATCGAACCTACAAGGGTGGAGATTCGCTCGAGTCGGCCGACGTCGAGGAATTCGAGGTGCAGTTCCTCTATCGCCAGCAAGACACCTTCGTGTTCATGGACGACAAAACCTACGAACAATACGAATTGACGGCCGAACAAGTCGAGGAAGCCTGGAAGTTCCTCAAGGAAGGCATGAAATGCCAGATGATGCTCTTCAACGGCAACCCGATCTCCATGACCCCGCCCAACCATGTGGAGTTGAAGGTCGAGTATTGTGAGCCGGGCGCCAAGGGCGACACCGCAACCAATGTGACCAAGCCGGTGAAGGTCGAGACCGGCGCCGAATTCCTCGCTCCCATGTTCATCAACATTGGCAATGTCATCAAGATCGACACGCGCAGCGGCGACTACGTCGAGCGCGTCAGCACTTGACGGGGATGCGGAGGTCGAGGCTTCACGGGTCGATGCCCGCGGCGGCTGCAACGCACTATTGCTCGGGGCCGACCAAGGAGTCGATGAAGTCGGGCCGGTTTAGCTTCATGATCGCGATGACGCTAAAAACCGTTCCAATGGGGAAGTTCAGCACCAAGAGGGCCGCCGGTACGAACGCCAGCAACCGGCCCAAGCGTTGGCCTTGACCACACAGGACGCCGGCGAAAATCGACAACGCTCCCAGCGTTCCCGAGTAAGCGGCCATGATAAAAGTGACGCCTCGCCATTGAACGGCGCCCGGAGAGGAAATCACCACCAGCAGCAGGACAAAGGTCGGCAGTAGGGCGATCAGCCCCATGGCGAATACCGTGTTTCGCGTTTCAATTTGGATTCGAGGAGCTTTGGCCGCCATGACTTGATCCCGTGAAAAGTGCGAGTGCGAGAAGACGCGCGTTTGAGGGCGAACGCCCGGAAGAAGCAAACGACACAACAAACGTAGCATGCATTCCTGCGGTCGATTGTGCGGATTCTCCCAACATGGCCGAGACCCATCCCCCGCGGCTGCCGATTTGCCGCGAACCACCCCGATGAGGCTTCGATTGCCTGGATCCGACCCTGCTCCCGCGAATGACGCGCCCACCGTTATGGGACCTGCAGCCGCTTGGTCGGTCATCAGACGCCGCGCCACGCTGCTGCGCGAGATCCGGCAGTTTTTTGACGCTCGCGGCTTTCTGGAAGTCGAGACTCCCGTCTTGTCCCGCGACACGGTGGTCGATCGGCATCTCGACCCGCTCCCGGTCGCCGATCCTCGTCTCGCCGCGGAGGCCGCTCACGCCGCGGACTGCGACGCCCCGGCGGCGTGGTATTTGCAAACCTCCCCCGAATTCTGCATGAAGCGGTTGCTGGCCGCCGCCGCCAAAGATCCGGATGGGCCGCTCGCCATCTACCAGATCACCCGCGCCTTTCGCAGCCAGGAGTGCGGGAGGCTGCACAACCCGGAATTCACCATGCTCGAATGGTACGAAGTGGATTCCACGTACCAGGCTGCCATCGACCTGGTCGCCCTGCTGGCGTGCGAGATGATTGGCTGCCCGAGCGTGCGGCGACTCTCCTATGCGGAAGCCTTTCGGACGGCCGTGGGCGTCGACCCGCACCGCGATCCGGTGGAGCGGTTGCGGGGCGCCGCCCGCGGCGCCTTGGGACCCGCCTGTCCGGATCTGGATCCGACCGATCGCGATAGCTGGCTTCAGGTGCTGATGTCCGAGTGTGTGGAGCCGGGCTTCCCTTCCGCCAACCCGGTGATTGTCTACGATTATCCCGCGTCTCAAGCCGCCCTGGCGCGGGTGGAGCCGCAAGACGGGGTTCAGGTGGCTCGGCGTTTCGAGCTCTATTACCGCGGCTTGGAACTCGCCAACGGATACGATGAGCTGCTGGACGCGGAGGTGCTGCTGCGGCGAAATACGCTGGTCAACCAGCAACGCGCCGCCGAGAGCAAGCGGGCCTTGCCGGTGGAAAGCCGACTTCTGGAGGCGATGCGTCAGGGTCTGCCTTCGTGCAGCGGCGTCGCGCTGGGCCTGGACCGGTTGCTGATGACGATTTGCGAGGTCAACGCCATCCAGGAGGTGCTCGCTTTTCCGTATGATCGCGCCTGACCGCCGCCGAAACATTCGACTCCAGGCTGCGGGGTTCCTCGATTCTCAAGAAAATTCGCCAAGGTTAGCCTCGCCGAGACGAACAATATCCGACCTGCCGGACCTCCCTTTTTTTCACACGCCGCGGTTTTTCCGAGGATTCGCGTCATGGTGCGTGCTGCCGACGAGATGAAGAATCTATTCCTGGAACGAGAGAAGATCGAGTACAAGATCGATGACACGCTGGCCGGGCGATGGCGGCGTTTCATGTACAGCGATGGCAAGGTCTATCAGGAATTCGTCAGCCATGCGGACGTGCTGGGCGTGCCGCTGATCCACTACACCAGTGGAATCAGCCCAGAAACGGGACGCACCAAAGTCGCCAAGGGGTTTATCGCCATCGGCCGCCGAGCCATCGGATTCATCGCCTTGGGACAGCTTGCCATCGGCGTTCTCGCGATCGGCCAATTGGGGTTGGGGTTGCTGTTCGGCTTGGGGCAGGCGACGACCGGGCTGGTCGCCATCGGACAAGCGGCCATTGGCGGGGCTTTGGGTGTGGGCCAAGCCGCCACCGGCGCCTTGGCCATCGGGCAATTTTCATTGGGTTTCGCGGCCCTGGGCCAGATTTCCGCCGGGTACTTCATCTACGCGACAACGGGAGTAGCGGTCCATCCCTGGACGCTCGAAATCGCCGATCCCGCGGCGCTGCAGTTCTTCCAGATCCTGGCGCCCTAGCCTTGCCGCGATGCGTGACGATAGCGGCGGTTAAAACGGGCGACAGCCTGAGCGAGTGGATCAAATACGGAGGACCCTGGCGGGAAACACTTCGCCCAGTCGCCGTCATGGGTTAAACTAGCGTTTCATCGTCCGTGCCCTTTTGATTGATGTCCGCTTATGCGTTCGGGAACTTGGCTCGCTTATTTTGCTGGTTGGTCGCGGTTTCTCCTGATTCTCGCCGCTCTGGGCGGCGTCGGCTATTTCGGCTATTTCCAAGCCGCCAGTTACATCAAGGAGCGTGGTCGCCCGGTCTGGAAGTTTGAGCCGGTCACCCAGGGCGACATCGTCTACGAGATCAATGCGACGGGGACGGTTAAGCCGGTCCGCTCGGTGACGGTGGGATCCTTCGTCTCGGGGCCGGTCAACGCCATTTTCGCGGACTTCAACGATGTGGTCAAAGAGGGCGATCTGTTGGCCACGGTGGATCCGCGTCTTTTCGACGCGAATGTCGCTCGGGATCGCGCCACGTTGGAGACGCGGAAGGCCGAGGTGATTCGTGTGCAAGCCCAGTTGGACCAGGCGATCAATGATGAACGTCGCTCGCGCGAGTTGCGGAAAGAGAACCGCGACTTCATCTCCGACGCCGAAATGGACCAGTTCAAATACGCCCGCAAGGCCTTGGAAGCACAGTTGGCCGTGGCCAACGCCGCCGTGGAGCAAGCCGACGCCAACCTGGAGAATTCGAACACCAATCTGGTGTACACCAAGATTCTGTCGCCGGTGAGCGGCATCATTATTGATCGCAAGATCGACCCGGGCCAAACGCTGGCTTCCGCGTTTCAAGCTCCCGAGCTGTTTATCGTGGCGCCGGATATGGAAGAAAAGATGCACATCTTCGCGTCGGTCGACGAAGCGGACATCGGCTTGATCCGCGTCGCCAAGGAGCTTAACCAGAAAGTGCGTTTTCAAGTCAACGCTTATCCGGAGACTCCTTTCGAGGGTGAAATCGAGCAAGTGCGTTTCAGTTCCGAGGAGAACCAGAACGTCGTCACCTATCCAGTCATTGTCGCCGCGGCCAATCCTGGAATGAAACTGTTGCCTGGGATGACCGCCAATCTGTCGTTTCAAATCGATGAAAAGAATGGCGTGTTGCGAATCCCCAATGCGGCGCTGCGGTATCTCCCTGAAGCTCGCCTGGTTCGCGAAGTCGACAAACCCCTGCTCGAAGGCGTAGCGATCGTCGAGGAAGACTCCCAAGTAGAAGCTCAGTCGCAATCGGTGCGCGATCAGGTGGCGGCCGCCGCCAACCGCTCCAAGCGCCATGTTTGGGTCGTCAACGAGTCCGACCCCGAAAAGTCGCGACTTCGCGCCGTCGCCGTCGAAGTCGGCATCAGCGATTACAAGTACACCGAGTTGGTTGCCGGCGAATTAAACGTGGACGATCAATTGGTGATCGGCATGACCACGAAGGCGCAGGCGCAAGCCAACCAATAAGCAACCACTCTTCTGCGACAATGGATGGACCATGGGGTTTTTGATCACGTTGCGTATCGCGGTCCGCGCCTTGGCTAAGAACAAGATGCGCACCGGCTTGACCGTCTTGGGCGTGGTGATCGGCATCGCCGCGGTCACGACCATGGTCTCCATTGGTCAAAGCGCCAGCATGTTGGTGCAGTCGCAGATCAGCAATCTGGGCTCGAACGTCATCGTCGTCCTGCCCGGTTCAAGTCAACAGCGAGGCGTGCGGTCGGGGCAAATGCCGTCGATCACCTGGGGCGACGCGACGGCCATTAGCGAAACCTGCGAATCGGTGGCGTCGGCGTCGCCCTTGATTGGAGCGGGCGGGCAATTGGTCTATGGCAACAGCAATTGGAGTCCTCGCGAGATGTTCGGCGTGGGTGAGGACTACCTGGCCGTCCGCAACTGGGTGCTGCGACGGGGCGGCTTCTTCAACGAACGCGACGTGGTGACCGCCGCCAAGGTCTGCATCATCGGCCGCACGATTCAAGAGAAGCTGTTTCAAACCAGTGATCCCATCGGCGAGACGATCCGCGTGGGCTCCATTCCATTTCGCGTGATCGGCCTCCTGGAGACCAAGGGCGCGAACATGTTCGGCGAGGATCAGGACGACATCGTGCTGATGCCTCACACGTCGGTCCGCAAGCGGATTCAAGGATCGGCGTTTGACAATGTGAACGCGATCATGGTCTCGGCCCGCTCCGCCGAAAAAATGCAGCAAGCTCAGAACGAGATTTACAATCTGCTGATGGAGCGGCATCGGCTGGGGCCCGGTCAACCCGCCGACTTTGAGGTCGCCAACACGACCGAAATCTCGAACATCATGGGCATGATCACCGGCACCATGACGTTGATGTTGGCCGCCATCGCCGGGATCAGCCTGTTGGTTGGCGGCGTGGGGATCATGAACATCATGCTGGTTTCGGTGACCGAACGTACGCGAGAAATTGGAATTCGGATGGCCGTGGGGGCTCGCGGTCGAGATATTTTGCGGCAGTTTCTCGTGGAGTCGGTCTTGTTGTCGTGCATCGGCGGAGCCATCGGAGTGGCGCTGGGAATCGGCGCTTCGGTCGGTGCGACGCAGTTGATCAACGCGCTTTCCAGCGGCCAGGACTGGCCGGTCGCCATCTCGATGCCCGCCGCCATGGTCGCCATGGTTTTCGCCGGCATGGTGGGCGTGTTCTTCGGCTACTATCCCGCGCTGCGAGCCAGCCGGCTAGATCCGATCGACGCGCTGCGCTACGAATAAATCCATGTTCCGTGGCCCGGGGCGGGCCGTCCCGCAGGGCGCAAGAGCAGGAATCCATCTTGCACTCCTTCCCGGGCTGCTGTACCAACGCCGCCATGGATGGACTTCCGTCGCGCGAGCGCCGCGAAGTCGGCGAACCTGGGGAAGCGGGAGAAACATCGAGCTTTTGGAAGACTTCGCGACTTCTGGGTCAACGGCAAACAGACTAAACTTCCTCGCTTGAGTCCGCCGAAGTTACCCAGAGCAGGACCGCTTCGCTGAATTGCCACGGAAGGTGTCTTCGGTGCCTCGCTTGACAATCATCATTCCCTGCCTGGGAATCGACGCAACATTCGACGACACGTTGGCCACGGTGCTGCAGCATCGACCTGACGACGTGGAGATTCTCGTCGTCCATCGCGACGCCTACTCGGACCCTTACGAGCTGTCCGACGAGGTGACCTTCGTGCACGTCGCCCACGCTAGCTCCCTTTCGGAGCTCGCGAATTTTGGAGTGGACCACGCCCGCTCGGCGATCGTGCATGTGCTGCGCTGCGGCGCCCGAGTCCAAGACGAGCACTGGTGCGAAGCTCCGCTACTGGCCTTTCAGGATTCGCGGGTCGCCGCCGTTTCGCCGCTGCTGTTGAACAAAGACGGCGCATCGGTGGCCGCTTCCGGGGTGCGCTATCTCGCTGGCGGAGGTCGGCGGCTGTGCGATCGCGGCAAGCTGGCGTCCAAGCCGTTTCGTCTGGGACGCTCGATTAGCGGCCCCACGAATATGGCCGGCTTCTATCGCCGCGAAACATGGCGACGCTTGGGCGGCTTGAGCGTAACCGTCGGTGATGATCTGGCGGACGCGGACTTGGCGGCGTCGTGGCGAGCCGCAGGTTGTCAAACGCAATGTGCTCGCGAAAGCCGGGTTTACCTCGCCGATTCCATGTCCGAGCCAGCTCGGCTGACCTTTCAAGCGGGACGCGCCTGGCAGCGACTGCACCAGCGGCACGCCAAGTCGCTGGGCTGGAGCGCGGTGCTCTGGCATCCGTGGCAAGTCCTGTGGAATCTCCATCCCGCCAGCCAGGAATCCTGGTTGGGCTTGCCCGCCCATTTCATCGGGCGACTGGCCGGCCGGTTCAGCCGCGGCAAGGAGCCAAACCGCGCTGATGCGGACCAGTCGACGCCGCTCCTTGGCGCCTCCGCCAACCGCCGGGCGGCCTAGATTCGCCGTTCTGGCATTCTTGTCTCCTCCCGGGCTGGCCTTTCGCCAACGCAAACACTCGTGCGATAATCGTGCGGATTCGCAATCTCTTCTCTCGCTGCCGCCATCGGATCCACCCGTCTGGCACAAGTCAGCTTCGCATTCAGTCCACGCCAGAGGTCATTTCATGGACGCTCCGCAGCTTGTCACCCAACTCCCCGGTCCCTTGGCCGCGCGGATGATCGCCGAAGACGAACAGTACACCTCGCCGTCGTACACTCGCGTTTATCCCTTGGCGGTGGCCCGCGGAGAGGGCGCGGTGATTGAAGATGTGGATGGCAACCGCTTCTTGGACTTCACAGCGGGCATCGCCGTCAACGCGACCGGTCATTGCCACCCCAGAATCGTTCGGGCGATTCAAGAGCAAGCGGCCAAATTGATTCACATGTCGGGCACCGACTTCTACTACGCGCCTCAGAAGGACCTCTGCCGCAAGCTCGCGGAGTTGGCGCCGGGGCCCGGGGCCAAGCGGGTGTTTCTGACGAATTCCGGCACCGAGTCCGTGGAAGCCGCGATCAAATTGGCTCGCCGCCATACCGGGCGCGCGGGGATCATCGCCTTTCGGGGCGCCTTTCATGGCCGAACCATGGGGGCGTTGAGCTTGACCGGCAGCAAGGTCTTGCAGCGGAAGGGCTTTGGACCCCTGGTGCCGGGCGTTGTCCACGCGACGTACCCCTACTGCTTCCGCTGCCCGATACGGCCGGCGACAGGGTGTTGCGAGGCCGGATTGGACGAGCTGGAGAACCAGATCTTCACCCGCACGACCGCGCCGGACGAGGTCGCCGCCATTGTGGTTGAACCCATCCAAGGCGAAGGCGGTTACATCGTCCCCCCCGACGGGTTCCTGCAGCGTTTGAGGGACATTACCCGCCGCCACGGCATTCTGCTGGTGATCGACGAGGTTCAATCCGGCATGGGGCGCACTGGCAAGATGTTCGCCATCGAGCATTGGGGGGTGGACCCGGACATTCTTTGCCTGGCCAAGGGCATCGCCTCGGGAATGCCCTTGGGTGCGATTATCGCTCCCGAACCCATCATGAATTGGCCGCCCGGCTCGCACGCCAGCACCTTCGGTGGTAATCCGATCGCCTGCGCGGCCGCCTTGGAAACGATCGCCTTGCTCGAGGAAGAGCTCATGGAGAATGCACAGCGGGTCGGTCGGCATTTCATGGACGCCTTGCGAGTGCTTGCCAAGTCCGATCGACGGCTGGGAGACGTCCGCGGCAAGGGCTTGATGATCGGCTGCGAGGTCGTCGATCCGCAGGGAAAACCAGACGCCAAACTGCGCGAACAGATCGTTCAGCAGGCCTTCCATCAAGGGCTCTTGCTGCTGGGATGCGGGCCCAACACGATTCGATTCTGTCCACCGTTGATCGTTACCATGCAACAATGCGACGTTGCGGCGAGTATTCTAAAGAGAGTCTTGGCGGCGGCGTGACCTGGGGCGTGACCTGGGGCGGGACCTTTTTTGAGGAAATGAATCCTTGTGGCGTTGATCGAATTGAGGAAGGTTCGCAAGATTTACTCGATGGGCGAGGTGAAGGTGCACGCCTTGCGCGGCGTCACCTTGAACATTGAGAAGGGCGAGTATATCGCCCTGATCGGGCCATCCGGCTCCGGAAAATCGACCTTGATGAACACGCTTGGGTGCCTGGATCGCCCGACCGATGGCAGCTACCTGCTCGGCGGCGAAGAGGTCGTTTCGATGAATAACGACCAGCGAGCGGGGATTCGCAACCGCCGCATCGGCTTCGTCTTCCAGAATTTCAACTTATTGAATCGCACGTCGGCCGCGGAGAATGTCGAGTTGCCGCTGATGTACGCCCACGGCGTGTCCGCGCAACAGCGCCGGCGTAAATCCCATGAGCTCCTGGACCTTGTCGGCCTTGGCGATCGCGCCGACCACCATCCTGGCCAGTTGTCCGGCGGACAACAACAACGGGTCGCCATCGCTCGCGCGCTGATCAACGATCCCGATATCCTGATGGGAGACGAACCCACAGGCAATTTGGATACTCGCACAAGCCGCGACGTGATCCAGCTTTTTCGCCGCTTGAACGAAGAAAAGCAGATCACGGTGATCCTGGTGACCCACGATATCGATGTGGCTCGCAACGCCCGTCGGACATTGGTCATGCGAGACGGAGAGATTGTCTGCGACACGACTGACCCGCAAGAAGCCGAAGCCGCGCTGCGAGCAGGTTCCGAGCAGTGGGAAGAGGTTGATCTGGTAGACTCGGCAAAGAACAGCGAGTCTTAGGGCGGCCGCCGTCCCGCGAAAGGGGAACCACAGAGTCACAGAGAGCACAGAGGACAACACTGCAATCATTCTCCATGTCTCGGTGTCTCCGTGGTTAATCTCTTCTGCCTGCTTCACTTGATGCCCATGGGGTCGCGAGCGCACCCCGGGAAACCTCCGCAAAATCATTGCCTTCGGAATCTCGCGAACAACCGTTGGTTTAAGATTTACCGGCGCCTTCGGAATCTTTTGACTTGTCCTGGTTCGCGAGACGATGGCAGGGGTGATGAACGTCACGCCCCCACAATACGATGCGAGCCGTCGCTGGGCCCGCCGGATTCGCACTTGCCTCTTGTGTTGGATGGTCGGCTGGTCTTGCCTGCCGCTTTCCCACATGGGCGGCGCGCAGGCTCAACAGCGCTATGAGCCTGTGCAGCGACGGCTGTACTTGCCGGAACAGCAACGGTTGAATGTCAGCGACCCGCCGAGGTTGCCCGTCGTCCCCGTGCCGCAGGAGGGCCTGCCCGAGACGGTCGCCAAACCGCAGGACCTGGCCGAAATGCCGTTGTCGTTGAACGACGCCATTCGCATCGCGTTGCAGAACGCTCGCGTGGTGCGAGTCCTCGCGGGGAATATTGCCGTCTCCTCGGGCTCGACGATCTATGATCCGGCGATCGTGAACACCAACGTCAACACGCAACGCTCTCGTTTTGATCCGACCTTCAATGTCGGCGATTCGCTGCTGTTTGACGAAAGCGGCCAAGCCATACCCGGCCCGCGAATCGCCGAAATTAACAACGATTCCAACAATCTGAACATTGGCGGCGGCAAGACGACCATTGGCGGCGGCCAGGCCAGTCTGAATTACAATTCGCTGGGCAGTCGCAGCAGCCTGCCGTTGTTCTTGAATCCCTCGCATGCCGAGGCGTTGGAACTGAGCTACACGCAACCCTGGTTGCGCGGTGCGGGCGTGGACGTGAATTTGGCGCCGATCGTGTTGGCCCGCATCGACACCGAGGCGTCCTATTTTCGTTTGAAGGGTTCGGTGCAGGATCTCGTTCGCGGAGTGATCGAAGCGTACTGGAACCTGGTCGTCGCCCGCACTGATGTCTGGGCTCGCAAGACGCAGGTCGAGCAAGGCACGGTCGCCGATCAACTTGCCCGTGCGAGCCTCCTGGTGGGTCGAGGCAATGTCGCTGAGGTCGCGCAACCGCGCTTAGCCCTGGCCAATTTCCGCAACACCTTGATCGCTTCCCAAGCGGACGTCCTGCAGAAAGAAGCAGCGCTGAGGAACATCCTGGGGTTGCCGCCGGACGTGCCAATATCGACTCATCCCCATCACGCCGCCGACGAGCGAACGCATTGAGTTTGATTGGCCAGCGCTCTTGGATATCGCTCAACAACAACGGCCCGACATCATTGAGTTGAAGCTCATTCTGGAAGCTGACCAACAGCGGCTGATTCTGGCCGAGAATGAGGCACGGCCCGACTTGAACACCAGCATGTTGTATCGTTGGAACGGACTATCGGGCGAGGTCCCTGGCGCCATCGTGCGGAGCGGCGCCGGGCAATTGACGGATTGGGGCGTGAGCGTGAATTTCTCGGTGCCGTTCGGCTTGCGGGCTGGTCGAGCCGGCGTGCGTCGTCAGGAATTGACGATCGCCCGAGATCGCGCAAATCTGGAACAGGGTCTTCACGCGATGACGCACCTTTTGGCCTTGAATCTGCGGAACCTCGATCAGTTCTTCGAACAGTATGGCGCGATTCGCGAGGTTCGCGATGCCGCCACGCAGAACCTGGTGCAACAAGCGGCCGAGTTCAAATCTGGCCGCACGATCTTCTTGAACGTGTTGCAGGCCATCACGGATTGGGGTAACTCGGTCAGCAATGAAGCGCGAGCCCTGGCTTTATACAATATCGAACTTGCCAATATCGAGCGGGCCACCGGCACGATCCTGGATACGCATGGCGTGCGTTTCTTTGAAGAGCGTTTCGCCGCGATCGGTCCTCTAGGTGAACGGCGTCCTCGATGCTACCCCGCACAAGCCCGACCCTCGCCCAACACGGATCGCTATACAGACGGCGACAAGCCCGCCGAGGAGTCCTTTAATCTCACGCCCCCCATTCGTTCGCGAGCGCAGGAAGGCGAAGATGAGTGGCTCCGCGCCAATCCGCCTGATGTGCCCCCCAGGGAAAAGCCGCCGTCGCAATCGCTCCCCCCGCCATCGCCTGACGCGCCCGCACGATCGAGCGGCGCGCCGCCAATACGGTTTCCGCGCTGAGACTTGCCCAGCGCACCGCGAAACAGGTCACCACAGAGGCACGGAGAGCACAGAGGAAGTTACCGCGTCGTGTTCCGTGTGAAGCGACGCGGGGCCGCATAGGCCAGCATGCCGACGACGCCCAGAATCAATCCCGCGACGATCGCTTCCCAACCCACGTAGCAGAGCATGAACAACGACGTGAGCATGCCCAGCAGCGGGATAATGGGAAACTTCCCCAAGTTCCCCCACACTCGGAACGGCCGTGGCGTTTCCGCTTCGCGATAGCGCAGTACGATGACCGCCAGGTTGATGATGACAAACGCAGCCAAGAGGCTGAAGTTCGTTAAGTTCGCGACAATCGAAATGCTTTTCAACGCTGCAATCATCAGGACCGAGACGACAGAGACCGCCAGCGTGGCCATATACGGGCTCCGCCGCGTTCGATGAACGGCCGCCAGGAACCGAGGCATCTTGCCATCTTCCGCCATCCCATATAGCAAGCGCGATGCGGACATCAGCAGAATCAACACCGTGTTGGCGGTCGAGAACAGGGCAATGATGGATAGCCCAAGGAACGCGCGACGCCCCAACGACACGGCGACGACGTCGGCCAAGGGCGACTCGGACGCGCCCAATCTCTCCCAGCCCAACACGGACACGGCGCAAAGGGCGACCAGCACATAGAGCACTGTGGTGATCGCAATGGAATAGAGGATCGCGCGGGGGATGTTCTTGGTCGCATCACGAGTCTCCTCCGATAGCTGCACGATTTCCTCGAAGCCGATGTAGGCGAAGAAGACCAGCGCACCGGCGGACAGGATCCCATTAACGCCGCCCGGGGCCGTGGCGAAATAGTCGATGCCGCCCAGCTTGGGCATCCGACCGCGATGACGATCAACAACCCGATCAACTCCAAAACGGTGCAAACGGCCGCCACCCAGGCGGATTGTTTGATGCCGTAAATCAATAACGCAGCCGTTCCCGCCACCAACAAACAAGCGCCTCCAGATCGGATCCACACCCACCATCGCGTTCAAATAGCCCGCAAATCCGAGGGCCACCGCGGCGCCCGCGATGGCGATCCCCGCCAGCAGCAGCCAAGAGACCAGGAATGAGGCCAAATCGCCCAAGGCGCGGCGGGCGTAATAGTACTCGCCGCCTGCCTTGGGAATGAACGAGCTGAGTTCGGCGTAGCTCAATCCCGTGCAACTCGCCACCAGACTCGCGAAGATGAAAGACATCCACACCGCGTTGCCCGCAAGCAAAGCGGCCTGCCCCACCAAAGCGTAAATGCCGGCCCCGAGGATCACGCCGACACCCATTAAGGTGCATTCCAGCAGTCCCAAGGTGCGTTTGAGCTCCGACATCTGGCGTCCCCGTGAAGCAAGAGGCAGGATGTTGGTCTCGGTGAGCGCAGCGGCGGAGCAAGCGCCGCGGCCGGCGCCCCAAGCCCTCGCGACTTTCAGTGGCGCCCTCGCAATTCAGTGCGGCGGATTTTCCCGCTGGGCGTCTTGGGCAATTCGTCCATGAACTCGATCTCCCGCGGATACTTGTAGGGAGCCGTGGCTTTCTTCGTATGTTCCTGCAGTTCGTGCACCAACGCCTCCGACGGCTGATAGCCCTTGGCCAGCACTACGAAGGCTTTCACGATTTCAGTTCGTTCCGGGTCAGGCTTGCCGATGACAGCGACCTCGGCGACCGCCGGATGCGACATCAAGGCTTCCTCGACTTCAAACGGCCCAATGCGATAGGCGGAGCTCGTGATGATGTCGTCAGCCCGCGCGACAAACCACAAGTAGCCGTCTTCATCCATCGAAGCGCAATCGCCAGTCAGATACCACACGCCTCGATGAGCTTTCGCCGACGCGTCGGGATTGTGCCAGTATCCTCGGAACAACCCCGTGGGACATTCCGGTTCGACACGAACGGCGATCTCGCCAGGTTCGCCTGTTGGCAAGGGATTGCCGTCTTGGTCGATCACGGCGACTTCGAATCCCGGTAACGGCAGCCCCATCGAACCGGGCTTCACTTCCAGATCGGGAATGCTGGCGCAAAGAACCACGGTTTCTGTTTGACCGTATCCTTCGCGGATCGTGACGCCGGTCGCTTGGCGCCATGTTTCCAGCACGTTGATGTTCAAGGCTTCGCCCGCCGCCATGCAACGTCGCAACGACTTCGGATGAAACTGCGAGAGATCTTGTTGCACCAACATGCGATACACCGTTGGCGGAGCACACAAGCTGTTGATCGGATAGTCCTGCAGGCATTGAATCACGTCATGTGCGTCGAACTTGCCGGGATGATGGCGAACGAACAAGGTCGAACCGGTGAACCAGGGACCGAACAACCCCGAGTAGGCGGTCTTGGCCCAACCGGTATCGGACAGATTCCAATGCAGGTCAGCGGGGTCCAGCCCCAACCAGAACCGGGCGGTCAAGTGATGCGCCAGACCATAGCTTGCATGGGAGTGCAGGACCATCTTTGGCCGGCCAGTGGTGCCGGACGTGAAGTAGATCAGCGCGGGCTGCTCGCTACGAGTTCGGCGGGTTTGCGGTGCGGCGGAAGCGGCGCCGACCAATTCGTCATACGATCGCCAACCCGGCCGCGCCTGCTTGCCGACGAGCACCTTGAATTGCAGTTCGGTGAGATGACAATCGATGTGATCGACTTTCTCCGCGCCGATCATATCGGTGACCACCGCGTCGACCTCGGCGGCCTGCACGCGATAGGCGATGTCTTTCTCGGTCAGCAAGGTGGTGCCCGGAATGGCGATCACGCCAGCCTTCATCAGGCCGATCATGGTCTCCCACCATTCAACCAAGTTCGGCAGCTCAACGAGCACCTGGTCGCCATGCTTCAGTCCCAGGTCGAATACGGCGTTGGCGACCTGGTTGGATCGCGCCGCCAGTTCAGCCCAGGTGATGGTCCGATCCTCGCCGTTGACGCTGACCCAGCGCATCGCGGCGTGTTCGGGCCGCTCGGCCGCCCAACGATCCACGATGTCGAAGCCGAAATTGTAGTACTCCGGTGGATCCAAGCGAAAGGTCTTGCGGATCTGGCGATATTCGTCGAGCGACTTCAGCGGCGTTCGTGAGTGAATTACGGCTTCCATGGCGGTGCAACCTCGATGCTTGCGCGATTCCAATACTCAGTGACATGATCCTGGATTTGGCGGAGCGTCTGTTCTTGTCGCTCGGGTTGGAACAGGTGTTCAAAGCGGCGCTGCGGGGCGAGGTACTCTTCCACGGGTCGAAATCGATTCGGTACGAACGTGTGCCGAACTTCGCCGTTGACCGCTTCCTTCAACGGCCAGACGCCGGTATCGATCGCCAGCCGCGAGATCTCGTCGCTTAGCTTCGGATGGAAACCCCAGCCCGTGGGACAAGCCGCCAATGCCAGGAACAGTTTCGGCCCGCGATGCTGCGACGCCCGGTCGAACTTTCTCGGCCAAGTCCGCCGGTTCATGGGCGCTGATGGTGGCCAGGTAAGGCGGGTGCTGCGACCGCCAGATCTCAAAAATGTCCTTCTTCGTTTGCAGTGATCCTTGCGGCGATGTGGCGGTCCGCGACCCCAGCGGTGAACCTCCCGACATTTGAAAGCCGGTGTTGCCATACGCTTCGTTGTCGTAGCACAAGTACCAGAAATCGAGCCCGCGATGGATGGCGCCCGAAGTCAACGACAGGCCCATATCGTAGGTGGAGCCGTCGCCGGCCAAGACCAGAACCTTCAGATCGTCTTCCGGGGACAATCGTCCCTTCATGGCCAGCACGTCCAGTGCGTCGCGAACGCCCTGCGCCCGGCCGCCGCGCCGCCCATCGTGGTGTACAGCCAAGAAGACTTCAGCGGAGTGAACGGGAATACAGCCATCAGCGTCATGCAACCGGCGGCGTTCACGATGACGACGTTCTCGCCCAAGACCTTATGCATCAATCGCAACGTGGTCAAACCACCGCAACCCGCGCAGAGTGGTGAACCGGGTGAGATGAATTCGCTTGGCGGCAAGTCCTTGTGGGTCTTGTAGTGCTCGCGTGGGATTCTCATGATTCAATCTCCACTGGCTTGCCCGCCAAGGCCAACCGCCCGCGCACCATCCGCATGTCCTCTTCAGTGAAGAGCAACTCGGGGCCCTTCTGCGAGGTTGGCGGACCTTCGAGTACGCCGAGCACATGGTCCAGTTCGCCCTGGCTGATGTCCTTTCCGCCCAGGCCGCCGATGAAGGAGTGGATCCGTGGGGGGCGAGTGGGGCTGCTCGCCCACAAGGACGCGAGCTCATGAAAAAGAACGCCGCCTGATCCTGGCGAGAGGTTTTGGTCAATGACGCCGACGGCTCGACGATCGGAAAGCGCGCGAAGCAGGTCTGCGGCCGGTTGAGGACGAATCAGCCGCGGGCGAACCAGTCCGACGCGTTTCCCCTGGGCTCGCCAACGATGCACCGCCTCTTTGCCCTTGGTCGCAAAAGCGCCCGCCATCACGATCACGATCTCCGCGTCCTCCAGGCAATACGCGTCGATCGCGGCGTAGCGTCGGCCAAAGATCCGCTCGAAGTCCTCGGCTGCTTCCGCATGCACCTCCAGCACGTTGCTCATCGCCAAGTGCAACTGATAGCGAAAGTAGCTGTAAGTGCTTCCGTCCAGCACCGCGACGCCATGCGCCATCGGGCTGGAAGCGCGAAACCCCGGATGCTTCATCTGGAAGGCGGGGAGAAACTCGCGAACTTGCTCGATCGCGGGGATCTCCACGGGCTCTCGAGTGAACGACAAGTAAAAACCGTCCAAGTTCACCAACACCGGCAGGGAGACGCGAGCATCCTCGGCGATGCGATAGGCCATCAAAACGGTGTCCAACACTTCCTGACAGGTTTCCGCATGCAACTGCGCGAAGCCGGCGTCTCGAGCAGCAAAGACATCGTTGTGATCCGGGCCCAGAGTGATGGGCGCGGACAACCCGCGGGAAACATTGACCAGCACGAACGGCACTCGCCAGCCGGAAACGGTGTAAAGCGCCTCCATGGCGTACACCAGTCCTTGGCTGGAAGTCGCCGTGAACGTGCGGACCCCCGTGCAGGCTGCTGCACCGGCGGCCATGATCATGGAATGTTCGCCATCGAGCGTGACGTACTTGCCGATCATTTCGCCGTCGCTGAACCACTGGCTCAGCGTCTCGATGATCTCTGTTTGCGGGGTGATCGGAAACGCGGGCACGTAATCGACCTCGGCCAACCTGGCGGCCCAGGCGGCGGCGGCGTTGCCGGTTAGCATTTTCCTCACCATGCTCGCGTCTCCTGCTCGGAATCGATCGCATGCAAGGGGCAAATCCGGCCGCAGATCATGCAGCCTTTGCAATGAGCGTAGTCGATGACGGGCAACCCCTGTTCATCCAGCGAGATCGCTCCATCAGGGCATTGCACCAGGCAAAGCCCGCAGCGGGTGCATGCCTCGGCGTCAATCACGGGCCGCTCGACGCGCCATGTGCCCGTGTTTCGCGCGGCCGCGTTGCCGACATTCAGGATGCTGGGCGCGGCCACCCAGGGCGCATCGAATCGCACTTCCGCCATCATCACCGGGCGACGCGGGGCGGCTTCGCGCAGGGGAACCGGCGCCAAGGCCGCGAACACCTTGTCGGCCAGTTGGAGATTTCGATCCACCAGGTCGGTCGAACAAGTGCAGGTGGGCGAATTCTTCTCGCACGGCCTGCAGCAGATGCTCCAGTTGCACGATGCCGCACAAGCGCACCGCGGCGGCGGCGACGCCGGCGCTGAGCGCGCTGGCCGAGCCGACGCACTCCAAGGCGAGCGTCGTGAGGTCGATCGCCGTCACCGGCGCGCGAATGTCGTACTTGCTGACCAGCGCCTCGGCGTCGCTCGTGTTGATGAAGATGGCCGAAGCCGCGTCCTGGCTGGCCAGCACGCCGGCGTCAGGCGCCTCGAGTAGAGTCTCATCGGCCAGGATGATGAGGTCCGGCTGCTCGATGACGCCGCGTTCAAGGATGGGTTGTGAATCGATGCGAGCGTACGCCACCACCGCCGCGCCACGCCGTTCGGCGCCGTAGACCGGCGAGTCCTGTGCCTGATACCCGCCGAGAAATGCGGCCGTTCCGACAATGCGGCTGGCGGTCTTGGCCCCATGCCCGCCTCGACCATGAAAGCGAATGCGGATCATGAAGGTTCATGATCCGCAAATCGCATGCCACGGCGAGTCGCCCTTTTGTCGCGGCGCCTCTACTTCCGCTTCAAAGTGAACAGGAAGAAGCCGTTCTCCTTGGTCGATTCAAACTTCTCCGGACGCTTGGCGTTGTTGGGATCGTAACACAACTGCATCGTGTCCTTGTCGATCAACTTGATCACGCCCTTCGCCGAGCCTTCATCGACCGGGCCGGACTTGATTTCGAAGTCAATCGCGGCCGGCGTCTTCTTGGCGTCCAGCTTGTACGCCATCACAAACGTCGAATCGGGGCCTGCGGGAAGCGTGAAGGTCTCCTTGGTGACTTTGACATCACCGGCCAAACGCTCCTCCGGCACGTCTTCTCCAGCCCGCTTGCCGGCCGTGTATTTCCAATCGCCCAACAGCTTCGCCGGATCCAAGGCGGGCTCGACTTCCTCGCCGCGCACCAACTTCATCACGCGGACAAAGCGAGCGTCCTTGCGGAGTGAGTCCAGGTCCGTATCGGTTTCGTAGTAGCTGACGTCGTCGAAGCCCGCCGCGACGGCTTTCTCCAAGTAGTCAAAGGCCTTGTCTTTGTCCTTTTTGAGCGAATACGCACAGCCAAGATTGTAAAGCGCCACCCCCTTGGTGGCCTCGAACTCGGAGGCCTTCAGATGCGCTTTGATCGCTTCATCCAATTGCCCATCCATGTGCAAGGCGAACCCCAACAGCTGCCAGCCATTCGCTTGTTCCTTGTCGCGTTGGACGACTTGCCGCAGCGTCTTGGCGGCCGCGGCGAAATCCTCCTGCTGCAATTGCCCGGACGCCTGCTGCATCAACTCCGCGATACTGGGTGGGTCGTCGTCCTGAGCTCGAGCCGCCGGGGCGGACACGCCCAGAGCGAGAAGTAAGGCGAGAAGGAACGCCGAATGCCGAATGGGTCGAGTCACGAGTGAGTCTCCTGCGAAGGAAAGAAAAGAAAGAAGGACTAGATTCAAGTACAACTGTACCCAAAAAAGACTGGCGGCACAAGCAACCGAGGCGGTTCCCAGGGTTGCGCTGCACCCTGGGCTGGGCTGGCTTGGGGCCGTCCCTGCGGGACTGAATTTGGCCGCCAATGTGCCGCACGGCACACTGGGCGTGCTCGAGTGGACGTGCTGCTTGGCCTTGAATTCACTCCGCCGTGTTCCGCAACAACTGCACGTAGAAGTGAATCAAGTTCAGATAGTCCTGTCGAGAGATGCGTTCATCGATCCCATGAATCCGCTTCAGATCCACCGAAGCCAATCGCACCGGATAAAAGCGATAGACGTCTCGTGAAATCGCCTCGTAGTACGACGCGTCCGTGCCGCCCACCAGCACGAACGGCGCGGTCACAACATCCGGGAAGACCTGCTTGACAGCTTTTTGCAGCGCGGCGAAGGCCGGGCTGGCGGCGCTGGACAGGCGCGGCGAAGCCGGTCGTCCATCGCGATCCTGCAACGTGATGCGGTCGTCGTCGATCACTCGGCGCAAGTGCTCCAGCGCGTCCTGGATTGTGTCGCCCGGCAACAAGCGGACGTTCAGGGTGGCTTGAGCTTGCGATGGCAAGACGTTGTCGGCTTCACCGGCCGCGACCTTGGTGGCGGCGATGGTGGTGCGTAACAAGGCGTCGCTGCTGGGCGAAGCGCCCAAGCGTTGCAGGATCAGGGGCGCGAACAGCCAGCGATTGGCCGCCGCCGCCTTGCCGGCCCAAGGCATTTCGGGACCCAGATAGTCAAGCAACGCGCCCGCGCCGCCGTTCAACCTGCGTGGAAATGGAGATCGACTCACGCGCTGCAGCGCGGCGGCGAGCACGGTGATCGCGGTCTCCCGCGGCGGCATCGACGCGTGTCCGCCTTCTTCAAGTTGCACGTGCAGGTCCACCGTGACGCGACCCTTCTCAGCGACGCCCACCAGGGCCACCGGCGCGGTCATCCCAGGGAAATCCTTCAGGATACAACCTCCTTCGTCGCAGACGCACCACAACCGCACGCCCTCTCGCTGCATCCACTGGGCGATGCCGCCATTGCCGGACGCGCCGCCCAGCTCTTCGTCATGGCCAAAGGCGAAATGGAGCGTGCGTTGCGGCTCAAAGCCTTCGCTTTGCAGCCAGACGACGGCTTCCAGCATCGCCATCAAGCCATTCTTGGCGTCCAGCGCGCCTCGCCCCCAAACAAATTCATCGTCGACAACCCCGGCAAAGGGCGGATGGGTCCATTGCTCCAACGACGCGGATTCGGGGGGAACCACGTCGTAGTGCGCCAGCAGGAGGATCGGCTCCAGTTGAGGGTTGGCGCCGGGCCAGGTCAGCAGGATGCTGAGGTTGTTGGGGTCCCCGAAATCGACGCCGCCGCGCCATCGCCAAGGCGCTTCGCGAAGAGCGGGGAACAACTCCGTCAGGAGTTCGCTGAATCTTCGCATCATCTGCTGGTCCGCCGCCGCGCCTCGACGCCTTGAGATGGTCGGCAGGCGAATGGCCTCGGCCAATCGTTGCACGGCCGCGTCCGGATCAACGCTTGGCGGCGCGGCGGGCGCGACGCCCTGGATTTGCCGCGACGACGACATCCAGGTGTTGAACAAGACGACTCCAAGCAGCAGCAGCAACATGACGCCGCCGACCATCGCGCCGGGCGCAGGCCATCGCGCAACGACTCTTGGTCTGCGAGTCGGGATGGTCGTTGTATCGCCCTCCGCGCTTCGCTTCATGGCAAGCCGTTCCTCCTGTGCGTGTCGCGCTGCTACTTCAGCGGCAGGTAGATGTTGGTTTGCAACTCCGCCGGCTCGACATCGTCGGGCGAGTTTCCATAGATTTCGAATGCGTCAACCTTGCGATTGTTCTTCAGTTTCTTATATCGCAAGTACTGATAACCGGCGTTCCAAGCGCTGCCCAAGTTGTCGTAGCTGCCGACATGGTGCACTAACAAGGCCTGCACCTGCGGAATCCGATACTCGACCAGTCCCGCGGGGACTGCCTGCTCGCCGGCGACAGCGTAGCCGCTTGTGTATTCGCACTGCCGGGACTTGAAATCGAACTTATGGTAAACGCTAACCATCTCCCCGTCTCGAGGGACTTGATGCTTGGCGAACTCTTTCTCGACGTCCCCCATGGCGGCGTCCATCGACGAGCCCATGTCGTCCATCGAGCACGCCACGCGTTTGCCCAAGACGCGCAGGGGTCCAATCGATTGGACGCCGTCGATATCCGTCTTTGAGAGAACCGCGCCCGTTTCAACGTACTCCTTGAGCAGTTTCAGGCCGCGCTCGTAATCCATGCCGATGAAGACTTCCATCTGCGACCGCATCCAGAACAAGAACCATGGCGGCGAGCCATTCATATGCCAGGTGACCTTGGAGCCTTCGCCGCTGGGCTCGACTTCGAAGCGAACCGTGGAGACGGAACGAAATGGTTTGAGGAAGCGAATTTCTTGCTCGATCAACCGCGGCGGATCCAACTGTTGATGTTCGATCTCGCCTTGGCCCACGAGTTCACCCGCCCAGGAGTAAACCGAGCCAACGGCGTCGCCCGGATCGCTTACGGTGACCTTGGCATTCTTGTCGGCGCTCAACCAGGGCGACCAGGTGGTCCACGTGCCGAAGTCAACGATGGTCTGAAACGCTTTCTCCGGAGGAGCCTGGATTACCGTGGAGCGAGATACATGAAATGCGGCCATGGAGGAGAACCTCGCAAAGAAGAGTCGTGAAGCGTCAACCGGTTGCGGTCTCGTCGCGGGCGATGTGCATGTTCCGAGGACCAGAGGACGTTGTTCTCGCGTAAGTTCGACGAGAATCGCACACGGCGCCCGCGCAATGAAGAGGAGACGTCGCAGCCGCTGAGTATAGCCCGCACAAAACAGCGCCGCGAGTCTTCACTGCAAGCCGTACTTGCTCATCTTGTAGTGCAGCGTGCGGACGCTGATATTCAATCGCTGAGCGGTTTTCTCTCGGTGGCAATCGCATGCCTGCAGCGCCGCTTGGATGGCGCGGCGTTCCGCGTTTTCCACGGCTTCGGCCAGGCTGCAGGAGGGTTCCGAGAGGGGCGTATCCTCCAGGGGCAGGTGGCTGGGCGACAACACTTCCTCCTCGACCGTGACCGTTAGTCGCTCGAGCAGGTTCCGCAGTTGCCGAATGTTCCCTGGCCAGGGATAGCGCATCAATCTGCTCATCGCTTCGGGCGACATTGACTTGCCAGGCACGGCGTGTCGAGCGGACAAAGCGGAAAGGAAATGGCGGACAAGCAAGGGGATGTCGTCCCGCCGTTCTCTTAAAGGAGGCAAGCGAATCGGAACGACATTCAAGCGATAATACAGATCCTCGCGAAACTCGCCGCTCGCGATCAACGGGGCCATTTCGCGATTGGTGGCCGAAATCAGCCGAGCGGAGAAGCCAACTGCGTCGCGGCCTCCCAAGCGATGGAACTCGCGTTGTTCAAGAACTCGCAACAAGTCCACTTGCGTTTTCGCGGTGGTCTCGGTGATCTCGTCAAGGAACAACGTGCCGCGTCCGGCGGATTCCAGCAGTCCCAACTTGCGGCGATCCGCGCCGGTAAAGGCGCCCTTCTCATGACCGAAGAGTTCGCTTTCCACCAACGTGTCGGGCAGGGCGCCCAGGTTGGCCGTCACAAATGGTTGATCGTTGCGGCCGCTGAGCGTGTGGATTGCACGGGCTGTCAATTCCTTGCCCGTTCCGCTCTCGCCGAGCAGCAACACCGTGGCGTCGGTGCCGGCCACCTGCCGCACCTGCCGCAAGACGTCCTGCGTCGCCGCGCAATTGCCCACAATCTCCGGCAGCTCACCGGCATGGTCCATCTCCGCAAGTCGTCGTCGCAGCGCAAGATTCTCTTGGATCAGCTTGCGCCGCTCTTCCGCTTTCGCGACTTGATGGCGAATCACGTTCAGGTCGACCGGTTTGGTCACGAAATCGTAGGCTCCGCAACGCATCGCCTCGACGGCGGCCTCCACGGTTCCAAAGGCCGTCACGACAATCACCACGGCTTCTGGTCGCCGTTGGTGAACATGCCGCACGACCGACAAGCCATCGATGTCGCCGGGCAGGCGCATATCCGTAATCACGATGTCGTGCGACAACGCGTCGAAGCGTTTGAGTCCTTCGGCGGCGGTTTCCGCCGCGTCGATGACTCGACCCGGGCTGCGGAGTCCCTTGGTCAAGCCGCTGCGGATGTTCGGTTCATCGTCAATGATCAGAATGCGAAGTTGGTCAATCATCGTCGATTCCCGTTGAGGGTCGAGGAAAGACAACGGAGAACGTCGTCCCTTGCGTGTCCGCACGGCAGCGAATGCGACCGCCATGTTGACGCACGATCTTGTCGCAAACCGCCAACCCCATGCCCGTCCCGGCTGACTTGGTCGTGAAGTACGGATCGAAAATCCTTTGGCGGATATTGTCCGGGATCCCCGGGCCGGTGTCGCGAACCTCGATCCTGCTTTCCTTCGGAGTGGCGGCGGCTTTCAGCGTAATCACGCCGCCGGTCGGCAAGACATCAAGACTATTGACCACCAGATTCAATAATACCTGTTGCATGCGCATGGCATCCAGCGACAGCGGGTGATCGGATCCATCATCGAATTCCAGTTGGATTTTCACGTGCTGCTTTTCGGCCTGGGGACGCATTAACTCGAAAACGCGGTGCAGCAATTGCCGCGGCGAAACGGGCTGCAGGTCCAAGCGTCGGTGGGATGCAAAATCTCGAAAGC
The DNA here is from genome assembly GCA_963698545.1 of uncultured Planctomycetaceae bacterium. Classification (GTDB taxonomy): domain Bacteria; phylum Planctomycetota; class Planctomycetia; order Pirellulales; family Pirellulaceae; genus CAVORG01. Next base: position 406,499 of record CAVORG010000003.1, read on the forward strand.
TCTCGAGAACGCCGCTGATTCTCGTCACTTCGGTCTTCAATACTTCCAGGCTGTCGCGGATTTCCTTGGGATCGCCGCCGACCAGTCCCTCTTCGATCAACTGCACGTGCAGCGAAAGGGCGGCCAAGGGATTGCGAATCTCGTGGTGCAGGCCGGCCGCCAGGTTGCCCAACTCCAGATACCGCTCCATGCGAACCATTTTTTCCTCCATCAAGACGCGTTCGGTCACGTCGCGCACGTGCAGCACGGCGCCCGCCGTCTCCGATTCGGAATCCCGCAGCAGGCTCCCGGCGACTCGAAGGATGAGCGTCCCTTGGGCGGCGTCTAACGAGAGATCGACATCCCCCACGGAGTCCGCCGAGTCAAGGACGCGACGCGTCAATCCTTGCAGCTGTTCGCCGATCATGGGGACGTCGGATAACGAGTGTCCTTCGTAATCCGGACGGAGCATCAGCAGCTTGACGGCCTTGGGATTGGCCGACCTGATCCTCGAATGGGCGTCGGTCGTGACGACGCCTTGATCCATGCTGGCCAGGATGTCCGCTGCCAGCGTCGTCACTTCGCGCAACGAGCGTTGACTGGCTGAAAGCGAGCGCCAGACAAGCACCAATGCCGCCGCCGAAGCCCAGAGGACCACGAAGTCTCCCGCCAGCGAGATCAACTGCCATGTCTGCTCGACCTGCCACCGTTCGATTAACTCGCCGGCTTGTTGAGGATCCTGTCGAATCGCCGTGGCGATGTCTCGCTGTTCCCGACGGACAACGGACGCCGCCCAGATCGTTGTGAACGTGGCGATCAGAATCGCCAACAACAGCGCGCCGATCGCCGTCAGCAGCGGGCGACCGCCGGATCGAACACGCTGTCGAAACATGTGAGGTCCCTTTTGTCTTGTCCACACAAGGCGCGGCTTCCACGCGGCGAACCGTTGTGCGTTGAACCACGAACGCCTCGTTCCGAGCGGACGTCATTCGGACTGCAGTCGTCTTCGCCCCGTGAAGCGATCCGCCATTGTATAGGTGCGAATGCGCATTTCGGCGCCCAGCTTGAAACGACGCCGCAAACGCTCGGCGACCGCTCTCTGAAACTCGGCCTGCGGATAGACCGGCGCCCCCAAAGCTTCCAACGACCATCGCCCCAGGTCAAGCTCCAACCATCCCGTCCCATCCGGCTCGCTTAACTGGTCGGCGATCGTGTGGGGGAGGCGGGCAACCGCCGGCTCGCGAATCTGGACCAGGGCGCGGCTGTTGCGAGTCGAATACAAGCCCCAGGCCAGCCAATGATCGCAAAGCCCCCAAGGCTCCAACAATGGGGCCAACACCACCAGCAGGATCAACATGGCGCCGCCGGAGACATACGAGGCGGGCGACCGCCCCAGCCATGTTCGGGCGGACGCGCTCTCGCGCGGCGTGGCGTCCTCCGAACGCGCTGGAGGTCCCGTTCGAGCCGCCGACGCGACGAAAAGGATCCAAGCCTGGCCCATAAAGAACACGTTCCAAATCAGCACGCCAGGTTGGTGATTCAATCCCCAGGGACTCAGACGAAGCAGCAAGATCGCGTGCAAGAGCATCGCCGCCCAAGCCGCGACGCGGCCGGTGCGTCGAAAGCACAAACCGAGTGCCACCGCCAATTCGACGCAAGGCAAACACAACACCAGCACCACTCGAAGCGACTCGGGCCAAGCGCCACAATCCACGCCCACGCCGCTCAAGGCGCCCTCCAGCAGCGTCCTGCCCAGGGTATGCGTGAACGAGTAGTCGAATTTCCCCAAGGCGGAGTAAAAGTAAATGCTGATCACGAGCATCCGCAACAGCGGCGCCGCCCTTCGCCAAGGTTCAAAGTACATCACCGCGGCGATGACGCCGAACTGGTACGCCCAGGGCTGCAATCGATGTTGATTGCACGACCAAAGAAACAACAACGAGACGACATACGCCAGCAGGCACGCAGGGGTGATGATCGTGCGGCCCATCAGGCATCCGCCAACAGCCAGCATCATCGCCGTCGCGGCCAGCCATTGCGGCCACCAGGGCGTTGGCTCAAACAGAGGAAAGAGGGCCACCGAGGGGAACTCATTGTCGGCGAACCACAATCTCCATGTCGAGGCGGGCAGCACGATCGCAAAGATCGCCCACCAGCGCAACCAAACGTCCTCGCCGCCAATCATGGACGAATTAGAAGCGTGCGGCTTCTCGCGATGGGCATCAAGCATGAGTACTCGCCATGGTGCATACAACCCGTCGCAACGGGGACGGCATCGTTCTTCGCGTTTCGGGAAGATATCTGAATTGAGCCTCCCTCACGTCAATCTTGGTTTTGTATCGATGACTTGGGGACGTTCCGTTGGTCGCGGCCACGAAGTCCTGGCGTTCGGTTACCCAGGGTTGCGGTGCGCTGCACCCTGGGCTGATCTGGGGCCGTCCGGCCTTGATCGTAGGGTGGTCCGCCTGACTCTGATTGTCTTGTTTGTGCAGACCCCCATGGGGAGCCGTTTGGTTGGCGCGGAAGCTCGGAGGGAATGGCCCGGCGGAGGGCCAACACAATTCTAGCCGTGGCCGTGAGGCGAGCCCTTTAAAACTAGCATCAAGCGAATCGCGACTAGCCGGCGGCCAACGATCATGGCCCAGTCCGCTCTTCAGTGGCCGCGGGCGTCCTGAAAGAGATGAACCTGCATCCGATCCGAAAAGTGGAATCCCCTCCGCAAGCATTCGCCCACCAACCATGCCGAACGGCTCCGCAGTTGCTCGCTCGCGCAGTCCTTCGGGCATCAGGTACACCTTGTCGCGATCGATTTGAAATCGTTCGACTTGGCTAAGGATCTCCGACATGTCGGCCGGTTCGGTCACGACGTACTTGAAGGTGGCCCTCGAGTCGCGGGCGAAGAACCGCAACGATGACTCCACCTCTCGCAACGATCGCGGAATCTTCGAGTTATTCAATTTGGGAGAGACATTGTACTGGTTGACCAGGGCCTGGAAGTCCTCGACCGGCGAGCGTGTTCCATTGGTTTCGACTTCGAACCAATAACGCGGATCGCGTTCGCGCAGCTTCCGCATCACTTCCACCCAGGCCGCCTGTTGCAACATGGGTTCGCCGCCGGTGATGACGACGTGAGGACAAGCAAAACGAGCAATCGATTCAGCCGCCTCGGATGGGCTCAGGACGACGATCTCATCTTGCTTGCGGAACTTGCGGTAGTCCGCTTCGCTGTCGCGGTTGTGGGCGAAGGTTGTGCCTTCCCAATTCCACGTGTAATCGGTATCACACCACACGCAATGCAGATTGCACAACGAAGCGCGAGCAAAAACGCTAGGCCGACCCGCCGTGCGGCCTTCGCCTTGAATGCTGTGAAAAATCTCTGGCCCATCGTTGAGACGAGCCATCTTCAATTGCATGAATTCGGCCTCGGGATCAGGGATCAGGTGGCAGGGATTGGGGATCAGGGATCAGGGATCAGGGATCAGGGATCAGGGATCAGGGATCAGGGATCAGGTGGCAGGGATCAGGGATCAGGGATCAGGGATCAGGGAGCAGGGATCAGGGATCAGGGAGTCAGGGATCAGGGATCAGGGATCAGGGATCAGGGATCAGGGATCAGGGATGGCAGGGATCGGGGAGCAGGTCAGGGAGCAGGGATCAGGGAGCAGGGGAGCAGGTGGCAGGGATCAGGGATTGGGGATCGGGGATCGGTTCGCCAGCCTACGGCGCCTCGCTTAGCTATGACAAGCTAGGCCAGTAGGTTGTCGAGTTCCTCCACCAAGCTCGCGAAGCGGGCCAAGGCCGTATCGACCGGCCCGGGCTGCGTCATGTCGACTCCCGCGTCCTTGAGCAACTCCAGGGGATACTTCGAGCGTCCCGCTTTCAGGAATCCCAGATAGTCCGCCAGTTCCTGCTCGCCGCCGTCGAGCACTCGCTGGCTCAGGGCGATCGCCGCCGACAGCCCCGTAGCGTACTGGTAAACATAGAAAGCACGGTAGAAGTGCGGAATCCGAAAACACTCCAGGGACAGGTCCTCGTCAATCACAAACTCCGGACCAAAATAGTCGTCCAGCAATTTGCGGTAAGCGTCCTGGAACGCTTGCACGGTCAAGGCCTCGCCAGACTCGGCCAATTCGTGCGAGACCTTCTCGAACTCCGCGAACATGGTTTGGCGGATAATGGTGCCTCGAATCCCGTCGAGTTCATGATTGATCAGGTAAGCGCGTTGCCGATCATCGGCGGCTTCCTCAATCAACTTGCGGCTGAGCAATTGTTCGTTGAAGGTGCTGGCCACCTCCGCGACGAAGATCACGTAATTGTAGTTTTCGAACGACTGGTGTTGGGCGCAGAAGTAGCTATGCATCGAATGCCCGGCTTCATGGGCCAGGGTGAACACATCGTCGAAGACTTCGTTCTTGTAGTTCATCAAGATGTACGGCTCGCCGTCGTAGGAGCCGCAACTGAAAGCACCGCTCTGTTTGCCTTGATTGGGATAGCGGTCGCACCAGCGGCCGGTGGTTAAGCCGCGCTGCAAGACCTCACAGTACTCGGATCCCAACGGTTCGAGCGCCCCCATGACCTGCGTGACCGCCTGTTCCCACGTGCGATTGATGTCCAGATCGCTCAAGATCGGGACATACGTGTCATAATGGTGAATGTCCGGCAGATTCATCTTGCGACGCCGCAGATCGTAATACTGCTGCAGCGCCGGCAAGCTGCGGCGGACCGAGGCGATCAGGTTGTCGTAAACAGCCATCGGAACGTCGTCGGCGAACAAAGCCGCGCTGAGTGCCGAGGGATAATTGCGGGCTCGAGCGTAATAGACGTCCTTATGAATCGAGCCGGCGAGGGTCGCGGCCAATGTATTTTCATGGCCCTTGAACTGCCGGTAATACTGATGAAACGCGGTCTTGCGCACTTCGCGTTTGGGTGAGATCAAGAACTGCATGAAGTTGGCGTTGGTCAATTCGACGTCGCGTCCCTTCTCATCGACCACCGTGCCGAACTTCAAGTCCGCATCCAGCAACTGACGAAACGCTTTGCCGGCGGCCCCGGCCATTTCCGACTGCATCGCCAGCAACCGCTCCTCCTTGTCGCTCAGCGTATGCGGGCGGTAGCGTAGAATGCGCTCCAACGACAGCTTGAAACGCTGCAGGCATTCCTGCCGCAAGTACTCCTCCATGACCGAGTCTTCGATCGCCAGCAACTCCGGCCGGATGTAACTGGCGGCTTGGCCCGCTTTGCTGGCCACGCTTTGCAAGCGTCCCATCAGGCGCTGATAGTTCTGGTTCGTCTGATCCTCCGTCGTCTTCAAGAAGGCGTAGGAGCCCAGTCGTTCAAACAGCCGGTCCAAGTCGCTGTCCAGCGCCAAGCACTCGGCCAACACCTCAGCGCTCTCGCCCAAGCGACCTTGGAAGGCCGCGTACTTGGGAATCTCGCGTTGGGCGGTTTCGAAATCGGACTCCCAGGCCGCATCATCGGCGTACAAGCCAGAGAGATCCCAGGTGTCCCGAGGGTCCACCTCGCCGCGAGACGGCAGGGTCGTTGCCGATGCCATAGTTGATCCTTCCCTTAAATAGAACTTGAACTTGTCCCGTCGCCCTGGGAGGCCACGAGCTGCGGCCCGGCGATTTGCTCCGGGGCGCGGTGTTGGCCAGCGTGATCAGTCAGCGGCCGTTACCATTGCATGATCGCCGCGCCCCAAGCCAGCCCCGCGCCAAACCCCAGCAGCAGGATCCTGTCGCCCGCTTCGATTTTTCCCGCTTGAGCGGCTTCGGCCAAGACCATCGGCACGCTCGCCGCCGAGGTGTTGCCGAACCGGTCCAGGTTGGTGAGCACTCGCGAACGATGGATTCCCAACCCTTCCACAGCCGCGTCAATGATGCGGGAGTTGGCCTGGTGCATGACCACCAGGTCCACATCGTCGATGCTCAGTTGAGCGTGGTGCAGGACGTCGTTCGATGCGTCTTGAATGACTCGCACGGCCCATTTGAAAACCGACCGGCCATCCATGTGGATAAACTGTCGTCCCGCCGCCAACGCCTCGGCGCTGGCCAACTCGCGACTGCCGCCGGCGGGGATCGAAAGACTGGCGCCCAGATCGCCTTCACTCCCCAGAGTGTACGCCAGCAAACCTTGTCGCCCCTCGCCTTCAGCGACGACCACCGCGCCCGCGCCATCGCCAAACAAAGGATAGGTCTTGTGATCTCGCGGATTGACCGTTCGCATCATCAGGTCGGCGCCCACGACCAGGACGTGGCGACAACTGCCGGAATGGACGAACTGCATGCCGGTCACCAAGGCATAGAGAAACCCGGCGCAGGCCGCGTTGATGTCCATCGCCGGCGCGGCGGAACCCAGGCGATGTTGCAGATTGCACGCCGTTGACGGCATGAAAGTATCCGGCGTGACGGTTGCTACGAGAATCAGATCGAGGTCAGAAGGGGCCAGGCCGCAGTCGTCCAAGCACGCCTGAGCGGCGACCAAGGCGACGTCGCTGGTCGCCCAATCGGCGGGTGCTCGGCGCCGCTCGCGGATCCCTGTCCGCTGCACGATCCAATCCGGGTCGTATCCCAGAGGCGCCAGATCCTCGTTGCGAACGCGCTCGGTCGGAGCAAACGCGCCCTGACCAAGGATGGAGACTCCCATCAAACGCGCCAGAGGACTGCGTGCGGACAACTTGCCGCGCGCCAACGTTTTCCTGGAGTTCGCCAGCGACGCCATGTTGTTTCTCAACGCCTAAAAATCTCTCGCACCTGGCCGCCACCACCAAGTGAACCCGGCAAGACGTCCTCCAACTCGACCACGGCGCTACCGATTTCGTGAGGCGCTGTCCTTGTCCTTTGGCGACTTCTTGCGAATGGTTATATCAGACCGACCCTGGCGCGGCCATTCCGCACGCCCCGGGAATCCGCTATTGTGGGTGTTTGTTATATGCCCATCGTTGGGGTGTCACCCGGGGGGCCTCGGCGATACATTGAAGCGGAACCACTGCGGGCGTGTCTTGCAGCGGTAAACTGTGATCTTTCTTAACCTGTTAACATCAAATGATTTGGGGATAGTATGTGCCTACTGGCTATCCAATATCGTCTGGTTCCCGAGGCCCCGATTCTGGTCGCTGCCAATCGTGAGGAATTTTACGAGCGAGCCAGCTTATCGCCAGCGATTCAATCGGGTAAACCGCGCGTTCTGTGCGGAACGGACCAGGAAACGGGAGGCACATGGTTGGGCGTCAACCAGAACGGTTTGGTCGTCGCCGTGTGCAATCGCCCCAAGGTCCACGGCCCCATCGCGCCCCGCTCTCGCGGCCTATTGGCGAAAGACTTGCTGCGGTGCGGATCGGCCCAGAACGCCTGTGATCTGGCGTTGGAAGAGCTTAACTCGAACAACTACGACGGGTTAAATCTGCTGTGTGCGGATGCGGCTTCCGGCTGGGTGATCCATGGTGGCGACGAAGTCAACGCACAGCCGTTGCAGGAGGGGCTGAGCATCATCGGCAACTCGGATGTCAACAATCCGCGGGACGAACGAGTTCGCTTGGCGTTGCGGCTGTTGACGCTGCAGACGCTGGACTCGCCGGTCAAGTTCCTGGCCGTGGCGAGCAAGGTGTTCGCGCGGGCGCCGGCCCCCCAGGGACGACCCAGCATGGTCATCCGCGGAGGTCGCAAGGGCACGGTCAGCAGCACCCTGATCTCGCTTGGAAAGAAGCCCCGCGACGCGATCTATCAGTTCGCCGACGGCGCCCCGGACCAAATGAAGTACGAGGACTACTCGCCGATGCTGCGCGACATTCTCAGCCGAGGATTGCGCGAAAGCCGAGCCAAGGCCGCGAAAGCGTAGGGTCGCGACGGAGGGTTTTCAAGCCGCCGCTCGTCGGTACAGCAGGGCGTTGCCCTGCTTGCCGACCTGCTCGACGGCGCCCGTGCGTCGCCAACAGTACGCGATTCGCTGCGCTTGCCAGCGGGGCACCTGCAGGTGCTTGGCCAGCTGCTCGGTATTGAACGGCTGGTCGATCGCACTCGCGTCGGCCAGCCGCCAGAGGTCGTCCAACGTCTTCAACTTCACCACGCCGACGATCTTGACCAGACGTCGATCCTCCACCGAGAAATCCGCTCGGCGGCGGCGTTTGGGAAAACGCAGCTCCTCGATTTCGATGAGCGGCGCTTCGAGCGTCAGGTTGCGGTGCGGGAAGACATCGGTGAAATAGACCAGTTCATCGAACAAGGCCAACGGACCACACCGCTTGGGACTCATCCGGCGACTGACTTCCTGGCCGCCCTTGCGAGCGAGCTTGACAATGCACTTGCGCACGACGATCGGCTTGACGACCAGGACCTTCCGCCGCTGCAGCAGACGTCGAATCTTGTCCCGAATCGCCCCCAGCGAGGAAAACTGAATCTCAATCAGTTTTCCCCCAGTCATCGCGTCAATCCGGAATCCATCAAGGCGCACTTCCGTTCGCTGACCTCGGCCGGCGTAGCGGACTTTTAGCTGCTGGTGGAGTGTGGATTCCATGGACTTCCGCCAAGGGGGGGAATTGACGACCCTTCAGGCCGGTGAACGATCCGGCGATGCCGCGGTGGCCACGGCGCCGCCGCACGATTCTAGCCGGGGCGGTGAGGCCAAGGAACGCCAATCGAACGAGCGCACAGGTCCGCCGGGCAACACCCAAGGGAATTCTTGATCGCGTGGCCGCTTCCCAGGTTTGCACTGCGCTCCCCCATAAGCATCAAGTGAAGAAAGCTCCGGATGGAATTGACCACGGAGGACGCGGAGAACCACGGAGGCGGACGCAACCGGGCGGACTCGCGTTCGAGGAACGGACGATGGATCGCCAGCGACCATTCGCCTCGACTACAGACCGAAGTCCTTGATGGTCAGCAGGGAGCGGAATCGTACGCCGCGTTGGGCGAACGTCTCCGCGGCTCCTGCCAGACGGTCAACGACGGCCACTACTTCTCGGACCTTCATGCCGGCGGCTTCGGCTTTATCAATGGCGGCCAAGCTGCTTCCGCCCGTGGTGACGACGTCTTCGACGATGACTGCCTGGTCCCCTGGCTGAAACGGACCTTCGACTTCACGTCCGGCGCCATGTTGTTTGGCCTGCTTGCGGACAATGAACCCGCGGAGCGACAAGCCCTTTTCGGCCGCGACGGCCAGGATCGCTCCGGTAATCGGATCCGCCCCGATCGCCATCCCGCCGATGGCTTGCGGAGGATCGTCACGCAGCAAGTCGAGCATGCCGTGGGCGATCAACAAGGCGCCCTGCGAGTGCAATGTGACGCGTCGGCAATCCAGGTAGAAACTCGCCGTCTTTCCCGAGGCCAAGCGAAACTCGCCGTGCTCGATGGCCAGATCGGCGACCAGCTGTTTCAGAGCTTCCTTGTCAAACATGATGCATCCGGACCGCAGAGGAAGGAAACGGGTCTGCAGGTCGTAGGATGGACGTTGACGGAGAATCTCGCAAGGGGAGCACCGGTGATGGGAAGCGGGGGAGGGGGCGTTCCTATTTATCTTGTCGATCTTGCAGTTGCGATGTGTCCGTCTCGGCGGGCGGATTGACGGCGGGAGAGGGGGCGGCGCTGAGCGACGGTTCTTCCTTGGCGGGTCGGGGCGGCGGCAGGTCCGGGCCTTGGGCGTCGGTTAGCAATCGCAGCAGATCGCTATCGGTGGACAGGACCAGCCTGGTCTCGCTCTTCAAGGTCGCTTTCAGCAGCTCAAGACGTTGCAGGAAATCGTAGAATTCAGCGTTTCGCGAATAGGCTTCCGCGGTCATCTGGATGACTCGCGCGTCGGCCCCGCCCTTCACTTCGTCGGCCCGCTGTTTCATTTCGCCCTCAATCAAATCGAGTTCCTTGCGGGTCTTGCCTTCGATCTGTTGTTTGGCTTCCTCGGCCTCGGACTCGAACAGGCGGGCGATTCTCTCGCGTTCGCTGCGCATACGTTCGTAAACGGTTTCTTTCACGCGATCGTCGTACTTGACTCGCTTGACGTGCACGTCGGTCAATTCCATGCCATAACGCTCGGGGAGCTGATCGCCGGCGACTCTCAGGATTTCCTTTTCAATTTCTCCGCGACCGGTCGTCACTTCATCCCGCGAGGCCTCGCTACGACTGTCCCGCTGCTCGGATTCGAATTCATACAACAGCGGCTCATTGGAGCTTCGCACCGCATCGATCAACTTGTTACGAGCGATAACGTCGCGGACGGCGGAATCCACGAGATCATCGAGGATCTTTTGCCCTCGCTGTTCCGTGCGGACGGCGCTGAAAAATGTCTTCGGATCGATGATCCTCCACCGCGCCCAAACGTTGACATAGATCCGTTTCTTGTCAATCGTTTGCATGTTCTCCGGATCTCCGTCCCAGGGGAGGAGACGTTTTTCCAACGGATGCACCTGCTGAATAAAGGGCATCTTGAAGTACAGTCCCGCGTCGGTGACAAACCGCACCGGACGACCGAATTGAGTGATGACCGCTTGTTGGCCTTCATAGACGACATAGGTGGCGACATTCCAGAGCACAAGCGGCACGATCACGCCCAGCGCGACAAGGATGGCGAGGGATTTCTTCATCGCTGGGCTCCGGTCTTCAGGGGGTTGTTGGACGAGCGATCCAGGTTCAGAAGCGGAAGTACGCTGTCCTTCACCGACGCGTCGATCACGGTTTTTTCTCCCACGTTCTGCAGCACGTCCTGCATGGCCTCCAGATACAGACGGCGACGGGTCACTCCCGGCGCCTTCTCGTACTCCTCCAACTTGGCCAGGAACGCGTTGATGCGGCCCTCTGTCTCCAGCAAGGTGCGGCTTTCGTACCCTTCGGCCTCGGCGATCGCCTTTTCCCTGGCGCCACGAGCGGCCGGGATTTGCCGATTGCGTTCGCCTTCGGCTTCGTTGACAACTCGCTCTTTGTTTTGCCTGGCTCGATTCACCTCTTGAAAGGCGTCTTTCACGGGATTGGGGGGGCGGTGGATTGCAGGCGCACCGTAATCACTTCGACCCCCGCGTTGTAACTGTCGAGCATTTCCTGAATGTCTCGCTTGGCGTCGCCGGCGATTTGATCGCGACCCTTGGTCAGCACCTCATCGACGCTGCCATCGCCGACCAGCGACCGCACGACGGATTCCGAGACATCGCGAATCGTGTCCGCAACCGCCGGGTTGAAGACGGACTGAGCGTCCGGGTCAAGATTGCTCCACATCGAGCCGCTGACTCCGCCCAGGCTGAACAGCCCTTTCACGGGATCCGCGATGCGGTACTGGACGATCCATTCGACATGCGCCAGATTCAGGTCGCCGGTCAGCATTTCGGCGATTTCCTCGTGCTCCTCGCTGCGCGGCTCAGTATCGCGTCACGCGGCCGGCTTGCGCGGTGGCGAAGCCGAATTCCAGAGTCTCGATCCGCTGCACGGGCACTCGAAACGCTTGCTCAATCGGCCAGGGCATTTTCAGATGCAAGCCGGGATCGACCGTGCGCACATGCTGTCCAAACCGCAGCACAACGCCCTCCTCGCTCGCATCCACGCGATGCAGGGAAGTCATGGCCAGCAAGACCAGCAGCAGCACAACTAACCCGGCGACAGCCGAGTAAACCACACGAGGACTTCGTCGAGGGTCCCGGCCCTCGATGATGTCGTGAATATTCATGAGACGCGATCACTCACAGCTAGAGATCAGGGCTACGACGACATCCTATTGTAGGACGCTGACGTTATCTTGGCGAAAAAGCCCTGTCTCTCCGTGATTCGGGCCGGCGGCGGCGCCGCTGCAGGGGGAGTCCGGGCCAAGCCGGACAGTCCCAGCGGCGGCGGAATTTGCCGGCTAGTCGCGTTTGTCGGCCCGCAGGGCCTGGATGTCGCTCACACCCGCTTAGGGAACGATCGTCACTTCCGCGCCGACCGCCAGGATGCCAAAAACGTCCTGCGCATTCGCGCCGAAAGGCCCAGGCAGCCGCTGGACAGCGCTTGAGGTCCAGGTGATTCGTGCAGCGACATACCCTCGCCAAGGTCCATCCAAACGCCGCCATACGGGTTGCGTGGATCTCGCGGCGGCGCCTTCTCGCCATCGGCCGCATAGTAGGTTTGACCCTCGCTGCGGCCGCGAATGGCGAATCTACCGGTTTCCGGCGACGGTTCATCGCCCAGGGAGACGGTGAATCGCCCCGCATACAGATCTTGGATGTACAGCGTCAATTCCCGGTCCGACAGGTCCACTTCGGCCCGAAATGGTCCTGGAGTCACCTTCAATTCCGTCTCAGCCGGAACGGCGAGCGGCGACTTGAGGCCGTTGATGTTCGCCAACAACTGCCACGGGACACGATACCGCTGGGCGATGCTCTGCAACGACTCGCCGCTCCGAGCGTGATACGCCGGCGACAGCAAATGGGCTCGGGAGTACACGACTCGGCCCGCCAGGGGATCCAGGTAATTCACCAGTTGTTGTCGTTGAGCGGGATTCAGCTCGCGTCGATGCCATGGCGTCAAAGCGGCCAGAGCCTCCCGGGGCTTGCCCTGCTTGACGAGATCAGCCGCTCGCACCATGACATCCCGAAACGCCTCATTCTGGTCGAGGGCGTCGCGGCGAGGCGCCGGATCGTCCGCGTAGCCTGCCGGCTGGGCCGGAGTCCCCGCGGGGGTCTGACTCGCCACGCCAAACCCCGGTAAGCCGGCGACTTCAGCGCCGGCGGGGGAGCCGCGGCCATCGACGGCGGCGCGGTGAAGGCGTTGGGCGCAATCCCCGATGCATCCGGCTGGCCGCCGAACGAGTCGCCGGCATTCGAATACGGATCCGCCTGGTCGCCAGCGGCAGCCGCCTCGCTTCCAGCCGGATTCGCAGGGATGGTGAGGCCGTCCGCCATCGCGTCCCGCACCTGATTGCGGCCGTCCCGATAACCGGGCTGATTTGTCGGCGGGGTGCTGGCTGATTCGCGGGCGGGCTCGCCAGCGGCCCAGCGAATTGTGGTTGATCGTTGATTTCCGGGGCGTCGTTCTGGTCGTGATTCGCGAAGGTCGGCAACGCGGCGCCGTCGTAGATATTGTCGTTCGCGGGTCCGGCGTCGGCCGGCGGCGGGACGGGGTTCAATGGCATGCTGACGTCGGGGAAGCCCGCACCTTCCTCCACCAGCAGGGGAGGCGGATCGACTGGCGGGTTGGGGTCGATGGGCGCGTCGTAGGAGGCTCGGTTGCCGCCGGCAGGTTCGCCGTAACCCCCGCCGTCGTACGCCTCAGCGGGATTGCGGTCCGGCTCGTCGAACTTCAACTCCATGGCCGGTTCGCTGGAAGCGCCGCCGGTCATGCTCGTGGGAGGCAGGTCGGGCAAGTCGAGCGCCGGAGTCTCGGTCGATTCGCTGAAATCCAGACTCGGCGGCTCCAGCGAATGTTCATTCCAGCCGACTTCCAGCGGCGCCTGCGGCATCGGCTGGTTCAGCACAACATAGGCGCCATACAGGATCGCCAAGAGGAATACGAGCACTATGGCCGTTCGGATGGTCTCCACCGCGCACTCCTTCACGCTCGGTAACGCCCCCTCCTGGGGCTTCGAATTCATGGAATTGCGGAGGATCCTAGGAGAATTGGGCCGGTCATGCTAGATCAATTTAAAGCGTGAGCTCCTGTGCTCGGAGGAACGAACCACGGAGGACACGGAGATCCACAGAGGAGCGAGCCCCGCTCCCTGCCCCCTGATCCCTGATCCCTGATCCCTGATCCCTGCCCCCTGATCCCTGATCCCTGCCCGATCCCTGATCCCTGATCCCTGACCCCTGATCCCTGATCCCTGATCCCTGATCTCAACGCGGCTCATCCTGCATCATGCCGGTGATGGTCACGGGGGCGCCGGTTTCGTCGCGACAGTCCATTTCGAGATGTTCGGGGAACAGACCGTCGCCGCCCAGGATTTGAATGGCGGTTTGGGTTTCGTCCTCCAACCCCATGATTTCCTTGCGTTTGCGGTTGTTCAGGTATGCGGCGACATCGACGTTGACGCGTACGGTGACGCGTCCGATCCGCGGGTGCTGGCAAGCGAGCATCAGCATGCGGACGACTTCGATCGACATGCTTTCGGCCGTCTTGACGACGGCGCGACCCTTGCAGCAAGGGCAGTCGGAGTAGACGCTGCGTTTGAGGCTGGGGCGAATTCGCTGCCGGGTCATTTCGATCAGGCCAAAGGGGCTGGTTCGCAGGATCTTGGTGCGCGCGCGGTCGCGTTTCATTGCGTCTCGCAGGCGCGCGCTCGACGCCGCGTCGATGCTTGTCCCGTCTCATATCGATGAAGTCGTTGACGATCACGCCGCCCAGATCGCGTAGTCTCAATTGTCGAGCGATCTCGCGGGCGGCCGAGATGTTGAGTTGGTAGGCGGTTTCCTCCGCGTTGTCATCGGCGCGGAAATTGCCGCTATTCACGTCGATGGCCACAAGGGCTTCGGTGGGGTCGATGACGATGGAGCCGCCTTCGGGCAAGGGGACTTCGCGCTTGTGGATCCGCGTGATTTCTTCCTCCAGCTTGTACTTGTGGAAGAGCGGCTCCTTGCCCTCGTAGAAATGCAAACGTCCGACGTGTCGCGGCATGACCAGATTGCAGGAACTCCTTGGCTCGCTCGTACGCCGCCAGCTCGTCGATATAGATCGCGTCCACGTCCGACGAGAAGATATCGCGGATCGTGCGGATGATCATGTCGCTTTCTTCGTAGATGTCGATCGGCCCCGGGTGATTTTCGACTCGGCGAACGATGACCTTCCATAACCGCAGCAGGTAGGCCAGGTCGCGGGACAATTCGCGACGACTGCGTTCCTGGCCGGCGGTGCGCACGATGAAGCCCAGGCCCTTGGGCGGATTCAGTTCGAAGAGCAGGTCGCGCAGACGGCGGCGGGCCTCATCGTCTTCGATTTTCCTCGACACGCCCACCCTTCCCAGGGCGGGCATCAGCACCAGGTAGCGTCCGGGGATGCTGATGTAGGTGGAAAGCGTGGGGCCTTTGGCGCCGATGCCTTCCTTAATGACCTGCACCAGGACTTCGTCGCCGCGACGGAAGATATCTTGAATGGGCGGCTTGACTCGAGGTCGCGTCGCCGGCGGGCGGCGCCGGCGACGGCCATCTCGCCGGTCGGGTGGCTTCGACCGGATCAATCCGCCCCAGGCGAAAGTATTGCGGTTCGACATCGCTGATGTGCAGGAAGCCGTTGCGTCCCACGCCGAAGTTGACGAAGGCGGCTTGAATACTGGGCTCCAAATTGACGACTCGGCCTTTATAGATGTTGCCGACGTAATTGTCTTGGCTGGCCCGTTCGATATAGAGTTCTTCTAGACGTCGCGTTTTCGACGATCGCAATCCGGCATTCCTCCGGTTGCGATACGTTGATCAACATTTCCTTCTTCATTAGTTAACTTCGGCCTTTCTCATTTGCCGAATCCGTTTCCTGAGCAACCGCGACGAGTTCTTCTTGTAGTTGAACGACGGTCCGCCGCAGCACGGCGCCGTGAGCTTCCAAGTCGTTGACTTGCAGAGCTTGCAGCACTTCTCTGGGACGAACGCTGGCTTGTCGGGAAGCCTCTAGCGTAAATTGCAGCACGCCGCGCTCGAGTTGCAGACCGCTCAATCCGGCTAACAGCTCCAGGGGAGCGGCCCGCCCTTCACGACGGATAGGCATGGTCCGCCGGCTAAGCAGTGTGTCGATGGCGTGTTGCACCGCATCGCGTCGAGCGAGGGGCACGTCGATCTCGTAGGTCATTCGGGCGGCTTGCGCCTTGCCATGGCCGGGCTGCAGAGACTCCACTTTCAGGATCTCCAAGCCCGGCGGGGCGAGTTGGTTCAGTTGTTGCTTGAGCGAAGCGGGATCGGCCGTCTGTGCCAGTTCCAGCTCCATGCACTCATCCTCGGCGGCGATTCCCAACCCGAGGGCCAGCGGAAAACTCATCCGCGGCTTGGGGTGAAAGCCTTCGCTCATGCTCAATGGCAACTCGGCTCGGCGAAACAGACGTTCAAACGCCCGAGCCAAGTCGCGGTGACTGATCCAGCGCAGGTCGCCCTGCTTGCGGAAACGGATTCGTATGCGTTGACGAATCATCTCTACCAAAAATGTGTCGGCTCGCCGCGTTCGCGCGGACGAGCCCGAAAAGTGTTCGTGGAACTCACGCGAGTTGCGCGTGGTTGGTCGCCCACCATCATGGCGACCCGAGCCGGTTGGCGAAAGCCCGTTTCCGCGTTAATGCGATTCCGAGGAGTTGCAGGCGGCTTGGCTGGGAGGTTCATCGAGGTCCGAACGCTCGATGAGTTCGCATAACGCCTCCAGGCAACCGGCGGCGTCCGGGCCGCTGGTCTGGATCTCCAACAGGGTCCCTTTGCCGGCGGCGAGCGTGAGAATGGACAGGATGCTCTTGCCGTTGACGCTTTCACCGTCCTTGCTGACCTGCACCTGAGCATCAAATCGGTTGGCGGTGGTCACAAATTCGTTGGCGGGTCGAGCGTGCAATCCATGCGGATTGGCGACCGTGACGCAACGGGTCATTCTGGCTTCATCAGACATGGGCGGCATCCTCGAACGCCGTCCGCCGCACGGCCTGCGTCCGCCGTGCCGCCGCCCCGGGGACGGATCGGTCGATCCAACAAGAGAAACGTAGGAAGATGAGGTGGTTGCCGATCAGGAGACGAACTGGTTGTTGTCCGCTTCCTCCAGCAGCTGTTTGATATCGTCGGCCGTCTTGGATTGCTTCAGGAATCGGCAAAACGTATCGTCGCGCAATTGTCGTGAGATGTTCTCCAAGGTGCGCAAGTGGTCGCCCGGTCGGTCCGGCGGCGAGACCAGCAAGAAGAACAACTGCACCTTTTCTCCGTCCAGACTGTCGAAATCCACGCCTTCGTGGCTGACGCCCACGGTGCCCACCAATTGGCCGACGCTGGCGTGCTTGGTATGAGGCACCGCGATGCCGCGGCCAATCCCAGTGCTGCCCAATTCCTCGCGTTTCATGATCGCGTCAATGATGCTGTCCTGCTCGGACGCGTCAATCGCGCCGGCCTGCGTCAGGCTGCCGACCAACTCTTGGATCACCGAACGCTTGTCGTCGGACTCCAAATCCGCCTTGATCGCATCCACGTTCACAAAGTCGCTGAATTTCATAGAAGGTGTTCCTTGAAGGAAGCTAAGCGTGCCACCTGAAAGGGGGGGTGCACGGTCTTGTTTTTATTCTTCGGGTAGTTCGCGGTGCTTCGCGCTGGCGCCGCGATGTTGGCCAATTGTCTTTTCCTTGTGGCGCCGGATCTGATTTTCCAATTTGTGGACGACGCTATCCACCGCGGCAATCACATTGGTGGCGCGTTCTTTGGCGACGAAATCACGGGTATGCTCGGCGGTGACACAAATCTCGACCACAGGCTCCTCGCGACGCTCGACGTTGACGGTAACTTGAATCGAAGTCAATCGATCCCAGAAGCGCGATAGCTTGCCCACTTTCTCGCGAATCTGATCTTGTGTGCCGTTGCTTAAATCCCCGTGTCTCGCCGAAATGCTGATCTGCACGCGTATTCTCCTAGCGACCTCGATAACGAGGGCTTCTCTCAGTCGGATGAAGCCTGCTTACGTAAGGGGTGGTCCATGGGGAACTTGCCATGCGTAAGGCTCGGCCGTCACATTCTACCGAGGCCCGGAAATGGCGACAAATGCAAATCCCACAAGAACCTAGCCCATTCCGTACCCCGCCTGGGCGGCCAGCCTACGCAATCGCACTGACCAACGCACGGAAGGCGCGATGATGCCGAATAGGATCGAAATCGGGCTCCGCCGCAACCCCATCGCGATAATTCGGATCGATATCGATCGCACGCTCCAAGTATTTCAGTGCTCGTTCCAGATTTCCCGCCAGACTCCAGTAGCACGCCAGATTGTAATGCACAATCGCCTCTGAGTCGTCGGCTTCCATCGCTTCATTCAGCGCCTGAATCGCTAAGTCCAAGCGCCCCTGACGCTTATGGCACCATCCCAGGGCCAGCCAGATCCGCGTATTCTCCGGGTCCAAATCCGCCGCGGCCTCAAGTTCCGCGATCGCGGGCGAATAATCGCACATCGCCAAGTACGCTTCGCCCTTGAGAAATAGCAGATGAGCGTTCGCATCGCCCTGATCCAACTCGTTCAGGATGCGCAAGGCCCGACGCAGTACGGGATCTCGAATCGCCGGCGGCAAGGGCCAACGCTGCGAAAACGTCATCACCAAGTCGAGGTAACCCTCGGCCTCGTGTAATAACTGTTGATATCGCTTTGCCTTCTTGCTCGCCATCGCCTTGCTCACGCTCAAGGATCTCTCTCGCCACCCTCTAATTCTACCCGCTCCCGCGAAACACATGGCCAAAGTCCGCCAAATCACACTCCAAACCAATTCGATTTCAAGACTTATTCCCGAGAATCGACCTGGTCGCTCGCGCTGATTCTCAAAACCTCGACGACCGACACCTTGTGGCGTTACCGCAACACGACGTTGTTCAAAAGCACTGCCTGTCGTCGGTTTGCTACATCGAGCTTCCTAAATTGCCTATTTTGAATCTTGGCCCGGGGTTTGCCATTGCTGGGAGGCATGACGATCCAGCCCCCCCACGCCCGACAATCCCTTCCCTCCCTTCATTCGGTAGCTTTCCCCGCCTTGGTTGCCGCCGGAATGGCCCGCCGTGCCCGCCCCGCGACGCTCCTGCTGGCGTTCGTTTTCATGGGCCTGGCCAGCTCGCACGGCCACGGCGCCGCCAAGTCAGCCCAGACCGAGAACGCCCCTCGCGGATTGTCGAGCCCGCACGCAAACGCTTCCCCCGAAACCCAGCGTCAGGCCTGGAGTTGGCGCCGTACGTCCAGAGGATGGGAAGCAGTTTCCGGTCCGGCCGCCCCTCAGCTTCGGCCCCTGGCCATTCATCCCCTGCTACTTGCCGCGTTTCAGCTCTTAGTGTCGCTGGGGGCTCTGATGGCCAGCAAGTCCGAGATGATGCTGATTCCCATTCAGATGAACTCCGAGCAGGGGCGCCCCAACCAAGCCCAGCGTCAAGCCCGCCGGGGGCGTCGGTAGGGTCATGAAACGCGTCGCCAAGCGCCCGAGACGATGAAAGTGGTTCTTTTGACCCCTATGCTCAGCCTGTCTAGATCACCACGGAGAGCACGGAGAAACACAGAGCTGGTTTTTTCGTTTTCCTTTCATTTGCTTGTACGAAACCGAGCGTCACGACGCACTAACTATGGCAGCGGGTTGACGATGTTCCTCCAGGTCGGCCCCGGTCCCGGAGAGTTGCGATGAGACTGACGCTGCGAACCATGCTGGCTTACTTGGACCAAATGCTCTCGCCCGAAGAGGCGCAGCAGATCGGCGAGAAGATCAAGACGCGTGAATTCGCCACCAAGCTCGTGCAATTCATTCGCGCGGGACTGCGAAGCAACCGGATTGAGGCGCCGGCGGCCGACGCCGACCAACCCTTCGCGGACGCCAATGATGTGGCCGAGTACCTGGACGACACGCTCGATCCCCAGCGAGTCACCGAATTGGAGCGTTATTGTCTGGAGCATGAGGGCAGTTTGATCGAGGTCGCCGCCTGCCATCGAATGGTCTCGCAGGTGGTCGCCAAGCAAGTTTCCGCTGTGACGCCTTCCGTGTCGCCGGCATTGCGGCAACGCGTGTATGGATTGGCGATCACGGGGGCCGCGGGGTGGGAAGCATCGCGCCCGGCCGTCGCCCCGACGGGAGGCAACGGGCATCCTCAAGATCCAGCGCCTGCACAGCCGGTCGTCGAAACGGCGCCGGCCGCGACGACATTCCCCGCCGCGACGCTGGACCTGGAACCGGCGGCGGCCGGCGAAAATCAGCCGGACGACTGGAATCGCGATCACCAACACATCCGCCCCCGCGAGCTTCCCGATTACATGAAACCCCGCCCGACACGGGCGTTTCCCTGGCAGCCAATTCTGGCCTCGGCGGCCATGACCGTCTTGCTGGGCGTCGTCGCGATGCGGGCCTTGGGCCCCTTCGACGCGCAGCATCCCGTGCTGGGAGTGATGTTCGCCGATGCGCTTGAGGTCGTCCAGGCCGATGGTTCGCCGCGGCAGGAAACCGGCGACGCCGTGGCGACCGGCGACGCCGCGGAGACCGGCCAGGCCGGCAACCCGCCAGATGCGGACTCCGCCGCCGCACCCCCAACGGGCATGTCCTATCCCGAACCGCCGTTTGACGATCCGCCGAGCACGCCAACCACGGACGAGGGGCTCGACGCGGCGCCTCCGGTTCCCCCGGCAGCGACTGGGAACCCCGGTCAAGCCAGCGACGACGCGCCGCCCAATCCGGCGGCCGGTCCATCGGACGGCGAGGACGCTCCGCCTCTTCCGCCCGCCACCGACGGTGATGGCGAGACGCCCGCCGTGTCCACTCCACCCGCCAACGAAAATGCACCCAGTGACGCCGCGCGCTGGGCGCCAGTCCGCCCCGGCCCGGCCGACGATGTTGCACCCGCCGAACCCGCTCCCCCGGTGCGGGACTTGGGCCAAGTCCGCGGCGCCGAACACGTTTTGGCGCGCTGGAATCCGGAAATCCGCGACTGGAATCGCGTGCGAACTCGGCAGTCGGTGCGCGCCGGGGAGCGATTCTTCGTGCCGCCCGCCTTTCATCCTGAAGTCGTCTTGTCCAACGGCGTGCTCCTGATGATTGCCGGCCCCGCCGAGTTCATCTTGGACGAGGCGCCGGATGCGCCGGAGTTGATTCGCCTGACCTTGCTGCGCGGGCGTTTTCATCTGGACGGCGTCGCAGGGGCGGCCCCCAGCCTGCGGCTGGATTTGGGGCCTCGAGTCGTCTTGGCGACGTTCGCCGGGGCTGACTCGGCAGTCTCGATCGACGTCAAGCCTTACTTGCCCGTGGGCAGCGATCCGAAGTCTCGACGGGCCGACATTGTCAGTGAGATCATCGTGGATTCCGGTCGCGTTCTCTGGCGAGAGGCCGATTCGGAGGTGGACTTAGCCGCTGGCCAAGGCCGCCGCAGCGTTAACCTCGGGCCGGCCGAACCCTTTGAAGCCGAACCACCTGAGTGGATCTCTCCCAAGTCGGAAGCGCCGATCGAACGAATCGCAATCGCCGCCTTGGAGCCGGAGTTGATTCCCGAACGGCCGCTCAGCCTGATCCTTCAGGAACAATCCAACAATCGTCGAGTGGAGGTTCAGTCGCTGTGCCAACGCTCGCTGGCTTACTTGGCGAATTATGGCCCCTTGGTGGAGTCCTTCTCGAATCGCGACATGCATGGACGTTGGACTCAGCATTTCGAAACGCTGCAAGAGTCACTGGCCGTTGGGCCGGCGTTCATCCAAGCACTGGAACGCCAGCTGATGATGTTCCCCGAAGGAGCTCGGCTCTACCGCCTGGCGTTGGGCTTCTCCAGCGATCAATTGGACGCGGCGAACGCCAAGCAGTTGGTGGAGGATTTGCAGAGCGAGAACATGACCGTTCGGGTCCTCGCCCTGGAGAACCTGCGCCGCATCACTGGCAAGACCTACTCGTTTCGCCCTGACTATTCGCCGCGCGAACGGCCAGGGCAAATCGGCCGTTGGCGCAAGGCGTTGGAAAACGGCGAGATCAAGTAGCCGCGCAGCTTGCCCGCTCGGCGCGCCGGCTGAGCTGGCCGCGTAGAGCTCGGCAAACTCGGCGACCCAGGCGTCGATCAGATCCTCGAAGGCGGTGATGTCAACCTCTTCGATTTTCTGATAGAAATTGCGGTTGTAGACTTCTTTGTCCGCCACCGTGCCCTTGGCGGCCAGGTCGACGACATGGTAGTCGGAGAAGGGGCGGACGGTGATTTCGAGTCGACTATAGCGGCTCTTTCTTCCCGCCTTTCCGCCAGGCGCCAGCTGGATGTCGTCCCGGTAACACGCGGCGCCCCAGCCTCGCTCGCCGTACATTGTCTCGAGTCGAAAACCGGGCAGGTACTGGATCATCTGGTGCAGGCAGGATTCGATGCGGTCGGACAAACGCAGTCGAGCCGCCGAGTGCATCGATTTCAGCTCCTCGACCGTCAGCGCCTGGCTGCGGGCGTCGGCCGCCCGTTGCGTGCGACGTCGCTCGCCGCGATCGATCGCGTTCTTTAGTCGATCCTGAAAGTCCATCCGCTTCTTGCGACCCGGCGCAAGCCCTTTTCATGTACCTGAAGGTCCCGCGCGGCGACAAGATCCGCGAGGGGACCCGGTGCGGCGAGTCGTGCGGCGGTTGCCGTCACGGATTTTCCTGAAGTCTAACCGTCGCTCGGTTCATCTTTAGCTTTATGGTCGTAGTACTGCAACAGGTCGCCGAAAGATCGCATGGGCGCTTTGCCCTCGACCATGTCCGGCGAGATGGGCTTGGGAGGCGTGGCGGGTTTGGGGCGTGGGGCGGGTCGCGAGGGGCGTCGTTGTCGTGCAGCGGGGGGCTTGGTTTGCTGATCGTCCTTCCCGGCAGGGAGTTGGTTTTGCTGCTTGCTCGAGCGAGGTTTGGCGTCGGCGCTACGCCGGCGAGCGCGTTGCTTGGGCGCCGCGGACGCATGATGTGCGGCCCGGCGTCCACCGGGGCCCATCGCACTCAACTTCACGCGTCGGCGCTTGGCGTCCACTTCCAACACCCAGACCGCGATTTGATCTCCCACATGAAAGTGTTGCTGAGGATCGGCGACGAACTGGTCGGCCAGTTCGCTGATATGCACGAGCCCATTGTCGCCGACCCCAATGTTCGACGAAGACGCCGAAGTCGACGACATTGACCACCACGCCTGTCAACTCGGCGCCCACCTCCAGTTCCTCCAAGGATAAAGCGGACCGGCGGAGTAAGACCGGCGCCATCTGATCTCGAGGATCCTCGCCGGCACGCTGCAGCGCGTCGAGTATTTGAGCCACGGTCTCGCGGTCCGCGTTGAGTTCCTCCGCCAGGCGTCCCGCGTCGCTCGAAGCGGCGTTCTTCGCCAGAGCGTTCCAGCGGGTCAGGTCGCCGTCCCGGCGTTCGCTGAGCGCCGAATCCCAAAGCCGCGACGTCGTCGCCCCAGCTGAGCAGAATGCGTTCAGCCAACTCATAGTTCTCCGGATGAACCCAGGTCTCGTCCAGCGCAAGGTCCGCCATGAATTCGCAGGAAGCCCGCCGCCTGCACGAAGGCCGATTCGCCAAATCCGGCGGCTTGTTTCAGATCTTCGCGCGTGCGGAAGGGCCCTTCGCGCAAACGGTGTTCGTATAACGCACGCGCCGATAACTGGTTCAAACCGGAGACATAGCGCAGCAAAGCGGGGCTGGCCGTGTTGACGTCCACCCCGACATGATTCACGCACGATGCGACGACGCCGTCCAACGAATCGCGCAGCTTCTGCGAGCTGAGATCATGTTGGTACAGTCCCACGCCAATACTGGACGGGGGAATCTTGACCAGTTCGGCCAAAGGATCCAGCAAGCGGCGGCCAATGGATACGGCGCTGCGCATCACGGCGCTGCATTGGGGAAGCTCTTCACGGGCAACCGCGCTGGTCGAATAAACACTCGTGCCGGCTTCATTGACCAGGGCGTAGGCGGCCTGGGAACAATCAGCGAATTGGTCGGCGAACATCTCCGACACTAGGCGCTCGGTGGGCCTGACGCCAGAGCCGTTGCCGATGGCCACCAACGTGGCTTGATGGCGCCGCATTAACTCGGCCAGCGCTTGCTTCGCGGCGGCCCGCTGAGGATCGCTCAACACGGAGAACTCGGCCAACTCCAGCACGTTGCCATACTGATCCAGGGCGGCGGCTTTGCAACCGCTCTTGAGTCCGGGATCCAGCGCCACGAGATTTCGGCCGCGCACCGGGGGTTGCAGCAACAGCGCCTTCAGATTCTGTTGGAAGACGCGCACCGCCCGTCGTTCGGACCGTTCGGTCAACTCGCGGCGCATCTCGCGCTCCAACGATGGCAGCAGCAAGCGTTTCAGGGCGTCTCGCAGGCATGCTTCCAGGTATTCACGATGGGGATGATCGTCCCAGTTCCGACTGGCTCGCCCGGCCTTCCAAAGCGTTTCGCCATCGCACTGCACCCGGACCTTGAGCACTTTGCAGCGCTCGCCGCGATTGACCGCCAAGGCGCGATGAGGCGGGATGTTGCGCAGAGGTTGGCAGTAGTCAAAGTAATCGCGGTACTCCTGAATCTCGCGTTTGTTCAGGCCGCCGCCGGAGGACGTGGGGGACGTCTTGGGCGGATCCTGCCGAGTCACGACGAGTTCGCCGTGTTGACTCAAGCAACGCGACAAGACCAGCCGCAATTCGCAATCGCCGGCGAACTGTTCGGCGATGATCCGAGCGGCGCCGTCCAACGCCTGCTCGACCGTCGGCGCAGTGGCCTTCGGCTCGGTTGCTGTTGGTTCAGCAGTGGTTGGCTCGGCAGTGACAGTGGTTCGGCGGTGGTTGGTTCGGCGGTGGTTGGTTCGGCGGTGGTTGGTTCGGCGGTGGTTGGTTCGGCGGTGGTTGGCTCGGCGGTGGTTGGTTCGGCGGTGGTTGGTTCGGCGGTGGTTGGTTCGGCGGCGGTCGTTCTCGTTGCGGCCTGTTCGGCGAGGAACGATGCGGCTACTTGCTCGAGCGTGGATTGAGATTCCGCTTCTTGCAGAATCCGCTCGGCCAGCGGCTGCCAGCCTTGGGCTCTGGCGGCGTCGGCCAAGGACTGCCGTTGGGTTCGCCAGGGCGCGTACAGCTCTTCGAGTCGTTTGGGGGTCGGCGCCGCCTCAATGGCCTCGGCCAGCGGGGTGGTCAGCACTTGACGGGATTGCAGCAGCTTGAGGATAGCCCGCTTGCGATCGGCCAGGGCGGACAGCTGCCGAACGCGGAGTTCGATGTCGCGGACACGAGCTTCATCCAATCCGCCGGTTTCGGTTTGCCGAAACCTCGCGATGAAGGGCGCCGCGTTGCCCTTCTCCAACAGTTCCAGGACGGCGGCGACCTTTCGGCGAGCCAGTCTCAATTCGCGCGCGATTTGTCCAACGTGGTTGCTCATTCAGCCCACTCGATGACCCTTGCCTGTTGCGTCGCCCTGACCAGCCTGGCGGCTCAGCCGCACGACTCACCCCGAATTGCGCTGTTCTGCTGACCCGCACGATTCGCCTGAACTTCCCATTTGTAACGGGGCGGCGCAGCTTGTTGTA
Source organism: uncultured Planctomycetaceae bacterium (assembly GCA_963698545.1). Lineage (GTDB taxonomy): Bacteria > Planctomycetota > Planctomycetia > Pirellulales > Pirellulaceae > CAVORG01. Next base: position 431,583 of record CAVORG010000003.1, read on the forward strand.
GTGGGCTGGGTGGTTGGGCGACGCGGCGCAGACTAACCAAGCCGAGCAATCCGCGTATCAGCTGTCCCATGGAAACTCCGAATTATTCGCCAAATGATTTTGGTCGTCACGACCGATAATGGATGAGCCGAAGCTTCGTCCGCCGCTCCTTTTCCCGAAGGGCGGAAATCGACCCATCGTGGTCGTGGTGCGCGGTTTGGCGACCGACCACTGGTAAGTCTTCCCTCCGACGCCGACGACCACAAGGAAAGTCAAGCTCATGTCAGCTCAGAGATTGCGCATTTACTGGGGACCCGACAGCGAATCCACGTCGGCGACCGCCGAGTCCGTTGAACACACGGCCGCCCCGGTGCGGATCTCCTTGAGTGATCTTTATGACGCCTTGAGCGACGCGGTCACCCATCGCCTGGCGTGGGTGGAGGATTTTGAAGAAGAAGAGGTTGCGGTCTCCAGCGACCTGTATGATGTGATTCTCGCATATCGCTCCATGCATCGACCCAATTCGGCTTGAACCACGGTCAACCGAGGCGCATGTCCGCTCCCCACTCCAGCCGCGACGATTCCGGCCCGCTTGACGCGTCTCCCGCCTCCGAGGCTAGTGCGCGCGGCGGCGGCGGACGGATGACTTGATTCAGCGGATTCGCGAAGCGGCCGACAAGCTCGCCAGCGACGGGTCGTCTCGCGGCGATCTGAAGATCATCAGCCGCACGATGCGCGAGCTGCGATATGCGTTCAAGGTCTTCGCGCCTTATCGCAATCGTCGCAAAGTCACCGTTTTCGGTTCGGCTCGAACGCCCCCGGAAGATCCCTCCTACCAACAGGCTGTTGAATTCGGACGCTGCATGGCCGAACAGCAGTGGCTGGTCGTGACCGGCGCGGCCGCCGGCATCATGGAAGCGGGGCATGTGGGCGCCGGTCGCGAAAACTCCATGGGATTGAACATCCTGTTGCCGTTTGAACAGGGCGCCAACCCCATCATCGCCGGCGATTCGAAGCTGGTTCACATGAAGTACTTCTTCACGCGAAAGTTGATGTTCGTGAAGGAATGCGACGCCGTGGTCTGCCTCCCCGGCGGTTTCGGAACGCTTGATGAAGCGCTCGAAGTCTTGACCCTGCTGCAAACCGGCAAACGCGATCTGGTGCCCGTCATTCTGCTGGACGCCCCGGGAGGTTCTTACTGGAAGGCCTTTGTGGAGTTCATGCAGCAACATCTGTTGGACGGCCGCATGATTTCGCCCGAAGACAACCATCTTTATTTGCTGACCGATTCCTGCCAGCAAGCCGTGGACGAAGTTCTGAACTTCTATCGCCTCTATCACAGCATGCGGTACGTCAAGGAGCTGTTAGTGCTGCGTTTACTGCGTCCTTTGTCCCAGGACCAGCTCGAGTATCTCAACGAGCACTATCTGGATTTGGTGACGTCCGGCGAGTATCGCATCACCACCGCGCTGCCCTCGGAAGACGATGAACCGCAGATCCACGATCTACCCCGACTCGCCTTTCAGTTCAATCGCCGCAACCACGGCCGTTTGCGAACGCTCATCAACCAGATCAATCGCTGGGCGGACTGACCCGGTCAAGTAGTCCCGCCAGGGACGGCCGCAAATCAGCCCAGAGTGGAGCGTGAGCGCAGCGAACCAGCGCAACCCTGGGTCGCGATGCGTGCTTAGCCCTGGACAAACGCCGCGTACGCCAGCAGGCACAGCATGAACAGCAATAAGGCTGCGATGAAGGCGCCGCAGAGGACGATCCCGCAGCCGCTCAGGTGACTGACCTCCAATTGCTTGAGGCCGTTGTCGTACGCGCGCCATCCGCGACGCCACCCGTCACGAAGTTTCCGCCACCCCGTGCGCTCGTCCCATTCCGGCGGCGTCTTGAACGGATTGTCGTTCATGGGCGTCGGGTCCTAGGGGAAAAGCCGTTGCCAAAGCGGCGGCCCGAGGATGACAAGTCCCACCGCGACCGCGCCCAGGCAGGCACACAGCACCGCGCCGCTGGCGACATCCAAGGCGTCGCGGACGTGCGGATTCTCGTCGCGGGTCACCGCCTTGGCCAGGATCTCGATGGCGGAATTCAAGTACTCCGCGGTCAACACCGCCATCATCGTCAGCAGCAGGACCGCCCAGCGGGCGGCGTCCACTTGCAGCCATGTCGCCAGGGACGCGACCGCGGCGGCCGCCAGAAAGTGAATATAGAAAGTCCATTGCCCCACCACGCCGACGACCAACCCGCGAAATGCGCAGCGAAAGGTGGCTGCCCATGATTGTGAACCACGCTCGGGAGGACGATTCATCAGCAACCATCAAAACGGCCGGCGCACGAAAATGGCGGCGAGGATTCAATCAAAACCTGGCGTTCAAGAACCGCGAGGTTCCAGTTTACTCCAAACCCTCGACACCAGTAGCCGGCACGCGAACTCCTCCCAGGCGGCCGAGTCGTCCCTTGGGGAAGAACCGTGGTTCGATGGAGAAAACCGCCGTCACGTTGTCTCGACTGGTGTCCGACAGCACGCCCACCTTGATCAAGACCGATTCGCCGATGCGAGTCACCGAAGCCGTTTGGCCAATGTTTCCGGTGGGACCGAAGTCGTATGAACCGCTCGCCGAGAGGATCCACTTGCGACTCATCCGATAGTCCAGATTGGCCAGCATGATGTCGCTGCGAAATGGCCCCACGACGCCGCGATACCCCACGTACACGTTGCCTCGCCCGGGACGACTGACGAGCGCTCCGGCGGTGTAGGTTCGCAGGCCGTCGGTGAAGAAGTCGAAGAAGCCGTCTGACAAGAGGGTCAGGCGATCGCCCAAATGCCAGCGAAAGTCGTAGTCGACCAGTCCCACGAGCGACCCGTAGTTGTCTCGATCCGGGTCGGGAAACAGCGATCCCTGGACGTCAAACACCAGCCAGTCGACGTTCCGCTCATTGCCCGGGGATCCTCGTTTGGTCTGCAAGCGTTGATTCACTCCGACTCGGGCGACGCTCAGGTCGTCGGCGATTTCCATCGAGGGACTCGCCAACCAGCTTTGCAATCCGCTACGGAGCAGCGAAGTACCGCTCATCAAACGGTATGGGCACATCGCCGCCAGGAATACCGCCGAATGTATCGAAGAAGAACCGCCGCCGAAAATGCTCCACGGCGTCGTCATCCAGTTGTTCGTAAAGCGGGAAGTCCTCTAGATTCTGATCAGAGTCAGCGTAGAAGTACTCGCCCCGAAGCTCGATTTTGTGAGCCAAGCCGTTCAGGTTGAACAACTCGCTGCGCACGCCTGGATTGACCGCGGTGATCGGCAGGCTGCGCGCACGCCGGTCTGGCCTGTCAATCGTGTGATTTCCATCGCGTTGACGTCTTGCTCCCAATAGCCAATCTCGCCGCCGACGAACGCCGACAGTTTCACGGGTCCCGCCTGCACGGGGAATTCCAGCTCCTGCCGAGTAATGGCTCGTAGTCCTTCACGCTCGACTTCCCATGGCAAAGGATCGAACTTGGCCGCGTCCACGGGATCCAACGGGGCGGTCGCGGTTCGCAAGCGGGCGTAACCGACGTTGGAGTGGCCTCCCCAGGAAAACGGACCCACGTCTTGCCCAAAGAAGTAATGGTCCAGCCGGGGCCACCATTCGGTCTGCGTGAAAAAGTCATTCAGCCGCACGGACCCCAAAACACTCAAGGATTGATTGCGGAAGTACTTCTTGATTTCCAGGCTGGTGTTCTGATCATCGAAGGTGTCCCATTCGTACTCGAAGTACTGCTCCAGGAAATTGCGGTCGCTGATCCAGCCGAGTTCCGCGGTGACCACCCAGTCGCTGGGCAGATATTGCCGATGTCGCCAGAGCATCCGTCCGCGATACTCTTTTTCCGGCGTCAGCGCACGCCGATCCCGCCCCAAGTTGTCCAGGCCCGTGTCCTTGATCCCCCAGGCGTCGAATTCGCCCTTGGTCGGCCCTTCCAGAAACAGCCCTCGATCGCGGTCGTATTTGAAGTTCGTCCCCAACGCTGGACCCCGTTCGCTGAGGTAGTCCGCGGAGAACTGCCAATTCGTACCTTCCGGCGGATTCTGCAGCCCCAGCAAGCTGTACATATTCCAATCGGTATAGACTTGGGCGCCGAAGACACTGTCGTTTTGAAACTTGATGTTCTCGAGATAGAACGTGGACTGCGAGAAGTCGGACGAGAAGACCGGCCAGAAGAAGATGGGAAACCCGCCGACATAGGCCGCGGTGTTGCGAGCGGTCGCGCGATAGTTGTGCTCGGTGCTTTGTTCGCCGGTCACCTGGTCGAACAGGGGACGACCGGCGGGATCCAGGGCGGGCGTCGGTTCGTCCCGAATGGAGAGCTCGCCGAATTGCAGCCAGTACTTCGGTTCGCCCATGCGGCTGGTGGTCACGGCCGCGTTGTAAGCCGCGAAGGATCGCCGCCCGGTGGCTTGCAGCAACTGGGCCTTCAAGCGAATGAGCCCGCCGTATTGCGGGGCGGCGGCCAGCATCTCGGCGTCCAGCACGACGCCGTATTCCTGCGCCGCGTTGTAATACATCCGCTCGGCGTAGATCACCGAATCACCCTGACGGAAGACAATGTTGCCTTCCAGGTAGAACTCCAGCGGCGTGGCCTTGGATTGCAGTGCGGTCTGGCCTCCGATCGCCGCGACCAGATCGCGGATGTTCGCCGTCCACGCCACGAGGCGATCGGTTTCAATCTCGATTTTGCCCAGAGCGGTGCTTTGCGCGGCGCCGCTGCGTATTTCGACGTCGTCGATAATCACGCGCACGCCGCTGCTGATGATGGCGACCGCTTCGCCCGCCGAGTTGCGTACATCCAGTTCAATGCCCACGCTGTCACGGGGCAAGACGCTTAAGTTGCGAGCCGAGGCTCCGGGCATGGCCCCAGCGAATTGGGCCGGAACGACATTGGGGTCCCGCGCCTTCATGCCTTGTTCGAATACGGCCGGAAGCACATTGGGCTCCCCGCCGACAATGGGCGCCTTAATCTGAATCGTGTCGATCGTGTAGAAGCGCCCAAACCAACTGTCGTCCTGCAGAGATTGAGCCGCTTGACCGGAAACGCGGTGCGGCGCGCCGGCGTGACCGAAGTCCACGCGGACGCCGCCTTCCAGATACGCGATCACCATCGATGGGTGAGCGCTGTAGCGTTCTCTCTGCTCGACCCACAGCACCGCTTCATTGGAATGCGTGACCGCCGCGCCTTGCCGAATCGAGACGTTGCCCGACAGGAGCCAGACCTGGTAAGCGCCCTTGCGCCATTGTCGCGCCGCATCGGCCTGCACTTCAATCGGCTTGCGCTTGTCGGCAATCGGCAACTCGATGTCCGCGCCGCTTGCCGGAGCGGCCATCTGCAGCCATAGGCAACTGGCCAGGATCGCCAACAGGCGAAGGCAACCACCTGACCGCCGCCGCCTGGCCGCGCCCTCCGCGAGTGCGCAACAGAATCCTGGGCGCCGCGGCGCGCATTGCGAACGGAATCGGGCGAATGACCGATGACCTGCCAGGGTCGCAATCCTTAAGTACGGTCCTCGTCGGTTCGTCCATCCATGAACGAACCAGCAGTCGTCTCAACATGGCCAACATGATAAGGGGCGGGGATTGTAGCCATGGGCCCTCGCGCCAGCAAGCCGGTTTGACCAGGCAATACGGCAAAAACAGGCGTGTTGAGCCAAGAAAGGCGACTAAGACCCACACGCCCCAAGGGCGTGGACTGAAGGCCGCAAGCCGCCACCGCGGGGCCTGTTCGCCTTGTCCCGGCGGAGCGTGACGCCAGCGTGCATGACACACGCATTCCCGCCAGGGCGTTGCCCGCCGGGCCTAAGAGCCCGCCCAGGGGTTCGCCCAGTCCCCCCACTGTCCCAGGTAAGATGCGAAAGCCTCGTTCTCAGGCGCCTGCTCTTGCAGCCACGACTTGGTCTCTTCGATCCGCTGTTGCTCTTGGTCCAACGTCAGCCGGCCCATGATCACGCACACGCGCAACAGCACGAAGTAGGTGTCCAGCACGTCGCAGCAACAGTAGCGGTTGATTTCGGCCAAGCGCCCCTGGTCGTACATGTCTTGCACCATATGCCCTTGCACCTCCATCTTGCCAGGTTTGCCAAGAATGGTGGCGGCGAGGTTCAAGCCGCCATTGAAGCGCGCGGCGCCGAAGTTGGTCAGGATGTCATGCAGATCCATGTGGCTTGTCAAGTTGTAGCGATTTCGAGGTTGGTCGTAGGTGCGGCTCTTGACGTCGAACCAACCCGCGGCCGCTACGCCGTAACGAAAGGCCGCCAATTCCATCAAGGGCAAATCGAACGTCCGCCCGTTAAAGCTAACCAAGGTCGGCCGATGGTAGGCCTCCCAACCGCGCCAGAATTTGGAGGTGATTTCATGAGGCCGAAAGTCGGGCGCGTCCAGCAGGGCGATTTCGCCGAGGCGAAACTCCTGATCGACCTTGGCCACCACGACGGAAACGGGAATCTGGAAGGTGTAGGGAACGAAATCCGTGCCGTACTTCTCCAGCAATTCGCCGCGATACCGAGCGACGGCTTCGGCCGGGGACAAGCCGTCACCGGGGTAACGCACGCGGGCGATCAGCTCGCCGTCGGCGACGCTTTCGATGTCGAAAACGAAGTAGCGTACTTCTTGGTGGTCCACAATGATCCTTCGCATTCCAGGGTGCGGGGCGCCGCGGGAAAAGGGCGACTCCTGTCCGCTTGGCCGCGTTGATTATGGGCGAACGCGCCGGGGTGAACAAGGAACCGCTTGCCAGGGGGGCTCGGATGAGAAACGATAGCGGAATTCCCTTCTCAGGAGCCGCTGATGACCGCGTCGCCCTCGCCCATGAAGATCAACACCGATCGTTTGTTGGCACGTTTTCTTTCCTATGTCCGCATTGAGACGACGGCGGACGAAACCTCGAGCGACTACCCCAGTTCGCCGGGCCAGTGGGAGCTCGGACGATTGTTGGTCAAGGAGCTGCAGGCGATGGGCGCGGTCGATGTCCGGCAGGACGACCATGCTCTGGTTTGGGGCCGTGTGCCGGCCTCGGCGGGTTGCGAGAGCGCGCCGCTGATCGCGCTGAACTCCCACTTGGACACATCGCCCGACGCGTCCGGTCGCGACGTGCAGCCGCAAGTCGTCCGCGACTATGCCGGCGGCGATTTGATTCTGCCCGCGGCGCCTGACAAGGTCATTCGCGTAGAGTCCAATCCGGAACTCCAGGATTTGAAGGGGGCGACCTTGATCACCACGGACGGCACGACGCTGTTGGGAGGCGACGACAAAGCCGGCGTCGCCATCATCATGGAAATCGCCCAGCACCTGTTGGAGCATCCCGAGATCCCGCACGCTCCGCTGCAGGTGCTCTTCACCTGCGATGAGGAAATCGGCAAGGGAGTGCTGCACGTCGCCGCCGCGCAAGTTGGCGCCCACTGTGGTTACACGTTCGATGGAGGCGGCGCCAACATGATTGATGTCGAGACGTTCTCGGCGGATCTGGCCACCGTGACGATTCAAGGCGTCGGCATCCATCCCTCGATCGCCAAGGACCGCATGGTCAGCGCGATTCGCGCGGCGGGCGAGTTCCTGACGCGCTTGCCCAAACGGCTTTCGCCGGAATGTACGGCCGATCGCGAAGGCTTCGTGCATCCGTACTTGATGGACGGCAATGTGGAGCGCGTCGTCTTGAAGATCCTCCTGCGGGATTTCGTTACCGAGCAACTCGCCGCGCACGCCGACGTTCTCAGGAACGCCGCACGAGCGACCGAAGCCGCCATGCCGGGCTTGTCGATCGACATTGCGGTAACGGAACAGTACCGCAACATGGCCGACGGATTGAAGTCGGATCCGCGAATTGTGGAGCTTGCCGAAGCCGCCCATCAGCAGCTTGGTCGCAAGTCCGAAAAGACCTGCATCCGCGGTGGCACCGATGGCGCCATGTTCACGGCGAAGGGTTTGCCCATGCCCAATCTCTCCAGCGGACAACACAACCCGCATTCGCCGCTGGAATGGGCCTGCCTGGACGAGATGCGGCAGGCCGTGGAAGTCGGCGTCGAGCTGTTGAAGTTGTGGGGACAGCAGCGCTAGCGCAGCAAAAAGGCGTCAGGTAGGCCCGATCGTAAGGCGGTCCAGCTGGGAGGGTAGCAGGCCCGACGGGCCGGCACAATTTGAGCCGTGGCCGTAAGGCCACGGAACGTCAACGGAAACGGGTCCACAGGCCCGAAGGGCCGACACAATCAGGACTTGTGCCGGCCCTCCGGGCCTGTGTCCGATCTGGAAAGGTAACCGTGGCCTCACGGCCACGGCTAGAATTGTGTTGGCCCTCCGGGCCTCGGACAGAGTCGGGTTGACCACCTTACGATCAAGGCCGACGTTGAGCGACCCAGATTGCGACATAGCGTCCCAGGCGCGAGCCGGCCCAGAAGCGTCGCCAGGGGTCGAGTCGCCGACGAAAGCGCAGAATGCGCGGGCAGCCAGGTTGATTGTACAGCGATTGCCTGTGCTGGCGTCGCAAGCGACGTGACGAGGGCGCTCGGCGACGCAGTTGTTCGGCGGAGTGCCGCAAGCCGTTCTGCGCCAGCGAAAGGCGCAGACGGCGCCGCCTTGGCCTGGCCGACCTCAATAAAACCGCTTTGGGGCGGGAGCGGCGCCGCATGGCGCCCGCGGCGACACCGGCTTCGACCGCCTCGACGCCGTCCGCGCTGGAGGGACTGGCCGAGTGGCGTTGGCCAAGCCGGCGCTGCTTGGTTCGCCGCCGACGCGTCTGGAACAACTCCAGAGAAGGCAAGCTCAAGCTGGATCTCCCGCCGCTTCGAGCTCTTGGCGGCTGGGCAGCCGCCCGCTGCGACGACGCGGCTCGATCGCCGGCGTGCTCCCGCGATGCGCGGCGAGTCAGTCGCCGGTTTCGGCTGCGGGCGACTCGCACCAACGAATCGAACATGGTTCGGCTCTCGTCAAAGTTAGCGGGTCAAGATCGCCGGCTGCACATCCGTGACGCCTCGGGCGATCCGGCCTTTCTCGCCGCCCTCGATCCGACTGAATTCCGCCCACACGGGCAAATGGTCCGAGACCTCCAAGGCTTGGTCAACGGTGAGGTTGAACATGCGCACGAAGTCCAACGCGCCGTTGCGGCCGACGTACTCCGAGGTGGCTTGCGAGTGAAAAAGGATGTTGTCGTACTGACCTGTGCCGCGCGTGTTGGTGGGACCCTCGCGGAGTGCGTAGGTCATCCCCGAACCTTCCAAGAGGTGCTCCAGACTTGCGGCGTTGGCGTTGAAGTCGCCCAACAAGATCACATCGTCCTCGCCGCGTCCGTCATCTCGCACGATGCGGTAGATTTGCGCCAACAGCTCCAGTTCCTGTTGCACCAGATCGGGGTCGATATGGAAATTGACCAGACTGAACGTGAAGGCCTGTTCGGCCGACGGCCCTCGGGCGCGAAACCAGGCCACCAACGGTTCGCGATGGATCAGGTTTTCGGGATCATCAATGGTGTAGATCTGAGTGCGATCCACTTCGACCGTCTCCTGGTCGAACACGTAAGCATATTGTTCGTAGTATTGACCGTCGCCCAGTCGCGGCCCGATCACATAGTCGTATCGGCGGCCGGTGGCGTTGATCAGGTCGAGAAAACGCGGCATCAAATCTTGATCTTGAGAACGGATCTCTTGAATCGCGAGAATGTCGTATTGCCGAGCGATCTCGGCCAGAACTTCCATGACATGTGGTTTTTGGGCCTTGGCCCGGCCGAAGACCTGCACGTTCATGGTGGCGATGCGCAGCGTTTCGCCGCCGCGAGCAGCGGGCTGCCACTTGGACCATCCGCCGGCCCCGGCCGCGCGATCACGCGGCAGGACGCGGACGTCTTGCCAACCTTCAATGCGATAATGCTGGAAGAACAGCCAACCACAAAAGGCCAGCAAGGCGGCGAGTAAGAACACATTAAAGCGACGCAACGGGCTCCCCTCCGTGGGATCCAGCAATCAAAAACGAGGCCGACCCCTCCTTGGGGGCCTGACCTTTGCTTCTTGGGGCCGGACAATAATGTATGGGCGGCGACCACCGCCAGACCAATCCGTGAGCAACGTATCCAGTTTGTTTTTCTAGTCTCCTCAATCCCCCTAACCCTCAACCCTGCAGCATCTTCATGAATCCTCCCGCTGATTCCCCTGGCGTTTCTCCGACCGTGGCCATCGTGGGCATCAGCGCCGATCGCTCCAAATTCGGCAACCGGTCCATTCGAGCCCACCTTCGGGCTGGCTATCAGGTGTTTCCGGTCCATCCCGCCGCGCAGGAAATTGAGGGCCTCACCGCCTATTCCAGCGTGGGCGAGATTCCCGTGCCGCTGGATCGGGTCAGCATGTACGTGCCGCCCGAGATCGGTTTGAGTTTGCTGCGGGAAATCGCCGACAAGGGTTGCCGGGAGCTCTTTCTGAACCCTGGCAGCGAAAGTCCGGAGCTGATTCAGCAAGCGGAGCAATTGGGCCTCCGCCCGATCCAGGCCTGCAGCATCGTCGACGTCGGCGGTTGACTTCCTTGTGGAAGCGGCTTGCAAAACGAGGCGGGGGGCCTATCCTGGAGGTCGCAATGCGGGTGGTGGAGTTCAGCTAGGATCATGAGAGAATCCGGTCGCTCGTGGGTGTCGATCGGAACTCCGCCTCTGCGTGGTCCTGCGCCTCGCGCTGATCGCTGGACGCGACGCACCACTCAGACATCGTTCCAGTCGGCGGGCGAATGAACGAAATTCTGTTTCAATATGAGCGGGTGCCGCCCTCGACCTGGGCGTATCTCTCGTCGCTGCTCATGATCGGGTTGTTCTTCAAGTTCAACCGCTTCTGGAGCATGCGCAATCTGGATTTGCTGTTGCTGATCGCCCTGGCGCCAGGATTGCTGTTGGTGCACCACGGGCAGTTGGAGCAGAGCAACCCGATACCCTTGCCTGAGCAGCAGCTCGTCGCGCCGCCTCCGCAAACCTCCGAGCCGGTCAACCCGGCCTCGCAGATCGATGAACCACCCAGTTTGGCGCCCGAAATCGAGGCCCGGCTGGCTCAAGCGGTTGGCTGGGAACGGATCGGCTATCTCTGGATTCTGACGGTCAACGCGTTGTTGCTGATGCGCGTCTTGATCGACCCGCTGATGGTTCGCCGGCCCTTGTTGGAGCCCAACTTGTCGATCGGCGGCCTGAACTTCATCAGCTGCTTCTTGTTTGTCTTTCTGATGGCCAACGTCATCACCGGCGAGACCTCGGATTCCGATCTGGTCGGACCGAGGTTGGCGGATCAATTGATGACCGGCGAGGTCGATCAACAACAGCTGGAGAATCTCTCGCATCACGGCCCGGGCCACGTCGCCTTGAACGTCTTGCCCAGCATTCTGACGGTGAACCTGCGAGACGCTGGGAATCCCGAGGTCAGCGAATACGCGGTGGTGGCGAAAGTGACCGCCATTCTCGCCCACTTGGCGATTGTCGTGGGAATCGTGGGCGTGGGTTATTGGCACTTCGGCAATCTCAAGATGGGTATCGGCGCGGCCACCTTGTATTTGATGTTGCCCTACACGGCGATCTCCACCGGCCGCATCACGCACATTCTACCGGCCGCCTGTTTGACCTGGGCCGTTTTGCTGTACCGGCGCCCGACGCTGAGCGGGATCTGCCTGGGGCTGGCCGTCGGCACGTTGTACTACCCGCTGTTCCTGTTGCCGCTGTGGATCAGCTTCTATTGGCAGCGCGGCTTGTCGAGATTCCTCGGCGGCATCGCGGGCATGCTGCTGTTATTGGTCTTGTTGCTTCCCTGGATTCCCAGCGAGTCGGTTTCTTTCTGGCAGAAGCTAAGCTCCATGTTCGGCATCCAGATGCCCGCGATGGAAGGCCTGCAGGGCGTCTGGAAACTGAGTTGGGATCCGAATTACCGTTGGCCGGTGTTGGTGGCCTTTGTTTGCCTGAGCATCTTCTTCGCCGTCTGGCCGCCGCAGAAGAATCTGGGCTCGCTGCTCTGTTGCTCGGCCGCCGTGATGCTCGCCGTTCAGTTCTGCCATGGCTTCGGCGGCGGCGACTATGTCGCCTGGTACCTGCCGCTGCTGTTGCTCACGGTCTTTCGGCCCAACCTGGAAGATCGCGTCGCGCTGACGGTGTTGAGCGACGGGAGCAAGAAAAAACGCCGCCGTCCTCTGGGAGCAGTGGACAGGGCGGCGTAGCGTTTGGGCCGGTTGGCGCGCCTGAGGCGGCGGAAATCAACGCCCAGGATCCCGCGGTGTTATCGCTCCTCTCGCAGCTTGACCAGGTATTTTTGCAGCGCCTCGTGCACTTCCTGTTGCTGACGAACCACCAGGCAACGGTTCGCGGCGTACGCCACGATGACTCCCTCGCCGCCGCCGGCGACCCAGGTGTCCGGCGCCACGTCCGTGGTGATGGATGAGATCAAGGGGCGGCCGATAAATAGCTTCCCGACGGCCTTGATCGTAAGGTGGTCAACCCGACTCTGTCCGAGACCCGGGAGGCCCAACACAATTCTAGCCGTGGCCGTGAGGCGAACGCTTTAAAGCTGAGCAACCTGCAGTTTCTTTAGAGTGTCCCCGAAGAGGCTCCTTTTTCCGCCAAGGCCTGTCGCTGCCTGTGCTTACGCGGCGAGCAAGCCACGACGGGGCATGTCCCCGTCGAGCGTTGCTCCTCGCCAGCAACGATCCCGGCGGGGACGCCGCCACAACGGGGCTTGCCCCCGTTGGGCGATGCTCCTCGCCCAGCAAACAGCGCTCTCTGGCGGGGAGCATCGCCCCGCTGGGACGAGCCCAGCGGTGGCGGGAATGGGCGCGGCGCACGGGCTGGCGAGGAGCATCGCCCCGCTGGGACAAGCGGCCAGCGGTGGCGGGAATTTGCCGGCTAGTCGCGATTCGCTTCATGCTAGCTTTAAAGGGTTCGCCGTGAGGCCACGGTTACCTTTCCAGATCGGGCCTGTGGACCCGTTTCCGTTGACGTTCCGTGGCCTCACGGCCACCGCTAAAACTGTGCCGGCCCGTCGGGCCTGCTACCCTCCCAGGTGGACCGGCTTACGATCAAGGCCCTTCCCGACCTATTGGGTGATCGTGCGCGTCGTCGTCGGCTGGCTGTCCTTCGCCCTCTTCCTTGTCCTGAGGTTCGCTTTCTTCCTTGGCTTGGTTCGCACGATCGCCGCTCTCGCTCGAGGCGGGTGCGAGATCCCGTTGATTCTCCGCCGCCGCCGGCGGCAACCGAGGGAATTCATTGGGGGCGGCGATTGATTCCGCGACGGCGCCGGCCTGGCCGGCGTTCTCTTGATTCGGCGTCGCTTCGCTTGCCGAGAACATCTCCAGCGCCGTGGCGGTCGAGCAGGACCATCATCAGCTTCGTCTTGTCCGCGGGATCACGAGCGACCATCGCGAGGGTTTGGCCGTTGGGGACCTCGACCGCAGCCTGCATGGCGACTTCGGTGACTTCAGGAACTTGAATCGAGAGCGGTTCCTTCGCTCCTGGCCGAGGCACCTGCATCGTTTCGACATGAGTGATGGAGGCGGACCAGGCTTCACACATCAAGAGGACCGTCTTGTCTTTCGCCAGCGGCCGAATTCCCAGGGATCGCCCTTCCTGAAAGACCTTGATTTGAGGTTGGTATTGCTCGCCAACCTTCTTTAGTCCCACCACGAAAGGCCGCTGCACGCCGTCGGTGATCGCCGCATACTGGCCGTTGAAGGCGGTGACTTTCGGCGCCGTCAGGATGTTGGCTTGAGCGTCGCTCTGCACGGCCGTCATGACGCCTCGCATTTCGGGATCGGTCAGCACGGCGAACATCATCCAATGATTGCTTTGTCCGGTGGACCGCGCCGCGTCCAGGGCGAGGCGTCGTCCGACGGCGTCGGTTCGCCAGGAAAGCTGGACTTCGGGGGAAACTGCGTATCGGATTCGGCTTCCGCCCGCCAATTCACCGAAAACGCTTGGGTGTTCAGCATCTTCGCGGGCAGGGAGATCCAGCGGGCCGAGATCTGAACTTGTTGGAAACCGTGTTTTCGCAACCGCGTCAGCGCAGCGTCCAGGCTCTTGAGTTGTTGAGGATTCAACATCGCGGCCACGCGGGACTTGGCCGATTCTCCATCTTGGGTTGCCGTCAGCACAACCAAGGTGCTCGCATTCGAGTTTGGCTCGGCGGCCGTGACGCCGATCATGGCTCGCAACAGGTGCGTCAGGAATTGCTCGGCGCTCTCGCGGCTCCCACCTTGTCCTTGGACGATCTGTTGGACCAGATCCTCCACGTCGCGGACTTGCGGCGGGACGGGATCCGTTGCGATCGGCGCGATGGTTGCCTGTTGTGGGTAGAGCGGTTGCGAGACGATTTGCGCATTGGGACTCGGATTCAACCCTGTGGACTGTGGCCAAGGAGTCAACGGCGCTATGGGCGCGGGGTCGTTGGGCGTCGAGAGCGTCGCCGTGGGGATCGGCGGGATCGGCATTGCCTGCTGCGGCGCGGAGTACACCGGCGCGTTCGATCCGGGATTCAAAACTCGTGCGGCGCCGGGCAACAGCACCATCGCCGCGGCGGCCAACAAGACCCAGCACCACCACGGCGCTCCCATGGGGCGTCCCTGTCGATCATCCATGATTTGCTCCAATCGTTTTTGAGTGACGTCAACCGGTCGTACGCCGGGAAACATCGGGGCTGCTCGCAGTTGCTGCTTGCATTGCAAGACTTCCAGCAAGCTGCGAGCGTAATCGGCCGGCGGGCAACCAAGCTCCGCCAGGACTTCTTCATCACAACAACGTTCGGCGTTGCGATTGATCCATCGCATCGCCCACCAGACAAACGGATGAAACCACCAGAGGCAAGCCGCGAGCAGCTGCCAGACGCCGCACCACAAGTCGCCGCGTCGCACGTGCAACAGTTCGTGCGCGAGGATCGCTTCAAACTGCTTGGGACCGCGATCACGAATCAACGCTGCGGGGAGAATAATCGTGGGACGCCAAAGGCCGATGACCGCGGGTCCGCTACGGCTCTCGGAAATCCACAGCCGCACAGGGCGCCGCACTCGCAGCCGCGTCGCCAGCGCGTCCAGGGCGGTTTGCCAGGACCGCGGGCAATAGCCAGCGGCGAGCCGCAAGCGGCGATTGTACGCCCACCAGCGACCGCTCGCCCACACAAGTCCCAAAGCGGCGCCTCCCAGCCAACACCCGACCCAAAACAAGTCGGTCGCTTTTGACTTCCCGGCGCGTTGGCTCAGGGAGTCGTCGTCGGTCCCCTTCCGCCAGTGCACGACGATGTCGGGAAGCTGCGTCTCCGCAGCCGGCGTCTCCGCGGGACCGACGGCCAACTCGGCCAAGGCCCCCTGCCGCACTCGCGGCGAACCGGTATCGCTCGTCGTCGCGGCGGGGCGGCTCTGCGCCCAACTGAACACGCCCAGTGGACTGCTGATGACCGGCGGCGTCACGCACTTCAGCAACACGACCAACCAGAGCATGAAGGTGGCGTGCGGCCAGCGATCCGAGAACAACTTGCTGGCGACCACGGCCAGCAGGATCAGCACGGCGAGTTGCCAGGATTGCGTCCAGGCCCATCGGCCCAGGATCTCAACCAATGCGCTCATGACCGCTCTCCTTCTCGAGTCGATCCACGAGCCCTCGCAGCTGCTCTAAGTCTTTATCCGTGACTCCATGCTCCTCGATCAAGTGGCGCATCAACGGCATCGCTTCGCCATCGAACAAGCGTTGCACCAGATCGCCCACCGTTCGGCGAATCACGGTCTTGGGACGCACTCGCGCCGAATAGTACCGCACGCGGCCGTCAAGCTCGGCATGCACATAGCCCTTGCAATGCAGCCGGCGAAGATACGTTTGCACCGTGGCGAAGTCGATCGACCGATCGTCCGGAAACGCCTCATGCACCTGGCGCACCGTGGCCTTGCCCAGTTCCCACAACACGCGGGCCACTTCCAACTCGCCCTTGGACAACTCTGGCAATTCACCCACGACGCTCTCCCTCGGTCGAATCGGGTTGGCCGAATTACAACTGTACGCGACGAGGGCAGGATAAGGCGTACAGTCGTACGCCGTCAAGAGCGGTTTTTTCTTGGTTCTTGGTTCTTGGTTCTTGGTTCTTGGTTCTTGGTTCTTGGTTCTCGGCGCGGGGACGCGCCTGGCGCCGCGGACTGTCCGCTGCAGGGCCCTCATGGTAGGATTCGGCCGCGGAGAGTCAGCGTCATGAACACGGCGGTGAGCCGACATCTTCCCCGGGCATAGCGGCGTGATTTGTGACTGGCGAGCATGACTCAACCACCGGCGACGCGCGGCCGCGACGAGGCGTCCGCCTGCGGGAAGCCATCGTCGTTGTGTTGTTAGCGTTGTCCGCGCGAGCGAGCGTGCTGGTGGTCATGCGGACGAATCTGCAAGCGGATCCCGATGCGTACGTGGCGATCGCTCGGCATCTGCGCCAACAAGGCGACTTCGCGCGTGGTGGGCGCCTGACGGCTTACCGCCCTCCGCTTTACCCCTTGCTGTTGGCGGCGATTGGCGGGGACGACTCGAACTGGGGCCCGCTGCGAATCGCCGTGCTGCATGCGGTGTTGGGCGCCGCGACCGTCTTGCTGGTCTTCCTCATGGCCGCCGACCAAGGCGGTCGCAAGACGGCTTGGATCGCCGCTGGACTGGTCGCCATCGATCCGTTGTTGCTACAGCAATCCACGCTGGTGATGACCGAGACGCTGGCTGTCTTGCTGGCCGCCGCGACACTCTATGTGTTCCAACGCACCGAACCACAATCACAAACGGCGCTGGCGAATCTGGCGCGCGGCGCGTGCCTGGGGCTGGCGATACTGTGCCGGCCCACGTTCCTGGTCTGGTGCGGGTTATTGACCCTTCCAAGCCTGGGGCGCCGACCACGGCCGCTCAAGGGCCTGGCCGTCATGTTGGTCGCCGCGGGCGTGTTGCTGTTGCCCTGGACGCTGAGGAATTGGCGGCATCTTGGCAAACCCATTTTCACCACCACCCATGGCGGCTACACGCTGTGGTTGGCGAACAACCCCGGGTTCTACGATTACCTGCGGCAACGCGATCGTCCCCCGCAATGGGATTCCGCCCAGTTGGATCAAGTCCATCTCGCTCGACTGCGGGAGTTGGATTTCGATGAAGTGCGGACGGATCGCTTTTGCTATGCGCAAGCATGGAAGACGATTCAACAACGCCCCGGCGATTTTCTGTGGTCGATCGGCGTCCGCGTCGGTCGCCTCTGGCGCTTGGCGCCCCACGCCGCGACGCGGCAAGAAAGCTGGCCCGCCAAAGCGGCCAGATACGCCGTGGGACTCTGGTACGCCGCACTCTTCTTGTTGGCCGCTCGAGGCTATTGGTTGCGGCCGGACTTGCGAGCCGGCCCGCCCCACGCGACAGGCCTCTGGTTGGCGATCTCGTTGACCATCGTGCACGCGTTCTTCTGGAGCAACCTGCGCATGCGAGCGCCCGTAACGCCCTGGATCGCTCTGTGGGCGAGCGTTGGAAAACAAACCAAAGATCAGCCCAGCCCGTAACCCCGCCAAGAACCAAGAACCAGAGAACCAAGAAGCCAGAACCAAGAACCAAGCCAAAGTGCCCGAAGGGCCGACAGAGATGCTCTCTGAACTTACCGATGAACTGATTGCCAAGTGGCGGGATGAGCGGCTCGCATCGGGACCGTTGCATGACGTCTTGCGCCGCTTTCACGTCGTGCTGCGGGACAGCGACGATCGAGAAGTGGAGCGCGCCGCGGCTCGCCTGGCGCCGTTGTTGTTGGGCATGCCGTTCACTCGCGTTGGCCCATTCGGCCATTTCCTGGGCCAATTGGTCGGCGGCCGCCAACTGCCGGCGGAGCTGATCAGCGCTGCGATGCTGAAGTTACTCCACGACTTGTTGCGGCAGTCCCATCATTTCCTGCAATTGGTGCTCGCCCGCGTCGCTGAAGTGCGCGACTCATCCAGCCCGTTGCTCAGGGGCGACGTGCTGCGGGACGAGATCGCCGATTCCCTGATGAATGAGGACCCGTCGGATCCGCTTGAGTTCAGCGGCGAGCCCCTGGACCTGCTCGACGAGGCTGACTTTGATGTCGAGGGGCTCGAACGATTGGCCGCCGAGGACGACCCCTCGGCGGATCCTATCGAGGATTTGGTCACGGTCGCCGCGGTCGAATACGCCGCCGCTCAGTCGCCGCGCGAGCATGCAGCCTGGGAAGCACTGAAGAGTTTCTGGCGCGGCGCGGCGCCGGTGCTCTCGCGCAGTCCTGCGGCCCGCAGCGCGGCCAAGGAGTGGTTGCCGCTGGTCGAATCGCTGGTTGATTTTCATGAGGCCGGGCATTGGCTGTACGAACTGCTGCGGGTCTTGGACGACGAGCCTTTCCTGGCGATCGAACCCACCACGATGTTGGGCGTCGCCGGCGGCATGTCGGGCGTGGCGGACAATTTTCAGCTGGAGATGCTGTTGATGCATAGTTTTCCGCGCACCGCCATGAAGCCCGTTCGCATCGATGAATCCGCGCTGCGAGTCGCCATGGGAGTTGGGCCCGCATCGCTGCATCAAACGATCGAATGCCAGTGGAATATGTACCAGTGGACGGCTTGGCGGGATGAAGCCATGACCGCCGAAGGCGCCACGGACTTCGAATCCTCCGATCATTGGATCTGGAGCGAAGGCGCTCCGGCCGACATCGATCGCTGGGACGGCAAGCGGGTGATTCTGCTGGGGCCGCCATCCTACCGGCGCAGCTGGCAATGCGAGCGGATGTTCGAATTCCTGCCGGCCCGGCTGCGCATCGATCGAGAGCTTTCCGTGAAAGAAGTCACTGACTTGCTCGAACGAATGAGCGAATAGCCAATCAGCCCGCGGCGGCTAGCTTCAGAATCGCCGTGTATTCCGACTTGCGCACCGGCTGCACGGAAAGACGCGAGCCTTTGCGAAGCAGCTCCATCTTCTTCAACGCCGACATCTCTTTCAAGTTGGGCAAGGGCAGAGGAGCAGCGAAGACCTGCAGCAGTTTCAGGTCCACCATGAACCACTGCGGCGCGTCCTTCTTTGTCTTCGGATCAAAATGCTCGTGTTGAGAATCCCAAGCCGTGTGATCCGGATAGGCTTGGCTGACGACTTCAGCCAAGCCCACGATCGCCGGCGGCTTGGCGTTGGAATGATAAACGAAGACTGGATCGCCAACGGTCATTTCATCCCGAATGAAGTTTCGCGCCTGGTAGTTGCGCACCCCATCCCAGCAAGTCTTCTTGTTGCGGATCTTGGCCCACATCTCAATCGAGAATGAGGACGGCTCCGTCTTGACCAACCAGTACTTCATGTGGCTTGCTCGTCG
This sequence comes from uncultured Planctomycetaceae bacterium, assembly GCA_963698545.1. GTDB lineage: Bacteria > Planctomycetota > Planctomycetia > Pirellulales > Pirellulaceae > CAVORG01. The sequence goes on from CAVORG010000003.1 coordinate 450,878, forward strand.
ATGGGGACGGACGTTCGTCGCGGATTCTCGACGCCGGTCATCGAGAAGCGCGTGACCCACCCTGACGGTCAAGCGCCACCCTGGGAACAATTTTCGCGAATGCGAACTTAACGTCAACGTCGAGAAGAACTCGTGGGGTCGTCGGTCGCATCGGGCTGTCGAGCGACGATATTTCGCTTGGCGCCCATGTAGGCGAACAAGTCCGCGATCTCCTGCAGCGTCAGTTCATCGAGCAGGCCGTTGGGCATGGCCGAGATCTTGCTGACGGAGGTCTCCTCGATCTCGTCCTTGGGCAAGACGATTTTTTGGCCGTTGCTTTGCAGCAAGATCATCTCGTTTTGACCGCCCGCCGCTAACAATCCGGTGAAGGATCGACCGTCCGCGGTAATCACATTGCGAGCGGTGTATTGATCTGAAATGACTTGCGACGGGTAGATGATGGACTCCAAGATCTCGCGTGTGGAGAAGCGGTTGGCGACGCTCGTCAAGTCCGGTCCCAACGCCTCGCCTTGGTTCTCGAAGCGATGACACTTCGCGCATTGTGCTTTGGCGAAGACCCTGGCGCCGCGTTCGATGTCGCCGGCTTGGCCGTCCGCACTGGCCAGGAACGCTCGCAGTTCTTCCGGCTCCCAGGCGGGTTCGGTTTCGGGAGTGGGCAAAGACGCGACCGGTTTGTCGGGATGCTGCTTGGCCCACCATTGCTGCCAGCCGCCCATGATCTCTCGCCAGTCGCCGCTGGTGGGTCCTGGCTCCTCGCCGGTCCAATAGGCGAGCAGCTTCCCGACCTCCGCGGCGCCGTTGTCCTGCAAGCGAAGGCCCAGCAGGATTGTTTGTCGAAAGTGCTCGTCATCGACGGGAGCCTTCTCGACTTCGCGCAGCCGGGTGACGACTTCCCGCGCCGCGGCGCCTTCCAGGATTGGCAAGCTGCGCACCAGGTACGACCAATTCGCCTCGCCATTAGGGTATTGAGCCAATCCCAACGCAATGGTGGGACGTCGATCCGGGTCGGTCTCCCATTGCTGCTGCAAGTAGCGCAGTCCCGACGGCTGCTGCGTCCGCGCCAGGATCGCGACGACCCCGACCCGCAAGGCCGCGGCGGATTCATCGTCGGAATCCTTCAAACCTCGGTCGATCATGACCAGATTGGAGATCGACGCTTCGTCCAGTTTCTCGGGCAAGCGATACAGCGCGCCCAGCGTCATATCGGGCCAGATCATGCCGTCGGCCAAGAGCGCTTCGGCCAGTTCGGGTGAGAGCGTCTTGGCGAAATCACGGCTGACATTGCGTAGATACGCCGCATAACTGCCGCCGACGTCTTCGCGTTTGGAAAGGTCGCGGTAGCTGACCATCAGTCTCCGCAGCAGTTCCGGCGTCCAGCCTTGTTGCAGATAACGCAACGAGAGCGCCGTGTGCAGTTTCTCCACAGGCGCCGCATCGGCTTGCAGCGTTTCCGTGATGGTCGGCAAGGCTTCGCCCGCTTGCAGGAACGCCAGATTGCGAACCAATTCGCGATTCATCAGATCGTCTTGCGAGGGATACTCCAAGACCATCTTTTCCCGCAGGGAATTGAGTTCCTCGGGCGCGATCTCGCCCTGGCTGATGCTGATCTGCACTAGCCGCAAGAGATCCAGGAAGTCGCGATCGGTCAGGTAACTCTCCATCCGCTCGCCGACGCTTTTGATGATCGCCTGACCGTTGACTTTCTCGGGCACGACGAGCATCAGCGAGAGGCAGCCTTGCAAGAAGACGCGAGGATCTTCATGCGCCGAACACATCTTCTCGCCATTGCGCTGGAGGCAGGCGTTCCAAGAGCCGCCGAGCGGCCCAGGATTCGAAACGATCCAGCGAGGCGAGCATCGGCGCTAATCGCTCCAACGACGCCGTTTGCCGCCCGCGGACCAGACCTTCGGCGGCCTTCCGCCGCACCAGCGGCTGCTTGTCGCTAAGCATCTCGATCATCATGCCGCGGGCGTCAGGTTCGCCCCGCAAGCCGAGCACTTCGGCGGCCTTCGCGCGCAAGGCGGGCGCCGGATCGGCCGCCAGTCTCTTGAGGAGTTCCTGGTCGGGTTGCGGACCCAGCAATTGCATCAGCTCCAGGGCGCGAATGCGGTTGGCCACCGAGTTCTTGCTGCTCTCGGCGACGCTCCTCACTTGCGCCGCCCACTTGTCTCCCATGGCTTGCTTCAGATTGGCGACGCTCTGGCGCCCCCAAGCGGCGTGCAACTGTGGTTGTTTGATCGCCGCGGCGACGCCTTCGCCAGGCTGCTTGAATTCGGCCGGCACATCGCCCTTCCAACTCACGCGATACAATCCGCCATGGGTGTCCCGGCCGCCTGTGACAAAGTACAAAGCTCCGTCCGGTCCCACATCCATATCGCAGATGTTCAGGGGAGTGCCCGTCATGAACACTTCCGTTTCGGCGACATAGGTGGCGCCTTGCAGCTTCGGACGAGCGACAAGAATGCGGCCTTCCGACCAATCGGCCAGGAACAACGCTCCCTGAAATCGCAAGGGGAACGCATGGTGTTGGTAACACGTGATGCCCGTGGGCGAGCCTCGTCCGGTCTTCGCGGCCGCGGGTAAACCATCGTAGTAGTATTCGGGGTATTTCGCCCAACCGCTGCGCCAGCCGTATTCGCCGCCGGGCACAACATGCAGTAGCTGGGTCGGGCGATACCACGTCGTTCCCATGTCGGACTCCATGTCCGAATCATGCACGAAGAGCTCGCCTTCCGGAGTGAACGCTAGGTCATAGACGTTGCGGAGCCCGCCGGCGACGAGTTCCACGCCGCGGCCCGCCGTGTCGGTGCGAATCACGACTCCGCCGGGCGCGCTTGCGGTCGACCGCATGCCCGCCCGGATCCTCGTAGCGGGGTTGTAGCAAGTCGCCTTCGATCGGGTGGTGGTAGGGACTGTTTTCCCCATAAGGCTTGACCGGTCGAGTGTGATTGCCCAGCACCACATACAGGAAACCGTCCGGTCCCAACACCAAACCGTGTGCGCCGTGTTCGCTTAAAGGTCCTTCAAACCGCAGGATCGCCTTGACGACTTCCAACGATCCATCGCGATCCCGATCCTGCAGCCGATAAAGCCCCTGTCCTTCCGGCCCATGTCCCGTCACAAAGACGTCGCCGTTCAGTGGCAGAATGCCTTGACACCCGGTGACCTGGTCGCAGTAGGTTCGTACTTGATCATGCCGACCATCACGGTTGCTGTCATAAATCAACAGCAACGGACCGTCGCCCGGCGAAGCGATGATGTGTCCAAACTCGTTGAAAGCCATGGCGATGAGCGAACCGGTCTGTTCATGGCTCATCAGTCGTTGCACGCGGAATTCATCGTCAATCAGAAAGCGGCCTTGAGCATGCATGCCGGTAGGCGCCGTGGATTGGCCGTCGCCGGCGGCCGTTAGCTTCGACGCATCATCGCCCAAAGCTCCCAGTGTCTGAGCGCCCGACCAACTGCGATCGTTGTAGGCCGTCGAATTCCACAGGGGCATCGGACGCGTGGTCACTTTCCAGGATGCATCGGTGGAATAGGACTTCCAATCCTGGCCGGCTTCGCGAACCAGCAGCCTCGCGGCCAATCCCGCATCGCCGCCGGACGAATTGATCACTCGCACGGCGATCGTATTTCGGCCGCGATAAACATGGCGACCAATGTTGTAAGACTTCAATCGACCATCGGACGTCGCGGCGCCCAGGCGCCGGCCGTTGACATAGAGCTCGAAGGCGTCGTTGGCCACCAACGAAATCTGGGCCTGATCCGGGCGAGCCAGTTGGATCGTGCGGCGAAAATAACAACTCGCCTGCACAGGGACCTTGCCCTGTTGATGCTCCGAGCTCCAGATCCACTGAGCTTCCTCAGCCCAAGCCGAGTTGGTCCAGGCGGACAGCGCCGTCATCCACAGCACAGCGAAAAAAGCCAGCCGACAATACGACGCTCCGCCGAAAAACGGTCCGCGCCCAAGCATGATCTTCATGGGAACAGCTTCCTTGCTCTGTGAGAATTCCCCAGATTGCGGGGACCTTAGCACTTCCTCGCCATCGAAGCAAGACGGATGTGGAGGGGTAGAGCGTAGAGGGTGGAGGGGGGTGGAGGGTAGAGGGTAGGGGGCGGAGAGTAGGGGCTTGGAGTCGGTTACCCGGGTTTGCGCTGCGCTGCACCCTGGGCTGATTTGGGGGCATTTCGTTGGAACGGGTCGTTCGAAGGCCGCGGTTGGACGTACGGAGTCGTTCGCGCGCCCAAGTGCGGCTCTACGACCTTCCACCCACCTACCACCTACCGCCTACAACCTCCACCTACACCTCCACCTACCACCTACCACCTACCACCTCCTCCCTACCACCTACCGCCACGTTTCGGGAATGCTACGCGTGTTGCCTTTCGGCCACCCGCGTTGGATGCGGATGTCCGCCGCAGTGCCCAAGAACCGGGGATTTGTTGCGATCAGACCACGTTTTCAGGTCTGGTGCGCGGTTTGCAATTCCTGGGTGCTGAACCATCGTTCGGCATGGGTTGCGGCAGAGCCATCCATGGATCGAACGGCCCACGCACTGCCGAGATCAACTCATGCATGCTCGCGACCTCATGGAGCTATCAGCGGCCTTGGCCGCCCACAGTCCTTTTCTGATTCGCTGCACTGGTGGATTGCACCATGATGGTTTGCATTCTTACTGGTCCAGTTCCAAGTGTCGTTTGGACCGCTGGACGCATGACTTGAAGGAGGCGGCCCACAGCATCCAGCGCTGGCCAAAGGACGCCGATCTGATCTGGCAGGGCCTGTTTCCGACTGTCCAAGAAATTCTGACGGGCGAAGTCCTGACTCGTATATGGGCCGCGTTGGTGGCCGGCTGGGACGCGCGACGCGGCTCCTCGGAATATGATCCGATCACTCGCAGCGTCTTCATCAGCCACTTGGAAGTCCGCCGCCGCACGCTCAACCTGATGGTGAACGGCCAGGGTTTTCAAGCTCGTGAGGCGGTGGCTCTGAACCAGTTGCGGCGACGTGTGGAGCGTTGGACGGACCTCTTGCTGGGCTACCTCGCGACGGACCATGACGTCCAAGACTTCGCCTTTGACGTGCAACGCATGCGGGACTTCAGCGGCAGCCTGATGCACGGACCACGCTCGCCAAACGAAACCACCTGGCCGCTGGTGCTGGCCTCCCTCCGCACCTCCTTCCCCCGCGGACTCTCGCCCGCTTGCCCCAACGCCGATCTGAACCACGACATCGGCGCCGCCATCCTCTCCTGCCTGCCCGACGCGATGTTCGACGGCGTCGGCGTCCTGAAATCTCTCTGGCTGTTGCAATACGGAGGCGGCCGCGATGAACAAGGAATGATCGGCGATCTGCTCGCAGTCGCCCACAGCGGACATCGACTCTTGGGGAGGGTAGAGGGGAGAGAGTAGAGGGGAGAGAGTAGAGGGGAGAGAGTAGAGGGGGGAGGCGAGCGCATCGACGGAGCGCGCATCGACAAAGCACGCCGCCATTCCGCCGGCCACTACGATACCGGCGCCCACGGGATCGCCGGGTGGAGGAGCGCTCGATTGACGACTCGGTCCAGCAAGGCCATGACCAAGGGCGGATCGCCGGTCCAATGCTATGGGCTGCCGAACGAAAAAGTCGAGTACACGCCCGAGTCATGAAGACGCAACCTGCCATTCACGCACGCGCGGCCTTGAGCCAGCTTCGCAGTGCCAACCCTTCTGGCTCTGGAGATTGAATCAAGGAAACGACTCATGAATATCTGCGTCGCAGTTGTTGCTTTGGCATGTTTCAATTCAACAGCCACGGCCGCCGATACGCTTAAGAGCACGCTCAAAGACGCCGGCTTCGGTGGCGTCATTGGAACTTGGCTAGAAGAAGAAAGTGGCGGGAAGAGCTACGCGGCTGCCTACGCCTGGAAGATTGAAGGAGCCGTTTGTTCTGGCTGCTGGCGACACCGATCGGTCGGGCGAATTCCTTGGGGGACGTCCAACGCGTCGTCGATGGCGTTGAAACCCATCGCGACCATGACGAAACCGGCGAGGAATTCCGAAAAGCCGGCCAGCGCGTCCGCAAGGCCGTCGCCAATTTACGCAAGGCCATTCGGGACGCCGATGCGGACACCCACCTGCTGATTGTCGCTGGCGGAGATCGAGCCAATCCGGAGTACACCATGGTGCTGCGTTACGGCGCGGGTTAGTCGATGCCAGGTCCGCTGCGCACAGCCACGCGGATTGCTGGCACCTTCCCGACGACGTGTCGGTTCTCCGGAGCCTCATGCAATGATAAAATGCGGTTATCGGTGGTGTATTGCTCCGACATTTCACAATGGAGTCCAGCCATGTCCACAGCAGAAGACGATCTCAGGGATTTTACGGCCTTTGTGCAGGGTCGGATTGCGCGTGGTGAGGCTGAGGAATTGGGATTAGCCGAGTTGTTTGATCTGTGGATGCTTGAGAATCCAACCGAATCGGAGCGAGCGACCAACATTGCCGCCATCAATGCGTCGATCAACGATTACATGAAGGGTGAGCGGGGCACACCGGCTGGAGAGCATTCTCAAGAGATTCGCCAGAAATATGGCTTGAACAAAGAATGAGTTTCGCCGTCCAGGAATTGCCGAGGGCCAAGGAAGACAAGCAAGCGATTCTCGAATGGCTACTCGAACGATCACGGCAAGGCGCGGCTGCCTGGCTTGATGCCTACGACGACGCGCTTGCTCGCCTCCGCGACCACGCTGACACCTACGGGCAAGCGTTGGAAAACGATGATTGCCCGCAGGTCGACGTGCGACAAGTGCTGTTCAAAACTCGTCGCGGTCGCGTCTACCGCATCGTTTTCTTCATTGATCAGCAGGATGTATTCGTTTTGCGAGTCAGAGGCCCGGGGCAGCCGCCACTGCAGCCGGACGAATTGCAGTAGGATTCCCACGATGACAGTGACCCAACGGGACCTCGACGGCTTCTACAGCTTTGCGACCAGACGCCTGCAGTCCGCAGACAAAGACCTGTCGTTTGACGAGTTGGTAGTCGAGTGGGAGTCCCTTCGAGACCGGGACGACGTCAATAGGGCGATTCGAGAGGGTTTGGCGGACGTCAACGCGGGGCGACATCGGACCGCCGATGAAGTGAAGGAAGAACTTCGCAGTAAATACGGTCTTCCGGCGGAATGACGCACTCGAGTTAGAAGGGCCGGATTTTATGTGTCGTCTCGACTGCGCGCTTCGGCCTCGACGAGCGGTTCGACGATTTCGTAGGTCAGTTTTGCCTCGCCTGCGATATCGGAGATGAAACGCTGTCGATCATGAGCGGCGGTCAAGAGGCTGCCCATCGTTCGTTGCAGAAAGATGAACTCGGACGAGACAACTTCGTAACCCAGATTGGCCACTGCCTCATATTGTCGGTTATTCAGACGACTCTCCACCTTGTTCAGCGCCTGGCGCAGCTTCTCGAACTGCCTGCGCGACTCCGGCCGACTCGATGGCCAATGTCATTTCAATATCGTCGAGTTCCGACGAACGACGATTGATCGCCTCGGCAACCCGATTAGGCCAGAAATGGGGCGTCGGAGGTCCGCCAGTGTGAATTCGTCGGGTCGCGCGCAACGTCAGAAGAGAGACTCGCCACCCCCTGCAACCGTCGCAAACCCCTGCGTTGCCTGAGGATAAGACACCAAGTCCACTGCGACGATTGTGACAGCGGTGTTCACGAGGTGATCATAGGTACCTGACCGTCGTGCCATTCACGGCCGTGTCCTCTCTATTCCATGGGCCATTCGCGGTCGGAGTTATCCAACGGATAGTTCACTGCTCGCTTGGCCACAGGGGAACCTGACCACCTGGTCGCGCTACAACTAGCAACGCAGGCCCAGCACCGAGCCACTCGGCGGCAGGGCCCTTTCGTGTTGGCAATTACTAACAACGAGCAAGTACAAAGTAGAACGATCGCTCTTGAGCAAAGTGAGGCGCTACTCCTGTCGAAGTTCGGCGAACGAAAGTACGTGCTTGCCTGGTTCCTTTTCACGACGGCTCTTGGGATCGACAAAGCACTGCTTCCCGAGAATCGTCTCGATTTGCAACCGTCGTGCCGCGTTGTAGTTCAAGGGAGAATCGCCCAACTGCAATGTGACTCCACCCCGTTGGCTGGCAACTTCAGGAATCGACGCGAGTTTTTCCCGCCGAAGAAGTCTCGATACTGCTTGTTGAAATACGTCAGCCAGAAGACACCGTGCAATTCCGCCCGCAAATCGACTCCATATCCACTACGTTTTGACTTGGACGCAAGATTGCGTTCCGTATCCGCCGTGGCATAGAACGGCTTGAGAACTCGGTTGCCTAGCGCGAAGACTTTGGACGACACCTTCACTAGCCGATCGTCGTCAAACGTATCCAATGGAATCGTCCAAACCATCACGTTCGAATAGTTCGGCTGGCCCCGATAGAGTTGAATCCGGCAACGTAGAAGTCCGTCCGTAAATTCCCCCAAGATCCAGCGACTTTGCTCGCGACGACCAAATGTGACGACAAACTCGCCTTGCTCATCCCAGCTATCCGCTTTCACTTTGCGGCGAATTGGGTCTCGCTTGTCAAGCCGCTCGAGTTGCAAGCCGGTGCTTCGCTCTGATTGCTTTAAGAGTTGAGACCAGCATTGTGAGTCCCCTTCCTTTCCCAGAAAGTGGTGATGGATGAACATCAAGGACATGATACAACCGCCTTGGACGATGAATTTCCTGGGCGACATGGACCAGCGTCGCCACTTTGAATTGAACCTCATTAGAAGTTGAACAGCATCCTCTGGGAAGTATCGAGTTGGACCTGCCAGCGTTTCCCTTTCCGGAAAAACGGATTGGGCTTCTTCTGACCAACCGGATGCGACTTGGCGCCTGCGTTGTCCTTGAACCAGGCGTACTCTCCGATCTGCAAGGGATCGTCGCCGAAGAACCTCGAGCATGACGACGCATTTCGCGAACTTGGCGTCCAACGCGTCGCTGGTCAGGAACTGGTCGAGCGTGTGGGCCATGGCCTGATCGTTCTTCAGTGCTTTGGCGGTGAGTTCGTCACGCAGTCTGGGGGCTCCACGACATCTACGGCTCACGCCGGTGAAGTAAAGAAAAGTCCTCGGAAGACCCAGTGATTAAGGACTAGAACACCAAAGCTTGGGGTCGCGCACGGCGCTGATTTGGGGCCGTCCCGTTCGGGACTTTGTGGCCTCCACTGGCGTCGCGTTACCCAGGGTTGCGCTGCGACTGCACCCTGGGCTGATTTGGGGCCGTCCCCTTGGGACTTTCGTGGCCTCCACTGGCGTCGCGCGGGGACTACGAGAGCGCTTGCAAGATCTGGGAGGATCTGGCCGCCAGGGACTGCCGGCCTCGCGTCACCGCGTTTCCTGCTGGCCGCCCACCCCCGCTCTCCTCAGTACTTCGTAGCGGGTGGGGTATTGGTCGCGATCTCCAGCCGCGATGTGTTGGTGCTCGGTCACGACCCATTGCTGGGGGTCGAGTTCGGGAAAGCGGACGTCGCCATCCACTTCGGCGTCAACCAGCGTCCGGTGAATGCAGTCGATTTCAGGGAGAGCCAGGGCGTAGATCTCGCCGCCCCCAATCACAAAGGGTTGATCGTCCTCGCCGCACAGACGCCACGCTTCCTCGAGACTGTGTGCGTGCAGCACGCCTTCAGGCAACTGCGGTTTCTTACGACTCAGCACGATCGATGTGCGTCCCGGCAAGGCGCGGCCGATGGACTCGAATGTCTTGCGGCCCATGATCATGCAGTGATGCATGGTCAACTGCTTGAATCGTCTCAGGTCGCTCGCCAACCGCCAAGGCAATTGCCCGTCGCGACCAATAACGCCCCGTCGATCCGTGGCGACGATAAGCGACTTCGTCGGTGCGGCGGTTTCCATAACGCGTCAACCTTGAGCGCCCACACGCGGCGGCTTAGAACAGTCCCAACGGGACGGCCCAAAACCAGCCCAGGGTGGAGCGCAGGCGCAACCCTGGGAAACCGACGCCAGTCGTGGTTGCGAAGTCCCAAAGGGACGGTCCCAACCGATGGATACAAAACCGAAATTAGCGTGTGGGAGACGAATGCAGGGATCTTCCCGAAACGCGAAAACAACGAATGAAAACCCGCCGCGCGGCTCAGACCGCCACCGGCGCTGGGATCCGGGGGTGCGGGTCGTAGTTCTCCAGGCGGAAGTCCTCGTAACGAAAATCGAACAGGTCGTTGACTTCCGGGTTCAGGTGCATGGTCGGCAAGGCGCGGGGCTGGCGTTGCAGTTGGGTCTGCGCCTGCTGCAAGTGATTCATGTACAGGTGGGCGTCGCCCAGCGTGTGGATGAACTCCCCGGGCTGCAGGTTGCACGTCTGAGCGATCATCAGCGTCAACAACGAGTACGAGGCGATGTTGAACGGCACTCCCAGAAAGAAGTCGGCGCTGCGTTGATAGAGCTGGCAGCTGAGGCGTCCGTCCGCGACATAGAACTGAAACAGCAAGTGGCAGGGGGGCAGCGCCATTTGCGAGAGCTCGCCGACATTCCAGGCGCTGACGATCATCCGCCGCGAATCGGGGTTCTCGCGAAGTTGCCGCAAGACATCGGCGAGTTGATCGATGGTGGATCCGTCCGCGGCCGACCAGCTTCTCCATTGTTTGCCGTACACCGGACCTAGCTCGCCGTGCTCATCGGCCCATTCGTCCCAGATCGTGACTCCCTGTTCGCGCAGGGAAGCGATGTTCGTTTCGCCTCGCAGGAACCACAGCAGTTCGTGAATGATCGACTTCAAGTGCACCTTCTTCGTGGTGACCAGAGGGAAGCCCTGTTGGAGATCGAAACGCATTTGACAACCAAACAGACTGCGAACGCCCGTGCCAGTACGATCCGGCTTATGGGCGCCGTGCTCCAAGATGCGTCGCATCAGATCAAGATAAGTTCGCATAAGACGCTCGCAGCAACTTCCCTGTACTCGAGAACTCTCTACTCTCCACCCTCTACTCTCTACCCTCTACTCTCTACTCTCCACCCTCTATCTTCTATCTTCTAGCGATCCAGGTCCAATGACGATCGCTGCTGGCTTGCACTTCCTGGGGAGCGCGGCCAATGTCTTGCACGACCTCGCGGATCTCGTCCAGCGTCAGGGCGGCGTGCAGGCTGGCTTGGAACAGTTCGCGAGCCAGCGCGGGTGCGTCGGCCGCATATTGTTGGACCAGGCGTTCGACGGCGTCGCTGGATTCAGGACGCATGAGATCGCGAAAGAAAATAACGCCTCCGGGGCGGCTCAGCCGCAAGGCTTCGCGAAGCACTGGGGCCGGGTCCTCGACATGATGCACGATGCTGTTGGAAAAGACGCAGTCGAACATGTCGTCGGCCAGGCCGGTTTCCTTGGCGTCGCCATGCATGAGTTGCACGCGTTGAGTCAGCCCTTCCACTTCGAGTCGATACACGGCCAAGTCCAGCATCGCGGTCGATTGATCCATCGCCATGACGCGACACGCGGCCACACGCTGGCAAAGCTCGATCGGTATCATGGCCGTCCCGGTACCGAGATCCACGCAATCGCCCGGCGTCGCGCAAACTTCCAGCAGGTCGTTGACGAACACGCGATTGACTTCGTCATGATCCATTTGGTCGTAGGCGTCCGCCTCGGCGGCCGAATCCATGACTTCGGGTTCCAAGGTGCGAGCCAATTTCATCAGGTGCTCCTAACTGCAACGGGCGGGAAGGCGAAGGACCAACGCGGCGTCGCGTGGCTAGGGGTGCGCATCCGCGTCGCCGGCGTCCCCGCTCAGGAAGCCATCCGCGGCTCCGGTGGCGCTGCGCCAGGCGCCGATTGCGAGCAGAAAGGCCATCGAGCCCAAATACCCGGCCAGATACCGCATCATATGCGAACGGAGTTCGGGATCCAGTTGCGTGGGGAGAAATACGCTGCCGTCCGCCAGCGGAGAGTGGATCACGCCAAACAGCGTCAGCAAGGCGGCGGCCCCAAGGTAACACGCCGCTCGTCCCATGTGGCGATCAATAATCTCAGCCAACATCGACGCCCATAACAGACTGGTCACGATGAACCCGTTGCTGAGCATCCGCAGGGTGAGCAGGGTCTGTTGTTGGTTGGCGTCCAGTTTGTCTTCGCCGATCATCTGCACCAGCGGGTTGACTTGCAGCAGGCATAGTGCGGCCAGGGCGGGCATGCAAGCCAGGACGATCGCCGGATAGTGCTCTTTCCGCGTGGCTTGAAAGCTCTGCGAAGTGATCTCCAGCCCAATGAAGATCAAGATTGGAAACACCGCCGCCTTGGGGATCAACATGTACAGCACGCCGAAGTAGCCCAGCAGGCCCGCCCCGCCGACGAACAGCGCGGTGGCCAACGTGTACCCGGCGCGACCTCCCATGGCCTTGTAAGCCGGATGGCCGATGTAGGGCGTCAACTGGATCACGCCGCCACAGAGCCCCGCGACCAGGGTCGCCAGGGCCTCCACGCCGATAATCGTTTCGGTGTGGTATTCGTCCCCCGCCGCGGCGGCACTTTCGGTGCAATCGATGCCGCCCACCACGGTCGCCAGCGCGAAGGGCAGCACGATCGGCAAGTAGGCCAGCGAGTCCCTCAGCTCCTGGGTCCATTGGAAGCGAAAGACCTCGAGCCAACCGGTGGGCAGCCAGACGATGGGCTCTTGCGAGATTTCGACCAGCGGCGTCTCGAACAAGCCGCCCACGGCGTACATCAAGTAGAAGATCGCTCCGCTGACCAGCAAGGCGCCCAAGGCGCCCGGGATGCGAAACGGCAGACGAACTCGGGCGACGAGCGTCGTCAAAGTGATCGACAGCGCCACCAAACCGACAAACGGGTAGTGCAGGACTTCCAGCAGCGGCAGGAAACTGATCAACACCACGGCGATGGCCGCCAGGCTGCCCAGCAGTCCGGCCCGCGGGGTGACCCGCCGCACCCATCCGCAGAACGGCGCACAGGCCAGCTTGAAGATCCCGCTGATGACGATGGCGCAGATCCCGATGTGCCAGGTGTACCGAGCAGCCTGGGCGACTTCGAGGGCCAGGTCGTTCTTGGCGTGGAGGAAGGCTGGGCCGAGTACGAAAAAGACCATCCCAAAGGTGCTGGGCGTGTCCAGGCCCAGCGGCATCGCCGTGACATCGGAGCGGCCGGTGCGTTTGGCGAGTCTCAAAGCGAGCCAAAAGAAAAGCAAGTCGCCGACCAGAACGCCGATGGCGGTGCCTGGAACCATCGTTTGGAGAGCAAAGTCGGCAGGAAATTCAAACACCGCCACCAGCAAGCTGACGGTCAACAGCAGGTCGGCGATATTATCTAACATCAAGCCAAAGAAGGCGTTAGTGTCGCCGGCGACCCACCATCGAGAGCGTTTTTCGGGCAAGGATTCGTCTCTCGGCACGGTGTTTGCTTCTATTGGAGTCCGTGAGTTTACGGATCGCCGAGCGGACTGTCAAATCGGCGCCGGAACACTCGCCGCGATGAGGTTTGAGCAACTTAAATCTGTTCGTCAGCGCGAGTTGGGCCAACAATCCCATCAGGCCGACCCCTGACGACCTCAACCTCGAAGCTCCATCATGGAGCGGCGGGCGCATCCACGGAAGAAGCGTCCGAATTTTTTTATGAACTTCCCTTCATTAGGTTCGTAAATAATCATGAGCACGGCAGCGATATTGGCGCCAACGTCCCACCGACTCCTGAGTCGGGAGCTTCCTTTGACTGACGAAGAACTTCTCGTGCGCTACCGGCAAGCCGGAGACCGAGACGCCTTTGCGCAGTTAGTGAAGCGTTACGAACGCGAATTGTACAGCTATCTCCGCCGCTATCTCGGCGATGCGGAGCTGGCCGAGGACGTCTTTCAGGCCGCTTTTCTTCAAGTGCACCTGAAATGCGACTCCTTCCAGGAGGGTCGTCGGTTTCGACCCTGGCTGTACGCCGTCGCCACCAATCAGGCCATCGACGCCCAACGCCGCGGTCGGCGACATCGGATGGCGAGCCTGGATGGAGGCGCCGACGCGGATCCCGACGCCGGGCGGTTGATGGATACGTTGGAAAGTCAGGAAGTGGATCCTTTGGAAAATGTCAGTCGACAAGAGGGAGGGGCGCGAGTCCAACAAGCTTTGGATGGCTTGTCGGATCAAATGCGGACCGTGGTGCATCTGGTCTATTACCAAGGCATGAAGTACCGCGAAGCCGCAGAAGTCCTGTCCGTCCCCGTGGGTACGGTGAAGAGTCGATTACACGCCGCAATTCAGAAATTGAGCGATGTGTACGAGTCCGAACCGGCGCCGTCGCCACCCGCTGAGACTGTCAACTAACCGCGTCCTCGCGGACGCAACGGTGGTCAAGCAGCGATGCAAATTCGAGAACAACTGTTAGGCTATTTGTTGGGCGCCCTGGATCAGGATGAGCACCGGGAAGTCCTTGAACTCCTTCAGCAGCGTCCGTCTCTGGAATCCGAACTCAACCGATTGCGAGGACAACTCGCTCCGCTGGCCGACGCCAAAATCCCGTTCGCCCCCCCGTCAGGGTTGGCCGAGCGGACCATGGCGCATTTGGGCCCAAAACCGGCGGACGTGGTGCAACCAGCCGCCAGATCCGCCCGTCGCCCCTGGTCCGCCGCCGATCATCGCTTCGACGGTGAACGCGCCTGGAGCATCGTCGATGTTCTGGTCGCCGCCGCGGTGTTGCTGGCGGCCGTCAGCATCTTTTTGCCGGCTATTCAGCAGAGCCGCGCTATGGCTCGGCGCGTCACCTGCCAAAACACCCTGGCTCAATTCGGCTTCGCGTTTGCGGAATACGCTCAAAACGACCCCTTTGGACGCTTGCCCCGGGTCGAAGCGTCCGGCCCCGGCGCCTTCCCCGGGCAACCGGTCATAGTGCTGCGGGAAGCCACTTATCTGCCAGCCGACGCCCGCACCGTTTGTCCCAGCTCGCCCCAAGCGTTTCGACGCTTGCAGCCAGAAATTCCGACCATCCAAGAGATGGCCGGGGCGAGCGATGCGGACCTGGCCCTGATGCAGAGCAACGTCTGCGGATCCTACGCTTATCCGCTCGGCGTGATCGAGAATGGAGAAGTGGTCGCGCCCAAGCACCAGCAGCGGCCCGACTTCGGTTTGATGGCCGATAGCCCGCGATGGACCGAAGACAACGAGATCCGCGCCGTCAACCACAACGGCCAAGGATTCAACATGCTGTTCGAAGATGGCCGCGTGTGGTACTGCCTGGCCGACGCCCAATGGTCGGACCATCCCTATCTGAACAAACGGGGCCATCTGGCGCCCGGGATCGACGTCCATGACGCCGTGCTGGGAGGCGGGCAACTCATCAGGGTCGCCAACTAGACCGGCCCTTCGGGCCTGGGATACTCGCGTGCGGCCTTAAGTTCCCGGCATCTGGCCCAGCATGGGCGGCGACGCCTAGATCAATTCCAATCGCTGCCGCGCCTCGTCCGCCCACGGGCTGGCCGGCGCGAGTTGCAGGAACGCTCGCCAATGCTGGTTGGCTTCCTCATAGTGCTGCGCCTCATCCAGCGTGCGGGCGAGATGGTAGTGCACGTCGGCGTATTCGGGGTGGATCGTCAACGCTCCTTGAAACGCCGCGACGGCCAGTTCGAGATCTCCCGTCTCCGCCAACACGCAGCCCAGATTGGCTCGCGCTTCGACGTAATTCGCGTCGAGTTCGACCGCCATGAAATAGCGTTCGCGAGCGGCGCTGACATCGTTCAAGCGATACAACAATTCCGCCAGCTGAAAGCAAATCTCGGCCTGGGGACCTCCCACGCCGAGCGCCGCGCGGTAAGCCTCGGCGGCTTCGGCCAGCAAGTCCGCCTCATCGTATTGCATGGCCAACGAGCAGAGATCTTCAACCGTCATTTCCAGCGACGGGCGCGGCAAGGCGAGTGTTGACGGGGTGGCCGGTTCCTCGTCGTTTTCGGGGGATTGACTCGTCGTCGCCGTGGGCTGTCCGAGCGAGTCAAAGTCGATCCGCATCTGCCCGTTGGGCTCCACCAATCCCTGATCGCCGCGGAGCAGCACGTGGCCGCCTTCAACAAGGATCGCCAACTGAGCGAGTGGACGCTCGAGATTGGGCGCATAACGGGCCAATTGCTCCAGTTGCTGTTCAATGGCCTGCGGCGAGGCGCCGTCGGCGAGCAGCTTGGCGATGCGGCGCGCTGTCGCCGCTTCCTGGAAGTCGAAGTACGGCAGTTTGTGCACTTCGCGTCGAGGTTTCAACAATCCGCGTCGCGTCCAGCGACGAATGGTGGCGATCGACAGGTCAAGCAGATCGGCAAGCTGCGCTGGCGTGTACAACGTGGGGCCCGTGGCGTCGTCCTCGAGATCGCCCAATCGTTGCCAGAATTCGGTCTCGCTGATGATCCGCAGGCGGCCGGCGGCGGCCGCGGCCCGCACTTCCGGGGCTAACAACTGCTCGGCGTCCAAGGGAAGTTGGTCAGCCCCGAGAACAATCAGATCGACCTGGTCGCTCAGCTGCGCGACCTGCCCGCCTTGTTCCTGAACCAGTTTCCGCGCATCACGCCTGGAAACGCCTCCCAGCTTGCCAAGGAAGGCGACGCGCTGTCCCGAGAATCGATCGGCGTCCGGGCCGGACATGGGCGGAGATCAGGTTTCGTTGGGCGGAAGTGGAGCTTGCGGGTTCGCATCGGAGGCGGTCGGCGGGTCGGGGATGACTACCGGCGAAAGCCCGCCGTCCCCTGGCTGTTCAACCGGCGGGTCCAGTTGCGGAATGGTGGTGGCGTCAGATCCCGTCGGCCGCTGGGCTTCCACCGGCGCCGCTTCGGTCGGCGCTGGGACGGTCGAGACGTCGCCGCCGTAGGTTGCTTCCCCGTAAAGCGGCTCGCGGAATGCGACCACTCGCTGCACCCGCCGCATTTCGGTGACCGCCTTCCAACGCGGCACCCACCTGGGCGTTTCAATCACGCGGGTTTCGGGCACCACGCGGCGAACCTTGACCTCGGTTTCGTCAACGCGGTCTTCATACATGATGCGTTGGGTTGTTACGGGTACGCGGCGAACCACCTCTTGCTGCTCCCACCGCACCGTCTGCACGGGACGTTGCCGCACGACTCTTTCGGTCACCGGACGCTGAACCGTGTAGGGAACGTCGCGAACCACCTCCTCGGTGACCATGCGAGTGACCTGGATGGGACGCTTCACAGTGACAGGCTCATCGACATAAGACGTCACATTCACCGGCCGTTGCGCCGTGGCGACTTCCGGCACGTAGGTCAAACGATTGACTTGTTGGGGCACCATCATATTGACGTATTGCTGGCGAACCTCGACGGCGCCGGGCTTGGTTTCGTTGACCCAATTCAAGCCGCCGCGCTTCCAGAACGTTCGGCCCGTGGCGGGATCGGCGTACCAGCCGCCGCCCAGCCATCGCAAGCGATTTCGCGAGGTATCGGGATACTTTACCGCCTGATTGACGACCGCCCCGGTTTGCGCCCACTGCGTCTCAGTGGTCTGAACCGGGCGGTAGGTCATGTACTGATAGGGCTGCATCACGGTCTGGTTGACCGGACGCCGCACCATGTACGTCTCTTCGCGCTCCTGCACTTCGGTGACGGGGCGTTGGACCGTGGTCCGCTCCTGCCTGGTCGCCGTTTCGGTGACATATCGCACGACGTCATAGGATTCATCGACCATTTTGGTCTCATAGACCGGCCGCATCACCGTGTAGCGTTGCTCGTCCATGCTGGTCTCATAGACCGGACGAGCGACTCGATAGGGGCGGCGGCGCACTTCCGTCGTCCATTCCGGGCGGTAGGTCGTCACCTCCCGGCGATCCACCTGGCGCTCGTACTCCAGCCGATAGGTGGTTTGCGGTTGCTCTTCGTAGACGGTGCGATAGACGATGCGATACTCCTGGCATTCGCCCTGGCCTTGAGCGGGCGCGGTGAGCGTCAGGCAGGCCAAGGCGACCAGAATCGGGGAAACCGACCAGATTTTCAGGTTTCGTTTCATCTTCCTCGTCTCACTTTACGTAGGCGCGGTCGTCCGTCGCCAATACCATTCCGGTCGATCCGTGAGCCGGAGAGACTGCGAGCGCAAAAATGGGCGCCCATTCACTGCAGTATCCCGCCGCTCGGTCCGTTGGGCAAGCAGTCGCCGGCGGAAAACCACTGGGACAACCGCAAGCTTACTAGTAAGTCACAGCAGAAATCGCAAGATTTCGCTCAAGAAACCAAGGGATTCGAGCGACACTTGGGCGCTGAACGGCGTAAGTGTTTTCAGTGCTCAGCACTTAGTGGGCGTTTCTTACCCAGGCGCGTTAATCGTTGCGATAGGCGCCGTCGCCCAGGTCCTGGGCGGGCGGCGACCCGGGCGGACTTGTGGTCGCCCCGTTCGGGGCTGTTCGCCAGAAGGTCGCGTACCCCGGGTTTTGCTTGTTCGCTTCGCTCTCGTCGCTGCACCCTGGGCTGATTTACGGTCGCCCCCTTCGGGGCTGATCGCGGAGAAGCGGTTGCCTAGGCCAGCCGCCATTGGGGGTCGTGATAGCGCGCGACGATCTCGGCGAACTCCTGTTGGGGCCAGCGATTGGTTTGGTCGTTCGCTTCCCACGCTTCTCGCAGGGCTTGACACACCGCTTCGGGGTCCACTGGCACATTGACGACGAATTCCGCGTGGTCCCGCTGCCGACGGTAGTCTGGCTGGCGCGGCGCGAGTCCCAGTAGATCCTGGACGGCGGGCAGCGGGAAGTCGTAGAGCAGGGTTCCGTGATACAGAACATGGTCTCGCTTGCAGCGGAGGCTATTGCCGCTGAATTTCCGTTCGCCGGCCGCTAGATCACTGAGGCCCTTCTGAGCGATGACTTCGGTGAATTCCGGCGGCAAACCGGCTCGAACGGCTTTGGCCAGTTCGTTCAGGACGGTCTGATGGGCTTGGTCGATGGCTCGCAGCTGAGGTCGTTTGCGGCAGTCCAGCACGACGCAGTACATCAAACACCCAGGGCCGGCGACCACGGCTGCGCCGCCGCTGCACCGGCGCAGCACGGGGACGCCCGCGTCGCGACAGCGCTCCAGCCGCACCTCGTCGGCGCGGGACGAGCGGCCGATCACGACCATCGGCTGCGGCGACTCCCAGACCCGGAGCATCTCGCCGCAGCCGCCGGTCTCCGCATGATCCAGCCACGCCTCCTCCACGGCCAGGTTGGACACAGGGTCTTCGAAGACATGGTTGAACAGGATCATGGGGCATTTGACGCCACGCGGCGTTACGCCGCGTTGACGCTTGGGGGACTGCTTCTACACTAAAGGGTCCGCAAATCCGCCGATCAAAGAACGGGACCGCGTCGAGTCGCCGGGTGTCGTGTCCATTCGGGAGCCATCTCAATCGTGTCTGAATCACCCGCGCCGAGCAAGGCGTCGCTGGACGAGAAAAGCCCGTTGCCTAGCGGTCAAGCTTTGCCGCCGGTGCAACCACCCAACGCCAGCTTCATCCTCCAGCTGTTCCTGATCCCGATGATGATCGTGATGATCATTGTCTCGCTGTGGTTGGCGGTCAATTGGCTGACGCAGGTGGGAACGGATCCCGGGAAGTTGGTCGATGAGTTGCAGCAGCCGAACGACGGCAGTTGGCAGCGCGCGTTCACGCTGGCCAACATGCTCCGCAACCCTGAGTACGAGTACCTTCGCGACGACGACGAACTGGCGGGCCGACTGGGCAAAGTGCTCGAGAACCTCCTGGTCGAGGCGTCGCCGAACAAGGATCGAGTTCAGTTGCGGATCTTTGTCTGTCGCGCTTTGGGCGAGTTTCGCACGCCGGTCGTTTTCCCACCGCTATTGGAAGGGTGCACCACCGAGAAGAACATCGAGGATCTATCGGTGCAGCGTGCGGCGTTGGAGGCCTTGGCCATCGCGGTGGGCGGCCTGCCCACGACCGATGAGGCCGCTCGGGCCGACTTGTCAGAGCCGATTATTGAACTCTCGCGGTCCAGCACTGGCGATGAGACCGACGGGGCCTCCACGCGGGACGAGGTCCGCGCGACGACCGCGTTCACCTTGGGCGTCTTGGGTGATCCGGCCGCGTTGGCGCGTCTGGTTGTGATGCTGGACGATCCCTTTCCCAACGCGCGGTACAACGCCGCGACGGGTTTGGCGCGGGCGGGCGATCCGCGGGCCATCCCCGTGCTGGTTGAGATGCTCGATCCGGAGAACCCGCAAGTCGTCCAGGATGTCATCGAGCCCGATGAGCAATCGAGGAAGCGTTTGGAAGTCATGACCAACGCCATCCGTTCCGTGGAACGTCTGATGCTGACCCAGCCGCTGGCCGAAATGCCGGCTCTGCAGGAAGCCTTGCAAAGCCTGTCCCAATCCAAGATGCCCAGCGATTTGCGTTTGGCCGCCAAAGAGCTGCTACTGCAATAGCCGCTTACACCAGCCCCCATTTCTTTCGCAGCGCCCATTCGCCGATCAGCAGCACGGCGAGCACCAGGAAGAACAGCCAGGCGTCCCACCAGGAGCCGCCCAGCTGCCACCGCGTCTGGAATTTCAGACTGACCTCGGGCGGGTTCTCGGCGATTTGCTGAAGCAGCGGCCCGAATTCCTCGGCCGCGATCAAGCGTCCGCCGGCTGCCGCGGTTTCCGCAGCCAGGCGTTGCACCTGACCGGGATCCGCGGCGGACTCGGTCAATTCCAAGTCACGGTCCAAGACCACCAATCCGGCTTGTGCTGTTCCCAGTACTTGCCCGCCGCGGCGGGCGGTGACCTGAATCGAGAATTCGCCCGGTTGTTGGAGAGTGTCGATAACGCCCTGATACTCTTCCCCCGTCGCGTTGACGGGCAGGTCTTGCGGCGGTTGCGGCTCGGCGACCAGTTGCACTTGGATGTCGGCGTCGGTGATCACTTCGCCCGAGGCTGTTCTGACTCCGGCCGTGAATTCCGGTGATTCCCCCAGTTGAAAGCGACGACGCGGCAACCGCACCCAGACCTCGTTCTTTTCCACGCCGTCGCGTCGAGCGAGCCAGAGCACGACTTGGCGCCAGAAGCGTTTGTGTTCGGCTTGCTTGCCGAATTGCCACCACAGGCGAGTGGAGTCTCCCGCGAAGGCCAGCACGCGACCGGCGCCGTATTGTTGGGCGATCAGTAGCGGGTCCTTGGCGGGTGATTCAGCCAGGACCTGCGCGGATGTGGCCGGCTTCAGTCGGTTGGCGCCGCTCAGCCTTGGCAAGCTGCGCCAGAGGGAGTCATTCTCCGCTTCAGGTCCCAGCAGCAAGATCGGATGGGGCTGCGTCGGCAGCATGGCGATTCCATCGGCCGCCTCCAGATGCAGATCCGGACTGATGGGCGTGCGAATATCGACGGATTGTCGTTCCAAGCGTCCCATCTCGATGGGCAGCACTTTCGCGAGCGGCGTCTCCTGGTAGCCTCCGGCCCCAAAACTGCTATAGCCGCCGATCATGATCAGGCCCTTGCCGGCGCCGATTTGCTCGGCCAGCGCTTCCCAGGTTTCCTTGGTCAGTGCGTTGGCGTCCAGATTCTCCACGATGAACACATCATATTTCGGATCGCCCAGGAATTCGCGGCGATCCAGGGGCCAGTTGGATCTTTGTCGGCGGTCGATGAACAATGGATCCACTTCGACATCGGGAGACGACTCCAAAGACCAGCGCAAAACGCGTTGCTCGCCCAAACGGTCGCCGTACAGGTAGGCGACTCGCAAGCCGCCGTCCAGCACGTTGACGAAAGCGGTCAGCTCATTGTTCTTGACGACCAATTCGCCCGGCTGTTCCGCCGCACGCAGCGTGAGACGATACTGTCCGGGCTCCTGGGGGGAGAACAGCATTTCCACGGACGATTGAGTCAGCTCCGCGCCGCCGATCACGGTCCGGCGACCGACGACGGTCGATTGCCCACGTGCATCTTCGACGACCAGCTCCAGGGGGATTTCACGGCCTTCGTAGCCTCGGCTGCGGACGACGCCGCGAACGATCAATTCGTTCTTGACAAACACCGTGTACTGTTCGGGCAGATTCTCCACGGCGACATCGCGACCTTGCGAAAGATCGCCTTCGGGACCGAAGGCCAGACCGTAAAGCGGCGTCCCCAGTCGCGATAATTCGCGCGGGGCGTCGTACAGATCGACCTCGGGATTGTAGGCGGTCTGGACTCCATCGGTCGCCAGAAACACGGCTGCGATGCGGCGGCCCAGTTCGCGTCGAACGGCGTCGCGCAGGGAAGCGCCGATATCGGTGGCTCGACCCGCGGGGGATGGCGGCAATTCGATCGCTCCGCCATTCAGCGGCGCCTCTTGCAGGGAGTCGGCGAAAGTGAACGCGCGCATTTCGATGGGCTCGCCCATCTCGCTCAATTGGCTTTGATTCTGCTGCATCAACTTGCGGATAGCTTCCCAACGCGATTGTTGACCGGTGGCGTCGGGAAACTGCATGCTGCGGCTCTCGTCAAGCAGCAATAACACGAGCGACGTCTGCGGTTTGTCTTCGGTGGAGATTCGCGTTGGGTTCAGCATCGCCACGATCAACAGCAGGATCACGCTTGCTCTCAGGACGAGCAAGATGATCTGCTTGCGGCGATCCAGACGGGCGAATCCTGGGCGGACGGCCAAGAGCGCCAACAACACCAGCGCCACAACGCCGACGATCGCATAGCTATCGAAGATCGGCTGCAATTGCCAGCGCGTCATCGTGCTGCTCCCGTCGTTTTCCGTCGCGCGGATGCTGACGGCGACTGGGTCGCGAAATCGCCCGCAGTGGACCGCAGCAAGGCGGGACTCAAGCGGCCGGCCGACGGCGCCGTGGTTTGACGATAGAAACGGTTGGACAGCAAGTGCTCCAGCGCGAGCATCGCCGCCAGCGTCAGCAGCAGGAAGGGGAAGAACTCGCGTCCGACGCGTTGGCGATCCTGGACGCGGTGAATGTCGTCGCGTTGACTGGCAAGTTGATAACGGTCCTTGCCCAAGCGTTCATCCAGCAGCGCTGGGTCCAGTCGCTGCAGGTCGCTCGCCGGCAGCGGCAGATTGGCGGCGAAGCCGCGAACGATTGTCGCCCCGCGCTGTCCCTTCAAGTAGTAGCCGCCCGGTCGCTCCAAGGCGCCAAGCTCAATCCGTCCGTCGCGGGAGCGAACTTGTTGCATCCGATCTTGAGGCGTGAAGATCTGATACTGCTCCGGATACTCTTCTTCGTCGTTTTGCAAGACGACCGGTTCGCCCAGGGTGAAGTTCCATTGCGACTTTCTGGAATCGACGAGGTATCGGCCCAGTTGATCCACGAGCAGGAACGGCGGCCAGTTATTGTCGGCGTAAGCCAGTTCGTTCCAAGGTTTCCCGCGCGGCGACAGATCGCTCAGTGGAGTCGTCAGCGTCACCACGCGGCCTCGTCCCAGCTTGCGCTCGAGGACCGCTGGTTTGTTGTTGTTGGCCATGCGGAAGATCACGAAGGCGTCTTCGGCGAGCGGATCCAAGTCCCAATGACGAAAGACGGCGAAACGATTCCAGGGAGTGCTTGATTGCAGTTGTTGAAACTCGCGCAATAACGGATGTGCATTGGTCGCGGGGGTCAAAAAGAGCTCGCGGTCCGCCGCCCGCCATTGCTTGTTGAGAGCCCCCGGGAGCAAGCGTTGCGCTTCAGGCGCGTTGAAGGAGGCGATCGGCTGCGCGTTGCGGCCGAGCAGCACGGCCAGGCCGCCGCCTTGTTCGACGTATTCGGCCAGATCGCGCCATTGGGGTTCGGTCAACGGTTGCGGGTCGATCAGGAACACCGCGGCGAAATCGGCGAGGTTGCGGCTTCCCCAGGCGGCTTGGTCCATCTCGGCGCATTCGAATTCCGCTCGGCCGGAAGCACGAAACTCGCTGGGCGCCAACGTTTCGCTGACAAACGTGGCGTCCACGCCCCGAGGGTGCACCAACAGCACCGGGTACGCCTTGCCGACTTCGACGACGAAATGGCGCTGATTGTCGATGGGCAAGCCATCGGATCCTGTGAGTCGAACGAATCCGTGGCGCACTTCCCAGCGGCAGGCTCTTCACCTGAAACTGAAATGCGGCGGATTGGCCCGGCGTCAGGGACACGATTTGTTCGGCCCGCTTCTGCATCGCGGGACGCAGCACCTTGCCGTCCTCCAACAGCGGCCGAGTCGGGTCGTTGTCATCGATCCACAGCTCGACCGTGGCCTCGCCTCCGGTTCCGCCCATGACTTCCACCGAGGACTGGATGGTCAGCAAGCCGCCTTGCGGGAGATTCTCGGCTGAGAGCCTGAGCGGTCGCAACAAGCGATTGATCGGTTGGGGCGCCCCGACATCGATGATGTACAGGCTGACTTCGCTGTGCTGTTGCAACTGATTGGCCAACGCCGACTCGTCTTGCCGAGCGTCTTCGCCGCCCCAAGCGGTTTGGCTCAGGTCGGTGAAGACGTACAGTTCTTTTCTCTCGTATTGCGAGGCTTCGGTCAGTAGCAGGGCTTGGGCGATGACTTCGCTGAGCGAGCGTCCGGCGGCGGCGGTTTCCAGGCGGTCCAGCGCTTGCTCGGCGGCGGCCAGGTCGGCCGAAAAAGCGGCGGGCTGAGCACGCGAATCCAAAACGGCGGCTTCGCTCGCTTGAGGCAACTGCTCCAACACCCACTTGGCCGTGTCTTGAGCTCGTTGCAGCGACGATTCATTGGAGTGCACATAGTCCATTCGCACGGAGGTGTCAACCACCAGGATCGCGGACAAGGGCGCCTCGCGATTGCCCAAGAGAACCGTCGAAGCGTCATTCGAGGCTCGCAGCCCCAGGACCAGGGCCACAATCGCCATGGCGGCCGAAGCCACCGCGCTGGCGATCACCCACATTCGTCCACGCTGCGTCAGCCAGGCGGCCAGCGCCACCGCGGCCAACAGCAAGGCGCCCAGCAGCAGCAAGCCGATCAGTCCCCAAGCGGCGGCGGTGGATTCATGCGTGCTGGGTCGAGCGAACAATAGCGCCAGCAGCAGAACGGCCAGACTTCGCAAGGCCAGCAGCATCCAGTGTCGCAAGCGGAGCGATCGCTGGTTGGTTTCCTTGCGCCGCTGCACGAAGCGAACGGCCGGAAAGATGAACCGTTTGGGGCGCGGTTTCATCGCCAGATGCAGGAGAATCGGCGCCGCCGCCAGCGCGGCGCCCCATAACAAGCTGGCGTTCAACCAAGCCATGACTACATCCTGGCCTGACGGCTGATCAAGTAACTAAGCAACGCTTTGTCGAATTGCATGCTGGTGTCCAAAGGCACATAGTCCACGCCGATCTGAAAGCACTCACGACGATATTGTTCGCGAAAGGCCGAGATCTCCTCCAGGTATTCGGGGCGGTAACTGTTGGCGTCGACCTCCACGATCTCGCCGGTTTCGGGATCCTCCAATTCCACCAGCCCCACGAAAGGAAACTCGGCCTCGGCCTGATCCAGGATATGAAACAGGATCACATCGTGCCCGGCGTAGCGCAGGCGCCGTAGCGATTCGATCACGGGATCCGCATCGCACAAGAGATCGCTAAAGATCATCAACAAGCTGCGATGACGCAGCATCGCGGCTAATTGATTCAGGCTTTGAGCCACATCCGTCTCGCCCGCGGGGCCCAGCTTGGAAAGCATCGACAGCACGTTGGACAGTTGCGTTCGTTTGGACTTGGGCGCCAGGCTCTTACGAATCTTCTGATCAAAGGCCACCGCGCCGACCGGGTCCTGCTGCAGGATCATGAGATAGGCCAGCGAGGCGGCCAGGCAGATCGCGTAATCGAACTTGGACAGATCCTGCTGGTGGGTGTAGCCCATGGAGCTGCTCAGGTCCATGGCCAGATAGCCGGTGATGTTCGTTTCCGCCTCGAACTTCTTGACGTAGTACTTGTCGGTCTTGGCGTAGACCAGCCAATCGATGTCCTTGGGATCATCGCCTGGAGAGTAGCGTCGATGTTCGCTGAATTCCACGGAGAAGCCGTGGAACGGGCTGCTGTGCAGTCCTTGCAAGAAGCCCTTGACGACGAATTGAGCGCGCAGGTCCAACCGCTTGATCTGGTTGATCACCTCGGGCTTCAGATAACGTTCCACGGCGGCCATGCACGCCCCTCGCTACGATCCCGGGGGCGCGGGCGGCGGAGTGGGAGGCGTCGATGCCGCGTACTTCTCGACCTCCGGTTCGGGGATTTCCTTCACTAACCGCTGGACGATGTCGTCGGTCGTCAGGCCCTCGGCTTGAGCTTGGAAGTTCGTGCTGATGCGATGCCGCAGGACCGGCGCGGCCACGCGGCGAATGTCGTCAATGGCGACCGAAAAACGTCCGTCCATCGCCGCCATGGCCTTGCCGCCATTGATCAGGAACTGACCGGCTCTCGGTCCCGCGCCCCAGTCGACCAACTCGCGGACGAATTCCGGCGCCAATTCGTCCGTGGGGCGGGTCGAGCGAACCAGCTTGGCCACATACTTGATGATGTATTGGCTTACCGCGACCGACGACACCAGCTTCTGGACATTCACGATGGCCCGGCCCGAAAGCACCTTGCGAACCTCCGCCTTTTCATTACGGGTCGTGACTTCCAGAATGCGCTCTTCCTCCTCGGCGGTGGGATAGTCCACCTTGATGTTGAACATGAAGCGATCCAACTGAGCTTCCGGCAGGGGATAGGTGCCTTCCTGCTCGATCGGATTCTGCGTGGCGATGGTGAAGAACGGTTCGGGCAATTGATAGGTCTCGCGACCCGAAGAGATTTCTCGCTCCTGCATCGCCTGCAGCAGCGCCGCCTGCGTCTTGGGCGGCGTGCGGTTGATTTCGTCCGCCAGCAGAATGTTGGTGAAGATCGGACCTTCGACAAAGCGAAAACTGCGCTTGCCGTCGTCGGTCTCCTCCAAAACGTTGGTGCCGGTGATGTCCGAGGGCATCAAGTCGGGAGTGAATTGAATGCGCTTGAAGGAGACGTCAAGAATCCGCGCCAAGGTGCTGACCATCAACGTCTTGGCCAGTCCCGGAACGCCTTCCAGCAGACAATGCCCGCGTGTGAACATGGCGGCGAATAGCTGTTCGATGACTTCTTCCTGACCGACAATCACCTTCTGCAGTTCGGACTGCATCACCTGGCGATGTTGCCGGAATTCCTTCAGGACATCGCCCAAATTGCGTTGCTTGGCGGTCACGCTGTCTCCACTCATCATGTGCCCGGATAGTCGTCCCAGAACTAGAGATTCTATCGGTCCCCCCGCGAACCAGCAACGCTGGCGCTGTTGGCCGAATTGCCTCTGGCGGCGTAGGATGAAGGCGGGGACGAAGCCGTTGGAGAGGCGTGGGGAAAGAATGTTGCTGCACGAAAGCTGGTGTTTCATGCTGAATTGGCCGTTTTGCCGCGTCGCTTGGGTGTCCGGAGCCTGCGTGTGCTCCATCTTGCTGGGAGCGGCGGCGCCGCCTCTGCGCGCGACGTCAACGAGGAACAGGTGCGCCGCGCGATCGAACGCGGCGTGGATTACCTGAAGTCCACCCAATTAGAAGGCGGCGGTTGGGGCGAACATCCCGGCGAACCAGGCGGCGCCACCTCGCTGTGCTTGCTGGCCTTGCTGAACTCGGGAGTGCCTGTTAGCGATCCCACCGTCCAACGCGGCTTGGCGTATCTGCGCCAGCCCGGACTGGATCCGCAGCGCACCTACAGCGTCTCTTTGATGCTGATGGTTCTGGCGATGGCCGAACCGGAGCGAGATCGGCCGCTGATTCAACGCTGCGCCACATGGCTGCAGGACGCCCAGACCATTCAGGGGCGACAGGCGGGCGCCTGGAGCTACAGCGGTCGTAGCGAAGGCAGCGGAGACAGCTCCAACGCCCAGTTCGCCTTACTCGCGCTGTACGAGGCGGAGCAACTAGGAATCGCCGTTCGCGGCGATGTCTGGACGTTGGCTCGGGATTACTGGCGGTCACTGCAGAACGACGACGGCAGTTGGGGCTATCGCCAACGTGAACCCGACCCGTCGGGCAGCATGACCTGCGCCGGTTTGTCATCCACGATTATCGCCAACGGGCGCCTCAATCCGCCCGAGGCCTCGATCGTGAATGGCAAGGTGCAGTGCTGTGGACCGGTTTCGGTGGAGCCCTATTTGGACAAGGGCCTGCAGTGGCTGGGAGATCGTTTCTCGGTCGATCGCAACCCCTCGGGAGGCGCCAGCACCTATTACTATTACATGTACGGCATGGAACGCGTGGGGCGTTTGTCAGGGCAGCGTTTCATCGGCCGACGGGATTGGTACCGCGAGGGCGCCGACGCGCTTGTCCGTCGCCAGGATAAGCTCAATGGATCCTGGGTTGGACTGACCTTCAGCACCCATGTGGAAACGTCCTTCGCCTTACTTTTCCTGTCCAAAGGCCGCCGCCCCGTGGTGCTCTCGCGAGTGAAGCACGGCGAGGGGCAGGATTGGAACCGGCATCGCGCTGGGATGCCGCACCTGGTGCGCCGCGTCGAGCAATCCTGGAAAATGACGTTGACCTGGCAAACCATCGATCTGGCCGCTTCCACCACGGAAGACCTCTTGATGTCCCCCGTTCTGTTGCTTAGCGGTTCGGAAGCGTTGCAG
This sequence comes from uncultured Planctomycetaceae bacterium, assembly GCA_963698545.1. GTDB lineage: Bacteria > Planctomycetota > Planctomycetia > Pirellulales > Pirellulaceae > CAVORG01. The sequence continues at coordinate 479,392 of CAVORG010000003.1, forward strand.
TTGACCGCCGAACAGAAGCAACAGCTGAGAGACTATGTCAATCAAGGCGGCTTCTTGTTCTGCGAGGGGCTGGTCGGCTGCGGGTGCGATGGCCAGGCCTTCGATGCGTCGCTGAAAGCGTTGTTGGCGGAGCTGTTTCCCGACAGCCCCCTGCGGCGCTTGCCCCCGGACCATGCGGCGTGGTTTGCGGACGCCGCGATTCGCCCCGACGACTTGCCCGAGGACCTTTGGTTGTACGGCGTTGACGCCTGCTGTCGCACCAGCGTGATCTACTGTCCCCATCCGTTAAGCGGCTACTGGGAATTGGACCAACCGCGGCAAATGAAGGAGTATCCCGAAAGCGTGCGAGCTCAAGTGGAGGCCTGTTCGGTGTTGGGGCAGAACATCCTGGCCTACGCCACCAATCGGCAATTGAAGGGCAAGTTGGAACGCCCCAACGTTGCTGTTTCGGAACCCAATTCAGGACGCTCCAGGGGCGTATTGCAGATACCCAAACTGGCTCATGGCGGCGGCTCCGATGACGCGCCCAACGCGTTGCGCAATCTGCTGCAACTGGCGGGCGCGGCCCTGGAGATGCGAATCAACTCGGACACTCCGCTGATCAACGCCACGGACGAGAATCTGTATCGATATCCGATCCTGTTCATGCATGGCCGCCGCACGTTTTCCTTCTCGGCCAGCGAACGCAAGGCGCTCTGCACATACTTACAGCGCGGCGGCTTCTCTGATCGTCGATTCGATCTGCGGCAGTCCGCAATTTGTGCAGTCGGTGCGCCGCGAATTGCAGGCTGTCTTGCCCGAACAGGAATTCCGCCGCTTGCCGAACGATCATCCGCTGCTGACGCGAGAGTATCAAGGCTTCGACCTCAGCACCGTCACGCTCCGAGATCCTCAGAAGCGTTTGCAAGCGAACGCGCCGGTGGAGTCTCGCTTGACTCAAACGGCGCCCACCCTGGAGGGGCTTTACGACGGAGATCGGCTGGCGGTCGTGCTCAGCCCCTACGATCTCAGCTGCACTTGGAGAATCAATCATCGCTGGAGTGCAAGGGCTACATTCGCGACGACGCGGCCAAGATTGGCATTAATGTGGTCTTGTTCGCGCTGCAACAGTAAGGCGGAGGATGTTGACCGCGGAGGCGCGGAGACGGACTCGGAGGCTATTCCACTTCGGCCGCCAGCAGCGGCAAGATGATGAGGTTGCCCGCCAGGCCGCCCAACATGGCCAAGCTGACCAATGCACCAAAATAGGCCGTGGGAATAAACTGGCTGAAGCACAACACCACAAAGCCAGCCACCAGCGCCAACGTGGAGTACACCATCGCGCTGCCGACCGTGCGTTGCGCCGCATGCAACGCGCCGTCGACATCGTGATGAAGCCGTCGGGCGCGTTGATACGCCGCCAGGTAATGGATCGAGCTATCGACCGATAAGCCGAGACTCACCGCCGAGATCATGGCGGCGCCCATGTTGACCTTGATATTCAGCCAGCCCAAGATCCCCATGGTGATCAACACCGGCGCCGCATTCGGCGCCAGGGCGACCAACGCCAAACGAAAGCTGCGAAAAGCGATCGCCATCATGACCACGATGCCAATGGCCGCGGCGAGAAAACAAATCCATTGATCGCGCAGCAAGCTGGTGATCAAGTGCGTCAGCAGAACGAAGACTCCAGTCACTTCGACGCGCGACTGGGATTCGCCCAGCGCGCTTTGGGCGGCTTTTTCCACTCGCTCGATCAGACGTTGCTTGGCCGCGGCGTCTTGCCTCTCGGGCGCTCGTAGCATGATCCTCAAGGCGGCATGCGGATCGTTGGCCGCGGCCGCGGACGACCACATGGCGTCGGCAAAGGAAGGCATCGCTTGCTGTAGCCCGGCCCACCGTGCCGCCAGCGGCAGGGCGCCCAGGAAGCGATCTCGGCGGGCGATCCGCTCCGCATCCGCCAGGCTGACCACTTTGCTCAGCAGCGGCTGACCCGCGTCATCTCGCAGCGACCGCAGAGCGTCCTCCAAGCGAGTCACGTCGTCCAGGAAATCCTGATTCAGGCCGCCGGGCGCCGTGACGACGACGTCCAACACGCCGGCCCCGCCCAGTCTCTGTTCGATCCAGGCGTAGGCTTGCACCAGGTCGGAGTCGCTGCGGAAGTTGCGAGTGAAATCCGTTTCCACCTGCAGTCGCATGGCTCCGGCGCCCAGCGCCAGGGCGACGGCGCCTCCCAGGGCCAAGACCAGGCGGCGTCGCCGCTGAACGCGCCGCAGCAACCCCCCGAGGGTCTCTTGCAGCCAATCACGCCGGGCGCCGTCAGGCGATGAGCCGCCGCGTTTGGCGTCGCCCAGCAGCGCCAGGGCCGGCGCCAACAGCGGCGCCGCGACCAAGACCATCATCACGCCCAAGGCCATCATGGCGCCGAAGTCGCGCACCGGCTCGACCTGAGAGAGCATCAACGCGCCGAAACCGATCGCGTCGGTGACGCAGGCCCAAAAAATCGGGCCGATCAAAATCGCCAACGATTCCTGCAGCGCCTCCCGCCGCCCCAGACCGCGTTGGTTCGCATCTCGCATGCGAATGATCAGATGAATCACCGTGGCCACGCCCACGACGGTGACCAGGGCGCCCAAGACGCTGCTCACCAGCGACAACCGCAGATTCATGGCCACCGCGAGGGCTCGCGTCCACAACAGACTCGCTTGCACCACGATCAAGGAGATGAGCACCCATCGCACGCTGCGAAACAGCAACAAGATCACCAGCGACAGCAGGATCGACGACGCCCAGGCCAACAGCCGTCCATCGCGTTCGATCATCGTGAAGCCCTCGGCGACCATCACCGGTTCGCCAGCCAGATAGCCCGCCGACCAACCCGCCGGTGGATGATCCGCGATCTCATGAATGGCCGCCACGCTGGCTTGCGCATCGGCCTTGGCGTCAAGCAGGCAGGCGACCGCGGCCGTCCGGCCGTCGGCGCTGTGCGTGTATCCTTGGAACAAGGCGCGAAGATCACTGGCCAGCGGATCATCCGTCTTCAGGATGGCGGGCGTCGTTCCGCCGGCGATCTGCTGAAAAAAGGCGGTGGGACGAAGGGCGAGCAGCTGGTTCAATTGGGACAGGCTCAGCGCACTGCGGACGCCCGGCGCGGCCTCCAGGGCTTGGGTCAGCCTCTGCAGGCGCTGCACGCCGCCCCCGTCGGCCGCCATCAACTGGGGATCGTCGAAGACGACCAATACGACCTGATTGCCCGCGAATCGGTCCTGCAGTCGCTGGTAGGCCAGCAGCAGCGGATCGTCCGCTGCGAACATGCTCTCCACCGATCGCGTCCAGGCCGGTTGCGGCGACAGCCACGCGGCAACCGTCAACAGCATCGCCGTTGCGAAGAGATACCAGCGAGCTTTTACCAGAAACGCCGCAAGTCGATGGGAGGCTAACGGCATAGAGGGTTTGCTAACCTAGCTGCTGGCCTTCAATTCCGCCAAGCGATACGCCGAGCCGACCAGGCGGTCCCAGTTCTCGCGAATGTATTCGGGCGGGCCTCCAATCTGGGCGACGACCTCGGCGACTTGCTCGGTGGGCACCATCTCGATGGCGTCCCAAGGGCAGACTTTCAGCTCGTAGGGATTGCTCTTCTTCTGCGGAATGTGCACGCAAACCTCGCAACCCACGCAGCGCTCCAAGTCAATTTCGCACCAGCTCTGCGTACCCTTGACGCCGAAATCGCGGTGCAACAGCACAATGCAATCGACCGGACAAACCTCCAGGCACGATTCGCAACCGGTGCAATTGTCGGCATTGATGACGGCCAGTTCCTTCGGCAGCTTTTTTGCGTGGAGCTTTCTTGGCCATGCTTCCCGTTCTCAGCTGAGGTCTTGTAGTTTCAGGCGTGGTGTCGCAGACTGCCTCTGTAAGTATAAGCGCAAACTCGGAAATCGCGTAGCCGGTTCGTCGGCGGCGATTCGCCGTCAGGCGTGGCGATTTGTCGCACCTGAAGGGAACCACGAAAGACACGCAAGACACGAAAAGCGTGCAAGGACACGAAAAGCGTGCCGCTTGTTTGCGTGCCTCTCGCGGATTTCGTGGTCAGCGAGGCAAGCGGGCGACGGAGGTTAAAGGTGTCAGGTACCGTTTTGCCCTGGGCGTGGCGGCGTCTTTCCTCGGTCAGCGGGCTCGCGGTGTCCGTGTCGTCGCGACTCGCTGGCGGGTGGAATGGGGTCGGCATGGGAACGGTCGCCGTCGGGGCGCCGGACGCGAACACGCTGCTGTTCACCGAAGCGGGCCACTGGACCTTGGGCGACAACGCGCGCATCCAATTCCACAATGTCTATCGCTGGAGGTTGGACGACCGCGCAGGCCTCTTGCATGTCGAACACCTGCGGTTTGGCGCGGACCAGCCAGTGTATTTACTGGCGTTGTCGCCCGTCGGCGAAACCCGCATGACCTCCGTCGCGCCGCACGTGTGCCGCGAAGACCGGTACACGGCCGAGCTCTTGCTTAGCCAAGGGGATCTTCATTTGAACTGGTCAATCATCGGGCCTCACAAGCACGACGAAATCGACTGCGTGTATCGGTAGGAGAGGGCAGAAGGTGTCTAGCGCCGTTTTGGCAGTTTCCCAAGTCGTCGCCGCCCGGGCGAAGTGGTCAACGCAAAATCCCCCAGCCAGCCAAAACGCGCCTGACACCTGTTCGGTCCGTGGTTTTGTGGGGTGGCTCACGCCCGCCGCTGCTTTTCTCCCGCGCCTTTCAGAAATCGCTACGGCAAACTTGCCGGCTCCAATTCTCCAGGCTAATCTGAATTCTGACCCGTTGGTAATGTCCCGGAGCGGAGCAATCCAGAATGTCTCGGTCTATCCAGAAATCGGCTCGCCATGCCGCTGGCCCTTCCGGTTTTACGCTGGTGGAGTTGCTCGTCGTGCTGGCCATCATTGGCATCCTGGTCAGCTTGTTGTTGCCGGCCGTGCAGGCCGCGCGCGAGAGCGCCCGCATGACCGAATGTAAGAACAACCTGCGCCAGATAGGACTGGCGACCCTGATGTTCCACGACGTTAACGGCGCGTTTCCTCCGGCCCGTCTGAGTTCGCGCCCGGGAGGTCCTCCGCAGTACGATTGCGGCGGCAAGGAGCCTTCATGGCTCGTGCGAATCATGCCCTTTGTCGAGCAAACCAATCAGCATCGCGACTGGGACTTGTACGACGAGTACGCCAACCATCCCGCGGAGGTCGTCGGCCGAGTGATGAAGCTGTATATCTGCCCAACACGCCGGGGCCCCGATGACGCTCGCGTCCCGCCTTCCAGGACCCAGGTCTTTTATGGCTGCGGTTGCGGCGGACCGGTGTTCATTGAGCGGCAGGGTGGTGCGGTCGGGGATTACGGCGGCAACCATGGCGACTTCACTGGCGGTTCGACCGGCGCCCCCACCGATTACTGGCGCGGCGGCAACGGCACTGGCGTGATCGTCTCCAGCCGGGCGAAGTGTGAAAACGGAGAACCGGTGAACTGGGTCGATCGAGTGAACTCCGCCAGCATTCTGGATGGGTTGAGCAATACGTTTCTCGCGGGCGAGATGCACATCCCGGTCGGCAAGCTCTCGCAGCCTCCGGAAAACGGCGCGATCTACAATGGAGAAGACCTGCCTGCGTTCGCTCGGATTGGCGGCCCGGGCATCCCCTTGGCCAAGCACCCGCGGGACACGTCGATTCCGATTCGTGGATTCGGAAGCTGGCATCCCGGCGTCTGCCAGTTCGTCCTCGCCGACGGCAGCGTCCGGCCGATCGACAATCATATCAACACGCTCGCCTTACAGGCGTTGTGCCACCGCAACGACGGCGGCGTGCAATGACCGAACCTCGCTCGCTCGAGTCAACGAGTGCGTTGCTTCCGGGATGGCTGCGCAGCGAGCTGATGCTGGGCGTGCTGCTGCTCGCCGCGGCCGGATGCTCTTCCGGAGCCCCGCCGACATACCCCGTGAGCGGCGTCGTCCGCTTTCCCGATGGGACGCCCGTCAAGACCGGCTTTGTCGAATTGTATTCGTCTCAGCAGGAAGTCAATGCGCGGGGCGAGATCCAACGGGATGGAAGCTTCGAGCTGACGACGTTTCAGCCGAACGACGGCGCGGTGGAAGGCGAACATCAAGTGATCGTCGGGCAGTTCCTGGCGGCTGAATGGCTGCCGGAAATCGAACATCAGCATGGCGATCCCGTGGCGCCCCGCTTCGCCGATTACCGAACGTCGGAGCTATCCGCCACGGTGCGGTCCGACGGCCCCAACAAGCTCGAACTGATCGTCGATCGCCAGCCGTTGCGCTAAAGCGGCCGTGCGGAAACCAAGGGACAAACGTCAGCGGGGCCGTGAAACGGCTGACCACAGTCGCCCATGCCGCAATCGGCGCCCGAGACGAGGAAATGGTTCTTTTGACTCTTATGGTCAGCCTGTCTAGATCACCACGGAGAGCACGGAGAAACACAGAGCGAGGAATGGCGGGAAAGCCGGTGTTAGCTGAAGGGTGCTGGGGAAAAGGTGTTGGCGTGTATCGGGACTAGCCAGCCGCGGAACACCAGGTTCCCCATCCTCACGTTTTGCCAACAGATTTTCCCGCAAGGGGAATTCGCTTGTGTTTCTCGTTCGAGCAGGAGCTCTTGTCGAGCCTTACCGCCACAGACACGAAGTATACGCAAGTTGCGACATGGTCCTTTCGTGTCTTAGGTATGTTTCGTGGTCCGCCTCAATCAAGCGGCAAGATTGCTTCGCCGCGGATGAGATCTTCGGGCGTCTGGCGTCGCCGCACCACATGGGGTTGTCCCTGGTGGATCATCACTTCGGCGGCAAAGGGCTTCGAGTTGTAGTTGGAGGACATGACAAAGCCGTAGGCGCCGGCGTTCTCAATCACCAGGTACTCGCCCACCTCCGCCTGAGGCAGCGAGCGACTGCAGACGTAGCCGCCCTCTTTCTGCGTGAAGATGTCGCCCGATTCACAAAGGGGGCCGCCGACGATAACGTCCTTGCGGGTCCGTTGTTCGGCGCCGGCGACGGCCAACGCCATCGGATGATGGGCGCCGTACATCACCGGTCGCGCCAAGTTGTTGAAGCCCGCGTCGAGCAAGTAAAACAGGTTGTCGCCCATCCGCTTGATCGCGCGAATTTCGGCGATCAGGAAACCGGCCTCGGCCGTCAGGTAGCGTCCCGGTTCGACTTCCAAGGCCACCTCTCGGCCGATTCGTTCTTCGATGCGCTTGCGAGTCGCGTCCCACAGGCTGAAGTACTGGTCAATGTCGATGTACTGGTCCTCGGCCTTGTAGGGAATTGGCAGACCACCGCCGGCGCTGATGGAACCCAGCATGCGGCCCACGCTCTCGGCGGCTTTCTCCATCGCCTGGCAGACTTGCGCCAAGTGCTCGAAGTCGGAGCCCGAGCCGATGTGCATGTGCAGTCCGGTGACCGCCAAGCCGTGTTGATCGGCCATCCACAGGCAATGGTCGAGCTGGTCGTGCCAGATTCCATGCTTGGATTGCTCGCCCCCGGTATTGGTCTTCTGGCTGTGTCCGTGTCCGAAGCCTGGATTGATCCGCAAGGTGATCTCGCGACCTGGAGCGACCTTGCCGAGTTGCGAGATCATGTCCGGCGAGCCCACATTCACTGGCAGGTTCAGCTTTACGACCATGTCCAACGCGTCACGATCGAAGATGTCGGCCGTATAGACAATCTGTGGAGGGCGGCAATCCGGGCGATAACCCGCTTGCATGGCGCGATAGATTTCGCCGGTGCTGACCGCATCGACCACCGCGCCGCAGCGGCGGGCGAAATCGATGACGGCGATGTTGGAGCACGCTTTTTGAGCAAACCGAATCACGTCGAATTGCTTCAGGTCCTCGATTCGCTCGGCAATTCGAGCCGCGTCGTAAACATATAACGGCGTGCCATAACGCTGCGCGAGTTCCTGGACCGACACGCCCGCAATGTCCGTGCGTTCCACAGTGAATTGAGGCGTCAGTGGCATGGCCGGATTTCCTGAGTGCGGCGATGGTCTGTTGGCGTCCTGATCCAGGGTCGCGGCAGGGCGCCGCGGAGGACCAACAAAAAAGGACTTGCCGATCGCGTGAATCGGCAAGTCCCCTATCGTATAGCGCCCTCTCGCCTTCGGGTAGTCTTCCCGTGGGCGCGGGGGCGAGGTTGGCGGATGCTAGAATCCGCCGCTGTTCCCGCCGGAGGCGGCGGTCGCGGCTTGGCCAACGGCCTGCAGCACGCCCTCTTCAACTTCCAGGCGATACGAGGCGCCCGATGGTATCGACTTGATCATCAAACGCACATGGTCTTTGTCGCCAACTTCTCGCAAGGCGGCGTTCATCGCACGCAACGCCGGTGAGTCCTCCATCGCGGCGGCGAAACTGATGATGGGCTTCAGCGAGATGTTCATCTGCATGGGCGGCGTCGCTTCGGTTCCTGTCGAGCCATCAATCGCCTTCTTCACCAAGTCCACATTGTCCTTGCCGAATCCGACGAAAAAGGTCTTGGGTCCCAGGCCGACAGTGATTTGCAGGTTGTCCCCGAGGATGGCACGGGCTTCATCTTCATCGGCCGGCACCGGGGCGCTCAACAGATGCAGCGTGACGTCGGCGTGCTTGGCTTGCTTGACGGTGAATTGCGGCGCCCGGGGATCTTGCTTGATCATGTCCAGCAGATCCTTAACGACGCTCTCCAGTTGATAGGATTCCACCGCCACGCCGCCGGCGACGAACTGCGGCGTGTTGTTATCGAGCAGCACCGCCATGCCGCCGTCGAGACGACCGCCTTGGATGGTCTTCTTCAACACGGTGAAGATCTTATCCACCATGCCATTGACCGTTTCCTCGACCTGTTCGTTGGGGAAGTTGGCCTCTTGCGCCATTTGCTGCTTGGCGGCCTTAATGGCCGTGTCCATGCTCATCATGGCTTGATCGATCTCTTCCTTGTTCATGGTGCCGTTGAAGTTCATGTTCATCGCGGCGCCCGGCATCAGGAAGGACGTGAAGCTGGACTTGGTGTCTTTCAAGCTGTCCATTTGCTTGGCCAGCTGCGTGCCGGGGACGGCGGTGAAGTGGACGTCGAAGTAGGTCGATTGACGCGCCTTGTCGATCGCCCAACCGATCATCAACTTGTCCGACTCTTCCACCAGGCGGACCATCGAATCGATCATGTTGCGGCTCATCTGCTCTTGCATCTGAGCTTGCACGGGATCATCGGACTCCTGTTGCGCCAGTTGACGCTCGAAGCCCGCTCGCATTTCGGAAACCGCCATCTCGCGCAGCTGTTCCGGAATGCTGCGCACATTGACGGTGACCGCCACGACATACATTTGCGGCATCTTGCCAAGGTACTGATTGGGATCATCCGGCAGCGAACCCAAGCCCGCTTGCGAGTCGGACAGATAGACGTAGCCCTTGTGCTCCTTGATGAACATCGGGCGATCGAGGCCGATCTTCTTCACGCCGTTGCCAGCGTCCTCGGGCTTGCCGACCTGATCTTGCATCTTGCTGAGCATCTGCTCCAGATTCTTGACCGGCAGAAAACCGAGTCCCTTGGGTTGGGAGTTCTCGTCGAACGAGATCAACAATCCAGCCGGCTTCTCGCCATCCAATTCCGCCAGGTAAGGTCCGGCGAAGAAGTCGATGAAATTGCCGTACTGGCCGGCGCCCGCCGACTCGAGCAGGTACTTGACGTCGCTCACGAGCTTGCCGGTTCCGGCGATCGAGATCGCGACGGCCGGCGGTTGAGCGGCGGCCGGTTCGCTGAAGGAAACGCCGGCGAACATCAATCCGGCCAGGGCCAGGGCCCCGATTCGGCCTCGAAGACTAGTAATCACGATAGTGAAACTCCCAAAAAGTGGAATGAATCGATCTCTCTGCATGTCGCGTACGGTCGCGCTGCGCCCAGCGGCGGCCAGGCTGATTGACTCGTGGATTGCCCAAATCAGGCAACTGCCGCTCTCAGCATTTACCCCCGGCGCTCGGCATAAGTTGCAGTGGCGAGGAAATCCGCCGCGTGTTTCCACACTCGGTCGGTTCGGGCCCCAGGCGGCCGGTCCTCGTCGAATCTTATGGCGGCGGTCCGCAGTCCCGCCATGCCGGATAAGGGACTTCCGGTGGAAACTGAATGCACGCCTGCGACCCAGACGGACCGCGCCGTGCTTGACTGGCGATGCGTCCGCCGTTTTGGCGGCCGTTCCGCCAAGTTTGGCGGCCGTGCTATCGTTCGCGGAACACGATGCGGCCTTTGCTTAAATCATAGGGCGATAATTCCACTCGTACTTTGTCGCCCGGCACAATGCGGATGAAATGCTTCCGCATGCGGCCCGCGACATGGGCCAGCACTTCGCTTCCGGTGTCCAATTGGACGCGAAACCGCGTGTTCGCCAAGGCCTGCACGACCGTGCCTTCGACTTCAAATGCGTCGTCTTTCGCCATACAAAAAGTTTCCGATGCTCCCAAAAGAATGCGCAGCGGTCCGCAAGTTAGGTTCGCGGGCGCCCGGCTCAGTATACCACCTTCGCCTGGATGGTCTAGTCAGATCGTAGGAGAGACCTCCAGCAAGCTGCGAAACCGTTCTCGTAATTCCTCCAACGGCTCGATTCCCACCGAAATGCGGATCACGTGCGGAGTGATTCCCAAACGCTCTCGCTCCGACTCGGAGAGCCCGCGGTGACTGGTCGACGCCGGGTGGCTGATGGTTGTCTGCACTTCGCCAAGGGAGGGGGCGAACGGCAGGCCTTGACGGCCGCATTCCCGCAGAAATCCAGCCACGTCCCCCCGCAAGCGAATGCTGATCATGCTTCCAAAGCGGCCTTGGAATTGCCGATTCGCCAACTGATGGTGGGGATGCCGCGGCAATCCGGGATAGATCACCTCGGACACTTCCGCAAACGACTGCAAGGCCTCGGCCAAGCCCAACGCATTACGGCACGCTCTTTCCATCCGCACGTCCAGGGTCATCATCCCCCGATGGGCCAGCCAACACTGCAGCGGCGCCGCCGACCAGCCCCACGCCGTCAAGGCTTGCGTGACGTGCGCCAGTCCTCCTCGGGGCCCAACAAAGCGCCCAGCATGACGTCGCTGTGGCCGTTGATCATCTTCGACACGCTCTCCATCACCCAATCCGCGCCCAGCTGGAATGGGCGACAGAGCCAGGGAGAAGCGAAGGTGTTGTCGACCAGCAATCGCGCGTCGGCCTGATGGGCGATCTCGGCCAGCGAGGCGATGTCGGCCACCTGCAGCATCGGATTGGCGATGGTCTCCACCAGCACCAATCGCGTGCGGGGACCCATCGCGTTGCGCACCTCATCGAGGTTCAAGGCGTCAACCACCGTGCTCTCCACGCCGAAGCGATGCAATTCACCGCGCCACAGCACCTGCGTCTTCCCATAAAGCTGGTCGCTCAGGACGACATGATCGCCCTGCTCGAGTTGGGAGACCGCGGCCAGGGCCAGAGCCGCCATTCCCGACGACGTCATCGCCGCTCGGGGCGCCGCGTGCCAGCGAGCCAACTCGGCCGCCAGCTGGTCGGCGTTGGGGTGCCGCTCCCGTTGATAGACGTAGTCTTCCCCCGACATCGCCCGATCGGCTTGTTCCAAGTCGGCGCACTCCCAGACGGTGGTCAAGTGCAGCGGCGGGGCTAAGGGGCGAGTGGAAGGAGGGCGGCTCGCCGACGGAGCTGCCGGGGTTTCGCGAGGATGCTGTTCCATGCCATGATCGTAATGCAAGCCAATGCCGCTGAGCAGGTCTCTGGCCCAGAAGTTTTCGGGTTGGGCGTCCCGCCGCGACTTGGGAGGCAAGCGTTTCCGAACCAAGAGCGGGCCCACGAGCGAATCTTGCGACGCCTTTAGACCGCCTCCCAACCACCTGGCGGATCGGTTGCCCCTCACCCGGATCCGTCCGACTCTCCCCCCTGATACCGGAGCCACCCATCGTGAAACCCACCGCGAATCCAACCCAACCAGACCTCGGGCGAGCGCTTCGCTTGGTGGAGCGATTGATGGCGATCCCGGGCCCCAGCGGTGAAGAGGGACTGGTGGCCGACGCGATTCGCGACGAATTGCTGGCGGCCGGCGCCGATCCCAAAGCCATCAGGATGGACGCCGCCGGCAAACAGACGCTGCGGCCAAGCTCCGTGGGCAACCTGGTGTTCAAGCTCCCTGGCCGGGGACCTCGCCAGCCTCGCCGGATGTTCTCGGCGCACATGGATACGGTGCCCATCTGTGTCGGCAGCCTGCCTCAACGTCGGGGCCGTTTCTTCCGGTCCGCGAATCCCGACACCGGGTTAGGCGCGGATGATCGAGCGGGCGTCGCCATCGTGTTGAACACCGCCCTCCACGCGTTGGCCGCCGAGGGAGCTCGACCGCCACTGACGTTCTGCTGGTTTGTTCAGGAGGAAATCGGGTTGCAGGGCGCTCGCGTCATTCAACCGCGCATCTTGGGCTCGCCGATGATGGCCTTTAATTGGGATGGTGGATCGCCCGCGAAGGTGACCATCGGCGCGACCGGGGGTTATCGACTGGACATCACCGTCAGCGGCATCGCCAGCCATGCCGGCAACGCGCCCAGCGCGGCGTCAGCGCCATCGCGATCGCCGCGCTGGCCATCGCCGAACTGCAGCGAGGCGGCTGGCATGGTGCGATCTCGAAGCCCGGCGGGCAAGGCGCCAGCAACGTCGGAATCATTCAAGGCGGCAACGCCACCAATGTCGTCACCGACCGTGTCGCGCTGAAAGCCGAAGCTCGCAGCCACGACCCTAAATTTCGCAAGACCATCGTCCGCGAGATCGAACAGGCGTTTCGCCGAGCCGCGAAGGAGGTCGTCAACGCCGAGGGCAAACGAGGCAAGGTCGCGATCGACGGCCGCCTGGACTATGAATCTTTCTTACTGCCTGCCGACGAACCTTGCATCGCCCAGGCCGAAGAAGCCGTCCAGGCCGTGGGGCTCACGCCCCAACGCGCGGTCGCCAATGGCGGTATCGACGCCAATTGGCTGAATCGACATGGCATCCCCACCGTCACCCTGGGCTGCGGGCAGATGAATCCTCACATGACCAACGAAGCGCTGGACATCCGGCAATTCGAAAACGCCTGCCGCATCGCCTGGCGGCTATCGTGCGCATGATCGGCGCGAGCGGCGAATCCACAATCGAGAACGGAAGAACCCCATGTCTCCCGACGACGAACTTTGCCTTTGTTTTCACGTCACCCAGCGGAAGGTCGTGAACTTCCTGCGGATTGAAAAGCCCCGCCGAGCCGCGCAGCTCAGCGAGTGCTTTGGCGCGGGCACGGGGTGCGGTTGGTGCCGCCCGTTCCTGAGGCGGCTGTTCGAACAAGCCCAACAGGCCCAGGCGACGGACCCGGCTTCCCCCGACGGCGCGGATATGCCCACCGCCGAATCCTACGCCGAGCAACGGGCAAGGTACGTACGGGAAGGCAAGGGAACTCCGCCCGGCGGCTGATAAGGGAAGCGGGGCTGCGACCACCGGCGTCGTGGGACGGGCGAGGCGGACTGGCTTCGCCGACCGGCTCAGGGCAGGGGGACTCGGCTGTTATACAAGCCGAAATCTGCTAGAATGCGTGCCAACATCCGCTAACCCCTGGCAGTCCGGTCTCCACGCTATGGCCAAGAAAACCGCGAAAACGTCCGACGACGAGGAAAAACCCGTCAAGAAGAAAAGGAAAGCCGCCAAGCGGAAAACCAAGGAGACCGTCGACGTTCCCAAGAAGTTGTTTTGGGGCGTATTCAACCAGTCACTGAAGCGAGTCGCCTTGTTCGAGTTCAACCAGAAGAAGCAGGCGGAGAAGAAAGCCGAATCGCTCAGCAAAGACGGCAAGTCGCCGCATTTCGTCCAACCGGTCAAGGACAATCTTGACCTCTAACCGTCCGGTCAGGGCGCCTGGGCCGCGGCCATGGCGGTGAACAGCGGCAAGCGGGCATCATCCAGGAACTCCGGGTAGCTCTGGAGTTCGAAGCGATAGCGTCGCGAGCCAATCACCAGCTCGCCGACGATGATCTTGACCGTCACGCCCTGGGCGGAAGCTTCGCGATTGCACACGATCGCCGGACGCTGGTTCAGCAGAAAAATCTCGGGCCCGTAAGTCCACTCCCGTTCCTCCTCCAGCAATCGCCGCACCTTCTTCATGGTCTCCCACTCCGCGGACAGCTTGGCGCGAGCGGCGTCTGGGTCGGTTGCGGCGGCGGGATCACTCGCGGCATTGGGCTCCGCTGACGGCTCCGAGTTTTCGCCGACGCTCGCCGGAGCGCCGCTTTCCCAATCCGTCGCCGTCACGACAATGCGGGGCAAGTCGCCCGCGTCTTTCATCTTGAACCGAACGACGTATTTGGCGGAGCGCGGCAGGTGAATCCATCCCTCGGGCGGCGCCAAGAGGACTCGGCCATCGTCCAGGGGCGGTAGATAATCGCCCAACGGTGAATTGACGTTGACTGCGCAAATCGTCCGGCGTTGGGTCCGCTGATGACTGAGGGAATTGCTCCGCGGCCTGTTTGGCGTCAGGGGCGTCTGGTTGAGGCGATGGACGCGACTCGCAACCGGCCGCCAAGGAAACCGCGGCCAAGAGGAAGCAGGTGGCTTGGGAACCACGCCAAATCCGCCCAGGGGGGCGCCACATCTCGCAGCCGGACGTTTGGATCATCACCGTCTCCTTGGCGAGCGACGTCGGCCCGCTCGCTTACTCCTCCGAAACGTGTTGCTGCATCTTGCTGAGGTAGCGGGCGAGTCGTTCGACCGTGCGCGGATCTTGCAGTGACGATTTCCCGAAACCCGGTTCGGCGCCCACGGCTACGGCTTGCTCTTGATACTCGGGAAAGTTGCTGATCAGCATCACCGGCGTGCTGACCGCCGACTCGGCCGACTTCAATCGTTTCAGCAGTTCCAGTCCGCTATCGCCGTCATGATCGAAGACGCGATTGACCAGAATCAGGTCGTAGCGTTGTCGCTGGATGGCGGCGAGGGATTCCTGGGCTGAGTGAGCGGCTTCGACGACCGCGTCAAACCGCGACCGGAGCAAGCGTTCGATGGCGCCGTGGTCGGGACCGCAGTTGCCGATACTCAGAACTCGCGGGCTGGAAGACGTCATGAGGCGGTTTCTCTTGTGGGCGTCCGAGGCGGCAAGGAATCCATCGCCGCTCGTGAAATCGTTGACGCAGGCGGCGTGGGCGGGGCCAGCGCGGCGTTCTCCGGCGGCCATTGGCGGGCGCGGGCTTCCGCGGCCTTAGCTTGATTGGATTGCACGCGATCCATGACCGCCGTGACGGCGATTCCGGCAAAGAAGCTGGCCGCCACCAGCAGGAAGCTTGTCCAGGATTGAAGCTTAGCGAGCATCAAACAGTTTCTTTCCGCGATGGTTGGCGTCGAGCCGAACGCGGCCGGCTCGTCGCGACGCCGGCGAGGGCTAATCGAACCATTCGTCTTCGGGGTCGAATTTGGGGGCGACGATGATCAGCACTTTCATTCGGCCCAGAGCGCGATGCCGCGTGCCGGGACGAATCAGGATGCTGATTCCTGGCCGCACCGGCACGATTTGATCGTCCAATTGCATCCGCGCGTCGGGATCGCACTCCAGAAAATAGTACGTCTCAGTCAGCCTTTGGTGGTAATGCAGCTGGGCGTCGGCCGAGATTTCGGTGACATGCACCGTGCAGGGGAAATCCTCCGCATCGGCGAAAGCGCGCGGGCGGTGCCGCAGGGACAGGGCGTCCCGGGCAGCTGGGCGAAATCGACGATCTCGTATTTGGGCCGAGTGCTGCTGCTCATACCCCCTAATTCTAGTCAACGGACCGAGTTTGGGCGAGGGCCGCCATGTCGCGAGAGGGTGCTTTTCGGCGGCCCGAGTCGCCCGCCGCGAGCATGCATAATCCGTAGAGTCCACCGTGCTTGCCGAGGCCCGAAAGGCGATGCAATCGTTGACGTAAACCATTTGCTGAAAATTGGTTCTAGAGGTTCAAGGCGGTTTCCAGGAGGGGCCGATACGAGTGTTGTCATCCGGCACGTCGGCATAACGCAGCGTGCTGAGAAAACCGGTAGGACGAAATTGAGCCGACGGACTGGCTCAGCCGGCGATGGCCTGATCCGTCTGCGAGCGCACCCCCTCCTGCTCGCAGTCGAGAACAGATGCTGGTTGACGGCCCCCTCGCAAGTTTGGCGACGCGACACATTCCCCCTCATGACTGTGTCGCGGACACCGCTGCCTAGGTGAATTCGCCAACATGCATGTTCAACGTTAGGAGACGTGCTCGATGAAAATGAACAGCTTTTTTGGTGCGTTGGTGCTTGGTATGTGTTTGAGCACCACGACCTTTGGTTTCGATCTCTTGGATCGAATGATTGGCATGAGCGGTTGTAGCAGCTGTGCGAGCCAGAGCTCGTGCTGCGACACCGGTTGCGCCGCTCCCAGTTGCGGTTGCACGACCGGCTGCTCGGATCCCGGCTGCTGTGCCGCGGCCCCCAGCTGCGGTTGTGAGACTTCTTGCTGCGGCTCGTCTTGCTGCAAGAAGCGTCGTGGCCTGCTGAGCGGCCTGCGCCGCAACAAGAGCTGCGGCTGCGATGTCTGCGCCGACCCCTGCGGTTGCGCTTCGTCGTGTGGTTGCAGCGATCCTTGTGGCTGTGCTTCGTCCTGCGGTTGCAGCGACCCCTGCGGTTGTGCGGCTCCCAGCTGCGGTTGCGACGCTTCGGCGTGCTGCTGCAAGAAGAAGGGCGGACTGCTGAGCAAGTTGTTCGGCAATCGCTGCAAAGCGAAGAAGTCCTGCGGTTGCGACGTTGTCGCCGACCCGTGCGGATGCGGTTCTGGATGCGGATGTGCAGCTCCCAGCTGCGGATGTGCTTCGGCCTGCTCCAGCGGTTGCGGCTGCGGCTCGATGACTCCGGCGCCCCCGGCCGTTGGCGTTCCTTCGCCAGCTCCGGTCGCCGCGCCTTCGGCCGACGATGCTCCGATGCCTCCGGCGCCCGTGGTGGATCCTTCCGCCTCGCTTTCCTCCAAGCGTCGTATCGTTCACGCCAGCACGCTGATCCGCTAACTTAGCGAATCCGCCGCTGTCGGATAGATACGATGTAAGCGGCCCGCCCGAACCTTGTGTTCGCGGCGGGCCGTTATTTTTTCTTGGTGGCATGCCTGGGGTGCGCTTCGCGACCCCGGGGTGCGCTGCGCGACCCCAGGCTTTGATGTGGCGCCGCGTTGCGGTGCTGGGATCGCTTTACTTTGCTTTGCTGATCAATCCGCTGGCGAAGCCGAGCAGATCGTCTTCCTGCTGGCAGCGCTGCAGCCACTGGTCCATCTTGCCCGCTTGCTGATGTAGTTCCAGCATTGATGGACAGATTCCCAACAGCTGGCCGGCGTCCTCCGTTCCCAGCTCATCCAGAATCGTGATCGCGGCGACCGGTCGCCCCAGTCGAGCGAGGAAGTCGGCGAAGATCTCCAAGGGGGCTCGGCCGTGTTGCCGCGCGTCGAGCGCTCGCACGCGCTGCTCGAAATATCCAATCGCCTCATCGACGTCTTCGCCCAGCAACGCGCGGAAGTAGAAGGCGTGACTGACGTATTGGTCTTCGAACGGTGCGTCGCCGGGGTACTGGAATTGCGGGTGCAGGCGGCGCCCATATTCGGTCAAGTCCAACGCCAATCGCAGCGGCTCTTCCTTGATCAGCGCCCGCGCGAACCGCACGGTGGAGGCCAGATGCGTTGTGTCGATATGATAAGCCCCTTCGCTGAACAACCAGGGACGCTCGCCGATGACCTCGATCAGCCGCTCCCCCTTGGGCGGATCGCCTTCCCTTCGTTCGATGTCCGCCTTGACGTTTTCCAAGAGATCGGAATGCAATCGCCTCACCAGCAATTCCGCGGCGGCCTGCTGGTCTTCGGGCGAACGTTGACCCAGCGCGGATTCAAACGCCGTGATCGAGTTGCAAACGCCGTAGTGATTCAACATCAGTTGATAGCCGCGGCGCACATCGACGCCTTCGTACAGCGACACCTCGATCAACTCGTCCATGTTCTGATCGTTGGGCTCGACCCGCGCCAAGCGGCGGGCGACCGCTGGTACATCGCCCACGGGTTGCAGGTACATCCAACCTTCGCGAATACGGCCCTCGTCCAGCAACAGCATGCCCACCTCGCGACAGGCGGCGAACATGCCCTGCTCCAGTTTGTCGCGCACCGCTGGAGGCAGGGGCGCGTCATTCCGCTGCGCCAACGGCGGCAGCCCGGCGGCTTGTCGAGATTTCATCTTCAACGCTTCAAAGAGCTCTCGCGGTTTGCGTCGCCGCCGAAACTCGGTGATGAGTTCCTCCACGACTCCAGCGTCGCCGCGTTGTTCACAAGCTTGCTCCAAATCCGCGTATCGATCGCTCGCCATGGCCGCGTTGCTTTCACTCAGGGACTGAAAAAGGGGGCTGGCCTCAACGTCGCGGCTGCGTGGACGAATCGAGCCGCGAAGACGCCTCCGTCTAGAGGGGGATGGACCCCGATTCTGTTATCCTACTCCCGGCAGGACCGCTTCGACAGACCGGCCCCTTGGCCCCACGCTCATGTTCAGCCTGCAGCAAACACATTAAAACAGGGTGGGGAGCGAGACTTGGACTACGATAACGGGATTCTCCTGGCCGACGCAGGTCGGGGGCCACTGATCCACTGGGAGCTGACTTCTGATGACGGCGGATTTTCAAGGACTGCGCGTCGCGGCGTTTGAGAGTCGGCGAGCGGACGATATGGCTCGCCTGATTCAGCGCCAAGGGGGTCGCCCCTTCGTCTCTCGCTCCATGAGGGAAACGACCTTGGATGATGATCGGCCGGTGATCGATTTCGCCAATCGCGTCATCACGGGCGACATCGACATCAGCATCTTCTTGACCGGCGTCGGCTTCCGCCAGATGCTGACCACGCTGAAACGCCACGTGGATGTGCCGCGGTTTCTCAACGCTCTCCGCGACAGCACGACCATCGTCCGCGGCCCAAAGCCGCTGGCCGCCCTGCGAGAAGTCGACATTCAGCCGAACTTCCTCGTCGGGCCGCCCCACACCTGGCGCGAACTGTTGTCCACGATCGACCAGCAGGTGCGCGTGGCCGAGCAGAGAGTGGCCTTGCAAGAGTACGGCGAGACCAACTCCAGCCTGATCGCCGGCCTGGAAGCCCGCGGCGCCGAGGTGATTCGCGTCTTGGTCTATCGGTGGGACTTGCCCGAGGATGTCGGTCCCTTGCTGGAGAATATCCAACGCGTCGCCGATGGCGCCATGGATGTCTTGATGTTCACTTCCGCCCATCAAGTCGCCAACTTGATGCGGATGGCCGAACAGCAAGATCTCGACGGCGCGGTGCTCCGCGGCGCCGCCCGCGCCGTTGTCGCCTCGATCGGCCCGACCACCAGCGAGGCGCTTCGCGACGCGGGCTTTCAGGTCGATCTGGAGGCCTCGCCCAGCAAGATGGGGCAACTGGTCGTGCTGGCCGCACAACGGGCGAACGACATCCTGCCTGGCAAACGCGGCGAATCGCGGGCGGATGCATCGATCGTTTCATTCCCCTCGGCTCCCGCCCAACCCGCGGCGGAGCCGAAGTCGCCGCTCCCCGCCGCTCTTGGCCCGAACCCGGCCCCGAATCCGGACGCTGGCCAACCCGCTTGGTTCCAAAGCCCGTTCATGAAGGCTTGCCGCCGCGAACCGAGCGACGTCACCCCCGTCTGGTTGATGCGTCAAGCAGGTCGCTACATGCAGGAATACCGCGCCGTCCGCGGCTCAACGACGTTCTTGGAGCTTTGCAAGAACGCCAAACTGTGCAGCGAGATCATGTGCACGGCGGTCGAGCGATTGGGCGTCGATGCGGCGATTATCTTCTCGGACCTACTGCCGATTCTCGAACCGATGGGCCTCGATCTGGAATTCATCGAGTCTCGCGGACCCGTGATTCACAACCCGCTCCGCGAACCCGCCGACATCCATCGCGTCTTGGAACTGACGAGCATTGAACCGCTGCACTTCGTGGTCGACACCGTCAAGTACACGCGAGCCGACTTGCCCCCGCATCTTCCCGTCATTGGATTCGCCGGCGCGCCGTTCACGCTGGCCAGTTACGCCATCGAGGGTGGCGCCAGCCGTAATTACCTGAACACCAAGATTCTCATGTATCGGCATCCCGCCGCCTGGCGCGACTTGATGGAACGGCTGGCGCGGGGGGTGACGCTGTACTTGAACGCGCAGATTGACGCGGGCGCCCAGGTCGTGCAGTTGTTCGATTCCTGGGCGGGATGCCTCAGCGTCGAGGACTATCGGAGCTTCGTTCTCCCTTATGTCCAGCAGATCCTGCACGGTCTGCGCACCGGAACCCCCGTCATTAATTTTGCGACGGGCAACCCCGCTCTCCTGCCGCTGCTCGCCCAAGCCGGGGTCGCGGTGGTCGGCGTTGATTGGCGGATCGAACTGGATCAAGCCTGGGAGGCCGTGGGCCAGGAGTACGGCGTGCAGGGCAATCTGGATCCCTTGCGTTTGGTTGCGGGAGGGTCCGCAATGCGAGAAGGCGTCGAGACCATCTTGCGACAAGCGGCCGGGCGGCCGGGGCATGTCTTCAACCTGGGACACGGCGTGTTGCCGCAGACCCCCGTCGACAACGCCTGCGATCTGGTCAAGATGGTCCACGATCTTTCGGCCCGCTAAGATAACCCTGATTCGAATTCCTTTTTCCCGCCCCGAGGCTTGGTCATGAAGCGTTGGATTGCCTGTTGCTCTTGGATCGCTTTGACGCTGGCCGCGCCCACGGCCCAGTCGCAGGAGAAACCTCTCGCCGGCGCCGACCAAGCCGCCCGCCCCAGCTCCGGCGAACAAGACGAACCCTCTCAGCAGGAGCTTGACGCGCTGCGGGCCGAGCTGAAGAGCTATCCTCACCGCATCTTGTTCGAGGCTTACAAGAATAACAATTGGGACCTCTATCGCATGGACGCCGACGGCGGCGCCATGGTCAACGTGACCAACACGCCGGATTTACACGAGATGTACGCTCAGGCGTCGCCTGACGGCCAGAAGATCTGCTTCCTGCAAGACACGCAAGACGCCGCCGGCGCCACGCGGCGGGATGTCATGCTGATGCTGGCCGACGGGACGCGTCAACTCGTCGCCGAAAAAGCCCGACAACCCTGTTGGGCGCCCGACAGCCGCCGCCTTGCGCTGGTCCGCCAGGAGTTCCCCAAGTTCAACATCGCCGATTATGTGAGCAAGGGATTGTTCGTCTATGACCTTCAAGAACAGTCGTTGACCGAAGCAGCCAATAAAGACGTGCATCACATCTACGGATTGAACTGGTCCGCTCAAGGAGATTGGATCGTCACCACGGTGCATGGCGGCATGGGATTCCGCCATGCGATCATCGCCATCGACTTGCATTCCCAGGTCGTGAAGGATCTGGGAGTTTCCGGATGCCGGCCCTGTCTGAGCGCTGATGGGTCCAAGATCGCCTGGAGCGGCAACGATCATACGATCAATATCGCCGAGGTGCGTTATGACGAAGGCTCGATCGCCTTGGAGAACGTCCGCGTCCTGTATCAACGCGAACATGACCATTTGTATCATCCCGACATTTCTCCCGACGGGAAGTACGTCGTCTTCAGCGTGGGTCCCGGAGGCCGCGTCGCCGCCAACGGTCCAGGAACTCACACGCAGGTCGCTGAGATGGTGGGCGTGCGCGGCCAATGGCGCTTATTCCTGAAACGCTTCAACGGTGAAGGGCCTGTGCTGCAACTCACCGATGGTGATGAACCGACCTCGAAGGAGGCCGAGTGGCAGTACACCGCCCCGACGCCGGAGTCCTAGAGTGCGCATGATCGAGAACTCACCGAGCGCCATCCCAGTCGATCGATCCCAGAGTGACGCACCGCAAGTCCGTCTTCCATTCATCGTCGGCAGGTCGCTATGCGGCTTGTTGATGCTGGTCGGCGGGTGCGCACGGCCACGACCGACTCGCCGGCGACGCCCGTTCCCTCTTCGAAGTTGATCGCCGCGGAGGATCGCCCGCCGATGATCGCCATCGCGGGCGGGGCTTTCGAGATGGGCGATGGTCAGGGAGACTCGGGTCCCATACACGGGGTCCGCGTCGATGGGTTCGTAATGGATCAATTCGAAGTGACTCAGGAGCAACTCGCCCGCCTGCAGATTCCCGACGCTTCGCATTTCAAGGATCCACTGCGCCCGGTGGAGATGATTCGTTGGTCGGAAGCGGCCATGTTCTGCAACGAGCGATCGCGCAGTGAAGGACTGCAGCCTTGCTATGACGAGGCGACTTTCGCCTGCGACTTCGACGCCGATGGATACCGCCTGCCGACCGAGGCGGAATGGGAATACGCCGCTCGCGCCGGCGGTGCGCTGCAATGGGAAGACGCCGGCGGACGTCAGGGCGCCAAGCGGCGGCTGCCGCAACTTGCGTGTTACGGCGGTCGTGAAGGCGCGACCACGCGGCGCGTCGGCTCGCTGCAGCCAAATCCACTCGGCTTGCATGATCTCTTGGGCAATGTCGCCGAGTGGTGCCATGATCGTTACGCGGAGGATTACTACGCGGTTAGCCCCGCGGAGAATCCGCGCGGACCCGACCAGGGAGAGAAACGCGTGCTGCGCGGCGGCGCCTGGAATTCGCCGGCCGCGGAAGTCCATCCCGCGCGCTGCGCCGCCGATGAGCCGGGGATCGACGACGCCTGTTTCGCTCGCGACAACTACGGCTTTCGCTGCGTACGCAAGCTCACCGAGGAAGAAGCAGCAATGCTCGCCGGAATCGACCAGTAACGGGAACCGACGTGCATGTTGTTTCACACGTGGCCGTTTCTGGTTTTCTTCGTCGTGGTCTTTGCCGTCGGCCGACTAATCCGCGGCCCCAAGCTGTTGGCCTGGTTCTTGTTCCTGGCCTCGTACTTCTTTTATGGATTCGGAGAAAACGACCGAGCGATTCCGAATTGGTGGTTCATTCCGCTGCTGTTCTACTCCACCGTGATCGACTACGGGGCGGTGGAGTTGATGGCTCGCAGTCGCTCCGCTCGAGTCCGCAAGTTCTGGCTATTCGCCAGCCTGGCCAATAATCTGCTGGTGCTTGGGCTGTTCAAGTACGCGGGGTTTTTCGCCAGCAACCTCAACGCGCTGGCCGCCGCCGTCGGCTTGTCTTCTCGAGTCGCGACGCCGGATTGGATGTTGCCGATCGGCATTTCGTTCTTCACGTTCCAGTCGATGAGCTACACCATCGACTACTATCGTGGAGTCATCGAGCGAGAACCCAATTTCATCCGTTTCGCCGCGTTCGTTTCGTTGTTCCCTCAATTGGTCGCCGGGCCCATCGAACGAGCCGGCGCTTTGTTGCCCCAACTCCGTCAGCCGCGCCGCGCCGATTGGAGCGACGTCGCCGCGGGCGCCTCGCTGTTCCTCACCGGACTGTTCAAGAAAGTCGCTTTGGCGGACTTCTTGTCGCATTATGTCGATCAGGTGTACGCCTACCCGCAATCCCAAGGCTCACCGGCTCTGATCCTGGGCACGATCGCTTTCGCCTGGCAGATCTACTTTGACTTCAGCGGCTACACGGACATGGCTCGAGGGGTCGCCCAAGCGATGGGCTTTCGCCTGATGCAAAACTTTCGCCATCCGTACCTCGCTGTCGATCCATCCGACTTCTGGTCGCGGTGGCACATTAGTCTCTCCGAGTGGTTTCGCGACTACGTCTACATTCCCTTGGGCGGGGGGCGCGGACCAGCCTGGCGAGTCGGAATCCATGTCATGCTGGTGTTCTTGATTTCCGGATTCTGGCATGGCGCCGATTGGAAGTTCATTGTCTGGGGCGCCGTGCATGGAATCACCGCCATCGTGTTCCGCATGCTGCGAGGTCGCGAGGGATGGGAGGCTTTGCCGAAGTGGCTGCGCGGCGCCCTGTTGTTCATGATCGTCTGCCTGGCTTGGGTCTTCTTTCGCGCGGCATCGATGGCCGACGCCGCCATCGTGCTGCAACGCATTTTCAGCGGCCCTTGGGAGGACCCGCGAGCGCCCTTGTTGGCCTACGCCATGATCGGGGCCGTCTGGATCTATCAAGCCCTGCTCGAATCGCGCTGGAAATCCCGACTCCAATCAGCCTACGTTCAAACACCCCTGGCCGTGCTCATGCTTCTGTACCTCTGCCTCTTCGCCGGCGCCGATCAAAACGCCTTCATCTATTTTCAGTTTTAGTTGGTTCTCGGTTCTGCGCATCCCGAATGGCGCGGACTTCAAACGCCGTGAGTTAAGAAGAATCCGGATGAAATTGACCACGAAGGACACGAAGAACCACAGAGGCGCAGGCAATTCTGTCCTCTGTGTTCCTCCCTGCTCTCTGTGGTGACCCGTTTCACGGCCCCGCGAGAACGAAGAACCATGAACCAAGAACCAAGAACCAAGAACCAACTACTCCCCACAGCCGTTCTGTTTTTCATCTCCAGCCTCGGCTTGCCGTGGTTGTGGAGCGCCTGTGTGTTGCCCGCGCGAAGTCGGGTGGTGGGTGATCGCATCCCAGCCAGTCATAGCGAGGACTATTGGTTGGCTGAGCGCATGATGTTGGACGCGCGCCGCCAACGGCAACGCGTGTGGCTGGGCGACTCCGTGGTTTGGGGCGCCTATGCGGCTCCTGAAGACGCCTGGCCCGCGCAAACGCAAATCCGGGAGAGCGAGGACGGGCCGGTGCTGAACCTGGGCCTGAATGGACTGCATCCGATTGCGCTGCAGGGCATGCTGAACAGCGCATGGCGAGGCCTTCGCGGGATGCAGGTGACGGTGCATTGCAATCCGTTGTGGATGAGCTCCGAGCGGCGTGATTGCAGCAGCGGCTCGCCCGATCTGCAGAATCACGCGCTGCTGGCGCCGGCCTTGTGGGATCTGCTGCCGGGCGACGATCGCGACATCTCCGCCCGCATGCAAACCGCCGTCGATCGCAGTTCCAGCTTGCTTCTTTTTGGACGGCATCTGCGAATGTCGCTGTTCGACAACCAGTCCCTCGCACGCTGGACGACCGAGCATCCGTATCGCATTCCAGTCGCCGCGCCGTCCTCGATGCTGCCCAAGCGTGAGTCGCTTTATCAAGCGGTCCCTTGGGAGGAGCGTCCCGGTATGCGTCTCTTGGATTCACCCTGGGTCGAACTGCGGCGCTCGCGACAATGGGCGGCTTTTGACTCCGTCCTGAACACGTTGCACGAGCGAGGCAACCACATCCGCGTCGTCGTCGGGCCCTTGAACACGCACATGATGACCGAGGGCTGCCGCCAACGCTATCTGGCGCTCGTCGATCAGATCAGCCGACGTCTCGAACAACGCGGCGAGTCGTTCTTTGTGCTTGAACCCGTTGCCAGCGACGAATACGCTGACGCTAGTCACCCGTTGGCCGCCGGCTATCGGCGCCTTGCCGAACAACTGCAGCAAGCGGAGCAGCAACGCCGGTCGAACCAAGAGTAACCCGCGGCCGAGGTCACTGAATCTCAGCCGGAAGCGGCGTGCGGGAGGGGGCCGGCGGAACGGGCTTGAACGAGCATCGCTAATCGGAGAGTACGCCTCATGCGCAGTTTCTTGATTCCGTTGATGATCCTGCTCTCCTGGGGCGACTTGCAGCCCGTTGACGCTCAGGCACCCGCATCCTTAGCGCCCCTGAACCGTTTTCCGCGGATGATGCAGGAGTATTACCTGACGCGCGTCCGACGACTTTCGAACGCTCGGGAAGCGCGACTGGACTCCCTGCACACACGCGAAGACGCCGAGCAATATGTGGCTTCCGTGCGGGAGAGAATCGCGAAGTGCTTTGGCGAATTCCCCCAGCGCACTCCGCTGAATCCGCGCATTACCGGCGTCCTGCAGCGGGATGGCTACCGTATTGAGAAGCTGATCTACGAGAGCCGGCCAGGGTTTCTGGTCACCGCCAATCTCTACCTCCCCGAGCTTGCCGGTGCTTGCCGGCCGTGGTGGGAACCTGCGGGCATTCGTCCAATGGGAAGGCGGCCGAAGCGTACCAGTCGTTTGCTCAAGGACTCGCCCGCCGCGGCTATGTCGTCTTGATCTATGACCCGATTGGGCAGGGCGAACGGCTGCAATATCCGGATGAGCAACTGAAGTCCCGCGTTGGCGTCGGAGTCCTGGAGCACCTTTACGCAGGCAATCAACAGACGTTGGTCGGCGAATTTCTCGGCGCCTGGCGGGCTTGGGATGGCATGCGGGCGTTGGACTATCTGCTCAGCCGCGACGAGGTCGATCCGCAACGCCTTGGCGTCACCGGCAACTCGGGCGGCGGCACCATGACCACCTGGTTGTGCGGTGTGGAGCCGCGTTGGTCGATGGCCGCCCCGGCTTGCTTTGTCACCAGGTTTCAACGCAATCTCGAAAACGAGTTGCCGGCGGATACGGAACAATGCCCGCCAAGCGCGTTGGCCCTGGGCCTGGAGCACGAGGACTTCCTGGCGGCGCTGGCCCCCAAGCCCGTGATTATCCTGGCCAAAGAGCGAGATTTTTTTGACGTTCGGGGCAGTGAAGAGGCGTATCGTCAGTTAAGGCGACTTTATGCTCTGCTGGGGCATGAGGATCAAGTCGGCTTGGCGGTCGGGCCGACCACGCATGGATACTCGCAGGAGAACCGCGAGGCCATGTATGGCTGGTTCCATCGCTTTGCCGGAGTGGACGCGCCCGCCGAGGAGCCAGCCTTGAAGCTCGAAGAGGACCAAGACCTGTGGTGTGCGCCGCAGGGACAAGTCGTCCGTCTGGGGTCTCGCAGCCTGCCAGAATTCACCGCCGATCTGGCGAGAGAATATCAACATCGCCGCGGGCGTCCTGAAGGGAAAGCCTTGCGAGCGGCGGTGGCCCAGCTGCTTCGGCTGGATGTGCCCGATGAAACGCCCCATGCGCGGATTCTGCGCGTCCGGACCGGCCGTCGTTTTCCTTCGCCTTACTTCACGACCTACGCTGTGGAGACCGAGCCCGGCGTCCAGGCGATTGTGTACTTGCTGGGCAACGAGCGGCATGACGCCAGACCCCCACGCGGCCGCGAGCAGGCCATTCTCTACGTTTCGCACCACTCCAGTGACGTCGAATTGCGCGAGGACCCGCACCTGCGCCGCTTCATCCAAGATCGACCCGAAGCCGCCGTCTATGCGATGGACGTTCGTGGGATTGGTGAATCGAGACCCAACACCTGCGGAGCGGACTCCTTTCTGCAAGCCTATGGGTGCGACTATTTTTACGCCGTGCATGGGCTGATGTTGGACGATCCCGTTGTTGGACAACGAGGTCGCGATGTGAGGCGCGTGCTGCAATGGCTGGCCGCGCAAGGGCACACCGAGATTCACTTGGCAAGTCGGGGTTGGGGGGCCCCGCCAACAGCCTTGGCCGCGCTGGACGCCCCCGAAGTTCGCTCGTTGACGTTGTGGGACAGCTTGGCGTCCTACCAGGATCTGGCCGAGAGGGAGTTGGGCGACTGGCCGCTTGCAGTCTTGATTCCGGGCGTTCTGCGGCAATTCGATTTGCCTGATGTTTACGCCGAATTGTCGAAATCATTGCAATTGGTGCGCATCTCGCTGCACAATGAATGAACCGGAAGCCGTTGGTTCCTTAGGCGCGCCCCACGGCGTCGAATTATACTACCATTGACGAAACCAGGCAGCGTCGTTGCGACGATGCGTCAAGCCCATGGTCGCGACGGCCAGCAACGGCGCGTAGGGTCGGATGAATGGACGTTTTGATAGGCAGCATTGTCGCCGCGGCGATTGCGATCGTAGTGTTCGCAACCTGGCGCACGCGTCGTCGAACGCCCCGACGCGATTCCATGCCGTCGCCGACCCAAGAACCGAGGGTAGGCGAACCATCCCTGGGCGACCCCGTCCCCTCGACGCTCGCGGAACCTCGCCTGGAAATCCCGCCCAGCGTGGCGAAAGCATCGCCCGCGCTTGCGGCCTCCGAGACGCCGCCGCCCTTCTCCTGTAACGGCGGCGTACGCCACCGGGTCGCCGAGTTGTTCGCCCACGGCATCCCCGCAATCGCCGAGGGCCGCATGCGGATCGAACAGGTGGCCTGCATCCCCGGTTACAAGATGAAGGTCGCTGTCGCTCAGGACTGTGCGGACGTCTGCGATGATCTTGAGTGTCCCGATCCCGAACGGCTGCAACGCATCGCCGATGAGTTTCCCGATGTGCGTATCGAGTTGGTGCGTTGGCACAGCGATGTGGAGCAATTGATTTGCAATTCGCTGCAGCCGTTGCAAATTGAGCAGATCTTGCTCTGCGATTCGGTCGCTCGAGCGATCGTGCTGGTGGAGGACGCGTCGCTGGCCGCGGAGCATCATCGTGAGCCGTTTCGGTTGCCCGAGGAAGCGCGACTGGCGGGCGCCATTTGTGGACTCGAAGTGGATCTGATGACCAATCACGCGCTGGATCGTTGCTTGGAGGACGCCGCCAAAGCGTGGAAGAGCCTTCCCGGAGTCGATCACCGCCTCGCGGAACAGCTCATTGACGCCGGTTGCCTGTACTTCCGAGACCTGCCCCGGCTGGGAGCGGAGCGTCTGTGCCAACTGGCGATGCTGACGCCACAAGCCGCCGCCGATTTGATCACTCAAGCGGAACAGCAAGCAACCCTTGAATGCGCGGAACCCATCCAAGCGACGACTTGATACGACCGCGGCCTCGCACATCAGCGGACAGGCGCCGTGGCGCTTCGGTCGGCTCCCCGCCGCCTCGCGGGATCAGCCTCGAATGATCTGGGCCATGCATTCCGCGAGCTTCTCAGGCGTGCAGGCCAAGATGTCCATGCCGGCCTTGCGACACCGCCGGGCCGTTGGCTTGTGATAGTCAGGCCGAGCGTCATAGCCCAGCGCCGCCAAGCCGATCATCCTGACGCCGGCTTGCCCCAGATCCCCGATGCGGGCGACGAGCTCGCGTTCCGATCCGCCTTCGTAGAAGTCGGTGATCAGCACCACGATCGTTCGCGCCGGTTCGTGAATCAGTTGCTCGGCGTAGGCGACGGCCTTGGCGATATTTGTCCCCCCGCCCAATTGCACCGACAGCAGGACATCCACCGGTTGCCCGACCTGATCGCTGAGATCCGCCACTTCCGTATCGAACAGGAACAGGCTCGTGCGAATTGAAGGCAATTCGTAAAAGATCGACGCCATGATCGTGGAGAAGATCGCCGAATCCAACATGGAGCCGGATTGGTCGACCGCGACGATGATGTGCCAGGGGCGCTTCTTGCGCTCGGCGGCGAAGAAATACAAACGCTCGACCAGCAAACGCTGCGACCGCGGATCGTAGTTGATCAAGTTGCGACGGATGGTGCGGCCGAGGTCCAGATTGCGCAGCACTTTTCGCGGCGAGTGACGATCGCGGCGAATGGCGCCGGTAATCGCCGACTCGACCTGCAGTTGCATCTTCTCCTTCAGTTGTTGGACGACCTTGTCGATAATCTTTCGCGCCAGCACTCGCGTCTTCGGCGTTAACAGATTGCGATGGGTCATGATCGTCTTGGCGAGTTCGACGTTGGGTTCGATCTTCTCCAGCAACTCGGGCGAATCCAACAATTGATCGATGCCGCGACGCTTGATGAGCTCGCCCTGCATCACCTCCATCGCCTGGTGCGGAAACAACTCGGCGACGCCGTCCAGCCATTCGGGAACGGTCAGCGGATGGCCGCCGCCGCGGCCGCCTTGGCGTGGACCCGACCGGCGCGGCTTTGACTTGGCTTGCCCGTCGCTCGGGTCGCCTTCCCCTTCGCTGAACAAGAAGCCGACCAGATTCTCGATGCGAGCGCACAGCGCGTCCTGGGAGCAGTGAATCTCATGCTCTTCGGCCGCTTGCCCCAGGACCAGGCGCCATCGCGCGAGTTGATGGGCCGCGTCATGCGGAGCGTTACTCATGGGGCGCCTGCTCGAGTCCTGGTTGGGCGACGATTTTCAATCCTTGTCCCGTCCACAAGGTGTTGAGATCGCGGGGGCTCCAAGCTTCGAAGCCCCGCGACGGATCGCCGATGATGTGCTTCTCGCCCAATTTCCCGAAGTACACCACGGTATGGGCGACGCCAGGAATCCAACCGCCTTCGCTGACGTAATCGGGCGCCATCTTCGCGAGATCCTTGTCCAGCATGCAGCACAGCAGCGCTGGGCTGTCTTTCACAAGACTCGGCAAATCCTGGGAGTTCGTCTCGAAGAACTCAACGCGGTACGGTTCCCGAAGCAGCTTCACGGTCAGGCCGTGATACATGCCCAGCCAGGTCGTGCCGCTGCGAGTCAGACAGAGTTCCGCCATCTCCTGCTCCGTCGTCGGAAAGCCGATGCAGTTCAGCAGGGTCGCGGCGGATGCGGCCGAACACGTGTACGGCGTGGTCTGCAAACACACGGGGCACGGCACCGGCGGACGGGCTGGCGCCCACTGGTTTTCGCAAACGGGCGGTTCGGTGGGAACCAGGTGCAGCACCGAGTACGCCGCCGCTCCCCACAGCAACAAGACCACCGGCAGGCGGCGGGCGACGCTGGCCGGTCTCAACCGCAGCCACGCCACCGCGGACAAGATCGCCGCCAATGGGGGAAACCAATTCGACAAGACCGCGACCGACGGCAGCGGAATCCAGCGAACGATCCACAGTTGCCCGAAGACGAGATACCCATAAGCGCCCGTTAAGATCACCAAGACCACGGCGACGAAGTCCAGAAAGCGGTTCGTCCGGCCATCAAACAAGCGCAGGCTGAGTAGAAAGCAACCGACCGACACAAACATGACCAGCGCAGCCGCCAGGCGGATGTCGTGCATAAGGTTCGGCCCTGAGGGTGGAGATGGAGCGCAGCGATGCCCGGACGGGCGCCGCGTAGCCCGGGGCAAGGTTGGCGAGCGACAGCGATTTTCAATCGCCACCCCAGCTTCGAAGCTGGGGCGGCCCCTGATCGCCAAGGCTGGCTTCAGTCGCCGGAGGCTTTGTTGCGGCACGGCTACGCCGTGCTCGGATCCCTGACCTTATGCCATGAGGGGCGCGAGCCCGTCGTGGCGTGCGCGCGGTAGCGGCGGCCCAGCAAGGGCTGCGGGCTGCTTAGCCGATCTTGTCGATTCGCACTCGGGTGTATAGCTGGCGATGGCCGGTGCGGCGTCGCGAGTTCTTGCGTCGGCGGAACTTCTGGATATAGACTTTCTTACCCGGTTCCACGCCAACGACCGTGGCCGTGACGGTGGCGCCAGCGACGGTGGGTTTGCCGATCGTCAGCCCCGAATCCCCAGCGACGGCGAGCACGTTCTCGAACTTCAGTTCGTCCCCGGCCGCTGCTTCGCGATAGTCCACGTTCAGCTCCTGGCCTTCCTGAACTCGGAATTGGCGTCCACTGTCAGCAATAATCGCGTACATCGCTCTCAATCCACATCAAGCTAGGGGACCAGGAAATTCAATCGTCGGGCGGCGGAAACCCCAGATTCTAGCCGAGCTGGCCGAGCTCGACAAGGCGTGAAACACGCGTGTTCCGCGTCGCTCTTCCCTCGTTCGCCGTGTGGTACGATGGGCGGCCGCAGCCGGGAATTGGCGCTATCTACGAGGAATCCAACATGTCGCTGTTCGAGGCCAGTGAAGCCCGCCGCCGCGAGGAGGCCAAGCCGCTGGCGTCGCGCATGCGTCCGGCGACCCTGGACGAATACGTTGGCCAACAGCATTTCCTGGGTCCCGGCAAGCTGTTGCGGCGTTTGATCGACGCCGATCGTCTGGGTTCGATCCTGCTGTATGGACCACCGGGCGCCGGCAAGACCACGTTGGCCTTCCTGTTGGCCAAGGAAACCCAGCGTCAGTTTCGCCAACTGAGCGCCGTCCTGCATGGCGTCAAGGAATTGCGCGCCATCTTGCAGGAAGCCCGCGACGAGGTGTCCACCGGCGGACGCCCCACGCTGTTGTTCATCGACGAGATCCATCGATTCAACAAGGCCCAACAGGACGCGCTGTTGCCCGATGTCGAAGACGGTCTGGTCACGCTGGTCGGCGCCACGACCTCCAATCCCAGTTTCGCCGTCGTCGATGCCTTGGTCAGCCGCAGTCGAGTGTTTCAACTCGAACCGCTCAGCGACGACGAGATCAAGACCATCGTGCGTCGCGCGTTGAGCGATCGCCAGCGCGGTCTCGGCGCTATCCAGATTGAGATGGCCGACGAGGCATTGCAATTTCTGGCGCAAACCAGCGACGGCGACGCGCGTCGAGCGCTCTCGGCCTTGGAGATCGGCGTGCTGTCGACCAGCGAACGCCCGGTTCGATTCACGCTCGACTTGGCCGCCGAGTCCTTGCAGCGCAAGGCCGTACGATATGACGGGACGGGCGACGATCATTACGACTGCGCCAGCGCTCTGATCAAGAGCATCCGAGGCAGCGATGTGGACGCCGGCGTGTACTGGCTGGCTCGAATGTTAGAGGGCGGCGAGGACTTGCGTTTCCTCTGCCGCCGGTTAGTGATCCTGGCCAGCGAGGACATTGGCAACGCCGACCCGCAGTCGCTGCCCTTGGCGGTGGCCGCCATGCAGGCCTGCGAATGGATCGGCTTGCCCGAAGCGCAGCTGATCCTCTCCCAAACGGTCGCCTATCTCGCCTGCGCCCCCAAGAGCAACGCCGCGACCACCGCGATCGCAGCCGCTCGACGCGACATTCAAACCGGTCGCGTGCTGCCCGTCCCCCGGCATCTGCGAGACGCTCACTATCAGGGCGCCAAGCAACTAGGACACGGCGAAGGCTACCAATACAGCCACAACTCCGACGGCGGCGTCGCTTCGCAAGACTATCTGGGCGTCGATCGACGCTACTACGAACCCACCGACCGAGGCTTCGAAGCGGAACTCCAGAAGAGACTGCAAGCCATCCGCAAGCAATTAGGCAAAGAGCAGTAGCGGAGCGAGGCGCATTGCTCCCTGTGTGTGCGCCTCGGCCGTTCGCGGACTTGCCAATTCGCCTTCGCCACATTCCAGCAACATCGAATTTCAGCACATCGAGCAACACATGGCTGCACCCGCCGTCGATCCCATACCCCTGCTGCTCGCTTTCGCCGGCTCATCGTTTCCGACAATGGCCATCGGCGGATTCCTGATTTGGCGTGGTTTTGGCGGTTTGTGGCGTGGTTCGTATCCGCTGACGACCGTCACGGATTTGACGGGTTTCCCGGCGCGGATTGTGGCTTGTCTGGTCATTTTTTTCGGCGTGGCGGTTTGTGTTTCGGGGCTGGCCACGTTGGTCTTTTGTTGCTGGCGGTTATACCAACTGCTGGCCTAGATGCTCGTTGATTGGTCGTTCTTCCGTTGACCACCGATTCCAATTGACCGCCGAGGACACGGAGAACCCCAGAGGCGGATGCAATCCTGTCCTCGGCGTTGCTCCGTTTGGGGCGCAGGTGTTTTTCAAGTAAACTCGGCGCGATCTCCGCGGGAATTTGCCGGTTCGCTTCATGCCAGCTTGAAAGGGTTCGCCGTGAGGCTTAGGAACCCCGTCGGCGGCGAAGCAGGTACTGTGCGAAGGACCATAGGCCGGCGAACTTGTAGCTTCCGTTCAACATAGTGCTCGATGACGTAGAAGGCGAAGTAGTAGAACCGGCAGCAGCTCCAGATCGCGACACTTAGCAAGAAGGCGTTCCGCCAGCCCGGATTCTCCGCCAGCAACAACCCCGCCGCCGTGGCGCCGGCGGCCAGGAACAAGCCTCCCTTGGCCATGATCCAGCGATAGTCGCGCAAATCCCCCATCCGCCGCGATGCCTCCTTGGACATGACTCTCGCCCCACACTTCCGGCAACACCTCTTGTCAAACTTCCTGCAACCGGTGTAACCGGTGCGACGCCTGCGATGTCGAGCGGGTAATCCTGGAAAACTGTGCGGATTTTTTGAATTCCGCCGCCTGAAGCGCATGCTTGGCTTAGAGCATTGTATTCGCGTTGGACTCTGGATGAGTCGGTCGCGGGTGCCGGGGGCTCGATTGTGCATCATCCACCTTGGGAACCACGCCATGGATTTCGAGGCACCGGTCTATCGCAGCGGACTCGCGCCGCGAAGACGACGGCGCGGAACAGCGGCTGTTGAATTAGCGTTGTCCGCTCCCTTACTGATTCTGTTCGTCTCGGTTGTCGTGGAGACATGTCACGTTTTGCACGTGCATCAATCGATGGCGTTATCCGCCTATGAAGGAGCGCGCCGGGCGATCCAACGCAACGCGACGACTCAAGACGCGATTGACAAGTCCGAGCAGATCGCCGGCATTCGCAAGTTGCGCGACATCACGGTCGATGTGTCTCCGACGGTGGAGTCCGCCGTCCCGGGCGAAATTCTCCGAGTCACCGTGCAAGTGGAGGCCGATTCGAACGCGATGATGTTCAGCCGGCTCTTCATGGGTGAAACCTTGGAGTACTCGGTGGCGATGATGAAAGAGTATTGACCCGGAGCTCATCCTGCCGATCGTGGCTTGCCCCGCGCCGTCTCCCTCCCTGAGTCCTTCCCTGATGAGTCGAACCATGAAGCCAACTCGCCGCACCACTTCCTGGCGACCGCGACGCCGAGCCGCGATCGTCGTGCTGCTGGCCCTGCTACTGCCGATCGTTGTGGGCATCAGCGCCTTTGCGATCAATATCTCGTACATGCATCTGGTGCGGGCCCAGGTTCGCATCGCCGCGGACGCTTCCGCTCGCGCCGGCAGCCGCATGTTGGTGTTGACTCAAGACGCGTCGGCCGCGATTCAGGCGGCCAAGGACGTGGCCTTGGCTAATCGGGTTGCGGGACGGCCGTTGACGTTACAGGATGATCAAATTCAACTGGGAGTCTCGCTCCGCACTGCGGCTCGCTGGAGCTTCAGCCCCGGTGGTGCGCTTCCCAATTCGGTGCGCGTGTTTGCTCGCCGCGACGCGACGCACCCCGATGGCGAGGTTCCCTTGTTCCTGCCCAGCTTTCTGAGCAGGGACCAGTTTTCCCCGGTCTCCGAGGCGACCGCGGCGCAGGTCGATCGCGACATCGCCCTGGTGGTGGATCGATCAGGCTCCATGGCGTCATCGGTCGACGGCTCGCCTGCGATTCCCGCCGGCGGCGGAGCCGTTCCGCTGAACTCGCGTTGGCGAGCCTTGGAGCGGGCGGCGAACGACTTCTTGAACGCGCTTGAAGCAACCCCGACCGAGGAGAAGGTCAGCTTGATCACGTTCTCCACCGCCGGCGACACGCGGTTGGAGGTTCTGCTCACTTCGGACCTAAGCCAAATTCGTCAAGCCATCCAGCGATACACCGATCGCTGGGAGGGCGGGCGGACGGCGATCGGCGAAGGATTGCAGCAAGGTCTGGACGAGCTCATGTCGGTCCGCCGACGTCCGCTCAGCAAGCCCGTGGTCGTGATCCTCACCGATGGGATTCACAACTCCGGGCGTTCCCCAATGTCCATTCCACTGGCCGACGAGGTCTTGTACACGTTGACGTTCTCTTCGGCCGCCGATCGCGACTTAATGAGTCGCCTGGCCGAGCGAGGACACGGGCGTCATTGGCATGCCGATGATGAAGCGACGCTGAGCGAAGCGTTCATTGAAATCGGGCGCAGTGTTCCGACGCTGTTGATCGACTGACGCACCCGGCCGCACACCGAATCCTCCACCCAGAGAGTTTGCGATGAGAATCAGCTTGAAATCGAACCGGCGGGCGGTGGCGGCCGTTGAATTCGCCGTGACCGCGCCGCTCTTCTTCCTGCTGCTGTTCGCCTTATTCGAGTTCGGGCACATGATGTTGCTCCGCAACGCGATCGAGAACGCCTGCTATGAAGCAGCTCGTCAAGCCATCGTCCCGGGCGCCACGGCCGCCGAAGCAAGACAGACGGCCGAGAGCATCTTGAGGATCTCGGGCGCTCGCGTCTTCTCGGTCAACATCTCGCCGGCCACGATTACCGACGCGACCGAGGAAGTCACCGTGGATGTCACGTTGCCCTTCGAGAACAATTCGTGGCTCATCCCAAAGTTCGGCTTCACCACGGAACTGCAAACCGAAGTGACGCTGCACACCGAGCGCGGTTAGACGCACCACCAAGATCAAGATGCGTCAGGCATCGTCGGGCGTGCGGTCGAGGTTGCTATAGGCCGCTCGAGTCACGCCAAAATTCCCGACATCACCCGATTGTTCGTATCGCTGGCACTCTTCGTTCAGGGCCACATAGAGTTTCGCGAGGCGACCGGATTGGCCGTGCGCGCCTGCCGCGGCGCGGCCAGGAACTCAATTGAATCGGGCAGCCGTTGGCGAAGGTCTTTGGTCAATTCCGCCAATTGATTGGTGCTGATATAGCCCTGATGTTGGAGAAGCCGCACCACGGTGATCGTGCGGGCCATGCGCTGCAACTGCTCGGTGGTGTAACTTGGATCGATGCTGGCGGCCAACATCATCTCACAGAGCAGTCTCAAGGCGTCGGTTCGTTTGCGAGCTCGATCGACAACTCGCTCTACGATTTTACGCCGCAGACTCTCCGACTTCGCGGCCCGCAGCAGTTGCCGCCTGCCGTCGTCATTGGCCAGAAACTCAGCTTCAAAAACCGCCGCGGCTTCGGTCGGCAGCCAGTTCAGGCGGGGAGCGATGTGACGCGAAAAACCCCGTAGCGTCTCGAGGTCGAGTTTCCCTTCAGCGGACTTGCAGCGTTGAAGCAGCTTCGCCAAGAGGCGCTGGCTGACTCGCGAAAGAGCGCGACTCGCATCAGCCCCTGGAGCAGCCAGGGCAAGGATCTCCAACAGTCGATCGGGTTCGCTGTTCAGCACGTCATCCAACTCGCTGTCGACTCCGCCGGCCTCGATTGCGACACGAGAAAGCCGACGCACCAACTTTGTCCAATCATCCAGTCGGGCGGGCTCCGCTTGCCAGCTGCGATAATTCGCTTCAAGGCAGGCGGGTAACGGATCGAACTGCGGCAGGTCCGACGCCAGCTTGTACTTGGAGCCAAGTTGATCACCGCAAATGCTGCACTCCACCACCACCACCGCTTGGATCATCCGCAACAAGTCGATGGCTGCATCGATCGCGTCTCGTAGCGGGCGAATGGGTACCGCGGCCGCTTGATGAAAGACGGACTTGGGACAGGAGCAAAGATCGATCATCCGCTGAATCAGCTGCTCCGCGTCGCGAAGCGATAGACGATTGGCCGCCAACGTCATTGCCCCCACCAACTCCGCGTCGGGAGACTCGCCGTTTTCCTCGAATGCGCTCAGAAAACGAAAGATCGTTTGAATCTGATCCTCCGCGAAACGCGGCTCGTCGGGTTGAGCGCCGGGTGTCGTCAGCGCCGTGTAGAGGTTCAAGTGGCTGGGGAAGAGAAACTCATACGTGAAGTTCTCGGAGTGGACTTGCAAGGGCTTCAAGCCAAAGAAGTGCTCCCGGTCACCCAGGATCGCCTTGATGATCGCATCGGCGATGGTCGCGGCGTCGGCGTCGTCACCTAATCGCTTTTGGACCAGCTCCCGTTCAAACGTGTTCAGCAGCTCGCGATGTTGAGGCGCCAGCACTTCGGATTCATCCTGGATCGACGCTTCGGAGCGTTTGAAGCCGAGAAACTCGCCGCTCCGAGCCAAGAGCCATCCCATGCGTGTTTGCTGGGTGCGAAGCGGAATGTCGCAGATCGAATCGACCAGACGAAACAAATCGAGCGCGACCGCCGAGTACCCAATTCTCGTCAGCCGTCCCGGAATGTCGATGGACGGGCCGGACTTGGCGTCCCGCAGTCGTTGGATCTGATCCGCTCGTTCAACCAGAAAGAAGTCATGAATCATGGATAGCGCCTCGTCAGAATTCGCCGCCAGGGGGTGGCCCGGCGCTTCGCCATGCCGTCTCGACCGCCCCCCTGTTATAGGCTTCCCTCGTGCGCCGGAATAGCCACGCTCGGATCGGCCTGGAGTTGGACCAAGGCGGCGCCGGCCCCACTTGTGCGGCGGCCGCGGCGGGTCGTGATATACTGCCCAGCTCGACTCTTTCATGGAAACGCGGAGCATTCGTGATGCGCTGGATGTCGTTAGGGACGATCGGTTTGCTGACAGGCGTCTTGAGCTGGAACGCCGCCGCCGCTCAGCAAGAAGCAACGCCATCGATGCCGGAGCCTCGCGCTCCCCAAGCCGCCTTGGAGTCGTTTCAGGTCGAAGCCGGCCTGCAAGTGATCCTTGCGGCCAGCGAGCCCCTGGTGGCGGACCCGGTCGCCATCGATTGGGATGATCAGGGGCGCTTGTGGGTCGTGGAGATGGGCGATTATCCCTTGGGAGGGGAAGGCGTTCCTGGCGGTGGTCGCGTCAAGGTTCTTTCGGATCGCGATGGCGATTGGGCGTACGATGAAGCCGTCACGTTTCTGGATGGCTTGAACTTCCCGACCGGAATCAAGACGTGGCGCGGCGGCGCGCTGATCACCGCGGCGCCCGATATTCTCTGGGCCCAGGATCAAGATGGCGATGGTCGAGCCGATCACGTCGAGAAACTGTATCAGGGTTTCGGCGAAGGCAATCAACAGCATCGTGTCAACGGCATGCGTTGGGGGCTGGACGGTTGGCTGTATGTCGCCAACGGCGACAGCGGCGGGCGAGTTGCGTTCACGCCCTTGGGCGCCGAGCAGCGCCAGACGCTGAACATCGGCGGCCGGGATGTGCGGATCCGGCCGGATTCGCGGCTGCTGGAGACCGTCAGCGGCGCGACCCAGTTCGGACGCACTCGCGACGATTGGGGCAACTGGTTTGGAGGCAACAACAGCAACCCGTTGTGGCATTATCCCCTGCGCGAGGAAGTGATTGTCCGCAACCGATTTGCGGCGCCGCCGTCCTCGCGGATCGATGTGCCCGAGCAACCGGGCGCCGCGCCCGTGTACCCGATCAGCCGCACGCTCCCGCGGTTCAATGATTTGGATCGAGTCAATCGATTCACTTCGGCCTGCGGCCCGGCGATCTACCGCGACGATTGGCTGGGGCCGGAGTATCGCGGCGACGCCTTCATCTGCGAGCCGGTGCATAACCTGGTTCGTCGTGAAGTCCTGCGCCGCGCCGGCGTGTCGTTCTCGGGTCGGCAGGCGGTGTCAGCGCGGGAGTTCCTCGCATCGAACGACAACTGGTTTCGGCCCGTGATGGTTCGCACTGGCCCCGACGGTGCGCTCTGGGTCGTCGACATGTATCGGTTGGTGATTGAACACCCCGAGTGGATACCGCGGGCCTGGCAAGACCGTCTGGATCTGCGTAGCGGCGAGGACCGTGGCCGTGTCTATCGCATCGTGGCGGACCAGCCGGTGCGCGACGAAAGACCTCTCTCCCAACTGAGCATCGAAGAAACAGCCGCCGAACTGGCTCATCCCAACGGAACGCGGCGCGATTTGGCGCATCAGCGTTTGGCTTGGGAGTTGTTCACCGCGAAAGACGGCCGGACGCCGCCAGCGCGCGCGGTCGCAGCCATTCGGGGAATGTTGCCTCACGACGAGCCACTGGCGCGGCTCCATGCGCTGTGTCTGTTGGGCGCCAGCCAGCAGTTGGAACTCGGCGAATTGAGCCGCTTGCTGCAGGACGAACAGGCCGGCGTTCGGCGCTGGGCGGCGCGGTGGGCCGACGCCAAGCTGGCGACGCTCGAGCCGTCTGATTTCTCAGCGGATGAAGCCGTCGCCTTAGGCCAGTCGTTGCTTGCGGCGCTGCACGATCAGGATCCACAGGTCGTGATGGAGTCGGCCGCCGCCCTGGGAAGATTAAACGCGTCCGGGGCGCAGGCGCTCGCCGAATTGCTGACATCGACGGATGATCCCTATATCGCTTCTTACGCCCTCAGCGCGCTTCATGCGGGCAACGCCGGCGAAGTCGCTCGACGCGTGCTGACCGCTCCACGGGCGTCGTCGCGTTGGATGCAGCCCCTGTTGAGGACGCTCTCCGGCTTGGGCGGAGACGACATGCTGCAAGTGCTCTTCGAGCAAGGTTTGGCCGACGCGGCCCGCTTGATTGACGCTGCGACGCCGCCCGACGCGGCTCAAGGGGCCGTGAACTGGCCGGCCCTGACCGCGTTGCTGCAGGCGCTAGGCCCTCAACAAGCCGAGACACTCGGTCGAACCGAGACGTTGCGCAGACAATTCGACATGTTGCTGCAGGCGGCGTTGATCCGGCTCCGTTCGGATCAGTGCGACCAGCCGCAGCGTCTGGCGATCTTGGAGTGGTTCGCCGCCGTGTCGGCGACTCCCGACGAAGCCTTGCAAACGGTCGCCGCCCACATGCATCCGCGATTTTCGGCCGAAGTGCAGGAAGCCGCGGTTGCCGCGATCGCTCGATGGGACCGCCCGCTCGCCGCCGACTTGTTGCTGCAAGGTTGGGCTCAAGCTTCGCCCGCCTTGCGGCAGAGTATGCAGACAGCACTGCTCAGCCGCACGACTTGGGCTCGCCAAGCCCTGAGTGCGGCGGAGCGCGGCGAGGTGAGTGATTCACTCTGGTCCGCTCGCACGCGACAACTCGCCTTGAACCATCGCGACGATCAGACCCGGGCGCTCGCCGCTAAACTGTGGCGGACCCAACGCCAGGATTCGCGACAGCAATTGGCGATCGCCGCCCGCGCCTGTTTGTCCCTGCCCAGTGATCTGGCGCGAGGCCAACGCGTTTTCGAGAAACGCTGTGCGAGCTGCCATCAGTTGCACGGCCGCGGCCATGCGTTGGGTCCGGATATCGCCGCCTTGTCCGATCGCTCGCCGCATGCGCTGCTGACAGCGATCTTGGCGCCCAACGCCGCTGTGGAGGACAAGTATCAGGACTACGCCGTGGCGTTGCAGGACGGTCGCAGACTCTCGGGACTGTTGCTCGAGGAGAACGCCAACGCGATCGTGTTGGGGGCCGCCGACGGCAAACGCGAGACCGTGTTGAGAACCGAGATCGAATTGGTGCAGGCCACCGGCAAATCGCTGATGCCTGAAGGACTCGAGCGAGATGTCCCGCAACAGGAGCTCGCCGATTTGATCGCCTTCCTGCGGTCGATCGGTCCGCCGCCCAAATCGTTCGAGGGCAACCAGCCCTCGTCGCCCACGGAACCCGTGATCGCGCGCGACGGCGTGTTGACGTTGGCCGCCGCCGCCGCACGCATCCACGGACCGAACTTGATGTTCGAGCCCAAGCACGCCAATCTCGGCTTCTGGCGGACCGAGCAGGATTACGCTGAATGGTCGCTGATCGTTCCTCGCGCCGGCAAATTCCGAGTCGTCCTGGAGTACGCCTGCGATCGTCGCAGCGGCGGGAGTGAACTGCAATTGATCGTGGCCGGCCGCAGCCTGCAATGGAAGGTCGAAGCCTTCGAGGATTGGGACGTCTATCGCCGCGTCGACCTAGGAGTCTTGGATCTGCCAGGGGGACCCGCCGACGCACGCCTCACCGCCCGCGAACCCATCCCGGGTTTCGTCGCGGACATCAAAGCGATCGAATTGAAGTGAACAGCGACCGCCGAGCTTCTCTGCCGTGGGATTGGCGGTTGACGCGAAGTGGATACATTTGTACACTTTCTCCGTCGATCTGACCCGATGCTGATGCAGGATGCTTGGAAATGAGATCAATCGAATTGTTTGCTGGCGCTGGCGGATTGGCCTTGGGGGTGGCGCAAGCCGGTTTTGAGCATGATGTCGTGCTTGAATGGGACCGCAATGCTTGCGATACCTTGCGCCGAAATCACCTGTCCGGTGTGGCTCACGTGTCCTCGTGGACAATTCATGAGGGAGACGTGAGTGAATACGATTTCAGAAAACATGCTGGTAAGACGGAATTTGTTGCCGGAGGACCGCCTTGCCAACCGTTTTCGTTGGGCGGTAAGCACTTGGGTCAAGATGACCGACGAAATATGTTTCCGCAGGCAGTTCGAGCGATTCGTGAGATCGCCCCGAAGGCGTTCCTGTTTGAGAACGTAAAGGGCTTGCTTCGCCAGAACTTTAGCAATTACTACAGTTACATTATCCATCAGCTTGCGTTTCCCGAAGTGCGTCCCAAGGGAGACGAAGAGTGGGTTGATCATCTAGCTCGTCTGGAGAAATTGGCGACGCGCGGCAACTATTCGGGACTGTCTTATCACGTGGTCTATCAGGTACTCGACGCCGCTGACTATGGCGTCCCGCAGCGTCGCCATCGCGTTTTTATTGTCGGGGTCCGGGCCGATCTCGGAGTCGAGTTCCATTTTCCCTTCCCGCATCATACCCAAGACGCTCTTCTCTACGATCAATGGGTGAGTGGCGAGTATTGGGATCGCCATTGCATTAGCAAGTCGAAACGCCCTTCCTTGGACCAACGCCTTAGGCGGCGAGTTCGACAGCTTGCGGTGCTGCCTTCCTCGAATGCTGGGAATGCCGTGGCGCACCGTGCGCGATGCGATATCGGACCTCTCCCAGATCGCGGAGGGCGAAACGTGTTCTAGGACTCCCAATCACTTCTTGAATCCAGGGGCCAAGAGCTACGCAGGACACAACGGCAGCCCTTTCGATTCGCCAGCGAAGGCGTTGAAGGCCGGAGATCACGGAGTGCCTGGTGGCGAGAATACTTTGCGGTTCGCCGATGAATCCGTGAGGTACTTTTCGGTCCGCGAATGCGCGCGGATTCAGACATTTCCCGATGACTGGGTATTCGAGGGTTCGTGGACCGAGTCAATGAGACAGCTGGGAAACGCGGTGCCGGTGACGCTCGCGAACGCAGTGGCGAAGGAACTTGCCAAATCGCTGAACGTTGGGCCTGGGACCAGCCGAGCAGGGCGATTGAATCTCGCATGATGACGGCGGCTCATTGTTATGGCCAGATTCTTTGTCCGTGGCGGTAGTCCGTCTGCTCTTTGTACAGAATGAGCCTTCCTGGAAACTGCGTCGCTTGCCAACCGCTTGGCAATTGCTCGGCAATTCCCTTGAGTAGCCGCCGCGCGGTCATGTTCTCCTCTGGTACAACAACGTACGTTTGCTTCAGTTCCTGTTCGGCAAGCTGGTCCGCCTTGCTCTTGAATCTCCTCGTAACACGATGGAATCGGAGAAGATAAGGAAGGTCCCTCTTGAACGCTTCGAGCAGGTTCCAGGCAACGTACTTGCCGGGGCGTATCCAATCGCACACGTAGTCGGGGTTGATCGGGTAAAGGCTGTTGAACGTGTCGTCCTCCGCGGTGTCTTCCCGATTGTGGCCTGGGTCGTTACTACCCAGCCCAGAGGCATTCCATGGAGATTCGTCGCCAAAAAAACGAATGAGAGCCCCTTCTGTTGTCCAGGTTGACCAATTCCTGTGAATGAACAGGGCCTTGAAGCCGAGTTTTTCCGCTGCAATATTCTGTCGGGCGGAAAGCATGCGATAATGTCTTTCAAGTTCGACCTCGCAAGTTCTTGTCGGCCCTCCCGATGTACATCAGTCTTTCATCGAGAAACAGCTGATAAACTCCTTGACCCGGTCCCATTTGGGGGCAGACTGAGGGCGCCAGTTTTCCAACCGAAAGCACTTGAAACGCCTCGACGAGTTGCTCCAGTACGGCTCTCGCCAGGTCGAAGTCGAATTGTG
The DNA here is from genome assembly GCA_963698545.1 of uncultured Planctomycetaceae bacterium. Lineage (GTDB taxonomy): Bacteria > Planctomycetota > Planctomycetia > Pirellulales > Pirellulaceae > CAVORG01. The sequence goes on from CAVORG010000003.1 coordinate 522,827, forward strand.
CGTAGGGCAGGCTCACTTTCACAACTTCACAAACTGCAACATGGCTGACACGCTGACACCGCGGGAGCGAAGCCTCCGCATGTCCCTCGTTCGGTCACAAGACACCAAACCCGAACGTTTGGTTCGAAGTCTACTGCATCGAAGAGGTTACCGCTATCGGCTTCATGTGCGTGACCTGCCGGGCTCACCTGATCTGGTTTTTCCCTCGCGGTACAAGGTTGTCTTCGTTCATGGGTGCTTCTGGCATCGCCACAACTGCAAGTTGGGGAACAGATTGCCCAAGTCCCGCGTGGAATTCTGCGCGATAAGCTGGAGGGGAACCGACGACGTGACGCTCGAAACCGACGCCGGCTAAGAGCATTGGGATGGAGCGTCATGGTCGCCTGGGAGTGTCAGATTCAAAACTGGACCGAGCACCGTCTTCTTGCCAGACTTGAAGCGTTTCTTGAAAGGGACTAGTTGCGGCAAGCACGGCGAGAACGGCACTCCCCGGCGCGTCGCACGGAGCACGCGGAACCCTGGACAGTGAACTCCAGGCGGCCCATGAGTCGCGTCAATCGGAGTCAACTGGACCTCCGGCGTTGACGGCCCGTCAGGCCTATGAAAAGCCCAAGGCCACCCCAAGTCAGGCAACTGAGAGGTTCAGGAACCGCAGCAGGGGATACGATCAAGGAAATCGCACCGGCTGCGTTTGCTCCATCGGTATGGTCAAGTGTCCTGCCGGAGATCAAAGCGTCAAAATAGAAGCCGTATTCGTGCCCGGCAACAAGCCTGCCCCTGAGGTTGCCGAACGCATAGTTTCGGCTATCGCCACCCAGCCCACCTAACAAAAAGCGGTCTCCGTTTGTCGCATAGGATCTTTGACTCGAGAAGAAGAGGGTCTCACCAGCCGTGATATCGCGCAGCCTCGCCGTAAATTCGATTCGTTCGCCATCTGTTGAATGGGTGAAGCCAAATTCCCCTATTGCATCGTAGGTGGCGTTGTTCGAAGCAGTGAATACCATTTCGTTGTTCTGGGCACGAGCCCATGAGGCCACTCCTATACTACCCTGGGCACGACCCAGATCGAAGGAAAAGTCGAGTAACGTGCGGCCATTCGTGATGTTCCAATTCGACTGTGACCGAGAGCGACTCGCCCCGAATTCCGCCAGTAGTGCCTTTGAGTCCGGGATGTTCGTGCCGCCATATGTCTCGGAGTTGAAGCCATTATCTGCTGCTGCCACTCGGAAATTGTTGAGCGTTACGGTGAGTGATGATTCCGCGCTTGGAACAAACACCAAGACCAAACAAGAGACCGAAATGAAGTAGCACTTGCAAACGAGCTGTTTCAGCATGAGCGAATTACCCGTCAGTCGAGTGTATAGAATCGATGCACACAGTCATCAACACTGCGACGGCCAGCATTTCAGGAATTCGCGTGATTTACGGATTTGCTGCAGAGCTTTGCTTGACAGCTTGGGCTAGGACGTTGTGAAATTCGCCCTGCCCGCCAAGCTGGCGACGGGCCACCGGCGCTCGACCGCCGACTCCACGGTCCGGATATGGACTATAATCGGGCTTCCTTGCCGACGGTTGGCGGAGATCTTGTAGTTCTTCCTTCGTGGAGAAAGAGCAATGTCCATGCGAGACTTTCGGGGCGACGTTTTGCGAGTCATTCAGCGACGACGTCTGCCAACAACCTTCGTTCTGGCGGCGCTGAGCGCCGTGTTGCCCGCCCTGGGCGACGACAACGAACAGGTCTTCACCGACCCGGCCAAGGCGGGCGCGGACTATCAAGTGCAAGGCGAGTATGTGGGAGAGGGGTCTCCCGGCGGCGAGAAAACCAAGTTGGGCGCCCAAGTCGTCGCGCTGGGCGATGGCAAGTTTCGGCTGGTTGGTTTCATTGGCGGCTTGCCCGTGCTGGCTGGAAACGCGGCGACTCCATGGCCAGCGCGGATGGAAAGATGGTCCACGGTCTAGCGGAGTTCGTTCACGATGATCACGAGTGGATAGGCCGCATCAAAGACGGAGTGTTGAAGGCGTTTCTTCCCGACCAGGACCAACCTTTCGCGGAGTTGAGGAGGATCGAACGCAAGAGCCCGACGTTGGGCGCCCGACCTCCCGAAGGCGCCTTGGTCTTGTTCGACGGCGCCTCCGCCGATCTCTTCGTCGGCGGCAAGTTAGTTGACGAGCAATGGCTCTTGGCCGATTGCGAATCCAAAGAGACGTTCGGTGATCATTCGTTGCATTTGGAGTTCCGCACGCCGTTCAAGCCATCAGCGCGAGGCCAGGCTCGCGGCAATAGCGGCGTGTACCTGCAAAGCCGCTACGAGATGCAAGTGTTGGACTCGTTCGGCTTAAGCGGCGAGAACAACGAATGCGGCGGCATCTACAGCATCCAGCGTCCGGCCGTGAATATGTGCCTGCCGCCGTTGACCTGGCAGACCTATGATTACGATTTCACCGCCGCCAAGTACAACGATGAAGGCGAGAAGATCGCCAACGCCCGCGTTACCGTGAAGCATAACGGCGTTGTCATACATGACGATCTGGAATTGACGCACGGGACGCCCGGACGCAAGGCCGAAGGCCCTGGCGAGGAGCCGCTGTATCTGCAGGGGCACGGCAATCCCGTGGTCTACCGCAACATCTGGGCGGTCAAGCGATGACCCGCCTCGCTGCATCCAGCCGGCGATCCAGCGCCACGATCTTGATCGTCGCGCTGGGTCTGTTGCACGCGACTGCGGTCGTGGCGCCCACTTGTCTTGCTCAACAAGACGCGGCTTCCCCTCAGGCCGCCTTGTTGATTCAACGTTTGATTCCGCCGGAGGGCCAGGCGCCCCCGCCGGATGTGAGCGCCCGCTTGCGAACGCGGCTGCAGGGACTGCAGGGCAGGGCGGCCATGCTCGCGCCCTTCGGTCGCGTCCAAGGACGGCGTTCAAGCGAGTCTGCTGGCGGACGTCGAAATCCTGTTGAAGGCCGTCAACTTGGCGTTGGAGCACAACGAGTTCTACGCGAAAGGCGACGCTGATTTTCGCAAGGCGGACGATCTCCTTCAACTCGCTCAACAACGTCTAGACTCGCTGACCGAACGTCAGGCGCCTTGGGCCACGGCCAAGGGACGGGTCGTGCGCGGGTTCTACTCGAAAGTCGATGGTTCGCCGCAGCCTTATGGATTGGAAATCCCCGCGGCGATCGACTTGTCGCAACCGGTCCCGCTGTTGGTCTTCCTGCATGGTCGCGGCGACAAGACCACCGACCTCCATTTCATCGATCAGCGCTTGAAGCGAGCTGGCAAGGTGGGGCTGCCGGGCGCCATCGTGTTGCACCCCTTCGGCCGTCAATGCATCGGTTTCAAGAGCGCCGGAGAAATCGATGTCTTGGAGGCCATCGAGGACGTCTCCCGCAAGTACCGCATCGACGCCAATCGCATCATCATGATGGGCTTCTCCATGGGAGGCGCCGGGGCTTGGCACCTGGGGCGCCCACTACGCGGATCGTTGGGTCGCCGTGAGCCCTGGCGCCGGCTTCGCTGAAACCGCGCGCTACAATCGGCTGCAACCTGCTGACTATCCGCCCGCCTATGAGCAATTGTTGTGGGGCGCCTACCGATGCGCCCGCTTATGTTCGCAATCTGTTCAACACGACGGTCATCGCCTACAGCGGCGAATTGGACAAGCAGATCCAGGCCGCCCGCGTCATGGAGCAGGCCTATGAAAGCGAAGGCCGCAAGCTGCGCCATTTGATCGGCCCCGGAGTGGCGCACCAGTACGAACCGGCGACGCTTCAGAAGCTGCTCGACGAACTGCAGCAAGCCGTGACGGAAGGCCGCGACGCCGCGCCGGAGCAAGTGCATCTGCAGACACGCACGTTGCGTTACTCGAAGATGCATTGGGTCGAAGCGTTGCGCTTGCAACGACATTGGCAAGACGCCCGCGTTGACGCCTCGCTGCAAGACCAGCAGTGGACTGTTGTGACGCGAAACATCGATCGCTTGCGTTTGCATCCACCCCGCACCGCCGAGGCGTTGTTGGTTGACGGCCAAACCGTCGCGCGGAATTGGCGCCCTCGAGAGATCATCCTGGAGCGGAATGACGGCGCCTGGCGGGAGGCGAACGACACCGCCGAGGCTCCGTTGCAAAAGCGGCCTGGTCTGCAGGGTCCCATCGACGACGCGTTTCTGGACGCGTTTCTCGTCGTCACGCCGATTGGCCCCGGTCGGCATCCAGCCGTTGACCGCTGGGTGCACGCCGAGTTGGATCATTTGCGGCGCCGCTGGAAAGCGCTGTTTCGCGCAACATTGCCCGAGAAGCCCGCCAATGAAGTCACGCAGGACGACGCGAGGGCCAAGAATCTGATCCTGTGGGGCGACGGCCAGTCCAACCCCTGGATCGCAAAGCTGTTGGACGCCGGCGCCGGCTGGTCCTCCGCTAGCGTGGGATCAGGGGCGGGTGGTCCTGGGACAGCAGCAGGGCGACGCGGCGACGCACGTTCCTGTACTGATCTTCCCTTCGCCCTGGCTCGCCCCCAGCGGCGGGACGAGTCGCTACATCGTGTTGAACTCCGGCCCCACCTTTCGAGAAGCGCACGATCGAACCAATTCGCTTCAGAATCCCAAGCTGCCGGATTGGGCGATCCTGCGGATCGAGGCGCCGCCCAACGCGCGGCAGGCGGGCGAGGTGGTGGCGGCGGGCTTCTTTAATGAACTTTGGGGGCTGGGATTCCCCCAGGATTGACTACGAGATTCTCCCATTGGTCGGTTGCGTTTTGTTGGTGCATCAAACAGAATGCGTAACCTGGATGGAGTTTTTCGATCAAATAAGAAGTTGGGTCCTGGACAATTCGGTAAGCTAGGCAATATAAATAGACCGCGTGGCGTCACGATTTCTGTATGGCGATTCACGCTCCAGGCAGCCTTCCCCCCGCCCCACCTTTGTGTCCTCAATTTCCCGCCGAGACGAGAAATTTTACGTATGTCGGTGCATCACTTCTGGAGGAGCATGATGCGAAATAACTTTTTGGTTCGAGTCGTTCCCGTCATTGCGATGATGGTTGCGGCGAGCTACAGCTACGCTCAGTGCGGCTGTGGCGCACCTGCTTGCGGCGGGTGTGGCGATGTTGTCAGCACGAGCACAATGGATGGGGGCTGTGTTAGCCCCTGCGGCAGCTGTGGTCCGGCCGTTGGCTCCGGAGCTGGGATGGCCACGCAGGCCATGACGTGCATGGTGCCCCAGCAGGTCACCGTGATGCGCACGATCACCGAGACGCAGTATCGTCAAGAGCAGCGCACTCGCATGGTCACCGTCAACAAGATGGTCCCCGAGACCAAGCAGGTCCAGCAGACCTACACGGTCATGGAGATGCAGCCGCGGACGCGCACCTACACCGTGAACAAGATGGTCCCCGAGACCAAGCAGGTCCAGCAGACCTACACGGTCATGGAGATGCAGCCGCGGACGCGCACCTACACCGTGAACAAGATGGTTCCGCAGACCAAGCAGGTCGTGCAGAACTACACGGTCATGGAGCAACAGCAGCAAGAGCAGCGGTACACGGTCTACGAGTCGGTTCCCGAGACCAAGCAGGTCCAACAGACCTACACGGTCATGGAACAGCAGCCCCGCAGTCGCACCTACACCGTGAACAAGATGGTTCCCGAGACCCAAGAGGTTGTGCAAACCTACACGGTCATGGAGCAGCAGCAGCAAGAGCAGAACTACACGGTTTATGAGTGTGTTCCCGAGACGACGCAGGTCCAGCAGACCTACACCGTTTACGAGCCTCGCACTCGCACCGAAAACTACATGGTTTCGGTGCCGGTCACGACTCAAGTCGAGCAGAAGTACAACGTATCGGTGGCCGTCCCCTCGACTCGCACCGAGACGTACACCGTCTGTGTTCCCACGCAAGAGCAACGCCAAGGCGTGCGAACCGAGTGCCGCACCGTGCCGGTCACGACGATGCAAACCGTGAGTCGCGACACCGGTCATTGGGAAGACCAGACGATGACCGCCGCCGGCGCCGCCAACGCTGGCGGAATGAACGGCTGTAACGGTTGCAACAATGGTTGCGCCCTGGTCGTTTGCTGCAACCCCTGCCATAACTGCTGCAACCATTGCAACAACGGTTGCAATCATTGCGGCGGCGCCAATGGCAATGGCGGCGTGATGGCCGCTGGCGCCTGTCAAACGATCACGCGACGCGTCTGGGTCTCCAATCCGGTGACCGAGCAAGTCCCGGTGACGACCTATCAACAGCAACAGGTGCAGGTTCCCTACACCTACATGGTCACTGTCAATCGCATGGATACTCGCACTCGCGAAGTGCCCGTGACGACCTACAAGACCGAGACCCGCAGCCGCATGGTCAATGTGACGAAGTACGAGCAGAAGCAAGAGTCTCGTGAAGTCGCCTACCAGGAAGCTGTGCAGAAGACTCGCATGGTTCCCGTGACCACCATGAAGCAAGTGGCGGTCGCCAAGACCCGCTTGGTCAACGTTTGCGTGCCGGTGCAAAAGACTCGCAAGGTCAATGTGACCACCTACAAGTGCGTGCCGGAGCAGATGACCGAGCAGTACACGGTCTGCGTGCCCGTGCAGAAGACCCGCATGGTCAATGTGACCACCTACAAGCAGGTCCCCGCCGAGAGGACTCGCATGGTCACCGTCTGCGTGCCCGTGCAGAAGACTCGCACCGTGAACGTCACGACCTACACGTGCGTTCCCGAGCAGAAGACCGAGCAGTTCATGGTCTGCGTGCCGGTCCAAAAGACCCGCATGGTCAATGTGACGACCTACACGGCCGTTCCCGAGCAGAAGACCGAACAGTACACGGTCTGCGTGCCGGTGCAAAAGACGCGCATGGTCAACGTGACCACCTACAAGTGCGTGCCTGAGCAGCAACAGCAAACCTACACGGTCTGCGTTCCTTACCAGGTGCAGCGTCAGGTTCCCACCACGGTTTGCCAAATGGTCCCCGTGACCATGAACGCGAACGGCTGCAATGCTTGTGGCGCCACGACCACGACCGGCTGCGTCAACTGCGGCAACTAACTCGCTTTGCCAGCGAGAGAATGAGATCCCGAGCGGGTCGAACCAGCCACCCTGGTTTGGCCCGCTTTTTTCATGCGCGGCGCTGCAGCGCTCAGGCGAACGTTGGGTTAAGAGGCCGGCGAGCTTTATGGCTGCGTCGATTGCTCCGTTTGTTCCGATTATGATTTGGCGCCCGCCGTCGCGACGGCTGCGGGCAAGCGATGGCGGCGTGATCGGTAAGCTACGATTGAGAACGTTCTCGGCGCCGTTGGACCTTTGACGAGCGCCCGCCCTATCGCTGTCCACCAAGCTTGCAGTCCGCCATGACGAGCAATTCCAGGTTCGGGGCCATCTCTCCCCTTTCGATCATGGCCGTATGCGGCATCCTCGCCGCGCTGGCCTATCTGCTCGACACCGGTCACTTGATGGTCATGAGGCGCCACATTCGCGAGGCGTGCGACGCTTCGGCGATGGCCGCCGCCCAAGCCTTGGCTGACGCTGACGGCGAGCCGTTGACCGAATCGAGTCCGCAAGTCCAAGCCGCGCGGCGGCGGGCCGTGGCAACGGCCGAGTCCCGCCGGGTGTATCTCGATCCCCGGCGCGACGTGCAGTTCGGGCATCGCTGGTTCGATGTCGCATCACGGACTTGGCGGATTGCCTGGGGGCAGGTCCCCTACAACGCGGTTCGCGTCCACGCCCGTCGCGATTCGTCCGTCCCCAACGCACCGGACGGCAAAGCCCGATTGGCGTTTGGCTGGTTGGTCGGAGCGCCGCTGGTGAACGTCGTGGAGACGGCTACCGCGGGCGTGCGGCCGCGGGACATGATGCTGCTGATTGACGACTCGACGACCATGTCGATCGAAGCGGTGTTGACGCCGGCGAATCTGGCGGAGTTCGGTTTGGCCGGCGTCGCGGAAAACCTGCGCAAGATTTGGCAAGACCTCGGCGAGCCGACGTTTGGCAGGTTGCCCGCCTTTGAACCGCGTCCAGTGACGTTCGTCACGTCCAGGGGCGACGTGACCGCCGCGGAGCGCGTGGTGGAAGTCGCCTTCCGCACGAAGGTCGCATCGGTGCGGCTGCGCTACGCCGACGGGTCCAGTCAACCCTTCCCCGGCGGCTCCGCGGGCGAGCGGCGGCGCTACGCCGGCGTCGACCGACACCAGGGAAAAACGATCACCCGCGTCGTCTTGGACGAACAGATCGATGTTGATATTCAAGACGTCAACCAGATCATCCAGGCCTGGGGCCTGGAGCAGACGCCCTTTCCGGCGCCTGCTGGTTCGTGGGCCGATTATGTGCGATACGTCAAGTCCAACTCGCTTCTCGGCGCCGCTCGACTAAACAACCAGTATGGCGGCGTGACGCTGATGCACTTTCTTGTCGTACGCTGCAGTCCTCACGCGGCATTTCCTCGGTTTCAAGACACTCGCCAATATCCTCTGCAGCGCGTCAAGGACGCGGTCAGCCGCCTCGCCGAGTTGCTTGAGGCCCAACGGTTGCATCATTGGCAGGCGGTTGCCTTCTCACGGAACTCCGTCCTGCTGCCGGTCAATACGTCGCCGCCTTCGCCGCTGCAACGCGTGACCCAAGCGGATCTCGTCGCGGGCGTGCTGCAGCGGCAGGCTGGGCACGATGGTCAACGCGGAGTCAACTTGGGATCGGCCATCGCGGCGGCCAACGCGTTTGGGAAACAGCAGGGTCGCCCCGGCGCGCAACCGATCATCGTCGTGTTAACCAATAGCTCGCCGTCGCTCCATTCGCCCGAATGGGTGCGGCCAGGCCAATGGCAATGGAGTCGCTTCACGGACTTTGATCGAGACGGCCTGCCGGACTACACCACCACCGACATTCCGCAGTGGAGTTCCGTCACCGCGGCGGTGGACTTCGCCAAGGATGGAGGGCGACTGTACACGGTGAGCATGGGAAGCTTCGCCGACCACGCGTTGCTGCAAGTATTGGCCTCGGCCGCCAACGGCCAGCACTTGCCAGTGGCCGAAGCCCGCGATCCCGGCCTACTGGATGCGTTTCTCAAGTCGGTCGCCTGCGACCAACTGGAAGTCGTGCTGTTGCGGGACGAGGACTAATCAAACGCCACGATGCTGGCGGTGAAGCCGTGAAGGAAATTGCGGCCTCCGACCGGGCCAAGTTCGCCCTGAGCAAAGAAGCCGGCCAGGGGCGTGGGGCCCCACGCCTGCTGAATCGCTTGCGCGTCATGGTGGGGTTCGGCGAACAAACGCTGACCCCGTCCGTTGCAGGTGAACAAGAGGCAAGCATCAGGCGAACTTGAGGCTTGTCGCAGGATATGTTGCAGTTCCAGGTCCGCCGTTTCCGCGTCGCGAAGATGGAACTGAACGGTTTGTCCTCGACGAAAGAAATCGGCGACGACAATTGCTTGATCCGGCACATGCGTTCCCACGACATTGCGAATCAAGAAGTCGCCGGCTTCGAAGCTCTCTTGCTGTTCATTGACCACTCGTCCCAAATGCAGGCCTTGCTGCATCAGTCGTTGGTCGCGATTTGCCTGCTCTTGAAACAGTTGCTGCAATTCCCGCAAGGCGGGCTTTCCGCCAAGTTCGAAGATCTGGTTTCCTTCGGCGCGCGTGATCACATACGGTCGCCCGATCGGCCGGCATCCCTGCGACACCAGCGTTTCGATTCGCGGCCCGCCTTGCAGCCATACGCCAACGGCGCCATTGAGCCAGACGTTCTCGTTCAATAACAGCCGGTTCTCGCCGGGTACGGCGCCGCCGCTGGCCATGCCTCCGCAGATCGGGACGCCGGGACGATCCTCGTTCATTCGCTCCAACAAAACATCGGCGGGAAAACTGAACGGATCCGCCAGCAACAAGATGACCGCGTCGTCCGACCAAGGGCCGTGCAGAGTCTCCGGCCAACCCAGGAAGCCGCCGCCATCGGGAGTTCGCTGGTACGCCAACCGGAGTGGTTCGATGCGAGTTTCAGGCAGGCGAGCCGCCCAAAGAGCGATCGCGGGGCTGTCCTCCACTTCGACGCCGCCGGAAACAATCGATTCGCCGGTGCAGCCGACCAGATGTTTGCAATCGAGCAGCGACATCAGGCGCCGAGTCGCTTCGTCGGCCGCTCCGCGGTGACCCGACCAGAGAAAGACGAACGCCAGATCGATGGGCGCCTGGAGTTGTTGCCGCACCTCGCAAGCGACCGCTTCGACGGTGCGCAGGGTGTCCGGTTCCGTCGACAATGCGGACGTGAAGCGCGAGGTGGGCATAGCGGGCCGATGGAAGGCGATGGAGGCGAGGCGCGGAAGCTTGGTCTATTTTCCTGGCGGGTGGTTCGCCAGGCCATTGGCGGTCGAACGTTGCAGACGGCGAAACCTCTCGACGATCATGGGGCGCTGATCAGCATCCGCCTCATCCCACGCCAATCGAAACGCCAGCCGAGCTCGCTCGGTGTCGCCCTCCAGCCAGACTTGCTCGGCGCGGGCCAACTGCTGCTGCTGCAGTTGGCGTTCCTGCTGCTTTTGGGCGGCGGATCGAGCACGCAAGGCGGCCAGACTCATGCCGCCGGCGGCGTCCGGGCCGTCGGCCTGTCGATCAAGCTGGCGGGCCAGCCCGAATCCGCGCAGTTGGTCGTCGGACTTGGGAAGCCCCTCGCGTCGCATCGCGGCGCGGTCCAGCACGCTGCGATCCCAATGATCGAAATCCAGGATCGTGACCTGCACCCGAGCGTCGGAGGTCGACCGCAGATCGCTCAATGAGCGGCTGGCGCCGCGATTGGAGCTGGACTGAGCGGCTCGTGAAACGCCTCCCAAACTGGCCGATCCGCGGTCGGGGACTTTCACCGTGGTGCTGATACTGAAACGAGAAAAGGAGGGGAGTTGGATGACCTGCGCCGCGGCGGTCCCGCCGAAGCTGCTCGCCGCGGCGAGGCAAACGGTCAGTGTCTTCCAGATAGACGCAAAGTGGTCCGCGCACCGTAACTTCATGACCAAGCCCTCCTGTCTGGGTTGCCCTGAATCCCTCGCCATCCCACCGTTAGTGTAGCGAAGAAGCAGCACGAAGGGAAAGGGTTTCGGCGCCCAGGGGTGCGCTGGGCTGCACCCCATCTGCATGAAGTTAAGAAAAACCCGGATGGAATTGACCACGGAGGACACGGGGAACCACGGAGGCGGGTGCTTTTCTGTGCTCGGTGTTCCTCCCTGCTCTCGGTGGTGACCCGCTTCACGGCTCCGCTGGGGCAAGTCGGACAAGCCCAACCGTCCCGAACCATCCGCGTTATTCCGCGAACCATCCGCGTTATTCCGCGAACCATTCGCGTTATTCCGCGAACCATTCGCGGATGATCTTGGCGACTTGTTGATCCAAATGAGCGACTCTCGCGGCGGCGGCGGCTGGCAATTCCAATTGCTGCAGCGACTCCGCGTCCCGCAGCCCGTAGCGTTCGGCGACTCGCGACGCGATCGCATCGCGGTGGCGCCGATGCAGCTGTTCCATGGCGGCTCGCAGACGCGGCAGCATCGTGACAAAAGTCTCCCACGGCGCCGCCGCCAACAGTGCGTCCAGCGCGTCGAACCAACTGCGTGGCGCCGGTCATCAGCGAGGCTCGCGAGACCACGACGACACCATGCACAAAATCGCCCGCCGCGGACATTCGCTCGGTGGACGATTGGGCGAATTGCCGGATCTCGTCCGCGATGCGCTGCGGCGAGAGCAGTTGAATCTCGACGGCCAACCCCAGCACGGCGCCCTGAAGAAAAGGCACGGTTGTCTCCGCGATGGCGGTTTGCACGTATTGTTCGAAGAGCGTGCGCAGCTCCGATTGCGGCGGCTCCTTCAGGGCGAAGTCCGCCAACGTGTTCAAGCCCCCGATGATAGCCGCGTGTTGCTCATCCGGCGCGGCGACAATGTCGACCATGGCGAAGCAGCCGCGCTGGAAACAACGGATCGCCAGATCGTCAATGCTCTGGCGGGAGAGCTCTTGATGGTCGGCAGCGCGCTGCAGACGAGTCAAGTCGCCAAGTGCATGGCTCAGGGAAACAAACCGGCCGTCGCTTTCAATCGCCGTGGCCGCTTGTTGTTGGACTTGCTCGACAAGCCGCGGCAAAGCCATGGCGGCGGCCTGGACCAAGAGGCCGCAAGTGGCCGCGGCGTCGCCCGTTTGCGCGGCGATTTGAGCCTGCAGGCGATGCATCGCGGCGATTTCGATCGTGTCGCCCCAGAGGTGCGCATCGATCAACTTGGCTTCCACATCCGGAGACCAACGAACGCTCCACTCTTCACGAAACAGCAAGCCGCTGGCGAACTCGCTGTTGGGCGGCGTCTCCAGGGAACACAATGGGACCTGGATGAACCCCAATTGGTGAAAGAACGCCGACTGGGCCTGGTCTTCCTGATTGCGTTTGTCGAGTCTCAGACGCCGGGCCCGTTCCTTGTCGGGCAATTCCACAAGGCCCAAGGATGCGATCCGGCGATAGAAGTCCTCCACAATCGGCAAGCGGCCCGCTGACGCGCTGACCCTCCCCGCCTTGTTGCCGATCGCCACGTCGTCGATCGCATGGAGCAGGTTGACGCCGTGCAAGTCCGGCGCGCCTTGCAAGCGCAAGTCAGGATCGCGTCCTGCAAATCATCCAGCAAAGGGACTTCGCGCTTTCTCAGGGCGGCCAGCATCCGTGCATGTTGAGCAATCGAAATCGAGTCCGCCGCGGAGACGTTCTCGCCTCGTTTCCGCGCGGCTTTCAAGACCGAGACCACATACCGCGTCGTGGGCGAGACCACGGCCGCCGAACTGGAAGTCAACTTGCCAAGCGATTCCCAGATCAATTGGTAATAGGAAGGCGCCCGATTGCCGGAAGAGTACCCCGCGAGATTCGACATGCGAAAGTAGGTGTACGGCACGACCGTCGTGTACCACGTCCCCGGCGGGCAGGTCGGCGGCGGCGTCGCATCCTGGCGATCCAAGAACGCATGGAAGCCGCCGCACACGATCATCGTCTCCTCGGCGGTAACGTTCGCTGCTTGCATTTCCGCGGCGATCGCTTGCCGCATGAATCGTTCCCGTGCGAGGGTGCGCTGGAAGTCCTGGTCGTGACGGCCGGCCGTAGCGCGGGCGGCCGCGCAGAACGTCAGCATTTCACGGCGGTAGGCCTCATGGTCGGCGAATCCTCGCAATTCAAAGAGCGCGTCCCAGCCTTCATCCCAGCATCGGTAGCCGCCCGCTTGAGCCAACTGCTGATAGAAGTCGCTGCCGGATAACAACGACTCGCTTTCATCAAGCGTCGCCGCCTGTTCGCCCGCGGGCGGGACCACCGCAGGCGCCGCACTTTCGGCCGGCGTTAACAACGCCGCGTGCGGCAGGTCAATGAACCGCGCCGTTGCGTTGATCCGAGCGGCCGCGCGAATCGCAGCCAATTCAGGGCTGTATTCCAACAGGGGATACCATACCGACCAGCGCGGGGCGATGTCCCGCGAAGCGGACGCCACGCCCGCCAGGCCCAGAACATTCTGATCGTCTTGAAAGCAGGAGTAGATCGCGACGGGTGGTTCCGTCTTTCGATCCTCCAGTACGGGAAGGAGTGCGTTGGACTCGCTGGGGCCCTCGATCAGCACCAGCTTGGGAGCACGTTCGGCGATCGCGGCTTGCAGATGCCAGGCGGCGACCGTTGAATGATGTCGCACGGGAAACCAGTACAACGCTTCGGCCAGGACCGCTTGGACTTGATCCTCGATCGACGCCACGATCGCCGCCGGCGTTTGCTGCTCCGGCGACTGGGCTGAGCGGCGAGCGGCCATCAGCGCACCGTCTTGGCGATGGTGGCTTGGAAGTCGTTCCAATGCTTTTCCTTGCCGCGCCGCTTGGCCACCAGCAACGCGTACTCCTTCAATATCTTGGCGTCCGCCTGATCTTCCTTGACCACCGAACCCAGAATGTTGCGCGCGATCTCCTCGGCCGACACCGTCCCGTTGCCGAAGAATTGCGCATAGAGAGCCGAGTCCAAGGCCACGCTGATCGCTTCCGCCGTGGAAAGCGTTGTGGTCGGTTGCTTGATCTTGACGCCTTCTCGCGTTTGCCCATCCCGCATTTCACGAAAGGCCGTAGCCAGCAATTCGATGATGGGTCGCGGAATCTCCAAGGGCAAGTCGTAGCGCGACATGAGCTCCGCCGAGCGTTTCTCGACAATCTCAATCTCGGTCGCCATGTCGGCGACGATGGGGATGTAGATGTAGTTGAACCGCCGCTTCAACGCAGCCGACAGATCATTGACTCCCTGGTCTCGCGTGTTCGCCGTGGCAATGACGTTGAAGCCGGCCTTGGCGCGGACCACATTGGCCTCCGGCAATTCAGGAATCGAGATCACCTTGTCCGAGAGGATCGAGACCAAGGCGTCCTGCACATCCGGAACACAACGAGTGATCTCCTCGAAACGGACGAGGCCGCCTTGGCGCATGGCCACCATCGTGGGTGAAGGAATCAGGTTGCCCGAGTTCGGGCCTTCGGCAATAACGCGGGCGATGTTCCAGGAATACTTGATATGCTCCTCGGTCGTGCCCGCGGTGCCTTGAATGACGAGTGTCGAATTGCCCGCGACGGCGGCCGCTAAATGCTCGCTAAGCCAGCTCTTGCCTGTTCCCGGTTCACCGACCAACAACAACGCTCGCTCCGAAGCCAAGGTCACCGACCGCGCGTTCCACGATTCGCACGTCGCCAAAGAACTTCTTGGTGATTTCAACTTGGGTCTTCTTGCCATCGATCGTCGCCGAGATGGTCTTCTCGCCAACGATGTAATCCACCACCGCCCGCGGCGACAACCGCCAGGACGCCGGGCGAGGGCCCTGGTCATTCTCCGCCAAAGCCCGCAGTTGCAGCCCGTATTGATCCTCGGCGGACTCGCGCAGATTTTCGCTGGGCGGCGATTTCACCTTTTCAGCCGAGCCGCCCGCCGTCGATGGTTCGTCTTGCTTGGTGGTCCGGGAGGACGTCTTCTTCTTGGCCATGGCCCGCCTGGTTTCACGAGCAGCCTTGCGGCGAAACGGGAATGCGAGTGTGCGCAGGACGCCTCGGTGGTTGTCGCTGGCGGTGGACATTCTATATGCTGCGGAACGTCGGTGCATCGGCCGTGGCCGCACGTTTGCCTGATCGGCTGGGCGCTGGCGTTCGAACTGGAACTCGCCATAGGCCGCTCGATGTCTTCTTTCGATTCCGCTGCTGAAAACGAGATTGTGCGGTTGTTCGCGCAAGTGCAAAGCGAATTGGAGTCGCTCTGCATTCGCGGACTGCGATCCCGCACTGCGGAGCAAACAGCGTGGTTGACCGACGCGCGGAGTCGCTTCGAGGCGATGGGCGCCAGTTTCCTGGCCAGCGAGATTCAGCGGTTCTTGACGGGACTTCAAAGCGACGACGGGCAGGCAACGCGCCAGTTGATGCGCTTGCTGACCGTCGTCCGCGTGTTCGAGCGACTTGAGACGCTGGATGCGGCGGCGCAGTCCCTGGAGCGTCTGGCTCAAGGGATGGAGGAGGCGCCATGACGCCCGCCGCCCTCAAGCAACGAGCTCAAATCGTCCGGCAATTGGCGCTCACCAACGAAGCCATCGAACGCGTTTTGCTAAGCGGCTTGACCACAGCCGGCCCAGCCACTTTGAAATCGCTTCAGGTCACGTTTCAAGAGGCTTCGCGATGGGGACTGATGCGGCTTAGCAGTACGTTGCGCAATACCTGCGAAGAGATGGCGCAATACATTCAGGACGATCCCGCGTTCTCGCAACAACGCCTGGTCTTCTTCTTGAACCGATCCTGGATTCTCTGCGGCGGTTTGGAGAGCGCGTTGCGGCGAGACGACGCGGATCAGCTGGCCCGTCTGTCCTGGAGCCCCAAGCTTGGCCCCGCCACCACGTTGCAGGTCGTCTGTTTGGGGGTCGTCGAGAAGATTGCGACCGACGTCTTTTGCACTTCGATTTTCGACTCCGCGACCTCGCCACCAAGCGACCACTCAACTGGTCAACCGTATTTCCCGTGAAGAAGGGCTCCGGCGTCCCCGCGGAGGGTTACCTGCACCTGCCGCAGAAGCAAACGTTCAAAGCAAGCGTCTTCCTCGAGCGGAAGGTGGTCACGCTGCAGCATGTTCGCGTGACCGAAGCGGCACAGAGCGTCCAGCGCGTGCAGATGACCGACGAAAGCCGCGTCACCGCCGGCGAAGCCTTCAGCGATTGGAGCGAGTTGCTCTCCTGGAACGCCGCCCAGGCCGCTCGGCGCGTGCGAGCTCATCAGGTTTCGCCCCTGGACGTGGATATCGAGTTGCAGGAGGAATGCTGCCTGCAGCGGTATCGATGGGAGCAGGCGCGGAGCTCCAGCGAACAGTTTCGCGAGTACTCGTTGATCGTCGATGATGTGACGATGGACGTTCCGGTCGCCAACTCGGACGAAGGCCGAGCCACGGCGAAGAAGCTGGACCAATTTATGGAGAAACCGCCGCAGCAATCGCCGACGTTGTACGGGCTGCTGCACTACGCGCGCAGCCGCCTGATCTTCCAACCGTTGACGTTTTTCGGCGACGCCCAGCCCGACTACATCACGCTGGACGAGCAGGACGTGGACCGAGCCGCCCTGTTGAAGTCACTTAAGTTTCGCTGATCCCGCCAGGCGCCCAACCAATGAAGAAAAAAACCACCGCGCGAAAAAAGGCGACTGCTTCCCAGACCGCGGCCGCCGCGCAAAGCAAGCCGAAACGCAAAAAGGTCGCCAAGAAGCGCCCCGCTCCAACATCGACCAGAGCGAACAGCGATCCCAATTCGCCTTTGCCCGACAAGTTGCTCGACAAGCAACGCGTGATACTTGGCGGGCGGTTCACTTGGCGACCAAGCGTCGAGGAGTTACAGGAATTCCTTCGACGAGAAGGCGCCGTGATCGCCGCCAAGGTCAACGAATCGCTCGACATGTTGATCGTCGGCGGGGGGGCCAAGCGCGCATCAGAAAAAAGTGGAGAAGTTGAACGCCGCGGGCGCCGGCATCCGCATCGTCGAGAATCTCGATGAGCTGTGGCGTCCGAGTCACACTCCGCTGAAAGAAGCGCTTACAGAACCCGGCTGCCTTGAGCACTTGGCGGAGTTGTTAGGGCATACCTGGCTGAGCGACCAGAATGGGGATGTCCAGGGCGAAGATTTCTCTGGCCTGACGATCGCATCGCCGAACTTGTCGCGCAGGATGGACCTGGAACGGCTTTCCTTCTCCGCCTGCGATTTCACCCGCGCCGTGCTGCAGCGATTGTGGCTCGGTCGGTTCAACGTGCCGATCTGCAACTGCAATTTTGCGGAGTCCCGCCTGGAGGAGCTGCGTATTACCCAAGTCCACTCCTGCGAGTTTCAAGGTGTCGTCGGTAAATCGGTGGAGCTGTCCTACGTCGAGAAGTGTCGCTTCGAATCGGCTCGTTTCCAGGGCCTGCACATCGATAGCCTGTCCGACTGCGAGTTCACGGCTTGCACGATTCAAGGCCTTGTCGTCGAAGGACAACATCAGCAACAACACTTCTTAAGAACGACGATTGACAAGAGCCAAATAGAAGGATGCGAGGACCAAAACGCCGTCGCGCGGTTCCAGGCGTGTACGTTGACGGAATCCGCGTTGAGCAAGATCAAGCTGAGAGGAATGGCTTTTGCCAAGTGCGATCTTCGAAACGTTGAGTTCAGTTCGCTGACCCTTGAGAAGTTGACGTTCGAGGACTGCAATCTGGAGGGTTGCCGATTCGTGGATTGCCAGATTTCGCATCTTGATCTCGGGCGGTCCAAAATCACATCGTCCTCCATGAAGGGCTGCGACATCGACCTGCTTAGCGGGCAAGAAGCTCAGCTAAAGGATTTGGCGGGGGCGCCCGCCGAGGCGGTTCAGGATTTGAGCGCCACGCCGAAAGTTCAGGAATTGGCAAAGGCCATCCAGAAAGCCCAAACGCTGAATGTGGATCTGGACGTAGTCAACGCCGCTGGCGACACCGTGCGGTTGAAGATGGTGAAGTCCTGGGGCTGTGTTTTCCGGTGGAGCGGCGACGCGACAAAGAAGTCGGGCGGCTCCAGCTCTCTGCGAGGAAGCCCTCCGCCCTCAGCTGACCAGTACGAACAGTGCTTGATGTGGCTGTTCCTGGCGCCCAAGATCGCCCAGGTGAACATCGCGAGCCTCAAGACAAAAGCGTCGCAATGTCCCGTAAAGGGCAAAGCGTTGAAGACGTTGATTCTGGAGGCGGTGCATGAAGCCGGTGGGATCCAGGCTCCTTCCGAGAAGAGCCTCAAACAGGCTGCGGCGCAACGCCGCCAGGAACTCGCCAAGGCCCGTGACGCCGTGGTCGCCGAACTACAAAGCGGAGCGAAAGCCAAACTCAAAGAACGCTCGGCCCAGTCGTTGCAAGAGATCGGCGCCATCAAGAAACTGAAACTGAGTGGAGTCGACTTGAAAGGCGCCTCGCTCGCGGGCCTCCATCTTGACCAGTGCGATTGCCAAGCGGCCAACCTGAGCGGCGCCAATTTTCAGGAGGCCGTGCTGAACAAGTGCGACTTCACGGGGGCGAACTTGACCAAGGCGAATCTCAGCGGCGCCAAGCTCAAGGGATCCGATTTTAGCGGCGCCGATCTGTCGGGAGCGAACCTGACGCGAGTGGTCCTGGGCGGCGCCCGTCTGAAGCGGGCGAATCTGACGGGCGCCAACCTCACGCAGGTGGACTTGCGAGCGGCGGATCTCTCGACCACGGAACTGGCCAACGTCAAGTTGCGAGCCGCCGAATATGACGAGAAGACTCGGTTGCCGAAGTCGCTGCCAGCGGCGCAGACTTGAGCACATGCACTGGTCCGGCGGCGGTCTGCCGCCTCACCAACGCACGCGAAACCCGCAGGCCAGCGGGCCATTGGACTTTGATGAGTTTATGGCTCGACTGCGGCAGATTACCGACGCATCGCGACTCGCCAAGTCGCTGAAGATGCTGAAAGCCGAGTCGTTCCAGCTGTTCTCCGAGGTGGCCGACGATTCGGTCACCGGGGTGGTCAAGAGCCAGACCGACAACGATCTCGTGTACTCCTGCAAGTTGAATGCGGACGGCGAGTTCACCTGTTGCACGCAGAATCTGAACCCCTGCGGCGGCCTGCGGGGCGCCGTCTGCAAGCACATCCTGGTGTTGGTCGTCGGATTGACCAAAGGCGGGCAGTTGGACGCCACGCTGGTGGACCGTTGGGTGAACTCCAGCAAGCAGAAGAACCCGACGCTGGATAAGGACCAAATGAGCGAGATCCTGCTCAGGTACAAAGGCGCCGAAGCGGGCGAGATTGACTGGCGGCCCACCGAGACGGTGCCCGAGGACTACTTTGCCTTTTAGACCGCAGCGGTCGTGTCCGCGGCGCTGTTGGGTCGGCGTCGACGCTGGCATTGTCTGGGCTGTGGCGAGGCGTCAACGGGTCACCGCAGAGAGCACGGAGCAACACAGAGGACAGAATTGCATCCGCCTCTGTGGTTCTCCGTGTCCTCCGCGGTCAATTCCATCCGGATTCATGGCTCGGTCGAGGATCGCCGCCGCGGGGGCAAGAAAAACATTGCTCAGCAACTCATGCTGTCGCAAGCACTTAGGTTGCGGATTCACGAGACCTTCAAAAAAACCGAGGTCAAACGTTGACGGTTTGCTGCAATTCTGTAAACTCGTCGCTCACGCTAAATGTTGTGGCTCGCCGGTCGGCGAGGTACAACATCTAGTGGGACGCTGCATTTCTCTATTTTGCTGGGATTCCCCAGATTTTACTACTGGCAGAGGTTTCTTCGCCTCGATAGTATACAGATGTCCAGTCGCCGCCGGCAAGGCTTGGGGGCCAGGAGATAGAGATGGAACTCGGCGGAGGAACCGCCGCCGCGGAAGCGTTTAAGTCGCCCTCGACCGTACTTCACCGCTGCTTTTATGGAGAGCAAGGATGGCTAGTGTAGGAATCAATCCCGCTGCCCGCCGATCGCAATCGCCCCGCCAAGGGCTTTCAATCGAATCTGAATTTTGCCCGACGCATGTCGCGGATCCCTTCGACACGGTCGAGTGGGAAACGCGGTCGGCGGCGATCAAGGACGAGAACGGCGAGGTCTTGTTTGAGCAGACGGATTGCGAGATTCCGGCGACGTGGAGTCAGTTGGCGACGAACGTGGTCGTCAGCAAGTATTTCTACGGCGAGAACGGCACGCCCGAGCGCGAAACGAGCGTCCGGCAGCTGATTCATCGCGTGACGCGGACGATTGCCGACTGGGGGATCGCGGACGGCTACTTCGCGACGGCCGAGGACGGCGAGCGGTTCTATCGCGACTTGACGTGGCTGTGCCTGCACCAGCACGGCGCGTTCAATTCGCCGGTCTGGTTCAACGTCGGGCTGCTATCACCAGTACGGCGTCACGGGGGACAAGTGCAATTGGCATTGGGACTCCGAGACCGAGTCGGTGACTCAGCCGGAGAATCCGTACGAGTTTCCGCAGGGTTCGGCCTGCTTCATTCAGAGCGTCGAGACAACATGGAGGACATCATGCGTCTGGCGACCAGCGAGGCGATGTTGTTCAAGTTCGGTTCGGGGACGGGCACGGATCTGTCGACGATTCGTTCGCAGCGCGAGAAGCTGTCGGGCGGCGGCAAGCCGTCCGGCCCGTTGTCGTTCATGCGGGTCTACGATCAGATCGCGGCGGTGGTCAAATCGGGCGGCAAGACGCGGCGGGCGGCCAAGATGCAATCGCTGAAGGTCTGGCATCCGGACATCCTGGAGTTCATCGAGTGCAAATGGAAGGAAGAGCAGAAGGCCCATGTGCTGATCGAGAAGGGCGGCTACGAGGCCAACTTCAACGGCGAGGCCTACAGTTCGATCCTCTTCCAGAACGCCAATCTGTCGGTGCGCGTGACCGACGAGTTCATGCAGACGGTCGCGAGCAGGGCGGTCACTGGACGACTCGCTGGGTCACGCGACACGCAGGCGACGGCCCCGACGTACGAGGCGCCGCTCGCTGCTGAATCGCATGGCCGAGTGTGCCTGGCATTGCGGCGATCCGGGCGTGCAGTACGACACGACGATCAATCGCTGGCACACCTGCCCGAACTCGGGTCGCATCAACGCCAGCAATCCGTGTTCGGAGTACATGTTCCTGGACGACACGGCCTGCAATCTGGCCAGCATCAACTTGATGAAGTTCCGCCGCGCCGACGGCGCGTTCGATGTCGAGCGGTTCACGGCCGCCTGCCGCCTGTTCTTCATCGCCCAGGAGATCCTGGTCGATCACGCCAGCTATCCGACCGACCGGATCGCGGCCAACAGCCATCGCTTCCGACCGCTGGGATTGGGCTATTCGAATCTGGGCAGCCTGATCATGTCCAGCGGCCTGCCGTACGATTCGGACGCCGCCTACGGGATCTGCGGTCGCATGACCGCCATGCTGCACGGCGCGGCGAATCTGACCAGCACCGAAATGGCGGCGGTGGTCGGCCCCTTCGACGGGTACGCCGAGAACCGCGAGCCGTTCCTGCGCGTGATGCAAATGCATCGCGACGCGGTCGAGGAGATCAACGACGACGGGCCCGCCTACCTGAAGGACGCCGCCCGAGTGTTCTGGGACGAGTGCTGCGAACACGGCCAGCAAGCACGGCTTCCGCAACGCCCAGGCCACGGTGCTGGCGCCCGACCGGCACCATCAGCTTCATGATGGACTGCGATACGACCGGCATCGAACCGGATATCGCGCTGGTCAAGTACAAGCAGTTGGCCGGCGGCGGGATGCTGAAGATCGTCAATCAGCGGCGTCGCGGCCGGCTTGACCGCTGGGCTACTCCGAGCAGCAGATCCAAGACGATCTGCGACTATGTCGACGAGCACGACACGATCGAAGGCGCGCCGCATCTGCAGGACGAGCATTTGCCGGTCTTCGACTGTGCGTTCAAGCCGGCCAACGGCGTTCGCAGCATCGCCTGGCAGGCCCACGTCCCGATGATGGCCGCCGCGCAGCCGTTCCTCTCGGGCGCCATCTCCAAGACGGTCAACATGCCCGAATCGACACCACCCCCGAGGATATCGCCGAGGCCTATCTCTGGGGATGGCAACTGGGCTTGAAGGCCATCGCCATCTATCGCGACGGCTCCAAGCAGAGCCAGCCGCTTCGAACACGTCCAGCGAAAACGACAAGGCAACAAGCCAAGGAAAAGGCTCGGCCTCGTCGCGAACGGTTGCCCGACACGCGGCAGTCGGTGACGCACAAGTTCAACGTCGGCGGCCACGAAGGCTACATCAACGTCGGCCTGTATCCCGACGGACGGCCTGGCGAGTTGTTCATCACGATGGCCAAGGAAGGCAGTACGATCGGCGGCTTGATGGACTGCTTCGGCACCGCGATCTCCATGAGCCTGCAGTACGGCGTGCCGTTGGAGGTGCTGGTCAACAAGTTCTCCCATACGCGGTTCGAGCCGATGGGACATACGACCAATCCCGACATTCGCATCGCCAAGAGCGTGGTCGATTACATCTTCCGCTGGATGGGCATCAATTTCCTGGCCGGGTACCGCGAAGCCAGCCAGGGGCTCCTGCATCAGGACGCCA
Source organism: uncultured Planctomycetaceae bacterium (assembly GCA_963698545.1). Classification (GTDB taxonomy): domain Bacteria; phylum Planctomycetota; class Planctomycetia; order Pirellulales; family Pirellulaceae; genus CAVORG01. The sequence goes on from CAVORG010000003.1 coordinate 545,379, forward strand.
CGCAGGAAGGCGAAGCGGCGATCGCAACGGCCGCCAGCTCGGCCGCCCCGGCGGCCCATTCGCCGACGCCCGCCAAGGCCGCGGCCCCCAAGGTCAACGGCAACGGAGCGGTGGACCATGCTCTGCTGCAGCGTGCGGGAGTCATGCACGAAAAGAACGGCAACGGGCGAGCCGAGCAGTTCGCAAAGTTCCAAAGCGATGCGCCATCGTGCGACAATTGCGGCGCCATCACCGTGCGCAACGGCAATTGCTACCTGTGTCATAACTGCGGAAACAGCATGGGTTGCTCGTAAAGGAAGCGGCCTGGATGGCCGGCAACCCGCCCTGTTCACGCGCAAGCGGAGCGGCTTCTCGCAAGTCGCTCCGCTTTTCTTATGAAAAATGCACTACAATCGCCTTCTCTGGTCCGCTCCGCCGTATCTCCCTCGCCAGGAACCCGCTATGAGCCCTTCGATCGCCGGACAAATCACCTGGCGCGACCTGACCGTCGAGCATGCCGATGTGCTCCGCGATTTCTACAGTCAAGTCGTGGGATGGGACGTGGAAGAGGTCGACCTCGGGAGCTACCACGACTACGCCATGAAGTCATCCGACGGCGAGAGCATCGCCGGGATTTGCCATGCTCGTGGCGCCAATGCGGATTTGCCCGCGCAGTGGTTGATCTATATTACTGTCGCCGATCTGGAGGAGAGCATTCGCTCGTGCGAATCGCTGGGCGGCCAGGTCATCGCCGCGCCCCGGCCCATGGGCGGCGGTCGCGTCTGCGTGATCCAGGATCCCGCCGGCGCCGTGGCCGCGCTGTATATGCAATAACTGACGGGTCGCGACCCCTGGCGCCCGATATCGCAATGAGGTTCGACTGTGACCCACGCATGGCATGACGTGACGCCCGGCGAGCACTTGCCAGAGGAGTTCGTCAGTGTGATCGAGATTCCCAAAGGCTCTTCAGTCAAATACGAACTCGACAAGGCGACGGGACTGCTGAAGATGGACCGAATCCTGTATTCGGCCGTCCACTATCCCGCCAACTATGGATTCATCCCTCAGACCTACGCCGAGGACGATGATCCGCTAGATGTCTTGGTGCTCTGCCAGGAGCCAGTCGGTCCTCTGACGCTGGTTTTGTCGCGAGCCATCGGCGTGATGACCATGCTGGATTCCGGCAAGCGAGATCACAAGATCCTGGCGGTCGCGATCGGCGATCCCGAGTATGCGGAAGTTCATCAGGCCTCCGATTTGCCGCCGCACCGCTTGTCGTTTCTGCGGCGGTTCTTCCAGGACTACAAGATGCTGGAAGGCAAGTCCGTCGAGGTGGACGAGTTTCGCCCGGCCGATATGGCGCTTCCCATCATCGAGGAGGCCTTGCAACGCTACAGCGTCCAGCGACGTCGAGGGTTTTGACGCGACGGGATGTCCCGCGCTGAGGGATTTTGGTTGCTTCAGGGAAATGTCAACCGGGAGACGAACGCCTCCCATTCCCGCTGGAACGTGGCCAGGTCTTGTGGCCGCAGCGTCGATTTCAACGTCGTCAGACCCGTCGGGTCTTGGTCCGCGTCGCGGACGAATTGATGATAGAAATCCCGCAGCCGACCATCTTCTTGCAAGTAATAGCAAAGATATCTTGCTTGGGCGTAGTTCGTACCGCGATTCCCGTAGAATTCCGCACGACTGGTCGCGCAAAGGGCTTCGAACGAGGACACGCTGCCGTCTTGAATCGCCTTTTGCAGGCCCTTCAATCGCCAATTGGTCAACCCCACGATCCGGCCGTCGCGCTCGGCGCTTTGCTCGTACAGCGAAGCCAGGCCTTCGTTGAACCAACTGGGACAGGAGGGGAAGTTGGCTTCGATGAACGGATGGACGATCTCATGCACCAACGTGCCGCCGCCGGTGGCGATGTTCATCACCAGCGCTCGATTGGCTCGTGAGTAATAGCCGAACGGCGTTGTGGGTTTGGCGCCGAACAAGCTTGCGGTGTTGGCTTCATAGCTTGTCTTGTCGCGGAACAACCAGATATCCAGAATGACCTCCGGATCGTTCGAGAAGTACTCCCGCTTGAGGTGATCGACGGCCCAGCGGACGGTCTGTTCCGCCCGGCGTTTGACGACCGCGAGCGGTTCGTCGCCCACGACGACAAACGGCCGCTGCAAGACAATGTGAAAATCGTCGTTGGGGGTCTTTCGCCGCAGATCGCGCACATGAGCGGCGTACTGCAACTCCGAGAACCGGTTTCGGCCGACTTGCTCCCGTTGGCGTTGCTGCTCGGTCGCGAACGCCGTTGCATTGGGCTCCGTCAGGGCCAAGTGCGACGTGCCTTGATGGGGGCGCCACGCGCAGGAACCGGGGCAGAGCGACGTGTTGCGGCATGGGATGGACGGCGTCTCGCAGCAGCAGTTCCTCTCGCCGCGGATCCCAATCCAGCACGACATGCGGCGTCGCGATGGCCGTCGGCTCGGCGAGCCAGACAACAGCCGGCCCTTGGGCGAGGTCGGCGTGCAGTCGCCGCCAGGCGGTTTGTGGATCCCATTCCGGTGATGCGGGACGACGAGCGTCGCGGCGCCCCCAAGCCTTGGCGGCGGCGGCCAACTCTTGCACCGAGCACGGCCGGCCTAATGCTGGATCCAGCCGCGCCGCCGCGAAGACCGACGCCGCGCTGAACGCGTTGCGCTCGGCCGAGGGGCGAGCCTGTTGCAGCGCCATCGCCAGGCAGGCCTCGGCCTCGAAACCCGCCGGAGCGGTCACCAGCGGCGGCGTCCGCCGGTCCGTCGCGACGCTTGGCTCGGGGACGCTGGCTCGCTTGCCGGCCTGGGTTGTCAGTGGAGGGGCGTTGGAAAGCAACCCGGCCGCCAAAAAAACGACTGTCGCCAGCGCCATCGCGCCGCGACAGTCGATGCGGCCGGGTGGTTGCAGGCTATTGGACTTGATAGAGCTTTCCTCGCAAGCGAATTAGGAGGGACTCGTCCGGTTTCTGAACCGAGAGGATCTTGTTTTCCTGGGGCGTATTCTCGGCGACCAGCTTAAAGTACTCGTCGCTGAAACGCTTCACCTGGGTCACATCCTTGGCGGCCTCGGCCTCGAGTTCGCCGTTCTCCTGCAGTTTCACGTCACGGGCGTTGGCGGCGACCCAGACCTTGCCGCGCTTGTAGAGCGCGGTCGAACCGATCGAGTGCACCGTGGGCTCGGACTCTTCGTTGGCGGCCGGGGCGGGCGTGGCGGCGGCGCCTCGGCCAAAGCGTGTTGCGGCGGGCGCGGCCGGAGCGTTTTGCCGGGCGCTCGATGCCGGGAAGCCGCCACTCCCGCCGCGAAGGCTGCCGCCAAATGCATCAGCCGGCGCTTGAGCCGAACGAAAGGCCTGTTTGAGTTCACGTTGAGCGAAGCCTGCCGCCCCTTCGGCGTCCGCCAGCATGTTCAGCCGCTCACCGGCCATGACGCGTGCGCGGCGACTATCCGCCAATCCCGCGCGATCGTTCTCATCGGCCAGATAGGAGGTGTAAGGCGTCACGATGCCATGTTCGGTGGACAGCTTGACCAATTCCTCAATCAGCTCCTCGTTCTTGCCGTTCAGGTCCACTTCATCAATGATCTCGCCGATCCGTCGTACGGCCCAGAGCTTTTCGACGAACGCAAACGACTGGTCGCGGCTGCGCTTGACCAGTTTCCCGTCGTAGCTGAACTTGCGTTGCGAATCTCCCAGTTGTCCGCGAATGCGAATGGTAATGTCGCCCGGTTTGCGGTAACGGCCGACCACCACCACTTGCTCGCCCGCGAACAGATCACGGACGTCCCGCGGATAGGTGCGATTGACGACGGGGCCGTCTTGTTCGGAACGGTCGTCCATGACGAAGTCGATCTTCACCTGAGTCATCATGGGTTCGCTGATCCGCCGGTAAAGCCGGCTGACGTACAGCTCCAGGTCTTCATCCGGGCGAACATACTCGCCGCGGCCGCCGTGATCTCGGGTGAGGCGATCGAGCAGGCGGCTGTTCACATCGTAGCCGACGCCAAGACTGATGATTCGCGCCCGATGTTCATTGTATTGCCGCGCCAGGGCCGCGATTTTCGACTCTTGAGTCTCTCCCGCGGTCGGGCGCCCATCGGTCAGGAAGATGACGAAACTGGGCTGCTCCGGATCTTGAATCATCTCCAACGACGCCTGCAGCGCGCCGCTGATGTTGGTGCTGCCGCCCGAGTACACGCCTTCGACGAAACCCAGCGCCGCTTTCCGCGTCGCATCGTCGAATCGCTGCAATTCGGGACGGAAGGACTCAACACTGCTGTCGTAGGCGACGATGTTGAACAGGTCGCCTTCGCGCAGGTTGTTGACGACGAATCGCATGGCTTCCTTGGCCTGCTCGATCTTCTTGCCGCTCATGCTGCCCGAACGATCAACGACCACGATGACCGTCTTTTTCGGAGGTTCGATGTTCTTCGCCTTGAGGGCGGGACTGGCCAACATCAGGAAGTAGCCGTCTTGTTGCGGGTCCGGCCGATAAGAAAGCACGCTGGCGGCCACGTCGTCTTTGGCGGTGTCGAAGAACAAGCGAAAGTCGCTATCGGGCGCCATTCCCGCGACTTCCCAGTGAACGGTCGCATGATGCTCGTCGGTGCGTTTGACGTCGATCGAGTGCGTCGGGCTGTACACGCTCTTGAGGCGCGACGGTCGTTTCGATGGACGCGTGCACGGAAACCTTCGATGGCGCCTCGGATGTGTACTTGGCGGTCGCCAAGGGGAACAGGAAATCGGTCAGGCGTTGGTCCTTGCGAAGCAATTGGTTGTATCGCAGGCTGACTTGCCGCTTGGCGCCGGGGGGCAGCGGGAAGACGCTGGTTTGGAACATGCCCACGCCCACCCATTCCAACAAGGCGGGATCCTGGTTCCGCCGCACGTATCCCTCGTAGATCCGCCGCGCCTCCTCGGCGGGCAACAGTTTGGCTTCGATCTCGCGACCGTCCACCATGAAGGTCAGCCGATCGACCGCGCCGTCGTAGGGCAATGGGAAGACGAAACGAGCTTCGATTTGCCGGCTGCCGGTGTTCACGAACGTCTGACTCACCTCGATGCGAGCCAGCTGATCAAGGATCCTGGCGTTGACGGTGAGTTCATCGATCTTGTAGGACGCTGGCGGGGCGGGGCGGGGACGCGGGCGGGGATGAGGATGCGGCCACGGGCGAGGCAACGGGAAGGGACGTCCGGAATCCGGAGCAATCAAAACGCCCTGTCCCCAAGCGGTTGGGCAAGCGAAACTCGCCGCCAGGCAGGCCGCCAGCGAAAGGCAAGTCCAGAACGCCCAGGTTCCCGGATTGGAAAATCGTCGTTGACGCATGATTGGTCCTCCCATGGATCCAGCCGATGGTGTACGCCGCCATTCAAAAGCCAACGGCGCCCGCAAAGTAATGACGAGTATGCCCCGGCCGCGGATTCCAGAAAACCACCGCCGCCCAACCAGACAACGAATCAACGTCGAAAGCCTTAGATCCGTCCTCCAATCCGGGATGGACCGAGCCGCAACCCCATAGGCATCAAGGTCAGGCGGAATCATGCGCCGAAAATCTGGCGACTGGGGTGATCTCCCGCGCCCCGACGGTTTTGGATCACCACGGAGAGCACGGAGTTACACAGAGGTCCGGCGCCTGGATTTCATGCCCTGACGGCGAGGCTTCCCCCAACGCAGCCCACTCAGCACCCTTCAACCAATACCGGCTTTCCCGCCGTTCCTGGCTCTGTGTATCTCCGTGCTCTCCGTGGTGATCTAGGCAGGCTGAGCATACGAGTCAAAAGAACCATTTTCATCGTCTCAGGGCGCCGCTTGCGGCATGGGCGACTGTGGTTACCCGTTTCGCGGCGCGTTCAGCCCTGGCGAGTGACGACGTGATCTGGGACACTCGAAATCTGGCGGCCTTTGTTGGTGCGTGGCGCGGAGACCGAGGAGACGCTGACGATGGAATTGACTGGAGCGGTGGTGATGGTTTTCGGGGGCGCTTCCGGATTGGGGGCAGCCACCGTGGAAGAACTGGCCCAGGCGGGGGCCGTGCCGTTCATCGCCGATGTGAATCCACCCGCCAGCGAGCGGATTCCCCACGCCCTCTGCGATGTTCGCAGCGCCGAGCAGGTACAGGCGGCGATCGATTCGGCGTGCGAAGCCGGCCCCTTGCGGGCCGTGGTGCAATGCGCCGGCATCCTGCGAGCGGCGAAGGTCGTTGGACGCAGGGGCCCCCACCCCCTGGACCTGTTCCAGCAAGTGATCGACGTCAATTTGGTGGGCGCCTTCAATGTATGTCGTCTGGCGGCGGCCGCGATGAGCGAGAATCCGCCCAACGAGGAGGATGAACGCGGCGTGCTGGTGCAAACCGCCTCGATCGCGGCCTCGGAGGGCCAAGTCGGGCAGGCCGCCTATGCCGCCAGCAAAGCCGGAGTCGCCGGAATGATCCTGCCCATGGCCCGTGAACTGGGCGCCAGCGGGATTCGCGTTGTGGGGATCGCTCCCGGGGTTTTCGAAACGCCGATGATGCAGGCCGCCCCCGACGAGGTCCGCGAGACGCTCGCGGCTCAAATCCCTTTCCCCAAACGCTTCGGGCGCCCGCGCGAATACGCCGCCTTGGTCCGCCACATTCTCGAAAACCCCATGCTCAACGGAACCGTGCTCCGCCTCGACGGCGCCATCAGAATGGCTTGAGGGTGGAGAGTAGGGGGTAGAGTGTAGGGGGTAGCGAGTAGGGGGTGGAGAATAGGGCGAAGAGAAGAGATAATGGACGTTGGGCCGACTCGCGCCGCCGTAGCGGGTTTTCATGAAGCGAAGACGGACCCAGTCCCAACCGGGACGGTCCCAAATCAGCCCAGGGTGCAGCGCAACCCTGGGTAACCCTCGCCTACCGTCTACTCTCTACCATCTACCCCCTACTCACTCCCAACCATCCACCCCCTACTCCCAAAGGAGCGGTCATGTTGACGATCCTTGGTCAAGCGAAGGACTCCAGAGGATTCTGTGACGGCGTGCCGCGGCGCGACTTCATCAAGATCGGCGGGATGGTGCTGGGCGGTTTGAGTCTGCCGCAATTGCTCGAAGCGGAAGCTCAGGCGGGAGTCGGGCGATCGCACAAAGCGATTATCAATGTGTTCTTGCCGGGCGGCCCCCCTCATCAAGACATGTGGGATTTGAAAGTGGACGCTCCGGCGGAGATTCGGGGCGAGCTGCGGCCGATCCGGACCAGCGTCAGCGGCATTGAAATCTGCGAGTTGTTCCCGCGCATCGCGTCGATGATGGAGCGGTTCGCGCCGATTCGCTCCATCGTGGGCGCCAACGGCGCGCACTACGCTCATCAGATTCACACCGGACGGCACACGAACAATCCTCCCGCGGGCGGATGGCCCTCCCTGGGCGCCTGGATCAGCAAGCTGCAAGGGTCGGTCAATCCTGCGATTCCGCCGCACTTGAGCCTTTTTTACAAGACCGGACATCAACCCTGGGGAGACCCGGGCGAAGGCGGTTTCCTCGGATTCGCGCATGGCCCCTTTCGTCTGGTTGGCGGCAAGCAGGAGACAAGCAAGACGGACAACATGGTGCTGCAAGGCGTGACCTTGGAGCGTTTGCAGGATCGACGCAACTTGTTGGCGTCGCTGGACGGCTTGAAGCGCGAGCTGGACTCCTCAGGCGCCATGCAAGGAATGGACTCGTTCACTCAACAAGCGGTCGGCATCTTGACTTCATCCAGCCTGGCCGACGCGATGGACCTGACGCAGGAAAGCCCGGAGACGCTCCAGCGGTACGGACAGGGCGACAAGACGTTCCGAGCGGATGGGGCGCCCAAGATGACCGAGAACTTCCTGATCGCGCGGCGCCTGGTGGAAGCGGGCGCTCGCGTCGTGTCGTTGAACTTCAGCCGCTGGGATTGGCATGGCGGCAACTTCACGCGCGCCGGGAGGACATGCCGATGTTGGACGGCGCCGTGGCGTCTTTGGTGGAGGACCTATACGACCGCGGCATGGAGCGCGACGTCTCTGTGGTCGTCTGGGGCGAGTTTGGCCGCACGCCGAAAATTAACAACAATGGTGGCCGCGATCATTGGCCGCGGGTCTCATGCGCCTTGTTGGCCGGCGGCGGGATGCGAACCGGTCAAGTGATCGGCTCGACCAACCGACTGGGCGAATACGCCAAAGATCGCCCCGTGACGTTTCAAGAAGTCCTCGCCACGCTCTACCACAACATGGGAGTCAATCTGCGCTCGGTCCGCGAATTCGATCTGCGCGGACGACCGCAATACCCAGTGGATCAAGATGTCGCGCCGCTGCCGGAGTTGGTGTAGTCGGCGCGCGGTTGTGCGCTCTTCCCTCCACACTTGACGCTCTGCACCTTGCACTTGGCACTCTTAGCATCCCCCCGTCCCAGGCCCTCCTATGCTCACGGTCTTCGATCGTCCCACCTCGCAACGTCATTGCGACGGAGTATCACGGCGCACCTTCCTGACCCTGGGCGGTCTGGGATTGGCGGGCGCCGGTCTGACCTTGCCGCAATTGCTCGCTGCCGAGCAGCATCAAGGACTTGGCTCGTCGCACAAGTCGGTGATCATGGTGTACTTGTGCGGAGGTCCTCCTCATCAAGACACTTACGAGATCAAGGAGGATGCGCCGAGCGAGATTCGCGGCCCGTTTCGAGCTGTTGACACCACGGCGCCGGGGGTGCGGATCTGCGAGCACTTGCCCAAGCTGGCCCAGTCCATGGATCGATTCGCGGTGATTCGCTCACTGGTCGGCTCGCGCGATTCGCATTATTCGTACCAATGCATGACCGGCCATCATGACACCAACGAGCCGGCCGGCGGTTGGCCGCACTTCGGCTCGGTGACTTCGCATTTCCAAGGCCCCGTGCATCCCGGCGTGCCGCCATTTGTCAGCCTCTGTTACACGACGCAACACAAGCCCTACAACGAACCGGGCCCGGGCTTCTTGGGACTCGGCCACCAGTCGTTTCGCCCTACCGGTCCCAGTCGCGAGGATATGGTGCTGCAGGGAGTGACGACCGACCGCTTGGCCGATCGACGTAAACTGCTGCAAGCCGTTCAACGGCTTTCGTCGTCAATGGGACGCGTCAGGGAAGATGGACGGCATGGATGTCTTCACGCAACGAGCGATGGGCATCCTCACGTCATCGCAGTTGTTCGACGCCTTGGACATCAGCAAGGAGCCCGCCGAGGTGCGTCAACGTTATGGTGAAGCGGACTTGAATCGGCCCTTCGGCGACGGCGCCCCGCGAACGCCGCAGAATTTCTTGATCGCTCGCCGCTTGGTCGAAGCCGGCGTCCGCGTGGTGACCATCAATTACAGCTTCTGGGATTGGCATGGCGACAACTTCAAGCAGGCCCAGCAAGAGCTGCCCGTCTTTGATCAAGCGATCACGGCGTTGGTGGACGACCTGCACGAGCGCGGCTTGGCCGATGATGTCACGGTCCTGGCCTGGGGCGAGTTTGGACGCACGCCCAAGATCAACGATAAGGCCGGCCGCGATCATTGGCCGCGCGTGGCCAGCGGATTGCTGGCCGGCGGCGGCATGCCGCTGTGGGCAAGCGATCGGGGCCACCGATCGCTTGGGAGGAGAAGCCAGCGACCGTCCTGTAACACACGCCGAAGTGTTCGCGACGCTTTACCACAATCTGGGAGTGCGTCTCCAATCGCAACGCCTCTTCGATTTCCGCGGGCGGCCACAAGCCATCGTCGATTCCCAAATCCAACCGATTCGCGAATTGGCGTAGGGACTCAGAGATCGCAGCGAGTTCATCGGAAAACACCTGCAACCCCGCTTGACGCCCAAACGCGACGGCTGTCGCCGGAACGCCACGGCGGTTGTCTCTTGGCAACGTGGCGGGCCCGGCCCTGACCCAGCCCTGATTCTCTCGACGAGCGTGCTAGAGTTCTCAGTACGCTGTCTCGTATCGAATCAGGAGCATCTCACGATGAGCGCCTTCACCAACCACTCTTTCGTCGATGAGTACGGCAAACCGGAGCACGTCTTTCTTGCTCGGGGCTCGTTGTTTCAGACGGTGCTGGCCCTTTTGGCGACGACGATCGGGACGGGCTTCCTCTTGTTTGGCTTGGCCATCGTCCTGGTCTACTGGATTCCATCGGAAAAAGTTCAAGCCACCCCGACGACGTTTGCGGTGGCGAATTTCCTCGCGGCTTTCTTCGTCGGCCTGGCGTGCCTGTTGTTCTACGGCCCGATTCGTTTGTGGTTCTATGGGCGCCAGGCCTTTGCCTATTACAACGACAAGCTGATCGTCTTCAACAAACGGACTCGGCGCGTGATTGCGTTGGCCGACATCATGGGCCTGCAACGACGCGGGGGTGGAGCGGAGGTGACGACCGCGGACGGATCGCGGGTGCGCATCAGCGAGAGAATTGAACAGGCGCCGGCGTTGATCCAGCGATTGGAGCAAGCCGTGCCAAGCTCGCCTATCGCTCCGGCGTCGCCCGCTCATCCAACAGCGTTCGTCGACCCGCCAACGCAAGCTGCGGCGTCGCCCGTCCAGACGGCGATCTCTCCACAGGCAGCGCCGGTCCTCAGCCGCCCCGAGAGTAGGGAACAGGAAACGCAGAAACCTGCTCGCGGCCTTAACCAGGCGGGCAAGGAATTCGATGCGGACGCCTGGAAACGGTTTGACTTGCTGGCTTATGGTCTGTTATTGATCCTGGGCGCCATCTACATGCACAGCGCTTTTGGGGAAATGGCCAGCGGCAAGCGCGAAAGCGTGACGCTGTGGATCGGCTTCTCGCTGCTTTATGATCTGTTCGGGCCCACCATGGCTGTATGGATCAGCGGCGCCGGCGGATTGCTGTTGGTTGGACTGGGCATTCTCAAAGCGACCTCGAAAGACGCGCATTCGGACGGCCAGGAGAAGCCCGCCAACGTGCTGGACGACATGGACTGGGAAGCCAAGATTGCTTCGTATCGCGCCGGCGCGAAAGGTTAACGTTGTCGCTGGTCGTTGCGGATTGCGGCTAGAATCGTATCGGCGCGTCGGGCGTTGAGGCGTCGCCGTAGTCCGTAAACTCCACGATCATCATGCAAGGAGGAGGCCATGCGAACGTTAACGCGCGAGATCTGGATGGACGTCCCGCAACGACGCGCCATCGTTTCGCTTCATCGGCAAGTCGAGCAGCTCGTCGCGGAAAGCCAGGTCCAAGAGGGCTTGGTGCTGGTCAACGCGATGCATATCACGGCCAGCGTCTTTATCAACGACAATGAATCGGGTTTGCACGCGGACTATGAACGGTGGCTGGAGGAACTGGCGCCCTTCGACGCGGGCGCCGATCCGGCCCAGGGCGGCTATCTGCACAACCGCACCGGCGAAGACAACGCCGACGCCCACCACAAACGGCAGATCATGGGCCGCGAGGTTGTCGTCGCGATCACCGACGGCAAGCTGCACCTGGGACCTTGGGAGCACATCTTCTATTACGAGTTTGATGGGCGCCGGCGGAAGCGGGTGTTGGTCAAGATCCTGGGCGAATGACCCGCCAGTGGCGTTGCCCGACGCGACGCGGGCGATCATGTACAATAGGGAAAACGGTTATTCGCCTTTTCCTGTATGAATGGGTCTATTGTGGTTGACTTCAGTTCAGTGGTGCGCCGCCTCGCGCTGGCGCTGGTCGCGTTGGGCCTTTGGGGGGCCTTCCCGGCTTACGGTCAAGTCGCCAAGACGATCGGAATCGTCGCGGAAAAGCCGGCCGCCGGCCGGTTTGTCGAGACGCCCCAGGGCTTCATGGTTCCTTACACGATCACGATTCCCGGCACCGATGTGGAATTCACGATGGAGCCGGTGCCGGGCGGCGAATTCCTGATGGGCAGTCCCGCCGGGGAAGCCGGTCGGCAAGCCAACGAAGGCCCCCAATATCGCGTCAAGGTCCCGCCCTTCTGGATGGGCAAGTACGAGGTTCGCTGGGAGGAATACAAACGCTTCATGGCGCTGTACGCCGCCTTCAAGGAATTTCAAACGCGTCGCATTCGCCTGGTGACCGAGGAGAACATGGCCGACGCGGTGACGGCGCCGACGGAGCTGTACGAACCCAGTTTCACCTTCGAGTACGGCGAAGATCCGCAACAACCGGCCGTCACGATGTCGCAGTACGCCGCCCGCCAGTACACCAAGTGGCTGACGGCGATCACTCAGCAATTCTATCGCCTGCCCACGGAAGCCGAGTGGGAGTATGCTTGCCGCGCGGGCAGCTCCACAGCGTTTAGCTTCGGCGACGATCGCGGTCAATTGAAAGATTACGGCTGGTTTGCGGACAATATCGAAGAGGACGGCGCCCAGAAGATCGGACAACTGAAACCCAACGCTTTCGGCTTGCACGATATGCACGGCAACGTCGCGGAATGGGTGCTGGATGAACTACTGGAGGACGGTTACCAACAGTTCGCCGGCAAGACCTTGACGGCGGCTGAGGCCACGGTGTGGCCCAAGAAGCTGTTTCCCCGAGTGGTTCGGGGCGGCTCCTGGCAGGATGACCCCGCCGCTTGTCGCAGCGCCGCGCGGCTGGGGTCAAGCGATGACGACTGGCGCGTCGAAGACCCCAACCTTCCCCTCAGCCCCTGGTGGTTCACCAACGATCCGGCGCGCGGCATCGGCTTTCGCCTGCTGCGTCCCCTGGGCGACTTGCCGCTGGAAAAAGAAGCGCGAGAACGCTACTGGGGAATCGACGCCGAAGAAACCAAGCTGGACGTGGAATTGCGACTGGAGGAGGGCCGAGGGGCGTTGGGGATCGTCGATCCCGACTTGCCTGAAGCCGTCAAGAAGTTGGACAAGTAAGCTCTCGGGCTGCTCCTGCTGAAGCGATGAATGCCATGAAGCGTCTGTTTTGCTGCGCCATAATCGGCGCGGTGGTGTTGCTTACCAGCGATTGCAGGGCGGCTGAACCCGCTCAGTACGACGTCGTGGTGTACGGCGCCACCGCCGGCGGAGTGACCGCCGCGGTGCAAGCTGCGCGGATGGACAAGCGCGTCCTGTTGATCTCGCCCAGCCAGCGCGTCGGCGGCTTGACCAGCGGCGGATTAGGCGCCACGGACATTGGCAACAAGTCCGCGATCGGCGGCCTGTCGCGCGAATTCTACCGCCGAGTTCAAAAGCACTACGCTGAGCCTTCCGCGTGGCGCCAACAACCCAAGGCCGCCTATCGCAGCCGCCGCCAGACGCCCAACGACGACGCCATGTGGACCTTCGAACCGCATGTCGCCGAGCAGATTCTGCGAGAGATGCTCGCCGAAACCACCGCGACCCTGCTGCTGAACGAACGCCTGGAACTGGATGGCGGCGTCACGATGAGCGAAGGGGTGATCCAGTCAATCATGATGGAGAGCGGCAAGCGCTTCGCCGGCAAAGTGTTCATCGACGCGTCTTACGAAGGCGATCTGCTGGCCAAGGCCGGCGTGTCCTATCATGTCGGGCGCGAAGCCAACGCCAAGTACGACGAAACGTTGAACGGCGTCCAGACTCGCAACGCGATCCATCATCAATTCCAGGCGGGTGTGGATCCCTACCGCATCGCCGGCGATCCCTCCAGCGGCCTCTTGCCCGGCGTCCACGCCGGCCCGCCCGGCGAGGAAGGCGCTGGCGATCATCGTGTTCAGGCCTACAACTTGCGGCTGTGCGTGACCGACGCCGTTGAGAACCAACTGCCTTTCGAAAAACCCGCGGACTACGATCCGCAGCAATTCGAATTGCTGCTCCGCAACTTCGAAGCCGGCGAGACGCGGATCCCCTGGTCGCCAACGCCAATGCCCAATCGCAAGACCGACACGAACAATAACTACGGATTCTCCACGGACTTCATCGGCGAGAGCTACCAGTGGCCCGAGGCCGACTACGCGACGCGAGCTCGGATCTACACCAAGCACCTGCGCTACATGCAAGGTTTGATGTGGACGCTGGCCAACCATCCTCGCGTGCCCGCAGCGATTCGTGCGGAAGTCAGCCGTTGGGGTAATTGTCAGGACGAGTTCACGGAGAACGGCGGTTGGTCGCCGCAACTGTACGTTCGCGAAGCGCGACGCATGGTCTCCGAGTATGTGATGACGCAGCATCACTGCGTGGGCCGAGAAGTCGCTGAGGATTCCGTGGGCCTGGCTGCCTACACGATGGACTCCCATAACGTGCAACGCTACGTCGATGCACAAGGGCAGGTTCGCAATGAGGGCGATGTGCAAGTCGGCGGTTTCTCGCCTTACCCGATCGCTTACCGCGCGTTGCGGCCGACTCGCCAGGAGTGTCGCAATCTGCTCGCGCCTGTCGCCTTGTCCGCATCGCATATCGCCTACGGCTCGATTCGCATGGAGCCCGTGTTTATGGTCTTGGGTCAGTCGGCGGCCACCGCCGCATGTCTCGCCATCGATCAACAAAGCGACGTGCAGGACGTGGACATCGCCATGCTGCAATCCAGACTCCAAGCCGATGGCCAGGTTCTGGCGTGGAAAGGCCCCAAGCGGGCCCCCGCACAACGCATCGACGCCCGCGACTTGGACGGCGTTGTCGTCGATCTATCGGTGGAGGACGCGCCCGGATGGACGTCCAGCAGTTCCGCTGGCAAATTCGTCGGCGCGTACTACTTGCATGACGGCAACGAAGCGAAGGGCCGCCTGGAAGCCGAATTCAAAATCGTCGCGCCCAAGGAGGGGACGTACGAATTGCGACTGGCCTATTCGCCGCATGGCAACCGCGCGACCAACGCGGTGTTTCAAGTCGTGCAGCGAGACAGCGTGGCCAAGGTCACGATCAATCAACGGCAGAAGCCGCCCTTGGACGACCTGTTCTTTCCCCTGGCGACCATTCAAGCCCAGCAAGGTGAGACCATCAAGGTTCAGGTCAACAACGCCGACACCGACGGTTATGTGATCATTGACGCGATCCAGTTGGCGCCCAAGCCGCGGTGATTGTCGGCGGCGCGCCGAGTTCCATCTTCGTGCTCTTCGCGTCCTTTGTGGTGGAGATCTCCGGAGCGACTATCTCCGGTCGCCAACCTGGTCGAGCGTCGAACTTGCGGCATCCCTATTGCGCCGTCCAACCGCCGTTGACCGTGAGCATGCTGCCGGTCACATAGCTGGAGGCGTCGCTGGCCAGGAACATGGCCGCGCCTTGGATTTCCTCCAACCGCGCCCAACGCCCCAGCGCCGTTGCGCCACGATGAAGCGTTTACCTTCTTCGGTGTTCGCGATCGGTTGATTCATGTCGGTCAGAAAAGGCCCAGGACAGATGGCGTTGCAGGTGATCCCCTGACCGGCGAGCTCCAGGGCCAGCGCCCGGGTCATCTGAACGACGGCGCCCTTGCTGGATGCGTAGGGCGTTCGATTGGCCAGTCCCACCAGTCCCAGGGTGCTGGCCATGTTGATAATGCGTCCGTATCCCGCTCGCTTCATGATCGGCACAACCGCTTTGCAACAGCGCCACACCCCGTCGACATTGATGTCCTGAACCTGATGAAACTCCTCCCAACTCAATTGATCGATGGCGCCCCGCACGTTGACGCCGGCGTTGTTGATCAGGATGTCCAGGCGCCCGTACTCAGTCATGGCGGCTTGCATGAGGTCCGCAGCGTCTTGCATCTCGGTGACATCGGCGCGGACTCCGATGGCGCGCACTTGGAATTGCTGCGCGATCTCCTCGGCGGCGGCTTGGGCTTCGTTCAGATGCCGGCTCGCCAGCACCAGGTTGGCGCCCGCCGACGCCAACCCGGCGGCCATCGACTTCCCCAACCCCTTGGAGCCTCCGGTGACGACGGCGACACGGTCTTTCAGATCAAAGAGGGCAATTCCTTGACGCATGATTTTTTCTCTCATTCTTGGGGGCGCAACAGGCCGAGTCGCGTTTCATTCGTTGTTTTTGGCGTTTCGTGTAGCTATGGGTTAAGGCCGTTTGGGACTTCGTGGCCGTGACTGCCGTCGGTGGTTCCCAGGGTTGCGCTGCGCTGCACCCTGGGCTGATTTGGGTCCGTCCCGTTCGGGACTGATTTAGGGTCCTGGTGAACCCGGTCAGGCTGTCGAGCTTTCAGGCCGTTTTCGGTGGTTGCTCTGGAAATTGCTAAACTGTTTCCTGAGAACAACTTACAGGATTTGGGCGGGCTTCGGCAAGTTTCGGACTTGTCGAAAGACGCGTTTTGGGAAAGACTTGTGGTAGTTGGGTCGTGAAGAACGCATCGCGACGTTACTGGCGGCTCGTGAAGAGGTCGTAACTGGCAAGCGATCGAAGCGAGCAAACTCTCATAAGAATGGAGGTGGTCTGTGATATATGTCTGTACGAGCCAGCGAGGTGGCGCCGCCTAGCGAACGCCGGCGGGCTGCCGCCAGGCAGCCACCTATCTCGCGTAGATCACCCTCTATGATCTGCGACAAAAGAGCCCGGTCTGGACTCTCTGGACCGGGCTCACTTTTTGCGCCGCCGAAGTGATCTGGCGTTCGACGCTGGGTTTCCCTACACTCCCCCGCTCGCCGCGCCCGAAATAGGGTTCGCCCCATTTTTTTCCGCGGTGATCTTGCATGGTTCTTGGGAACAGCGGGAAAGGAGTCCCGATGGCGGTCGAGAATTCCAGCACGCCAACGCGCGCTGTGCGTCGCTGGCCGCGGCGATTGTTCGTGGCTGTTTGCCTGGGTTGCGGTGCGATCTTCCTGGCGCCGTCCATCGTGGCTCGCACCAGTCTTCGCCAGACCGCGTTGAATTACGCCGGCCAATCGGTGGGAGCAACCATCGAGTTGGACGACCTGCAGCTCGGCTGGCTTTCGCCGGTGCGCGCCAGCGGGTTGCGCGTCAAGGATCAGGCCGGCGGCGTCCTGCTCAGCGTGGGCGAATTGACCACCGAATTGCCGCTCTGGCGCCTGGCCTATCAGCCTCAGCAATTCGGCGAGCTGCGGATCGAACAACTTCATGGCGATCTGGTCGTGCGACCCGGCGGCAGCAATTGGGAGGATCTGCTCACCAAGGACGACGAGGATCAGGATCCCGCCGCGCCGTTGACCAGGACATGGCCTCGAGGAACGATCCTGGTCAGTGATGGGCAGTTGTCGTTGCGCCAGGAAGGAGACTCTCGAGCCTGGCTGGTGCAACCCACGCGTATCAAACTCGAATTCAACCCTGAGTCCGAGACGCCGTTGACGGCCGAGTATGAAATCCAAGTCGCCGAGCAGGGACGAAGTCCAGGCCGCCTGCAAGGCAATCTCGCATTGTTCGACACGCAGGCGACTCGCGGCCGAGTGGCGCTTAGCACCGAAGAGCTGCCCTTAGGCGTCGCCGGCCCTCTGCTGGCTCGCGTCGGAATGGACGCCAGCGCCAGCGGTTCGGCGACGGTGCGAGGCGATTATCAATGGGCCGACGCTTTCGCTTCGCATCACGCCAACATCCAACATGGCGCGCTGACCGCATTGCAAATCGCCGCGCATGAGTATTTGGGCGAGGAACAGTTGGTGTTGCAGCGAGTTTCGTTTCAGGGACAAGCGTTGTTCCAAGATGGGATCTTGCAGTTGCAACGCACGAAGCTGGAGTCCGATGTCGGCCGCATCGAGGGCGATGGTCAAATCCGCTTGGACGCGGTGGCTTCGGCCTTGGCCTCCGGCTCGGCGGCCCGCGCGTTGGGAGATCGCGATGCGCAAGTGCAGGGCGCGCTGGACCTGGCTCAACTGGCCCGCTTGCTCCCGCGGACTTTGCATGTTCGCGACGACGCGCAAATCACGGCCGGCCAGCTGACATTCCAAATGCGAGGCTCTCCCAATGACCAGGGTTGCTTATGGACCGGAAACGTCCGCGCCGAGGGCTTGACGGCGGACACGGCTGGCCGCGTGGTGCAGCTGGCGGAACCGGTGACCGTGGACTTGCGGGCACAACAAGCAGCCGCGGGCTGGCGCGTCGAGAAGTTCGCTTGTCGAGCGAGTTTCCTGAACGCGGATGGGGAAGGCAGTTTGGCGAGCGGCGTCTTGCGGGCGGATGCGGATCTTCGCCGACTACACGAAGAACTGGCGCAGTTCATCGACATGACTCAAGTGCAATTGGCCGGCCAGGTGCAAACCTCGCTCACCTGGCGCCAGGACTCGCCGCAGCGTTTGCAAGCGACTTCGAAAACCACTTTCGATCAGCTGCAAGTGGAGCTGCCCGGCTATGATGCGGTGGGCGAACCGCGTTTGCAGACGCAAGCGACGCTGACCTTGGCCATCGACGAAACCACCCAAACGCCCTCGCTGGTCGAGCAGGCGTCGTTGACGATCGTCGCCGCGGGGGACCGCCTGCAAGCCGACCTGACGCAGCCAACTCCCTTGACCGGCGACGTTGACTGGCAGGTGCGGTTTGACACTCAGGGAGACATTGATCGCTGGGTCCGCCGGATGCAGCCGATCGCGAGATTCCCGGAGTGGAGCTTCGCTGGCGGGATTTCCGGCGGAGGTCGCGTCCAGCTGAATGCTCAGCGGATCGCCATGCAGGACGTGAATCTCGAATTCCGTCCGTTGCAGGTCCGCAGCGCCGGAGTGAATGTGAATGAACCTCGCGTGCAGCTGCAAACGTCGGGCGCCTGGGACTTCGCCGCCGCCATGTGGCGAGGCGGCCCCACGACGTTCGTCTCCTCGACGGTCGCCGCCCGCACCGACAACTTGACCGCGGCCATGGTCGAAAGCGGCGTGAACGTGCAGGGCGACATCAGCTTGCGGGGGAACCTGCAACGCGTGAATGCGATCTTCGAGGCGCCGCAAGCTCCGCGGCAACAGCAGCTGATGGGCGAAGTGGAAGGGATGCTGCACCTTGCGTATTCATCGCAAGGCGTGGCCTTTCGCGTACAACAGACGGTGAAGCAATTGCAGATCGTGCAGCGACGTGCGGCGCCGCAAGGCCCGCAGACCCTGCCGGCCTCGGTCAACGGTTGGACGACGGTCTGGAGCGAACCGCAGCTGGAACTCACCGCCAACGGCGTCTTGGCGGCGGACTTTCAAACATTGCAATTGGAGCACGTGTCGGCCACGGCCGAAGGCGTCTCGGTCCAAGCGGCCGGGGACCTGCGAGACTTCTCGCAATCCCTGCAAGCCAACCTGGATGGGCAGTTAAGCTATGACTTGTCCCGCCTGGTGCTCAAGCTGCGCAACGTGTTGGGAGACTCCGTTCAAGTCGAAGGGGCGAGCACGCGGCCTTTCCGACTGCAAGGCCCCTTGCTGGAAGCGGATCCGACAGCGCCGGTGATGCTCTTGCCCGCGCAGCTCGCCGCTTCCGCGGGAGTTGGCTGGGATCGAGCGAATCTGGCCGGCGTCGCGATTGGAGCGGGTCAAGTCCAAGCGGACCTCCGACAGGGCGTGATCCTCTTTCAACCTATCGCCTTTGACGTCAGTCAGGGGCGCCTGGAAATGACGCCCTCCTTCGACTTGCGCGGCGAGACGCCGACGCTGCGGATGGAGCCCGGGCGCATTGCGGATGGGTTGACCATGACGCCCGAGATGGCCCAAACCTGGCTCAAATATGTCGCCCCCGTGGCTGCGGAAGCCACCGCCATCCAAGGCGTGTTCGGGACCGAAATCCAACAATTCGAGATGCCCATTTCCAACCTGAATCAAGCCACCATCGCGGGCAAGCTGATGATCCAGGATGCTCGGCTAGGTCCCGGTCCACTGACGCAGCAGTTCATCCAATTGGCCCAACAGGTCGAGGCGATGCTGAAGGGGCGTGCGGTGCAGCGAGAGACGGCCAAGTGGGTCACGTTGCCGCCTCAAGAGATCAACTACGCGCTGGTCCGCGGACAAGTGCAACATAGCGGTCTGCGCTTGATGATCGATGACTTGGAGATCCGCACGCGCGGGGCCGTGGGATTGGATCAGTCGCTCTCGATGGTCGCGGAGGTGATTCCCCCGCCGAGCTGGGTCGCCGATCGCAAAGTGCTGGCGAATCTACCGGGAGGCGCCATTCAGATTCAAATCGGCGGCACGCTGCAACGCCCCCAATTGGATCGAGGCGCGCTACAACGCATCGGACAACAGATGCTCGGCGGCGCCGCAAGAGGAGTCCTCGAAGGCGAACTCGACCGAGCCCTGAAGAAACTCTTCAAGTAAGTCGGCCCAGCCCGGTAAATCAGTCCCAACGGGACGGCCCAATATCAGCCCAGGGTGCAGCGCAGCGCAACCCTGGGTAATTGCCGCGCGTCGTCGGCCACGGAGTCCCAACGGGACGGCCCGATATCAGCCCAGGGTGCAGCGCAGCGCAACCCTGGGTAATTGCCGCGCGTCGTCGGCCACAAGTCCCAACGGGACGGCCCCATATCAGCCCAGGGTGCAGCGCAGCGCAACCCTGGGTAATTGCCGCGCGTCGTCGGCCACGGAGTCCCAACGGGACGGCCCAATATCAGCCCAGGGTGCAGCGCAGGCGCAACCCTGGGTAATTGCCGCGCGTCGTCGGCCACGGAGTCCCAACGGGACGGCCCAATATCAGCCCAGGGTGCAGCGCAGGCGCAACCCTGGGTAATTGCCGCGCGTCGTCGGCCACGGAGTCCCAACGGGACGGCCCCATATCAGCCCAGGGTGCAGCGCAGCGCAACCCTGGGTAATTGCCGTGGCGCTAACCCGCCGTGTCGCCCTTCAGCCGCCTCAGTTTTTCGCGGAACAGCGTCGCTCGGGTCCGATCTTCTTGCTGCAGGGCTTGTTCGGCGGCGCGTTCATAGCGGTGCAGCAGCTCTTGGCGCGAGTTGCGGACGACAAACAACGTGGACAGGCAGATGGCGAACAGACCAGCCGCTGGCAGCGCGAGAACGCCGCGGCGCCAGTTGCGGGTTTGCCACCATTCGCGGAGGAAGTTGGCCGCGAGATGCGTGGCTGCGCCAAGAGCCCCGTGGACTTCGTTGACGACTTGGCCCACGCGTCGAAACGGCTTCAGCAAGCCCCTCGCTCGGAAAGCCCGCGGCTCCACCGCATCGCTGCGCCGCGTCACGAAGTCCAGCCAGGTCCCGCGAGCCAGAGAGCGTCGCGAGCTTCGACGCTCGACGCGCCGCCGAGGGCGTCTGACCGAATGCCGAGTTCGAAGCGTGTTGGGCGGTTCAATCATGGTTGCACGGTTGGACTTCTTCAGTGACGGGAACGAGGCGTCGGTGGTACGTGCGATGTGAATCAAATGGCAAGGCGCTGGAGCTTGGCGAGCGCCCCGCCCCGCCGCCGCTTGGGCTGCGTTCGCGCGGAGGGCAGCCACGCAACATGAGCCGATTGAACGATTGTGAGAGGGGGTTGGACGACGCCACCAGGCGGCTGCGTCTGCTCGGGGAGAAGAGCTGTTCGAGCTCACTGCACCCCAGAGTCAAGCCAACCGGTTCAAGCAACAACTGCAGCAGTCGGTCGGTCGAATACAACAACAAAACCGCCGCGCAGCAACATGCGCTCTCCAAGGCCGCTGGCGCCGCGCCTTGGGTCAGATCGAGCCTCCACCAAGCGTGGCTTCCGACAAGGATCGTGGCTTGCAGCGCCGGCGATCACCGCCAAGGCCGCCGCCGCCGCCGCCAAGGCGACCCGGCGGATCCAGGGTCGATTCATCGCGGCGCCCCAGAAAATCGCCAGGCCCATCAGGGCCGCTAGCAACGGGAATCCGCCGCCAAGCAGCGCGACGCGGATCATTCCTTGCTGCGTGGTGAAGCAATCGCCCGCCACGACATGATCCACGTGCAGCACGTCCAGCAAACAACTGGCGATCAGCAACGCGCCGCGTTGCATCGTCCGCGGCGTGACAAGCATGACAAGCAGCGGGATAGCAACGAGCAGCCATCCGTAGCAAGATGGTCGCCGCATATCTTGAGAGAGACTGAGCTGGGGGAACTTCATCGTGTTGACAGGTCCATCACGATCGGTGCGGCCGTTGCCCCAGCGGCGCCGAGTTAGAATCTGTCAAGGTTTATCGTTCGGGAAAGCTGGCCAACATTGGCCTTCTCAGCGGGCGGAGACGAACTTCGCCGACAGCCGCCGATGCAACCGGCAACTTCCCTATCGCCGGATCGTCGTGATCCAGAGGAAGGGTTGCTTCGCATCGTCCAGCAGGATCTCCGCCTTCAGCCCCGCCTGAAACAGCAACTGATCGTAGATGCGACGATAAAACTGTTGGCCTTCGGGCAACGAGACGCGCGTCTCGAGATCGATTTGTTGCAAAAGGATGCTGTTGTGATCCATCAAGATGGGCAGGCCCACTCGACCGTTTAGCGCGTCGAGCGCCTTGGAAAGGGGCGTCTTCTTGATTTCGACGGTGATGCGTTCAAACAGCTTCGGGGCGGTTGTGACCGGAGCGTCTTCCAAGGGCCAGCCCAACGGCCACGTCTCCTTCAGCTGGTCTCGCCGATCGATCTTGATATGCGGCTCTTCGCCCGGGCGGCGATCCAGGCTGAAGGCCAGGCCCAAGGGTCGTAGCAAGGCGGCCAGGGCAGTGCCGCCGCTGAGCCCCTTGAGTTCGTCGAGAAGGCGCTCCTGCGAATTCTCGGCCAGCGATTCACGAGCGGCTGGGGACCATCGGGCCTCCATTCTCCAGGCGTCCTCCATGCGCTGAGCGACCGGGCCATAGGGCAAGCCCTTGGTGGAGAAATCCACGGCCCGCGAGAGTTGTTTTTCTGCGCTTCGCCCAATTGCTTGGCGGTCAAGCCGAAGGGCCCCACCAAGGCGGTGAGCGACTCCGCGCCGTCGGCCTGCAGGCGCCCGATCCACTGCGCCAGTTTGTCTCGCTCCAGCCGGCTGACGGCGACGCCGCCGGGAAGGACGAGTTTGTTGGCGCTGACCAGCACCCCGACCACGCGATAGCGGGGTTTGTCGTCGGTTCCCACATTGGTCACTTTGGGGGCGTCGCCTTGGCGGGCGCCGCGAATGCGGACGGTCGTCGAAGGAAGGTCCTGAGCCATCCGCATCCAGTCCCGTTCGGCGCCCAACAGGGGGCCGTCGGTCACCAATTCGAGACTGACCGACGGCTGAGCGGACGCCGAGAGCGGAAAACTCGCCCCCGCCATCACCAGCGCGGCGACCCCTACGGTCCGAATCGTGCGCGAGATCGACATGCTTTGGCTCCTGGTTCTGATGGCTGGCGAGGGGTCGCGGCGAGGGGTCGCGGCGAGGACGGGCCCGCAGGGTCGCGGCCCCCTGCAATGTAGCCTATGGGGCGGGAGATTCGAAAATGGTCGTCCGCCGGATCGAATTCTCTCGCTCAGCGGCACAGCGCCGTGGCGCCGGCGTCCTTTCCGATGCTTGCAATAGCCATTGGCTGTGGCCACAATGGCCAGTTTACAGCCTGAAATTCATTCGCTCGCTCCCCAGGAGATATCCGTATGGCGCGTCCCGTGACTTTGTTTACCGGCCAATGGGCGGATCTGCCGATCTCCGAGATGGCTCGCAAGACCGCACGAGTTCGGCTACGACGGCATCGAGCTGGCTTGCTGGGGCGATCACTTCGAGGTCGACAAGGCGCTGGCCGACGACGACTACTGCGCCAAGAAACGCGAATTGCTGGAGCAACACGACCTGCAGTGCCTTCGCCATCAGCGCCCACCTGGTCGGCCAGGCGGTGCTGGACACGATCGACGAACGGCACAAGGCGATCCTGCCCGCCTACGTGTGGGGCGACGGCGATCCGGCCGGCGTGAACCAGCGGGCGATCGAGGAGATGAAGAACACGGCCCGCGCGGCGCAGAAGTTCGGCGTCGCGGTGGTCAACGGGTTCACCGGCTCGAGCATCTGGCATCTGCACTACTCGCTTCCCGCCCGTGCCGCCCAAGATGATCGACGCCGGCTTCGACCTGTTGGCCGAGCGATTCAATCCGATCCTGGACGTGTTCGGCGAATGCGGCGTGAAGTTCGCCCTGGAGGTGCATCCCACGGAGATCGCCTTCGACCTCTACACGGCCGAGCGGGCGCTGGAGGCGCTTGGATCACCGCGAGGAGTTCGGCTTCAACTTCGATCCCAGCCATCTGCATCTGGCAGGGCGTCGATCCCGGTCGAGTTCATCCGCGCGTTTCCCGATCGCATCTACCACGTGCACATCAAGGACGCGATCACGACGCTGAACGGCCGCAGCGGCATCCTGGCCAGCCATCTGAACTTCGGCGATCCGCGACGCGGCTGGGACTTCCGCAGCCCGGGCCGCGGCGGCGTGAATTTCGAGGAGATCATCCGGGCCTTGAACGACATCGGCTACGACGGTCCGCTGTCGGTCGAGTGGGAAGACTCGGGCATGGATCGCGAGTTCGGCGCCCGCGAGGCCTGCACCTTCACCAAGCAACTCGACTTCTCGCCCAGCGGACGCGCGTTCGATTCCGCGTTCGAGGAAGGCTAACGCACGGATTTCGCAAAGCGAATGACCGTAAATCAGTCCCCAACGGGACGGCCGCAAATCAGCCCAGGGTGCAGCGCAGCGCAACCCTGGGTAGCCGCCGCCCGTCTCGACTACAAAGTCCCGCAGGGACGGCCGCAAATCAGCCCAGGGTGCAGCGCAGCGCAACCCTGGGTAGCCGTCTTGCTCGTGTTGACCGCTGCGTTTTCATGGGGTGGTTCGCCAGCGCGGGCGGATGACGCGGCGGACGCGCTGCAAGCGGCTTTTGCAGGCCGCATGGAGACGCTGGCCGCGAAGTGCGACGAGCTCAAACTCGCTGACCTGGCCGCCCACACCCGCGCCTGGGCGGCGCCGGTGAATCACCCTCGCCTGGTGTACTTCGCCTCGCGCGAGGCCGCTACCGGGCCCAAGCCCGGTGCGCTGCGCTTGCAACAGTTCTGGTGGGAGAAGTTCGACGGCGAAAGGCGACGTTACGCCGAACTCTTGCTGCGGCGGGCCAAGGAGCTGGCCCCCGACAACGCGATGGAATCGTATCGCCTGGTTTGGGCCGCGCTGCGTCAGCAGCCCGATCACCCATTGGCGCAGCGACTGCTGGGGGTCTCGGCCTGCTGGGACGATCCGGTCGTGGTCAAGCGGCTGAGCGGTTCGCCCCGCGTGGCCGGCGTCGCCCTGGATGCTCGGCGGACCCTACGGATCGAATCCCCTCACTTTGTTATCTTCACCGCGAGCGCGGCGCCGGCGTGGAGTTGGCCGGGACGCTCGAACAACTGCATTCCGCCTGGCGCCAGGTCTATGTCGATACCTGGCTGGACGCGGACGCCTGGCGGGCGAGTTGGTCCGCGACCGAGCCCGGTGTATCCGGCCAAGCCCGCCGCCATCAAGTCGTCCTGTTCCCTGATCGCGAGCAGTATCTGCAAGCCCTGACGTCGCTGCAGTCGAACGTGGAAGCCTCGGCGGGAGTGTATCTGGAGAAGCCCGCCACGTCGTACTTCTACGCCCAGGATCAGCAAGATCGCCAAACCTGGTTGCATGAAGCCACCCATCAATTGTTCGCCGAGTTGCTGGGCAACGCTGGCGACGCGATCGCCGTCCGGCAGAATGTGTGGGCGGTCGAAGGTTCGGCGCTCTACATGGAATCGCTGCAGTCCAACGGAGATCACGGCCGTCTGGGTGGTCCGCTGACCGATCGTCTGCAATTCGCTCGCTTGCGCGCGCTGACCGAAGGCTTCTATGAGCCGCTGGCCGAAGTCGCCCTGCAAGGCCGTCGGGACTGGCAGTCCGCCGAAGTCAGCCGCATGAGGCGCCTGTACACGCAAAGCTGCGGCTGGACGCTGTTCATCATGCAAGACGCATCGCTACGCACCGCCTTTGGCCAGTTGCTGCGACGGATCTATCGCCAAGAGGATCAGCCGGACGACTTCAGCTCCCTCAGCGAAACGCCGGCCGCCGAATTCGACCGCCGTTACCTGGAATTCCTGACCAGCGCGACCGACGACGATCTACGCGACTACCAAGGCGAGGAGAATCTTTGCTTCACCCGCTGCCGCATCAGCGATCAAGGGCTGCAGCACCTGGATCGCGGTAAGCATCTGCGCTGGCTGGACGTATCGCACACGCCAGTCACCTCCCAAGGGATTCGCTTGTTGAACGAAGCCCAAGGCGTGCGGCACTTAAATCTGGACAGCAGTCAAGTCAACGCGGCCGCCCTGGACGTGATCCGTTCTTTTCGGGAACTGGAGCATCTGGATCTGTCGCAGTGTCAGATCGGCGATGAGGACCTGAAGCAACTCGCGCCGCTGAAGAAACTGAAAGTGCTGTGGCTAAGCGGTTGTCCCATCACCGACGAGGGGCTCCTAGCGCTACGAGGCTTAAAGCAGCTCGAGTCACTCCATTTGGAAGACACGCAAACGACCGAAGCCGGCCGAGAGCGGCTGTCGGCGGCATTGCCCAAATGGCAAGGGCAATGATCTGGGTAGCGCGACGTCCGCCACAACCACGCAGTCCCAACGGGACGGCCTCAAATCAGCCCAGGGTGGAGCGTGAGCGCAGCCCGAGCGCGCGGCGCAACCCCTGGGTAACCGCCGGCATCGACGGCCCGAAGTCCCAACGGGACGGCCTCAAATCAGCCCAGGGTGGAGCGTGAGCGCAGCGAACCAGCGCAACCCTGGGTCGCGAACCACGGTATCCTACAAACCCCGAAGGGGTGGCCGCACGTGGCGAGGAGCAACGCTCGACGAAAACGACGTTGATTGGCGTGGCTAACCTCGTCTCGCATGACGCGCGCTTGGGGTCACCCCTTCGGGGTTTCTGGGAAGAGGCGGTTGCACTACCCAGGGTTTCGCTTGCTCGCTTCGCTCACGCTGCACCCTGGGCTGACTTGGGGCCACCCCTGCGGGGTTTGGGCTCACGCTGCACCCTGGGCTGATTTGGGGCCACCCTGCGGGGTTGTGGGAACGTGCCCTACCCAGGGTTTCGCTGCGCTGCACCCTGGGCTGATTTGGGGCCACCCCTTCGGGGTTTTCGGACCAGGGTCGCTCACGCTGCACCCTGGGCTGATTTGGGGCCACCCCTGCGGGGTTTTTCGGAAGCTCACGCTGCACCCTGGGCTGATTTGGGGTCGTCCCTTTCGGGACTGTTCGCTCGGCACTTTGAATTCTGTTACGCGAAGGGAAAACTCTCGTCCAAGTCGGCCTGTGCTAACTCAACGAGAAAGCCGCCGATGCGTTGCAACAGGATTTGCATCAGGCGTTCGCCTTTCTCCTTGGTGGCCTGGTGTGGGTCGGCGGCGCCGGTGTTGGTCGTGAGCAGATGCCAGGGTCGCGTGAGGCCCACCCAGCCTTGGTTCAGCGCTTCGAAGCGGAACGGGCGCTTGACTCCGTGGTCGGCCGCCAGGTTGCCTTTTGCATCCAACTGAACCAAGTGGGAGAAGTACGCCAAGGCGAACGACGTTTCCATCTCGCCGGCGTGATCGTCGCGGTGGGTGAACAGATCCTCGTAGCAATCGTCGATCACCCGAAACCAATTGCAAAGGAATAAATGCGCGTCGATCTTGCCGTAAAGGCCTCGCAGCAGAGGCTTGAATTCGTTGCCGCCATGGCTGTTGAGCAGCACGATCTTTCGCACTCCGTTGTCGGCCAGTGAGCGAACCACGTCGGCGACATAGCGATCGAGCGTCTCGGGATCGACGTTGATGGCGAGAGGAAAGCCGCTGAGATTGCGCTCGACTCCGAACGGGATGGTCGGCAAGACGACGACGGAGGCGCCCCGTTGGTGCGCGAATTCGCCGAGGTGTTCGGCCAGGATCGTCGCTTCCAGGACGTCCGTGCCGTAGGGCAGATGCAGGTTGTGCGGTTCGGTCGCGCCCAGCGGCAAGACGGCCACCTCATAACGAGTCTCCTTGACGTGACCATAATGAGTTTCCGCAAGCATCCAGGGTCGCATGGCGCAGGCTCCAAGAAGTGGGTCGTTGCTGGGAGTGCAACTTACACCACGACGACACGCGGCGTACGGCGTCGCGCGGGCCGAGTGATTGACCAAGTTTGGTCGCGTCGGTAGACTGTGCAGCTTGTTCGCGTGATGGTGGCTGTAGCTCAATTGGTTAGAGCACTGGATTGTGGTTCCAGGGGTTGGGGGTTCAAGTCCCCTCAGCCACCCCTCTTCAACGCAGGCCTCTTGTTCGCGTCTCCGCGGGCCTTCTGGCTGTCCCAATTCGAGAAAAATCCGCGTTCGCGATATTTTTTCGGCTATCTTTGGGAAGCGCCGAAACTCTCAGAGTGCTGCGGAGTTGGGCAGGGCGCCCAGGGGCGCGACGCGGAAACAGTGCTTTAGCTCACAAAAACCGGTGAAAATCGCCGATAATCCTCGATCTCACGCCAGTGGCACGGCTCTTGCTTTCCCGGAGGCCAAGCGTCTTCGGGGGTTGACCTGTTTTCGTGGTTGCCAACAGGTTTGCATTCACTTGACACGGTCTTTACAATACGCGTGATCCTTGTGCCGTTCGGCACAGTTTTTATTTTCTGTATTTCCGTTTACGGAAGGGACTGACATGTTGCTCTCTACAATGACCAAGCGAAGCCGCAAGGGCTTTACCTTGGTCGAACTGCTGGTGGTCATCGCGATCATTGGCATCCTGGTTTCGTTGTTGCTGCCTGCCGTGCAGGCCGCCCGCGAAGCCGCTCGTCGTACGCAGTGCGTGAATAACCTGAAGCAATTCGGGTTGGCCATTCACAACTTCCACGACACCAACCGCAAGTTCCCGCCGGGCAATCTGGGTGACCCCAACAAGGTGACTCTCTATGGCGGCAGCCTGCAGCAGTACACCGGCATGATCCCCTACATCTTGCCCTTCATGGAACTGAAGAACCTGCAAGACAACATCGAGAAGGAAGTCATCACGACCGACTTCATTCCCACGGGATCCCCCAGCGCTTGGTGGCAATGGGCCGCGCGCGTGCGATTTCGCAGGCCCGCGTCAGCACGTTTATCTGCCCTTCGCATGACCCGTATCAACAGAACGTCGGCACCTTTGTCGCCTTCTTAACGGGTAACGGCAATACGTTGCAGGGCGTGTACTATCCCAACCCGACCGGCGATACCTTTGGTCGTACGACCTACATCGGTTCGGCTGGCGGTTTGGGCAACACGGTTGGCGGCGGTTGGGATCCCTATGTGGGCTTCTTCTCCACTCGCACCAAGAACACGATGGGCAGCGTTCTGGACGGCACCAGCAACACGATCATGGTCGGTGAAGCGATCGGCGGCAGCGTCGACGCCACTCGCACCTATCAGTACTCCTACAGCTGGTTTGGCGTCGGCGCCATGCCCACCGCTTGGGGCCTGCGTCCCGCTGGCGGACCGGCTCGTCCCGGTTGGTACCAGTTCAGCTCGAACCATCCCGGCGGCGTTCAGTTCGCTTGGGGCGACGGTTCAGTGCGACCGATCGGTCGCGAGATCAACTCCTGGAATCTCGTGCTGATCAGCAGCTTGAAGGATGGCGTGGTTGTGAACGACCCAGCCGTCAATTAAGATCTGCCTGATGAACACGAAGACGACTGCATAGAGTTTGACAGGGTGGCGGCAATGATCCGCCGCCCTGTCTTTTTTTTCTTTAGTCAGGCTTCCGGGCCCTGCCCAGACGCGCTGGAAGCAAGGAGTGAATCGATGAAATTGTTCAGCAAGCTGATGCTCTGTTTCGGCTTGGCCATTGTCGGTTTGGGTTGCGATTCGGGGAAATCGGTCGAGATTCCCGACAATCCCGCGCCGCCCATCACCGAAGAAGGCGACTCCGCGATTGCACCGCCGGTGCCGGCCATTCCGGACAACCCGAACCAATCGCAGTAACTCTGCCAGACGTTCAACGAGAGAGCCCCGAACTCACGTTCGGGGCTTTTTTCGTGCGCCAGCGGCGCGGTCGCCGGGTGGCCGGTCAGGGAAATGCGGCCACCCCTGCGTGGTTGGTGGAAGGCGGAGTCGCCACGCCGAGGGTTTCGCTGCGCTACACCCTGGGCTGATTTAGGGCCGTCCCGTTAGGACTCCCGCGTCATTCGGTTTGATTTGAGGCGTCACACATGAAGGCGCCGCGTCCGCCCCTGTCGATTCTTGCCGCATCGGGCTACGATAATGGGTGATTTCACCCTCAATCGTTCCGCGCTGTTGCGGAGCGTCGAACAGTATATTTCTAGGAGCAGCTCCCATGAGTGTCTTGGTGCAGCAAGAGGCCCCCGATTTCCAGGCTCAAGCGGTGATGCCTGACGGTTCGTTCAAGCAAGTGAAGCTGAGCGACTATCGCGGCAAGTATGTCGTCCTGTTTTTCTATCCGTTGGATTTCACGTTCGTGTGTCCCACGGAGATCATCGCTTTTTCGGATCGCGTCGCGGAATTCGAAGCGCTGGGCGTGCAGGTCTTGGGCGCCTCGATCGACAGCCACTTCAGCCATTTGGCATGGCGCAATACTCCCCGGGCCCAGGGCGGTATCGGCCCGATCGCCTACCCGCTGATCGCGGACTTGAACAAGGAAATCTCAAAATCCTATGACGTGCTGTTGCCGGGCGGGATCGCCCTGCGAGGCCTGTTCTTGATCGACGCGGCGGGCGTGGTGCGGCATCAGGTCGTCAACGACTTGCCCCTGGGTCGCAGCGTGGATGAGGCCGTGCGAGTCGTCAAGGCGCTGCAGTTCTTTGAAGCCAATGGCGAAGTTTGCCCCGCCGACTGGCAAGAGGGTTCCCGCACCATCAAGCCCTCGCCCGACGCCAGCAAGGAGTTCTTCGGGGCCGAGTACGCCGGAAAGTGATGCCCCTTCCCACCTGAAAACCTGCCGCTGACGAGGAGAACCACGATGTTGTTACCCAAACCACTGGTGATTTCCCTGGCGATGCTCGGCGCTTGCGTGCTGGCCTTGGGTTGCAACCCGCCGGCGCCGCCAGTCGCCACTCCCTCCAACACCACCGCGAGCGGCGCCGCTCCCGCTCCCGCGAAGATCGATCCGATCGAATCCGCCGGGGAGGCTCCGGCGCGGGAGACCCCGGCGGGCGATGCGTCCGCGTCGGAACCAGCCGGCGAGCCGCCGGCCACCGAGCCTCCCAAGGACGAATCCCAGGCCGACCTGAATCCGCCGGCGAACACGCCGGAGGTGACCGAGTTGAAAGCTCCGTTGGACCCCGACGTCATCCCGCCGACGGACGCGGACAGCGAAACCGTTCTGCTGGGTGGCCCGGAATTGACCTCCGGCATTCCCGGCGACGGCCCGCTCACGGTGGCTCAGATCCGCGAATGGCTGGATGACCCGGCCAATCACGTGCAGCTGGACGTGACCTTGCCGGTCGGTATTGGCTTGATGCAACCGCAGGGGCTCGACGAAAACCCGCTCACCCGTGCGAAGGTCGAGTTGGGTCGGCAACTGTACTTTGATGGGCGACTTTCCAGCGACGGAACGATCAGCTGCGCCAGCTGCCACCACCCTGACGAAGGATACGGTCGGCAAACCCAATTCGGCGAAGGGGTGGGCGGACAAACCGGCAATCGCAACTCGCCGGTCAGCTACAACCGGATCGTCAGCGGGGCTCAATTCTGGGACGGCCGCGCCGCGTCCTTGGAGGATCAAGCGAAAGGGCCGATCGCCAACCCCATCGAGATGGGCAGCACGCACGAGGCCGCGGTCGCGACCGTGAAGGGCCTGGAAGGCTATCGGATTCAGTTCGAGAAGATCTTCGCGGACCAGGAAGTGTCGATCGACAATATTGCTGCGGCGATCGCCAGCTTCGAACGCGTCCTCGTGTCGAATCCCGCCCCCTACGACTATTACGAACCGCTGCGGGCTCTGGCCGAACGTGTTCCGGATTTGATCGAGGACGAGGAAGCCTTCAAGGAAGAGGAGCCGGACCTGTACGAACGTTATGTGGAGCTGAAGAAGGATGCCGACGCGCTGCCGATGACCGACAGTGCGAAGCGCGGCCGTGACTTGTTCTTTGGCAAGGCGAACTGCACCGCCTGCCATGCGGGCGCCAACTTCACCGACGAGAAATACCACAACCTGGGCGTGGGCATGGAGGTGGAGCAACCGGACTTGGGCCGCTTTGAAGTGACCAAGGAGGAAAAGGACAAGGGCGCCTTCAAGACGCCCACGTGTCGCAACGTGGTGTTCTCGGCGCCGTACATGCACGACGGCAGCCAGAAAACGCTCGAAGAGGTCGTGGAATGGTACGATAAGGGTGGTCATCCCAACCCGTACCTCAGCGACAAGGTCAAGAAACTGAACTTGACCGATCAAGAGAAGAAGGACCTTGTCGAGTTCATGAAGCAAGGTCTGACCAGCGAGTTCACTCCGGTCAAAGCGGATCGTCTGCCGACCGAGTAAGCTCGTTCCCATGACGCGTCATCGAGGCGGCAGGAGGTTCACCGTGAGCGTCCTGCCGCTTCTTTTTGCCGCGACCCCTTCGTCACGAGGTGTCTTGTGCTGATCCGTTTCCCTTGCCTGTTGCTGGCGAGCCTGGCGGTCGTCGCCTGCCTGGCCAACGCCGCCGCCGCGCAGTCGCCCGTTCCCTGGCCGCGAGCGGCGACGAAGCTGGTCGGCCCCTGGTCGGGCAAAGCGGTCAAGCCCGACGAATCCCTCACCGCCCTCTCGCGGGACGACGGATTCGTCAGCCCCGCTGAGAAGGTCCTGGCATTGGCGGAGAAACTCGAAATCACGCTGGTCTTGAAACCCAACAAGACCGGCGAGATCGCGATTACGCAAGCCGGCTCGCCGCTCACGCCGCGCAAGATCATCTGGTCCGTCCAGCCGCTGACGGCGTCCGACGAGGAATTCGATCTGGCGCTGACGACCGTCGGCGAAGAGGGCAAGGAAACACGAACCATCCGCTTCTCGCCCTACGACGAAAACACCTTCATCGGATCCGAACTGGGCGGCGACTACCGCATGCCCGCCTTTCGCTTCACACGGGGAAAGTAGCAAGCGGGGCCCGCCATCCGCACCGCCTCCGTAAGCACCGCCTCCGTGGTTCTCCGTGTCCTCCGCGGTCAATTCCATCCGGATTTTTCTTCACTTGATGCTTATGGGGGTCGCGAGCGCAGCCCCAGGTCATCGCCAACGCCCCCTCCGGCACCGCAGCGCGGTGCAACCCGCCCTCTGGGCAACTTTGCCGTTACGCTGGATCGAAGTATGCTGTGGTCATGAACACTCATCACGCTTCATCGACGTGCGTCGCACGAATCCTACTGGCCGCCTTGTCTTGTGTGTTGGGCTGCGCCGATCCCGCGGCGGTCGGACTCAGCGCCCTGGCGCCGGAATCCACGGAGCCTGCGCAGCTTCCCTCGGGGGAAAATGAACTGAAACAGCGCGTCGAGGCGACGCTGGCCCGGGAAAAATCGCGGAGCGTCGAGCTTCAGGTGCACGGCGCCTGGCAGGTGCTGCATGGTATTCTGGCCTATCAGGACGAATTCATGGCGCCGGATCCCCAACGGGAAGGGCAGTCAATCTCGGCGCTGGCCTACATCCTGGCGGGCGGCCGAGTTCGCGGATGGGACTTGGAGCCGGTGGTGCAGGGCGATTATCGCGGCGTGCGGTTTGTCTTCGATCCGCAGAACCAGAGCGGCGATGGCGTCGGCAGTAAACGCGGCCAAGGCCACTATGATCAATGGTTCGCCGTCTCCGCCCAATGCGGGCTGGCGTTGGAGGACACGCTGCAAGTCGGCGATCAGAAGTTCACCATGGCCGACGCGCTGCGCCAGGTGCAGCAAGACCTCCCGTTCAACTTCGACCGTGAATACAGTTGGACCTTGATTGGTTTGACGTCCTACTTGCCAACCACAGCTCAATGGCGAGCCGCCGACGGCCGCACCTGGAGCATTTCGAAGTTGGTGGGCATCGAGGCGCAGGAGGAACTGAACTCGGCGGCGTGCGGCGGCACGCATCGTCTGATCGGTTTGTCCACGGCGCTGTATCGCCATCGACTTCAGAACGGACCGGAGGACGAGAATTGGCGGTTGGCCCGCGAAGTGGTCCAAACCGCGGTGGAGGACACCAAGGCGTTGCAGAACCCGGATGGTTCGTTCTCGCCGCATTTTCTGCTGCAGCCCGGTTGGACGCCGGACTTGGCGGAGAACCTCGCCGCCACCGGCCATCTGGTGGAGTTTCTGTCGATCGCTCTTTCGCCAGAGGAGTTGCGCGAGCCCTGGGTTGGGAAAGCCGTGTGGAACCTCTGTGATACGCTGGACGCCGCTGTAGGCGTGCCTCTGGAGTGCGGAGGTCTGTACCACGCCCTGCACGGCTTGGCGCTGTATCACGAACGAGCATTTCCCAGCGGCGAACCACCCAGGTATCTGTTGCCGGGCCCGAAATGAGCGCGGAACTGCGTCCGCCTCTGTGGTTCTCCGCGTCCTCCGTGGTCAATTTCATCCGGATCTGTCTTAAGGTGCGGATGGAGCGCCGGCGGTGCGGATTGCCGGCGGGCGGCTAGTCGTTGTTGGTGGCGTGGCGATCTGCTAAAACCGCCTGGAGGACGGCTCTCTTTGGAATTCTCACGATACTCGCAGGATCTTGCTCGATGTCCACCAACGAACCTATCAATCGCAAATTGAGGATGGCGCTGATTGGCGGCGGCCAGGGCGCGTTCATTGGCCGCGTGCATTGCACGGCGGCGGTGCTGGATAATCGAGCTTCACTGGTCGCCGGCGCCCTGTCATCGAACCCCGAGCGCGCCAAGGCGTCGGCGCCCGACTATGACATCCCGCCCGACCGGGCTTATGGTTCGTACACGGAGTTGCTCGCCAGCGAGAGCAAACTGCCCGCCGATCAACGCATCGACTTTGTCTCCATCGCCACCCCCAACCATACGCATTTCGAAATCGCCAAGGCGGCCGTCGAAGCCGGCTTCAACGTCATGTGCGACAAGCCAATGACGTTCGATCTGGCGCAAGCCGAGGAACTGGCCACGGTGGTCGATCAATCCGATGTGGTCTTCGCTTTGACGCATAACTACACCGGCCATCCTCTGGTTCGGCAAGCTCGCGAGATGATTCTCAACGGCGACTTGGGCGAGATCAAGGCGATCCGTTCCAACTACATTCAGGGTTGGTTGCGCAGTCGCCTGGAGGCCGAGGATCAAAAGCAGGCTGCTTGGCGCACCGACCCCAAACGCAGCGGAGCAGCCGGCTGCTTTGGCGATATCGCCACGCATGCTTACAACCTGGCTCGCTATATGACGGGCGAATTGCCGCAAGAGGTCAGTTGCCATTTGAAGGCGTTCGAGCCGGGTCGTCAGCTTGACGACTACGGAACGGCCATCATTCGTTTTCAGAACGGCGCCTTGGGGTCGGTCACGGCGTCACAAATCAGCCACGGACGCGAGAACGATCTGTTCATCGAGATCGATGGCACCAAGGGCGCTCTGCAATGGAGGCAAGAGGATCCCAATCAGATGATCGTTCGCCGCAACGGTCATCCGCACCAGATCTACACGCGCGATCCCAACGCGCCCTACACCCTGAGCTCGGCGGCCGCGGCTTGTCGCTTGCCCGCGGGACATCCCGAAGGCTATCTGGAGGCGTTCGCCAACGTCTATCGTTCCGCCTTCGACGCCATGGCCCTGCGAGCCGCCGGCAAACCGTTCGAACGCCAGGACACCGTCTTCCCCAATGTCAATGACGGCGTGGAAGGCATGTACTTCATTCAGCAATGCGTGCAAAGCAGCAAGGACAACGGCGCCTGGCTGCCCCTGCATCATGAACGAGCGCATCGTTAGGAAGAAGAGGCGACCGGATGAATACGTCAAGAGACCTTCGGGTACGGCGCGGCGTTTTCTTACCGTCGGCGAGA
This sequence comes from uncultured Planctomycetaceae bacterium, assembly GCA_963698545.1. Classification (GTDB taxonomy): domain Bacteria; phylum Planctomycetota; class Planctomycetia; order Pirellulales; family Pirellulaceae; genus CAVORG01. The sequence goes on from CAVORG010000003.1 coordinate 580,967, forward strand.
GACCTCCAGGTACGGCGCGGCGTTTCTTTACCGTCGGCGAGGAGCATCGCCCAACGGGGGCAAGCCCCGTTGTGGCGGAATTCGCCGGACGGTTCGGGTTGGCGAGGAGCAACGCTCGACGGGGGCAAGCCCCGTCGTGGCGAAGAGACGGAGACACGCAACGGGGGCCAGCCCTGTCGTGGCGAAGAGACGGAGCCACGCAACGGGGGCCAGCCCCGTCGTGGCGAAGAGACGGAGGCACGCAACGGGGGCCAGCCCTGTCGTGGCGAAGAGACGGGGATACGCAACGGGGGCCAGCCCTGTCGTGGCGAAGAGACGGAGACACGCAACGGGGGCCAGCCCTGTCGTGGCGGAACAGGCACAACGTGGCGGCTTTGGCCGCTGGGTTGGCTTGCTGTTGGCGGGCGTTGTGTTGGCGTCGCCGGCGCGGTGCGCCGCCCAGCAGTCCGTCACTAGCACTCCGCAGACGATTTATCGCGACAGCTTCTACGAGCGTTTTGGGACCTCGTTCGGCTACCAAGGGCGCAGCTTCTTTTTCAATAACATCGGTCTGGCCCCGCTTCCTTTCGCGGGTGGCGGGTTCGGCGCCGGCGGCGGGAGCTCCTTTGGATTTCGGGCGGGCGGGTTTTCCTTTGGCCTCTCCGCACTTCAAGGAAGCGATCGCAGCATTGTCAGTCAAACGCCGTCATTGACGGTGACCAATGGCGCAGGAGGGGTCTTCAGTTCCGGAGTCCTGCGGCCGTTCGTTACTGGTTGGACTCCTGTTGTGGGCGATGCTCAATGGATCAATCCGGTCGATCTGGCTCTGGCTCGAATGCGGCAACAGCAGGCCGCCTATCCGGCGGCGGGCGCATCGCCCCCCGCGCGAGCAGTCCCGGGGCCGCGCGGCGCTGGCGAGCAGGCGCCCCAGGGTTATCGCTCGACGGGGGACGACGTTGCTGAAGCCCGGGGGGATGACGCGATCCAAGCCGGTACGCTCAGCCTCGCCGAGTTGCGGCGGCGGGCCGCGGCCAAGCAGCGGCAGCATGATCAGGAGTCTGAGCAGGAGGCGCAGCGGTGGTTGAAGCTGGCCGAAAAAGCCGAGCGCGAAGGCAAGCTGGCCGTGGCTCGCGATTTCGCTCGGCGAGCCGAAGCGGCGCGAGCCAAGCAATAAACCGTCCACCGCAGCGGTCGCGGCCTGCGGGGCTCGCGGTTGCTTCGCGAATTCCCGTCCGAATTCGCTGGTCAGAGACCGTGAATCCGTGTCCAGGTTCCGCGACTCGGGGATACTTCGCTAGGCTTTCGGGCTTTAATTCGGTAGATTGAAGGTGAGAGCGGGGATGGCCGCCGCGAATCGTTCATGGGAGACAACGCACATGCTCGTTACTTGGAAGCAGCTTCGTGAATTCACGCCGGCCCTTTGCCTGCTGGCGCTGGAGGCGCTGGCCGGGAGTGTGGTCATGCAGGTCTGGCAAGCCGATGCGCCGAAAGTCGAGCTGCCGCCGATTGATCTGCACGCCTCCGGAGCCTCCAGCAACGACGCGTTCGCGATCTGCACCGGCATGATCGACGAGCAAGTCGAAGGCGTCTTCATGTTGGACTTCCTGACCGGCGACCTCCAATGCCTCGTGCTGAACCCCCGCACCGGCAAGTTCAACGGCCAATTCGCGATCAACGTCATCAAGGTCTTGGGAGTGGATCAACAGAAGAAACCGCGGTACTTGATGGTGACTGGATCGGTGGGTTGGATCGGGATGGCTGGCATCACCCGACCGGCCAGTGCGGTGTGCTACGTGGTGGACGCCAACACGGGCGCCTACGCGGCGTTAGGGCTGCCCTGGAACTTCACCAAGGCGCAAGCCGGCGTGCCTCAAGGAGGGACGTTCAATGTGTTGGGATTTGGCCGAGCCCGCAATGTCGCCATTACCGAATAATTCGCCGCGGTTAACTCGCGTCGTTGCTTGGCGCTTCAGCCGAGCGACGCTTTTCCATCCACCACACTTTTCACGACTCGGAAACGATACCTGCGACCATGAACCCCGGCGAACAGTTGACGATTCAATTCAACGGCGAGAGCTGTCGCTTGCCGCACGGTTCGACGGTCGCTGACGCCTTGCTGCGATTTTCGTTGCAAGATCGACCGGTCGCCGTGGAATTGAATCGCGAAGTGCTGCCCCGCGAACGCCGCCAACAGCAGTTGCTGCACGAGGGCGACGCGCTGGAAGTGGTTTCGTTGATCGGCGGAGGGTAGCAGCTTGGCCAGCAACACGTCCTCCCCCGCCGGTTGCGGGGACGCGTCGCCGACGACCGATCCAGACGAATTTCGCATCGCCGGACGCGTGCTCAGTAGTCGCTTGCTTGTCGGCACCGGCAAGTACGACACACTGCCCGAAATGGCGGAGTGCCTGGACGCCTCCGGGACGCAGTGCGTGACCGTGGCGGTCCGCCGTGAACGATTGCACGATCGCGCCGGTCAAAACCTGTTGGATCACATCGACTTCCAACGCTATGTGCTGCTGCCCAACACCGCTGGTTGCTACAACGCGGATGATGCGGTTCGCGTCGCGAGACTGGGTCGTGAGATCCTGCGGGAGCTTGAGAATCCCGGCGCCGACTGGGTCAAGTTGGAAGTCTTGGGGGACAGCAAGACGCTGTTGCCCGATCCCGTCGCGACGCTGCAAGCCGCCGAGCGTCTGGTCGCCGATGGCTTCCAAGTGTTTTGCTATACGTCCGATGATCCGATCGTCGCGCTTCGCTTGAAACAGCTCGGCGTCGCCGCGGTGATGCCCGCCGGCAGCCCGATCGGATCGGGCCAGGGCATTCTGAACCCCAACAACATCCGGATCTGCCTGGAATACCTGAAGGAAGGCGATCCGGATTACCCGGTGATTGTCGACGCCGGCGTGGGGACGGCCAGCGATGTCGCCGCCGCCATGGAGCTGGGAGTTGACGGGGTGCTGTTGAACACCGCGATCGCGCACGCCAGGCGTCCCCTGGCGATGGCCCACGCCATGCGTCATGCCGCGACGGCGGGCCGCCTGGCCTACCTTGCCGGCCGGATGCCTCGACGCTTGTACGCCACCGCCAGCAGTCCGGAAGAAGGCGTCATCGCCACGCGGCCCTGGTAGATGACCATGCCCGACCCAGGTGCGAAATCAGCCCACACGATGGCCGCCCGAGGCCAGTCGGAGCGCCTGCGGGTCGGTCGCGCGGGTGAAGCCGCCGCGGTATCCCCATGTTGACTTCGCGGGACATCCTGGGGGCTGAGGGGCGTATCGCCGCGCGGCTCTCCCAATACGAGCATCGACAGCAACAGATCACGATGGCCGAGGCCGTGGCGGAGGCGGTCCAGTCCGGGCGGCACTTGATCGCCGAGGCCGGCACCGGAACCGGCAAGAGCTTCGCTTACCTGACGCCCGCGATTCTGGCCGTGTGTCAGAATCCCGATGTTCGCCGCGTCGTGGTGTCAACCCACACGATCAGTCTGCAGGAGCAGTTGATCGCCAAGGATCTGCCGTTTCTAAACGCAGTTATCCCGCTTGAATTCACGGCCGTCCTGGCCAAGGGGCGTCGGAACTACGTCAGCCTGCGGCACTTGGGGCTGGCGGCGCAGCGATCGTCCAGCCTGTTCCCCGAGGAGCATCAACAGCAGGCCGTTCAACGACTGGTCGATTGGTCGCGGAAGACCACCGATGGTTCGTTGAGCGACATGAGCTTCCGCCCCTCGGCCAGTGTCTGGGATGAAGCCGTCAGCGATCGAAACAACTGCCTGGGCCGCAAATGCTCGACGTACGACAGCTGCTACTATTACGCCGCCAAGCGGCGCGCCGGGCTCGGCGCAGATCCTGGTGGTCAACCACGCTTTGTTCTTCACCGATTTGGCGCTCCGGGCCGAGCATGCGTCGGTCTTGCCCGACTATGACGTCGCGATCCTGGACGAAGCCCATACGCTGGAGAACGTGGCCGGCTCCCATCTCGGGTCGAGCATCAGCAGCGGGCAAGTCGAGTATCTCTTGAATCGCTTGTACAACGAACAGACCAATAAGGGTCTGCTGGTGCATCTGAAGCTGCGCGAGGAGCAGCAACTCGTCAGCGACGCGTATTTCGCGCTGGATGAACTGGTGGGCGATTTGTCCGACTGGTCGCAGCAGCAAAGTCGCCCCAACGCCCGGATCATGGAAACCGGCATTGTCGCCAATCGCTTGTCCCCGGTCCTGGTGTTGTTGGCCCGCAAGCTGAAGGCCGCCGCGCGGGACTTCCCCAATAGCGACGATCACCACGAGTTGACGTCGGGCAGGATCGCGTCCTGGGCATGGCGATGGGCGTGGAGTCGTGGCTGCAACAACATCAGCCCAGTCATGTGCATTGGTTGGAGATGCAAGTCGGGCGACGCGGCACACGAGCCACGATGGTCGCGGCGCCCGTCGAAGTCGGATCCGCCTTGCAATCGCAGCTCTGGGACCAGGTCCGCAGCGTGATCCTGACCAGCGCGACCTTATCCAGCGGCCCCGACGCGAACTTCGACTTCCTGCGGTCGCGATTGGGATTGATCGAGGCGGACTCGGTGCAGGTCGGCAGCCCCTTCGACTATGCGACTCAGATGGAGCTGGTGATCGTGCCCGACATGCCCGATCCCGGCAGAGAGCCCGCGGCCTACGAACAGCAGACCATCCGCATGGTGCAGCGTTATGTGCAGAAGACGGAAGGTCGAGCGTTCGTGTTGTTCACGAGCTATGCGTCCTTGAAACGCGTCTCGTCGGCGTTGACTCCCTGGTTGACGAGTCAGCGAATCACGCCGTTGATTCACGGCGACGGGACGCCAGAACGGCGCTCTTGGAGCGTTTTCGGCACAACCCGCGGTCCGTCTTGTTCGGCGCCGATAGTTTCTGGCAAGGCGTCGATGTGCCCGGCGACGCCCTGTGCAACGTGATCATCACGCGGTTGCCGTTCAGCGTCCCCGACCACCCGTTGCTGCAAGCCAGACTGGATGCGATTCGCAATGCGGGCGGCAACCCCTTCTATGAGTATCAGCTGCCCGAGGCGATCATTCGCTTGCGGCAGGGGTTTGGCCGCTTGATTCGCACTCGCGACGACCGCGGACAGGTCGTGATTCTGGATCCGCGAGTCAGGACCAAACCCTACGGACGCAAGTTCCTGGCGGCCTTGCCGGCGTGCCCGGTGCGAGTCGAATCCGTCAAAGAGGCCGTCTGAAATCGGTCGAGTCGCGCCGCCCGGCGGCCGCCCCTTTTTCTTCAGGTTGTTGACCCCTGGCGGGGCCCGTTTTACAGTAGTTAATCAGGCCGTAGGGCCCGTTGCTCGGCTGATCCTTATCCGTGGTCCCTCGCCCATGCTGGCCAAACGTGTCATTCCTTGCCTCGACGTCGACCACGGCCGAGTGGTCAAAGGCCAACTTTGTCAACCTGCGCGACGCGGGCGACCCGGTCGAGGTCGCCGCTCGCTATGAGCAGGAAGGGGCCGACGAGCTGGTGTTTCTCGGACATCACCGCCAGTCACGAAGATCGCGACATCATGATGGACGTGGTCCGCCGGACGGCCGAGCAGGTCTTCATGCCGCTGACCGTCGGCGGCGGGATCCGGACGCTGGAGGACATTCGGCGTCTGCTGAAAGCCGGCAGCGACAAGGTGTCGATCAATTCGGCGGCCTGCCGCAACCCGGACTTCGTGCGCGAGGCCGCGCGTGCGATTCGGCAGCCAGTGTATCGTGGTCAATATCGATCCCAAGCGGGTACCGACGGCCGCGGGGAGGTCTGGGAAGTTCACATCAACGGCGGGCGGACGCCGACGGGCCTGGAAGCCGTCGCCTGGGCCAGCAGGTCGAGGCGCTGGGCGCGGGCGAGATCGTGCTGACCAGCATGGACTGCGACGGCACCAAGGACGGCTACGATTTGGAGATGACCGCGGCCGTCAGCCAGGCCGTTTCGATTCCGGTGGTGGCCAGCGGCGGCGCCGGCAGCCCCGAGCATCTGGCCGACGCGATCGCGATTGGCAACGCCGACGCGGCGCTGGCGGCCAGCATTTTTCACTTTGGCGAGTACACGATCGCGGAAACCAAACAAGTCATGGCGGAACGCGGGATCCCCGTTCGGCTGTAACGTTCGAAGGCAGGAAACCACAGAAATGTCCGCTCACTCGTCCTCCAGCGAACACGCCCGCAGCCGCGCCCGTCGCGGTCTCCACCGATGATCTGCGGGACCGCTTTCTGAAGAAGCGCGAGGATCTGGAGGTCGACAAGTTCTTCCGCGCGTTCGTCAAGCTCGAAGGCAGCGACTTGCACCTCAAGGTGGGGCAACCGCCGATGCGTCCGAGTCAACGGGACGCTCAAGCCGTTGAATCGAGGCCCGATTGAAGTCGAAGAGATGTGCAACCTGCTGTTTCCGATGATGGACGAGCGAAATCGCCGGATCTTCGACGAAGAGGGCGGCGCCGACTTTGCCTACACGGTGGACGTGGACGGAACGTCCTGGCGATTTCGCGTCAACATGCTGCAGCAGATGGGCAGCATCGGCCTGGTCGCTCGGCGCATTAACAACTAGATTCCGGACTTCGAAGGTCTGTACTTGCCCGCCTCGATCGAGGGACTCTGCAAGTACGATCAAGGCATGGTGCTGTTGGCCGGCGTGACCGGCTCGGGCAAAACGACGACGATCGCCTCGATGTTGAATTGGATCAATCGCAACTATCGCAAGCACATCTTGACGCTCGAAGATCCCGATCGAGTTTGTCTTCACCGAGGACAAGTCGTTGATCAATCAACGCGAGATCGGTCAGGACGTCAAGGACTTCTCCATCGCGATGAAGCATGCGGTCCGCGAAGATCCGGACGTCATCCTGGTCGGCGAAATGCGTGATGAGGAAACGTTCATGACGGCGATCCATGCGGCCGAAACGGGCCACTTGGTGTTCGGAACGATTCACGCCTCAACGGCTCCCAGCACCATCGGTCGTATTCTGGACTTGTTTCCCGAGGAAATGCACAACGCGATTCGCAGTGCGATCGCGTTCAACATGAAGGGCATTATCGCCCAGAAACTGCTGAAGTCGATCAAGCCCGGCGTGGGTCGCGTGCCGACGTGCGAGATCATGTACTTCAACCCCACGGTTCGCAAGCTGATTCTCGAAGCCAGCGACGAGAAGCTGCCGGACGCAATCCGCATCGGCGCCGAGGAAGGCATGCAGGACTTCACCATGAGCTTGAAACAGCTGATCGACAACGAATTGATCGATCGACCGACCGCATTCGCCGTCGCGCCCAACGAAGAGGCGTTGAAGATGGCGCTCAAAGGCATCAACGTTTCGCAGCCTGGAATTCTTTGATGAAACACCTGAGGATCCTCTCCCCATTCCCTGCGGCGTGCAGGGCCCGCCCCTTCGGCGCGCCTGGCTGGCCGCCGCCGGTCCCTTGCTGGCCTTGGTCCTGCAGAGCTCGGCGCATGCGCAAGACGGTTTCGTGCGCGGCGAGGGCTTCTACTTCGCATGGTGGAAGCTGTTGCTCTTCTGGATCGTGGCGATCATGTGGTCCGCCGCCGCGGACTGGATCAGCCGCGACACTCGCGAGATCGGTCAGGAGATCAGTCTTTCGCCCGATGTCTGGAATCCGATCGTTGTCTTCACGTTTCTGGTGGCGTTCGTCGTCAGCCTGTTCATCCCGATTTTCTTCGTCGGTTTGGCGGTGGCGGTCCTGGCGTACGCGGTGCCGGTGTTCACCTATATCGGACAACGCAACAGCCGCGTCGTCTATGAGCGACGCGTTTTGACGGGACCTCATCTGAAGACCTGGTTCGCCAATTTCGGCAAGCCGGAGAAGAAGGGTGTGGAAATCAAGCTGGCCCACGAACATGGGGCGCCCGTGGACCTGGAATCCACCAGCGGCACGGCGGAGACCAACCAGATCAATACGGTCCGCGCGCGGCAGCAATCCGAAGCCTATCTGGCCGCCAAGCAAATGATCGCCGATTGCCTTGATCGTCGCGCCGAGCGCCTGCTGTTGGACTACGGCGCCAACGCCGTGGCCGCTCGATTGGAGATCGACGGCGTCTGGCATAACCTGGACGCCATGGATCGCGCCAACGGCGATCAACTGCTGGTGATGCTGAAGATCTTGGGCGGCGTCAATGAAAAGGAAAGACGACAACGTCAAACCGGTTCGTTCAAGACCGTTTACAAGAACGTCAAGTACGCCACGAATCTGACCGCGCAAGGCGTGAAGACCGGCGAGCGCGCGATCCTGGAATTCGTCGGGCCCAAAGCCAGTCTCGCCACGCTGGAGCAGCTCGGCATGCGCGAGCGCATGCAAGCTCAGCTGAAGGAGTTGCTGGCCGCGCCCAATGGCATTGTGCTGTTCTCCGCTCCCGCCGCCGGCGGACTGCGGTTCAACCTGGCGGGCCGGGCTGCACGCGACCGATCGTCTCCTACGCGACTTCGTCTGCATCGAGGATAAAGACCAACCCAGCGAACCCATCGAGAACGTCGCGAGCGAAGAAATCAATGTGGCCGCGGGCCAGACGCCCGATAAGGTGTTGGCCAAGCTGCTCCTGAAACAACCCGAAGTCCTGGTCTTGCCGGAGTTATACAACGCCGAAACCGTCAAGCTGTTGTGTGATGAGGTGCTGAATGAGAATCGGCTCGTCATCTCGCGAGTGCGGGCCAAGGAAGCGGTTGAGGCGCTCTTGCGAGTCCTGCTGTTCAAGGCGCCGGCCGACCTCTTCGCCAAGGCCGTGACCGGCGTGCTGAACCAACGGTTGCTGCGCCGCTTGTGCCCCTCCTGCAAGCAATCCTACGAACCGCCGCCCGAACTTTTGCGGCGGCTAGGCATTCCCGCGGGCAAGGTCGAAGTGCTGTATAAGGAATTCCAGCCGCCGCCGCCCGGTTCCGAACCGCCCAAGAAGGGCGAACCGGAAGTCTGCCCGGATTGCGGCGGCATCGGTTATCGCGGCCGCATCGCCGTTTTCGAACTGCTGCTGGTGGACGATGAAATCCGCCGCTTGCTGATCAAGCAACCGAAGCTGGAGCTCCTCCGCAAGGCGGCGCGGCAAGCCGGCAATCGCACCTTGCAGGAGGAAGGCATCCTGCTGGTCGCCAACGGCGTGACTTCGCTCACCGAACTGCAGCGGATCTTGAAACAATAAGCAATCCAGGCGGTCGCAGCTCCGCAGGACAAGATAGCCCACGGATCGAACAACATGCTTTCCACCATTCTTTTGGTCGTCTTCGCGATCGTCGCCTTGGGCGTCTGGTTTCAAGGTCTGGGCAATTGCGCCGTCAGCTTGATCAACCTGCTGCTGGCCGGTCTGGTCGCCACGAACTATTTTGAACCGCTGGCGGCGAAACTCGCCGAAGCCGCTCCGCAGACCGCGTTCTTCGCGGACTTTGTATGCCTGTGGTTTCTGTTCGCCATCGTGTTCACGGTGCTTCGAGTGCTGTGCGATACGTTCGCTTCGAATCAGCGCATTGTGTTTCCCAAGCCTGTTGAAATGGCCGGTCGATCGGTGTTGGCGTTGGCCGTCGCCTATGTGTTTGTGATGTTTACCGCGATGAGCCTGCACGCGGCGCCCTTGCCGCAGAGCAATTTCAGCGAGCCCACCTTGCTGGGGGTCTCCGCCGACAAGCAATGGCTGATGCTGGCCAACAGCCTTTCCGAAGGTTCGCTTAGCGATGGCCGAGTGTTCGACGGCGGAAGGACTTTCATTAGTCGCTACCAAGCGCGTCGGATCGCGGAGGAAAGCAAGTAAGAGATGACAGCGAGTAAGATTGAGTCCTCGAGCCCCACGTCGCGGCGGGGCCATGAGTTTTCGGAGTCCAGCGATACTCCGCTCGAAGCGGAGGACTATCGCCTTCTGTCCAAGGCCGCGGTGGGCGCCGTGATTCTGGCGTTCCTGTCGCCGTTGGCGTTTCTCTCGGAACTGTTTTGGCTGACGCCCTTCGCAGCGATCGCGTTCGGCGCGTTCGCCTTGTGGAGCGTTGCTCGCGATCCCACGCGTCTGAGCGGAAATCGTCTGGCGATGACCGGAGTGATCGTGGGCGCCTTCGTGCTCGCGTTCGTCGTCAGCGAGTCCATCCAACGCCAGAGCTTGTTGAGCAGCCACGCGCGTCGCTACGCCGAATCGTGGTTGACCTTGCTGCGTCAAACCGAACAGGATCGCCTGGCCCTGTACCAGGCGGATCAATTGATGATGCCCTACGATCGGCGACAACCCGCGGGCGTGCCTCTGGAAGAGCACTACGCTGAACCGGACCAAGAGCAATTGACGAGCGTCACGCCGATGGTGCTGGAACAAATGCCCGCTCGCGAATTGGAGCGCACCTTCAACGGCGAACCGCTGAAGAGCCTCGTGGAAGCACTGCGTCGCGGCGCTGAATTCGAATACCAGGGCGTGGACACCACCCGCCGCTTCGGCGCCACGGGCGTGGAGCAGGTCGCGCCGATCTTCCGCATCAAAGACGCCGCTCGCGGCGAACACGATCTGATCGTCGTCATGCGACGCACGGTGTACGGCGAGGAACAAAAGGGCGCGTCTCATTGGTCGGTGGACGGCGTCGCCAATGTGGGTGATCCATTGCCGCCAGCCTACTAATCGACGACGATAAGGCGGGAAGGCCGAACCACGATCGCCAAACTGGTCTGGAAGGAAGCGGGGGGGAGCACTTGAAGAAAACGCATCGCCGCGAGCCGACGCGTCGCGATTGGCTGAGCAGTACGATGTTCGCCGCCTTGGCCGGTTCGGCGGGCGCCGCCGCTGGCGCCGAAGCGCCCCGCGCGCGGCAATCCGCACCGACGAAGGTCCTCGGTTCTGCCTGAACACCAGCACGATTCGCGGCCAGAAACTGCCGTTGGCTCGCCAGATCGATGTGGCGATCGAAGCAGGGTACGACGGGGTCGAACCGTGGATTGCCGATCTGCGGCAACACCAACAACAGGGGGCCAGCCTGGCGGATCTGGGAAAGCGCCTGGCGGATGCGGGGCTGAAGGTCGAGAGCGCTATTGGTTTCGCCAATTGGATCGCGCCCGACGCCGTGAAACGCGCCGAGGCGTTGGAGCAAGCCCGGGCCGAGATGGCGCTGGTCCGCGAAATGGGCGGCTCGCGAATCGCCGCGCCACCCGCCGGGGGCACCGGTGAATCGCTGCCATTGGCGGACGTCGCCGCGAGATATGGCGAATTGTTGAAGATCGGCGCGAACGAAGGAGTCACCCCGCAACTGGAGCTCTGGGGCTTCTCCAAGACGCTCAGTCGCTTGGGCGAGTTGGCGTATGTCGCCAGCGAAGCTGGGCGTCCCGACGCGTGCGTGCTCCCCGACGTGTACCATATCTACAAGGGAGGCTCCGATTTCAACGGCCTATCGCTGTTCGCCGGCGGCGCCATCCACGTTTTCCATGTGAACGACTATCCACTCGATCCACCTCGCGAGCAGATCCGAGACGCCGACCGAGTCTATCCAGGGGATGGCGAGGCTCCGCTGCGATTGATCCTGTCGATTCTTCGTCGCAATGGCTTTACCGGGGCGTTGTCCTTGGAGCTGTTCAATCCGGAGTACTGGAAGCAAGACGCCTTGGAGGTCGCCCGGACCGGATTGGCTAAGATGAAGGCCGCGGTCGCGCCGGTCTGGTCCGCCGTTTCGCCCTGACAAACACCCCGCAAGACGAACCTCCCAGGCAATGGCGGACCTGTTCGCCCAGCAAAAAATGGGAACCCGCAATCCAACGATGTCCCTTTCATTTCATTCATTGGCTGTCCTGAACACTTAACTCACGCGAAGGCTAGACACATGTCCGACACTCCATCCTCAGCGCCGGCCAAATCCGGCGCCATGCGGCAAGGCATTCTGTTCATTCTTTTGGCGATCATGTTGGGGGCGCTGGCCTACGACCGTCTGGTCGCTCGCCCTGGCGCCAAGCGAGCCTACGATGTGCTCATCGAAAAGACGGAAGAACGTGCGGCGACCCCCGAAGGCCCCTTCACGTTCACCGAAGTCTCGGAGATCTTGGGCAAGAAACCGTCGCAGACCACGACCAACGACCAGTACACCGTCGAGCGATTTTCATGGATCGCCGGTCTGCCGTGGAAGAGCTATGACATTCACGTCGCCTATCTGGGTACGGGAGACAATCGTCGGTTCCATTCGCACTACGCCCTCAACGAAGAGGTTCCCGACTACATGATGCCCGGTTATGAGGCTCCCAAGCCGAATATGGACCCGCTCGGCGAACCGATGGGCGTCGGCAGCGGCGCCGGCCGTGGCGGACCCACTCCGCCGCCCTTCCGCACCGAAGGCGACCAAGAACCCAAGGGCGATGAAGCCAAGGGCGATGAAGAACCCAAGGGCGACGAAGAACCCAAGGGCGATGACGCAGCCCCAGCCGGCGCCCAGCCAGCCGGAGCGACCGAACCCCCGCCGGGAATTCCGCCGATCGATCCGCCTGCCAAGAAAGACGGCGACCAGTCGAGTTAAGAAAGGGCGAGCACGCCACGACGGGGCATGTCCCCGTCGAGCGATGCTCCTCGCCAGCAACGATCCCAGCTTCGACCGCCACGACGGGGCATGTCCCCGTCGAGCGATGCTCCTCGCCAGCAACGATCCCAGCTTCGACCGCCACGACGGGGCATGTCCCCGTCGAGCGATGCTCCTCGCCAGCAACGATCCCAGCTTCGACCGCCACAACGGGGCTTGTCCCCGTTGGGCGATGCTCCTCGCCAGCAACGATCCCAGCTTCGACCGCCACAACGGGGCTTGTCCCCGTTGGGCGATGCTCCTCGCCAGCAACGATCCCAGCTTCGACCGCCACAACGGGGCTTGTCCCCGTTGGGCGATGCTCCTCGCCCACCAACCAGCGTTATCTGGCTGGGAACAGCGCCCCGCTGGGACGAGCCCGGACTGCGCCCGCTCCGCTCTAGGAACTCGCCACCCTTTGCCGCGTTGGTGCGACCGCGACCTGCGACCATTGAGGATTGAGATAGGAGCGGGCGGTTCGTTTGAGTTGCTCGTCCAGGGAGCCGCCAGGTTCAAAGTTCAGCTCGCGGCACGCTGCGTGGTTGCTGCACGCCCATGACGCCTGCAGTGCTTCTCGGATCTTGTCGAGGTTGACGACGCTGGGCCGCCCCAGGGTATGGCCCACCAGTTCGGCGATGCCGCCGTAGGTCCAGGCGAAGGGCCGCGGCAGGTGCAACAACACCGTGACGCGATGATTGAGTCCTTGGGCCATGATCTTGCCGAGCTGGCTATAGGTAGGATGCTCATGATGGCAAGCGTGATAGACGCCTTGACCACGATCGCGGCGATCCAAGCGTCGTCCATGCTCGGCGGTTAACCGCATCAAGCGGACCAGATCGCCCACGTAGATGCAGGAGAGCGGTCCGCTCCGCAGTCCCGGCACGAAATGCGTGCGCGTGAACCGCAACGAATTCACCACTCGCCATAAGGCTTCGTCGCGCTCGCCAAAGACAACTCCCGGCCGGACAATCGAGATCGGCACTCGATCGGCGAAGCGTTGCAAAGCTTCCTCGCCAGCGAGCTTGCTGCGTCCGTAATTGGAGATGGGGTTGGGGGCGTCGGTCTCGCGGCGCAACGTGCCTCGAGGCGCCGGTCCGGCGGCTGCAATCGATGAAACGGCGACCAGCGTTGGCGGGTTGTGCCGCGCAGGCGCACGCTTCGGCGATGGATTCGTTGCCGCGGCCGTTCACCTGGTAGAACTCATCCACGGTGAACGCCCGCGTCAAACCCGCCAGGTGGTACACCGTGTCAACTTGATCAAGTCCTTGATCCAACGCTTCACGGTCCAAGACGTCGCCCGCGACCAGGGTCGCGCCCAGGTGCTCGAGCCAGCGAGCCCGAGCTGGCGAACGGACCAGGCAGCGGACTTGATGACCTTGATCAAGAAGCGATTCACAAAGATGGCCGCCGATAAACCCGGTGGCGCCAGTTACCAAAATGCGAGACATGTCGGATCACTAGATATGAGGCGGGACTTCGTGTCCGGAAGATGCAGCCGAGGCCACCGCGTATGTGAGGCAGGATCGTCAAGTATAACTTGAACGACTTGGGGTATGCTCAGCAATTGTTGATCGGCGCGAGAGGATCACATTCGCGCCCTGTCTTGGGGGGCGCCGGTGAAAGCGTCGGCTTGTCGCGCCGGGTGGACCTGTTGCGACGATTAAGCCAGGCCCAGGCGTCCTGCACCGTTTGTTCGGCCGGCCGGATGCGGTAGCCCAGGCGGCGTTCTGCTCGCCGACTTGAGAAAAAGTGCCACTGGGCCGCCATTCGCATCGTCGCGGAATTCCAATCGGGCTCCTTGTCCCAGCGAGCCCACAGGTCTCCCGCCAGCCCGACCACTCGGCCAAACACCGGTCGCAAACGCAGTCTAGGCGGCGAGGCGCCCGCGACTTTGGCGAACAGCCGCCAGAGATCGAAGTAGCTCAAGTTGTGTCCGGCAAGCACAAACCGGCGGGGCGCCTGGTCGGCGAGGACGGCCCCCCGTGCGGTGACGATGGCGTCCGCGACATCCCGGACATCGGCCAGACTGCATCCGCCGGCCGGAGCGATCCAGGGTTGGGTGTGGGCCACGCCCAGCAGCATGCGTCCCGAACTGGGTTTCCAATCCCATGGTCCGAGCATGAACGAGGGGTACAGAATGACCGCGTCCAGGCCTCGCCCCATCGCTTGACGCACTTGGGCGTCCGCTTGCTGCTTGCTGCGGACATAGGGACAGCGCACCGGCTGCTCGAGGGCCGAGTTCTCATCGGCCGGTGCGTCGCGGGCGGCGATTCCCAAGGCGTTGACTGAGGAAATGTGGATCAGGCGGACTTTTTCGGACAAGGCGGCCGCCGCCGCGTTTTCCGTGCCCACCACGTTGGTTTGGTGTTGCTCGTCGGCCTGGGTCCAGCCGATATGAACGTTGCCGGCGGCATGGATGATTGCGGAAGTCCCCTTGGCCGCGTCGAGCACCTGCTCGCGCTGAGTGATGTCTCCCCGGACGATCTCCACCGGTAAACCGTCCAGTGCATGCAGGTCTCCGCCGGGACGCACGAGCACGCGGACTGCGTCGCCTCGCGCGACCAGAGCCCGCACAATGTTGTTTCCCAGCAGACCAGTTGAGCCCGTCACCAAAGTCGACATGCTGGCCCCGCCCCGGGACGCGTCGCGCCAAGGCGGCGCCTCGGCTGACCGATCCCTTTACTTGCTGTATGATTGCCCAATGGCCCCACTTGTAATTCAGCCGGTAACGACCAAAAGACAGCAAAGGGACTTTCTGGAATTCCCTTGGCGGCATTACGACCGCGATCCCTTTTGGGTTCCGCCTTTGTGGCAAAATCAGGCCGAATTGACCGGTATTCGTCCCCATCCATTCTATCAGGACAACCAAGTCCAGCTCTTCTTGGCCTCTCGCGGTGGTCATGTGGTGGGTCGCGTTGCGGCGATCGTCAATCACGAGCACAACGAGCTTCACGAGCCGCGCGGATTTGTCGGGTTCTTTGAGAGCGAGAATCGCCAGGAAACGGCCAACGGGCTGTTCGACGCCGCGCGGCAATGGCTGGCCGACCGCGGCCAGACGATCCTCCGCGGGCCGGCCAATCCGTCGATGAACTATGAATGCGGGTTGTTGATTGACGGCTTCGATAGCTCGCCAACATTCATGATGACCTACAACCCGCCGTATTACGCGGACTTGTGGGAGGCTTATGGCTTCCGCAAGTCACAGGATATGTACGCCTTCTATGCTCGCCTGGAGATGCTGGATTCGCTGGACGACAAGTTGCGGTACATCTATCGCGAGGCGAAAGAGCGATTCCACGTCGAGCTGCGGGGACTGGACCCACGGCGGTTTGATGAAGACCTGCGAATGTTCCTGGAGATCTATAATCGCTCGCAGCATGGATCCTGGGGATTTGTGCCCCTCAGTCACGACGAGATCACCCACACCAGCCAACATCTGAAGTGGCTGATTGTTCCCGAGTTGACTTCGATCGCGGAAGTGGACGGCAAGCCGATCGGCGCGATGTTCGGATTGATGGATTACAATCCGCGGATTCGCAAGATCGATGGAAGGCTGTTCCCATTCGGCTTTCTCCGGCTGATTTTCCGCAAGCGATCGATCCGCCGCATGCGGCTGATCAGCACCAATGTCCTGCCGGAATACCAGCGGTGGGGCATCGGTTTGTTACTTACCGGTCGGTTACTGCCCATTTGCCTGGATCTGGGCATGCATGAAGGGGAGTTCTCTTGGGTTTTGGAGAGCAACGACCTCTCTTACAAGACCTTGAAGAAGGGCGGGGCTCGCCTGGAGAAGACGTTTCGCATGTACGATTGGACGCCGGACGTCGCCCAGCCGGCGACGGACGTCGCCCAGCCGGCGACGGCTGAACCGTCGGCCGGGACCCATGAGCCCAGGGGAGCGGGCGATCCTAAATGATCGCCGGGCGTGATCGCCGGGCGCCGCGCACTGTTCAATAAACCCGATTTTGATTTTGATCAGCGGAAAAGCAAGCAGACCTATGGATCGTATCGAGGATATCGTGGTGACGGGGGTGGGTGCGACCACTCCCATTGGCATTGGCGCCGAGGCGGTGTGGGATTCGTTGCAACGCGGCGTCAGCGGGGTCCGGATGCTGGACTACTTGCGGGACGCCGGTTTGCCCGTGCCCATCGGCGCCGACCTTGCGGACTACGAACCCAAGCAACATGTGCGGCCGCGAAAGAGCGTGAAGCTCATGAGTCGCGAAGTCCAGATCGGCTTCGCGGCGGCGACCCTGGCGGTGGAAGACGCCGGCCTGGACACGGAAGCGGTGGATCCAGATCGCTTTGGCGTCGTCTATGGCGCCGAGATGATGTACTGCACTCCCGAGGAGTTGGCCGACGTCTTTTGCAAGTGCACCGATGAGTCAGGATTTCGGATGGACTTGTGGGGCCGGCGGGCGATGTCGGACATTTTCCCCTTGTGGATGCTGAAGTACCTGCCGAACATGATTGCCTGCCATCTGGGAATCGCTTTCGACGCCCGCGGCCCCAACAACACGCTGACCGTGGGCGAGGTCTCCGGGTTGCTGGCGGTCATCGAGGCGGCTGACGTGATTCGTCGAGGAATGGCCGATGTGATGATCGTCGGCAGCGCGGGCAATCGTCTGAATTTTTCGAGCGTCGTGTCGCGCTCCACGGACAACCTCTCCCACCGATTTGATGCGCCGCAGCAGGCGTCGCGGCCGTTTGATGCGGATCGAGACGGCATGATCAACGGCGAAGGGGCCGGGGCGATTGTGTTGGAGCGAGCCGCTCACGCCCAGCAACGCAAGGCGGACGTGATCGCGCATCTGCGCGGCTACGGCCGTTCGTTTCAACCGCGAGATAATGGCGGTCCCGCCGCGCCGGACGGAGTGCAGCGGGCGATCCGCGCCGCACTGCGGCAGGCTCGGATAGAGCCAGGCCGCATCGACCATGTCAACGCGCACGGCCTCAGTACGGTCAGCGATGACGCCGCCGAGGCGGAGGCGATCTCCCAGACGCTGGGGGACGTGCCAGTGACCGCGCCCAAGAGCTACTTCGGCAATCTGGGCGCCGGCGCCGGCATCGCGGAGCTTGCCGTGAGCCTGCTCGCCGTTCGCCATGGAAGCGTTCCTCCCACATTGAACTATCAGCGCCCGGATCCGGCATGTCCGGTGACCGTCATTCACGGTCAATCGCGCTCGATGCGCGGGGAGGCGTTCATGAAACTGAACCACTCCGGCACCGGCCAAGCCGCCGCGTTGCTCTTCAGCCGTTCGTAGTCGCACGCCGCGGCCAGATCTGGGGGCCCTTGGACGGCGGGCGATAGGGGATTGACGGTTCGGCGCGATTACCACACGCTAGACCACCGTGTGCAAACGATCCACGAGGGATCATGGCCAGTTGCCACGGCGAGGCGTATTCTGCGTGTCGCGTGACACGAGCAGGCCAGAGCGGCGGGCCGCCGCGCGAACGTTGATTGCGGGAGTCGAGAGGCTATGGCGCGGAAGCAGCAGGATTCGTTGATCGTGGCGGAATCGCACGTGGGCAAGTCCGTCGTCTCCGGGCGACGCTTTCGCACCGAACAACTCGTAGCGCGTGTGACCGGCGAGATCATCGCCGAGGACGGCTACGGTTCGGATTACTGCATGGACCTTGGCGATGGCACCGTCTTGGAGCCTGACCGACCCTTTTGCTATTTCAACCACAGCTGCGAGCCGAATTGCGAGTTGGTCATCTGGGATGAGGAGAGCAGCGATCCGCCCAAGATCTGCGTCCACGCACTGCGGCCAATTCGACCGGGCGAGGAATTGACGTTAGATTATGGCTGGCCGGCCGAGTCGGCGATCGCCTGCCGTTGCGGGGCGGACTCGTGCCGCGGCTGGATCGTGACGCCGGAGGAATTGTCGATTGTCGAGAAGCGCAGCCACCATCCGCCCAAAGCGGATCGCGTCGCTCATGGCAAGACGACGAAGTCGGCGAAGCACGCCCGTACTCCGAAAGGCGCCCGCTCCAAACCGAAAGCGTCTTCCAGCGGCGCCGCGGCGGTCAAGGCGGCGGTTTCTCCTAAGCACTTAGCCGCCAAGTAAGTCAGCCGGGCGAGGCGCCCGCACGGAGCCGATCACGTGTTGCTTTCCCTGGGTTTGATTGTGCTGGGCGTGGCGCTGCTGGTGGCCGGCGGAGAAACGATGCTGCGCGGAGCGGTCAGCCTCGCCAAGCTGCTGAAATTAACGCCCGCCGTCATTGGCCTGACGGTGGTCGCCGCCGGCACGTCCATCCCGGAACTGGCGGTGAGCGCGATCGCCTCCTTTCAAGGCAAGACCGACATCGCCGTGGCCAACGTGGTGGGCTCCAACCTCTTCAATATCGCCGTCATCGTGGGCATGTGCGCTTCCATCCGCACGCTATTCATCACCGGCAACACGATCCGGCTGGAGTACCCGGTGTTGGCCTTGGTCACCTTGTTGTGCCTGGTCGTTTGTCAGGACGGCGTCGTTAATCGCCTGGACGCGATCTTGTTGCTGGCGGTGCATGTCTGCTTCACCGCCTATCTGGTCAGTCTTGTCCGCGGCCAGGTGACGGCCGTCGAGGATTTGGAGCTGGCGCGGAAGTCCGCGAGTTGTCTTACGATTCGGAAACGCCCAGCATGGCTTGGTCCATTGGCCTGGTGGTTGTCGGCGGCGCCTTGCTGGCGGTCGGCGCGCACTGCACCGTGGTCGGGGCTTCGGATCTGGCGGCGCTCTTGGGATTCTCCGAACGCGTCATTGGTCTGACGATCGTTTCTGGCGGAACGGGCCTTCCGGAAGTCGCCGCCTCGGTCGTATCCAGTGTTCGCGGCCGCACGGACATGGCGATCGGCAACGTGATCGGCTCCAATCTCTTCAACATCCTGATCGTCTTGGGGCTCAACGCGCTGATCTCGCCGTTGCCGGTGCCGGCCGAGTTGATCCACAGCGATTGCTGGTGGATGCTGGGCGTCACGCTGTTGCTGTTCCCGATCATCTATACCGGCTCGCGCGTGACTCGAGGCGAGGGGATCCTGCTGCTGCTGGTGTACGTCGTTTACATTGGCTTGGTGTTGAGTCTGAACGCCAGTTGAGCGGGCGTCCCCAGAACGGCTGGTGGCCGCGATTGCGAGGCGCCGGGCCGGGGGTTACAGTGAAATCTCCACTGGCTCGCTCATCCTCTCAAGGCTGTCCCTATGTTCGCATGCATTGTTCGATCCGCTCCCTTGATCGCCGCGGTCGCATTGGTCGTGGGTGGCTTCGCCGCCGGAGACCCAGGTTTGGCCCAGGACTTTTCCGCTCCCGCGACAACGGCCTTGGATCAATATGTCGCCGCCGATGATTCCGCCTACGAGTGGAAAGTGGTGGACGTGAAGAAGACCAAGGGCGCGACCACCTATATCGTTGCAATGACCTCGCAGCGCTGGCGCAGCATGAACGAAGTGGATCGCACGCTCTGGCGGCATTGGCTGACGATCGTCAAGCCGGACGAGACGGTCGCCGACACGGCGATGATGTTCATCGGCGGAGGTAGCAATGGCAAGGACGCTCCCAAGTCGGCGGATGAACGCACGATGAGCATCGCTTTGGCGACTCGCTCGGTGGTCGCCGAACTTGGCATGGTGCCCAACCAACCTTTGATCTTTCACGAAGACGGCAAGCGACGCGTGGAGGACGACCTGATCGCCTACGCCTGGACGCAATACCTGAAGACCAAGGATCCCCTTTGGGCGCCGCGATTGCCGATGGTGAAGTCAGTGGTTCGCGCGATGGACACGGTGCAAGCGCTCATGGCCTCGCCAGAGGGCGGCGAGTTGGCCATCCATCAGTTCGTGGTCGCGGGCGGATCCAAGCGAGGATGGACCACCTGGATGACGGCCGCCGTGGATCGTCGAGTGTGTGCTATCGCACCGATTGTCATCGATGTGCTGAACGTCAAGAAGTCGATGGATCACCACTATCAAGCGTACGGCTTTTGGGCGCCGGCCATTGGCGACTATGTGCATCACGGCATCACTGACCGCACCGAGGATCCGACGTACACTGAGCTGCTGCGATTGGTCGATCCGTACGCCTATCGTGCACGCTTCACCATGCCCAAGTGCGTGATCAATGCGACAGGCGACGAGTTCTTCGTGCCGGATTCCTGGCGCTTCTATTTCCAGGATCTGCCTGGCGAG
Organism: uncultured Planctomycetaceae bacterium; assembly: GCA_963698545.1. Classification (GTDB taxonomy): domain Bacteria; phylum Planctomycetota; class Planctomycetia; order Pirellulales; family Pirellulaceae; genus CAVORG01. The sequence continues at coordinate 601,617 of CAVORG010000003.1, forward strand.
AAGCACTTGTGTTACGTCCCCAATGGGAATCACTCGCTGCGCGACACCAATGCGCTGGACACCTTGATTTCCTTCTACGCGTCGATTGTCAACAACCGCCAGCGTCCCAAGTACGCTTGGGAGTTCCTGGACGAAAACCGTTTGCAGGTGACCTGCGACACCTCGCCCAGCCGGGTGTTGGTGTGGCAGGCGGACAATCCCAAGGCCAGGGATTTCCGCATTGAGTCCATTGGAGCGGCGTATCGCAGCCAACCGCTGGCCCCCAATGGCGACGGCGTTTACATCGCCCAGGTGGCTCGTCCGGAAAAGGGTTGGCGGGCGTTTTTTGTGCAACTGGAGTTCGAGGTTGGCGCCGCCACGCCGCTTCGCTTTAGCACCGGGGTTGGGATTACGCCGGATACGCTGCCTTTTGATAAACCGTGAGCCAAGGGCGGCTTTGCAAGCAATCAAGCCGTTCATGCCGGGTTGATTGCACATTCCAGCCCCAAAACGGGTGATTCTCCTTGCCTATCTGCGGGAAAGTGGTCAAAATTAGGGCGGGACTCCCGACCTGAAAAGGGTTGTCTGGGGTTAATACTACCGAAGTATCATGCGCAGCGCGATTGTTCGCCTGCCTTTCCTTGTTTGGTCTTCCGATGGGAGATTGTTATGACCAACCGTTCGTCTCGTAAGGCTGGCTTCACGCTAGTGGAACTGCTGGTGGTTATTGCCATCATCGGCATCCTAGTGTCGTTGCTATTGCCGGCGGTGCAAGCCGCGCGTGAAGCCGCGCGTCGCATTCAATGCACCAACAACATGAAGCAATTGTCGCTGGCGATGCACAACTACCATGACACGCATCGCTCCTTCCCGACGGGCGTCAACTGGGCTAATGGCCAGCGCCCCTCCAACGCCACATCGCCGTACAACCACACCTGGATCACCATGATCCTGCCGTTCATGGAACAGCAACCGTTGTACAACCAGATCAACCACAACCTTCCCGCTTGGCCGCAGCCGCACGTCAGCCTGAACCTTCCCGCTCTGCGTTGTCCCTCAGACGGCAGCTTGAAGGACAGCTTGCACACGTCCAACAAGGTCAATCCGGTGGTCGTCATGGGCCTGACCAACTACGCCGCCAGCGAAGGCTACCACTGGTGGGAAACCGCTTTCATCGGCAACTGGGCCCCCTGGAATACCTGGGGTTGGGCCGGCGCCCCCACGGGCGACTATAACGGCGTGTTCGCCGTTAACTGGTGGCGGGATATCGCTTCGATCCAAGACGGCACATCGAACACCGCATTCCTCATGGAATGCACCGACACCGGCTACAAGGGCGGCAACGTCGCGGGACAGCAAAACTCGATGGACCGAGGCATTCCTCGGTTGACCAACGGCGAAGCGGTCTTCCGCTCCGCGTTTGTGGGTTCCGCCGGCCATGGCTATCCCAACGCGGTTGGCTATCCGGCGCCGGACAACTCGGGAACCATCCCCGGTTGGTGGCAGCACTCTCCCTACGCGATGAATCCGACCTACATCACCGCTTGGGGCGCCAACGGCGAATGGGCCGGTCCCGGCAGCTTGCACGCCGGTTCGGTGATCATCACCGGGTTGGCCGACGGTTCGGTGTACAGCCTGAACGCCAAGATGGGCTACAAGGAATTCTTGACGCTCAACGGCGTCTCCACCAACCTGCCGCCAGTGCTCCAAGACTAGTCGCCGAGCGGGTTGGCCTTGATCGCTATGTGTTTCGTTTCGCTCCACTCCAGAAGAAGCTTTTGATCCATGAAGCAGCTTAGCAAGTGGCTCTTGGCGGCCATCGTCCTAGTGGTCGCCTCATCCCCCATGCTGGGATGTCAAGAGAGCAAGCCGGATCCGACTGCCGATCCGAACTACAAGGACATGACCGATCCGGCCAACATGCCCGACACCAATCCCAAGAAGCTCTAGGAAACCCAGGCGGGGTCGCCCCGCAGGTTTCTTGACAGCCAAACCACGCCTTCGGCCGCAAGCCGAAGGCGTTTTTTTTGGTTCTTGGCCGCATGCGGGTACGCGCTGGCCCAATTGCCCGCGGTTCGATCGCGCAGTCCCAACCGGGACGGCCCCAATTCAGCCCAGGGTGGAGCGTGAGCGCAGCGAACCAGCGCAACCCTGGGTCGCGAACCACGGTATCCTACAAACCCCGAAGGGGTGACCCCAGAGAGCGCGGAAGATCGCGCCGTGCGGAGTCGAGGCGGTTCCCCAGGGTTGCGCTGCGCTGCACCCTGGGCTGATTTGGGGCCGTCCCGTTCGGGACTTCGTGGCCGCGACGGCGTTGGTTTCCCTATTGCGGCGCTGTTGACCAATGACTCCGCAACCAATTCAGCATCTCCAGGTACTCTTGGGCCTGGCTCTCGTCGATGGGCGTGGCGTGGTCCGCGTCCCGAAGTACGATGCGTCTTTGCTCGCCTTGATAAACACCGAGGATGCGTTGTTGAAAGTCGGGCGGGACAGTGCGGTCCTTCTCGGATATCACGAACAGGGCGGGCGCTCGCGCTCGGCTGGCGTTGGCGATGCCGCACAGTGCTTCGGGCACTTGCGCGGCGATGAGCTTCGATAGTCCGAAATTCCACCAGCCATAACGCTCGGCGATCAGTTCGCGAAGCGGAGGAGGATTCCGGACCAATAACCCGGCGACATCGGCGTTGGCGGCCAGATGCAGCGCCGAAAGGCATCCCAAGCTGTTGCCCGTGACCACGATGGGCTTTCCGTTGGCTTGCGAAGCCAGCCGTTGATACGCGGCGTCGGCGACAGCCGTTGCGTGGCGGAGGCTCGCCCGCCCGCCGCTGCCGCCATAGCCAGGAGGATTCACCGTCCAGACTTCGGCCGCCAGGTCCGGCCAGACGTCCGCCGGGTGTCCCGACATCCGCTCGGCTCGTCCTCCCGTGCCGGGGAACTTCAGCACGAAGAAATCCGCCCGCTCCGCGTTGGGACCCGTGCTTTGAATCCACGCTTCAAAAGGTCCGTGCTGACACGACAAGGTCTCGCGACGTTTTCCCGTGACGTCGATGGGATGCGTGGTCGGGCAGAGAATCAGTCGATCGGCAATTCGTGACAGCATGCTTCCAATATAACGTTGACGCGTGCTGGCGAGGAGCATCGCTCGACGGGGACCAGCCCCGTCGTGGCGACGACCCGGCCGGGATCGTTGGTGGCGAGGAGCATCGCTCGACGGGGACCAGCCCCGTCGTGGCGACGACCCGGCCGGGATCGTTGGTGGCGAGGAGCATCGCTCGACGGGGACCAGCCCCGTCGTGGCGGTGGGGTGGCGTGGTGGCGGCGAGCAACACCCCGCGGGGACCAGCCGAACTTCTTCGCCTCTATGGCTGCGGCGGTTCTTCGCTGCTGGCCAACGCTTCTCGCATGGCGTTGATGTAGTTGATCGGCTGCACCCATTCACTGTTGGTCGCGAAGACGAAGCCCAGCTTTCGCCGCGGGTAGGTGTGCAGTCGCGTGCGTGTTTTGGATTGCGAACCGCCGTGCGAGACCTCGAAGTCGGCGCCTTCGCCCGCCAGGTGAAATCCTAAGCCGTACGCCGTGGGCCCGCCTTGGTTGGTGGGCTGGCGCGTCCACATCAGGGCTTCGGTCGATTCCGATACAAGGCGCCGATTGATAAGCCCCTCGGCCAGAAGCGCCATGTCCTCGATATTGGACAGGTAGCCGCCGCCCCCCAACTTCCAGCTGACGTCGGAGTCTTCCGAGTGGATGACTTTCGTGAAGTATTTCCGGTAGCCAGACACTCGGCCGGGGATCTCCCGCCACTGATAATCCGGTTGCAGCGTTTTCATGCCCAGCGGCTTGATGATGCGGTCCCTGATCTGTTGCTGAAAAGACTGATCGCCTGCGCGTTGCACGACAGCGCTCAGCAAGATGTACGCGTGGGTTGAATACGAATAGCGAGTTCCCGGTGGAAACAGCAGTGGCGATTCCTTGAAGGTATCCAAGGCCGTCACCACATCCACAAAGGGATGCTCCACCTCATAGTCGCGTTGGGTCCGCACCACTTTGCCGTTGAAGTAGTGCACAACACCGCTTTGATGGCACAGCAAGCGACGCGCCGTGACCATGTGGTCCTTCTCGGGAAACTCGGGGACGTACTTGCGAACGTCGGCGTCCAGATCCAATTCGCCGGCTTCGGACAGCTGCATGGCGGCCACGGCGGTCAGCAATTTCGACACCGACGCCCAGCGAAACAGAGAGTTGGCGTCGATCGGAGTTTGGCTTTCCAAATCAGCGAAGCCAAAGCCGCCCAGGTAGGCGACGCGACCTTCGGTAATCACGCCGACGGCCACACCCACGGCGCCGTCAGCTTGCCGTTGCCCTTCCACGGCGGCCTCGACGCGGGCCGCCAACTCGGGGCTCAATCCAATCAGGCGGCGATAGGGCGCCGCGTCCTGGGCCAAGCAACGCCCAGGCTGCGCCATCCAGAGCAGCAGTAATCCTAAAACAAGGCGTGCGGCAACGAGTTGATTCGCGGCGGGTTGATTCGCGGCGGGTTGATTCGCGGCGGGTTGATTCACGGCGAGTGGGCTCCTGTTGGGTTGGTCGCTGGACCTCATGATGGCTGGCCTCAGGCTGAGCCCCGATTCGATCGGCGGGGAGTGTCCCGCGGGTTCAGTCCCCTGGGGTTTGGCTGGCGTGGGGGAACGCCAACTGACGTGGTCCCAGCACCATGTAGATCACCAGCAACACGACGCTCCCCATCACGCCCACGCCAATCCATTGCGAGATGGTCAATCCGGTGCCCCATTGTCCGCTCTCATCGACTCGGATGATCTCCAGGAGATATCGGCTAACCGAGTACAGCGCGAAGGCCAGCGTGATGACTGCTCCGTCACGTGGGCGAAATGGATAGAACGCGGCCAGCAGGATGGCCAACAACAGTGCGTTCAGCGAGCTGAGCAATTGCGCCGGTCGCGTGGGCCCGCTTTGTTGGGGCAATTGGCTGCGGCTCCAACGATACAGGTCGCCGGTGGTCAGGTTTTTCAGGGATAAGGCCGCCAGCTCATCCGCTTGCTCGGTTCGCGAGTGGTAGAAGATGGGACGCGTCTCCATGCGCAAGTCGCCCAGCACCTGCCCAACCTCGACGCCGCGCTGCGCCAGCAAGCCGTCGGGCTCGACGCGCGTCACACGATAACTTCCCTTGACCGACGGCTCCCAGGCGACGCCCAGCAACACGCCTTGCTGCATCTGATGCAAGTAGGGCGGCGCTCCGCGCGGAAAGTGGAGCGCCAGCGGCGAAGGTTCGCATACTCCTCCATAACAACAGCCGTTCAGCAAGCAGCCCACGCGGCCGATCGCCAAGCCGATCAACAGCGTGGGAGCGATCACATCGGCCAAGGCGAGTGGAGGGATCCGACGACGCCAGCAGAACAAGGAAAACCCGATCGCGGCGCCGATCAACGAGCCAAACACCACCAATCCGCCTTCGGTGTATTGCACGATCTCGCGCAAGGTCTCCATCATCGTCGGCCGAGCGAATTCATCCCAATACTGAATGACGTAGAAGGCGCGGGCGCCCAAGATGCCGCAAGCGAACAACCAGAACGCCAGCGTGTAAATGACCTCCGGATGCACGCCCATGCGGCGAGCTCGATAAGCCGCCCAGCCCACGGCCGTTGCAAACGCCAACGCCAGCATCACGCCATAACCGCGAATCGGCAAACCCAGCGGCAGGCCGTTCAGATCCTTTTCCTCCATCGCCGGAAGCACCAACGCAATGGCCGCCGCGATCAAGCCGAAGACGAGCAAGTTGCCGCGACTCTCAGCATCCCAACCATGCTCCCGCACCAAACGAAACACGAGAAACCCGCTGACCAACATCCAAGCAATCAGCACCCACCCCCATCCCAACAGAGGCAGTCCCCAGACTTCATGCGGTAAGCGAATAATGGTTTGTAGCACGGAGTGACTCGTTCAAAGCGCGGCGGGCGATCGGACGCCCGCATTCTAAACCTTCGAGACGCTGGACGGTAAGGTCCAGCGGGCGACCCCGTTGGCTGCGATCAATCCGCGAGTTCCGTGCTTAACAAGTTGTCGATCAGTCGCGTGGACCCGATGCGGGCGGCGATCAGCGCGGCCCATGGCGCCTGAAGCGAATTCACCGGCTCGAGCGTGGCGGCGTTGACGATGACGGCGTAGTCGATTGCGTCCATATCGCGCTCCAGCCGCCGCCGCATCACGTCTTCCAGTTCCGCGATTCGCTTTTCCCCTTGCACGATCTTGTCGGCCAATTCTCGCAGCGCTTCGCTGAGCGCCAGGCTGCGTCGCCGTTGTTGCGGATCCAGGAAGCGATTGCGACTGCTCATGGCCAGCCCGTCGGCTTCGCGAATGATCGGACACATTTCCAGTTGAATGGGCACATTCAAGTCGTGGATCATCTGCTGGACCACCAGCACTTGCTGATAGTCTTTTTGACCGAAGAATGTCCAATCGGCCGGGGCCAACTGAATCAGCTTCAGGACGACGGTCGCCACGCCGCGAAAATGCTCGGGGCGATAAGCGCCCTCCCAACGACGACTCACCGCTGGAGGTTCGACGTAGGTCGAATAGCCCTCGGGGTACATCTCTGCGACGCTGGGCGCGAAAACCACATCCACATCCAAGGCGCGCAGCAGACGGCAATCTTCGTCAAACGTCCGCGGGTATTTGTCCAGGTCCTCGCCGGCGCCGAATTGCGTGGGATTGACGAACAGCGTGACCACGACAAAGCCGCATCGTTTCCGCGCCGCTCGCACAAGACTGAGGTGCCCTTCGTGCAAAGCGCCCATCGTCGGCACGAGCCCGCTGCGGACATTCTCGCGTCGCTGCGTCCACAACAGCGACCTCAATTCGTCGCCGGAACTGATAATGCGCGGCAAAGTCATGATCGTCACATGCGTGGCGCTGGAAGAAAGGCGCTGGAAGCGAGCCTGGGAAGGAAAAGCGTGTTGATCCGGTGCAACATCCGCCGCGCAACATCCGGCGTTCAATCGGCAAGCGATTGGGCGGCGGCCAGGATTTCATGCACGGCTTCGTCGGCTGAGGCGACTGGCAAGCGAAGCCAGGGACCACGACCGGGCCGACAGACCCCGCTGGCCAACCTCCGCGCCAAGCCGATCCGCGACTGCAGGATAAGAGGTTGTTGGCTCTCCAACAAGACGGCCAGCTGAGGCGGCGGGGCCTTGAGCAAGCTGGCCATCCGCGTTTCATTGTCCAGCGTGAAATCCATCGCCGACACGTCCACGTGCGGTAGGTAAGGTTGCACCAGGGCAGCGGTTTGGCCAGCCAGGCGATCGCCCGCGGCCGACCAGAGCGCGATGCGGGTGGGTTGGCTCTGCGCGTGCCGGCTTAGTTGATCCAGAGTCCATCCAATCTGCGGATGCACCATATGCCCTGCAATTTCGGCGGCTGGTTCCAGGACGAAGCGACGAAAGGCCATGCGCGGATGAGGCACCTGCAAATCAGGTTGGTCGATGATCTCGTCGCCGTACAGGATCAAGTCCAAATCGATACTGCGGGGGCCCCAGCGTTGTTGCCGAATCCGGCCGAGGCCCTGTTCGATGGCCAGTAAGCAATGCAGCGTTTCTGACGGCGCGAGCGCCGTCTCTGCTGAGCACTGCGGCATTGAAGAAATCGGGTTGCCCTGCTGGGCCCCCGACGGCTCGAGTTCGTCGTATGTTGCTACGACGCAGCACATGCACTTGATGCGATGGCAGTTGTGCGATGGCGGACTCCATGAGACGGATGGAGTCGCCAACGTTGCCGCCCAGGGCAATCACACAAGCCGCCATTGCGAACCACGCAGTAGAATAAGCGGGGGGGCATCCGATCCGCGACCGAGGCCGCCGACTGTCGCTCCAGTCAGTCGCGCCCCCGTGAATTCAACTATGGGTTCGACACATCCAGGCGCCGTGCCGTCTTAACTGAGTGCATACATGGATCAAGCCCGGCTTTCACCGGAGGTGCATTCATTGCCGACCATCACGTGGCCCAAACCATGAACGAACAAATGACGCGAGTCACGAAAAGAGGAGATAAGCAGCGAGCGTTAATTCTTCACGCGACGCCGAAAAAACAAAGTCAAAAAAGTGGTCATGAAACGTTCGCGTCAAGGCGATCCGTGTCGGTCGCTTCTTGAGGCTAAGGTTGTGGTGTTTGCTTTCCCGCGACTGAGGCCTATTGTGCCGAGCATGCGTATCTTGTCAAGCAACCGTGAAGAGTTTTCCCAAACGCATTCATTTCATGCTTGCTACAAGGCGCGAAAGACGGTTGTTGAATCGCCAGCCTAGCGCAGCGACAATGACCGCCTCTTGACATTGGCTGTTCCCACGAAGACTTCATCATCACCGACGAAGCGCCACAGAACGATCATCTCGCCGCGGAACAACTGCAACATTCCGTGCGCGGCGGCGCGCATGGTCGCGCTGTCGCAAGCTGCGTCGCAAGGTGCGGCGTTGCTCGTTCTATCGTGCTTGTACCGCTTGCTAGGCGGCGAGCCGTTTGGGTTGTTGGGCATGGCGGCGCCATTGATGGCGTTGGCCGAGATGCTAGGCGCGTTTGGGTTTCCCATCGCCGCCGTGCAACGCGAGCACGTTGACGAGAGCGAATTAACCACGTTGTTTTGGTGGAGCGTTGGGCTATCGTTGGTCGCTGGCGGCGTGATCGCCGTGGCCGCCCAACCGCTGTCCGCGTTGTTCTCCACGCCCGAACTGGCGCCGTTCTGTTGGACGCTCGCCTTGGCGCCGGTGGTTTCCTCCTTCGTAAGAATGCATCGCGCGTTGCTGGAAAGGCGCCTGCAATTCGGACGCTTGACCGCGATGCGTTTGACGGCGCAATTGTTAGCTGGCGGGTCCGCCGTGTTCGCCGCTTGGCGCGGTTGGGGCGTGTGGTCGTTGGTCGTGCAAATCTATGTCGATCAGCTGTTGTTTGCGGCGCTGCTCTGGCGTTTTGAACGGTGGCGGCCCGGTCCCCCCGTACTCGCGTCAACGGCCCGCGACATGCTCCGTTTCAGCGGGTTGTACTCGATCAGCTCCTTTCTGTTTTTCCTTTCGCAGAACGCCGATCGTTTCGTTCTTGGACTGTTGCTGGGAGGCTCCCCCGCGGGGCGCCAGGTGCTTGGCTTTTACAGCCAGGCCTACGGCTTGATGACGCGTCCGTTGAATCAGATTTGCACGCCGATCACCGCGCTCATGCTGCCGGCGTTGTCACGGGCTTCCGGGCTGCAGCGGGCGACGCTCTGCGGCGACTTCTTTCGCGCCGTCGGCGTGTTGTTGCTGCCCGCGGGCGCTGGGCTGACGGTGATCGCGCCGGACGTCATGCAGGTCATGGGCGGCGCGGCCTGGTCAGCGGCCGGCGAATTGTTGCAACTTTTGGCGCCGATCCTCCTGGTGCAGGGGTTCATTTCGATCTGCGGCAGTGTTTATGCAGCTTGCGGACGCACCGGCGCCTTGGCGTGGGCCGCGTCGTGCTATTCGCTGATCGTGCTGCTCGCAATCGCCGGCGGCGCCGTCTGGGGAAGAAGCGGTTCGTCCGTCGATCCCTTGTCCGAGGTGCGCGGCGTGGCGGTGGCCTTGACGCTGTGCGCATTGGGCGATCGCTCCGCCCTATGTCGCCTTCTGTTTGGGCGTTGCTGGCGTCAGTCGGCGCCGCGTCGCCCGCGCCGTTGCGCCGGCGGCCTTGGCGGCGCTGGGCATGGGCGTCGTGGTCGCCGGATCCCGGATCGCCCTGCAGGCGTGGGCAGTTCCGCCGGCGGCTCGCGTTTCTTGTGCTGCTGCTGGTGGGCGGAACCTGCTATCTTGCAATGGCCCGCCGCGACGTCGTGTGGTTGGTCCGCCGCTGGATTCTCGCGCCGCTGCAAACAGCGGCGCCGCTGGACCACGAGCCGCCGGGGCCCGCCGCCTAATTCCATGGCCCTTGGGGAGCTTGCTCGCCACGTGTTTCGCCAGACATTCTCTGCAAGTCGCTTTGACCGTCTCGACGTGGCGTGGCTCATCACGTCCATCGGCGTGTTGGCGACCGCCGCGGCCGCGGCGGCGGTCAGCTGGGTGCGCCGACGTGGCTGGCCCTGGTGCTGGCGCCCGCGCCCCTGCTGGGCTTGCTTGCCTTGGCGGCGCGATGGAAGCAGCAACAGGCATTGAACGCCTCGTGGCGCGATCTGCAACGCAGGCAAGAGCAGTGGGAAGGGAAACTCACACGCTATCAGGAGTGGATCGAGTTTCCCTTGGACGCCGCGGCCAGCGACTCGCCAGAGCTATGGGACGCGCGGAAACGCCGCGCGGCGGCGGACGCCGACTTGGAGCTGTTGCTGCAACAAGCGACCGAGACGATCTACGAGAAAATCCGCACCAACGAGTACTCCGCGCAAGGCCGAGTCAATGTTCACCTGGTGCGTCGCGACGCCTGGGCCTTGGCCGAGAGAGTCGCTCGCTTGTACCACCCGGAACTCCCCGAACCGCTTCTGCAAGCGAGTCCCGAGAAGCTGTTTCGCGCACTGCAGTGCGCCTGTTTGCAGTTGCTGGTCTTGATGGAAGAGCTGCCGTTGGATGTCAAGAGCCGCAGCGTGCAAGAGCTTTACGCCTACTTGCGGTGCGCCGTCTCCGCCTATGGCGTGTACCAATCCGCTCGACCCTATCTGCCGTGGATCAGCCGAGCGTACTACCTGGGCCGATACGCCTTGGGCGCCAATCCTTGGACGCTCGGCGCCTGGTGGGTGTTGGGATCCTTGGGAACTCAGGGAGCTCAAGCCGCCGCGACGCGTTTGTTCCATCGGCAAGCTCTGCAGTGGTTGCACAACGCGATCCGCGTCATCGGCATGGAAGCCGCGGGGATCTACGGCGAGGACTATCGTCATCGCGATCCTGATTGGATCTACGCCTGCGAGATTACCGATTTGATGAGCCGCCTGCCGTTGCAGGCGCAAGATCTCGATCACGCTTTCCGCGCCTTCACCGGCTTGCCGTTGCGCAGCGAATATGATCGCCTGTTTCTGTACCGCTGCCTGGCCGCCCGCCGATCCGCCGGGCCGGCCCGCTTCGCCGCGCAGCAGATTTTGACTCCCAAACAGCGCCATCGGATCGGCACGCGCTTGGACGCCTTCTGCGAGCTGTTGCAAGCGCCCGATCCCGCCGCCTTGGACAAGTGGCGAACGGCGGCCACCGAACGCCTGGATGTGCACTTGGGGCACGCGGCGCACGGAAACCGATGCGTCCCCCAGCCAGGCCGCCGCGCGCACGCTGGCCGGCTTCCTGTTGGACGTCAAGGGCTGCGAGCCCGAGCAGCTCTCGCGATGGCTCCCCGCGACCGAGACCTGGCGCGGGTTGGACGAGCCGGAGCGGGCGGCGTTGCTGCAAAGTTGGCTGGACGCCCCGCCCTTCCTGATGGAGTTCCCCCTCTTGCATCCAACCGACGCCGCCAGCGACATGTTGTTGCGGGATCTGGCGGAACTGGCGGCCCTCGCGCCGCCCTGGGACCCGGCGATGGAACAGGCCGCCGTATCCATCGCGGTTTATCTGAAGCGAGACCCGCAACAATACGCCGCGACCCTGGGCAAACGGCTGGTCCAAGCACTCGCCCAACGCACCACGGCCGCTTTGCCTCGAGCCATCACGGCGGATGTGGCCCGCGCCTTGCTGAACATCCTGCAGGAAGACCTGCCGGCGTACGCCGTGCTGCATCCCGTGCTGCCAGTCTGGGGCGAGGCGGCCGCCGCCGAGGCGCCTCAGGACGGCGGCGCCGCCCGGCAGCTGCAAATGGCCGGCGAGGCCAAACAGCTTTGGCTGCTGGGGTATCAGCAAGGGCTGGTGGTGGTGGAGGTCGGACTGGCGCCTCGCGTGGTGTGGACGGCCGACTTTGCCGACGTGCAAGTCGAAACCAGCTCAGGTTGGCTGGGCGGGCGGATTGAATTGCAAGGCGGGACGTGGAGGATCGCCTTCGGCGGCGGCCAAGCCCCCCCGCAATGGATGTTGCAACGTTCGCTTCTGAACCACCGCAAGCCATGGGATATCCTGCTGAAACATCTGTCGCAATAGGCGGAGAGAGACGGGGAAGCTGCATTCCAGGCCCGCACGGCCCGGCCACTCTGGCCGGCTATCGCGGCGGGTCATGATGTTGCTTGCCTTGGCCGGCGGCAACACTTACCATAGCGCTTGGCTCAGCAACTTGTTGAACGGCGGTCGTGCAGTTGCTGGACTTTCCTTCGTACACAGCTTGAAAGGGTTGTCGATCGAGCACGTCTAGCCTTCTGTCCCAAGGATACGAGTTATGGCCACGATCAACACTGCAACCGTCACGTTGAACGCTGCGTTCCTGCAAGAGATCAAGGAAGTCAATCAGGAACTGTGGCAATTGTTGGAGGGCCTGCGTTCGATCTGCTTGGACCGTGTCGCGCTGAAGCACGCCACATCGCGGCTGCGTCAAGAGATGCCGAAGCTGCGCGACCAGTTGGCCATGTACTTCGCGCTCGAAGAAGCGTATGGGTATTTTGAAAATCCATTGGAGGCGGCGCCGCGATTGGCCGATCAGGCCGCGGCCTTGAAAGACGAACACGCCGGCTTATTCGTCGCGGCCTGCCAACTTGCCGAAGTCGCGGAATCGTTGGGCGACAGCCAGCGCCATGGTTGGATGTTGCAACGCATGGCGGAGATGTTTCAGGACTTTGACGCCCAACTGTCCAAGCACGAGTCGGCGGAAAACTGCGCTGATTTTGGCCGTTTACGATGACGATCTGGGCGTCGGCGACTGAAACCAATCCAGTCCCGCCCCTGCGGCGCGACGCATTTAGGATCCGTCATGGCAACTTCCACCAATCTGGACCTCCCCGGCGATGGCCCGGTGACTCCTCAAGCTCGGACCGTTGGCCGGGCGATGGAGATCCTGCTGGTTGAAGATGATTTGTTCGATGCGCATCTGGCGTTCAACGCTCTCCAGAAATCCGATATCAAACATCGGTTGACGCTCGTACGGGATGGGCAAGAGACGCTCGCCTTTCTCCGCAGGGAGCAGCGATTCCAGTTGGCTCCGCGGCCGGATCTGATCTTGCTGGACCTCGTGCTCCCCAAGTTGGACGGCATGGAAGTGCTAGCTCAACTCAAGGCCGACGCTCAACTGAACGACATCCCGATTGTGATCATGACCGCATCGAGCGAACAAGAAACGCATGATCGCTGCGACGCGCTGGGCGTTGACAGCTACATCACCAAGCCGGTCAATCTGGAGAGCTTTTTGCAAGTCGTTCGCCATCTGAAACGTCAATTCCAATTGCAAGACATTCAGATCTAAGCCGATGTGAATCAGGCGGCCAGTTGATTTACCACGAAAGACGCGAAAGACGCGAAAGACAGAAAGACACGAAAGACACGAAAGGCGGTCTTTTGATGCGGTTACTGGTTTGGCTGGTGTTGATGAGTTCCGCTTGTTCGTCTGCGGCGGCCCAGTCGCCCTTGCGCGCTGGCGCCGCGGCGGTGGATATTTCTCCTTTGGAGTTCCCCGTCATTATCAATGGCGGCATGGCGCAACGCACCGCCGATAAAGTGATCGACCATCTGCACGCCCGCAGCCTCGTCTTGGATGACGGCCAGACGCGGATTGCGCTGGTGGTCATCGATAGCTGCATGATGCCGCGAGAATTGCTCGACGACGCCAAGCAGTTGGCGTCCCGCGCCACCGGCATTCCTTCCTCCCGAATCATGATGTCCGCCACCCACACGCATTCGGCGCCGGCTTCGATGGGGTGCCTGGGAACCGAGCGCGACGACGCTTACGCGGCGTTCGTCGTTCCTCAGCTCAGCGAAGGCCGTGCAGCAAGCCAATGACCGCTTGCAGCCCGCTCGCATTGGGTGGGCGTTCGGAAGAGATGAGAAAAATGTTGCTTGCCGGCGGTGGGAAATGAAAGCCGGCGTGGCGCCCACCAATCCATTCGGCGGCACGAGCAACGATCGCGCTCAGATGCATCCGGGGCATAACAACCCCAACGCCATTCGGGCCACGGGAACGCCGGATCCCGAGATCCCAATCGTCTCGGTGCAGACCATCGAGGGCCGTCCGTTGGCTCTGCTGGCCGCCTATTCCCTGCATTATGTGGGCACGGTGCAGCCCGTTTCCGCGGACTACTTCTCCGAATTCTGCCGGCGGATCACCGAACTTCTAGGCAACGAGCAGGACAACCAGCCCCTGCCAGAATTCGTTCCCGCGCTGGCCAATGCAACCAGCGGCGACATGTGGTTGATGGATTACACCGAAAAGGAACGGCGAGAGTACGATCACGTGACCGTCGCCAAGGAAGTCGCCGCGGCCACGATGACCGCCTACCGTTCGATTCAGTACCAGGACCGTATTCTCATCAAGATGCTGGAGACTGAACTGGAATTGCCCGTTCGCATGCCCAGCCCGGAAGAGGTGGCCAAGGCGCTCGAATTTGCGAAGACCTTCGAAGGACGTTTGCCCAAGACCATTCCCGAAGTCTACGCCCGCGAGACGCTGTTGTTAAACGACATGCCCGCGACTCGAGTTCTGAAACTGCAAGCGATCCGCTTGGGTGATCTCGCGATCGCCACGATCCCCAACGAAGTGTTCAGCGAGACCGGATTGGCGATTAAGAGAGACAGTCCGTTTTCCCAGACCTTCACGATTGAATTGGCCAACGGCGCCGAAGGCTACATCCCGCCCCCGGATCAACATCCGCTGGGCGGCTACACCACTTGGCGTGCGCGAACCAGTTGCCTGGCGCCGGAAGCCGAACCCAGAATCCGAGCTCGCATTCAGCAGATGCTGGAAGAACTCGCGAAGTGAACTTGGTGGTTCAAGAACTCTCCCGCCCATCCGGGAACGGTGAAGCCACCCCGGTCAGGGCGTTTTCGCGGCAGGATTGGCGGTGGTCAGCGGCGGCGCGTTAGGGTCCAACACGGCGCAATCCGGCCGCTCTTGGCGAAACTTGATCATCGCCGGCGAATTGAAATTGCCCTTGCTGATTTGCAGACGCGTCAGAGTGGGGATGTTCCGCAGCGTTGGCAGGAATTCCTCTTTGAAACAGCCTTGATCAAACACCGCAGTCTGCAATGGCTGCTTCGCTAAGAGCTGCAAGTGCTCCGGGGTAAAGCTCGCATCTCGAACGTGAAGCATGGTAATTCGGCTCTTTCGAATCAAGGCTCGCGCCGGTTCGCTCCAGGGTTTCCCATCATAGACCACACCGATCCGACTAAGTTGGCGGATTTCATCTTGCACGACGCGCGATTCATGGATCATCACCGCCGACACGCCACGGCGCCGATACGCAGAGAGGCGAGCGCTTTCTGAGCGGCCCTCGCTTAGATTGGCCGCATCCCAAACGAAGCAGGCCGTGAGCCCCGCCAGCAGGGTGGCGAGCACCCTGCCCGAATGGCGATTCGTGGGGGCCGCGCTGGTAGCTGCCATGTCTTGATCGGCGACCGTGATGCGCCACCCGCTATGTCGCAACACCCGACTGGCCAGCCAAGCCGTGAGCATCATGCTCGCGACAATGGTGAACGTCTGGACGACCAGATTCGGAATCACGAAACAGACCATAATCGTCAGAGAGCATAAGCAGATCAAGAGCCACTCGATCGTCGGCCATCTTCCGCCGTCATCGGGACGAAGCAACAATTTCATCCAGGGAGCGACCGCCGTGACGGCAATGACGCTGGTGACGGCGGTCGCTGCGACCATGGCTAGGGACGCCCCGAGAGACCAGGGGTCGGACGCGGGACTGGAAAGCGAGCGGGCCAGCCAGCCCCAGATGGCGAAGAAGATCGCGAACAGCGCCGTGTAGCAAAACAAGGAACGCAAAGCCAACCGCTGGCCTGGCCTCCTCCCAGCGATGTTCGTCAAAGTCCATCCACCAACGCGCAGGGCGAAGCCTCCCAAGGCGGCGACAATCACTGTGTTGCAACTCAGCACAGCCAGACCAAGGTATGTGCGAGCCGTAATCGGCGAGTTCAGACTAACTCCGACCGCCATGCTTGTGGCCAAGAACATTGCCGCCAACGTCCCCCGCACGATGTCTTCGATGGAGCGGCGCCCCAACAGGCCCAGGCAGATTCCCAGGAATGCGAACTGACCAAAGGCCGAACCCATGTAGATCATCGGCGGCGCGATGCTTCCCCCACCCACGGACATATCCATCCGCGAACAGCAGGCGTTGCCCACCGCGGCGGTGAGCAACAACGCGGCAAGCCACAAGGTCGATCTTCGAAGCGGGCCGAGCATCAGGGAGTTGTCTCCGAGGGCGCCACGGAAGTGTGCTCCCTGTTAACCGTCAAAAAGCACCCTCGTTCCACCTCGGCCAAAGTTAAGAAAAATCCGGATGGAATTGACCGCGGAGGACACGGAGAACCACAGAGGCGGATGCAATTCTGTCCTCTGTGTCCCTGCGTGCTCTCTGCTGTGACCCGTTTTGGGACAAGCTACTTCGCTGGAATGCGCTTCAATGTTTCGAGCAACAATCGCCAGTACTTTTGCACGGAGCTGACCTGTACTTTTTCATCGGGCGAGTGAGCGCCATAGATGTTGGGTCCGAAGGAGATCATCTCGATAGCCGGGTAGTTCTGCCCGAGAATGCCGCATTCCAGACCCGCGTGGCACGCCAGAACATGCGGGGACTCCCCAAACAATTCCTCATACAACCCTGACATCAGTTTCACGATCGATGATTCCGGCGCCGGTTTCCAACCCGTGTACGAGCCGGACTGATCGGCCGTTCCGCCCAGCAACTCCATGACGGCGCAGATGGCGTTGGCCAAATCGTCGCGCTCGCTGTTCACGGAGCTGCGAGTCAGGCATTGAATCGAGATGTCGCCGCCTTGCACCGAAACCCGCGCGAGGTTGTTGGAGGTTTGCACAAGATCCGCGATGGACGGCGACATGCGGTGGATGCCGCATGGGCACGCATACAGCACCGCCAACAGCGTCTGTTGCAGCGGCGCGGGAAGCACCGCCGACGGGCGCGTGGTGGGCTGGCAAACGATCTTGGCGTTGGGGTCGGTCTCGGCATACTCGGCCAGGATCTCGTCGGCGACGTCGTCGATCAACTGATCCAGCGCCGCGGACTTGGCTTCCTCCACGGCCAAGGTCGCCGACGATTCTCGCGGGATGGCGTTCCGTAGCCCGCCGCCGTCGATTTCCGAGACGCGGACGCCCAACTCCTTGGACGCTCGCCAGAGCAAGCGGTTCATGAGTTTGTTGGCGTTCGCTCGACCCAAGTGGATGTCGACGCCCGAGTGCCCGCCTTTCAATCCGCTGACCAGCAGTCGCCGCCCGCTCCAAGCGGCGGGCGTGGGCTCGGCTTGATAAGCGGCGGCGGCCGTCACATCGACTCCGCCGGCGCAGCCGATGGTCAGCTCATTGTCTTCCTCGGTGTCCAGGTTCAACAGGATCCGGCCCTGCAACAATCCGCCTTGGAGTCCCTTGGCGCCCGTCATTCCGGTCTCTTCATCGATCGTGAACAACGCCTCCAGGGGAGGGTGGGGGATCTCGCTGGACGCCAGGACCGTCATGATGCTGGCCACGCCGATTCCATTGTCGGCGCCGAGCGTCGTTCCTTGGGCTTTCACCCAATCATCGTCCACCAGCATCTTGATGCCTTGGGTCGCGAAGTCGAAATCACAGTCGGCGTTTTTCTGATGGACCATGTCCAGATGCGATTGCATCACGATCGGCGTGCGGTCCTCCATGCCGGGCGAAGCCGGCTTGCGGATAATCACGTTGCCCACGTTATCGACTTGGGTAGGCAGGCCCAATCCCTCGCCGAAGCGGCGGATGAAGTCGATGACTTGTTGTTCCTTCTTGGAGGCTCGAGGAACCGCGTTGAGGTCGGCGAAATGGCTCCAAAGCGGAGCGGGTTCCAGTTGAGTCACGCTGGCCGGCATGTTCAGAGACTCCACGAGGCGAAGGAAAACGAATCCCTTGTTTTACACTAACACGTCATGACGAACACCAGGACGTCCTCGAACCAGCGGGCGAGTTCTTCCGCCAAGCCTAGTTGGGCGAGGGTCATCGGATCCTCGAGGGAGCGAGGCGCCTGGGTGTTGGGGCCTCGGTGAAAGCTGGGTTGCCCATTGCGAAACTCGCCGCACCACGGCGCCGTGGGTGTTTCAGTGGGCCAAGGCCGTTGCAAGACGGACCGCAAGTGCGGCACCTGTTCGTTGCGAAGAGGCTTGCGGGCGGCCAGCAACAAGACGGCTTCATATCCTCGCGCTGAGATCTCCATGTCCCAAGCCTCGTGCGGGTCCGACGAGGGAAGCTCGACCAGCGAAGTCGCTTCTTGCCAGGGGGGCAGCACCCACTGCTGATCCACAAAGGGGAACAGCGGAGCGACCTCGCCGGCCGCGTCGCGCCACACCAGGTAAAGCCGCCTTGGCGTCGCCGACGCGGCTCGCAGGCGGATGCGATCCCCGCTCTGCAACGAGAAGGGGGCCTGCGTGGACAATCGCCGCCAGGCGTCGCGAAACAACTGCACGTCCAGTTGCAGGTCGGCGGTCGTTGGGATGGCGGCGGGGGGCCCGCGCCAGACGGTCGAGAAGGCGGCGGATGCGGCCAGCGCGCCGCACGCGCCGGCGCCGGCGGTCATCAACAGTTGTCGGCGGTTTCGCACGCGTTGCACCCAGTCGCGCAACGCCGCCGCGAGTTGTCCCGCATTGGCGTAGCGATCCTCGGATGCTTTGCTCAGGCAGGTCCAGCAGATCCGCCGCAGCTCGGTGGGCGTTCGCACAGCGTCAGGTTCGACGGGCGCGTCATTCAAGATCTTGCTGGTCAGCCGATCCGGGTCGTCATCGCTGAACGGCGGCTCGCCGTAGAGCAATTCGAAGAGCACCGCGCCCAAGGCCCACACATCCGTTCTCGCGTCGATGGCGGCGGTCTCGCCGCGCAGCTGTTCCGGCGCCATGTAGCGATGCGAGCCAGCGACCTCTCGATCGCCTCGCTGGTTCATGAACATCGCCAGACCGAAGTCAATCACGACCGGGCCGTATTCGCTGTCCAACATGATGTTGTCGGGCGAGAGATCTCGATGAACCAGACCGGCTGCATGCAATGCTTGCACGCCTTCGGCGATCTGTTGCACCAAATCGGCCGCGCCGGCGGCTGTCAATGGCCGCCCAGCGATGCGGCGTCGCAGCGAGTCGCCCTGCAGCAGGGGCATGACCAGGTAGCATCCTCCATCTTCGAGGCGCCCGACGTCGAAGATTTTCGCCAGTCGAGGATGGGAGAGGCTGGCCGCGGTTCGAGCCTCTTCCAAGAACTGCACCGAACCGTGCCGCGACCATGCCGCATCGCTCCGCGGCGCCTTGATGGCCACATGCCGCTGCAACTCGTGGTCGCGAGCCCGATACACGGCGCCGAAACCGCCCTGGCCGATCAACTCCAGCAGCTCGAATCGTCCCAGCACCTGACCGACGCGCAAGGCGTCGTTGGCTGGAGCGTCGCCGCCACGATCGCGCGCCGCGAAAAAGGCGAGCACCTGCGGCCGATGTTGCGCGGGCAAGTCCGCGTAGTCATCCGCCGAAACGGCTTCGCCTGTTCGTGATCGATAAACGACGTCCAGCTCCAAGAGTTCGCGCAGCAATCGCGATTGGCGCCAGGGCTCCGCGCGTTCCAGGTACTCGCCCAGCACGGGTTGTCGTTGTTGCAGCCATTCGTTCTCAAAGTCCAAACACCACTGATCAATACGGCGAGCGGCTTCGAGATCGGAATCGGCCGAGTTCGGCGACGACATGGAAGTCATGTGGGATGGTTCTCGCCTAACAGGGTTCTCAACAGCCGCAACCGTCGTTCCACCGTGGGCAACGATCGGCCAATCGACTCCGCGATTTCCAGATTGCTGAAGCCGTGAATCCGCATCTCCGCGATGCGGCGCAGCTCTGCGTCCAGGGACTGAAATTGCTCTCGCTGCATCACGGACTCCAAGGCGGCGGCGGCCGTGGGGTCCGCGACGCCGTTGATCCCCACGGCTCCGCCGTCGCGCGGGTTGTCGCATGCCGACTCCCCCAGCACTCGACCGCCGCCGCGTTTCTGGCGAGCTTCATAGCGGATGCGTTGACCACTTTCGCTCGCGTCACGGCGGCCACCAAGGGCCAGAATCGAGACGTCTGGCCCGCGGGCGGCGTTGGCCGCGGGCCGCGAAACAAACTGGCGAACGCGGCCGCGGCGATGTCTTCCTCGTCCGTGATCCGCGAACGACCGCGCAAGAGCTTGCGGGCCAGCGCGCGAGCACGACGAAAGTGCCGCCGCCAGATCCGTCCCCAGGCGCCGTCATCGGCAGCCTCGTCGCGACACATCTCGGTTGCCACCTCGCCCTCCTCCCCAACTCGGCCGCGTACCAGCAATCCCGTGATTATAAGTCAATCGAGGAGGCCCCCAACCCAAAGGCCGCCAAGAGGTGACGCGCCCTTGTCATTGAATGCAGGACCCCACACGTCAGCCACCGCCAAGGGCGCGTCTCCTGGCCGCGACTGGCGTCGGGTTACCCAGGGTTCGCCGCGCTGCACCCTGGGCTGATTGGGGGCCGTCCCGTTGGGACGGATTTATGGTCCTTCGGGCCTGGATTTTCGCGGACTACGACTTTTTTTTCTTCTTTTTCCGGTGTCCGCCCAGGTAGGACTGGCCGCTGTCGACCAGGAAGCGTTCGCGCAGGGCCTGGCGGCCGAGCAGCATCCGGAAGCCCATCTGGTCCCGATTGGCGAGGGTCAATTCGATGGGGAAGGTCAGCCCGAAAAGGGTGACATGGGTGACGATGACTGGCCGAAGGGTGATTTGTCCATTGGAGCTGCGAATCTCGCGATGCTCGAGGATCTCCGCGGTGGCTGTGATGATTCGGCGATCGCGGCGTTGATCTGGATGGATTGCGAATTGGACGCGACGGATTCCGTCTTCCTCAATCAACTGCATGTCAAAGGCATGCAAGGCCGACGAGCGGGCGCCCGTGTCGATTTTCGCCTTGATCGAGGAAACGCCCAGATCGGGCAGCACGAGCCATTCACGCCAACCGATAACGCGGGCGGGCGCTATGCGAGGTTCTACCATTCAGAGCAAGCTCCCAAGGAACAGGGACGCCAACAGCAAAGCAACGATGATGGCGACCCACCATCGCCAAGCGCTCGCGCGGACCGCGCTCGTTGCGGAAACTCGTCTTCCAAAAAGCCTTCGTAATCAAACTCGGGGTCGTCGCCTTGGGCGAACTCATAGGCTTCGCCGTCGTCCCAACCGGAATCATCACTGGCCCCGCACTCCCGACAGAATCGCCGGCCCGTTCGCAAGGCCGCGCCGCAATGCGGGCAGGTGTCTTCCAACTGCGTCATCGAGTTCACAGGCTACGAAGAAAGGCAAGTAGATCGTCGAGTTGCGCGCGGTCAACTCGTCGTCCAACTGATGCTGAAACTCGCGGAAGACGTCGCCCAACGTGGCGGTGCGCCCGTCATGAAAATAGGGCCCGCGTTGCCCGACTCCCACCAACGGCGGCGGATTGAACTCGGTTTGGTTGAGTTCGTCTTTCAAGCCGACATCGTAGCGTTCCGGCGAGGTGTAGCTGGGCGGCGTGTGGCAGCGGGCGCACTGATGGGTTTCGAAAATTGCTTGCCCCCGTTCGATGGCCGGTTGGTCGGCGACCGCTCGAGCGTGATCCAACGCCGGGGGCGGCGGCAGCGTTCGCAGGAAGGCGGCCAACTGCCGAACATGGTCCTCTCGCGGCTCCCGATCGCTTTGCATGGTTTGCTGAATGGACTTGCGAATCTGTGATTCCAGGTCAGCAGAACTGCCGGTCCAGGCAAACGGCGCCGTGTTCGCTCGCCCCAGCAAGGAGAGGACGCGTTTGGGCGCTCCGAAGGAATCGTCGCTGAAATTATCATTCAGCATGCCGTTGGCGTGTCCGTCGATGTGGCAACTATTGCAGCTCATCCAGCCGTCATGGGAGAGGATCGCGCTATAGAACACGGACTCGCCGCGCTCGGCCAGAGTCAACGGGCGTTGCGGCCCCAGGGAGATGGTCGCCGTGACTTCCATCCGCTCCAGGTTCACTTCGCTGAGGGAATCGTCCAGCATGTTCGCCACCCAGGCGGTTTGGCCGTCCTCGGAAGCCAGCACGGCCACGGGATTCCGACCCACCAGGACGCGTCGAATCTGAAAGCGTTCGCTTTGCCCGACGCCCAGTTCGTTCACGCCGCCCAAGGTCACCAGCATCCGCCCGTCCTCGGTAAGCTCCAGGTCGGTCGGATCGCCGCTGCCATTGCCCGGTTCGCCCAGTGGACTGACATGGGCGCCTTGGTACAAGTCCCCCTCGGGATCCAGCAGCGCCGCCACGCGGAGCCACCGCACGTCGTTGGACATCAGCAGGCCCCAATGCACGTCATTGCGAACGGTGCGAGCCAAGTCGTTCAACATCTGATGCGCGACAAGCACGCGTTGTCCATCGGGACTGAGCTTCAAACCGCGGATATGGTGACTGGGAAAAGTGTGGATGCATTGCAGCTTCGCGTCGCCGCCAGCCGCGTCGTCAACGGTCGCCTCATCCGCGTCGCCGATGGCGATCGTGGCGATGCGATTGCCAAAGGCATCGGCGACCAAAACATGCCTGCCGTCAGGAAGCGCGAGTTGGACCCGCGGCGCAAACGGCAAGTCAAGCACGCAGCCCATGCTCGCTCGACCATCGTCTTCCCACGTCAGGATCGACCATCGCCGCGACCACAAACTGGCGACGCCGTAGCGACCGTCGCTGAGCCGCTCTAGAGACACGGGATAGGCCGGAGTCGCCACGCGTTGCACCACCTGCAACCCGCTCAGCTCATTCCATCGCAGAACCATTAATTCATGGCGGGCCTCATCTAACGCCAACCAGGTCGCTGGTTCGCCTTCGCCTTGGGGACTCACTCGCCGTAAGTCCGAGAGCCGTTCGCCGACGACCCATTCCTGTTGGACTTGTCGATCGCTGCGGCTTATCACCGAGATCGAGCCGGTATTGCGATTGGCGACCAACAACGTTCCAGGGGGCCCCAGGGCAAGGGCCAGCGGGCGCCGCAACGTCTCTTGACGATGCGGTTGCGTGCTCCGGCCAAGCTGGGAATCGTCGGTTTGCGAACGGGTCGGCGTCGCCGCCGCCAGCCAACAAACCAGAGTGATGGCGGCGATGGCGCAGCTGCGATTGGTAGCGGCGAACAACCCCATGAGCCTGTCGTCTCGTTAGGAGGTCGAGCGGATGGTATGGTGAACCTGCGGCCGCATGTCGCCTGTTCCAAGAGCTTTTGCTCTGTTTGTTTTCGCGGCGGCTTATCTCTAGTTTCCCACACGCCCGGCTTGGCGGCAAGACAAGCCTTGAGACCACTATGCCTTCCGACCTGGAAATCGTTCATTCTCAACGCCCTCGAGGCCCCTTTCGCGCGGCGCTGTTCGACTTTGACGGCACGCTCTCTTTGCTTCGGCAGAACTGGCAAGCCATTATGGTCCCCATGATGGTCTCGGAACTCCTGCTGAACTCGGATCCAGAACGTCGCGATTCGCCTCAGGAGATTGAGGAGTTGGTGTCCGAGTTTGTCGCTCGACTCACGGGCAAGCAGACGATCTATCAGATGATGCGGCTGGCCGAAGAAGTGCAAGCTCGTGGCGGCCGCCCCGCAGAACCGCTCCATTACAAGCATCGCTATCACGACTTGCTATGGACGGAAGTCAAGCAACGGATCGACGCGGTGACCGACGGCCGCATGGCCCGCAGCCAGATGATGGTGGCCGGCGCCGAGGATTTGCTGCAGGCGCTTCAGCAGCATGGTTGCACTCTGTATCTCGCCTCGGGAACCGACTTGCACTACGTGAAGCATGAATTGAGCGTGTTGGGACTGGAGCATTACTTTGGGCCGCATGTCTATGGCGCCCTGGACGACTATCGCCGCTTCTCCAAAGCGCAGGTCATTCAGCGCATCGTCCAGGAAGCCGGCGCGCCCGGGACGGAAATCCTGGGCGTGGGCGACGGCTTTGTCGAAATCGAAGAGGTGCAACAAGCGGGTGGATTGGCCTTGGGCGTCGCGAGCCAAGAAGACGGCGCCCCGGGAGTCAACGCCTGGAAAAGAGACCGCCTGATTCAAGCCGGCGCCCACGCCATCGTTCCCGACTACAAGAGCTGCCGGGAATGGCTGCCCGCCTTGCTGAGCGGCTAACCAAGACGTCATGATTGATTCCCGCTGACCATGAACGCTCGCCGGCCCGGCGAGCCCGAATGGCGTGGACTCGAGCAATGCCTGCGATCTCTGAGGCCCGGAGGGCCTGGCAGGCAGAGGCATTTCTAAGTCCACGCCATTTGGGCTTGCGGCGGGAATGGGCACGGCGCACGGGTTGGCGAGGAGCAGGCCCGACGCTGGGACAAGCCCAGCGGTGGCGGGAATTTGCCGGCGGCAGTCGCGCTTTGCTTCATGCGAGTTTTAAGGGCTCGCCTCACGGCCCTTACGGCCACGGCTAAAATTGTGTCGGCCCCTCCGGGCCTCGGAGATCGCAGCGAGTTCACCTGAATAAGACCTGCAACCCGGCCTAGAGAAGCACCAAGAACCAGAACCAGAACACAAGAACCAAGAACCAAAAAATGCCCTTTCCTCGCTTTGATCGATCCAGGATTCGTTTGGCGCCTTTGGGCGAGCGTCGGCACGACATGCAGCTCGATCGATTGTTGTCGTTGGACGAGCCGGCGGCGCCGCCGCCGGCAGCCGCACAGCGCGATCTTCGCACGCTGGCTCAACGGATCGTGGCGGCGCGGCGGCGCGGCGCGGCGGTGCTGGTCTTGATGGGCGCTCATGTGATACGCGCCGGCGTATCGCGTTTTCTTATTGATCTGATGGAACAGGGGTGGATCACGCATCTGGGCATGAACGGCGCTGGACCGATTCACGACTACGAATTGGCTCGCATCGGCGCCACGACCGAGAGCGTCGCCCGTTACATTCGCACCGGCGAGTTCGGCATGTGGCGCGAGACAGGCTACCTGAACGATATCGTCCGTCGCGGCGTGCAGGACGGATTGGGATTGGGCGAGGCCATTGGCGCAACGATCCTGCAAGGCCATGAGTATCCGCATCGAGACATCAGCCTCCTGGCCGCCGGTGTCCGTTTGGGCGTGCCGGTGACCGCGCATATCGGCATTGGCTACGACATCATTCATCAACATCCAAACTTCGACGCCGCGGCGTTCGGGATCGGGAGCGATCGCGACTTCCTCAGCGTCTGCCATACGGTGGATCAACTCGAGGGGGGCGTTTTTCTCTGCCTCGGCAGTGCGGTGATGGGACCGGAAGTCTACCTCAAGGCGCTATCGATGGCGCGCAATGTCGCTCAACAGGAAGGGCGGCTCATCACTCGTTTCACCACCGCCGCCATGGACTTGATACCCATCGCGGGTGATGTCTCGCAGGAAGCCGATCGCTCGAATCCACAGTACTACTACCGCCCCTGGAAAACGATTCTGGTGCGGACCGTCGCCGACGGCGGCGAGAGCTACTATGTCTGCGGCGATCATCGGGATACGGCGCCGTTCCTGTGGAAGGCGATTGGCGAAGCACAGGGGTTCTCGGCATGACGCATCGGACGCACGACTGGCGAATCGATTCAGGCGAATTGGAAACGCTGCTGCAGCGATTCGCCACGCTCCGCATCGGACTGCTCGGCGATCTGTTCCTGGATCGCTATCTGGAGATCGACAGGAGCCTTGAGGAGATCTCGATCGAGACCGGACTCGCGGCGCACCAGGTCGTGCGAATTCGTAGTGCGCCTGGAGCGCTGGGAACGGTGATGAGCAACCTGGCCGCACTAGGGGCCGCCAAGCTGCTTCCCTTGACGATCATCGGCGACGACGGACATGGCCACGACTTGCAGACGCGGTTGGCGGAGATGCCCGTTGACTCCGACCACATCGTTCGCTGCGCCGATCGACTGACGCCCACATACATCAAGCCCTTGGTGATGGCGCCCGAGGGTGCAAGGGAGCTCAACCGATTGGACGTTCGCGAGCGGCGACCTCACGACTCCCAGCAAATCGCGATCATTTGCGCGTCGTTGCGAACCATGTTCCGCAGGGTTGATGGTTGGATTGTGCTGGATCAGATTCCGGAGCGGGAATGCGGCGTGGTGTGCGATTCGGTTCGCCAAGAACTGGTGCATTGCCTGCGCGGCGCCGAAAACGCCCGTGCTGATTGACAGTCGAGCTCAGTTGCATCAGTTCGCAAGCGGAGTCCTCAAGGGGAATCGGCAGGAAATGGCCCGCGCACTCGGGCTCGACGACAAGGCGCCGATGGACGCGGTGATCCGCGCGTTGCGAGAACGCGAACATCGTGTCGTTTTTTGCACCGCTGGCGAGGAGGGCGTCTGGTGCGTCGATCAAGAGGGCCAAACGCACCACGTGGCGCCGCGTCCGCTGTCCGGTCCGTTGGACATTGTGGGAGCCGGCGACGCGTTCAGCAGCGGAGCCTTGCTAAGCCTGGCGGCGGGGGCTGACGCGCCCTTGGCGGCCAAAGTGGGCAATCTGGCCGCTTCCATCACCGTGGGAAAGCTGGGCGAAACCGGCGTCGCCACCGTCCAGGAAATGCTGAGCGCTAGGTGAGGCCGGCTCACACAGGCCTGCGCCCTTCGCCGCCCGCGCCTAGCGCGCTTTCCATTCGCTCGCTGGCAGTTGCAGCGTGGTTTGGACGTCAAAGGTCCGTCCGTCGGCGGCATGGAAGCGGACCGCCAGCCTCGCCTGCGATTGTGTGGGTGGATCGTCTTCCCGCCAAGTCATGGGCAGCTTGAGTCCGCGAAACGCGGCGTCTGGCTCGGCCGCCGCCGCGGCAATTTCCTCGGCGGTGAATTCCCACATCGCGGCGATCTGATTGCGATCCAGCTGAAGGCCGTCGATCAAGGCGACCCGAAGACGGCCTTGCGGTTCGATGGCGCGACCGTCTTGATCGGTGGCGTTGAATCGCATTTCGAAGCCATCGGGACCGGGACGCTGATCGAAATCGCGGGCCACGGCTTCGATCGCGATGGCTGCCACTTGGCGCCTTGGTTTGTTTGGCGGCCTCGAGGCATTGTTGGTTGGCCAGCCCTCGGGCGAGTGGTCGTCTTGGGTGGCGGCTGCCGGACGCACCGCCTGTGCGCCGCCGGCGGGCGGCGGATCTTGCGGCAGCTCCGGTACGTCCGGGATGGCCGGTTCGCCGTCGGGGGACTCCGGGTCCGCCGGCAGCGGCGCCCCGAGCGATTCGGGGCCGTTTCCTCGCGAACCGGTGGGCGATACCACCGACGGCGGCGCCGTCAGGGGCGGAGCTTCGATAGCAGGGGGCGAAAGCGGTTGGACGTCCGGCGAATCGATCGGCACCGGCCGGGGGGCGCCGGATGGCGCCGGCACGGTCTGGGCGCCTTGATCGCCCCCGACTTGCTGCCGCAATCGCTGATTCTCGTTGATGAGTCGTTCCAGCTTGCGGTGCTGGGACTCATATTCGTATGTCATGTCGTAGAGCTGATCTTCGAGCGATCGCTTTTCCGCGTTCAGCAACTCGACATAGCCGTCCATTCGCCTGCTGGAGCAGCCGGCGAGGAGGGAGAGTATCAATAGAGTTGCGATCCATCGCATGAAGACAGGCCATCCAGCGACGGTGGGCGCGATCCTCGGCCCACCGCTGACGGGGAGTACTCGATTATTCGGACATATGTTCGATCACTTGGTCCACCAAGTTGTAGTCCTTAGCCTCATTGGCGGTCATGAAGCAATCCCGATCCGTGTCTTTTTCGATTTTCTCGAGCGAATGACCGGTGTGCCGGATCAGGATATCATTCAGTCGCGCTCTTGACGCGGCGGAATTCGCGGGCGTGGATCGCAATCTCCTCGGCCGTTCCTTGCATGCCGGCCAGCGGCTGGTGGATCATGATTCGCGAGTTCGGCAGCGAATGGCGTTTTCCGGCCGCGCCGGCGGTCAGCAGCACCGCGCCCATGGAGGCGGCTTGTCCGATGCAGTAGGTCGCCACATCGCAGGTGACGAACTGCATCGTGTCATAAATCGCCATGCCGGCGCTGACGCTGCCGCCGGGCGAGTTGACGTAGAAGTGAATGTCGGCCTTTGGATCATCCGACTGCAGGAACAGCATCTGCGCTACGATCACGTTGGCCACATCATCGTTGACGCCGGTGCCGAGAAAGACAATGCGGTCTTTCAGCAGCCGACTGTAGATGTCATACGCCCGTTCTTCACGGCCGCTCTTCTCGATTACATAGGGGATCATCGGCATGGGATCGCTCCCTCGGTTGTACGGTGGTGCAGGAGATCAATGAACACGAAGGCTGGATGGAGACGCCGCACTAGGAGGGTTCTTCATCGGCGGGCGGTTTGGCCAGGATGTCATCGACCAGCCCGTAGGACTTGGCTTCTTCGGGTCCTAGAAAGAAGTCGCGATCGGTGTCTTTGGCGATGCGTTCCAGGGATTGGCCCGTATGTTGGGCGAGGATTTCGTTGAGCATTTCGCGGTTGCGGAGGATTTCCTGGGCCTGGATTTCGATGTCGCTGACTTGCCCGCTCACTCCGCCATACGGCTGGTGCAGCATCACCCGAGCATGGGGCAGGGCGTAGCGTTTGCCCTGGGTGCCGCCGGCCAGCAGGACGGCCGCTCCGCTGGCGGCTTGCCCGACACAGTAGGTGGCCACCGGGCAGCTCAGGATCTGCATCGTGTCGTACACGGCCAAGGTCGCCACGACATCGCCGCCGGGCGAGTTGATATAGAAGTGGATGTCCTTACGGCGATTCTCGCTCTGCAGGTACAACAGCTTCATGACGACCGAATTGGCGTTGCCGGTGCCGATTGGACCTTCCAGAAAGATGATCCGGTTTTCCAGCAGCAGATCGCCCAGCGTGAGTTGCCGTTGCCGCTGATAGCTCTGGTAGCTGTAGGAGTCCCACATGGGAGGCGTTGTATGTTCCATGATTCCGTTACCCTGATTCCGATGAAGGATGCGACGGCCCTGAGCCGGCATCCATGTCCTGCAGCCGCCGAAGCTTGAGCTTGCGGGCCTTGTTTTACCGTACGTGCGAACCGACATTTCGCAAAGGGGGCGACCACCATCGCCATGGGGACTGTCCCAGGCGGAGACGGCACCGCATTGTTGCGGAAATGGTTCGCGACGAAAATCCCGCTTCGTTCGGCGTTCCGTCGGCGGGCGTTGCTGAAAGGCGGGCGAAGCGGGAAGCGGCCCTTTTTAGAGCGTCACGTGTTTGGGGCGACCAGCCTCTGATGGATGGAGGCCGGACGGGCGGCCTCAATCAACTTCGATCCGCCGGGGTCCGCAAGGCTTCTTCACCTCCATGCTTGGCTTCCGGGATGTCGCCTTCCGCGCGGTCGATGATATTCGCCGCAATCGTCGTCGTGTTCTCGGGTTGCGGCACGAAAGGCGTTTCTGTCACATCGGCGTTGCTCACGATCAGATCGATGACCTTCTGCTCGATGATCTGATTTCGCAGCGAGTCCATTTGACCGCGTTTTTCCAGGCGTGCTCGAATCCGGCGGACGCTTTCGTTTTCGCGCAAAGCGATGGTCTGGATCAAGGCGTTGAAGTCCTGCTCATCGGCCTCAATCGATTCTTCCTCCGCGATGCGTTCGAGGATGAAGTGCTCCTTCATCGCCACGGAGGTGGATTCCAAGCTGTTTTGCCGAATCATCGCTTCCTTGGTGCGAATTTCCTGGTCGGAGAAGCCGCTGGACTGCAATTCCATCACGGCCCGCTCCAGTTCGCGACGAAACTGGCGTTTCAGCATGTCCGTCGGCAGGTCCCACGTCGCCGCGGCGGTGAGCAGCGAAGTAATCTGTTGCCGGACTTCCCGGCTTTGGTGGTAGCTCAGTTGCCGCGTCAGCTCGTTGCGAATCACGTCGCGGAGTTGTTGCTCGGATTCGAAGCCGCCGAGTTTCTCGAGCATGGCCGTCGAGAGTACGGGATATTCCCGTTTCTTCACGGCGACGATTTCGATTTCGACATCGACCGTCTCATTCGCCAATTCCGGGTCGGCGCAACTGGGCGAGATCGTGGCTTTGGCGCGGCGGATTTCGCCGGCTTGGCCGCCTTGCACGGCCTCCAGGAAGCCGTTGATTTCGCCATCGTGAAGGCTGACGATGGGTTTGACATCGATGGTCTGGCCATTCAGGCGAGCGATCTCGACGCCATCATGCTCGAAGACCAGGTTGGCCACGATCACCGAATCGGTCTCCACGGGCGTGGTGCTCGCGACCACGGTGGAATATCGCCCCAGCACGCGCTTCAGATGCTGGTCGACCTCTTCCTCGCTGAAATCGCGGACATGCCGCTGCAGCTTCAGTCCCTTCCAGTCGGGCAGGTCGAACTCGGGCCGCACTTCGACTTCGAATTCGAACGTGAAGGGGCCCTCATCGGGAATCTCCACCGATTCAATGTCGAACTCGGGCTCGCTGATCGCTGAGAATTCCTGGGAATCGGAGACCTGCTCCATGCTGTCCATCAGCAGGGCGCCCTTGACCTGGTTGCTCAGCTCCTTCTTGAATCGCGATTCGACGAGCTTTTTGGGAGCGCGGCCGGCGCGAAATCCGGGCACCTCGGCCTTGGGGGCGAGATCTTTCACCGCGTCGTCGAGGTATCGATCCACATCTTCCCGCGACACGGTCACCACGATATGCCGCTTGCATGCACCCGGCGAGTCGATCTTGACTTCGAGGTTTAGCGGTTGTTTTGTGTCTTCGCCCTCGAGGGGCGATGCGTCCGTTGAAGTGTCCGCCATAGGTGCCGCATCCCCGTTGAGCAACCGGGGGAACTCCTGCCGAGAATCCCTGCCAAGAAATAAAAAAAGAGCGGGTGATGGGATTCGAACCCACGACAACAACGTTGGCAACGTTGTGCTCTGCCAACTGAGCTACACCCGCATCGCCAAATGCGACGCCGCCCTTCGGACGCCGCTCCGCGAAGGAGCGACTCTGGCAGCGTCAATTCAACTGACTCCGAGATTATAGAGTGGTAGAATTACCTTGCAAGTGCAGTTGGCGTCCTGCTTTCGCTTGGCCGCCTCCAACGGCGCCTGCACCCTTCGCCCCACCTCAAGCGTCGGTAAATCGGGGGGGTGGCTGCCGGGTTGTGCGGGTTTTTCCGAGGCAAAACCAACGGGCCCGAGCCAAGTTTCGGACACTCGCCGGTTGGAACGCGAACGCGTAACCTACGATTCTCTTGGAGCGACCTGAAACTGCCCACTGACGCATTGGGTCCCAGAAGGCTGAAGAGACTATGAAAGCAAAACTCGTCGTTGTGGGAAACAACGCCAAAACCACCGAAATCGCGCTGAAGCTGCCAGCTTTGATTGGCCGTGGCCGGGAGGCGACCCTCACCGTCCCGCACCCGCTCATCAGCCGGCAACACTGCGAAATCTACGAGGCCGACGGTCAATTGATCGTGCGGGATCTCGGCTCGCTCAACGGCACCTTCGTTGGCGGACAGCGCATCACCGAGAGCGTGTTGCCCGATGGCGAAGTTCTAACCATTGGCACGGTGAGTTTTCGCGCCCGTTACGAGGACGCCATCGAAGCGACCAACATGATGGAATTGCTCGAAGGCGAGGACGCCCCCGAACCGGCGACCATGTTCAACGACGAGGAGAAGGCGTAACGCCGCCTGGGGTGGGGGATCGGATTCTGGTTTAATGGAGCCTTGCCTGTCTTCTCGGTGAGGTTCCCCATGATCGCCCGTCGCCGCCGATTCCGCGCCGCCGTCCTTCTTCGCGCTCAACCCGCAGGCGCCTCGGCTGCGAGCTGCGTTCTTGGCCGCCCTCTCGCTGCGCCCCGCTGGCTTGGGATCCTTGTCCTGGGCGTCGTGCTGCTCGGATGTGTCCGCCCGCTCCAAGCTCAGAACGAGCAGGCGCCCGCTGCTCGAACGAATCGTCTGGCTCGCGAGACAAGCCCCTATCTGCTTGGCCATTCGACCAATCCCGTTGACTGGCGACCCTGGAACGAAGAGTCCCTGGCCGCCGCCAAGCAGGAAAACAAGGTCATCTTTCTCTCCATTGGCTATTCCAGCTGCCACTGGTGCCACGTGATGGAGCGGGAGTCGTTCCTGGATGAAGAGATCGCCGCGTTCCTGAACAAGCACTTCATCTGCATCAAGGTGGATCGCGAAGAGCGCCCCGACATCGATTCGATCTATATGACGTCGCTGCAGGTCTATAACCAATTGACCGGCAACGGTCGCGGCGGCGGCTGGCCGCTGTCCATGTTCCTGACGCCCGACGCCGAGCCGTTTGTGGGTGGCACCTACTTCCCGGCTCGTGACGGGCAGCGCGGCGTCGGCACCGGTTTTCTCACCCTGATTCGCCGCGTTCATGAATTGTGGACGAGCGTCCCGACCCAGATTGTCGCCGATGCGAAGACGATCACTCGCGTCGTCAAGACGGAACTGGAGGGCCGGGCCGCCGAGCCACAGGCCACCCCCGGCCCGGAGGTCGCCCAGGCTGCTCTGGATGAGCTTTCCGCGGAGTTCGATCCGAAATATGGCGGCTTCGGCTTTCGCGAGGACACCCCGAATGTTCCCAAGTTCCCCGAGGCCTCGAACCTGTTCTTTCTGATAGATCAACTGGATCGACTACCCATCGCCGAGCGTCCCAAGGATCCCGCCTGGAAGATGCTGCAAACGACGCTCGACGGGATGGCTCGGGGAGGCGTATGGGATCATGTGGGCGGGGGCTTTCACCGCTACAGCGTCAACCGTTACTGGAGGATCCCGCATTTCGAGAAGATGTTGTACGACAATGGTCAGTTGCTCAGCGTTTATGCGGAAGCCTATCGGTTGACCGGACAGGAATCCTATCGCCGTATCTGCGAAGGCATTCTGGCGTTCCTGGAGCGTGAGATGACCGCGCCCGGCGGCGCCTTCTACGCCGCCCTCGACGCGGACTCGGAGCACGAAGAAGGCAAATTTTACCGGTGGACGCGCGACGAAGCACAAGCCGCGTTATCGGCGCCGCAATACGCGCTCTGGGCCGACGTGTACGGAGTCGCCGAACCGCCTAATTTCGACGGCCAATGGTACGCTCCCCAAAGGCGACGGTCCTGGAAGGAAGAAGCGCAGGCGCAGGGCATGGACCAAGAGGCGTTGTGGAGTCAACTGGCGCCCATCAACGCTCGTCTGCTCGCTGTCCGCAGCCAACGTGAACGACCCTTGACCGATACGAAGATCTTAACCGCGTGGAACGGCATGATGATTCGCGGTTTGGCCGATGCGGCAAGAACACTCAAGCATCCCGGCAGCCTGCAGATGGCCCGCCAGGCCGCCGAGTTCCTCTGGACGCGGCTGCGAGACGACTCCGGTCGCTTGAAGCGTACGTTCAGCCAAGACGCGGCTCGCCTGAATGCGTACCTGGACGACTACGCGATGTTTATCGACGGGTTGCTCGCCCTGCAGCAGGCCAGCGGCGAGCCGATCTGGCTCGAGCGAGCTCAGCAACTGCAGGAGGTGCAGGACGACTTGTTTTGGGATGCGGCCCAGGGCGGTTATTTCTTCACCAGCAACGATCATGAATCGCTTCTGGCCCGCGCCAAGAAGCCCGTGGACGCCGCCACGCCCGCGGGCAATTCCGTCGCCGCGGGCAACCTGCTGACCCTGGCCGAGCGGACCCATCGGTACGAATACCGCGAGCGAGCGGAACGCACCCTGCAATCGGCCGCGGAGTTGCTTCGGCGGCGCCCCGCCGCGGCCATCCGAATGGTCATCGCCGTGCGGCGTTTTCAAGCCGCCCCATGAACGGCCCTCATTCCGAGCCATCAGTTCAGCGAAACTCCGCGTTGCGGAATGAAATCAAACCATGGATCCACTTCGCATCACGATTGCCTTCGCGCCCTTGCGGCCTACCTGCTGATGATTGGCGCGATCAACCTGCAGCGGCGCCCTTTGCTGACCACCGGCGCGGGACGCGGCTGCCTTGGGCCTGGGCGTCGTGGGATTCTTCGTGGTGGGGCCGATGGAGTTGTTCATGCCGCAAGGCGCCGTGATGCAGTTGGGCGGACGCATTCTGGTGTGGACGCTCATGTTGGGACTCTACGCGCTAACCCTCACCCTTTGCGTGTTGTCGATGCGGCCGCGGCTGATCATCTACAACGTCACCGCGGATCAACTTCACCAGTCCTTGCAGCAGGTGGCCGAGCAACTCGACGCGCACGCCCGTTGGGCCGGCGACGCCCTGGTCTTGCCTCGCCTGGGAGTCCAACTGCACTTGGAAACGCCCACGCCCCTGCGAAACGCACAACTGGTCTCCTCGGGCCCGCGTCAAAGCTATGAAGGCTGGCGCCGACTCGAGCAGGCCTTGGGCAAGGAGTTGCGGCAAGCACGGGGAGGCCCCAACTGGATCTGGGGACTCGTCTTGGTCAGTTTCGCCGCCTTCCTGGCCGCTGGCGCCGCCGGCGCCATGATGGGCAACTTGCCGCAAGCCAAACAGGCTTGGCAGGAAATGATCGCCCCCTGAAAGCCGCGATGCCGCCGAGCCCGGCTTCGTGCTCGACTGTCTTTCGTGGTAGTCATGCTCGGCGGCGCGGCGTTCGGCTACCACGAAATGGCCGCCCAATTTATACTTGCACCTCTTTGAAACACCGCCCGAATCGACCCTCTAAGTTGGGTTCCGCATGCCAGCACTGATCCACCTGACCGAAGCACAACGCCCTTTGTTCCTGGGCGTGGATGTCGGCGGCACCAGCATCAAGATCGGCTTGGTGGACGACCAGGGTCGGACCATCGCCTTCACTCGTCTGCCGACCCAACAAGAGCGGGGGGTCCAGGATGCGGTCAACCGCATGGCCCGTGCGTCGCGGCAGCTTCTGGAGCAGCACGGATTGGCCTTGGCGGACGTCGCCGCGATTGGCTTGGGAACGCCCGGCACCATGGACATTCCCGCCGGCATGATTCTGGAGCCGCCGAACCTGCCAGCTTGGCGGCACTTTCACATCCGGGACGCCCTCTCCGCGGCGACGGGCGTGCCCGTTGTCTTCGCCAATGACGCGGGTGCGGCGGCCTACGGCGAATTCTGGGTCGGCGCCGGCCGCCAATATCCCAGCATCGTGCTGTTGACGCTGGGCACGGGCGTCGGCGGGGGGATCATCATCGGAGATTTTTCTCTGGACGGCGAAAACAGCCATGGTGCGGAATGCGGCCATATGATCATTGACAGCAGTCCCCAGGCCAGGGTCTGTTCCTGCGGCCAACGGGGGCACCTGGAGGCCTACGCCAGCGCGACCGCGGTGATCAAGCGGACCGAGGAATTCTTGGCTCAACAGCCCCCGGCCGAGGGTTCGCCGCTGGGCCTCGCCATGAGCCAAGGCCGAGCGGTGACGCCCCTGATGGTGGCCGAGGCGGCGGAGCAGCAGGACGCCGCCGCCGAAGGCATCATTATGGAAACCGCCGACTATCTGGCTATCGGCATTGTGAGTTTGATGCATATCATTGATCCTGGAGCCGTGTTGCTAGGCGGCGCCATGACCTTTGGCGGAGAGGGCTCTCCGCTAGGCAAGCGTTTTCTGGAGCGCGTACGATCCGAAACTCGCTCCAAAACGTTTCCTGTGCTGGCCCGGCGAACGGCGATCCGCTTCGCCCAACTCGGCGGCGACGCAGGCTACGTCGGCGCCGCGGGGCTGGCTCGAGTCAAGCATTTTCGAGAGGCCGGCTGACGTCGTCGCCGTTCGCTCCTCAGCACCTCCACGCTGCCGGCCGTTGGTCGGCTCGACCGCTTTTGCGCTGGATTTGCCGAGACCGCCTTTCCCTCACACCCCAACCAAGAACCGCTCACCCATGAACTGCGAACACATTCGCAACTTCTGCATCATCGCCCACATCGACCACGGCAAGAGCACGCTGGCCGACCGCCTGCTGGAATTCACCGGAACCATCAGCAAACGCGAGATGAAGGAACAGATCCTTGACGATATGGAATTGGAACGCGCCCGCGGCATCACCATCAAGGCCCGCACGGTGCGAATGGCCTATCACTTCGAAGGACAGGACTACGAGATCAATTTGATCGACACGCCGGGGCACGTCGATTTCCAATATGAGGTCTCTCGAGCGCTTGCGTGTTGCGAAGGCGCCCTGTTGCTGGCCGACGCCTTTCAAGGCGTGGAGGCCCAGACCGTGGCCAACGCCTACGCCGCGGTCGAACATGATTTGACCATCATTCCGGTCATCAACAAGATCGACCTCTCGCACGCGCGGGTGGATGAAGTGATTCATGAAATGGAGCTGACCGTCGGCGTCAGCGCCAAGGATGTGATCAAGGTCAGCGCCAAGACGGGCGTCGGCATCGAAGGGCTGATGCGGGCGATCATCGAACGCGTGCCGCCTCCCGTGGGAGATCCCCAGAACAAGCTGCAAGCCATGGTGTTCGATTCGCACTACGACGCCTACCGCGGCGCCATCACCTACGTGCGAATCATGGAGGGCAGGGTGCGCAAAGGCGACAAGATCCGCTTCCTCCGCACCGGCTACACCCATGAAGTCATCGACCTCGGGCAATTCCGGCCCCGCCCTACTTCCCAGGAACAGCTTAGCGCCGGGCAGGTCGGCTACCTTATCTGCAACATCAAGACGATCGATCAGGTTCATATCGGCGACACGGTGAGCCTCGCCAATAATCCCGGCGAACCGCTGGAAGGATACCAGGCGCCCAAACGCATGGTCTATTGCGGCTTGTATCCCTCCGACGGCCAGGACTTCAGCGAGCTGCGCGACGCCCTGGACAAGCTCTCCATCAACGATCCCAGTTTCGAGTTCGAACCGGAAACCAGCGAGGCGCTGGGCTTCGGCTTCCGTTGCGGCTTTCTGGGCTTGCTGCATATGGAGATCGTGCAGCAACGACTGGAACAGGAATCCGACATCGACCTGGTGCAAACCGCGCCCAACGTCACCTACGAGATCACGACCAAGAGCGGCGAGGAGCTGGTCATTCATCGCCCGCAGGAAGTGCCCGACGGCGGCGTTATCGAGGAATTTCGTCAACCCATCGTCCGCGTGAACGTGATCATCCCGGTCGAATTCATCGGGCCGGTCATGAAGCTCTGCCAAGAACGTCGAGGCGTGCATCTTGGCACGGAGTACCTTTCGCCCACTCGGTGCATGCTCAGCTACGACTTGCCCTTGGCCGAAGTGATCTACGATTTGCACGACAAGCTGAAAAGCGCGACCCGCGGCTACGGCACCATGGACTACGACTTGGTGGGGTATTTTCCCGCCGATCTGGTCCGCATGGATATCCTGGTCAATGGCAACAAGGTCGACGCCCTGAGCGTGATTTGTGATCGAGCCGACGCCGATCGCCGAGGCCGCTCGGTCGTCAAGAAACTCAAAGCCGAAATCGATCGTCACATGTTCGAGGTCGCCGTCCAAGCCGCCTTGGGATCACGCGTCATCGCTCGCGAAACGGTCCCCGCCATGCGCAAGAACGTCACGGCCAAATGTTATGGCGGCGATATCACCAGAAAACGCAAACTGCTCTCCAAGCAACGCGAAGGCAAGAAGAGAATGAAGTCCGTGGGGCAAGTCGATATCCCGCAGAAGGCCTTCATGGCCGTCCTCGACTCGGGTAACAAGGAATAGTGGTGCGTGGACAGTGTAACCAGTGGCGTCGGTTACCCAGGGTTTTGCTGCGCTGCAGCCTGGGCTGATTTGGGGTCGTCCCGGTTGGGACTGATTTACGGGTCCTGCTTCGCTTTGCGAAATCCGCTGCGGCGTTGCCCACCGGGCCTCAGAGATCGCCAGCGAGCGGCTGAGGTTTCACCTTTCCCAGCAGAACGGCCAGGGGCGCAGCGCCGTAGTGCCGGGCGTCGATCGCGTATGGCTGGTTGTCTCCCAGCAGGGCGACTTCGGCGTGATTCAGCGACAGCGTCCAGGGGCGGCCGGGCGTCTTGGGCAGGTAGTAAATATCGCGCAGGCACCTGAGGTCCATCAGGGCCGCGGCTCCCTTGATGATCTGCACGGCGGCTTGTGAGTCATGGGTTGGAACGGGCGCCGCGCTCTCGGGCAACTCCGCCGACCAGGCCAATTGGTGATTCAGCACCAGCATCGCCTGGCGATCCCAGACTCCCCAGACCAGGCTCGAAACAGCCCGCCTGGCGCCGCCGGCGGCTCGTAGGGCGACGAGCGGCCGGCCGTCCAGTATCGCAGTCGCCGTATCCGCCCCGCAGTCCAGGCGCCAAGTAAGGGCCTCACGAGCCGTCGTCAGCTGAAGCTCCACGATGGCGTCGGCCGACATCTCGGTCCGGGCGGCGATCGCCACATCGCTGACCCTCCGCCAGGTTCGCGAGATATTTTGATTCTCGGCGTAGATGTCCGTCCAGGCGATGGCCGGTTCCTGTCCGGCGGCGAGAGCGGGCGCGCACGGTCGAAAGGCCAGCCAATCGTCGGCCGCTCCGCCGGCGGCGGCTGCGCCGCGCCAGCTGTCGTTGACCCACCGCCAGCGGCTGAGCGAGCGGACCGGACGCCAACGTGATTGACCGGCCAGGCGGAAGCGATCGTCATGGACCAGAATCGCCTGGCTGCAAAATTGCGGCCAGTTCTTGCGCAAGACGCGGCCGTTGACCCACAGGTCGCCTTGGATAATGGCCAATGACTCGCCGGGCAGACCGGCCAGTCGCTTGACTTGGATGGCGGCGCCGTTCAGCGACGCCGCTACGAGGTCATAACGACGCCATGCCGTGGTTCGACTCAAAAAGCCTGACTCACCTGACAGCGCGGGCGACAGCTGCACATGTTGAGCGACGCGAACAATTCGGGCAAACCACGAACTGGTCCGCCGGGAAGCAAGCCAACGGACACCGCCAGGGGAACCGACATCGTTGACAAACAAGGTCTCTGTGTTCGCCAATCAATGCGGGCGCCATCGAGGCGCCGTGAATCAACACCGCACGCACCGGCGGGCTCAGGAGGCTTCTCCACCCAACAACGGCGCCCAACAGGGAGACCAGGTACGCGACCCGAATCAGGAAACCATCCGGCAGGAAGTTCATATTTGGTGACGTTCACAACAAGTGCCGCGCTTTAATCTCCAGATACTGGTTGACCAGGCGGGCGGTGATCTCTTCGGGGAATGCGTCCAACGTCAAGACGCCGCGATGATCCATGTCGCTCAGGACTTGACGGCGCCAGGAGAGGATGTCGGCGGCGGCGGCGGCTTTGAAGAGGCTCTTGCTTTCCACGGCATGGAACAAGTGATGATCTCTGAGCAGCACGCCCAGCGGCAGGTGCTTGCCGGTCAAGTTGCACAGGTATTGTTGCACTTGCAGAGCGTTCACCGAGTCGATGACGTTGGTGATCAAGACGACCAAAGCGCGGCGCGTGCAGTTCGTGCTGAGATGCAGGAAAGCTTGATCATAGCGGGATTCGACCAGGCTGGGCGCTTGGTCGAAGGAGGCGTGCAGCAGACGATTCATATGCGCCATGCTGCTGCGGGCCGGCGTGTAGGAGTGAATGCGATCGGAGAAGCAAATCAGACCCACCGAGTCGCCTTGCCGCAGCGCGACGTAGCTGAGCATCAACATCGCGTTCAGTGCGTGATCAAGCAAAGTGAGATCGCCGATTTGATTCGTCATCATCCGCCCGCAATCGAGCATGAAGATCAGACGTTGACTTTGGTTGGCTTGAAAGTCCTTGACCGTCAGCTTGCGGCGTCTGGCGGTGGACCGCCAATCAATGTTCTTGTAGTTGTCGTCGCGAGTGAAATCGCGCAAGCGTTCGAATTCGTTGTCTTGTCCGACGCGTCGCGTGCGGCGAACGCCGATCAGGCTCAGGCGATTGGTCCGAGCGAGCAGGGCGTATTCCCCCAATTGCTTCATATCCGGATAGACGTGGATGGTCGAACGGCAGGGCAGGTCCACGTACCTTCGCCACATCCCCCAGCGGCTGCGGACACACAGATAGACCTGCTCCATTTGAAACGCGCCGCGCTTGGTGGGTTGCACCTCGTAGTGCAGCACGGCTCGGCGCCGCGGTCCCAGATCGAGCTGAAAATCGTCGATCTCCGCCGAGAAGCCTTCGGGGATGTCGTCCTTGGCCCAGAGACTGACGGGGCGAGTAAGAACGTTGGCGACGATCAACTCGATACGATGCCTGGCCTTTAGCGAGGCGACTTGTTGCAAGTGCCGCTCCACCACAAACGCTCGCCGGCCGGGGATGCGCCACAGATCCCAGGCCGCGAGACCAACCAACAGGAAATCCGCGACCAGCACCAAAATAATGGCGTCGCGGGTAAAGAACACCAACATGGCCAAGGCGCATGGTACGAGCGCCAGGTACAGCAGAGGGGCGCTGGGGTAGACGCGGCGCCAGGCGGCCAGCAACGCCAAGGGCGCCATCGCCAAGACGCACAACAGCACGACATAAGGCGCGAGCGATTCAGAGAGTTCCAGGATCCAATTCATTGCGTTACATTCGCGGGACTTCGACCGTTCGAATCAGTTCCCGCAACAGTTCGTCGGTGCTCCTGCCTTCGACTTCCGCTTCGGCGCTCAGGATCACGCGATGGCGCAAGGCGGGCAAGGCGATCTGCACGACATCGTCCGGCACGGCGTAGTCTCTGCCAGCGAAGGCGGCCAGCGTCCGGGCGCCTTGCAACAGGGCCACGCCCGCCCGCGGCGACGCGCCGAGATGGAATTGCGGCCAGTTCCTGGTCAAGCGCACCAGTTGATTGATGTAGCCCAGCAGGCGGTCCTCGACTCGGACATCGGCGTTCTCTTGCGTGACCCGCAGGATCTCCTCGGGGTTGGTCACCTGCTCCACCTCCTCGACACGAGCATTCAGGTCGAGTCGCTCGGCATGGAGCCTGAGGATGTCGGCTTCCTCTTGTTCGCTCGGATAGTCGACCGACAGCTTGAACATGAAGCGATCCAGTTGGGCTTCGGGAAGATTGTAAGTGCCTTCGGATTCAATCGGGTTCTGTGTCGCCATAACCAGGAAAGGGCGATCCAAATGATGAGTGACGCCGTCCACCGTGACCCGAAATTCCTGCATTGTTTCCAATAGAGCGGCGTGGGTCTTGGCGGGCGAGCGGTTGATTTCGTCGGCCAGCAGTAGTTGCGTGAACACGGGCCCAGGTCGGAAGCGAAACTCCTGCGTCTTCATATCGAAGATCGGGGCGCCGGTGATGTCCGAGGGCATGAGGTCGGCGGTGAATTGAATGCGACCGAATTGGCACCCCAAGGCGCGGCCCAGGGTGCGAACGAAGAGCGTCTTTCCCAGGCCGGGCACGCTTTCGATCAGAACATGGCCGGCCGAGAACAGCGCGGTCAACGTGCCCAGCACCAGTTCTTCCTGCCCCACATAGACCTTGGCGATCTCGGTGGTCAAGCGATCAAACAGCAGTTTGGTCGGCGTGTCCCGCGCTTCCTCGTTGGATCGAGCCGTGGGCGGCGCGGCGCTTGACTCCGCACCCGGTCGGCTCCCGGAAGCCGGGCTTTCCGAGGCGACGGCGACCGGCGGATTGGCCGTCAGGGGGTTGGCGTCCAGCCGCGCCGCGGTGACGTTCGTGGTGGTGGTCGCCCCGAGCGCCTCGGCCGGCGCCGCCTGGATATGGCTGCACGTCGGGCATTGCACCTTTTGGCCTGGTTGCACGGCCGCGCGGAGCAGCGCCGCGCATTGCTCGCAACGAAACTCGCGCGACGGCGTCGAAGGAGTTGAACTCATGAGGACGATTTGCTTTCAGGTTTGCTAGACGTCTGGGGACGTGCGGCGCTGTCTCGACGACCGCCGCCAAAATAGTAATCCAAGCGGCCGCGAGCGAAGGGGACGTCGTTGGTTTTTTCCAACAAACGGCCGAGCTCGTCGACATGCCTGCCAAAATCGCTGAGTGCTTCGTCGCGCAATTCACGCGGGCGCCCAAAGATCGGAAAGAACACAAAACACGCCAACATCAGCGCCAATAACAAGTGCACCGACAAGGGCGCCAGCGGCCAACGCTGCAGGAACTCCATCCCCGACAGCGATTTGGGCGAAGGTTCCGAGGTGCGGATCGGCAGGTAAGCGTCGCCTTCCAGGAAGACGAACTCGAAGTTGTTTGGATTCGGCTGGGAACCCGGACTCACGACCAGGCCCGGCGGCGCTAACGCCGTATCAATCAAGTGCGCCGCCAGCTTGCGGTGTTCGCGATTCACCAGGGGTAAGTTCAAGAGGAACGAACCATTGGCGACGATGATGATCTGGCTGGTTGGCCAGAGAGGATGGCGAAGTCGAGTGACCAGGGCGTCCCCTTGCGAGGCGAGCAGGACCTCGGCCGTGGGTGGATCTCCCCTTAAAACGCCCGAGTAGTCGCCGTCGAGATAGCTCAGATCGTCGGTCGCCGAAGTCGGTAACGCCGGGGGCGCGGCGTTGGTTTGCGCGGTCGCGTTGGTTTCCGTGGTGGCGTCGGGCGCTTCGACATCGCCCGTCGCCCGCGGCTGCAGCGGGTCCAGCCGAGCTTCCAATCGCAGATCGATCTTGGTCGGATCGACGCCATCGGCCCAGCCCTGCGGCGAGGTCAGCGACCGGATGCGCCGCTGCGGTTGATCCCGTCGCACATGAAACCAGCGGTCCCGCTGGTCGGCGGGCATGGTGGAGCGGCGTCGTTCATGCTCGGCTCGCGCGTGGGCCAGCCGCCGTCGCAGCTCCGGAGCTTGCTCCGGGGACGCTTGACCCAACATGGCTTCCCAATAGCCAATGGTGGCGTCATAGTCGCGGCCCACATAGACCAGCGTGCGGTTGCCCATACGCAACCAGTCCTCGAACCAGGCTGCTTCGTTCTTGCGGGGTGGGCCGAAGTGGTCGGGAAACCAAATCAAGCAGTGAGCTCGATTCAGTCGCGGTGAAAGTCTTTCCCATGTGGCGACACGATTCCCTCGTTCTTCGATCATCCGCGCCAGGACCGTGACGCCATTCATACTGCGCTCGGGATCAGCGCCGAAGGCGCGGCCATAAGGTTGCGGACCCAACCGGGGTTCGCAACCGGCGACGCTGATCAGCAACAGCGACAAAGCCGCGGCCAGCCAAATCGATCGCGATCGCGCGTCGCTTGGCGGCTGGGCGGCGGACGGCATCGGCCAGCGCCATCGGTGATGTGGTGCAGGGCGTCGCATCAGGCGGCTGTTTGCTCCAGTTGGTGATGGAATTGATCGAGCTCCCGCCAACACGACTCGAAGCGTTCGACGGGCAAGCGATGATTGCCGAAGTACACATCCTCGAACGCGATCATCGTCTGACGCAGCATTTTATGCAGAGCGGGAGACCGACGCGCTTCGCGAAGATACTCGCGGTTGGTTTTTCCGCGCGCCAAGCGAATGATCTGGCCGCCGTCCAGGCGCAGCAGTTGATAGCTATAAAGGTAGATGATCGCGTTTCGCAGGTCGCCGGCCTCATAAGCGCGTTTGGCCTCGCTCAGCAAATCGCCCTTGCCCACGCTCACGGGCAACTGTTCGACTCGTCCTTCGTCATACCAATCGGAATCCGCGTCCGCTTCGTCGTCGAAGGCGCTCGAGGGCGAGTTGCGTTTGACGTACTGCATCACCAGCGTTGCGATCAACAGTCCAATCAGCAACACAATCAGCAGCCAGGCCAGCACCTGCATCACTCCCCAAAAATCCCCTCCCCAATTCCAGTTGATATTTCGCGGGTTATTGGTCGCGGCGCGTTGCAGCCAATCCGAGTTGCGGTGCGGGAAGGGATCCGGCGAGGGCTGCACGGGCGCCGCACGCACTTGATCCTCGCCGCGATCATACCAGGGCGTGCGCGGTCCCCGCCGCAACGCGTCGGCTCCCGCCTGCACTGGATCCTCGTCGGCCCACGACGCCGCCGGCGCAGGGAAACAGCACCAGCTGATCGCAACCACAACGGCTGCGATGGCCAGGATTCCCCCGCGTCGATCTCGGTCGCCGCTCAAGTTCGTTCCTCCGTTCAATTCCATCACCGCGCCCCGAGGTTCGGCGCCCAT
The DNA here is from genome assembly GCA_963698545.1 of uncultured Planctomycetaceae bacterium. GTDB lineage: Bacteria > Planctomycetota > Planctomycetia > Pirellulales > Pirellulaceae > CAVORG01. The sequence continues at coordinate 645,542 of CAVORG010000003.1, forward strand.
CCAACAAGGATGTCCGCCGCGGGGCGCCTCCCCTCACCAACTGCCCGACAACTCGCCTCGCATCCGCGCCGCCTCGGCACGCAAGAGAAGCTCCACTTCCCAGCCTTCCTGCCGGATCCTCAGATTCAAGTAGCTCAAGAAACGAAACACCGTCAAGTAGAGCATCACGAACATCACCGTCATCGGCAGTCCCAACAGCAACATGGCGGGTCCGACAGTCCAGGCGTTGAAGTAAAAGCCCTGGACGAACAACAGGGTGCCGAACAGCGACCCAATCAGGATGACGCCCACCAGGGCGGCGACCATCCATCGCCCCACCAGCTCGGACGTGTTCGGATTATGCAACGTCGCGTTGCGGCGGCCGATCGTGATGGCGTTCTTACTGGACTTCCTCAGAGGATTGCGCTCCAACAGGATGATCTCCAGCAAGTAGGGCCGCGCCGCGCGGACGACCAGGGTCACCAGCGCCACGATCGACAACCAGATCTCGGCGGCGTTCACTTGATAGGAGTCCATGAACAACGCCAGCACGATCGCCGGCAAGATGAGCCGCCGCACGCCCAAGCACCACAGCAGTTTGGGCCACATGGCGCATGTCTCGCGAATCGACTTTCGCACGCTTGGCTGATCCTCGAACACCAAATGCCCCAGGTAGCTGGAGACAAACAGCGTCACCAACGGCGCCTCCACGGCGAGCAGCGCGCCCAGGTTCCAGATGTATCGAAAGTGCATCTCATACAGCTCGCCGTACTCATAGTCCGCTGGGTTCAGCGGCGCGAGCGAGCCCACCAGGAAGTAATTCAGCAACAAGATGAGGATCGCCGTGGGCAGAGTCAGCAGCACCAGTGGTCCCAGCGCATGGCGCAAGAGGCGCAGGCTCAGATCCAGCGTCTCGGACAGCTGCCTTTCGCGGATCACCACGCGAGTTTGGTCAAGTTGCATTCGGCTCGTCCTGCTCCTGGTTTTGGTACCCCAGCACCACGAAGTAGAAGATCAAGAGACCGGACGACACGACCGCCGCAATCGCCTTGAGGTAATAGGGCGCACCCGAGGGCGATAGGAACCCCTCCAACAAAGCCGCCAAGAAGAACAGGACGATCGCCGCGCCCATGATCGGCATCGATTCCTGGGCCCCCTTGCGGAGCGATGATCTTCGCGTCAGCCCGTTGGTCCACATCCAGGACAACCCCAGGCGCAATCCGGCTCCGGCCGAAAGCACAATGGCCGTCAATTCAAAGGGCCCGTGAGCGGTCACGAAGTGGTAGAAGTTGACTCCCTGCGAGACTTCAGGCCGAGCCATGTAGCCAAAGGATCCGCCCAGCACCACGGCGTTGAACACCGTGGTGAAAAGCCCGGGGATGACGAACAGGCCGCCCGCAAAGGCTTGCAAGCCGATGCTTGTGTTGTGCTGAATATAGAAGGCCGCCATCAAGTAGTTGGCTTCCGCGTTCCGCCCGGTGATGGGGTCCGCGAAATTCTCCTTCAGCAGATCAAGCTGTTGCTTGCCCAGAATCGACTCCGCGTAGCCCGGCCATAACCAATCCGCTTGCGCCAACATGGCCGACGCCAGGAAGAACAACCAAAAAAGCACAAACACAGCCTGCACGCATCCGTCGCGGAAGATGCGGCTGGGGGTGTCGCGGAACATGATCCGCGACCAGTCGGCGATGCGGAATCGCCGCGAGCGATACAGTTGATTGTGGGCTCGACCCACCAGGCGATGCAGGTATTGCAACGCGCCTTGAGGCAGATGATAGGCGTCGGCCAAGGCGAGGTCCGCGCAGGCCGCGCGATACAGGGAGGCGAAGCGAGTCATGTCCGCGGCGCCAAGTCCGCGGCGACGCGATTGCATCCGTTGGCACAATTCGTCCAACTCCCGCCATTGCGCCCTTCGGCGCTCCAACACTTCGGCGATATTCATGCGCTGACCCTCGCTGGCTTGCGCGCCGAAAGCGACTTGGGCTTAACCGAGGCGGGATCGTCGTCGACGCCAAATGTTCGGCGATACATCGCGCACAACAATAAGTCGTAGCTGGTGTCATCCGGCATGCCCAGCCGCTCCAGCCACGGTTCGGCGAGGTGCCGGGCGACTTCGTGCCGCCGACCGACGGACAGATATCGCCGCCGCTCGGTGTACATCGCCAACGCACGTGTGGTCGTGCGACTCAACTGCATCGACGCGGGCAGCTCTTTCGCCAATTGATCCACGCGCGGATCCTCGAGCTTCACCAATCCAGGCGACCAGGGATGCTCCTCCACGACGACCATCGTCCCCGAGACAAGATCTCCCAGGCGCTGATAACGCCGATTCAGCATCGTGCAGGCCAGACCAAACGAACCCAAGGGAAGCCAAGCCAGCCACTCCGGCACGCCCTCCACGCCCAACAGCATGGCCACCGAAAGCCAGGGCATGGTGTCGGCCAGCCGCAGGAAATTCCTCAGGATCGCCTGCCAACCCGTGATGGGCTGGCCATCGGTGGTCAAGACGCGCAAGCCGAGCCAACGCTTTCCCGGAGTCTGGCCGTTCATGTAGGCTTCAAAGAGCCCGCCATAGAACCACTCGGTGACGAACAGAACGATCAGAAAAATCCCGAAATTGAACAACTGGCCGCCCCATACCCCGGCCATCAACACGATGATGAACACCGTCGTCAGGAACAGGGCGCGGATGCCGAAGTCCAGCAAGAAAGCGGGGACGCGCTGGAAAGGGCCCGCGACCTGATAGTCGAACGCGATGTTCTCCGGCGTGACAATCTGAATCGTTGAATCCAGCTTCTGTTCTCGCGGCATCAGCGACTCAAACCAGTGTGGCTCAGGAAAGGCGCACGGCCGCGCCGGGTTTGTTATTCTGTTCCAAGTGAACTGGCGAGGCAACCGCGCCGCGCCGCGACACAGGACGTCGCCAGCCGCGGCGCGACGTGCGGCGGCCGCTCTTTTTGACTCCATCATGCCCCAGAGGTCCGCTTCGTGATGACCGATTCCCCGCCGCTCTCGGGAAAAAGTGCTTTAGTGACCGGCGGCGCCAGCGGCATTGGGCTGGCGATCGCCCAAACACTGGCTCGCCTGGGCGCACAGACCGCCATCGCCGGTCGCCGCGCCGAAAAGCTCGAGGAAGCTCGGCGAAGCTCCGCCGAGTCCTCCGGCCTGGAGTTGCACTTCCACCCAGCGGATGTCGCCGACCGCGACAGCGTCGCTCGACTATTCGAATGGTCCAACCAAACCTTGGGACCTTTGGATATTCTCGTGAACGCCGCGGGGGTGAACGTTCCCAACCGCACCATGGCCGAAATGCGCCCTGAACAATGGGATGCGGTCCTCGCGGTGAACGCCACCGGCGCCTACAACTGCATGTACTACGCACTGCCCGCGATGCGGCAGCGTGAAGACGGGCTGATCATCAACATCTCGTCCATTAGCGGCAAGCGCCGATCGCCTTGGGCGGCGTCGCCTATTGCGCCTCGAAATTCGCGATGACCGCCCTCGGAATCGCCGCGGGGAACGAAGAAAACGCTCACGGCGTGCGGATTACCAACATCTATCCTGGCGAAGTCGATACGCCGATTCTGCTGCAACGCCCCAAGCCAGTAACCGATGAACATCGCGCCCGCATGCTCGCACCCCAAGATGTCGCCGACATCGTCGCCGCCATCGTCCAACTTCCCCAGCGAGCCCACGTCCCCGAGCTGACCATCAAACCACTCTCCCAAGAATTCTGTTAAGGGGCGGCCGATCGGATACGGGCCCGAACCGGCCAAGAAGATTGGGTCGTGTGACGCCGCCAAGAACCAGAAGAACCAAGAACCAAGAATGCTCTCTCGACGACGCTTTTTGCACGGCGCAGGCCGCGGTGGTCGCATCCAACGCGGTGTCCTGGTCGCCAACGTTCGCCAGGCCGGTCTCCTTGCCGACGGCCGGTGTTGAGGTGTTGCCTCCGCGGCTTCGCGTGCCCCTATCGTTTGTGATTGATGATTCGACTTGCCTGGTGAACATGGGCCACTTCTGCATGCCGCAGTTCGCCGCGGCGTGGCCCGAACGCGAGATTTATCGAAAGCCCTGGACGACCTGGCCGCGAGAGATCCCGGACGCTTTCGTGCGGGAGTTCGCTGATTTTTGCGAGGAGACCGGCGTTCGCGGCAAATACAGCATCGTTCCCTATCCCGCCTGCGTCGGTTGGTTGGATCGCGAGTTGCCGGGTTGGTCCCGCCCGCAATTGCAAGCGAGTTTGCGACTGGTTCGGCAGTCGATCGCCCCTCGATTCGACATCCATCCCGAAATGATCACGCATACTCGCATGATCGATATTCGCACCGGTCGCCCATTGCCGGAAATCAGCCCGGCCACGATGGAGAATTCCTATCCGCGGCAACCGGTCAGCGTCGATGAACTCGCCGCCTATCTGACCTATGCTCTGCGTATCCTGAAGAATTGCGAATTGCCCTGCGAAGGCGTCACGACGCCGGGCGGCTTCGGAAATCTGGTGAAAGATCGGCTCGGGCAAGCGGTCTTCGAAGCGGTTCGCGACGTGTTTGGCGCCGAACTGCCGCATTACTTCAAGTACGTGGTCGATGATCTGGAGACGGATCCCAAGTTGGAGCACATTGGCGAAAGGGATTCTGATCAGCCGCGATTGGTCGCCAACGTGCCGGCGGCCACCGGCGACTGGTTCGGAGGTTGGGATGGCGATCGCGCGTGCGAAGGTTCGCGGTACTGCAACGAAGACGCGACCGCTGGGCGCCTGGTGCAGTTGATTGAACGGAACAAGCCGGCGGTCATGCTGTGTCATTGGCCTGGTCTCTACAACCAGGGGACCAAGCAGGGATTTCGGCAGTTTCAAGAGATCGTGCTGGCTCTGCGAACCCGGTTCGCCGAGCGAACGCAATGGATGAAGTTGAGCGAGATGGGCCGCTATCAGGCCGCCAAAGAGCTCACTCGCGTCGTTGCGCAACAACCCGGCGCCATCACGCTGCGGGCGCCGTTGGCCTGTCCCAATTTCACGGTCAAAATGCCAGGCGGCGCCAGGCCAACCCGCGTGGTTCAGGGGGCTGATTCGGTCGCGCTGCGCGAAGCGGCGACCGCGGCGAAATTGACCGCGGGCGCCTGGTTGCGACGCGGCGAGGATATCGTCATGTGCTTCGACCTCCCCCAGGGCGAAACGACGATCTCGTATGAGTGAGTCCAGCCGTCGCGCCGCGACAGGCGCGTCCGCCGCGTCCGTTCCCAGGGTTGCGCTGCGCTTCACCCTGGGCTGGTTTGCGGTCGCCCCGTTGGGGCTTGCGCTTGGCGCCGCGTCCGTTCCCAGGGTTGCGCTGCGCTTCACCCTGGGCTGGTTTGCGGTCGCCCCGTTGGGGCTTGCGCTTGAGCGCCGGTCCGTTCCCAGGGTTGCACTGCGCTTCACCCTGGGCTGGTTTGCGGTCGCCCCGTTGGGGCTTGCACTCGAGCGCCGCGTCCGTTCCCAGGGTTGCGCTGCGCTCACCCTGGGCTGGTTTGCGGTCGCCCCGTTGGGGCTTGCACTTGAGCGCCGCGTCCGTTCCCAGGGTTGCCTGCATCACCCTGGGCTGGTTTGGGGTCGCCCCGTTGGGGCTTGCACCTGGCGCGCCTGGTCCCGTTCCCAGGGTTGCGCTGCATGCCCTGGGCTGGTTTGGGGTCGCCCCGTTGGGGCTTGCATGCCTGATCCGATCCCTGATCCCTGATCCCTGATCCCTGATCCCCTTGATCCCTGATCCCTGATCCCTGATCCCTGATCCCTGATTACAACTGCTTGGTCAGGTATTGCAGGATGTCGCGAGCCGAGACGACATGCTGGGGACGCTTCTCGGCGTCAACGATTGGTACGTGACGAAAGCCGCCGAGATCCATACGATGCACGGCGAAAGCGATTTTCGCGGTGGCCGGCAGGGTCAGAGGCGTGGCGGTCATGAATTCCGAGAGTGGCGACTCGGCGACCTCGGCCGCTTTTGCCCCGACTCGATTCAGGGCGTCGCGTTCGGTGAAGATCCCCACGAGCTTGCCTTGATCATCCACGACCGGCACGCAGCCGATGCGGTGCTGGATCATCAGGGCGATGGCGCGGCCCACCGGCTCATTGGACTTCAACACCAGCACCGGGTCCAGATCGAGGACGTCCATTCGATCGGTCAACAGATTCCGCTCGATATCGGTGACTGGCGTGGGCAGGCTGAGGTGCGCCAGGGACTGCGTGCAGTGCTCGCAGGCGTCGGCGCCTTCCATATTCGCGTGGTCGCAGAACGGGCAAATAATCATCAGGTGCTTCCTTCTAGGACACCACCCAGGTATCGCCCGCGTTGAACGCGGCGTCCAGATCGCCATCGCCCTTCTTCTCGCGAGCGTGTTGAATCTGAGCGTTCAATTCGACTTCGTATTTCGGGGCGTCCACCGCTCGGAACACGCCAATGGGCTCCGGGAATTCCGGATATCGCATGCGGCTCAGCAGGTAAGCCAAGCTGGGCTCGGGCGCCTTCTCATCGTGGAACAGGAGATCATCTTCGCTGATCCCCTTGCCCAATTCCACCACTTCGGGATTTAGCCCGTTGAGCCGAATGCCCTTGTCCTTATTCTTGCCAAACACCAGCGGTTTGCCGTGTTCCAGCTCGATCGTGGTTTCGGTCTTGTTTTGCCGGTCGGTGGCGTAATTCCAGGCGCCGTCGTTAAACACATTGCAATTCTGGTAGACCTCGATGAAGGCGGTGCCGCGATGATCGGCGGCTCGCTTCAGCACGGCGCCCAGATGCTTGATGTTCACGTCGATGGAACGAGCGACGAAGGTGGCTTCCGCGCCGATGGCGATCGACAGCGGATGCAGTGGATTGTCGATGGACCCCATCGGGGTGCTCTTGGTCACCTTGCCCAGGGGCGAGGTGGGCGAGTATTGCCCTTTGGTCAAGCCGTAAATGCGATTGTTGAACAGGACGATATTGACGTCCAGGTTCCGGCGAATGCAATGCATCAGGTGATTGCCGCCGATGCTCAGACCGTCGCCGTCGCCGGTGATCACCCAGACTTGCAGGTCGGGTCGCACGGACTTGATTCCCGTGGCCACCGCGGGTGCGCGGCCATGGATGCTGTGCATTCCGTAAGTGTTCATGTAGTACGGAAAACGGCTCGAGCAGCCGATCCCTGAAACGAAGACGAGCTTCTCTCGCGGCACTCCCAGGGAGGGAAGCATCTTCTTCATTTGCGCGAGGATCGAGTAGTCGCCGCATCCTGGGCACCAACGCACATCTTGGTCGCTGCCAAAATCCGCCGCGTTCAATACCGGAAGTTCTGTACTCATGGTGAAGTTGCTGTCTTTGTGTTTGAGTTGGTTTCGATTCAGGCGTCCAAGAGGCGTCGTGGCTAGCCGATCAATTCGCGGATTTTCGCGGTGATCTCCGTTACGGCGAACGGCTTGCCCTTCACTTTGTTCAGTCCTTCGACGTTCACCAGGAATGTGGAGCGGATGATGGCTCGCAGCTGACCCATGTTCAATTCGGGGATCAAAACGCGGCGGTATTGGCCGAGCAATTGGCCCAGATTCTCGGGGAACGGGTTCAGCCATCTGAGGTGAGCGTGCGCGACGGAGAGTCCGGCGGCGCGACTGCGTTCGGCCGCGGTCGTGCAGGCGCCGTAGGTGCCGCCCCAGCTCAGTACCAGCAGATCGCCGCTTTCGGGACCACTGACTTCCAGCAAGGGAATGTCATCCGCGATCAGATCCACCTTGCGTTGCCGGATGTCGGTCATGTGCTGATGGTTGTCCGGATCGTAGCTGACATTGCCGGTCCCATCCGCTTTTTCCAGACCGCCGATGCGATGCATCAGGCCGGGTGTGCCGGGCACGGCCCACGGCCGAACAAGCCGCTCGTCGCGAGCATAAGGCATGAACTCCGGGTCGCCCTCTTCGCGGCCAGCGGGGTGGTTGATCGTGATGGTCGGCAGGTCGGCGGCGGACGGAATCCTCCACGGCTCGGCGCCGTTGGCGATATATCCGTCGGAGAGCAACATGACCGGGACCATGATGCGTGGCGGAAATCCGCCAAGCTTCCTGAGCGACGTCGAAACAATCCGCGGGGCTGCGAGCGGCGATCACCGGCATGGGACATTCACCGTTGCGACCGTACATGGCTTGGAACAGATCCGCCTGTTCCGTCTTGGTCGGCAATCCGGTGCTGGGGCCGCCGCGTTGTACGTTGATGATCAGCATCGGCAGTTCCAGCATCACGCCCAAACCCATTGCTTCGCCCTTGAGGGCGATGCCGGGACCGGACGAGGTCGTGATCGCCATCGCGCCGGCGAAGGCTGCGCCGATCGTCGCGCAGATGGCCGCGATCTCGTCCTCCGCTTGAAACGTCCGCACGCCGAAGTGCTTGTATTTGCTCAGTTCGTGCAGGATATCGCTGGCCGGCGTGATTGGGTACGAGCCGAGGAAGAGTTCCTTGCCGCTTTGACGGGCGGCGGTGACCAAACCCAAGGCCAACGCCTGATTGCCCATGATGTTGCGATAGGTTCCCGGCGCCAACTTGGCCGGCTCCACATGGAAGCTGCTGACAAAGGCCTCCGTGGTTTCGCCGTAGTACCAGCCCGCGCGCAAGGCCTTTTCATTGGCCGCCGCCAGTTGCGGTTTGTTGCCGAACTTGTTGGAGATGAACCGCAGCGTCGCGTCCAGTTCTCGACCGTAGAGCCAATACACCAGGCCCATGGCGAAGAAGTTGCGGCAGCGATCCTGTTCCTTGACGCTGAGTCCCAGTTCGGCGACCGCGGTGCGGGTGAGCGTCGTCATCGGCACCTTGATCAGCCGATAATTCTCGAGGCTGCCGTCCTCCAAGGGGCTGACCGGTAGATCGGCCAGCTTCAGATCCTTGGCCGCGAAGCTGTCGGAATCGACGATCAGGATCCCGCCCTTGTCCAGGTCGCAGACGTTGGTGACCAGTGCGGCGGGGTTCATCGCCACCAGGGCGTTGAGCGTGTCGCCGGGCGTGAAGATGTCCTCCGAGGCGAACTGCACCTGAAAGCCGCTGACGCCCGCTCGCGTTCCCCGCGGAGCGCGAATTTCCGCGGGAAAGTCCGGGAAAGTCGCCACATCATTGCCGGCCAGGGCGGACGTGTTCGTCAGCTGGCTGCCCAGCAACTGCATGCCGTCCCCCGAGTCGCCGGCGAGCCGAACGGTGGCGGAGTGGAGAGTCTGGGATTCTTTGGAGGACTGCAGTTCTGCGGGCAACGACATGGGTGGAATCTCGACAACCGGACGACCAACGCCGGAATCTGAAGAGTTGTGGAAATGAAGGACTCGATGGTCTAGGACGCGTCGCTTCGGTTTCGTGCGGGACGGTTACGCGCCCTCGCGGTCTCTTGTCTTGTGGTGGGGATCGGGAGGCAGGGTGTACACGACCGTGGGGAAGTGCTCAATCAAGTAATGCAAGATCGCCGCGACAGTCAACTCGCCAGTTGGCTTGTCATTGGCGTCCACGCAGACCAAACGACGGTACCCGCCTTGAGCCATGCGAGCGATCGCGTCGGCCACCGACTCATGCCGCCGCATCGTGGCCGGCGAGGCCGTCATGAAGTCGGACACGGGCCGCTTCCAGACCGAGGGAGAAGCGTCGTGCATCAACCTCAACGCGTCACGCTCGGTGAAGATGCCGGCCAGCTTGCCGTCCACCACCACCACCACGCTGCCACGCTTGGATTGCTGCATCAGCTGCACGACTTCGCTTAGCGGCGTCGAGGGAGCAATGCATTGAGGGGGGTCCAGAGGAATCGTCTGTAACGACTCCCCATCGAGATTCAGCTGGAAGTCCACGGCTTATTTGCCCTTGGGCGACGCGGAGGCAAGAAGGTCGCTCGATGAAGAAACTTTGGCGGCGCGATGCGGTTTGGCGACAGTCGCTGGTGAGACGGTCAAATATTCAGCTCGCTGGGCGGTGGGGAAGGCGTTCCGCGCAGGATCGTGATACGACTGCTCACCAACATAATCTATCACGCCGCCCACTGAGCCGAAAACCGGAGAAACTCCAAATGCGCGTCGGAAATCGGAAATAATCGCCGCGCCGCTATGTCCGAGCGGGCGCCGCGGCTCCCCGCTTGCACCGACGGGGCCTTTCATCGAAGAGCACAGGGGAACCAAGAGGACCGAATTGCATCCGCCTCTGTGGTTCTCCGTGTCCTCCGCGGTCAATTCCATCCGGATTCTTCTTAACTTGATGCTGATGGGGTGCGCTGCGACCCGCTACGGCGTTGCCCTGCGGGCCTGTTACGCATTTGGCGACACTCACCCTGATTTAGCGCGACGGCGGCGGGAAGAGCTTCGTCAGATCCACGGCCCCATGACGCTGCTCCTCCTCCAACAGCCTCAGCCGCGTTTCCAACTGCTCCATCCGCCGCTGCAACGACGGGAGGATCTGCAGGGTTTGGTCGGGGGGCTCGGGGCGCGGCACGCGCGGATAGCCCAACTGACGTTGCAGCGCGCTGAACAGGAACAGCGGGTCCTTGCCGCGATTGGCCAACGCGATTTTCCCCTCTCGCTCGCCAAACAGGATCGGTTTTTCCGCCTCGAAGTCCGCCGCAAGCCGACGTTTTCGCTGCACATAATGCTCGCTCCGCACAAACAGCAAATCGGCGAAGTCAACCAGGCCCGCTTGCCGCCCGACCACGGCGATCCACTCTTTCCATGGCTGGCTGAAGATCGAATCGCCGGCCATCGCGTCCAATCCCCGCGAATACCGCAAGTGGTTCCGGCAAAGCGTCTCGAACTGATACAGGAAGACGCCGTGCGGAGTGGGTTCTTCGGCCCGATACTCCGCCTCGCGCTGCAACACCTTGATCGCGATCCGCATGTCGAAACGGCCGCGATCCTCCTCGGCTTCCTCTACCAAGTAGGCTTGAAACGGCGTGAAGTAGTGGCTTAGCCGCTTCATGGCCGACGCCATCCGACCCCCATGCACCAGCTCGGCCCGCAAGTAGTCGACCGCCATCGGCATCCGCGTCGTCGCGAGCAGTTCCTGCTTGATCTGGTGCAGCAGATCCTGCACCGGGATGTTCTCTTGCAGACGCTCCCCGATGGCGCGAAAGAAATGCGCCTGCTCAATGTACTCCTCGCGATCCAGCATGACGGTCTCGTCCCTTGGGTTGATGCCTGGCGTCAAAGGGGCCCGGTCGACAGGCCGTCAAGCGTCCAGCGGGAACCGTCGCGGTTGCTCCCCGTCGGATATGTCGGAGCCGGTCGTGTCGGAGCCGGTCGTGTCGGAGCCGGTCGTGTCGGAGCCGGTCGTGTCGGAGCCGGTCGTATCGGAGCCGGTCGTGTCCGGCGGCGCGACGGAGGCCGCTGGCTGATCGCTGGCCGGCGCCAAGGCGTCATCCAGGAATTCGAAACTTGCCTGCAGCGCTGAAGGGGCCAAGAAAGCGCCCACATGCCCGCACTCGGCGACTTCGTGAAACCGCGTACGGACGCCACAACGTTGCAATCGCGAGAAGAGTTCCTGGGCGTTCGACTTGGGGACGAGAAAATCGGTCGCCCCATGCACGAACAGCACCGGCGGATCGTCCGCCGAGGCGAACCAACTGGGCGACGCCAATCGATAGGACTCGGGTCGCTCGGCGCGCGAACCGCCCAGAAAGTAGGCGAACATGCGATTGTCCTCGTCGAGTGTCAGGAAGCTGCAGGGAGCGCCTCCCGCGACGACCGCCTGCACCCGGCATCCCAGGCCGTCCTCCAGTTGATCCTCGCAAACGCCCAGCAACGCCGCCAAGTGGCCGCCGGCCGAATAGCCCCAGGCGCCAATGCGGTCGGCGTCCATGTTCCATTGCGGCGCCTGGCGCTTCATCCACCGCACGGCCGCTCGGCAGTCCTCCAGCGGCGCGGGAAAGCGGTGCTCGGGCGCCAAACGGTAATCGATGGCCACCGCGACATAGCCTCGGCGCACCGCCGCATTCCCGTAGTTCGACATGGTCCACCGCGTGCCCATTCGCCATCCGCCGCCATGAATCAGCAACACGCCGGGAAACGGGCCGTCGCCCCGCGGCAAATAGACATCGGCTCGCAAGGGTCCGGACTCCCGCCGCAAAAAGATCTGAGCCCTGACGCGGTCAATCTCCACCGTTTCCCGGGGGCTTGGCGCGCCCGACGCCCAGGGTTCCGCGGGCGGCGCCTTTTCGGTCGGCTCGGCCGTGGGCATGATCGTCGCCGGGGGCGTGAGCGCCGCCGATTGCGCGGCCGAGCGAGCGGGTGAGAAGCCGCAGACCAGCGACATCACCACCACCACCGCCAGACATTTTCCAGCATCAAGCCGCCGTCGCTTCTGGGAGCTCATGTTTCCCGCCCTTTCCGGTGAATGAAGCATCTCCCCATTGTACCGCCGCGGGAGGCGCCGGGCCGCCGATGGCGGCGGATCCTCCCGCCGCTCCCTGACGAAGGGGCCCAGCGTCGTATAATATCCACGCTCCCGCGTTCGCCTCCGCCTACTTCCGCCGCCGAAGGATCTCGCATGCCTGCTCGTGGTTTCTCCTCCGTCCAGGACGCCGTCAACGCCATCGGCCGTGGCGAGGTCATCATTGTGATGGACGCCGAGGACCGTGAGAACGAGGGCGATTTCATCTGCGCGGCGGAGAAGGCCTCGACCGAGAACCTGAATCTGTTGATGAGCGGCCGCGGCATTCCCTGCTTGTCGCTATTGCCGGAGGACAGCGATCGTTTGCAACTTCGCCCCGTCGTGGAGACCAACACCGCTCCCCTGAAAACGGCTTATCTCACGCCCATCGACCACGCTCGCGTGCGGACCGGAATTACCGCCGAGGAACGATCGCTCACCATCCGCACCGCGGTGGACCCGGCGGCCACCGCCAATGATTTCGTCCGCCCCGGCCATGTTTTGACCCTGCTGGCCAAGGAAGGCGGCGTCCTGCGACGCGCCGGCCACACCGAGGCCGCCGTCGATCTGGCCCGCATGGCGGGACTGGCGCCGGCGGGCGTCCTGTGCGAAGTGCTCAACGCCGCGGGCGATCGCGCCACCCGCGACGAATTGTTGCACATCGCCGCCGAAAAACAGATGGAGATCATCACCATCGAGTCGTTGATTGAATTCCGTCGCCGTAGCGAACGCCTGGTGCGACGAGACGCCGAAGCCGATCTGCAGACGGTTTACGGCAAGTTCCGCATCATCGTCTACGAAGTGAAGTACGAATCGCAACGACCGATCGTGCTGGTCATGGGCGATCCCCAGGAATCTCAAACCGCGCCGCTCGTGCGGATGCACTCGAGTTGCTTCACCGGCGACCTGATCTCCTCACTGCGTTGCGATTGCGGCGACCAATTACGAATGGCCTTGGAGACGCATCAGCCAGGATGGACAAGGCGTCCTGGTGTACTTGCCTCAAGAGGGCCGAGGCATCGGTTTGACGCAGAAAATTCGCGCGTACGCTCTGCAGGATCAAGGCATGGACACCGTGGAAGCCAACCTGGCGCTCGGCTTCCAGGCCGACATGCGCGACTACGGCGTCGGCATTCAGATCTTGAAGGACCTTGGCCTGCACGACATCCGCCTGCTGACCAACAACCCCAAGAAGACCGACGCCTTCAACCTCCGCGGGTTTGATCTGCAAGTCGTCGATCAAGTGCCCATCGTTCCACCGCCCAACGAACATAACGCCAATTATCTGGCCACCAAACGCGACAAACTCGGACACAAGCTGCCAGAGTGAGGGGTAGGTGGTAGAGGGTGGTAGAGGGTAGGTGGGGCCGCACGGGGAACGAACCGCCGCGCTTTTCGGCGCACCCACGTCTTGGGTTCGGGATGTTCTTCTGGAACGCTCAATCCCACCATAAAAAGCAGAGTGCTCCATCTCGAAACGCTTCCGTCAAGTCGTCCGTCAATTCCGTGGAAATGTCATCGAAGTCGGGGCACAAACGGACCAACTGATTGTGAAGGTCGAGCGGTTGGCCGATCGGCTGGAAACGAATCGCGACGAACGACTTCGCACAACCAAGCAATTCAAATGGGTTCTGCTCATGAATCGCCGATAACCTGTTCACGATGTCCCGAGTTGTGAGACTGTAATTGGGAGCGCTGGTTTTTGACGCACAAACGGCAGTTGCCCAATCGTCGGATGCGATAAGCAGAAGTTTGACCTTCGCGCTCAGGCGGTTTACATCGTCTTGATAAATCAACATCGCACCGATGTCCCTGGCATCCGCCTGCATAGGTTCCAAGCGTTTGAGGCCATCGTCCGACTCGTCTTTATTGTCACCAGGTGGCAATTGCGACAGCTTGACCGAGTACTGTAGCAGTGCTCGACAGCCGCGAACGGGTTTGGCTTCGCAACCAAGTGAAGAACTCAACTGCTCGGCAAATTCTGTAAATCGACTGCTGCATTCCGACTTGCGAATCTTCGCCAGTTGCGCTTCAGCGACTTCGAACCGATCCTGACTTTGCTGAAGTTCGAGAATTGACTTTAGATAGTCGTACGTATTTTTCCGGTTGGCTCTTGCCAGGTCCAACACCGACGCCGAATTGTGTGGCAGAACTCTTGGCAGCAGACTTACGTCCTGTCCACGCGCTTTCATGGCATCGAGTTCGGCTTCGCGTCGCCGTTGTCCCGACAGGTTGGGTTCAGTCGAAACCGTTGGATCCGCTCCTGCTGCCAGCAAAACGTCGATGACATCAAGGGTCTTGGCGTGTGCTTTGTGTGCTGCAATGAGAAGAGGTGTTACCCCGGTGTTGAGTCGTTCGTTCGGATCGAGCCCCCGGTCGATGAGCCGTTGAGCGAGTTTTCCGGCCCCCTTGCGATTGAGTTGGAACAGATGCGACCAAAGATAAGTCGTCTCTTCGCCCTCCGGACAGCCCCCCCGCATAAGGTCATGAGGGTCAGCCACACTATCAAGCAGGGTATTGGCCAGTTCGACGCCACCTGGCTGCGCGAGAGCGCGACTCCAGGAGCAATGCGAGGGTTTAGGCCAGTTTACAGTGGGATCAGCGTCCAAACTCAGAAGAGTCGCAAGGCATTCCGCCTGGTCGCTTTCGATAGCAATCATGAGAGGCGTGCGTCCCTGTCCGTCGAGCCCGTTCACATCGGCGCCTGCCGCGACAGCGGCGGCGATTTGGAGGTGGTTCCCCTGAGAAACGATGTCGTGGATGTTCACGTGTGACGAACCTCCCATGTTCATGAAATCAACGCGCGGGCATTCGGCGCCAAAAGCAAGAGGCGCCTGCCAGAACGCCAATTTGCGTCAGCTCTTGCTCCAATCTAAAGGCCCCGGTGCGCAACTGGCAGTCTTGAGGAGCTCAGAATACCAAATGACAACTCCGATTGTGTCGGCCCTTCGCCTCGTTGAACCAATGCCCTGACCTCGGCTCATCCGCCGCCAAGTCGGCAACCCCGGCTGAACTTCAATCCGCCCCGGTTATTTCCTTCGGCTGGTCGAGTCAAGAAAGACGGGTGGGCAGTCGTGTGCATGTTACCTCGTGGTAAGCCAACAGCCGTAAATGACGGCGGCAAACAGCGTCGTCTCGACGACGCGCTGGACAAGACCTCGCCATGGCAATTGTGGAATAGAAATCATGATGGTTGCCGATGCCACAAGCCATCCGGCATAGAAGAACACCGGTTTGGCGCCCGCGCCGATGATCCAAAGCGAAAGAGCGCCGCCCAGGTATTCGATGGCGCCGCCCACGTTGTGAACCGTCTGTTTCAGTGATCCCTCCATCGGTGAGCCAGGATCGCAAGGAGCGACAACGGCGACTAGATACCCGATGCCGATACACAGCGCGAGCATTGCCACGCCATGATCGGAATCCTTAACCGTAATCGCGGAAATGAATAGGAGGATCGACACCGGAAGAAACAGTCCGAAGGTGGCCAGGCGTCCGTCTTCGCCGCCGGTTTCTCCGAGTTCACTGATGGTATCGCGTGTGTGACGGTAATCCACCCGCCGCCGTGCAAGTAAGAACACGCCGAAAACAAGCAACAAGAATGCGGATGCAGCGGAAAGTGTTGCCAGCAATTTTCAAACCACGAAGAGGTTGGTTGAGCGACAGGACGACCCGGTCGCCGAGTCGGGGAAATTGATTTGTGAGCAGGGGCGCCGGTGTCTTTCAGGTAAACTCGGCGCGATCTCCGAGGCCCGGAGGGCCGACACAGTTTTAGCCGTGGCCGTGAGGCGAGCCCTTTCAAGCTAACAACCTGCAGTTTCTTCCCACAGGGGAGTCCCTTCAGAGTCTCCCCATAAAGCCTCCAGTTTCCGCCAAGGCCTGTCGCCACAAGTGCTTAAGCGGCGAGGACGCCACGACGGAGCATCGCCCCGCTGGGACAAGCCGGACGAGCCCAGCGGTGGCGGGAATGGGCGCGTTAGCCGCACAGACGTTATCTTCGCCGTAGTTGAGTTGGTTTTCCTGGTCCGACCAGGCGTGCTTGCCGTTGCACTTTGCCGGCGCGGTTATGTTTCCTTAACGCATCATGGACGCATAAAGGCAACCGCCAGGAGCACGATCAAAATGGTCCTACGCATTGCGACGATTGCACTGCTGTTTTTCTCGGGTAGCTCCGTTACGGCCGACGAGGAGCAGCCTTATCGCCGCCCGCCTGGCGAGGTTGTCAATCCTCGCGGCGACACCGCCATCGCTCGCCGCGTCCTGGAAGCACATTTCTGGGAGGACGCGAAGGACGCCGCCTGGCAACGGTTCTCGTTGCTGGAAGCCTCGTTGATCGCCGCCGGTTGTCATGACGCCCTTCAGCGGCGCCAATGGCTGGATGCCTTCGATGCGCACGCCCGCCCAATACTCGACCGTATCGCCGAGAATCCCGATGTGGCGAATCGTCGCCGGATTGCTCTGGAGTTGCTGCATGACCGCGTCCTCACCGGCCGCTACCGCCAACAAAGCAGCGACATCCGCGAAGCTCTCAAGGAGGGCGACTTCAACTGTTTGACGGCCACCGTGCTGTACCTGCAGCTTTGCCGAAACGCGGGGTTGGCCCCGGTTGCCGGGTGTTCGCCCACGCATGTCGTCGCGTTGTTCGCCGGGGAGCCGGGACTGCAAGTGCAGACCACCTCCCGCTGGGGATTCGACGCTGTTGCGGGCGCCACGGCGAATGACCAGGAGATTCGCCGCATCTCCGACGTCGAATTGGTCGGCAAGGTTTTCTACAATCAAGGCGTGCTGCGGTTGGAGCAAGCTCAATACGCGGAAGCCGTACAAGCCTTCGTCTGGAGCTTGCGGCTGGATCCGCGCGACGAATCGGCCAGCCATAATCTGCTGGCTGCCTTAAACAACGGCGCTCTCGCCGCCGCCGCGGACCATCGCTTCGAGGAGGCGCAGCGGTGTCTCCGCCTGGCCGCCGAGTTGGATCGGTCGCATGAAGCGCTGGTCGTGAACGAACAGCATGTCAACTATCAATGGATCGAGGCGCTGTGTCGAGACCGTCAGTTCGAGAAAGCACTCGATGTGGCGCATCGCGGCCAAGAGCGACGTCCCGATGCGGAACTGTACCAACGGGCAGTCGCGGTCGTCTATCAACGGTGGGCGGCCGAGCTCCTGAGCACGCAGCGCCGGAGCCAAGGTCAGCAATTGTTGCAGGTCGCCGCCGCGGAGCTGCCCCCCGATGTCGCCGCCGAAGTGGAACGCTACGCAATGCAGCACTCCGCCGGACAAGCCGCGGAAGTCCTGGCAAGAGTAGATGCTGAGTAGGTGGCAGGTGGCAGCGCTGGACTCTACCTTCTACCCTCTCTACTCCCTACTCTCCACCATCTTCTTAGCCTGCGGCGCTAGTTCGCTGACTTTGTGCGAGACAGCGATGACGTTGCCTTCGGCGTCGATCAGCATGAGGGTTGGGATGGCCCGCACGCCATAGCGTTCGGCGAGGCCTTGGGTTTCCTCTCCGATCAAGTTGGCCCACGGCGTCTTCTTTTCCGCGACGAAATCGCGCACGGCGTCCAGGTCCTGGTCGAGGCTGACCCCCACGACATCGAAGCCCTTGTCCTTCAATTCGTCGTACAGCGCCCGCACCTCAGGCATCGCGCCAAGCAGGGCCCGCACCAGGTGGCCCAGAAATCGACCAGCACGACCTTGCCACGGTAATCGCTCCACTGGAAGGCGTCGCCGACGGCGGTCGTTCCTTCCAATTCCAGGGGTTTGCCCACCAGGGCGCTGGGGCTCGCCCCGGCCGGTTTGCTCAGCTTTCGGCCGTAGCGGGCGACGTCTCCGTTATCGCTGGCGGCAAGCGACTTGCCGAGTTTGGCGAACTGCTCTTCCCGCGAGTCCTCGTCGGTGATCCGGTTGGCCGCGGCCACCGCCGCGGACGCCAATCGCAGATGCTGTTCACCGGCGTCGCCGCCTTGGGCTTCGAAGAATGCGACGATCTCCTGCAGCAAGGCCGGGATCTCCTCCACCGAGAGGGCTTCGGCCGCCAGGGCCCGTTGCTCCAATTTCGAGAAGTCGGTGAGCTTCTTCACCGACGCTGGAAGCTCCGCCGGGAGCTTGGTGAGCGACTCCTGAAGCACTTGTTCGGCCTGCTGATCGTCCCAGTTGGCGGCGTAGTGCAGCGCCAGGAACTTCGACTCGTAGGCGACTCGTTGCTGACCCGGCGTGGCTTGCGGATCAGCCAGCACGCGATCGGCCGCATCGGCCACCGCGAGGCCAAATCCTGGGCGGCGCCGGATCGTCTTCGGCTTATCCTCCATGGCGAAGAGGAAGTCGATCAACTGGGGAGTGGACGAACCGGCTGGCGCTGGATAGGGGTTGGAAAGCGGTGCTTCGGCGGGCTTCTCGCCGGGCGGATCGTCGCCTTGCGGCTCTTGTGACCGCCAGGATGTCGCCACATAAATCACGCGGCCTCTCGCCTGGGCCGACGATTGGTTTTGCCCATCTTTTTCTTTCGGAGGCTCCTCGGATCCGGCCGCGCCGCCGCGCCCTCGTCGGCGGGAGCATCCAGCATTTCTTCGATCAGCTTCAACAGATCGGGACCCGGAACGTGGATCTTGCGGACCACGCCGTCGCGATCCAACAGCATGTTGTAGGGCACCGGGCCGAGACCGGTTTGTACGGCGAGTGGCTCATCGTCGTTCTTGGCGTCGATGCAAATGTTCTCCCACGGCGTTTTTTGAATGCTGGTGAAGTCGCGCAAGCCAGTGGGATCCCCGTCAACATTCACGCCTAACGCCGCAAAACCACGCGATGCGAATCGGTTGTAGGCTTCCGAGATGATGGCGAGCTCCTGCATGCTCAACAGATTCTGCGTGGACCAAAAAAAGAGCAGCGTGACCTTGCCGCGATATTGCTCCCAC
This sequence comes from uncultured Planctomycetaceae bacterium, assembly GCA_963698545.1. GTDB lineage: Bacteria > Planctomycetota > Planctomycetia > Pirellulales > Pirellulaceae > CAVORG01. The sequence continues at coordinate 664,803 of CAVORG010000003.1, forward strand.
TGCACCGGATCACCATTGACCAGCTGTCCCGTCACGGAAAGCGGCTTGCCTAGCAGGCCAATCCGAGTGGCGGAGGTTTCCCGGCGCGTTGCGAGAACTTCACGACTTCCGGGTCCGGATCCTCCTTGTAGGCTTCGATGATCGCGTCATACAACGTCTTGGTCATTTCAAAGCGGCCCTGGCGCTCCAGCGTATCGGCCACCTGCACGGCCAACCCGAGTATGTTGCGCCGCGGGCGTCTTCCTCGAGCAACGCCTGTACGGACGCCAGCATCTTCTCGGCGCCCTCGCCGGTCTGCGAGAAGTGTTCAATGCGCACCGGAATATCCGAGCTCATGATCAAGATCTTCTCGGGCAGTCCCGCCACGCGCTGCTTGATGGCCGGGTCCTCGGCGTCCGCGAACTTGGCGACCACTTGTTGGACGATCTGCTCGCTTTGCTCCCGGGCGTCGCTTTCGAACAACTGCAGCGCGGCTTGCTCCACCGCGCCCAAATCGCGATCGGTCACACTGTCGGCCGAGAGGATCGCATCCAGGTCTTTCTGCAAGACGTCGAAGTCCGTCAGTCGCTTGTTCGCGAAGTCCTCCGCGTTCAAGCCGAAGTCCAGAATCAATCCTAGTCGAGCCAGCTGAGCGTCCGGATGTTTGCGAAGCTCAGCACAGAACTTGCGGATATGGCCGGCCGCTTGCGGTACGCCCATCCTGACCAGCATGTCCAGTGAGCCCAGTTTCAATTCGGCCGCGCGACGATGCATCGCGGCGGGCGCCTCCTGAGCCAGGATCCGCTCGCTGACTTGAATGCTGACGCCGTAGATCTTCTGGACATCGGCCAGCATCTCGGCTTCCGTGGCGCCTTGGGGCCGTCTGCGGAGCAATGATTCCACAAACGCCAACATCTCGGCGGGAGTGCCGTCGGGCACTTGCAAATCGTCCATCGCCGGCGGCGGGGTCGGCGGGGCGGTCGGCGGCTTGGGCACGCCCGCCACGCTTCCCGAGCGGTCGTCGCCAGGCGCCGGCGAACCCGTGGTTGGGCCCTTGGACGGAACGGTCGGCGCCGAAGCTCCTCCCGCGGCCGACCCAATGCCCGGAGTTCCGCCGCCAATTCCCGTGGCGGGGCTGCGACCACTGCCGCCTCTCTTGGACGACGCGAAGTCGCCGGTCCCCATGTCCTTCAGCGCGTCCTGCGCCGCAGCGGGCGCCGAGCCATCGTCGTCGCTGCCCACCCCGTACTTCTCCGACGCGCTAATCGCCGCGTCCTCCGCTCCGCCCCCGCAACCCGGCAACCAAGGCGTCGCCAGGATCATGATCGCCAGAACACGGATTCGGAATGCGCCAATTGCCATAACACGCCTCTGGGAGTAGGGGGTGGAGAGTAGGGGGTAGAGAGTAGGGGGTAGAGAGTAGAGGGTGGAGAGTAGGGGTTGGAGATTAGGGGTTGGAGAGTCGGGTAGAGGTCTAAGCGGGCTCCCACTCTACCCTCTACCACCTACCCTCTACCCTCTACTTAAACTGTTCGGCCAAGAGCTTGTCGAGTTCTTCGCCGCGGGCTTGAGTGGAGAGGACTTTGCCGTCGCGGCCTACGAGAATCATGGTGGGGATGCCGAAGATCCCGTAGTAGCTCGTGGCTTCGTGGGCGCCCGGCTCTTCTTGGTTGTGCAGGATCATCCAGGGCAGTTCTTTCTTCTCGATGAAGGCTTCCAGCGCCTCGCGATCGCTGTCCAGGCTGACGCCGACGACCTCGAAACCTTTGTCCTTCAGTGCTTCGTAGTGCTTCTTGACGTTCGGGATCTCGGCGATGCAGGGTCCGCACCAAGTCGCCCAGAAGTCAACCAGGACCACTTTGCCCTTCAACGATTTGAGGTCGAAGGCCGCGCCGTCCATCTGCGTGCCCTTGAGCACCATTTCGTTGCCCGGCAACCGCAAGCGTCGCGCGACGCCTTCGAAGATGGCGGGCACGTCGTCTTCAACTCCGTCGATTTTGACATCCTTGAGGGCCAAGGCGAAACGGGCGGCCGCGTCTCCGGCCAGCTTGGCGTCCTCGGTGTATTCTAACCCTTGCGTCAGCTGCATGGCCAAGCCGATTTCAGCTCGCCCCGGTTCTTTGGCGCTCTTGATGCGACGCTCCACGGCGCTGACCAATTCCGCCTTTTCTTCGGCCTTCAGGTCGGCCAACTGCTGCATCTTGTACATCAGCGAGAAATCGAAGGCTTCTCGGTAAACCGCCGCATCGGTGTCCTTCTCCAGTTCCATGATCTTAGCCGCGGCTTTGGCGGCGGCCGGAAGACCCTCAAGCTGGAACTTCTCCGCTTCGGCTCGCGAAGTGGGCTGATATTGCACGATCCGCCGGAAGGCCTCCGACCACACGTCCAGCGTATCCTCGGTCGGCAACACAAAAGGATCGGCCTTCTCTTGCTGGGCTTCCTTTTCCTGGGCTTCCTTTTCCTGCGTCGGTTCGCGATCCGGCTTCGCGTCCTGAGCCGACACGGGAACGACAACCAACATTGCACACGCCAAACTAGTCCAGGCGGCCAGGGTGCGCCATGAGCGAAGAACCATTTTTTTTCCTTTGGTAAGAGCGCCGCCAAGGAACCCATCAAGAGAGTTTCGTGAACGGCGATGGGGGGCGAGAACGCGGAGAGCGCAAAAGGCAAGCGTAATTCACTGTTTCCACGGCCACAAGCCCAACGCGTCGCCCGCGGCGGACCAACCCAGTCTCCGCGGCCCGAAGGACCCGCGGACGCGGCGGGCCCGGGTTGTGAGCTCCGTTACAGAAGCTGCGGACCGGCTGGCTGGAGGACACTCCCAGCACGGCGCGACCGATCATCAAACCCCGTGAAATCCCGAGATGATGGCCCAGGCCTCCTCCGGCGTATCGGCGTATTGCACCAGATCCAGATGGGCGTCGTCGATCACTCCTTCATCGGCCAGGAATTGGAAGTCGAGCACTTGCTTCCAGAACTCCCGGCCGAACAGCACGATGGGAATCTCTTGCATGCGTCGCGTCTGCCGCAAGCAGAGCGTGCAAAACAGCTCGTCCAGCGTGCCATAGCCTCCTGGGAAGACCACCAGGGCTTTGGACCGCATCAGGAAGTGCATTTTGCGAATCGCGAAGTAGCGAAACTGAAAGCATAGGTCGGGCGTAATGTACGGATTCGGGAACTGCTCGGACGGCAAAGTGATGTTCAGCCCGATGCTCTCATCGCCGTTTTCGAAGGCGCCGCGATTGCCGGCTTCCATGATGCCGGGGCCGCCGCCGGTGACGATCACGAATTGACCGGGCGGGTCCTTGGGCCGCTGGTGAAACACGATTTCGGAGAATTTCCGCGCCGCGTCATAGGTCGGCGACTTGGCGTGGATGCGTTCGGCTCGCTCGAGCGTTCGGCGAAGCCCCGCGTTGTTCGGCGCATCGGCCAGGGCTCGGCGGGCCTCCTCGACCGCGGCGAGCGTTTCCGCGGGCTCCCGAATCCGCGTGCCGCCGAAGACCCCCACGGTCGAATGGATCCCGCGCTCCTCGAGCAGCATTTCCGCCTTCATCAGCTCCAGTTCGAGTCGCAGCGGACGCATGTCGGCGCGACCGAGGTAATCGGGATCTCGAAAGGCCAGGCGATAGGATGGCGATTCCAGGATCGCTTTCATGTTTTCGGCGGCGCACTGTTCCACGATGACGGAATTCCGATGCAAGGTAGGTGGGAATGCTGGTCAAACGCCAAGGGCCGGACGACGGCTGGCTCGGATTCTCGCCCGCCAACGGCGACAAAGTCAAAGAGAGGAATCAAAGATACTTGGCGAGCGGGCCGCCGCGAGCCGCCATGGCGTCCACCTTGGCGGCGACTTGGCCGTCAACTTCCAGCGGTGGAGCGTGATGGGGTTTGCGGCGAGCGTCGATGACCAAGGGCGAGTCGCACCCCCAGTGCTTGTCCTCAAAACCCGCTCGCACCCCGTCGATGTCCATCGCCGGATCGCTGCGAGTAAACACGACCCACAGGAAGTTGTCGAGCGTCCGCGCTGTGAATTCGCTGTCATCCACCAAAACCACCAGCGGGAAATCGCTCCATAATTCCCGCTGCTCCAGCCAAACACACAGTTGGCTCAGAGCCCGATCAGCTCCGCCCACATGCGCCGGGCCACGCACCGCCAACACGCCGGGAAACACGAGCCGAAGATCCCCACAGCCGTCGGGCAACAGCGATCCCTCCGGCGGGCACTCCGGAAGACCGCGTATGGGCGGACCGGCGGCGGCGATCACGGCTTTCGAGCCTTGGTTGAACTTGCCGCTGCTATAGTCCAACGTGTCAATCGTCGTTTGGGTTTGGAAGTGGATGTCGCGCCGCCAGACCACACGCTGCAGAACGTGCCGAAAGAACCGCTCGATGTCATGCAAGTGCAGGTCGGCATCGTCGTTGATCGCGGCGATCCATAAGTACTTGGCGAGCGACAACTGCCCCTGGCCCAGAATCGCATTGGCCTGGGTCAACAATTCCTGAGGTCGATCGAGCGGCGCATAGGGCGTGTAGCGTTCGCTGCCGATCGCCAGCAACAGGGGATGCACCCCGGCCGCGTCGACCGCATGCACCTCGCGGACGCCCGGCAATACGGACGGGATTACCGGTCCGGTCAATTCATGAATCACTTCGCCAAACGTTGTGTCTTCCTGCGGCGGCCGGCCGACCACCGTAAAGGGCCAAATGGCGTCTCGGCGATGATGCACCTGCGTGATCTGCAACACGGGAAACCGGTGCCGCAGGCTGTAGTACCCCAAGTGATCGCCAAAGGGGCCTTCGGGAAGCAACTGATCACCGACGACGCCGCTGAGACAGAAGTCCGCTTCGGCGTAGATGTCGATTGCCCGAGGTCGGCGAACCATCGGGATGCGATGACCGGCCAACGCTCCGGCGAACGTCAGCTCCGACATTCCCTCGGGCAAAGGCATGACCGCCGACAGCATCATGGCGGGCGTTCCCCCCACCAGCACATTGACGGGAAAATCCACGCCGCGTTGGCGATGACGCAGGTGTTGCACGCCGATGCCGCGATGGATTTGGTAATGCAGGCCGATCTGTTGGTCCGCCGCATACTCGTTTCCCGCCAGCTGCACTCGGTACATGCCCAGGTTGGATTTCAGCGGGCCAGGATGGTCGAGATCTTCCGAATAGACCAAGGGCAGGGTCACAAACGCCCCGCCGTCCATCGGCCAGCACTGCACTTGCGGCAGTTGACTGACGGTGGTGCGCACCCGCCATCACCGGACCACTACGTCGCCGCTTGGGCAGCATGTGCAGCGCTGTGAAGGGGGCTTTCCACAGGCGCCAAGGCCGCTTCAAGGCTTCTTCCGGAGCCGTCTTGATGGCGATCAATTGCCGGACCGCTTCCCAGGTGTCGCGGAACATGTAGCGGGCTTGATCGACGCTGGCGAACAGGTTGGAGACCAAGGGGAAGCGGCAGCCCTTGACGTGCTCATAGAACACCGCGGGGCCGCCGCTGGCGTACACGCGCCGATGGATCTCGGCGGCTTCCAAGTGCGGATCGACTTCCTCGCTGATCCGCAGCAGCCGCCCGCCGCGCTCCAGGTCCTCGACGCATTGTTTCAGATTGCGATGACCCATAAGATGCCTGTCTTGCCCGTTTGACCCTTTTCTGGAGAGCACCGTCGCAACCGGCTGGATGCAACCATGTTTTCCTTTGGATTTCCGAGAGCACCATGAGTGAAACGTCCGTTGTCGCCGTCCGTGAGCCGCTAGGCGCCCTGCATGCCGACGCGTTGGTGCTGGGGATTGTACCCGGCGAGCCGCTTCGCGGCGCCGCCTTGGAGGTGGACCAGGCGTCTTCCGGCTTGCTGGGCCGCTTGATCGCCAACGAAGATTTCGCCGCCAAGGCCTACGAAGTGCTCGTCGTGCCGGCGCCGGCTGGATTGAACGCTCAACGATTGGTCCTGGCAGGACTGGGGCCCGCCGACGCAATCGACGCGCGCATCGCTTATCGCACGGCCGCCGCCGCCGCCAAGAGCATCGCCGGCAAGCCCCGGCGACGCGTTGTCTATGCCTGGGATGCGTTGCCGCAGGAACTGGTCGCCGATGCGGTCGCCGGAGCATTGAATGGCTGTCGCGGCCAGGATCTGCTGCGGCAAGAGAAGAAGATCTTTCCCTTCGCCGAACTGGGGTGGGCCGGCGACGATGAAGCCGCACTTCGCCAGGGAGACGTTTTGGGGCGAGCGACTGTCTTGGCCCGTCGGTTAATCAATCTCCCGGCCTCCGACATCTATCCAGAATCGTTCGCCATGGAGGCCGAGCAGGTCGCCGACCGAGTCGGCTTGGATTGCGAAGTCTGGGATGAGATTCGGCTGAAAGAGGAACGCTGCGGAGCTCTGTTGGCCGTCGCGCAAGGATCCTCCCGCCCCGCGCGACTGGTCATGCTACGGCATCAAGGCGGCGGCGACGACGCACCTTGGACCGCGCTGGTGGGCAAGGGCGTCACCTTCGATTCCGGCGGTTTGTCCCTCAAGCCTAACGAATCCATGTTGACCATGAAATGCGATATGGCGGGCGCCGCCACCGTCTTGGCCGCCATGCAGGCCATTGCGGAACTGAAGTTGCCGGTCAATATTATGGGCCTCTGCGGCTTGGCGGAGAACATGGTCAGCGGCGATTCCTTCAAGCTGGGCGACGTGCTGCGGTCCCGCAACGGCAAGACAATCGAGGTATTGAACACCGACGCCGAAGGCCGCTTGGTGCTGGCCGATGTGCTGGACGTCGCCGTCAGCCGAGGCGCCAAGCAGATCATCGACCTGGCCACGTTGACGGGGGCCTGCGTCGTCGCGCTGGGGACCGATATCGCCGGCTTGATGACCAACGATCTGGCCCTGGGGACTCGAATCCAGCAGGCCGCCCAACGATGCGGCGAACGCGTCTGGCCGCTGCCCATGCACGCCGAATTCGCCGAACAAATCCGCAGCAATGTCGCCGACATCAAGAACGTCGGCAACGGTCGTTGGGGCGGCGCCATTACCGCCGCCAAGTTCCTCGAAGAATTCGTCGGCGACGCCAAGTGGGCTCACCTGGATATCGCCGGCCCCGCCTTCCTCGACCGGCCCACCCCCTGGTGCGACGGCGGCGCCACCGGCGCCCTGGTCAGAACGGTGGTTGGTTGTTGGTAGTTCTTGGTTCTTGGTTCTTGGTTCTTGGATTGACGTTTGTCGAGGATTCTTACTACGACATCCAGAGGTGCGAGCCATGATGGCGGGGTCCCAGGGTTTCGCTTCGCTGCACCCTGGGCTGATTTGGGGTCGTCCCCTTTGGGGACTGATGGCTGGAATGGCGGTTCCATCCAAGAACCAGAACCAGAACCAAGAACCAAGAACCAAGAACCAGAACCAGAACTAGGCCGCGCCTAAGTAGAACTTCCTGCACCTTGGGATTGTTGACGATGGAGCTTGGGGGGCCTTCGCAGAGGACTTTTCCGGAGTTGATTACGTAGCAGCGGTCAACGATTTCGAGGATCTCGCGTGCGGCATGGTCGGTGATCCAGATCGCGATGCCTTGGCGCTGCAACTTGCGGATGATGTCTTGGATTTGGTGGACGGTGACGGGGTCGATTCCAGCGAAGGGTTCATCCATCATGATGATCTGGGGATTGGAGACCAGGCAGCGAGCGATCTCGAGTCTTCGTCGTTCGCCGCCGGATAGATGGAGGGCGCGGGACTTGCGGATACGCGTGATGCTGAATTGTTCCAGGAGTTCCTCGCAACGCTGATGGCGTTCCTTTCGGCCGACGCCTAACATCTCGAGCATCCCCAGGATATTCTGTTCGACCGTCAGCTTGCGAAAGACGCTGGGGTCCTGAGCCAGATACCCCATGTGTCCTTCCCTGGCTCGTCGATGCAAGGGCCAGGTCGTGACATCCAGACCTCCCAGCAGCACCTTGCCTCGGTCCGGCTTGACCAGACCGCAGGTCATGCGAAAGCTGGTGGACTTGCCGGCGCCGTTGGGTCCCAGCAACCCGACGACCTCCGCCGGCGCGACATCGAACGCGACGCCGTCGACGACGCGCTTGCGGCCGAACGACTTGACCAATCCTTGGACTTCCAGAATCCGTTCCATGATTTCGTTCTTGCTGGTTGGCGGGTGGTTAGCGGATGAGTTTCATCGCGGCGAAGTTGGGCAGGCCGGGCAGGCTGGCTTTGGTCCAGGGGAATCTCCAAGCGTGCGGCCAGTACACGACCAGCGCTTCGCCGATGAGGTACTTGCGATGCACATACGGCGGCGGCGGCCCTTCGCCCTCCACGCGGGCGAACGGTCGAGCTGCTCGGATATCGCAGGAATTTTCCGCCCAGAGCCTGGCGTCCTTGCTTTGAGGGCTGTTGTCGCCCATCGGAAAGAACTGATCAGGACCCAGGAAGAAAAAGACCTCGCGACGTGAGGCGAAGATCTGAGCGCTCGCCCAGGACTGCGGCGAATCGAAAACGAAATCCAGCTCCAGCGCCGCCTCGGACGAGTAGTCCGTGCGGTTCTCGAAATAGGAACCGTCTTCGCAGGCCGTGGCAATGTAGTACACATCCCGCAGCATGCGGATCCGCTCCAGTGAGCCTTCCATTCCTTGGGCGGCGATGCGAGCTGGTTTCAGATCGCCGGGATCTTCCTCGGTCCAAACCGGAGACGCCGTTTCCTCAAAGCGATACGTGGTTGGCGAGTCAAACTCCACGACCGAACCATCCAGCCACAGGGTCAGGCGGTTGTCCACGTTCGCCAAACGCAGGCGATGCCCGCCCTGGCCAAACGATGTCTTCGCGGTCGGCGTCTTGGGCGCCGGCTGCTGGGAGTCGTCATTCCAGAATTCCGCCAAGCCGCGATCATTCAAGATTTCCAGGGTCGCCGCGCCGTCGGCCGCGTTCAAGGAACATTGAAACCGCACGCCGGCCCGCACCAACTCGACCAGCAACCGCCCCTCCTTGGACTTGACCGTGACGTTGGCTTCCACGGCGAGGTCGCTGACCCAATGCACGTCGTTTCGTCCGACCGGCATTCGGAAGTCCCGCGTCGTCACGCCTTCGTTGTACGCGTATTCGTCGGTAATCAACTGGCCGTTGCGATTGGCGAGTGCGGGGTCGAACTCGCCCTGCTCAATCATGTTCCAATCCCCTTGGTCCGGCAGGAAATGTTCGTAGGCCAACCAATGGGGTTGATCTCCCGTCGCCTTGAAGTCAAATCGCCGGCCGCCCTCCACGACGCTCCAGGACGAGGCGTCGTCGTCGCCCATGGCTCGCCATTGCGATGGCCAACCGGCCTGCACCAACTCGTCCGCCACGTATCGCGTGTCATGCACCAACTGCAACATCGCCTGCACTTTGTAAGGCGGCTTGCGGAGGATCTGGTAGTCGCCGCCAAAGGCAAGCAAACCGACGTCGTTGTTGGAGAGGTAATAGTCGCGCTGGCTTGTCGGGTCGAAGATCCGCCAGGCTTCATCGACGCGCTGATTGGGTGAGAGGGATTCGACCACCACCTCCGCGGACAAGGGTTGCTGTCGCTCGGAAAAGTACTGACGCAACGCTTCGCTCACCACGCCGCGACGCAAGGACTCCAACAAGGTTTCGTCGCCCGGGGCTTGGAACAGCAACGGCGAACGATGCACGTTGCCGCCATAAATCCGCAGCATTTCCATGGGCAACCCGATCAACCGCTTGATGTAATTCTGCTTGGCGTTGCCCGGGTACTTGAAAACGATCACATGAAAACGTTCGGGTTCGTAAAGGTCATAGTGAAACTTGCTGACGATGATCCGATCCCCCGCGAAGGAGCGTTGATTGGGATCGTCGCGATCGAATTCCATGCGGTAATGACAAACCGGGCAGAGTCCGCTCTTGACCAGCGCATTGGTCGCCGCCTGCCCCGGCTCGTCGTTCTCCACGCTCGCTCCCACCCGGTATGGATTGCCGCACTTGGGGCACGTGACATCCATGTGCCGGCCTTGCAGCGTTGCGGCCATCGACCCGGTCGGAATAATAAAGGCCTCGCCCAGGAACGCCTTGAACAGGAACGCCAGGATGACGGCGAAGGCGACGCCCTCGGCGGTCTCTCGATATGAATCGGCGGTCTTGCCATGGAATCGCCATAGACCGCCTTGCGTGAACGTGCGAACGAAGAGATTGGGTGGGGGCGTCTGATCCATGAAGCTGTGCCGGCTAAAGGAGAGTGAAGCGAGCGTTGGTCGCGGCGATTCACTTAGTTCGTAACACCACCCAGAATATCGGACAACGTCAGAATGGCCAGACCGTTCCGGGAAGGAGGGTGTCTCGAAATGAGATGCGGCCCCGTTTCGTCGGGGCGCCCCTAACCCACCCCAGGATGGAGCGAAGCGCAACCCCAGAGCAAAAACCCGGATGGAATGGACCATGGAGGACACGGAGAACCACAGGGGTGGAGGCACTTCCGTCCTCTGTGCTCCTGCCTGCTCTCTGAGGCGCCCCGTTTCACGGCCCCAGTGGCGGCTCCGATCAAACGCCCTCGTGGCGGGAAAACTAGCCCAGCGCCAGCCGCAGCAGCGGTTGCTGCGTTGGCTCGTGGATCGACCGGCTGATGCGCTGAAATCCGTACTTCTCGTAGAAATTGCGGCCGATCTGGTTGGCCTCGAAGACCTCGACTTCGAGTGGGCCGCGCCGCTTCGCGCCTGATCCATCAGCGCGCGACCGATTCCCTGTCCGTGCCAGGCGGGATCCAGGAACAGGCCGCCGACCTCATTGCCCATCAAGGCCAGGAAGCCGACAACGCGTCCCTCGGCTTCCCAGACCCAGTTTTCGGTATTGGGTAGGTAGAGTTCCGGGATATTCCGCCGCTCGCCGTCGATGAATTCATCGCCGATGAAAGGGTGCGCCAGGCGGAAGGAGGCTTCCCACGCCAGCAACAGATCGTCCAGATCGGCGTCTTCAAAAGGTCGCAGCAAGATCAACTCCCTTGAAACAAAGTAGGCCGCGAGCTAGGAGAACGCATCCGGCAGCTGGTCGATGGATTCGAGGCCCAGCAGTTGAAGGAAGGCCGGGCTGGTGCGGTATTGGACAGCTTTTCCTTGCCTTTCCCAGACTAGCAGTTGTCGGCGGACGAGTTGTCTGAGCAGCGGGCCGGAGTTAACGCCTCGTCGGCGATCGATTTCCTCGCGCTGGATTGGCTGTTGGTAGGCGACCAGCGCCAGCACCTCCACGGCGGCGGGCGACAGTTGGACGCCCCGGGTTTTTCGCAGGGAGCGATGCGCGACGGGCTCCAGCTCGCTGCACAGCTTCAGCAGGTAGCCTCCGTCCCTGGATTCGATGCGATACGCCGCGCCGTCCTGCTCGTATTGTGCATTGAGTTGCACGACCAACTCGTCCACCTCGCGAGGCGAGACGCCGCGCATCAGCGAAGCGACTCGCCGGCTGGTCAGCGGTGCGTTGTCGGGCCTGCCCACGAAGAGCATCGCTTCCAGGATGCCGCCGGGCGTGACCGGCACTGCGTCCTCGGCCAGCTCGTCAACCCATTGGTGCGTTTCGTTGTCATCCACGCCGGACAAGGGGGGCGGGGCGGACTGATAGGGGTCCTGGCCGATCATCTCGGCGTAGGTCTTGCCCAAGTCCTCGAGGCTGGGGCCGTCTTCTTCGTCGTCTAACTGCATGGCTGGTCGCAGCTCCCCGGGGACGCGAAGTTATTTCCAGCGTTTGGCGACTTCGGCTTTCATGAACGCCAGGCCGTCGCGGGCGAGTTGTTCTTCGCTTTCATACATGCGTCGCCAGATCTTGGTGGCGGCGACCAATTCGGGCAGCGCCAGCCCGAAGGCTTCGATCATCATCCAGCCGTCGTAGCCGACTTCGTGCAGCGTGTCGAAGTTCTCCGCCCAGCGCACGTTGCCGGATCCGGGCGTGCTGCGATCGTTTTCGGAGATATGCACGTGGACCAGCACGTCCGCACAGGCCTTGATGGCCGCCGGGATGCTCTTTTCCTCGATATTGCCATGGAACGTATCGTACATGACTCGGCAGAACGGGTGGTCGACTTGGCGTGCGAAGCGCACTGAATCGGCGTGCGTGTTCAGGAGGTAGGTTTCGAAACGGTTGAGGTATTCGACGCCCAGCATCACCTCGGCTTGCTCGGCGTGTTCCGCGACTTGGCGCATGCTATCGACGCCCCATTTCCATTCGTCCTCGGTGGGGCCTTGCCCGCTGAATTCGCCCAGGGCGGAGTGGTACGGTCCGACCATGGTCTGGGCGCCCAGTGCTCGACAGCAGTCCAGCGTGCGTTTGTTGTTCTCGACGCCTTTGGCTCGAATCGCCGCATCGGGGCTGATCGGGTTGTCCTCGTCGCCGCGAACGGTGACGGCGGTTCGTTCCAGCCCCAGATCGTCGAGGCGTTCGCCCCACTTGGCGTACTTGGCTTCATCGGCGTCGAACATCGGCACTTCCACGCCGTCGTAGCCCATCGACTTGAGCGACTCCAGCACGGGGAGCATCCCCTCGTGCATATCGCCGGTCCACAACAACAGATTCATGCCGAACTTCATCGCGATCTCTCCTGAAGGGCGCGGGCGAGCCCGCGAAAGTCAATCGTTATCCTGCGTGAGCAACTCGTCCGTGCGCGACGCTACTTTCTTCCTGGCTCGAGCGAGCACTTTGATAATGGTCTCCGGCAAAGTGCGCAGTTGGACTCTTTGAAGCACTCGATTCAATCGCCAGAGCAGTCTCCCATCCTCGGCGTAGTCGTACAAGAACCGCTCGGCGAGGAACAAGGGCACGAATTGATCGAGACCCTCGACCGGATGCGTGGCGATCCGGTTGACGAATTGTTGCAGCAGCCGCGGCGACGCGTCGGCGAGGACCTGGTAGTAGCGATCCAGCAAGTGGGGCTCGCGCCGCATGAGTTCAGCGTCCAGCAATAACTCGACCAACACATGCCCGACGAAGCTGGGCCGCATCCCGCGATCCGGGGCCACCGCGTCGCGAACTTCGGCCGTCAATTCCAGGCTCAACTCAACGAACGCTCGATTGCGATGGAACCAGGCGTCGTCGGCGTGATGCCGGGTCACTCCGCGAGAGAACGCGACGGCGCGTTCATCCGCCTCGTCGCGCAGCAAGTCAGCTCGCCGCAGCTTGGCTTTCCGCGCGACGACATTCATCCAATCCGGGGCGGCCGTGCCGGCCGCCGTGTAGGGATCGTCCAAATGGAGTCGCGCGTGAGCCAGGTAGTTCATCTTGTGGCTCGGGTCGGCTCAGACCAGATGCACCCATTGTCCGGAGCGAGCGCTTTCGAGCACCGCGTCGCAGACTTTTTGCGTGCGCAGGCCGCTGCGGAAATCCGGTTGAGCGGGCGCGCCGGACTCCAGTCCTTGCAGGAAATCCGCCAGCGCGTTGATGAACGTGTGCTCATAGCCGATGGTGCATCCGGGAACCCACCAGTGATCCATGTAGGGATGCTCGAAGTTCGTCACATGGATTCGCTGCCAACCGGTAAGGTGATCCTCCACCTTTTCACCCGTCTTGGGATCGGCGTACTTGAAGTAATCCAGGTACTGCGGATCCTCCAAGTCGAAGTACACGCTGCCCTGTTCGCCGTTGAGTTCGAACGTGTTGTAGTTCTTGCGGCCGCGAGCGTAGCGGGTGCTTTCGAATGTTCCCATCGAACCGTTTTCGAAAACGGCCAGGAACATGCACGCATCGTCGATCGTCACCGGTTGGACGGCGCCGGTTTCGGCGTGCGTTCGTTCCTTGACAAACGTCTCGGTTTTGGCCACAACGGACTTGATCGGGCCATTCAGCCATTCCGCCGTGTCGATGGAGTGGGCCAGCAAGTCGCCGGTCACGCCCGATCCGGCGACGCTGGCGTCCAGGCGCCAGAGTGCGGCGCCGCCTTGCGGCACGTCGGTGGCGATCGTCCAGTCCTGCAGATAAGTCGCCCGATAATGGAACGGGCGCCCGATGCGTCCTTCCTCCACCAGCTGTTTCGCGAGCGTGATGGCGGGGACTCGCCGATAGTTGAACCACACCATGTTGGCGACGCCGGCGCGTTCCACGGCGCGGCACATTTCCTCGCCTTCGGCGACATTCATGGACAAGGGCTTTTCGCAAAGCACCATCTTGCCCGCCGCCGCGGCGGCCAGCACGATTTCGCGGTGCGTGTTGTTGGGCGACCCCACATCGATCAGGTCGATGTCGTCGCGCTCGATCAGCCGGCGCCAATCCGTCTCGTACGACTCGTAGCCCCAATTGTTGGCGAAGTCGCGGATCTTGTCCTCCTTGCGAGCACAACACGCCTTCAAGACGGGATGGTATTCCAGATCGAAGAACTGATTCACTCTGCGATAGGCGTTGCTATGGGCGCGGCCCATGAAGCCGTAACCGATCATGCCGATATTCAGAGGCTTGGCCATGGTGTGTTCCAAGAAGTGGTCGGTGTCAGTGAGGAAAGAAAAGCGACTTGCCGTCGCGCTGGGGGAAACAGGTTGCGTTCCAGGCGGCGCCAGGCGTTGCGGGCGGCGACTTGGCCGGCATCCAACGCCCGCGGCGGCGGGACTAGCTTCCGTAGGTTTTGATCAGTTCGTCCAGCGCCTTCTTGCACTTCTCGGTGGCCTGCCAGGCGTGCGGCCAGAAGCACAAGTCGATGGTCCACCAGTCGTCCGGGCAGCCCGCATCGACAATCGCCGGCATGAAGTCGGCGAAGTCCAGGTTGCCTTCGCCGAACGGCGGATGGGTGCTGGTCATGTGCTCGTTCAGACTGCCGTCCGAATCGATCAGATGCACGCGGCCGATCTTGCCTTTCAAGCGTTCGGCCAACTCGCGGATGCCGCCTTCCAACGTTTCCTTTTCGCCGGGTTGTCGCGCGCCCTGCACCGCCACGTTGTCCGCGTGGCAGGTGTCGAACATGACCATGAAGTTGTCGTGGTCCACCTTGTCGATCACGCGGAACACGTCGCTGGGCTTGTTGAAGGCGAATCCGGGCTCGAATTCCCAGACCACGCGAACGCCGGTGTCGCGAGCCTCTTGAGCACAGCGGCGCCAGGTCCCCGCGACGCGTTCCAAGGCCGTGTCGTAGTCGACTTGCACTTCGACCTTGTCCGGCCGGGTTTCGCCAGCGATGTCGCCCAGGGTCCAGGGATCTTCGGTGGTGTCCACTCGGATGACGTCGATGCCCAAGTCGGTGCAGAACTTCATGTTCTTGCGGAACGTGGCCATGTAGGAGCTATCGTCGGGGGCGGTGATCAACTTCTCGCCCCACAGATCCGCGGCCAGTCCGCTGCAGCCCAATCCCAGGCTCTCCCAACTGTCCTTCAACTTCACGCGGTCTTCGTAGCTGGTCGTGTTGTCGGGATTCGGGTGATCGCCGAAACCGCCCAGCTCCAAGCCGTCGAAACCCAAGTCTTTCAGTCCTGTAACCACTTCGCTAAAGGGAATGGGCTTCTCTTGATTGAACAAGAAAGCCCAAGTCCCGATCGAGGTTCGCTTGCTCATGTCAACTTCCTTTTCACTGTCAGCAGGGGTGAATCCAAGGGCGACGAAGACGACTTCGTTGCCTTCGCAAACCGAGGCTGTCGTTCAGCGACAGCGAATTCGGTTCACGCTGTTTTATAATCGCCGATGTTTGGCAGCGCGGCGTGGACGTTCGGTCCAAAGTACCGCAGTCCCACCAGCGGCTCGCTGCCCGTGTTCTCAATCTCGACGCCGGCGGCCGCCGCCTCGGCCGAGATGAACACTTCGTCCTCGGTTTCCTGGCCAAAGCGAATCATCGCCGGCGTTTGCAAGGCCAGCTTGCCCATGCGTCCCTTGCCCTGGACG
Source organism: uncultured Planctomycetaceae bacterium (assembly GCA_963698545.1). GTDB lineage: Bacteria > Planctomycetota > Planctomycetia > Pirellulales > Pirellulaceae > CAVORG01. The sequence goes on from CAVORG010000003.1 coordinate 680,579, forward strand.
GTGATCCAACCGCTGGCGCCGGGATCTTTCAAGACGCATTTGGCTCCGGGCTCGATCGTCAGTTCTTTGGCGCTGAACAGCTGCTCGCCGTCGATCAGTCCATAGACGATCCATTTGTCGGTGCAGCCGGTTTGGCTCGTCGCGGCGTCGACGATCGGCTCCAGATAGTTGTGGTCCTTGAAGTGGGGGTCGACGTTCTTTTCCCAATCCAGCTGCTCGATAATGAAGTCCAGGTCCTGATGCTTGTCCTCGGGCACGTCCTTTACCAGCAGCGACCAGGGCACCACACGACCCTCCACCAGCGACTGAAACATGCCGAAGACGTCGCTGCCCCATTGCGGTTCATAGGTGCAGAGCGAGCCGGGAGCGTGCAGCACGCCGGGCGGGATCAACCAACCGGTGCCGCGTTTTAGACGATAAGCCTTCGAGAGATCGAGAATCCCGTTGTCGCCCTGGTTCCAATCCTCCAGGCATTTTCGCAACTGCGCCTTGGTCGTTCCCGGCTCCAAGCCCATGAAGGTGTAAGCAGAAGTTGTTGTCCACATTGTTGTATTGCGGCGGGAAATAGTAGCTTTCCGGCTTGCCTTCCTGGCCGGTCAACTTGGCGTGTTTGAAGCTCTGATGCATGTGATGCGGGATGGGGCCCATGTTGTCGAAGAACTTCGAGTACACGGGCCACTTCTGGTATTTGCCCCACATCGTCTCGCCGATCAGCCGCCGGCCGGCCTCGGCCACCGCGTCGCGAAGCGTGAATTGCTGTCCCTCGAAGGAACAGAAGCTCAGTCCCTCGTGCCAGACACGACCTTCATTGGCGGCCTCGGTCGTGCTGGAGAACCAACGTTCATCGATGCCGCCGCGGTCCCCGCCGTAGGCGTACAGGTCAGCGGGATGCAGCTTGATGCGGCGCCCGGGATGCAGGAAACTGCGGGGCACCCAGGTGGGAGTCAATCGCAAAAGGCCCTCGCCCGCGTCCAAGGCGCTATCCAGCAGCTTGGCGATCTTCTCTCCCGAGACAATGTTTTGCGAACTCATCGCGAACCTCGACTATATTTCTCTTGGGACTCCGCCAACAACAACGGTCGTCTCCGCTTGACTCCCCGATTTCGGGAACATGGTTTTATTCCGTTTCAACTCGATATACAAGTAAAGGGGCGGAATGACGCCCGCGGAATACCGGGAACGATCGTTCCTCCCGCTTGGCCCGAACTACTTCTGTCGAGGCGCCACGATGACCGTCAAACGATGGACTCTGACCAGCGATCACCCCGCCGCCTACATTGACCGGCTCGAGGCGCCCGCCGGAACCTACCGCGGCGCCGCCGAATCCGTGGCGATCCAGAAGTGGCGAGCCCAAGGCGGCCTTTCGCAGGGCGTGGACCTGATCGAAATCCATAACGGCAAGTTGTCGTTCATCGTCTCACCCACGCGAGGCATGAGCCTGTGGGAGGCTCGCGTCGGCGAGTTGCGCTTCGGTTGGCGTTCCCCAGTGCGCGGGCCCGTACACCCGATGTTTGTCGATCTCGGCGAACCCAGTGGACTCGGCTGGCTGGACGGGTTCGACGAATTGCTCGCCCGTTGCGGCCTGGAAAGCAATGGCGCCCCGGAATTCGACGAGCAAGGCCAGCTGCGATACCCGCTGCATGGCCGCATCGGCAACAAGCCGGCGCACCAGGTGGAAGTGGAGCTCGACGAGCAAACCGGCCAGGTCAGCGTCACTGGCGTCGTGGAGGAATGCCGCTTTCACTTCCTGAAACTCAGGATGAGCTCGACCATCTCCACCATGCCTCATTCCGATACGCTGACCATCGTCGATCGCATCGAGAACCTCTCGGCCAGTCCCGCCGAGTTTCAGATGCTGTATCACTGCAATTTCGGGGAGCCGCTGTTGGACGCCGGCAGCACCGTCGTCGCGCCGGCCACCGACATTGTTCCCCGCAATGAGCGAGCCAAAGAGGGTTTGTCCCAGTGGAGCCACTACGCCGCCGAGCAACCGGGGTTTGAAGAGCAGGTGTACTTGGCGAAACTCGCTGGCGACGCCGAGGGACAAACCCACGTTCTGTTGAAGAACGCCCACGCCACCCAGGGCGCTTGCCTGTCGTTCGATGTCAAGTCGCTGCCTTGTTTCACCATCTGGAAGAACACCACCTCGCGCAGCGACGGCTTCGTGACGGGGTTGGAGCCCGGCACCAATTACCCCAATCCCAGGACGTTCGAAGGTCAGCAGGGCCGCTTCGCACGCCTGGGCCCCGGCGAGTCCACCACGTTGGGACTGCGCCTGCAGTGTTGTACGACCGCCGACAGCATCGCCCAGGCGGAGCACGCGATCCGAGCCATTCGCGATCAACCGCCCGTGGTCCACGTGCAGCCGCCTCAAGGTTGGATTCCCTGACCCGGCCGCCCCCTCGCCCCAGTCGCCTGCACACGCGTCATCGCCGGCAAGCTCGCTCATCGTTTACGCCGTTCCGCCCCATGAACTCCGCCTGTACTTCTCACCCATGAACGACAACGAAGCGATCGGCTTGCTCGAAACCACGGGATTCTCGCCTGCCATGATCGCTTTGGATGCGATGGAGAAATCCGGCCGGATTCGCGTGTTGCAGGCGGAATTGAACGATATGTTGGGCGTGGTGATCAAGATCGCCGGCGACGTCGCCGGAGTCGAAACCGCGTTGAAAGTCGGCTGGGCTTTGGCCGAGCAAATGCGCGGCGAGCCGGTCACCCACATGCTGCGGCGGCCCGACCCGGCGATTGGCGATATCCTGCTTCCCTCCGTCGAATACAACCCGTTGATCCAACAGAATGTCGTCGTCCACCCCGCAAGCCACGCGTCCATGTCGACCGTTCCGAACGTCCAGGAAACTCAAATGCCCGCCGCCATCGCACCCATCGCCGCACTCGGCTTCATCGAAACCCAAGGCTTCACCGCCGTATTCGCCGCCATCGATACGGCGTGCAAAGCGGCCAACGTCGAGGTCGTTGGCAAGGAGAAGCTGGGGGGCGGCTACGTCACCGTCGTCATCAAGGGCGATGTCGCCGCGGTGAACGCCGCTGTCGAAGCGGCCAAGTCGCAGGTCGACGGCCTGGGCAAGCTGATCGCCGCCCACGTCGTCACGCGGCCCAGTCCCTCGGTGCTGAGCATCCTGCCGGGCTAACGACGGCCCCGCGAAAAGCTACTTCGCGGATTCACCGTCCAGGTGGTAGATCGCGAAGTGCTTGCCGTTGGGGTACTTGTATTCCTTGATGCGGAAAGTCCCCTCGACGGTGATCGGTCGCGTCGTGAATACCGCCGATTTGCCTTTGCCCATTTCGACCATAATGCAATCGTATAGAGCGGCCCCCGGGCCAAAGCAGCATTCCATGTTGTCGCGGACGAGCACGAATTGCTTGATGCCTTTCTGCTGAAAGGCCGGCAGCATGTAGCCGCGGATCCGCACCGACTTCTTATGCAAGTCCTGAACTTCCTTGGTCAGCTTGGACCGATCAAATTCGGCGTCTTTCTCGATGTCCAGCTTAATGTTGTCAAAGGTGATGTCCTGCCGCTTGTCGCTCTGAGCCCACGCGGTGCTGAGCGGCGCGAGCCACGCCCAGCCGATCAGGCACCCCAACAACATGGTCGTCAGTTGTCGGAGGTTCCCGCTCGCTCTGCTGGCATGGATCATCGAGTCCGGCTCCCTTATTTGACGTAGCTGGCATTGAGTTTGTAGTAGACGCCAATGTAGCCCTCCACGGGCGTCAAGGTCTCGTCCACCTCGAGTACACCCGCCAACCGCAGTCGCCGCGTGCTGTACCTGACCTTCATGTCGTCGGGCAACGTCACTTGAATCATGTCCGTCAGTTCCGGCTGGCCGCCGAAGCAACAGGTCCCCATGTCGGGCACGAGAACGAACTGCCGAACTGGCGCCATCCCCGCATCGGGATGCATGTAGCCTTTGACGAAGATCGGCTCGTTGTTCAAATCCACGGCCGACGAGGGAGGCGGACCGTTGGGCGCCTTGGATTGCAGATCTTGGAAGTGCACGCGAACAAATCCGTCGGGCACTTCGGTAAGGTACACGTAGCTGTGCCAGCTGGCCCCGCTGACGCCCATCAGCAAGCTGAGCGTCACGCCAAACCAAGCCATTCCCTTGCCGCTCAGTTCCTCGGGGTACTTCGCGATATTTCGCAGTGCGAGGGTCCCCAGCACGATGCTCAGCATTGGCACGGCAACCAGCACCGGGGCGGCCAAGGCCAACACGCTGAGCACCCCCAACATGGCGGAGCAAACCGCCAGCAAACTCAGGGCCCGATACGGCTGATGCTGGGCCGCGTCGTCGTAGGCCGGGGAGCTTGCTGGACTCACGATCGATTCCGACTGCGTCAAAGTTCCACTCATGGTTCGCACACCTGCGTAGGGCTGAGAGATGCGGGATCTTGCCCCAAATACGCAGGAGTCCCCAGTTTGGTTCGACTAGGCGGATTCGTTATCGGACGTGATTCCGCCTTTTCCATCGCCTTCCTTCTCCGCCGGCTTCTCGTCGCCATCGTCTTGTTGGTCGCTGGGCGAAAAGGGGAAAAATGTACGGGCCCGCTGCATGGCTTCCGGATCGATCTTCTCCAGTTCGGCCAACACTTTCTTGGCCTCGGGCTTAGGGCAAGCCCGGACATAGTTGATGACCGGAACGCGGACCCAGCTGGATTTCGCATCGGCCTTCTTGAAGAGTTCGACCAGGCGCGGAAGCTGGCTCCAATCCTCCATGCGAGCCAGGTCGGGAATGATCAGGTCGGCCAACTGAGGTCGTTCGAGCATCAGATGCAAGCCATGCAGGATCCGTTCGCGCGGGATGCGATCGCCTTCGGTGGCGTGGAACCGCAGCGCCATGATGGCCGAGTAGGTATCGGAGTACTCGGCGTCGGCGTTCTTCAGGAACAGCTCTTCGACCAACGGCATGCCGTCCTCGCCCGCCAGCGTCAAATAGCACGCCACCAGTGCGTCCAAGCCGGCTTTCTGCCGCTGATCCGAGGCTCGCATCAGCTTTTCGAGCATGGGCAAGTCGTTCTTGTCGCCATTGACGCCCAGCATGGTCAGGTACAAACGGCGGCGGCTGGGCGGGATCTCCGTGTCCTTAATCCAGGCGACCAACTGCGTATGGTCCATGCGATCCTTGATCGCGCGGATGTCGTCATAGGGAGCTCGGGCGAACTCGTCGTAGGCGTCGCGAGCCAGCATTTCTTCGGCGTCTTCCAGGTATTTCTGGAAGAACAACAGCCGGTCCGTGCCGGTTTGAGGGAGCGCGAGGATCTGCTTCACGTACTGTCGCCCGCGAGCGCTTAACGGCATCGGCGTCGACCACTGGACCTGCGGCGGATCAACGCCCAGCACCAAGAACGTCGAGCCTTTCTTGGCGGAGCCGAAGTAGATCGTCTCCAGGGAGTCCCCCTCTTTCACGAGCGTTTCACCCCGGACGATTTCCAAGACGCGAAAGCGGGCCTTGCTGATATCGGAGGAGAAGCGGTCGCCGCTATCTTCCTTGGGGGGCGGCGGCGGCTGGATCAATTCGGCGACCACGACCACATCGGTGGCCATGATCTCCTCGGTGAACGTCTGAGCCACAGTATCGCAAAACGGACAGGCCACGGCGCCCAAGGCGACCGACTGGCTTGCCGCCGCCACGGTCCCCAGGGCGATCCACAACGACAGGCTACTTCTCATCATCCACCTCGAGGTCCAAGTTAGAATTCCGCTGCGCGTCTTCCCGGTTATTCTAGCCACTGCCGCGGTTGCGGCCAAAGGCGGTTGTCGCGAATGCACCACTTCAACCCGAGAAGGGCGTATTGACGGCGGTTTCCCCGCTGCCGGGTCGTCCCGCTTTTCTCAAGTCGGTCGACGACACGTCACAGCGAAATTCGCGTTCGCTGATCGCTCGGCAGCGGCGAGCCAGCGTCGCTGGCAAATCGAGATCGTCCAGCCAGCGGAAACCCTCGCCGTCGAATTGGCGGCCAAACACCAGCCAGCGGCAGCCCCAACGGGCCAAACGCTGTAGTGTAGCATCCCGCTCGGCGGCGCCCCGGTAGTAACGGCTGTCGGCGACGCGGATCACGGTGTCGGCCCCCACCAGAAACCAGGTTCGTGGAAAACACTCGGCTTTCTGCAGAAACCGCGACGCGTGGGTCAGCCAGATGCGATCCAGTGGATGGAATTGCCGGAGTCGTCGTAGCACCTCGGCTTGAGTCACTGCCGGTTTGTCCACATTGTCCAGCGCCAGCTCAAACTGGATCGCTGGTCCCCGAGACATCGGCGGGCAACTTAGACATCGGCGGCCCAATTCCAACATCCGTCGGTGACCGACATGCAGTGGGTTGAACGAGCCCGGCAACAGGCCGTGGGGAGGGCGCACCGCACGAGCCACCCCGCGCCGATCCACGCAGATGGCGCTCGCCCGACGCCGCAGGAAGGACTCCCATCAGCGCGGCCGACTCCAACGCCTCGACGCTCCCGCTCATCCGACTAGGGATTCCGAGCCGGATAGCTGCGAGCGGCTTCCATCTGTTGGTCGTAGTGGTACTGCTTGTCAGCCAAGGTGTCGCCGCCGCCGGAATAATGATCGCTCAACGCGCCAAAGATCATATCGGACCACGAGCAGCCCGAGAGCGTCGAGAGCAGGATCAGGCCCGCCAAGAACCAGGGTTTTCGCATGGTCGCCGTCCTAACTGGCGAAGGAACCAACCCGCAACTTCGGCGGGACGCCTCTCCTTAGTCTCTATCGGGATTCGTCGCCAGCCTGTTCAGTCGTTTTCCAACCGCCACGAGGGGTACCGAATGGCGTGGACTTACGCAATGCCTGCGATCTCTGCGGCCCTTCGGGCCTGGCAGGCAGCCGCCGTATCGCACCGCAACGCGGTGCAATACCGAAGCCTGGGATCGTGCAGCGCACCCCCATACGCATCAAGTTAAGCGATCGGCGGCGTGCTTCTCGAACTCTGGGCCCAGGCCGAATGCCAGACGTGCCGCACCAAGGCGAACCACAGAGACACGGAGAGCTTGACCGTTCTCCGTGTCTCCGTGGTTAATCCGTTTCGGCTGCGTAACTTGATGTGTATGGGGATCGCGCAGCGCACCCCAGGGCGTGGTCGCCGCCGTCCACCCCGTCGCCGTTCTCAGTGGATCTTCCTCACTCTTGGGAGGGCGGCGAGCCCATCAGGAACAATCCGGCGATGGTGAGCACGACGCCGAGCACTAACGGCCAACTGAGCGCCTCGCGGAAGAGCCAGATCCCGGCCAACCCCGCCATTCCTGTCTGGGTCGCGTTGATTCCGTTGACGTACATCACCGGAATCAGCCGCAATGACTGGGTCAACGCTACGAAAGCGGCCGCATTGAAGACGCCCGCCATCAACATATTGAAGACATCTCGGCTCGGCGTCAGCAAGATCGTTTCGCCTCCCAACCGCCAATACGACAGCAGCCCGAGGCTGATGAATCCAGTCGTGGAGACGATGCACAAGGCCGTGATCGACCGCGCCCCGCGACAAACACAGCGGCGAATCACGACGCCCAAAACGGCGTAGGCGACGCCCGACAGCGCCGCTGCGGCGACTCCGCCCGCCAGCAACCAGAACGACGCTCCAGCCTCCTCGCCCGCCACCGAGGCATGAGCGTCCGCCGCGCCCCGACTTAACACGGCCACGGCGAGGATCAGCACGGACATCGCCATCAAATCGCGAAAACTGAAGTGCTCGTCCAGCAACCGGCGGCTCATCAAGGCGCTGCTGATGATCAAGGCCCCCAGACACAAAGGCACGCACATCGCCATGCCGATCACGCCCAAAGCCCATTGGAAGACCACGTTGCCCGCCAGTTGGGCAAAGAGCGAGGCGCCCAGCAATTCCCAAGAAGGTGACCCTGGATCGGCAACACGCGTTGCCGCTGCCAGATCAGCAACAACACCATGGGCAACGAAAAGGCCATCGTGGGAACTGCTTTCAAGCAACTCACCAGGATGGGATCGCAGTCGGTGACCGACCTCAAATAGACATTGCAGGCCGTGTATCCCACACTCGAAGCAACGCCCCACAGCGACCCTACCAGCGCGGGAGTCCAACGTCTGGAAAGAGGAGCGCTGATGGTGGACATGGCGGTGGGAAGTGGGTGGAAAACTGGCGGCAAAGTAGGAGTATAAGCCTCACCAAGCCTTCTGGGTAGGCTCGCGGAAGGGCTGAAAGCGACCGCGGCGACGAGGACCACGCTCGACGGGCCAATCACGTGGACTCAAGAATAGAATCCGGATGGAATTGACCGCGGAGGACACGGAGAACCGCAGAGGCGGATGCAATTCTGTCCTCTGTGTTCCTCACGGCGCGGTTCGGCGGTATCCGACGCCTGGCGGGCCTGACGTTTAGCGACCGAGGTTGGTTTTTCGGCTGCTCTGGGTGACGAAGTCTTCGAACTGTTCGGTCAGGCGGGCGAGATCGTTGTCCAGCCAGCGCTCGAAGGCGGCGAGCCTCTCGGAGCCCTCGAGATTCGCCGACGCTTCCGCCCACGGTTCGAACAGGCAGACCCGCGGCGCGGGCGCTGAGTGGTTGTCGGCGTTTGGGGCGGGCTGGCCGTTCACGGCGTTGTCTCCAGGGTCTGAGAGTGTATTCGTCAGCGGATGGGTCTTCTTTCTAGACGAACCAGACGCGATCACATCTCTTCGCTAAACCGAAATATGCAACCTTCGCACCACACCCCCCGAAAGTCGAGCGATTCAGTCGTAACTGTATTATCGGTAATACTTTAAGCGCCGATCTTGCGAAAGAGTGATTTTTTGATTGCTGCCAATTTGCTACTTCGCAGGGGGTTTTTCCTCGGCGGGCGCCGCGATAATGGCGGAATGATCGAGCGGCCTGGGAAAAATTTTGTCCGTCGCGGACAAGAACCCGCCGTGGGCGTCGAATATTGCAGAAGAAAGCCCCGGATGAGCCGGGAGCCTGTTGTAGGGAAGCGGAACCAGAGATGCCGTTGGGCGAAATTTTGGACAGTCAGGAGCCAACCATGTTGAAGAAATCGTTAGTTGTTGTCGCGGGACTCGTCCTGCTGGGCGGATTGCTGTTCGGTCGAGACGCGTTCAGCTACTTGGGAACGACCTTGTCTCAGGTGCGTCAGAGCGCCAAGGACATGATGCCGATCGAGTTGGAGTTCAAGCGAGCTCAAGGGATGATCAGCGGATTGGACGGCGAGATTCGCCGTAACCATCGCGTCATCGCTCAACAAGAGCTCGAAGTCGAGAAGCTGGCTCGTCAGGTCGCCACGCAGCGTGACGCGTTGGCGGAGATGAAGTCGCGCATCACGCAGCGTTACGCCGACGTGAAAAGCGGGGCCTCCCACTATGTGTACGCCGGCCGCACGTTCTCGTCCGACCAGGTCAAGCGGGACTTGGAGCGTCGTTTTTCCGCTTTCCAGGTTCGGGAAAACACCCTGAACAAGCTGGAGCAGATCTTGTCGGCTCGCGAAACCTCGTTGATGGCCGCCAAGGAGAAGGTGGAATCCATGTTGGTGCAACGCAGCCAGCTGGAAGTGGCCTTGGCCGATCTGCAAGCTCGCCAACAATTGGTGGAGGTGCATCAAGCCAACAGTGAGTTCAACTTGGATGATAGCCATCTGGCCCGCACCCGCGAGCTGATGGACGATATTGAGAACCGCATCGCCGTCGATGAGAAGATGTCCAACTTGGACGAGCACTACGACGCCGAAGTGCCCTTCGACGACGAGTCCAAGGACATCATCGAAGATGTCGGCACGTCACTTTAAATTCGACGAAATCCAGGGCGAACTCGAAGCTCTGGCTCGCTCCAACTAAGTGACAACCGAAGGTTCAAGTTGGTTCAACGGCATGCGAGGAGATCGGAAAGGCGTCCGATCTCCTCTTTTGTCCGAAGGGCGCCACTCATGTTCTTAGCCAGTAGCAACTCAGGAGCCGCTCGAGTGAACGACGGCGTCGTGCAAGACCGGTGGACGGAATCCGACGCAGCCCGGTTTTACCTCTGGGTTGACGGCGTGGGAGGCTACCTGGTGTGCTTGTCGCCGCAGGTCACCCTGGGCCAGGCGATTCCGGGAGTCGCCATTGACGTGCCCATCCTGGGCGACGTCTCCCGCCGCCACTTGACCTTGCATCGCGACGCGGATCGCTACGTCTTGGATCCCCTGCAGGAGGTGTCGGTCAACGATCGCCCCTGCCTCAACAAAACAGTGCTCAACGATAACGACGAGCTTGATCTGGGCTCGGGAGTGCGAGTGCGATTTCGGCAGCCGCATCCCTTGAGCGCCTCGGCTCGCCTGGAATTCCTCAGCCGCCACCGCCTTCAGTCCGCCGCCGACGGCGTGCTGCTGATGGCGGAATCCTGCGTGCTGGGGCCGAGTTGGAAGAATCATGTCGTCTGCCGAGACTGGCGACACGACCTCGTGCTGTATCGTCGCGACGGCGGCATGTACTGTCGCAGCGGCGGAGACATCGAAGTGGACGGACAGCCCTGTCGAGGGCAGTCGGCGGTGCGTTGTGGATCTCGCATCGACGGCGAGGATTTTTCTCTCAGCTTGGAACAAGCGTAGGGGAAGAGACCCGAATCGAAGGGCGATCTCCTTCGCCCTGACGGTTCTTTCGCCTTAGCGGGAAATTGGACGATGGCAAGAAATGCAGCTACCTTGGACACTGGGCCCTTGCCCGGCGGATCCCTTCAGCCACGTAGAGGCGCTATGAAGTTCGTCTATCGCTCCGGTTCGCGACCCCTGCAAGGTTATACGATCCGTCGAGGCATCGGGATCGGTGGTTTCGGCGAAGTCTACTTCGCCACCAGCGACGCCGGCAAGGAAGTCGCGTTGAAGCGAATTCAGCGCAATCATGAAGTCGAACTTCGCGGCGTCAGTCAGTGCTTGAACCTCAAGCATCCGAACCTGATCGATCTGTACGACATGCGCTACGACGACGAAGGCGAAGCCTGGGTCGTCATGGAATACGTTTCCGGCGAGAGCTTGAAGGATGTCGTGGATCGCAATCCCAACGGCATGCCCCGAGGAAGAACGATTGTTCTGGTTCCGGGGCATCGCCTCCGGCGTTTCGTATCTGCACGAGCATGGCATCGTGCATCGCGACTTGAAGCCCGGCAACATCTTTCTCGATGATCGAACCGTCAAGATCGGCGACTACGGCTTGTCGAAGTTCATCTCCTGCAGTCGCCGCAGTGGACAGACCGAGAGCGTCGGCACGTTCCACTACATGGCGCCCGAAATTGGCAAGGGCGTGTACGGCAAGGAAATCGACGTCTACGCGTTGGGCGTGATGCTCTACGAGATGCTCACCGGGGAGTTGCCCTTCGATGGCGAGAGCAGTCAAGAGATCATCATGAAGCACTTGACCGCCAGCCCCGATCTCACGCGAATCGACGCGCGGTACCGCGAGACGATTCGCCGCGCCCTGCAGAAGGACCCCGATCAGCGCTTCCGCGATGTGCCCAGCATGATGCGGACTTTGCCCGGCGCGGCCGCCGGCGTGACGTTCGTCTCGCCTCAATCGGCCTGGGCCCACGACGCGTCGCCCAGTGGCGGGTCCTCCCGCAGACCACCGGTTCGAGTCGCCGTGGATGATGCGCCGCGAACGCCCGATGTCGTGTTCCTGAACGATCGCGATATCGCCGGCAAGGCCGCGGCGGGCGAGGCGAAACCCGCCGCCGATCAGGCCGTGGATCAAGCCGCCCTGCACAACGGCATCGCTTTCGGTCCACTGAACGTCAACAACCCGGAAGCCGAAAGGGTCGCCGCGCAACACGCGGTGCGCTCGACGCTGTTTTCCAACGAGCCGGTCGCGGAGATGGTTCGCGGCGGCTATCACCGAGCTCGCCAACGGTGGTCCGATTCGCGGCTAGGAACGCCTGCGCGAGCTTTCCTGATCGTCCTCGCGGCGATTCTGGCGATGATCAACATCCATTGGCTGTTGCCGCTGGGCGTGATGGTCGGCGCGGTTTACTTGATGTACCTGGGCGTTCGCGGATTGATGTTCGCGTTCACTGGGGAATCGGCGCCCAGCAACGCCGCGACGCCCCTGCCGGTCCGCACGCAGGGCCGTTCCTCGGCGCCGCCAATCCGGCGGCCGGCCGCCGCTCCCGTGGTTCGTCCTCGGCCGCGAAAAGCGACCGCCGACGAGTTGCGACGTCTCGCCATCGCGGATTATCGAAGGCAGCCCGCCAGTCAGCGACTCAGCCAGTTCACGGCTTCGTTGATGCTGGCCTTGCCGACGGCGATGCTGACCGTGCTGGTCGTTCTGGCCTTCACCGGGACGCCGCTCGACGCATCGGTCGCCGCCTGGTCGCAAGCCGCCTGGATCGGGCTTTGCGGCGGTCTCGGCGCCTGGGTGTTGTTGGCGCTGGGTCGCATGTGGGCCAGCGGCGACGAGGACGCGATGCTGCGGCGGACGACGATGGTGGCCGTCGGGGCCGGCCTGGGCGCCGTGCTCTGGGCGCTCGGCGGGTTCCTGATGGTCACGCCCACCGAAATGCTGCACATGGCCGACGGCAACGGGCTGATCGCGCCCGACGCCTGGTACGTGAATGGGATGCCCAAGGCGCCCGCCTGCATGGCGTATTTCGCCCTGGTTTGCGCCCTCGGCGGATGGTGGAAACTGACCGACCCGCTCCGCCCGCGACGCGTGAGCGTGCTGCATATCGGGGCGCTGGTCGCACTGGCCTGGTTCGCCCACCTGATCATTTACTTTCCGCAGCCTTGGGGAATGTTGCTGGCCGGATCGATGGCGTTCGCCACCCAATTGGCCGCTCCCTATACGCCCCGACGCGAGCGGCGCCGCTTGGCGGCCATCGATGGCATGGTCGCTTGACTTGGATGCGTTCACGGGTTCGCTTGAAACGGCTTGCTGAATGCAGCTGGATGTTTTCTGTTCGCGCTTGGCACGGATTTTTTGTAGGACGGTGAATCATGATCACGCTGAGCCTGATCTTTGTCGGATCCCTGCTCGCCCTGGCGGCGTTGGCCGCTCCGGCGGTTCGTTTGCTCCCAGTTCGCTACACGTGCGGCATGGGGGGAGTCGCCTCGCTTGCCGCAGGCATGTGCGTTGCTCTGCTGACGATGCAAGCCATCGCCGCCGACCAGGACGATGCGCCCACGGCGGCGGATCGCCCGCCGGCGCCAGTCCGAATCGCCGATGCCCCCCGAGCCAACGACGCGCCTCCCACTCCGCCGGCTGCGGAAAGCCCGGAAGAACCGCCGGCCGCTGCGGACTCGGCGGCCACGCTGGAGCCTGCCGCGAAGTCGGATGACGCTGCGTCCGACGCGACGCTCCCGCAGGTCGTGAAGCGCGATCAGGAGGACGCGGAGGAGAACGCGATCGTTGAGGCGCTTTCTCCGGCGCCGCAAGCGGAGCAAGCCGAACGCGACTCCGCCACACCGCCAGCGGAATCCCCCGTCGAGCTGGAGCCCGGCGTCGAATCCGGCGAGCCGCCGGTGCTTGCCGAACTGCCCCCGGCCGCCCCCCCATCCGACGACACGCCTCAAGAGCTCTCCAGCCCGTTGATGACCGATCTGCAGATCCCCGATAACCGACCCGAGTGGGTCTACCGTGAGCCGCAGGCCGATGGCGATTCGATGTTGGTTTCGGTCTCCTCGGGAATCCAGGACAACGATCTGGACGCCCGCCGCGAGTTGGACGGCAAGCTCGTGGAAGCCGTTTCGGAATACGCCCGCAAGCATTTGGGCCGCGAGAACGCAAGCTACTTCCTGAACTTCAGCCCCGAGGAAATTCGAGCCCAGTTTGTCGCCGAGGAATTGGTCGATCAGCCTCGCTACGGCGAGACCATCATGAGCGAAGCGCATGCGTTGTTGAGGATGGATGGAGACGCGCAACAACATATTGCCGCTCGATGGGAGGAAGCCGTGGCTCGTAATCGCCTGCTTCAAGTCGCGGGCGGCGCCGCGCTGCTCCTGTTGATGCTGTCGATGGCCTTTAGTTACTTCCGCGTAGACGCCGCCACCAAAGGCTATTACTCGGGCCGCTTGCAGATGGCCATGGCCGTCGCGATACTGGCGTTGTTGGCTGGCGGGGTGATGTTGGCCGGCAAGTACGATCTCTGGATGTGGCTCCTCTAGACAGAGAACGCTCCCCTGACCGCGGCAGCGGCGGAGGAATCCCTGGTGCGGGTCTCCAGCAACGCGAGTCTTGATCTTGGCCAGCTCGTTCGGGACATGAGCCGCTTTCCCAGCGCGGCGGGAAACGTGGATCCATGAATAGCAACAATGAAGCCGACCGCTTGCTCATCGAACGGATTCGGCAAGGGGAAAGCAAAGCCTGGAACGATCTCATTTCCCGCTACGAGGGCCGACTGCTCGCTTTCGTCGAAAGCCGCTTGAGTCGTCGTTCGGCCAGCGAGGACATCGTCCAAGAGGCCTTCATTGGGTTTCTGACCAGCCTTCCCAACTACGACGGCCGCCGTCCCTTGGAGAGCTACCTGTTCTCCATCTGCGCTTACAAGCTCACCGATCACCTGCGCCGTGAAGGCCGCCGGCCGTCGGTCCCCCTGTCCTATGGCGCGGACTCCGAAGCGGATTGGCAGCTGCAGGGCCCCGCCCGGCACGCCAGCAGCATTGCTCGCAGCGGCGAGCGCAAGCATCTGGAAGAGAAAGCGATCACCCAGCGCTCGACGAGCAAATCACTCGCTGGCAGGAGCGCGGCGACTGGACCAAACTGAAGTGCGTCGAGCTGCTGTTTGTTCGTGGTTGGCCCAACAAACGAGTGGCCGAATCGCTGGACATCACTGAACAGCAGGTCGCCAATTTCAAGTTCGATTTCATCTCGCGAACCCGCACGCTCATCCGTCGGCAAGGTCTGTCTCAGGAAGTCTTTCCCGAGCTTTACGAAGACGATTGAGAATTCAGCCCGTTCCCCATCCGCACCGCGCGGCGGCGCCACCCTAAAGCCGGGGTTCGCGCAGCGCGCCCCCATGAGCGCCCAGTCAAAACGGATCCGAATGGAATGGACCACGGAGAAACACAGAGGAGCCCCGACAATAACAGCGTCAGCCGCCAATCCCTTTACTTGATGCCTATCGGGTCGCGCAGCGCATCCCAGGCTTTGGACTAGCTGGCGTCGCGGAATGCGTCCTCTTCGTCGTCGGGATGCAGCACGCCGTAGGATTCGGCCTCGACCGCGGCCGCGGCGTCGTCCAGCGACATCGTCCCAGCCTCAGCGGCGGGGCGCCGAGATCGATTCGGGATTCACTTTGGGGGCGAAGAAGCGACCCAGGGGGCTTGCCAACAGGGCCGGCAGCAAGATCAGATCGCCCACCAGGGCCGCGGCCAGCAACGCGAGCATGAGCACGCCGAACCGCTGTGTTGGCGTGAACGTGCTGGCGGCGAACACGCTCAGGCCGACGCCGCCAATCAACGTGGTCTGGGTCATCGCCGTCGCACAACGCTGGTAAGCCAGCATGATCGCCTGTTGGCGACTCATGCCTTGCCGCACGCCGTCGCGAAACCAGGTCAGAAAATGGATCGTATCATCGACGGCGACGCCCATCGCGACGCTGGCGGTCATCATGGATCCGATGTTGACCAGCACGCCCAGATGGCCCATCAAGCCGAAGATGACCACCACTGGAAAGACGTTGGGGATCATCGACAGCAAGCCGCCGCCAACATTCAGGGGGCGATACCAGCGAAAGACGCCGCGCCGCAACAGCACCATCATGACCACGGCGATCAGTGCGAAGGCCCAGCCGATGCTGTCCATCAGGCTGAACAACAGCGTGCGTTGGGCTTTGTAAACGACCGGGATGACCCCCGTGTAAACGCAGTGGATCGGGTGGTGAGCCGCGGCGGCTGTCTGCGAAAACGGCCGGGCCGCTTCTTCGGCCGAGACCTCTCCGGTCAAACGCTCGGCCCACGTGGCCGGCTCGCCGAAGTAAAGCTGATGTTCGCGAGCATCCACCCATGCTTGGGCGTGTTGGCGAAGGAATTCGACGTCGTAGTCCGCATGGTCGCGGACGAGGACCACGCAATCGGGTTGAGTTCCGAGAGCCTCCGCAAGCGCCTCTCGCGAGGGAAACAGATCGGCCAGCGATGTCGTCTCAGGGTCGATCCAGCGCGGAGCGAACAAGCCGTCGCAGCCGGCGTTGATCAGCAAGTCATGCAGCGTTTCTGAGAAGATCCGAGTCTGATCGATGGGATCGTCCTCGGTGGGCGGCCGATAGTCGGCCGACAGTTGGGCCAGGTTCTCCGGCCGTTGTTCATAGGGCAGCGGCGTCGGGGCGCCCAACAGCAGGACGCGGGCTTTCTGAAAACCCTGGCCGGCGTGCGCTGACCGCCGCTGCTGGTCGATCGCTGCAGGATCCGATCGCGATACTCGTAGGCGGCCAGGACCGGCTCCACGGCGTGCTTCAGCTCGTGGACGAATTGGCCATAGTCGATGTCCGAGAGGGCGGCGACGCGCAGACTGATCCGCCAGAGCTCGCTGCCGCGATGGTCCGCTGAGGTGTCCACCTGCAGGAACTCGGCGCCCATCATCTCGGGCAACCACATCTTCGTCAGTCGAGCGTTGATCGCGGCGCGTTCGACGCTCAGGCTGTTGGTTAACCCGGCGGCGGAGGCCGGCGGGGGCATTTCCGGAGCGTACGTGGCGGCCGACATGCCGCGACCGAGGTAGCGGCGCCCGCGCGGTCCGAACTCCCGTTCCAGCACTTTCTGGACCCGGTCCGACAACTCCAGACGCTGCAGCAGATTGTATTTCAACGGCGTGTCCGGATCGGCGCGATCTTCCTCGCTGAGCGTCTCGGGCAAGCGATGCGAGGCCGGAACCCGCAGCACCAGCTCCATCGGCACCAGGTTCCCCAGGTTCTCTTCCAGCCACGCGTAGTCTCGAATGATCTTGGCGTCGCCATCGAACAGCTTCAGCAATTGCACGGACGTCCGAATCTTGAATAGGCCGGCGCCAGCCGCGATTAACAGCGTCAGGCAAAGCAAGGCGACGGCCGCGTAGCGGCGTGTCACGAATTGCCCCAGAGCCTCCCAGAATCCGCCAATCCACCGGGTCAGCAAGGGCGTCGGCAGCGGTTCCCCCTCGCGTTTGCGATAGCCAGGCGGCCAGATCTGCAGGGCGGAGGGCAGGTAAGTGAACAGCAGGACGAGCGTCGCCATGACGCCCAAGGCGGAGAATAAGCCGAACTTGCGGATCGGCAGGATGTTGCTGGCGTAAAGCGATAGCAATCCCAAAGCCGTGGTGAACGCCGCCAGCGTGCACGGTCCCCAGCCATGGGCAAGGGCCCGTTCGGCGGCGCCCTCGACTCCCTTTTCCTCCACGGCGTCCCGGTAGTAATTGATGATATGGACGGCGCCCGACAGGCCCAGCACATAGACCAGCGACGGCATGGACATCAAAACCGCGTTGACCGAGGCGCCGCTCCAATACACAATCGCCAGGCTGGCGATGGCGCTGACGCCGCCGACGGTGAAGACCATGAGAGTCACTCGGACGCTGCGGAAGCTGAGATAGCTTAGCCCAACCCCCAGCAGGATCGAGAATCCGACCAATCGCAACAGCGTGACGGCGCCCTCTTCGTCGATCGCGACGTTGTCCACCGGCGGGCCGCCCAGATGCAACGAACCGCCGATGGCCCCCGGATCGATGCCGCATTCCTCGGCTAACGTCAGCAAGTGGCCGGGCGGTTTGCCCAGCAGTTTGCGGCCCACCAGTCGGCTCATGTCCTCGCGGCCGGCCGAGCTCAGCGTGATCAGGAAGCTGGCCTGGCGTGCGGGAGTCGCCATGTCCAGCGCGGCGAAGAGATCGTTCCAATGACGCTCTCGGACATGTTCGGGGGCGGCCAGCAGCGCCTCAAGATCGCCTTGATAGGACTGGCGGACGAGGGTGTCCAGGAATTGGGCCGCGCGGGGTTTCCAATCGGCGGGCGGGTGCAACAGGGTGTCGCGGACGCAGGTACTCGCCCAGGGACTCGATCGTCCAAGCGAAGTTTCGCGGAGCGGCCGGGCCAAACAGCAGGCCCGTTAAGCGATCCCGTACCTGTTGTTCGGCAATTCTACGCTTTTCGGATTCCGGCATGCTGCTGCCGCGGGGCCAGATCGGGCCGTCTGGCGCGGCAAGCCGATCCAGCAGCATCGGTCCGGTCATGACGTCGGCGCACAGCCCGCGGTCAGCCGCCGAGGGTCTTGATAGAACCTGTTCTTGGCCCCCGTTTCGCCTTGGCCCACGGTGGCCACCCGATCGCCTTGCACATCGATCTGTCCGGCTGCGTGCAGGACGCCGCGCCAGGCGGCGCCCAGCACGGTGTTGCTGCTCCGCCATTTGTACAGTTCGCCGGACGGCAGCAGGTAGTACCAACTTTCTCCTTTGCCGCGCAGCCATTTTTCTTGCTGACCGGCCCAATCCTGAAAGTACTCGCCGTCGGTGAATAACCCCAAGCGGTCGCCCAATTGACGTGCCCGCAGGTCCTCATAGTTGCGCAGCTGTTCGTCCGAGGGTTGAAAGCTGGCGTCCTGCCGCGCCATTTCTTGGGCCTGCAGCGCTTCGGACGCGCCCGGCGGGTCGCCGATCTCCGCCTGCAGCTTTTTTAGAAAGAGCTCATACCGAGGATCGTCCTGGGAGCAGCCCGGCCAGCTCAACATCACGAAGCGGCCGCCCAGGAAGTGTTCGGCGAACCACTCCACTTCCCGCGTCTCTTTGAAGCTGGAGGGCAACCAGTCCTTGACGTCGTTCTTCATCCGCTGCAATGAAAAGCGAGCGCCTCGAACACCGAAGGGGATCAAGAAAAAGACCAGGCAGAGAATGGGCAGGGCGCGACGTGCGAAGAAGCTGGTTCTCATGGCAAGGGGGCCGGCGAACTTATCTAGGGTAAGAGAGACGAGCTTCGACGCTGCTGGGTCGTGAGCCAGCGCCGTATCGACAGCCTACCAACTGCGGACGCAGCCGGTCTATGCGGGCTTCTTCCATCATCGACTTCCCCAGCAACGCCGGATAGGCTAAGCACGCCTTGACCGATCAAAGCGACGCGTCCCGTGAAGGCATTTTCGGCCTGGGACACGCTTGTCGCCTGGGAAATCTAGCGGGAATGCGTGGACTTGAGCAATGAATCAGCAGCCGTTTGGTTTGCCTCCCCAATGGTGGCCTCCCAAGATGTCGCTTCGGTGGGTCCGCTGGACGCGCGGCTATCGACGCTGGCAATTGAAGGGGCAGGGCATCGTGGCGGTCGAGACTCGCGGCGAGGCTCACCTGCTGCAGGCGGCGAAACAGGGCGGCGTGCTGCTGGCGCCCAACCATTCCACGCACTATGACAGCAACGCCTTGTACACCGCCGCCGATGGTCTGGGGTTGCCGCTGTACTTCATGACCGCCTGGCAGGTGTTCGCCATGAGCACCGCCTGGCAGCGATTCCTGATGCAACGCGTCGGGTGCTTCAGCGTCGATCGGGAAAGCAACGATCGCAAGGCGATGACCGAGGCGGTCAGAGTGCTTCGCGAGAAGTCCTATCCGCTGGTCATTTTCCCCGAGGGCGACATCTATCACACCAACGAGCGGGTGACCGCGTTTCGCGAGGGGGCCGGCGCGATCGCCCTGATGGCCGCCCGCAAGAGCCACCGGCCGGTGCAGGTGGTGCCCTGCGCGATCAAGTTTTCCTACGAGGACGACCCCAGCCCGCTGCTCAGCGCCACGGTGGCGGAGATGGAAGAGCGGCTGTTCTTGCGGACCGATCCGGCGACAAGCCTGATCCAACGCATTCATCGCCTGGCTGAGGCCAGTCTGGCGCTCAAGGAGTTGGACGTCTTGGGCGCCACCCGCGGGGGCCGAATCCGCGAGCGAATCCCTTTCCTGTTGGACGCGCTGCTGGACCAGTTGGAAACGCGATTCCTTCATCCCCCCGGGAAAACAGCCGCCGCTCAAGCCCGGCCGATCGTGCCGCAGCGAGTCAAGCGGCTGCGCCAGGAGATCATCCGTCAGGGAAACGCCGCCGAGTCGGCTCATGACCGGCAGTTGCTCCGCACCGCGATGAACGATCTGTTCCTGGCCATCCAGCTGTACAGCTATCCCGGCGATTATCTCGCCCATTCACCCAGCCTGGAACGGGTGGCCGAGACCGTTGACAAGCTCGAGGAGGACATCCTCCTGCGGGACTCCCCCAGCGTCCGAGGTTCTCGACGGGTGGTGATTTGTTTCGGCGAACCGATCCCGGTTTCGGCTGCGCCGGCTCGCCGCCCGCAGGCGGCCCAGCAATTGACGGATCTCATGCAGCAACGGGTGCAGCAAATGTTGGACGGCTTGATTCGGTAATCTCGTCAATGCTCCGGGCATTTGCTAGGATGGTCCGTTCGCCGGGGCGATCCGCACGTCGCTCGGCGTCGATCGAGCGTCGCCGAACGTTCACTGCCGCAATCGCCCGCATCCCGTCAGAAAAAGCTAGGACTCATGGCTTTCGACAAATTCCAAGATTGTTTCTGCGGCTGTGGTCGCAAAATCAAGTACTGCGCGCCCAAGGAACTGCTCCATGAATTGGACGCCGTGCATCGACAAATCGAAGGCGAGCAGTTTACGTCGGCGTTGCAGAAAATCGAACAACTGGAAAAGAAGTTCGGCGCCCAATCCACCCTGCTCGCCCTGAAGTGCGACATTGTCGTCCGTCGCCGCGACATCGAGCCCGCACTCGCCTACTCCAAGGAGTTCGTGGAGAAGTTTCCGGATAACCCCAAAGCCCATTCTTATCGCAGCGCCGCCGAAGCGATGAACGGCAATTGGGATGTGGCGATGAGCTATCTGCAGCATGCCTTGGAGCGCAGCGGCGACAAGATGAGCAGCGCCACGTTGATCGCCTTCCAGTACGTCCAGATGTTCGCGCCGGCCTTTGGGCATATCGCCACCGCTTGCTCCATGTCCGAGGTGCTTGCGACCCTCTGGCAGCGCAAGGAGACATTCGATGAAATGGTGCAACTCCGGCAAATGACGGCGACCCTGGCGCTGAAGCACGCCGTCGAACATGCCCTTGATCACCAATGAGACTCCGTGGTTCGAGTCGGCCAAGCCCGCTTTCGAGGACATCGCGCGACTTCGCTGGCGCCGCGCCGCCACGACCTTGGCCAGCCTCTCGCGGCAACATCCCAAGGATCCGCAACTCAAACTGGTCGTCGCTCGCTTGATGATGCAAGTCGGTGCGCCGCCCGAGAAGATCGCTGATCAGTTCCGCCAATATCTCAGCACGCCGGATCTGGATTATGTCGATCAGGTCGTGGGGCACATCTATCGCATCGCCCACGATGACCTCACGCAGGATGTCGTCCAGACGGTGCACGCCGTGTTCGAGGTCGACGGCATCGACGCCTGGCTCGAACAACTCACCGCTTCCAAACGGATGGTCCCCGAACGTGTCGAGCGAGATCCCGACGATGACTCGCCTCCGCCTCGTGCTCTGTTCCAGGTGCTGGATCGAGAGTTTGGGGAGAATCATGACGATGTGCGCCAGTGGCCGCGAGTGATGGGAGTGTTGGTCCTGTATGGCAAACAAACCGATCGCCCCGCACGCCTGGAATTGCACGGTCTGGCCGACGATTTGCTTCAGGTCCGTGAGTTGCTGAACAGCTTGTTGCCGCTGCCGGAACCTGTTGAGGAGCCGACGCTGTTGGGCGCCCAGAACGTCCTGCTCCAACCTCCGGCGCACCCCAACGGCCTCCGCCCAAGTTTGCCGCCTGAGGAAGCCACCCAGCAAGCGTGCCTGATCCACTTCACCGAGACGCTCAGCCGAACGCCCGCTGGAGACGTTCGGCGGCAAGACGCTCTCAGAAGCCGCGCAGGACCCGCACTGGCAGCCGCTGGTGGAAGCTTACTTGACCACCTTCGAAACGGACGTGTCCACCGACCTCACGCCGCTTCGTCAACAATTCTCCCTCCCCGACTTGCGAGGCATGTTGGCCGGAAGGCCGACGATTCCCGTGGTGTTGTTGGGCCATGTTGATCCGTCCTCCCTGGCCGACCGCATGTTGGATGCGAGCCTGTTTGTCGCCATGTCGTATGGGCTCGCGCTGGTCGGGCGGCGATTGTTGACGGAGGCTTGCAACCGAGGCAACGAAGACGGCGGCCTGCGCTACCAGACGGTGCGTCACGCCGCCATGAGCGTCGGCGGACCGGAAGCTATCGCAGCCATTGAGAAGGCCATCGTCTGGTGCGAAGCCGCCGGCGATTCGCCAGGACTCTTGCAGGTCGATCGATTTGTGTTGGCTTTGGGTGCGGACGACACCGCCACAGCACAGGACGCCTTCGAGCAAGCGTCGAAGTACACCGATCAACCGGAAGTCGCTTCACGACTGGGAGGGATATTGCAGCAGTTGGACCGGCTTCAGCAGCAGCTCACCGGCCAATCGCCCACGGCTCAAGCCCCGGCGGCCGCGGCGGGATCCGGACTGTGGACGCCCGACGGAGCGGTCCCGGCGCCCGACGCCCCAAGTCCCACCCAACCCGCTGCAGAAGCGAGCAAGTCCAAGCTCTGGCTTCCCGGCCAGCAATAGCGTGCTCAGGACGAAAGTGCATCAGTGACCAACGCGGAATCGCCATGGATGCAACGCGCATTGGACTTGGCTGCGCAAGGAGAGGGCTGGGTCGAGCCGAATCCGATGGTCGGCTGCGTCGTCGTGCGAGATCAACGGATGGTTGGCGAGGGCTGGCATGAGCGGTTCGGCCACGCTCACGCGGAGGTTCTGGCGTTGCAGCACGCCGGCGCCGAGGCCCAGGGCGCGGACCTTTACGTGACCTTGGAGCCCTGTTCGCATCATGGCAAGACGCCTCCCTGCGTGGACGCCATTGTGCGCAGCGGCGTGCGACGCGTGATCGCGGCGGTGAAGGACCCTCACCCACAAGTCGCTGGACGAGGATTGGAAGCATTGCGAAAAGCTGGGATTGCCGTGTCCACGGGTTTACTTGGCGAACAGGCGGCTTGCCTGATCGCTCCCTATTGGAAACGATTAGCCACGGCGACGCCCTGGGTGATCGGGAAATGGGCCATGTCGCTGGACGGGAAAATCGCGGCCTGCAACCGGCGGAGTCGCTGGATCTCGGGCGAGGAGTCGCGGCGAGAGGCGCATCGGTTGCGGGGACGCGTGGACGCGATCCTGGTCGGCCGCGGCACGGCGGAGGCCGACGATCCACAACTGACCGCGCGCCCGCCAGGGGCTCGGCAACCGCTGCGAGTGGTCGTCGATTCGCGGGCGAGTCTATCGCCCAGCAGTCGCCTGGCGCGGACGGCCAGCGAGATTCCCGTGCTGCTCGCCGCTGGGCCCGAGGCCGGCGCCCAGCAAGTCCAACAACTGCGGGATCAAGGCTGCGAGGTGTGGATTCAAACCGATCCAAGCCCCGCCGCCAGATTGTCCGGCCTGCTCGCCGAGTTGGCCCGCCGGGACGTGACCAATCTGTTGGTCGAGGGCGGCGGTCAACTGCTGGGGGCCTTGCGAGATTTGAGTCAATTGAATGAACTGCATGTGTTCATCGCGCCGCGGTTGATCGGCGGCGAGCGGGCGATTTCGCCCGTCGCCGGCGACGGGGCCGCCGACATGAACGACGCCTGGCGGTTGGATTCGCTGGAAGTAAAAGCTCTCGGACAGGATGTGTATTGGCGCTGTCGCACTTCGTGCTGGCGCCCTCCGCTGGAATCGTGACGCTCGCTTTGTTCGCGAATTCTGGCATCTAGACCACCAATCACGACGGAAAACCATGCCGGCTACGGATATCGAGATACGCGGTGCTCGCGAGCACAATTTGCAATCGGTCAGCCTGACTCTGCCGCGCAACAAACTGATTTGCTTGACCGGCGTCAGCGGTTCGGGCAAGAGTTCGTTGGCTTTCGATACGTTGTACGCCGAGGGTCAACGGCGTTACGTGGAGAGCTTGTTCGACCTTCGCTCGCCAATTCCTGGGACAAATGCCCAAGCCGGAGGTCGACTTCGTCTCCGGCCTTAGCCCGTCGATCTCCATTTCGCAGAAATCCTCCGGCCGCAATCCGCGCTCCACCGTCGGCACGATCACCGAAATCTACGACTTCCTGCGAGTCCTGTTCGCTCGCGTGGGTCAAGGATACTGTCCGGCCTGCAACGTTCCGGTGGCCGCGCAGTCGCGCGAACAGATCATCGCCCGCATCCTGGATCAGTCGGACGGCCTCCAGCTCATGGTGCTGGCCCCGTTGATTCGAGCTCAAAAAGGCGAACATCGCGATTTGTGCGAAGACCTCCTGCGCCAAGGCTATGTCCGCGCCCGGATCGACGGCAAGGTGCTGTCCCTCTCGGACGACATCTCGCTGGACCGACAAATGCGGCACGACATCGAAGTCGTCGTCGATCGATTGACCATCAAACAGAGCGAACGAGCCCGCTTGGCCGAAGCCATGGAGTCAGCGCTGAAGATCGGCGACGGCGTCGCCATCCTGGCCCCCGAGGTCGCCGAGGACGCGCCCGCGAAACGACGCCGTAAGCAAGGCGGCGTGGCCGGCGACGAGGTCGTGTCGATCAAGTACGCCTGCGGGCAATGCGGCGCCAGTTTTCAACCGCCCACGCCGCAGATGTTCAGCTTCAACAGCCCCCAAGGCATGTGCGGTTCCTGCGACGGCCTGGGCGAGCTGTTCACATTCGATCCGAAGTTGCTGGCCCCCGACGACAGCCTGACGTTCAAGCAAGGCTGCATCGAGATACTCGGCAAGTGGAAAGAACTGAGTCGTTGGAAGCGACACATTTTTCAAGGATTCGCGGAGTCCATGTCCCGCAAGCTGGAAAGGCCCATCGAGGATTTCCTGGAAACGCCTTGGTCGGAAATGGATCCCGAGCTGCAGAGAATGTTCCTCTGGGGAACCGGCGAAGAACACATCACTTTCACCTGGCGAGGAGGAGCGTCGCCGAACAAGTACGGCGGCACGTACGACGGGATCATTCCGGAACTGCTCGAGAAATATCGCAGCACGTCCGCCACGCCGCAGCTGAAGCGCTTGGAACAGTACATGAACACCATCGTCTGTCCGGACTGCGGCGGACGGCGGCTGAACCCGCAAGCATCGCATGTGCGCCTGACGACCAAGCATCCCGACTTCGCCGGCAATCCCGCGTTGTCCCTGCCCGATGTCGCCGAACTGGCGGTGTCGCGGGCGGCCGAATTCTTCGCGGACCTGGAGCTGGATAAGATTCGCGCTCAGATCGCCGCCGAAGCCCTCAAAGAAGTGCGGACGCGTCTGGGCTTTCTGATCAACGTCGGATTGGAGTACTTGTCGCTGGATCGCAAAGCGCCGACGCTTTCGGGCGGCGAGTCCCAGCGGATTCGCCTGGCGGGGCAAATCGGTTCCGGGCTGGTGGGCGTGCTGTACATCCTGGACGAGCCGTCCATCGGGTTGCATCCCCGTGACAATGATCGATTGCTGGGCACCCTGCAATCGCTGCGCGATATGGGCAACACCGTCGTCGTGGTGGAGCATGACGAAGACACCATGCGGGCCGCCGATCATCTGGTGGACTTTGGTCCGGGACCAGGCGTTCGAGGCGGCCGCATCGTGGCTCAGGGCGCCCCCGATGTGATCGCGCATTCCAAAGACAGCGTGACCGGCAAGTACCTGTCCGGCAAACTCACCATCGAAACGCCCGGCGAACGGCGCCTGTTAAACGTCGTGCCGTCCAGCAAACCAGGCAAGCGACCCGCCAACGCGACTCCCATGCTCAGCATCCTGGGCGCCGCGCAAAATAACCTCAAGGGCGTGGACATCGACGTCCCTCTGGGCGCCTTTGTGTGCATCACGGGCGTCTCGGGGTCGGGCAAGAGCTCCCTGGTCAACGATATCCTGGTCGAAGTGCTGCGTCGCGATCTCAACGGCGGCAACGGCGATCCGGGCGTGCATACCGAGGTTCGGGGGATGGAGCATCTGGACAAGCTGATCGCCATCGATCAATCGCCCATCGGCCGGACGCCGCGCTCCAATCCCGGCACCTACATCAAGGTGTTCGATGAGATTCGCAAGCTGTTCAGCCAACTGCCAGAAGCCAAGCGCCGCGGCTACAAGCCCGGTCGCTTCAGCTTCAACGTGCGCGGCGGCCGTTGTGAAGCCTGTGAAGGCAATGGATCCAATCGACTCGAAATGGACTTCCTGGCCGACGTCTGGGTGACTTGCCCGGTCTGCGACGGGCAACGGTTCAGCCGCGAGACGCTGCAAGTGCTCTTCAAGGGACAGTCCATTGCCGATGTGCTTGCCATGGATGTTCAACAGGCGTTAGAGCTCTTCGAGAACATCCCTCCGGTCCATCACCGACTCAAGACGCTGCACGATGTCGGCCTGGACTATTTGAAGATCGGACAACCCTCGCCCACGCTGTCGGGCGGCGAGGCGCAACGCATCAAGCTGGCGCGGGAACTGGTGAAGCGCAGCACCGGCAAGACGCTGTACTTGTTGGACGAACCGACCACCGGCCTGCACTTCGCCGACATTCATTTGCTTCTGAAAGTGCTGCATGATTTCGTGGATGCGGGCAACACCGTGTTGGTGGTGGAGCACAATCTGGATGTGATCAAGACGGCGGACTGGATCATCGATCTGGGGCCGGAAGGCGGGGCGGCGGGCGGCGAGATCATCGGCTCAGGCCCTCCCGAGGAAATCGCCAAGCTGAAGGACTCCCACACCGGCCGCGCGTTGGCCCGAGTTCTCGGATCGGCGCCCGCGGCGCCCAAGCCTCGCCCGGCGCCCGCCGCGGCCGAAGTCCGCGAGATCGACAAGATCTCCGTGCGCGGCGCCAAGCAGCACAACCTGCGCGAAGTGGATATCGAGATCAGTCGCGACAAGCTGTCGGTGTTCTGCGGGCATAGCGGTTCCGGCAAGAGCTCGTTGGCCATGGATACGATCTACGCCGAGGGCCAGCGGCGATACGTGGAAAGCCTCAGCAGTTACGCTCGGCAATTCGTCAGCCAGATGCAAAAGCCCGCCTTGGAGCACATCGAGGGCCTGTCGCCCGCCATCGCGATTGAGCAAAAGAATCTGGGCAACACCCCGCGCTCGACCGTCGGCACCGTGACCGAGATCTATGACTACTTGCGAATTCTGATGGCCCGCCTGGGCGAGCCCTATCGTCCCGATTGCGATCAACGCATCGGCGAGCAGACGGCCGACCAGATCGTTGACAAGATTCTCGCCAAACCGGGCAAGGCGATGATCACCGCGCCCATTGAAGCCGATAGCGGCCGCAGTTTTGATCAGTGGTGGAAGCAGTTGTTGGGCGACGGCTATCGCCGCATTCGCGTCGATGGCGAAGTCCATGAAATTGACTCCGCCCCCGAGATCGATCGCCGCGCGCGTCATGATGTGGAAGTCGTGATCGATCGGCTAACCGTCGCTCAGGACCAGCGAGGCCGGCTTGCGGAAGCCGTCGAAGCCGCCTTGGGCATCGGCCGCGGCGTCCTGCGCGTGGTCTGGCCGGAGGACGACGTGGCGGAACCAAGATGGCCGTCGGCGCTGCATAGTCAGCACTTGGCCTGCGAGAAGTGCGGCCGCAGCTTTGAACGGCTGAGCCCCCACAATTTCAGCTTCAACAGCATGCTTGGCTGGTGCCCCTCCTGTGAAGGATTGGGCGTGCAAACCGGCGCCAATCCCGCCGCCTTGATTCGCGATCCCAAAATGACCTTGGCCCAAGGGGCGGTTGACCTATGGCCGAATCTGAAACAGCCGCTCGCCCTGGCGATGCTCAAGTCGTTGGGCAAAGCCACGAGCATTCCCTTGGACGTTCCCTTTCACGACTTGCCCGCGCGGCAGCGCCGCTTGATGCTGCATGGAACCGGCGAGCAGTGGTTCGATGTGGAACTCGCGGGACAGCCTTTGAAATTCCAGTTCAAAGGGTTGTACCCCGCGTTGAACGACGCCGCCAAGCTCTCGCCGTCGTTTCGAGCGCGGCTGCAGCATCTGGTGACCGAAGTGGAGTGCAGCGCTTGCGGCGGCAGCCGATTGCGCGACGACGCCTCGGCCATGCGCCATCGAGATCGCACGATGGATGAACTGTGCGGTATGCCGCTCGGCAAGTTGCTGCAGGAAGTCGCCAGTTGGGAATTGACCGAACGGGATCGCAAGATCGCCGGCGAGATTTTGCGAGAGATCCAGAATCGCGTGCAGTTCCTGGTGGACGTCGGCCTGGCCTACCTGTCGCTGGGCGCGGCGCCGCGACCTTGTCCAACGGCGAAGCCCAGCGGATTCGGTTGGCCAGCCAACTCGGGAGCGGCTTATGCGGCGTGCTCTATGTGCTCGACGAGCCAACGATCGGGTTGCACCCGCGCGACAACCTTCGTTTGCTGGGGGCCTTGAAGAGATTGCGGGACCTGGGCAACACGCTGATCGTCGTGGAGCATGATCGCGAGGTGTTGGAGGCGGCCGATCATCTCTTCGATTTCGGACCCGGCGCCGGCAAACATGGCGGCGAGATTGTCGCCAACGGAACCCCCAAACAACTAGGGCGTCAAAAAGCCTCCATCACGGGGCCTTATCTTACCGGCAAGAAGGCGATACCGATCCCCAGCAATCGCCGCCTTGTCCGCCCCGGCCTGGAGAACGACAACGGCAAGAAGGGAAAGCGTCGCGGCAAGGCGACCGACGAAATTCCGCAAGAGCTGTTGCCGACCAAGCAGTCGATCGCTTCGGGAGGACTTGCGTTGTGGCGCCGCGGCGAGGATGGAGGCGCCGTCGATTGGCTCGAAGTCATCGGAGCGCGACATCACAACCTGCAGAATATCTCGGTCCCCATTCCCTTGGGCGCGCTCACGGCCGTGACCGGACCGAGCGGCAGCGGCAAGAGCTCGCTGGTTCAGGATATCCTCTACGCGGCCCTGGCGCAGCGCTTGCATCGCGCTTCTCGCGCTCCTGCGCCGCATCAAATGATTCTGGGTGTTGAGCATGTCAACAAGACCATCCTGGTCGACCAGCAACCCTTGGGCAATTCGCCGGCTTCCAACCCGGCGACCTACACGGGCGTCTTTGACGAGATCCGCAATCTGTTTTCGCAATTGTCCGAATCGCGGCTACGCGGCTACGCGCCGCGCCGGTTTAGCTTCAATGTCGCGGGAGGTCGTTGCGACGCTTGCGAAGGCCAGGGGCAGGTGTGCATCGAAATGCACTTTCTGCCCGACGTCTGGGTGCCCTGCGAAGTGTGCCAGGGGCAACGCTACAACCCGGAGACCTTGGCCGTGCGGTATCACGGCAAGTCCATCGCCGACGTGCTGCAAATGAGTTGCGGGGAAGCGGTCGAGTTGTTCGACGACATCCCGCGCGTGCGGAAGATCCTGCAGACGCTGTGCGATGTCGGCTTGGACTATGTGGCGCTCGGGCAGCCGGCCCCCACGCTCTCCGGCGGCGAAGCACAGCGTGTCAAACTAGCCGCCGAATTGTCTCGACCCGACACCGGACGCACGCTGTACGTGCTGGATGAACCCACCACCGGTTTGCACTTCGACGACATCCATAAGTTGTTGGACGTACTGCACCGCTTGGTCGATCTGGGCAACACCGTGGTCGTCATCGAACACAACCTCGACGTGATCAAGACCGCCGATTGGGTTGTGGAGCTGGGGCCCGAGGCCGGTAATGACGGCGGGCGCCTGGTCTGCTTTGGCGATCCGGATGTCGTGGCCGACTACGCACAACGAGCGCTCAAGGACTCCGGCATGTTGCGCTGCCATACAGGCGAAGCGTTGGCGCCGCTGATGAAGCAAGACCCGCGCGAGGAGCGGAAGCGATTCGATCCGCACGCCGACGAACCTTCCTCGGAGGACGGCCTCGATCCAGAAGACTTGGGGTCGGATGCGCCGCTGCCTTGGCAGGTCGACGGCCGCGGTTGGCATTGCCGCGACCGCGTCGATCGCCGGGGCAAGGAATGCCGTTGGGACGGCCGCATCCTGGAGCAGATTGTCGACCGCATTCAAGCGTTTGGCGCCTTCAGCGAAACCGACTGGAGCACGCGAAGCGTCGTCGAAATCAGCGGGCCGCGGAAGGCCGATGGTTGGTATTTCCACGCGATCACCGCGGAAACCTGGTTCGTGCGTTTGAAGTTCCGTTTTCAACGCAACGCCTTCGACCGCGACACCCTTACCGCCCGCCTGGGATTGAAAACCTGGAACCAGGTGGACGATGTGGAGATCTACGGCAATGAACCTCGCGTGAAGTTCTCCACGCTCCGCGGCCCCTGGCGCGAAGTGCAGCTGGACGTATTCAGCTTCGAGGAAATCGATACGCCCGAGTTTTGGCAGTTTCTGGAAAAGTCGGCCGACAGCTTCATGCAGATCATCAACCGCGCGTCACGCGCCAGCGACGACGCCTTGCCGTGGAAGAAGCTGGGCCGCAAGTGGCACTTGATGCGGAAGGGGTTCCCCCTGGGCAAGACGCCCGCCTGGGAAAACGACGTCCTCGAGGACTTATTCAACATGTTGAACCAATTGGCGCCCGACGGCAACTTTCTGTGGCATAACCAAAAGGTGGTGCATCTGTTCATCACCGGCCAACGCGAAGCTTGGGCCAGCATTTACACCAAGAACCCGGAAGCCGTCGTGATGCGTTTGACCGGCCCCAAGGGCAAGTTCGCGTTTGGCCGAGTGGCCGATGCGGGCTGGAAGGCGGAATTCGAAGGGGCTACCGCCGACCGCGAGATGTTCAAGCTGCAATTCCGCACTGGAGACGACTTGCGCAAAGCCGATTTCCCCTCGGCCTTGCAGGACCATTTGAAGTGCGTTGAAGAGGGACACAGCCATGCATGAGGAACCACTGCTCGCCTCCAGCTTCTTGTTCCAATTCTCCTTGAAGCTCCAACGAGCTGATTGGAAATGGACGCCTCGCGGCGCTTCGCCAAAACTGAAGGACGAGCATCGCATCCCGTGCCTCAGGCAACTCGACGACAAACCGGTCTACGCCAACGTGCTGGGCGCCTGGTCGCCCAACGCCATCCTGTTGCAGTTTGACGTCACGGGAAAAACTTCGCCGCCCTGGTGTTCAACCCTCCAGGATGAGCGAGAGCGACGGAGTGCAGGTCTGGCTGGCCACCCGCGATACGCAGAACATCCACCGCGCCGGTCGGTTTTGCCATCGCTTCATCTTCTTGCCGTCGGGACACGGCGCCAAGGGCGATGAGCCCTTCGCCGCGGCGATGCCCATCGCGCGGGCCAGGGAAACCCCGGCCGAACCGCCGGAAGGATCGCTCAAGGTCGCCGCCAAGCTGACTCGCGACGGCTACTCTCTGCAAATTCAAATCGGCAAGGATGCACTGACCAACTACGATCCCGCGGATCACAATCGCATCTCGCTGGCCTACGCCGTGATCGACCGCGAACTCGGCTGGCAAACCCTGGCCCTCGGCCCCGAATTCCCCTTCGCCGAGGATCCGAGCCTCTGGACCGCGGTGGAGTTAGGGTAGTCGGTTTAAGGGCTGGGCCGAAGATCTCTATGGAACTCCGCGCTCTCCGCGCTCTCCGTGGTGATTCAAATCCGAGCAACATTCGCGGTCGTTGCGGGCGAGATCACCACAGAGGGCACTTAGGAACACAGAGCAAGTCCACGCCATTTGGTTGCGTGGTGGGGCGCGCCGCTCACTACGGTCAGTCACACTGCTCGACTATTTTCGAAAATCTCTTGGCGAGTGACAGGCAGGAGGGCGGGGCGGCGTTTGGTGGATTGGCTAGGTCTTTCTAACTTCGAGAGGTCGTCATTCGACGGCGATTGGACGCGCGCTGATCCGCGCGTCGCTTCACTCTCTTTGGACGGAGACCTCGTCATGCTTGCTCGATGGTTTGCTTCGCGAAGCGTCCGGCGCCCTGCGCGTCTTGGCCGAAAACAACGCCGTTCCTTAAGCGTTGAAACGCTGGCGCATCGCCGCTTGATGGCGGCTCATCCTTGGAACGCTGAGGGCGAAGCGGACGTTCTGTTGAACTATTGCCAGCCGGAACCGGCTGACTCGTCGTGGGTGGCCGGCTTCGCCGCCGAAGGCGAGAATCCAGGCACTGGCTCGCCCGACCAAGGGCCGCAGGAACCGGGGGGCAACGAGCCGCCCGGACAGCCGCCGCGGAGCGCTCTGGGCATTGACTTGGACACCGACAGCGATCACACCGGCAAGATCGAAAGATCCGAGGTCGAGGACTCCATTGAATGGCGAGGCGTCGGACGCGCCGTCCAAGCGAACCTGGATGATGATAACGGCAACGGCGTGCAGGACTATCTGGACGCGCCGTTTCTCGATGAGTCCGGCGCGCCGATGAAGGACGACGAACTCGTGCAAGCGATCCTGAGCATCGATGATCACGGCGTCGACCTCGATGGCTACTCGGTTTCGCTCGGGCCACGGTACGCCGGCGTCAATCTTTGGGCGACCCCGGACAAGCAACCCCTGCAGGACCGCTATGTGATCGGCAAGGACGCGATTCCCAAAGAGATTTGGGTGGAAGGTCGAGCGGATTCGATCAGCACGATGGTCATCGTCGTGTTGACCAACCCCAACGGGCGCGATGTCGCCGAGGATGCGGTGGTGTTCACCGTCGTCGATGCTCATCTACAGGCGTATCGCCCGCAAACCGAAGGCCCCGGGTATGGGCAGCCGTTTGGCCGAGTTCCCGTGCCGCGCTTATGGGATCTTCCGGTTGGGATCCGCCGCAACGCAGACGATGACGATCTCAACAATGTTCCCGACAGCTTGCATTCCAATGTCCAGGACGAAAACGACCTGATTGAAGTCGAGATCCGCGGTTTTCCACAATTCACCGTCGATCAACCCTTTGGCGTTCGTTTGGATGTCAACACGTCGATGCTGAATATCTGGGACTCGCCCGACAAGATGAACTCCGTCGCCGGCAAACTCCTGAAGTCCGGGAGTTATTGGGTGGAATGGGTGCATTCCACAAGCAAGGCCGCGTCGCCCGTCACCACATCGGTGATCGACATGCGGAATGGCAACACGGCCTTGCAATCGCAGACGCTTTTCAAGCCCTTCGAAAGCACTGTCGTGGTCCTAACCGGCGAGTGGCAGGAACCCCACGATCCGCGGTTCAATGGAAGCGACCACGGCATCATGAGGTACGCGTTCGAAGAATACTCCAACGGCTACGATGTGCATCTTCTGGATGAGGATGACGTGCTTCCCAGATTTCGAAGAGGCGCGGCGTTCAATGAAGTGGTCAACGCCGTCAACTATCGAGGCGTGACGCAGGTCTCCATCATGGGCTACAGCCACGGCGGCGGCTCGACGTACATGCTTTCCGAGCAACTGGCGAACACCGACCTGATCGTCAACCCTTACTCGGTCCCGTTCACGGCCTATGTGGACGCCATCAGGCAACCGCTGATCAATTTCCTGCCTGAGACGCGGCGCCCGCTGCGCAGCAATTTTCACTCGAACCAGTACCAGACCAACGACAAACTGTTGCACGGCGCTCAAGGCACGGGTGATGATGAATTGGATCGCAGTTCGCTCGGCGTCAATCACGTGACGATTGACGATCACGCCATGGTGATTGAGTTGTTGAAAGATCGACTCGAGTCGAAGGTGCAACGATGACGCCCGCGCCCCCCGGCACGAACAATCCCTACTCGCCGCCGACTCCTGCCGCCGAGGCGGCAGGAATCGTTCCTGGCGCGGCTTCGCGGACCATCCGTCTCTGGGGTTTGCACCTGCTGACGATCGCGACGTTTCTCGCCATCCCCGTGTACATCATCGGAGTCTTGATGCTGTTCACCGCGGACATCCATTGGAAGTGGGTCAGCATGTTGGGCGGCGGATTGTGCATCGTCAGCGGCGTCGGCGGATCGCTGAGCGGCGTGCTCGTGCTTTGGAAGGGCGCGTTTTGGCATCGCGTGCTGGTCGTTGGCCCCACGCTCTACGTCCTCACGCAACAAGCCGGCCCAGCGCTGTATCTGCTCTGGAACGTCCTGACGCTTTAGCCCTGAGCGTTTCCGCTGGAGCGCATCGCTGCGCATCACTGGCGCATCACTGAGCGGGGGCGTCCGCGCGTCCCAAGGACGCGTGGACGACCCGTTCGGCGAGCCCTCCGCGACGAGGAGACACCGGCGTGGCGTCGCCTATTGCAACCACCAATCCGCGAGCGCCAACGCCAGATCCTTCAGGCGCGTGTCGCGATCATTCGACTCGTACCTCTCCCAGATCTGTTGCCGTCGCAGATCGTTCGCCGCGGTCAGTGATTCGCGTTCGAGCGACGAAGCCGGAGTGCGATCGGCCTCGTCGGCTTGCAGCGATGGGTTGGGCCGGCTTCGAACCGCCGCTCCTGTAGCCGCCAACACCTCCCCTTCGCCTTCGCCTTCGGCTTGCAGGAACAGTTCCGCGACGACTCTCGCGAGATCTTGCGGCGTGATGCGATTATCGCGCGTGGCGTCCACCAATCTGAGCGCGTTGCGATTTGGACCGCTTGCCGGAAGCACGCCCGAACCGTTCAACACCAAGTAACCCAGTTGCAGGCTAACATCTTGAGGGGTCAGTACGCCGTCATCATTGATATCCGTCGAGTCCGCGAAATTGTGCCAGGGGAACTCGTTGAAGACGACTTCCACCGTGAACAGCGCCTCGGCTGTCGCCCCGGCAAGATCGGTCGCGGTGACCTTCAGATCCAACGCGCCGGCGTCCGTATTGGACGGCCTTCCAAAAATCCTTTGATCGTCCAAGGTCAACCACTCCACGGGCGCGCCGTCCGTGGTTGACAACGAGTAAGCCAGTGAAGTGTCGTCGATGTCCTCGAACAACGGCGCCGGCAACGGCAGGCTGATTCGCTGAAAGCCCAAGACTTCTCCATCCGCGATGGAGTCAATGACTTGCGGCGCGTCGTTGACCGGGGCGATGACGACATCAAAGACGACGCTTCCCAACGCTCCTTGGTCGTCACGGACGCTGACGGTGATCGTCGATTCGCCAAACTGGTTCGCCAGCGGCGTCAGCGTCAAAATGCGATCCGCGCCGCCGCCATTGAAGCTCAACCCCGCGGCGTCGATCACCAAGGCGTTGCTGCTGGTCGCTTCCACGATCAAGTCGTCAAGCACGGCGTCGGGATCCGTCAACGTCAGCGGCACTTGCAGCGTTTGATCCTCATCCGTAGCTTGCGGTCCAGGATCCGACACCATCGGCGCGTCGTTCACGGGATCCACCGTGACGAGAAACGTCTCGACGCTCGAGAGACCGCCTTCGTCGGTCACCGTCACCGTGATCTCGGTCGTTCCCGACGCGTCGGGTTGGGGCGTCATCGTCAATGTGCGGTTGGCGGCGACGCCGCCCAGTTGAATCGCCGCATTGGAGATCACTGATTCATCCGACGAAACCGCCGTAACCATCAAGTCGGCTTCCTGGCTTTCGCCATCGCTGATCGTGAAGGCCAACGGCCCCAGTGCGACATCTTCGTCGGTGGATTGGTCGTCCAGTGACGTGATCGTGGGCGGCTGGTTGACAAGATTGACGATCAAATGGAAAGTCTCGGAATCGCTCAATCCGCCTGTGTCGGTCACCGTGATGGTAATATCCGTCTCGCCGTAAGCGAGAAGTTGAGGCGTTAGCGAGATCGTGCGATTCGCGCCTGCTCCATCGATCACGATGTCTTCGCTGCGAATCAAGCTCTCATTGGAGGATAACACGACGAAATCCCAATCGCTGTCATCCACATCGCGGACCAGGAAGGGGAAGGGACCGGCGATTTCATCTTGATCACTCGCTTGATCGTCGATCGGTTCGATCAGGGGCGCGTCATTCACCGCTTGGACGGTGACTTGGAAGGACTCCTCCGACGAAGTCGCCTTGCGCATCGGTGACCGTCAATGTCACAAAACCGACTCCGAACGCGTCCGCGGCGGGAGTGACTTGGACCGTGCGGCGATCTCCCTCGCCGGTGATGAGAACTCCATCAAGCGGCAACAACGACTCGTCCGATGTCGTGATGCTGACGAGCAACTGCTCGGGAGTCGTCTCCACGTCATTGATGGTGAAAGAGAGCGTCGATGTGGGGAAGTCTTCGGCTGTGGTCACATTGGGCAAGTCGGTGATGGTGGGCGCGTCGTTGATTGCAGCGACTGCGACGACGAATTGTTCTTCGGTCGCGCCCCCAGCGGGATCCGTGACGGTGACGGTGATGGTCGTTTCGCCGAAGGCGTCGGCTCGCGGCGCGACAACGATGACGCGGTCGGTCGAGAGTCCCGTGATCTGAATGTCCGCATCGCGCACCAAATCCTGGTTGCTCGAAGTGGCGACGACCGTCAGTTGTTGAACCGGCGACTCAACGTCGCTGATCATGAAGTTAAGTTCCGGCGTCACTTGGTCCTCGTCGATCGCCACGTCGTCGATCGAGGAGACCGTGGGAGCATCATTGATCGAGATCACATCGACCATGAACTCCTGCTGAATCGAGGCGTTGTCCTCGGTCGTTTCCAAGTCCTGATCCGGTCCGCCATCGGTAACCGTGACGCGGATGACCGCCTTGCCAAATCGATCGGCCAGGGGGCTCATCCGCAGGCGTCCAACGGCCTCGGGCGACACGTATTCCACGATCGGGTTGGCAATCAGGTCGGTTGCATCGCTGACGGCGACGACCCGCAGCGGTTGTGATTCGTTCAACCCGGCGGACACGCCCGTGAGATCCACGACAAACTCGCCCGAGTCCTCGTTGACCTGGATGTCGGCCAGCTCGTTCAGTGTCGGCGGCGTGTTGTGGAAATAGGAATTGGAAGCAACCCCCGTTGCGGTGTCGTAGGTTCGCATCTCGAGCGACGTGAAATCGCCGGGGCTGAAGACAAGATCCAGGTCGGTGCTCGCCGTGTTGAGCGTCGCGGCGGTTGTCCAGGCGCCTCCGTTGACTCGATACTGAAACTCGCGAATGCGGTTCAGCGTGATGTCGCTTCCCAGTCCGAACGGATTCTGATTCTCCAAAGCGACGGCGGTCGAGGCGCCGACGAAGTGATACTCGCCGCTCGTCTCGTTCCACAGCCCCGCGCCCTCAAGCGACATTGGCACATCGAGCACGTCGGGAATTCCGTCGCCATCGCCATCGTTCCAGCCGATGGCAGCCAAGGATGACGGCGAACTGGTCAACGTTTGGAAGGCGGCTTCACGCAACGGGCTCTCGGCCATGATACTGGGAACTCGCGCAGCCGGATCAGGATGGTCGACCCAACCGTTGGCGTTTTCCGCGGCGTAGTAACCGCTGGACAACAGCGAGCTGTCGCCATCTGGACTTTCATTCAGAGCATAGAAGAGTCGTCCAAATTGTGCCGCTATCTCGGACGCGTCGGCGTCGCCCAGGACGGTCATGTGGGCGCCGCCCAACGCCGCGTACGAATTCGACCCA
This sequence comes from uncultured Planctomycetaceae bacterium, assembly GCA_963698545.1. Classification (GTDB taxonomy): domain Bacteria; phylum Planctomycetota; class Planctomycetia; order Pirellulales; family Pirellulaceae; genus CAVORG01. The sequence continues at coordinate 717,886 of CAVORG010000003.1, forward strand.
TCGGCGAATGAGCGACCCAGCCCCGTGTTGTTCACCACAAGGATGGTCACGCCCCAATCCGCGCCGCTTTCATCCCGCAGCAAGCTGGTCAATTGCTTCAGATCGTCGGTGGCGGGCGCGATGCTGTTGGCGCCGAAGCGATCCAAGAGGGGATCGATCCACAGTGCTTCGTCGGTCGATGACAGCGAGGTTGGTTCGACATCCACGGGGAGCGGTCCGGCGAGCCAATCGAAACGCGATTGGATGTTCAGCGGCGTCGTCAATCCACTCGCGGCGTATAAGTCCCGCCACCATTGCAGCGCGTCTTCGATCGCCGTTTGGGTTTGGACCAGATTCTGCGGCGTCCAGGTTTCCAGGTTCTCGGCGCCTTCGGATTCCAAGAACACGACGTTGACATCGACATCGCCGAGGAGAAACTCACTCGTATCCAAATCGGCGGCGCCCAACGGCCGAGAGACCACCGTTTGATCGTCGTCGATGATCACTCCCACGGCCAGATTGTCTGAAATCGTTGCGTTGGTGGCGCGCGTTAACGTCACAAAGAGGGTTTCGTCTCCTTCGTCCTCCGTGTCGCCGTAGATGTTGACCAGAATCTCGCGTTGAGTCTCGCCCGGTGGAATCGTGATTCGTCCCGAGTTAGGCGAGAAGTCGCCCGAACTGACGGCGCTGCCGGCGCTGGTCTCGAAATTGACATTGATCACTCGGTCCGAGGCGTTGGAGAGCACGACTTCGAAGACCATGGGACTGTTGCCGGCGTCCCCTTCCAAGCGTCCCGCATCGCGAATGCTGACCGAGGGCGTCAGGTACTGATTGACCGCGGCGAGGGACCGCGAAAACTCCGATGTCCCGTCGCTCGTGGACGAAGTCGCCGAAACATACTCGCCCGCCGCGGCGCCGGAAGCCGGCAGCGTCGCGTCCAGCGTCGCCTGGCCGGACGCATCAGTCGTCACCTGCACGACGCCCAACGGCGTAGCGCCTTCGCCATAGCCGTTGGAGCCGAGCATCTGGCTTCGGAACAGCTCAACGTCCACCGTCGCATTGGGCAAGGTCTGCACCGTTCCTTGGACGCGGATCTGCGCGGTCGCCGGCAAGATGACCGCCGACGTCAACTGCGGAGCATTCTGCAAGCCGTTGGGGCCCGTGTCGGCGTCCAGCGAGTCGATGGTCTCCGGCCCGAAGCCGCCCAGTTCGATGCCATACAGCGTGTTGCTGATCAGGGAGTTGCCTTGAAGCAAGTTCCCGCTGAGCGCCGCCGACGACACGTGGACTCCATGACCGAAATTGAACGCGATCGTGTTGTTGAGTACTCGCAGATTGGACGCCAGGTCCAGCAGAGCGACGCCGTCGCCTCGGTTGCTCAGCACGGACGTCGCGTCCTCCGCTGTGCCGATTCGATTGTCTTCCAGCAGGTGAGCATCGCCGCGCAGCAGGACGCCCGGTCCGTCGTTGCCGGAAATCAAGTTGTCGCGGACGGTCGATGAATCCCCAAGAATGCTGAGCCCAAACCCACGATTGGGAATGGCCGAATCGCCTTGTTCGTTCGCACCGATGTGGTTGCCGACGATCAGCGCCGTGGAGTTCACTTGCACGCCGCCGGACAAGTTGCCGGAGACCACGTTGTTGGCGAGTGTTGCATTGTCGCCGACGACCCTGACGCCCAACCCCGTGTTGGACCAGGCGACATCGCCTGACAATCCAATATGATTCTCGAGCAGCTGCACGTTGTCGCCGCGGATCTCGACGCCATCGCCGGCAAAACCGCCCAGCGTCAGGCCGGCGACGATCGTGTCGTCGGCGTCAACAATCAGGCCCGGGGATGCGTCCAGATTCGAACCGTCCACGGCCACCAAGGGCGAGCCCGCGTAGCCGGGTTGCGATGTCGCCAACAACTGCACCGAATCGGTGACGGTCGGCAGCGGCGCCGCCAACGTGATGGAACCCGACAGGTTGCTGATGTCGAAGGCGATCGTGTCCGGTCCCGCCAGCGAATTGGCGTCAAGAATCGCTTGCCGAAGCGAACCGGGACCGGCGTCGTTGATATTGGTCACCAACAGATCGCGGTCTCGGATGGTCCCCGCCGCCGTGGTCGCCGACAGGTTGGTGTTGGGCGACGGATTGGAGAGAGTCACGATGAATCCCTCGTCCTCTTCCGGCAGGAAGTCGCCGCTGACATCGATCGTCAGGATCGCGCTGGCGGCGTTGGGTGCGAAGGAGACGGTACCCGAGGGCAAGACGCCGCCAAAATCGTCCGCGTCCGCCGGGTTGGCGCCGCTGCCGCTCACCGCGTAGTCAACGGTTGACGCGACGGCCAGATTGCCGCTGCGCGAGAGCTCGAACGTGAACGGCGTGAGTCCAACATTGCCTTCTTCCTTGTCCGCATCCAAGGCGATGAAGCCGTCGATCTCGGCGGGGCCGGGATTGATTAACGTTCCACTGATCGTGTACTGGCCCAGGCTGCCGTAGTTGGTGAATCCCGTCGCCGCATCGCCTTCGCCGACGCCGTCAATGACGGCGAAGTACTCGCCAGCGGCGACGGTCATATTGATGCTGGCCGAGAGGTCGCCGGTTGGGTTCGAGGTCGCGACCACGTCGCCATTGGCGTCCAGGAGCGTCAACTCGATGTTCAAATTGGGCGAGCGTTGGTAAGCGTCCGCGTTGATTTGAATCGCACCCGCGCCGGTGTTCAAGCGAAAGAAGTCAACGTCGGTGTTGCGTTCAATGACTCCGGCGATATCGAAGGTCAGACCGGTTTCGGTTGCGTCGACGTTTGAATCGCCATGATCGTCGTCGCGATAATCAAACCCGTTTTGCGTCGTGATGATGTTCAGGTCGTCTTGCATGGTCGTCGCCGTGGGATACTCGCCGCGACTGAACTGCACGATGGGTTTTGAGTATCCGACGCCCATGATCGGCGCCCAATCGCCATGCCCGGAATAGTACGAACCGCCGGAATAGCCGTCGTGCGACAAACCCAGAGTGTGGCCGACTTCATGGCTTGTGGCCTCGGCGATGTTCTTTTCGCTGCGTCCCAAGGCCAGGGGCCAGACAAACGTTGGCGTGTCGGTGTTCCAAGTGAATGAGCCGACATAGGCGACGCCGCCGGCCGCCGAACCAAACCAGTCGGAATAGTTGCCGCCGATGGCGACTCGCACGCCCCAATTCTGATCGCCCCCACCGCTGTTGATCAACCGGTCCAACGCGGGTTCTTCCGTGGTGACATCGACATCGAACGGCGCGAAGTCCTCGGCCACTCGCTCCCAGATATTGTTGATCCGTTGCAACTCGGCGGCGTTAAAGGAGCTGGTATCGCCATCCAGATCAAAGGGCGGCGTGATCAGGTTCGCTCCATAGGCGTTGTTCCAGGGCGTGCCGTTGGTGACGTGGCCGTCGAAGTCCAGGTACACGACGTGCGCGGCGTTCGGCCGGCTGTGCAAGTCAAAGGACTCCAGTGGCCCGCCGCCGCTTCCTCCGCCCGGGGGGCTGTCGATATGCGAAAAGTCCTGGTCAAAAGGCGGTAGAATCTCCAGCTCCAAATCGCCAGCAAGCAGCAAGCGTTTTTCCAGCGACTCGGCGAACAGACGCCGCGAGTAGGAACATTGGGAACGTGCAACTCGCCGCCGCGATTCGCGATTAGATCTGCTCATGGAGAAAAAGCCGCCACTCGATTGGGAATAAACAGATGATGAAAATAAGGTCCACCTGCGGAGAGTCCGACCTTGGAGGAGCGTCTTGCGAGACGTACGCCCGAGCGGGAAGAAGGCCAACCTAAGTAAGCCTACGACACGCCTCCACGACGAACGTCTCTAGTTTAGCGCGGAACGCTCCGCTTCTCAACGAGATCGCGCCCAGTTGTCCACCTTCGGCCAGCCGCGGATGGGGGGGCGACCGCGCAGCGCACCCCATAGGCATCAGGTCAAGAAAGATCCGGATGGAATTAACCGCGGAGGACGCGGAGAACCACAGAGGCGGAGCCGGCTACGGCGGACCGCTGCGGGCTCGCTCGACGTTAGCAGCCCACGCGTTGCGGCGCCGCGACGCGACCTGGGCGAAAACGAAACAGCGTGAAAAAACGCCACATCGCCAGCGGGATGCAGTACACGGCAAGCAACGCCAAGACCGCCATGGCCATGTACAGCACCAAGCCGGCGCCGGCCAAGCCGATCACCACGGCCAGCAGTTGTAGCTCCCGTCCGAACGCCCCCGCATACAGCCCAAAGATCGGCGGCGCGAAGGTGGCGGCAAAGAGAAACGCGGCAAGATTGAACTGGGTTGGTCCGGCGGGGCGATAGGGCGACATGAAAGCTCGAATGGCTGGAGAGGAGATGGGCGACCGGCGGCGTCCGATGCCCACCGGGTCTCCCGATTATCTCTGCTCGGTCGTCGCCAGTCCAGTATCGCTAGCGAGCGGGGCCGCCGCGTTCGTCCTCGCTCTCCAAGATCGCCAGGTCTTGTCCCGCATTCAGTTCGGCGTCTTCGTCGACGAGCCAGCGAACGAGTGTTCCGCTACAGGGTGAATTGAGTGTGACGGCCGCGTCGCCCGCGAGGACTTCGAGCAGCCGACCGCCTTCGGCGATATCGTCCCCGGCTTGGGCGTGCCAATAGGTCGCCTTCACCGAGACGGGCGGCGCGAATTGAAAGTCGGGCATTCGCCAGGTAAAGCGAGACTTCCTTGACGTGTTCATGGTGCTCCTTCGTGTCGCAAGTCCATACCTTCCGAGCGCCCTCGATCAGGTCTCCCGTCCGTCGCTACGCGTGAGGCGGCGAACCCTCGACCATGTCTCTTGCGTGGTAGCTGCTGCGGACGAACGGTCCGCTGGCGACTTGTTCGAATCCCAGCTGACGCGCGATTTCGCCCAACTCGTCAAATTCCGCGGGAGGCAAGTAACGCCGCACGGGAAGATAACGGTCGCCTGGTTGCAGATACTGTCCGAGCGTCAAGAAGTCGCAGTCATAGCGTCGCAGGTCGGCCAGCACGTCCAGGATCTCTTGACGCGATTCCCCCAAGCCGAGCATCAAACCGCTCTTGGTGCGGATTCGCGGATTTCGGGCTTTCACGCGGCGCAGCAACTGCAGGGTCCAAGCGTAGTCGGACTTGGGTCCTCGAACCGGTCGATAGAGCCGCGGAACCGTCTCCGTGTTGTGGTTGAAGACGTCGGGATCGGCATCAATGACGATGTCTAAGCCGTGTTTCTGCTGCACGAAATCGGGGGTCAGCACTTCGATAGCCGCGTCACAACGTTGCCTGACGGCGGCGATGCACTGGGCGAAATGATCAGCGCCTCCATCCGGTAGATCATCGCGCGTGACGGAGGTGATCACGACGTGCTTCAATCCCAGGCGGACGGCGGCTTCGGCGACCCGTTGCGGCTCGTCGGCCTCCAGTGCTTCCGGGCGGCCTCGCGAGACGGCGCAGAAGCCGCAGGGGCGCGTGCAGACATTGCCCAGGATCATGAAGGTCGCGGTCTTCTGCGAGTAGCACTCCATTCGATTCGGGCACTTGGCGTTGTCACACACCGTCTCCAACCGCAATTCGTCAAGCAGACCGGCCGTGAAGTGGTTGGCGTTGCCCTTGGGGACTTCCCGCCGCAGCCACTCCGGCAGGCGCCGCGCTGGGGCGGGCGACGACTCGGGCGTTTCGCCAAGAAGGGGAAGCTCGAAGGAAAAGGAAGAACTCATGGGCGTTCACCAGGATTGCTGGACCAGTTATCCCCGCACGCAGCTTGGGCGACGGCGGCGAGCGGACGTGCGCCCGCCGGACCTGTTCAGGCGAATCGGGGCGGCGCCGGGCAGGAATGCGAGACCTCGTAGCGATCCTCGCAACCCAACGCGGCGGTGAGATGATGCACCAAGGCGCTGCGCACTGACGACATTGTAACTCGTCTGCCTGATTCGGAAACAAGCGATCCCATGGTGGTGTGTTCGCCCTCGCGGGCCGTTTCAGGATCGATCACATCGATCCGTCGATACGGTTGCAGCGGGGGGTTGACGTTCAAATAGGCTCCGAAACGGCAGACGCCGCCGCGAACGGCGAAACCGGCGGCGGCCAGTTGCCCTGATCGACCGGCGAGCCCACAATGGCCATGCCGTGGGGCCCCATGGATCTGCAAGTCCGCCAGCACCCGCTGAATGGAGTCCCGCAGCAAACGAGTCCACCCGCCGAGCGTAAGCCCCAAATGCTCGAGATGGGCGATTGGGTACACGGCCAGCTGTCCAATGTTGTGCAGGATGCAGCCTCCGCCGCGCTCCACCCATTGGACGGCGATGCCCTGGCGTCGGAGATCCGCGGCTGTACACCGCACATGCCGCCGAGATCCCGCGCGGCCGACGGTCAGCATAGGCGGATGTTCGCAAAGCACGACAACCAGCGGAGCGGGACGGAACGTCTGTGCTGCGAACGCCAGCCGGCGTTGAATTCGCAGCCACTGATTGAAGGGCACCTGCCCGAGCAAATAGAAATGCGCCGAAGAAACAGTCGGCATGTCGGACGGTGAATCCATGAATGTTTGACCCGAACGATGATGATTGGCCAACGACCCGCGTGACGCTCGTCCCGCCGTTTGCGGGGCCGCGGCGACTTGTTCGCAACGCGGGCGGGATGGTACCAAGACCCGTTGTGGAAGCCCAGAGCGAAAAGCACGCATCCCTACAGTTCATGTCCCTCGGTTGTTCCCAAGCCCAAGCTCCCGCGGCCGCGCGGTGAAAAGTGACCATGGCCAAGAAGTCAACCGCGAAGAAGCCCGCCAAGAAGAACGCCGACATTGGCGAAGGGTCCACGTTGATCGCCGACAATCGCAAGGCGCGTCACCGTTTCGAAATCCTCGATTCGCTGGAGTGCGGCATCGTACTTACAGGCAGCGAGGTCAAGAGTCTCCGCAACGGCAAGCTCTCGCTTGAGGAAGCCTATGCTCGAGTTCGGGACGGGGAAGTGTGGCTGGTCGATTGTGATATCGCGCAATATCCGCAAGCCACGCTCTGGAACCATGAACCCAAACGCCCCCGCAAACTGCTCTTGCAACAGCGGGAAATCCGCAAATTCGCGAATCTGGCTCGCGAAAAGGGGCTGACGCTGACGCCCCTGAAGATGTACTTCACGTCGCGCGGAGTCGCCAAAGTGCTGATCGGGTTGTGCCGCGGTCGCAAACTGCACGACAAACGGGAGACGCTCAAGAAAGCGGATAGCCAGCGCGATATGCAACGAGCGATGCGGCGCGGCCAAGGCGCTGAGCCGCAGCTGCGCGACCCCGGAATTGCATCCGCCTCTGCGGTTCTCCGTGTCCTCCGCGGTTAATTCCATCCGGATTTTTCTTCAAGCCGATCAAGGTCTGGCGAAAGCCAGCCGGCTTCGTGCTTCACGGGGCTTGGGCGAATCGGCGAACCCCGGGTGGCCAGGCAACGTAATGGGCGTTAGTTTCGACAGCCGGCGGCTGCGCTTCGGGCCCGGCAATGCGGCGACGTCCCGCGATTCCATTCAGCCCTTGGCGATTTAACGACTTAGCTGACGACTCTCGAAGAAAACCCACAGGGCTTGCTCTCATGCTTTATCTCCAGGACGTCCGAAAGTCCTATATCGAACCCAATGGGGAGGTGCTGCCGATCCTGGACATTCCTGCTTTCACGCTGGATCGCGGGGAGCAGATGGTCTTGATCGGGCCCAGCGGATCGGGAAAGACGACGTTGTTGCATGTGATCGCGGGCATCACTCGGGCCGATTCAGGCATCGTGAGAGTGGAAGGCGCTGACATGCAGAAGCTGTCTGAACAGGGACGCGACCTCTTGCGGGCGGCGAAGATTGGCTATGTCTTCCAGACGTTCAATCTGCTCGGCGGCTTCACCGCCTTGGAAAACGTGATGCTGGGAATGACGTTCGCTCGAGGACGTAAGGACTCGCGCCGCGCCAAGGAGTTGCTGGATCGAGTGGGTCTCAGTCACCGATTGACGCACAAACCCAACGCGCTTTCGGTGGGGGAACAACAGCGAGTCGCGATTGCCCGCGCCTTGGCCAACCGGCCGCGTTTGCTGCTCGCCGATGAACCCACCGCGAATGTCGATCCGGCCAACCAGAACGCCATGGTCGAGCTTATTCAGTCAACCGCCACCGAGGAAGAGATCGCGGTCTTGTTGGTGACCCATTCCCGCGAGGTCGCCGCCAAGTTCCCCCGAGTCGATAACTTGCCCGAAGTGAATGTTGTGGCGGCATGTTGATCCGCGTCGTTTCTTGGTCGTCGCTGGCGGCTGGCGACGGCTCGCCAGCGACCGGTCGCCCCAAAGCTCAACAGGAAAGCTAGAAGATCCATGACGAAATTGGGAATTGCCTGGCGGAGCATCCAGCAGCGCGGCCTGGCCTCCATTCTGACAGCGGCCTCCATGGGACTGGGCGTGATGCTGGTTGTGATGGTGTTGTCGATTCACGGCATTGTCGCCAAGCAATTCCTGAACAACGCCAGTTTGGGTTACAACCTGATTGTCGGGGCCAAGGGAGGCAAGCTGCAATTGACGTTGAACTCGGTGTATTACCTGAGTCAACCTATCGAGAACATCAGTTACGAGTTCTTTTCCGAGTTCTTTGGCGAGGAGCAACGCGATGAGATGTGGAGCAGTTCTCTCGCCAGTCGCGGCTCGGAAGCGGCGTTGGCCGCTTCGGCCTGGATGCAATGCGCGACGCCTGGCGGAGGCCTGGGCGCGTTGGCCGCGCTGACGGCGGATCCTCACGGCCATGGCCTGGGGCTGGCCGGCGCCGGCCGACCGGGCAAGTACGCGGACCTGACCGGCTTTGCTGTTCCACTGTGCTTGGGCGACTATTACGGGCGATTTCGCGTTGTTGGGACCACGCCGGACTTCTTCACCCAACTGGTCCGGCCCGATACCGGCGAGCCCCTCGTCATGCGCGCTGGTCGCGCGTTCCATCATGTCGATGAACAGAATGGATTCTTCGAAGCCGTCGTGGGCTCGATGGTCGCCAATGAAATGAAGATCGGCGTGAATGACGAGTTCTCTCCGGCCCATGGGGATCCGGAAGGAGAAGGCCACGAACAGACGTTCCGCGTCGTCGGCGTGTTGGCCCCCTCCGGTACGCCCAATGATCGTGTCGTGTTCGTCAATATGGAGGGCTTTTACTTGATGAGCAGCCATGCCAAACCGCTGGAGAACAATGACCCTTTCGCGGCCGCCTTGAGCGGCGCCGCGGGCGACTCGGCTGGCGATTCAGACGCCGCTGGCGACCCGGCCGATCAGGCCGCAGCGACAGGAGACGACGCGGCGGGCGAATCGGCCGCCAGCGAGGATGTTGCGAACGTTTCCGCCGCGGGCGCTCACTACCGGCAGCGAACCCCCTTGCCATTGGAGCAACGCGAGGTGACGGCAATCTTGCTGCGGACGCAGCATGTCTTCTACGGGATGCAATTGACCAACGTGATCAACGAAGGCAAGGAGGCGCAATGCGTGCAACCCACCAAGGAAATCTACGACTTGATGGACTCCATCGTGCGGCCGTTTCAAAACGTGCTGTTGTTGCTGGCCGTGTTGATCTGCATCGTCTCCGGCATCAGCATTCTGGTCAGCATGTACAACTCGATGAGCGACAGGCAGCACGAAATCGCGGTGATGCGAGCGTTGGGGGCTCGTCGCGGCACCGTGATGGCGATCATTCTGATTGAAGCCGTGATCCTGGCCCTGGGCGGCGGCGTCGGCGGATGGATCGCCGGGCACGGCGTGAACAGCCTGCTGAGCGGTCAAATCGAGGCGCGCACGGGCGTGCTGATCGGCTTCTTTGACCTCGCTCCGCCAGTCAACTTGTTGGAAGTCCTGGGCGGCGACGCCCATCCCTGGTTGAATGTCTCAAGTGAGTTGTTATTGATTCCAGCATTGATCGTGTTGGCGATTCTGGTCGGCTTTTTGCCCGCGCTGGCAGGTTACCGCACGGATGTCGGCAAGCAACTTAGCCCTTGATCGCCGCCCGCCGCCCGCCGCCCGCCCTCCGCCGCCCGCGAGCGGCGAGGCGTCTCCTCCGCGGCGGAGGGCCGCCGCGTCTCAAGCGGCCTCTTCCACGATCTCGCGCTCCAACAGCTCGGCGACGACTCCAGGACTGTGGAGCCTCGTTCGCAGCCCGGGCGGGATGGTGAACGCGGCGTCGCCGACTTTGGCGTCCTCGATGCTCAGGATGGAAATCGTCTGCACTGCGTTGGAGTCTTGGCGGTGCCCGTAGATGTACCAACCTTGCGCGGTCAGGAAGAAACGATAGACGGCGAAGTTGATCCACTCGGTCTCGCCCATCAGCCGCAGGTGGATCCGCCGGCGATGGCTGACGGCCTCCAGGATCTCCATCACGGCGTCTTGGCCGCGCGGGGGAATACTGGGCGTCTCCAACGCGAGTTCGCAAGCTCCCAGCACCCGAGCAATCCGTGGCCGCAGCGTCTCTCGATAGCAGCCCATCAATCGCGCCGCCGATTCGCGCACGGCGAGTTGGACCTCGGGCAGGGTTTGTAGCGCCGAGAAATTCACGGCGACCAACAGCATGGTCAAGTCGTGCAGACTCAGCTTCGGCGGCGCCACGTCGTTGGGGTAGCTGGCCGAGACACGGTACGCTGAATGCTCGCCGTCGAAGTGGATGGGAACGCCCGCTTCCCGCATCATCTTCAAGTCGCGATAGACGGTGCGGCGGCTGACTCGCAAGCGGCGAGCCAGTTCCTTGGCGTTGAAATGCGAGCCGCTTTGCAGGCAGCTCAGAATCCGCAACACGCGCGCTTGCCGTTGCACCGCTGCCTTCGCCTTTTCATCGTGGTTCATCGCGATTCCCTTTCTGAGACACTTTCAGCTGGAGTCTTCCGTCGTGGACGCTTGGATAGTGGCTTCCGAGCCGTCGCCGGCCGGCCGCGCCACCTCTTTCAGGGAATTGGTCAAAACACCGCTCGAACCATCAGGGATTTTCCAGGCTTTTTCGAAAATGGGGACTGCTTGCGGAATCGTCGTCCCCCGCCAAGAATGGAGCATGATCCGCGAACACCTTTGCGGCGATTTATGGGCGGCCGCTGGCCGCGCATCACGCTGACCTCGATCCCCCCGATTCGGAGGCCTCATGTTTCGACGAGACTGCCTGCTGTTCCTGCTGGCCCTTGGTCTGGCGGGTCCGCCCTGCGCCGCTGCTCAGCAACCTGCTGTTGAAACGCCGCCCGCCTACGACGCGGATCAACGCGCACTGGATCTTGAGTCCTTCGACACGATCTGGCGTCTTGTCCGCGAGCGCCACTGGGCGCCCGATCTGGGCGGAGTGGATTGGGACGCGGCCCGCGAGAAATATCGCCCTCAGGTCGAAGCCGCTGACAGTCGAGACAAGGCGCGCGGGGTGATGTCCGATTTACTGCACGAGTTGGGTCAGTCGCATTACGGCGTCATCCCTGCTTCCGCCTATGGCGTCTTGGAAGAAGACGAGAACGGCGACGCGCCGGAGGACGGTAAGAAGAGCGAACCGTCCGCTGACGCCGGGCTGACCGTGCGATTGGTCGATGACGCGATCCTGGTCACGCAAGTCCGCCCGGATTCAGCTGCCGCGGCGGCGGGCGTCAAACCGGGGTGGCGGCTGCTGGAGGTTCGCGACAAGCCGGCTGAGAAGATTCTGGCAGCGGCCCAAGACGCGTCAACGGGACCTTTGCGAGCGGAGACGATCATCGGCCTCTCGCTCGCCCGGGCCTTTCGAGGCGATGTCAACCAGAAAATTCCCGCCGCCTTTATGGACCTCGACGACCAACGCGTCGATGTCGAGCTATCGTTGCAGCCGTCTCGCGGCAAGCTCGCACGCTTCGGAAATTTGCCGCCGATGCGAGTCTTCATCGAGCATCGGTTGCTGGACAACGGCATTGGCTACGTGCACTTCAACCTGTTCTTCGATCCCGTGACGGTGATGACGCAATACAATCTGGCGTTAAAGCAGTATCAGGACGCCAGGGGACTGATCATCGACTTGCGAGGCAATCGTGGCGGGATTGCCGGGATGACCATGGGCATGGCTCGGCCATTCGTCACCGAGAAGAAGTTCCTGGGCGTCATGAAGATGCGCGGCGGCGAGTTGCGTTTCAACGTCACGCCCACGGCGCATCCCTACTCACGGCCCGTTGTCGTGCTGATCGATGAGTGCTCCATCTCCTCGGCCGAAATCCTCGCCGGAGGATTGAAGGACATGCAGGCCGCCCAAATCATCGGACGCCGGTCGGCTGGATTGGCGTTGCCCTCCAACGTCATGCGCTTGCCCAACGGCGACGGTTTTCAATACGCTCTGGCCAATTACACTTCGGCCTCTGGACAGGTCCTGGAGAAAGCCGGCGTCGAACCGCATCAGACGATGAAGCTTTCTCGGCAAGTGCTGGGTAAGCAAGGTGATCCCTTCCTGGCGGCCGCTTCGAAGTGGATTCTGGATGCCGATGGGGAGTGACCCCCCGACCGTCCGGCGACTCGATCGGCCACTCTGAATCACGGCTCAATCGCTGAACTTTCTTGCAAGTTTTTCCCCGTTTTTTGAGGTTGGAAGATGAAACGAAATTGGCTCTCCCTGACTGCATGTCTGTTCGCTTTGGTCGGCGCGCTGGCGCCGTCCCTGGCGCAGGAGACCGTCGCTTTGCCCAAGGGCGCGGACGTCTTAAGCAAGTACCGCGATGCGACTGGCGGGATGGAGAAATACAAGGCTCTCACCGGAATGATCTACAAAGGAACGCTGAAGGTTCCTGAAGCTGGGATCGAGGGCTCCATTGTGATTCGTTACCAAAAGCCCGATAAGCTGCGCGTTGAACGTGGAACTGCCGGGAATTGGAACGACGCAACAAGGCATCAACGGCGATGTCGCCTGGGAAATGTCGCCCATTGGCGGCGCCAGATTGATCGAGGGCGAGGAGGCGAAGCGCTTGCTCGAGTCGCCGAGCATGATGGAGATCCTGTCGCCCGAGAAGATCTACAAATCGATCAAGTGTACGGGAGTTGAGGACGTCGATGGCGAATCGTGTTATCGCGTCGAGACCATTCGACATGGCGCCGAGAAAGCCGATGTCTCCTTCTACTCCCGCAAGACCGGCCTGCAACTAAAGTCGATCGCGTCGGCGCCGACGGCCCTGGGCGAGATGGAGATTGAGACCACCGTCGGCGACTACAAGACGGTCGATGGCCTGAAGCTGCCCCATGGCTTGAACCAGAAGTTGCCAAATGGGATCAGCCAGGTGATCACGATGACCAGCATTGAAACCAATCCCAAGATCGAAGCGGACGTCTTCACGCTGCCCGCGGAAATCCAGGAACTGGTGAAGGCCAAGAAGTAAGTGGAACGAGCTTGCGCGGCGCGATCCTTGCGGGTCGCGCCGCCTTCAGTTCCCCATGGTCCGACGGATATCGTCTTCCAGCGATCGGCGAAGCCCAGGATCGCTGACGGCTCGCGCCGCTTCGGAGGCGGCGCCCAAGCTCTGGCGAGCCGCCGCGACTTGCTTGGCTTCGATCTGTTTGCCCGCCAGGTGCACCAAAGCGTAGCCCCGCGCGAAAGGCGGCTCCAGGGCGTCGGCCAGTTGTCTAGCCTCCTGAAACAGCACGTCGCCTTGTTCAGGGTCGCTCAGACGGTGGCGATATTCGCCCGCGTTCGCGGTGGCGTCCGCTCGCTGCCTGGGGTCCGTTAAGCCGGCGACGGACTCGGTCGCCAATCGCCAGCGTTCTTGGAAGCCCTCCAGGCCCAGCCGCTCGAATGTGTATGCGACGCGTTGCATGGCGTCGCAACGCGCGAACGGATCGCTGACTTCTTCCAGCGTGGCGACGGCCACTTGGACATGTTCCGTGGCGATTTCGGGACGATTCAAATAGGCTCCATTGGCGATGGCCAACGAGCAATACGCGCCGATCTTGGCGAGCGGATCGGCGATTTCGGCGGCCGAATTGCGGGCTTGAATCAACGTTCGCTCGGCGTCGGACACCATTTCCAACTTCGCGTAGGCGAAGACAATGGCGTTGTAGGCCGATGCTCGCAGCGCCGGATCTGGTTCGATCCGCGCCGCCTGCACGGCGTTGGTGAGCGCCATGCGAGCGCCGGAATAACTGCCTTCCTGGTTGGCGGCGTAGGCGATCCGCACCAGCTGTTTCGCTCGCGCGTCCGGCGACGTAATGTTCATGGCTTCATCGATGCGTTTCTGAATGCTGGGCCCCGATCGCGCTGGACGGGAGTCGCCACAGCCCGGCAGCATCGCTGATGACAGCAGCAACAGGGGTGCGAACAGGCTGAAGCTTGGCGTCTTGGTGGTTCGCCGAGGATAGCTCATTGCTTCAAGTCTCCGGATACGCGTCTGGCGAGACGCCAGCGTTCGAGCGCGAGGCGCCGCGGCGGCGATTCAGAATTGCAACTGCAACTCGCCCAGCCGGCGGCGGGTTTCTTCCATCAGACGGTCCTCGGCCGAATCATCGGTCGCCTCGTAGGTCACGCTGAATCGCAGGAAGGATCCCGCGTCATCCCACGGGACCGTGACGATGCCGGACTGCGTGATCAGTAGTTGGCTCGCTTGTTCGGCGTTGGCGAACGTAACGCCGCCGGCCGCTGACTTGGGTGCGGCGACATAGAGGAAGTAACTGCCCCCTGGCATGGCCGCCGCAAAGCCGCAGGCTTGTAGCGTCGCGACGAGTTTTTCCAGGCGGCGTCGATACTTGGCGTTGACCGCCTGGGGGATGGAGTCGTCGTCCAAGGCCGCGGCGGCCGCCTTTTGAATCGCGATGAACTGTCCGGAGTCGCAATTATCTTTGACGTCGCCAAACGCACTGACCAACGTGGGGTGGCCGCACACCCAGCCGATCCGCCAGCCGATCATGTCGTAGCCCTTGGAAAGAGAATGGACTTCCACGCCGACATCCCGAGCCCCTTCGATCGATAGAAAACTGAGCGGCTCGCCGTCGAAGGTGAGCATGATGTGCGCCGCGTCCTGAACGACAACGACTTGATGCGTGTTGGCGAAATCAATCACGCGGCGATAGAAGTCCCGTGTCGCCACGCGGCCTGTGGGACTGTTGGGGTAGTTCAGCACCAACAACTTGGCTCTCTGCTTCACCTCATTGGGCAGGCCGTCGAGATCAGGAAAGAACTCGTTCTCCGCGCGGAGCGGCAGGCGATGCACTTGGCCGCCGTAGTATTGCGTGTGCGTGCCGGCGACGGGATAGCCCGGCGCGGTCATGAGTGTGACGTCGCCGGGATTGATGAAGCACGCTGGCAACATCGCCAGAGCGGTCTTGGAGCCAATGCAGTGGTTAACTTCGGTGACCGGGTCAAGGCGAACTCCAAAACGTCGCTCCATCAACCGTGCGGCCGCTTCCTTGAACGCGGCGATTCCGTTGTCGGCGTATCCGCGATTCTCGACGCGATGCACCTCGTCGCACATCCGCCGCCGCACCGATTCGGCCGCCATCGCGTCGTTCTCGCCAATGCCGAAGTCCAGCAATTGTCGGTCCGGGCGATCCGCCAGCGCCTGTCGCTTGGCGCGCTTGATCTTCTCGAACTTGTAAATCTCTGTTCCCTTGCCATAGTTCGCGCCGCCGATTCGATCGGCGAACAGAGACTGAAAGTATGGATCGCTCATGGTGCGGTTGGCTGGTTGATTAGGTCGTAGTTGTGGTTGCCGGCGAAGGCCGATTCGTGGAACCACCAAACCCTTCAGCGTAGCGAACCAGCGGCGGACTGCCAATGTAGCGAAGACCGCGATAGCGGTAACGCGTCGGGCTCAGCGGTTGGCCGTGAATTCAGTTTCGCAGGCGCCACGCCATCTTGCATCCCATGACGGCCAGCAGCAGGCAGGAGGCCCACCGCCAGCGCCGCCAGGCGTGCGAGTCAGCTGGGGCGGCGCCCGCGAATTCCGCCACCGTCCATCCAACCACGCTCAATATCAGCGACGCCATGGCGGCGTGGATTCCGCACAACAGCATCATGCCAGGGCGGCCTCCCTCGCCCGCCATTTGCGGGAGCAACGCCAACATCAGCAACAGCACCTTGGGATTCAGGATATTGGCCCACCAGCCTCGAGCCACCGCGTCCACCGCGTTACCCACTGCGGCCGACTCGCGGCCCGGGGCCGTCGCGCGCTGGGCCAGCGGTGTTTCGATTTCGTCACTCGCGGATGGGCGCCTGTGGGAGTTGCCCCCAGAGGGGCGGCACGGTAGGCGAGCCACAACAAGTACGCCGCGCCCATCGCCCGCAGGCCGAAGAGGCCCCGCGGCGATTGAGCGGCCAGCTCCGCCGCACCCAAGGCGACCGCGACGCCATGCGTCAGAATGCCGAGAGCGTTTCCCAGAATGGTCATGCCGGCCAGGCTCTGTCCGCCACGGGACGCGGCGTCGATGACCGCCGCCCAACTGGGACCGGGCGAGATGGCGACCGCGAAACTGATCGCGATGAAGTCCAGGTATTTCATGAAGACTGCGTTCTTGGCGCTGGATGTCTTGTGGGCCTATGATGAAGCGGTTTCGCGGAGAAGGCCGAGCGGGCGGGGAATATGCAAGACGATCGATCACTCTCTCGGTTTGCACGCTGGCGTTCGCGAAGCTCCCTGGTGCTGCCTTCGATGCTCTTATGCGACTTCGCTCATTTGGACCGCGAAGTGGGGGAGTTGCAGGCCGCGGGTGTGGACGCCTTTCATCTGGATGTCATGGACGGGGTGTTCGTGCCCAATTTGTCGTATGGGCTGCCCATCGTCGAGGCGTTTCGATCTTTGACCGACGGGTTGTTGGACGTACACCTGATGATTCAGCGTCCGCGAGCGTACATTCGGCAGTTTTGCGAGGCCGGAGCGGATATCATTACGTTTCATGTCGAGGCCGACGATGACCCTCTCAGCTTGATTCGTGAGATCCAGGATCTGGGGATCGCGGCCGGTGTGACGCTGAACCCCAGCACGTCGTTGGACCTGGTGCGGCCCTGCTTGGGCTGCTGCGACGTGATGCTGGTCATGAGCGTCGAAGCCGGATTTGGCGGCCAACGGTTTCACCCGGAGGCGTTAAGCCGGCTTCGAGCGGTCGGCGGAGAATTAAACGCCGGCGGCGTACTGGAAGTGGACGGAGGGGTAAATCAGGATACGATAGGCGAGTGTGCCGCGGCGGGCGCCCGGTGGCATGTCGTCGGATCCGGCGTTTTTCGCGCCGAGTCGTATTCGCGGGCGCTGCAAAGCCTGCGGCGGACGGCGGAGCAGGGCGCTTCCACTTCAGGCGAAATCCAACCCGGTTCGGAATCCTCCCCGTGACCACCGACCAAACTTCCCGAGTACAATCCATGGGTCCGGAAAAGTCGAAGCATCCCAAGCGGGGCGTGCCGGAAGGATTGTGGCAACGATGCGGCGGTTGCCATCAGGTGATCTTCCGCAAAGAGGCCGAACGACGACTCGGCGTGTGCCCGGAATGCGGCCATCACTTCTATGTCACGGCGCCCACTCGAATTCAGCAGCTGTTGGATGAAGGGACCTTCGAGGAATGGGATGCGGGTCTGATGCCCACGGACCCACTCGAATTTCGGGATCAAAAGGCGTACTCCGAACGTCTCAAATCGGAGCAAAAGCGCACAGGGTTATCCGATGCGGCGATTACCGGCAGCGGCATGATCCGAGCCCGCCGAGTCGCCGTTGGGCGTTACCGATTCGGCGTTCATCATGGGCAGCATGGGGTCGGTCGTCGGCGAGCGGCTCGCTCGGCTGATCGAACGAGCCACGGATCAGCAACTGCCGCTGATCATCGATCAGCGGTTCTGGCGGCGGCGCCCGCATGCACGAGGGCATTCTGTCGCTGATGCAGATGGCGAAGGTCTCCGCGGCCCTGGCCCGCTACGATCGAGCCGGCGGCCTGTTCATCTCCGTGCTGACCAATCCGACGATGGGCGGCGTGGCGGCCAGTTTCGCGTCGCTGGGCGACGTGGTTTTCGCCGAACCCAAGGCGCTGATCGGCTTCGCCGGCCCACGTACGATCAAGGCCACGATCCGCATCGAATTGCCCAAGGGCTTCCAGACCAGCGAGTTTCTCCTGGAGCACGGCTACGTCGACCGTATCGTTCCGCCGCGAGAAACTGAAGACCGAGATTGCCCGCACGATCGACTATTGTGGTAAATAGTACCGCCGGGCGGACGTTGCCCGACGCTTGCCTTGCAGGCTGCTCCCGAGTCGAATTCGAGCGTCTCTCCTTCCCAATCCAACACGCATCCAGGCGTTTCACCGCAGCAGCCGGTTGCGGCCGGGAGTTTGGCCAAGTCATGGGTCTTTTCGACAAGTTCCAAGCGATCTTCCAGAGCCAGAAGGTCGACATCGACAAGCGGTTCGAGAAGCTGCGTTCCGCTGTTTCGGGCACCATGTCGGACTTCTTCATGGCCCGCGATCGGGACTCCGGGAAGATCGTGGGGCTGAAGATCGGCGACCGGGAAAAGGTGGAGTTTTTTGAAGCTCGCTTCAAAGGACTCAATAAGCCCAAGGAAGGGGAGGTCGCCATGTCGATGCAGCATCCGAGGATTGTGAAGACCTTCGAATATGGCCTCACGACCGACGGCTTGAACTACGTCGTGATGGAGTACCTGGACGGCCCGGGGCTGCAGAGCCTGGTGCACAATCGGGAGGAGGAGTTGCTCCAGGGGAAGCGGCTGAACCTGATTATTCAGATGGCCGAGGCGTTGAAGTACGTGCACGACAACGAGTACATTCATCGCGACATCTGCCCGCGGAACTTCATTTGCAGTAAGGATCTGGACGGCTTGAAGTTGATCGATTTCGGGCTGACCGTCCCGGCCAAGCCGGCGTTCATGCAGCCGGGCAACCGCACGGGCACGCCGCTGTACATGGCCCCGGAGGTCGTGCGGCGCCGTTCGACGGACCGGCGGGTGGACCTATTCTCCCTGGGCGTCACGATCTACCAGCTTTGCACGTTCGAATTGCCCTGGCCGGTCTCGGAAACATCGGGGATCGCGGCCTTGGCCCACGACACCAGCGACCCGCGTCCGATTCTTGATTATCGACCCAGCTTGCATCCCAAGTTGGCCGCGGCGGTGATGAAGTGCATTCAGTCGCAGCCGGAAGCTCGGATGCCGGACGTGGACACGTTCCTGAAGGTGATGCGGCAGGTGGACGTCGAGGAAGTCGCTTCGCCGAGCTGAGCTCGGATTTGCGGTTGCCGGCGGTTTGCGGGGCACTATAATGGGCAGCTTCGCGGAACATCCCTCCGACCTTGATCCACGGAATCCAAGGCGATGACGATCGATAAGAGTCTCAAAGTAAAAAGCGGTTCGATCCGCAATCGGAATGTGCTCACTCGGGCCGAACGGATTGCCAAGTTGAAGGAAATCGACCGCTGGCAGGAAGGCGATTCCGCCCTCGGCATGCCCAAAGTGCGGGTGCAGAAGATCTCCTTAAAGAAGAAGAAAAAGGTGAAGAAGGAAGAAGAAGCGACGACCGAAAAGAAGAAAAAGTAGGCGTCCCTTTCCGCTTCCCCATGCTGCAAGGCCCTCCATCGACGGACGGGCCTTGTTTCTTGTCCCCTCCCGTTGTCGTCTGGGACCGGGTCGACAAGGTTGTTGACACGTTGAATTGCCAGCCGTATAGAATGCCCTCGTGCTTCGAGGCAACCTACCGACCAGGAGTGAGATCATGGGACAAGTGGCCGAATTTACCGACGCGACGTTTCAGGCCGAAGTGCTGGATTCCAGCGAGCCGGTGCTGGTGGACTTCTGGGCGCCCTGGTGCGGGCCTTGCCGGCATATTGCTCCGCTGATCGATGAGCTGGCCGCCGAAAACGCCGGCGCCATCAAGATCGGCAAAGTCAATATTGATGAGAACCCGCAGGCGCCTCAGCAATACGGGGTTCAGAACATCCCGACGCTGCTGGTTTTCAAGAACGGCGAGGTGGTCGAGCGGTTTGTGGGCTTGCAGCCCAAGAGCCGCCTGCAAGAGGCCCTCGACCAGGCCAAGGGCTAGAGATCCGCGAAGAGATAGGCGGAGATCGGCAAGGACGGTGAGCGGGCGGCCGGCCCGCTTGCCATCGGTCTGTTACAGCAGGTCCAGCGCGTGCAGGTTGGGCGCGTGTTTTTCCAACTCCTGCGTCATGAAGCGACGGACGGTCGCGATCGTCCTCATGGCCAGCGCCTTGCGGGTGATGGCGACCGCTTCGGCGATGGTGATTTGGGAAGCGAGCTGCTTGATCATCGGAATGAACGCGGGGCTCATGCTGAAGCTGCGGAGGCCCATGCCTAGCAGTAAGATCACGGCGCGGGGTTGGCCCGCCATTTCGCCGCAGACGGTGATCGGTATATCCGCCTGGCGGCAGGCCTTGATCACGCGTTGCAGCAGCTTCAACACGGCGGGAGCGAGCGGCTGGCAAAGGTGGCTGACCTTCGGGTTGTCTCGATCGGCCGCCATGACGTATTGAACCAGGTCGTTGGACCCGACGGAAACGAAGTCAACCGCGCAGCATGTCTTCGATCAGGATGGCCGCCGCGGGCACTTCGAGCATCATGCCGAGCGGCACGGGGCTGAATTCCACGCTCTCGCGCTGCAGTTGCTTGCAAGCCTTGCGAACCAGGGCTCGCACACGGTGCATTTCCTCCAGGGTCGTGATCATCGGAAACATCAAGCGGACTTCGCGTTGTTTTGAACGAGCCCAGGCGGCCGCTCGCAGAACGGCTCGAATCTGAGTCAGGAAGAACTCCGGGTGTTCGAACGACAGCCGGATGCTCCGCCAGCCAAGAAAAGGGTTGGCTTCCTGATGTGTATGGCCCAGGTACGGAACGGTCTTGTCGCCGCCGATGTCCAGCGTGCGAATGGTGATCGTTTTGCCGGGGCTCTGCTCGATAATCTCGCGGTAGATCTCCAGCTGTTCTTGTTCATCGGGCACGTCGGGATGGGCCAGGTAGATGTACTCGGTCCGAAACAGCCCGACGCCAGTGGCGCCCATGGCGCCGGCCGAGCGAGCGTCGCCGACGTTGTTGATGTTGGCCAGCAAGTCCAGGGCGAAGCCGTCGGCGGTCACGGCCGGGTCGTCTCGGTTCGCGGCGAGTCGGTCGCGAAGGTCGAAGAATTCGCGTTCGAGTTTGCGGAACGCCGACAGCGACTCGGTGTCCGGATTGATGCAGATCTGCCCGCCGGTGCCGTCAACCACCAGCTGATCGCCGTTGCGCACATGTTCCAAGACGCCCTCGACGCCGGCGACCGCGGGGATGCCGCGACTGCGGGCGAGAATGGCGGCGTGGCTGGTGCGGCTGCCCGCTTCGGTGACGATCCCATGCACCTCCGCATCGCCCAGGGCGATGGCTTGGGACGGCAGCAGTTCCTCGGCCACCACAATCAAAGGCCCGCCCAATCCGGGCCCTTGGGAGGCGGGAATATCGGAGAGGTGGGCGCTGAGCCGGACAACGACATCCCGCACGTCGTTAAGTCGTTCGCGCAAGTAGGCGTCGTTGGTGCGTGCGAAGAGGACCGCGTATTCCTCGACCAGGCGATGCAATGCGGCTTGGGCGGTTAGCCGCTCTTCGACGATCCATTCGCGGATTTTATCGGTGAACGCCGCATCGCGGAGGATCGCTTGATGGACGGCGAAGATGGCCGCCTCATCGCGACCGACTTGGGATTCGACCTTTTGTTGCAGGGCGCGCAAGTCCCTTGCCGCTCGGCCGCGAGCGGACTCATAGCTGGCCAGTTCGCCGGTGACCTCGGAGTCCTCAAGGCACTTCGTATCGGGGTTGACGAAGATTTCGTGGATGCAGTACGCACGACCGATCGCGACCCCAGGGGAAACGCCGAGCCCCTTTCGCATGACACGCATTTCGGTAATGTACCACTGACAGGTGGGCTCCGCAAACCGGGGAGAGCTCGTGTTTTCGCGGCTAACTCCTTGTTGGGCAAAGGCTTGGACCAAGCCGGCTGGACGGCGGTTGTCGGTTGTCCACCGCGACCGCCGCCAGTATATTACGGTGTTTTCACCACGAAGCAGAAAGCCATGCGTTTTCGACAACTTGACCGAATTGTGGATCTGCAGCCGGGCGAGAGGATTCTCGCGCGGAAAGTCGTTGACGCCGACGCCCGCTATTTGCGCGACCATTTCCCCAATTTCGCCCTCATGCCGGGAGTCTTGATGCTCGAGGGCATTTACCAGTCAGCCATGTGGCTGGCCCTCAAAACGGACGAATTCGAACGCCCCTGTGTGAGGATGACATCGGCTCGCGCCGTCAAATACTCCGGCCTGGTCCAGCCTGGGGATGAGTTGGAGTTGCGAGCGCAAGTCCTCAAATGGCAGGAGGATCACGTCACGTTGAAGGGAGCCGGCGTGGTGCAACGCGACTCGGGAGAGCAGACCGCCGTGAGTGCACGGATCGAGATTCAACTGGGTCGGGTCGTGGACATCAATCCCCAACGGTCGATCACGGACTTCGTGCTGCGACGCGAGTTGCGAATGCGTTTCAGGGATCTGGTCGCCGCCAAGGAAGGCCCATCCTAGACGGATCTCGTCCCGCCTCGCTTGCTTGAATCCAGCCGCCCGCTAAACTCCTCCCTGGCGATTCTGGGCGGAGTCCGACTTGGTTCGAACGCCAAATTACTGTACTTTCCACTCGGAACGCCTCATCAGGCGCCGAGCACCCACAGTCCGCGAGTATGTCAACCGGAGGCCAATCGATGGCGCCCTCGAAGGAAGAAGTGTTTGAAAAGGTCAAGGAATCTCTGGTCGAAGCACTGAGCGTCAACGATGACGAGGTCACGCGCGACGCCACGATGGTCGGCGATCTGGGAGCCGAGTCGATCGATTTCCTCGACATCGTTTTTCGTCTGGAAAAAGCGTTCGATATTGAGATTCCCCGAGCGGAGTTGTTTCCCGAAGACATCCTTACGGATCCGGAGTATGTGAAAGACGGCAAGGTCACCGAAGCCGGCGTCGCCGAGCTAAAGAAGCGGATGCCGTTCGCGGATCTGTCCAAGTTCGAGCAGAAGCCGGACGTTCGCGAATTCGGCAACTTGCTGACCGTCAACGACCTGTGTCGCTATGTTGAGAGCAAGGTCGGCGCCTAGGTTCGCCCTCACCCGTGGAAGCAGGCGCCATCGCCATGCGCTGGTTCTGGATTGATTTCTTCGAGCAGTTCATTAGCGGGCGATCCGCGGTCGCTCGGAAGTGCGTCACCGCCTCGGAGCCGGCGGTGGAAGAGTACCTGCCGGGTTTTCCGATGTTTCCCTGCTCGCTGATCCTGGAAGGCGTGGCCCAGACAGGAGGCTTGCTGATCGGGGAAATTCGCGAGTTTCGCGAACGCGTCGTGCTGGCCAAGGTGGGCCGAGCGGAGTTCAACGTTCGGTCTACCCCGGCGAGTGCATGACGTACGACGTCGTCATTCAAGATCTGAATGATGTGGGCGCATCGATCATCGCCAACGTTCGCGTCGGCTCGGAGGAGGTGGCGAGGATCGAGATGATGTTCGCCTACTTGCGGGACGCCGAAGGGGCGTTGGGGCTGCCCGATAACATGTTCCCGCCGGAAGACCTGATGGTCATGCTCCGCTTGTTCCGCTTGTTCGAAGTCGCTCGCGATGTCAACGGCAACCCTCGCCCCGTGCCTCCCTGGCTGTTGGACGCCGAACAGAGAAGCGTTTGTCATCCATCCCGACTGAATTTTGTCGCCGCCCGGCGCCGCGTCCCACGGGCAAGCGGCGTGATGTACCTGCGTTCTGCTTTGCGACTCTGGAGTTCGATCGATGAGACGCCGCGTTGTTGTCACCGGGATGGGCTGCATCAATCCGTTGGGGCATGACGTTCCGACCGTCTGGAAAGCGCTGCAGGAAGGCCGATCCGGAGTGGCGCTGACAACGATTTTTGACGCTTCGAGTTTCCCCACCAAGATCGCCGCGGAGATCAAGGATTGGAGCCCGGCTTGCGTCGGACAAGATGTCGAGCGGTGGTCTCGGCGAGGCAGGCACTCTCAATTCGCCGCCGCCGCCGCCTTGCAAGCCGTCGGCGGCAGCGGGGTGCTGAACGCCCAACTCGATCCCACTCGTCTTGGCGTGTACCTCGGCAGCGGGGAGGGCACGCAGGACTTCGCCTCTTTCACGCGGATGATGTCCGCCGCCGTCACGGGCGGCGGGCTGGATCTCGCCGAATTGACGCGCGTGGGACTCGAAATTCTCGAGCCCGCCGGCGGAATCGGAGCAGGAGCCCAACATGCCGTCGGGGCACCTGGCCGGCATGTTCAACGCACAAGGTCCTAATGCGAATTGCTTGACCGCTTGCGCCGCCAGCAGCCAGGCGATTGGTGAAGCCACCGAGATCATTCGCCGCGGCGAGGCGGATGTGATGATCTCCGGCGGCGCCCACAGTATGATCCATCCGCTTGGGCGTGACCGGTTTCAATCTGCTGACCGCCCTTTCGACTCGCAACGACGAACCGCAACGCGGCGTCACGGCCCTTCGATTTGCAGCGCGACGGCTTCGTGCTGGGGGAAGGGGCCGCCATGGTCGTGTTGGAGGAGTACGAACAGGCCGAGCAACGCGGCGCCGAGATCTACGGCGAAGTGCTCGGATACGGATCGACCGCCGACGCCTATCGCATCACCGATATCCATCCCGAGGGCCGAGGCGCCATCGGCTGCATGCGGATGGCCATGGCCGATGCCGGGACTCGACCCCTCTCAGATCGATTACGTCAACGCACATGGGACCAGCACGACCGTCAACGATCAGGTGGAGACCTGGCCTGCCGCGAAGTCTTTGGCGACCGAGCGATGCAGACGCCCGTCTCCAGCACCAAGAGCATGATGGGGCACTTGATTGCCGCCGCCGGCGTCACCGAGATGATCGTCTGCTTGATGGCAATTCGCGATAACGTTCTGCCGCCCACCATCAACTACGAGAATCCCGACCCCGACTGCGATCTGGATTACGTGCCCAATCAAGCGCGCGAGGCAACCTGCGACTTCGCACTCAACAACAGCTTTGGGTTTGGCGGCCAGAACATCAGTCTGGTGGTTGGTCGTTTTACCGATTGAGCAACGAACTGCCGGTTGAGCAACAAAGAAAGCCGAGCCGCGGTTTGGCGGGCTCGGCTTGATCGCTGTTGCCGGCGGCTGGTCGAATCCAGTCGATCAATAACCGATCGACGGCGGGTTCGAATCGAAGTAGTCGCGCGGTCCGCGAGTGGTGTAGTATGGGTACGTGTAGGTCGCCGAGGGCGGGCCGGCGGCGCCGTTGATGATTTCTCGACCGCCGCGAACGCGTCGCGAATCGGGAGGCACGTGGCCAACCGGCGCCGGACCGTTGCTGGTCGCGTAGCCCAAGCGTCCCCGGAGGCCTTTGTTGCAGCGTCCATCGCAGCCATTGACGCCGCAGGTGCCGCAGATCGCATTGCGAAGACCGCCACCGCCACCGCCGCCACGCATGCCGCCGCCGCCAAGCATGCCGCCGCGGCATTGACCCTTGCAGCCTTTGACGCCGCACGCTTTGCAGCCGCCGCCGCCGCCGCGACTTCTGAGATTGCCCAGCAAGCCGCTCTGACAGCTGCCGCAATTGCCGCAGGAACCGTCGGCACAGCAGGGATCGCCGCCGCCTGATGCGCAACCGGGCATCGCGCAACCGCCGTCAGCACAGCCGGATTTCATGGATTGACAGCCGGTGAAGGCCAGAAGGCCAACACACAACGAGGTGAGCAACAGGGTGCGCATGATCGGATATCCTTAGCGATTGGGTCGATTTGGCGTTACCCTGGCCAAATCCTGCGGAATCATTCGTTCGCGCCCAAAGCGCCGCCGTAAACGGGATCGAGCGAGCGCCAGGCTGCTTCGATCATCGGATCGGACCAAGGAAAATATTCAGGACAATCCACAGAGCCCGCAGACTCCCCGTATTCTGCCAATTCCACGAGCATGCTGATGCAACCGGCCGATCCCGACCCACGCTCGCCCGCCCAATCGCCTCGTCGAGGCTACCGTTTTGGGTTGGGCTCGATGTTCCTGATCAGCGGCGCTCTTTGCCACGTTCGCCGGGGCCTACTACCTGGTGCGGGCCATTCGCGGCTCACAGGGCGACCGAGCCACGGCGGTGCTGTTCACGGTGCTCGCTCCGGTCGTGCTGATCATTCTCGGAAACTTGGCCCGCACGGCTTACCTGGCCCTTTACGGAAAAAAACGAAAAAGCCGGACAAAGCGGTTGAAGGGGTAGCGTGGGGGATCCCGTAGCGGCGTTCGATTTTGCCGCAGTGTAGCGTTTTGCAACGCCCTGAAATGCAACAGGCGAGCTGCCCGACTTGCCGAAGCGTCGCGGACAGCTCGCCTGTTGGACCTTGCTCCCAGCGAGTTCCGGTCGCCACGAGCCTTCTCTGTTCCGGGAAGTTGCGTTCCGACGTGTGTGTCGCGACTCCCGTGCCTCATGGCCGCTGCGTTGGTTTGCCTCTTCCAACTGTGTCCCGACCCCATGCATCGGGCGGCCAAATCAAGCTAAAAGCAAAGGGTGTGCCAAGGCGCGGTGCGTCTCTCAGGCATGAGCAGGGCAGGGGGCTTTCTTATGACGGGGGATCTTCCCTTGCGAAACGGTTCGGCGGCGCTCGGCAATGCGTGGTAGACTTCGGCGGGCTTCGTGATCCGTTTGCCGAGGGGCCGTCCTGTTTGACGTAAGCTGCTTTCCGTCAAAGATTTAGGTCTTTCGTGGCCGCCCCAGAGCCCCGATTCCACCTGGTTCGTTCGGACCGGGAGGCGATGTCCTGGCGGAAATGGGCGCCCCCCGTTTTGGGGTTTCCCGCCAGCCGCCGGCTGAGCGAGGGAAATCCGGCAAGTAAGCGGGTACAATGCAAGCGGGCTGTCGCTGTAGCGATGTCCTGGAAATGTTGAAGGCGAGCCTTGATTTTGGGGAGTTCAATCCATGGCGGTATGTGGTCGATGCCGAGTGCGCTGGGGGGTCGCGGTCGCGTGGCTGGTCGGGGCTGTGGCTTCGTCCGCACTCGCACAAGTCCAGGCGCCCGAGGACGACGCGTTCGGCATTCAGGAGGTCGCCGTCATCAACCAGGCGATTCGCCAGGGATGGGAGGATTCGGAGATCAAACCATCCTTGCCCGCGACCGATGGGGAATGGTGTCGCCGCGTTTATCTCGACATCCTGGGCCGCATTCCGTCGGTCGATGAGCTGGAGTCGTTCGTCAATAACAAGGATCCTCGGAAGAAGGCTTTGTTGGTGCATGCGTTGCTGGAGAGCGACCGGTATGTCGAGGAATACGCCCGCAACTGGACGACCGTTTGGACGAACATCTTGATTGGTCGCAGCGGCGGAACGGAGCGTCGTTCCCTGACCAACCGCGAAGGCATGCAGAAGTACCTTCGCGACACCTTTGCGCGGAACAAGCCCTACGACCGCATGGTGTTTGAACTGGTCACGGCTCGAGGCGCCACGAAGCCCGGCGTGCCGAATTTCAATGGGGCGACCAACTTCCTGGCGATGAAGGTGAATGAGGAGAAGGCGTCTCAGGCGACGGCCTTGACTTCGAAGATCTTCATGGGTTTGCAGGTGCAATGCACGCAATGCCACAATCACCCGTTCAACGATTGGAAACAGCAGAAATACTGGGAGATGAACGCTTTCTTCCGGCAGACGCAAGCGTTGCGCCGATTCGGCGCCGGAACTCGGGACATCGACTATGTTGAGCTGGTTGACGCCGACTTCGCCGGCGAGGGAGGAACGCCGGAAAACGCGGAAATCTATTACGAATTGCGGAATGGCGAGTTGGCGGTGGCCTATCCGGTGTTCGTCGATGGCACGGAGTTGCAGAACACAAGCGGGATCGTGCGGCCGGAGGACGGCGGCGTCTCTCGTCGCCAGGAGTTAGCCCGCCTCATGGTCAACTCGCCGTATGTCGCGCGGACGGTGGTCAACCGTTACTGGGGTCACTTCTTCGGCTACGGATTCACCAAGCCGATCGACGATATGGGGCCTCACAACCCCGCCTCGCACCCGGAGCTCTTGGATTACCTGGCGGAACAGCTTCGTCAGCGGAGTTACGATCTCAAGCAATTGATTACCTGGATCACGCTCAGCGAAGCCTATTCCCTTTCCAGTCGCGCGACTTCATCGAACAAGGACGACGATCCGGATCTTGGCGAGTTGCCGATGTTCTCCCATTTCTATCTCCGGCAGCTGCGGGCCGAGGAGCTGTATGAATCGCTCTTGGTCGCGACCGAGGCGCACAAAGCCCGCGGCGGTTATGAAGCTCAGGAGGCGGCGAAACGCGAGTGGTTGGATCAATTCGTCACGGCTTTCGGCAACGACGAAGGCGAGGAAGCCACGACATTTAACGGCACGATCCCGCAAGCGCTGATGATGTTCAACGGGGAGCTGATCAAGAACGCGACGAGCGTCGAGAGCGGCAGTTTCCTGGCGCACATCGCCAACTCAGGAATGGCCAATAGCAAGAAGATCGAATACCTCTTCCAGGCGGGTTTAGCGCGACTGCCCAACAAGCGCGAGATCACCGCGGCCAATCAGCTGTTGGCCTTGCGGCGCGGGGATGTGGTGGGGGCGCTGCAGGATATCTGGTGGGCCGTGCTGAACAGCAATGAGTTCATCTTGAACCACTAGACGTTGTATTGGATAGGCGTCGGCTAGGGTTTCGCCTGGGCCGGCCGCGCACGACCGGACCACAGACGAGCCAACAGAGCTCCCTTGAACGACTTCCCTGATTTTCACCTGAATTACCCATGATCCACCAACGGGGCTGTCGATCGGCCCCGCAATGTTCGGAGAACCTTATGCAAACTCCCACCGGTATGACTCGGCGACACTTCATGACGCACATGGCCGGTGCTTCGGCCATGGCCCTTCCCGCGTTGATGATGGGACAAACGCTGCGAGCCAACGCGTTGGATCTTCAGAAGCGGCGCAAAGCGGCGATCCTGTTGTGGATGAGCGGCGGGCCGTCCACGATCGATCTGTGGGATTTGAAGCCGGGCGCCGCGACCGGCGGACCCTTCCGTCCGATCGCCACGGCTGGCGACGTGCAGATCTGCGAGCACCTGCCGCTGATTGCCGAGCAGATGGATCACCTGTCGATCGTGCGTTCGATGAGCACCAGCGAAGCGGACCATGGTCGCGGCCGCTATTACATGCACACC
This sequence comes from uncultured Planctomycetaceae bacterium, assembly GCA_963698545.1. Lineage (GTDB taxonomy): Bacteria > Planctomycetota > Planctomycetia > Pirellulales > Pirellulaceae > CAVORG01. The sequence continues at coordinate 746,967 of CAVORG010000003.1, forward strand.
GGTTACGAGCCCAACCCGAATATCGAGCACCCCAGCTACGGATCGGTGATTGCCCACGAGCTGCAGAATGATCGTCCCGAGTTGCAGATTCCGCCCTTCGTCACCGTGGGCGGCGGAAGTGTTGGGCCGGGCTTCCTGGGCATGGCCTGGGCGCCGTTCAATGTGAGCAGCACCGGCCAGGTCCGAAATCTTGATATGGGGATGAACCAGGATCGGTTGATCCAGCGGATGGCCGCCTTGGATTTGATTGAAACCGGATTCGTCGCCCAGAACCGCGGGACGGCCGCCGAGGATCATCGCAAGATCCTCAAGAAGACCCTGGACTTGATGACCAGTTCGCAAATGGACGCGTTCAAGGTGACCAAGGAGCCCGAGGCGGTCCAAGAGCGTTACGGCAAGACGAGCTTTGGCAGAGGATGCTTGATGGCGCGACGGCTGGTCGAAGTCGGCGTGCCCTTTGTCGAAGTGGACCTTGGCGGTTGGGACAATCATCAGAACATCCATACCACATTGGCCGACACCAAGTTGCCCGAGATGGATAAGGCGATGAGCGCGTTGGTGGAGGACCTTTCCTATCGCGGCATGCTGGACGACGTGGCGATCATCTGGATGGGCGAATTCGGCCGCACGCCCAGGATCAACGGCAATTCGGGACGCGACCATTGGGCGCGATCCTGGAGCGTTGTGGTGGGCGGCGCCGGCGTGAAGGGAGGGTTGGCCATCGGAGAAACCAACGAAGACGGAACGCGCGTCGAGAGCGAGCCTTATAGTTCCGAAGACGTGATGGCTAGTGTATGTCAGGCGTTGGGGATTTCGCTGGAGACCACCTTCACAAGCCGTAGTGGACGACCGATGAAGATCGCCAATAGCGGCAAGGTGATCAAGGAACTGTTCGCCTAGCGCACGGTCGCTGTGCGGCGTTCGGCAAGTTTGCGGACGCTCGACGTCCAACGATTGAGGCTTTATGTCGGCATCCGACGCGGCGGCTTCTCCCGCAAGCCAAGCCGCACCAGCTGTGGAATTCGATCCTCGCCGTCTCGTGGCTGATCATCAAGCCGGCGTGTGGCGATACTTGCGCACGTTGGGTTGTGATCCCAGCGAGGCGGATGATTTGACTCAGGAGACGTTCCTGAAGGTGCTCGAACGACCTTTCCAGCAGTACAGCACGCAAGCGACCGCGGCGTACTTGCGCCGAGTGGCTCACAACCTGTTGATCTCCGCCCGACGACGATCCAATCGGGTTACCTTGGTGCAGGACTTGGAGATCATCTACGAGGACTGGGAGCGTTGGGCGCCGGAGGACCAGGGAACTCGAATGCTCGCGGCCTTGCGAGAGTGTTTTCAGCACCTGAGCCAGAGGGCGAGAATGGCTTTAGAGATGCGTTTTCGCGAGCGGCGCAAGCGAGTGGATATCGCCACGGCGTTGGAAATAACCGAACATGGCGCCCGCAACCTAATGCAGCGCGCGAAACAACGACTGCGCACCTGCGTGGAAGGAAAACTCCAGTGAGCGATAAGCTCAACCATGACAAAGATCCTTTGGTGGACGCTTGCCTGGACGAGATTCTAGGCGGTGTGGCGCCTCCCGATCTTACCGAACGTATTCTGCAGGCGTGGCAATCGCGTCGTCAGGTTGAGAGCCGTCCTCTTGAGACGCTTACTGCGAGCAGCCCTGCTTCGGAGGCAAGAGACGTTCGCTTGCCAGCTTCCGCCGAGTCGCGGGCGGCCGTCAATGGCGCGTCGCGCCGCAGGGCGGGTTCGACCTCTGGCGGCGCGCGTCGATGGGCGGCCATCGCGACAGTGGCCGCTGTGATTCTCCTGATCTGGGGGCTGATGCGCCTGCCCAATAGCGGGCCGAGTCCGGTTGCTGCACCGGACGGCTCTCGTTCGCCGTCCGGCGCGAACCTCGCAGAAGGGGCGCCTGCTTCGCTGGGCTCTGACGGCTTGGATGATTGGGTCAAGCGCGGTGGAGCGTCGGGCGATACGATCATTGTGCCCCAGTCGCTCGACAACGCGCCGCGCTTTGCGGAGCGCGGGCCGGAAGTGATCCCGGAGTTGTCGCAGGCGCGGCGTTTGCCTTCGCCTCCGCCGGTTTCGGATCCGATCGTCGTGGCGGAAATCAACCAGCAGCTGGCGGAAGTGTGGCGCGACAAGCAACTGCCAACGCGCGAGGTCGCGAAAGATTCGCAATGGTGCAGGCGGGCCTTTTTGAGGTTGCTCGGACGCATTCCTACGGTGCTGGAGTTGGAGGCGTTCGCGACGTCGGATTCGTCGCAGCGCCGCGAGTTGTTAGTGCAGTCCCTGCAAGAGAGCCCGGAGTATCGCGACGAGTACGTCGGTCATTGGGCTCAATACTGGACGAATGTGCTCATTGGTAGAACAGGCGGCGGCAAGAGCGACCCAGCGAGTCGTCATGGGCTGGCGGCCTACCTCAGCGAGGCCTTGCGGGAGCGTCGGCCTTACGACCAGATGGTTTTCGAATTGCTGTCAGCGACGGGAGCGTCCTCCCCGGAGCAGCAGGAGTTCAACGGCGCCGTCAACTTCATCGCTGCGCATTGGGCTCCCAACGGCGTGCAGGCGACGGCGCAGACCGCCCGCGTGTTTCAGGGCAAGCGCATGCGCTGTGTGCAATGCCACGATCATCCCGTTGATGGGCAATCGCGACAACATGATTTCTGGGCGATGAACGCCTTTTTCCGGCAGACGCAGATTCAGCGCAAGGAGTCGGCGGTGTTCCTGGTCAACGTCAACTTTGCGGGCGAGGGCAAGCAGGATTGGGACGCCGCGGAGATCTACTATGAATTGCCGGATGGACGGACTCGGGTCGCCTATCCCGAGTTGCGAGATGCTCCACCGGTGTCTCCCAGCGGCCGAGTGGCGGAGGTGGATCGACGCCGCGAGCTGGCGTTGCGAATCGCGTCCTCTGCGGAGTTGCCCCAGGCGGCCGTGAATCGCTTGTGGGAGCATTTCCTGGGGTTCGGCTTCACGTTGCCGGTCAACGATATGGGAGCACACAACCCGCCAACGCATCCGGCGTTGCTTGACTTGCTTGCGGGGCAGTTTGTCGCGCATGATTACGACCTGGACCGCGTGATTCGTTGGATCGTGCTCAGCGATGCATTCAATCGCAGCAGCAGTGTGCCGACCACCAACGCCTTGGCGGATGCGCCCGAAAGCGGCGGCTTGCCCTGGTTCAGTCGTTATTATGCACGGCAACTCCAACAGGAAGCGGTGTACGATTCCTTGGCTCTAGTCGCCGCGGCCCGCGCCAGTGGGGAACTCGACCCTGGTCGCAATCGCTGGCTGGCTCAATTCGCGAATCGCAACGATACCGACGATGGCGGGGAGGAGAACTCGTTCCGCGGCGATGTGCGTCAAGCACTGACGTTGTTCAACGGGGAACTTACGCGGCGAGCGATTGATCCCAACGCGAAAGACGGTGTCTTGGCTCGCGTATTGCGAAGTGAGATGAAGCCGGCGGCGAAGGTGGAGCATTTGTTCTTGGCGGCGGTAGCTCGCGACCCATCGAAGCGGGAATTAGAGAAGGCCTTGGAGATGATCGAGGAGGCAGGCGCCGCGGCGGCGTTGCAGGACGTGTGGTGGGCGTTGCTGAACAGCAGCGAATTCATCCTGGACCATTAGCTTCGCTGTGATCGTGGAGGGCTCCCGCCCGGGAAGGACGCGTTCGCGCCCTTGCCCGATTCCGCACGTCGTGTTAGGACACGGCGGAATTGTCCCCGTCACGGAGTCGTCTCGCATGAAGCTCGGAATCCTCTCCTGCAGTCGCCATTGTTACAGCACGCGTCAACTTCGGGAGTCCGCCGTCAGTCGCGGGCATCAGGTCAAGGTGCTGAACACGCTCAAGTTTTCGATTGATGTGGAGCAAGGCTCGCCTGATCTTTATTTTCGCGGCAAGCATCTTAGCCATTATGACGCGGTGCTTCCTCGCGTCGGGGCGTCGGTCACTTATTTTGGGACCGCGGTTGTCAGACAATTCGAACAGATGGATGTGTTTTGTGCGAATTCATCGTCCGGAATCGTCAATTCGCGCGACAAGTTGCGTTGCTTGCAGATCTTAAGCAGGCATCAGTTGGGGATTCCTCAGACGACTTTCGTTCGCGACCGCAAGGACATCTTGTCCGCGATTCGGCGGATTGGCGGCTCGCCGATCATCATCAAGTTGCTCGAGGGTACGCAAGGCGTTGGCGTGATTTTGGCGGAGACGGAGAAAGTCGCCGAGGCGATTATTGAGACGCTGCACAGCACCAAGCAAAATGTCTTGGTGCAGAAGTTCGTCGCCGAGAGTCGCGGGCGCGACATCCGAGCACTTGTCGTTGGCGATCAAGTCGTCGCCAGCATGCGCCGAGTCGCGCAGGGGCAGGAATTTCGCAGCAATGTGCATCGGGGAGGGCGCACGGAGGTCGTCGAATTGGATGAGGCGTATTGCGAGACGGCGGTTCGTGCGGCTCAAATCATGGGTTTGCGAGTCGCCGGCGTTGACCTGCTCGAATCGGAGGAGGGCCCGTTGGTTATTGAGGTGAACTCCTCGCCAGGTCTGGAAGGTATTGAAACGTGTACGGGAATGGACATCGCCGGCGCGATCGTGGACTACATCGCCGCGCAAGTCGATTTTCCGGAGATCGACATTCGTCAGCGGTTGACGGTCAGCCGAGGATATGGCGTGGCGGAGATCCACGTACCGGAAGGATCCGAGTTCGTAGGAAAGACCATCGACGCGTCGGGCTTGCCCGAAAAGGACATTAACGTCTTGACTCTTTACCGCGATGCGACGGTGATTCCCAATCCGCGCCTGAAAAGAACCTTGGAGCCCGGTGATCGCTTGTTATGTTTCGGAAAACTCGAAGCGATGCGATCGATGATACCCGAGAAAACTCGCGGGAAACGGCGCCTGAAGCTGAGGAAGTTGCGGCCCGACCTGCTCGCTTGAGTTGTTCGGACCGTATCCGCCCTCGCGAACGCAGCGCAACGCATCACGCTGCTTAGCCGCCCTTGCTGGTTTCTCAACGGCGTCGCCCTTGAACAAGTCCGTTTCATTTTTGGCGAAGTCCCCTGGAGTGATGCCGGCGATGCTGCGTTTGGCCGGCCCAGTGCTGGTCGAACAGATATTGAGTATGGCGTTGGCCTTTGTGGATCAGTGGCTCGCCGGCCGACATCTGGGTGAAGCGCACTTAGCGGCCATTGGCTTGATCTGGTACTTGCTGTGGTTGATTCCATCCGTTTTCAGCATCGTCGCGATTGGCGCGACGGCATTGGTCGCTCGACAAGTCGGTGCTGGGGACATCCAGGAAGCGCGGCGCTCAACGCATCAATCCCTGGTGCTGGGGGCGTGGATGGCTGTTGGCGTGACGCTGTTGTCATTTTTTGGAGGGCCGACGTTTGTAGCGTCAATGCAGCTGTCGGAGGAAGCCGCCGCCTTGGCGTTGCAGTATTGGACGACGCTGCTGTGGGTGATCCCCTGCTTCATGGTGGTACAGGTCGGCAATGCGTGTCTCCGCGGCGCGGGCGACACCTACAGCGGCTTCCTGGCGATGACATTGGTGAATGTTGTCAACGCGATTCTGGGCGCGGCGTTAATCACTGGTTGGGGGCCGTTTCCATGTTGGGGCTGGCGCGGGTTGGCTATCGCGACCTCCGTTGGCCAAGCGGCGGGAGCGATCATGATTCTGCTGCTTCTTTGGCGAGGCCGAGGTGGACTGACTTTGCACTGGTTCGCCTTGCGATATGATCGAGCGTTGAGCCGACGGTTGCTCCGCATCGGCGTGCCAGGCGGAGTGGACATGATCACGGTAGTGGGCTGCCACTTGGTCTTTGTCGCGCTCATCAACCGTTTGGGGGTGGTCCCGGCGGCGGCTCATGGGCTTGCTGTACGCCTTGAGGCTTTGGCGTACTTGCCGGGGACGGCGTTTCAGATTGCGGCGGCGACGCTTGTTGGCCAATACTTGGGTGCTCGCGATCCCTTGCGCGCTCGGAGCGGCGCCTCAGCGCCTGTCTAGCAGCTGGCTTGGTCATGTGCTCCATGGGCGTGCTTTTCTTCACGAACGCCGACTCGCTGACGCGGTGGTTCGTGAGCGAGGAGAATATCGCGGTTGCTAAAGTCGCTGCGCCCTTGTTGCGTATTGTTGCCTTTTCGATGCCCTCCTTGGCGGTCACCATGGTGCTGATCGGTGCGCTGCGGGGCGCTGGCGACACGCGTTGGCCGCTATTCATTACTTTGCTTGGGTTTCTTGGCGTGCGGCTTCCCCTCACCTATTGGCTCACTTCTCCCGCGATGGGATTCGGAGTCGAAGGCGCGTGGTATGCAATGATTACGGATATCGTGTTTCGCAGCGTGTTGGTGCTTGCGCGGTTTTCGCATGGCGGTTGGAAAACGGCGGTTGTCTAGCGGTCTGGCGTGTTGCGGCTGGAGCCGTTGATTTGAGTTTTTCTAGGAATTCTGCCTGCGAGTGACGCGGCTTCGTCAGGGGGTGGTTTGGTGGATTGGCTTATTGTTTGTAGGTTGGGGAGTTGTTGATGGAGGATGTTTTTGGGGCGTCGATGGAGCGGTGTGATGCCGGCTTGCCGCGGTCCAAGATTGTCGAGGAGGGCACGATTGCGCGCATCATGTGTGGACTCGTTGTGCTCAGCAGGAGTTTCTTCTGGGCCGGCATGGCGAACAGAACTTTGCTTATCGCCGCGAGTACTTGGAGTCATTGCTGAAGTATCAGGCGTCATTGTTCGCTGTGGAAATCGGCAGCTACAACATTCTCAACAACCACTATCATTTGATCGTGCGGACTCGGCCGGATCTGGTGGTGCAATGGTCGGACGAGGAAGTGGCTTGGCGGTATTCGCGGGCTTGGGCAAGCTGGAACGCGACGACCAAGCGGTGGGATCGCGCGGTGACCGATGAGCGGGTGGAGGAGATCCTGCAGGACGAATGGCGGGTCGCCGCGGCTCGTTGGAACTTGCAGTCGTTATCAACGTTCATGGCTCGCATCAACGAGCCGATCGCGAAGCTGGCCAACAGCGAATCGGGCAAGGGCGGGAGCTTCTGGGCTGAACGGTATCGCAGTCGCAAGCTGGACGGTCTGGCCGCCGTGCTGACCTGCTTGGCGTATCTTGACTTGAACCAGGTTCGCGCCGGGATGGCCGACAGTTTCCTGGATTCGGAGTATTCTTCGGCGAAGCAGCGGGTAACCCAGTGGAAGCATGAGCAGGCTGAGGCGTCGGTGGAGGCGTTTCGCCGCAACGCCAAGGGCGAGCAGGAGCTCAGCCACGAGGAGATGCTGGAGTTGTTAAATTGTTCGTGGTTGGCGCCGATCAGCGATCAGACGCCGAGTCTGCCGGCGGAATTCCGCCTGCCGCCAATCGCGGCGCCGGGAGCCCGCTGCGGAGTGCTGATCCCTTCGCCGACTTGGGCTGCGGAGGGGGACGAACCCAGTTGGTCCGCGCTGGCGAGTTGCGTGGATGCGGCTGGGAGCACTCGAAGTTCAGGGGCGGAAGACGCGAATGCTCCTGCGGAAGCGGCCGGCTCTTCGGCCGCTGGCCCGTGTGAGGAGCAGGGACCAGAACAGAAGCGGACGAAGACCAAGGCGAAGGCCTCGCGGCGGAGGCCGGCGCCCCGGCGCACCGATCCTGGCCAGCTCGCCGAGGAGATCGCACGGGGCGGGGCGTTCAGCGAGGATTCGATCGAAGCGGCGGAAGGCGGCGGTCTGGCGAACGTCAGCCCGACCGGTCAGCCACCCGATCTTCCGCCGACGTTCAAGGTGCACGAGCGGATGTTGCGGCAGGTGAAGGCTCGCGCTTCGGACGTGGCGATCTTGGAGATGCCGTTGGAAACCTATCTGCGGATCATCCATACCTTGGAAGCCAAGCTGAAGCACCCGGAGCGAGACTTCAGTCCGTCCGACGCGCAGGTGTTGACGGATTTAGGCGTGCGGCCAGAGCATTGGGCCAAGGCGGTCGATCAGTTCGACACATCGTTTGGGCGCGTGGTGGGCGGGATCAAGTTGATCGAAGCCATGTTGGCTCGACTGGGGCTGAACTGGATCAAGGGGATCCAAGCCTGCCGTGATCATTTCACCTGAGCCCACGGTTCCGCGCCACGACAAGGGCGGCTCAGCCACGACAACAGACGCGCCGCGACGGCCGAGCGCCAAGGGTCTCATCCAACGGCCGCCAAGAACCGCAAAAACTCGGCGAAATCGAAGCCAGCCGCCCGCCATCGCCGAAATCTCACGCCATCCACTCCGAAAACCAGCCGCATTAGACCCGGCAGGTGGCCGGCGTTAGACTGTCTGTTCAATTTTGTTCAATTTCTGTTGGCCGGCGTTAGACTGTCTGTTCAATTCTTTTGGGGCCGCCGTCCAGTCGCGTCTGAATACGGCCTCCGTCAACGCTGACACACGCTAGTGGTATCGGCGTCGAAGGGGGAGTGAATTGCTTGGAAAGCGGTTGATTGAAGTAAGCGTCGGTTGCCGCGTCGCGCTGCTCGGCCAACTCGCCGCCGATTTCAACTGTCAGGTTTCGCAAGTGACGTCCTGTGATGAGGATGTCGCCCACGCATTCCAGGGTGGCGGCGGCCAGTTGGTATGCGGGATCTTGCGCGGTGCAATGCATCGCCTTTTCCAGCACCTTGGGACTGTACGACCTGCCATCAATCCTCAGAGTTAGACGCTGAGGGAAAAAAATCCCGGCGGCAAGCCGGGCACTGGAACTTGGGTTCCCGAAGTGGGACCTCACCGTCAATGGTTTGAATGCTCCGTATGGACTCGCCTTGGTTGCGGCAGGCCGTTCCGCAATTGGGACAAGGGGTCGCATCCCGAAAATGATCCGCGTGTTGATCCGTCAGATTCTCCTCGAGAGCACGGGCAAACATCCGACCCATCCCATGGCCGAATTCCTCAATCTGAGCAAACGCTGTCTCCCGAGGCGGTCCCTCCGGCCCAAAGCCACAAGCCGCCAGGGCCTCGACGGCATCCAAGAACTTTGTTCGCACGTCCTCAGGCAGATCCGACAGATTTCGAGCTTCCATGCCCATGCTACTTCCTTCACCAAGCGAGCCAAATTACCCAGACACTCGCCAAACGTAGCAAACTTCAGTCAAATCACTAAGACGAATCCTGCCAGGCAAGAAAACGCCGCAAGCCCGTTCGTGCACCCGCGGCTTCTTCTAAGCGGCCATTGCCCTTGGTCAATTCTTCGTGGCCAGCTATTATCGCATCGCCTTTGTTTGTTCAGGAGGATCATCATGGTGCGCTGTAGTCGGATTCTAGCTCTTGTCTTCCTTGGGATTCTGACCGGCTGTATGGCCGAGCAGCGAGCCGACAGAGCAGGGCCTCGCGAAAACGACGAGAAGACCGCCGGTGCTCCTCCCGCTGAAGCCCAAGCCTCCGCGGATGTGTCAAGTTCCGCCCAAGAAACTCAAAATTCGACTGCAGCGGCATCGCCGAATGCATCGGCGCCCTCCTCCCCGTTGATTCCTGATGGGCCAACCATGCCAGCCATGGAGCCGCCTGTTTCGGCAGATGCGGATCGGGCGGCGAGTCCCAGGGCGCCATCGAACCGCGCCGCCGCAAAAGCCAGCCAGCCCAGGATGGCGAGCCGCGCCCCAGAATTACAATCCCGACCCTTCTCCTCGTCGGCTGACGCCTCACCAGCGCCTGCGTTGCACCATCCTGCTAACGGCCTCGACGAAATTGCCGCCGCGGCGCCCTCAACCCATGAGCCCTCGGACGACTCCGCCAACGACAGCAAGTCCGCCGCCGGACCTTCGTCGATCATTCGGACCGACAGCGATTTTGCCGTGATGCAGGTTTTCTACGCCACTAACAGAGACAGATTGAGTGGGGGGCAAAACGCGGGCTTCTGGCTACCCTTATGCGTCGCCGTCGCGGGCGGCGCGTTAACGCTCGGCTTCTTCCTTGAAACCGGAGGCCGCAAGCGCAAGCGTCGCTCATGGATGCCGCTGTTCACGCTTGCGTTAACCATCGTCTTGACCGCCTACACCGCCATCAACTCTCGCTACACCACGAATCAACGCCTTGCCTTCAACGCCGACCGAGGCCCCATGCAGTATGGGGTATCAGAAGTCTCCATCCCCAACGTGCATGTCCCAGGCGAACTCGAATCCCCTTCGATACTCCGGCTGGAATTCACCGAAAGCCCAGATCGACATATCGTCATTCAGAATCTCGATCCAAGGACGCCAGACGAGTTCTTCCAGCAAGTGCGGGAAACATCGTCCGAAGATCAGAGCCTACTTGTGTTCATCCATGGATACAACGTCCGCTTCGACGAAGCCCTACTACGGACTGCACAATTGGCGTTCGACTTGAAATTCCAAGGCTCGCCCATTCTGTTCAGCTGGCCCTCCTATGGCGGCCTCCTGAAATACCCCATGGATCTTTCCAACGCCGATTGGAGCACAACACATTTCAAGCAATTCCTCTTGGATTTGCGAAAGAAGACCCAGGCCAAGTCAATCAATCTGATCGCTCATAGCATGGGCAACCGAGTTCTAATGGAGTCGCTAAGCGAATTGGCGCTCGAACTCAAAGAAGAAGCGCGAATGTTCAATGAAGTCATTCTGGCGGCTCCGGACGTTGACGCCGACCGCTTTCAAGACTTGGCGCCGCGAGTCATCTCGACGGCGCAACGCACGACCCTCTACGCCTCCTCAGGCGATCAAGCGCTCATGATCTCCAAGCGATTCAACGGAGCACCACGAGCAGGCGATTCCGGCGACCACCTTGTTTTGGTGACCGGCGTCGACACCATCGACGCATCGCATATTGACACGAGCATGTTGGGCCATTCGTACTACGGCGACAGCGACGCCATCATCAACGACCTGAGAGCCATCCTGCAATTGGCGCAGGAGCCGACACAACGCACCTGGCTCATGCCCAAACAACGTAGCGGCCTGACCTACTGGGTATTCCGGAACGCCGTCAATCAAGCCGAAACAGAAAACACCACCCGAAGCTTGCGCTAACGCCGCAGCACCATGGACCCGGGAAACAAGTCCGCCAACCGACCCGCGTCCGCAGCGCCGGCGTATTCACTAATCTCGTAAGCCTCGATCCACTGCGGCGCCTCCGCCAAGCCAATCGACTCCGCGATCAGCGATCCCCATTGCAAGCTTCGACGCGAGATAAGCTCGCAATACCAACTTCTCAACCACGTCAGTCGCTGTTGCGCGTCGCTGGGCGCCGGGTCCCGCCTGCCGTGATTGTAAGGCAGAAATTCAAACACCTGCGAAGCGTGCTTCGCCAGCATCGAAACAATCGTGTCGAGCTCCTCGCTGATGTCCAACATCACATCGATCTGCATCGGGTAGGGCTTTGTAAACCCGTCGGACATGTAGGCGACAACCGGGTCCCGCGATAAATGGGGAGTCTCAGGACACACCAACGGGACTGTCACCAAGTACGAAGCATCCTGCACGGCTTGCCCCACCGCGCGATGATCGGGATGGTAGTCGCAAGGTCTGTGCGTCAAAACCAGGTCCGGGCGCCACTGGCGAATCTCGCGAATGATCCTCTCGCGAACTTCCAGATTCGGCTCTAATCGCGCATCGGGAAAGTCCCATGTTTCATACTCGCATCCAATCACCCGACCCGCCTCCGCGGCTTCTCGCCTTCGGATTTGCACCAACTGCTCGCTAGAATAAATGTGATGCCCAGCGCCGCCGTTGGACACCGACACCAGCTTCACGTCGCGCCCCGCCTTGCGGTACCTGGCCGCCAAGCCCCCTGCGTGAAACTCCGCGTCGTCCGGATGGGCGCCCAACACTAACAGCTTGCACATGTCCGTCGCCATCTTGAACCCATGAACCCGGCGCTCCCAGAATGCTCAGTCACTTGGCGCCGTCAACCGACTCAGTGTAGCGACAAATTCCCCCTGCAACTTCCCCCGCTTGCGCCTTTTGACGCTGGCTCCTTTCGACGCTAACGAATGGCTCAACGAATGCCGAAGACAAGGACGACGGCGCGGTGCAGCGTCGCCCGCGCAGGAGGAGCCGATTGGATGTTCGACCCTGAGACCACTCTCGCATTTCAACAATGGGCTGACGCCGTTCTGGTTTGGGTCGGATTTGGCACGATTGTCGGGCTCTTGGCCAAAGCGATCATGCCCGGACCGGATCCCGGCGGCGCCGTCGCCACGCTCGCTATGGGGATTGGCGGCACCATCATTGGTTGCGGCGTCGTTTCCTTCTTCACCAACGACGCGAATTGGATCAAGCCCATCAGCCCCTTGGGCTTTGCCGTCGCCACCGGCGGCTCCTTTCTGATTCTGTTCTTTTACAAGTTGTTGGCCGGATACTGGATCGTCGAAGGCGACGAACTCCCGCCACGCCGCCGTCGCCGCCGACGCTATCTTTATGACTAGTGCGCGCGTTGCGGCCTCAACATGGACCCAGAGGCAATGGGCAGCACCAAGTCTTGGTAACGCCAAAGCACTAGCTCGAGACGCTCATGAACGACACCTCGCGGATCAAGGCGGCCTACGATCCGGAGTTGTTTCGCCACGAGGGGCATCAGTTGGTCGATATGCTGGCCGACCATCTCCGCGAAGCCATGCACGGATCCCCCACGCCGGTACTCGTCTGGCAGGAGCCGGAGCAAGCCCGCGAAGCGTGGAGCGATCCATCCCAGCACGCCTCGCTTTCCGATTTGTTTCGAGCCGTTTTGGATCAGAGCATCCGCTTGCACCATCCGAGATTTGTGGGACATCAGATCAACCCTCCGGCGCCGTTGGCCGCCTTGTCCGGCCTCTTGGTTGACGTTTTGAATAACGGCATGGGCGTCTACGAAATGGGGATTGCCGGCGTCGCCATCGAAGACGCGTTGATTTCGTTCGTGTCGCGGTTGCTTCAGCTCGGCGATCAAGCTGGAGGCGTGTTCACTTCCGGCGGCACGCTGGGCAACCTCACCGCGATGCTTGCTGCGCGCTCAGCGAAAGCTCACCCATGCAACCAGCCTGCGGATCCCTCTCGGCCCTTGGCGATCTTCGCATCGGATCAATCCCACTATTGCATTGAGGCGCACTGTCCACGTGATGGGTTGGGGCGACGCTGGATTGATCAAGATTCCCACCGACGACCGTTTTCGCATGCGCGTCGAGCTGCTGAGCGATGCGATCCTGCAGGCAACACGCGACGGCATACAACCCATCGCCGTCGTTGGCAGCGCTTGTTCGACCTCCACCGGAGCTTACGATGATCTCGCGGCCATAGCCAAAATCTGTCGGGAACACGATCTGTGGTTCCATGTCGATGGTGCGCATGGCGCCGCGGCCGCTTTCTCTCCTCGGTATCGAACGCTGCTCGACGGCGTGCAAGATGCGGATAGTGTCGTGATCGACTTCCACAAGATGCTGCTCGCCCCCGCGCTGGCCACCGCCTTGATCTATCGCCGAGCGCCGGATGGCTACGCGGCTTTTTCCCATCAAGCGGATTACCTTTGGAGCAGTCGTCATGATCAAGATTGGTTCAACCTCTCTAAACGCACATTCGAATGCACCAAGTCCATGATGGCGCTCAAGGCCTATTGCGTGTTGGCGCTGCACGGCCAGGAGCTGATCGACGAGAGCGTCACCACGTTGTTCAACCTGGCGGCGAAATTCGCGGACGTCATTCGCCAACGCCTCGGTTGGAGATTGGCGGTGGCGCCGCAGGCAAACATCGTTTGCTTCCAATACGCGTCCAACTTGACCGACGATAACGCCATCAGCCGCTTGAACTCCGAATTGCGGCGGCGGGTCGTCCAGGCAGGGAGATTCTACCTCGTGCAGACGACTTTGAATGGCGCGACCTGGCTCAGGACGACCATTTCCAATCCGCTCACTTCGCTGGACGACCTCGTCGCTCTGTTAGATGAGATCGAGAATCTCGCGATAAGCCTCTCGGCGGATCCCTGACCGTTGCGGACCGGCCTGATTTCAGTCAAATCAGGAGCGGATGCGCCGTCCAAGCCACCCCCACTCGGCGCCTTATTCCCTTGCCGGACATCCGCGAGTACCATGCATCGCTACGCAGCCCGCCGCGAGCCGCCCTCTGCCGCCGCCCGTGCCGGAGGCGGCGACTTGGACTGACTGTTTCCGCAATCAACAATGACGAGCAAGATGGAAACGAATATCTTCCGTGGATGCATTCCGGCGCTGATGACTCCGTGCCTGCCCGATCGAACGCCCAATTTTCCGGCTCTCGTCAAAAAGGCCCAGCAGCTCGTGAAGACGGGAATGCACGCGGTCGTCTATTGCGGCTCCATGGGCGATTGGCCCTTGTTGACGGACGAGCAGCGCCAGCAAGGAGTCAGCCAATTGACGCAAGCCGGCGTGCCGGTCGTGGTCGGAACGGGAGCTCCCAGCACTCGGCAAGCGGCCGCGCACGCAGCACACGCTCAACAAGTCGGCGCCAAGGGGCTCATGGTGATCCCTCGACTCCTTTCTCGTGGAACGTCCCCGGCCGCCCAGCGCGATCACTTCGCCGCCATCCTGAGCGCCGCGCCGGCCCTGCCCGCCGTCATCTATAACAGCCCGTACTACGGCTTTGAGACGCGAGCCGATCTGTTCTTCGATCTGCTGTCCGAATTTGGAAATCTGACGGGCTTCAAGGAATTCGGCGGCAGCGACGCGCTCAGTTACGCCGCCGAGCACATCACTCATCGCGATCCGTCGCTCACGTTGATGGTCGGCGTCGACACCCAAGTTTACCACGGCTTTCTGAATTGCGGCGCTTCGGGCGCCATCACCGGCATCGGCAATTGTCTGCCCGAAGAAGTGCTGCACTTTGTGCGACTCTGTCAACGGGGCGCTGCCGGCGATCCGGAAGCACGTCGATTGGCCCGCGAACTCAGCGACGCATTCACCGTGCTGTCCCGCTTTGATGAAGGTCCCGACCTCGTGCTGTATTACAAGTACCTGCTCGTGCTGCTGGGAGACGCCGACTACCAACTGCACTTCAACCAAAGCGATCAACTCAGCGAAAGCCAACGCCGCTACGCAAAGGACCAACTGCGACTGTTTCAGGCATGGTGGAAAAACTGGCCGGGGAAGGATGTTGTTGGTTCTTAGTTCTTAGTTCCTGGTTCTGGTTCTTGGTTCTTGGTTCTGGTTCTGGTTCTTGGTGGCGGATGTTCTCGGCGCCTTGAGATTCCCCTGCCACGCTTAGCCCGATTGCCCTGATTGCCTAAGGGGCGGCTTGGCGAGTTGCGACGGTCAGGCCCATGGTGAATGGCGGGACCTTCAGCGGCGCGTAACTCGGGCTTGTGAAACCCGCCTCCGTTAACCACTGATTTAGCTGGTTTGGGTCGTGAATGGCTCCTGGCGTCCTTAACGCGATGTGCAGCGCTTGTTGGTCTCGGAGCGCGTCGCCTTCCTGTTGACCTGGGAACAAGTCGATCACGGCAAGCTCGCCGCCGGGTCGAATGGCTCGATAGATCTTGGCCAGAATCGCTTTGACTTCGTTTTCCGCGTGTTGGTGCAGCACGTTCGCCGCCAAGACCAGGTCGTATTCTTCATCCGGCAACTCCGCCTGAGATGATCGCCGGAAATCGTCGTCACGCGATCCGCCACGCCGATTTGCCTGGCCGTTTCCATCGCCGTGGGCAGAACCTGCGGCAGGTCCATGAGGGTCAGGCGGCACTCGGCGTCATGGTAGGCCAACGCCAGGCTCCATACGCCCGAGCCGGCTCCATAGTCCAAGATGTGAAGTCCTTGTCGCTTCTCGCCGATTTCCAATAAACGCCGCACTTCCATTGCGGCGGGCGTCATCGACCATTGCCGTCCAACGGCGTGCGCTCGATACGCCTCGGCGCGATCACGTTGCGTCGCATTGTCGGGAAACCGGGCCCCTTGGCCCTCGCGAATCAAGTCGGACAATTCGCTCCACAGCTGGTCGCCCAGATCCATCGAGTTGGGTCCGAAGAGCTTCATGGCTTGGGAGAGCGCATAGTCGTCGCCGTATTTCTCCACAACGCCTCCGCTGATTAACGCGTTCATCAGCAGCCTGGTCGTCTCGAGGTTCAACTGCAGTGCTTCGGTCAGTTGCTCCAGCGTGCGTTGGCCTTTGGCAAGTTCATCGAACACGCCTAGTAACGCCGCCGTCTTAAAGGCCTGCGCGGATCCATTGGCGATAAACAGGTTGGCGTAGGTTTGCAGTGCTTTTAGTTGATAGTCAGACATCATCATTTCCGAGTCAGGGCGCCAGCCACGCCAAGGCCAATGTCGCCAGCAACCCAGCCAGGCCCATCAGCGTGCTCATGGGAGTAATGTATCGCAATCCCTCAGCTTCGCTCATTCCACTCATTTTGCAAATGACCCAGAAGCCGCTGTCGTTCATCCAGGCAATCGGTTTGGAGCCGCAGCCGATCGCACAGGCCAGATAAACTGGGTCGCACCCCAACGTCTCCGCCGATTGAAACCCGGAAAGCACGCCCACCGCCGTAATCATGGCCACCGTCGCCGATCCTTGAGCGGTTCTCACCGCCGCGGTCACGAGGAAGGCCATGATTAAGACCGTGGCCGAAGATCCTGTCGGTATTTGTCGCACGAGGTCGATGACGCCTGATTGTTGCAACATCGCGCCGAACGCGCCGCCAGCCGATGTGATCAGGATAATGACGCCGCCTCCCGCCAAGGCTTGCTGTACCGCGTCGGCCAGGTCGCCAAGCGACGTGCGGCGCGACCACATCAGCGTCCCCAACGCGATCAACGCCGAGAGCGTCAGCGCCAGGTTCTTATCCCCGAGCGTTGTCGCCCAGGCCGGAGTTCTTCCGACCCAAGCCTTCCACACCGTATGTCCCGCGATCAACACCACCGGCAAGACCACCGGCGCTAACGCCAGAGCCAGGGGCGGTAGCTCGCGAGCGGGACGGTCTGCGAGTTCCTGCATCTTCTCCATCGACAAGTCCACGCTCTCGCGCAGCGGCAACTCGCATCGCGACGAGATCCAATACGCGAATCCCAGACCGGCCGCGCTGGCCGCCAAACCCACCATGCAGCCGAAGACGATCATCTTGCCCAGGTCGACGTGCAACTCCTCGGCCACCAGCAACGGGCCTGGCGTCGGCGGAACCAGGGAATGCGCCATCGTGGCTCCGCAAACGATCGACAAGACATACAGCAGATAGTTGCCTCCCGTTCGCAAACGCATCGCTTTGCCCAATGGGATCATCAAGTAGAAAACGGTGTCAAAAAAGACGGGGACGCCCAGGACGAAGCCGCTGAATGTGAAAGCCAGCGGCACTCCCCGCGGCCCGGTCACGGCCAACGCCCCCCGGACAATGCGATCAGCCGATCCCGACTCCAACATGCACTTGCCAATGATCGCCGCCATGGCGATGATCAGCGCGATCTTGCCGCACGTGTCGCCGACCGCCAGGGCCACTCGGGATCCCGGCGACGCCTTCGCGGCGGACGTTGCGGCGTGGGCGTCCAGCGGATGAATGACCAAGTGTCCTGGCTTGACGGCAACGCCTTCGGTTAACACGCGATACGACACAACCCCCTCCTTGGTCGGCGTCGAGGTTAGCTCCAATTCGCCGATGACCTCGACTCCACCATCGCTGTTGGGGTGGAGGATCAGGTACCGCATGCCCAGGGACGCGCCGCGTTTGGCGAGTTCCTCGGCGTCCAAGGCGAACGCCCGCTGACGCAGGAGGAAAGGTCGAGCCGTCTCAGTCGGCGTCAGAGAAGCGATCGCCAAGGCGGCTGCGCAGCAGCGCAGGAATGCATGCATTCGCAACGCCAGCACGCCGCCGACGACGATCAGAACGCCCAGGATTAGCAGCACCACAGGACTCATGGGCGTCCAGCTTACATGATTCGGGTGGAAGCTTGGCGGACGGCAGCGTAATGTATGGAAGCAGACTTCGTCATCCACCTCATGATGCGGTCCCAGAAATGATAGCATGACCGGCGGAGTTTCGGGCACATCCACAGGGAAGGTATTGGGAAGGTAGAGACATGGCGCTGAATTCTAGGATCTGGCCTCTGATGCTCGCGGCGGTCGCTTTGGTTGGCATGGTCGCCGACCACAATCCAGTGGCCGCACAATTCGCGCGCCGAAGCGTATAGCGGCGAGCCTTTTGGCGTCGCCCGCGTGACGGTCATGTTGGAGCCGGGCACCGATGGCCGCTATTGGATCAATCAGCACGACGCCCGCATCGCGTATCCCGTGTTCGCTCCCGGCGCCTTGCACCGCATGCTGGGGTCGTTGCTCGGCAACGATGACGCTAGCAAACGCGGAACCATTACGACGATGTTCTTGTTTCGCGGGACCGAACCGCTGGAACTGACGCTGAACACCCCGCACGAGCATCGAATCCGCATTGTGCCCGAGAACGGGCGTTCCGCGCGGCGGGAGCGGTTGATTCGATCTTGGTGGCGCGACTACACCAAGGTCATGCAGGACCAGGCGGATGCGGCTGATTACACGCCGGTCTTGGAAAGCTATTTGACCTTGATGCTGTCGCGTCGCTTCGGATTTCCGCCGCCCAAGCCGTTGGAGCCGATCAAGGAGCCCACCGCGACTTGGCGCCTGTTGGCGGGCGCTGATTCCTTGCGGACTCGCGAAATGCGGCGGGTCATGTTGGAGCCCCCGTCCGGCGCCGCCAATCAACCCATTCCGCGAGCACCGGAGTGGCCCAGCCTGCCGGCCCCCGAGATCGACGTCCTCCCGGAGATCGAACCACTCGCCTCGCGAGCTCCCGATGATTGCTTCTATATTCGCTTTGGCAAGTTCTCCAACCTCCTCTGGTTGATCCATTTGACCAATGACTATGGGGGCGACTTGGGCAACATGATTGCTCCACGGACGGTCAAGGAGGACCTGCATCAGCGGATTCAGCAGCAATTGGCGGTGCGGTATTCGTTTCTTGCGGACCTGCTGGGCGACCAGGTGATCGCCGACGTGGGCGTTGTGGGACGCGATACGTTTCTGCGCGAAGGGGCCGCCCTTGGCGTGATCCTCGAGGCCCGCAATCAGTTCCTTTTGGACGCCGCGTTGAATCAGAACGAGGATCGGTGCTCGTCCGCGAGAAGGGCAACGGCGCCGTGGAGACGACCGAGCAGATCGCGGGACATAAGGTCCAAGTGCTCACGACGCCCGACTACCGCGTGCGATCCTATCTGGCCGCCGACGACAAGTTTCGCTATCTGGCGACTTCCCGCGAGTTGATGGAGCGAATGCTCACCGTGATCGACAACGGACAGTGCCTGGCCAGCGATCCTCAATTTCAAGAGGCTCGCCAGCGAGCTCCGCTCAAGCGAGGCGACACGATCTTCGCCTACTTTTCGCCCAAATTCTTTCACGCCCTGGTGTCCCCCCAATACCAGATCGAGCTTCGCCGCCGGATGCAGTCAACCACCGAGATGCTGCTGTTGGAGGCCGCCAGGCTGGCGGGTCGAGCGGAAGGCTGGTCGGCGCCGGACATTGCGGAGTTGATCCGGGGCGGGTTGTTGCCCAGCGGCTTTGGGCAAAGGCCTGATGGAAGCCGTTTGGAGGAAAAGGGAGCCGATCTCACCGATTCCCGTCGCGGCCCTCGCGGACGGTTCCTTCCCGTGCTCGACGTGCCAGTCAGGCAAGTCACCGCCGAGGAGGCCCAGTGGTGCGAGCAGCGTTTGAACTACTATCGCGAAAAGTGGGGCGATCTGGATCCCCTGGTCGTCTCCATGCGCGAGAAGATCTCGAGCCGTCCGGCCGAGAGAGATTGATCTTGGAGGCTTCCGTTGGCCCGATCGCCGAGGAGCAGTTCGGCGGCTTATTGTCGCTGTTGGGACAGCCCGCGGAGTCCAGCTTGTGCAACGCCGGCGAGAC
Organism: uncultured Planctomycetaceae bacterium; assembly: GCA_963698545.1. Lineage (GTDB taxonomy): Bacteria > Planctomycetota > Planctomycetia > Pirellulales > Pirellulaceae > CAVORG01. The sequence continues at coordinate 766,789 of CAVORG010000003.1, forward strand.
CGGCGCCGACGACGTCATCTCCGTCGAGGCGTCGCTGCGTGGCGGCTTGCTTTTGCCGCATGTCCCCGCGCACCAATTGCATCTGGGCGTCCGCGACGAGAGACCCAGCGCGGACGTGGCGCCGGAAGGTTGGCTGGAGAAATTCCGCTGGCTACAGGGAGTCCCCGGTTACCTGGCGGCTTGGCCCAAGCCGGGTTTTCTGGACCTCTTGCCGCTCGCCTTGCCCGGCGATCAGCTGGAGCCTGGATTTAGCCGTCTTCCCTTGGGAATCTGGCGGTGGCAGGACGACGAGTTCTCCGTGATTTCGTTCCAACGGCGCCTGGTCGAGGCGGGTCCCCAACGCTGTCGCCTGACCAATGGTCGGCCGCCAGCCCAGGTCCGCTTGCGAATCGACGACCTGTCGCGATCCGAGCTGGCCGATTGGATTACGGAAGCCGAATACGCACAGGTGCGCAAGACCTCGCGCGCCACCCTCGCCCTGTTGGACTTGGTGGTCAACGAATTGCAACTTGCTCCCGAATTCGCTCGGGAGGCCGCCGAGAAGCTGCTTGGCGGTTCGCTGCGGTGTCCCTTGGGCGGCGAATATGAAGTCGTCCGCACCGAACACCTCGCCTGTTGGGACAGCGTTCATTCGGTGGGCAGCGAGGCTTTCCGTTCGGCGCTGTTGCAATGGTTTCGCGGCGCCGAGGCGAGGTTGTTGAAAGCCGACGGCCGCTTGACCCTTTACGCGACCCTGGAGATGCAGCAAAAACCCTAGTGCTGGGTCAAATCGCGATTCGAGGGTCGGCAAACCGGATCGCCCTTCGAATCAGCGGTGAAACGGAGGAGCTAACTCCCTTCTTAGCTTTGACAAAGCACTCGCTCCTCGCTCGGCGGGCGAGTTGGACGCGGGGCCGCGCAGATCGCCGCCCGCCCGCCGCATTTTTGTCTTGGATCCAACATGGCTCTTCCCGCGAATAACCCTGATCCTCAACAAGCCGCCAACCAACAAAGGCACGAACAGACTCAAGCCGCCGAGCAAACGCAGGCCACTGTGCGAGACGGCGGCGGCCTGACCCGCGAGAGCGTGGGCGATTATGAAATCTTGGAGTTGATCGGCCAGGGCGGGATGGGCGCCGTTTATCGTGCTCGGCATCGCCACCTCGGCAGCGAAGTCGCGTTGAAGATCATTCGTCCCGATGCGGGAGACGCTTCCGCTCAAGAGCGTTTCTTGCGCGAGATGCGGGCTATCGGCGCCATGAACCACCCGCACATCGTGCGAGCCACCGATGGCGGCGTCGCTCAGGGCGTGCACTATCTGGTGATGGAGTTGTTGCACGCCCAGAACCTCGGGCAGATCGTCCGCGATAGCGGCCCGCTCCCCATCCATGACGCCCTTGGTTTCGTAGATCAGGCCGCCGACGCGCTGCACTACGCTCACCAACAGGGCGTCATTCATCGCGATGTGAAGCCGTCGAATCTGTTGGTGGATCGGGACGCCATGTTGCGGCTGGCCGACCTGGGTTTGGTCCGCTTCGCCGTCGGCCAGGAGGCGTCGGACGTCACCGGCAGTCAAACCATGCTGGGCACCGTCGACTACATGGCGCCCGAGCAAGCGATCAACAGCAAAGACGCCGATCAACGTTCCGACATCTACAGCTTGGGCTGCACGCTGTACTTTCTGCTGACCGGCAAGCCTCCCTATGAAGCCGAAACGGTGATGGGACGTGTGGTCGCCCATCGGGAACGAGACCTGCCCTCGTTGCAAGACGAACGTCCGGAGGTTTCGGACGCGGTGGAGCGATTGTTTCAACGAATGGCGGCCAAGCGCCCGGAGGATCGCTTCGACTCGATGGAACAAGTCCGCGCCGCCATCCGGACTTGCCTCGGACCGCCAACCACAGGCTTGGCCGCCGACCGCCGTACTCGCCGTGAAGTCGCCATCCGCCGCGCCGTCGTGCTGGCTGTCGTGGCCATTCCGATCCTGAGCGTGATAGCCGGCATGTCCGGGAGGATTTTCGGCGTGGCGAGCACCGCGTCGCGGGACGAAGAGCGCCGGCCCGTGCGGCGGCTCGATTATGTGCAAGGGCGAGCGGATCTCTTGAGTTTCATCGATCCAGAATTGGACGCCGTGCGACAACCCGGGAAGGGCGCCGCCCGCTTTGTCGGCGATGTGCTCTTCATTCCCCGCAATTCGCATCTGATTGTGCCCGCCGATGCGCCGGACAATTACGAATTGGCTTTCGAATTTCTGAGGCCGGCTGGGCAGCTGGGCGGTTTGAGCCTCGTCTTTCGGCGGGGAGACGCTTTGGTGGGCTTGTTATTGGATGAGGAAGTGGAGCCCGGAATCAGCTTTTCCACCTTGCAGCCGTTTCAGGCCGATCAATCCGACTCGAATCCCGAATATGTTCGCGCCAACTCGAGTTCAGGCCGACCGCGGCCTTCTGCCCTTCGGCGAGCCGCGCAACGTTCTGATTCAAGTCGCCGACGCCGGCATCACCGTCAGCGTCGAAGGACAGGAGATCCTCCGTTGGCGCGGCGACTACGGGATGTTTCGCGGCCCCCGCAGCATCCTCGGCGCGCGTCCGCTCGCTTGCCCTGATCGGTCAACTCAGCGGCTACGAAGTGCGGCGAGCCGAGTTGCGCATTCTTGATCGAGAACAAGCGGCGGCGAGCCGCGCGGACTAGCGCGACGCCTTCGCCAACTCCCGTCGTAACGAACGCACCTGGTTTTGCACGCCAATTCGTAGCTTGCTGCTCAAACGATTGGTCCCGGCAAACCAGACGTACGGCTCGGCCAATTTGAGATGACCTTCGATGAAGATCGCGCCCGCCGGCTGATGCAGCTTGGTCATCTTGAGATACACGCCCGTCCCGCCAACGAATGGACTGGGAGGATCGTTGCGGCGCAGGGGCCGCCACTGATTAGGAAACTCCGGGTCGTCATTGAACCGCGGATCGCTCATCGCCGCCACGACCAACGAGTCCTTCGTTTCGCTCCAACAGCTCCAACCGGCGGTGGAAAGCTCGACGATTTCGAGAATGTCCACAGTCGCGTAGCCAAAACCCTCACGATCGGGAAACGCCATTTCAATGTTGCGCTTCTTCAAGTCCTCGGCGGTGATTTCCCGCGAGGCCTTGGCGTCCTTCTTGTCCGTCCCACCCAGCAAACTCTCCAGAAAGTCCTTGTCTTTCAAGCTCTCGAGATCACCGTAGGCTACGAACCAGAAGTCGGCGTGCCGGTACACCGTCGTCTTTCCCACGGGATCTTTTTCTTCGTGATAGATCTCGGGCGCCACATACGACTTGCGAATGAAGGTCTCGTAAGGATAGGTTCGACCGCCCAATTGCTTGATCAGTTCGACTTGTTGCTCAGCGGTCAAGCCGTCTTCCATGCTGAACTTGGGAAACTTGCGAGCTTCGTCGCCAGGGGCGGCGATCCCGGTTTCCTGCAAGCGATTGAGCACGGGATTGGCTTGGTGGCCTTCATCGAAGGCAACGAAAAAGAACACGGTCAACAAACAAGCATGCATGGGCTTTGGTCTCCAGCGCGAGAATTCGGGGCGGCCTCGTTGCGGATCAATATCGGATGGTGCGCGTCAGGCGGGGTGCTGGCGTTCGACTGGTTTTCGGCTACGGCGCCGGTAACCTGACTAGCGATTGGCGCCCGACGACTGCAACGCCGCTTCGGCGTGACGTACGACGCCTCGCAGCCAACCGTCCAGCGCGGCCGCATTTCGGTCGTCATACCTCTGTTGAATAGCCAGACGTTCCGCATTCGGGGGAACATTCAGCTGAACTTGACCTTGAGGGATGCTCAAACAAGCGTACGCGTTCTTCGAAGGAATTCCAAACAGGTATTCGCTCGCGTCAACGTAAAGCTTGCAATCGATCAGTTTATTCGGAGGTAGCCATTGGAGGGGACTGACGATGCGCAGCAAGCGATCTTGGTCATCCTTCTCGATCAACCAACACAGCGTATCCAAACGGCCACTGCGGGGGTCGACCACGACCGCATAACGGAGCACCATCGGCTGGTTCTTGGTCGGCGTGCGAATCACAATCGGCGTATCCATGACCACCAATGTGTCCGAGCGAATGATGACCGGGATGCCGCTTTGCTGTCGGTGGAATTCCTTGAGGACTTGAGCCGTTAAGATGCTCAGATTGGCCCCGATTTGGCGGTACGTCGAGGGCGACACGATCGTATCGGTGTTGTTCACCTTGGTGCCCACGCCGCCCGCGATCTGCTCCAATATGTAACGTCGGCCTCCTGAGGCGTCGTTGACCGCGACGACTTTGGCCACCATTGAGGTGGAAAATAGCGAGGCAATGCTGAGATTCATCCGCGGCACGCGATTCACGTCGCCAGCCGCTGTCCGCGGCAAGCTCTTTAAGATCAAATGCGTCCAATTGGCGGGGGCCGTCGTACCCACGACCGTCCCTGGCGGAATCAGAGCCAAGTAGTCGGAGGCCGAGGTGTCGTAACGGTTCGCGTCCGTCGCCGCCTGCTGCCCCACCACGGTGGCGGAGCCGAGTAAGACGAGGGGGAGTGCGAGGCAAGCCGCACTGAAAGAATGTCGCATGGCGGGTTTCCTTACCTGGGATCGCGATCGCCCGCCCGCAACATCCCGTCGCGGACAAGTAACAATCCGGCGATTTTCACGCTGAAATAGACTACGCTAACGGACCGAGAAACGCTGAAATGTCGCATACTCAACCCGTCTCGCTCTTGAAAGGTATCGTCACAAATCGCTCGACTCGGTGTCAATGCGAATCCAGGCGACCCGCATTCGCGTCGATCCGCGTCGTTCTGCGCGAATGGGCGAGGTGAACGGCTTCGCGCCCCGAGGGGGCGGACCGGGCGCTGAGTCAGCCGATACATTTACGGAAGACGTTTGTTGTCGGTTCGCCTATGGTCCTCCAAGGCCTTGAGTTGCGGTGCGATCCGTCGGTTGAAAGGATCGGGAAGACGGGGTAGGATGCCGAGTTTAGGTAATTCGCCCCGGCGGCCCCTGAAGCGCCACTCGGACGCTTACTAATGGGATGAGATCACCCGGATGAGAATCAATTCTATTCTGGCGTTGACCGCGCCGGGGAGCACGGACCCGGCCGTCGCGATCGCCGCCTGTCGCGCCGGCGCTCTCGGCGTCCTCGACCTGGAAATGATGGCGAACGACCAGGTCGCCACGGAGCTGGTCGCGCGCCTGCGACGGTTCACCGACGCCGCCTTTGGGCTGAAGGTCGGCGTCGGCTCCCTGGAGATCGGGCGCCAGCTGGCGGCCCAGGATCCGGCGGCTCGACCGATGTTGATCATCCTTGCTGGGGGCGCTCAGCGGTGGAGCGAGCACGGCGACGTGCTCGGCCAATGGAAAGAACTGGCCGACGAAGTGCTGCTCGAATGCGTCTCTCTGGAGGAGGCGGCCCTCGCCCGCGAGCTCGGTTGCGCCGGCGTGATCTTGAAGGGCCATGAATCTGGCGGGCGCATCGGCGAAGAGACAGCTTTCGTCTTGTTGCAGCGCTATATGGACTTGGCGGACGAGCTGAAGTTGCCCGCCTATGTCCAGGGCGGCGTCGGGCGATTCACGATCGGCGCGCTGCAAGTGGGCGGCGCCGCCGGCGTCGTGCTCGATGCTCAATTGGCGCTGACAAAGGAGGCTCGCCCCGCCTCCACCATCAGGCAATGGTTGCGCGCCTCCGACGGCAGCGAAACTCGCCGGCTGGGCGAAAGCCTCGGCGAGTCCTTCCGTTTGGCGGCCCCCGGCGGCGCTTCCGCCTTCGAGCCCTTGGAGGATCGGTTGCGGGAGATCGAGGGCGGCCCAGGCGCCCTGAGCGACAAGCAACGACTCTGGCGCGACGCGATCGCGGAGTCGGCCCGCACTCGCAAACCACCATTCCACCTCGGGCAAGATGCGTGTTTCGCCCATGATCTGGCGGAGCAATTCGAGACCGTGGGCGGCGTGCTGCACGCTTTGGCTCGCGCGGCCGAAGCTTCCATTGAACAGGCGGCGAAGTGGAAGCCCCTCGCCGAGGGTTCCCCGTTCGCCGCAGCGCTGAAGACTCGCTATCCCATCGTTCAAGGCCCAATGACGCGAGTCAGCGACACCGCGGCCTTTGCCCAGGCGGTCGCCGACGGCGGCGGGATGCCGTTCCTGGCGTTGGCCCTGCTGCGAGGCGAGCAGGCGCTGCCCTTGTTACAAGAGACCAGCCAGCTCCTGGGCGAGCGGACTTGGGGCGTCGGTATTCTGGGCTTCTTGCCGCCAGAGATCCGTCAGGAGCAAGTCGAAGCCATCCTGCAAGTCAAACCGCCCTTGGCGTTGATTGCCGGCGGACGCCCGGATCAAGCGAGCGTGTTCGAGGAAGCGGGGATTCCGACTTTCCTACATGTTCCTTCGCCCGGACTCCTGAAGATGTTCCTGCGCGACGGCGGTCGGCGGTTCATCTTTGAGGGACGCGAATGCGGCGGACATGTCGGCCCCCGCACCAGCCTGGTGTTGTGGGAAAGCATGTGTCGCGGCATCCTTGAACACTTGGGCCCCAATGGGTCCGGCCGCGATTTGCAGATCGTCTTCGCCGGCGGCATCCACGACGTGCGCTCGGCCGCCATGGCCGCATGCATCGCCGCCCCGCTGGTCGCTAGAGGGGTCAAGTTCGGCGTCCTAATGGGCACAGCGTACTTGTTTACGAAAGAAGCGGTGGATGCGGGCGCCATCGTGGAACGCTTTCAAACCGAAGCCCTACGTTCCCGTGACACAGTTCTCCTCGAGACCGGTCCAGGCCATGCGATTCGGGTGCTGCGTACTCCTTACTACGATGACTTCCAAAACGAGCGCAAACGCCTGCAAGCCGAGGGACGCTCTCACGAAGAAATCGTCAAGGCGCTGGAATGGATGAACATCGGACGCTTGCGCGTCGCCTCCAAGGGCGTCGATCGCGTCAGCTCCGAAACGGGCCAACGCAAGCTGGCTGAAGTCACGCAAGACGAACAGTATCAGCGCGGCATGTACATGATCGGGCAGGTCGCGGCGCTGCATCGAGACGTGACGACCGTCGCCGACTTGCACGATGATGTGGCGCGAGGCGGCCAACAGATGCTGGCCGAGTCGGCGGAGCTGATTTGCCCGACGCCGAAAGAGGCTGCGGCCCCTTGCGACATCGCCGTGGTCGGCATGGCTTGCTTCTATCCCGCCGCCGTTGGGCTGGGCGAGTATTGGCGGAACATTCTCACCCGGAAGTACTCGGTCACCGAAGTTCCCCAGACGCATTGGGATTGGACGATCTACTACGATCCGGATCCGCGCGCAAGGATAAGATCATCTCGAAGTGGGGTGGTTTCCTGGGCGATATTCCCGTCGATCCATTCACCTATGGCGTGACTCCCAAAAGTTTGCCCTCAATTGAGTCGCTGCAGCTCTTGTTGCTCGAGTGCGTGCGCCATGGCTTGGGCGACGCGGGCTACGCCCACCGCGAATTCCGCCGCGACCGAACGTGCGCGATTCTGGGGATCGGCGGAGGCGGCGGTCCGATGAGCGTCTTCTACGGACTCCGTTCCTGCTTGCCGATGTTGGACACCGTCGATGGCACGCCGGTCGCATCGGCCGAGATCATGAAGACGACCGACGAACTCCTGCCCGAATGGACCGAGGATTCCTTCCCTGGTTTCCTGATGAATGTGGCGGTCGGACGAGTCGCCAATCGCTTCGACTTGGGAGGCTCCAACTACGCCTTGGACGCAGCGTGCGCTTCTCTCTGGCCGCCGTCCATGCTTGCGTTCGCGAGTTGGAGTCGGGCACGGCCGATGTCGCCCTGGCCATGGGCGCCGACACCGTGCAGACGCCTTACGCTTACATGGCCTTCAGTAAGACGCACGCCCTTTCGGCCAAAGGCCGCTGCCGACCCTTCGACGCCGAGGCCGATGGCATTGTGTTGAGTGAGGGAATTGGCGTCGCCGTACTAAAACGGTTGGCGGACGCTGAGCGCGACGGCGACAAGATCTACGCCGTGATCAAGGGCGGCAGGCTCGTCCAGCGACGGGCGGGACAAGGGATTGACCGCGCCCAACGCCGCAGGGCAGCTGCGGGCGATCCGGCGAGCTTGGGAGAAAGCGGGAATCTCGCCCGCGGACATCGGCCTGATTGAAGCTCACGGCACAGGGACCGTTGTCGGCGACCAAACCGAAGCCGCCGCGCTGTCCCAAGTCCTGGAAGAAGCGGGAGCTCCCGACCAGTCCTGCGCCTTGGGCTCAGTGAAGTCGATGATCGGCCATAGCAAGTGCGCCGCCGGCATTGCGGGTTTCATCAAAGCCGCCATGGCGTTGCATCACAAAGTGCTGCCGCCGACCCTGGTCGAGACGCCCAGCCCGCGGATCAATTTTCGCGAGTCAGCCCTCTACCTGAACACGGAAACACGACCCTGGGTGCAGCCGCCGTCCCGCCCGCGACGAGCCGGCGTGAGCGCCTTTGGTTTCGGCGGAACCAACGTGCATATCGCGCTGGAGGAATATCGGGGCGACTACTTGAACGAGGCCAACACAGCGTTGGACCAATGGCCGGCCGAAGTCCTGCTCTGGCGAGGCGAGACCTACGAGGCGCTGCAGCAGCAAGTGCGGCAGTGCGCCGCGGACCTGGCCCAGGCCAATCCCCCGCTCGATCAACTTGCCGCCTCCCTCGCCAAGGCCTGCCCAAGACGCCGGGATTGGCCAGTGGTGGCGATCGTCGCGGAATCCCTGGATCAACTGCGGGGGCAGTTGCGGGATGTCCTGGCGGCTTGGGACAAAGGGGCCGAACCGACGACCGCCGGCGTACACTGCTCCCGACAGCCTTCGTTGGACGGCGGCAAAGTCGCTTTCCTGTTTCCCGGCCAGGGCTCCCAGTACGTCAACATGTTCGCCGAGTACGGCTCGGCCTTCGCCGAAGTGCGGCGGGCCTTGGATCGCTCCGACGAAAAGGCGAGCCAATACCTCGAGCGAACGCTCGCTCGGTATATCTACCCGCGGTCGTCGTTCAGCAAAGAGGAAGCCGACGAGTTGCAAGTCGCCTTGACCTCGACCGATGTCGCTCAGCCTGCGATCGGCGCCGTGTCCCTGGGCGCCTTGGAATTGCTGCGCATGCTGGGCGTTCGCGCCGACATGCACGCCGGCCACAGCTTCGGTGAATGGACGGCGCTGCACGCCGCGGGCGCCCTCGACGAAGACGACTTCCTGCGACTAGCCGCCGAACGAGGCCGTTTCATGCGGCAGGCGGGACAATCCAACGCCGGCACGATGGCCGCTTTGGCGACCGACGCCGGGACCGCCAGGGACCTGATCGGCGACGAACCCGAAATCTACCTGGCCAACCTCAACGCGCCCGCGCAAACCGTCATCTCCGGCGCCAAGAGCGGCCTTGAGCGAGTTCTGAAACGAGCCCAGGCCGCCAAGATCGGCGGTTGCTTGTTGCCGGTGGCCTGCGCCTTCCACTCGCCGTTAATCGAAGAAGCCGCTGCGCCTTTCGCAAGGACGGCCGAAGGCGCCGCCTGGCGCGCGCCTGGCAACCGGTCTATAGCAACGTCACCGCGGCCCCCCACGCCAGCGATCCCAAGCAGGTCTTGGAAGTGATGTCGCGGCACATGCGCAGCCCCGTCCGCTTTGCGGAGCAGATTGAAGCGATGTACGCCGACGGCGCCCGCACCTTCATCGAAGTGGGGCCCAAGAACGTCTTGACCACCTTGACCAGCAAGATCCTGACCCAACGCCCCCACGCGGCCTTGGCCTTGGATCAAGGACACAGCGGGTTGCGGCGTCTCGCGGATGTGCTGGCGTTGTTGCTCGCCCGCGGCCAGGACATCGACCTCAACGCGATGTTCGCCCGACGTCGTGTGACCTCCTTCCCCTTGCGGCAGCTGTCGCAGCAGACAGGGGTGGTGAAGTATTCGCCTAGCACCTGGATGGTCAATGGAATTCGAAGTCGGCCCTTGAAAGGTCCCGAGCCGAAGCTGATTGGACGGCGCCGGTCGGCCGAGATCCTTCCCGCTTCGGTCACTGGCGTCCAGCCGGCGGCAGCCAAACCCGCCGTCAAACCGGCAAACGCCGCCGCAGCGCCGCCGCCCGCCGCCTCGAAACCAGCCGCCTCGAAACCAGCCGCTCCGAAACCAGCCGCTCCGGCGACTGGCGCCTCAGCGAAGCCGGCCGGTTCGGCGACCGCCGCTGTCGCTCGCGAGAAGGTTCTCAATTCGGCCGCCCTTACTCAGCCGCCTCCGGCGGGGCCCGCGACGGTGGCTCAGAAGCCCGCTGCCCCTTCCCCATCCACATCTCGGCCGCCGAAGGCGCCTTCGCCGCCGGTCCAGCCCACAGGTCAGGAGTCCCATGCTGTGATTAGTGAAGACACCAGCCAGTTACACGCGACGTCGGAAGATGCATCGGCCCTCATCGGCGACGAAGAGACGACGCGCGTCATGCTGGGATTCCAGAACCTGATGTCCAAGTTCCTCGACACGCAGCGTGATGTGATGTTGAGCTACCTGGGGGAAGCGCCGCAGGGCGACGCGACGCCGCCGCGGCTTCCCGCCGCCGCACCGCTACAAGCCGCCTTGGCTCCGGCCCCCGCCAGTCGCCACCACAGCAATGGCGCCCACAACGCCAATGGGCGCGCTGCGACCGCGTCCACCAGTGGACCAACCGCCCAGGCGCCGCTCGCCAGTGCCGCGGCGACTCCGTCGATCGAACCGTCGTCGCCGCCTCCAGCGGTCGAGGCCGCGGGCTCGCCGGTCGAAGCCGCGCCGGCCGCGGCCGACACGACCGATACGGCGGCAGCCGTTGTTGCCGAGGTCCCAGTTACGGCCCCAGCAGACGAGCCGACCATGGCCGCTCCCGCCGCCGGCCTAGGACGCGATCAGATCGAGGATCAGTTGCTGGAACTAGTCAGTGAGCGCACGGGCTATCCCACCGAGATGCTCGACATGGACCTTGATCTCGAGGCCGACTTGGGGATCGACTCGATCAAGCGGGTCGAGATTCTGGGCGGCTTGGCCGAGATGATCGGCGGCCCGCGCGACGAAAGCGAGCTGTCGGACAAACTGGAATTGGAAAAGCTAACAACGATTCGAACGCTGCGCGGCATCTTGGATTACGTTGACCAGCAACTCTTCGCGGAGCCCGACACGTCGGACGCCGCGGCGCCCGCGACCGACTCGTCGCGAGCCGCCGGCGACAATGGCGCCACGCCGGCAATCGCGGTCGCGCCCACCAACAATGGATCCGCTCCATTGGAGATCCAACTGCGCGGGCGTTCGATTGGTCGATGCGCCGCTCTCCGGGACCGCCGCGCCCATGATCGCTCGAGGCGCGGTGTTGCTGACCGACGATGGCCGCGGAGTCGCCGCGGAGCTGGGCGAACGGCTCGCCGACTTCGGCCAGAAGGTCGTCATGCTGCGGCACGCCGCGGATTTTTCCGAGGCAGAGGGCCTGATCCACGCGAATCTATCTTGCCCCACGTCGGTCGCCCAGGCCGTGCAAGCCGCCCGTCGCCAAGTCGGCGCTCTTGCCGCCTTGATTCACCTGGCGCCCTTGTCCAACGCCGGCGCAGAGCCGTTGGCGGTCAAGAACAGGCGAGACGTCGAGTCGCTTTACTTGCTCTCACGCGAGCTGCAGCAGGATCTCGCCGCGGCCGCGGAGCAGGGCAGTGCGGCGCTGCTGGCCACGACAAATCTTGGGGGAGGCCTTGGGTTGGGAGAACCTCCGCTGGAGTCGCCGGAGATGGCCCTCCATGGCGGCATACTCGGCCTCGTCAAGTGCATCAAACTGGAGTGGCCAGACGTTTTGGTGCGAGCGATCGATATGAACGCCGGCCAGCGATCCGCCGATCTTGCGGAACTGGTGCTGACGGAATTAAGCGACCGCGACGGGCCGACTGAGATCGGGTACATCGGGCGGCGCCGCGTGACTTGGGAGGCGTGTCCCTTGACGCTGGATGCTTCTGGCGAGCCATTGAGGGATCTGAATGAGCAGTCGGTCGTCTTGATCACCGGAGGCGCACGAGGCATCACCGCTGTCGTCGCTCGCGATCTGGCGGCTCGTTTCCATTGCCGTTTGGTGCTGGTCGGCCGCTCGCCGGCGCCGGCGCCCCGCGAAGCCGAGGACACCGAGGGATTGCAGTCGCAGGCGGAAGTCAAGGCGCGACTGATGGATCGTATGCGAGACGCCGGCAAACAGCCCGCGCCCGCGGAGATTGAAGCCGAATATCGCAAGCTGATGCGGCAACGCGAAGTTCGAGCCACGTTGAACGACGTACAAGCCAGCGGCTCCCAAGCGGAGTATCACTCACTTGATGTGCGGGACGCCGACGCGTTTCGCGCTTTGATTGCGGATGTCCAACAGCGCTTTGGCCGTTTGGACGGCGTCATCCACGGCGCCGGCGTGATCGAAGACAAGCTGGTCGCCGACAAGGCGCCCGAGTCGTTCGATCGAGTCTTCGGCACCAAGGTGGAAAGTGCGATCACGTTGATCGACGCCGTGGATTCGGAGCAGTTGAGCTTCCTCATCTTTTTTGGATCGATTGCTGGACGCTACGGCAACCTGGGCCAGGGGGATTACGCCGCCGCCAACGAAGTGCTGTGCAAGATCGCTCATGACCTGGATCACCGTTGGCCGGCTCGAGTCGCCGCGATCTGCTGGGGACCCTGGGAAGGCGCCGGCATGGTGGCGGACCTCGCCAAGCACTTCAAGGCCAGGGGCGTCAGCTTGATCACGCCCGAGTTCGGCGCAGCGTTTCCTCCGCGAGGAGATCACGCACGGTCCAAAGGGAGAGAGCGAGGTGTTGGTGGCCGGCGGCGCCGCGCGGTTGCTGGAAAATGCTCGCGGCCGAGCCGACGTCGCCGCCTCGTCGTAGTGCTTGGCGGACGTTGTTTTGAGATCGCCATCCCTTGTGCGGCCTCAAACAACGGCCGCAAAGCAAGGGGCAACCCCCCAGTCTCCATGTTGTCAACGCGCTAGTCCCCTCTGCGTGCGCCCGTCAAGGATCGCCACGGACCTCGCCCAACCCCCAATGAATCGCCATGTCCGCAGACGCCGCAACCACTTGGCCCGTCAACCTGTTCTTGCTGCGTGGCGACGACCGCGACGAGATCAGGGAGCGGCTGGGCGATCTGCGGCAGTGGTTGGCCGAAGGACACTCGCCGACGGCGTGCGCCGCTCACCTGGCGGGTATGCCCCCGCAACGCCTCACCTTGGCCTTGATCGCGGCGGATGCCGACGAGCTGACGCGAAAACTCGACGTCGCCCAAGAGCGGCTGGCTGATCCGCAACGGTTGTTTCTCCGCGACGCCAGCGGCGTGTACTTTGAGCAGAGACCGTTGGCGCGAGAGGGCAAGATCGCCTTTCTTTTCCCCGGCGAGGGCGCCCAGTATCTGGGAATGCTGCATGCGCTGCACGAGGCCTTCCCGATCGTTCGCCAGTGCATCGACATCTGCGACCAAATCGGCGCCGAGATTAATGATCCTCGCGGGTCACTCCGCCGCTTCTTGCTCGCGGGAGACCCCCAGGATCTGGAGGCCAACGAACGCGACCTGAGAAACTTGGACCACGCCATGTACTCGGTGCTCGCCGCCGACTGGGCTATCGCGAGCCTGCTGCAGCAAGCCGGCGTGATTCCCGCGGCGTTGGCAGGACACAGCGCCGGCGAATTAGCGGCGTTGCTCTTCGCGGGCGCGGTCAAGCCGGAGGATGAACTGGGCGCGATCGTCTCCGCCATGAGCACTCTCGAAGAACAAGGCGAGGAGGACTTCGCCTTGTTGGCCGTGGGCATGAATCGTCCATCGATGTTGGATCTGTTGGCCGGCCTTGAGCAGCCCGTGCGCGCTGAAGTGGCCATGGACAACTGCCCGCACCAGGTCGTGGTCGTCGGCGCCGCAAACGACATGTTGCGGGTGGAGCATGCGTTGCAAAGCCGCAAGAAGATGTATGAACGGCTCGCTTTGGCCGCGCCCTATCACACGCCTCTGTTCGAACCGTTCATGGGAGTGTTGCGGGATGTCTTCGCGCACGCTCCCTTCGAGCCCGCGGCGACTCCCGTGTATTCATGCTCGACCGGTGAATTGTTTCCCGACGAGCCGGAGGCGATGCGCTCGCTGTGCGTTGAGCATTGGCGCCGACCAGTGGCCTTCGTCGACACCATTCGCAACATGCATCGCGATGGGTATCGCCTGTTCGTCGAGGCCGGGCCGCGCGGGAATCTCACGTCGTTCGCCGCTGACATCCTCCGAGGCGCCGACGCCGCCGCGATCGCTTGCAATGTGCCCCGCCGCGACGGAGTCACGCAGTTCCTCCACGCGCTGGCGCAGCTCGCCGCCCACGGGGCGCCGGTGCGATTGGATCAATTGTACGCCCAACGCGGCTGGACCAACTCGGCCCGATCAGATCGGCAGGAAGCGGCGAGCCACCATGCGGACGCGCCCGGCGTCGAGCCGGCGCTGGCGCGAGCCGACGCGTTGCCGCCGTCAGCGGATCGAGCCGCTGTGGTCGATTCGCATTGGCGATTGATGCGGCGGTTTCTGGACGCCCAGGGGCAAGTGATGCAAGGCTATCTGGCGGCTCGCGGCCGCCAGGCGGAAACGCGGCCCGCCGCCATCGGCCGCAGGCGTCGCTCCGCCGCGCTGCGCGGCTCCCGGCGAGCCTCCGATGTTCGCAGCCACGCCGCGCCCGCCTACTCGGTCGGCGGACGCATGGCCGCCCTGACGCCCAGCGACGAACCACTCACCCAACCCGCACCGCCCGCCCCCGTCTCCAGCCCCGAGATCCAGGCGCCCGCAAGCCAACCCGCCACTCGCCCCATGGTGGGACAGATTGTCGAGCAGTCGCCCGGTCATCAGGTCGTCACGCATCGCGTGATGCAGTTGGCTTACGATCACTACGCATCGCATCACACCGTCGGCGGTCGCAAGCTAAGCCGAGTGAATCCCGACCAGCACGGTTTGCCCATCGTTCCCATGACGTTCACCGTGGAGATGATGGCGGAGTGCGGCGAATTGGTCTTTCCCGAGTTGCAGGTCTTGAGAGTCGAGAACATCCAGATGATGCGGTGGTTGGCTGTTTACGCCGAACGCCCCCACACCTTGGAGATTACGGCCACCGCACTGGATCGCGACCCGGACGACGCCGAACAACGCGTCTTGGTCCGCATCAAGGATCTAGGCCGCCAAGGAGACGCCAAACCCAGGCAGTTGATGGCCGCGATCGGCACCGTGGTGTTGGCCCAGCAGCGCCCGGAACCGCCCATGATCGATGCGTTGGAATTGACAGATGAACGACCCTGTCAAATCGACATTCCCACGATGTACAACAACTTGTTTCATGGCGAGTTGTTCCAAGGCGTGTTGTCCTTGGGCCGCTTCGGCGAGGAGGGAATTGAAGGTCGCATCGAGGTGCTGCCGCGCGACGAGTTATTCGGCGGGATCAGCGAGCCGAATTTTATCTCGGATCCCGTGCTGTTGGATGTGGCGATGCATCCGCCTTGCGCCTGGCACTTGTCGCAACCGGACCAGTGGGGGCGCATTGTGTTGCCCTTCGAATTGCAGCAGGTCGTATTCTACGGCGAGCGCCCTCCGGTCGGCGCCGTGTTCACGGCCAGAACGCGAGTCGTGGAGAGCACGCCGCGCCACTTCACGCATGTCACCGACACCTACGACGACCAGGGTCGAGTGTGGGCTCGCATCAATCGCGTGAAGCTGTGGAGGTTCTATCTGCCGTTCCGGGATGTGAATTTTCACGGCCCCAAGGATGTGTACATCATCAGCGAGGACTTTCCCGAAGGCGTTCCCCCAACCTGGATGACGCAGGAGCCGCCGCAAGCCTGGTGCATGCGTTTCGACCCCTTGGACGACCTGCGCCAACCGGGTTTGTTGTCGGTCGCCGCTCAAGCCTCCATGAGCCCCGCCGAAGTCGAGCGGTTTCAGCAATTGGATCTTAGCATCGACGACTTGGCGCGTTGGGTGTTTATTCGCATGGCCGCCAAGGACGCCGTTCGCGTCCTGTGGAAGAGAAACCAGGGCGACCGGCTGTTCATGGCGGACGTCGAGATCGAGGAGGACGAAGCAGGGCGCATGACGCCGCAATTGCGGGAGTCCCGTCGGCCGGATCGTTTTCCCTACGTTTCGGTGGCCCACTGCGACGGCATTATCGTAGCGCTCGCCTCGATCTTTCGCGAGGTGGGAGTCGCGGTGGACAAGCTGCCGGACGCCAAATCCGCCGAGGCGGCGCGGCAGGCCCTCGAAGCCGAGCTTTCGCCAGACGAGGAATTCGTTTTGCAGCAAGTCGGCGACGATGGTTCTCGACTCGAATGGCTGCTTCGCGTACGCTGCGCAAAGAAAGCGCTGGCCGCCGCGGATGGCGTCGACGATCAAGCAACGCGCGATTACCGCCTGGTGGATGCGGCCGTCAACGGCTCGATGGGGCTGGCGCGGTCCAACGGCTCGATCGCAGAAGGCGCCGTGCGGGCCGCCACGCGGCGCTGGAAGGACTACATCACCGCGGCGGTCAATCAACCAGGGCGATAGCCCCTTCGTGGAAGGAGTGGAGCGTGGCGAATCGGGCGCAGATCCTCGGCGATTTGGCCGAGTTGTTAGCGAACTTCGAGGGCCGCGAATACTCGGCCCCAATCACCGAAGGGACTTCCTTCTTTGGCGACCTGGGGTTCGCTTCGATCGAAGCCGTGATCCTGGGCGAGGCGCTGGAAAACAAGTACGGTCAGGAATTACCCTTCCATCAATTCCTCGGCGACGCCGCGGCCCGGCAAGCCGAGGATATTTCGGTGGGAGAATTGGCTGATTTTCTCGTCGCCTCGCTGCCATGAGCTGTTGAAGGAACATCGACTTGCCCAGGCTTGAAATCAACGGATTGCGTTTCCATTACCAACAGCATGGGGCCGGCCCAGACGTCGTCCTGATCCATGCGTTCACCAGCAACATGTCGGTGTGGATGCTGACCAATATCATTGGCGAGCTGTCCGGCGATTATCGCGTCACGGCCTACGATCTACGGGGACATGGGGCCTCGCAAGCGTCGCCAAGCGGTTACACTTCGAGCGATATGGTGGCTGACCTGTTCGCACTTCGCGACGCCCTCGAATTGGGACCCGCCTATCTCGTTGGACACAGCTATGGCGGCGTGATCGCCATGCAAGCGGCCGTTGAGGCGCCTCAATGGGTGAAAGGCGTCGTGCTGTCCGACACGTACTTTCCGGGCCTCCGCGACCTGGAGCCCGATATGGGCCAGACCGAAGTCTGGACCGAACTGAGAGACACGCTGCGAGAAGTCGGCAGCGATATCGGCGATCGTGTTGATTTCGGCAAGTTGTTTCGGGAAGTGAAACGCTGGGGGCCCGAGCAATACGCGGAATTGAAGAACCGCTTGGGGGCTCCGGGAACGCGTTGGCTGCGGCAGGTGACTCAATTGGCCGACACCACCGCGGGCGAGGAGATGTTCGAGGAATCAGGCTTCACCAAGGATCGGATTTGCCAGGTCCAAGCGCCAGTTGCCGCGCTCTATGATGAGCACTCGCCCTTCACGGCCACCAGGGACTTCTTGCTGCGGAACCTGGCCGACTGCCGGACCGACATCGTGCCGGGGGCCAAGCATCTGGCCCCGTTGCAGAACGCGGCGGATTTCGTACGCCTGGTCCGCGAGCATCTGGACCGCATGACGCTAGGCGCCAACCAACGCGACTCCGACCGCTGAAGTACCCGCCACGACATGGCCTGTGCCAATGGCGTGGACTTAAGGCCGCATAAATCAGTCCCCAACGGGACGGCCCCAAATCAGCCCAGGGTGCAGCGCAGCGCAACCCTGGGTAACTTAAGGGGCGGCCGATAAATAACCTCCCGGTTTTCAGCGTGAGAAATCGGGGGTTCTGGCCGATCACCCAAGAGGTCGGTAAGGGCCTTGGTCGTAAGCCGGTCCACCTGGGAGGGTAGCAGGCCCGACGGGCCGGAACCTGCAGTTACTTCCCAAAGGGCCACTAGTGCTTACGCGGCGAGCAAGCCACGACGGGGCATGCCGGCATGCCCCCGTCGAGCGTTGCTCCCCGCCAGCAACGATCCCGACCGGGACGCCGCCACAACGGGGCTTGACGCCATTGGGGCCTGTGCCCGTCGAGCGATGCTCCTCGCCAGCCTACTTCCGCGGCCAAAGAAACGCCGTTGGGGGGCCTTCCGCTGCGGAAGCGGGCTTCTGAAAATCGTGAAACACGTGTAGAACAAGCGGATGAGGCGGACGCCGCCGCTAGAGCAGACGACGGATTGGGACCGGATGAGTCCGAGAAGGAGCGATGTGCAGTGCGATTTACGACTTTCCTGACGAAGAATCTCTTGCGACGCAAAATGCGTTCGCTGCTGACGTGCGTGGGCATCGCCGTGGCGGTGGGCACGACCGTGGCGCTGCTAGGCGTCTCGGAGGGATTCGAGACTTCCATGTCGCGATCGTTCTCCAATAAGGGAACCCATATCGTCGTGACCGACGAGGGCATGTTGAATCAGCTCAACAGCGAGATCTCCGAGGCGATTGGCGACAAACTGAAGGAAGTCGAAGGCGTCGGGGAGATTGGTCCCGGCTTGCTGGACTTCATCCAATATCAGACGCCGCAAGGGGCCGCCCCGCTCTTTGTGCAAGGCTGGCCTCTGGACGGTTACGTTTATCGCGAGATCAAGATGATCCAGGGCGACGGCCTGATTCCCGGACGAGCAAGACAGGTCGTCGTGGGAGAGAAGGTCGCCAAGAACTTGGGTTTCAAACTCGGCGATACACTGCCGATTCTTGGCGAAGACTTCACCATCACGGGAATTTTTCAAAGCGCCAGTTTCTTTGACAACAGCGGCGTCGTGATCGAGATTCGCGAGTTCCAGGAATTGTGGCGCGCGAGGGAGTTGTCACGGGATTCTCGATCATCGTCGATAAACCCAACCCTTCGCAGGCGTACGTCAAGGAAGTCTGCAATCGCATCAACGCCCTGAAGGACGAGAAAGGCCGGGAGATCCGCCTGAGCGCCTCGCCCACGGAAGAATACGCCCAGGGCGCGGTGCATATTCAAATGGCGCAAGCCATGGCTTGGATGACTTCGGCGATCGCCATCGTCGTTGGCAGCATCGGCATGTTGAACACCATGGTCATGTCCGTCGTGGAGAGAATCCGCGAGATCAGCATCCTCAGAGCCATCGGTTGGCGAAAGTCGCGAATCGTGAAAATGGTCCTGGGCGAATCGATGATGCTCAGCTTCGTTGGAGCCTGTCTCGGCGCTTTGGCCGCTATCTTGTTGACCAAGTGGCTAACGACGCTGCCTGCGGTCAATGGCTTCATCGAAGGAAATATCGCGCCGTTGGTGGTTCTGAAAGGATTTGGATTAGCCGCCTTGGTCGGACTGGTCGGCGGACTGTATCCCGCTTATCGAGCGACCAGGCTCATGCCGTCGGAGGGATTGCG
Organism: uncultured Planctomycetaceae bacterium; assembly: GCA_963698545.1. Taxonomy (GTDB): domain Bacteria; phylum Planctomycetota; class Planctomycetia; order Pirellulales; family Pirellulaceae; genus CAVORG01. The sequence goes on from CAVORG010000003.1 coordinate 786,209, forward strand.
CCATGAATAGTGACAACCGTGAGATGCTGATCCAGGCCGAGGGCGTGTACAAGACGTTCCCCGACGGGCAGGTGAAAGCCCTGGTCGATGTCAATCTCGACGTTCGACGCGGCGAGTATGTCGCCATCATGGGGCCCAGCGGCAGCGGCAAGTCCACCTTGCTAAGCGTCATCGGCGGATTGGATCGGCCCGATAGCGGGAGAATTCTGTTCGCGGGCAAACCGCTCGGCGAAGTGGATAACCTGGACCTGTTCCGCGCCGCAGCATCGGGTTTGTTTTCCAGTCCTTCTACCTGCTGCCGACATTGTCAGCGATCGAGAACGTACAGATTCCGATGTTCGAAAGCGAACGACCCATTCGGGAGCGAGAATCCTACGCGGCCCACCTGTTGGATGTCGTTGGTTTAAGCCACCGCCAGCACCATTTGCCGATGAAGCTCTCGGTCGGCGAGCGTCAACGCGTGGCTATCGCTCGGGCTCTCGCAAATGATCCTCCGTTGTTGCTGGCCGACGAGCCCACAGGCAACCTCGATTCGAAGACCACCGACGACGTGCTCGACCTGTTCGCTCAACTGCACTCCGAACGCGGGATGACTCTGTTGATGATCACGCACAGCGACGAAGTCGGCAGCCGCGCCGATCGGCTCGTGCGATTCCGAGATGGTCGCGTGGAGACCGACAGCCTGGTCGTCCGGACCTGACGCGCGGCGGAGTATTGCGTCATCGAGAAGAAGTCCCAACCGGGACGCCCTCAACCGGATGGAATTGACCACGGAGAACACGGGGAACCACAGAGGCGGATGCAATTTTGTATGTCTGTGTCTGTCCTCTGTGTGGTTGCGGGGGCTTGGGCGCCCGAGGCTCTTAGGGCCTCGGATGCAGTTCCCTATCTCTCTTCCTATTTCACCCAAGCTGCCGTAAGTAACTAGACTGCTCCCCGTTGCTCTCGGTCACGCCGCCCCTCGGCCGTTCTCTCGGCGATTCTCCGCGTTGCGCCGGCCTTTCGGATTGAAGTAAGTCTGCCGCTTGTTCCGATGAAGGTCATGGCGCAAGCGGCGTCGACTCGGTTGTTTACTTCTTGCGGGGTTGCCATGATGCATCGGCTGCCGGGACGAATGAGCGTCTGGATTCTGTGCGTGCTGGCCCTTGCCGGCTGCCGCGGGCCGGTCAAGATCAACACCGAAGTCAAGGGACAGTTGGACAATCCCCTGAAGGACACCGAGGCGTTGCAGCAAGTCAGCGTCGACCGGCTGTCTCAGGGGTGCGGCAAGATCGCTCTGATCGACGTTGACGGCGTGCTCCTGAACATGAACATGATGGGGCTTGGCTCCGCTGGCGACAATCCGGTGGAGAGTTTTCGCGAGAAGCTGGATTTGGTTTCGTGCGATCCAGGGTTTCGAGCCGTGGTGCTCAGGATTAATTCGCCAGGCGGCGGCGTCACGGCGACCGACATCATGTGGCGCGATCTGCAGGAGTTTAAAGCTCGCACCAGCTTGCCGGTCGTGGCCTGTTTGATGGATGTCGGCGCCGGCGGAGCCTACTATCTGGCGACAGGCGCCGATTCGATTCATGCTCATCCAACGACGCTTTCCGGTGGAATCGGCGTGATCTTGAATCGGTTCAATCTGCAGGACCTGGGTGAGGTCGCCGCGATTCGTTATCGGCCGATCAAGTCCGGCAAATACTCGGATCTCGGTTCGCCGATGGGGACCTTGGATGAGGAAGGTGAAAAGGTGCTGCAGTCGGCGGCTCGCGAATTTCACATTCGCTTCCAGCGGGTCGTGCGCGCGCGCGTCCCTTGCGAGTCGAAGATGGACGCGACTTGATTGAGGAACTCAGCCCGGAAGGCGGGGTCAAGGTCTCGCTGCAAGACGACCAAGAGGATCCGCCCATGGAGCCGCTGATCCCGGAAGAGCCGGTGTATGAGGAATTCCCTCGCTGGTGCGATGGGCGAGTCTTCACCGCTCCCGAGGCGTTGCGCATGGGGTTGGTTGACCAGATCGGCTATCTGGATGACGCGTTGGCCGCCGCGCGTGAATTGGCTGGCTGCCCCAGCGCCAAGGCGGTGCTCATGCGGCGACGCAAAGATCCGGCGCGGACGCCTTACGCGATCACGCCCAACAATCGAGCCACCATGGGCATCTTGAACGTCAGCGTCCCAGGGTTGGAGCGCAGCCGCTTGCCGACGTTCATGTACATCTGGATGATGGAGCCCAGTATGGATGCGGACGCCGGTCGTTCGCGCTTCAGCAAGTCCGCGGCGATCTGAACGATATGAGCCGTCGTGATGCCGAAGTGTTCGTACAGTTGCTCGAAGGGCGCCGAGGCGCCGAAGGAGCTCATGCCCACGAATTGTCCTTGTGGACCCAGAAAGCGGTCCCAGCCTTGACGGACGCCTGCTTCGACCGCGATTCTCGCGGCGATCTCGCCGGGCAAGACCGACTGCCGATAGACTTCGTCCTGGGCTTCGAACAACTCCCAACAGGGAAAGCTGACCACACGAGTCGCGACGCCCCGCGACTCTAACTGGGCTTGCGCCTCCACGCAGAGAGACACTTCACTGCCCGAGGCGAGCAGCAGAAGTTCCGGATTGCGCGACGCTTCTCGCAAGATGTAACCGCCCCGCGCGACGCCGCCTACTCCGAGCGGACCGGTGCGATCCAGGTTGGGCAGGTCTTGGCGGGTCAATGCGAACGCCGCCGGCAATCGGCGGTCGATCGCGATCCGGTAGCATTCGGCGACTTCGTTGGCGTCCGCCGGGCGGAACACGTGCAGCCCAGGAATCGCGCGACACGCGGCCAGATGCTCGATCGGCTGATGCGTGGGGCCGTCTTCCCCCAAGCCGATCGAGTCGTGCGTCAGCACGTAGAGCACGGGCAACTGCATCAAGCTGCTCAATCGCATGGCGGGTCGCAGGTAGTCCGTAAAGACGAAGAACGTGCCGCAATAAGGCCGCAGCCCGCTCAGGGCCAGCCCGTTGCTGATCGCCGCCATGGCGTGTTCACGGATCCCGAAATGAAGATTGCGACCCGCATAGTCGGATGAGCTGAAGCTGGACTCGCCAGCGATGGCGGTCTTGTTGGAAGGCGCCAGGTCCGCCGATCCGCCGAGCATCCAGGGGATTTGCTTGGCCAACGCGTTCAGCGCCTTGCCCGACGAGTTGCGGCTCGCGATGGCTTTGTCGCTCGGCTGGTAAACCGGCAATTCCGCGTCCCAGCTCTTTGGCAAGCGGCCCTTCCAGATCAAGTCCAACTCGCCTGCTTCGGCTGCGTATTGTTGGCGATAGGCCTTCAGTTGCTCCTGCCATTGGGCGTTCAGCGACTGACCGCGTTGTTGAATTCCCTGCTCGAAATGGCGTCGCACTTCGTCGGGGACCAGGAAGTGCTCGTTCGGCGGCCACCCGTAGGCTTCCTTGGTCAGTTGCACCTCTTCCTCGCCAAGAGGCGCGCCATGGGCGTCGTGCGAATTCTGTTTATGCGGGGCGCCGTAGCCGATGATGCTTCGCATTCGAATCAAAGTCGGTCGAGCGTTGTCCGACGCGAACTGCCCCAGCGCCGCCCGCAATGCATCCAGATCGTTGGCGTCGTCAACGTGCAGGACGCGCCACCCGAAGCCCTCGAAGCGCTTGGCGATGTCTTCGCTGAACGCCAGATCCGTGGCGCCTTCGATGGTGATCTTGTTGTCGTCGTAGATCCAGCACAGGTTCGATAGCTTGAGATGGCCAGCCAGCGACGCCGCTTCGCTGGAGATCCCCTCCATCAAGTCGCCGTCGCTGCAGAGGACGTAGGTGTTGAATCCAAACAGATCGAATCCCGGGCGGTCGTACTTGGCCGACAGCCATTTGGCTGCGATCGCCATGCCGACGCTGGTCGCGACGCCTTGGCCCAGCGGACCGGTGGTTGTCTCAATTCCGGCGGCGTGGCCGAATTCCGGATGCCCCGCGCAAGGGCTGCCCAGCTGCCGAAAGTTCCGAATGTCCTCCAGGGAAATGGAGAGGGCATCCAACGCCGCCCCGTCCTTGCCGACGCCCCGAACGCCGGCCAGGTGAAGCACGGAGTACAACAGCATGGAGGCGTGGCCGCAGGAAAGGACGAACCGATCTCGGGCCGGCCAGGCGGGATGCAGTGGATCGTATCGCAGCACGTCATTCCACAAGCAATAGGCGATCGGAGCGAGCGCCATCGGCGTCCCCGGATGGCCGCTGTTGGCGCGCTGCACCGCATCCATGGAGAGCGTGCGGATGGTGTCGATCGCCAACTTCTCAATTCCCGCTGTGCCAATGGCCATCTACCAACGCCTCAATTCTCTTGGACTCGCGTCGCTGCAAAGGCGCCAGTTTAAGTCGCCCACGCAACGCTCGTCAACGCTGGGCGGCCGCGGCTTCACGGGACGTTGGGTCGCCTTCACCCAGCGGAGCATCGGGATCGTCGCCGTCGAACTTGGCGCCGGCGTCAATCCAACGTTGAATCATCCGGATCGCTTCCGCCGACAAGGCTGGCGACTCGGCGGGCATGCGTTCTTCGGTGTCCTCGGTAAGCAATCGCCGCACCAACTCGCTTTTCTCCGCCGAACCAGTGACGACGATCTCGCCCGAGTCGCCTTCGGACATCAAGCGGCGGTACGTGTCCATGCGGTATCCGGCTTCCACCTTCATCGCGCCGTGGCAGGAGACACAGTGTTTCTTCAAGATGGGCCCCACCTCCCGCATGAAACTGGGATCGGCCGCTTGCGCCGGCAACGCCTGGCCGCCAGCAAGCCAACACGCGTTCAGCATCGCTGCGCCGCTGAACGCCGCCGAAAAGAGCCGCCGGAAAAAGAGGAACGTTTGCATCGCATTGCCCCTGCTGGTGCTTGGGTGTTGAAAAGGAATCGCCGTTGTCATGGATCGTAGCGGCCGCTCCCGTGGCAGTTGGCGTACGCCGAGCCCTTTAAATCTAGCATCAAGCGAATCGCGGCTAGCCGGCAAATTCCCGCCACCGCTGGGCTCGTCCCAGCGGGGCGCTGCTCCCCGCCAGAGAGCGCTGTTTGTTGGGCGAGGAGCATCGCGGCGGCGTCCCCGGCGGGATCGTTGCTGGCGGGGAGCAACGTTCGACGGGGACATGCCCCGTCGTGGCTTGCTCGCCGCGTAAGCACTCGTGGCGAAAGGCCTTGGCGGAAAATGGAGCCTCTTTGGGGACACTCTGACGAAGCTGCAGGTTGCTGAGCTTTAAAGGGGCTTGGCGTACGCCCTCGCGTCGCCCGCTGGACCGGCTTGTTGTCAGCCCAAGAGCAGTTGCAGGTCGTCGGGACTCAGCGACTTCAGGATGCTATTGTCTTGCGTGATCACCGCGTCGGCCAACGCTCGTTTCGACTTCTGCAACTCGATGATCTTCTCCTCTACAGTATCCTTGCAGATCAAGCGGTAGGCAAACACGCGTTTGTTTTGGCCCAGGCGATGAGCGCGGTCGATAGCCTGCGACTCCACTGCGGGGTTCCACCACGGATCGAGCAAGTAAACATAATCGGCTGCGGTCAAGTTCAAGCCGTGTCCGCCCGCCTTGAGACTGATCAGGAACAGGCGGCAATCGTCATCCTCCTGGAAGCGGCGGACTTTCGCTTGGCGGTTGCTAGTGCGCCCGTCCAGGTACTCGTAACAGACTTTTTTCGCGTCGAGTTCCTTGCGGACCAAGGCCAGGAACTTGGTGAACTGGGAGAACACCAGCGCTTTATGTCCCGAATCCAGGACTTCCTCCAGGTGTTCCATCAAGGCGTCCAGCTTGGCGCTGCGAGCCTTGGAGCGTTTCTTGTCCAGCAGCGCCGGATGGCAAGCGGCTTGCCGCAAGCGCAGCAGCGCTTCGAGGACATGCATTTTTGAGCGATTCAATCCGTCGGCGGCGACCTTGTTGCTGAGGCTGGCTCGATAATAATCGCGCAGCTCGTTATAGAGCTTCTTCTGCGCCGGGCTCATTTCGCAATGGATGGTCTGCTCGGACTTTTCCGGAAGCTCCGTCAACACTTGGGATTTAGTGCGTCGCAAGATAAAAGGGCGGAGTGCTTTGGACAGGAGTTCTCGCTCTTGCTCCGCATCCGGCGCCTGCGTGCGATTCACCCATTTTTCGAAACGCGGCAGTCTCCCCAGCATGCCCGGGTTCAAGAATTCGAACAGGGCCCACAACTCGCCCAGATGATTCTCGATGGGCGTGCCGCTGAGCGCGAGGCGATGTTTGGCGTTCAGCAGCCGGGCCGCCTTGGAAGAAAGCGAGGCGTGATTCTTAATGGCTTGCGCTTCGTCCAGGATCGCGATTTCCAACGGTTGATCCTTCAGCCATTCAATATCGCGCCGCAAAACGCCGTAGGTCGTGATCGCCAGGTGGTAATCCGCGAAGGATTCGACATGCTGACTGCGATCGGGCGAGGAGAAATCCAGGACCTTCAACTTCGGCGTGAAGCGTTGTGCTTCAGCGATCCAGTTGAACACGAGACTCCGCGGCGCCACGACCAACGACGGCAACCGCTCGCGGTTCTTCTGCGCCCGCAACGACTCCAAGAGCGCCAGCACCTGGATCGTCTTTCCCAAGCCCATGTCGTCGGCCAGGCAGCCGCCGAACCGGAATTCTCGGAGGAAATCGAACCATCCCAGGCCTTCGCGCTGATAGGTCCTCAATTCACCGCTGAACCCGCGCGGCTCTTTCTTGGGTTTCACTCCCGCGAAACTGCGCAGTTTTTGTTGCACCTCCTGAAACTGGGCGTCGAGATCCGCTTGGGGTTGATCGGCCAGCAGGGAGTCCAGCAGCAGGGCTTGCGATGGTCGAAAACGCAGCTTGCCTTCATGCACCTCAGCCAGGTCGCCCAAGGCGCCGAAGCGAGTCAACCAGTCTTCCGGGAGCATTCCGTGGGAGCCATCATCCAAGACGACGAAATCATCGCCTCGTCGCAAGGCTTCCAACAACCGCGGGACCTGCGCCGTCTGACCTTCAAAATCCAGGGTCGCGTCCAGCTCGAACCAGTCCACGCCGGAGCGAACGCTGACGCTGACCGCGCCGGGGCTTCTTAGGGCGGCGCCGTCGGCCAGCACTTGCCAGCCGCGCGAAATCAACAAGCGAGTCAGTTCCGGGAACCGGATTGCGCTGGCTTCGACCAGCGGTTCGCCCGTGTCCGGCGCTTGACGAAAGCTGCGGAACGGCGCGTCTTGCAGTTGTTCGGCGAGTCGCCGTTCTTCCGCGCAATCGCGCTCGATGACTTCCTTGGCGTCCCAGTCTAAGAAGCCTCGATTCGTGGCGGCGTAGGCAACTCGCCGTTTCTCGCCATAGTCGAACAGCACCCTGCCTTCCAGGAACTTCGAACGCGGAGCGGGCTTTTCAAAAGTCAAGCAAGGCTGAGGTCGCCCCGTCGTTCGTTGCAGTTCGAAGTTCTCCGGGTACCGCACTTGCAGATCGGACTCATTGTTCCAGAGCCACTCGACAAAATCTCGCCGGCTGTCCATGTCGACGACCAGGCTGGGGTTGTCCAACATTTCAAGGATCCACTCCCAAACGGCTTGGCCGTCCAGGGGCGCGATCCGATCCGGGAAGATCGCCAGATGCTCGCCGACCAGCACCGCTTCTTGCAGCCGAAGTCCCTCGCCTGCGGCGTTTTCCAACGCGCCTTCGGCCACCCAATCTCCGTTGGCTTCTTCGTGGATTTTCAACACAAACGCCAGATGTTCGTGGGCGTCAAAGCGGACGGCCTCGGAGCGCACCGCGTCATCATCCACCAGCATCAAGCGACCTGTGTCGCACATTTGCTTGAGTACGGAGAGCTGGGCGGGCAGCCGCAAGGTCGCCTGGGACTCCATCGCGGAACGGCCGTAGTAACGCCCGTAGAGATAATCCTCCGTTTCGTCGAAGTTCAGCTGGTCCACGATCATCTTGTCGCGTTCATCGGCAAGCTCATCTCGCAGTCTTCGCCCCCATTTGCGCACGGCGCCGGGCGAGCCGTTGCGTTTGAGCCGCCGACATTCGAGTTGAATCGTGAACTCGTCTAACGCGTTCGCCCGATCCGTGTTCAACAGATAGGACAGCTGGTATTCTCCTCGCGTTTTTCTCCCGACGAGGCGCGATTCCCGCAGCGATTTCAAAGACTGGACCCTCGATTTCCATGGAGGGGTGGGCGGCCCGGAGGGTCGGTCCGTCGTATCCAACAGGCGGATCAACGTGCCGTTCCTGAAGATCTCCTTGGCGCCGTCATACAAGAAGTTCAAGGCGCTGAGGGCGTGAATGCAGTTTGACTCGGGGCAGTCGCACGAGCATTCCGCGCGAATCCACTCGACGCCGTCGGGCGAATCTTCCGGCCTGACGCCCCAAGTGAGTCGGACGTTTTCGGCTTCCGATCTCCCCCGCACCAAGAAATCAACCGTTGGCGGCTCCAAAGCGACCGGAACGGTCACCCAGCGCTTGGAATCGTCTAAGACGAGGTTCTCTTCTAAACGGGTGCGTCCGCTGCGCATGGTGATCTTCCATGGAGGCTTTGAGCGTCGATTGAGGGGTCGATCGCGATCGGATCCTTCAATTTAACCGGGAAGCCGTCAGTAAGTGAAGTCGCCTTCGGGCGCCGTCTGGGCGCTCTCGAGCGTTTCATCGGTGCTTTGGGGATCCACTTTGCGGCAGCATTCGGTCAAGTCGTCCGCCAGCCCTCGCATGAAGTCGCGCCACTGGATCGCGTCCTCGTCCGGCGGCTCCAGCTGCGCGAATTCGCCGGCCAGCAGGATCATTCTCAACAAATGCCGAAAGACGACGCCCTCTTGAGTCTGCAGACGTTTACTACGGATGTAGCTGTCGAAGTTGCCTTCGAACTCCAGGACTTCACCAGCCGCCCAGACCGGTGTGATTCGCACATCGCGGACGCCCGGAAAATCATTCTCGAACAGACGCCAAAGTTTCTCGGCCAGATTCAAGGGGCGGGGCGGCGGCTCATCGGTCCAGACTCGCCGCCCCTCCTCATCCTCTTCATCCTGCCGCCCTTGTAGCTCCTCGAGGGTCGCCAGTCCCAACTGCAACAAGCGAGGATCGAGTCGCTCGCGAGCCAGCAGTCCGGCCGGCATCTCTTGCAAGCCGGGAGGGCGTACAAAGCGAGCCATCGATCCGGGCATCTCCAACACGCTCTCCATGGCCAGGATCCGTTCGTTGGCGTCGGCCGCGCCCAACTGCTTGCCCAAGTACACGCCGTACATCGGATTCACGCTCCGCAGCAGCAGCAGATCCGGCAGCGCCTCGGTGGGGTGAGCCAGCAGCGGTTGGTAATCGGCCAGCAACGTTTCATCCAGCGGCGGCTGGGGCTCCAGTCGGACATACCCCGCTCGCCACATCGTCAGCAATCGCCGTTGCAAATCCTTCCGCGCTTCGATCAACCGTTGCGGAGTCATCAAACGCTTTTCAACCAGCTCGCGAATCCGGTCGACTTCCGGCGACAATACCAGCAGGTAAGCCAGCAATCGCCAGGGGAGCGCTCCGCGACTGGCGAGCTTCGCCGGCGAAGCAATGCGCAGTTGTTCGAACTGCGCCTCGGTCCAGTATTGCTCGGTGCTCCGGCGCTTGGGTTGTTTCTTCTTCGAGCGCCTTCTTCGCTTTCCGCAGCCCAAGATCCTTGGTGTCCTCGGGAATCTGATCGTATTTCACCTGCCAGCGGTGCAGCTTGACATCATCCTCGTGCGCCATCGCGAAGACGAAGCCTTGCGAATCGAACTGTGGTCGTCCCGCTCTGCCGAACATCTGGTGCGCCGAACTGGCGTCCAACAGCTTCTTGTCTCCTGGCGGACCTTTCAACAAGGATGGCAACACCACGCTACGGGCGGGCAGATTCACTCCCGCCGCCAACGTCTCGGTGCACACCGCAACGGACAACAGCTTTTCGTGATACAGCGTTTCCACGACGCGACGGTACTTGGGCAACAAGCCGGCGTGATGCACTCCAATGCCGCGCATCAACAGTTGCTTGAGCTTGGGCCCAGCTCCATCGGACAGGTCAAAGGCTTCCAGGCGATCCGAGAGTTTCTTCTTCGCCGCGTCGGTAATCAGCTTCTTGCCCTTGAATTGCTCGGCCAGGCTCCAACACATCTGACGATTGAACGCGAAGATCAACGCAGGCGTATGCGGCTCGCCTTCGCCGCCGGCGTACATCCACTCCAAGTGGTCGCTAAGCAACTCGTCTCCAACCCAACGAAATGTCAAGGGCACGCGACGTTCATCGCTTTCGACCAATTCCAGGCGTCGCTTGTGGCAACGACTCAGCCAGAAAATGAAGTCCCGGGAATTGCCCACGGTGGCCGACAACAACAACAGGCGAGTGGTCAGGGGCAAGAGCCCCAGGCTCAACTCCCAGACGATCCCGCGCTCCGGATCATTGAAGCTGTGAAACTCGTCCATCACGACGGCCGAGACATTGTCCATGCCAAATCCGTCGGGATGGAGCAGGCGATTCAGCAGGATCTCCGCCACCACGACTTTCAACGGCGCATCGGGATTCACTCGGCGGTTGCCCGTCACCAGGCCCACGCTGTCGGCCGGAAATCCCCACCGCACCGCGGCGTCTTGGAGTTCGTGGAACTTCTGATCGGTGAGCGCGATTAACGGTGTTGTGAAATACGCGGAGGCGCCCGTGTGCAGAGCTTCGAACATCGCCGCCTCGGCGATGACCGTTTTTCCCATCCCTGTCGGGCGCATACCAGGACCCCCTGTTCGCTGCCGAACCAGGCCAGCAGCGCTTCCTCCTGCACCGGATAGGGTTCAAAGGGCAACTGCTCCAAGTAGCGATGCACCAGGTCCTCGCGGTCATCGCTTTGTACGGCGTCCATCCTGTCTCCCTTTCCCAATCGCGGCGCGGGCTGGCCCCGCGCTCGAGGGTCTTTCCATCGCCGCTGGCGACCTTGGTCCGCCGAAAACTTCTCAGCGTGTGTGGTCGATTTGACACGCCTTGAATCGAATTGAGCGCGATCGTCGCCTGTTTTCGTCACGGGTAAGAACGACGCAAGTCGTTTTCTCGCAACAGATAAAGCGGGGTTTCGCCGGATTTGGCCAACCTTCGGCCCTTGGCGTGCGTAGAAGATTCTAGCCGAAGCGGCCGCGTCCAGGGGGGACGCACTCATCGTAAGGAGACACCACATGGCCCGAAGATCCAGATCAAGAAGCCGACCTTCCTGGGGCGCCGCCGTGCTGATTGAGTTGCTGGCCGTTTTGGCCATCGGCGCGTTGGCGATGTCTCGACCCTCGTCGCCCACCGCGACGGCGCCGCGGCAAGAAGAACTCGGGCGTCCTGTTGGCTCGGCTGCGATACAGGCCGGCCAGCACTTAACTCCCTCCGCTTCTCGAAACGTCGTTTGGACTGATCGCCAGATCGAAGAGAAGCTACAGCATGCCGGACAAACGCTCCGCCATGTGACCGGCGAGGCGCTTCAATCGCATTGGCGGAACCTGACGCGCTAAGGCTTGAACCCGCGACGGCCGTTGCGGTCTGAACCTCGCCGCGGGAGACTGTGTCCCAGCCTGTTGTCCGGCTTAGTTAAAATACTGGCCGAACGTTCACGGACCCGACTCGCCTGGCTGAGATCATGCCGCATTTGCCGCTTCGCTTGCAGACCCTCGTGCAGGAGCTTCCGGGCGGCGGCGCCTTGGCCGAGGCCATTGGCTTTGAAACGCATTCTCAGTTTCACAGCTCGGGTGGATTGGCCGCGAAGGAGCTCTCCAGTTTGCTCGTGCATGTCGCCCGGCAAACGACGTCTGGCGCCCTGTACCAGCAACGGGTTGGCGACGAGCCGCGAGCGTCCTGGTTGACGGTCGAGGTTCCGCCTCCGCGGCGCCAGAACCTCTGGCGATCTGCTTTCCCTCTCCGCGTCAATTACGCCTTGTGGAGACACGACCAAGAACTCTCGTGCGCCTGGGCGCCTGCTTTGAGCTTGCAGGTCATCGCCTCGTCCGAGCAGGGGATTGAACCGCAGCTCCGCTCGGCCATCCTGCATCAACTGGCCGCGTCCCATCCGCCGATAGGGATTCGCGACTTGCTGTTGCTGCAACGTCAGGAAGCTGCTGAGCTGCGGAGCACATCGGTGACCATCGAGACGACCTCGTTGAAACAGGCGGCGCAGCGACAAGCGAACGGTGAAGAGCCTAAAGATGTCGTGCAGCTCTACGATGTGCTCGATGGAGGGCGTTTGCCGCAAGCCTATGAAGTGGACGATGCCGTCGAGCTGTTGGCGCGATCGCTGCAAGGCCGCAATCCCCGGAACGTGTTGTTGGTGGGTCCCTCCGGCGCCGGCAAGACGGCGCTGGTTCAGCAATTGGTGCGCGACCGAGCGCGCTATCGGCTCGCGCATTCGCCTTTTTGGTCAACCAGCGGCGCTCGCCTGGTTGCCGGCGCAGTCGGTTACGGCATGTGGCAGGAGCGTTGCGAGTTGTTTGTTCGCAAGGCCGAAAAGGAGAAGGCCATCGTGCATCTGGGCAACCTGCTCGAGCTGACTCGTGTTGGCCAATCCGCGTCCGACGCTCAGAACATCGGTGGTTACCTCGCTTCTCGATTGCAACGCGGCCGCTTGCTGGCGATCGCCGAATGCACTCCGCAACAATTGGCGATCGTCGAACGCGACCATCCCCAATTGCTGGAAGCCTTCCTGCGGCAGCCCGTGTCGGAACCCGACAAGGCGAAGGGTTGGCGGATCCTGCAGTCATGTGCGGAACAGTGGTCCGCCGAACGAGACGTCGTAGTGGATCAGGACGCGTTGCGGATGATCGATCGTCTGCACCGCCGCTATGCGACGTACTCGGCGTATCCTGGACGCCCCTTGCGGTTTCTGGGCAACATGATGTGCGATGCAGTCGCCGGACGTCCCGTGGGAGTCGCCCAGGTGGCCGCCGCATTCGTGCAAGAGACAGGGCTGCCCGACTTCTTGATCCGCCCCGAGGTCGTGTTGGACCTCGACGCGACACGCGGCTGGTTTCGCCAGCGTTTGATGGGACAGGACCACGCCATCGAATTGGTGCTCGACGTGCTGGCCGCCGTCAAGGCGGAATTGGCGCGGCCGGGGCGACCGCTGGCGTCTCTCTTGCTAATCGGGCCAACTGGAGTGGGCAAGACGGAGATGGCGAAGTGCCTGGCGGAACTTCTGTACGGCGCCCGTCACCGGATGATCCGTTTGGATATGAGCGAGTATGCGGACCCGTCGGCGGCGCAGCGGTTGTTTGGCGGCGGTGGACGCGAAGAAGGCGGCGTCTTGACGGCGCAAGTTCGCGAACAACCTTTCTCAGTCTTGCTTCTCGATGAGTTGGAAAAGACGCATCACGTGGTGCTGGACTTGCTGTTGCAAGTGCTCGGAGAAGGGCGACTCACGGATGGCCAGGGACAGGTGGCGGACTTCACCAATTCGGTCATTCTGATGACCAGCAATCTGGGAGCGGACAGCTTCGGCCGGCCAGCCGCGGGGTTTCGCGCCGCTCAAGTCGAGGATCACGCCTCGCTGCATTTCACGAAGCATGTCCGCGAGTTCTTCAGGCCTGAAATGTACAACCGCATCGACCGAGTTGTCCCATTCTTGCCGTTGTGCGAGGACGTAATTCGCGACATCGCGCAACGCGAACTGGAATTGGCTCGACGCCGCGAGGGGCTCCGCCACCGACCGGTGGAATTGCACGTCGCTCCCGAGGTGTTGGAAATGCTCGCGGCGCGGGGCTTCGAACCTCGTTACGGCGCCCGTCCGCTCAAACGAACGCTCGAGCGTGAGCTCCTGATCCCCTTGGCCAACGGCCTCAACCAATATCAAGACCAGACCGCCCTGCAAGCGACCGCGTCGCTCGATGGCGATCATGTGCGAGTCCACGTTCAAAGCCGGCCGAAAACAAATGAGCGCGACGTTGGGCTGGGGCAAGGGGCCGACGAGTTGAGCTTGCCCGGCTTGGTTCAGCAAGTCTCTCAGCAGCGTCGGCGCTGTCAACGCGTGCTCCGCGGTCCCGCGATGTTGGAATTGCTGAATGAATTGGAGCGTCTCCGCCGAATCGAACTAAGAGCGGCCAATCGGCGCGAGAAGAACGAGTTCGTGTGGAGCCCGCGACAGGCCGCCATCACTCGAGTCGAGACCCTTGCACGGCGGCTGCAACAAGCACGGCAGGGGATCTTTGACGTGGAGGATCGAGTGATGCTGGCGCACTACTTGGAGCGACCGCTGGACTTGGCCGCCATCTCCCACGAGATCGCTTCACACCGCCAGGCATTTGGAGAGGCGATGCTGGACTTGTTCCTCCGCAACGACCCGGCGCCTGATGAAATCGCTGTCCTGGTGTTTGGCCCCCGTCGCTGGGTTCGCCCGCTGGTGTTGGGGCTGGCCGACCTGATCGCGTCGGACGCGAATTACCAAGCGTATGGACTCTATCCATTCCGACCCGAATGGGATACGGACAACCAGACCCAAGAGAGCACGACTTCACCTGGAGAAGCCGAGTCACGGCGGACCAGCAGAAGAGCCAGAAGACGATCTGCGCTTTTCGCGCTCGGCGGCTGGACGAGCTTTGGAGCGACGCCTGGAATCAACAGGGAGTCGGCGTCGCCCTGAAGATCGCGCAAAAGGCCGTGGCCCCGATGATGCGGGCGCAAGAGGGTGTTCATGCTTTCTCGCAGCAGGAAACGGCCGCATCGCTGGCCGCGAATCCTGCTCGTGCGGCTCGAGGGTCGTCGCGGACCGCGGGCGTTGATCGTTGCCTGGTGGACGCCACCCACGATCTGGCCAGCTACGCGCCCCCGGCCAAGATCGAGCGTCAAGGCGGAGTGCCCCTGACGAAGCCTCAGGTCGAATACGTGTTCGCGGAAAACCGTTCTCAATGGGGCGCCCGCAGCGAGACGTTAAGTGCTCACGGGTTGTTGCCGCAGGAAGCTTCGCTCGAGGATCTCGTCGCGAGCGTCGTGCGCACCCAATTCGAAATTCAACTGGAACAGGCGCTCATCTAGGCTTTCGTCGCGATGCGAGTTTCCTTGCCGGTCTATGTCGTACAACAAACGAAGCCCGAAGGCAGGGTGTTCGTGGTTCGTCCCCTCTTCGCACCCTTGGTGACCGCGACCGACGCTCAATTGCAGCGGGCGCTGCAACGCATCGCCGGGAAACTCTCGCATGCATTGAACTCGCTCGCCGAGGCGGACTCCCATCGGCAACTGGCTGACGCTTGCTTTGATCCCGAGTTGCAGTCGCATGTCTTCAAATTGCGGCTTGACCTTCGTCGGCGGGACATGGAGGTGCGGCTCCTCTTCGCTTCGTTCAGCGATGGCGATCGCCAAATCGTGCTGGTCCCTGGCGTCAACGAGCTTTGCTTCGATGTGCGGCAGGAGGAATCGATCGAGGCCCGCGGCCAGGAAGCATGCAACTCCTATTTTCGGCGCCGCGAGAAGGCCGGCGCCGACGTTGCGGCCGAATTGCGGCGAGTGGCGTTGCAGGGCGCCGCTTGGATTCTGCACGTGGACGCCGATCTGCGAGTGCGGCGCCCGCCACCGAAGCCAAAGTCGCCGCTGGCGCTGCTGTTTGGCGAGGCCGACGCGAGCGGCCCCGCGGAACTGCGACGCGTTGGGCGCTGCCTGGATGAAACCGTCCCCGACGACCAAGCGTCCGCGATTCAGCGCGACCAGGAAGTGGCGGACCTGTTCCGCTTATTGACGACCGCCGATCGACGTCCTCTGGCGATTGTTGGTCCCCACTTGGTTGGCAAGACCGCCGTCCTGCACGAAGTCGTAAGACGTCGCGTGCGAGAGAAAGTCTCCCGGAGCAATCACGGCAACACATGGCTCTTGGATCCCGGGCGGCTGGTTTCCGGCATGTCTTATGTCGGACAATGGGAAGAGCGTCTGTTGGCGATTCTGAAGGAGACGAAGAAACGCGACCATGTCCTGTACTTCGTTGACTTTCTGGGCATGTTTCAGGCCGGCGTCACGTCTTGCAGCGCACTGTCGATGGCGGACGTGATGCGACAGTGGATTCGTCGGAGCGATGTGCGCGTCGTGGCCGAGTTGACTCCCGCGAGCTGGAACCGATTCCGTCAGCGCGATCAAGCGCTCGCCGATCAGTTCCATGTGCTGCCGGTGCGACCTACGAGCGACGAACAAACGTGGAGGATCATGGTGCACGCCGCGAGGCTGCTCGAAGGCGCGTTCGGCTGCGTCTTCGAACCCGCAGCCGTTCCGGAAGTGCTCGGTCTCACGCGACGCTATGAGCCTCAATCGGCTTACCCCGGCAAGGGCGTCCGTTGGCTCAATCGATTAGCGACCCGTGCGGGCCCAGACCCCATCACGCGACAAACGGTAGTGGATCTGTATAGCGCCAGCACCGGCTTGAATCACAACATCATTGACCAGCGACAGCGATGCACGCGCAACTTGGTGCAACAAGAACTGGCTGCATCGATTATCGGCCAGGATGTCGCGCTGGATTCCCTGGTCAACGCCGTGATGTTGGCCAAGGCGCAACTCAGCCCACCCGAGCGGCCACTGGCGACGTTGCTGTTCCTGGGACCGACGGGAGTGGGGAAGACGCATTGTGCGAAGTCGCTGGCGAAGTATCTCTTTGGTGATGAACGCCGTATGTTGCGTTTCGATATGAATGAATTCTCAAGTGCGGAAGCCGTGATGCACCTGGCCGGATCGCCGCGGCGGCCCGATGGCTTGATGACCAGCGCCATCCGCCGCCAGCCATTTCAAGTGTTGCTGCTGGACGAGATCGAGAAGGCGCATCCCGACGTGTTCGACCTGCTGTTGCAGGTTCTCGGCGAAGGTCGTCTGACCGACGCGAATGGACGAGTCGCCGATTTCACCCAAGCGATTGTGATCTTGACCAGCAACCTCGGTTCCGCCGCGTCCGGACGCGCCCTGGGTTTCGAGAGATCCTTGGCGGATTCGCAGCGAGTCTACACGAGGGCGGCGGAAGAATTCTTTCGGCCAGAGTTCTTCAACCGACTGGATCGCATCATCCCCTTTCAGCCTCTGGGTCCTCAGGAAACGGAGCAGATCGCTCGACAACTGCTGCAACAGGTGATGCAGCGAGAGGGATTTCTGCGACGTCATTGCCTGGCGACCATTGATGAAGCCGCCATGCGACAGGTGGCCGAGGCCGGTTTCCATCCTGATCTGGGCGCCCGCGCCTTGAAACGCGCCATCGAACGTGATGTCGTCGCGCCGTTGGGCGCCCGCCTGGCGGCCGTCCATCAGGCGACGCCTGTCGTGATCACCGTGCTGGCCGGCGCGGCGGGGTTGATGTCGGTCGTCGAACCCCTGGAGTCCTGTCCGCTGACGCGACCCATGGATTCGCAGAAGATGGAACCGGGCGAGGCGACGCGGGCCGCCCGACGCGCTTTGCCCCGCTTCGAAACGTGGATCGTCAAGCACCGCTCCGATGAAGCGATTGTGGCTGGATCATTGACGCCGGAACAGGCGATCTACTTCGAACTGAAAGAGCAACTGGATCGCTGGCGAGTGCAATTGGTCGAGTTGGAAATGAAGCTGGAGGAAGCCCGCGAACAGAGGCATCCTCCACAATTTCCTCACGCCCAGGTTCGCCGCCGATATCAGCGGTACGACCAACTTCACTTGGCCGGCGAACTTGCCGCGGCTCAGGACGTCCATGCGTACTTGGACGATGTGTTGCAAGCGGCCTCCCCGTTGGACGGCGCCGAGCAAGCGGTCTGGTGTTTGCGTAGCGCGACAGCGCTGTTCGATTCGATCGTACGGCAAGGACCTGGTGGCGGAGCCGTCATGCTTCTGCGATCCCTCTCGCAACCGGGTGAAGCGTTTGTGCAGAGAGCTCTGCCGCGGTACTCGCTGGAGCAGTTTGATGTGAAGACCGTCGCGCTCGGCGCGATGCACGGGTTTCAGGTCGCCCATTACAGCGGTGTCGCCGCCTGGCCTCTGCTACAAAGGGAGAATGGCGTGTGGTTGGTCTACGGGGAGGACGACGAGTTGGCCGCGATTCAGACGATCGTCCTGCCCCTCGCTTCCGCCGACGATCCTGGCGACGTCGCCGGTGAATGCATCGAGACGTGGCGCCAGTGGCGCCGCGGTCTGAGCCGCGATCCGTCGTTGGCCCAACACAATCCGCTGAAGCCGGGGCCCTTGCTGCGGCGCTCAGCTTTCAGACTGGCGGCGTTGACGCCCGCACAGGCGTCGTCTTGCCGCGGAAGTTGACGGCGGACGACTACGCCGCGATCCTGCTCGCTGCTCTGCCGGACGCTGTTGAATTCGCAGACGTGCTGGACCAAAGCGGCGCACCGCGAGGGGGTCGCGCTCATGAGTAGTTTTCGCCACTATGCGCTGGTCTGGCGAGACGCGGATGGATGCTATACCGCACGAGCCATCGATGGCCAACCGTGCGCCGCCAGCGACATCACGGCGGCCGCGGCGGTCGCCCAACTGCAAAGCTATCTGACATGGTTGCACGATCGGGAGCCGTGGACCCGCGCGCCTGATCTTGTGGATCCGCAATTGGTTGTCGTGAAGGCCTCGATTCGTTTGGCGACGGCGGTGTCCAGTGGTCATCAAGCTCTGCTTGCCCCGTTGACCTTGAAGCTGCCCACGGTGCGAGGCGAGCGGCGAAATGGAGATCCGGTCTGGTGCGTTCCCGCGCTTGACGCCTGCTTCAGCTGCACGCATGACGCCCGCGGCGAAGCCCTCTTGGTCGACTTTGTGCGGGCGAAACTGAACGGCCTGGCGACCGCCGCCTTGCGTCCTCTGCTGCTGCCGATCGACTGCAGTCTGCATGACTTCCATGTGCGGACTCCCAACAAGTGGCGGGAGCCCGAGCCGGAATTGCCGTCGTTGCGGGCGGTCGCCGATTCGTTGGGCGAACGCGCGACGCGGCGCGGGCTTTCCCGAGCATGGCGGCGACAAACGGAATTGGAAGCCTTGATTGCGCGACTGAACCGAGACCGAGCTTCGCTGTTGTTGGTTGGACCCCAGGGAGTCGGCAAGACATGCCTGCTGGCCGACGCGGTCCGCCGCATCGAACGCGCGACCCATGCGGAGGAGGAAGCGGAAGCGGGCGACTACCCAGGTTTTCGACGACGATTCTGGATGTCCAGCGGTTCGCGATTGATCGCCGGCATGCAGTACCTCGGTCAGTGGGAACAGCGCCTCGAGGAGGTGATCCAGGAGCTCAGTGAGATCGGCGGCGTCTTGTGCTGCGAGAACCTGTTGGAGCTCGCCACCATCGGCGGCGCCAGCCCCGAGGGCAGCGTAGGAGCGTTTTGCACTCCCTTTCTGGAACAGTCGGAACTTCGCATGATCGCCGAGGCGACGCCGGAGGAGTTGGACGCCTGCCGTCGCCTCTTGCCGCGCTTGGCGGACTGCTTTCAGGTCATGCACGTCGAAGAATTCCGCGACGAAGATGCTCGCGCCGTGCTTCGGATCGCCGCGGAGTCGCGAGCTCAGCAGGCCTCCCTGGAATTCGACCCCTTGATCGCTCCCCAGATCCATCGCTTATTCAAACGCTTTCTGCCGTACGATGCCTTTCCAGGTCGAGCGGTCGCATTTGTTCAGCAACTGTTCGACCACGGCGAGCAATGCAAGTCCGCCCACATCGGCGCCGACGACGTCCTCGCGCGATTCATCGAGCAGACCGGCTTGCCGGAATTGTTTCTCCGCGATCAATGGACGCTCTCATTGGAGGAAGCCGTCGCGCGTTTTCAAGAGAAGATCATTGGGCAAACCGACGGCTTGGAGGCCGCGGGGCAGTTGCTTACGACCACCAAGGCGGGTTTGAACGATCCGCAGCGGCCGCTGGGCGTCTTCCTGTTTTGCGGCCCCACCGGTGTAGGGAAGACCGAGCTGGCCAAACAAATCGCTCATCAGTTGTTCGGCGCCGGGCGTGATCCCGAACAACGCTTGATTCGCCTCGACATGAGCGAGTACGCCGGGTATGACGCCGCGGATCGCCTGACGACGGACGCCAAGGGGCAACCCAGTGAACTGGTGCGCCGCATCCGAGAACAACCCTTCTCGCTGCTCCTGCTGGATGAAATCGAAAAGGCCTCCTTGGAAGTGTTCGACGCCCTGTTAGGCCTGTTTGACGAAGGCAGACTCACCGATCGGCTGGGCCGCACGGCGATTTTCCGCAGCGCCGTGGTGATCATGACTTCGAATCTGGGTGTCCGTCGCCAGACGCCCATTGGCTACGAGTCCACCACCGCCACGATCTACGAACGCGACATCAAGACTTTCTTTCGCCCGGAGTTCTTTAATCGCATCGACCGTATTGTGACCTTCCAGTCCCTGACGGAAAGAGACATGCGAGAGATCACCGAGAAGGAGCTTCGGGAGCTTCGCCAGCGGGAAGGGTTGTCCCGGTGCGCCGTGCATTTGTCCTGGGCGCCGGAAGTCGTTGATTTGCTGGTGGAGCAGGGCTTTGACGCGCGCTACGGTGCGCGACCATTGCAACGCACGTTGGAACGCCTGGTGGTCGCACCGTTGTCGCGCTGGTTGGTGCGGCATCCAGATCCAGAACAGCTGCGCCTCCGGTTGCGCCGCAGCGAAGATCGCGTGGTCATCGACAGCAGGCCCTGAATGGGCATGGCGACCTGGGGTGCGCTGCGCGACCATAGGCTTTGGATTTGCACCGCTCCGCGGTGCGACTTGTTTCCTCACGGCGTGCCTGCAAGGATTTCCACTACGGGATCCTCGAGGCGTCGTCGTAACTCATGGTCCGCTCCTCCATCGCGATGGCTTCTTCATGAGCGGCGAGTCGAAAAAGACCGCCGCGCCTGAGCGCTTGGGCCAGGAGGAAGCGCACTTGCGATTTCTCGACGGGACTTGTTCGGGAGGAAGACTCCGCTTCGCTCAGCCAGCGCATCGCCGCGGCTCGCGCCTCGGAGAAGCGACACTCGATCCAAAGCAATTCCGCCTTGACTCGCAGCGCCTCGCGTCGTGCGGCGGCGGCTGATTCCGCATGCCGCTGAATGACTTCCTCCAACATCCGCAGTTCGCTCCAGGCTTCGGCGAGCCTTCCCGAACGAGCCAAGGCGACGACCAAAGACGGCGTCGCCGTCATCGCGCCCAGGCGATCCGGCCCGTACGCATCGGCCAGCGAGTTCCGAGCCTCTTGCAGTCGTCGCGCCGCTTGCTGCGGTTGGCTCACGTCCAGACACCACAGGCCCAACGCCAGGTCTCCCAACGCGGCGTCGCGTTGGGTCAACTGTTGACGTTGCTCGTCCAGCAACGACTTCACTGCGTTTGCGCGGGTGCGTGCGCATCGCGACTTCCCCTGATCCATGGCCAGCCGCAACAGCGCGATGCGACCGCCGAGCTCCAGCGAGGGCCTTCTGGGGTGAAGGCGGTCCGCGGCCGCCGCGGCCTCGCGCGAAAATCGATGGGCTTGACCAAAGTAACCTCCCGCCCGCCACGCTTCAGCACAGGTGATGAGCAGCAATGTCCTATTGCGATCGCAGAGCACGCTCGAGCCCAGTCGCCGTTCTCGACGCAGCGCCTTGCTCAACCAGGCGCGTTCCTGTGCTCCATCTCCCAGCAAACCGGAGGTCATGGCGAGCGTCAATTCCAACAACGACGCCAGGCGAGGCTCGCTTGCCGAGTCCACCTTCTTCCATTGCTTTAACAAGACCCGAGCGGCCGCGGCCACCTGCGAGTCCGCCAGCAGCGACTTGGCCCATTCGATCGCGTTCACGGCCAGATTGGTCGTCTGCGGCCCGGGCGCCTGTCGCAAGACATGGTGGACCCGCTCGAAGAACCAGGTCGCTCCCGTGAATTGATGATCTTGATGGCAGATCGAGCCGCATTCGCGCAGGATGCCGGCAATGGCGAGGCGCTTCGCCTGGATAGACGCGTTGCGTTAGCTGCGCCGTGTGTTCGAAGGCCCGCCGCGCCGCTTCGTTTTCGCCGCTGCCCAGTTCGGCCAACACCCAATCGCCATACGTCGGCAGGACGGGTCGCAGCAAGTCGTTGGGCCGCCGACAGGATTGCAAGCAAGCGACGGCGCGGCGCAAGTGGGCGGCGGCGCCAGGGTAGTCGCCTTGACTGAGGCGAATTCCGCCCAAACCGGAATGCGTCTTCCAGCGTAAGTGGGATTGGGCGAGCCGCCCGCCGCGGCCCAATTCCGCTAACGCCGATTGCAGCAATTGTTCCGCTTCCGCCCAGCGGCGGCGATGGAATAAGTCAAAACCGCGCCGGACGCGACCGGAAAGCGACTTGGGAGAGATCTCGCGCCAGTACCACAGCAGCGACGCCGAAGAGGCCGCCAACATCGCGTAGCTCAGGAACGACTGCATAGGAATACGCCCGCGGACCGGCTTGTTGGCGAAGCAGGCGCTATCGACAACCTGCGGGCAAGCCCAGGTCGCCAAGCTGTTCGGCCGAAGGGCGGCCTGCTTCATCCCAACCTCGACACCGTTGGTAATGATCAATCATAGTGCGCAAGGTAGCGGCATCCAACTTTGCCTGAGGGTCGTCCGCCAGCGCCTCCTGCAACATCCGCGGCGGCAGCGTGTCCTCCGCGGGGCTCCAACCAGCGCGGATGTTGAATGTGCGCTTGGCGTTGATAATGCGGCGAGCGACCCGCGCAGTTCGTCGGGGCGAACGTCCCAACCGGTGACCAGACGCAGCATTTCAGCCGCTTCGGCGTGGAAGTCGTCGAGCGTTTTGCGGAGGAATTTGCACAGGATGATTGAATCCATGATCGCCGCACGGTCTTCGCTTTCGATCGCCAGCTCCACGCCGCGAGTCTGCAGGGAGCGTCGATCGACTTCGTGAGAGAAGTCCGCCTCATACGCGTTGCTGCGATTATGGTCGGCTCCGCGGGCTCCCACCGCGAAGCCCAGCGCCATCGTCTGCAGAGCCCGCGGTTCATAGCCGGGCAACTCCAGGCCCTTCACATGCGGCGCAAAATCGTGGGCCTCGCCGCCGATCACTTCGGCCAGTCCGCGAGAGCCGTGCGCGAACAAATCGCCGACGCCCTCGCGAGAGCCAATCATGTTGACCGCCCGCAACAAGGCTTCGCCATCGCCGAAGCGCAGCCAAGGCGCATCCAACAAGCCGCGCTCCACACATTCCATCGCAAAGGCGATCGTCGCGCCGGCGCTGATGACGTCCATACCCAAGTCGTCGCATCGCCGCGACGCCCGCAGCACGATTTCCGGATCGTCAATAGCGCAGAGCGGGCCCAGCGCGAACAGGTTTTCGTATTCCAAGCGAACCGGTCGGCCTTCTTGATCCTGCAAGGCGTACATATGCGTGCATCCGATCGTGCAAGCACGGCACGAGTTGCGGGTGACGGCGCGGCTGTCGCGAAGCTTTCCGGCGCGAGCCGATCGGCATGATCAAATGAACCTTGTTGGAAATTGCGCGTCGGCAGCGACTTGAGTCGATTGAAGAGCAGAAGGTTGGCGGCGGTGCCGAGCTCTCGATACTTCTCCGTCTCCGGACCCAAGGAGCGTTGCGACAATCGCCGCGCATATTGCGTCAGCTCCCGAGGGTGCGCCCAAGCCGGGCGGCGATTGCCTCGTACAACGACGGCCTTGATGTTCTTGGCGCCCATCACGGCGCCATTACCGCCTCGACCCGCGTGTCGGCCATCGTGCGAGATACTGGCGTATCGCACCTGACGCTCGCCGGCCGGGCCGATGACGGCGACCGAGGCTCCGGGATACACCTGCCGCAGTCGCGCTTCGGCCTCGCCGCACGACAGCCCGCCAAGCTCCTCGGCGTCCAGAACTTCCACCTTGTCCGGTTCAATCAGCAGTATGCTCAGCCGAGGGGTGCGCCCCGTCAGCACCAGCGCATCGCACCCCAGCGCTTTGCCGGCAATGGCGAAGCCGCTGCTGACGAGCGAGTCGTTGAAGCGTTGTGTGAGAGGGCTCTTGCTAACCACGGCGAACTTCGCCGAAGTCGTCAGCGGGCTGCCAACCAACGGGCTGAAGACGAACGCCAGACGCGCCTCCGGCGAAAGCGGGTCCAAGCTCGCGGCGTCTTGCGTCAACAGCAGCCAGGCGCCCAGGCCGGATCCTCCGACATATCCCCGCAGCACCTCGACGGGAATCGGCAGCCGCCGCATCCGCGGACGGCCGACGTCGATCATCAGGCGGCAACCATGCAGGCCGTAGAGTGCGTTCGTTGCAGACTTATTTGCCATGCGTGCTTTCATCCACCGGCGTCGGCCGCCAGAATCAAGACCACTTCTCCGTCGCGCAAAGCGGACTCTGGGGCGTGCAAGAACCGTTGGCCGTCCACATTCGCCAGGTACGCGGGCAACAGGCGGCCTTCTTCGTCCAAGCACGAGTCTCCCCAGGCGGGAAACCGCGCGGCCAAGGCGTTCAGCAGCGCCGCCAGCGTTGCGTTCCCAGACGAAAGTTCGATCTCAATCCGCGCTACGCCGTGCGCTGTCGTGGAACGCCAAAGAACTCGACGGCGACGCTCACGGGAGTCGCTTGGTTGGCCAGGGGGCCCGCGGTCGGCGGGTGTCTCCGGTCGCTGCTCACGCTACTTTTCGATGAGCCAGATGTTGCGGAAACGCACGGGATTGCCGTGGTCTTGCAGGTAGATCGGTCCCGGATCCGGGCCAGGCTTCACCGGCGCCGCCGTCGTGGAGCGTTCTCCCGGCAGCTCGACATCCTTGTGAATCACGACGTTGTTATGCCGTACGGTGATCCGCGGATTGGTGGTCAGCTTGCCGTCCTGGTACTTGGCCGCAGTGTAGTCGATATCGTAGGTCTGCCACTGTAAAGGAGGCAAGCACATGTTGAGGTCTGGGGCTTTCACCGAATACAAGCCGCCGCATTCGTTGTCCTTCCCTTGCAGGCCAAAGCTGTCCAGCACCTGCACTTCGTAACGACCTTGCAAATAGACGCCGCTGTTGCCGCGGCCTTGCTGCGAGTCTTCCGGTTGAAACGGCAGCATGAACTCCAAATGCAAGCGGAAGTCGCCAAATCGTTGCTTGGAGGTCGTTCCCTGGATCAGCCAACCTTCTTCGCTGACCTTCCCGCCTTTCCAGGCGTCCGCGTTCTTGCCGTCGAACAAGACCACGGCGCCCTCCGGCGGCGGATTGTCGTAGGTGGGACTGAGTCGGTTGATCTTCTTCAGCGAGCCCGCGGGACGGCCGCTATCGCTGACCACGAAAGCGCCGTCTTGCAGCTTGGCTTCCCAGGAGTCAGCCGCAAACACGAGCTTGCCGTCATTGAGCCGAGCTTCCGCTTGCAACGGGGCTTCACGATTCCAACCGGCGCCGGGCAGCCCGCCTTGAAAGGCCTTTGACTGAAATCGCCCTTTTCCCACCGCGATCACTTGCAAGCCGATTTGCACTTCGCCATCGGTGGTCTTGATGTCGCCCAGGTACTCGCCCTGAATGGGGAAGTCGGGGCCGGCCTCGCTCGCTTTCAGATACGTCGGGTCAATCTCCGCCGCCGTGGCGGGGACCAGGGGCGCCTGGAGAAGCAGGGACCAGAGCAGGCAAACAGAGAGATTTCTCACAGAAACGGTACTCGCTGACGGCGACATTCAGGATCCTCCGGAAAGTGGTGCTCGATGGCGTCGTGGTGCGATCGGCGTTTGCGGCGCCCGCCCCATTCTATCTCAGAATCCCAGCGGCGCTGCGACGATCCGCGAAACGGGTTAATATAGAGACTCCCGGCCGCGACCGCGATTTAGCCAACGAGACGTGCATGAGCGAAACATTCATCTTGATTCCCGGTCGCACCAGTCGGCAAGGTTGCGGCATCAGCGAAGGGAAGTTTCGAACGAATTATCAAGAAGAGATTCATATTCTGCAGGTGGCGCCCGAGGACATGCAACGACTGGGCTTGCGGGAACAGCAACAAGTGCGAATTACCAGCGAATTCGGCGCGATCGATGTTGCGGTCACCGCCGCCAAGGGCGACGAGCTGCCGCCGGGCGTGTTGTTTATCGCTTATGGCGATCTCTCCAGTCGATTGATGGGCGGCGACACCCATGGTTCCGGGATGCCGACCAGCAAGGGAATGGATGTTTCCTTGGAGCCGCTTGGCGAATGACCGAGACCACCTCATGCCTCCTTGGCTTCGCGTCCACCGACCAGCCGCCAGGGCTTAGTATCCAACGTCCCTCCCAACGATTTGCCGAACGTTAACCCACCCTTTCACCGAGCACCAGCGATCATGGCCGAAGCCGCCAGCCCGCCCGCCGACGAATCCTTGCCGCTCAAAATCGTCGAAGACGCGACCTGCACGTTCTGCGGTTGCGTTTGCGACGACATCGATCTGCATGTCGAAGGCCATAAGATCGTCAAGGCGCAAGCGGGCCTGCGTGTTGGGAACCGCTTGGTTCTTGAACCACGAGATCGAGGACATCTCCCCCTGCCTGATCGAAGGCCGGCCGGCGTCGGTCGAGGAGGGCGTCGAGCGAGCCGCTCGCATTCTTTGCGAAGCGCGGTATCCGCTGATTTACGGCTTGAGCGATACGACCGTGGAATCGCAGCGCATAGCGGTCGGGATCGCCGATTGGATCGGCGGCAACGTCGACACCACGACCAGCGTCTGCCACGGGCCGTCAGGCATGGCTTTTCAAGGCGTCGGCGAAGTCACCTGCTCGCTGGGCGAAGTTCGCAATCGCGGCGACATGATCATCTTCTGGGGGTCCAACCCGGCGGAGAGCCATCCCCGACACTTCACCAAGTACAGCCTGATGCCCAAGGGGATGTTCGTTCCCAACGGTCGCAAGGACCGCACCTGCGTTGTGGTCGACGTGCGGAAGACCAAGTCCGCCAAGGCCGCCGACATCTTCATCGCGATCAAGCCCCGCAAGGACTTCGAGGCGCTGTGGGTGCTGCGAGCGCTGGCTCAGGACCTCGAACTCGATCCCGACATGGTGCAGCGGGAAACTGGCCAGCCGTTATCGGTCTGGCGCGACTTGATGGATCGGATGAAGGCGGCCCGTTTCGGCGTGATTTTCTTCGGCATGGGACTGACCATGACTCGCGGCAAGCACGCCAACAGCGAGGCGCTGCTGGCGTTGACTCGCGACATGAACAAGTACACTCGCTTTGTTTGCAAACCCAATCGTGGTCATGGCAACGTGACCGGCGCCGACAATGTCGTCTCCTGGCGCACCGGTTATCCGTTTGGCGTCAACCTGGGTCGAGGCTATCCGCGATTCAATCCCGGCGAATACACCGCCTCGGATGTGCTTGCTCGTCGCGAAGCCGATGCGGCTTTGATCATCGCCAGCGACCCCATGGCGAACTTCAGTCAGCCGGCTCGCGAGCATCTGGCGTCGATTCCTTACGTCGCCCTGGATCCGAAGGAGACGCCGACGACGCGAGCGGCGACCGTCGCTTTTCACGTGGCCACATACGGCATCAACGTTCCGGGCACGGTGTACCGCATGGACGATGTGCCCATTCCGTTGCGCCCGGCTTTCCAGTCGCCCTTGCCCAGTGATTTCGACATCTTGTCCGCGCTGGAGCGCCGTGTCAAAGAGCATCATCAACGCGAATTCCCGCGACGTCCCTGAGCCAGCGGAATGGCCCGAAAAACAAGCCGAAGATATTTCGACTTCACCCAACTTGGCGGTCGTGCAACGACTGAATGGCCGCCGATCCAGTCGCCGCCGCGGCGCGGCGCGTCTCCATGATTGTGATTCACATGGCTAACACGCAATGCCGTTGGGCGCTGCAGCAAATCGACTTTGCTCGACAATACACCCGGCAGTTGTTCGAGGAGATTCAGCCGCACGAGTGGTTCGCCATGCCGTCGGGCGTCAAGTCGCACCTGGCTTGGCAAATGGGGCACTTGGCGATGGCGCAGTATGCGTTGGCCTTGGTGCGAATTCGCGGCCGAGAGCGTGAAGACAATCAGTTCATCAGCAAGGACTTCTTTCGCGCGTTTCAAAAAGGCACTACGCCCTCGCCCGATCCAGAGACGTATCCGCCGCTTGCCGAGATTCAAGCGACGTTCGACGCCGTGCATCAACGCGTGATGCACGAGGCCGCCGGTTTTGTTGACGAGCAAATGCTCGAACCCCTGCCGGCGCCCTACGCCGTGCATCCTAACAAGCTGGGATCCTTGTTGTTCTGCAGCGCCCATGAAATGCTGCACGGCGGCCAGATCGGCATGTTGCGTCGGTTGCTCGGCAAGGAGCCTTTGCGTTAGCGCGAGGGCCGGCGCGCGGCGAATCGACGATGGCGACAGTGAAGAGTGAAGCATCCACCGAGTTACAGAAAAGGCGTTACCCAAGCATGTCGGACTCGCTGTTCTTGATACAGGGCGGGTATGTGTACGATCCTGTCCATGGAGTGGACGGCCAAGTTCAGGATCTCTGGATCCGCAACGGCAAGATCGTATCCCCGCCCACGGATCCAGACGACGCCCCGGCGCGGATTCTCAACGCCGCCGGATTGGTGATCATGCCCGGCGGCATTGACATGCATTGCCATATCGCGGGGCCCAAGGTCAATACCGCCCGCAAGATGCGACCCGAGGAGAAACGTCGCGCGGAACCCGTGCGCCGCACCGCGACGACCCATAGCGGGACCATGGGCAGCGTTCCCAGCACCTTCGCCACCGGGTACAAGTACCTGGGCATGGGGTACACGACGGCCTTTGACGCGGCCGTTCCGCCGCTGGCCGCGCGGCACGCCCACGAGGAATTCGACGATACGCCTTGCCTTGACAAAGGGTTTTATGTCTTGGTGGGCAACAATCATTTTGTCATGCAATCGATCAAGGAACGCGATCAGGAGAAACTGCGAGGATTCCTGGCCTGGTTGCTGGGAGCGGCCAAGGGCTACGCGCCCAAACTGGTGAATCCCGGGGGCGTGGAAGTCTGGAAACACCACGCTTCGGGAAACGTGAATCGACTGGACCAGCCCGTTGACCACTTCGACGTGACGCCGCGAGAGATCATTCGCGATGTGACGCTCGCGGCCAATGAACTGAATCTGCCGCATCCAGTTCATATCCACTGCAACAACCTCGGTTTGCCCGGCAACTGGGAGACCACCTTGCAGACCATGCAGGCTCTGGAGGGTCAGCGCGGGCACCTCACTCATATTCAATTTCATAGCTATGGCGGCGGCGATGGAGATGAAGACACGTTTTCCTCGAAGGTCGCCGATCTGGTGCAATACGTGAAGGATCACGACAACATCACCGTCGATGTGGGACAGGTCATGTTTGGCGAAACAACGAGCATGACCGGCGACGGACCGCTGGGCTACATGCTGCACAACATCTACGGCACGAAGTGGTTCAGCGGCGACACCGAGATGGAGTCCGGTTGCGGCATCGCGCCGATCAAGTATCGCAACAAGAGCCTGGTCCACTCCCTGCAATGGGCGGTCGGTCTGGAGTGGTATCTGATGATGGACGATCCCTGGCGAGTCGCCATGAGCACGGATCATCCCAATGGCGCCTCGTTCATGGCGTACCCTCAGATCATCCGGTTGTTGATGGATCGTGAATACCGCCGCGATTGTCTGAAGCAAGCGCATCGCCGTGTTTCCGAACGATCGCAATTGGCGGACTTGGATCGACAATACACCTTGAATGAAATATGCATCATCACCCGGGCCGCGCCGCGCGGATGTTGGGTCTGAAGCACAAGGGCCACCTTGGCCCAGGCGCCGACGCGGACATCACGATCTACTCGCCGCATGAAGACAAGGAGCAGATGTTCGCCGCGCCTCGCTACGTCATCAAGTCCGGGAGAGTCCTGGTCAACGAGGGCGAGCTGCGCGAGCCCTGCGACGGCGAAACGCTGCACGTGGCGCCGGCGTTTGACAATGGCGTCGAATCCAGCATCCGCGAGTGGTTCGAACAGTATTACTCGATTCGCTTTCGTAATTACCCGGTTACCAGCGACTACCTGTTGCATCCTCGGGAAGTGGCCTGTGACAAGTAAGTGGGATCAGTCGTCAGAGGAAACCGCGATTCCCAGTTCGCAGATCATAGGAGCGGTCGTGCTGTGCGGCGGCAAGAGTCGCCGGATGGGCGCCGATAAGGCTTCGTTGCCTTTCGGCGGGGAAAGCATGCTGCAGCGCGTCGTACGATTGATTCAGCCCGCGGCGTCCCACATCGTGGTCGTCGCCGCTGAGGACCAACAGCTTCCGGAGTTGCCCGCGGCGGTCAGGATCGCACGCGATCCCCAACCAGGATGGGGGCCGCTACAAGGTCTCGCCGTGGGGTTGGCCGAATTGGCCCCTTCGAACGACGCCGCGTTCGTGACCAGTTGCGATGCGCCCTTCCTGCGAGCCGCCTGGGTGCGGCGCCTGGCCGGGTTGCTCGCCGATGATTGGGACATCGTGGCCGCAACCCATGAGGATCGCCCCCAACCCCTTTCGGCCGTCTACCGCACGCGTCTGGCTGAAAAAGCCTTCGACTTGCTCGCTCAAGGCGAACGGCGTCCTTGGACGTTGATGCAGCTCAGCCGTACGCTGCTGACGCCCGCCGAGGCGTTGCGCGACGCCGACCCGCGTTTGGACAGTCTCCGAAATCTGAATCATCCCGCAGACTACCGGCAAGCGCTGAAAGAACTAGAATGAGTCTTCTCGCCTGGCAACGTTCGTCCCGCATCCCCCGCAGCAATCGACGCGCTATCCCATGTCGCTGAACTTACAATATGTCCGGCCCGCACAGGCGCCCTTGGAAGTCGAAGGTGTTACGCCCTCGGCCGTGGCTTCGTTGACCTTGGATCAGGTCGCCGGCCTGCAAGTCCATCACGGCAACCGCCAGGAACGACTTGGCGACTTCTTCGACGTGAGTGGAGACCCCGATTCCGGTTGTCTTCGCTGGCAAGGCGACCTGCGCGGCGTTCATTGGATCGGCGCCAAGATGGACGCTGGCGAGATGATCATTGAGGGACATGCCGGGCGGCATGTCGGCAGCGACATGTCGGCAGGGCGGATTCTGGTCGAAGGCGATGTGGGCGATTGGGTCGGAGCGGAACTGCAGGGAGGAGTGATTCATGTCAAGGGAGACGCCGGGCACTTGGCCGGAGCCGCCTATCGCGGCAGCGCTCGCGGGATGGCGGGCGGCGTTCTGTTGATCGAAGGCGGCGCCGGCAACGAGGTGGCGCACTCCATGCGACGAGGTTTCGTCGCCATTGGCGGCGACATCGGCGATCTGGCCGCTTTCAATATGCTGGCCGGAACCCTGTTGGTGTTTGGCCAGTGCGGCATTCGCCACGGCGCCGGCATGCATCGCGGCACCTTGGGCTTGCTGGGCGACAATCCGCCGGAGATGTTGCCGACGTTTCGCGAGGGCGGATTGGCCGATCCGCTGGTGGTTCGCTTGCTTTTGCGGGACTTGAGCAGTCACGGATTCCCGCTGCCGGAAGATCTGGATGTTGAGCGCATCCAGCTCTACCACGGTGATCTCTTGGAAGGTGGTCGCGGCGAAGTCTTGGTCCGTTCCGTCTAAATCAACGGCCATGAAGGTTCCCCAGGGTTGCGCTGCTGCACCCTGGGCTGATTTGGGGCCGTCCCGTTGGGACTTGATGGCCGCGACTGGCGGCGGTTCCCCAGGGTTGCGCTGCGCTACACCCTGGGCTGGTTTGGGGTCGTCCCGTTGGGACTTCGTGGCCGCGACTGGCGTCGGTTCCCCAGGGTTGCGCTGCGCTGCACCCTGGGCTGATTTGGGGCCGTCCCGTTGGGACTTGGTGTCGGGGCCGGCGTCGGTTCCCCAGGGTTGCTCTGCGCTTCACCCTGGGCTGGTTTGGGGCCGTCCCGTTGGGGACTGATTTATGGTCGTCGTTGGTTTCAGGTCAATCCCAGCTGCGACAGTTGATGGCGAAAATCGGGATCCACCAACAGCGCCCGACAGCGTTGGACGGCGGGAGACTCCCACAACGAACGGGGCGCGACGAAATCGTAGTGTTCTTGGCGGAGCGGCAGGAACGCCAGGTCGGCTTGTGTGGCCGCTTGTTCGATCGCGACTCCCCAATCCGCTCGTCCTTGAGCCACCGCCGCCGCGACAGCACTGTGATTCTTGCTCTGCACCACATACCCGGCGGGCCTGGCGCCTTGCAGGAACTCGTCGATCAGAATTCGAGTGCCGCTGCCTTGATTGCGATTAACCATACGATGTGACGGTGAGGCGACCGCCCGCGCGATCGCTTCCTGGGCGTCCTGACACTCCGCAAACAGCGGCTCGTCGCGGCGAAACACCACCCCTTGCCAGCGTTGATAGCCGGGAAGCAGGATCAGGTCATCGGTCAGGAAGGGCGTATTGTATTGTCCGGTCACGGGGTCCAGCAGATGCACGCCCGCCAGATGGCATTCGCCTCGCGCCGCTGCGCGTAGTCCGCCTTGCGAGCCGACGGCGATGAACTTGGTTTGCAGGCCTTCTTGCTGCAAGCGTCCCAGTAATGCATCCAGACCAAGGCAATGGCTGCCGATTGAGACTAGGTCGGCCAACATCAAGTCGCGTCCCAAGAGATGAACTCGCACCGCGGCGCCCGCGGTCAGGATCTCTTCATGCCGATCTATCGTGACAAAGCCGTCGGCCCTGGCGAACGCCGACACGGACCAGGATCCCTTGTCCATGGGGTACGCCGCAAGTTCGGCCGGGGCCTCGCCGGCGGTCGCTGCCGGTTCGGACGACGCGGGGCTCATCCAGGGCGGCGTGGTGCGGGGGACCAAGGTGACCAGCAAATACTCGGTGCGGCCGATCTCCGAATTGACTTTGGTCGCCAAGCGGGCCGTCAGGTATTGCGCTGGCGAAGCGAAGCGACCGGCGAGTCGGCGAAGCACGGGCGCCACGAACTCATGAAACGTAAAGATCGCCGACGTGGGAAAACCGGGAAGCACGACCACGGGTTTGCCTTGGCTGGCCGCCAGACAAATGGGCTTGCCCGGTTTCAGCGCCACGCCATGGGCGACGATGCCGGGATCTTGCAAGCGAGCGACCGCGCGATAGGACAGATCTCCCGCGCCCTTGCTGGTGCCGCCGGACAACAGCACCGCATCGCACTCTTCCAGCGCCGCCGTCAACCGTTGATGGAGTTGCTCGACGTCGTCGTGGACGACGCCCATCTCCAGCGGCTCGCATCCCAATTCGCGGATGGAATCGGACAACACGCGGTTATTCGAGTCGTAGATTTTGCCGGGCGACATTGGTTGGCCGGGAGGGATGATCTCATCGCCGGTCGAAATCACCGCCACGCGCGGCCGACGATAGACCGGCACGCTGGCGATCCCAATCGCGGCCAGCACCCCGGTCTCGCGGCTTGTCAGCACCTGGCCGGCTCGCGCGACCATTTCGCCCGCGGCAATATCGGCCCCTGCGAAAGTGACGCCGAATCCTGACGCCACCGCGCGGCGGACCACGACCTGATTTAAGTTGTCCTCCACGTCGGCGTGTTCGACCATCACGACCGCATCGGCGCCGCGGGGCGTCATTCCGCCCGTCGCGATCGCAACGGCCTGCCCGTCCAGCAGTTCGAAGTCGGGCCGCACTCCTGTCGCCAGGACTTCGCCGCGCAACTGCAGCCGAGCCGGGCTCTCCTCGTCCGCGCCACAATGTTGGCGGCGAGTACGGCGAAGCCGTCGAAATTGGAGCGATCAAAGCTGGGGACATCGATCGCAGCCGCGAGATCGCCGGCCAACACCCGACCCAGCGCTTCGCTCAGGGGCGTAGTTTCCTCACCCAGCGGAGCAAGCCGCAACGCGGACTGGAAACGCTGCTCCGCCTGATCACGGTCCACGACCTGCAGGAATTGTTGTTGATGCGAATAAGACGGCATGGCGACCAATTCACGCGGCCACGGGCCGCGCCTCCTGTCCTCGTTTCAGAGGAATCCTTAGCGCAGAGCATTTCAGAGCGAGGGATCATGGCTGGGCGTGAGGTCGTAGAGGTAAACGTCGACCATCTCGCCGGCGGCGAAACCCTCGCTATCCTGCGGCAAGACCAGGAAGCCGTCGGCCCGCGTCGTGGAGCTCAGCATACTCGCTCCGCTAATGGCCAGAGGTTCGACTTGATTCGGCTCTTGTTCATCGTCACGATGGTCGGCCGCGTTGGGCGTGAAGCGTACGCGAGCATAGTCCACGCGTCCCACGACCGACGACACTTTCCGCGCCAAGGGGCGCCGCACCAGCGGGTAGGGCCAAGCCGCGGGCAATCCCGCTAATTGCCGAATGGCTCGACCCGCGAAGAAATCATAGGCGCACAGGCAAGACACGGGATTGCCCGGCAACAAGAAGATCAGGGCGTCGCCGACACGCCCCACACCGGCCGGGCTGCTCGGACGCATGGCGACGCCATGGTGGGCCAACTCGCCGAGTTCGGCCAGCAACTTGGGCGCATGGTCCTCTTGCCCCACGCTGGAGCCGCCGGAGATCAGCACGATGTCCGCGGGTTGCTGCATGGCCTGGCGAATTGCCGCGGGATCGTCTTGGATGCGTTGGCAAGCCGCCACGACGCCGCCGTCGCGAGCCACCAGCGCTTGCAGCATTGGCGAGTTGGCGTCCACGATGCGATGTGGTTCGGCGGCGCTGCCGGGCGGGAGAATCTCGTTGCCCGTGATCAGCAGGACGACTCGAGGTTGGCGAACCAAGTTGATGTGCGCCATGCCGATGGAGGAAAGCACGCCCAGGTCCTGTGGTCGCAAGCGGCGTCCCACAGCGAGGACTTGTTGTCCCCGCGCGATATCCTCGCCGCAGCGACCAACATTCTTGCCGAGCGGCAGGGGCTGCTGGACTTCGATGAACTCGCCGGGCGGCGCACGATCAATTCGATCGGACAGGGCGGATTGCTCCACGTGTTCGACGGGAACCACGGCGTCGGCTTCGCCTGGTCGGGCGCGCCCCGTCATGATGCGCACGGCTTGACCCACTTGAAGGCTTCCCTGAAAGGGGCGGCCGGGAAGTGCTTCTCCGATGACTTGCAACACGATGGGGGAGTACGTGGAAGCCCCTGCGACATCCTCCGCGCGCACGGCGAAGCCGTCCATCATCGAACGGTCGAACCCGGGAACGTCCATGCGGCTGACGACTGACTCCGCCAGCACTCGCCCAGCGGCGTTTGTCAACGGCACGGGCTCGGCGGGCAGGGCGGCGGCCTGTCGATCCACCCATTCGCGGACTTGAACGACGGTCGAGCGGCGGGTGAAGCCTCGCATTTGGATGTTCATGGGACGCGGGGGGTGCTAAGGGTCACCATTGTTTCAGGAACTCGCGCCACGAGGCGAGTTCCGTATCGCCGAGTGTGTTTTCGCGATGCAATTCGTGCTGTACGGCGGCGTCGGCGACGCGGACCGCGACGCTCAACCGTCCGTCGCTTCCGTAGCGAAACAGGACTTCGATGGGCGCACCGGCCGGCAGGCCGTCGGGCAAGGGTTGCACGATGCATCTTCCGATCGCCGCGCATTCGTTGGGATTCGGGCTTTCGCCTTCGACGATGCGGACAAGGATGGATTTCTGGCCCGTCTTCTGAGTGCGAAACGTGCGTTTGCCGCTGGCCGGCAAGGGGGTATTGCGTGGAATCACGACGGCCGTGCGGGCTCGTCGCGTCGAGGCTTCGGCCGCCGCGACTCCCAGACTATGGGCATTGACGTTGCGAACTTCGAAGGCGGGCTGCTGGCCGGCCTGGCCAGCCAAGATGGCGCCGGCGTGCAAGGCGGCGCCGTGGGCGACCGCTTCGTCCGGCGAAACGGCGCGTTGGGGTTGCCTGCCGGACAAGTCTTTCAAGCGGGCTTCCACGGCGGGCATGCGACTGGCTCCGCCGACCAACAGGACATGCTCCACATCGCTCCACTCCAATCCCGCGGCCTGCAACGTCTGTCGCGTGGTGAACGCGGTGCGCTCCAACAGGTCACGGCAGACCTCCTCGAACTCGTCCCGCGTGATTTCGATGCGCACCGACGCGCCATCGTGCTCCCAGAATAGTGAACCGTGCGTGCGAGCCGTCAACGTACGTTTCAACTCTTCGCATTGGCGCCACAATTTATGTTCCGCGGCCAGCGCGGCGCTGGGCGCCGCGCCGCCTTGGGCGGCGATCTTTTCGCGAACCAGGCGCATCAGCCTTTCATCCCAATCGCGTCCTCCCAGTCGCGCATCGCCGTCGGTGGCCAGGGTGGTGAAGCGATCGTTCAGGATCTCCATGACCGTGACGTCAAACGTGCCTCCACCCAAGTCATAGACCAGGAGATTGCACGGCGTCGAGGACGCCGAGAGTTGCTGCTGTCGCCCAAAAGCGATCGCCGCCGCGGTCGGCTCATTCAGAATGTCCAGCACTTCGATTCCCGCCATGGCCGCCGCATCCAAGCTGGCTTGCCGCCGCGCGTCGTCAAAGTACGCAGGAACGGTAATCACCGCTTGGCGGCAAGGGCCAAGGACCGCTTCGGCGTCCTTCATGAGCTTTCGCAAGACGCAAGCCTGCAAGACCTGAGGCGGAACTCGACGTTGCCCCAGTAGCCGAGGGTAATAGCGTTTGCCCAGTGCGCGCTTCGCACAATCCGCCACATGTTGGGCCTCTTCGACAGCGGCTTTGGCGGCCTCCTTGCCGACGATCAGTTCGAGGTCCGACAGAAGAACCACGCTCGGCGTGGTCAATTCGCCCTCGGCGTTGGCGATCGTCCTTGGTTGTCCATGCTCGTCCAGCACGGCGACCACCGAGAACGTTGTTCCAAGGTCAATGCCGAGCGCGGGCGATGGCATGGCGTGCTTCGTTCACTGAATGGGAAAGGGACCGGCGCTCGATGCGGCGGACGACAGACCGCATTCTAACAACATGCGCTTTCGGCGAACACTTGCGGAGATAGGAACGAGACGCCGATGAAAGGGATTTCGCGGATCCGCGAACGCTGAACGCGTGGGGAAGAGGCGCCGCGCGAGAAATTGTTTTTCAGATTCGCTCGAGCGACTGGTCGATAACACCAGAGCACGGAAGATCATATGTTTGCCACACGGAGGGATTCCTGGCGCCGCTTGGGGAATCTCGATGACCGAGGAACTAATCAACGCCGCGATCGGGTTGGTCTTCCTGTTCGTTTGTGCGCTCATCGGTCACATCATCGTGAGCGATCGCTAAGCTTTGGGGCCCCCGCTTGTCCATTTGCGTCATCTTGCCCTCATCGCCGCCCGCGACCTCTAAGCATGGTTGTTCCCGAAGTGCGTGAAAATTCGGATGGAATTGACCGCGGGGGACACGGAGAACCACAGAGGCGGATGCAATTCTGTCCTCTGTGTTCCTCCGTGCTCTTCTGCGGTGAAGTTGCACCGCTTTGCGGTGCGAATCACGCCCGCATCTTCCTACTGAACGAACGCATCTTCCCAGTCGATATCCTTGCGCGTATGCACTCGCATGGCGCAATCGACGAAGTCCTGCCGGCCGTCAACCAGTTTGGCGGCGATTCTGGGCAGCGAGACTTTTTCCAATTCGTAGCAGGCGACGAAGTCCACGCCGGTGCAGATCACGCTGGGGGTGACCCCCAGGGATTCGCGAACTCCC
Source organism: uncultured Planctomycetaceae bacterium (assembly GCA_963698545.1). GTDB lineage: Bacteria > Planctomycetota > Planctomycetia > Pirellulales > Pirellulaceae > CAVORG01. The sequence continues at coordinate 823,590 of CAVORG010000003.1, forward strand.
TTGCGAATCGATCCGCGTTTGAGGGACGCCGGGGCCATGATTAGCAGCCGTTGTCGGCCGCCGCAGTCTTGAATCACGGGCTTGGCGGCGTCCAGACAGCGTTTGATTTGCTGTGTTGCGTTGTTCGTGGCGTCGGCGGTTTGCTCCATCTGGCGCACGGCGTCCAGCAGCGTTTCTTGCGTGCAGGCGGCCGTGGTCTCCAACGCCTGATCCGGAGTCTGCAACAGGGACTGCAGTCCTCGAAACAAGTCGGTGGGCTCCATGCCGAGCTTGCGGATTATCTTGTCGCTCACGACCCGCAGGATTCGCGGATCTTCGGTGAACTGGGCGAGGAAGCCGCCGGGTGCGGCTTTCTCGTTTTGCGTGATCCGCAATTCGAGGCCTTTCAGCGCGACATCCAGATCGAAGAGCGATTCCATCTCCTTGCTCAGTTTCGCGAAGACCGTGCGAGCGAAACGCCGCGCCAGGTCGTTTTCGAAAACGAAATAGCGGGCCAGCGCGGCCTTTTCCAGGGCGGCCTGAAGTTCGTCCATCGTGGGAGCCGCACGTCGTCGATCCTTGGGATACAACAGTTGTTGAATCGTCCGCCCTGCTTCATGGAAGCGGTCACGGCCGGTGCGCACGGCCAAGGACTGGTCTTCCTCGAACTGCTTCAGTTGAGCGAGGAAGTTGTCGCCCAGGTAACGTGCTCCAGCAAGGCGGGCCGTGCTGAGTGCGAACGCTTGTTGAATCCACGACATCACGCGGTTGGCCAGCGCGGCTGCTTGCTCTCGCAGTTGTTCCAGCAAGCTGGCGCCGAGCGGCGTGGCGCCCGCCGGTTCGTCGACTTCCCCAAACAAGCGCACCATGTCCTCCTGGCACTGGCTCCACCACGTCGGCGCCGAATCGGTGGACTCTCGGGCGTTGGAGATCAGGCCTCGAAGCAGCTGTTCCGGCGGGGCGTTGATCTCCGCATGTGCGACTTGTTTCACTCGAGGCGCCAACGAGGCTCGATCCAGGTGTAGGGCTTGCACCGCATCGTGAACCAGCGCGTCGAGTTTCTCGCGGCGCGCCGGGCTGATGGCGTCTTTCTTTTTGCGCGGGCGAGAATGTTGTTTTGATCGTCTGGCGGCGTTCGCTCAACGCCTCGCCACCAGTGGACGATGCCGTGGGTCAACTTACGCACGTGCGCGTCGATTTCCCATTCGTTCAAGAACTCCTCGCGGTGGATGCCGAACAGTTGGACATAGCATTCATCGGATTCGTCGGTTGACCTTCGGGCGGCACGGCGGCAGGCGTCCATGAAGGCGCCGCCCTCGGTTGCCGTATCCACGTAGAGATACTCCGAGATTTCTTCGATCAAATCGGTGAACTCTCGCTCGGCTTCCCCATTGGAGGCGAAGTAGATGTCGTCAAACGCGGCCCGGTCTCCGGCGGCTGGATTCAGTCCGCAATCCTCGTCGCCTGGGTAGCGAATCTGGCGGTAGTACAGCAATTCCTTCAGCGCCGCATAGGCGTTCACGATGCCCAATTCGCGATCGTTCAAATCGCCGCCGGTGGCGTGCACCAAGACGCCGCAAAGCTGTGATTGGTCCAAACCGATTTCGGCTGCGATTTGCCGCGCCGCAAATGCGGCGTCGAGCACCATGCCGCCGCCGGTGGCGCCGGAAACCGAGGCGACCAGCACGATGCGGCAGGTGGATTCGAAGGGCGCTGCGCCGCTTCGGCCGATCGTTTGAGCACTTCTGGATCCGCGATCATCTTCAGTTCCGCGCGGATGCGATCGAACAGCTTCGGCGCATTGTCCACAAAGGCCAGACGAGCAAGCGGTCGCAGCCCTTCGGTCGTCAGCGATCTGGGGATGTTGTACAGCCAGCGACGGCTGACCCACTTCTGATAGCTGCTGGCCCGCGTGCGATAATACTCGGGCCGCCGCAACGGCAAGGCCAGCGTCTCCTGAGCCGAAAGCCCCGGACCATGCAGGGACACCAAGTGATTCAGCGCACGTTGGTCGACATCGGTTTGCAGAAAACGAATCGCCTCCACGGTCTTGCCCGCGAATCTCCGATGCATCCGTTGTTTGATGCGGTCCAGCACCGCACCCGCCGTGCCGCCGAACCCAAGGAACAGCGTTGGACGGCAGTGATGCGACGTGTTCAGCATGTCGAACGGCTTGCCGTTCGAAACGGGCTGATCGGACAAGAGCCGGCGTAACTGCGGCGACCGCAGGAAGTCCGCCGCAGGCGTTTCAGTCTTGGTCGCCGCTTTGCGTACGTTCACCTGGGCCAACGATACGTCGGCTTCGCTGGTCCCCTTGGCGAGCGCGTCGATCAACGCCATGCAACTCGGGAATCGACGGCTTGGATCCTTGGCGAGGGCCCGTTCGATCGCCGGCCGATCCTCGTCCGGCAGGGAGCCAAGGTCCGGCGGCGCTTTGGCGTGCTGCAATCCGAGCCTTGCCGCGCTCTTGCCGCTGAAAGGCACGCGTCCGGTCAGCAACTCCTGGAAGACGATGGCCAGGCTGTATTGATCGCTATGATGCGATGGATGCCCTTCAAAGACCTCGGGCGGCGCGTACAGGGGAGTTAAGCCGCCCATCATGGTGAAGGTGCGTTCGCCGATGTCCTTCACCAGTCCGAAGTCAGCGACCTTGACGCGTCCGCCCACGAGCAAGAGATTCTCGGGCTTGACGTCCAAGTGCTGCAATTCGTGTTTCTCGCGCATGTAGTCCAATGCTTCCGCGGTGTCGCGGACATAGACCATCAACTCCTCGCGAGGTACGCCGGGAAGTCCCTTCTTGCGGCATTCGATGAAGCGTTCCTTCAAGCTGGACTCCGCCAATTCGGTCACGATGACCAATTGACCTTCCACGACCTCGATCCGCTCCAACGACAACAAGAACGGATGCCGCACATCCTTGACTCGATTCAAGGACTTCAACTCGCGCTCGCGCGATCCTCGTCGAGATAGCCGTAGATGAACTTGACGGCCTTGACCAATCCGCCGGGCGCGTCGGCCGACCAGACTTCGCCATAGCCGCCGGCGCCGAGCCGAGCTTTCAATTTATAGCCGGCGACCGTCTCGTTGGTCTTCGCTAGGGTCGGCATCAGTCGTCCCCTATCCGTTGCGTATGCTCAGCGGAGGCTTCCGTCATGGGAAGCCGAGGGAACAGTGACTTGTTTTGGCGAGCGGCGTCGGAGTCGGCCGCTGGTGTTTGGCCGGGTGCATCAGAAGCTTCATCCTCATGGCCTTGCGAGGAATCGGGCGCCGATCGGCCGGGGGCTTTCTCTTGCTCCTTTCCTTTCGCTTCCGAGCGATGTTCCTCCGCCGGTTCGTCCTCATGCGGATGGTTCACGGGGCGCGGCGCTGGGCGGTTCGAGCCGGAAAGGGGCCGTGGCGAACGTTCGGCCGACTCGCTGGCGGCCAAGCGTGCGGAATCTGATTTTAACGGCGCGCTCTTGCTTGCCGCCGCCGCCGCCGCCGCCGCCGCCGCACTCGATCGAGCTGCGTTGGACAGTGATTGGGCCTTGCTCGCCGCCTCGCGGATGGCCGACACGGCGCTGCGCGCGGCGGCGCGGAGTCTCGCTTGGGCGACTCGCCGGCGCGGGCGGAGTCCCTGGTGGGATGCCGCTCCTCATCGGACGGGGCTGCGTTGGAGCGACCCTCGTTGGGACCCTGTTCCGCGCGAACTGGATCGGGGGCGGCCGCTGGCGATCCGCCCGGCGGCCACGGGGCCGGCGGACTTGCAGGCTGCACTGGGGTTTCCGATCCCGTCCCTTTGACAACGGTGAAATAGCTCTTGACCACTCGGTCAAAGTGCTCGTTCCTCATTTCCAACGGCAGGCCGTTGTAAGCGCAGTAGTTGCGGATCTGCAGCAACAGGTCGCGAGGATGGCAGCGCCGCAGCGGGCGCCCCAAGGCGACATAATGCGTCTTGATCAAGTACTCGACGACGTCCTCCTCGAAAGGAAAACGCATCTTCTTGGCGAACAGACGAAACAGCTTGACGAATTCCACCGTCGTGGGATCGCGAACTTCAATCTTGTAGGGAATGCGTCGTAAGAACGCATCGTCGGTCAGTTGGCTGGGATCGAGATTCGTCGAGAAAATGATCAACTGTTCGAAAGGCACCTGGATCTTCTTGCCCGAGGGGATCGTCAAGAAGTCGACGCGGTTCTCCAAGGGCACAATCCAACGGTTCAATAATTCGGTCGGCTCCATTCGCTGACGGCCAAAGTCGTCGATCAACAGGCAACCGCAGTTGCTCTTCATCTGCAGCGACGCTTCGCAGACATTGCCCACGGGGTCGTGGCGAATCTCCAAGCTGTCCATTGTCAGTTCGCCGCCGACGATCACCGTGGGGCGTTTGACTTTGATCCACCGCAGATCTTGGCTGGCGGATTTCAACAGACTGTCGTCGTCGCGGTTGACTTGTTCATGAAAAGCCGCGTCGTAGACCTTGATCAGATAGCCGTCCTCAACCACGGCGTGCGGCAACCAGATATCCTGGCCGAAGCACTGCGTGACGCGTTGAGCGATCGTCGTCTTGCCATTGCCCGGCGCTCCATAAAGAAACAACCCCGCTCCGCTGTTGATCGCCGGCCCCATGGTTTCAAACATGTCGGGTTCGATCGTGATGTCATGGAAAGCGCGTTCCAAGGCGGATCGTTGAGGGCTTTCGGCGCGGATGGTCTGTGCTTCCACCGAGTTCACATAGTCGTTCAGCGGCACCGGCGCCGGGCCGACATAGGTGCACGCCGACATCAGAGCGCGGGCTCGATCCGATCCGATATCCGTCAGACGATAGTTGTAGTCGTTTAGCTGTGCGGAGCCTGAATACACCAACCACTGCCGTTGTCGCAGCGATTGAAAGAGCGGTTCGAGCACGCGGAAGGGCAGGCAGATTCGATCAGCGATCTCCCGCCCGCTGATGGACCCCATGGCCAAGATCAGCTTCATCACGATCGCTTCGAGGAGCGTCGGACTCAGGCCGGTTTCCGCAAGATCTTTGGGTTCGGCGGGTAGAAACGCATCGTCCGACAACAGCTGGTCCAGCAGGCGGCTGCGCACGGGACTGCCGTCATTTGATGTTGTCTGTGTGGAACGGATGCTCATGATTCGCAGCGTCGCTGGCCAAGACGGAGTGGACGATTCGCCACAAATCTAGGTTACGTCAGGGCAAGCAACGCTGCTTAAGTGCAAATTCTCCGCCCCAGCAAGACGTCCGCCGGGGTCCGCTTGGCGCGGTTGTAGTGATCGATCACGCCGGCTCGGCGCGGACGGGACATTCGTGGGGACCGAGGTCGCACGGCTTGGGTAGTTTAGGAGGCCCTAACGCAGCGAAGCTCGGGCCCCCGCCGCCGAATGAACCGGCTGCGGTGACGACGCCACGAGTTCCAGGATCAACCACCCATTGGCGATGCCGCTTTGACGCAGCTCGGAGCCGTCCAGGCGCGCATCGTCCTGCAAGGCGGCGCCCAGAAGATCCAACGAGCGACTCTTGTTGAACACCTTCGCGAAGATCCCGCGCAGCGGCAGGCGATCGCGGAAACCCAGCCGTTGACCCGCCACGCGGATAATGCCAGTTCGACTGAGCGTCAAACGTCGCGACTCGGGGACTGGCTCGAAGTCAACCAGGATTTGGAAATCATCAAATCCCTTGCCATCCGAATTCTCCAAACGCTTCACGTCCAGCCGCAATCGAATCCGCTCTTCGTCCATGTCGACGCTGATGGCTTCCTCCTCCGCGAACTGCACCATGACGCCCTCGGGAAGCTCCTCCGGCGGCGCCCACTTGTCGAACCCCCAGGACTTCGCCAACTCGGTCAACAACTCCCGCAACTCGAAACGCCGGCCGCTCAATTGCATGCTGTCCAGCACGTTGTTGATCAGCGTCTCATGGATCTGAACCGACGCGAGGCTGGCGGGATCGGCTTGCGGTCGCGGCGTATGGGCGCCCAACTGGCCTTCGCCGACGACTCGAAAGCGTCCGGTCAAGTGATCTTTGGTGGTGTTAAGTTCGACCACTTCCGGCTGGAGCCGAAATCGCGCCAGCGGGCCGGCGATGCGTTCGTCATAAACCGACTGCGCGTTGCGGTGGGCTTTCTCCAATTCGTCGCCAAAGGATGTCTGAAGCTTGTTGGTCAGCTTCCACTCGGCCTCGCGTTGCGCCTCGCCGCGAAGCCCTTCGTACTGATTCAGCACAATCTGGCGGGTCAACCATCCCAGCAGCGGCACGCCATCGACCGACGTCTCCAAGCCGCTCAAACGGCTGTTGGTGTGGGCCGACGCTTGCGACTGCTCGGCTCGCACGCCCAGGTGATCGATGCGAACGCGCTGGGAGACGGCGAAATTCCCATCGGTGTCGTTGTAAACGGTCGCAGGACCGCGCGACGACCACGTACTTGAATCCATGCGGCCTTCCGCGGCGACGCCGATCAACCAGGCGTCCGCACATGGCTCGAGAAACAACCGGGAGCGCGCGGACACATGGCTGGCTCCGCGAACCGGCGTGCCAAGGATCGTCTCGGCCACCGCCTCGCGGCGTTGCGTCTCCTGGGGCGCAAATCGCTCGACCAGGTCAACCGAAATGCCGACGCGGAGATTGGCGTTGCGGTAATGTGCGTTGAGTTGCCGGAGGACCTCGCCATCAGCGTCGGTCCATTGCAACGCGTCCAGCAAGTCCGCGAGCTCTCGCCGACCCCGAGGGAACGCATCCGTCTCGAATGACTCCAAATCATGCACGAGTTGCACCGAGTCGATCGGAAGCACGGCCCAAGATCGCAAAGCCCGCTCCCACTGCTCGAATGGCGCATCCTGCAGCCAGTCATGAAACCGAGAGTCTCGTTCAGCCGCCATGAACCGTTGAATCGCACGCCGCGCCAAGGCGCGATGCTCGCCCTTCGCCGGGTCCGATAGGCAACGCCGCAGCTGATCACAGAGCAGGTATTGCCGCCACGTGTCGCCTGCGGGTTGTTGGTCGAGATGGCCCTCCAATTGCGCCAACGCGGCGACCACCAGTCCTCGCGCGGCGATCTCCAATTCCGGGCGCCCCAAGCTGTCGCGCGCCGCCGTCCAAACGTCCAAACGGCGTTGCAGCGCATGGGTGGTTTGCCAGAGATCTTCCCGAGCTTTGGATTGCGGCATGCTCTTGACCATCAACACCGCCTCGCCGCGCAATTGCTCCAAGTGCTCGAGCTGCCTGCTGCTGGCGGACGAATGAAGCGTGCCGGAGGCTCCCAAGTCGAGGCGCTTGTTGCGTTTCGCGTTTCCAGGCATCGGCCAGACCGCTTGGCAGTTCGTCCAACATGCCGCGCAACTTGGGGAAAGCCGGCCAGCTGGTCGTCAACGCGAGCCGCCGGCCGGGAGGCCAACCGCGGCGATGCGCTGGTGCTTCGGGTCGCCCGCTGTTCGTCGCGGGAGGAGATCGATGCGAGCACCGGCGGTTGCGCGTCCACCTGTGCGCCCTCCACCGTCGCCAGCCGCGAGCGTTCACCCGCCGCCATGGGGGGTTGTGTTCGTCGAATCGAGTCGTCGGGGCGCCAGGGTTCCGTTCGCAAAGGACGGATCGGCGACCGCACGGGCGCGGGCGCCAGCTGCGACCAATCTCGCTCGACGACTTCGTTGGCGGGCGTTGCCGCGGTCAAGGCGAGCTTGCCATGGACGCGCCCTCGGTTCGTGGCGGCCGGCAAGAGGCTCGTTGAGGGGACCTGTCGATCGGTGGAATGCAACGCCCAACGGTCAAGCAGCATCACCACCGCGATCCCCGCAAACAGGGCCCCGCCGATCCAAAAAGTCGACCTGAGAAACTGATTTGAAGACTTCACCGTATCGCCTCTTGTCGCTCGACCTGCGTTGTGTCGCTGTGGACCGCGACCACGCGTCGTGATTCCGCGCCGGCTTGGGAAGCAGGCCGGCGCCGTTCTCTGCCTCATCGGCGCCGCGGGCCATGACCGATCGCGCTAAGAAGTCGATTCCGTGCAACCGTCAGATCCGGCGGCCAGTCGCGACGAACGAACGCATAGGCGAGCTGGGGCGTCTTGGAGGAAGCGGCGAAGGTTTGCTGGTTAGCGAAGGTCGCCGTAGCGGATCACAGGCCCGAAGGGCAACGCCGTGGCAGGTCTCATGAAGCGAATAGGGACCATGCGTCAGTTCCAAAACGGGACGGCCCCGCAACCCCATGAGCGTCAAGTTAACAAGGATCCGGATGGATTGACCGTGGTGACCCGTTTCACGGCCCCACAGCAACCCTGGGTCAACTTAGCCGCCTGGCGCCGTCGGTTCGGCGTCGCGGAGCACCGTGTCTTCGTGCTCGTAGCCGGGAGCGCGAGCAGCACAGGAAGCGGAGCGTCGTCTGGCCAGAATTGGCGATCCAATGCACCTCGCCGGGAGGGATCGCGATGGCGTCGCCCGCCCCCACATCGCGAGCGGCGTCGCCCAGGTGCATCCGCCCAGTCCCCTCGAGGATGTAGTAGATCTCCTCGGTTCGCGGGTGGTGATGGGGCGTCGTGGTCAAGCCCGGCGCGACGCGGGCCTCCGCCAGACTTTGTTGTCGGATACAGGAATTACGGTGGGCCAACAGCTCGCGAATCTCCGAACCATCCTTCGTGCGGAATGCCGCGACGGAATCGAGATTGACAATGTCCATTTCGGGGGTCTTGGTTATTGGCTGGCGATGATGCGTCGAGCGACGAACGCCGGCGCGTAATGTCGGGTTTCCCACAGTTCCGGTTCGGGCAGATCTTCGGCCAAGAAGCGTTCGTCAAACTCGACGAGCAGCACGCTGTCGGGGCCGCATTGCTGAGGCAATTCGGCCAGCATGCGTCGCATGTCGTCCTTGCGGTCCACGTACAGCTGGTAGGGCGGCGAACAGAAGAAGACCGCCACTTCGCCGGGCAGCTCCAATCGCGGCTGCCAATAAAACGCATCCCCCGAGCGGATGTCTACTTGATTCTCCACGCCCAGCAACCTGGCGTTGTCGCGGATCAAGTTGGCCGTGGGGAAATGCTGTTCGATGAAGATCGCGCACCGCGCACCGCGGCTGATGGCTTCCAGTCCCAAGGCGCCGGCGCCGGCGAAGAGGTCCACCGCGACGGTGTCCCGGACGCGGGGGCCCAGCAGATTGAACACGGCTTCGCGGACTCGCTCCTTCATGGGGCGGGTGCCGGTTCGGTCGGGGCGGAGCAGTTTTTTTCCCCGCAAGCGGCCGCCAATGATCCGCAAGCGGGACTCGGCGGCTTCGTCGCCAGCGGGCCCGGCGCCCGCGTTTTTTTGCTCGTGAGCCGCTCCGCGACCCCGGCGCGAGGGAGAGCGTTTGCTTTTGGAGCGGCCAGCCATCGCGTGTCCGGAAGTGGAGGGCTATCATGAAGGATTGCAAGACAGCAATAGCGGCGCCGCTGGCGAACCAACGTATCGCGAATGCGTAAAAATCAGTAGGCGGACGCCATCATAACGCGCACCGCCCGGTTTGTCTGGCGTCGCCGGCGGCTCAGAGCCCGCCAAAATTCGGCGAAACGCCTCACCCAGCCGATCGCCCCCAAGGACCGCTGCACCAGGAGAGCCAAACAGATGTTGATCGTACGCCGCAACCTGTGGATGTTGACCTTGCTGACCGCAATCGCGTCCGGAGCGACCGCGCCCCTTGCGGCCCAGGAAACGTTCGAGCAAGCGGTCGCCCAGTGGCGGCAAGTGCTCAAGGATTTGCGCGAACTCAAAGTGCGTTATCAGGCGGCGGACGAAGCCGAGTCCGAGGAGATCGAGCAGCAATGGGCCGTCAAGGTCGCCGAAGGCGAGCAGTTGATTCCCGTCATCCGCGATCTGGGCTTGAAGGCCTTCGCAGAGGATCCCAATGGCGACCGCGAACTCACCAAATTCCTCGTCCGCATCCTCTCCGACGACGTCGAAGCCGACCGCTACGATGAAGCGTACGCACTGGCTAAACGCTTGATCGAACTGGGGTGCGACTCGCCGCAAGTGCCGAATCTCGGTGGGCGGGCGGCGGCGGCGGTCATGGAATTTGACGATTGCCGAAATTGGCTCACGATGGCGGCCGAACAACGCTCCTTGGACGATTTCTCCAAACAGATTCGCAGTCAGTTGTCGGACTATGAGAAGTTGTGGCAGAGAAGAGCTCGAGATTCGCAAAAAAGAAGAATCGATGAACCTGCCGCGGGTGCTGCTGACCACTTCCAAAGGCGAGATCGAATTGGAGTTGTTCGAGAACGAGGCGCCGGGAACGGTGGGCAATTTCATTTCGCTGGTGGATTCAGGGTTCTATGATGGACTGACCTTCCACCGCGTCCTGAAGGGATTCATGGCTCAGGGCGGCTGCCCCAAGGGCGACGGGACCGGCGATCCCGGGTACAGCATTTATTGCGAGGTCAACCAGGAAAACGCTCGCAAGCACTTCCGCGGATCGCTTTCCATGGCCAACGCCGGCAAGGATACGGGCGGTTCGCAGTTTTTCCTGACCTTCCTGCCGACTCCCAACTTGAACGGCAAACACACCGTGTTTCGGCGCAGTTGTTCGCGGTTTTGACGTGTTGCCCAAGATCAAACGGCGTGATCCCGAGACTCAATCGCAAGTCGCGCAGACACGATTATCTCCGCCAAAGTCTTGCGGAAGGACCCGGATAAGGAATACGCACCCAACAAGGTCAAGTAGCGTCGCGAAACCGACGGCTGCCATTCCCAATACGACTTCCGCTGGAAACGACGGCCAGCAGGAACGCTCGGCCGTCGGGAACTCGGATCTGGGAAATTTTGCACGAATCCCGTGCGAAAAGGCTGTCCCTTGCGTTATCCTAAGAAACAAGATCTGGGAAAATCCACGCCCTTGTCGTCTGCTTGCAATCCCCCGTTCGGGACGTGTTATGACCACTGAGTGGTACTACCAATCGATGGGCAGCCAAGTCGGCCCCCTGACTTCCGGGGAGTTCTTGCGCAAGGTGCGAGCTGGTGAAGTCGTGCCCACAACCCAAGTGCGCAAGAATAACTCGCAATGGGTCGCGGCGGCTGAGGTGGGCGGCTTGTTCGAAGAGGCGAACAAGCCCGTATTTTCGAAGATCTGCCCGTATTGTGGCGCGTCCGTCACCGAGAAGCCGCCCTGTGTGTGTCCTCATTGCGACCGCCTATTGCATCGCTTGATGCAGAAGCGCGAGGCGACTCATGTCGTGATGCCCACAGCCGATGGAGGCAATTCCGCTGCGTCGGACAACCAATCCGAGACGGCGGAGGCGGCGGACAATGGCCAGGAATCGTCCGGCCTGATTGCCATGCTGCGGCGAGCATTCAACCGCTGACTCCTGAATAGCCTCTCTTAAGGGAAGAGATCTTTCCCTTGTTGTGGGTGCGACAAGTCGGCCGCACTTGACCGAAGGACGTGCGGCGCGTTCAATGATCGATCATGCTAAGCGTCCACGACGCGCCGCCATGGCGCCTCATCGCCGGCTTAGCTGATTGAGTTGATCAACTTGGTGATGCCGCGCTGGCGCGTCTCCCATCGTGACCCATCGCGCTGGGGGGCGACACGCATGCGCGGTTGGGCGACCAAGAGCCGCCCCCACAGGATCGAGGCACTCGCTTATGCACAGCTCGCGCCCCTCGCGCTCCGGCCTTTATGATCCGGGGCAGGAAAAAGACAGCTGCGGCGTTGGCTTCGTTGCTCACATCAAGGGGCTTCGCAGCCATCAAATCGTCCTGGACGCCGAGCAGGTTCTCCGCAACATGAAGCATCGCGGCGGTTGCGGCTGCGAGCGGAATACCGGCGATGGGGCCGGGATGCTGACCGCGTTGCCGGACCAGTTCCTGCGGCGCGTGACGGCCGAGTGTTTCCACAGATCGCTGCCGGCCAGGAGCGGATTTGGCGCCGGCCTTGTCTTTCTGCCGGTGGATGCCGAGCAACGCCAGCGATGCAAGGAAATCGTCAACGGCCTGATTGAGCGGGAGGGGCAAACGCTGATCGGATGGCGAAGCGTGCCGGTGGACCGCGAAGCGGCCGACTTGGGCCCGACCGCTCGCCAAAGCGAGCCCGTGATCGAACAGCTGATTGTCGCCGGCGGCGCCTCGGGAAGGACCCTGGAGGGCGATGCGCTGGAACGCAAGCTGTACTTGATTCGCAAGCAAGCCAGCCGCGCTATCCGCGAGGCGTCGGGGCTCTCGCAGCGCGCGATGTTCTTCGTCTGCAGCTTGTCAACCAAGGTCATGATCTACAAGGGCATGCTCACGCCGAGCCAACTCCTGGCGTATTACCCGGACCTGCAGGCCGAGGACTACACCACGCACTTGGCCATGGTGCATTCCCGCTTTTCGACGAACACGTTTCCGAGTTGGGATCGAGCTCAACCGAATCGCTTCATGAGTCACAACGGCGAGATCAATACGCTGAAGGGCAACATCAACTGGATGAAAGCTCGCGAAGGCGTCGCCCACAGCGAGTTGTTCGGCGAGGAGCTCGGCAAGGCGTTCCCCGTGGTGGAGCCGGATTGTTCGGATTCCGGCAGCTTCGACAATGTGCTCGAGTTCCTGTTGATGAACGGCCGCACGCTGCAAGAGGCCGTCATGATGATGATTCCCGAAGCCTGGGAAAAGCATGACACGATGCCCGAGAACAAACGGGCCTTCTACGAATATCATTCCTGCGTCATGGAGCCCTGGGATGGTCCAGCGTCCATCGCTTTCACCAATGGCCAATACATCGGCGCCGTTCTGGATCGCAACGGCCTGCGGCCCAGTCGCTATTATGTGACCTCCGATGATCGCGTGATCATGGCCAGCGAAGTGGGCGTGCTCCCGGTGGATCCGGCGATTGTCGTGGAGAAGGGACGCTTGCAGCCGGGGCGAATGTTCCTGGTCGACTTCGAACGGGGTTGCTTGATTCCCGACCGCGATTTGAAGGAGAAGTTCTCGAATCAACGACCCTATGGTTTGTGGTTGAGGGAAGGACGGATTGAATTGCAGCAGGTGGTCCGGCAGGCCGGCGCCCGCGCCGTCAAGGGATTCGATCCAACCACCTTGTTGCCGCGGATGCGAGTCTTTGGCTACACCGTGGAGACGATGCACTTCATGCTCGCCCCCTTGGTCAAACAGCAACGCGATCCTGTTGGCTCCATGGGCAATGATGCGGCGTTGGCTTGCCTCAGCGATCAACCACGTTTGATCTACGACTACTTCAAGCAGCTCTTCGCGCAGGTCACCAACCCGGCGATCGATTCGATTCGCGAAGAGATCATCATGTCATTGGAGTGTTACATCGGTCCGGAGCGCAATCTGCTGACGACATCGCCCGATCATTGCCGGCGGATTCTGGTGCCGCATCCGATTCTGACCAACGAGGAACTCGCGGCGTTGAAGGCTTCACCGATGGACGGCTGGCGCAGCCGCACCATTGACATCACGTTTCCCCGCGCCGAGGGCGAGGGCGGCATGCTGGCTTGCCTGGATCGGGTCTGTCGCGAAGCCGAAGAGGCCGTCGATCAGGGCGATGCGATCCTCGTCATGACCGATCGCGCCGTGGGGCCGGATCGCGTGCCGGTCAGCAGCCTCTTGGCCTGTGGAGCCGTGCATCAACACCTGGTGCGGCAAGCCAAGCGGACGCGCGTTGGCCTGGTCTTGGAATCGGGCGAAGCCCGCGAAGTGCATCATCACTGCCTGCTGGTCGGGTTTGGCGCCGACGCGATCAATCCGTATCTCGCGTTTGAATCGCTGTTTCAAGCTCGCCTGGAAGGCCTCATTCCGGCCCGCAAGTTTCCCGACGACGACAACATCGTCGCCCGCTATCGCAAGGCGGTCGCCAAGGGCATGCTGAAGGTGATGGCCAAGATGGGTATCTCGACGCTTCGTTCCTACAAAGGAGCTCAGATCTTCGAGGCTCTGGGCTTGCGCGACGAAGTGATTGAACGATGCTTCACGGGAACGCCCAGCCGCGTGCAAGGAGTGGACTTCGCCGTGTTGGCCCAGGAGGCGTTGCGCAGGCACGACTTGGCGTATCCCGACGGCCAACCCGTCGCCGGCTCCGAGGCGTTGGAGAACCCGGGCGAATTTCATTGGCGGGCCGAGGGTGAACGACACGCCTGGGATCCCATGTCCATCGCCGACATCCAGGTCGCGGCCCAGGCCAACAGCGTCGAGGCCTACCGGCGTTTCGCCGATCGCGTTGATCAACACGCTCGGCAAAAGTACGCGCTCCGCGGCTTGTTGCGGTTCAAGCCCTTGCCCAGCGGTCCGGTTCCACTGGAGGAAGTGCAGCCGGCCAGCGAGATCGTCAAACGTTTTTGCACCGGCGCGATGAGCTACGGCTCGATTACGCGCTGAAGCCCACGAGACGTTGGCCATCGCCATGAATCGACTCGGCGGCAAAAGCAATACGGGAGAAGGAGGCGAAGATCCCGAGCGTTATCACCCGCTTCCCAGCGGCGACTCCAAGCGTTCCGCGATCAAGCAGGTGGCCTCGGGACGCTTTGGCGTCACGATTGATTACCTGACCAACGCGGACGAACTGCAGATCAAGATTTCGCAAGGAGCGAAGCCCGGCGAAGGAGGCGAGTTGCCGGGCAAGAAGGTGGACCGCACGATCGCTCGCATCCGCCATTCGACTCCCGGAGTGGGCTTGATCAGCCCGCCGCCGCATCATGATATCTACTCGATCGAGGATCTGGCCCAGCTGATCCACGACTTGAAGAACGCCAACCCCGAGGCGCGGATCAGCGTGAAACTCGTCTCGGAAGTCGGCGTCGGCACCGTCGCCACGGGCGTCGCCAAAGCCCATGCGGATCATATCGTGATCGCCGGCGACACGGGCGGCACCGGGGCCTCGCCGCTGACCAGCATCAAGCATGCCGGCTTGCCGTGGGAATTGGGAATTGCCGAGACGCACCAAACGCTGGTGATGAACGATCTACGCAGTCGCGTGGTGCTGCAAACCGATGGAGGCATGAAGACCGGGCGCGATGTGGTGATCGCCGCCTTGCTCGGCGCCGAGGAGATGGGGTTCGCCACCGCGCCGTTGATCACCTTGGGTTGCATCATGATGCGGAAATGCCATTTGAATACTTGTCCGGTGGGCATCGCCACGCAGGATCCTGAACTGCGAAAGAAATTCGCCGGCAAGCCCGAATCGGTCGTCAACTACTTGTTCCTGGTCGCCGAGGACGCTCGACGCATCATGGCCGAGCTGGGTTTTCGGCACATGGATGAGATGATTGGCCGGGCCGACTGCTTGGCTCCTGAGGACGCCATTCACCATTGGAAGGCGGATGGACTGGATCTCACGAAGCTGCTGCAACCAGCTCGGAAGCCGCACTCGCGCGTTGAGACGCGGTGCACGATGCAGCAGGATCACGGCCTGCATCTCGCCTTGGACAACCGCCTTGTGGAGCTTGCCGCCGACGCACTGCAACATCGCCGACCAGTGAGCCATACACTGGCGATCGTCAACACCAACCGCACCGTGGGCGCGATCCTCAGCCATAACATCTCCAAGCGGTTTGGCGCCGAGGGACTCCCCGAGGACACCATTCACTTCCGTTTTCAGGGATCGGCGGGGCAGAGTTTTGGGGCCTTCCTGGCGCACGGCGTCACGCTGGAATTGAGCGGCGATGCGAACGATTATGTCGGCAAGGGATTGTCGGGAGGGAAGGTCGTGATCTATCCGCCGCCGCAAAGCGCGTTCAAGGCGGAGGACAACATCATTGTGGGCAACGTCGTGCTGTACGGCGCCACCGCCGGAACCGCGCTGATCCGCGGTCGCGCCGCCGAGCGGTTTTGCGTGCGAAACAGCGGCGCTCACGCCGTCGTCGAAGGCGTCGGCGACCACGGGTGCGAATACATGACCGGCGGTCGCGTGGTGATCCTTGGCCCGACCGGACGCAATTTCGCCGCCGGCATGTCTGGCGGCGTTGCGTATGTCTGGGATCCGGCTGATCAATTCGCCGTCCGCTGCAATCTGGGAATGGTCGAGCTGGAGCGAGTCGTCAGCGAGGAAGATCGCCTGGAACTGCGAGAGCTGATCGAGCGGCATGTCGAGGCGACTCGGTCCGACGTCGGCCAGCGAGTCTTGGACGATTGGGAGCATGCCGTGAAGCGATTTGTCAAGGTGATGCCGACCGACTACAAACGTGTGTTGCAAGAGGCCAGCCTCGTCGAGGCCGCGCCCAGCGGCGCGCCGCTTTAGATTCGCCGACCAGATCACCGGCCTGCGGCCGCATGCCAGCCGCGAGGTCTATCCGGTTCGCTCGCCAGGCACACGCGCCGGCGGACGTTCGATTTCGCTCGCCCGCTCGCGGCGAGCACAGCGCAGCGGGAAGAAGATATGGGAAAACCAACCGGATTCATGGACTACGATCGACGCAAGGTTCCGTATCGCGAACCCTTGCATCGGCTAGAGGACTTTCGCGAGATCTTCACCGACGCACAGGATCCGCAACTCAAACAGCAAGGCGCTCGCTGCATGGACTGCGGCGTGCCGTTTTGCCAATCGGAGGCCGGCTGCCCGATCGATAACCTGATTCCCGAGTGGAACGACATGGTCTACCAAGGGCGATGGCAAGAGGCGTTGGATCGCTTGCATCGCACCAACAACTTTCCCGAGTTCACCGGGCGCACATGCCCCGCTCCCTGCGAAGGAGCATGCGTTCTGGGCATCACCGACCCGCCAGTTACCATCAAGAACATCGAGAATGCGATCATCGATCGAGGGTTCGCCGAAGGCTGGGTGGTCGCCCGCCCACCCGCCGTCCGCTCTGGAAAGAAGGTCGCCGTCATCGGATCAGGACCCAGCGGCTTGGCCGCCGCCGCGCAATTGAATCAGGCGGGTCACGAAGTCACCGTCTACGAGCGATCCGATCGCATTGGCGGTTTGTTGATGTACGGCATTCCCAACATGAAGCTCGACAAGGGCGTCGTCGAAAGACGCTTGGACTTGCTCCGCGAAGAAGGCGTTCGTTTTGTGGTCAACGCCGACGTGGGGCGGAACGTGGACGCCGCCGAATTGCGCACAGCCAACGACGCTGTCATCCTGTGCACCGGAGCGACCAAGCCACGCGACCTGCCGATCCCCGGACGTGAATTGGACGGCGTGCATTTCGCCATGGAGTTCCTGACCAAGAACACGCGCAGCTTGCTGAACAGCCAATTCAAAGATCACGAGTATATTTCGGCCAACGATCGCGATGTGATCGTGATTGGCGGCGGCGACACCGGCGCCGACTGCATCGGCACGTCGCTCCGCCATGGCTGCCGTAGCCTCGTGAATTTTGAGCTGCTGCCGCAACCGCCGGAACAGCGCGCGGCCGATAATCCCTGGCCCCAATGGCCGCGAATTCTTCGCAGCGATTATGCTCATGAAGAAGCCGCTGCTCGCGATGGTCGAGATCCTCGCACCTATTGCGTGCTCTCCCAAGAGTTTGTGGGTGATGATCGCGGCCGGGTGGCCCAGGTGCGCACCGTGGAAGTGGAGTGGCGTCGTGACCAGGGGCAATGGAAGATGACCCCCAAGCCCAACAGCGAGAAGACCTGGAAGGCCGACCTCGTGCTCCTGGCCATGGGGTTCGAGCGTCCTGAACATTACGTCTCCGACTTGTTCGGAGTGGAATGCGATGCGCGAGGGAACTACCGTGCCGAACATGGCAGCTTCCACACCAGCGTCCCTGGCGTCTTCGCCGCGGGCGACTGTCGCCGAGGCCAGTCCTTGGTGGTCTGGGCGATCAACGAAGGGCGGGGCGTCGCGCGGGCCGTCGACCTGCACCTGATGGGCAAGACCAGTCTGACCGCCCCCGGCTAGTGTCGCCCCGAATTGCGCGCCGCGCTGAGTCCCAAACGGGGCGACCCAAAATCAGCCCAGGTTGCAGCAACCCTGAGCAATCGCAAAGTGCGCAAAGTGCAAAGTGCAAAGTGCAAATCAGTCCCAAATGGGACGGCCCCACGTCAGCCCAGGGTGCAGCGCAACCCTGGGTAACCCTCTGCAACATCCGACGAGTTCCGCTCGCCAACCCATTCTTCGCCTGGGGGACGGATTGAACCGGGCCCGATACAATGCAAACCCGTTGCTTATGTCGCGCCGGCAGCGCCGTCGCGTCCCCCGCGGTTGAGGATCCCGTGGTCGAAAAGGATTGTCGATGAGCGTGGAATTGGCGTTCACTCCCGCCGGACATATCGCGGCGATCGAGTCGGAGCACCGCCAGAGCCTGTTCTCGGAGGTGGACGCCGGACAGGACGCGGAGAAACGGACCCGTCGAGTCGCCAAGGCGTTCGCCTCCTCGCCAGCCGAGGGGCTATTCACGCTGGCGGCTGAAAAGCTTGAGGCGGCTTTGCCGCCTTCGCTGAGCTATTGGCGTTCCTTCGCCGGGCGGTACCTGACCGAGTTGTGCCATGCTCCCGGAGCTGAGTTTGCTTCCATCCCAGCTCCAGAGCCTGCTGAACTTGACACGATCGTACGCAGCGCTCCGCCAATGGAAGGCGGCGAGTACCTGACGCGCGAGGCGTTGGCCGAAGTCTGGTCGGACCTTGATGCTTGGGTGCAAGCGGAGGTCGAGACGTCCGAAGGCGGCCTGCGCGGGTTCTTAAAGCGTCGGGCGCCGCTGTGGAATCAAGTGGGCCGAGTCTGCTTTCATCTGGCTGAGAATCGCCGTGATCCGGAGTACCCGTTTGCTTTCCTGGCGACCTACGCACCCACGGTCACATCGACTTCGCGAATCCAGTACCAACCACTTGGCAAAGCCCTACAGGAATACAGCGGCCGGCGCGACAAAAGGGCCTTGATGAACCTGTTGTCCCCAGTGCAACTCGCGTCGCAGCACAGCGACTTCGCGCGGGAGCTCATCGACTCGGGCGACCTCTTTCAGCCGCTCGCTTGGACGGCGAAGCAGGCCTATCGTTTCCTGAAGGAAGCGCCGCTGCTGGAGGACAGCGGCGTCCTGGTCCGGCTGCCCGATTGGTGGAAGAAGCGGCCGCGGCCGCGCGTCAGCGTGACGATCGGCGATCAAGGGCGAAAGCGATTTGACGCTCAGGGAATGCTGGACTTCCATGTTGGATTGGCCCTCGGGGATGAGCAACTCACCGCCGACGAACTGAGCGAGTTGACAGCGGGCGATGACGGGCTCGTGCTGCTTCGCGGACAGTGGGTTGAGGTCGACCGCCAACGCCTGCAGGAAGCGCTCGAGCATTGGAGGCTCGTGGAGGCCAGCGCCGCCGACGGCGTGTCCTTCGTGGAAGGGATGCGGCTGCTTGCCGGTGCGCCACAGGATCTTGCGGACGACGATACGAAGCTCGACGAGCAGCACGACTGGTCGCGGGTGCGGGCCGGCGACTGGCTGGGCAAGCTGCTGGCGGACTTGCGTCGTCCGGGGCAACTGGAAGCGGCTCATCCGGGCGCCGCCCTGAAGGCGACTCTACGCGCATATCAGCAGACAGGCGTCAATTGGTTGTTGTTTCTCTCGCGTCTCGGGCTGGGGGCTTGCCTGGCCGACGACATGGGACTCGGAAAGACGATTCAGGTCCTGGCCCTGTTGCTCGCGGAAAAAAAGAACCGTCAGAATCGCAAGCCCTCCTTGCTGGTCCTGCCGGCTTCGCTTTTAGCGAACTGGAAAGCGGAAATCCGGAAGTTCGCTCCTTCGCTAAAAGCCGTCTTCGTTCATCCAGCCGAATCGTGCGTCGAAGATTTGAATCGCTTGGCCGAAAACCCGCAAGTCGAACTGCGCGGTGCGGACATCGTGTTGACCACATATGGAATGTTGCTGCGCCAACCCTGGTTGCTCGAGCATTCCTGGCGCCTGGCCGTGCTGGACGAGGCACAAGCGATCAAGAATCCCGCCGCTCGGCAGACGAAGGCCGTCAAACGCATTCAAGCCGACGCGCGGATCGCATTGACGGGGACGCCGCTCGAGAATCGCTTGTCGGACTTGTGGTCGCTGTTCGACTTCCTCTGTCCCGGCTTGTTGGGCTCCCAGCAGAAGTTCAAGGAATTCGTGAAGAGATTGAACGCACGCACGGAGGCCAACCGATACGCGCCGCTGCGCCGCTTGGTGCAGCCCTACATCCTGCGACGCATGAAAACGGACAAGCGGATCATTGCCGACCTGCCCGAAAAGACCGAGGTGCGGTCCTACTGTGGATTGAGCAAGCGTCAGGCGGCGCTGTACACGAAGATGGTCAAGGAACTGGCCGCTGCTCTGGAGGGACTCGACGGGATCAAACGCCGAGGACTGGTGCTGGCCTATCTGATGAGGTTCAAGCAGCTCTGCAATCACCCTAGTCAGCTGACTTCGGATGGTCGCTACGAAATGAAGGACAGCGGCAAGTTCCTGCGGTTGGCCGAGATCTGTGACGAGATCGCTGCACGCGCAAGAGAAGGTTCTGGTGTTCACTCAGTTCCGCGAGATGACGGAGCCTCTTGCTGAACGCCTCGCGGGCGTGTTCGGTCGAACCGGACTGGTCTTACACGGCGGCGTGTCGGTCAAGAAACGCCAGAAGCTGGTCAACCAATTCCAGTCCGAGCAAGGACCGCCTTTCTTCATCCTGTCGCTGAAAGCAGGCGGCACGGGATTGAATCTCACCGCGGCTTCGCATGTCGTCCACTTCGATCGCTGGTGGAACCCGGCCGTCGAGAATCAGGCGACGGACCGCGCTTTTCGTATCGGCCAGCAACGCAACGTGCTCGTGCATAAGTTCGTCTGCCGCGGTACGATTGAGGAGAAGATCGACGAAATGATCGAAGAGAAGACTCAATTGAGCGCGGATCTGCTGGGCGAGGGCGCCGAGAAACGACTCACGGAGATGAGCGACAGGGAACTGCTTCATTTGGTTTCGCTCGATGTGGAACGGGCCGCGGTTTGAATCGATCAGGAAAGCAACTTCTTCTTGAAACTCACGGAGTGACGCACGATGCCTCGCGACCGCTACCATCTCCGCTGGCAACCTTACGTTTCCGTGGCCGAGCGGCAGCGCCTCGCCGCGAAGAAGTTGGCGTCTCTCCGCCGGAAAGGCTTCGACGTCCAACCCGTTGTCATCGAGGGGCGAAAAATCGCGAAGACGTTTTGGGGGCAGGCTTGGTGTGATCACCTCGAATCGTTCAGCGATTTTGAGAATCGGCTGCCGCGCGGCAGAACCTACGTTCGCAACGGATCGGTTTGCCATCTGGAGATTCGTAAGGGCCACGTGGAAGCACGGGTCGCGGGTTCCGAGCTTTACACGGTCAAGGTTCAAATCAAGCAACTGCCAACGCCGAAGTGGCAGTCAATCAAGCGCCAATCCGGCGGCAAGATCGGCTCGCTGCTGGAATTGCTGCAAGGCCGCTTGTCGGACGAGGTCATGCGTGTCGTCACCAACAAGACCGACGGTCTCTTTCCGCTTCCCAAGGAGATCTCCTTCCGTTGCGACTGTCCGGATTGGGCCGATATGTGCAAGCATGTTGCGGCGGTCCTCTACGGCGTCGCCGCGCGACTCGACGCCAGTCCAGAATTGCTGTTCACATTGCGCGGCGTGGACCATCAGGAGTTGATCGCCATCGATGCCGCGGCCGCGGTCTCCGCCGCCACGTCGTCCGGGAAATCCAAGCACCTTGCCGCCAGCGAACTATCCGACGTCTTCGGCATTGAGCTCGATGCCAACGATCCAGCAGACTCCCCAGCCGAAACCGCACCTGCGGCGAAGCCCGAAAGGGCCGCGCCAAGAACGTCCAGCAAGAGGAAAGCAACCAGCAAACGTCCGACAAGACACAAGGCGGCAACACCCAAAGTGGCCGCGAAGTCCGCTAAGAAGAAGTCCGCTAAGAAGAAGTCCGCTAAGAAGAAGTCCGCTAAGAAGAAGGCGACGAAGAAGGCAGCCAAAAAACGCCCCGCCAGACCCAAGAAGGCGAAGTAAACGCGAGTTTTTTCCGGGACGAGAAAAAAAACGCTCGCGAAAAACAAGAATTCCAGGTCAAATTGCGCCTCAATCTCCCGGCTGACGGGCTCCTATTCCCTAGGCGCCTCGTGACCTCAAGGAGTCGGCAATGGCAGCGATTCATGACCGCAATCTCCTGCTGGGCATTCTCGCTCTTCAGCTGGATTTCATTCGGCGCGACCAATTGGTTGAACGCGATGCATCAATGGGTGTTGGACAAGGCGACGCCGCTCAATCAGATTCTGGTCCGCCAGGGCGCTTTAGATCGGCAGACGGAGCCTCTCTTGTTGGCTGTCTTGGAGAAGCATCTGGAGCTTCACGACCACGATGTCGACAAGAGCCTGGCCTCAGTCAGCTCGCTGGGCAGTCTGCGCGAGGACTTGGCCGCCCTGAACGACAGCTCCATCGACGCCACGCTGGAAGTCTCGTCGCAGCCCCATTCCGGCAAGCCGGCCGCCGTTGGCGATGGACCTCCCAAAGAGCGGTTTCGCATTCTCAGGCCGCATGCTCGAGGGGGCCTCGGCGAAGTCGCCGTCGCGATGGATCAAGAGCTGCATCGTGAAGTGGCTCTGAAACTGATCCAACAGCGCTATGCGGATGATCCCAACAACAGGAGTCGATTTGTCGCCGAAGCGGAGATCACGGGCGGCCTGGAGCATCCGGGAATTGTGCCGGTTTATGGCTTGGGGACGCATGAAGACGGGCGCCCGTTCTATGCGATGCGGTTCATTCGCGGCGATAGCCTCCGAGAAGCCGCTCAGCGTTTTCATGAGCAGACCTACGCAAACGAGAATGAACGGCAGATGGCTTTGCGGAAGTTGCTGGGCCGATTCATTGATGTGTGCCAGGCCATCGAGTACGCCCACAGTCGCGGCGTGTTGCATCGCGATTTGAAGCCGGGCAATATCATGCTGGGGAGATTCGGCGAGACGCTGGTCGTTGACTGGGGGTTGGCCAAGTCCATCGGCAGGGAGGACTCAACCGCCGTCTCCGAGGAAGCGACGCTCATGCCTGCTTCGCATGGAAGCGGCGAAAACGCCGACGCAGGTGGGAAGCGCCGTGGGTACGCCCGGCGTACATGAGTCCAGAACAGGCGGAGGGCCGCCTCAACGACATGGGCCCCAAGAGCGACGTGTACGGATTGGGCGCCACGCTGTTCTTCATGTTGACCGGGCGAGCTCCCGTGCAAGGCGGCAACGATTCAGGAGATCCTGTCCCGAGTGAAGTCCGGAGGCTTTGCCCACGGCTCGACAGCTGAACGCCAACGGTCCCGCGCCCCTTGGACGCCATCTGCCGCAAAGCCATGTCGTTAGCGCCGGGCGATCGTTATGCGTCGCCTCTGCTGTTGGCCGAGGATGTCGAACGCTGGTTGGCCGACGCGCCGGTAACCGCCGCCAGGGAGCCCTGGATTGACCGGGCCGCTCGCTGGGTGCGCCATCATCAAGCGATGGTGGCCGCTTCCGCCTTGGTGGCCCTGATCGCCGTGGTCGCCAGTTTGGGCGTCGCCTGGCAATCCGAGGAAGCTCGGCAACGAATCGCTGTGCAGAAGCAGGCGGCCGATGCGGCTCGGGAAGTCGCCGAGCGCAATTTCGGTCGCGCTCTGGATTCCGTCGAGCTGATGCTGACTCGCGTCGGAAATGTACGTCTGGCCAACGTACCCTTTATGAGTGAAGTCCGCCGCGAGTTGCTGGAGGACGCCTTGGCTTTCTACCTAGAGGCCTTGGACGAACAGGAGCAGGCTTTGCCTTCGATTCAACTGCAAACGGCCCGTAGCCACGCGCTGCTGAGTCGTTGCTACGTGATGCTGAGCGACTACGAATCAGCACGCAAACACCTGGACCTGGAAAACGTGACGCTCGAGAAGCTCTCCGACCATGTCGCTTGGGACGGGGACCTGGCGAATCAAGTCAGGAAACGCAAGCTGGAACTCCATTTTCACTCGGGCGATCTCTTCCAGGTCGTCGGCGAACCCGCCAAAGCCGTAACTGAATTGACTGCGGGTTTGACCTTCTAGACGAGCTCCCAACCGATCTCAAGGCGTCGCCGGAGCTATCCCCGATGCGCGGGGCCGCCTTCATCAAGCCCTGGCCCAAACGCTGACCGATTTGGGCAAGATCTCAGAGGCCCTGGGGGAGTACTCGCGAGGCTGAGAGCGTCTTCGCCTCGTTGGTTGAGGCGAGCGCCCGACGACGCCGACATGCTGTATGCGCTGCAGGCGGTGCGGCATAGCATTGGGCTATTACAGTTCCGCCGGCAGGACTTGAAATCGGCGGAGAAGTCGCTTGCTTCTGGCTGCCGAGAATCAACGGCAGCTGATTGAAGCGGCCGGCGAATTACCGACATACAGGTCGGAACAGGCAAACACCCTCATGAGATTGGCCGACGTCTTCAGCTGGTCAGGGGCGATTTGTGGAGGCCGAACCTCACGTAAGCCAAGCCATGGAGATTTTTCGCGAATTAAAACGAGATTATCCAGCAGTACGTCGCTACCCGAGCCAGTTCGCCGCCAGTAATCACAATCTGGCCGAGGTCTTGGCTCGGACCAATCAGTTTCCCCGCGCGCAGAGCTGTTTCGCACATCCATCGAGGTAGTCGAGGTTCTTCGCATTCAGGAATCGCTCACCGAAAAGTACTCGCGGACCTCGCGAACAGCTACATGTTGCTCGGCCGTACCCAGCATGCCATGGGAGATCTTGCGGACGCTGAGAAATCCATGCGGTCGTCCATCAACCTCTGGGTCGAGATTGCCGAATCGGCTCCGGACGTTGCCATCTATCACAGCCAGGTGGCCGCCGGCTATCACAACTTGGCGGACACGTTGGTGCTGATGGGCAAGATGGAGGAAGCCGAGACGTCGTATCGAGAGTCGATTCGCCGCTTGGATACACTGGACGGCGAATTCGTTAAGTTGCCGCAAATGCAAGCGGATCGAGCCAACTCCTGGATGCAGTTGGCGAACCTGTTCAAGCGACTTGGCCGCAACAAGGATGCCGAAGAGGCATATATGCAAGCCCGAGAGGGCTTCGGAAAACTTGCCGAAGCGTATCCCGACGAGATGAGATTCGCCGTTCAGTTTGCTGCTTCGTTGCATAACTACGCGGACTTTCTCGTTTCCATCGACCGCTATGAAGCGGCCTTGGAAAACTACCAGAGTTCTATCGAGATTCTGGATCAGCTGGTTGAGAAGCTTCCCGAGCTGGCCATCGTGCGACGCGATCTAGCGAGTTCCTACCAGCAACAGGCCGTCGCCTTGCGCGCCTTGAGTCGCGATGCCGACGCCAGGGATTCCATCGCCAAGTCAACGGCGTTGTGGGACCAGCTGAACTTGGAATACCCCAACACCCCGGATCTCGTGGCGGGACAAGCGATCGCACGGATGCGACAAGCCATTCTGCAAGACGACGTCCCCCAGGCGGTGGAAGCAGCACGAGAGTTTGCCGCGAGCGTGCATCGCGCAGAAGATTACTACAACGCCGCGTGCATGCTCGCTGTCTGCTACGATGCCGCCCTCGGTCGCGAAACGAAGGACCCGTCGCTCGCCGACGCTTTGCTCTCGGAAACGATGCAACTTCTGACCACCGCCAGCCAACTCGGCGCCGTCACGGCCGACCAGATGCTCGCCGATCCCGAACTCCGCCCGCTCCGCGAAGACGCCTCCTTCCAAGCACTCGTCGAGAAGTTGACGGCTAAGCAGGCAGGCGGCGCGGGGGACCAGGGCAATTAGCCGCGGAGGCTTGCTACTGCAATAAGTCCGGTCGGAACAGCATCACGGCGCCCAG
The DNA here is from genome assembly GCA_963698545.1 of uncultured Planctomycetaceae bacterium. Taxonomy (GTDB): domain Bacteria; phylum Planctomycetota; class Planctomycetia; order Pirellulales; family Pirellulaceae; genus CAVORG01. The sequence goes on from CAVORG010000003.1 coordinate 849,221, forward strand.
CAGGAAGACAACCAGGCCGCTAATCAGCTTGAGCCAGCGTCCTTCATTCTCCTGCAGCCGCTTCTTGCCCAGCGTCAACGTGACGATCGTCACCATCAACGCATCGTCGAACATATACGCCGCGATATAGAGCGCCAGGTAACTGTAGTTGATCCACGCTGGATATTGCTGCAGCGTGAGCACCTGGGTGTAAAGCGCCGGCAGCCCCGCCGTGCAGAGCAGCTCGACAATGTTCACCAAGACGGCCAACACGGTCGCGCCAATCATGGCGCCCCATAAATGCTCCGCCGTTACGATGGACCGGACACGACGGTAGATCGTGGGCTTGGCGGATTCGGGTATCGACAGGCTCACACCCTTCTTGAAGGCGAAGAAGTCCTTGATGTGAATGGCGCCGGCAAGCAGCGCGACGACGCCCAATGTGACCTGGATGGGACGAACCAAGCCCACCAGCAGAAACACGTTCAGCCATGCCGCCATGAACGCGTAGTAAGCCGCCCCGCTGATCACGACAAACGTGCCTGCGATGAGCAGGATCCGCCCGCGATCGCGAAGATTCACGAGGATGGAAAGCAGGAAGATCAGCACCCACATGGCGCAGGGATTGAATCCGTCCACTAAGCCGATCGCCAACGTGAACATCGGCATGCCGATTTCGCTGACCCGCAACCTGCCGAACACCGGCACTTCGACCGAATCCTCCGCGAGCTCTACGGAGTCGGCCGCCGAGCCTTCCAGTGGTTCGCCTCCTATCGGCAGCTCGTCCCCAATGGGCAACTCATCGCCCAGGGGCGGCTCGTCCCCAATCGGCAATTCGCCAATCGGCGGATCGGACCGTTGCCGGTTCGGCTCCGCTTGCGACTCCGTTGATGGCGCCTCGATTCGCCCCCCGGCGATTGCGGAGCCGCCAGCCAGCAAACCAAGGAGGCGTAAACAGGCGGGCCGATTGGGCCTATTGTTGATCCGAAAAAGGGCGGCCCGCGGCCACCTCATGGGCCTCATTCACGCCTTGGCCGGCAGTGTCCGCGGGAACACAGTCCGTCGCCCATCGCTGCAAGGTCTGCTCCAGTCTCCGTCCGGTGGTGCTCGGATCGAAGCCAACGATCAGCCGATTGCACAGATGAAACACCGGAGTGCTGCTGGCCGCCTGTTGGTGCTGCCGAACGAGATCCTGAAGCTCCTGGCGAGCGGACCAATCCCCCGTGATTTCCCGATACACGATCTGCAAACCGGGGAACTGATGTTGCAGGCTTGGCAGGTAAGCCTTCGCTTGTTCGCAACGATGGCAGCCAATCCGCGTGTACACCACGATCCGCAGCGCAGTCGCGCAGCTGCCTCTCGAAGTCCTCCACGGAATCCCCCACGCGAATCACCTGACCGCAGCAATAAATGACTGGCGTATGCGATTCCTCGAATCGATAGTAGTGGGCGATTTGTCGAAGTCGGTCCTGAGCCTTTTCATTGTCGGTGACCGAACGGACCACCAATTGCACGCCCGATCGCGATTCGGCGACTCGCACCGCGGCTTGCAACGCCCAATCGCTTTCCGCCCGCCCATCAGCCAGATACAGTTCAACCAGGATGCATTTCTGGCCAGCGGAAGCCTCCGTTCTATTCTGACGTGGGCCTTGGGCGATTCCTTCCGCCGCCATCGCGATCAGCGACAGGCAACAAATGATTCGACAAGAGCACAACCAGAATTTTGAAACGTACGGCATGACATCACCTGTGAATGGGTCCCCGACGGACTGTCCACGCGGAGCGACAACGAGGAAAGCTGCAGGTCTCCAGCGCCGGGGAAGTGCAGCGTCTCCTGGCGAGTGTGGTAGCCCAGGGTTCTTCCACCAGTCATTGGCTGCAAATTGCATGCCCAGGAGGTTTAGGGCGCCTAGGCGAGTCGTGGCGTGTGCGAATTCGCTGCGAACTGTGCTGGATCCCACTTCCCCTGGGCGGTTTCGGCACATGCGTTTCCTGGGGTGCGCTGCGCGACAAGCACGCCACCACGGGGCATGTCCCCGTCGAGCAATGCTCCCCGCCAGCAACGATCCCGGCGGGAACGCCGCCACAACGGGGCTTGCCCCCGTTGGGCGATGCTCCTCGCCAACAACGCTCCCGGCGGGGACGCCGCCACAACGGGGCTTGCCCCCGTTGGGCGATGCTCCTCGCCAACAACGATCCCAGCCTGGACGCCGCCACAACGGGGCTTGCCGGCTTGCCCCCGTTGGGCGATGCTCCCCGCCAACAACGCTCCCGGCGGGGACGCCGCCACAACGGGGCTTGCCCCCGTTGGGCGATGCTCCTCGCCAACAACGATCCCAGCGGGGACGCCGCCACAACGGGGCTTGCCCCCGTTGGGCGATGCTCCCCGCCAGCAACGATCCCGGCGGGAACGCCGCCACAACGGGGCTTGCCCCCGTTGGGCGTTGCTCCTCGCCAACAACGCTCCCGGCGGGGACGCCGCCACAACGGGGCTTGCCCCCGTTGGGCGATGCTCCTCGCCCAGCAAACAGCGCTATCAGGCGGGGAGCAGCGCCCCGCTGGGACGAGCCCAGCGGTGGCGGGAATGGGTGCGGCGCACGGGCTGGCGAGGAGCATCGCCCCGCTGGGACGAGCCGGACGAGCCCAGCGGTGGCGGGAATGGGCACGGCGCACGGGGTGGCGAGGAGCAGCGCCCCGCCTGGGATCAACGACGCTGGATCTCGCCATTGACGAGTTCCAGGCGGACGTCAGCCAATTGGCGGGCTTCCTCTTGATGATGCGTCACATGCAGCACGGTCACGCCGGTTTCTCGTTGGATGCGGCGCAGCAGTTGAATGATGGGTTGCCTGGTAGCTTCATCGATGGCGCTTAGTGGCTCGTCCAGGCAAAGTGTTTGAGGGCGGAAGGCGAGAGCCCGCGCCAGGGCCACGCGTTGACGTTCGCCGCCGCTGAGCCCCTCAATGCGTCGCTCCAACAGGCCCTCTATCTCTAGCATCCGGGCCAGTTCTTGCACGCGGTGCTCGATCGTCTTGCGGTCTTGCCCTCGGATTCTCAAAGCGAAACTCACGTTGCCGCGAACCGACATGGCGGGAAACAGCGCGCCGTCTTGTGGGACGTAGCCGATCTGGCGATCCGCGGCCTTCCAGCCGGTCACATCGTGGTCATCCAGCAGGATTCTCCCAGAAACCAACGGCTTCAACCCCGCAATCAATTCCAGCAACGTTGTTTTGCCGCTGCCGGTTCGGCCCATCAAGACCCCGTATTGTCCACGGGGAACATGCAGGGACACGCCGCTCAAGCGAAAGCCTCCGTTGTGGATCGTGACGTTTTCGAGATGGATGCTCATACTGGGCGGTGAGGGAATCGGTGGAATCGGTGGAGTCGAGCGTCTGGAGCCGCACAAGCGCGGTTACGTTTTGCCCAGCACGCGGGCGATCACCAGCAGCACGATGGCGGTGACGACCATTAAGAGCGAGACGGCCACGGCGCCGGTCAGGTTGCCGATGCTCAGTTCCAGGAACACCGTGGTCGACAACACCTCCGTCTTGCCGCGGGTGGCGCCCGCGAAAACCAGGATCGGACCGAACTCGCCCAGCGATCTAGCCCAGGCCAAAGTCGCCGCCGTCAACATCCCACGATGAGTTTCCGGCAGGACCACATGCAGAAACGCTTGCGCCCGCGTGCATCCCAATGTCAGAGCGACTTGTTCACGGCGATCATCGAGTTGTTCGAACGTCGCTCGCATGGTGCGCACGGCGAAGGCGCAGGCGACCATGAATTGCGCGAAGACGACGGCGGGAATCTGGTACACGACCGCGTCCCGCATCGACTCGGGAAGGTACTGAAATAGGATCAACAGGCTGATGCCCACCACCAACGGCGGCAGCACGATCGGGACGTCCAGGATCGCGTCGATCAACGACTTCCCAGGAAACTCGACGCGAGCAAGGATGTAGCCGATCGGGACGGCGAACCAGAGGGATAGGATCGCCGTGGCGGTGCATGAGATCAACGTGAGCTTTAAGGAGTATTGGATATGGGGATCCAACAGGGCGGCCAGCAGCGGGTTGGGGTGCGTTGGGTTCTCGAACGATTCCTGCAGCAAGTAGAACCCGTCGGCGGCCAGCATCAAGAGGATCAGCAAGACATAGCTGATGGTGATCGTCGCCAGCAACCCGATAAACCAGGCGTCGGAGCTCCAGCGGCGGCGCGGTGGTTGGCCAGCGGGTTGACGCGACTCCGCGGGGTGCTCGCCCTCACTCACCGTCATTCCCCTGGGCGGCGGGTTCCTGGGCGGCGGGTTCCTGGGCGGCGTCTCCGGTGGGCCACCGCCATTGGAAGCCGGCGTCTTCGAACGACCGCCGCGATCGCAGCAACGTCGCGCGGAAGCGCACCGCCAGGCGCTTGTACGGAGTGTTGCGAGCGACGCCATAGGGTTGCGTCGCCTTGGCCAGCGGCGAATCGATGGGGATCACCCGCAAGCGGCGGCTTTCGGCGAGCGTGTCGGTCTCGTAGGCGATGACCGCGTCCACTGATTTGGTGATCACGGCGGGCACGAGCTGCGCCGACGAGGCGACCTGTGTCGCGACGTGCTGTTGGACTTCGTCCCAGACGCCCTCTTGTTGCAGCAGGCGTCGAGTCAACACGCCGATCGTGCATTGTTCAGGTTGCCCGATCGCGATCCGGACATCCGGCTGTAGGAGATCCTGGAGCGATTGGATGTTCTTGGGATTGTCGGGCTGAACGACCAAGACGATGCGGGCCTCGGAAACATTCGTGCCTTCGCCGAACAAGTCGGACACTTCGTTCAGGTAGTATTCGTCGCACGCCATGAACATGTCCGGAAAGCCGGCTTGATCTTGCGCCAGCAGCGACCGCATTTGTGCGGTGAGGATGCCGCACCCGTTGAACGTGGTGTTGATCCGCACGCCTTCTCGTTGCTCGAACTGCTCGATCACGGGCTGCAACGCTTTGCGATTGACGGCGCCCGCGTAGAGCGTCAATTCGGCGCGGGCGACCAGGGATCGCCGCTGGCGACTTGGAAGCCGGATTGGGCGACGATGTCCAAGCCGCGGTCGCTCGCGGTCACAAACCGCAAGAAAGCCAGGGCGGCGGAGGGCGCGCGTGTTTTCTTCAGGACGCCCAAGACCAGTGAAGCGCGCCCAGCGTCCAGCACGGGAGAACGCACCACATCCAGATCCGGATAGGACGCCGCCAAGGCGTCCCAGATCACGGCGGCGTTGACGGCGCCGATCAACACATCATTGGCGGTCTCGGGCACCGTGGGCTTGAAGACGCCGCGCTGCAGGATGTTCGCTTCAATCGCATCCCACTGTCCGGCGTCGCGCAGCAGGCGGCTGGTCGTGCGGCCGATCGCGGCTTGTTCGGGATTGCCGAAGGACACCCGCACGTCCGAACGCGCCAGATCTTCGACCCGTTCGATGCGTTTGGGGTTGCCTTTGGCCACCACGATCACCGGGTGTTGGTAGGCGATCTCTTCGGCTTCTTCGACGAGCCCTCGTTCTTGGGCCAACTCCATGTAGTAATTCTCCGCGGCCAGATACAGATCGCCATTGCCTTGACCGGCTTCAATCTGTCCCAAGAGCGTATTGGATCCACCGTACTGCACCTGCACCTGGACGCCCATCTCGTCTTGATAGCGTTGTACGATCTTGGCCATGGGCTTGCGAAAACCGGCGGCGCAGAAGAGGGTCAAGGGACGCTCGGCGACCGAGCCATGGTTGGAGCCGGGGCCGCGGTCGAGCATCCAGAGGGATCCGATGCAAGCGGCCAACACGAGCAGGGAGCCAAGCAACAGCCAAGATGAGCGAGAGTGATCACCAAACATGGAGGGGGACACACAAGGATGAAGCGGATCGGCGGGTTTGCACCCCAGCATATCACAATGCGTCGCCGCCCTGGCTACGCGTCGCTGGCGTGGTCCTTGCCTCGCTCCAGGTCGGTTTCGTCGCGGATGACGGTATCGACGACCGATTGGGGCGGAGCGACGACCGAACGAATCATGTTCGAACGGCTTTTTTCCGATTCTTCGTTCACTTGCTTACGCGCCGCTCGGCGAGCGGCGGCTTTGCGACGGGCCCGAACGACTTGATCGAAATCGAATTCCACCGGAACCCGTTCCGCGAAAGGTTGCAGGTAGTGAATGACTTCCTCGCACGACGCGAAGCGGTTCTCCGGACGCTTGGCCATCATCTTGGCCAGGATCTTGGCGATTCGTGGAGGCAAGTCCGGCCGCAGATTCAGGACGGGTTCCGGCTTGCCCGTGCGATGGCCGCGAATCTTGCTGGCCACCGAGCGCGTGGGGAAGGGCACTCGACCGGTGAGCGCGAAGTACATGGTCGCGCCCAGACTGTAGATGTCCGCCCGCGCGTCCACGGTGTAGCTGTTGATGGACTGCTCGGGGGCGACAAAGTCAGCGGTGCCGACTTTGTCTTGGCCGAAGATCATGGCCATCAAGAATTCTTCGTCATTGTCGTCCAACATCGCCAAGCCGAAGTCGAGCACTTTCACGCTCCCATCGGAACGGACCAACAGGTTCTCCGGCTTCACATCGCGATGGACAAGTCCCGCCTCGTGGGCGGCGTGAAGTCCCTTGGCCGCTTGGCAGATAATGTCGCAAACCTGGCCGTGCGAGATCTCCTTGCGAATATCGATCAGCTCGCGAACATTGATCCCTTTGACCAGTTCCATCACGACATAGTGGATCTTGCCGTAAACATCTTCGGTGGTGTTGATGGCCAGGGTGCGGAGAATGTTCGGATGCGCCAGACGCATGCCGGCCTGCGCTTCCAGTTGAAAGCGAGTCATCATGCCTTCATCGTCGCGCCGGTCCCCGGAGACCACTTTGATCGCGATCTGCCATTTGGTGTCGCACTCCTCCGCGGCGTACACGCAACCCATGCCGCCGGCGCCCAGAGGATACATCAGCTGGTAGCCGTCGATCTTGAGGCCGCGCGTCTTGCCGCGAAGAATGCACTCGGCTTGAAAGCGAGTCAACAGGCCGTCCTGGATCATCGCCTTGGCCACCGTGATCGCGTCGTGTTCGTCGCGGAGATTCAGCTTCCAGAGCGCTGCTTCGGCTGCTTCCCGGCTGAGCAGGCCGCTGCGGACCAGCCAAGTGACGAATTGATCGGTGGCGATGGTGGCGGCCATCTTTTCCTTCTCGACAATCTTAGCCTTCGACGAGACGCCTCATGCCGCGCAGGGCGAGCCCGTGTTATAGCAGTCCCCGAATTATATCACAAACAGCTTTCCAGCGTTTCCTCGAGGCCGGCTCATTTTCCCACGGCCGGACGACCGCGGACGTTCGAATCGACGGCGATCGATCTCGAATCAGCCGGAGGGCGCCGCCCCGGCTCGGTCGTGATCGCCGCCCGCCGGAGCCCCGCCCGCGTCGCCCAGGATCAGCCTGTTCAGCACGCGGACCATCTCGGCGTGATCGACCGGTTTGGAGACAAATCCGTCCATTCCGGCTTGGATGCAGGATTCGCGGACGCCCGAAAGCGCATGCGCGGACATGGCGATGATGGGGGTTCTGTCGAGTTTGCGGTCGCGCTCCAGTTCCCGAATCGCTTTCGAGGCCGCGAACCCGTCCATTTCGGGCATTTCCAAATCCATCAGAATGGCGTCAAAGCGGTCGCGTTCGAAGGCGGCGACGGCTTGCTTGCCGTTGACGACGGCTTCGACCCAATGCCCGTTGATTTCCAGCAAGCCGATGGCCACATCGCGGTTGATTTCTCCATCATCCACCAGCAGCACTCGGAATTGTCGATCCAGCTCGGGGCGGGGAGAATCGCATTCCAGGCAGACCGGTCCATACTCGGAGGACGGTTTGACCAGCCACTCGAACAGCTCGCTGATCCGCAGCGGTTTCATCAACACGACGCTCCGCGGCAGTTGTGGGGGCGCGATCGCCGTCGCTGGGTTCATGATGATCAAGCGGCAGTCCGGATCCATCGCCTGATGCACCACCTCGGCCGCCGAGACCTGCCCATCCACCGGCAACAAGGCGTCCAACACCACCACCGCGAAGGGGTTGTCCTCCTCGCGACCGGCGCGCAGCTCGCGCACCGCCGCGGCGACGGAGCTGACGGCGACCGTTGTCTTGTTCCAGTGCTCCAGCCAGCGTTTGCAGTTTCGGCGATTGGTCGCGTTGTCCTCGACAATCAGCACGCGGCCGCTGGGATCCGTCGTGGGGCGATCGATGGCGACAACGGGCAGCGGGATGGTGAAAGAGAACATGCTCCCTTTCCCTTCGGTGCTTTCCACGGTGATTTTCCCACCCATCCGCTCCACAATCTGGCTGGAGATGGTCAGGCCCAGTCCGGTGCCGCCAAAGCGTCGCGTGGTCGTGTTGTCGGCCTGCCGAAAGGCGTCAAAGATCGCCGCTTGTTTTTCCTCAGGAATTCCCAGGCCTGTGTCGCGCACTCGAAAGGTGATCCGTTGGGCGTCGTCCGCGGCGTCGTCCGCCTTTTCCGGGTAAACCTCCAGCACGACTTCGCCTTGGGCGGTGAACTTGATGGCGTTGTTGATTAGATTGATGACGACTTGCCGCAACCGGCCCACGTCGCCCGTCACTTGGGTCGGCGTATCGGGATGGATGTTGACGACCAGTTCCAGCCCTTTCTTGAATGCGTTGGGGGCCAGGGTTTGCCCGGCGTCGGCCAGAACGTCCGGCAGGGGGAAGTCGACTTTTTCCAGCTCCAGGGCGCCGGCTTCGATCTTGGAGAGATCCAGAACGTCGTTCAGCAACTCCATCAAGTAGTGTGCTGATTGCTTGACGTTGCGGATGTAGCCCTTTTGGACGTTGTCCACGGGCGTGCTGCCGAGCAGTTCGGTCATGCCGGTGATTCCGTTCATGGGCGTGCGAATCTCGTGGCTCATGTGCGCCAGGAAGCTGCTCTTGGCTTGGCTGGCGCGTTCGGCGGCGTTCTTGGCTTCCCTGAGCTGCTCCTCGGTTTCCCGCAGTTCGGCGGCGATCCGCTCCAAGCGTTGATTGGAGACCGCCAGTTCACGGGCCCTGGATTCCGCCGTGCGCGTTCGTTCAGCGACGCGATCCTCCAGCGTTGCATTCATTTGCTGCATCTGCTCGAAGCCTTCGGCGTTTTCCATGGCGGCGCCGGCGATGGCCGTGATGAAGTCCGTCAACCGGCGTTCGTCTTCACCGAAGGCGCCGCGCAGCTCGAGATTCTCCGCATAGACGCAGGCGGCTTGCCGTCCTCGGACATAGATGGGAGCGCACAGGACGGATGCTTCGTGCGCGGAGGTCTCTCGCGAGAAAACCCGGACCGATCCATGCGTGAGCTGTTTTTGCAGCATCGTCAGGGCCGCCGTATCCAACTTCAGCTTGTCACGCCGTTCGGGAGACAGCAACGGCTCCGATCGCTGGTCCAACTCCGCGACAAAATAGCGATCGGTGCGGAGCAGTTTCTGCACGGCCCGCTCGGCCTCCGCCAGGATCACGCGACGGTCCAGCGTTGACGCCATGGACTTGCCGCATTCCAGGGCGGATGCGAAGCGATCGGCCAGGGAGATCGTCGCCTTGACCTTGCCCTCGTTCTTGGGAGCCAGCGGTGTGTAATGCGAGGATCCGGCGTCGTCCTGGTCGATCATCCAGCCGAGGTCAGCGGCGACTTTGGCGCGGACCTCCAAGGACTGCGACAATTCGAAGCTGGCGTCCTGCCTCTTGGCTTCCGCGATGCTGCGCTCCAACGCGCGACGAGCGGCCGCGAAGCGTCCCTGCATGACGAGAACGACCGCGAGCTCTCGATAGGCCTGCGGCCATTCGGCTCGGTAGTGTCGGCCGACGCGAACCGCTTTGCGAGCCGCTCGTTCAGCGCGGCGGAGGATGCGGTCTCGCCGCTTGGGAGCGTAGCTGGCGCATTGCTCGGCTTGGAAACGTAGGGACGTCGCCAGCCAGGAATAATTGGGCGCGATATAGGCGTTGGAGACGCCGGCCTTGGTGGTGATCGCCAACGCCGACTTCAACACCTCTTCGGCGGCCTCGAATTGATTGGCGCCGATCAAACGCACGGCTTCGGCCAGCATCACTTGGGATTGGCCTTGCGCGTCGGGGCGCTCGCGATCCAGTTCTCGCTGCAACAGGTCTGGGGGCAGGATGCCGCCGCTGGCCCGCGCCACACGTCCAGAATGATTCCGCTGGCCTGGTAGTCTCCCAGTTCGACGCCCGAAGCATGGATCGACTTGGCCTCCTCCACGGCCGCGTTCATATCGCCCAGTCGATACAACGACGCGGCGATCTGATACCGCGCCATGTGGACTTCCCAGCAATCCCCGGTCTGGTCCAGCACGCGCACCGCTTCCCGGCACTTCTCAATGCACTTGCGGTATTCAGCAGTCGCATAATGCAACACGCCAAAGAAGCTCAGCGCCTGGCCCTGTCCCCAGGGATCTTCGAGTTCACGACTGACTTGCAACGACTTGCGGGCATAGGCCAGCCCGCGACTGAACCAGCCGATCAACGACATGCCCAAGGCGTGCGAGGAATAGCCCATGGCCAATTCCGGCGTGGGCGCGAAGCGTTCCGCCAGGTTCAGGTTCCGCAGATTCGCCCACAGGGTGCGAGGCTGGCCGCGAACAAACCAATAATCCACGGCCAAGCGACTGAACAGCCAGCAAATCAAGCGCTCCTTCTCGCTGGGTTGGCGCCGCCGGCGAGTGAGGCCGGGGAAGAGCGAATGCAGCGTTTGCTGCGCGACATTGAACACTAACGAGAGCCCCAACGTCGGTACGGAGCGCGGCACAAAACAGCGTAACAACCGCAGGGCGGCTTCATGCCGCTTGGCTGCTTCCTCGATCAGACCGCGCTTGGTGGCCAATTCGCCGAGGCGACATTGGGACTGGGCTTGAGCGAAATGGTCGTCGGCCAGTTCGGCCGCCTCCTCCAGCAACGCTTCGGCTTCCTTGTATCGCCCGCGGAGCATCAGCACTTCGCCCAGGCCCGCGGCGATCTGATACCTCACGCCGCGGTCGCTGCGACGACTCCCCCGCTCAGCGATGCCGAAATAGGTTTCGGCCGTCTCCAGCGCGTGCTGTTTGCGAGCCGACTCGGCGCTGCGGAGGGCGTATTCCAGGGCCAGTTCGCTCTTGCCGCCGGCGTCGAAGTGATACGCCAATTCGAATGTATTGTCCGGCTCGAGTTCTTGCAGACGAAACGCGATTCTGCGATGCAGATCGCGACGTTGCTCGTCGTCCAAGGACTCCAGGAACGCGGCTCGAATTCGATCATGAAGAAACGCGGCGAGGCCCACTCCCTGCTGCATCCACACCAATCGCCGCCGGCGGCCTTCCTGCAAGGCGGCGAGCGCCTCGGCCGTCGATTGATTGGCCAAGAAAGCCGCGAAGCGCAGATCGAATTTCTTTCCCAGGACCGCGGCGCGGCTGAGCAGCACGGCGGTGTCCGGCGGCAACATTTGAATACGTCGAGCGAGCAATTCGGCGGCGTCGCCCGACGGCTGAACGGCGGCCATCCGCGCGGGATCGACGCGCCAGCCCTGGGCTTCCGGCGAGAGTGCTTCGGATTCGACCAGGCCGCGGAGCAGAGCGGACGCGATGAATGGGCTGCCGTCAGCCAGCGAGGCGATCTTCTCGACCACCGCCGCCGGCAGCGGACCCGCCATCGACTCCAACATGCTCTTGATCGCCACCGGGCGCAGTGGAGTCAGACGAAGCTCGCTGTCGGTGGGCAACCCTTGAATCACATCGGCGGGTGTTTCGTCGACGCGCAGGGCGACGACCACCAGCAGCCGGCCTTGATCCGCATGGTTGCGTTTCCAAGCCCGCAAGCACTCAAAAGTCAGCCCATCCGCCCATTGGCAGTCGTCGAGCATCACGACGGTAGGGCGGCGCAGAACGCCCAGCGCGCGAAGCAACGACGCGAAGGCCCGAATGCTTCGCTGCTCGCCGAAGTCGCCCCGTAGGGTCAGCCGTTGAGTCCAACCCAAGGCTTTGGCCAGGTCCGGCATGATCTCCATGACCGTGTCGCGATCCTCCGCGAGCACGCCCCGCAGCCGCTCAGCCTCCGCGGCGTCCGCGGCGGCCACGTCGGCCGCTTGCTGAGCCAGGCTGGCGAGCATGTGAAACGGGCGGTGGCTTTCCCGCATCACGCCCTGGCTGCGCAGCACCAGGACTCCCTGCCGGTTCGCCAAGGAGGAAAATTCCGCGAGCAATCTCGATTTGCCAGCGCCCGACTCGGCGCCAACCATGACCAGCTTCGGCTCCCGCTCGACATCGACCAGCCGCTCATGAAGCTTCCGCATTTCACGTTCGCGGCCGACGAACGCAGGTTCGGCCAAGGTGGTTCGTCGATCATCAAGTCCCAAGACGATCGATCCGGCGCTGCGTGGTGATTGTAAGAGCTTGAGGATCGCTTTGGCGTCATGAAGGGCGCCATGCGACGACTGATACCGATGCCGCGGATCCTTGCTCAAGAGACGCTGCATGAAGTCGTCGAGCACGCGCGGGCAGCGAACGCCGAAGCGGGCGAGCGACGGCACGCGCAACGTCAGTTGACGCAGCAACGTCGCGCTGAGATCGCCTCCATCAATTAAGCATCTTCCCGTCAGCGACTCGAACAGCAGCATGCCGATCGAGTACAGATCGGACCATTCGCCGACATCATAGTCCAGCGCCCCGGTTTGCTCCGGCGCCAGGTACGCGCAATTGGCGGTCCCGGCGATTTCCGTGACAGCCGCGTCATTGCTGATTTCGCCATCATCCCACCCCAGGTCCACCAGCACGACTTTCTGATCGCTGGTCAAGACCACATTGGATGGTTTGAGATTGCGATGCAGCAAGCCTGTGCGATGCAGATGCTCCAGAGTGGACAGCAAGCTCACGCCGATCCGCAGCGCCTCCTCGGGCGCCAGCGGCTTGTCGTGAATGCGTTGCGCCAAGGTCTCTCCGACCAGCCAATCACGACGCGCGACCAACAGGTGATCGATCACGTCCAACTCGAACGCCGTGCAATCCTGTGGCAGCCGGGCGTCCTTCAAGACCTCCGCTTTGTTTTGCAAGCGCCGCGCGGCGACTTCGGAGAGCACCGGTTTGACGACCAGCTGTCGGCCTTCACGCTCGGCACGGCACGACAGCCGCGAGCCCTCGAGGACGCCATGCACGAGATAGCGCCGGGAGAGCAGGCTGAGCAGGTCGTCCAGGGAGTTCGGTTGTACCTGACTTGGCGACATAGCGATTCACAATCGAGTGGCGCCGCGACCAGCGGAGGCTGACCCATGTTTCCCGCGGCCCAGGAATTCCCCTCCAATACTGCCGACGATGCAGTTGCGAAACTCTAGCTCCTCGTTCGGCGGGCCGGGCCAGGTTGGGGCGGCGAACTTTCTCCAATCGGCGTCAGTGGAATCCTCAGAGGTGGCAAGGAGCGGATAATTCACCCGAACGGTCCGGAAACAATTGACACGGCGCGGTGGAAATCCGCATACTGTCGCACGGTCGAACGTTCTACTCACCGCACGTTCGTTGAGGGCAGCTTGGATAAGCGTGAGAGTCTGCGCCTGCGCCGGCTCCATGCGATTTTCATTGGGGCGGAGGTGAGAGTCTCCGAATACAATGTCGATTCCGAATGATCGGACGGATCCACTTGGTGATTCGCGGCTGGAAGCCGCCGCTTTTTCCCACCTGCACCATCGAGTCGATTCGTGCGCATGCCGCTGGATTGAATGACTTGGCCGACGGATTGCAGGCGGCCGTTGATGATCTCGGCGTTGCCGCCGTGATGGACCAGTTGATCTGGACCTTGCATCGCTACCGGATGCAGATGTCGGCCGAGCAGTGGCGAGTGTTCGTGACGCGCTGTTGCGCTCATCGCTTATGCGGCCTGGTGCATCAAGACCCGTTCACTCGCCGCGCTTTCGAGAAGCCTCGCGGTTTCGCCGGCGATGCGGTGATGTTGGACTACATCTACAGCTTGGAGGAACGGTGGCCCCTGCCAGAGATGACGTTGCTAGGCCAGCGTATTTTTCGCTACACCTCGCAGGCGCCCTCCAGTCGCGGCGTGCGCGCTCGCCGCGGCCACATCGCCTACGAATTGGATGAAGCGTCGCGACGCCTCCATCGGCCCCGCGCCCTGGCGATCGCCGGGGGGCATTTCCGCGAGGGATCCCTGGCGGCCAGCATCAAACGCGGGTTGGTCGGCGAAGTCGTCGTGGTGGACTCCGACCGGCAAGCCATGGTGCGCGTGGACGAGGACTACGGTTGCTATGGCGTCAGGGGCGTCTGCGCCGACGCTCGCGATTTGATTCGCGGCAAGCTGGACTTGGGTCGCTTTGACCTGGTCTATAGCACCGGGCTCTACGACTACCTCAAGCCGCTGACCGCGACGCGACTAACATCCCGCTTGTTCTCCATGTTGCAGCCCGGCGGACGACTCGTGTTGGCGAATTTCCTCCCGGAGATTTGCGACGACGGCTACATGGAGGCCTTCATGGATTGGAACCTGATCTACCGTACGCGCCATGAAATGCTGGCGTTGACCCACACCATCGCCGAAAGCGAGATCCGCCGAGTGCAATTGTTCGCGGAAGACGAATTGAACATCGTGTTCTTAGTCGTCGAGCGTCGCTGAGCAGTTCGAGTCCGACAGGGCTGGCGAGGAGCAGCGCTCGACGGGGACATGCCCCGTCGTGGCGCGGACGGGCTCGCCTGCGGTGTGTTGGCGAGGAGCAGCGCACGACGGGGCCAGCGGTCAGCTGGGGACGTTGGCGGTGAACGTCAGCAGGTTGGCTGGACAGCTAACGGGGGCGGGCGCCGAATCGGGCTCTGGTTCCGAGAAGCGTTGACGGATTTCGTGGAATCGCGGAGCGATCGCCTGGAAAGCTTGCACGATGCGGGGGTCGAAGTGTTTGCCGCTGCCGCTCATGATGATCCCGGTCGCCTTGGCGTGGCTGAACGCGGGCTTGTAAATGCGACGGGTCACCAAGGCGTCGTACACGTCGGCCACGGCGACGATCCGGCCGCACAGCGGGATGTCGTCGCCGGCCAGACCCAGCGGGTACCCGCTTCCGTTGAATCGCTCGTGATGGCTCATCGCGATGTCGCGCGCCATCCGCAGAAACCGCGCCTCGGGATGAGCGCTGACGGCGGCTTCCAGCGTCTCGCCGCCGATGGTGACATGCCGCTTCATGATCTCGAATTCCTGGCTCGTCAGTCGCCCCTTCTTGAGCAGGACGCTGTCAGGAATACCGACTTTGCCAATGTCATGCAGCGGGCTGGTTTGGTAGATCATCGCCACGTAGTCGGCGTCCAGCACGTCGGGAAATTCCTGCCGCCGCAGCAGTTCTTCGCCGAGCAGACGGCAGTATTCGCGCATCCGTTCGAGATGGGCGCCCGTTTCGGGGTCTCTTGATTCCGCCAGTTTGGCCAGGCTGAAGATGGTCAGGTCGCGGCTTTCCAGACCCAAGACGCGTTCGCCGGCCCGCAAACGCATCAGGAGTTTCTTGCGGTTCGAACGGTTTGGAGATGAAGTCGTTGACTCCCGCGTTCAAGGCCTGCACGGCGTTTTGCGGTCCGCTTCGCGAGGTCAACAGCACGATGTAGGTGTAGTCTCGGCTGCGCTTGCGGATCTCACGGCACAGTTCCAGGCCGGAGACTTCGGGCATTTCCCAATCCGACACCAGCATGCGGAAGTGCTGCTTGCGGAATGCGCCGAGCGCCTCGCGGCCATCGGTGGCGACCGTGACTTCGTAGCCGTGATGCTCCAGCACGGTGCGCAGAAGCTCTCGCTCCACTTCGTTATCTTCGACAACCAGCACGCGCATGAGTTGGTTCCGCCAGGCGGCTTGTTTGATCGGTTAACCGGCTGCGAATTCGGTCAGGTGTTGGGACAGCTCCAACCATTGGCGGTGAACCTCCGCGACGAGAAGCGGCAGTTGTTCGCCCTGTTCAGCTCGAGCCGCCGACTCCACCTTGCACAGCGCCGCGGCCAGTCGCTTGGCCCCGACGCTCGATGTGCCGCCCTTCAGCTCATGCGCCAACAAGGCCGCCTGCTCGCAGCAGCCCGCCTGGCAGTGTTGTTGCAACTGCTCGACCTGCCCGGGCAGCTTGTCCTTGACTTTGTTTAACAACTTGAGCGCGAAGTCTCGCTTGTCCATGCAACGGCGCAGCAACTCGTCGAAGTCCAGCACCGGCGTCGCCACGATGGGCGGAGTGGCGGCTTCCGGAAACCCGTTCAGGTGGGCGTGCTCGGGATGCATGATGGCTTCGCTCGTGAAGAGTGGATGCGGGAGAGCCGTTTTCCAACAGCTTTACGCCCAACTC
Source organism: uncultured Planctomycetaceae bacterium (assembly GCA_963698545.1). Lineage (GTDB taxonomy): Bacteria > Planctomycetota > Planctomycetia > Pirellulales > Pirellulaceae > CAVORG01. The sequence goes on from CAVORG010000003.1 coordinate 865,511, forward strand.
TAGGTCAGAAAACCACGGCTTCGTGGGAGAAGTTGCGATTCCCAGACAGCCGGCCGCCGTTTCCGCCGGATTTCCCGGCGACCCGCCCGGATAAGCAAGTCCTAACGAATAGAAGGACGGCGTCGAGAGCGGCGCGGCGCCGCCGACTCGCCAAGCTCGCGCCGCCCTCGCGCCCGGGGCGGGGGCTTGGTGCGGCTGGACGAGGAACGATCCGCCGCCAACCGTCCCCCGCCCCTCGCAGCGATCCGTGCTTACTGCTCTCCCAGTGCTTTGGCCTTGTTGACCAACTGCAGGAACTCCGTGCGATAGCCATAAGGGTCCGGGGAGGAGGCCGCTTGGGCGATCTCCCGCACGGCGTCCCAGGTCAGGTCGCCGCAATGCGGCGAGCGCCGCAGGAGCATGCCGAAGCCCGCCACCGAGGCGGCGAAGCGGTAATCTTGAGAAGCCTCGCCGAATCGTCGGCCGGCGTCGCTGACGGGAAACTCCAATTCGCTCGCCGTGTCGCTATCAGGCTGCTTGTAGCGAATGAACAGCGTCAGCAGCTCATCGCCGCCGGCCGCTTCACTTAGCCGACCTTCGCTTTGATACCGCAGCGGCACCTCGTCCTCGCTCTTGGCGTCGGCCGAAAGCTGAACCTCCTGGTTCGCGGCCACGGGCACGATTTCGTACAGCGCCGTCACCATGTGTCCGGCGCCGATTTCGCCGGCGTCCTTCGCGTCGTTACGGAAATCGACATTGGCCATGACCCGGTTCTCGTAGCCAATCAGTCGATACGAGAGCACGCGCGCCGGGTTGAACTCCACTTGCAGCTTCACGTCCTTGGCGATGGTCAGCAACGTTCCGCTCATTTGTTGCACAAGCACCTTGCGAGCTTCCGACAGGGTGTCGATGAACGCATAGTTGCCATTGCCCTTGTTGGAGATCTGCTCCAACATCGTGTCGTTGTGATTGTCCATGCCAAAGGCCAGGACGCTGAGATACACGCCGCTCTTGGCCCGCTGCTCGGCCATGCGAACCAGCGAGTCGGTGTCGCTGACGCCGACGTTGAAATCACCGTCGGTGCAGAGGATGACTCGATTGGCGCCGCCTTCCACATAGTTGGCGATCGCGGTGTCATAGGCCAGTTGAATGCCCTGGGCGCCCGCGGTGGAGCCGCCGGCTTGCAAACGCTCCAGCGATTGCAGGATGGTTTCCTTTTGATCGCCCGAGGTGGGCGGCAAGACCATGCCCGCGGCTCCGGCGTACACGACGATCGACACGAGATCGTTTTCGGTCAGCTCATTCACCAACAACTGCATGCCGGACTTCAGCAGCGGCAGCTTGTTGGATTGGTTCATCGACCCGGAGACGTCCAACAGGAACACCAGGTTGCTGACTGGCCGCGAATCCCGCCGCACTTCGCGGCCCTTCACGGCGACTCGCACCAAGCGATGGCTGGGCCGCCAGGGACATTCGGCGACCTCGATATGCGAGTTGAACGGGACCTCGCTGCCTTCCGGCGGCCCGGCGTATTCGTAGTCGAAGTAGTTGACCAGCTCTTCAATGCGCACCGCTTGCGGGGGAGGCAGTTGATTGCGGTTCAGGAAATTGCGGACCTTCGCGTAAGAGGCGGTGTCCACATCAATCGAAAACGTCGAGCGTTCCTTGCCAGGCACGTTGACCAGTTCAAAGGGGTTGTCCGTGAGTTCCGTGAACTGACCACCGATGGGACCCATCTCGGCTTCCCCGCCAAACCCGTCATCTGCGTTCGACGGTTGGGCGTCGCCGAGAGTCTCCTGGCGTAGCAAGCCTTCGCCGCGGGCGTTTCCGGGCAGGCTGCCGAGTCCGCCGCCGCCTCCCAGGACCGCCTGAACCTCCGGGCCGAAGGGCGTTGCGCCTGTTCCAGCGCCGGCGCCCATGCGCGCCTCGTTGGCGGACTGAGCTGCTGGCTCATATTTCTCCCCTGGCGCCGCCGGATAGCCTCCCGCTGGCGAGGGCGCTGCCGGCGCCGGCGTCGGGTTATTGGCGGCGGAGTAAGCGGATGCCGGGGCGGCGGCTTCTCCGCCTCCCCGGGCGTCGCCTAACCCTGCGGAATAGCGGTCGGTTTCCGGCAAGGGCCCGCTCGCGGGGTATTTCGCCCGCGACGGCGCCGCACCAGCGCCGGCGGCTGGACCGCTGTCATAGCGGAGCCTCCGCACATCGCCCGGCTCGGGCTGTGGCAGCAGGGCAAGATCCTGTTCCCGGGAGGGAGCCGTTGCCGCGGGGTTCGCTTTCATCTCAAAGGGATGGGATGACGGCGAGTCCACGGCGTCCGCCGGCATTTCCTCGTCCGCTTCGGCCGCGTCGGCCATCGTGGATTCGTCGGGGGCGGGGGCTTGGCTTTCCGGCGCCGCCTGATCGGTCGATCGCGTCGCCACCAAGGCGTCGCGCATCCACGTCAGGGGAGAGGCCAGCAGCAAGAGGCAGGCGGCGACGCCGACGAAGGCCAGCAGTTTGGCTCCGGCGGACCAGCCGCCGCCGGCGGGAAGCTGCACGGGCGCGGCTTCTCGCATGGCGCCCGAGACCTTCGCCCGCTGCTCGTCGGTCAGTTCCAGGCCGGGCTCGCGCGCAGCTCTTGCTGCAGCGTCGCGATCATCTGGCGTGTTTCCTCGACTTGCTGCTGCATTGCTTTCGATCCAGCGAGCTCTTCTTCAAATGCTCGCAGTTGCTCGCTATCCAACTCGCCAAACGCATAAGCGGTGATGCGAGGGTCATTAGCGTCGATGGTCATGGATGGACTCCGGTTGATTGGCTTGGGGGCCAAAGCGCTGTGGGAAAGCGCGAGGTGATTTTGTATCGGGCGGAAGCAGTTCGGCTCGGCGGGCTCGCGGAAGGATTGGGCCGCCGTGGTCATTGGGGGCTAGGCGGGATCGAGGCCTTGATGACGGCGTTCGCGAAGCGCCTTAAAGCCCATATGCAAGAGGTAGCCGACATTCGACACGCTGTGTCCCGTGATCTCGCTGATTTGCCGGTAGCTCAAATCGTTTTGCAGTTTCAGGCGAATGACTTCGCGCTGGTTGGGAGGCAGCTGTTCCAGCAGCGCCACGGCCTTGTCGGCTTGCTCGCGCTGTTCCAACGCCTCGGCCTGGTTCGCCTGTCGGCTGGCCTCTTCCGCCGTATGGCGGTCGCCTAGTTGAGTCATGCGATTTTCCTTCTTGCAGACGTCCAACGCTCGATTGCGGCAGACTGTGAAGAGCCATTGCGCCAGAATCGGTTGAACTTTCTCGCGGTCTTGGCGACACAACCGCAGGAACACATCCTGGGCGATGTCGCGAGCTCGATCCGCGTCGTGGACAATTCGAGCGGCGTACGCCACCAAAGGCCGCTCAAAGCTGCGCGAACGCATCGTGCAGCCATTGCCTGTCGGACGCCGTTTCCGGCGGAGTTGACGAAATGGGAACGGTCATGGGAGCTCCTGGCGGCCGTTGCCTGACGCAAGGATTAACGCTGGGGCCAAGAAAGAATTAGGCGCCAATCCCAGGATTCCTGCGTTTCGGGAAGAAGAAGCGGCTGTGACCGTAGCCCTGCACATCCAATGGGCTTTCGGCCGGAAGTTCCGCGCAAACGGGCCTACCACGGAGAGCACGGAGATCCACAGAGGCCCAATGCCTGTCGCTGTGTTTCTTCGCGCCCTCCGTGGTCGATTCCATCGGTATTCCCTTAACTTGACGCCTATTGGGGTGCGCTGGGCTGATTTGCAACCGTCCCGAGGGGCTAATTCATGGTCCCGCTACCACGCGTCAAACTCGTCCAACAAGCCGTCCAGCTCTCGATCCAAATCGTCTTCGTCCGGATTGTTTCGCACGGGGGCGAAGGCGGGCGGTTCGTTGGCCGGCGAGCCCTGCGGCGGGGACGCGGTGGGACCGACTTGAGCCGCCGGCTGGGAAGTTGAGGCGGATGTGGGGGAGGCGCCCGCCAAGGGCAAGGCGACTCCTCCGCCGGCAGTGAAATCCGCCAAGAGCACCACCGATTGCGAGGCGTCGTCACGGATTCGCAACACTTCGCGCCGCGCGGCGGCGACATCGCCCAGCGCGGTCAGGTCCACACAGTACAGAGTTCGCGGGCCAGGATCGTTGGGCAGCAGCTCGGCGGAGGCGTGGGCTGTCTGCCGTGTTCGGCCAAAACGCCCGCGAAATCCCAATTGCCGCAACTGACGATCGCTTTCCAGGGGATCTTGCGAGGCCAGCAGGATCATGTCGCCGGTCACTCCCTCCAGGCACAGGCGACCCGTGGACTGTTCATCAAGATGCTCTAGATGCGGCACGATCGTGACTTCCAAGCCGTCCTCCATCAACAACTGGGCGACGAGCGTTTCCTCGAAGTTGCGCCTCGCCGGATTCTGTCGCGGCGATTGGCTGAGGACAACGGCGATGTGTTTGGCCATAGCGGATTGGATGTGGGCTGAGGGAAGCGAGGTCGAGACGCCCGCGAATCCCGCAGGCTGCGTTCGTCATTCTACTCTGTGCCGCCGAAACGTTCTGCCCATCTCGATGCTCAGGCCCGCCGCCGCCCGTCATGAGCCCGCCGCCCCGCGCTGCGAGCCCGAAATCGCCTCGATATTGACCGCAACCAACAGCGGGGTTAAGGTTGAAAGGCTTCCCTTCCCGAGCGGCACGGCGGGCCGCTACCGATTACGCGACGCGCGGCTGAGTCGCACTACATGGCGCCGGTAACGATGGCTGCAGATTTTCGCATTCGGTATTGGGGCGTCACGGGGAGCTTTCCCAATCCCTTAACGCCAGTTGAAATTCAGGACCGCATAGCGGCCGCGATTCAAGCGTTGGCGGCCCAGGGCGCGCTGGCCCGCTTGGCTCGTCCCGATGTGACGCTCGACGCCATCCAGGCGGAATTGCAACAGCATCTCAGCCAAGGCGTGCGGGCGAGCTATGGCGGCAACACCACCTGCGTTGAGATCGAGACTCCCGACGCCTTGATCATCCTCGACTCGGGGAGCGGCATGCGCGGCCTGGGGGTCGAGATCGCCAAACGCTGGGCCGCCCCGGACTATCGTGGTTCGCGCGAGGCCAACGTCTTGCTTACTCATCCGCATGTTGACCACACCCTCGCCACGCCCTTCTTCGATCCCTACTACGATAAACAGAATCGAATCACGATCTGGGCGCCGCAAGGCGTGCTCGAAAGCCTGCATGTTCTGTTGGATCCCCGTTCGGCCTGGCGGAGCGTCTATTTTCCGCCCACGTATGACTTCATGCAGGGCTTGAAGGAGTTCAAGCCCGTCGAGCCCGCCTGCGAGTTCTTTATCGGGTTCGACGCGAATCACCAGTTTCTCGCTCAATCACCCCGGTGGCTCCTTGGCCTATCGCTTGGAGCGCAACGGGAAGAGCGTCGTGTTCGCATCGGATCACGAGCACCAAGTCCATCCGGATCAGGCGCTGGCTGACTTCGCCCGCGACGCGGATCTGGTCTATATGGACGCTCAATACCAACGACAAGAGTACGACGGCCGCGTCGGCCTGTGCGACGAGCCGCCGATGCCGCGAGCCGGTTGGGGGCATAGCACTTATACGGATGCGATCACCACCGCGGTCGCCGCGGGCGCCGCCAGGATTCATCTGGGGCACCATGATCCCAAGCGCGACGACGCTGACCTGGATCGCTTGTGGCCGGAGCTCGAAGCCGAACTGCGGCGGCTGTTGCAGGAGTATCGTCGCCCGGCCGGCTCGGCGCGACTGTTGCTCGTCTATGAAGGTTATGAATTGGAGATCTAGGCGGAACGCAGTATGGCCCTTCGCGAGAAACTTGTGCGCTGTGCCGCTCATTGGACATGCTGGTCTGCCAGCGTAACGCCGATGGCGGCTTCGAACCGCTGCATCCGCTGCCCTCATGGTCGGCCATGCTCGATTGGGGCCCGCCCCCGTTCGGCTTGACTGGCCACCAGTTTTCCTTCTTGGCGAACTTCCTGATCGACGCCGAGGAGGTTTGGCGGGGCGAGCGCGAACGCCTGGATTCCGGCGTGTGGATGGAAGCCGTGCCCGGCGAGACGATCCACTTGAACGCAACCGCGCTGAGCTGCGACGGCGACGCGGTGCTGGTCGTGCGCCGACTGTCGTCCCACGCGGAAATGAACATCTCCGTCCTGCAGAAGGGTCGCGAAGAACACCTGCGCTTCGAGAACGACTTGCGCAGCAAGAGGAGATTCGTCGCAAGCTCGTCGAAGATCGCGAGATCGCGATGCGGTTGAACGCCGCCAAGAGCGAGTTCCTGGCGAACATGAGCCACGAGATTCGCACGCCGCTGCACAGCATTGTTGGCGTCGTGTCGCTGGTGCTCGATTCCCCGCTCTCCGCCGAGCAACAAGCCTGGCTGGAGGGAGTCCTGCAGTCGGCGCAGTCCTTGAATCGCATCATCGACGACGTACTCGACTTTTCCAAGATGGAAGCCGGTAGACTCGATTTGGACCCAGCGCCTTTCGAGTTGCGCCCCTGGTCGAGCACCTGGTTGCTTCCCTGCGGCCGCTCGCCGACGAGAAACACATCGCGCTGCAATGGGACGTGGCCGAGGACGCGCCCCAGGTGATCCTGGGGGACGCTGGGCGGTCTGCGTCAGATCCTCTTGAATCTCTGCGGCAATGCGTTGAAATTCACCGAGCAAGGCGGCGTGCGGGTCTCCGTGGGGTGCTCCAGCGACCGTCGCCATCTGTTGTTGGACGTGGCGGACACTGGAATCGGCATCCCGTTGGACAAGCAGCACGCCATCTTCGATTCGTTCTCCCAAGCCGACACGTCGATCACCCGCCGCTTCGGCGGCACTGGCTTGGGATTGTCCATCTCGTCGCGACTTGCCCACCTGATGGGCGGTCGAATTCAGTTGCGCAGCGAAGAAGGGAAGGGAAGCACGTTCACCCTGGTGCTGCCGCTGCTGGAAGTGCGCCCGCATGAGATCGACTTGGACGCCGCGGGGGCGCGGACTACGACGATCAGCCCTTGCGCGTCTTGATCGCCGAGGACTCTCCCATGAACCAGATGCTGTCCCGACGACTGTTGGAGCGTCGAGGGCACTCGGTTGACGTCGTGGACAACGGCGTGGATGCAGTCCGGCGAGTGTTAGAAGGGAATTTCGACGTCGTCTTGATGGATTGCCAGATGCCGGGCATGGGCGGATTCGAAGCGACCACCGCCATCCGCGCGGCGGAGAATCCCCAGCGGACGCCGGTGCAGATCATCGCCACGACGGCCCACGCGGTGCAGGGATATCGTGAACAGTGCCTGCAAGTCGGGATGAACGATTACTTGGCGAAGCCCTTTCAACCCTCGCAACTAGCGCATGTCGTCGCTCAAGCGGGCCGTCGCATTCGGAATGTCGCCGCCGAGAACGTGCAGCGAAAAGCGGAGTCGTAGATAGTAGGTGAGGCTGCTCATGCGCCGCTCGTTCGCCGCCGCCTTCTGAGCAGGCCTTGAGCTGCAAAAACGGCTTGGAGTCCGCCCGCCGCCGCCGCCCGCGCCAGCCCACGCGAACGGAGGCTGCAGCTCGCTCGCCGCGACGGGCGCCGCGAGATCCCATCTCTCCATGCATTGGATGATCGACGACCGATGAACGACGACCCGCCGAATACACCTGACACGCCCGAATCGTCGCCGCCCACGCCCCCAGGCAGCTTGGATCAGATTCGCGACATTCTTTTCGGGCAGGCCCAACGCGGCTTCGAGGATCGCTTCGCACGACTCGAACAACGTTTGTCCGACGACTTGTCGGCGGCCCTGCGGAGCGTGCACGAAGACGCCGCCGCCTTGGAACAATCGTTCCGCGAACGGTTGGAGGCCGCCGCTGAGCACCGCAGCGAGTTGCAACATCAGCAACAAGCCGACGTATCGCGGTTGACCGACGATCAACGCCACGCCACCGAGCGACTTGAACAGCGAATTGCGGATCTTCAGAATCAGCTGCAGGAGCTGCTGCGCGAGACCCGCGAACACCTGGAGCAACAGATCCAGGACTTGCGGCAAGAGACGCGTCATGAAGCGGAGCAGCAGCGGCAACAGCTGCTCGCGGAAATTCAGAAGCTCCAAGAAGCCAAGGCCGATCGGTCGGCGATCCGCCAGATTTTCCTGCAAGCCGCGGAAGCCCTCGCCGGCGGCGGCGACTCCTAACTTCAGCGCGCATCCCCTTTCGACCCGGCGGTTCGACATGCCACCCGCAGATTCCTCCCAAACGCCCGACGCCCTGCCGGACGAACTGCAGCAATTGCGCAGTTTGCTGACCCCGGAAGTCGAACGCGTGCCGCGACTCGAAAGGGAGGTTCGCCGCCTGAAAGACGTCAAGGTCGATCTGGGCTTGCAGTTGCCCGCCGCGGTCAAGGAAGCCGCTTCTCGCGACAATCAACTGGCCGAGGCCCTGGCGCCCACGTTGAACAACGCCTTTCGCGAGTCCATTCGCCGCGACCCGCAAGCCATGGTCGATGCGATCTCGCCCATCATGGGACCGGCCATTCGTACATCGATTCGCCAGGCGATCTCGTCCATGATGGACTCGTTCAATGCGGCGCTGGAGCACAGCCTCTCGCTGCAAGGCTTGCAATGGCGCGTCGAAGCGTGGCGAACCGGGAAGAGCTTTGGTGAAGTGGCCTTGATGCGCTCGCTGAATTACCGCGTTGTGCAGGCGTTCTTGATTCATCGCGAGACGGGATTGCTGTTGCAGCAGGCGTCTACCGACGGGGCCCTGGCCCGAGACGCCGACTTGTTCTCCGGCATGCTCACCGCCGTGCAGGATTTGATGAATGACGCCGTCTATCGCGAAAGCTATCAATCCCTGGACGCCGTCTCGATCGGATCCAGGCCGGTCTGGGTGGAGAGCGGGCCGCGAGCCGTGCTGGCCGTCGTCATCGAAGGGCAGCCCAAGTCGGTGCTCCGCGAGAACATGAAGCAAGTCCTGGAGCAGATCCACGTCGAGTTCGGCGACGAGCTGAGCGACTTCGACGGCGACGCCACGCCCCTCGTGCCCGCTCACGGACTGTTGGAGCGGTGTCTGCAAGCGGACTACAAGAAGGGACGCGATCCCCTGCAACGCCGCCCGCCAGCGTTGTGGAAGCGCGCGTCGGCAGCTGCGATCTTCCTCGTGCTGTTGACCCTGCTGGGATGGTGGATTGGCGAACGCTGGCAGCACGCCGGGTTGCGCGCCGCCTTGCAGCCGCCGCCCGGCGTCGGCTTTCGCCTGGTCGCTGGCGAAGTCCGTCTGTTCGGCGCGGCCCGCAACGAATGGGTTCAACGAGCCAAGCAACAACTCGCCGATCTGCAGCAAGGTTGGCGGTGGAACGGCGCTGAACTTCACAACCTTGATCAGCCTTGGGTGGATTACGTCAACCGCCTGCGAAACGAAAAAGGCTATGTGGTCGTCGGCGCCTGGCGTGATGGCGGGCAGTACCACCTCCGCGGTCTGCGTGATCCCTTGGCCGCCGAGCCCGCGTCGTTTCTGACCGGCAGCGTCTTAAGGCCGGAAGACCTTGATTTGCAATTTCAGCTGTTCCAATCGGAGGATTTCCTGCAACAGCGCGCCATCGAACTGCTGGCGCCTCCCGAGTCGGTCGACGAAATCAAAGTCGATAACGGCGTCTTGCTCGTCGGCGGGTCAGCGCCGCGAGAATGGATCGAGCGAGCGAAACTCGTTGCGGCCTCCTTGGTGGGCGTGCGGGACCTGAACTTCACGGTAACGGCTTCGGACCAATCGCTCTACGATCTGGTCGAGAACCTCCAGCAAGCCGAGGGCTTGGCGATTCTGAGTTGGCGAATCGACAAGAATCAGCTTTTCTTGAAAGGCTGGCGCGACGCCGGAGCGATCGACCCCGAGGTCTTCCTGGCCACGTCTTCGGCGCCTCGGCAAAACGTCCATTGGACTTGGACAACGGCCCCGCAAGCGCCGTGACGGTTCCGCGCCTCCACCTCTCCGTGGTTGATTCCCCCCGCGCGCATGCTAGGATGCGACCCAGCGGGATCGGATCTGAGCAGGGTATCGCGACAGGGCGACGAAAGAGATGATCCAGAAGAAGATCGGCATGCTGGGGGCTTTCGCCACGGGGAAGACCAGCCTCACGCAGCAATTCGTACAACGTGTTTTCTCCGAACGCTACTTGACCACGGTCGGCGTTCGCGTGGATCGCAAAGTTTGCGATGTGGGCGGCCAGCAGTTGAGCATGGTGATTTGGGACCTGCACGGCGAGGACCATTTTCAAGCCGTCCGCACTTCCTATTTGCGCGGCATGTCGGGTTATCTGCTAGTGGCCGACGGCACGCGCCCCTCGACGCTCGAGACCGCGATCGAGTTGCAGGCGCGGGCCGCCTCGGTCGTGCCGGACGCTCCGTTTGTGTTGTTGCTGAACAAGAAGGATCTGACCGATCAATGGCGATTGCCGATCGATCCGGTCGATGAACTGATCAAACAAGGCTGGACCGTACACTCCACCAGCGCTAAAACCGGCGAGCACGTTGAGGAGTCCTTCATGTGGCTGGCCGAACGCATGCTTTCGACCACCTGAATCAACGGCCCCGACGGGCCTGGAACCCCTGACATCGACCCGACGTCGCCACATGCCGCTTTCGCCCGCACTTGAACAACGCCTGCTCGCGATGCTGGAGGATCGTCATCCAGCCCTGCTGCTGCTGGACGGCAAGGGACGCATCAAGGAAGTTGGCGGCGACTTGGACAAGTACGATTTGAACGAGGCGACCATCGGCGCCTCGGCCGAATCCCAGGTCCTCTGGCTCGTTGGCTTGCTGCCGCCCGACGGCGCTGAATTGCAATTGCATCACGTGCTGTGCGGCGACAGCGTGGCGGCGGACGTGATCCTGCGGCGGCGCGGCGATGAGACCGAAGTGCTGCTGTTGTCGGCCGATAGCGAAGGGCGGCCCATCGCCTGGCGGCAAGAGAACAATCTCGCCCAATTCCTCGCCGACGCACCCAGCGCCGTGTTGGGCGGCGGCTCCTTCGACCCAGCCGGCGCCGATTGGCAAGCGGGAGTCGCGGTCGCCCGCTTGCTGGAATCCGATCAAGACGCTTTGGATCCCCAGTATCTGCAGCAACGACTGAATCAAGCCCAGGCCGTGCTGGCCAGCGCGTTCGCCGGCGAGGCTGGGGCGGTGGAAGTACGCGGCGTCGGAGTCGCCGTCGGCGTATTTCGCGAGGCCGACGAGTTAGGCGCCGCCTGCTGCCGCGCGGTGCGGGCCGCCGAACAAGCCAGACGCACCTTGAACGCCGCCGGACTGCCCGCCGCAACGGGCCTCGCCTGCGGCCCGGTGACGGTCGCCAGCGTGCGAACGCCCGCGGGAGGTCAATTTGTCGCCTATGGGCCCGCCGTGCGGCGAGCCGAGCGCCTGGCGGCCCTGGCCGGCCAAGGGGAGATCGTGCTGGATCAGTCGGTCGTCGAAAACCTCTCCGCATCTCAACGAGGAATCTGCGCCCCGATCCAACCCGAAACCGCCGACCAGATTCCCTTCTTTCGCCTGGCGACGGCGCCCTAAGTGGCGCCCAGGGCGGGCCCCCGCGCGGGCCTTTCACGCGCCTTCGCGCCTTTCGCGGGCCTTTCGCGGGCCTTTCAGGCGGTGCGTGCTTTCCTGGCGGCCAAGCGTCCCCTAGGCTGGACGGGGCCCGGCCCAGTCGATATACTCCGGGACTTCCCTGGGTGCCCCAAGTTCCATTCCAATGCGGTTCGGTCCGATGCTGATTAAAGTCGACGACACGGTGGAAGTCATTCAAGGCGATGACAAAGGCAAGACCGGCAAGGTGTTGCGCGTGGACCGAGAGACTGGTCGAGTGCTTGTGGAAGGCGTCAACCGCGTCTATAAGCACGTCCGCCGCAGTCAGCGGAATCCCAACGGCGGGCGGTTGTCGAAGGAAATGCCCGTCAACGTTTCCAATGTCATGCTGATCGCCGACGGGGAACGCACCCGACTAGGCGTGCGATATCTCCCCGACGGCACCAAGGAACGGTACGCCAAGCGGACCGGCAAGTCGCTGGGCGCCATTTCTCCGCCGCGGGCAAAGTACGCGAAGAAGTAGCGCCCCAATCCCGTCGGCTCATTCCCGTACGATCGCCGGACCAGCGGCGTCGGAAACCGCGCAGCTCACGACGTTGATTTCGTTGCCGCCGCGAATCACGATCGCTCCTTCGGGGTGCTGGATGTTTTCCAGCAGCAGTCCGCTGAGATTGCAGGCTTGGCAGTCCTCCACCAACACGCCTTGCCGAGCTTCCGCGCCGTCTCCGTAATGGTATTTCGGGTTGTTGTCCATCACGTTGGCGCCGACTTGAATCGCGCGGCATTGCCGCAATACGAGGTCTCGCTGGTAGCCTTTCCAGAACGTGTTGCCGCTGATCACAGCTCCCCGCGTGCGAACCAATTCGATGTTGATCTGAGCGTCCGAGAGCACGTTGTTGCCAATCGTCAGATGACCCCAGACGGCGCCTTGTTCGCGGGATCCGCCAATGAAGCGCACGTTGGCGGAATTCGGGGCGGAATGCGAATGCTGGATCGTACATCCGACGATGGCGACTTCCGCAACGCCCGCAGGTGAACCGCTGGCGTCCAGCAGGATATTCGCCGTTGGCGGGCCTTCCGGGTCCATGTTGGCTTCGATATCGCAGCCGGTGATTTGAATGTTTCGCACATTGCCTCTTCGCGAAACCACGCCGCCGCCGCCGTTGTAACTGATATGGCAGTTGGTGATATTGGATTGGTGCAGGTTGACGTCGTCGTAGTACACGCCGACTCCCGTGTTGTGATACAAGTGGCACTCGCTGAGGATGACGTTCCGGTTGTCGCCAATCAGATGCACGCCGTGCAGAGCGCGGCGGACGGCAAGGCGGGAGATCGTCAGTTGCATCGCGCCGTCCACCAGCAGTCCTTCGGCCTGTGGATGGCGGCCGACGATCTCCAGCGCATCGACGATCGGCATCCGCTGCCGTTCCCAAACCTCTTCGGCGACCGTGCTTGGATCCGCCGTGCCTCGATGGTCGCCTTGAAGGTGAAAAGCGGGGCCGGCTCCGTGCATCAGGATTCGCGCGGTTCCCTGACCGATCAGGGCGATCGGGCCGGTGCTGGCCAGGGGGACGTTGATTGTGGCTGTCAAACGATACGCGCCGGCGGGAAAGACGATCGCGCCTCCCGAGTTCACGCGCGCTGGATGGCGGCCGTGTCGTCGGTTTCGCCGTCGCCGCGAGCGCCAAAATCCAGCACCGTCCTTGTCCGGCCGTCCGATTCCTGATTCGCTGGATGAGAGGACGTAGCCTGCGTCGCCAGCAACGCGCCCGCCAGAGTCCAGCCGGTAAGTGTCAGCCACCGCATTCGAAATCCCTCCGGCATGAATTTGTGTTATCGTGGCGATTGCCAAAGACATCGCTTTGGGAACGACACCGAGCTCATGGCCTGCTCCATCCACGATGAATCAACAAGTCGCTCGTATCGGAATTGTCACCGTATCAGACCGCGCGAGTCGCGGCGAGTATGAGGATCGCGGGGGCCCGGCGATTCAGGAGTATCTGGCCCGCGTGCTAAGCTCTCCCTGGGAGGCGGTCGCCCGCATCGTGCCCGATGAACGGCCCGCGTTAGAGGAACAGCTGCGCGCGTTGGTCGACGAGCAGCGTTGTTGCCTGCTGATCACGACAGGCGGCACCGGGCCGGCGGCTCGCGATGTGACGCCCGAGGCGACCTCTGCGGTCTGCGAGAAGATGATGCCGGGATTCGGCGAATTGATGCGGCAGGTCTCGCTACAAAAGGTGCCGACGGCGATTCTATCGCGGCAGACTGCGGGGATCCGCCAGAGCTGCCTGCTGGTCAACTTGCCGGGTCAGCCCAAAGCGATCGAAGAGTGTTTGGATGCGGTCTTTCCCGCGATACCCTATTGCATCGATCTTATCGGAGGACCCTACCTGGAAACGAACCCGGCGCATGTCGTCGCCTTTCGTCCCAAGTCCGCCGTCCGCCGCTCGGAGGCAACCGACTGATCGGCTCGCTCCTGCGGGCCGGCGGCCTTTTCCAAGGTCGCCATACTCGCCGCCCGCGGGCAACCTGTTGCCGCCATCTCGCCACGAATTTGCTTTTATCCAGTCGTCGTTATCGGAGCGTCCGTCATGTCGTCATCCTTGCGTTTGCTATCTCGTCGTCGCTTCCTGGCTACTTCGGCCGCCGCCACGGGCGCCGCGCTGGCCGCACCTGCGATCGTCACGGCCGATAAGACGGACTCCAAACCACTCATCGTGGGCCAAGGCGATTATCGCTACGAGGTGCATCACGATTGGGCGCAGTTGCCCGACAAGTACACCTGGCAAACCACGCACAATGTCGCGGTCGACAAAGCCGGCCAGGTTTATGTGATTCACGAAGGTCGCGAACAATGGAAGGATCACCCGTCGATTTTCGTGTTCGATCCTGAAGGCCGCTTTGTTCGCGCCTTTGGCCAGCAGTATCAAGGAGGCGGGCACGGGATTGAAGTCCGCGCCGAGGGCGGCGAGGAGTTCCTTTATGTCTGCGCTTATCAACAGGTGAAGGAGTTCGCCAAATTGACCCTGACCGGCGAAGTCGTCTGGTCACGCCGTGCGCCATGGAATCGGAAGTCTATGCGGCCGGGGAAGACACCGATCCCAAGAAGGTCTGGGGACGCGATCGATTCATGCCCACGAATTTCGCCTTCCTGCCCGACGGCGGTTTCCTGTTGGCCGACGGCTACGGTTCGTTCTATATCCATCGCTACGACAAGGATGGCCAGTGGGTGTCCTGCTTCGGCGGCCCAGGAGATGGCGAAGGCAAGTTCAACACGCCTCACGGCGTCTGGTTGGATCAACGCGGCGCCGGCGAGCCGCGAGTGGTTGTTTGCGATCGAGCTCACCATACGGTGCAGTTCCTCACGTTGGAAGGCGAGCATCTGCAGACGCTGACCGGGTTTGGTTTGCCGGCGAACATCGATACGCTTGGCAAGCTCATGGTGGTGCCCGAGCTGCTCGCCCGCGTCAGTATTCTGGATGAGAAGAACCAGATCGTGGTTCAGTTGGGCGCCGATGTCGAAAGGATCAAGAACCAGAACGACCCCCCGATTCGCAACGACGAGAAGCTCTGGAATCCGGGTCGATTCGTGCATCCGCATGACGCTTGCTTCGCCGCCGATGGCGGCATCTTCGTAGCCGAGTGGGTCAAGACCGGCCGAATTTCCAAGCTGCATAAGGTCGTCTGATAGCGAAGCCAACGCGCGTGCGGGGATTGAGGGGGAAAGAGAGCCGGGATGAAGGATCGGGAATCGTTCCCAGGGTTGCGCTGGGCTGATGTGGGGTCGCCCCGGCGGGGCTTCGCAACCCTGCTCCCTGCTCCCTGATCCCTGCTCCCTGCTCCCTGCTCCCTGCTCCCTGCTCCCTGCTCCCTGCTCCCTGCTCCCTGCTCCCTGCTCCCTGCTCCCCGCTCCCTGCTCCCTGCTCCCTGCTCCCCGCTCCCTGCTCCCTGCTCCCTGCTCCCTGATCCCTGCTCCCTGATCCCTGACTCCCTGCTCCCTGCTCCCTGATCCCTGACTCCCTGACTCCCTGACTCCCTACTCCCTACTCCCTACTCCCTACTTTCGCAAAACGGTTTCCACGATATGCAGCATGTTCGCGCCGCCGGCGGAGGCGACTTTCACGACATCGTGAGCGTCGACCTCTTGCGGCGCGTCGGGGCGAGCGACGTTGGTGATCAGCGACAGTCCCAGGACGCGCATGCCGCAGTTGACGGCGGCCAGCACTTCGGGCACGGTCGACATCCCGACCGCGTCGCCGCCGATTTGCCGGAATAAGCGATACTCCGAACGGGTTTCGTAGTTCGGACCAGTGACGCCCACATAGACGCCCTGATGGAGAGGGAAGCGGCCCAGCCTGGCCGCCTCCAACGCGTGTTGTCGGAGTGCGGGGTCATAATCGTCGAGCGAAGCGGTCCGCGCCGCGCGAGTCGGCGATTGCCACATCAGGTTGATATGGTCGCTCATCAACATGATGTCGCCTGCTTCGAATTGCGGATTCACGCCGCCGGCGGCGTTGGAGACAATCAACAGGCGTGCTCCCAACTTCCGCAGCACTCGCACCGGAAACGCAAGTTGCTCGGCCGAATACCCTTCGTATAAGTGGCAACGTCCGCTCATCACGGCGACTGTCGCTCCAGACAACCGACCGCAGACCAAGATCCCTCGATGGCTCAGCGCGGACGATTGAGGGAATCCCGGCAACTCGCTGTACGCCATTGTGTGTTCGGAACGGACTTCGTTGGCCAGCGGCCCCAGTCCCGTGCCCAGAATGATGGCGACATCGGGACAGGGCCCCCAGCGTCGTTGAATGATCTCGGCCGTTTCAGCGACTTGAGCCGCCGCGAGTGGCGTCATGCAGCGCTTTCGTCAGACAAGACGCCGCGGACCAGTGCTCGAAGCTTGGGCTCGGCCGCGTTGGCGGTGGCGATGATCTTGGCGACATCAGCCGGCTCGAGGCAATCGGCCAGGCACATGTCCGTGATGATGGAGAACCCGACCACCTGCATGCCGGCGTGGACCGCGACAATCACCTCCGGAACAGTGGACATGCCGACAACGTCGGCGCCGATCATCCGCAGAAAACGATACTCCGCTCGCGTCTCCAGGTTGGGTCCCGCCACGGCCACGAAAACGCCTTGGTGCAGAACAAAGTCATTTCGCCGAGCGACTTTCATTGCCTTCTCGATCAAGGCGTGGCTGTACGGTTCGCACATGTCGGGAAAACGCGGTCCGAGTCGATCGTCGTTGATGCCGATCAAGGGGTTGTCGCCCATCAGGTTGATGTGATCCTCGATGACCATCATATCGCCGTTGCGATAATAAGGATTCATGCCGCCGCAGGCGTTGGAGACCACCAACGTCTCGGCGCCCAAAGCCCTCATCACTCGCACGGGCAAGGTGATTTGCTTGAGCGGATAGCCTTCATACATGTGAAAGCGGCCTTCCATGGCGACGATGGGAATTCCGCCCAACGCGGCCGCAAACCAGGCGTCCCGCATGGCTGATCGCCGTGGAGCGAGGGAAATTCGGGATTTGCTCGTATTCCAAGGTCGCTTCCACGTCGATGTCCTGCACCAACCCGCCCAAGCCGGTGCCCAGGACGATCCCCGCTTGGGGGCGGTGGGGCCACCGCTCCGAGATCGCCGCCGCGGCTTCCTGAATCTTGTCGTAGAGATCGAGCATCATTCCGCCCTAGGTCATGAAAAAGGTGTCGGCAACAGCGTAACGCGACCGGGCGGGCCGGACAAGATAGCGGTCAATCGCTCTTGTTTTCCCAACGCCGTGTCTGCTATAGGCGGACCCCTGGGAGAGAATGAATTCCTAGGAGACGGCGGACCCATGAGCTTCTTCATCCTCTTGCTTCGTAAACCGCTCTTCGCCCTGGTCATGCTCGCCGCGACGGTCGGCGCGGCTTACCTTGGCGTCACGTCGTACCTGCAGCCCGTCTTGGTGGAGAACGTCCAACGGCCGATCTACACCGTCGGCGACGCGATGTATGTCCGCGCCTTGCTGGATGGAAAACGCGTGGTCAAGCTGGGGCCGTTGCCCGGCAATTTCCTGTACGGCGGCGGCATGGCGTTCGAGGACCCGGCCGCGGCGGTGGAGTATCTGAGACATCAAGGATTGACCGGATTGGGCTGGGGCGTCTTCGAACTGAATGGGGATTTTGACTGCGAAACCCACTCGGTCTCGGGCGAGGCTCGGATCTCGCGAACCATGTTTGTCACGCGTCAAGTTTACCCCACCGTGCAGGTGTCGAACCTGCCGCGGCGTTCGGCGCGCTAAGAGGCCCCGTCGCCAGTGACTCGCCAGCTACTCTGATCGCGGGCCGTTCGATACTGGGGATTGCTGGGTGTCAAGTCGCCCCGAGTCTCGTAAAATGCGGTTCGATTACCATTCGCTGCTCGGCGACTCACTCGATCAGGGGTTCAGACAATGAACGACTCGACATCCATGGAACCATCCGGACAGGAAGCTCCCCCCGCCCCGCTATGGCGACCGGTTTCTCGTCGGCAACGTCGCGTGCTGGGCGTGTTGGTCGAGAAAGCGAAGACGACTCCAGATCAGTATCCGCTCAGCTTGAACGCGCTGACCAACGGTTGCAATCAAAAGAGCAATCGTTCGCCGGAGATGTCGTTGACGACGGAGGAAGTTGAAGAGCAATTGGACGCCCTGCGAGAGATGGGCGCGGTCACCGAGGTGCAGTCCGGCGGGCGCGTCGCCAAGTACAAACACCGCTTATATGAATGGTTGGGCGTCAATAAGGTCGAATTGGCTGTGATGGCCGAACTGCTGCTTCGCGGCGAGCAGACGCTGGGGGACCTTCGAGGCCGCGCCAACCGCATGGAGCCCATTGGCAGCGTGAGCGAGTTGACTCCGATTGTGCAGGAATTAACCCGCCGAGGCCTGATTCTGGAATTAGGCCCGGCTGGGCGAGGTCAAATCGTCTCACACGCTTTGTATGAACCCGCGGAGCTCGAAAAGCTGAAGAAGCAGATCGCAGAAAATCCCGAGAGCTTCGCCAAGCCCAGCGCCTCTGCGGGATCCACGCGATCCAGCGGGAGCGCGATCACGCAGGAGATGTGGGAGACGCTGCAGAGCGAATTGAATGAGATCCGAGCGGAGCTCCAAGAGCTGCGACAAGTAGTCAAAGGGGCCTGAGCGAAGCTGGGGTGCGTCCCGCGAACCCCAGCAGCATCAAGTTAAGAACGATCCGGATGGAATGGACCACGGAGGACGCGGAGCACCACAGAGGCGGACGCAATTCGTCCTCTGTGTTCCTCCGTGCTCTCTGTGGTGACCCGTTTCACGGCCTCGCTGGCACTTCGCCACAGCCCGGACAATAACAGCCTCGACGCCGACGCCCCCCTTTGGCGGCCCTCCCGTGAATGAACCCCTTTCGCTTGCCGAGGCGCAACACCAAGTGGATCGTTGGATCCGCGAAATCGGCGTGCGTTACTTCTCGGAATTGACCAATCTGGCTCAACTCATGGAGGAGGTTGGCGAGTTGGCGAGGATCATGTCGCGATCCTATGGCGAGCAAAGCGGAAAGCCGAACGAGCATGGCGACCTGGCTGATGAGATGGCCGATATCCTGTTCGTCCTGATTTGTCTGGCGAATCAAACTGGCGTGAACCTGACCGACGCCTTCCATCGCAATCTGCGAAAGAAGACCACCCGCGACGCTTCGCGACATCTGGATAACCCCAAGTTGCGCTCCCCCCCGCCGCCTCCCTCCGCTCCCCTGGAATCATCATGAACAACGCGCGATTTCCGAGCACTCGTATGCGGCGGGTGAGGGACACTGACTGGTCTCGCCGCCTGATGGCCGAACACCATCTCACGGTCAATGATCTGATCTGGCCCGTGTTTGTTCACGAGGGAACCCAGCGGCGCGAGGAAATCCCCTCGATGCCCGGCGTGCATCGACTGACGATCGACCTGTTGGCCGAACAGGCCGCCGTCGCCGCCGATTTGGGAATCCCCGCGATCGCCATTTTTCCCGCCACCAATCCCGCGCTGAAAACGGAAGATGGCGCCGAGGCGCTGAATCCCGATAACCTGGTCTGCCGGGCCGTGCGAGCCATCAAGCAAGCCCGCTTGAATCTCGGAGTGGTCTGCGACGTCGCACTCGATCCCTACACCAGCCATGGCCAAGACGGCCTCTTGCGAGATGGAAGAGTCGTCAACGATCCCACGTTGGACATTCTCTGTCGCCAAGCGGTGGTCCAAGCCGAGGCCGGTTGCGATGTGATCGCGCCCTCCGACATGATGGACGGTCGCGTCGGAGCGATTCGTCGCGCGCTGGACGACCACGGTCTGCAGCACGTCCAGATCATGGCCTACGCCGCCAAGTACGCGTCGGCATTCTATGGGCCCTTCCGCGACGCCGTGGGCTCAGCGTCCAACCTCGCCCAAGGCGACAAGAAGACCTACCAGATGAATCCCGCCAACACCGACGAGGCGCTCCGCGAGGTCGCCATGGATCTGGCGGAAGGCGCCGACAGTGTGATGGTCAAGCCGGGAATGCCCTATCTTGACATCGTCCGACGCGTGAAAGACGCCTTCGGCGCACCGACCTTCGCCTATCAAGTCAGCGGCGAATACGCCATGCTCGCCGGCGCCGCCAACCAAGGCTGGCTGGACCGAAACAACGTCATCCTCGAAAGCCTGCTGGCCTTCAAACGCGCCGGCGCCGACGGCGTCCTCACCTACTTCGCCCTGGAAGCCGCCAAGTTGTTGGTGGGTGGGGAGTAGGGAGTTCTTGGTTCTGGTTCTGGTTCTTGGTTCTTGGTTCTTGGTCGCTGAGGCCTGGGTAACCGCCGCCCGTCGCGGCCACGCAGTCCCAACGGGACGGCCCCAGACCAGCCCAGGGTGCAGCCGCACCCTGGGTAACCGCCGCCCGTCGCGGCCACGCAGTCCCAACGGGACGGCCCCAAATCAGCCCAGGGTGCAGCACCCGGGAACCGCCGCCCGTCGCGGCCACGCAGTCCCAACGGGACGGCCCCAGACCAGCCCAGGGTGCAGCGCAACCCTGGGTACCGCCGCCCGTCGCGGCACGAAGCCAGGCGCCAGAACCCTGGGTGGGGGCATCGGCACCGCTTGCGGAGAAGTTGAATATCTTCGACGCCGCGGTACATCAACAGCAGCGCGCCTGGGCTGGCGTAATGATCGAAGAGGTCCTCGAGAAACCGGTCATGACCCGGCCAGGGATAACCGAAGATCACATCGAAGTCTCGCGGATCGCGATCCAATTCGTCATAGGCGGGGACAGCCGCCATGTCCAAGCGTTGCACATCGTCAAGGTCATCGACCAGTTCTTCTCCCCGCGCGGGATGAAGCTGCCACAGGCGAAACTGACATCCAACGAGCGATCCTCGGCGAGTTCTTCGGCCTGATCCACCAACTCTGGTTCGCTTTCGATTCCAAAGGCCTCGAACTCCAACATGCAAGCCAGGCAGGCGATCACGCCGAACCCGCTGCCCCACTCCAGAAATGCATCGCCGGTGGCCAGTCCGCGTCGGGCGATCGCTCGTAGCCATTGATACACGGCCGTGTAGTCGCTGGGAATGAAAGGCGAGCTTCGCTTCTCCTTGATCACGCGAAGACGATACGCGTCAATGCGAGATTCGGCGAAGGCGAGAAAGCGGGCGATGCGGCGCGGCAGCGGCTTGAGCAACAGCGATTCGGGCACACGGACTTGGCGCAACGACATGATCGAGTAGCAGTTGGCGGATCGAAGTGGAAGCCGGGTGTTGCAACGCGTTGGCGGCGTTCCCAGGCGAAGGCGACCGCGGCATTGTGCGCTGCGTCAATTCATCCCACAATGCGGCAGTCGCTTCCTTCCTGTCACGATCATGTCGCCATGTCTGATTTGCCTCGCGTTTTCGTCACTCGCCGCATCCCCTCGGCAGGCCTGGACCGCTTGCGCAGCCACTGTGACATGGATGTCTGGGAGGGCGAATCGCCGCCGCCGCGCGAGCAGCTGCTGCAGCGAGTGCGGGGATGCGCCGGCCTGTTGAGCCTGTTGACCGAACACGTCAACGCCGAACTGATGGACGCCGCCGGACCCGGCTTGAAGGTCATCAGCAACTTTGCCGTGGGGTACAACAACATCGATGTGAGCGAGGCCAAACGACGAGGAGTCCAGGTTGGCAATACGCCGGACGTGCTGACCGAAGCGACGGCCGACATGGCGCTCACCTTGCTGCTGGCCGCGGGGCGCCGTTTGTTAGAGTCCATCGACTCGGTCCGCAACGGACACTGGCGAACCTGGGATCCGCTGGGCCACATCGGCGTGGACCTGCAAGGCAAAACGCTGGGCGTCGTGGGAATGGGAAGGATCGGCGCCGCAATGGCTCGGCGATGCCGGGGCGGTTGGTCGATGCGAGTGCTCTACCATGGTCGGAATCGAAAACCAGAGCTCGAGCGGGAGCTGGGGGCCAGCTGGGCGCCCTTGGACGAATTGCTCGCCGAGGCCGATTTTGTGAGCGTCCACGCCAGCTTGAACGAGTCCACTCAACATCTGTTCGACGCCAGCCGCTTTCGCAAGATGAAACCCACGGCCGTGTTCATCAATACGGCGCGAGGGCCGTTGCACGTTCAGGCGGATCTGTATCAAGCGCTCCGCGAAGGTTGGATTTTCGCCGCCGGGCTGGATGTCACCGATCCGGAGCCAATCCCACTGGACGATCCGCTCCTGGAGCTACCCAACTGCATCATCGCGCCGCACATCGGCAGCGCCACCACCAGCAGCCGCAATGGGATGGCGGAAATCGCGGCGGACAACATCATCGCCGGCCTAAAAGACCAACCGCTGAGAAGTGCGGTGGGAGGGTAGGGGGAGAGAGTAGGGGGTAGAGAGTAGGGGGTAGAGAGTAGGGGGTAGAGAGTAGGAGAGAGTAGAGAGTAGGGAGTAGGCGGTAGACGGTAGACGGTAGAGCCCGGGGTGCGTTGCGCGACCCCAGACGGAATTGAATTGGCCTCTGTGGTTCTCCGTGTCCTCCGCGGTCAATTCCATCCGGAGTTTTCTTAACTTGAAGTGACTGACGATACGCGCCACCTTGCTCCCTACCGCCTACTCCCTACCGCCTACTCCCTACTCCTCCCTACTCCCTACCCTCAATTCCATTGCTTTGTTCTCGCCCTCGATGTTGACTTCTGGTCCATCGATCCGTTGCTCGTCGCTGATCGATGGATTGGGGCGCACGTCGCCGAAGTTCACGATGGCGACGCGATTCTTACCGACCACGACGCCGCGATGCGCGGGTATGGAGAACGCTCCATTTCTGCCGATCATGGCCCAAGCGACAGGTTGTCGATTCGCTCGCGGACCGGTCGGATGAAAAGCGATCATGCCCCATCGCAGGGGTGCTCCATCCAGCGACACATTGCCCTGCACGGCGACACGGCGACAATCGTCTAATAACGCTGTGGTCTGCATCCAGTCCCGCAGTCTCTCGCACAACTACCCACGACCGGATCGGCCGACGCCAGCCCGACGCCGTGAGGGCCCCATTGATACACGTGCAGTTCGGCCGGGACTCCCTTGGCTCGCAGCGCCGCGTAGTAGGCGAGGCTGTTTTGTGAGTCCACTCCGCTGTCTTCGCTTGTGTGAAAAAGAAACGCCGGTGGAGTCCGCTCGGTGACTTGCAATTCATTGCTGAGTTCGCGCCGTTGCTCGTCCGTGGCGTCCTGGCCCAGCAGGTTGTTGCCTGAACCTCCATGGGCGAATTCGGCCGAGAGACTCACCACCGGATAACCTAAGATCGTGAAATCCGGTCGGCAGCTGAGGCGATCGATCGGGTCGTCTGCTTTGGGATCACCGTTGTCGAATCGTGTGGATACGGTCGAGGCCAGATGACCGCCCGCCGAAAAGCCCATCACGCCGACGCGATTGGGCGAGATTTTCAACGGCTCGGCGTGCGCGCGGACCCAGCGAATGGCGCGCTGGGCGTCGCCCAACGGAATGGGGTGTCGATAGGGTGCGTGACGATATCGCAAGACGACGCCCGTGACTCCGATCGATTGAAAGTACCGGGCAACTTGACTGCCTTCATGATCGGTGGCTAAGACGCCGTACCCGCCGCCCGGACAGATCACGACGGCGGCGCCCGTGTTCTTGTCCGCCTGGGGAGCATAGACGCGAACGATCGGTTGATCGGCTTCCGCGTCGCCCATGGCGCCCGGCGCGCCGGCGGGCCACAGCAGTTGAGCATCCGGAGCGATGGGCTCCTCGGCGAACAGGCCCGATCCGTTGACGACAAGTAGGAGCGCAAGCAGGCGGTTCATGAATCTTCTCCAACGAAAAACGGCGTCACGGCAGCGGTTGAGTGGCGCGAAGGTAGGCGAACAGGTCACGGATCTCTTGTTCCTTCAGGTCTTTCAGCAAGCCCTCCGGCATGACCGACGTCTTGATCGCGAACATCTCTTCGATCGCGACTCGCGGCAACGTCATGGTCTGGCCGTCAACGCCTCGAAGCGAGACGACTTGCGTGTCTTGGTCGGCGATGAAGCCGCTCACCATGCGGCCATCATCCGTTTGAATCACGAAGGACTCGAACCCTTCGCGGATTTCCAGGCTGGGATTCAACACGTTGGTCAGCATGCGTCGCAGATCTTGACGTTGATAGGCTGTCAAGTCTGGGCCGACCTGGCCGCCCTCGTTAAACAAGCGGTGGCACTTGCCGCAATGCGCCTGAAACAAACGTTTGCCGTTATACGGGTTGCCGGTTCCCTGCTGCAACAACTCACGATATTCCTCGATGCGACCCGTGGCCGCCAGGCTCGCCGCATCGGCCGTTGCTTCGGCGCCCCAAACCGATTCGAGCTCCCGTTTCAGCACTTCGTCCGAGTGCAGAAGCAGGCGGCTCAGGACATGCTTGGGGACTTGTTCCTTGGCGAGTCGGCCTTCCTTGACTTCCTGAACGAGTCGCATCGACCAGGCGGGGCGACTGGCCAGCAGCGAGTACGCCGCCTCCAAGGGATCAGCGCGCATCGCGGGCAAGGCCGAGACGACTTGCTCGGCGACCCGTGATTGGTCGAACGCCTGCAGCGCGGCCAAGGCGGCCGCTTGCACGTCTGGCGTCTCGCCCGCAACGGCGATCCGCAGCACGGCGTCAACCGCCGTCTCCGCCTTCAGTTCGCCAAGCACGCGAAGCAGCGCAATCAGTTCAGCCGGTTTGGCCTGTCCTTTCTCGAGCGTCTCGAGGGCTTCCGCGAAAGCTTCCGCCTTGCCTTGCCGAAGTTGCAGCACGAGGGACCCGCCGCCATGCGCGGCAAGTTGATTGGTCAGCGCATCGGGAAGATCCGTGAGCGGCCGACCTTGGTAAGCCTGCTCGAAGCCAGCCAACAGTTTGGTTCGAGAGGCCTCATCGGGCGCCAGTTTGAACAGCTCGGCGAGCTGCGTCAAGTTGCGACGCCCGCCCGCCTCCGCCAATCGCCGCGCGAGCCGCTCCAGCAGGTACTCCCGCACCAGCGGACGCCGCCAAACCGCTTCCTCCCGCAGCCAATCGATGAATGGATCGCTCTTTCGCCCGGCGTGCTCTTCAACGGCCCACCACAGCAGCAACGGCAAGTGAATATCGCCGGCGTCCTCATCGCGCGTCGTCAGCATGTCGATGATCGGCATCGCTTCCGCAAGAGGCAGTCGCCGCGCGGTGCTGGCTAATTGGCTGCGCACTTGCACTTCGGGCTCCTGGGACGCCAACTCGGCGAGCGTCTTGGCGATGGAATCCGTGACGCGTCGTTCATCGCCCAAGAGCCTGACGGTCCAGGCGCGAACTTGCCAGGCGTGATGCGCCAAGCCCCGGAGGGCGTCTTGGTCATTCCATTGACCACTTGCATACAGGGCCCAAAGCGCCTCCAACGCTCTCTGGTTCTGATTGGTTTCCTCGCCGGCGTCCTCGAGGATGCGGCGCAGCGGACGCGCGGTGGAAGCATCGCGACGGTCGTACAGCAGGCGGAGAGCTTGTTGACGATTGGCGCGGACTCCTTGGCCCAGCAGCGCGACCAATTGGGACGAAGTCCTTTGGTCAAGGTCGACCACCGGCGCCAAGGACGACTCCTTCCCGCGCAAGCGATACACGCGGCCGCTTTCGCGATGCACTCGACCCTGATAATGACTCGCATGATCGATCCGTTGCTCATAGAAATCGGCGACATAGACCGCGCCATCGGGGCCTTCGCGGATCTCGACTGGGCGGAACCATGTGTCGTCGCTGGTGATGGCGTACCCGATATCCGAAGTTTGCCAACTGGAACGATCCGGCGCCGACGCGACTCATCACGATATGGCCTTGCAAGGGCCCTGGCCCAAACAACACTCCCTGGTACTTCGGCGGCAGTTGCTGGCTTTCATAGATGAGGAAGGTGTGGGTGAACCGCGGCACGTTGGGGTGGGCCATCGGCGGGAAGTAGCCGTAGGCGAAGGGGTTCGACAATTCGCCGTGTTTGCCGAATCCCTTTTGATAGTATCCTCCCTGAACGTAGTGGAAGCCTCGCGTGTCGCCGCCGTTGTGGCCGGAATAGATGCGTCCAGACTGATCCAGTTCCACGCCGAACGCGTTGCCGCCGCCTTCGGCGAAGATCTCGTAGCGACGCGTTTCAGGATGATACCGCCAGATCAACTGCCCGAGCGAATGCACGGGCGGGTCCTGCGAGCCATAGCGTCGTATGTCGCCCGTCACGGTGCTTCCTTGAGCGGCGTACAGCCAGCCATCGGGTCCCCAGCGAAGACTGTTGGCCAAGGAATGCGAATCCTCCAAGCCGAATCCCTCGAGCAGAACTTCCGGATCGCCATCGGGTTGATCGTCGCGATTGCGGTCCGGATAGAAGAGCAGGTAGGGAGGATTCAAGACGAACACGCCGCCTCGGCCCAAGGCGAAGGACGTCGCCAGGTTCAGCCCATCCGCGAACACGCCATGCGTCTCGTAGTACCCATCGCCGTCGCGATCCTCGTGGATGCTGATGCGGTCGCGACCACGTGCATGATGCGGCGGCGGCAACGGAACTTTGTCATAGACGGTGCGGAGGAACTTATCTCGGCTGACCATCTTGAGTCCCGCGGGATCGGGATACTGCAGGTATTCGGCCACCCACATGCGGCCGCGCTGGTCGAACTTGATCTGCAATGGCTGTCCGATATCGGGATCGCCCAACGCCAATTCCACTTGAAGATCATCCGGCGTGTTCATTCGCGACAGAGAATCCGCCGGGGAGAGCGGGCCGGCGTCATCCGGCAGGCGCCGCCGATCGCGATAGGCGTCGTCGGCGTCGATCAATTCGGCGAACGGTTCGACCGGTTGATCCTGGGGCATGGCCGCCAGGACGGCTGCGGGCGATGCATCGCCAAGTCGCATCAACCACGACCCTTCCAGCCGCAGAGCTTGATCACCGGCCAACACCAGGAGCGGCGCGACGTTGAAGCGTTCTCGCGCTTGGCGTTGGTACAAACGGACGGCGATCACATTGTCCTCGCCCGCCCGCCACGCGGCGGCCGGCACGGCGAACACGGCTTCCTTGCCCAAGCCACTGCGGAACTCCGGAGGGAACTGGCCGAATTGTCCGACGCGTAGATCGTTGACATAAATCGCCCGAGCATCGTCGGACGCTTCCGCATAAAGCTTCAACTCGCGGCCGCTCCACGCCGCCGGCACGCGAAATCGGCAAGCGAACCAGGCGAAACCGCCCTGGCGATCGATTTCAGCCGCGGCCTGTTTCCAGATCTCGGGCGCCGTCACCGTCTTCCACTCGCCCGCTTGCTGCGAGGGGGCCGCGAAGAGGAAACACGTCAACAGTAAAGTCAGCATGGTGCAAGGCGCCCCGGTGGGTGAGCCGGGCCCATGGATGGAGCGGCTCAAGGCAGGAATCGGCGAAGGGGTGGGTCAACCACCGACGGAGATTATGATAGTGCAAGAGACGCCGCCAAGCGAACAAGGATCGCAGCCCGACCGCATGCGCCACGACGGGGCTCGCCGGCTCGCCCCCGTCGAGCGTTGCTCCTCGCCAAACCGCGCCTGGCTTATCGCGCGACGCGGATTTCGAACAGATTCGGCCAGTTCTTGCCGGTCACGAACAGACGCTTGGTCTTCGCGTCATACGCGATGCCGTTGAGCACATCGTCCTTGGACCTGCGTTGGGGATACAAACCGCGCAAGTCCAGCATCGCTTCGACTTGGCCCGTCTTGGGCGAGATCTTCAAGATGAAGTCTTCGTACCATACGTTGGCGTAGATGGAGCCGTCGATATACTCCAGTTCATTCAGTTGGTCGATGCGGCGGCGCCCCATTCTCACGTCCAAGGTTCGCACGACGCGAAAGCTCGTCGGATCCAGAAACCGCAGCCGCGCCGTGCCGTCGCTCATGATCAAATGCGCACCGTTATGCGTCAGCCCCCAACCTTCTCCCGTGTAACGAAACGTACTGACCTGCGCGAAGGTGCGGCGATCGTAGAACGATCCCGGTCTTGGACTTCCAAGTGAGTTGATAGATTCTGTCGCCCATCAACGTGATGCCTTCGCCAAACAGGCTCTGATGCAACGGCGTTTGGCGCTCGGTTTGCCCGGTTTCGAGCTTCACTTCCCGGAGTGTTGACTGGCCGTAGCGCCCGGTGCCTTCCAGCAACATCCCATCATCGAAGACCAGTCCTTGCGTGTAGGCGGTCGCATCATGCGGGTAGGTGTTGACGACCTGCACCGCGAGGATCGGGGGGTCCGCGTTATACATCGACCAGATGGCGTAGGCGCCGCCGCTCAAGGCCAGGACCGCCAACAACACGCCGACGATGGGCGCCGCGCCGCGAACTGGCCGAATGGCGGGTGCTGGACGCGGCTCGGCGGAGGGTGACGCGCGCTGCGTTCTGCGTCGCTGTGTCTTGGTTGAGGACATCCGCCAGCCGTTGGAAATGAGTCGGGTGCTGCGTGAAGCAGGGCAGGACGCCCTTCTGATCGTCATCCTCCATGCACTCTTGTTGTAACGTCTCGACCCCCATTCGCCAACAACAACGGGACGAGCCGGGAGGTCATCCCATCCCATACAGTTCGTCGAGCAATTCCATCGTGTGCAGGACTCGGGGCGGGCGGGAGGTGAGTTTCGCCAGGTGAACTTGCAGCTGCGTCAAGCAGCCGATGTTGCCCGTCACGACCAAGTCGCAACCCGTGTCCAAGACGTGGCGGGCCTTGGATTCGCCAAGCTGAGCAGCGGTGTCCGGGTGTTCCAAGTTGTACGAGCCGGCCGAACCGCAACACAATTCGCCTTGGGCGATCTCCATGAGCTCGATTCCGGCGACGCTTTGCAACAGGCGCCTGGGGGCCGCCTTCACGCGTTGTGCGTGAGCCAGGTGGCACGCATCGTGGTAGGCGACTTTCAGGGGCTGCGCCAACGCTCGCGGCGGATGGAACCCCAGCTCATCCAGGAACTGCGAGATGTCGCGGGTCTTGGCGGCGATTTTCTCAGCCTGCGGGCGTTGCGCGTCGCCCGCGAACCATAGCGGATACTCCTTCATTCCCGATCCGCAGCCGGCCGCGTTGCTGATGATTGCATCGCAGGCGACGTCCAAGGCCTTTAAGTTCGCCTGGGCCAGGCGCCGGGCCAGGTCCAGGGCGCCGGTGTGTGCGGCGAGCGCCCCGCAACAGCCTTGACGTTGAGGAACCAGCGTCGTGACTCCGTTACGAGCCAACACGCGCAGCGTCGCCATGTTGATGTTCGGCGCGAGCACCTGTTGGGCGCAACCGGCCACCAGCGCCACGCGGGCCCGTTCGGGGCCTTCGGCCGGCAGGATTTCCGGCAACGCCACCGCCGCTGGAATCGCAGCCGGCAAGAGATCGAGCATGCCCCGAAACCGCTTGGGCAGCAGCGAGGCCATCCAGCGGGTGCGTTGTCCCCATCGCATCGCCTGGCGAAATCGCCTGGGGTAGGGCAGGGTTTGCAGCACAATCGCCCGCAACAACCGATCTCCCCAGGAGCGACTACGCTTCGATTCCGCCCAAGCGCGAAATGGAGTTAACAACTCGCCGTAGGCGACCCCCGAGGGGCAGGCGGTTTCGCAACTGACGCATCCCAGGCAACGATCCACGAAGGGCGCCGCTTCCTCCACCGGCAGCTTGCCTTCCAGCACTTCTTTCATCAAGAAGATCCGTCCGCGAGGCGAATCCATCTCCTCGCCCAAGACCTCGTAGGTTGGACAGGCCGGGAGGCAGAAGCCGCAATGCACGCACCGCTCGACTGCTCGAGCCATCTCCGCGTGTTGCGGGCCGATCCCGGTAACGGGTATCTCGTGAAGCATGGTTGGTTTCTCGGTTCGTGTCGCTTGGTTGGGGGGCTGCTACTTCTTGCTGATGCAGCCTTGGTGGGCTTGGGCGACCGTGGCGGCGAAGTCGGTCAGGTAACGGCGGCGATCCGCAAATACAGGCGGTTTCCAGGCTGCTTGGCGAGTCTGGAGTTCGGCCGGCGCCACATGCAGTTCCACGGTTCCTTGCAGAACGTCGAAGGAGATCTCATCGCCGTCGTGCACCAGCGCGATCGGACCACCGACGGCGGCCTCCGGCGCGCAATGCACTCCGATGGCGCCGTGGGAGACGCCCGAGACGCGCGTGTCGGAGATCAAGGCGACCTTGCCATCCAGCTCCGGCACCGCCAAGGCGGCCGAGGCGACCAGCACTTCCGGCATCCCCGCGGCGGTGGGGCCCAGGTTCCGCAGCACGATCACCGAACCCGGCCCGATACGTCCCTGTTCCACGGCTTGAGCGACCGCCCGCGCGTCATCGAAGCAGACGGCTCGTCCGCGAAAGGCCGGCGACTTTAAACTCGAAACCTTGAACACGATGCCGTCGGGCGCCAAGTTGCCGAAGCAAATCTGCATGTCGGCGTATTCCTTGAACGGCGCGTCCGCGGCGGCGATCAACTCGTGGTCCTTGGGCGGTGGAGCTTGCCGCACGTTGTCCCACAGACTCGCGCCGGTGACGGTGATCTGATCTCCTTGCAACACGCCGGCTTCAATCAGATGCTTGATCAACACCGACGTCGCCGCCCAGATGGTGCAGGTCCACCATCGTCTTGCGCCCTCGTGGAGCGAAGCTGCAAAGCACCGGCGTTTTGCGAAAGATCTCCTGACAATCGCGCAGCGTCAATTCAACTTCCGCCTCTTGCGCCAAGGCCAACAGATGCAGCACGCCGTTGGTGGAGCCGCCAATGGCGGCGATCGCGGCGGCGCCATTCAAAAAGGCCTGGCGAGTCAGAATGTCCCGGGGCCTGAGATCCAGCCGCAACAACTGCTTGATGATTCCTCCCGCTTGAATGCACTCTTCTCGCTTGGCGTCGTCGATGGCGGGGATCGAACTGCTGTCCGGCGGCGAAAGCCCCAACGCCTCCAAAGCGAGTCCCCAGGTGTTGAACGACGCCGCGATGCCGCAACCGCCGGGGCCCGGGCAGGCGACTCTCAAAATGGCGTCCGCCTCCTCCTGGGTCATCGCGCCCACGGAAGCCGCGGCCTGAGCGTCATACACATCCAGGATGGTCACATCACGGCCTTGATGGCAGCCAGGCATGATGCTGCCTCCGCTAAGCACCAGCCCAGGATAATTCAGTCGCGCCAACGCCATCGCGAATCCGGGACCATTCTTATCGCAATGGTGGAGGCCAACCAGCGCGTCATAGCCATGAGCGCTGACCACGCACTCGGCGCAGTTGGCGATCAGGTTGCGCGAAGGCAGGCTCGCGTTGCCTCCTTCATAACCTTGGGTGATGTTGTCGCTGACGCCGGGTACTCCGAACACGAAGCCCATCAGTCCGGCTTGCCGGCAGCCTTCCACCACGCGCTGTCCCAATTCATAGGCGTGTACATTACACAGGTTGCCTTCCAGCAGCGGCACGCCCACGCCCACCTGGGGCTTGTCAAAGTCGCCTTCCTCAAATCCCAGACCGTAATAGAAGGCAGTCACTCCCTTTTGCCAGCCGCGCGTGAAACGGCGGCTGTTCCAATTCAAGGGAGCGGCGGTCGCCGCGGCGTCCAATTTGTTGGAGGGCTGATCTGAAGACATCCCGATGTGCTCGCCAGTGAAAGTTCTGAGGTTTGATGTTTGATGAAGGGGAGGATCTATCCAGCGGTCCAGCGCCAAGCGTCGCGGCGGTTCGCCACGCGGAGTCGTCACGCATCGAGACGCGCGCTTGTCGTCTTCGGTAGGGCGAACCGCGAGGCGGGGTCGAAGACTTTTCGCAATCGCTGTTGCAGCGCATTGTCGCGCCACGCCAGCCTCGGGTCGCTCACCTCGCCGCGAATCACCAAGCCCGGTCGCTCCAAGGTCTCGCAGACTTGTCGCAGTTTGAGCTCGCCTAGCTCGCTCGGCCAAGCGATCCAGGCGATGTTGCCGGCTACGCTGTAGCGGCGAAGTGGTTCCGGAGCCAGGGAGCCAAGCGCCGCCTCGAAAGCCCCAATGTCGTGCGAAGTGATCGGCGCCTTGACCAGCCATGATTCGGGCGTTGCCCAGGCGAATTGTCGTGCATCGCGCCAGAACGCAAGGTCCTCGGCCTCGCTCAGTACAGTAGGTTCAACCTGTTCGACAAACTGCAGCAAACGCCGCAAGCGTGCTTCGACAGCCTCCTCGAATCCTCCGAATCGGGCCCACACTCGGTTGGGCGGGGCCAATTCCAGCGCGGAGCACTCCAGCGGCGAATTGGCAAGACGAGTCAACAGAGCGACGCTGTCCGCCAGGGATGAGGCGCGCAGTTCGACGGTGCGGTAGGTCCTGGGTCGAGGGAACACCTTGAACGTCAGCTCGAGCATCGCGCCCAATTCTCCCAAGGCGCCAACCATCAGCTTCGGGATGTCAAACCCGGCCGCGTTCTTAACGACTTTGCCGCCGCCAAAACGATCTTCGCCCAACCCATCCAGGAACCGGACGCCCAGCACGAAATCTCGCACGCCGCCAAAACGCAAGCGGCCAGGACCGGACAATCCCGCCGCCACGGTTCCTCCCAGCGTGGCGCCGGTTTCGGACAGCGGAGGATCAAAGGGAAGGAATTGCCCATGCTCATCCAAGGCGGCTTCGAGATCACGGACCTTCGAACCGGCGAGCGCCGTAAACGTGTATTCGCTTGGATCGTACTGCAGAATGCCTTCGAGCGCGCCCAGGCTGTGCGTCGCCTCATGCGTAAGGGCGGACTTCGTGCCTCCACCGACAAGCCGTACTGGGGCGTCTTGCGGCGCTGCCGTCAGGCAATGTTGCAGTTCTTGGAGTGTGCGGCAGTGGATCATCGGCCGAAACGAAGGGTGGGAAGATTGGGCATGGATGTTAACCTAGTTGACAGGGAGACGGGCGTCATCATTGTTCCCGGGGTGCGCTTCGCGACCCTGGCTTTGGTGTTGGACCGCTTCGCGGTGCGGATGGGGTTGCTAATGTCTTGAGATCACGCCCTGCTTCTCGAGAGGATGCAAGCCGGGCGCGGACAGCGAGGAGGGTTCGGCGTCCGGCAGCATCTTGCCTCGATTGGCGAGTTCAGCTGGATCGACCGCTCGCCGAAGATCTCGCATGAATTCCACGTTCGCGGCGCCGTACATGTCTCGCATGTAGGCTCGTTTCTCCAGCCCGACGCCATGCTCGCCGGTGATCGAGCCGCCCAAGCGGATGCAAAGCGCGAGGATTTCGCCGGCAAGCTCCTCCGCCTTTTCCAACTGGCCGGCTTGTCGCCCGTCGAACATGATCAATGGGTGCAAGTTTCCGTCGCCGGCATGGAACACATTGGCGACGCGCAGCTGATGTTTTTCGCTCAAGCGGTCGATGGCTTCCAGTGCTTCGCCGAGCTTGCTTCGTGGCGTCACTCCATCCTGAACGAGGAAATCCGGGCTCAGGCGGCCGACGGCCGAAAAGGCGCACTTGCGTCCAGTCCAGATCTTGCGCGCTGCGCGTCATCCTTGGCGACCACCAACTCGTAGGCGCCCGAGCGGCGAATGACCTCTTCCAATCGCGGCCTTTCCGCATCCACCTCTTCGCGCACGCCTTCCAGTTCGACAATCAGAATGGCCTTGGCGTCGGCCGGATAGCCGGCGCCGACAGCGGCCTCGGCGGCGTCCATCGCCAAGCGGTCCATGATCTCCATCGCGCCGGGCAACAGACCCGCGGCCACCACGGCGGCCACCGCGTCGCCGGCCTTCCGCAACGAGTCGTAAGCGGCTTGCAGCGTGTAGAACACCTCGGGCTTCGGCAACAATCGCAATGTGACTTCCAACGCGACGCCGAACAAGCCTTCGCTTCCGACGAACATCCCCGCCAGATCCGGCCCGACGCCATCCAGGCTGTCGCCTCCCAACATACAGACTTCGCCATCAGGAAGCACGATCTTCAACCCCAGCACATGATTGGCGGTCATGCCGTACTTCAAACAGTGAGCCCCGCCCGAGTTGAACGCGACGTTGCCGCCGAGCGTGCAAACCGGTCCGCTGGAGGGATCCGGAGCATAGTACAGCCCGTCGCCCGAAGCATGTTGCGAGACCTTTTGGTTGATGACGCCCGGTTCGACCACGGCGATCCGCGCTTCCGCGTCATAGCGAATGATCTGCTTCAAACGGTTCAGGGCAATCACCAGCCCGCCCGGCTCTGGGACCGATCCGCCGCTGAGGCTCGTGCCGCTGCCGCGAGCCATGAACGGCATGCCGTGCTGATGGCAAAGACGCACCGCATCGATCACATCCTGCTGGGACTCGGCCAACAAGACGGCGGCGGGCTTGCCGCGAAAGATGGTCAACCCGTCGGATTCGTAAGCCGCTCGTTCGGCGTCCCGAGTGAGCAGTTGCGATGAAGGGAAACGTTCGGTCAAGCTTCGCAGCCAGGCGGCGGGTGAGGCGTTCACGGCCAACTCTTTCAGTAACAGAAGCAGACAAGCTAAGCACGATCGGCGAACCTCGCTCGGATGCGCCGTGCTGAGATTCTAGCGCGATCCGGTCGGCGCCACGGGTCGATGCAGGCGCACTTGATTATGCATGGTGTACAGCCACAGTTGTCGGCCATCGGGCGATGGCGCGAGAATCCCACTGGACTTGTTGTCTGGCAGCGGCAGCAGCGGATTGCCGGGATACTTTGTCCAATGCGTCAAATCGTCCGACACGGCGAGGCAGGTGCACCACAATCGCTTCGGCTGATCTTCTTCTCCCGAACCATGATAGTAGGCGTAGAAGCGGCCGTTATGTGGGATGATCTGGTTCATCGCGATGAACTTCTTGTCGTAGGCGGCCGGACCGGGGCGCAGGACCGGTTCGTCGGAGACGTTCGTCCAGACATTCATGTCCTTGGATCGAGCCAGCCAGACGCCGGCGTCATAGCGTTCATAGAACAAGTTCCACACGCCGTCATGATGGAACGCGGTTGGCGTTCCATAGGGACCAGCGGGAATCGGTTCTCCGTTTTGCAGCCGCACATCCAGCGGTCCCTTCCGACTCCATTGCAGGCCGTCGTCGGAGATCAAGAGATGGGCTTGATCGCCGCGGCCTTCCGCAAACATGTAGTAGCGGTCGCCTTGCCGGACGACCATCATGTCCTCCACCCAATGCTTCTCGTACAGCGGATTCCGCGGGCTGCGTTTCCAGTGGACGCCGTCGCTGGACGTCGCCAGTCCCAGCATCTTGACGCCCTCTCTGGTCCCGTCGTAACCGGTGTACCACATCTTGTAGTGGTCGCCGTCCCACAGAATCCAACCTCGCTCGCGGATCATGGCGTCCCAGTGGCCGGGCCCGGCGCCTTGGAACAGTGGATTCCCGGCATCTGCGGTGAAACGCGTCAATTCGGCGGGAAACGCCGTTGCCGTCGCCTCTTGAGCTGGGCAGCAAACCCCGCCGCCGCTCGCCCAAAGCACCATCATTATCATCGTCGCGGACACGATGGATCGTCGCCTGGTCATCGCTGATTGCCTTCTGGTTGATGGTTCCGATCGCCGTTTTAGCGAAGCGTTCGCGGCCGTCGCCACGCCTTCCAGGGGCGACCTGGCTGCGGTTTCTCGGCCCTCGGCCGGGTAGGGTCGAGGATTCGGGCCTCGGTTCAGGCTAGGTCGGCCGTTGGTGCGTCGGCTGCCGGCTTTCGCCTTTTCCGGGAGTGGGCGCGGCGTGCACGTCGTTCATTGTTTGAACTATACTCACGGAACGCAACTGGACGGCAAGCGGGGACGACCGTGCGGGGCGCAACTCGAGCGGAAGGTGTTGATGATGAGCGGAAAAGGGAGAGTCGTCGCGGGCGTTGTGTTGGGCGTACTGGGTTGGTGCTGGTCGCCGCCGACTCTGGCGCAAACGTCGATCGAGTTTCGCAAGCTGCGACTCAGCGACGAGTTCTACAGCGAAGGCGCCGCTTACGCGGACCTGAACAACGACGGACACGCCGATGTGATTTCGGGACCGTTCTGGTACGCCGGTCCTGACTATCAGAGCCGCCACGAGATCTACCCGGCGGAAGCGTTTGCTCCCAAGGCGTATTCCAAGAATTTCTCCATGTTCGCCCATGACTTCAACGGCGATGGGTGGACCGATGTCTTTGTCGTCGGTTTTCCGGGCGATGAAAGCCCCTGGTTCGAGAACCCTGGCCCTCAGGCGTCCGGCCACTGGAAGCGGCATCTAGCGTTCGCCGTGACCGACAATGAATCGCCGACGCTTCGCGACATCACTGGAGACGGTCGGCCGGAACTGCTGTTTCAGACTCAGAATCAATACGGTTACGCGACGCCCAATTGGGCTCATCCGGAAGAACCTTGGACGTTCCATCCGATTTCCGATCGCATCGCCGGAGGCCGTTTCGAACACGGCATGGGATACGGCGACATCAATGGAGACGGTCGCTCGGACATGATCACTTTCCGCGGTTGGTTGGAACAACCCGCCGACGATTCGCTCTGGAAATTCCATCCCTACGCGTTCGCTGAAGCGGCCTCGCACATGCAGGTCTATGACTTGGACGGCGACGGCGATCACGATGTGGTCAACTCATGGCACTGCCACCAGTGGGGCGTCGTTTGGCATGAGCAACAGCAGAACGAGGAGGGCGAGATCACGTTCGTCAAGCATCAGATCGTCGGCAAGCAGCCCGCGGACTCCAAGACCGGTTTGACTTTCACGCAAGCGCACGCCCTGGAACTGATCGACATCGATGGCGACAACGTCAAGGACATCGTGACCGGCAAGCGATATTGGGCGCACGGCGGCAATGATCCCGGCGGCAATGACCCGGCCGTGTTGTATTGGTTTCGCACCGTTCGCAAAGGGCCCGGCGAGGTGAACTT
The DNA here is from genome assembly GCA_963698545.1 of uncultured Planctomycetaceae bacterium. Taxonomy (GTDB): domain Bacteria; phylum Planctomycetota; class Planctomycetia; order Pirellulales; family Pirellulaceae; genus CAVORG01. The sequence continues at coordinate 902,263 of CAVORG010000003.1, forward strand.
CGAACCGCACTTGATTGACGACGATTCCGGCGTCGGCACGCAAGTGACCGTGGGCGACATCGATGGCGACCGGCTCGTCGATATTCTGGTTGGGAATAAGAAAGGCGCGTTCGTGTTCTTTCAACAGCGGCGGTAGGTTGGTTCTTTCTGGTTCTTGGTTCTTGGTTCTTGGTTCTGGGGGGGACGGCGATGGTGCTCAAGGGATTGGCTGGGGGATTCGTGTGGGCGTTGGCGGCTGGCTGGGCCTCGCTGGCGTCAGTCCAGGCTTTGGCTCAGGACTCGCCCGCCGTCGAGAAGATTCGCGTTTTGATTATTGACGGCCAGAACAATCACAATTGGGTGGACACCACTCAGTTCCTGCGGGAGAAGCTGGAGGGAACCGGATTGTTTAGCGTTCGCGTGTCGACGACGCCCGCTCGGCAAGCGGCGCAGCAAGCCTGGTCGGATTGGCGGCCCGATTTTTCCTCGGCCGATGTGGTGCTCAGCAACTACAACGGTCCGGCTTGGCCCGAGCATGTGCGGCAGGCGTTTGAGGCGTTTATTCGCCAGGGCGGGGGATTGGTCAACGTGCACGCCGCCAACAACGCGCACAGCGGTTGGGCCGAGTACGAGACGATGACCGGCTTGCTGTGGCGCGGCGCGAAAGACGGCGCTCGCTTGGCGCTCAACGAGCAACTCGAAGTCGTGAAACAGCCCGCGGGCGAAGGGCCCGGCGCGGGGCATGGGCCGCAGCATGAATACCAGGTGACTTCCATCGACCCGGAGCACCCGATCACCGCCGGCTTGCCCAAGCAGTGGCTGCACGCCAAGGACGAGCTGTATCACGGGCAGCGCGGTCCGGCCGAAGGCATGCATGTCTTGGCGGCCGCCTATTCCTCGCCCGAATTTCGCGGCACCGGCATGTATGAACCGATGGTTTGGTGGATCGGCTATGGCAAAGGGAAAGCCGTCACTATTCTGCTCGGCCACGTCAACGCCAATGATCGCAGCGAGATGCCCGCGATGAAATGCGTCGGCTTCCTGACCCTGCTGTACCGAAGTTGCCAGTGGGCGGCCGGGCGAGAGGTGACCGTCGCCAAACCCGACGATTTTCCGAAGTGATCGTTAGACTTCGCCCCCACCCCTTAAAACCAAGAGCCAACCCCCCTTTTCCACTGCGCTAAGCGTTCGGCGGTTTCAAAGCCGAACCAGGCGTAGAGCCGTCGGTAGGTGGGCGGCGCGTGGGGGCCGATGGCGGGTCGGAATTCCGGCATGCTGCGGCGCACCGCCTCGATGGCTTGCCGCGACAGGTCGCGATGCGTGGGCCAGAGTTGACGCGCCAATCCGAATCGGTTTTCATTCATCGCCGCCAGACGCTCGGGGGTCAGCTGACCTCGTTCCCGCAGGAACGCCTCGCCGAGGTCCAACAGCCTGAGGATCTCGCAACGGACGCGATCCTGACGCTCGGTGCTGACCGATCCGTGCTCGAACCGTCGATAAAGCGCGCCGGCGTGCGAGCAATGCTCGAAGACCGCGTCCTCACGGAGCAAGCGAAAGAAGAGCTCGTTGTCTTGGCAGCAGCGTTGCGTTTCGTTCCAGCCGCCGATGCGGCGCAGGGCGTCCGCGCGAAACAGGGCGCCGCCGGTCTGGGTGAGCTTCCAGGCCAAATGGTATTCCCAGGGATCGTGCGGCCCCTGGGAGCGATGAGGGGCCCATGTTTCGCGGCGCGGGTCGCCTGCACCATGGTGCTCGATGATCAAAGGCGAATAGATGACGTCCGCCGCGGGCGTTCGCGCCACGACTTCCATCTGGCGTTCGATCTTGTCAGGGAGCAGTTCATCGTCCGCGTCGAGGTATTGAATCCATTGGCCCTGAGCTAACGACAGCAGTTCGTTGCGAGTGGCGTTTCCGCCGCGGTTCTCGCGGCTGACGACGCGAACTTCGTCAGCGAACGTTTGCAACTCGTGCACCGATCGATCGCTCGAGCCGTCGTCAACGACGATGACCTCGGTCCGCGGCCACGTCTGCGCCAGCGCGCTGCGCACGGCCGACTGGATCCAAGCCTCGGCGTTGAAGCAGGGGATCAGAACGCTGACGAGCTTATCCACAATGGCTTTCCAAGGCTGGCCGCGTTTGGGTCAGTGCCCAGGGTTTCGCTTCGCTACACCCTGGGCTGGTCTGGGGACGTCCCGTTGGGACTTGTTCTTGGTGACGGGTTGGTTCCCAGGGTTTCGCTTCGCTGCACCCTGGGCTGGTTTGGGGACGTCCCGTTGGGACTTGTTCTTGGTGACGGGTGGCTTCCCAGGGTTTCGCTTCGCTACACCCTGGGCTGGTTTGGGGACGTCCCGTTGGGACTTGTTCTTGGTGACGGCGTGGCTTACCCAGGGTTTCGCTTCGCTGCACCCTGGGCTGGTTTGGGGACGTCCCGTTGGGACTTGTTCTTGCGCCGGGTGATCCATCAGCGACCAAGAACCAAGAACCAAGAACCAAGAACCAGACCGAACCAAGAACCAAGAGACCAAGAACCAAGACGAACCAAGAACTTCCCGCTCCCTACTCCCTCACTCCCACAAAGTTCATCTCGCCGGTGTCGCCCAAGAGATCGTATTGGATGACGCCCTGCATACGATTGGCTCGTGGGCGGCCGATGATGGTGAGTTTCAGGCCGTTGCCTTCGTAGGTGGTTTCGTATTTCAGCGTCAGTTCGTTGTTGGCGACTTCGCAGGAGGCGACGTCGGTTTTTTCCACTTGGGCCTGCAAGCGGTCATTGACGGATTTGATGGTGATCGTCGGCGAGTGTTCGGTTCCGTTGGGGTCGGTGAATTGGAGTCGCCATTGGCCGACGACATCCTTGTCGATGACGGTTCGTTTGGCCGTCCATTGGACTTCGCCGGTTTCGCCGGAGGCGACTTTGTAGGTGGCTTCGGCCTGCATGCGGTCGCCCTGGAGGCGGCATTTGGCAGCGATCGTGACGCGGTTCCCCTCGTGATCGAATTCGAGGACGAACGTCACTTTGTCGCCGTCAAGCTGAATGTCCTGGATGGCGACTTCGGCGGCGTCGCCCGCCTGATACTTGCCCTGCCAGGCGTCGGCTTTCTTGAGAAACCGCAACGTGTCCGTTTGTCCTGTGTGCTCGTTTTCCCAGCGCCAGCTGCCTGCGGGATCCGGTTTGGCGGTGTTTTCCTGCCCGTTGGCGACGGCGGCAAGCGGCAGGGCGGCCAGGAGAACGGCGACTTGGGTGATGGTGATGCGCATGACTTCGGCTCCGGCAAGATGAGTTCTGGATGGTGGATCGGCGGGTCGTTTTTGGCCCCGTCGGCGGGGGTAAGGCGTCAAGGAGTCCGCCGGGCGTCCTGAATCGCCAGCGGTCCGCGAAACTTGTGCTCCGCGATGGGGTTGCTTGGCGAACGAGATTCCGAGTGGATTGGACACTATTCTGCTGGGAAGTTCAACGCGCGGGGGCTTGAGTCAACTCGCTTGGCGGGATGTAATGAGGGAAATGCTGCTCAGCGCTTCCCGGTCGCTCCCGCCAAGTTCTCCACGAGTATTGACGCCTTCCTTGCTGTTGCTGGCGGCCCACAGGTTCATTCGACGGGCTTGTTGTGAGCAGAAGCGACGAATTCATGTTAAATCAACGAGGTCAGCAAAAATGAACAGTCGGATTCGAAGCGCGTTGCTCGCCGTGGCGGCCGCGATGGTCGCCCTGGGCGCCGCTCAGGCCGAGGATTGGACGTATTGGCGAGGTCCCGAGTACAACGGCGTCTCGCGGGAAAAGAACTTGATCAGCGACTGGTCGCTGGACAAGAAACAGAATGTGCTTTGGACTTCGGACATCGGCGGACGGGCCACGCCGATCGTGATGAACGGCCGAGTGTATTTGAATTGCCGCACGCCGGATGATGTGAACGACCCGATCGAAAAGGTCCACGCCCGCGAACAGGTCGTGTGTTGGGACGCGGCGACTGGCGAAGTTCTTTGGAAAGACGTCTTCAATGTCTTTCAGACCGACATTCCGGCGCCGCGAGTGGGCTGGGCCGCGATGGTTGGCGACCCCGAGACCGGTAATGTCTTCGTCCACTCGGTGAGCGGCATCTTCCGCTGCTACACCCCGGAAGGGCAGGTCGTTTGGGAGCATTCGTTGTACGAGGACTTCGGCAAGATCTCGGGTTACGGCGGCCGCACGCAAACGCCGATCATTTTCGAGGACCTGATCATTGTCAATTTCCTGGCGCTGAATTGGGGCAAGACCGGAACGCCTCCGCCCAAGGACACGTACTACGCCTTTGACAAGCGCACCGGCGAATTGCGCTGGACCGCCGCGCCCGGCGGCAAACCGCTGGACACGACTTACTCCACGCCCACCCTGGCCGTGATCAATGGAAGGAAGCTGCTGATTGCCGGCAATGGCGATGGAGGGATCCACGCGATGGTCGCTCGCACCGGCGAGAAGGTTTGGAGCTTCCGCATGTCCAAGCGGGGACTGAACGTCACGCCCGTCGTTTACAACGATCGCGTTTACATCTCGCATGGCGAGGACAACATCGACACGGTGAAGTTCGGCCGCATCCAGTGCATTGACGCCACCGGCTCCGGCGACATCACCGACACCCACAGCGTCTGGCGAGTGGACGATGTCAAAGCGGGTTACACGGCTTTGTTGGTCAAGGACGGCATTCTGTATGTGACCGCCGACACCGGCAACCTCTACGCTTTCGACGCGGAGACCGGCGAGCAATTATGGATCCATAACCTGGGCACCGTGGGCAAGGGCTCGCCCGTGTGGGCTGATGGCAAGATCTACGTAATGGAAGTCAACGGCAACGTGCATATCCTGAAGCCCAGCCGCGAAGGGTGCGAGTCGTTATCGCATGTGGTGCTGCGAGCGGCGAAAGCCACCGGAGTGGACGAAATCTACTCCTCGCCGGCCATCGCCAATGGGCGCGTCTATCTGGTGACTCGCGACCGAATGATCTGCCTGGGGGCCAAGGATGTCGAGCCTTCCAGCGACCCGATTCCCGCCATGCCGCCGGAAGCGGAGCCGACCGACGAGATCGCCGCGCTTCGCCTCTCGCCGTTTGAAACGCGTCTGACCGACAGCGGCGAAGTGGATTACACGCTTCGCGGCTACGACAAGAACGGCCGCTTCGTGAAAGAAATCACCGGCTTTGATTTGAAGGTGGACGAGTCTCTGACGGATGTGACCGCCGCGGACGGTAAAGTGACGGCCGCCTCGGCGGACAAGCCGCGGGCCGGCGAGGTCACCGCGACCTTCGAGGATCTGACGGCCTCGGCGAGACTCCGCGTTTTTCCCAAGACGCCCTGGACGTGGGATTTCACCGGCTTTCAGGCGCCCCAAGTGCCGCCGACCTGGATCAACGCCACAGGCAAGCTCAAGGCCCTCGACTTGGATGGCGACACCGTGATGTCGTGCTCCTTGGACCGAGGCCGGCCCAGCGGCGACTTCTGGATGGGCCCGCCCGAGATGTCCGGCTACGTCGTGCAAACCGACGTGCGTTTTACCGAAGAGCGGAGGAAGCTGCCAAGTGTGGGCATCACCGTGCAACGCTACAGCTTGATCATCAAGGGCAACCTCGGAAAACTCGCCGTGCAAAGCTGGCAGGCGCACAAACGGATGGCCAAGGAGATCTCGTTCCGCAGCGATCCGGACGTGTGGTACACGATGAAAATGCGCGTCGATGTCACCGACCAAGGCGCCATGGTTCGCGGCAAAGTCTGGAAGCGCGGCGAAGCCGAACCGGAAGCGTGGACCATTGAACAGTTGGATCCGCATCCCAATGTGGTCGGCAGCCCAGGCCTCTATGTCTATTCGCTGGCCGGCAATGTGTATTTTGACAACGTTCAAGTGATGAACGCGGAATAGAGAACAGAAAACTTTGAGAGGATAAAGGTGAACTTCATGGTTCGATACCTAGTTAGGATGATGTGCCTGCCCGCCGCGTTGCTGTTGCTGATCGGCTGCAAGCCGCCCGCGGCGCCGCCGACCGCCAGTAATCTCACCGCCGCTGGCGAACCAAAAGTCGCGCAGGCGCCGCCCAGACAACTCAGCGACTTGCCTGGCGCGGCCGCTGCCCCAACGGACTCGGTCCCGCCCGCCACCGAACCCGCTCCGACCACCGAACCGGAGCCCACCACCGAACCGGATCCCAAACCGGAGCCGACGACCGAACCGGAGCCCAAACCGGAGCCGACGACCGAACCGGAGCCCAAATCCGCTCCCACCACCGAACCGGCGCCGACGACCGAACCGGAGCCCACCACTCCGCCAGCGGCCGCCGCCGCCGACGCGGTCAAGTCCGGCGATTGGGTGATGTGGGGCGGCGACATCAGCCGCAACATGATCAACCCGTCCACCGGGTTGAAAATGAAGCTCGATAAGATGACTCGCGACGATGTGGAGTACACCTGGGACGGCGAGGATTACGTCGGAACCAAGAAGGACGACGAAGGCAAGGACAAGAAAGTCAGCGAGCACGCGATTCCCGTCGAGCAAGTCGCGCCGGTGCTGTGGACGGTTCCCCTGGGCTCCCAAACCTACGGCAATCCCGTGGTGGCCGGCGGCAAAGTGCTTGTGGGCACCAACAACGGCGGCGAATACCGCCCGCAGCATAAAGGAGACCGCGGGGTCGTCCTCTGTTTCAGCACCGACGACGGCAAGTTCCTGTGGCAACTGACTCGCGAGAAATTGCCCGAAGGTCGCGTTAACGATTGGCCCGAACAAGGCATCTGCTCCACGCCATGCGTGGTCGGCGATCGCTGTTACGTCGTTACCAACCGTTGCGAAGTTCTCTGCCTGGATATGGAAGGATTTCATGACGGCGAGAACGACGGCTTACAAGACGAAGTGGATAAGGAAGAACTGGACGCCGACATCATCTGGCGACTGGACATGATCGAGGAGCTGGGCGTCTTTCCGCACAATTTGGCGACCAGTTCGCCGGTGTTGTACGACGGCATGTTGTACTTGGTGACCTCCAATGGCGTGGATGAAGCGCACTTGGAAATCCCCGCGCCGCGATCGCCCAGTTTCATCGCTATGGACGCCGAAACCGGCAAGGTCGTCTGGGAGGACAACACGCCGTTTGACAAGATCCTGCATGGGCAGTGGAGTTCGCCGGCCGTTGGCGTCGTCAATGGCAAGGCTCAGATCTACTTCCCGGGCGGCGACGGCTGGCTCTACGCATTGGACGGCAAGACCGGCGAGCATGTCTGGAAGTTTGATCTGAATCCGAAGGACTCGAAGTGGGAACTGGGCGGCAGCGGCACCCGCAATTCGATTATCGGCACTCCGGTGTTCTTCGAGAATTCCGTGCTCCTGGGCGTCGGCCAAGACCCCGAACATGGCGAGGGCGTTGGCCATCTCTACCGCATCGACGCGACCAAGACGGGCGATGTTAGCCCCGTCACTCCCGAAGGCGAGCCCAACGCCAACTCCGCCCAGATTTGGCATTACGGCGGCGAGGACGAAGATGGATCGCAAACCGGTGAAGCGGGCGGTGAAGTCTTCCGTCGAACATTGTCCACCGTGGCGGTGTCCAACGGCTTGGTCTACGCCCCGGATCTCGGCGGCCGTTTCCACTGCGTGGACGCCGCGACGGGCAAGCGTCAATGGGAAGCCGACTTGCTATCCGCCATCTGGGGTTCGCCCATGTGTTTGGACGGCAAGATCTTGCTGGGCGACGAAGACGGCTATGTCACCGTGTTCGATCAAAACAAGGAGCTGAAAATCCTGGGGCGGATTGAATTCCGCTCCTCGATCTACAGCACGCCCACCATCGCGCACGGCGTCATGTACGTGTCCGATCGCTCGCAGCTGTATGCGGTCAAGGTGCAGGATTAGCACCCGCCGTAGGCGGCCGGATTCAAACCGCAGCCAAGGCCCGGAAGGCGTTCGCCCTCCGGGCCTTTTCCATGGTCGGCCACCGAGACCAGGCGTCGCAGCAGGGGCTTTACCTTGACGTCAACGATCCCATGCGGCTTGGGTTTGACGGGTCGCCTTGATCTCTTCCGGCGTCATCTCGCTGATGGCCTTGCGCTGCAGCCTCGCGACGATGGCCGGCGCGTCCGCCTCGAAGTTGCTTAACCCCATCGGTTTGATCGCCAGCCGCGCGAAGCCGGGAGTTTCGGCGAAAGTCTTGTCCACCACGTGCAGGCGATGGCGCGGGCGGTCGCGCGGCGCCTCGGGCAGCTTGGCCACCAGCACGCATTCGATTTGTAGGAGATGGAGCGGGAGCGGTCGCCACCTTTGCGCGATCAGCGTCAGACGCTCGCCGTCCAATTCAAGGGCCAGCGAGTCGGGCAGCTGCTTCTGCATCGCCTTCGCGTATTTCCCCCAATCCTGGACGCCGCCATCGGACTGCGGTTGGTCGAGTCGCTTGGCGAGTGTGACTTCGTTCATGCCCACCATGTAGTGAATTTCAATCTCGTCTCGGCCGACATTGATCTGCACGGCCCGCTCGATGTCCCCGTCGGCCAAGACATGCACGATCGAACTGCTGATCACGAGCAAAGCAATCATCGCAACCTCGCTGCCGCATTGGCGGGCGAGGTGGTCGCCGAGCCAAGGTCCCATACCTGATCGAAGTCGTTTAAGAGATTGTGATCATGCGTGACGACCAACAAGGTCGCCTGCTGTTGTTGAGTCTGCTCCTGCAAGAGTCGCATGATCCTGAGCTTATTTTCCGGGTCGAGGTTGCCTGTGGGTTCATCGGCAAGCACCATTTTGGGTCTGGGCAGCAAGGCTCGGCAGATGGCCACGCGCTGCTTTTCTCCCTGCGAGAGGCTCGCCACGTTTTGCGGCATCAACCGACTCACCCCCAGACGCTCGCCAAGCTCCGTCAGTCGTTGTTGGGCGGATCGATCCCAAGTCAGGGCGTCGTTCAGGTAGTAGGGCAAGCGGATGTTTTCACGGGCGTTCAAGTAGTCCACCAATTCGAAGTCTTGAAAGACGAGTCCGATGTGCGCGATGCGAAACCGTCGGCGGGCGGCGTCCGCCATGGACCCCAGATCACGGCCGTCGACCTGAACGGCGCCGGCCGGCGAGGGTAGAATGCCGGCGAGCAGGTGCAACAAGGTCGTTTTACCACAGCCGCTTGGCCCGACCATGGCCACCCGCGTTCCCGAATCGGCGGCAAGGCTCTGGATGCGCAATTGAAATCCCGATCCCGGGTAGTCAAAACTGAGGTTGTCGACGACGATCATGAGGGAATTCGAGGGGCTCGGCGAAATCCATCAACGCGAGGCAAATTGTGTGGTCCAGTTTGCGGCTGGCGTCGCATTACATCGCTCATAACAAGGCGAAGACGTTCATCTTGGTGGCCTGCCTGACTCTCACCGCCTTGTTGCCAGCAGCGACGCAGGTGTTGATCCAGCGGCTCCAGCGAGAACTTCTCTCGCGCTCGCAGGCGACCCCGTTGGTCTTGGGGGCCAAGGGCAGTCGATTGGATCTGGTGTTGCATGCATTGTACTTCCATAACCAGCCCAGCGAGACCATCGCGTTTCGGGAAGTTCGCCGAGTGCGCGACAGCGGCTTGGCCATGGCCTTGCCGCTGCTGGCTCAGCACACGGCGGCCGCCGCGCCGGTGGTGGGGTGTACGTTGGATTACTTTGGTTTTCGCGGCTTGCAGCTCTCCGCGGGAAGGCAATTGGCGATGCTCGGCGAGTGCGTGCTGGGCGCCGACGCAGCTCGGCGACTGCGGCTCGGTCCCGGCGACGTGCTGTTCTCCGACGCTCAGGACGTGTTTCAGCTGGCCGGCGCCTACCCTTTGAAGATGCATGTCGTCGGCGTCTTTCACCCAAACGCCAGCGCCGATGACTCCGCGGTATTTGTTGACGTCAAGACTGCGTGGGTGATCGAAGGCCTGGGACACGGGCATCAGGACGTGACGCGGGTGGCGCCGCAGAGCGATCCTGACCGGCAGATCGTGCTGCGGCGGCAAGACGATGAAGTTGTCGCCAGTCCCGCAATCCAGCAATATAATGAGATCACCAGCGACAACATCACGAGCTTTCACTTTCATGGAGACACGGGGGACTTTCCGTTGACCGCGCTGATTGCGGCGCCCTTCGACGAGAAATCCGGCGTGCTGTTGTCCGGACGCTACGTCGGCCAGCAGGAAAACGTGCAGTTGCTGCAACCCGTCGCCGTGATTGATGAATTGTTGCAAACCGTGTTTCAAGTGCAACGATTCTTCAACGCCTTGGCGATCATGTTGTCGCTGGCCATGCTGCTCTTGGTGGGGTTGGTGGTCGCGTTGTCCTTGCGATTAAGGCGGCGCGAAATGAACACGATGTTCAAGATTGGCTGCAGTCGCTGGATGGTGTTTCGCTTGCAGGCGGCCGAATTGGCGCTTGTCGCGCTCGCCAGCGGCGCCTTGACGCTGTGCCTGGCCGCCGCCGCCGCCGCCTGGATGGAGCCCATGGTGCGGCGTTGGATTTTATAGCAGGGAGATTTTCGATGAGCGAAGCACGGCAAGGCCTGGCGATCGCCTGGTGGTGTCTTGGCGTTGGCTGCCTGGCCTGTCTCAGTTGTGGTCGTCCCGCGACGGACTCGCCGGTTGCCACAGGAAACAATCGACAAAGCGAGAGAAAGCCGCAGGTCCTGACAGTCAATTATCCCTTGGCTTACTTCGCCGAGCGACTCGCCGGCGATTTCGTCGACGTTGGCTTCCCAGCGCCGGCCGATGTCGATCCCGCTTTCTGGAGTCCCTCCGCGGAACAGATTCAGCAGTACCAAGACGCGGACTTGATCCTGGACAATGGCGCCGAGTACGCGAAGTGGATGACCAGCGCCACGCTGCCGGAATCCAAAATCGTCAACACGACTGCGAGTGTTCAGGACGAGCTGATCACCGTCGCTGATCTCGTCAAGCACTCGCATGGGCCCGGCGGCGAGCATGCTCACGGCGGGATCGCTTTCACGGTGTGGCTGGATCCCGAATTGGCGATGGTTCAAGCCGGTTGCACGGCCGAGGCGTTGAAAGCGCTGCTTCCGGATCACGCCGCGTCGATTCAAAGCGAGCTTGACCGCCTGCTGCTCGACCTGCAGCAAGTGGACCAGCGTTTTCAACAGCAGCTCGAGCCGCTTGCCAAGCAGCCTTGGATTGCTTCGCATCCGGTTTACGAGTATTTCGCTCGCCGGTATGGTCTGGACATGATCAGCATGCACTGGGAGCCCGATCAAACGCCCACCGAGGAACAGTGGACCGAGTTTGACGCGGTGCTCAAAGAGCATCCCGCGAAGTGCATGCTCTGGGAGGACGAGCCCACGGCGGCGACTCGCCAGGCGCTGCAGCAACGCGGCGTCGAAGTCTTCGTCCTTCGCCCCTGCGGCAATCGGCCCGCCCAGGGCGATTTGCTGGACATGTGGAAACTCTAGGCTGAGCCGAACTCGCGAACGAATTCGAATCGGAACCACCTCATGACGCGCATCTTCGTTGCATTCGCCTTGATCCTCTCATTGGCGTCCCTCGCGGGGGCGGAGGATCGACTCACCGGCCGGCCATTCGCCACGCGTTCCGAAGTGATCGCTCGCCACGGCATGGCCGCCACCAGCCATCCCTTGGCCACGCAAACCGCCTTGCGCATTCTGCAAGAGGGCGGCAACGCGATCGACGCCGCGATTGCCGCCAACGCGTGTCTGGGGCTGATGGAGCCTACCGGCTGCGGCATCGGCGGCGATTTGTTCGCGATCGTGTGGGACGCCAAAACACAACAACTATATGGACTGAACGGCAGCGGACGCTCGCCTCGCGGTTTGACGTTGGACGAGTTTCGCAAGCGCGACCTCAAGGAAATCCCGCCTCATGGCCCCTTGCCGATTTCCACGCCCGGCTGCGTCGATGGTTGGTTCGCGCTGCACGATCGCTTCGGAAGACTGCCCATGCCGCGGATCCTGGCGCCCGCGGTGACTTATGCTCGCGAGGGCTTTCCACTCACCGAAGTGATCGCCGACGGGTGGAAGCAAGGATGTGAGAAGTTGAAGGAGCAGCCTGGTTTTCGCGACACGTTCATGCCGCAAGGCAAGCCGCCGGCCAAAGGCGAGATCTTTCGTAATCCGCGTCTGGCCAAGACCCTGGAGCGCATCGGCCTTGACGGACGCGATGTGTTCTACCAGGGAGAGTTTGCCAAAGCGATTGCTCAATTCGTACAACAACACGGCGGCTTTCTCGCCTACGAAGACCTGGCAAGCCACCATTCTGATTGGGTGGAGCCCGTGTCAATTGACTATCGCGGCTATCGTCTTTGGGAATTGCCGCCCAATGGTCAAGGCGTCGCGGCGTTGCAGTTGTTGCAAATCCTCAAGGGCTATGATCTGAAGTCCAAGGGCTTTGGTTCGGCGGATCATCTGCATTGGTTCATCGAGGCCAAGAAGCTGGCTTTCGAGGACCGAGCTCGTTTCTACGCGGATCCGGACTTTCACAAGATCCCGGTGCGGGAGTTGATCTCCACGGAGTATGCGGATAAGCGGCGCGCCTTGATCGATGACGGCCGGGCGAGCAAGGAGTTTCCGGCGGGCGACCCTCGGTTGGAACAGGGCGACACGATCTATCTGACCGTCGCCGACTCGGAACGCAATATGATCTCGCTGATCCAAAGCAACTACCGAGGATTCGGGTCCGGTGTTTGTCCCGCGGAACTTGGATTCTGCCTGCAAGACCGCGGGCAATTATTCGACCTGACCGAAGGGCGGTTCAATACGTACGCTCCTGGCAAGCGACCCTTCCATACCATCATCCCCGCGTTTGTCACCAAGGACGACAAGCCGTTTCTGAGTTTCGGCGTCATGGGCGGCGCCACCCAGCCCCAAGGCCACGCGCAGATTCTTATGAACATCGTCGACTTCGGCATGAACTTCCAGGAGGCCGGCGACGCTCCCAGGATTCTGCATAGCGGGTCGTCGCAACCGACCGGGGAGCGGATGAGCGACGGCGGGCAAGTCTCGTTGGAAACCGGATTCCCCTACGCCTCGATCCGCGAGTTGATCCGCCGAGGTCATCGCGTCGGCTATAACGTCGGCTCCTATGGCGGCTATCAAGGCATTGGCTACGACGTCGTCAATGACGTTTTCTACGGCGCATCGGAATCACGCAAGGACGGACAGGCCGCGGGCTTCTGAGAGTCAGCACCCTTCAGCTAACACCGGCTTTCCCGCCGTTCCTCGCTCTGTGTTTCTCCGCGCTCTCCGTGGTGATCTAGACAGGCTGAGCATAGAGCCAAGAGAACCATTTTCATCGTCTCGGGCGCCGCTTGCGGCATGGGCTGTTCGGCGTTCGGCTTCACTTCAAGACGACATCGACGGCCGCGACTTGGCGATTTTGGCCGTCGATGATGTAGATCCTCGCTTCATTGTTCCGCGACAGGTTTAACTCGGGGATCTCGACCGTCACGCTGCCTTCCTCCCACCGCATCACGTCAAGCTTCCGCATTGCGCTGCCGGTCCGCAACATCACGCGTCGCGGGGCGGAACGCAGACCGGCGCGGCGAGTTTCACTTGAGCGCCATTCGGGATCTCCAGCACCTCGGGCGGGACCACCTCGGCTTGAACGCCCGCCGCCGGGGCGCCGGCCGTTTGGTTGCCGACATTCACGACTTGTTGCTGGTTGTTGGCTTGTTGAGGAATGACGAAGATACGCGGAGCGCTCGGAACATACGTTGGCGGCCGATAGCCATAGCCGTAGCGATACGTCGGATAGTGGTGCGTTGGGTATTGGTAGTACTTCGGGTAATACGGCTGCGGCCAGTTCCTTTTCAAGCCGATGGCGACTCCGCCATGCTGATTCCCCTGTTTGCCGCCGCCCAGATGGCTGTTCCAACGATAGCCCGGGTTCCAACCCCCGTTGTCGGCCAAGGCGAATTTGCCGAGGCACGACACGAAGAGAATCGGCAAGACGAGACGGTGGATGAGGTGCGACATGCGGGAAACTCCTGCGTGCTACGATAGGTGAGGGAGGAATTGGCGTGGTCGAAAAGGGGGAAGCCCCTGGCGTCTGTTTCCCCTCAGCGCAAAAAGGTCCGCGGTGTGACAGAAATGCAGCGAAAGTACGTGAGACTGCTCTATGGAAGGCAAGGGCTCGACGTCCGCTTGCCGGATTCCGCTCGACCGACGCTGATCGAGAAGCTGGAGATGCCGGTTTGCCTGGACCCCGCAGATGCGGTTCGCCAGGCGTTGGACCAGCCGGTGGGCGCCCCGCACTGGGCGGCGACGGCCGGCGGCGCGCGGACCGCCTGCATCGCAATCTGCGACATCACGCGACCTGTTCCCAATCACTTATTCCTTCGTCCTCTGATTGAGCGTCTGATGCAAGCCGGCGTGCCCGCGTCGGGGATCATCGTGCTGGTCGCCACCGGCCTGCACCGCCCCAACGAAGGCGCTGAATTGGCCGAGTTGATTGGCGATCCCTGGGTCTTGTCCCAGGTCGCGGTCGAAAACCACGACGCCCGCGATGATGCGATGCACATCCTGCTGGGGAGGACGCCCACGCGCGGAACGGTCGTTCGCCTGGATCGACGTTTCGTGCAAGCCGACTTGCGCATCGCCACGGGCCTGGTCGAGCCCCATTTCATGGCCGGCTATTCGGGCGGCCGCAAAGTGATTGCTCCGGGCCTGGCGCACGCCGAGACGATCACGACCTTTCATAACGCCCGCTTCATGTCGGACCCCGCGGCGGTGAACTGCAACTTTCACAACAATCCATTGCATGAAGAGCAGCTGCAAATCGTCAAGATGCTTGGCGGCGCCTACGCCGTGAATACGGTCATCGACGATCAACGCCGGTTGGCCCTGGTCAACTTCGGCGAGATCGTCGCCAGTCACGAGCAAGCAGTTGAATTCGCCAGGCGATACTGCGAGGTCTCCGTGGACCGACGGTACTCCACGGTCGTGACCACCAGCGCCGGGTACCCGTTGGATAAGACCTACTATCAGACCGTCAAGGGGATGGTCGCCGCGATGGATATCCTGGCGCCGGGGGGCGATTTGATTGTCGCCTCGGAATGTTCCGAGGGCCTTGGGTCCCCCGAGTTTGTGGCGTCGCAACGGCGTTTGTTGCAGGCGGGGCCGGCCGCCTTCCTGGATGAGATTCAGCGGCGAGCGCACGCTCGAATTGATGAATGGCAGACGCAGATGCAGCTGAAACCCATGAGCGTCGGTCGTGTCCATCTGTTCAGCGAGGGCTTAAGCGAGCAAGATCATGAAGCCACCGGAGTCGCCCGCATCGAATCCATCAGCGACGCCGTGCAGCGAAGCATTCAGCGTCATCAAGACCCCGAGGTCGCCGTGATTCCCGAAGGTCCCTACCTTATTCCCAGCACCCAGTGATGCCGAACCCAGCCCCTTTGGCTCGCTGCACGCGCCGCGCAACGCCGCCGGCGGATTTCTCGCGTGAGCGGCTTGTGCTCTGGTCTCGCTTGCAACGCCGCTATGCGCTGACCCTGGAAAGTTTCGAAGTTGCTGGGACGTGGATGGAGATCCTCCGGCCGAGCAGCACTTCCTTGGATCAAGCCTGGTCTCGCGAGCCTCTGGCGGGGGCGTATTGGGCCGAGCTCTGGGATGGCGGCGTCGCTCTGGCGGACTGGTTGGCGCGACGCGGCTCGCTGTCGGGGCAACGCGTCTTGGATTTGGGTTGCGGACTAGGCGTGATTGGCGCCATGGCGGCTCGTCAAGGCGCCGCCGTCTGGCTGGCCGATGCGGCCAACGACGCGTTGCTCTTCGCCCGCTGGAATTGTTGGCCGTGGCGGCGGCGCGTGCGTTGCCGCCGCTTGGACTGGACCGGTGACCGTCTGTCCATGCGTTTCGATTGGATCCTCACCGGAGACGTACTTTACGATCCCCAATTGTGGGACGGGCTCGAGCGGTTCTGTCGCGTGCATTTAGCCGACGGAGGCGCCTGGTTGGTGGGCGAACCCGGACCACTTCGGGGAGGCAAGTGCCCGTCCTGGTTGGCTGAACGGGGCTGGTGCGTGGAGACGCACGCGGCCCAGCGGGCCGCGTTGTGGACGCCGTTGACGGAGTCGATTCGTATTATTCAGGTGCGCCGACCAATCGCTTCCGGCGAGAATCGGGTTTAAGATGAAAAAAGCACCGCCACGCGCTCCCGCAGCGCACGGCGGTGGAGTGGCGCCCCAAACCTTTTGGGGCATAGGCAGAAACCCCGAGACCGCGATCGAGTTTCGCGGGTCGGGGTGTTTTTTGCCGCGAAATCGTGGTGGATCATGGGAAAAAAACGCAATACCAGGAAATCGCGCGGCCAGGCCCCGGTTGGAAACAGCCGCGCCGACGCGGCCGGCGAACCCCGCGATGGCGGCGTCCCCGCCCCCGGCAATTCGCCCGCCGCCGCACCGGCCTCGGCGGCCAAGACCGCCTCCAAGGGGTGGGCGTCTCGCTTGCTGTTGATCGCCGCCGCCTTGGCGGTCACCGTCGGAGCGATTTACGGCCTGATCTGGTATCGCGAGGCGCCGTTGCGGCAAGCCGAAGCCGAACTGAAAGCCAACGAGATCGACGCCGCGATGAAGCGGCTCTCCACGTTCTGGAGCAATACCCTGAGAACGGTCTGCGCCTGATCTTGCAGGCCCTGCGCGATGGTCTCCCAAGGCCGCGCCGATCAGGCGATTCAACTGTTTGAAGCCGTTGGCCCCAGCGAACCGGAAGACTTCCACGCGATGGCTCGAGCGTTCATGCTCCGCGGCCAATGGTCCAATGCACTGCCGTTGTTGATGCATGTGGTGCAACAGCAGCCGACCAACGACGACGCCTTGTATGAGCTCACTTCATGCCGAGTCCGCTTGGGCCGCTTGACCGAAGCACTCGAGAGCGCCGCGCAATTCGCCGCGATTGCAGGCAATGAAGTGCGTGGCCATGTGTTTCTGGGCTCGATCCACAATGATCTCGCGAATCGCGAGAAGGCGGCCGAGATGTACGCCAAGGCGTTGGAGTACGTGCCGGACGCCAACGAGTTGCAAGTCACTCAAGGCGAATTTTTTGTTCAGTATGGCCGCACGCTGCTGGCCATCGGCAACGTGGAGGAAGCGGCTCGTTTCGCTCAACGGGCGATCGCCATCGAACCGTCGGGCGACGCCTATGAGTTGGCCGCCCAATGTTGGCAGCAAAAGGGAAATGTCGAGGCCGCAATCGACGCCTGGAAACAAGCCATCGAGAAAGACCCCACGCAAGTCGCGGCGCGGCTCGGCCTGGCCAATGACGCGTTGCAGCAACGCGATCACGAAGCGGCGCTCGAACTGCTCAGACCCATCGCGACTTCCAGCGAGATCACCGCCGCGGTGAGCTTCGCCGTCCAACGCGCGCTCACCCTCGCTGGCGAGGAGGAACAAGCGGAGAACTGGCGGCAAGTCACCGACCGACTCCGAAAGCGCGAGGAACGCGATAGCGTGTTGACCAATCTCTTGCGTGAACAACCCGATTCGTATTGGGCCAAGGTCGTCCGCGCCTATCGCTTCGCCGAGGAAGGGAACTTGCAGCAAGCCGGGTTGTTGATGGAAGCTGTTAACGCCGAACGCGATCCTGCGGAATTCGTGCAAAAGCTGATCCAAGCACTCAAAGAAGGCGGCAGCCTCCCTTCGCTGGACGAGTTGCCAATGCGCGGCGATGAGGCCGACGGTCAAGGTGCGAGCGAGTGAGCCCCATGTCTGCGAGCTGTTGGCGAACTTGCGTTGGCTGGTCCTTGCTGGCGCTCTGCTGTTTGCTCACGGCGTGCGACGGCGCCAGAACGGCAAACCCTGGGCGCTACCGAGGAGCAGCCTGGAAACGGCGCCGCTTCGGGCGACCGGGAGGCGGACGCGTCGAACCTATCCGCGTCGCCATCCGCCGCGCCGATTCCCGCGGGCCCCGCCGACGCGGCCCCCTGGTTCGTCGAGGTGCGCGATGGCGGGATTGACTTCGAGCATGTTTCGGGCGACACCGGCGACAAGCCCTTTCCCGCCGCCAATGGCAGTGGACTGGCCGCGCTCGATTACGACAAGGACGGCCGCGTTGACCTGTACTTCCTGACCGGACGCGTCTTTCCTCTGTCGTCGGGTTCGCCCCCTTTCAATCGAGCTTATCGCAATCTCGGCGATTGGAAGTTCGAGGAGGTGTCAGCCGAGTCGGGGTTGCAATTCGGCGGCTACAGCGCGGGTGTTGCGGTAGGTGATTATGACAACGACGGCTTCGATGACGTCTATGTCGGTTGCTATGGCGAGAACGTCCTCTTTCGTAACCTGGGCGACGGCACGTTTGAAGCGGTGCAGAAGCAAGCTCAAGTCGCCGACGCGCGGTGGGCGACCAGTTGCGCCTTCTTCGATGGAGACCATGACGGCTGGCTGGACTTGTACGTCTGCAATTACGCGCAATGGGATTACGCCTCGCGGACGTACTGCGGCGACCCGCGACGCAATGTTCGCCTGTTCTGCAGCCCGCGGTCGGTCGATCCCGCTGACGATGTCTATTATCACAACCGAGCCGACGGCGGCTTCGAGCCCTACGCCGAACAAGCCGGCATGCGGCCGTCGGCCGGCCGCGGCCAAGGTATCGTCGCGGCTGATGTGAATGACGATGGCAAGATCGACGTCTATATCGGCAACGACCTGAACGCCAATTTCCTGTTCCTGAATCGCGGCGAGGTGTTTCAGGAAGTGGGCGAGTTGGCGGGCGTCGCCCACAGCCAAATGGGAGTCAGTCAGGCCGGTATGGGCGTGGACGCCGATGATCTGGACCACGATGGACTGTGCGACTTGTTCGTCACGAATTTCCAACGCGAGAACAACGCCTACTATCAGAATCTGGGGCAGGAACTGTTCGCCGAGGTCAGCGGACGAAGCGGTTTGTCGGCCGACAGCATGCCCTGGGTCGGATGGGGCACGGCTTTCGCGGACTTCGATCTGGATGGGTGGCAGGATCTGATCGTCGCCAACGGCCATGTCGACAACAATCGCCACTTGATCGGGCAGGATTCGCCTTACGCCGAACCGTCCTTGGTCTGGCGCAATCGAGACGGTCGTTTTGAATTGCTGGGCGCGGCGGCGGGCGATTACTTCGCGGCGCCGCATGTGGGGCGCGGCCTGGCGACCGCCGACTTGGATAACGATGGGGACTTGGATGTGGTGGTGTCGCATCAAGACGCGGCGCCGGCTTTACTTCGCAATATCGCCAGCGATTCCGCCGCGTCGCCTCGCGGCGTGAAGGTCAGGCTGGTTGGCCGCACGTCCAATCGCCCCTGCATTGGCGCCAAGATTCGCGTGTTGGATGGCGAGTCGTTTCGTACGTTCCAAGTCAAGGGAGGCGGCAGTTATCTCTCCGCTCGCGACCTGGCGCTCGCCCTGGGGACGTCGGCGGGGCGGAGCGAAGTGGACTTGGAGATTGTCTGGCCCAACGGATGGACCTCGCGTCTTGCGAAGCTCGCCGTCGGGCGCAGTATGTGATCTGGCAGCCAGTCAGCGAGAATGCGGTTCCCCAGTTACTTTCCAGCAAGCTGAATCGAAACGGATCCACTCCATGAACGAGCCGACATCCAGTCAACCCGCGGCCGCTGGTTTCAGCGTCAACCGCATTTTGTTGTTGATCCTCCCGATCGCCGGGTTGCTGTTCGTCGCCTGGCTTGGCTTCGGCGTGTTTGACGGCATGAATATGCTGTCGTCGATGCGTCAAGGAGAACTGGCCCCGGCCAGCGGCGTCGTCATGTTCAATGACGAACCCCTGCAAGAGGGCACGATCTTCTTCCAGCCCGCTGATGCCGGCTTCAACGAATCGATCGGTACGGTCAAAGACGGCAAGTTCACGATGATGACCGACGTCAAGGGCATGTATCAGGAGGGGGCCTTTGTGGGCAAGCACCGCGTGCGAATCGAAGCGGTCGGCGCTGTCGTGCCCGGCGCGGGTCCGCCGCTGCTCACGCCCAGAGAGTACGCGTCGTTCAAGGACTCGGGTCTGACGGCCGAGGTCACGGCGGAAGGGCCCAATGAGTTCACGTTCGCCATGGAAGGCGAACCAGGCGGCATGAATTCGGGTCCGCCGCCGGGCGGTGGCGAGGCCGCAGATGGTGGAGGAAACGGTGGTCGAGGTGGAGGCGGAGGCGGTGGTCGAGGTGGAGGCGGAGGCGGTCGAGGCGGCAGCCCGCCAGACCCGCAAGCCATGGTGAATCGGCTCTTGGAGGAGCATGATCAAGATGGTGATGGAGTCATTTCCGCCGATGAAATCGCGGCGATTGAAGGCATGGCGGCGGCCTTCATCCCCCTGCGCCGACCAGGATGGCGATGGCGCCGTGACGCGTCAGGAGTTGGAAACCATGGCCGAAGGCATGGGCGGCGGACGCGGCGGGCCGGCCAATCCTTCGCCAGATCCAGCAGGCGACAAGTCGGCGGGGCCCCCATCGGAAGATGGGCCCCACATCGGAAGATGGGCCCCCATCGGATGATGGGCCCCCATCGGATGATGGCGCCGCTCCCAAGTGAGCACCTGGCGGGGCGAATCACCTGTCGCCGCCGCTGCGGGCAATCCCTCCTCCTACGCCCGGGATCGCATGAGGCCGCAAAGTCGAACATCGTGGTTGATCGTCGTTCTGTTGCTGGCCGCATGCTTGGGCGGCGCGGGGTTGTGGATTCGACGGTCTCCACCGGCGCCGCCAGCCGCGACGGTCCATGACGGCTCGTCGCCTTCGCCCCTCGCCGCCAGGCCGATCTCCCGAGCCACTTCCATTGCGGGCTACGTCGGCAGCAGCGCTTGCCGAGAGTGTCATCAAGAAATCTACGGCCGCTATCAGGGCCATCCGATGGCCAACGCACTGCATCCCATGTCCGAGGCGCCAGCGGTCGAACCGGCTGCTACTCGCGTCGAATTCGAAACCGACGCGGGGCGAAGCTATCAGGTGCGACGCCATGAGGATCAGACTTGGCACTACGAGATCGCCGCGGACGAACAAGGCGAGCTGTACCAACAGGGCTTCCCGATACGCTTCGCCTTGGGGTCCGGCCGCCGCGGCAGATCGTACCTGATTGATCGCGATGGTTTCCTGACGATGTCGCCCATCGCCTGGTATTCCAACAAGTCTCGCTTCGATTTATCGCCAGGGTACACGGTGGGCGATCATCAGCGGTTTGATCGTGAAGCGACCGATCGATGCTTGACCTGCCATTCCGGTCTGCTGACGTCCGCTCCGCTGACCGGCAATGACTCCTTGCGGCGCGAGCCGCCTTGGTTCCTCGAGCATGGTGTCGGCTGTGAGCGTTGTCATGGACCGGGACAGCAACATGTTGCTTGGCGTCGTGACGGCGCCGCCGAGGGTCAGGACACGATCGTGAATCCGGCTGGTTTGGAACCCGCACAGCGCGACGCCGTCTGTGCGCAATGTCACTTGCAAGGCGCCTATCAGGTCCTGCGAAGCGGACGTTGGCATTCCGATTTTCGCCCGGGTGAGTCTCTCTCGCAAACCTGGCTGACCTATGTCCAAGGCGATGGCGTCGGCGAGGTGGGGACGTTGGCCGTCAGTCAGTTCGAACAGATGCTCGAGAGCGCATGTTACGTTGAATCCGGGCGTGCGTTAGGTTGCACGTCCTGTCATGATCCCCACCAGGCCGCTCCGCAAGAACCGCAATTGCGCGGTGCCTACTATCGACAACGGTGCCTTGACTGCCACGAAGACGCGAGCGCGTGTTCGGCGCCGGCGGACGCGCGCGCAGCAGTCAATGACGCTTGCGCTGATTGCCATATGGCGTCGCTGGCCGCCGAAGATATTCCTCATACCACGCAATCGGATCATCGCATTCTCAAACGTGGCGGTGCGCCGTCGTCCCGCGTCGCATCCAGCGACTTGGCGCTCTTCCTTCTGGGCGAGGAGGAACCACCGCTCGCGGAGCGCCGATGCGCCCAGGCGTTGATCCTGGCGAGCCAGGCCGAAAGCCAGGGCTCGCGATCGTTGGCCGAGCAGGCAATTCCGGAATTGACCCGGCAACTCGAGGCCAACCCGCAGGACGTTGATGTGCTTGACTCCCTGGCGCTGTGCGAGGCCTTGCTGGGGCGAACCGCTCGATCGCTCGAACTCTGGGAAACGGCGCTGCAGCTGCAACCCCAGCGACGAACGGTGATGCAATCGGCCGCCCAGGTCCTGACGGCGCAGGGTCGCTTATCCGAGGCGGCTGAACTGCGGAAGCGGCTCGCGGACGATGCTCCCTGGCGAGCTGGCGACTCGTTTCGCTACTCGCGGAACGCCGCCCAATTGGGGTTGGCTGAAGAGGCCTGGGCCGCCGCCAAGCGAGCGATCCAAATCGACCCCTCTCGGTCGGAATTCCTGCTCTGGGGCGCCGAGCTGGCCCGTGGACGCGGACTGCTGGACCAGGCCAGGCAATGGCGGACCACCGCCGAGAGGCTGCAAGCCCTTCCGCAATAGGGGGGGTGGCTGCTGTGGACCACCACGGTGGGGGGGGTGTGGCGGCGACTGATTGGGAAAATCTTTCCCCTAGTGCTATACTCATGGAGAGTTCGCTTGCTTTGCGGCGAAATTCTGCTGATAATCGGCGGTGACCTCGGGGTGCGTAGCTACCTAACTTTCGGGTTGGGTGTTCACGTTCTTATTTATCTATTTATCGTTGGAGTGGAGTGATGAAGAAACTTCGCAGACAAGGCTTCACGTTAGTGGAGCTGCTGGTGGTCATCGCGATCATCGGCATTCTGGTCAGCCTCTTGCTGCCGGCAGTTCAAGCGGCCCGCGAGGCGGCCCGACGCACGCAATGCGTGAACAACCTGAAGCAGATCAGCTTGGCTTGTCACAACTACCATGACACGCATCGCAGCTTCCCGATTTCGCTCGCGTGGAGTGTCCGCGAGTCTTGGCACGGCGCGTTTTCCGACAAGGTCGGTTTGCTGCCCTTCCTCGAGCAAAACCCGTTGTACAACAACATCAACTTCAACTTGATGCCGTACGACTCGGGCGGGTGGAACGGCAACGACAACATCCTGACCACCAGCCAGAAATTGCCGATGTTCAACTGCCCTTCGAACGACGTTGAGTTGTTCGGCGGCCGTGGCAATTTCACGTACGCCATCAACCATGGCACGTCGCACTTGACGCACGTCGGCAACGCCCAGCTCGCCGATAACGGTCGTCACAACGGTTCGGCGGCCTACTTCGGCCCGAATCCCACCCACTGGGTGCGCAGCGATCCCGTCGTGACCTTCGCGAAGTGGATCGACGGCTCCAGCAACACGGCGCTCTACTCGGAGTTCATTCCCGACTCGCCGACCATTGAGCTGAAGCACCAGGTGCACAGCTGGGCTGACAACGGCAACAACACGACCGATCGGCGACTTTCCTGCCTGGCCCAAACCGGCTTGAGTGGTCGTCCTGAAATGCGTGGACGCGCTCTGGGCCTGGTCCTTCATGGGCGTGGGCTCCAGCTACAACCACACCATGTTGCCCAACGAGAAGGCGTGCCACGGGTACACCGACGACTGGGGCGGGTCGAACCTGATGCATGCTTCCAGCCGTCACCCGACGGGGGTGAATGTGGCTTTGGGCGATGGCTCCGTGCGGTTTGTCTCCGACGGCATCAACGTTCTAGCGTGGTGGGCGCTCGGTACTCGCAATGGTCGCGAGCCGGTGCAGCTGCCGGAATAGTCTCCTGTTTCGTTGGAACAACGTGACGCTTCGCGTTTTTGCAGCACTTGTCTTAGCCGCGGGAATTCTGGTCGGTTGCCGTCCTAACGAGAATTCGTCAGGCTCCCCGCCCGAACCCAAGTCGGTTAAGAACAACTCAGAAGACAGCGCTGACAATCAAGCGTCCTCGTCCAGCAGCTTGCTGGGCGAGGACGTTTTTCGTCCGGCCTGTGAACCTAAGTTCGTCGACGTCGGCGCCGAAGTGGGCGTCGACTTCGAGTTCTTTAGCGACGCGGTTCCCGAACGTTTCTTCTTGCCCGAGGTGATGGGCGGCGGTGTGGCCTGGCTGGACTACGACCGTGACGGCTGGCAGGATCTGTACGTCATGAACGGCGCCGAGTTGATCTCGCCCGATCTGATTG
Source organism: uncultured Planctomycetaceae bacterium (assembly GCA_963698545.1). Taxonomy (GTDB): domain Bacteria; phylum Planctomycetota; class Planctomycetia; order Pirellulales; family Pirellulaceae; genus CAVORG01. Next base: position 926,261 of record CAVORG010000003.1, read on the forward strand.
GCGAGGACTCGGCCATCCCCCGTAGCGAGTCGCCGAAGATTCCGCCGGTCAATCGCCTTTATCGCAACCTCGGGGACCGCTTCGTCGAAGTCGCCGCCTGGGCGGGCGACGCCGCCGATCCCGGTTATGGCCAAGGCGTCGCCGTGGGAGATTTCAATGCGGATGGTTTCCCGGATCTCTATCTGGGCAACTTTCGCGAAAACGTTCTGTTGGAAAACAACGGCGACGGAACATTTACCGATGTGACCGCCGCGGCGGGAGTCGGCGATTCCCTTTGGACTTCGAGCTGCATCTGGCTTGATCTGGATGAGGATCAGGATCTTGATCTGTACGTTTGCAACTATCTCGATGTGAGCTACGCGAATTGGAAGATCTGCCGATTCGGCGGTGCGCCTGGCTATTGCGGACCGGGAGAATACAACGCCTTGCCAGATCGCGCCTACTTGAATCAGGGCGACGGTCGTTTCGTGGAGTCGGCGGACGCTTTGGGGTTGCTGGCCCCCAACGGAAAAGGCCTGGCCATTTGCGCGGTGGATCTGGATGATGATCTGCGCCCGGAGATCTATGTCGCCAACGATATGACCTCCAACTTCTTGTTCACACGGACCGAAGCCGATTCGACAGGCAAGCGATTTCGTGAGGCGGCGGCGCCTGCCGGATGCGCCACCAGCGAAGTCGGTCAGAACGAAGCCAGCATGGGGGTGGCCTGTGCTGATTTCGACGGCGATGGTGCGGTGGATCTGTTTCTGACGCACTTCTTTTCGCACAAGAACACGTTGTACCGCAACCTTGGCGGGCTGCTGTTTCGAGACGACAGCAAAAGATCTCGCATCGCCGCGGCCAGCTACCAGACTCTAGGATTCGGAACCATCGCCCTCGACTACGATCGCGACGGCGACAACGACTTGTTCATCGCCAACGGTCACGTGTTGGGCCCCAACAACGATCCCAATGAAATGCGACCGCAACTCTTGGTGAATGACGGTCGAGGGCGGTTTGACGACGCCAGCGACTACGCCGGAGAGTATTTTCAGCGCAAATTCCTTGGCCGAGGCGCCGCGGGAGGCGACTTTGATAACGACGGCGATCTGGACCTTGCCGTTTCCAACGTGGGGCAGCCCTTGGGACTGCTGCGGAATGAAACGCCGAATCCCTCCGGGGCCACGTTCCTGGGATTCGACTTGCGGCACCCGCAACCGCACGTCCGCCATCGGTGGTCGTATCGAGGTGACTTGGCCTGACGGTGAACGCATCGTGCCCGTCTTCGCCGGCGGCAGTTACCTTTCGGCGAGCGACTCGCGGTTGCTGGTCGCCTTACCTGCGGCGACGGCGAAGGTGATGGTCCGCATCCACTGGCCGTCCGGCGCGGTTTCGGAGCACCCGGATACGCCGACGGGAGGTTATCGGCGCTTTTACGAGGACGGCCGCACGCTCGCCTCGCCCTCTCACTGACGTCGTTGTTGGCGCCTGGGATGCACGCGGCGGCGAGACCGACTGCACGACGATCATGAAGAACAAGTACACGCTGATCTTTCTTCTGTTGTTGCTTGCCGCCGGAGTGCTGGGCCGTTTCTACTACGTGCGGTCTCGCGCTGGGAGGATTGGAGCAGGCTCGTTCCCGCCTGGAGACCGGCAGCATGGCTGAGCGCACGCGGCTTGCTGCGCCGTTATCTGGACTGGCGACCCAACGACGACGAGGCCATGTTCTTAATGGCCGAAACCTTGATCAAGGACGAGACGTTGCCCGCGTCGGCGATCGACGAGGCCCTGGACCTGTTGTCGCAAATCCCGGACGACTCGGATTTCGCGCTCAAGGCTCATCTGCAGACTGGACGCATCGAGTTGCTGATTCGTCAACGGCCCTGGGCGGCCGAACGGGCGCTGCGTCGCGTGCTGGCCATCAATCCGCAGTACAAGGACGCTCACTACCTGTTGTGGAAGTTGTTTGATCTGACGGCGCGTTCGCAATTCAGCGAGCGGCATGTGTGGCCGGTTATCGAACAATCGGTGGCGCGAGAAAAGCCCGAACGCCTGCGGGAATGGTATCTCAGTCAATTCTTTCCCGGCACGGCGACGATGGAACTGGACCGCTCCTTTGGCTTTTTCAATCCCGCCACGGAGGCGAAGGGCGAACGCGAATTGACTCGGTTCCTGGCGTTTCAACAGCGGGAGCCCGAGTCGCCGCTGGGCTACGCCGGCGAAGCCCGTTGGATGCTGGCCCAAGGAGATCCAGCCGCGGCCTTGACGGCGCTGGACTCCGCGCTCTCGGCCAATCGAGAAGGGGCCGAAGCCAGTCCGCTGTTCCTTTCCGCGATGATCGAAACGCTGATCGATTTGGGACGGCTGCCAGAGGCCCGCAAATGGTTCGAGCGGTGGCCCGAACCGCACGAAGGTTATCTCTACTGGCGGTGGGCCGGCATCGTCGCCGATGAGGTGGATGATGACGCAGAAGGGGCGGTCGAGGCCCTCCGCAAGTGCCTCGAGTCCTGGCCGGGCGACGCGGATTGGAGGACGCGGATCCGCATGGCCAACTGCTTATTGCGAACCAACCACCGTGATCAAGCCGAAGCCGTTCGCGAGGAAGCCAAACGCATCGAGTTGCTGATGGAGGATGAGTTGCACAAGGAGCTCTTCGCGCGCCTGAACGCACTGGAAAACCCGCGGGCGATCGCCGGTGTGATCGAATTCTACCGCCGACTCAACAGACCCCGCGAGGCGGCCGCCTGGGAAGAGGTCGTCGCGAAACTCACCGACCGACCCTGAAGCCGCTCCTTGAAAGCGTCACTCGCTGTCTCGCATGGCGGTCTTGTTCGTGGTTTAATGAAGGAAGTTTAAAGGCACTTTTCCACATTTCGTTACGATCGATTTGGAGCAAGACTATGTTGCGTTGGTTGTTAGTATTGTGTCTCTTGGTCCTGCCGCTCAGCCTAGGCTGCACCGGAAGCAAGGAACTGGGGCCGGCCGATGAGAACGACACCCCCGTTGTCGATCAAGCGGACATCCAGAGGCAGATGCGCGAGTCGATGGAGAAAGCCAAGTCCGGCGGCGCGAAGGTCAAGGAGCCCGCCAGCCTCAAGGGGGAAAAAGAGTAACGTTAAGAAGTGATTCTTTCAGGCTGCGTTTGCGGCTGCGAAGAAATGAACAAGGGCCGTCGCGGCGATCTGCCGCGCGGCCCTTTGTGTTGCGCCCGGAGACGTCCGCAAGAGGTTCGTCTCGCGAAGACTCGACTACCGGTCGCGTTCTTCGCGTTCGCGTTCGCGTATTTGCGCTCCCGCCGCTCTCGCATTTCCTGCAACCGCACTTCGCGCTTTCGCTCGCGCATTTCCCTTTCCTGCATCTCCCGTTCGCGCATTTCCCGTTCGCGCTCTTCCCGTTCGCGCTCTTCCCGTTCGCGCTCTTCGCGTTCGCGCATTTGTTCGCGCGATTCGTGTTGCTCGGCTTCGCCGTGTTGGCTCCACTGGCGATGCAGCAGTTCGAATCGCTCGCGCAACCCAGCGCCGAAGCGATCCAGGTGTTCTTCGAGTTCGCGTCCACGACGCTCCCATTGCTCGGACCACTGCTCGCGATCACGCAGGGATTCATCGAGTTGGCGAGCGAGACCTTCCAGACCGTGTTCCAATTCGCGAACACGTTCCTGGGCCATCCTCTCCAATTCATGAAAGCGCTTCTCGGCGTCCAGCTGCATTCGGTCCATCCGCATGTTCATTTCATGCATGGACCGCTCCAACTGCATCTGCAATTCATGAGCTGCTGGTCCCATGGGCCCGTGAGGGGGCCCATCGGGCCCTGGCCCCTCGCGACGCGGTCCATCATGGGGGCGGGGCCCCTGTCCTGGGCGGGGGCCGTCATTGGGGTGGGGGCCCTGTCCGCCGTGTGATTGGCGAATCCGTTGCTCCAGCGCATCGGCCATGTCGTGCATGCCGGCCGAGCGAAGATGGGCGATGGCCAGACCAATGTGGTCGCCGGGCGCCATGTTCCTTTGAGGCGCCATGCGTCGCTGATCTGGCCCACCCGGACGCGGCGCTGGACCGCGTTGGCCGGGCGAGGCTTGTTCTTGCGGCGGCCGCTGTTGCCGTAATTGGGCGGGCTGGCGACGTTCGGGCTGCTGTTCCTGGGCGTGCAAGGCGGAGCTACAGCAAAACGCGACTGCCAGAATGCAAGGCCCCAGCCCTGCTAGAATAGGCTTCATCATTTCTTTCCTCGAAGGCGAATGGGTCGTTCCAACGCTGGCCAGCTTGGCGAGCGGCGACCCTGATTATACCTCGCCGCCGCACAGGATTGGCTGACGGCATGGATCATGTTCCCTATCGCTACTTGTTGTTGGCGGGAATGGCGCTTTCGGCCTTGACGGGTTTGCCGCATCGCTTGCGGTCGGCCACCAACGAGAAGCTCGATCGGACTCAGGAAGGCTGGTCGATGATGCTGGGGCTGCGATTGGCCGCCTTGCTGGCTATCGTTGCGACGGTGGTCTATGTGGCCGCGCCGGCGACCATGGAATGGTCGCGGATTTTCCTTCCCGCGTGGGCGAGATATCTGGGCGCCGGGCTGTTGTTTGGCGGCGCCGCCTTCATGGCTTGGACGATGGCGGCGCTGGGGCGGAACCTCACCGACACCGTGGTCACGCGTCGCGATCATCAACTCGTGACGACGGGGCCCTACGCCTGGATGCGTCATCCGTTCTATTTTGCTTACTTGTTGCAATGGCTGGGCGCCGCCTTGTTGGCTTCCAACGCGGCGATCGCGTTGCTTCACTGCGTCGTCTGGACGTTGCTGCTGATTCGCGCGAGAACCGAAGACGCGATGCTTAGCAATCGCTTCGGCCAGCAGTATCAGCAATACCGAAAGCGAGTGGGCGTTTTCTGGCCCCATCGCAGCCGTCGATCGCTTTGAAAGTCCGAGCCGCCTGCTCGAAACGAAGTCCCCTTCACCATCAGCCGAGGCGTCCGTCATGAATCGCAGGAATTCCCCTTTCAACGTGATGGCTTGGGTGGGCGGATGCATTCCCTGGATCATCCTGGCGACGCACGGGCTCGCGCAATCGCCCGTCGGCTTGCCCGCCAACGTTCAGCCGCTCACGATCGAAGGGGATCTCGCGTCGTTGATGGTCGATGGGGCCGATCGTTTTCTAATGAGGCAATTGGAGGAATCGACAGGGAAACGCGAGAGCCGTTTCCACCGCGACTTTTCCTCGGACGATGCGTATTGGAATTCGCTCGCGCCCAATCGACGGCGGTTGACGGAGATCCTGGGGCTGGCCGATGAGCGCACGTCATGCGACGAGCTTTCCCTGCAAGCGACAACCCACCGCGATTCCCTCGTCGCGACGCTTGGCGACATTGAGATTCACCGAGTGACGTGGCCAGCGGTGGGCGGCATCGAAGCCGAAGGGCTTTTGCTGCGTCCAGCCGCCCAGCCCACGGCTTTGGTGGTCGCGATTCCCGACGCGGATCAGACTCCGGAACAAATCTGCGGCGTCGCGCCGGGACTGCCGCCCGAGTCACAGTTCGCCCGCCAACTCGCGGCCCGAGGATGCCTGGTTGTCGTTCCCGCGTTGATCAGCCGCCAGACCGGCGCACTGCCAGGGTTTCGTTCGCATGACTTGACGCATCGCGAATTCCTGTATCGCGCGGCGTTCGAATTGGGGCGGCATCTCATCGGCTACGAATTGGCCAAGCTGCAAAACGCCGTTGATTGGTTGAGCTTGCCACGGGATGAGCAGTCCGCCCTAAAAATCGGCGTTTGCGGGTATGGGGAAGGGGGGATGCTCGCTCTTTATCTCGCGGCGCTGGACCGACGCGTCGACGCCGTTGTGGTCAGCGGCTACTTTGGCAATCGCAATGACCTGTGGAGGCAACCGATCGATCGCAATGTCTTTGGCCTGCTGGAGCAATTCGGCGACGCCGAACTGGCGACCATGGTCGCGCCGCGCAGGCTGTTGGTGGAGGCCGCCGCTCATCCGCAGTTCGACTATCCGCCTGGCAAGCGCAGCGCGCCGGCGACGATCACGACTCCCGCTGAATCTGAAGTGCGCGAGGAAGTGCGGCGAGCAAGAGAGATCCTGGCTCAATGGCCGCGGGCGAGCGAGGCGATCACCTTCCATCCGCCCAGCGTGGCTGAGTCGGCGATCGGTCCGGACGTGATTCACGCCTTCCTCGCTGCGCTGGATGTTCCTTCCCTGGACGATCCCGGCGAGGCGCCGTTGCAAGTCCTTCAACCGCTGACCGATGAGGAAGCACGACAGCGCATGCATCGCATGGTGCGGCAAATGGATCGACACAGCCAGGAGGTGCTTCGCGAAAGTCCCTCCGTGCGTCAACAATTCATGGGGCGCCTGGAGACGTCTTCGCCCGAGGCCTACGCCGCGTCGTCCGCAAAGTATCGCGAGATGTTTCGTAAGGACGTTATCGGCGACTACGAAATGCCGTTGAGCGACCCCAACCCCCGCGCGCGGTTGATGCGGCAAACGGACAAGGTCGCTTACTATGAAGTCGTGCTTGACGTGATGCCGGACATCTTCGCCTACGGCGTTCTATGCATCCCGCGGGACTTGCAGCCTCAGGAGAGGCGCCCGGTGGTTGTTTGCCAACATGGTCTTGAAGGGCGTCCACAGGATGTGATTGGCGAGCAGGGATTCGCGGCCTATCAGGCCTTCGCGACGCGACTCGCCGAGCAGGGATACATCACCTTCGCGCCTCAGAACCCCTACATTTTTGGCGATCGTTTTCGCGTGCTGCAACGCAAGTCCTATCCGCTGAAGAAGACGTTGTTCTCGATCATCGCGCCGCAACACCAGCAGATCGTTGATTGGTTGCAATCGCTGCCCTTCGTCGATCCGGATCGCGTGGCGTTCTACGGGCTCAGCTACGGCGGCAAGACCGCGATGCGGGCGCCGGCTCTGGTGACCGATTATTGCCTCTCGATTTGTTCGGCGGATTTCAACGATTGGGTCGATAAGAACGCCTCGACGCGCAACCCTCGTAGCTACGTCTGGACCGGCGAGTACGAAATCTTCGAATGGAACCTGGGAAGCACATTCAACTACGCCGAGATGGCGGCCTTAATCGCTCCTCGCCCGTTCATGGTCGAGCGAGGGCATTTCGACGGCGTCGCCGATGACTGGACCGTTGGCTGGGAGTTCGCCAAAGTGCGGCATCTGTATCAGGCTCGGCTCAAACTGGGGGATCGTTGCGAGATTGAGTGGTTCGACGGCCCCCATCAGATCCATGGCGTCGGAACGTTCGAGTTCCTGAAGCGACACCTGGCGAAATGAAAGCGTCGGAGGCGGGCGACTCGTCGCGGAATTCGCGAATTACAATAAGGGACAGCCGCCATTCGCGCCGCCGCTTCAACAACTCGCCATTCCCTCACGTTCGACGATCCGCCATGATTTCAGCACCACGGAATTCTCGTTCACCGCGACTCATCGCCCTTGGCGTTCACTGCCTGCTCTTGTCCGGCGCGTTGGCGATGGCGCAGGAATCGAATTCGCCCGCCGCGACCTCCCAGGCGATCACATTGGACCGCATCATGGCGGATCCCCAATGGCTGGGACGCTCACCCCAACGAGCCTATTGGTCCGACGACAGCGGCAGCGTGTATTACCAGCGTCGCCGCGCCGGATCGCAGCAACAGGATTGGTATCAGGCGGACTTGCAGGGCAATCTGCTCCGTGTGGTGGAGGACAAGGATCGCGGCGGTATGGATTCGGACGATGGCCAATATAGTCGCGACCGGAAATGGAAGGCGTATGAGCGCGCCGGCGACCTGTTCCTCAAGGACCTTCAGACCGGCGCCACCCGTCAACTCACTCGGACTCGGCAGCGGGAGTCGTCGCCCAGGTTCATGGCCGATGGGAAGCGTTTGATGTTTCGACGCGATGACGCCGTCCTGGCCCGTCATTTGAAGAACGGGTTGGAGCAGGAATTGGTCAACGTGCGTTGGGAGAAGGATCCCGCCGAGAGTCGCCAGAAGGACCGCGAGGGATTTCTTCCGGAACAGCAACAACGGTTGTTCGAATACCTGCGAAAACGCCGGCTCGAACAGGACGCGGCGCGACAAGCCGCCGACGAGCAACAAGCGGCCGACCCGACGCGCGTGCCGCTCCCCTGGTACCTGGGAGACTCCCATCGGCTGGATAGCGTGCAGGCGTCGCCTAATGGACGCTGGTGCTTGCTGAGTCTCGCATCCAAACAAGCCAGCCGCGGCGAACCGGATAAGATGCCGGAGTTCGTGGAGGACAGCGGCTACGTCAACGTTCGCAACGTTCGTCCCCTGGTGGGGACCGGCAAGGCGGTGTCGGACAAGTTGATCTTGCTGGATCTTGTCCAGCATGTGCAACACGAACTCAGCTTCTCGGACTTGCCGGATTTCGACACCGACCCCTTGGCGGATGTCCGTGCGGAAGCCGACGCCTGGCGAAAGAAGCAAGCGGAAGACTCCGCGGGCTCAGCGACCGAGAACTCGAACTCCACCTCGACCACGGCCAAAGAGCAGTCCACGGACAAGTCGCCTGAGAAGTCGCCGAAGTCGGGCGACTCGGAGCAGAACCCGCCGAGCGCCGGCGACGAGGCGAAGGAAGAAACGGCCGCCAAGGAAAAAAAGGTTGTCCGCGCGATTCAGGTTGGCTCGATCGCATGGAATGACATTGGCGATCAAGTCGCCGTGCAGTTGTTCTCCGCTGACAACAAGGACCGTTGGATTGCGACGGTTGATCTTCGCGCAAGAAGCTGAACAGCATCATGCACCGGCGCGATCCGGCTTGGATCAATTGGGATGTGGGACGCGTCGAATGGTTGCCCGATCAGCAGACGCTGCACTACTTGACCGAAGCCACGGGCTACGCGCATTTGTACGTGACGCATGTTCCGTCCGGCGCCACGCGGCAATTGACTCGCGGCGAATTCGTCGTCAGCGATGTTCAAGCCGGCCTGGATGGCAAGTACTTGTATTACAAGGCCAACGCCAACCACCCGGGCGTCTACGAAGCGTATCGCGTGGAGGCGGCCAGCGGCGCCATCGAACAGCTCACCCAATTGGGAGGCATGAATGATTTCGAGGTCTCCCCAGATCAACAGCACTTGTTGGTGACGCACAGTACGGCGATGAGCCCGCCGGAACTCTGGGTTCAGCCCTTGGCCAAGGCCGAGCCTGCTCGGCAGATCACGCTGACGGTGAGCGCCGAATTTCAACAACTCCCCTGGGTCGAGCCCAAGTTTGTGACCGTGCCTTCCAGGACCGGGCGCCCGATTCACGCTCGGCTGTATCTACCGCCGAAGCGCGACCCCGCGCGCGGATTCCCGCGGTCATCTTCATTCATGGCGCCGGGTACTTGCAGAACGCGCATCAAGGATGGTCCGGTTACTTTCGCGAGTTCATGTTCCATAGTTTGTTGGCGCATCGCGGCATCGTTGTGTTGGACATGGATTATCGCGCGTCGGCGGGATACGGTCGCGATTGGAGAACGGCCATCTATCGCCATATGGGCGGCCCGGAAGTGGAGGATCTGGAGGACGGCCTTGCCTGGCTGACGATGAAGCATGGCGTGGATGCGAAACGCGTCGGATTGTACGGCGGCTCCTATGGGGGATTCCTGACCATGATGGCGTTGTTCCAACGTCCCGGCAAATTCGCCTGCGGCGCCGCGCTGCGTCCGGTCACCGATTGGGCCCATTACAATCATGGGTACACGTCCAACATCCTGAACACGCCCGACGTCGATCCCGAAGCTTATCGCCGCAGCTCGCCCATTGAACTCGCCGAAGGACTCGACGACCCCTTGCTGATCTGTCATGGCATGGTGGACGACAACGTCTTCTTCAAGGACACGGCGCGGCTGGCGCAACGACTGATCGAGCTCAAGAAGAAGGACTGGGAAGTCGCCATCTACCCCGTCGAACCCCACGGTTTCGAGCAACCCACAAGTTGGTACGATGAGTATCGGCGGATCCTGGAGTTGTTCGAGAGTGAGCTGAAGTGACGCCTTCCGCGCCGTGCCGGCTGAGAGCACCGCTCCGCTGGGACGAGCCGGGGAGTGTGCGACGAGCCCCGCGGAGGCGGGCGACGGATCAGAAACGAGAGTTGTGATGCGAATCGCTTTGGTGCAACAGTCAGCGACTCCCGATCGGCAGGCGAATCTTCAGTTGGGCCTGGAGAACGCCCGCCGAGCGACCGATCAGGGCGCCGAAGTCGTCTGCTTCGCCGAGTTGGCGTTCGATCCCTTTTACCCGCAAGATCCGGCGCCGGAAAACGTCGCGGACTTGGCGGAGTCGATTCCTGGGCCCACGACCGAAGCGTTCTCTCGCTTCGCGGCGGAACGCAAGGTGGTGGTGGTCTTGAATTTGTTCGAACGAGCCGGTGCGCAGCTCTTCGATTCCTCACCCGTGATCGACTCGGACGGCTCGCTGTTGGGCGTCACCAGGATGGTGCATATCACGGATTATCCCTGCTTTCATGAACAGGGTTACTACGCCCCCGGCGATCTGGGACGCCGGTTTATTCGACTTCCATGGGGCGCCTGGGCGTGGCGATTTGCTATGATCGACATTTTCCGGAGTACATGCGAGCCTTGGCCGTCGCCGGCGCCGAGGTCGTCTTGGTGCCCCAAGCCGGCGCCGTGGATGAGTGGCCCGAAGGCCTGTATGAAGCGGAGATGCGAGTCGCCGCATTTCAAAACGGCTATTTTGTAGCCCTCTGCAATCGCGTCGGGAAAGAAACAAAACTGGAGTTTGCAGGCGAGTCGTTCATTTGCGACCCGCATGGGCAAGTGATCGCCCGCGCCATCAGGGGCGCCGACCAGATACTGATCCAGGACGTGGATTTGCAGCAGGTGCAGGCGTCCCATGCCCGTCGATTATTCCTCCGCCATCGTCGGCCCGAACTCTACCCGGCGTGGCAGTGAGGGCGGTTTGGCTTAGAAACCTACTCTGCCGATCGTCTTGACCGGCCCTACTTCCCATGAAAGAGAACGATATGAAAGTCCTGCAGGCCGGTTGCCGCCTGGCGGCGTTGCTGATGATGTTGGGGTTGGCCAATCACGCCAGTGGGCAGTACGACGGCGCCGAACCGCCTCCCGCGGAATATCGGCAAGGTTTTGACAGTATTCAGGAAAAGCAAGCCAAGGCGTGGGTGAACACCTTCGCCGCGAAGTTCGCCGGTCGCGGCACTGGCCAAACCGGATACATCAAGGCGGCTCATTTCGTCGCTGGGAAGCTTGCTGAGTGGGGCTGGGAGCCGGCTGGCGAGAATGGCACGTATTTCCAGTTGACTCCGCTAGTCCGCGTCGCAGCGGACCCCGAGCGGAGCGTGTTGCGAGGCCCGAATGGGCTCGAGATCCGCGCCGGAGATCGCCTTCAACATGGGCGACCAGCCTTCCTTGGAGGCCAAAGTCACGGTGCTCAACGTTCGCGGACAGGAAGTCTCGCTGCCCGAGGAAATCACGGTCACCGATCAAATCGTTGTGCTGATCCAAAACGATGTTCGCACGGATCTGCTGCGCGAATTGGGCAGAAAACGTCCGGCCGCGATCCTGCGGGTCGTGGACCGTGAGCCCCAAGTCGGCGGTCGCGTCTCGCCTCCCGGCCGGAGCGGCGGACCCACACGCCGTGGCGGAGCGGGCGACGCGGAAATTACCGTCGCCGCGGCGCAGCGGATGGTTCAGGCCTGCGGCGGCGCCGCCGATCTGATCGCACCGCGCGAGGAGAGCGGAGTCACCTCGCAAACCCTGGAAGGCCTGGCCACCATCGAGGTCCGCAACTCCGAGCAAGAAGTCGTCGCGCCCAACGTCGTCGCCTGGTACCCCGGCAGCGACCCGCAGTTACGCGAGGAATTTGTCGGCATGGGCGCCCATCTCGATCACCTGGGCTGGAGCCGCGGGAGCCTCTATCCGGGCGCCAACGATAACGCCTCCGGTTCCACCGCGATCCTGCAAATCGCCCGCGCGATCTCCCTGAACCAAGCCAAACCCCGACGCAGCGTGCTGTTCATCGCCTTCGCGGCCGAAGAGCTGGGCTTGCTCGGTTCGAAATACTATTGCGATCATCCCACGCGCAACTTGGAAAAAATGCAGTGCTTCTTAAACATGGACATGGTCGGCCGCAACGAGGAGCAGCAAGCCGAGACGGCGGAAGAGAATGAAGGCAGCATTCATCTGGTTGGCAGCAAGGTGATTCCCTCGACCTTGCACGACATCGCGATGGAAGCCAATCGCTACGTGAACTTCCGCTTCGAATACGATGAAGAAGAACGCGTCGCCCGCCGTAGCGATCAAGAGTCGTTCATCAAGAAGGGCGTGCCGGTGACCTTCTTGTTCGGCGGTTTCACCCCCAGATACCATCGCCCGACCGACGTGCCTGATGTGATCAACCACGCCAAGATCGTCTCGGCGGCCCGGCTGAACTATCTGACCTTGATGTTCGCCGCCGAACGCGGGGTGACCAAACAGGAAGCAACGAAAGCGGAGTGATTCCCATGTGGAGCGGATCCAGATCTGTGGGGCGGCGCCTGCTGGCCGTCCTGGCCGTCTGCATCGCCATGAACGAGGCTCAATGGTCCGCGGGGCAAGACCCGCCCGCGGACAAGCTCGACCCATTACAGCAATGGGGCGCGTGGCGAGGCCCGCTGGAAAATGGAACAGCGCCGCACGGCGATCCGCCGCTGCGTTTCAGCGAGTCAGAGAACTTCGCGTGGAAGGCGGACTTGCCCGGCGAGGGCGCGTTGACCCCGATCATCTGGGGTAACCGCGTCTTCGTCACAGCCGCCGAACCCACCGACAAGAAAGCGCCGCCCAAGGACCCGGATCCACGCAGCCGCACCAGTCCGCCGGACGTCTTCTACCGGTTTCTGGTCCTGTGTTTCGATCGCGAGTCCGGACGTGAACTCTGGCGCCGCACCGCGACCGAGGCCGTCCCCAGCGAAGGCCGGCACTCCACCAACACCTACGCTGGAGGTTCTCCCGTCACCGATGGTCAACGGCTGTACGTGTCGTTCGGCACTCAGGGAGTCTATTGCTATTCGTTGGACGGCGACCTGCTTTGGTCACGAAAACTCGGCGTCCTAAGGACTCGCCTGGGATGGGGACAAGCCTCCACGCCAGGGCTTGGCGGCGATACGTTGGTCGTCAACTGGGACCAGGAGGACGACTCGTTTGTTGTCGCGTTGGACGCCGCCACCGGCGAGCCGAAGTGGAAAAAGTCGCGGCCCGAGGAACCCACTTCCTGGAGTGTTCCCCTGATCGTCCGCCAGGGCGAGAAACAGCAAGTCGTGATTAATGCGACCGGCCGCACTCGCGCCTACGATTTGGCCACCGGCGATGTCTTGTGGGAGTGCGGCGGCCAGACCGTCAACGCCATCCCCTCGCCCGTCCGCATCGACGACGCCGTGATTTGCATGAGCGGTTATCGTGGATCGGCCGCTATCGCCATTCCTCTGGAAACTCGCGGCGATGTGACGGGACAATCCGGCCGCGTGATCTGGAGTCACGGAAAGGACACCCCCTACGTGCCCAGCCCGCTGCTTTATGGCGATCTTCTGGTGTTCACCAAGACGCTGCAGCCGATCGCCAGCTGCTTGAATGCTCGCACGGGCGAGGTGATGCGGGAAGCCGTGCGGTTGCCTCGGCTGAAGGGGCTGTACGCGTCCCCCACCGCCGCCGCCGGTCGCATCTATTTCGTGGGGCGCGAGGGAGGCGTTGTCGTCTGCCGAGCCGACGCGTCGCTGGAAGTTCTCGCCGAGTTTTCGTTGCCTGACGGATTTGACGCCTCGCCTGCGATTGTCGGGCGGCAACTGTTCCTACGCGGCCGCAAGACCCTGTACTGCTTTCAGTCGCCCGCGCCCTAAGCCGCGCTGGCTCCGCGCGGCCCCGCAGCGCGCCCCATGCTCCCTATTGAAGATCCTGGAACAGTTGGTCGATGGACGGCTCTTGACGCAGCGCTTCAAATTCGGGCGCGTCCAAGAGAAGCCTGCGATTCTCCGGGTCGGTGAAGAAGTCCCTCTTGCGACAGATCTCAAGCAACTCCGCGGCGAGTCGCGACCATTGTTGAAGCAGCTCTTCACGTTGCTTGGGTGGAAGCGCTGCATCGCTTCTCGCGGCCTGACAAGCGCGGGCGTAGATGATTGCCGCGTCATAGTGCAAGTCCGCCATGCCGTGTCCCTCGGCAACCTCGGCGAGCAGTCCTGCTTCGCGAGCGGCGGTTTGATGGTCTCCCAGTGCGGCCGCGGATCGCCCGTAGCCGGAATAGGTCAGCAGCAGATGGTATCCGATGCTGAAGTTGTTGGGCGTTTCTTCCAGTGTCTTGCGCAATAAGGTTTGAGCTTGTTGATACCAATCGACGGCTTCGTTGAAGCGGTGTTGACTACGAATCACCTCGGCCAGGGACGTATAGACGACTCCCAGGCGGGCGGTGTAACTGGGATTGTCCGGATATTGAAGCTGCAGCGTCTCAAAGGCTTGGCGAGCCGCGTGCAGCGACGTTTCAGACTCGGCGTAGCGCAGCTCTTTCTCGAGCAAGTCGCCTCGGTTGTACGCGACCACCGCCTCCTTTTCTCGATGGGACAACACGTCGGGAAATGCGGTCCGCAATTCGGCGAGCAGCGTGAGGCTCCGGGCGTACGCTTTTTCGGCGACGCCAAACTGGTCGAGTGCGGCCGCCGCCGTCGCGGCGCCGATCTGCGAGGTCACTAATTCCGACTTGTATTGAGCGACGGCGGGAAAACGCTGTAACAGATCCTCAAAGATCTTCGCCGCCGCAAGGTGTGCTTCCAGGGCCTCGTCAAACCGTCCCGTGCGTCGGTAGACGGCGCCCAGGTAGTTCCGGCCTTGCCCTACCAAGGACTCGGCGGTCGCCGCGTCCTCGCTGTTCGCGAGTTGGCTCTGGGCGGATTCCAGTTGTTCCAGCGCGAATTGAAAATGAGCCTCCGCTTCGGGCAGTCGGCTCGCGTTGACCAGCAGCCATCCCAAGTCGGCTGAGGTCAGCACGCGATCAATCGTCCAACTCGCGTCACGCTGCTCGGGAGGCGTCTGATCGAGCAGGCTGCTGGCCAACAGGAGCTGGTCTTCGGCGGGGCCGAATTCATGCAACTCGCCTAAGGCGGATCCAAGCTCTCGGCGCACAGTGCGAAGCTGCGGATCGCAACAGCCGACCACGTGTTGATTTTCCTCGGCGTAGATGGAAACGGCCTGTTGCAGGAAGTTCGCTGCTTCCACCTTGGAGTCAACCTGGTAGGTGATCTTGCCGAGCATCCGATAGGCGTGGGCTCGATCAAGTCGCAATTGATGATTGTCCGCCTTTCGCCCGACAAAGTCGTCGAAGAAGTCGCGGGCGGCAAGCAGTAGATCGCGGCGCAATGATTCCAAACCTTGGTCTTTCAGTCGGCGATCGGTGGTCACTTGCGTCAGGTACTTGTTGACCGCATCCCAGGCCTGGCGAAAGTTCTGATCCGCGAGCACTCGATTCTCTTCGGCTTGTTCGGCGTTGGCTTGGGCGATCTCGCGTTGGGCTTCGATGCGTCGATTCGCGTCGCTGAGCATCAGGGAGCCGATACTCAGCGCCGCGACGGCGGTCACCAGCAGAACTGCCGCGTTGGCGACGAAGGTCTGATGTCGACGACTCCAACGCGCAACTCTCGCGGTCCACGGCTCGGAATAAGCTCGCACAGGCTCGTCGGCCAGCCAACGCTCGATTTCTTCGCGCAATTCGCCCGCCGTGGCGTAGCGCTGCTCGGGATCGCGGGCCATGGCCTTCAGGCAGATTGCCTCCAAGGCTCGTGGGGTTTGCGGCGCGACCGCGCTGGGCGGCGAGAAATCGCCGTTCTGGACCTTTTGCAACAGCGTCGAAAGGTTGTCGTCGGCGAACGGAACCTCGCCGGTCAGCAGGCAAAAGAGCGTCGCGCCCAGACTGTAAACATCGCTGGCGGGGCTTAATCGTTCCAGTTCGCCCCTGGCCTGTTCGGGGCTCATGAACGCGGGAGTGCCCAACGCCGAGCCGACGCGAGTGGACGCTGCATTATCATCGCTCGCCAGCGGCCCCAGCGAATGCTCGCTGGGGTTTGTTTCCACCGTTCCCATCGCCTTAGCCAAGCCCCAATCGACGACCAAAGTCTCGCCGTACTTGCCCAGCATCACGTTGGCCGGCTTCAAGTCGCGATGCAACACGCCTCGGCTATGCGAATACTCGATCGCGTTGCAGACATCGATGAAGCGGGCGAGCAATTGACGAAACCTGACGCCGCGTTCTCCTCGCGCGAATCGATGGGACGAGGGCGATCGGTCCGCGGCTTCGCCGGCGCGGGCGCCGCGCGGCTCGGCAGCCGACTTGTGGAAATCGGCGATCGCCTCCTTCAAGCTTTCGCCGCGAATGAACCGCATCGCATAGTAGGGACGTCCGCCGACTTCCTGGCCCAGGCCGTACACGGGAACGATCCCCGGATGTTCCAAACCGCCGGTGACTTTCGCCTCGCGAACAAAGCGTGCGCGGCTGTCGGGCAGGTCGGCGAATTGCAGTTGAATCTCCTTGAGAGCGACCTCGCGATCCAATTCCGCATCCCAGGCCACCGAGACCTGGCCCAATCCGCCGCGAGCATGAGGACGGAGAATCTGGAAACGCGTCCCCTGGCTGGGCGCGGGCGCCGCGCCGCCGGCGACGCTCTCAGCGGCGGTGGCCGCGGAAGCGACCGTCTCCATTGTTCTTTGGGACTGCGGAGCTCGCGAAGTCAGCTGGGCCAGGCTCGTGTCCAAGGCGCCGTCACTCAAGCGATGCAACTGATCCCGCAACTCAACCGTGGGCGCATGCAACGTCGCCAGACTCACCGCGGGGTCCCCCGCATGAAGCTGCAAGTGTTTTTCGACGAGTTGCTCCAGGACGACGCGGCCTTCTTCATCGAGGGCCCCCTGCTCGACGAAGATCCGATCCAGGCGTCGGCTTTTCTCACGCACCCAGACGCTCGCCGCCGCGACCAAGGCCGGCTGGCTCACAAAATCCAATTGCAACGCTAAAACGCCAAAAAGGAGATTTCGCTCGGCCTGCTTTGCGGTGTTCATCAATGCTCTATCCGACAGTGTGACGGTCCCAGTGACGCTCTCCACCAAGAAATGGCGTTCAGTCTCGAGTGTGACGGTTGGGTCAAGCGAGGTCAATTCAACCCAATTGGTCTCAGGTTGGAAGGCAATCCTGTGCGGATCAAGCAGGCAGGCGGTAAGGGATGGCTGAACCACCAAGTTACGGAATCGCGGAGTAACGAGGCAAAGTGGTCCTGGTGCCGTTCGTAACTTTGTCGCCAATCGCCGCCTGAAAAGGCTGTCGCGCCGCGAAAGTGTCCAGTACGCTCTGGCGGGGGCCGTAAACTTTCGGGGGGTATGTAATGTCCGTATGTCACAAAACTTGTGGCGGCGCATTCCCTAGATAAGGGGGGCCGGTCGGCTGCGGCCCTTCACCCGGATTGGTGATGAGGCTAACGTTTCGGCGTTCTATCGCGGCGGCTTCTCGCAGCGGACTTGGGGTGGGCGCATTCGGCTCAGGCGGCTCGTTGGCCGCGCAGGCAAGGTGTGGATTCGTCCCCTCCTCTTTCTGTTGGCGCTGGTCGCCGCGTCTTCTTACGACGCTTTTTTCGCTTGCGGCTCGCGTGATCCGCATGCGGCGGAGCGATGTTGTTTTCTTGCGAGGGAGAGAAAGATGAGACGAGTTTCCTGGTTGAAGAGTTTCGCCGCGGCCGTAGTGGCGTCCCTGTTGGCGACCTGCATGGCGCACGCTCAAGTCGGCGGCGGCGAACCTGGCGGCGGCGATCCCCCTGGTCCGGATCCGATGCTCCTGGAGCGTGATCAGTTCTTCATGATCACCAAGGGAGAGGCCAAGTCCGACATCTTCAACACGATGGTGATCGACTTCGAGGCGTACGGCAAGCTGCCGCCGGGGCAGCTGAACTTCTACACGATGCTTCCCGGCGGTGCGCCCAATATGTTTGATTGGGAGACCTGGAGCGGCGGAAAGGGTACGACCAAGCACGTCAACGTGGGCGTCAATTTTCCGCTGATGGTTGGCGGGGTCTCGCACAACGTGGCCGGCGTTTCCGCCGCGGAGAATTTTCGGAAGCCCGATTCCTTGCCCTTCGGAACGGACACGGCGAGCTTCACCGGCAGCTTGACGCACTTGGAGAAGCCGGACTTCAAGAACTTGTTGATCATCGAACAGGCCGTATTGCAACGAAACGCCGCCACGGGAGGAGGCGGCGTTGTGTTCGAGATCCTCGACACCCAGGCCAACGGTTGGGTCAACGTCACTGGAGGATTGGCCAATGCGCCCGCGCAGAAGTTCTGGATTGGGTCCATGATCACGGCCATTCCCAATGTCGGCACATCCGCGTACTGTAACGCCCAAGGCGAAGTCAAAGTTCGTCTGCGTTTCACCAAGACGACGGGTCAAGTGACGGACACCATCAAGACCTTCCGCGTGAAGTAGTGGATTCGTGAACGTCCACAATGCTTTGCGAGAGGAATCTAGATTTCTATGGAGAACCAAAGATGAATGCGGCACTTTGGGCGGCGACCGTCTTGGCCGTTGTCGAATCGCCACTGATCGATCAGATCGAGCCTAGTCCCTACTCGCTGATCGCCGCCTCCGCGGCGCGACCGCTATGGGCCGACGAGTTGCAGATGACCGACGGCCAGATCAGGAAGGTCGAGGAGCAACGGTTGCCTTGGTTGAAGAAGGTGCGCGAGTTTCGCGCCGAGGAAAACGCGATGATTGCTCTGGGCGCGCCCGACGAGGAGGTGAAGCGTTTCCAGGAACGCACGGAACGAATCCTGCTCGCCGAGCAGAAACGAATCGGCGACGTGCTCCTGCGAACGGTTTACATCAAGCAGCAGTTGCGCACCATCGTCAGACTGACCATCCAGGAGCGCCTCGCCTACGGCATTGCGTTTCTCGATCCGGACTTGGTTCGCGTTCTGCAGTTGACCAAGGAACAGTCGAAACGCATGGAGGAATTGAGACTGTCGATCTCGTCGTACGACATGCCGGAGGATCGTGAACTGAGATTCTCCTTGGAGAACGACATCCGGCGACGGCAGATCATGGAGGTGCTTGATGACCAGCAGCGGGAGAAGCTATTCGAGCTGATCGGCGAACCGAACCCGCAGGTGCTCATGGGCTACCTGCTCGACGTCTTGCCCCAGCGAGGCTCCGCGGCCGTTAAGCGTTAACGACCACTTGGTCTGACCGCTCGATTCGGCGTCAGGGAGGAACTACACTAGGGTAGTTCGCCCCGGCGCCGAGTCGTTTTCTCCCGCAACCACCGGCAAGGGCGTTGGACCACCTGCATCTTGGTTTTGCACCCTTGGCGAGGATCTCATGTTGCGCGGATTGTATCGATGGTTCGTACTTGGCGGGTTGGTGTTTGCCGCGGCGCCTCAGGTGTCTGGGCAACTGAACCAGCAAGACATGAAGCGACTCTCTTGGCGGGAGATCGGCCCTTCGGCAACCGGCGGGCGGATCGTCGACATCGAAGTCGACCCTCGCAAGACCTCCCGGATCTACGCCGCCGCGGCGTCAGGCGGCCTCTGGAAGAGCGAGAACAACGGTACGACGTGGACCGCCCTGTTCCAACAGGAAGAGACGATTTCCATTGGTGATGTGGCGCTTGATCCCAGCCGACCCGATGTGATCTGGATCGGCACGGGCGAAGCGAATAACCAACGCAGCTCGCTTTGGGGCGACGGCGTCTATAAGTCGGAGGACGCCGGCAAGACGTTCCAGAACATGGGGCTGCGCGACTCGCATCACATCGGCCGGATCGTCGTGCATCCGCGCGACTCCCGCGTCGTGTATGTCGCTGCGCTAGGGCATCTTTATTCGCCCAATGAGGAACGGGGGCTCTTCCAGACAACCGACGGCGGCGCGACCTGGAAGAAGGTGTTGTACATCAACCCAGATGTTGGCGTCGTTGATGTCGCACTGGACCCAAATCATCCCGAGATCGTTTTCGCCGCGTCGTACGAGCGTCGTCGTCGAGCTTGGGACTTCGACGGCGCCGGGCCCGGCTCGGCCATCTACCGTTCCCGCGACAGCGGACGCCATTGGACGCGGCTGGAAGGCGGCTTGCCCGCTGGCGAGATCGGCCGCATCGGACTGGCGATTTACCCGAAGAACCCGAACGTGATCTTCGCGACCGTCTCCAACCAGAATCAGATCGCGGCCGACGCCGAAGAACCGCGCGGCGGCCCGGACGAGGCGCCCGGCGCTGTCGAAGCTGGCGACTTCCTCGAATCCGTGGAGCGGGCGGAGTTCGAGGCGTCGCAGGAGCCCGCGGCGCCGACGGCGACCGTCGCCAACGAACCTTCCTCCCAAGAGGACGACCCCCAACCCCAGGATCGACCTCCGGCGCCCAAGCGGCAAACCGAGGCCGCCGCCGCGCCAACGGAACCATCCACCGAGGCGCCGCCGCAACCTCCGGCCGGAGCCGCTCGCGGCCGCGGCATGCGAGGTCGAGGCGGCCAACGCGGTCGTGGCGGTCGTCCCACCGGCCGCGACGGCGCGGCGGCAACTGCGCAGCAACGCGATCAAGCGGCCAAAGACGATGAGCCCTCCGGCGACGATCGGCCGCCCGCGACCACAAAAACCAGCGACATGACGAAGCTGGGCTTGAAGTTCGCCGCCGACAAGGACGGCGTCTTTGTAGAGCAAGTCGGCGGCCCCGCGGCGCGTTCCGGAATTCGGACGAAAGATCGCGTGGTCTCGCTCGGCGGCATGAACATCACGGATCTCGCCACGCTGGAAGCCGCCATCGAGCATATCCGAGATGGGGACATGTGGACTGTCGTTGCTCGCCGCGGCGACCAGCAACAGACATATTCGCTTGTCGCGCCCGCCCGTCGCCCTCGCGAAGTCGGCGGCGAAGTCTATCGCAGCGACGATGGAGGTGAAACTTGGGTGAAGCAAAACCGAACGCCCGTCGGCGGTTCACCGGCTTACTATTACGGTCAGATCTACGTCGACCCGCAGGACGATCAGCGGCTGTTCGTCCTGGGCGTGCCGGTCTATTCCAGCACGGACGGCGGCAAGACTTGGAACACGAACGCCGCGCGCAGCGTGCATGTGGACCATCACGCCTTGTGGATTGATCCAGCGAATCCGGATCACCTCTTGCTGGGCAACGATGGCGGACTGCATGCGAGCTACGATGGAGGCGCCACCTGGGACCACATCTACAACCTGCCGCTCGCCCAGTTCTACGCCATCGGCGTGGACATGCAGGACCCCTACCACGTCTATGGAGGCTTGCAGGACAACGGCACCTACGCGGGCCCGTCCAGCGGCGGGGGACGAGGCGTGGGGCGTTTCGATTGGCGTCGAGTCGGCGGCGGGGACGGCTTTTACGTGCAAGTCGATCCACAAGACGCTGGAGTCGTGTTCTACGAGTCGCAATTCGGCGCGTTGCAACGCAGCAAGAACGGGCAACGCAGTTTCATTCGTCCGCCTCAAAGCGATCCTGCCGGCCCGGCGGATCGTTACAACTGGAACTCGCCGATCCTGATGTCGCGGCACGACTCGCGGGTCATCTACTTCGGCGGCAACAAGCTCTTCAAGTCCTTCAATCAAGGCGATGACTGGCTGACCATCAGCGATGACCTGACGACCGCCAACCCCTCGCGCATTGCCGGCAACGTTCCCTATTGCACGATAACCACCATCGCTGAATCCCCTCGCAATCGCAACTTGTTGTTGGTTGGCACGGACGACGGCAACGTGCAGTGGACCAGCGATGGCGGCAAGACGTGGACCAATCTGTTGGATCGATTTCCCATGCGTCCCGGTGATTGGTGGACCTCGCGGGTGGTTCTGTCCCATCATGACGAAAAGGTCGCCTATGTTGCTTTCACCGGTTACCGAGAAGATGATTTCCGTCCGTTTGTCTTCATGACCGCCGATAGCGGCCAGACTTGGAAGTCCATCGTGTCCGACCTTCCCGTGCATGGTCCGGTGAACGTGATTCAGGAGGATCCCCGCAACGCTCGAGTGTTGTATTGCGGCGCCGACTTCGGCGTGTTCGTTTCCATCGACCAGGGCGGATCCTGGTTGCCCTTAAGCGAAGGGTTGCCGCGCGTCGCCGTGCATGATCTGTTGGTCCATCCTCGCGAGCATGATCTGGTGATCGGAACTCATGGCCGCGGGATCTTCACGTTGAATGCGACCATGTTCTCCGAAACGCCGGCGGCGGATGCGGCCGACAAAGCGTTCCTCTTCCCGATCCGCGACCTGGGGCCGACTCCCCGTGTGGACAGCGGGCTGTCCATCTCCGGCGACCGTCGCTATGTCGCGGCCGATCCGACCAGCTCCGCCGAGATCTATTTCCATCTGAAAGAGGAAGTGAAATCGTTGACGCTCGAAGTCCTGAATAAGGCCGGCGAATCGGCGGCCAAGCTGCAAGCTCGCAACGAACCTGGACTGCAGAAGGTGCAATGGAACCCGCGCGGCGGCGGTCGGGGTGGTCGCGGCGGTCGGTTCGGCGGCGGTCGAGGAGGACGCGGCGGCCAACAAGCAGCCGCGCCTCCCGGAACCTACACCGTCGTGCTCAAGGCCGGAGACGAGGAGCATCGTCGAGAGATCACCATCAAGTAGGCGTCCATCAATCCAGCATGGTCTTCCGAATGAAGTCGATGATCAACCGATTGTAGTGCGCGCCGCGAATGCCGTGGCGGCTGTTGGGGTAGATCATCAATTCGAAGGACTTGTCGGCGTTCTGCAACGCGTGGATGAACTGCATCGTGTTGGAGACGTGAACGTTGTCGTCGCGCGCGCCATGCAGGATCAATAATCGACCGTGCAGATCGCCCGCCGCTTCGACCACGGAGGTTTTCTTATAGCCTTCGGGGTTGTTCTGCGGCGTGTCCATGTAACGTTCGGTGTAGATCGTATCGTAGTTCCGCCAATCCGTAACCGGCGCTCCGGCGATGCCGGCGGCGAACAGCTTGCAATGCGTCATCGCGTAGGCGGTCATGAAGCCGCCATAGCTGTGGCCGTTCATGCCGATGCGCTCGGAGTTGACGTATGGCTTCGAATGCAGCCATTGGACTGCGTCCTCCAGGTCCATCAGCTCTTGCACGCCCAATTGACGGTACGCCGTCCAGGTCGAGCGGGCGCCCCGATTGCTGGCGCTCCGCGGATCGACGCGAAATGCGATGATTCCCATGTTCGCCAACAAGTGCTCCATCGCCCGCCCGCCTCTCCAGGAATCGGACATTGTCGGAGCATGCGGGCCTGCGTAAGTCATCAGCCAGACCGGATACTTGCGGCCGGGCTCCATCTTGGGAGGCAGCACCAGACTGGCCTCCAATTCAAAACCGTCGCGAGTCGGAATCCGCACGAATTGCAAGTCGCCCAAGGCGTACTTCTCGACATCCGGCGTCGGATTGATGTCCAGGGTGCGCTGCAGGGCCCCTTGGCTGGTGTACAACCGCACCTGGTCCGGCTGGCGGCGGCTGCTGTGCGTATCAATGAACAGCGTGCCGGACGGATTCGGGGTCACGCTATGATTGCCGTCGGCGGAGGTCAAACGCTCGATCCGCCCATCGTCCAAGGCGACTCGGTACAGGTTGCTCGCCAGATCCGCGTCTTTTTTCGCGGAGATCAGCAACCAACCTTGTTCTTCATCGATCTGGTGCAAGACATCGACTTCCCACTCGCCTTCGGTCAACTGTCGCAACAAGCCGCCGTCGACGGCGTAATGGTACAAGTGCTTGAAGCCGTCCCGCGTGCTGAACAGCAGGAAAGAGCCGTCGTTCAGGAACTTCGCTTCGCCCGGGTCGTCGATCCAGGCGGGGGTCTCGTCGCGAAACAGGCGCCGGACTTCGCCCGTCGCGGAGTTCACATCCATTACATCCAACCAGCGTTGGGCGCGGTCTTGCAGGTAGACGAGCAAACTGGAAGAGTCAGGACGCCAGGTGAAGCGAGTGATTAACGTGTTGTCGGCGGGGTATTCCGCGAAGTCGATCCAGCGGATATCGCCGCCGGCCGCGGAAACCAGGCCCAGACGCACCGTCGGATTGGGACTTCCGGCGAGCGGGTATCGGTCACGTTCGATGGACTGTTCAAAACCCAGGTGGTTCAACACCTCGAAATGCCCGACTTCCGCGTCATTGAACTCCTGCAAGGCAATCGTTTGTGAATCAGGACTCCAATGGAACGCTTTCCAATTGCGGTTGTAGATTTCCTCGAAGTAGACCCAGTCGGCCTTGCCTCGTCGGAGGATTTCTGATCCGCCGGTGGTTAACCGCCGTTCCTGCTGCGTCGCCACATCGCTGACCCATAAGTCCCAATCGCGGACGAAGGCGGCTCGCGAGCCATCGGGGCTTAGTTCACCGAGTTCCGTGGGTTGTTCGCCGCTGGTTAGTTTGGCTGCTTGCTGGCCGTCCAGAGTGACGTACAGCAGTTGTCCGTCGTGCGTCAGCAGCGCATCGCGGCGTTTGGCGTCGGATTGGCGCCAGGCGCTGTCGGCGAGCCGCGCAGCGGCGCGGGCGTCAACGCCCGGCAATTTCTCCAGCGCTTTGGCGACCGCGTCGGCGTCGAACGGCAGAGGCTCCAAGCGACCCGTCCTCGCCTCTACGCTCCAGGCCTTGCGCTCGCGCAGTGTTTCGAAATGATCGTCGTCGATCCAGCGCAGGCCGCGGATCGCCGCACCGCCCAGCTGAGCCTTGTTGCGCCCGTACACCTGATCGTAGGTCAGAGGTTCTTTGGGACCGACGTGCGGCGGAACATAGTCGGCGGTCAGCAAAGGGACCGAATCATTCAGGCGAACCACCGGGAATTCATCGCCGACTTCCGCGTCCGCGGCAAAGAAGCCCCAGGTCGCCAGGCCGTCGGCGGCTTGCGGTTCGAGCAGGTTCACGATCAGGCGGCTGAGCGGTTGGTCGGTTCTCACCAGGATCGAACCCGCGGGAATCATGCGGCTGACCGACTGCGATTCGGTTTCCAACGTCACGATCCGCCGATCTTGAAAGGTGCGTTGCGAGACGTCCGCCGCGGTGATGCGGTAGGCGTCGATGTTCAATTCGACATCCTCTCGCAACACTTCGGCTTTCACGCCATGAGCGTGCAGGTTGGCGATCACTTCGGTTTGGCTTGCCGGCGCGATGTAGGCGAAAGGCTTGGCGATGCTCAGCGTGGCTTGGGTCAGGCCGTAGTACATGCACGGGTAGTCGCGGGGCTTCTCGGTGGCCCGAGGCCGGCGGCCCTCGCGAGGCTCTTCGACAAAGCCGAGGATGGAAAACTCTTTCCACGCCTCGGGCGCGAAACGAATCGGAGTCGGCTCGGCCTTGTCCCAACGTTGGCTCGCCGCGCGCGCCGCGTTTTGGCGAATCTCCGCGATCTTCGCGCGATGCCGCACGGCGTTTTGCAGGCAATGTTTGACAAAGCCGTAGGTCGCCAGCACGCGGTCGCGGTAAGAGGCGTAGGCGTAAGCTTCGGACAAGATCCCGATGTGGTTCCGCAGTCCGGCGTAATGCGTCGTGTATCTCGGTTCAGCCGGATAGCTGTCCCAACGTTGATGCGGTCGATCGAAGTTGCCGTAGAAGAACGAGCGGTAACCCGTGTCTTGCTGCAGTGACTCCGTGACTTCCGCGAGGAACTCCTCTCGCGTCCAACGCGCGAGTTCGGCGTCGGTCGCCGGGTGGCGAGGGCTGTCGTAGGTCAGTGCGTACCGGTGGTAAGAGCCGTTGGTGGTGTGGCAATCGATAAACAGATCGGGATCCCATTCGGTCAGTGCCGACGCCAACGCCCGCGCCTCGGGCGATTGCAGCTTGATGTTGTCACGGTTCAAATCCAAGCCTTGAGCATTCGGTCGCTGCCCCATGCCTTCGGCCGGACCATTCTGTCCAGGGCGATTGCGCGTTGACATCCGCTCGTTGCCGTCCGCGTTGTAGATGGGCGCAATCAACAGCACCAGATTGTCCAGCAGTTCCGGATGTTTCTGCTCGGCCAAGTCCCGCGCCATGGCCAACATGGCTTCCTTGCCGCACACCTCGCCCGCGTGAATATTCGCGATGACCAGCGCCACCAGCTTCTTCGAGCACCGCGCCGCCGACGGCGAATCGATCATGGGGTCGGCCACGATCAACAGCGGTAAAGTTCGACCTTCATTGGTCTTTCCGAGTTCTCGCAGCGTGACGCGTGGCGAAAGGTCCGCCAAGCGCAGACAGAAGTTCATCACATCGTCGTACCGCGACGTGGCCTGGTATTCCGTCCGTTCGGCAATGGTCTTCAGCGCCGAGAAGTCGTCGGCTTTCGCGGCTTGCGGCCAGGGGAGAGCAACCAACAAAGCAACGAAGCCCAACAAGATGGGCGTTCGCGGCGTGCGAGTGGCGAGCGGGATCGTTGACATGAACGGCTCCGAATAGGTCGCCCCCATGCGGGGCGTCGGCGAAGGAGGATGAAGAAAGTCGCTATCCGACCGGGATCATATCACGGAATCAAGAGTCGATAGCGTTTGCTGGACGCGGCGGTTGGTCGTCCGGCGAGGGGGCGTTGGCCTGCTGGCGCAAGAATGCTTCCAGCGGCGGTCGTTGCAAATGATGGTCCGTCATGCGTTGGTAGGCGTTGGCGACGCTTAGTAGCTCCGCCTCGCCAAACAACCGGCCGGTCATCGTCAGCGAATACGGCGTCCGCACGCCATTGCGCTCGACGAATCCGGCGGGCATGACGACCGTGGGATGACCGGTCAGGTTGGTGATGACCAGATCATTGCCGCCGACGTAAAGGTCCACATCCTCGAAGAGGGCTTCCATCTCCTGCATCAACAACGTGCGAATTCTGCTGGCTCGCAAGTATTCGATGGCGGGGACGAACTGCGCTTGCGGAAGGTGCCCGGCCAGGAATTCAGCCCTTCGGTGACGCCCTGCCGGGTCAACGCGTCAAACGCGGCCCCCGCTTCCACATCCAGCATGAGCACCAGGTCACGGGAGGGGAATTTCTCGGGCAGTTCGATCGGTTTCAATTTCACGCCCAACTGCTTCAGGATATCGAGCTCCGGTCGCGGTTGATCTCGGCGTCGATTCGATTCGAAGTAGCCCACAGTCAGCGTCGAGAGCTCTCGAGCCGGCGGCCAATGAAAGGGTGCGTCAACGGCGGTCGAGTCCAGGCCGTCATATCCGTGGATCGCGTCCAGCACCAACGCCGTGTCTTCCACGCTGCGCGTGATTGGGCCGATCTTGTCCATGCTCCACGCCAACGCCATGCAGCCATAGCGACTGACTCGGCCGAAAGTGGGTCGCAAGCCGGTGGCGCCGCAGCGACGGCATGGCGAAACGATGCTGCCCAGTGTCTCGCTGCCCAGCGCGAAGCCGACCAATCCGGCCGCGGTCGCCGCGGCGGAACCCGCGGAAGACCCGCTGGATCCTTGCGCCGGATTCCATGGATTGCGGGTGCGCCCGCCAAACCACATGTCTCCCATCGCCAAGGCGCCCAGGGAGAGCTTGGCCACCAGAACGGCGCCCGCGGCTTCCAACCTCGAAGCCACGGTCGCCTTCATATCGAGCTCCTGGTCGCGAAAGGGAGTCGCGCCCCAGGTGGTCTTGTAGCCCGGGTAGGAGATCAAGTCCTTGGCGCCCCAAGGCACGCCGTGCAGTGGTCCGCGATAGAGGCCCGCCGAGATTTCCTGGTCGGCTTGGCGGGCTTGCCGAAAAGCCAGGTCGTCTGTGAAGCTGACAACGCAGCGCAACAGCGGATCAAATCGACGAAGTCGCTGCAAATAGATTTCTGTTAATTGGACTGAGGTGATCTGGCGCGTTCGCAAGAGCGCGGAAAGCTCGGTCAAAGGCAGGAACGCGATCGCTTCGTCGGTGTCGGGGAGCCTTGGCGCGCGCTGTCCAGCGGTTGGGCGTCGCGCCGAGGCGGCTCGCTGTTGCGGCGAAAGGGCCGGGTAGTGAACTGAATCGACGGCGCGACGTGATTGGGCAAGTTGACCTCGCGGAGGGAGGCGAAGGAAGCCAGCGTCGATTTCAACGCCGCCGCCGTTTGCTCTTGCGCCTCCTCGGTCAACTGCACCTGATTCAGCCACGCGGCTTGCTTGACCATCTCGACCGTGACGTCTTCTTGCTGCCCGGCCATTGCCGCCAGCGAATCACGAAAAGCGACCGTACCGACCGAAACGCCGATGGCGGCCAACAAGGCGCGGCGCCGAGAAAAAGATCGAGATGCTGGAGCGGACTCCGACGCGAGAGGGTCCTGTTGCGACATCGTGGGGCGACTCCGAGAGAGTAGATGTTGAGGCCCCTATTCTACTCCAAATGCAAACAGCAACGCGGGGCCCTCCCAGGGGAAGACGCCCGCGTTGCCGCGCGGGTTGAAACCTCGATCCCTCCTCCCGCTACCGGTTCGATCTCAGAGCGTCAAGCTGCGAGAACGGTCGCCAGCGGGAGTTCGTCGCCAGCGCGGATTTAGGTTCGCTGACCACGAAGCAAGTCGGCCAACAACTCCTCGGTTAACACATCATCCAGACCGTCTCCGAACAACCAATCGTCGCCAGGTCCACCGATCAAGCGATCGTCGCCGCTGCCGCCGATCAAGATGTCATTGCCGCCGGCCAACGCCGCCGGTTCACCAACCGCGTCCGAAGAATCGCCAAGGTCGGAAGAGTCTTCCGAAGAACCCGACGTGTCGGTGGTGGTGGTGGTGGTGGTGGTGGTGGTGTCGGAATCCGTGGTCGTGTCGGGCGTTGACGTCAACGTGTCGTCGTCGCCCGTGAGTTCGTTTCCCAGGTCGCCCTCGTCTTCACTGACAGGATCTTCCGTGACAGGATCTTCCGTGACCGGATCTTCGTTCACCGGGTCTTCGTTCACCGGGTCTTGGCCGGCATCGTCGTCGCCGGCGGTGCTGACCGGGGGGTCGTCCGTGGGAGTCTCCGAGCCGCCGTCGTCGGCGCACTCGGGTTGCTCGGCGCCCGGTTCGTCGATCACATCGCCGTCGATCACATCGCCGTCGATCACGTCGCCGTCGATCACGTCGCCGTCGATCACATCGCCATCGATCACATCGCCGTCGATCACATCGCCAGTCGATCACGTCGCCGTCGATCACATCGCCATCGATCACATCGCCATCGATCACGTCGCCATCGATCACATCGCCGCCATCGCCGACGACATCGCCTTGACCGTCCTCGTTGGTCGGGTCTTCGCTGACGGGCGTTTCATCCGTGGGATCGACCACGTCCGGATCACTGCCGGTCGCGTCATCCTCTTCGCCGGAGTCCACAACGCCTTGGTCGTCGCTGGTTCCGTCACCGCCGGAATCGCCGACCGCGTCATCGGCTTCCTCCTCGGAAACGGGCGGAGTGACTGGCGTTTCGCATTCGATCACAACCTCTTCGTTCTGGGCGGCTTGCCCCGAATCCTCGTTGACCAACAGGCCGTCATCGACAACCGGATCGCCTACTTCATCATCGCCCGGCAACTCATCCACCGGTGTTTCGTCGTCGGTCGATTCCAGCGTGTCATCGATGCTGACGTCGTCACCGGAAGCGTCGTCTGACGCTGGATCCTCAGCGGCCTGGTTGCCCGATACGTTCAACCAAGATCTCCTCTTCATTTGAGCTGACGGGATCTTCGCTGACGGGATCTTCGCTGACGGGATCTTCGCTAACGGGATCTTCGCTAACGGGATCTTCGCTAACGGGATCTTCGCTGACGGGATCTTCGCTGACGGGATCTTCGCTGACGGGATCTTCGCTGACGGGATCTTCGCTGACGGGATCTTCGCTGACGGGATCTTCGCTAACGATGGGCGCCGCGTCGGGGATCATGACATTTTGCCCCGCTCCGCCGAAGACGATATCGATCGCCGAGGACGAGATCAACACGTCGTCGCCGTCGCCGCCGGAGATCACATCCGCGCCACTCCCGCTCATCACGATATCGCGACCGGCGCCGCCGATAACGATGGCGGGCAGGTTGGTTTCATTGAGGAACACGTCGTCGCCGGCGCCTCCAGTGAAGAACAGCCCTTGCACTTCGTCGGCGGCGAAGCGCGACTGTTCGACGGCGCATCCGGGGGCCGTCATGCTGACCACAATCTGATCGCCTTCCAACTCGACGTTCACATTGTCCGGACCATCGGAGCCGTAGATGGAGATGAAACCATCGGCGAGTCCGATATCCGCGGCCATCAGCTTTCGAGCTTCCAAGCTCTGGACGCCCAATTTGCGGACCTTCGAACGCTTGTCTTCGCGGCGGGTTTGATTCTTACGCAACTTCTTCTTCATGACGCAACGCTCCTTGGCTGAGACGCACCGGTAACGGCCGAACGCCGTTGAAGGGATGGAGCGCCTCAAAGGAATCGAGGTCCCACCTCGCCTGGTCATTGCCGGGCGACTTGGTGAAACCGCTGATCGAGGCCGTCAGGTGGCCACAGAACAGGATGCGCGTCGTTGAGCATCCCCATAGGTGCGTCCGCATTCGAGTGAACACGTTGTGGTCGATTCGAGCCGCGGTACTCGATCGGAGCCGTTGGCGTGGATCACTTCCTGGGCCAACGCAAGCTCGCAACGTGTTACTCCGCCCCACGGGAATCGCGTCCCGTTTGCGGCGAGCACGGGGAGAGGACTTTCGCAGTTTCCGTGCCAGAACCAATAGATCAAGTGATCGTTCCTCGCCGCTGCTTCCTAACCGGTCGATTGGCAACGAGTTATGTGTTGAAATCCAAGTTCGTTGACCTGATGGGACACTTGCCCAAGCGGAAAGTTTTGCCATCTGTTCCGCGACACCCAGATATCCGAACCGCGACAGCCGCAGCCTCACGCGGCGTTGACCCCTGCGGGGCAGGGTGAATGGGCGGTCTAGGCGGCCGGTGCGTCTGCCGTTGTCTCGGGGCGTTGGCGCAACTGGCGCGATTGCGCTACGCGTTTCCGCCTTGACGACTGGGGGGGCCCGCCCCATGATAGACAGGGCTTGGACCACGCCCTTTCGCAACTGGCATTCCGCACGGGAGCTTGTATCGCCAGATGAGAGCACGGAGAGGACCTTGGACGCTCGTACTGCTGGCGGCTTTATGCTGCGAGTTGGCGTGCGTGCGTCTGCCTCACTCGCACCGACAGCCGGCGTCCTTGCATGGCGCGACGAGCGCCTCGCTCCAACTCGAAGAATCCGCGTGCTGCTCATGCCGCCACTCAGACTCCGCGGAATCGTCGCCGGTGGACGCTGGACGAGCGGCTGCTTCAGGCGGCGAGCAACTGCCCGCGGATGGGCCTCACGATGACTGTCTGATCTGCCGGCATCTGACCCGCCCCGCCGCCGACCTGGCTGTGGTGATTGTCCTCGAAGGCGGCGAATTGGTCATTAGCGCCCCGGCGGAGCCGATGGCGGCGCCCAACCTGCCGCAATGGCGCTCCTATCGCTGCGCGCCCCGCCGATGTTGCTCGCCTAGGCGACTTCTCGAAGGATCGCCTGACGATCGTCGAGAAAGACTCTCTCAACATCACCCGCCTGCGCGCAACGCGCACGCGGCTCTCTGACTCAAGGCGCCGAGCTTATGTTGCGTTATGCCTCAAGCCGATACCGTTCCGGCTTTACGTTGATTGAACTGTTGGTCGTGATCGCGATTATTGGGATTCTTGTAGCGTTGTTATTGCCCGCGGTGCAAGCGGCCCGCGAAGCCGCCCGTCGTACTCAATGTAAGAACAACCTGAAGCAACTCGGGTTGGCTCTTCATATCTACCACGATACGCATCGGGGCCTGCCGTCCGGCTGGGTCGCCGACCATCCCCAAGGCGCCGGGTTGGGCGTGGGGCGCTCTCACTTTGCCTTACCTCGAACTGGGCAACTTGCAACAGACGATCGACTATCACGATCATGTGGACGAAGAAGCCAATGCATTTGCGCACGGTGCGACTCCCAGTGTTCCTCTGTCCCTCAGATCCGTCCTACAATCTGAAGACGTTTGTGCTCGAGGCGGAGGGGCATGGCGACGATCATTTCGATGACGATCATGACCACGGTGCGCTGCCGATGCGTTTATCGATCGCACACTACGTCGGCGTTTTTGGAACCGAGGAGATCGAGGATAATCCCAGTCGCGGCAATGGAGCATTTTTTCATAACAGCCGAGTCGGGTTCGCGGACTTTCTGGATGGCGTGAGCAACACGCTGTTGGTCGGCGAGCGTTGCACGCGGGTGGGCTTCTCCACTTGGGTGGGCGTCGTCCACGGTGCGGACGAAGCGATGGCCCGCGTTGTGGGCTCGACGGACCACACGCCGAATCATCCCGCGTCCCATCTCGACGACTTCGCGAGTTTCCACCCCACCGGTGCGCAGTTCGTTTTCGCGGATGGATCGGTGCATCTGCTCCCCAGCAACATCGATCACGCGGTCTATCAAGCTCTGGCGACCCGCAAAGGCGGCGAGGCCAGACACGACTTCGAATAGACTCGATTAGATTCGATCCTCGTGTACGCGTCTGTTAAGATCCAGGGCGTCTCTTCCCCTCACGATTGGAGTTCCGTCATGAGATCTTGGCCACTTTGTTTGACAACCACGAGGATCGCGATTGGATTGGCGTTGTTGGGAGCGTTGTGCGAGTCCACTCGCGGCGACGACGGCTATACCCCTGGGCCCGTTGTCGAATTGCACGAATGGCTGGGCGACCAGTGTTCGTTTGTCCCCGACCTGGATGTCGGGCACTGCTGCGCTGTGCATGACGTCGCATATCAAGTCGGCGGAAACGAGTTCGCTCGACTGAGAGCCGATCTGCTGTTCCGCAAGTGCATTCGAGACGAAGGCCGGCCCGTTATCGCCAACATCTACTACTGGGGCGTGCGGACGTTTGGTTGGCTGTTCTTCAATTACCGTTAAGAAGTCCTCTTCCTTGGCCATCCCGCCCGGCGTTCCGGGCAGGATGGCCATTGGTTTGCGCGTCGCGGGGGACAAGTTAAGCAGAATCCGGTCGGAATTGACCACGGAGGACGCGGAGAACCACAGAGGCGGATGCAATTCCGCCCTCTGTGTTCCCCTGTGCTCTCGGTGGCGACCCGTTTCGCGACCCCGCGTCCAGTTCGGGCAAGTGACGCCGGGGCGATCCGCGACGCTCATATTGCTCACACTTCGGTGTGCGGATCGGCGCAGGTGGGTGTCAGCCAAGCGGTAAATATACGACAAATATTTCGGGCACGACGTTTGCAACCAGGCTGGGACGGCAAATGTCGCGCATCGTGCTGGCATCCACAGGGAATAACGGAAGGACGAAACAGATGGCAACCGCCCAGACGCCGGATGTGGTGAAGAATCAGGAATTGATTGAGTGGGTCGAGGAAATCTCGTCTCTTTGTAAGCCGGATCAGGTCCATTGGTGCGATGGTTCGCAGCAAGAGTATGACCGTTTGTGCGAAGAAATGGTCCAAAGCGGCACATTCATTCGGCTCAACCCGAAGCTGCGCCCGAATAGTTTTCTCGCTCGCAGCCATCCCAGCGATGTCGCCCGCGTCGAGGATCGCACGTTCATCTGTTCCCTGAGCAAGGGAGACGCCGGCCCCACCAATCATTGGATGGCGCCACGCGAGATGAAGACGATTTTGACGGAGAAATTCGATGGTTGCATGAAAGGCCGAACGCTGTATGTGATTCCCTTCAGCATGGGCCCGATCGGATCGCCGATTTCGCACATCGGCATTCAACTCACCGACTCGCCCTATGTCGTGGTCAATATGCGGATCATGACGCGGATGGGGGGCAAGGTTTTCGAGACGCTGGGAGACGGCGAGTTCATCAAGTGCCTGCACTCGGTCGGCATGCCGCTGGCGGCTGGCCAGGCGGACGTCGCCTGGCCCTGCAGTCCGGACCCCAAGGACAAGTACATCGTCCACTTTCCCGAGGAGCGTGAGATCTGG
The DNA here is from genome assembly GCA_963698545.1 of uncultured Planctomycetaceae bacterium. Lineage (GTDB taxonomy): Bacteria > Planctomycetota > Planctomycetia > Pirellulales > Pirellulaceae > CAVORG01. The sequence continues at coordinate 960,113 of CAVORG010000003.1, forward strand.
AGTTACGGGTCGGGCTACGGCGGCAACGCGTTGCTGGGCAAGAAGTGCTTCGCCCTGCGGATCGCCTCGGTGCTTGCCCGCGAGCAAGGCTGGTTGGCTGAGCATATGCTGATCACCGGCGTTAAGAATCCTGAAGGAGAGAAGTCTTACATCGCGGCCGCTTTCCCCAGCGCTTGCGGCAAGACCAACTTCGCGATGATGGTCCCGCCGAAGGAGTTCCTGGATGAGGGTTGGGAGGTTTCCTGTGTCGGCGACGACATCGCTTGGATCAAACCCGGAGCGGACGGAAGGATCTACGCCATCAACCCGGAAGCCGGCCTGTTCGGCGTCGCGCCCGGCACCAATGAGAGCACCAACCCCAACGCCATGGCGTCGATCAAGGAGAACTCGATCTTCACCAACGTGGCGCTGACCGATGACGGCGATGTCTGGTGGGAAGGGATGACCAAGGAGCCCCCGCCGCACGCCATCGACTGGCATGGAAACGACTGGACGCCGAAAAGCGACGCGAAAGCGGCGCACCCCAATGCACGGTTCACGGCGCCGATCTCTCAATGCCCCTGTGCGGATCCGGCTTATGATGACCCGCAAGGCGTGCCGATTTCCGCTTTCGTGTTTGGCGGCCGGCGCAGCACCGTGGTGCCGCTTGTCTATCAGGCATTTAACTGGGCTTTCGGCGTCTATACGGCGGCCACCATGGGCTCGGAAACCACGGCGGCGGCGTTTGGCCAGGTTGGCCAGGTGCGCCGCGATCCGCTGGCCATGCTTCCGTTTATCGGCTACCACATGGGCGACTACCTGGGTCACTGGTTGGACTTTGGCCGCAACCTGCCCAACCCGCCGCGGATTTTCTGCGTGAACTGGTTCCGCCGAGACGAACAGGGCAATTTTCTCTGGCCGGGCTTCGGTGAGAACATGCGGATCCTGAAGTGGATTGTCGGCCGCTCCAAAGGAAAAGCCGCCAGCATCGAATCGCCGCTGGGCTGGATGCCCCAGTTCAAGGACATCGATTGGCGCGGTTTGGACTTCTCACGAGAGCAGTTTGATCAGCTGATGAGCACCGATCGTGGGCAATGGATGCAGGAACTGGCCTCGCACGACGAGTTGTTCTTCAAGCTGTACGATCGGCTGCCCAAGGAGCTGACCTTCATCCGCGAACTGTTAGTCTCCGGCCTCTGGCGATCCCCCGAGCACTGGGAAATGAGGAAGTAGGGGGTAGTGGGGTAGGGGGTAGAGAGTAGTGGGGTAGAGAGTAGGGTAGGGAAGCAAGAGTCATCTAGTCTCTACCCTCTCATCTCTACCTTGTCCCAGCGTGGCGTGCTCGCCAGAGGGCGAAATCGGGATCGAATTAACCGCGGAGGACACGGAGAACCACAGAGGCGGATGCAATTCCGTCCTCTGTGCCGCTCCGTGCTCTCTGCGGTGACCCGTTGACGGCCCCGCTGGCGCCTCGCCCTGCTCCCTGCTCCCTGCTCCCTGATCCCTGCTCCCTGCTCCCTGCTCCCTGATCCCTGATCCCTGATCCCTGATCCCTCCCCTAACCCCGCAGAAAACGGTAGCCGGCGTCTCGGATGGTGAGGAAGTGGCTGGGTTGAGCGGGGTTGGGTTCGAACGTCTTGCGGAGCCGGCTGATGAATTGGTCGACGGCTCGGGACTGGACGTCGCCGGGCATTTCCCAGACCTCGGTCAGCAGTTCCTCGCGGCGAATCACTCGCCCTTCGTGTTCGAGGAAATAGCGCAGCAGTTTCATTTCCAGTTCGGTCAGCTTCACCGGCTTCCCGTTGACGGTGGTTTCGTATGTGGAGAAGTCGATCCTGGCGTTGCCGAAGGTGTACAGGTCCGTTGCCGCCGCCTTTTGGCTGGCGGGTCGCTGGTGGTAGCGACTCAGCAGATTCTTCACGCGGCTTAACAGCTCATCCAGTTCAAACGGCTTGTTCAGGAATTGGTCGGCGCCGACGTCAAATCCTCGAGCTCGATCTTCCGAGAGCGTGCGGGCGCTGAGGAACAGGATCGGCACATCCCGTCCGCTGCGGCGGATCGTTTCGCAGACATCGTATCCGCTCATTCCGGGAAGCATGATGTCCAGGATGATCAGATCGACGTCCGTCTCCGACTCCATGGCGGCCAAAGCCGCTGGACCGTCGCCAGCGACGGTGACGCGATATCCTTCGGCTTCAAGGTTGTACTTGATGCCCACAGCCAGGTGTTGTTCGTCTTCAACGACAAGTACATGTTGCATGGCGAGTCCCCACGGCGGAACGGCCTTGACGGAAAGGCTCGCCTCAAGCGGCGGCCTCGGAGGAGGTTTCGGTGGCGGCGAGCACCGCTGGCAAACGGACTTCGAAGGTCGCGCCGGAACTCGTTCCCGAATCGCGGATGGCGACGCGGCCTCCCAATCTCTTGACTAATGTTTGCACAATGTACAGTCCCAGGCCAGTTCCCCGCTGCTCCCGTTTCAGTTCGTCGCCCAATCGCACGAAACGGCGGAAGACCTTGCGCCGCAGCGCGCGAGGAACTCCGCCGCCATTATCGGACACCTCGATCACGACCTGGTGGTTGCGCAGCGTCATGGACACGCGGACCTGCGGCGGGCTGCCGCCGTATTTGAAGGCGTTGTCCAGCAGGTTGCTGAAAATCAAGTCCAGGTTGACCTCGCGGGCGAAGACCAGCGCGGGGATTACGGTTAACTCCACCGCGGTCTCGGAAGCCTGATGCCGGACGCGGGCCTCCTCCGCATTGCGCACGATCAAGGCGTCCAATGCGACCTGGGTCTTTTCCTCGTCGTCCGCCGGCCGGTCAATGAGCGCGGCGTTCAGCAGATGGTTGATCAGGTCGTCAAGCCGCGCAACATCCGCCAACATGATGCGGAAGAACTTGCCCTGTTCTTCCGGCGAAACCTGGCGCCGGTTCAAAGTCTGCAAATACAACTTCAACGAGGCGATGGGGGATTTCAATTCATGGGTCACGCTGTCGACGAAATTCGACTGCCGTTGGTTCAAGTTGATCGCCTTGACTGACAACGCCAGATACGCGACGACGCCGCCTAACACCAGCACCAGGAAGGTGGTGCCAAGGACCAATAGTCCCCAATAAAACCCCGAGTCGCGCTCCCGCAAGGCGTTGATCGCCGTCAACAGGATCCACCCGACGGTCAACAGCAGCAGCAGCACGATCATGATCACGCCCAGCAAGATGGGCCATTTCAGGGATCGTTGTTCAAGCATCGTCTCGCCGGACTGAAGGGGGGCGTCCATCATGGGGCCGCGACGCGCTGGGCGCCTGACCCCGCTCGGCGTCATTTTAGCCGATTGAATCTCGTACGAAACGCCGCGATAATCGGACAACGGTCAACAGAATTGAAAACGGCGAGCGCCGGGTCGCCCTGGACGAGCGAGTCAGGATTTCCGCGGCGCGTGTGGATCCCAGTGCGGGAAGTCTGGAAGGGCATGGCCAAGCGGACGCGAACGACTCGGCCCCGCCCCACCCAGAAGCAGCCTGCGACGGCTGTCGGCGGCGACCCGCCGTGCGCCAGTTCGCGTCGCGAAGGAAGCGTCTGGGCCTTGCTGTTCTTATTGGCCGTCGCGTTGTGGACGGCGTGTCGGCCTGTTTCGCTGGACACCGTGTGGTGGGACTTGGCTTGCGGCCGCCAGGTGATCGCCGGCTCATGGTCGCCCAGTCGCGACTTGTTGGCGTTGGACGAAACAGCGCAGGCGGATTGGCTGAGCGGCGTCCCGGTCTATGTCTTGTACGCCGCCCTGGGCGCGCATGGCTTGATGTTGGGGCGCCTGGTCTGCGTTCTGGCGTTGCTTTACTGGTTGTGGCGAGCACTGCCGTGGCGTCGCACGGTTCACATGTTTCCGGTCGCGGCCGCCTTGCTTGGTTTGCTTGCCGCCGCGCTGGACCCTGGCCCCCCGCTGTGGGATCTGCTGGCCGTCGTCGCGGCGTTCAGTTGGTTGGGCGCCGCGGATCATGCGGGGCAGGGGGCGGCCACGCCGGCCAGGCTGGCGCTGCTGGCGTTGCTGGTCGTCTTGATGGTGAATGCCGCGCCGCGGGCTGTGATCGCCGTCGTCGTGCTGGCGTTGGGAACCCTGGCGCCGGGGGCGACGGCTGGGGCGCCCAAAGAACGCGGTGGGAACGCAGCGGGTTTGCAATTGCCTCGGCTTTCCTGGCGCCAGCGCGGCTGGATCATGGCGGTCGTCCTCTTGGCGAGCTTTGCTTCTCCCAGGGGGATGTTCACGTTATGGGATTCAATGCGGCTCGCCTGTCCCTGGTTGGCCGCGCCGTCCTGGGCCTTGGCGGACACGGCTTGGCGGCCGCTGATCACCGCGTGGTCGCATGAACCGGGGCGCCCCACGGCATGGATCTTCGCCGTGGGCTCGCTCGTGCTGCTGGTCATGGCTGGGCGGGCGGGTTTTCCGCTGCGTTTTCTTTTGGCGTGGATCTTCGCCCAGACGCTGGCCTGGACGTCGGCCGCCAATGCGCCGGTCGCGGCGGTGATTCTAGCCGGGTTCGCTCCCCCGTTGTTGGTGAGCCGACCGGGCCCGAATGCCGGCGATGCCGTCGTCCGCGGCGGCGACGCGCGGGAGGTCGCTTTGGGACTCGCCGTGGGCTTGCTCGCTCGCCTGCGGCGCTCTTTTGCTTTGGAGCGTTCCGGTGACCGTGATGGGGTGGGGGTTGGATCAACGCCTGGATCCGCGGTTTCTGCAAATGGCGATCGGGGAAGCCAAGTTCAACGGCACGGCGTGGTGCGATGACGCCAGAGGGGCCGGCATGCTAAGCTGGCTGGCTCCCCCGGGAATGCGACCGCAGGATGTTCCTGGCCGGGCGATCTTGCAGGGCGCTGGGCCCAGCATTGCTTGTTGGCGGAGGACCTGCGCGCGATCGACGCCACCGTTACTGGCGAGATGACGCGACCGCGGGAGGATGGTGGTTGGCGCTGCAACAGCATCGCACCCATTTGCTGTTGGTGGATGCCGAAGACGACGAAATGATCGCAGGTTTGGAGCCAACCTTGTGGAAGCCCATGATGTTGGATTCGCCGGTGTTGGCGTTCGGCCGGGCCGGCGATCCGGCTTTGACCAGCCAATTGATCGGCATTCTCGGGCAGCGCGGGCTGGTTAACCAAGGCGCATGGGCCTACCGCCCGCCCCAGTCCACTCGCAGCGTGTACGATCGTGACCTGTGGGGAATGGCGAGCGACCTGGGAACGCCGGCCTTGGCGTTGCGGCAGGCTCGCGTGTTCGCCGCGATGCAGTTGAAGTTCGCCGCGATGCGAGTCCTGCTGTACGCCGTCTCTCGCTGGCCAGAGCAGCCCTCGTTGCGGCGCGAATTGGCGCTGCAGCAAAGATCGTTGGCCCAGGACGAATGGTTGCTGGCGGCGCAGTTGAGCGACTTTCGTGCGGCGGCCCTGCGGGCCTCCATCGCCAGAGCGCCCGGGCAGCTCGTCCTCTCTTCGCCGCTAAGCGAAGCCGTGCACGCGTCATCGTCCGAGACCCTGCGGCGAATCGCCGATCTCTATGTGGATGGTCGCGTCAAGGACGCGTTGATCGCGCTCAGGCAAACAAGCGACCCGGCGGCGGCAGCCGCTCCGGATGAGGCTCAACGGATGTATGCTCAGGCGCTGTTGTCGCTGGAGTCAAGCGATCCGGCGGCGAGCGAAACCGCCTTGCGACGAGTGATCGCGTTCTCGGCCGAGGCGCCGGTTGGGCGAATGTCTCGTGGACTATTAGACCTTTTGGAACCAGAGGGGGCCCCCTGATGCGATGGTTGGTTCTGTTGGCGGCTTTGGCGGCGAGCGGTTGGGCCGGCATGCAATCGCTGGCGCCGTCCCGCCCGCCCGGTCCGCGCGTGCTCTCGCCGCCAAATGTGGAGGCGTCGGCCACGTGCATTGATTGCCATGAGGAGATCGTGGACTCGCTGTCCCGAGCGCCCCATCGCTTGACGTTGCGCTCGGCGCTGGATCCTCTCTTGCAGGAGAAGTTCGCGGGGCGCGAGGTCGAGCTGCTAGGGCGCCGCTTCCTTTTCGAGCGCGACCAAGGTCGATTGTTCTTTCGCAACACGGAAAGCGAATCGGAACGGCGCGTTTCGGTGGATTGGATCTTCGGTTCAGGACATCATGCACTGACGCCGGTGACCCTGGCGGAGACGCCTGACGGAAAGACGACGCTCACGCAACTGCTGGCGACCTGGTTCGCCGACGGCGAATTGGGGCTGACGCCGGGCCTGGACGGTTTGGATCAGCAGCCGTCCCTGTTTGGCGGTTATCACTCCCATGAGCAGGCATTGGACTGTTTTGGCTGTCATAGCACCGGGCTGCCGATCGAAGCGGGGGTGATTGATTTCGAACAGGCGGAACTGGGAGTGTCGTGCGGCCGCTGCCACTTGAAGACCGCTTCCCATGCGAACAGCGACGGCGAGCAGCCCACGTCGCCACCTTGGCGCGAACTGAGTGCGCTGGACTCGATCAACCGCTGCGGCGAGTGCCACCGTCGGGCGGACGAATTCACCCGGGACGAATTGACGGTGGACAACGCCTTGCTGATTCGCTTCGCTCCCGTGGGGCTTTCGCTCAGCAAGTGCTTTCTGGTTCCTGAACCGGGGCGGCTGGATTGCTTGACATGCCATAATCCGCATCAGGCGGCGGCCGCCGATGAGGGCTACTATCGTGAACGCTGCCTGGACTGCCACGCCGCCGACCCTCGGCCCGATCAGAATTCGGCGCCCAAGTGCTCGGTCGAGCCGCTGGAATCCAACTGCTTGAAGTGCCACATGCCCAAAGTGGATGTCTCGCCGCACTTGCGGTTCACGGACCATTGGATTCGCGTGCGCTAGATGGGCAAGACGCCGACCGCATCGGTTCGCGCGAGTCCGCCGCTTGTCGGGGACGCGCCAGTTTTCTAAGATCAGCAGCTTGTCAGCGAACACCCAAGGCCCGCTTGGCCGGCGTGCTGGCCCGGCGGCCTGGAATTTCACTTACCAGAACTAGCTTGAAGGATGATTTCATGAAAATGACTCGCACGCTCGGTATGCTTTGCCTCGCTCTGTTCCTCGGCGTGGGAACCATTGGCTTCACCGGTTGCGGCGGTCCTGGCGACACCCCCACCGGCGCCGACAACCCCAGCGATGAAAACGCGCCCGAGAACGCCACTGACGAATACAACCAAGGCGAAGAGAACGTCGGGAAGTAGGTGGGGTGTAGAGGGTAGAGGGTAGAGGGTAGAGGGTAGAGGGTAGAGGGTAGAGGGTAGAGGGTAGAGACTCCAGACCCCCAATCTCTAACACCTACCCCTACCACCTACCACCTACCACCTACCACCTACTCCCTACCACCTACTCACCTACCACCTACTCCGGCAACATCATGGGGCGGTCGTTGCGTTGTCCAAGGAGCGCCTGCGCTTGCTGGATTTGCAGGGCGCCTGCGGGGGTCAGGAGCACTCGCGCTTGGCGCTGGGCGGGGCCTTGGCTGGGGTATTGCGAGTACCTCTGGGCGGCTTGGGACATGGCGGCCATGCGGTCGTTGGGCGGGGCCAGGAAGTCGTATTCCAGGTTCTCGTAGCCGGGGAATTGACGCAGCGACTGATGCGCGGAGAAGCGTACGGCCGCGTAGGGGTCGGCGAGCATCAGTGTCAGGAAGGCGGGCTGCCAATCGCCGGAGGCCTCGCGGGTGTCGGCCGACCCCATGGCGGTGGTCGCCACCGCCCGCTGGACCGCGTCGCCGCGGAGCATCATTAACAGCAACGACGAGATGCTCTTCTCTTCTTCGCTCAACGTCAGGGCGTCCTGGCCGTACCATTGCTGCAAGTGATCGGCGGTCCACTGCAAGGTTTGATCCGCATGGCAGAGATTACATGCGTTGGGCCGACCCTGCTCGGACGTCATGCGGGCCGACGGCGAATCGATCCGATGACTGCGGATGGCCTTCAGCAATCCGAAGGACGTATGGGGCATGTGGCAGTTGTAGCAATTCGAACCGCTTGAGTCGGCGGCGTGATGGGTATGCTCCGCCACATTGGCGGCGAGATCCGTATGGCATTGAATGCAGGCCTGATTGCCGCGCATGGCGGGCGCCAGTTGGTCTTCGTTGTCTTCGTACTGATGCATGGCGTGGCAGGAGATGCAGGAGAGTTCCCCTTTCAGGTAGCACGCCGAATCATCCATGGCGGCGAATTCCCTGCCGGCGATCCGCATCGACCCGTCGTTCCAATATCCTTGCAACAAGTCGGGCCGGCCTTGCACGTAAGCATCGCCATGACCGTGCACGTAGCGCGTCTTCAACAAGTCGTCGCCGGCGCGGTATTTGAATCCGGTGCTCCAGAATTCGGGATCGGAAAAGGAAAAGTAGCTATGGCATTGCCCGCAGATCTGCGAGGACGCTTGATGATCCAGTTTCGCCGGATTGACGATGGTGGAGTCGCTCTCGGCGGTCTGTTCCCCCGAGGCCGCAAGGGAGTTTTGGTGGGCGACATGCCGACGCCCTGGGCCATGGCAGGCTTCGCATGACACGCCGTAATCGGCCACCGAACTCTCGAAGGACCCCAGTGCTTCGTCCGTACCTGGGTGGCCGCCGACGACATGGCATTGGATGCAGTTGTCGTTCCATAACGTCAAACGGGGAGCGGTGTCGGGCGGGGAGACAAAGGCTTCTTCGGCCGGCATCCAGCGTTGGGTCGGCAGATGATAGACCCACGGGACTTGCCACAAGGAGTTGCCTTTCAGGCCATTGATCCAGTAGGTCTGGAAGTGATGCGAGCCGGTGGACATCACCACTCGGCGGCGCACCCGCGGCGCCGCGGCGGGGTTTTCCAGCGGCGCCTGATCGCGCTGGCGTTGTTTGGCCTCCCATTCCGGGTCGATCATCTCGGCATAGAAGTCGTCGCCTTGGCGCGACAGCTGCACAACGCGCCCGCCCGCTTCGAGGCTCACGTTCTCAAACGGCGCCAGGACAGTCTCAGCCGAAACGACTTGGGTCATCGTCCGGTGATAGCTGTCGCGCCACGTGGCGTGTTGGGTTGGATGGCAATGGCGACACGCCGCGGAACCGATGAACTCAGCATCGTCGCGTCGGGGAGGCGCGGCGGGGCGTCGGCGAGTCGAGATGGGCATCCCGGCCCTCTTGGCGACCACGGGACCGTCGCCTCCGGCCGGCGCCGCGTTGCCCGCGAACAGGCTGTAAACGCTCGTTCCCGCCGCCAACAGCGCCAGCACCAGCAGCAGCCCGCCGCCGGTGCTTTTTCGGCGCCGCAGGGCCAGGCCGACCAGGCCGCAGAGGATCGCCAGGGGGGTGGAGATCAACCAGATTTGCATGGATTACGTCCCAGCTATCGAGAAAATTGCCTGGCGAGAGCTACAGGGACACTACGCCCCGCTATTGGGTGGCTCTGGTGAAATTGATTGACAACATTTTATCAATCTCATACACTCGGTGGGTTGAGCGGTGAGGGGGGCGGCGGATAATCTCTCTGGCCGCGATCTCTTCTGGATTTATTCTCTTTTTTTCACTTCTTGTGAGGTCTTCCGAATGAAGCGTCGTCCTGGATTTACGCTAGTTGAGCTGTTGGTGGTCATTGCCATCATCGGCATTCTAGTGTCGCTATTGCTGCCGGCTGTGCAAGCGGCACGGGAAGCGGCTCGTCGCATCCAATGCGGCAACAACATGAAGCAGATTGGCTTGGCGTTGCACAACTACCATGACACGTTCCGTGCGTTTCCATACGCTCGGACGCGGAACGCCAACTCTGGCGCGGACACATGGTTGACCAGCAACATCAACTGGCAGACTCGCATCTTGGCGTTCATGGAGCAGCAGCCCATGTACAACGCCATCAACTGGCAGGTCTGGCCGGGTTGGTCGGCGCCGAACAACGTCATCATGGCCAATGTCCTGCCCAGCTACCTTTGCCCCTCCGACGGCGGCAAAGGCAAGCATCCCTGGGTTGACTTGGCCACGGGGATCCGTCACATCGGTCCCGCTCCCCACACCGCCTATGGGCATACGAACTATGTGGGCAGCATCGGTGACGACAGCCGCCTGCGAACCAACTCCATCGTTCGCGGATTCCTGATCGAAGGGCGCTGGACCAGCGCCACCAACCGCGGCCTCACGTTGACCATGGCCGACTTCCTCGACGGCACTTCGCAAACCGTCGTGGTTTCCGAGTGCATCATCGGTTCTCCCACAAGTCGCGTGAACTCGACCCTGGGCGGAACGCCCGACGCGGTCACCGCGACCAACAATGGTTGCACGTCCGCCAGCGCCGTGAATTCCAACGGGACAACTGCCGCACGCGGCAACTCCTGGTTCCGCGGCTATGAGCCGGCGTCGATTGGTTTCACGACCTTAATGGTTCCTAACTCCCGCTTGTGGGATTGCGGCGCCAACTCGGACAACACCATGTTCGGTGCACGGAGCAATCATCCCACTGGAGTCCAGGCCACCATGGGCGACGGTTCGGTGCACTTCGTCGCCGACAATATCAACTTCAACGTCTGGAGATACCTGGGCGGCATGAAGGACGGACAACAAGTCCAACTGCCCGAATAACTTCGGTTGAACGACGTGTCTAACTATTCACGGCGTGTTCCGGTCGCTGATCGGGACACGCCGTTTTTTGTGTTTTCCGTACAACGCCGACAGACGGAATGGCGGATACGAACCACCACGGAGCACCCCCAGAAGCATCGACCCGGCGCCTGTTGACGTCCAATGTGCTTCTGACTGGAGAAGGCCATGATTTCGCTTCGACGACGCTCAACCAGGCTCGGCTTTCGTAGCCTGCTGCTCGCGCTGGCTTCGACCTGGTTCGGCGGGGCCGTCTTCGCCCAGTCTGCACAGCAAGAGGACTCCTGGCCACAGTTTCTGGGCCCGCTGCGGAACGGCCAAAGTTCGGCCACCAAACTGCTCGACCAATGGCCGGAAAAGGGCCCCGCCGTGGTATGGGAGGCGCGGACCGGCGCCGGTATGTCGGGCGTTTCGTTAAGCGGCGATAAGCTCTTCACCCTGGGCGAAGTTGACGGCCAGCAGTGCTTGATCGCCGTGAATCTGAAGGACGGGCAGACAGCCTTCCGCACGCCATTGTCCCCCGCCTATGAAAACGCGATGGGAAATGGGCCTCGAGGCACTCCCTGCTTGCACGCGGATGTCGCCTACGCCTTCACCGGCGATGGAGTGCTCGCGGCGGTGTCCACCGCAACTGGCAAGGTGATTTGGAACGTCGACGCCGTGAAGGCGACCGGATCGAAAGTCGCCGATTACGGCATGGCGTGTTCCCCGCTGGTGGTCGGCCAGACGGTGGTGGTGAACCTGGCGCGCCCGGCCCCAGTGTGGCGGCTTTTGGGCTAAGTGACGGCAAAGTCGTTTGGCAGGCCGGAGAAGATCCCGCGGGTTACAGTTCGCCCATCCTGGCGGAGCTGCACGGCCAATCCCAGATCGTCACGTTCACCGGCGCCTCGGTGCTGGGATTGGACACGCAAGGAAAGACGCTCTGGCGCGTGCCGTTCGTCACCGACTATGGCTGCAATACCGCGTGTCCAGTCGTCGTTGATCAGAAGCTGCTCTTATCCGCAGGCGAGAACCATGGCGCACTGCTGGTCGATCTGAAATCGGGAGTGCCGACGGAGGTCTGGAGCAGTGCGGGCGCCTCGAGCGTTTTGTGCGCGGAATGGCAAACGCCGATCGTCGCATCCGGGAAGGTCTATGCCTTTGACAATGTCGGCATGCCGGCCCGATCACGCACCTGACGTGCGTCCACTTGACGGACGGCAAGCGTCTTTGGCGGAAGACAAGATTCGGCAAAGGCAACTTCATCGCCGCCGACGGAAAGCTATGGTGCTCCACGACCGACGGGGAACTCGTGGTCGTGCGGATCTCCCCGCAGCGCTACGAGGAGCTAGGGAGAGGGCGGTTCGTGGGCTTCACGCGGCAGGCGCCGGTCATCGTTGGCGCCCGACTCTATCTGAAGGACGATAGCGGGTTGATCGTCTGTTTAGACATCGGCGAAAAGTAAGTTGGCGGCGCGAGCCGGCTATCGCTCGTTCAAGCGCTCCGCCTCGGTTCGTTCCACCTCGTTAATTGCCTGAATCACGGCCTGAGCGTCGTCGGGCGACAGCTTCTGCTCGACGTCTTTGTGCGCCGCCGATGCTTCGGCGGCTGACTCGTTGGGGTTCGGCTTGTCGGTCACGTTCGTTACTCCAGTTGTCGCGGACGATACTCCCGGCGGCGAAATGTAGTGAATTTCGGTGTGGAGAGCCAGAGCGAAAAACATGGACTCGCGTCGTTTGCCTTGAACCGAGTCCTCCTCGTCTTCGTAGGATCACCCAACGCTCTGGATCGCCTGGTCTGTTTGTTCCGCCCCGATTGGAATTCGCCGATCGCCCGGCCAAACACGCGAACTATCCATCCTAGGAGAGAAAAAAATGAAGCCGCGTTTCCGTTTCCTGGCCATGCTTGCAATCGTTGGGCTTTCGTACGCCTTGGTGGGTTGCAACGGCTCCACAACGACGCCCGGTCCAGGCCAATCGAAAGCGGCGGACGAGGATCATGCGCAGGACGAAGGCCACCAGCATCCGGAGACCTATCCGGAATCGGTGACCGAGCTGAGCGAGATGTTCGCCACGATCAAAGAGGCTTTTGCTGACGGCGACTTCGGCACAGCCGACGGCCCGATTCACGAGGCGCCGCACCTCCTTGGCGAGCTTCCCTTGTTGGCGGGCCGCCTGTCCTTGGAAGAGCCGCAAAAAGAGGCGATCAAGGCGGCCATTGATACGCTGTCTGAATCCCTGAAGAAGCTCGACGCCACCGTCCACGAGCAAGAGGGCGGCGCGTCCTGGGACGACGTCGGTGAGTCGATCGAAGAGGCGCTCAAGACGCTGCAGGCACACGCGTCGTAGTTTCGCAAAGCGAAGAGGGACCCATAAATCAGCAAAGCCGTAGCGCCGATGGAATTGACCGCGGAGGACACGGAGAACCACCGAGGCGGATGCAATTCTGTCCTCTGTGTTCCACCGTGCTCTCTGCGGAGGCGCCTTCGCCTGCGACATGGGCTACGATATCGGCGGCGTACGTCTTGGCGGTTGTGACGTGACTCGTGCAAGGATCCAGAATCAGCTCGCTGCCGGGCAGCCGACGATGGAAGTACCTTCCGTGCGAGGGCGGCGCCAATCCGTCGCAGCACCCCTGCCAGATCTTGATCGCCGTGCATCGCGCCGCTGGCGAGATATCAAAGCCCCAGCATTTGGCCAGCAGCCCGATATCGTGAGCAAGCCCCCGAGGTTGGCAAAACGCTCGGCGTAGATTGAGAAGAAACGAACAGCGACTCTGAGGGTTCCCAAACACCAGGCGTCGGTCCGCATCGGTCCAGGACTTGACCAGCTTCTGCATTGTCTGATCAGGTTGGGACTCCAGCTTGGCCCGCATGCGGCGAAACACCGCGGCGACCAGACGCGGCGTTTTGGCGACCAGCTTCACCAAGCCGTCTTGGTTTCCGGGTTCCACATCCGCGGGCCCGATCGGCGCATGCCCCGACACCAAGGCCAGGCGAGTCACGCGATGGGGCAGGGCGGCCGCACAAGCCAGCGCAAACGGCGCGCCGCCAGACAGCCCGATAATTCCGAAAGTCGACCAGCCGAGATAATTGGCCAGGCAGTCCACATCGCATGGCCAATTGAGCACGCGGCGATCCGGCTGCATGTCGGAGCCGCCAATCCCAGGACGGTCGATGGCGATCAGCTGCAGTCCGCCCTGTTGAATCTCCTCGGCGATCAGTGCGGGCTCCAGATTGGACCCTGGCATCCCATGAAAGTAGAACGCGGGCGCTCCGCTTTCCGAACCAAATCGCCGACAAGCCAGGCGTCTTCCATCGGGTAGAGCGACCACGAATGTTGCGCTGGCGCCGCGGTCATTGGCGATGGAACTTGCGGCGATCCTCGGGCGCCAGGATCCCAGCAACGCCGCGCCGCCGAGATGACGCAGAAATAGTCGGCGCGAATGCCTCATCCGAATCTTCCGTGAAAGAGCACGAATCCGTCCTCGAGCTTCATCGGACGCGGCCACCAGGAAGATTGCCGCCAAACACGCCGGGAGGGCTCGCCACGCGCGCAGCAGCTGAACCTGTATGAGTGGTAACGAAAAAAAGGCCGTGCGGGTGGATCCCACACGGCCTTTTGGGCTGCTTCTGACGCTGTTCGCGACGATTCGTCTCTCAGTCTCGGGGACTCGGACGTTACGCCGCGGTCGTTTGGTCGTTGCGATGGCGGTAATCGACGACATCCCAAACCAGGCCCAAACGTTGGCAAATGCGAACGGCCCAGAACGTCATGTCGAATTCCCACCAACGATGGCCGTGGTTGGCCATGCGAGGATAGGCATGATGGTTGTTGTGCCAGCCTTCGCCGTAGGTCAAGATCGCCACCCACCAGTTGTTGCGGCTATCATCGGTCGTCTCGTAGTTGCGGTAGCCCCACATGTGGCTGGCCGAGTTCACAAACCACGTCGAATGCAGGACGAACACCAGGCGAGCGAACATGCCCCAAGTGACGAACGACATGGCGTAATACCAAGGCATGGAATAAGCCCAGGCGCCGTAGGCGTACCCCAACCCAATCAGCATGAATCCCAAGAGAAAGTGGAAGGGGATGAACATGTTGCCAATGAAACGCAGGGTCTTGTCTTTCACCAGGTCCGGCACCCAGCGCTGCAAGTGCTTCTCTTGATTGTGATCATTCGCCGTGACGCCAATCCACAGCACATGGCTCCACCAGGCGCCGTCATGCGGCGAATGAGGATCGCCCTCTTGATCGCTTAACGCATGGTGCTTGCGATGGTTGGCCACCCAATCGACAGCGGACCCTTCGCCGGCCAGGCCTCCCAAGATCGCCAGAACATAGCGCACCGCGGGGAACGTGCGAAAACTGCCGTGCGTGAAGTAACGGTGAAATCCAAAGCAAATGCCCATGCCGCCAGTCAGCCAATGCAAGGCCACCGTCAGTACGAGCCCTTCCCACGAAAAGAACCAGAAGGCCGCGATCGCCGCAGCATGGACGAACGCCAACCAGACAATCGAGAACATATCAAAGTGATAGCCCGGATTCTTGGCGGGCACGGTTTCCGCCTGGTCGGCATCGCAAATCGGCGAATTCGCGGGCGCGACGACTTTGGGCTTAGGAGCGACAGTTGCCATGGGGATACCTCGGGATGAACTTGTCGGAGTGATGATGGGCCCCAAGCGGGCGGCCCCGGTCGGTCCGACGGAACCGGCGGAACGACGTTGCTGGGGGATTGTACGGTTTTTCGGCCAACCGTGAGTGAGCGATCCGTCGCTGGTTTGTCATAGTTGTGTAAAAGCTCGGCGGGGTCCTTCTGGCGGGGGTGTGCGGATTTGTCGCGGTGGAAGGCAGGCGCCGCTGAATCGCCGGCCCCGTTGCCCCAACGAAGCGGGGAATACGCTTGCCAGCAAGGGCTTTGAGGGCGTTGGGCGGGACTATTTCCGTCCAAAATCCGCCGGAATCTCGCCCCAGGCCTTGGTTTCCCATTTCAGCAGCGGATTGCGGTACTCGTTCGACTCCAGCCACTTTTCCGCTCGAGCGACCAAGCGGTTGACGCGTTGGCTGGTCTTGCCGTCCCGCTGCACTTTCGAGTTGGCCCGCCTTCTCTGAACCCAGCCAATGGCGGTGCGGCTATCGCTGTAGATGGGCCAGTCGAGTCCCTTTTCCCGCAGGACGGCCAGGCCGTGAACGAGGGCCAGGAACTCGCCAATGTTATTTGTCGCCAAGGGGTAGGGGCCTTGGGCGAAAGCCAGTGACTGGTCGTGCAACCAGACCCCTTGGTACTCCATGTCGCCGGGCTGTCCGTTACACGCCGCATCGACGCAGAGGCTTTGTGGCTGCGGCGAGCCAAACGCCGCCAAGTCTTCCTCGCTCAGCGCCGCTTTGGGGCTCTTGGGTTTTCCCCAATGGTCGCCCGGACCGTCTCGGAACGCTTGCTGAGCGTCATTCATGGTCGGGAAGGACTTGTATTTAGCGCCGGAAAACCCGTCGAACGGCGGCTTGGCATTCAGCCCATGTCCGGTAAACGCCCGGGCGCGAGCCTCGCCAGACGACGTAGAATTTCGGCTTTGACTTGGTCATAGCGGGGAATGATAGCGGCGTGGAAGGGCGACTGGCGCCCGCCGAGGGCGAGCGTTTACTTTCAACGGGCCAGCATACAGGTTGCGGCGTCGCGTCGGAATCGTGGAGCGGCGCCTTGTCGTTGAGCGCGCTTCAGGAATACACTGTCAGCGTCGATTTGGCCGAATTTGTCCGCTCGGGAGCAGTCCGATGAAGGTTGAGATATACGCGGTGCTATGCGCTTTGTTGGTCGCCATTTGCTGGGGCCTTTACGGTCCGACGCTGACCAACGCCCGGGCGGCCAATCGCGAATGGGGGCCGTTCAAGCCGTACGTGTTCATTGGCGTCGCCTACCTGGTGATCGCCATTGCCGGTGGTGCGGCGATGATGAAGGTGGCTTACAACGACAACTTCGACTACACCGGAAAATACGCCCCAGCGATGAAATGGGGATTTCTCGCGGGTTGCCTGGGCGCCTTGGGAGCGCTGGCGTTGACGTTTGCTTTGACGAAAGCGGGCGGCAAGCCCGCTTATGTGATGCCGATTGTGTTTGGCGGCGCGGTCACCGTCAATGCGATTGCCGCCTATGTGAATCTGCATCCCGGCGATGTCGTCAATCCGTTGCTGTGGGTGGGCATGGCGTTGGTCGTCGTCGGGATCTGTTTGACGGCCGGGTTCACTCCACATGGCCACCCGCCATCGCCCAAGCCGTCGGTGGAACAGTCGGCGGCCGAACAACCCGCGCCGGCCGAGGGCCACTGACCTTCGCATCGCAGGACGGTGCAACGCCAAGGCCTGGGGTCGCACAACGCACCTCATACGCATCAAGTTACGAAAAGTACATGGAACTCCGCGCTGTCCGCGGTGATCCGAAACCGTCGGGGCGACTGTGGTGAACCCGTTTCCGCGGAACTTCGAATCGACGGCTTAGTACGGCAACTCGCGGACGTACAAGTTCTTGAAGTACAACTCGCTGCCATGATGCTGCAACTCGATCTGGTCGGCGCGGCAAGGGCGCGGCGCCGGTCTTGTCCCAGTAGTTTTCCAGAGCCACGCGATCGACGATCTTCTTTTCGTTCAGCCAGATCGTCACCTTCTCTCCCACCATGCGGATCAGGAAGGTATTCCATTGGCCGGGCTTGTTGTCGGCAAGCGTTGTGGGCGCGTTTCCGCCAGCGTTGATTGTTCCATAGTCCGCCGGATCCCAGATTGCGGCCATTGCGATAGGCGGCCACCCATGCCGCGGGCGTCGAGGGAGCTTCTTTTCCTGGGCTGGTGCGGGCGTCCCAGGGGTCCCAGATTTGCACTTGGGGCGTGCCGCGGAGATAGATTCCCGAATCGGCGCCGGGCGGTATCTTCCAATCCACATAGAGTTCGAAATCGCCGTAGTCTCGCGCCGTGCAGAGGCTTTGTCCCTTTCCATCGTAGGTCAAGACGCCGTCAAGCACCGACCAATGGTCCCTCATCTGTTGGTCGGCGATCTGCTGTGCGGCGGCCAACGCATCGCCCTGCATGGCGCGTCGTTGGTTCGCATTGTTGTGCGCCAGTCCTTTCCAGCCGTCGAGATTCTCACCATTGAACAGCGAGACGAAGCCCGCTGGCGGCGTGTTGTCGATCGTGGATTGGGGACGCGGCGGCGAAGGGCTGAAGTCGATGGCTTGGAGGCCGCGAAACTCAACCCGATCATTATGGCCAGCGAGGACGAGGTGGCCTTCACGTCGCCGCATGCCCGGGTGTTGGCCTTGATCGACGGGAGTGCAGTCGTCCAAGTACGCGTCAACGATCATCAGCGCCGTTCAGGATGACCATGATGTGGTCTTCGATCGCGATCACCGTTTCCGTATTCCACTGGCCGGCCGGGCGAAGGTATCCCGTGCGAGCGGGGTAAACGCCATAAATGGAGCCGTGATATTGCCACGGCTTGAGCCAGCTGAGCGTTCGCGTTGCCCCGTCGCTCGTTGTCGCCTCGGCCTGGTACCGCGAACCGTGATGATCCAGAATTTGAATCTCCATGCCGTCGCGTGATGGATGTCCGCCATCGGGAACCCGTATTCCCAAGCCGTTGTTTCCGCTCTCCTCAAGTTTGAATTCAAAGCGAACGGCGAAATCACGGAAGGTGCGATCCGTGATGAGGTTCTTGCCGCCCTTTTTGCAGATCAGCACGCCGTCTTGCACTTGGTACCCAGGCTCGTCGCCATGCCAGCCGTCCAGGTCGCTGCCGTTGCAGAGCTCCATCCATGGTCCGGCCTGGTTCAAGATCGCCTCCGCTCGCGCGGCCGCAAGTAGATTCGGATCTTCTTTTTTTTCCTGGGCGAAAACGCTGCCGTGGATTAACGCGGCAAGCAGGAGAAGGCGGCGGCAATGGCGATGGAGCATGGCGGAAGTCCGATGGCGGTTGGTTCAAGAGCGAGGCGTCCGGCAGCGTCGACGAGGCGCCCGCCGAGTTTGACCAGAATAGTGCATCAAGGTCGCTCCCGCCAACGAAACCGCCTAAAATAGGGGCTGTCAGTCGCCGCCGCCAACCATCCACGGCTGGCGGCCGGATCTTGCCCAACGTGATTCCGCCAACATGAAGAACCCCATGACTCGACCGCATCGAATCCTGTCGCTGGCGCTCCTTTGCTGCCTCTTGAATTCCGCCGCCCGCCTCCACGCCGAGGAGGGGATGTATCCGATCAGCGATCTGGGAAAGCTCAACCTTGCGCGAAAGGCATTGAGCTCACCGCGGAGCAACTCTTCAATGCGGATCCGGCGCAAACAAGCTTGGTCAACGGGATTTGTCGGGTCAACGGATGCACGGGCTCATTTGTTTCCGACAACGGATTGATCATCACCAACCACCACTGTGCCTACGGCGCCATTCAAAAGGCGAGCACCGCCGATCGTGATCTATTGACCCTTGGTTTTCAGGCCAAGTCGTACAACGACGAGATCCCCGCACCGGACTATCAAGTCCGCATCACCGAGCGTTACATGGACGTTTCGCCTCAAGTACTCGCCGCCGTCGAAGATGAGATGTCGTTCGTCGAACGAACTCGCGCTATCGAGCGGCGCAGCAAGGAGCTGGAAGTGGAGGCGGAGCGGGACCATCCTGGGCTGCGCACGGAAGTGGCGGAGATGTTCGCCGGCAAAACCTATGTGCTGTTCCTTTACACCTACCTGAAGGACGTGCGGTTGGTGTTCGCTCCCCCACAATCGGTCGGCAATTTCGGCGGCGAGGTGGATAACTGGGAATGGCCGCGGCACACCGGCGACTTCTCCTTCATGCGCGCCTACACGGCGCCGGACGGATCCTCGGCGACCTACTCCAGAACAACATTCCCTATCGTCCCAAGCGGTTCATTCCCGTCGCTCCCGAGGGCGTGAATGAAGGCGACGCGGTTTTTCTGCTGGGATATCCGGGCCGCACGGCGCGGCACAAGACCGCTTCCTTTCTGAAGTATGAAGAGCAAGTGCGTTTGCCGACGATTGTGGATCTCTACAACTGGCAGATCGACGTGATGACGACCACCGGCGCCGAGGATCGCGCCGTCGCCATCAAGCATGCATCGCGCATGCCAGGGTTGGCCAATGTCGAAAAACGCTCGCGCGGGCAATTGAAGGGCCTTCGCCGAGCCCACATTACCCAGACCCGCCTGATGCAGGAAAAGGAGCTGCAGGCCTATATCGACGACGACCCGATGCGAGCCGCCAAGTACGGCTCGTTGTTGACGGACATTGCCGCGGTTTATCAGGAAATCACCGCCGCCGCTCCGCTGGAAATCCACCTGGCTCAGCTCCGCTCGGCGCCCCGCGCTGTCGCCTTCGGCTACTTCGTCGTCAACGCGGTCACCGAACGTCAGAAACCCGACTTGGAGCGCGAGTCGCCGTACATGGACCGCAACTTCGAGCAGTCCGTCCAACGGCTGAAAGTGTCCATGGGCGATTATCATCCGCCAACCGATCAAATCCTGCTGGCCGGTATACTCGAACGCCTTGCCAACTTGCCCGGCGTCCAGGGAATAGGACCGTTGCAGCGTCTCTTGGCCAAGCCCGATCAAATCAACGCCATCGCGACCGATCTGATGGAAACCACGCGGTTGGGAGATGTTGCCTTCGTCGAGGAATGTTTGAGCTTGACGCCCGAACAGTTGACGCGAGTCGAAGACCCTCTGCTGCGGCTGATCGTCAACCTCTATCCCACGTATCTCGAAATGCGCGAGTTGGACAAGGAACGCGAAGGTCGGTTGAGCCGACTCTATGGCTCATTGATCGAAGTCAAACAGCAGTTCCTGGCGACAGATTTTGTCCCGGATGCGAATGCGACGCTCCGCCTCACGTGCGGCCGTGTGCGCAGCTATTCGCCCGAGGACGCGGTCATCAAGACGCCGATCACAACGCTCAGCGGAGTGCTCGACAAAACCACGGGCGTCGAACCCTTCATTACGCCGGAGGAACTGATCCAAGCTCGCGCGGAGGGTCGCTTTCGGCGCTTCCGCAATCAACAACTCGACGACGTGCCGGTGGCGATCCTCTACGACACCGACACCACCGGAGGCAATTCAGGCAGCCCCATTCTCAACGCCCAAGGACGCTTGGTCGGCGTGAACTTTGATCGCTGCTTCGAAGCCACCATCAATGACTTCGCCTGGAATCAAAGCTACAGTCGCTCCATCGGAGTCGACATACGCTACGTTCTCTGGATCACCGGCGTTGTTTACTCCGCCGATCACTTGCTGAAAGAAATGGGCGTGTCCATGAACGACTGAGCCGCCAAGAAATCCGGGACAGCCGCCAGGGTGAAGCGCCACCCGATAAGCATCAAGTCAAGAAGAATCCGGATCGAATTGACCACGGAGGACACGGAGAACCACAGAGGCGGATGCAACTCTGTCCTCTGTATTCCTTTGCGCCCTCTGTGGTGACTTGTTTCACGAACCCGCTGGCGCAGCGCCACCCATGAAACCCGCTCCGGCGTTGCCGGCCGGTGACCTGACTGACGTTTCCAGAGAGGACCCAAAATGCCGGCGTTGAATTCGGTGGCCTTGGTGACTGGCGGTGGATCGGGCATTGGCCGCGCTTCGGCAGTGGCGCTCGCTCGAGCCGGATATCGCGTCGTTGTGTGCGGCCGCCGTGAGGACGCCTTGCAAGGCACGGTGCAACTCGCCCTTGACGATCCCGCGATCCAACATGAAGTGCTGGCCTTGCCGGCCGACATCACGGATCCTGATTCGGTTGCCGACCTGTTCGCGAAGATCGACACCCGGTATGGGCGATTGGATCTGCTGTTCAATAACGCCGGCGCCAACACGACCGCCGTTTTGCCAGGCGAGTTGGCTTGGGATGATTGGCGCGCGGTCATGTCGGTGAATGTTGACGGGCTCTTCCTTTGCAGTCGACACGCCTTTCGCCTGATGCAGTCCCAGCGGCCGCAAGGCGGGCGGATTATCAATAATGGCTCCGTGTCGGCTTACGCCCCGCGGCCATTTTCCTTGGCCTACACGGCCAGCAAGCACGCGGTCACGGGCGTCACCAAGTCGATTGCCTTGGACGGCCGCCCTTTTGATATCGCCTGTTGCCAAATCGACATCGGGAATGCGACCACGGACATGACCGCGAGAATGTCCGCAGGAGTGCCTCAAGCGGATGGTCGCCTCGCCGCGGAGCCGACAATCGATGTCCAGTTGGTGGCGCGCACGATCGTGCACATGGCGAGTTTACCCTTGGATGCGAATATCCCCTTCCTGACGATCAAGGCGACCAAGATGCCGCTGTATGGTCGCGGCTAAGCAACGTTGCATGTATCTTTCAGGTAAGCTCGCCGTCATCGCTATGCGAAGTGCAACGCTGGGAATCGACTCAAAGTCCCGCGGAAACGGGTTGACCGCAGAGAGCACGGAGAACCACAGAGGCCCGAACGGTATGCGCCTCGGTGGTTCTTTGCGACCTTCCTGAAATGCATGTCGAAGCGGCGCATGGCGTCTTTGAAATCTCTGGTGTGCGCGGCGCGGCGGTGGCCTATAATTCGGGAGTGGTCGAAGGCCAGGGAGCGGCGCCTGGCCTCCTGCGTTTCAGCGGCTTACCCGAGAGCGCCCGCTTCATGCATCTGATTCTAGAATTTGTGGCTGGACCCTCGGCCCGTCGTGAGAGCCTTGTGCGAAATGGTCAGACGGCGCGGATTGGCCGCACCGAGTGGGCGGACATTTGCTTCCCGGAAGACGCCGAGATGGCCGATGTTCACTTCGAGATCAAGTGCCAATCCGGACGCTGCGAAGTTCAGGAGGTCGCCGGCGCGCCAACCACGCTGGTCAATGGCAAGCCGGTCGAGCGCGCGGAGATTCATGACGGCGACGAGATCCGCGCCGGGCAATCCACGTTTCGTGTGCGCGTCGTCGATCCTGCCGCTCCCGCCGAACCTTCGGCCCCGGCGACGGGCGATGTTCCGTCTCCCAGTTCGAAGCCGGAAGAGTCGCCCCAAGTGCAACTTGATTTGGCCAGCGAATTGTGCCGGCCGCTGGACTTGGAGGAGGAAGCGATCGAGCTGCTGGATGCGAAGCACACCACCGAGCAGTTCTTTGCCGTGTTGCGAAAGAACGATTGCCTGCCGTCAGCAGTCAAGGTCCTGGCGCGTTGGTTGCCGAAACCCCGCGCTGTTGCTTGGGGCGTCGATTGTTACCTTTCGGCTCTCCCTGAAGAAAAGCTTTCCAACGAAGACACCCAAGCCATCCAAGCGGCCCGCCAATGGGCGGTTGAACCGAAGGAGCAAAGCCGACTGATCGCTCAGCGCGTCGCCGAGAAACTTGAGCATCGAAGTCCTCCCGCTTGGTTGGCTGCCGCGGCCGCCGTCAGCGCGGGCAGCATGTCGCCGCCCGATTTGCCCGCAGCGCCGCCGCCGGATCACTTGACCGGCGCCCTGGTTGCCGGCGTGATTATGAGCAGTTTGGCGAACGTCCAAGCCACCGAGGGCGTCGCCGCTTTGAACCGTTTCCTGGACGCCGGCTGCAAGCTTCTGGAGCCGTAACAAGCGGCGACGTGATCGCACAGCCGTTACCCCTGCCTTGTTCCTTAGAGAAGCGTTCGCCGAAACGCGAAGGATGTCCCCATGAGCCAGCCCGCCGCCCGTGTCGGCGATATGCATGTCTGCCCGATGGTTACCGGAGTCGTCCCTCACGTGGGCGGTCCGATTCTGCCGCCGGGGATGCCGACCGTGTTGATCGGCGGGGCGCCCGCGGCGAATGTGGGCTCCATGGCGACTTGCACGGGGCCGCCGGACACCATCGTGAAGGGCTCGGCGACGGTGTTGATCGGCGGCAAACCGGCCTGCGCGGTTGGGGGATTCCACCTCCCATGGAGGCACGATCGTCGTTGGCTTGCCTAACGTGTTGATTGGCGGCTGAGCCGTTTTTGGCCTGTTCGGCCTGTTCGCCCCTGGCGGGTCTTCGCGGCAGGGAACCTGCGCCGCTTGCCTGACCCTCCAAGTCAAGAGGGCACGGGCGCCGGCGCCGCTGGACGTGATAACCCGTTCTCTCGGAATCACCGTTACAACATTGTCCGGCCGGCCGGGCGATGCGGATAGCGCGGTGATCCGGGTTATCTCGATTGCTGGGCGTTCCGACAATGATCGAGGGCGGCTGTCGCCGCAATGTGACCTCTCCTCCTTCGGCGAAACGGCATGAGTTTACCAAGCCAACCCCAACGAGTTCGGCGTGGTTCTTGGAGACCGCGGACGACGGACTACGCCGCGCGGATTCGACAACTCATGCTCCGCGGCGGCGTCGCTCTGGCGGTGGTCTTGTTGTCGCTGTGGCTCGGCTATTCGCTCTGGTCGCCGTTCGCGCACGCTCGTCCAGATCTCGTTATCCTCCAATCGCCCCAATATTCCAGTTTGGATGCGCTGTTGGTTCCCTTCGCCGAGCAACAACAGGCGGCGCTGAGCGAATTGGCGCCCGCGCTTCATCAAGAGACCGATCGTCCCTCGCCCACGGTGGTCGAGGCGTTGCGAGCAGACAACCAACTTCTGGCGCTGGGAGATCGGCTGGTCGACGACCCCTCCGTCAGTGTCCTTGTGGCGTATGTCGCGGCTCATGGCGTTGTGGTTGATGGTCAACCCTGCCTTCTCTCGGAAGACTATCGAGCGTCGCCGTCAACCGCTGGCCGAGTGCCTGTGTCCGCACTTTTTGATCAACTGCAACGCTCGCCAGCGGCAACCAAGTTGCTGATTATTGATTCGGGTCCGCTGCAAACCAACGCTCGATTGGGCGTCGCCTTCAACGACTTTGCCGCCCTCTTGCAGGAGGAAGCCGAAAAGCGGAATCGCAGCCGGCGCGGCCCTGGGACAATCTGGGTGTTGCATTCCCACGCGCGGTTTGAACGGTCCCATTACGCCAGGTCCTTGCAGCGATCGGTCTTCGGCTTCTTTGTTGAGCGAGGGCTTCGCGGCGCCGCGGATCTTGACTTGAACCATGAAGTGGATCTCGGGGAATTGCATCGCTTTGTCGTCAAGCAAGTTGCCGCCTGGGTCAGCAAGGCCAGCGGCGACCGGGAATCGCAAACGCCCTGGCTCGCGCCGCCGTTGCCCGCCGATAGCCCGGCTCCGGTGCTGATTTCGACCGGCGCCTTTCCCAAGTCCGAACAGTCCCTGGATATCGCCGCCGCCGTTTCTCGTGCTCAAGAGGGCTCTCGAACCTTCGCCTACTATGTGGGAACTCGAGACTTATTGAACACGAGCAGCCTGGCCTACTCCGTGGCGTCCTTGGCGCCGGCGCCGCTCGCTCGATTCGGCTTTGGGTCGCCTCTGGCCAACATGCTTGGCCAAGCCGCGTCGTCCTCCTCCTCATCGCCTACTGCTTCGCCCGCCAACGAAGGCGAAGCCGCTGCCACGACCGCCGGGGCCGGGGGCAAGCCGCCCCTTGAGGATGCGGGGACCGCAACCAACGGCAAGCCGGCCGCCAACGTACCGGCCTCCACCGGCGAACCGCAGGACGCGACCACTCCGGAGTCGGACCCCGCCAAGCCCTCGTCGGCAGCGAAGGCGAAAGCGCCAGCGACCGATCCGATTCCAGACCTGCTTCGCAAGGGATGGATGCTGAGAGATCAACTGCTCGAGATGGACGTTTATGGCGGTCATTCCGCCGTGGCGCCCACCAGCGTCCGCCGCTATGAAGCGACGCTGATCGGGATCGAACAAACCTACCGCATGGGACAATTTGAGCCGCGGTTGTTGCTGCGCAAACTACGTCAGCTGATCGAGCCGCTGGAGTTGATGACCCAACCCGCGGCATCGACGAAATGGTCTCGCCGTCAACAGCTCTTGGTCGATGAATGGCGTGGATCGGTGTTGCCAACGGGGATTCCTCATTCGTTGGGATTCGCTCGCGCCTTGAGTCAATCCAGGCCGGACTTTGCGTTCCTCGAGTCGGCGAATCTCTCCGCTGCTCTCGAGAAGTTCGTCGCCAAGGAATCCACTCGAGTCGAGTTTGATGACTGGATCGCGGGCTTGTCCGCGGCGGAGCAGGCGTACGCCGAGGTGCGGCTGGCGGCGCGACTCGCCACGGTTGCAGGTCTGTCGTGGCCGCAGTTGCAACAGGCCCTGCGTTCGGCGCTGTTGGCCGAAACCGTCGCTTCCTCGCCGCCGCGCTTTCTGCGCGGGTTCCTCGACGAAATCGAGCGGGCCGACCGCATTCGGGCCCGAGCGGAATTCGCACTCCTGGAGCCGCTCAGCACGGCCGATCGCTTGGGCGCGGAGCGTCTTTTCCAGGACGCCATTCGGAGGTATGAAAGGATCGCGTCGGAAATCCAGTCCGTCGCCGAGGCCTCGAGGTTGTCGGTCGTGCTCAGTCACCGCGCGCCTCAGTATCTGGCCTGGCGTCGCGCCGCCGGTCAGCCGACGTTGGAGACGCCGACGTTTCAAGATCTAGGGCGGCTTTTCGACGCTTGGCGCAACCTCATCTCGCTGCTGGAGTCGGACGACTCGGCGGATCGCGTGGAACGAATCCGGCGGTTGACTTCCCGAACGCGGAAGCTGCAACAGTCGGTCGAGCGTCAATTGGACGATGACCGCTTGCAAAGATTGCTCGAGTCCAGTGATTCGACTTACGCCATCGAGGACTTGTTGCGCATCCCATTGACGGACGCCGGAACGCGGGACCGCTTGCTTTGGGCGGCGGACGCGTCCGATATCTCGGCTGCTTTGGCCTACCAATCGCCGCCGCTATCGGGGCCGATTCCGATGGCGAGCCAATCCTGGCGCCGCTTGGATTGGGCTCAAGAGCAGATGCGTTTGGAGCTGGAATTGACGGAGATCGCGACCTTGCAATGTCCGGAAGCACGTAAGGCGTTCAAGAATGTCGTCAGCTTGAGTTCGCGACTCGATGAATCGCCGGAACAACCCGCGGCTTTTCGCGCTCGCCAGGATCCGCGTCAAGTTCAGGCGAACTTCGCCGAACTGGGGCCGCGCATTGGAGGAATCCTATCAAGGGCTGGCGACGTTGATTGCCGTTGCGGTGCGGAACGCCAGCGATGTCCGTTCGATTGAGGAGATCGAGGAGAGATGGGCCTATCTCCGCTCGGCGGAGCGCGCGTTCTGGTGGCTGCCTCTGACCGAATCGGACGACTCGCTGAGCGCCGTTAGCGACGCCCTGCGCCGCAATGAATTGTGCATCGCCTTGGCCTGGCAGATGCGGCGAACGCGCGTCCTGGAGGCCTTTGCGGAGCCGACGCAACGCACCTGGTTGAGCGGCGTGCGCCGTGATTACCAAGACTGGTCCAATCGACTTGATCCCCGAAAACGCTCCACTCGGATTGTGGTACGGCCTTCCATCGAAGTGCAGGCGCCCCACAGAATCGACTTGAGCAACGCCGCCAGTCAAGAAATCATGCTTCGCGTCGACAACCGAGCGGCGGCTGAAGCGCAAGCCTGGATCGTATTGCAGTACGACCCTGACTTACTCGAGATCCAGAATCTGTCCGGCGCGCCGATCTATCACGAGGACTTGCCCGGCGCCGACCGGTTGCAGACGGCCTTGAACGAGATGGCGGCCCCCGTCAACTTGCCGCCTGGCTTGGCTTCGCAATTCGGTTTGCGCGTGAATCTGTTGCGGCGCGCCGCGGGCCCCGTGCGTTTGGCCATCAAGACGATCGTCGCCAACGGCGACGCGACGGACGGTCTGACGAACATCCGCGTGCGTTCCCACGGCGGCGCTCCGCAAGTGGATCTGTTGCAAACGACGATCGCCGACTCCATGGAATACGCTCGCCAGTCGATTGAGATCCTCGCGCCGGCGCCCCCTCAATTGCTGCTACGAGCGGAGGGCGTCGCCAATAGCTGGTCCTCGACGCCCGCCGGCGTTCTGTTGTATCCGTTTCCGAATCACGACACTCGCTACCAATTGTCTCTGGTCAATCAGGCGCCCTTCGATAAGACGGTGAGCCTGGAGCTATTGGCTCTCGACACTCGCTTCAGCGGCGTTCTACCCGATGGGGAACTGAATTCGACGGATGCGCAGCGCGAGTTAGACAAGCTGGGTGCGACCACTCTGGTGAAGAGCTTGGCGAGCCTGCGCTTGCCACGCAATCAGAGCGTCCCCTTGGACTTTGATCCGCCCGCCGCCAAGCCCGCCGCCGAACCTCGGGGTTTACCCCCGGTCGGCGACGACGCGGCGCCCGCGCCGGCGCAAGGGGACAGCGAGTCGGGATCACCGGCGCAGGACCCCGCGGCGCCGCCTCCGCCGGCGATTCATCACGGAATGATCCTGGTCGCGACGGATCTCGAGACGGGCGCCAAGACGTTGCGGCGGATTCAGATATCGCCTCAGCGACCACGACGATTCATCCAGGCCGAAGCGGCGTATGACGTGGATGAACGGAAACTCACTGTGCGGCTGGCGGCGTTGGATCGCAGTGTCCTACCGCCAGAGGGCGTTCGCGTGCGATGCGACATCGCCGAACCTCTGACGATGCCGATCCAGGGACGAATGGCCGGCGTGATCCAGGCGCCGACTTACTCCGCCGAGTTGAACGCCTTTCTTCCAGATGGACTGCGGGGCGAGTTGACTTTGCAAGTGCATGTCGACGACTATCCGCGGGCGTTTCTGTTCCGTGTGCCTCTTGATGTGCAGCAAAGGAGTATTCCGCAATGGACGGACGTCATGCAGGTTCGCATCACCGAGCCCTTGCCAAACGCCGCATTCCTGGCGCCAACGGATAGCATTCCGATTCGATTTCAAGTCGATGCTCCGCCCAATAGCTTCGAGACGCCGGGCGTGTTTGTCGAGGTTGGTTTGGATGAGGATATGGACCGAGAGTTTCGCGGGGAGACCACGCAACGCATCTTCTTGGATCGCCAAGTGAAGGTGTACCTGGCCGCGATGCAAGGCGGCGGCGTCACCATCGCGACGGAGGTCGGCGATCACCAGTTGGACCTGCCCGGCCGCGGACTGCAAAACCAGCGCGTCAACGTCCTGGCTCGCTTGGCGAGTCCTGCGCGAAGCGTCTGGAGTCCTCATGTCCCGATCGCCCTGGACGCCGCCGCTCCGCAATTCACGAAGGTCGCCTTTGAACCAGGGCGGACCGTCGCGGTGGGCGAACCGTTAAAGATCACCGTCTGGTGCGATGGCGAAGATTTCAGCGGCGTCGATAAAGTCGAAGCGGCTTTTGACGCGGACTACAGCGGCCGCTTCCCCGTCAAACCGCCGCCGCTGCCGGCCAAGCCGATTGGCGATGGCCGCTGGGCGGCGGCTTTGCCGACCAAGCTGGCCGGCAAACAATTCGTGCTGCTTCGCGCGACCGACAAACTTGGGAACGCCGGGGCGGTGCTCAGCTACGAAGTGGACATCATCTCCAAGGAAGAAGCCGAGCGCAATCGCACTCGACCCAACCAAGTCGCCGGACAGGTCTTGTTCCATGAAACCCCCGTCTCGGAAGCAAAGGTCACGTTGCTGGGCGACGATGGGAAAGAAGTCGCCGACGCCGTGGCGGACACGAGCGGCCGCTTTCAGCTGACCGACGTCAAGCCGGGAAAGTACAAGATCAAGGCGACCGGCGTGGTCTACAACAAGCCTCGCTTCACCGCGGAGGACACGCCGATTCAAGTGCCGCCTGGGCCGACGCGGATGACGCCTCTGCGGATCTTGGTCGAGTAAGCGTTTGACCAAGGCGGACGCGGATCCGGGCTTTCGCTCTTCTGCTCAAATTCGTTGGAGGCGAGCACTGCAAGTCGCAGGGCTCAGGCCGCGAACATGTAGAACAGCGACACGGCCAGAACGATGAACAAGACAGCGGCCACCGCCCAACCCGTGGTCGCCAGCAGCGTGTAGCGTTGCTCGTTGATAAGGGCTTGTCGAGTCCATTCCACGTTCTCTTGTTCGTCGAGGAGTTTGTCGAAGACGCTCTTGACGAACGCCTGACGATCCGGAGATGGGCCGGTGGCCGCGAAGTAGCAACCGCTGAACAGGAGAGGTTGATCGTGCGGCGTTTGCCTCGGATCGTACCCGAAACCTCCGGCCAGGATTTCCGCGAGTCGAAGCTTGAGATTGCAGCGAACCTTGCACAGCAACCCGTACAGGCGTAGGTTGCCCGGCCGCGTGAGGGCTTGCTGTTCGCGAAACAGAGTATAGACCCAATCCTCAAAGGCGCCGCACAGATGCGCGCTCAGGCCGCGCATGTCCTCGGCGGCGGCGACGCAGCGTAGATCGTACTTGCGCCCGAAACGTTGAGCCGCGGCGAGCTCCAACCCGACGCGGCGGACAAGTTCGCGAAAGCCGCGTTCGCGCTCCAGCCCAGAGACCAGCGCCGTGACGGGGAATCTCAACGCTAATTCGCGTTGGATGGTCAGCAGATCGGTGCGGCACGGCGCGCTGCAGCTCCTCGGCTTCGGTGGGCGTCGCTTGCACAATTTCGAAGGGCAACAGCGTCAACACGCCGTTGATCGGGCAAATGGGTTGACGTTGTCGCCGCAGCAATTGGCAGACATAGGCCAACTGCAATTGCCGATGTGCGGCCTCGCTGGGAGGCACCAGGGCCGGTTGTTTCTGCAGGGGAGATGGATTGAGATCGTCCAGTCGGTCGCTCGCCGGTGCGCCGACCGTCGAGCTGGGCGAGGGGTTAGCCGCCGCGCCCTGCGACGGCAGTTCGATGGTGCCGCGTATCGATGACGGCGGACCGCCCGCGGGCGACGGCGCCTGCGGCTCTGGTTCTTGCTCTTGTTGCACGAACTGATCCAGCGAAATCGTGCCCCGCACCGGATCGTTGGATGGGGCGGGGCGCCCGGCGCCGGGGCGAGCCGGCGCGGCCTGCGCGCGGGCGGGGGCTGGACTGGCGCCGGCTGGGCGGGGGCCGCAGCGCCTGCGCGGCCGCCGGCGCTGTCCAAGCGCCAGGAGCGGTCTGCCGCTGGGCGATCTTCTTTTCGCTCAGCCGCGCAGCCTGGCTTAGCCAGGAGGCTTCGGTGCAGAACAGGTAGACGCCTTCGGGATTCGCATACCAATGCAGCGGAGCGGGGCCTTCGGGCGCGTTGTCCACTCGCAGGGGCAACCTGGCGGCTTTCAAAAGGCTTCGCTCCAATTGCTCCTCGCCGCTGCCCAGGATCAAGAAGATCGGCGTCGCGTTCAGATCGATGCCGCTCTTGCGCAAGGCCTCCAGTCCAGCCGACCAGGCGTAATCGATTTCCGGAAACCTCGCCGGACGAGCTTCCAGCCAGAGCTTCAGGCCGTAATAGAGGACCACTGGCAGCGCGATGGTAAGCCCGGACGACCAACGTCATGCGGCGCCACCACATCACGTGCCACCAGGCGAGATTGTTCTCATTGGCGAAGAACATGATCCAAGTGACAACGACCAGCGCCACGAGAAAGAAGAAGAAGGTCCAAGCCGCGCGGGCCGGCAGCGACCAACGCCAGGGAGCACTCACCAGGCGGCGCCAAAAGCCGGGACGTTTTTCCTTTGCTTCTTCACTCATCGATTCCGTTCCTTAGCAGGCCAGCATGATCCGGCGTTCAATTCGCGGCAATCAGAATGCGCTCGGCGGCGGAACAGGGCCGGCGGCTGTTGGGGAGTCGTCACGAAGATCCCCCGGCGTCGAGCACAAAGATCTTGTACGCCACCACCACGTTGCCGGCCAGCAGCATCGCGGCCACGACCCAGGGCCAGACCGCGACCGTCTGATTCCGCAGCGGCGGCGCGCCGTTCAACTTCTTTCCCCGGATCGGACAGCTGCGGGCGGCCCTGTCCCAGCCGGATGGACATCGAAACTTGATGGGCCCAGGACGATAGATCGGGCGGCAAGTTGTAGGCCTGAATGAACGACGCGGCCAGATTCTCATCGCGATAGAGTCCGCGAAAGCCCAGCACCACGCAGACATAAAAGACTTCCAAGGCGTCGCGATTGGTGAGCGCCGAGGCCTGACGGGCTTTTTCATAGAACTTCTCGCTGCACAAGCGAGTGTTGAACATCTCCATCTCCAGGACGTTGTTGCTCCACCAGTCACGTCCCGTCCAGGGCGTCTCGACCAGCATCTCATCGATCCAGGAGACCAAGGCGTATTTGGCCAGCTCCCATTCCTCGCCGGCGCCCACGATGGCTTCGGCCTGGTCGATCAGCGCAACGATCCTCAACCGCTCCTCTTGCGGCGTCGGGTTTTGTTGATCGGCGATACGATCCAACAGATCCAGCACGTGCAGAAATACCGGATCCACGGCTCGAGCGAGTTTCGGCGTCATGACTCGGTGGGCACCGCGAAGAGAGCGAATTGCAGCGGCGCGCTGCGTCCTTGGTAATTCACCACCAGTTGCCGTTCGCCTTGCAGGCGATCATGGTTCATGATCAACGAGTCCTTCAGGCGGACAGCCAAGGATTGAGTTTGTTGCACGTCGTGCCACGCGGGCGCGTCGCGTCGCGGCGCCTCGAAGTACAGCCATTCAGGTCGCGCCGGCAAGGCGCGTTCGGGCCGGTCTACGGGGATCAGCTCCAAGCCCTGCATTCGTCGCGTGAACAACAGATCGACTTGACGGCTGCTGCCGAACTTCCAATCCAGGTGTCCCGGCGATAACAACTCCCGACACTCGGCGGTCGTCAACTCGCCTTTGTTCACGCCGATGTACCATTTCCAATTGGTGTTGAACCACTGCGGTTCGAGGGAGACTTGCATGCCCATACCCGCTCCCACGAAGTACCGCTGCTGATAATCGTAGTCGCGGACCGAATGAATCAGTTGCTCGACGCGGATGCGCACGCCGCTGAAGATGCGATGCAGATCTTCATGATCGTAGGCGGGGATCTCCACGGGACGCCGAGCCGCGTCGAAGATGGACAATTGCCCCAGGAGTCGGCATAGCTCCGTATAAGCCACGAACGGATGAACGCCTTCCGCGAAGGCCAGCACGGCCAGCGAACTGTAGGCGGAGTTGAGCAGCATCAGCATCAGGATCCGTTCCAGGTCGCCGGGATCACGGCTGTCCAGACCAATGCCGCGGTTGACGACTTGCTGGCTGAGCACCTCGACCTTGCGTCCCACGATGTCGAAGATGGCTCGCACGATGTCCCGCCCCAATTGCGGCCAGGCCGAAATGGAGAGCACTGGGGGAATGTAGGCGGCGTCCAGTTGCGGCTTGGCTTCCTGGGCGCCGGCGCGTTGGATTTGGGCGATCGGCAGCAACTCGTAGCCCGAAAGATCTTGAGTGGACAGCAAGAGCTTCGCGTTGAGCTGACGGAACTGGATTGCTTGCTCATTACCGCCGCGACTCTCGTCGGCAATGTTCAGCTCGGCTTCCTGATAGCGGGCGTTGGGATTCTCCGCGCCCACGTTGCCGCGGCCCAGCTTGAGCTTCGGCACGCCCAGATACACGCGCACGACGGCCTGTTCTTCGAAAGCCTCCTGCAAGGCGGCGGTGGCCAAGGCGGCGTCGGAGATGGCTTCCTTCAAATCGACGCGGTCGGGCTCCTGCCCGGTTTGCAAGTCGACGAGTGTTCCATCGCGCATGCGGGCCCGCAGCCGATGCACTTCGAATTGGTGATTGGCCAGGGCCTCGACACTAAACTCCATGGCCTGCAGACCATAGTGGTACGGGTGGTCCCAGCGGTGGGACGTCTGCAGCGTCTCGGTCCAGTAACGCTCAGACGCCTGCAGGTGCTGAGCTCTCAGGAACAAACCTTCATACCAGTGGACCGCAAGATTTCGCATTGCCGACTCGTTCCGCCTGCAAATGGTCGGGGACATAGAACCGCCAGTAATATAGCGAATCTTGCCCCGAAGTTTGGTCGCCAGGCGAAAAAGCGATCGAGTAATCCGCTCCGCCGCAGCGGCTTGCCAATCGCCACGCGAGCGCCATGTCGTGCGTCTTGCGCGGCTTGCCTAGTCTCTCAGCGGTTGCGATTTTCTCTCGTTATATTTCCCGCTGATTTCCCGAATTGTCCAATCGTTGCAATGCGTAAAGCCGATAGAACCCGTAGAATTCCTCCCGCTTATGGACACGAGACGTTTCCTTGAACTCCATGTCTCCCATGCGACGTCATGCTCGCAACGGCGCCCAGGGCCTCGCCATTTTGGCGTGTGTCTGGTTCATCGGCGGCGCTGGCGCCCAGGAATTGCGACGATTGGACGGTGATCCGCCGCCGCCGCCCAGTACGGTGCGTCCGCTGGACGAGATACTGAACGCGATGGACGCCGGCGCGGAAAGCGTTCAGGCGGCTGACCCAAGAACCGTTGAAACACTCGAGCAGGGCCTCTCTAGCGAAGCGGTGGAAGCCGCCGCGCCGCTGACTGAGCAGCAGTGGTACGGTCGCCCCGCCATGTATCCACGCGAGCCGCGTCAGGTCATGGTGCATGTTCCAACCCCCCAGTCCGCCGGCGATGGGACTCTGTTTGTCCAACCGGGCGTGCAGATTCGATCTGGCGGTCCCGAATCGGCGTGGTCGGCGAACGGTGGCGCTCCGCTTCGGCCCCGCACCCCGCAGCGGCCCGCTGTCTTTCGGCTGTCGAGCCTGCGCGAAGTGTTCGGCGGACCCACGCCCGATGTCTCCCCCGCACCTCACTTGGTTCCTCTTGGATCAGGGCAAGATTGGAGCGGCGAGGATTTAACGGGCGAGCCTCTCGTCAACGACGCGCCGGCTGAACCCATGTTCGCTCGCGCGTTGGCCCAAGCGTACTTTGGCAACGATCGCCGCGCGAATCGTTGGGATCGGTTCCTGGGGCTCTTTCGTCAACCGGTGCGTTGCGACGCCGGCGTGGGCCGCGAGCGATTGATTTATGCGCCGTTTGAGATTGACGTCTCGCAACCCCTGGCCAGCAACATTCGCTTGCGTTTTGATGCGGCCTATAACTTGAACTTCCCGGATCGCGCCGAGTTCTTTTATGGCAAAGGGAAGATCAACACGTTTGCCGGCCAGACGCCTCAACCTGGCCGTTTCGACTCGGTCGATTATCAGGACATTCGGCTGCTGATGGAATTCGGTGGGCCGAAGATGACCGTCGGAACCGAAATCCCAATCCGCATCCTGGATCCGGAGTCGCAAGGCGCCAATACGGCGGGCTTGGCCGACATGAACATCACGACCAAGACCGTCTTGCTGGACGGCAACGACATTCAGATCACGCAGATCTTTCGCACGTACATGCCCACCGGGGCGCCGACGCATGGACTCGGGACAGGGCACGTTTCGATGGAGCCCGGCCTGTTGTTTCGTTTGAAGTGGGATGAGGAGCTTTATTTCCATGGCGAGGTAAAGTACTGGTTCCCGATCGGCGGCGATCCGAATCATTCCGGGCAGGTCCTCCGCTATGGAATCGGAACCAGTCACCTGGCTTACGAAACAGACAGCATGGCCTTGATTCCCACGATGGAGTTAGTCGCCTGGTCAGTATTGGACGGTCGCGAAAGCAACGGCCTTACGGGCGCGGGCTTCAACGAGGTCGACGGCATGACGATCATCAACGCGATTCCCGGCATGCGCTTGGTGCTCGATCGAGGAGGCGATCTGGGACTCTTCGAACTTGGCCTGTCCAGTGAGTTTGCAATCACCGGACCGCGGTGGTACGAATCGCTGCTCCGGCTCGACCTGCGCTGGTCATTCTGAAAACGCGGCGCGCACGCCACGACGGGCATGTCCCCGAATGGCGTGGACTCAAGCAATGCCTGCGATCTCTGAGGCCCGGAGGGCCATCACAATTTTAGCCGTGGCCGTAAGGCCGCGGTTACGTTGCTAGACGGGATACAGGCCCGAAGGGCCGACACAATCGGGACTTGTGTCGGCCCTTCGGGCCTGCGGGACCGTTGGACGAGTGGTCCGTGGCCTCACGGCCACGGCTAAAATTGTTTCGGCCCTTCGGGCCTGGCAGGCAGAGGCATTTCTTAAGTCCACGCCATTTGGGCTTGCCCCCGTTGAGCGCTGGGACAAGCCCAGCGGTGGCGGGAATTTGCTGACACCTTTCGGGTCAGTTGATCTTGACGACGCCTCCTTTGAGGATCAAGGTCGCGTCGCCGGCCACCTCGCTCATCGGCGCCTTCGCGCTTAGTTTGGCGTCGGCTTTGATGTCGATTTGGGCGGATTTGAATGTGATCTTCGCCGGTTCAATCTTGATGCTGCTGGCGCCGACCTTGAATTCGATCGACTGAGCCGCTTCGGTTTTGCTTTTGCCCGCTGATATCTTCACGGTCTGATTGCCTTGCTTCAACGTCAGCGAGTCGTTGCCCTTATCGATCGTGACCGTGCAGTTGCCTTTCTTGATATGCACGGTCTCGTCGCCGGTCTCGAGCGTGCTCGTGCGGTCCTTCCAGATCGTGATGGTTTGACTGCCGTCGTCCGACTTCTTGTTGCCGACGGTCAGCGACTGATTGTTGTGGATCTCGATGGTCTGATCGCCTTTGTCTTTCTTGTCCAGGCCGACCTTGAGAGTGTCGTTGTTCTCGACGACGCGATTGAAGTCCTTCTCGGCGTGGAAGTAGATTTCCTCGCTGTCCTTCTTGTCTTCGAAACGCAACTCGTTGAAGGTTTCCGCCGTGCCGCTCTTGGTGCTCCGGCTTTTCATGCCGCTTTGAGTCTGATTGTCGGGCAACGCATAGGGCGGCATATTGTCCGCGTTATAGACGCGACCGGTCACGATGGGTCGGTCGGGATCGCCTTCCAGGAATTCCACGATCACCTCCTGGCCAATGCGGGGGATGTTCATGGCGCCCCACTGCTTGCCCGCCCAGACTTGGGCCACACGCAACCAGCAGGAACTGTTCTCGTCGACTTTCCCGTACCGATCCCAGTGGAATTGAACCTTGACGCGACCGTACTTGTCGGTCCAAATCTCTTCGCCCTTCTTGCCGACCACGACCGCCGACTGCGGGCCTTGGACGACCGGCTTAGGCGTCAGCCGCGGACTGCGGTAGGGAGTCGCGCTGGCGATTGCCGACAGGTTGCAATGGTAGGCGTCTTCCGCCACGACGGCGCCCTGTGTCTCGTACGCGTTGGTGGACAGCTCATAGGTGGATGAAACGATGAGATACTCGCGGTTCTGGTCGCCGCGCGGGTAATCAGTCAGACTGAACAGCCCGCCTGGGAAAAGGCCGCGAGCGGTGCCGCTGGCGCGCACTTGCTCCCACTGCGATTGATGCTCTTCGACGCGATACTTGACGTAGCTGTTTCCATCGCCGAGCTCGAAATACTGCCCAGGATAATCATAGACTTCATAGCTCGAATGAGGATGAGTCCGGTTGGCGGCGTTCAGTTTCGTTGTCAAGTCGGCCGCGGGCTTCTCGAAATCAAAGTCCCTCAAGGCGTACTTGCCGGGCTGAATCTGGCGAGACAGCGTCCACTGGGACAGGTGATCCCGTTCGCGTCCCGCATTCTGTTGAGGCGGAAAATACGGGACCTCGCTATAGCCAGGGCAAGGGCCGTGAGACGAGTACGCGTCCGCCAGCACCAACGTGTGCTTGCCATTCTCGTGTTTGAAGTAATAGTAGACGCCCTCTTGCTCCATCAGGCGATTGACGAAATTGAAGTCCGTCTCGCGATACTGAACAAGATAGTCCCAGGTGCGGTAGGAGCCGCTGAGCTTCTTTTCGTAATCCGTGAAACCAGCGGCCTTGAACACGGCCTCGATAATGTCCGGCACTTTCATGCTTTGAAAGATCTTGCAGTCGGCTCGCCGTGTCAGAAACCAAAGCCAGGGACGCAGCACGGCGCGGTAAGCGCTCAACTTGCCGACGTCCTCGATTTGCGAGAAGGCGACCGTCACGCCATGAAAGTAGCGACTGCTGGAGGCGCCCGTCTTCAGCGTGACGGTCATGTCCTTGCCCAGGACCTTGTCGATGTTGACTTCCGAGTCCTCGCTAAGCAAGTCCAGTTCGAATTCAAACAGGCGCCCGAGTTGTTCGGTTCCTCGCATTCGCTTCAGCACCAGAACGTCATCCCCCAAAGCAGTCGCCACCGACATTCCGCGATCTTTTTGACTGAGCGGCATGCTCTCTACCTTTTCACTTAGTTGAATCCGAAGGCGTAACGGCTGGTGAGGAACTAGGCTGAATCAACCGGCGTCACGTAGTAAGAAAGCGGATCGGGAAGGATGATCTGCAGCCCGCCGCCGCCGACCAGTTCGCCCGCTCGGCCCGCGGGGCTTCCTGGGGCTCGTCCCGGCAGCGGCGAATAGACGTTCAGGGTGCGGCCTTGAGTCCAGGTGTCCGATACGGGCGCGGCGGTGCAGACCAGGGCCATCGCGCTGCCGGAAATCACTCGAAATCGGCGGAACGTGCGGCTGCCTTCCGCGATGCCCAGTCGATCGGCCGCATATCCCGGTTTGGAGAAGAAGTTGCCCGCTCCCCGGTTGCCCATGTATTGAATCAGGATCGATTGCACCGGAGCGATCGCGGCGAGCCTGACCTCGCGCACGTCGCGCGAGAAATCAATCGCCTTCAGAAACCCGACAATGTCGAGCGTGCTCTTGGTTGGGAAGTGCGTCGCCAGGTAATCCGCAGCCAGCTTGACGCGCTCGCGAACCAGTTTCGGGGCGCCGGGCTTGCCGATGGCCTGCAGGTATTGGTCCACCCCGTCGGCCGCCGGTTCGGGAAGCCACGCCGCATTGTCGAACGTCAACGGCTGATCTTGAGGCGAGGCGACAGGACCTGGCGCAGGCGCTCGCCGCTCGGCAAAGCGTGCCCTGATCCACCAACGGCGAGTTTTCCCCGGAGCCCAAGGGGCCGGGATACCGAGTGGTTGCGATGTTGCCAGCTCCTTGGATCAGTGGAAAAGGACGTCGGCAAGCCGCCGCCCCAGGGACCTGCGACACGAAACGGCGTGGCGACGGACCAGCTTATCCCAAGGCGTCCCTCCGCCGCAAGACAACGGCGTCTCCGCCTTCATTCGCTCCGTCACAATCAACACTACCCTACCAAGAGCGCGAGCGAGGCGGCTTTCTGCAGGGCTTCGGACATGATTTGTCGCAAGGCTCGGCGAGCCGCGTCTTTCTCTTGCACTTGGACGCCCTCCTGCACGACCACCAATCCCCGTTTCTCCATGCGTCGAGCGAGTTCCTCCAGCAACTGATCCCGATCCCGCTCGCCATCCAATAACAGCAACAGCTGATGATTGATCTCGCTTAACGAAACGCCCGTGTGCCAGCGATTCGTGACTCTTGGGCCGCGTTCGGCTTGAAGCCTGGCCCAGGGACAAGCCA
Source organism: uncultured Planctomycetaceae bacterium (assembly GCA_963698545.1). Classification (GTDB taxonomy): domain Bacteria; phylum Planctomycetota; class Planctomycetia; order Pirellulales; family Pirellulaceae; genus CAVORG01. Next base: position 998,839 of record CAVORG010000003.1, read on the forward strand.
GCGGACGCTCGCTGACCTCCAGCGCGAACTGAGGCTGGTGGACATGGACTTCCAGCATGTCGGCGGCGTACAGTTGCACCAAGTGCTCCATCAGTTCACGCCGTTGGCCATCGAACTCGACGGACTCCTGGACCAAAGGTCCATCCGCATGCAGGCGACGTCTGGCGGCGGTCTCGAGTGCGGCGAAAGGCACAGCTCGAGGAAAAGCCTCGCGCAGCACGAGCAAAGCGGCCTTGGTGAGTGGATGGTCGATGTCGGCCTCGACACCCTTGGGCGCCCGAAAATGAAACGGCTCATTGGTCCGTAGATCGCCGTCCGGCGTGTCGCAGTGGATCTCCGAAGCGACGAGCAGCCGCTGAATGCGTTCGGGCTGGAGTTGTCGCTGCAGCGATACGCCTTGATGGCAAAGCAACGATTGACGAAAGGGGCGGTGTTTGATGAAGTCCAAGTACTGTTCGTGCTGGATCACATCGCCGCCCAGTTGATCCAAGACGGACCTTACTTCCGCGGAGAACGACATGCTTTGCATTTCGTGCACGTCGGCTTCGGCGAGAAACTGCAGATCATGCCTGGCCGCATGGGCGGCAAATTCGTGAAAGTACACGGGGTCGTTGGTGGATTCCAACAGGTCGTGAAACAACCGCGTTTCCGCGGCGCCGTCCTTGCCAAGGGATTTGAGCGTGCCTTGATAGAGGGCGGCGTAAGCCGGATTGTCATGGTTGACGCGCTGGGCCATGAATCGCAGGAATGCAAACGCTTGTTGTATGCGTTGCCGCGGGTCCTTGAGATCGCGTATGTGATACAGCAGCAGATCGCGGACGATCCTCTTCATCTGGCAACCCGGATAGACGTTGTAGCTCACGTAGGCCACGCCATGCGGTTGAAGTCGCCCCTTGCAGATCGCCAACAAGCGATCGCGAACCGCTGGCGGCACCCAGGAATAGACCCCATGAGCCGAGATAAAGTCGAAGGGCGCGCCAGTTTCGGGAAACTCCAGCAGGTCCGCGCATTCAAAGTGGACGTTAGCGACGCCCAAACGCGCCGCGGTTTGACGCGCGAAGTCCACCTGCCTGGGCGACAAATCCACACCCTCGAACTCGGCGCGAGGATGTTGCAGGGCCAAGGGAATCAGGTTGTCGCCGCAACCTGAACCCAGTTCAAGCATACGAAATGCATCGCCCATCACGGGAGGCGGATCCATGCCGAACATCGTGGCCACGGTCGCCAAGCGATTCGGATGCGACTGGGAGAACGGCCAGCTGTAGTACGGGACCGCGTCGTAGTTGGACTGGGTTGTCAAATCCATCGCTTGCCTTAGCGTTACGCCGTTCCAATGCTTGTGGCGCCATCTCAGCGCGTGCCATTCAGTGCTTACCAACTCAATTCGCAACGAGCGACTAGCCGTTAACGACGCGGGACAGGATCTGGCGCAGCTTGCCGGCTGCGCCGCGGAGGTCATGCTGTGTGGCCGCCGTTTCGCGCCTTTTCGGCGTAGGTTCTGCGAAAATCCTCGTGACGCAACAGGAAGCTGATTCCATTGGCCAACGACTCGGCGTTTTCCGCCGCCAGCCGTCCGGTTTGGCCGTCCACCACCCGATCGGCCACATCGGAATTCGCGCAAGCCACCACGGGTGTTCCGAGTGCTTGCGCTTCTATCAGCGTCGCCAGTCCGTGGATCCCAGTCGCCGGCCAGACGTAAAGATCACTGCCGCCCAGGGCCCGCACTCGATCTTGGTCAGTTGGGTCGGGATAGTGGTGAACTCGCTGCGCCGGCAGCCTGCGGAGGGCGGCTTGCACCTCAGCGTTCGCGACGCCCTTCCCCAAGAACAGGATATGCCAATCGAGCGCAACAATTCGCGAGAGCGCCAGGGCCAACATCCGCCAATCATGCATGGCCGGGACCGGGCGCCTCCGGGCCCTGGGCGACCAGGCAAGGGGTATTCAACGGGAGCCCGAGTTGCCGGTTCAGCTCGTTGCGCCATGTGCCGCGAAGATGGCTGGCCGCCAAACTATCCGCCAGGTCGAGAAAAGGAAGCACATGAATCGGCCCAGGCGGATCGTCCACCAAGGCAGCCAAGTCGCGGGCCGCGCAACTGCGAGTGGTGACGACGGCCGCGGCCGACTTGACCGCGGTCTTGGCCAACGCTTTTTCTTCGACCGTCGCCAATTCCGAAGTGCCCGCGCCGATCTGCGGTTCGAGCACAACATAGGGAACGGCCAATTCGCGACTTGCCCGTGCGACCAGCCAATCCGGCGCGTGCGGGCAGAGTCCGACGGTGATCCAGACGTCGGGCCGTGGGCGGGTCTGATCGAGGCAGGCTTGCACCAGTTCGTCGGCGGCCCGCTCGGCCTGCTCGCGCAAGCACGAGCCGGGAGAGGCGCCGACGACTCGGTTGCCGCAGGCGACTCAGCCAGCTCGTAACCTGCCCGCTGCAGGCGTCTGTTCGAGCAACCGTTGCGGCGTTCCATGATAAAGATGCACGTACGGATGCCGACTGGGAGGCTGATACAAGATTGCTCGCATTTCGCCTTTTTTCCTGCTTCCATCAGCGTCTGTTTCGGGAGCACCGCATCCTGCGCATCAATCGAAAGCGTAGGCGAACTCGCCGTCCGCCACGCTGACATGGACTCGCGCGACCGGCCGGCCTTCCATCATGCGCGTCAGGAACTCGTGGCTGATGGCGGGCAGCACGGTGTTGGTCAGGATGGCGTCGATCATGCGGCCGCCGCTTTCCAGTTCGGTGCAGCGGCTGGCGATCAGCTTGATCACTTCGTCGTCGTAGGTGAACGGGAATCTTGTGGTTCTGGCGAATCCGCTTCTCGATGCGGCCCAGCTGCAGGCGGGCGATCGGCGCCGATCATCTCGTCGCTCAGCGGATAGTAGGGGATCACGACCAGGCGGCCCAGCAGCGCCGGCGGGAAGACCTTCAGCAGCGGCTCGCGCAAGGCCTTGGCGATGCCTTCCGGATCGGGCATCAGTTCGGGATCCTTGCACATGTTCATGATCAGGTCGGTGCCGACGTTGGTGGTCAGCAGGATCAGGGTGTTCTTGAAGTCGATCATGCGACCTTCGCCGTCTTCCATCCAGCCCTTGTCGAAGACCTGGAAGAAGATCTCGTGCACGTCGGGGTGCGCCTTTTCGACTTCGTCCAGCAGCACGACGCTGTAGGGCCGGCGCCGCACGGCTTCGGTCAGCACGCCGCCTTCGCCGTAGCCGACGTAGCCGGGAGGCGCGCCCTTGAGCGTGGAGACCGTGTGCGCCTCCTGGAATTCGCTCATGTTGATCGTGATCACGTTCTGCTCGCCGCCGTACAGGGATTCGGCCAGGGCCAGCGCGGTTTCGGTCTTGCCGACGCCCGAGGGGCCGGCCAGCATGAACACGCCGATCGGCTTGTTGGGGTTGTCCAACGCGGCTCGCGAGGTCTGGATGCGTCGCGCGATCATCTCCAGGGCGTGCCGCTGGCCGATGATCCGCTGTTCGAGCAGGTCGGCCAGCTTGAGCACGGTCTCGATTTCGTTCTTGACCATCCGGCCGACGGGGATGCCGGTCCAGTCGCCGACGACGGAGGCCACGGCCTGCTCGTCGACGGTGGGCAGGATCAGCGGGCGATTCGCCCTGCAGTTCGTGCAATTGGGCTTGCAGCGCCTTCAGCTGCTCGCAGCAACTTCTGCGCTGTTCGTTCGGCTCAGTTGGCTCGTTTCCGCCGGCGCCCTTCGGCCGTCTGGACCGGCGTCTTGGCCGCCGCCTCGTCGGCGGCCTTTTCCAGCTTGCTGGCGGTGCCTTCGACCTTGCCGATCTCACCGCGCAGCTTGCCTGCGCAGTTCGAGGATCTTGATCGACCAGCTCTTTCTCCGCGTTCCAGCGCTCCTCCAGCGGTTCCAGCCGCTCGTGTTCGCCTGCCAGTCGCTTCCTTGGCGTCGGCCTCGCGCTCGGCGGTTTCGACGCCCACGGCCTTTTCGCGGGCGATGATCTCCAGTTCGTCGCTCGAGGGCCTCGATCCGCTTGCGGCAATCATCCACTTCGGCCGGCACCGCGTGCTGGCTGATCGCCACGCGGGCCGCGGCGGTGTCCAGCAGGCTGACCGACTTGTCGGGCAGCTGCCGCGCCGGGATGTAGCGGTGCGACAGCCGGACGGCCGCCTCGAGGGCTTCGTCCAGGATCTGCACGCGGTGGTGCTTTTCCAGCGTCGAGGCCATGCCCCGCATCATCAGGATGGCCTTCTCTTCGCGTCGGCTCTCGACCTGGACGACCTGGAAGCGGCGGGTCAGGGCGGGATCCTTTTCGATGTGCTTCTTGTATTCGGCCCAGGTGGTGGCGGCGACGGTGCGCAGCGTTCCGCGGGCCAGGGCCGGCTTGAGCAGGTTGGCCGCGTCGCCGGTACCGGCGGCTCCGCCGGCGCCGACCAGCGTGTGGGCCTCGTCGATGAACAGGATGATCGGCTTCTCGGAGGCCTGCACTTCTTCGATCACCTGCTTCAAGCCGGTTCTCGAATTCGCCCTTCATGCTGGCGCCGGCCTGCAGCAGACCCGACGTCCAGCGAACGCAGCGTGACGTCTTTCAGCGGCGGCGGCACATCGCCCGAGGCGATCCTCAGCGCGAAACCTTCGACGACGGCCGTCTTGCCGACGCCCGCTTCGCCGGTCAGGATCGGGTTGTTCTGACGGCGGCGCATGAGGATGTCGACGATCTGGCGAATCTCCTCGTCGCGACCGACGATCGGATCGATCTTCCCGTTGCGGGCCTCCTCGGTCAGATCGACGGTGAATTGCCGCAAGGCCTCCTGCTTGCCCATCTGCGCCGGCGGCATCGCGCCGCTGGCTTCGCCCGGCACCGGCGCCGCCCGACTTGGAACTCCGTCGGTGGCGTGCATCGCGTCCTCCGGCGAGCCCGCCGACGATCTTGTCGAAGCTGTCGGTCAGCGTGTCGAGCTTGATCTTTTCGAACTCCCGCGAGATCCCAGTCAACGCGTTGCGACAACCCCTGGTCTTGAGGAATCCCAAGACCAGGTAGCCGGTGCGCACCTGCGATTCGCCAAACATCAGCGTCGCGTAGACCCAGCCGCGCTCGACGGCTTCTTCGACGTGCGACGACAGGTCGGAGATGGAGGTCGAGCCGCGAGGCAGACGATCGAGCGATTCGGTCATGTCCTTGGCCAGCCGCGACGGATCGAGGTTGAAGTGCTTGATGATGCGGTGCAGATCGGAATCCGGCAGCTGCAGGATCTGGTGGATCCAGTGCACCAGCTCCACGTACGGATTGCCGCGCATCTTGCAGAAGACCGTTGCGCTCTCGATGGCCTTGTACCCCAGGCTGTTGAGTTTTCCGAACAGGTTGGCGCGATTGATTTCACTCATGGTTCGTTGATCCGTAGTTGCCGGCTTTGAATCGCGCCGGCGTAGTCGATTGGAATAGGGTGAAGGTTCGAGTTCGCGGCGCAGGGCTACGCCACGCAACGTTTGGGTTCCAGGACCAGATCGTCCGCGTCCCGTTCGCGCGAATCGCTGGACAGCCAAGAGGTCCAGCCGAGACGGCCGGATTCTCCCAGGATCGCGGGCGGCACCTCGTCCTTTTTCAGAACGAGTTGAACTTCCCAGCCCAGCTCGTCGCCCAGGTAGTTCCGCAACAGGTCGTCCAGGCGCCGTCGGCTTTCGCTCGCCCGGCAAGAAACTCTGGAACCGATCCAGCGGCATGGGGCCCAGCACCACGCGAAAAGTCTGCATGCAATCCCAGATGCGTTCGCCAATGACGGCGGTGACGCCTAGCAGCGCCGTTCTCCGGAGACTGTCCCAAGCGCAACCGGCAGTCCACGGGAAGGTCGATCCAACGGGCGACGAACTCTTCGAATTGCACGGGAAGCTGAAAGAAGTCCCGAATCACGGCCAAAGTCCGCCGGGGTGGCGTGTTTGGCCGCAAAAACGCCCGGCGTAATAAAGCTTCGCCCAATCCGGGAACGCGTCGCGATTCCGCAGCGAGGATTCGCCGATGCCCAGGAACGAGCCCACATATTCGGCGAATCGATCGGACTCGGGGCGATCCAATTGGACCGTTGGCTGCGAAACAGCCCAGGCTCGGTAGAACAGCGACAACATGCGATGATGAAACACGTCGAGAAACCGAGCGAACGTTGGATCGTCCGAATTCCGCAGGCGATCGCGAGCGAATTCGGTGATGTGCAACGGCAGCGGCCCATTGGGACCCAGCAGGCCCATGAAGTGCACCATCAAACGCGGCGGTCGGCCGCCCGCGCCGGGACGCAGCCCCGACAACGTCGATGGCGAGAACGCCAACGAGGGCTCCTGCCCCAAGCGGATGGGATCCTCTTGCGGGCTCCCCGATTCGCCCAAACGCGGGCTCTCGGGAGACAAGCATTCCAATCGCCGCAACGCCTGAAAGAAATCAAACCGATAGGGTTCATTCGCCAGGTTGCGGAACAGGTCTACAAGATCTGACGTCGTCCGATCCGATTCGGCCATCGCATCACTTCGCCTCGTTCAACTGTTTTGAGGATCGTCTCGGTAAAGGAGTTCACCGAAACATACTGCCCGAAAAACTCGTCGAGCACCGCGCCCAAGAGGAACGCGCCGGTTCCTTCGAAAGCGGTCTCGTCCAGGGTTAAGATCAGCTGCAGACCGCGGGCGAACGCAATGGGTCCGGCGTGGGGCGAGCGTCGCACCACGGGCTCGCTTTGAATCGACCGCACTCCGTCCACTTGCTTGCGCGATGCTGGATCGCCGATGTCGCTGTACAGCCTGAGGAGCTGGCGAAGGGCCGATGCGCCTCGCCGCGGATCGCTGTTGGTTAACGACAGGTAATTCAAGGAAAGATGGTTGATCAGTCGCCAGACCGTCTCTCCGTCGCCGCAGACATACGACGGCTTGGGCGCGCTGGGACCAGCCAGGCAGCGAATCGCCTTGACCGGCAGACTCAACTGCAGCGAGAAGTCCGTGTTCGACTGCCCTACGGGCATGTGCAGCGGCAAGTCCCGATTGGTGCACAGCGTCGACAGCCCCAATTGCTTGAGGTTCGTTGAGTACGGCGCCGCTTGCGAGTCCACCAAGGACAGATAGACTTCCGTACCCACGTACCGCGAGCGACTGCCTTGGATCCGTTGTTTCTCCGACAGCATTCGCGGTCGCCGTCGCAGCGTGTAGTAGGCGGATGTCTGCACTTCGCCATTTGCATCGCGGACGGAGTAGAAAGGCTGAAAGGGTTGTGTGTCTTCTTCGCTCGTGCCGAAGCCCGTGGCCTTGATCACTTGGCAAACTTCGAAATCCATCGGCCGCGAGCGATCCGGCACGATGTGATGCTCGGGAAAGCGATCGCTTAATTGGATTCGATCCGCGTGCTTGGGAAACAGGTTAATGGCGGGCGTACAGAACAAGGAGAAGTTCGCTGCGCTGATGGACTTTTCCAGCTCACGATCGGTTTGATCGAAGAGCACGATCACATCCAGTTCCGAGTGTTCGCAGCGTTGAACCGCGGACTCCAGGCCCGTCAATTCGACGAAGAGAAACCGCGAGGGCAGCGTGAAGTACTCGTGCAACAACCGGTAGCCTTGAAACGACCGTGAATCGACCGGCAGCAGCGCCTGGTCATTCTCGAAACCCAAGCGTTGCAGACAGGATCGATCCAAAGCGACTTGCCAGGGCGACGGGAGACTGAGCCGGCCGCACCACGACGGCGACGGCGTTGGCCATCAGTTGCTCGTACATCCGCATCGGAATCTGATCGGCGCCGCGAAGATAGATCGGCAGGCTCTTCAAGGCGATTTCGTCGAACTGAACTCCCGGCGCCGTTCGCAGACGCAGGTGCAGTCCCGCTTGTACGCCCGGGAGATTCGGGATGTCGATCGTTGGGACGTCCCGAGTGAAGTACTCGGCCCGCGCCAGTTGCAGCGGCCAGAGCTGAACATCGTGCGCCGTGCGATACTCGCAAGGCGTCTGGTCGTTGGGTCCCAGCAGGCTGAACAAGGACGTATGTCGCGGCGCCGTGACTCCGGCGTTCAAGCTGCCCTCGGTCAGATCCGGCTGGAACTGCACCACCGTCATCGAGGGCGTCGGCGAAAGGTATTGTGGGTAGACGATCTCCAGCAGGTGCTGAGTGAAAACCGGGAACTCGGCGTCGATTTTCAGTTGCACGCGCGCCGCTAGAAAACTGAAGCCTTCCAACAATCGTTCGACGTAGGGATCGGCGCACTCGAACGCGTCCAACGCCAAACGTCCCGCGATCTTGGGGAACTCGGCGGCGAACTCGCCTCCGGTCTCCCGCAGATGTTGCAGTTCGCGGTTGTAGTAGCCCAGCAGCCGGGGATCCATTTTACCGGCCCTCTCTATCGGGATTCGAGCTGAACGCAGGCATGATGAGCGGAAGCCCTTGATCAGTTGCCTGATTGTTCAATGACATCGACATGCCCCGTTTCCAGGTCGATCTCGGTCTTCATGAACATCCGTAACGGCATGGGTTGCGCCCAGAGGCTGCCTTCGACTTCAAAGCTTAACGTGTTGTGACCCATCGCGTTGGGGCTTACCGAAGCGCGGACGCGCACGGTGTTGCGCAGGATCCGCGGTTCGAAGTCCAGGATGGCTTGTCGCACCGCTTGCTGCAAACGCGGGACGTCGGCGACCGAGAGAATCTGGCCGGACAAGTCCGGGACGCCGTAGTTGACGACCGAGCGGGCGACTTCGGGGTAATCGTCCAAGGGCTGCATTTGCTGCAGGTGGCCCGTGTTCAGAAGCCACCGCAGGTCCCGCAGCACGCAGCTCCGCAGCCGATCGATCGAGAGCACGCGTCGTTCGCGCGATTCCTTTTGCCGGTGCGGTTCGTCATCGGTTAAGCGGTCGAGCAGGGACGGTTGCAGTCGCTCCTTCACCGTCAGTTCACTCATGGTCCATCCTCGGTTGGCGTTCCTTCACTGGCGGTTGCGGAGTTCCCCACCGGCGCTTCTTCGTTTTCAAATTCGATCTTGCGAACATCCAGCAGCGAGAATTCTCCGATGTCGGCGACCAGCATCCGCTGTCCGAGTCCCAGGTAGGCGTCGCCCGCCGCTTCGAGCCAAATGGTCTTGCGGGCGAGCCGCACCAGTTCATCCTCGCTGGATTCTGATCCGGGATAGCGTGTGGGAATGACTCCCACCATTTCGCCGCCGTTGGTCCAGGTGAAATGGGCGGGGGTCCACACGAAGTCTCGCAGGTCCGCGGGCTCCTCCAGATCGATTTGCAGGATGTTCTGCATGGGAATCCAGAAGTAGCGGCCGTTGATCACCGCTTCGATCACCGGTCCCATTCGTGAATCGCCGTCGGCGATCCACTGAAAGGGCTGGTCGTCGATCTTACCGGCCGTCGCGGGGGCGGCGTCAAATGCCTGGCTGCGCAGGGTGGCGGCGGCCTCGTGCTTGGCCTCGGCGGTCAGTCGCAGGGCTTCGAGCAACAAGCCGATCCATTCCGGCGGTTGACCAAAGACCATGGGGGTGCGCTTGCCGGCGAAAATCTCGGCGCGAAGCAATTCGCAACGAATGGCCTCGCGGTACATTTGCGCCATCCCCAGGGCCGCGGGATCCATCTCGGCGGCGACGTTCAACTGCGTGAGGGCGCGTTCCCAATTGCCTTCGATGGAAAGCAGTTGGAACAGGAAGATGCGAAGTTTCGTGTTGCTTGGATCGCGACGAATCTGATCCTGCAACGCGGCGAGGGCTTCTCCGAGTTTTCCTTCGCGCAGCAAATCGTCGGCGGACATGCGTCACTCCTTTAGGACGAGTGCCTTGTCAAAGCTAAGAATGGGTTAAGCAGGGGCGCAGGTGTTTTTCAGGTGAACTCGCTGCGATCTCCGAGGCCCGACACAATTTAAACCGTGGCCGCGCGGCCACGGTTTGCGAACAATACGACCGCACCGGCCCAACGTTGCGCTGCGCTGCACCCTGGGCTGATTTGGGGGCCGTCCCGTTAGGACTGATTTGCACTTTGCGTTGGCGAAGGAAGATCGCCGAGTCGGAGAAAGCGTGCTGGCGGGCCGATCGCTCGCCTCCGGCGCGCGCAGCGCGCCGGAAGGCGAGGTCATGGATCGGTGCGAGCTGGGTCGTTAAGCCCAGACTTCGTTCTTTTCCAGGTTCCACTTCTTCGCGGTTCCTGTCACCACCTTGCCGCCATCGAACTTGTCGTACTGATAGCTGACCTTCGTGAAGTTGATCGAGAAGCTTTCGCTGGGCCGATCACCACCGCTGCTCATGGAGTAGGAGCTGATCAGCGACTCGTCCAATTCAATCTTCAGGTAGGTTTGGCCCTTGGCCGCCGTCCCGCCAGTCTGAATGAAGTGGATTTCGGCCTTGCCCAAGCTCTTGCCGCAAGTGGCCTGCATGAACAGCTCGGTGGAGGCGACGTCCAGCGACTTGGTGCAGGTGACTTCGGAGAACGACGGGTTGCTGGTCTCGCGGTCGCCGCCGCCACCCACGCTGCTGACTCCACGGCCCACGCCCATTTGAAGCGAGTCAATGGTAATCCACTTGTCATGGTTGGCGACCGTCGATTCACCGTTGATCGCCGTCGCAAACTTCAAAAGAATCATGCCTAACTCCTAGAACTGGTTAACTTGCTGAGGTTGTTGTTACGTTAGCGAGATTTGTTACTTCTTGCCGGATGGAAGTTTGGAAACCAACCTTAGAGACACGGTCAAGCCTTCCAGTTGGTAGTGCGGACGAAGGAAGAACTTCGAGGAGTAGTACCCCGGGTTGCCTTCGATCTCCTCCACGATGACCTCCGCGCCGGCCAGTGGTTGACGCGCCTTTTCGGCGTCGCTGGCGGTGGCGGGATTCTGCAGCACATACTTGCCGATCCAGTTGTTCAGCCAAGTTTCCATATCGTCCCGTTCCTTGAACGAGCCGATTTTGTCGCGGACGATGCACTTCAAGTAGTGGGCGAAGCGGCAAGTGGAGAACAGGTAGGGCAACCGTGCGCCGAGGTTCGCATTGGCGGTGGCGTCGGGGTCGTCGTATTCGGCCGGTTTGTGCAACGACTGGGCGCCGATGAACGCCGCGAAGTCGGTGTTCTTCTTGTGCACCAGGGGCATGAAGCCATTCCTGGCCAGCTCTGCCTCGCGTCGATCGCTGATGGCGATCTCGGTCGGGCACTTCATGTCCACGCCGCCGTCGTCGGTGGGGAAAGTGTGCGTCGGCAAGCCTTCCACGGCCCCGCCCGATTCGATGCCGCGAATCTGCGAGCACCAGCCGTAGAGCTTGAAGGAGCGATTGATGTTCACCGCCATCGCGTAGGCGGCATTGGCCCAGCAGTAGCGATCGTGCGTGGCGCCTTCGACTTCTTCCTCGAAATCGAACTCCTCCACCGGGTTGGTGTTCGCTCCGTAGGGCTGCCGCGCCAGGAACCGAGGCATCGCCATGCCCAGGTAGCGCGCATCGTCGGACTGTCGCAGCGAGTTCCAAGCCGCGTACTCGGGCGTCTGGAAGATCTTCGTCAAGTCGCGCGGGTTGGCCAGCTCTTGCCAGGTGTCCATTTGCAGCGTCGTGGGCGACAGTCCGCGTGATGAACGGAGCGTGCGACGCGGCGGAGACCTTGGCGATCTCGCCCAACATTTCCACATCGGGAGGACTGTGGTCGAAATGGTAGTCGGCGACCAGGCAGCCATAAGGCTCGCCGCCGAACTGGCCGTATTCCTCCTCGTAGACCCGCTTGAAGATCGGGCTCTGATCCCAGGCCGTTCCCTTGAACTTCTTCAGCGTCTTGCCCAACTCCTTCTTGGAGATGTTCATGACGCGGATCTTCAGCATCTCGTCGGTCTCGGTGTTGTTCACCAAGTAATGGAGGCCCCGCCAGGCGCCTTCGAGCTGCTGGATAGTCAGGATGATGGACGATCGCGTTGATCTGCTCGCTGAGCTTCTGATCGATCGCCGCGATCATGGATTGAATGGTTTGGAAGACGTCGTCGCTGACTGTGGCGACGCCCTCGAGAGCGGTCTGGGCCAGCGTCTTGACCGCCTCTTCGACGGCTTCCTTGGCCCGGTCGCTCTTGGGCTTGAATTCTTTGTCAAGCAGCGAGGCGAACTCGCTGACTTCCATCGTGCTGGTTTGCGCCTCTTGTTGCGCGTTGGTCTCTGCATCGGACATATGGATTGCTCCTGCCTGTAAAGTGATGACTTACTCTGCCGCGGGCGGCTCCTCGGCCGGAGCGTCCCCTTCCTTCGGAGATGACGCGAGAGCTTGCAGCAATGCGGGATCTTTCAGGACCTTGCCAATCAACTCTTCCGCCCCGGTCTTGCCGTCCATATAGGTCGTCAAGTTGGCCATTTGCGTGCGGGCTTCGAGGAGCTTTCGCAACGGTTCGACCTTGCGAGCAATGGCGCCTGGCGAGAAATCATCCATGCTCTCGAAGGTGATATCGACGCTCAAGTTGCCTTCACCGGTCAAGGTGTTGGGAACTTGAAAGGCGACCCGCGGCTTCATGGCCTTCAGGCGATCGTCGAAATTGTCGACATCGACTTCCAGCAGCTTGCGGTCCGCCACCGGCGGCAAGGCCTCGGCCGGCTTGCCCGAGAGATCGGACATGACGCCCATCACGAAGGGGAGCTGCACCTTCTTTTCGGCTCCATAGAGTTCCACATCGTATTCGATCTGAACTCGTGGCGCTCGATTGCGAGCGATAAATTTCTGGCTGCTACCTGCCATTCCAAGTTCCCCTTCGAGAAACACGTTCGTTGATTTTGGTCGGGACCGCCCCGACTGCTTGCACGCACTGTCTTAGTTTATGGGTTATTCTTCGGTCTCGTGAGACAAACCGGCGAGCGATTCGGCCTGGCTGAAGGCGTCCGGAGTCAGGTCGCGGATGATTTCCAGGAAACTCTTGGTCGCCAATCGCTTGCAGCGTTTGAGCAACAGCGGGAGCGGGCTGGAGGGTTCGAATCGATCGTAGTACTCGCAGATTTTATCGAGTGCGCGGAGCACGTCTTCTCGAGACGTGATTTCGCCGGTGAGGCGTTGTGGGGCGGCGGCGTTTTCAGCCGGGGCGCCGCCGGCTTCGCCAGCGCCGGCTTCACCGTCTTCGGCGGCCGAGGAATCGTCCACGCCCCGACGGCTCAACTGGGTGGCCAGCACCTGGTCGGCCTGCTTCAGCATCCGCACCAGAGGTTCGAAGCTGGCGGCCTGCGCCACACCGACGTTCTCCGTCAGGCGGGACTCCAAAGCGGCGACGTCCTCGATGGCCCCGCGGACGACAGCGGCGGTGGCCTGAAGTTCCTCGACGTCGCTGTTCAGAAACGCCGCTTCGATGGTCAACATCTCGAGGCGTTCCGAGTCGTCTTCGCCGTGCGGTTCATTGGCCGCCTCGATGTCGTGCAGCCCAAAGGAGCCGAAAGCGGGAGAACGCACCAACGGCGCTCGACTCAACAACCTCAGCGTGGTTTCACCGTCGCACAATTGCGACAACGTGTTCACTCGGAACGCCGGATCGTTATCGTCGTCCGGATCGAGTTGAGGGTGCACCGTTTCCCAGAAATCTTCGATATAACCGCGCAGCAAAGCGAGGCAATCGGCGAAACCGGCAAACCCCTCGGTGTTCAGTTCCGCGCGGGCCAAGTGCACGATGATGCGGAGATCCTTGGTGCGATCGAGCAGTGCGACGCACTTCCGCTCCAGGTCGCGCCAATCGGGGTCTTCGCCGGGAATGATCTTGTCGCCGAACTGCTGTTCGGGTTTTCCCTCCGCGGCCCGCTCCATTTCGCCGAATGCGAGGTCATACTCCAGGTTCTCACCACAAGGAGCCTCCTCGGAGATCGGCGACAGCAAAAGCTCCGTCTCAAGTCTCGCCATCGCGATCCTCTCTGCGCAGTACCGTCCGGGTGTCGGGTGTCAAAATCGGGTTCTTCCCCAACCGCGTTGGAATCTAGTGGTGAGTTTCGCCCGGTGTCAAAACGAGCGGGTGGTCGGCAGTGCCTTCTTGGCGGCCGTTCGTTGTTCCGTCGCGGATTGTACAGTCTCGGACCCCGGCATGATACCAAATTAGCATGACACCTTCGTCGTCGCTGCGGCTGGACGCCCCATCACTCTAACAACCTAGCACACCAAATATCGCCGGGCGCGGGGGTGCAGCCGGTTCGCCAATGCGACCGGCTATTTGCCGCCAGAATCGAGTCTGCCTCTCCTCGATTCTGGCGTCCCGCTTCCGGTCGGCGAGCTAGTAAGCCGTGCGTAGCTGCAATCCAAATGCGGTGCGGAACGCATTTTCGCTCATGGGCTCGTCCGCGTAAGCTCCGATTCCCGTCGTTACCAGTTCCTCCTGGTCGCCATGATGGGCGCCCGTCAGGCAATGAAGCGAATGGATTAATTCGTGAGCCAGCACGACGAACGGTTGTGTTGTGACCCCGCCTCGAGTCACGATTTGAACGTTGCTAAAACGCATCCAGCAGACCGTTCCGCCCTTGGACGTGAAACTCTGATTGACCGCTTCGTTGACACTTCCGCCTTCGATCGCGAACGGACATGTAGTCGGGATCGAAGGGTTTCGATCCACTTTGAGACCTAGGACTTGCACTGAATTATCCGCTCCGTAGAGTAGATCCCGCTTAAAACCTCGCTGCGTAAAAGAAACCTCCGTCGGTTGGCACATCACGTTGACGCCACTGGGAAAGCTCCAGCGAAAGCGAGAGGAACGTTTGTCCTTGGGGACCGAACGGGCTCGCGGGCGAGCATCGGCGATACGCTTCAGCAAGTCCTCTCCCAGGGGAACCGATTTTAACTTGCGCAGATTTTCGACCATGATGGCCTTGAAGAAGGGGTTTTCCTTGGGATCGTACTCGCAAGCAAACCCTGGAAAGTCCGGCAATTTCGACACCACGGACATAGGAGCGTCCTCATGAATTGAGAGGGGCGATGTTATGAAGCAACGAGTTCTCGGCAGGTGAATCAACGTCCTGGCCCATCGATCGTCGTTTGAACACCACGCCCAGCCGCCCAAAGCTTACATTAGCCGAAATCGAATTGCAAAGGTCGGAAAAGGTTGATTCATCCGCCCATTCAGCCGAGCGGTCGCGGTTTCCAAGCTAGGCTGGATTATCTCGCTGACGGCGACCAGTGGCTTGATCGTTTGAGGCAGATTGACAAGCTGGTCCGCTGGTCCGCTTGCTGTTCGATCGGCTCGCTTGGCCGCAATCGAATTGATGTTTGCGGCGGCTTACAGGTGCGAGAAAGAACGCCTGGACGGCGGACAAGCCGACAGATGGGCATCGACACGCGAAGGTAGTCAAAGAGGGTTTCATGTCGCTCAGTACACTGCGCAGTGATCCAAAGAACGCATGCATGCGAAACGTTTACCGCACTGGGCCTGCCTCCGGTTCGTTCACTGGCGCCGGAGACATGGTGGAGGGGGGGCGGTGCACGATCACATCAGGCGAAGCGTCCACCGGATTCTTCGATCTGAAGGCGACGGCGAAAACCACGGGCACCGACTTTTTCTATCCCTGGCTACGCACCGGCGTCGGCTGGGTAAAGGTACCGAAGAACGTCGCTGATGGGACCATTGTCATGACCGGCGGCGTCAATGGGTGCTCGCTTGTCGTGAGTGAGCAGACGACGGACTACTATTTCTACCATGACGGCGACAGCAAGTATCTCAAAGACGATATGGTGGTTGGCAATGAGATCGCCCGCGTTGCGCCCAAGGACTATGACCCGCTTGGCTGGGGCCAGAAGACGTTCGAATCGGCCTTGCAGAAGGCCGCACAGACTGGCGTGAAGCCTGTCGGCGATGTCTCGTATGGCCATTTCGTTGTAGCGGTCAAAAAAGATGGGCGTTTCGGGTTCTATTCGACCGGCGTGATGTCGCTTAACGGGTTGACCAAGCTGCCAATTGGCCTGTCCACGTGCATCGTGACATTCGACTGACCGTCAAGATAACCAAGACGCCCAGCTGACGCGCCCCGCCTTTGTGCGACAGCCGTCGCGGACCCGAAAAAACGACGCGAGAAGGCACGCATGTTGCATTGGCTAAGAAGGCTCTTTGCAGGCGGACCGGGGGCGAGCCGGCCGCGGACCGTTGCCCCCATGGCTGAGAACGCCGCACCGACCGTCTCGGTCATGACGGTGGTCAACCGTTTTCTCACGGCCAATCCGCAGCGCACGGCCCATGGCGTGCACGCCTTGATTGCCGCCGGCGCCGCGAATCTTGCGGATCCCGGGGATGTGCCGTTGGCTTGTACTAAGATTCAAGAACACGGCTGTCAGTTTCCGCTCAACCCCACGCTGCGAAGCGAGTTGCCGCCAGAGCAGTGGCTGAGCCTTCCTCCGTTGGCATGTCCGACATGACGTGTCGCGGGAAGAGTACGAACACGAACATCGAATTCGCCTTTTGATTCAGCGATTTCGCGACCAGGCCTAACACCCGCGTCCTCCGGGCTGCGCGGCCGCCATCGTCGCCAGGAAACTCAGATGGGCAAAATCACGACGCTTGATTATGTACTGATGGCCGCGCGGGTCTATCACATCGACCTCGGCGCCTCCTCCACCGGACACATCGTAGGCAATTACGAGTGCGGCTTGTTTGAAGAGGGCATGTCCTGGGGCGCCACGTTTACCGACTTCAAAGGGTGCGTTTACGCGGACCGTCAAGCCAAGGAAGTCGTCGTCGCGTTCCAGGGAACCGAACCGTCGAAGCTGGGCGACCTGGTGTCCGACCTGCAGATCGTCATCGGCATGTTGCCTCAATATTGCAGCGCCGCTTTACGGTTGTTTGAGCGCACCAAGGAAGCTTATCCAAATTACGGCGTGTCGCTGGTGGGCCACTCCCTGGGAGGCGGCATCGCCCAAGTCATCGGCCATTGGACTGGCGCTCCGTTCGTTACGTTCAACGCGCCCGGCATGTGGGGCGACATTCAGAAATCCAAACTGCTCTTCGTGTGGTCGCCCAGCAACGCGTGGCGTTCGTTGAAGGGGTCCTTCAATGGCTCCTTGCTAGCCAAGCAGAAAGCGGCCACGGGGCGCAATTTCCGAAATGTGCTCGATCCCGTCAGCGCCTACGGTTCGCACTACGGACCGGTCACGCGCTTCTGGGGCAAAGGCGTTCACGGCATCGACGATGTCGTCGAGCGGGTCCGCACTTCCCGCTGGGCTAATATCCATCCGCTCGATCCCGCCCACAAGGAGTGGGGCGAGTTGTAGGGAGCGAGTTGTAGGAAACGGCGGGAGGGGAGCGAAGTCCCCACGGGACGGCCGCAAATCAGCCCAGGGTGCAGCGCAGCGCAACCCTGGGCGCCAAACGGAAATTGACGTGTGGGAGACGACTTCAGATCTTTTCCCGAAACGCGAAACACAACCAATGAAAATCCGCTATGGCGTTGCCCTGCGGGCCTCAGAGATCACGGCGAGTCCGCCTGGAAAACACCTGCAACCCTGTTAACGCCAGGGACCGGCCAAAGGACGAGCGGGATCCGCGATTGATTGGAAGCGGAGCAGGCGAACCGCATTGCGGTTCTTGAAGCTCATCAGCGGCATCAAGCCTCGCCCCATCATCGCCTCGGCGGCTCGTTCCGTCAGTCGAACCTCGGCGCACGGCTGCAACTCGATCTCGCCTTCCGATTCATAACTATGGGCTGGCAGATCGCCAATCTCCAACAGGTCGCCAGGCTCCATCGACCAGCCGCGTTCGAGGAACGAGCGGCCAATCAACCACGCGCAGGCTAACGCTGGATTGCCCCAGAGATAATGTCCATGTTCCGGCGGCGTCGTCATTTCTTCGAAGGCGAATCGCTCCAACTCGTCGGTCCGCTCGCCATAGGGCAAACGCAGGAGAAAGCGCGGCAAGGCGAGCCCGAGCCAACTCGCGACGGGGCTTTGCCGCAAGGCGGTCCAGAAGCGAGCATCATCCTCGGCGGCTGCGCTCCAGTCCTTGGGATCCGGCGACCGCGCTAGGGACTCGCAGCCCAACACGCGGGAGCTGGCCGCGGCAAGGAAGGGCCCGCCAGCCTGCGAGGCCATGGCGCCCAAGGCCGACAACAAACCGCAGTCTTCTTTTCCCATGGAGAACGTGTACATACCCGCCATTAGCGCCCAGGGTCGTCCGCCGTCAGGGCTGGTTTCCTGTGCGACGACGCGCTGATACCAACCGGAAGCGATCGGATCACTTGACGCCGCGGACAGATCTTGTTGCAGCTCGTCCCGCGTGGCGTCCAGCAAACAAAGCTGCAAGTCCTCGCCGAACTCCAGTTCGTTCAACAACCAGGCGACGCCGCGCCAAGTCGATTCCAACGCTTGGAAAGACGGATCATGCAGGACGCGGCGCATTTCGGCGCCGATGGCCAGGTCCACCGACGCGACAAGTTGGTGTTGGTCCGCCGCCGCCTCGGGCACGATGTGCGGTTGAACAACGTCACGGATCAACTGCGAGAGGTCGATGCCGGCTTTCGCATCGATCCCCTTGGGCGACGCTGGGCGAGTCGGTGGTGCCGAACAAGCGGGAAAACAAGTCGCCATCGCTTTCGGCCGTTGGCTCAGCCGTCTGGGGTTTGGCGGCGGGATCATCGGGCGTTTCGTGCAATGACGCCGGTCGCATTTCCTCGGCGGCCGCCGCAAAGGTCGCTGGATCTTGCAAGCGTCGTCGCAAATTGCGCAAGGATTTGCATTGTTCGAGTCGTTCCACGAGCTGGTCGGGATGGAAATCGTCAAGGGTCCGAAAACGCACGACTTCGCCAGAGGACAAGCACAAGGCGGTGGCGAACCTGGCGAGCACCTGATCCAAGTTGTCGATATCGACCGCGACGAGGGGTCGGTCGGCGATCCCTTGGCGCTCGGCGACAGTCGATGCTGTCCCGCTGAAGTCACCCACAATCAATATCCGTAGCGGACGACTCTCATCGGGATTTGGCGCCGCGTCATCTTGCGGTTGTCCAAACTGAAACTGGAAGTCGGAGCGTGGCATCAGAACACCTTCGGGCAAGCGGGCTGCGGCGGACGGCTAGTCCCCAGTGTCGCATCTCGCACCGCCCAATGGCAGGCAGGCGGTGAGTAATGACGGGACTTCGACCCATCTGATTTGCGGTCGTCCCGGTTGGGACTTCGTGGCTTAGCAAACAGCGCTGGCTGCGCATTGGCCCGAGATGCGGCGAGATCTGTGTAATCGTTAGAATCGTTAAAGCTTTCCAGGAGGTCCCGCCGATACCCACCATGCCGGTTGCTGCCGGTACGTCTTCAGTTGTCGTCGGCGGGCGTTTCACCAGCGCGGCGCCGGAATCTCGGGTCAAAGGGGGAGCGATGGCGTCGCTGCTGAGGCTCAGCCTCGTTAGCCTGATGATCAGCGTCGCCTGCGGCTTCGGTTGCAGCGCTGTTCCCTCGGCGACTCCCGCCTTGCCCACGACGCCTGAAATCCCGGCCGCTCAGGCGGGCGGGGCGAATGTGATCGTCAATTCGCCCACTCAACCGTGTTGCAAACGCTCTATCTGGACGTTCTTGGGCGTGCCGGGGATGTTGAAGTTCGCCGGCGGTGTTGGACGCGTGGGCTTGGCCAGGTTGGGAACAAGATTTCCAGGTTTGGAGCCTAAACCGCCCCTCACGCCGCTGACCGACCCATCCAATAGCGGGCCGAACGCCAGCCCAGCTCAACAGGAGGCGGCGGCCGTTAAGGCCGACCAGGATGCGGCGCCCCAGAAGGCCAAAGGCATTGCGTTCCTTGGGCAAATCGGTTGTCTGCAGTATTACCCTGATACGGCCAAGTCCCTGCTCGCCGCACTCGACGATCCAGTGGAAATGGTGCGTTTCGCCGCCGCCAAGGCGCTGCGCAACGCCAACGGCCGACCTTGCGCCGTCTGCAAGTCGAGTTCCTGTTGCAGCCGAGAAGTCATCGAAAAGCTGCAAGACATCGGCTACATGACCCGCGACGATGGATGTTGGAAAGAGCCCTCGGCGCGTGTGCGACGCATGGCGCGGCTTGCTGTGCAGGGTTGTGGCTGCATTCCCGTGATGGGCGGCGAAGACGGAGGTCTCCCCATCGAAGGCCCGCTCGACGAGCCCCCAGCCGAACCACAGGCCCCTCAGGCGCCGCCAGCCGAAGGGGCCGAGGGAGAGCCTCCCCTCGAGGAGCTGACCGGTCGGCGCCGCGTCAACTTGCTGGAGGATGCCGGCGCCGTAAGAAAAGCCAGCGCGACCGTCGATCTCTCTTCAAGTCATGAGCCTGGCGACCCACGCCAAGTCCTGGCCACCGTTGACGGAGAGCCGATCTACTGGAGCCATGTTCAGGACGCAGTCCAGCGGAGAACAGAGCGGTGCGGCAAGCGGGCGACGTGGAATCGATCGCGTCCCTGAGCGAAAAGGCCCTGCTCCTCGAATTGGAAAACGAGATCGATCGCGTGCTGCTAACGCACGCCGCCAAGGAGTCGTCAAGGACCGAACCGTCGTCTCTGGACGATGATGGCCAATCGAACCCGTCCAGCGGCGACGCGGATGTGCAAGAATGGCTGTCCCGGCAGCTTGTTCTACGACAGCGACATTTCGGCGGCGGAAATTTGGGACTACTACCAGGAACATGCGGCCGATCTTCAAACACCGGCTCACGCCCGCTGGGAACAGCTCACGCTGCCCGTGACTCCGGGGGTTGACCCGCGCGATCGCGCCTGATGATGGGCTCGTTGCGAGCGCGGATGTCCGGTGAAGAGGACCAAGAAATCCCCTTCGCTCGCGCTAACATCGAAGCCAAAGTAGTCGATTGGACCTGTTTGGACGAGCTTGCATCGGAATCGCTTCGCCGAGCGTTAACGTCGTTGCCCTTGGAGCAGATCAGTCCCGTATGCGAAGATGACCAGGGCGTGCACCTGTATCGGGTCCTGGAAAGGCGACCGGCTCGCACGATTCCGCTTGCCGAGGCGAGCGACTCCATTCGAGCGGAATTGCTCCGCCGCCGCCGCCTGACCGTGCGCCGGGAGCTGTTGATGAAGCTCCGCGACGAGGCGGAGATAACACGTTCGGTTGTCGAGCGGACCACCACGAAGAGACAGCCAAAATACGACGCCGGCGACCCTGGGGATCGTCCATTGAGCGATGCGGCGCCGCAACGTCGGCCGGCGAGTTTTTCTCCTCGGACACGAGCGGAGTTCCTACAACAAGGCGCCCGCGCGCGGCGCCCGATGAGCCGCGAATAGCGGGACCGGCGAGCGAGACACGGCGTCGTTGAACGACGACTTTCGGCCGCGCCCGTTCGTTGACGCGCGAAGCGATCAGTCCATCGACGACGACACGACAGGAAACGACCGGACAGGAAATGACTTTAGAGTCGCGGCGGCAGTCAGCGATTGCGAGCCAAGACCAGGCGGCGACGTTCCGCGAAGGATGAGCCATGTCAAGCGGCGTGCAGAACCCAGGTCAACCCGATGGCGTCGAGTCGTCCGCGGCGCGCGGTTGGCGCGGTCGTCGCAGCAGCCGACGCGTCGAAGCACGGCATGCATGGCAGAATCAAGGCGACAGCGATCCCGAACGTCGCCTCGCCGCCAGGCGATTCTGGTCTCGCTTGCGCATTATCGGTCTGCTGCTGGGGTTTGGCGGTTTGTTGGCTTGGCTCTTGGCCGCCTTGCTTTTCTCGCCGACCAAGACCCCTTTGATCTTCGTCGGACCCGTTGACTACCAATGGCCGCTTCCTCCCAACGCCTATGTCCAGGAAGACCTGCGGGGGCTGCAGGATCTGGACGACATCCTGGAGGTTCGTGATTCTCCCGACGCGCACTGTCGTCCGATGGGAACGGCCAGGTTCGCTTGCGGCGCCAGCTGGAGAAGCTGGACGCTGAACGCCCTCGCCAGGTGCCGCTGGTTCTCTATTTTCGCGTCTATGGCGCGACCGCCAGGGGCGGCGAAGCCTGTCTCTTGACGCCCGACGCATCGCCGCACGATTGCTCCACGTGGTTGCCCGTTCGCGATGTGCTGAAGCTGGTGCGAGACTCGGTGCGCACGGATCGCCCCAAGTTGCTCGTGCTGGATTGCGTACCGCAGAGACGAAACTGGCCGCTAGGCCTGATTGAGAACAGCTTTGCATCGGGTCTGCAAACATTGCTTCGAGAGCTCGGCGACGCCGCGGCGCCCGCCAATCGAAGTCCAGACATTCAGGTCGCTAACCTGTATGTGCTCGCCTCCAGCGGTCCCGGCGAGCGGGCGCACACTTCCGCTCTGCTTGGCGGTTCGGTGTTTGGCCATTACTTTCAACACGCCGTCGCTGGGCGAGCAGACTTGGATTCCGATGGAAGCGTGAGCGTCGAGGAGTTGCACACGTATCTTCTAGCCAAGACGGATCAGTGGGCCTGCGAGAATCGCAACGACCGACAACAACCACTGCTGATCCGACCACCAGGCGCACGGGACTTCCGAGTCACTTGGGCGATGCGGCGCGAACCATCGCATTCCCCGCCCATGAATGACTCCGACCCAACAAGGAAACGCCTGGCGGACTTGTGGAAGAGCTTTCGCGATATCCAAGACGCGCGCCGAACCCAACACTCCGGAAGCTTACGCCGTGGTTGCTTGCCGCGAGCTTGAACATCAGTTGTCGTGGACGCGAGAACAGCTGCTAGACGCCGGCGCCGCCTATCAAGGCCAGGCCGTGCGGCTCGTGCAGGATCTGGAGCAACGATTCGCTGGGCTGACCTTGCAACAGAGTGTGCCGGAGATCGCCTATTGGCAGGGCCTGGACCCCGCGGTGGACTTGCAGCCGCCAGCCACAAGTCTGCACAGCCTGCCATTGCTCCGCCGGCTGGCCGCTCGATCGAGAATCGCCCGACGCGATCCAAAGCGTGCTCAACGAAATCGCGGCCAATCCCCAACATCCACGGATCGCCGCGTCCTTGGCTGAGTTGGACCAGAGGCTGAGCGCCGCCAATTTGCCGCCGCTCGTCGAGGCTCATTTACCGCGATTGCTGAACAGGACCTGGTTGCCGCAGATGGAACAGCGGGTCGGCGAGATCCGAGCCGCTATCCTGCTTCGCATCGCGACCGAAGAACTGACCGTTGCTCGCGATGTACGCACGGTTGCCTGGCTCCGCGATCCCGTTGCGCAGGCGGATGCAGCACGGCGACTCTTTGAAGACGCGTTGTTCACCAACGCAGGCGACCTTCACGAGTTGCAAACCGATGCTGAGTCGCTGTTTGATCGCGCATCACAACGTAGTGCAGCCGTTTCGCAAGCGTATCGACTCAGGGACAGCGTGCTGGCCGCCTTGCCGGCTTACGCCTTCTGGTTCACTCGTCCCCAGCCCTACGCGGCCCCCGCCGAGGAGCAAGCCAAGGCGATATCAATCGCCCTGTACGAGTTGGTTCACGACACGCGTCGGTTGGGAGCGGCTTTGGCGACGACGTATCCGAGCGAAGGCGATTTCCTGGAAGTGCAGAGATTGACCACCGTCTGCGAGGACAACGTCCGTAAGCTGCGTGAACAGTTTGACGCGGATTGCGAGACGCTTGTCTGGGCGGCCAACAACTCGTCGGCGTCTGGGGATGTTGCTAGTTCTTCCGGTGAGGCGGGCCCAGACGCTGGCGAGCAACGGTCCGCTGACTCGATGGAAGACGAGCGCACGACCGCGGATCTTCGCCGACATGCTGGCAGCGCTCACGGGCGGCTTGCCCACCCAGGAACAACGCACGCAAATGCAGCGACTGGTGAACGGGGTTCGTGATAAGGCGGAGCATAGCCTCAGCATCGAGCCGTTTCTGCCTCGGTCGGTTGCCGCCGATCCATGGCGCGGCGTTTGGACCGCGCTCCCTGGCGGAGCCATCCCGCGTTGGCGCTGGTGGACGAGACCACCGAATCATCGGCTGATTTTGAATCGCCTCTTTCGCTCGACGACCAGGGCGGCAGGCTGCGCGAGCGTCTCGGCGCCATCCATGCGCACCGGTTCT
Source organism: uncultured Planctomycetaceae bacterium (assembly GCA_963698545.1). Lineage (GTDB taxonomy): Bacteria > Planctomycetota > Planctomycetia > Pirellulales > Pirellulaceae > CAVORG01. The sequence continues at coordinate 1,022,695 of CAVORG010000003.1, forward strand.
CCCAAAATCTCTCCAGCGACGACGAACGAGGCGCGCGGCAAGCCATGGCCGCCGCCGACCAAAGTTGGCGCGAGGCGGGAATGCTGTCGCCGGCGCCCATTGAAGATGCAGCCGCCGAGCTTTGGCGGCATGACGTCCAACAGATGATGTTCTGGCAAGGGCGGCGGGCTCTGACGGAAGTGGCCGGTCCGGCAACCGAGGGTGCTCGCCCATTGAGCGAGATCGTCGCCGCCGATTGTCTGCAATTTGCTGAGGAGATGGGCCCGCTGGAGCCGACGCAGAAGGCGCGTTTTCTCGACGCGTTGGAGCGACTGCGCGACTTCGGTCGCTCAGGCTTGGTGACGACCGTGGACCAACTGTTGCTGCCCGATGAGCAATCGGCCACCAACATTCGCCTGCAGGCCGGCGCTGAATTCCCTGATGACGAATCCGCGCCGCTCGAGTTGATCCCCGGTCCAGTCGGCACAGCCGCCGTGTTTGTTCGCAACGAGGAAAGGGTGTTGCAACAGGGCGAAGGCGCCTCGCTGCCGTTGGACTCGGAGCAGACGCGAACGCTCTCGGCGGTTCCCGGCGATGGGCGCCTGCTCACCGCGGTCGCTTTCTTTCGCGGTCATCGATTCGTCAGTCAGTACCTGCCCGCCACCCTGGGCGGCGCCGTGGTCGAAGTGCGGCCCAGCGCAAGCGACGAAACCACGGTGACGCTCTTCGGACGACGAAAGCAACGCGCGTCCATCGTCTTGATGCTCGATTGCTCCCAAAGCATGGAGCAGCAGATTCCTGGTGAGACGGGAAACGACGGCTCTCGCAGCCGCATGGAGATCGCCAAGAGCACCTTGCTGGAAATACTCAATGAACTGGGGCGAGCCGGGGATGCTCGCGTGGGACTCTTCCTTTTCGGACACCGCCGCGGATGGGATCGCGAGCAGCCCGGAGTTCTGCGGACGCAGTCCAACTACCAAGGCGACATTCCAGACAATCTGCAACCGGCGGAAGACGTTGAGGAAGTCCTGGAGCTAGGGCGCTTCAACGGCGACTTGGCGGATCAAGTCGCCAAACGACTTGAATCGGTTAAGCCATGGGGGCAAACGCCGTTGTACCTGGGACTGGTCAAGGCGATTGAATCGTTTGATCGTGACGATCCCGATTCGGAAAAGAGCATTGTGATCATCACCGATGGGCGGAATTACCAATTCACACCCAGCGTGAATCCTCTGGGCGTCTTCGTCGCGCAGACGCCGCAAAGCGCCGTCTTGCAGCGTCTTGACGGACGGCGCATCCGTATCCATATCGTGAGCCTCGCTTTGCAGGACGCCAATGATGTCGCCGCCGCGGCGGCTGAACTTGACGATTTGGCCAAGCAAACGCGCGGGCGGCATGTCTCCGTGTCCAGCGCCAGTGAGCTAGTGCGCGAAGTGCGCGAAGCAATCGGTCCAGGTGAATACACGCTGGTCAACGAACAAGGGCGACCCGCAGCGCGCACCACGTCCAACTCGCAGGGATCCGAGGACGCGGTCTCGACGATTCTGGATCGACCCTTATGGCTGACGCCGTCGCCGCGTGCCGCCGCTATGTTTCGCTTACAGTTGGATCAGATCGACGAAGCCTTGGAGGTTTGGCCGGGAGCGGCCATTGAACTCGGCATCGGCGCCGACGGTCAATCGCTGAGAACCATCCCCTTCGACAAGGGACAGGCGGCGTTTGCGCGGATCGGTCCGCAGCAGTCGCACACGGTGCGTGTGCATACGCCGGTCCGCCGCGACGGCCATGTCTCATTGCGAGTATCGCTGCAGGACGACACGCGATTGACCACGAGTCCGCCGGAATTCCTTTGGCTGAGGATCGCTCCGCTGCGGAGCGACGGCGCACCGTTGGAGCCGATCTACACGATGTATGACGCCTACTACACGGCCCGTCGCCGCGACTCCGGTCGTGAAGCTGCAGCTGAACCGCTGGCCTGAAGAGGCCAAACTGGCGAAGGTCCAGGTCTGGTTCAGTGAACAGCGTACGGCCCCCGCGGACGTGATTCCGCTGCAAGATGTATTGCAACGCCCGGACGATTTCCGGAATCCTCGCGCGGTTTCTTTTCGATCCGATATCCAGCTCAGGATGCAAGCCGGGTATGACGGATCGCCCGATGGCGCGTTCCGCGTTTTGATTTGGGAAACGCATCCTCTTGGGGCCGCCGATGCGATTCCGCCGCTGCAAGTCGCTTTGCGCACCGACCCGGGCGTCGTTCCCGGTGAGGTGACGCATCGATTTGATCCACGGCAGGGAATCGCCGTGCATACGTATCGGTTCTTTGGCGCCGACGCGGAGCGATTGGAAGCCTCGCGAGCGGCGGCGATCGAACTCCGCGAGAGCAATGTGGTTTTATCCAACGCTTGGAAGCTCGCGGAGGATCAGGAGCTGACGGCGCCGATTTCTGGAAGCCTCGGCACGCTTAACGAACTGACGCCTCCGGCGAATCGCTGAGCCTCTTGGGAGTCAATGGACTGGATCGCGGTCAGTCCACTTAAGACAAGCGTCTTCTCCTCGGATGGACTTTCCGTGGTCGTCGTTAACGCGTCGTTCGCGCCGCTGGGCTGCAACGTGAAGCGCACCGTGCGAAAGCCATCGCTTCCGTTGTTGGCTTCGGCAAGGCGGTATTGCACTGCGTGCAGCAGCGATTCCAACGCCAGGGCCGATGTTTGGGCGGTCAATTCGAAGCCGATGCGATACTCGCTTTCTTCGTTCACTGTCGCGACCATCAATGCCGCGGCGTCGGAAATCCGACCGTAGTAAACGTTCGCTCCGTCGCGACCGACGGCGCCTGGGGAAGGCGTTGTGGTCGACGCGGAGTTCGAGACGAATGCTCTCCTGTGGCAGAAGGCTGCTGGCCTCTTCATTGGACTCCAAGCGAATCTCCAGCTTCCATCCCGAGTAGTCCAAGCGAGCGGACGGAGCGAAGATCGACAAGTGCGGGTCAACGGCGACTTGGGGTTGTTGGCCGAAGACAAAGTCCGTCAGTCCCGCTGAGACTCGCAGCGAGGGGGGGATCTCGTCGCTCTCCATCAGGTACGTGTTCCCGTTGGCGCCGGCGGTAATTACGCTCTTGCCATCGGAGGCGAAGGCGACGCTCGCGAACTCCGGCCCGGACGCCTCCACATCCAGCAACTCAGTGAACGCCTGATCGCGCAGCGAGCTGCGTTCTTGCAGCTCAGGATCCAACGGCGCGTGCGTATCCCAGACCTTGCAGAAACCGTCGGCGCTGGCGGTCACCAATCGCTGGCGATCCACGGAAAAGGCCACGCCATTCACCGCATCGGAGTGACCTCGCAATTCGCCCTTCAACAACGCGGGGCTGCCGACGGGCAGGTCGGTGAGATCCCACAAGCGGACGATCGCGTCGTTGCTGCCAGTCGCGATCCAACGGCCATCGGACGAAAAATCGGCACAGAGAATCGCCCCGCCGCCGACGTTGGTGAGTAGTTCATGGTTCGGTTCGGTTTCCTCCGGCAAACGACCTTCTCGAGCAAGCCCGGGAGTGAAGCTCCATACAAGACCCTTTCGGTCTTTCGAAACGGTCAACACGCGTCGGCCATCCGGTGAGAACAACGCCGAGTTCACCCCATCGCTGTGGCCCTTGTCGCCTCCATAGATACGCATGACCACCCAACGTCCGTCCTGCTGCTGGCGCCAAACCCTCGCTGTCTTATCGTCGCTGGAAGTGAGCAGGAACAACTCCTCGCCAACTCTCGCCGCGCACGCGCTGTTGATGCGGGCGGAATGACCTCGACGAAGGCCGTCCTGGATATCCCCGCCCTCCAGCTTCCAGCGAGCTTGCGGTTGCAACGTGGTTTCGCCTTCTTGATAGCTCCAGATCTTGACGGACTGGTCGCTGCCCGCGGTGAAGACCAGGCGATCTTCCGGAGCGGCCGACGGGTCCGGAACCAATCTCGGTTGACTGTCCGCGTCGATCGGCGCGGCGACTTGGAGTCCTGAGGGTAAAAAGCCCACTGCGCTGATCGCGCCATGTTGTCGAAAACTCAGCACCTTGCGGCCAGTCGCGAAGTCCCAGCTCCGAGCTCCTTTGCCTCCAACGGTGAGCACTTGATCTCCTTGCGGCCCGAAAATGGCCGATGAAATCAGTCCGCGGCCGGCGCCCTTCCATAACGGACGAGGGGCGGAGTCTTGCTCGGTGGACGAGTCCATCGCCACGGTCCAGAGCAGCAACTGGCTCGTGCTTCGGGAAGCGGTGGTCAGCAGGACTTCCCATTGTTCGCCTTTTCGCAGAACATCCATCGCGCTCACTTGATCAGCGCTAATGGTTGCTTCGCGAATCGGCGTCCGTTCACCCCATCGCCAGACGCGAAGTTGGACCAGCGGTTCGGAGGCGTCGCTTCCTTGAGAGGGACCTGGACAGGCCGTGAAGATGTACAGACCCTTGTTCGAGGGAGCGACATGGAACGCCGTGATCGGTCCCGGATGCACCAGGGTTTCTTCGGCCTTCAACTTTTCTTGCGTTCGATCCAGTCGCCAGCCGATCACGCGGCCGTCGAAACTGGCGGTGAAGAAAAGTTCGCCGTCTCGATCGCTGTCAGCAACCGTCGCTTGATTGACCGTCAGCGTGTGACCTTGCAGTTCTTCCACAACGCGGCCTGAGTCCAGTTCGCAGATGCGACATTTTCCGGACGTGTCGCCAACGAAGACAAACCGATCGTCCTTGGAGAACGCGATGGCCGAGACCTCGGGAGTCATTTCATTGACGCGTTGCTCGAAGGCCTCGCTCGATTCGGCCGGCGATTTCTGGAGCTTCGCACGCCACAAATCCACTTCCGCCTTGAGCAGCTCTCTCCGATCCCAGGGTCCAACTCGCCAGATGGCGAGCGTGTTCCGATTTGTGCCAGTGGCCAGATACTGTTCACTCGGCGACAAGGCGGCGACCGCGCGATAACCTGTCTCCGGCAGGCGGCGCTCTTCGGTTCCTGTTTGTGCATTCCAGACTCGAACGGTATTGTCGCCGGCGATGGTTAACAGACGTTGACCATCATCAAAATACCTGGCGGCGTTGGTCAGGAAGTCGTGCCCTTCCGACAGCAGCGTTAACATCGAGCGGGAATTCGCGTCGAAGAGTCGTGCTGTGCCATCGTCATAGCCAACGACGACGATGCGGGAATCCTCGGAAATCGCGGCGGCGGCGGCCTTGGCGACGGCTTCCCCGGTCTCGGCTGCATCCGCGTCGGTTGGCAGTGGCGCGTACACCCGACGCGTGTCGTTTTCCGTGACGTTCCAGAGTTTCACTTTGCCGTCAAAAGATCCCGAGAGGATCTCAATCGGCTTGGCTTCGTTGTTTCCCGGGCCGAAGGGTTCGGGCAGAAACACCAACGACGTGACGGTGCTGCCATGCCCGGACAAGGTCTTGCTAAGTAAGTTCTCGTCGGCGATATGGAACACGCAATTCCGATCGGCGGCCTCAACCATCGAAGACAGTTCGCCGAAGGGGTGCTCGCGAACGGTCCAGATCTTAATGGTGTGGTCCTTTCCCGCGCTGGCCAGCGACTCTCCGTCCTGCGAGAAGCAAACACATTGCACGCCGCGGAGGTGGCCAGTGAAGGCGACCACGTCCGTAGGTCGCGAGAATTCCTGCAGTTCCGCAGTCAGTCGATCGGCGGCCACGTTGGACTGGGAATCGCCGCGCCCGCCGACGCCCTGCAGACGTCGTTGCAGGTCGGCCGCCAGCAACTGTTCGAAGATGTCGCCTGGCTGCACGCCATTGCTTTGCGCCGCCGCGTCGATGGCCTCCACCTGCGCTTTCCACAGCAACACGCGTTGATCCGCGCCGGCGGAAGCGATCCAAGGCTCATCTCCGGCGCGATACAACGGCTTGAATGCGACGCTCAGTACGGGCCCGTCGTGGCCGCGAAAGCGTTGCACTTCGGCACTTAACGTCCCCTGGACGGGACCGGCGATCGAGTCAGGTTGACTTGACAGCAGGCGAGGGGGAGTTTGCCAGAGCCGCACCGTGCCGTCGTCGCTGGCGGTCGCCACCCAGCGGCGATCGGGAGACACATCCGCTGAGCGCACCTGATCCAAATGGCCTTGAAAAACGGCGATCGGTTCCAGCAGTCCGCCCGAACTCCATTGCCAGACTTTCGCCATGCCGTCCGCTGATGTCGTCAGCAACCTTCGAGAATCGCTCCAGAATCGAACGCTAAGCACCGCCGCTTCATGCGGCAAGAACGTTTCATCTTCGGTCAGGGAGGCGGGGCCGCCGCCAACCGCTGGGGTTTCGCTCGTCGTGGGCCCGCCGAGTCGCCAGAGTTTCACAACGCCATGGCTCTCATCGCCTCCAGCAGTCGCCGCCCATTCGCCGTCGGGAGAGATCGCCACGTCTTGAAGTTGATCATGCGGCAGTCGGTCATGCGGAAGCTTGAGCCAGATCTGGTTCGGGCGGTCGGACCTCCAAACACACGCCATTCCATCGTCACGCGCGGCGATGACCAAGCCTCCATCGCCGGAAGTCGCGACGCGAAGTATCCGCCCAGACGGCTTCGCCGTTGAATTAGTGAAATCGGTTCCTGGATGCGTGATGAACTTCAGACGTCCCCATTCAAAGTGGCGCCGTTTGGGCCTTGCTTCGTTGAGGAGTTGCTCCGCTTGCGTGAATTCATTTTCGAGAATGCGTTGCGACACGAGTCCAATGGTCTTGCGGTAGTCCGAACGCAAAGCGCGCTGGGCTTCTTCATTCGCCCGCAGGGCTTCCTTGCCGGCGCGTTCGGCTTGTTCCTTGGCCAGTTCCGCCTGTCGATTCGCTAGGTCTGCTTGCTGGTTCGCCCGATCAGCTTGTTCGCTGGCTAGGAGGGCTTGCGCCTCGGCGTCTTCCGCGCTGGCTTTGGCGCTGGCGGCGAACTGCTGAGCAATGCCGCGGCTGATGTACAGCGTGCGAGAGAACCAGGCGCCTCCCACCAGGATGATTCCCACCATGAGTAGCGCAATCACTTGCAGCGAGCGCAAGCGTTTCTGGCGTTGGATGCGCACTGCGCGTCCCGCGCTCAGATTGCGGATCAACTTGGAGTGACTGGGTTGGGAGAAATCCAGCAAGGAGAGTCCCAGATCAAAGTCCTCTTTCGCCAGAGCGCATTCCGCGTAGGCCAACCGAGCTTTCTCGAATCCGGCTTCGGCCAGCTTATTGCCGCTCCACATTTCCAACGCCTGTTGAAACCCGAACTGGGCTTGAGCGAAGTCCTCGTATTCGTCGGTTTGGCGAGCCAAGGCCAGACGCTCTTCCGCCCGCTGCGAAACCTTGATGCTCTCGGAATGGGCCAGGAAGCCCCGAATGGCCTGTTGGAACTCGAGGACGTTTGCATACCGGTCGCTCGTCTTCGTGGACAGCGCCGTCTTGGCAATGTCCATGAGCTTGCCCGACTGATTCTCCGGGACTGGATGTATCACGTTGGCCGCGGCGTTCCGAATGCACTTCATGGCATCGCGGCCAGGATGCGGAGGGACGCCCGTGATGATTTCAAAGAGCACGGCGCCCAAGAGATAGATGTCGCTTCGCACGCCGATTCTGGTGAGCGGGCCGCTGGCCATTTCCGGCGCCATATAGGCGGGCGTTCCCCCCATGCCGCTCACGCCCGCGACGGCCGCGGCGCGTTTTTCCTCCAACGGCAGGGCGATGCCCCAGTCCAGCACCATGACCTCGCCGAAATCGCCCAGCATCACGTTCTCGGGCTTGATGTCGCGATGCACCACGCCGCGCGAGTGAGCGAAGGCGATCGCGTCGGCGACCTTCATCAGGATGTCCAGGTTTTCGCGTTCCGACTTGGCCTTGATATTACTGGACCAGGGTGTGCCCTTGACCCGCTTCATGCAGTAGAACAACGCCCCATCATGGTTGCTGCCGAGGTCGTAGATGGGAACGATATTGGGATGCTCCAACTCCCCTGTCACAACCGCTTCGGAGAGGAACTTGATTCGCTGTTCCTGGTTCTCCGTGTTGGCTGCATGCAGCATCTTGATCGCCACCGTGCGATCGATCGAGGCTTGCCGAGCGGCGTAGACAATCCCCATGCCGCCTTCGCCTATGACTTCCAGCAACTCATAGTCCGCGCGCTCTTGGAGCGGCAATTGCCGCGTGCGGTCGGGCAAGTCGCGGAGTGCGCGCGTCTGAATGACCAGCTTCGTATCGCTACAACCCGGAGCATTGGTTCCCCGAATCGTCATCAGTGCGCCCATCGCCGGTTGAATCGTGGCGCCCCACACCGCATCCAGCTGCTTCTTTTGCGAGGACGATAGGGGATCCTTGGACTTCGATTCGGTCCCGGAGCCGACCTTGGCGGCGTCGCTTACGGTGGCGTCGCCCACGGTGGCGGGGCTTTCCGCTGAGGGGTCCACGCCGTGGACGTCTGGTCTCGCTTCCGCCGCGGGATGGATGTGAGCGCTGGGATTCGAGTCCGGCGGTTCCGTGGCGGCTGCCGCGGTTTCAGGCGGGGAGGCAATGGCGCCCTCCGACGCATCGCTGGTTGTCGAGCCCGACGGGGTCAACTCATCGTCGTGGCCGTCCTCCTCCCAGGCGATCACGCTCCCACAACTGCGGCAACGACCTTGTTGCAGTCCAACCTCGCCGTAGTCGCTTCCGCAAAATGGGCAATTCAACATATCGCATACCTACCGCATGTTGGAAGAAGCCGCTGCTTCCATGTGTTCTTAACGCAAGCGTCGATTCGCTCGACGAAGCAGGCGAGCCGCCTTGCTCAGGCGTCCGTTCTCGGCGGCCGAACCGAGCGCCGAATCGATCTTCGGCTGCCATGCGGCGGCTGAAATCCCGGTCGCCGCAAGCGACAATGCGGCCGCCGTGACCGGTGCGCTCCCAGGGGCTTCGATTTCAGCCGGCGCCGCTTCAGACGGCGCTGCTTCGGTCTGGCGCTGCTTCAGTCGGCGCTGCTTCGCCTTCTTTCTCCTGCTCCGTCGCCGCGCCCGGAGCCTCTTCCTCGTCCTCCAGCAGCTCGGTTTCCTCTTGGTCCAACTCGCGATGATCCTTGAGGATGAAGTCCTTGATCAGACGGCGCGTATTGCCCTCCTCCAAGTACAGCCGATAGTGGTCGTCGGGGAGCTGGGAGAAGAGGATCTTGAGATTGAGCAGCTTGGATGGAAGCTCCACATCAAGTTCAACTTCCCGAGCATCCGGGCCGGTTCCAATCATGACGCGCAGCACAAAGCGGCGTGTAGCCGCCGCGCCGGAACTGCTCGGCGCGGAAGAGAAGTCCTCGGAGTTGTTCTGGCGTCGAATCGAATTGTTTTGCAGGTTGGAGGCGCTCTCCAGCGGCGGGCTGATGATCCGGGGGGGCGGCGCGGCATTGGTTGCCGCAATCTGCACGATCGGAGGCGCGAACGAGACCGGCTCGAACAAAAGCCTGATGGTGTTTTCACTTAAGCGGTCATTCGTGTTCGCGTCGATCAGGATGATGCTGTCAGGCAGACTGACCGTGATCTCCACGGGAATCGGCGCCTCGGTGTCGTCCATGTTCGGGTTGCCGAGGAACTCCCGCGTGAATTCCATATTCATGAGTCTGGAGTCAAAGGTGCCGCCCTCGGTCGGTCCGCCTTCATCGAAAATCGATTCATCGCAATCGCCGTCCGGACACCAATCCACCTCATAGGAATAGCCCACGCCCCCTTCGTCTCCCAACGAGGCAACCACGTTCACGACGCCTTCCACCAGCAGCGGTTTGATCAACGATCCGTCGGGGATCTCCAGGTCCACATCGTCGCGCGAGCTCGCGACGAGCGGAAATTGCGACGGCGAAGGAGCACTCAGTTGAATGCGCGGCTCAGCGGACGTCGCGATGTCCGTATTGGATCCTCCTTCGGGGCCCACTCGCAACCTGGAAAGGGTCAGCGGAGGCGTTTCGGGATCCGCGCCGTACAGCATCACGGGGCCCACAACAAATGATTCGCTACGGAGCACTCGTTGATTACTGAGTACGATTTGGCCTGAATCGGTTTCCGCGGCCAACACCGCCAGATCGCGCGTCTTGAACGGACTGGCTTCGCTGCCAATGGCGTTGGAGGAGAGAATGGCAAGCCGCGGAGTGGAAACCGCGGCCTCCCCCACCGGCGTATTGTCCTGCACCGTCGGCGCGTTGATCGAGACCGCGGTGGTCGCCGTGGCCGTCGCCTGAAACGTCGCGCGTTCCCAAGCGTAGAACGCGATCCTATTCGCGTTCAGCGGGGCGTTCACCGCGACGTTTGCGGCAGCGACTTGCACGTCGCGGGTCGACGTCAGTTCGGCCGAAAACGTCACGTCCAAGTTACTGCTGTCGCTGGACAACCGATTGACGAACAGGTCGGCTCCCAGCGGCTCGGCGGTCGTGTTCAAGTCCCCGATCTGCAGCGACCCCGAGTCGGCGAGGATGGTCAATGAATCGGCTGGATGAGTGAAGATGGTCGTCGTGTATTGCCCCTCGGTGCTCTGCAATTGACTCGTGTTGGGCAGCCCGGATGGATCATCGCTGAGGAGTGATTCCGCGCCCTCGGCGGCGATCGCCAGCACCAGATGCTGTGTGCTGGATGGAGCAAGATGAACCTCGCTCACATTCACATAACCGATCTCAAACTCGTCCAGACCATCTTCGCGATTCAAGTCGATATTTCCCGACGATCCGTTTTGGATCTCATCGTAGAGCGTGTCGAGCGGACCCGTGCGCAGTTCCAGGCGATTGGTTCCAGACTTGCCGTCAAACGTCAACGGGATCATTCTGGGAAAACTGTCGTATCTCAGGATCAACAGATTGTCGCTAGGTCCGCCCTCGGAAGTCGATCCGCAGACCAGAATGTCCGTGGTGGCGACAGCCAATCGCCGTTGTACGACGGAACCACCGACATTGAGCTCCAAGTAGCCATTGACGACTTCGAGCGTCGCGTCCGTGGCGCTGCCGAAGGTAAAGGTCACTGGCCCTTCGACCACCAACACGACGTCATTCCCGTCGCCGCCAAGGTAGCTGATGTAGATGTTGGCGCCGTCGACATTGCCGACGATAGCGCCTTCCTCGAGCAATTGGCCGCCGCTATCGACGAAGCGGATGTTGGAAGGATCGTTTCCATCGTTGGCGATCAGGGTCAATTCGTCGCTCGGCCCGAGTCCCACAACACTATCCAGAACGAGCACAGGCCGCGAGGCGGAGCCTGTCGCCGGTCCCACTTGTCCGACGACATCGAATTCCAGATAGTCGGGGCCGGCAAACGTATAGATCGCGCCGTCCTGCAGCGTCAAGCCGCTCGCTTCGATCCGCCCGACGCCTGAGATCGTGGCGCCATTGGCGACGCTGACGTCGCCCGAGACGACCGTCCCATCCACTTGCAGCGTTCCAGCGTTGACGCTGATCAGCGATGCGGCAAGTTGAGCGTCATTCAATATGAAAACGCCAGCCGTGGTCTTGCGAAGCTCTCCCGCCGAATCCGTCAATTCGCCATCGAGCCGCCCCGCTTGCAAGACGAAGCGATCGAACCCGGCACCGCCCGTTACGTTCTCGACGGAGACAAAGGTGATGGTTCCGTTCAACACGCCTTGATTGTCGCCGTTCAAGACCCATTGACTCGACGCCAAGTCGGGGCCGAGCAAGGTGTCATTGCCGGCGTCGCCTTCAAAGCGGATTCCGCCAGGCGGGGCAATCGGGCTTGATGCAGTCGCGTCGATCATCAGCTGATCGTCCGCCCCGGAGCCTCTCACCAAGACGTCGGTCACATTCACGTATTGATGCGGTGGTTCGACATCCATACCTGCTGAGTCCACGGCTCGCAACAACTCGCGGCCGGTTGCGGCGTTGACGGACCTGACCAGGCGGATCATGCCGCCAGGCGCATCCACGAACATCGTCTCCGCCCGGTCGTCAACGTCGATTACGAAGACTTGCTCAATCGACGCCCCCGCACTATCGGTGGCTCGAATCGAGAGGGTGATCTGCGATTCGTCTTCGAAGTTCACCGATTGACTAGCGATAAGTCGCAGTTGTGCCTGGCCGCCTACTGAGACAACCTCAAATCGTGGATCGGACACGATATAAGTATGCTGTCCGAAAGGTTCGTTGGGGTTGTCCGCGTCGTCAACGGTGACCACGCCAACCAACGCGCCATCGGCGTCTTCGGCGACCGTGTTGTTGCTCAGGAGAATCGCCGTGGGGGGCTCGTTCACATCGATGACGGAGATAACAAACAACCTGGCGATCGACAGGCCGCCGCCATCGGTGGCCGTCACCGTGAGTGTGACGGAATCCTCCACCTCGTGGTTCAGCGTCGGCACCGATTTCAACCGAAGCTCCCCGCCGACGATCTCGAAACGACCGTCATCAACCACAAGCGTGTGCTGGCCGAACGGTTCGCCGGGATTGTCGGGGTCAGCGACCGTCAAGTCGCCCACCGACGCGCCGAGGACTCCTCGTTCACGGTGGCGTTGTCAAGCATGATGGCCGTTGGCGACTCGTTGAGATCCACCACGGTGATTGCAAATGACTGCGTGAAGGCAAGGCCGCCGCCGTCGGTGGCGGTCACATTGACGACCACGGTGTCCGCGGTTTCATGGTCCAGTGACTGTCCGGCCCTGAGTCGCAGCACGCCCCCGACCACTTCGAACCGCCCATCATCCACCGTCAACACATGTTGACCCAGGGGGCCGCCAGGGTCGTCCTGGTCGGTGACGGTCAAGGCGCCAATCGACGCGCCGGCCGCGTTCTCGTTGACCGTCGCATTGTCCAGCGCGATCGCGGTTGGCGGATCGTTGGCGTCCGCCACGGTGAGCACGAATACCCGGCTGGTGCTGAGGCCTCCGCCATCGGTGGCGGTGATGTTCAGCACAATCGTGGGTTCCGTCTCGGAATCCAGGGATTGGCCGGGCCTAAGTCGCAGTTCTCCTCCGACGACTACGAATCGCGCGTCGTCGACGTTGAAGGCGTGTTGGCCAAACGGCTCGGCGGGATCGTCAGGATCCGTCACTGTCAACGAACCGACGGCGGCGCCGGGCGAGTTTTCCGAGACGATCAGATTGTCCAACGCGATGGACGTCGGACTCTCGTTCACGTCGGTAACCGCGACGACCAGGGCCTGCGTGAACGTGTTGTCGCCGTCGTCCGCCGTAATATTCAGCGTCACCGAAGGCTCCGCCTCATGGTTCAGCGACACTCCCGCCCGCAATCGAAGCTCGCCGCCCACGATCTCAAAACGTGCATCGTTGACCGACAACGCATGCTGTCCAAATGGCTCGGCGGGATTGTCCGGATCGGTGACGATTACGGCGCCCACCACGGCGCCGGGCGAGTTTTCATTCACGTTGGAATTGCCCAACGAGATCGCCGTGGGAGATTCGTTGACATCGATAACGGTAATAACGAAGGCTTGTGTGAAGGTGTTGTCGCCATCGTCGGCCGTCACGTTCAGCGTGATGGTCGCGGCTGCTTCATGATTCAATGAGACGCCGGACTTGAGTCGCAATTCGCCCGACACGACTTCGAAACGAGCGTCGTTGACGGAGAGTGCGTGTTGACCGAAAGGCTCGGCGGGATTATCCGGATCGGTAACCGTGACGTTGCCAATGACCGCCCCCGCCGCGTTCTCTTGAACGATCGAGTTGTCCAGGTCGATCGCTGTAGGGGATTCGTTGACGTCATTGACCGCGATGACAAACTCGCGTGTGACGCTGAATTCGCCATCGTCGGCGGTGATGTTCAGCATCACCGTTGGCTCCAACTCGTGGTCAAGCGTCTCGCCGGCCTTCAAACGCAATTGACCGGAAACGACTTCAAAGCGGGCGTCACTGACAGTGAATGCGTGTTGGCCAAAGGGCTCCGCCGGGTTGTCCGGGTCCATGACGGTGACTGCCGCGACGCTTCCAGCCGTGGCGTTTTCATCAACATTCAGGTCGCTCAGTGCAATGTCCGTCGGGGCTTCATTGATGTCGATGACTGTAATGTCGAATGCTTGCGTAACGGAAAGTCCGCCGCCGTCCGTCGCCGTGACATTTACGGTCACCGTCGCTGCGCTCTCATGGTCGAGTGATTCCGTTGCCTTGAGACGCAGTTGGTTGGCGACAATTTCGAACCGCGGGTCATCCACGGTTAACGTGTGTTGGCCAAGCGGGCCGCCGGGATCGTCGGCGTCGGTGACTGTCAAACCACCGATGACGGCGGCGACCGCATTCTCATTGACAGTGGAGTTATCCAAGGAAATCGCGGAAGGCGCATCATTTCCGTCGGCGACCGCGAGGGTGAACTCCTGGCTGACCATCAAGCCGTCGCCATCGGTGGCGGTTACCGTCAGGGTTATGGCGGGTTCAGTTTCTCGGTCGAGTGATTGGCCCGCCTTGAGTTTGAGTTCGCCGGCGACGACTTCGAACCGGCCATCATCGACCGAGAAAGCGTGTTGACCGAAAGGCTCGGCGGGGTCATCCGGATCCGTGACGGTCAAGGCGCCGACCGTGGCGCCGTCCGAGTTCTCCGGGACATTCAGGTTGTCCAAGTCGATCGCCGTGGGCGCCTCATTCACGTCATTGACCGTGATGACGAACTCTTGCATGAACGTATTGTCGCCATCGTCCACCGTCACTGTCAGCGTGACCGTTGCATCGGTTTCATGGTCTAGCGCTTCGCCGGCCTTGAGCTTCAAGTTACCGGCCACGACTTCAAACCGGCTGTCGTTCACCGTGAATGCATGTTGCCCGAACGGTTCAGCGGGATTGTCCGGATCGGTGACCGCGAGTGCTCCGACGATCGCGCCGGCTGAGTTCTCGTTGACGTCGCTGTTGTCCAAGTCGATTGCGGTGGGCGCTTCATTCACGTCGTTGACATCGATGACGAACTCCTGCACGAATGTGTTGTCGCCGTCGTCCGCCGTCACGTTCAGCGTGATGGTCGCCGCCGCTTCGTGGTCCAGCGACTGGCCCGCCTTCAGTTTCAGGTTTCCCGAGACGATTTCAAACCGCGCGTCGTCCACGGTCAACGTAGGTTGGCCAAAGGGCTCCGTGGGATTGTCCGGATCGGTGACCGTGAGCGTTCCGATGACGGCGCCCAGGGAGTTTTCATCGACGTCGGTGTTGTCCAGCGCGATCGCGGTGGTGGCTTCATTGATGTCGTTGACGGCAATGACGAACTCTTGCATTGTCGTGTTGTCGCCGTCGTCCGCCGTCACGTTCAACGTAATGGTCGCCGCCGCTTCGTGGTCCAGTGACTGGCCCGCCTTCAGCTTCAGATTTCCCGCAACGACCTCAAAGCGATTGTCGTCCACTGTGAATGTGTGTTGGCCGAAGGGTTCGCCTGGATCGTCAGGGTCGGTGACGTTAAGCGCGGCCGACGATCGCGCCGTCCAAGTTCTCATCGACGGTGTCATTATCGAGAGCGATTGCAGTCGGCGCTTCATTCACGTCATTGACGGTGATCACCCATTCCTGCATGAATTCGTTGTCGCCATCGTCCGCCGTGAGGGTGAGCGTCACCGTTCCCTCGTTCTCGTGGTCGAGGGACTCGCCGGACTTCAGTTTCAAATCTCCCCCAACGATTTCAAAACGATTGTCATCCACGGCAAACGTGTGTTGGCCGAAAGGCTCGCCGGGGTCGTCCGGATCGGTGACGGAGATCGCGCCGACGACGGCGCCATCGGCGTCCTCATCTACGCTGGCATTGTCCAACAGGATCGCGGTCGGTGATTCGTTCACGTCGGCGACATTGATGACGAAGGGGAGGGTGAACGAGTTGTCGCCGTCGTCCGCGGTGATGTTCAACGCGATCGTCTCACCGGCCTCATGGTCGAGCAATTCACCGGCTTTCAGACGCAGTTCCCCTGAGACGATCTCGAATCGCGCGTCGTCGACCGACAGCACATGCTGGCCGAATGGCGTGCCCGAATCATCCGGGTCCGCCACGGTCACATTGCCGATGCTGGCCCCGGCGTCATTCTCATCGACATCGTTGTTGCTCAGACTGATATCGGTCGGGCTCTCGTTCACATCGGTCAGATTAATGTCGAGCGTGTGCCTGGAAGTCGCGCCGTCGTCGTTGACTTCGACTCGCACGCGCAGGAGGTCGTCCGCCTCATAGTCCAGCGTCGTGCCGCTCTTCAAGAACAGTTGATCGCCCTGGATTTCGAACAATTCGTTGTCTTGCTGGTTGCCCACGAGACTATAGGAGTACGGCGCGAAGGGGTCGTCCAGTCCGTCATCATCCTGCGTGACCGTCAAGGTTCCAATGAGCACGTTGCTGGATGTGTCCGTGTTTTCGGCGACTTCGCTCGGCGTCACCGCGATGGACTGCGGAGCGGAAAGAACGCGTCGCTCTTCGAGAACTCGCACTCCGATCGCCGGCTCCAAAAGCTTGCGGTCCAGCCTGGGTTCACGTCGGGCGACCAGAGCTTGGCGCCACTTGTTCAGGAATTGATTCAGCCACTGCATCGTCGGGTCACCTTCGGAGTCTCGCCAAGCGTGTGAGCGTAGTTTCCTGCACATTCAAGCCTGGGGCAAAAGCGCGATGGCCGCTTGCCCGCAAGGTCAGCGCATCGCTTGCGCGGGGGGCGTTAGCGGGGAGCACGCCTACTGGGCATCATACTGCGCTCGGTGCAAAATTGGTCAATCTTTGTCGATTGCGCGGGCTGTGACGTGCTCGCGGATC
Source organism: uncultured Planctomycetaceae bacterium (assembly GCA_963698545.1). GTDB lineage: Bacteria > Planctomycetota > Planctomycetia > Pirellulales > Pirellulaceae > CAVORG01. Next base: position 1,039,323 of record CAVORG010000003.1, read on the forward strand.
TCGATTCCATCCCGTCCACCCAACGGTATCGGCCGCCGGAGTCAGGAAACTCTGCCGGCTGGCGGTGGATGGCGCGATGCAGGGGGGCCCTGGTAGGAATACGCCGGTCGGTACGATCAGGGCCTTTTGCGCGGCGAGCTCAGGCGAGCTCCGCTATGGACCTGATCGTCGGCTTTTCGGGAACTCGCGGCATTGCGGTTTGTAGGGGATGCGCCGCCTGACGCGGTTGGCCTCATCGCAACGACCGGGTGGAGTCGAAGACAGACCTGAGCGGTCGCCCCACAGCAACCGGGTTGGCCGGTCGCGGGCCGCCCCGCAGCGGCCGGATTGAGCACTGTGACTGTGTGGAGCGGAACGAAGATGGACACTTGCGAAAAATCACGGCCCGGCGGACGTTCGCCGTCCGCCCGCATCCTGCGATGGATGGCAATCACCCTGATCGTTGTCGCCTGTTGCTCCCCGGCTCTGCGCAGGACCGCCAGGAGCTTTGGGGCCTCTTCCAAAGCGAGCGGCCCGGCGGCGCTCAGCCCACGGAAGGCGTCAGCCAACCTCGGATCGCGTCCGCGCCGCGACGCGCACGACTCCCCTTGAACTCGAGAACATGAAGAGTGCTCAACTGGCGCCGGCGATCGCCTTGACGGGCCAGCAAGGTCAGGACTTCTCCTTGGGCGAAGAGACCGATGCGCCGATTGGGGCGATGCGGCCGATCAGTCAGATCGGAGTCGATATCAGCTCGCCGACGCCGGATGATCTGCCCGTGGATGACGCCAAGAAGTATCTCAACCCGGAGGGCTTGCAAGTCTATTACGGCGTGGCGCCGTTCCAACGATCACTCTCCCTGCATCCTCTGACGCGGACAGCCGCATTCTGTCATCAGCCGCTCTACTTCGAAGAGGTCAACCTCGAGCGATATGGCACGACGCCGCGGCGTTCTGCAGCCGGCTGTCTCCGCCGCACGGTTCTTTGTGCGGTTGCCGCAATTGCCGTATCGCATGACCTTGGATCGCGCGGATTTGCTACTATCACCAACATCCGTTCGAATCGGGCGCGCAGCGCCATGGGAGAATGAGCTGCCGCCGCTGAAGCTGGGCCCAGCCATGGTGCAAGCCGTCATGACGACCGGCTTGATCTTCATCTTCCCTTAGATCAACGGCCAGCAAGTCTGAGCCATCGTTCGCGTCGAGAGCTCGCGCCCCCAGGGTTGCGCGTTCGCTGCGCTCACGCTTCACCCTGGGCTGATTTGGGGTCGTCCCTTTGGGACTCGTTGCCCGCAACGGCGTTGGTTCCCAGGGTCTGCGCGCCTGCGGGCTTCACCCTGGGCTGATTTGGGGTCGTCCCTTTGGGACTCGTTGCCCGCAACGGCGTTGGTTCCCAGGGTTGCACCCTGGGCTGATTTGGGGTCGTCCCTTTGGGACTCGTTGCCGCAACGGCGTTGGTTCCCAGGGTTGCGCGTCGCTGCGTCACGCTTCACCCTGGGCTGATTTGGGGTCGTCCCTTTGGGACTCGTTGCCCGCGCCGGCGTTGGTTCCCGAGGGTCTCGTGCGTTCGCTGCGTGGCTTCACCCTGGGCTGATTTGGGGTCGTCCCGTTGGGACTCGTTGCCGCAACGGCGTTGGTTCCCAGGGTTCGCCCTGGGCTGATTTGGGGTCGTCCCTTTGGGACTCGTTGCCGCGCGGCGTTCCAGTTCGCCTGCGGCTTCACCCTGGGCTGATTTGGGGTCGTCCCTTTGGGACTCGTTGCCCGCGCCGGCGTTGGTTCCCAGGGTTGCGCGTTCGCTGCGCTCGCGCTTCACCCTGGGCTGATTTGGGGTCGTCCCTTTGGGACTCGTTGCCCGCGCCGGCGTTGGTTCCCAGGGTTGCGCGTTCGCTGCGCTCACGCTTCACCCTGGGCTGATTTGGGGTCGTCCCGTTGGGACTGCGCTTGCCGGTGGGAGAATACTGTGGTTGGCGCCAAGGCCACGCATCGTTTCGCGAATTCTCACAGACGAAATCGAAATGTCTCGTGCAGTAGTCGCAGCAGCCTCCGCGATAGCGAGCGCGGCGCGACTCGGATGCGAGCAACGCCCGCGGAGTCAACGGGCAGAGCATGGCTGGCGGATTCCAGACGGATACTGACGCGGTACACCGTGTCCTCGAGTCGCTCGCCGGATTCGTCGGATCGCGCGTTGGATGAAGTCGATCGATCTTCCGTCGAGCGCAAGTTGAACTGTTCCTCGGCCAACTCGGTGACCACTCCCTTTTCCACGACGCCCGGATAGGCGGCGAAGTGCAGTCGCACGGACTGGCCGACTTCCACGAGATCCACGCCGCTTTGCGTGACGTAGGCGACCGCCACAAGCTGTCGCGGATCGCCGATGCGACAAACCTCCGTATCGACATCCAGGAAAGCGCCTCGATTGCTCGGCTCCAGGGGATAGCCAACCAACGCCGGCAACTCGCCCGGTGGAGCCGATTCTTGCGGTTTCTCGACGGGGTGAAAGACGATCCCGTCCGCGGTGGCGAGCACATCAAGCCGCGCTTCATCCTCCTGCAATCGTTTGAGTTCGGCACGCTTTCCGCTGAGTAGTTGCCGCACTGCGGGAAGCTCGCCGGCCGCTGTTGGATTGTCCAACCGCTGTGATTCGAGTTGGCGGATCTTTGACTCAAGCTGAACGCATTCGCCCTCCAATTCCGCCCGACCCCGCTCCAGGTCTTCGTTGCGCAGTTTTGCGATGATCTCTCCGCGCTGCACGCGTTGACCTTCCGAAACGCCCTCGACAATCCGGCCAGGAACATGAATGCGAATGGTTGTGCCGTGATCCGGTTCGATCGACACCGGGGCTCGGACAGTGCAGGGGAGCGGGGCGAGAAAGAGTGCGGCCGCGATCAGAAGAATCAACGGCAAGGCGATGCTGACTCTGCCTCGACGCACGCGGCGGCGAAGCGACGGGTTGCCTGCGAAGCGGACCAGAGAGATCACCGGCCTCGCGAGCGTTGCGCTTAGCAGCACGGAAATGAGCAGAAACCCGAGCGATTCCAATTGATGGCGTTTCAGCGTCGTGTAGAGAAAGAAGAAGATCGTCGCCACGATCAGCCATTGATAGGTAATGGAAAGCACGCCGTAGGTCGCGATCCAAGGCGCCGTCTCGCTGGACTCGCGGCGATCCTCCTCCATCTCAACGCCGGTACACCACCGCCGCAAACCGCCAAGAATCAGGTTCCGTGAACGTTGCCAGAGATTGGGAGTCTCCACCAGGTCCGCCAGCACGTAATAGCCGTCATACTTCAAGAGCGGGTTGCCGTTCAACAGGACGCTGCTGACCGAGCAGGCGATGGCGAGATTCAGACAAAGCGCATTGAAGCTTCCAGGTTGCGTCCACCACCACAAGAAGAACCCGATCGCCGCCAGCACGAGCTCCACATAGATTCCGGCCGCGGCGACCGCCGCCCTCCGCCACTTGCTGGCGAACATCCAGGAGTCCGACACGGTGCAATAGAGACAGGGCGTGAACACGAGAAACATGAAACCGATTTCATGGCACTCGCCGCCTAGTCGACGGCAGACCAAGGCGTGCCCCAACTCGTGCAGGATCTTCGCGAAACCGATTGCGATGGCCAGCAGCCAGAGATTGTTCCCCGCGAATACGGCGGACCACTCCGGGAGCCGCGATTGGATTTCCCGCATTTGTCCGATCAGTAGGATCGCCGCGGCGCCGATCAAGACGGCGCCGACGAGAATGGCCGCGGGTGAAACAAGGTGTTTCGCGACGGGGTCCAGCCATTTCCAAAGCGGCTCGGGATCGAATCCACGGAAGCGAATGACCAGCGGGTTGAGCCACTTCTCCCGCGTCGCTCGAACTCGACGCTGCGAACCTCGCTCGGCGAGTGTTGGGCCTTGGCCGGGTGCGTCCGCCAAGAGCAGCTGTTCGCGATGAAGATGCGACACGAACGCCTGCAGTCGCGTCACCGACAATCGCTTTGGTGCAAAGCGACGTTCGAATTCCGGCCGAATTTCTTCCAGGCTGAGAGCGCCATCGAGCGATTGTAAGATCGCCAGTTCCTCCTCATCCAGTTGCAGGTAGCGGAGGGCGACCGGATCCTTGACCGTCGCGCCGGCCAGGCCCGATTCGCCCAGCATTTGAATCCGCAGGTCCGGTCGCATCCTCAGGCCCAGCGGTCGGTGAGCGGCTTCGGAGGCACTCCGCGTCACTGCCTGCCTCCACGAACTCCGCGGGCTGGCGTTCCGGCGCCGCGTCGGCGACCATCGGCGGAGCCTCTCGCGGAGCCGTCCAATGCCGCGGGCAGCGTGCTGATTCGTACGCGCGGCTTCATGCCGGGGCGTATCAATTGGTCGGGGTTCGCGAACGCGACTCGCACTTGAATCTGTCCGTTGTGGGGGTCGTTCTCGGGGCTCACGAAGACCACTTCGCCGCTAAGGTCCAAGGTGCGGTCGCCGGACAGATTGAACTGCAACGAGGCGCGCGAGCCCTTCAGTGTCGGCCGATAGTCGGCGACCGCGATCACTCCTTCGGCCCACAAGCGATCGCTGCTGACCAATCGCACGAGCGTCTCGCCGGGCTCCACCCATTCGCCGGATTGGCGATTGATGCGGGCGACGACGCAACGAATGGGCGCCTCGACCCGCCTTTGCAACAAGCGATGTTCGCTGCGTTCAACATCGCTTTGTTTAATCTCGGCTGTTGCTTTAAGAATCGCCCGCTCGTTGCGAGCCTTCTCGAGATCCAAGGCGGCCTGGTCGAAGTTGAGTTTCCGCTGCTCCAATTCCGAAAGGGAAAAACTGGAACGCAGCTTTTCGGCCGACGCCTGGGCTCGCTTCCATTCCGCTTCGGAGAACCGCAGGATCTTCTCGGCTCGTTGGATCTCGACTTCGCTTGCGGCCGACAGGCGAGCGACTTCCAGTTCCTTCTTGGCTCGTTCGAAGGCGGTTCGAGCCTCCACATCGTCCAGCTGAACGAGCAGCTGACCGGCTTCCACCGAATCACCGTCTTCGACCAGCACTTCCTTGACGATGCCGGCGTCCTCCACGGAGAGTTCACGAATGTCCGCCAAGCGAACCAAGGCCGTCTGCAATTCGATGGTGTCAGCTCGCGACCAGCCCGCGAGCAGCACGATCCATGCGGAAAGCAGAACGGCCAGTCGGTTGTCATAGGGCATAAGATCGCCCCTCCTTCATTCTGAATGAATCGGATTGGGCGCCAAGTCCGCCCTTACCACCATAGCTTTGTGCGCACGACATCGATGACGTCGTGAAGCCAAACATAGATCAACGGCGCGCGGGAACAGTGAATGCTGGCCATCACCGTGGCCCCGGGGCGCATGCCGGACTGAATGGGTTGATCCACGCTGCCGCGGATCTCCACCACACGTCGTTGTTGGTCATCGGTCGTGGTTGACGACGCGATGTGGAGGATTCGCCCGCGATAGACTGAGCCCGGCGCCGTGCCCAGCACGAAGGTCAATGGCGTCTCGCCGTCTTGCCGCTCCGCGCGAGCTTTCAGGACATGGCCAATGTAGTAGTCGGGCACCTCCAACTCCAGAATCCAAGGTCCGTTCATATCGGCGACCGTCATCAATAGTTGGCCTCGACGAACCGGCCGCCGGCGAAGGAGGTTCTCGACATCCCAAGTCAGCACGAATCCTGTGAGTGGGCTGAGCAATGTCAGCTCCTCCAACTCGCGATCCAAGAGCAACGATTGAGTTTCGAGGCTTTCCAGCAGTTTTTCCAACTCCTCGCGTTCGGCGGAGAGGTTCGCCCGCCATTGACTTTCATCGCGTGAATTCGGCGGTCCCTCCAGCATAACGATGGAGATGCTGTCCAAGCGACTGCGGGTCGTGTCGATGCGCGTCTGCACGCGCTCCTTCTCCAGACTTAACGACGAACTGCTTAGTGTCGCCAGCGTCGCGCCTTGTTCAACGGCGGCTTCATGCGCGAGCGAGCTTTCGACAACGCCATCGTGAGGAGCATAGATTCGTGCGCGAGCAAGCGGCTCCAGGCGCCCTCGCGCCTCGAGCCGTAACTCGCCCGGAATCAGCGTCACGGCCAACAGCAAGGCGATCACGATTGCGGCCACCGCCGTTGTTCTCGGCCAACCATCGGGACCAAAGAGCCAGGTGATCGTGCGCAGCCGGCGCGAGAGCGAAAGGAGCGGCAGACTCTGGTGCTCGTGAGCCAGATGCAGTGCGTTGGCGGCGTGCGGGATAAGCTGGGATGCACGACGCAACACCTCTTCATCCCAAGAGTCGGCGAAGCACTCCAAGATCACGGCGCCCTTGATCATCGTCTGCTGCGCCCCCTCGGTTTCCTGCATCGGGGCCTCGACCAACGGCAAGACAGCAAGTTGGCGGACATGAGTTTGGTCAAGGTAACGATCGACAAGCTCGCTCGCTTCCGGCGGCGAGACCTCCGCGGCGCCGCGGCGCCAGACGGTCTCGCCGCTGGCCGCGACGAAGTTCGCCAATTCCTGCATGCGACGCACGGAATTGGCTCGGGAATCCAGGTTGTCGACTCCGCTGACCGCCAACAAGCGAATCCGCCGCGGCGCGTTTCCAGCGGCGACCGACACGCGATCGCAATGCAGGATGCGCCGCATTTCGTTCGCGATCTCATACGCGGTGTTCCGCTCGTCCAGGGAACGGCCGATCCTGAGAGCGAAATGGGCCACCTCCGCTTGGAATTCAGCGTCGGCTCGCAAACGCCGGTCGTCCCTGCCGCGATGATATTCGCTGGCCACTTCAGTGACCGCCGTCAACAATTGGCTGGCGCCGCGCAACGCCGCCGGCGAAAGCCGCCGTCCCTGGAAAATCTCCAAGGCCCCCAGCAACCGCTGGTCCAACATGATGGGGCAGAATCCCAGCAAGTATGGCGTGGGGTTTTGCAAGTCTTGAGCGCGGCCGCTCGCGTGGGCCGGCACGAACAGCACCTGGCGTTCGGCGAGGGATCGCTTCAGCAGGCGGTTGTGAGCCTCTTCGGCGGTCGCTTCGGTCAGCCCCAGTCCCTGCAGGTTCACCTGGTATTCCAGCTGCAAGCGGCCTTGCTCGTCAAACAGCCAGACAGCGCCGCCGTCGGCCGCCAACAAGTGAATGCTGTTGGGCAGCAATTGTTGGTAGAAGGTGGGCGGGTCGGGCTGTTGAGCCGCCAACTGCGAGAGGTCATCCACCAGCCGTTCGATCTCGCGCCAGTCTTCCGAAGCAGTTTCAGACGGCATGAATCAATCCCTGAAGATCCGGCACGGCTACCCCAATTTCTCTCTTCGTCCAGAGTACGCGGACGACTCGGATGAAAACGGCGAGTTTGGGGGAGATTTTCGCATTGCATTGATTTTGACGATTGCTTGGGCCGTTCGCAATCCGATAAGCAAGCAACGAGCCGCGCCGAACGTTCGCACTGGAACGTGTTGTGGGTGTTTAGGCGAAAGAGGCAAGTACTTGCTCGGACCGACGCACGGGAAGACGTTGCATCATGAGGTTCTGTTACTCAATTCGACGGCGCGTGGCCGCGTTGGCGACCTGCCTGGTCGCTTTCTGCGGCTGCCGTTCGTGGAGTGAGAACCCGCTGCAATTCGATGCCAGCACGGCCTGGCAGACGACGACGGCCGGCGCGGTCGAGGAGTCCACTTCGCAAATTCGTCTGGCGTCCGCGGAGGCGCCAGTCGAATCGTTCGCCGCCGCGCCGCCCCGCTTGCTGAACGATCCGGAGCCTCGCGAGTATCTGTGCTGACCTTGGAAGATGTCGTACAGATGGGGTTGGCGAATTCGCCGGTATTCCGTGAACTCGGCGGCCGCATTGTCCAGTTTCCCGAAACGGCGTTGACCATTCTGGGACCCGCGATCGCCGCCACCGATACGATTCGGGGCCCCGAAGCGGCGCTGGCCGCCTTCGACGCCCAAGTCTCCGCGACGATCATCGCGGAGAAGAACGATCGGGCCTTGAACAACGAAGTGCTCGTGGGAACGAACTTCTTTCAGCAGGACTTGACGACGTCCACGTTCGAGATTTCCAAGACGGCGGCCACCGGTGGGCGCTTCGCGTTTCGCGAGTTCGTGGAGTACAACGCCAACAACGCGCCACGAAATCTTTTTGGCAGCACTTGGACCACCTGGATGGACTTCGAAGTGCGGCAACCGATCGGCCAGGGCGCCGGAGTCGCTTTCAATCGCCTGGCGGGTCCCAACGCCATTCCCGGTCAGATCAACGGCGTTCTCGTTGCGCGGGCGACTTCCGATATCAGCCTGATCGACTTCGAAATCGGCATCCGCAACCTCGTCAGCAACTTGGAGAATACCTACTGGGACCTCTACTTCGCCTACCGCAACCTCGAGGCGACCATCGCCGCTCGCGATCGCGCCTTGCTGACTTGGCAGGAGTTCAAGAAGAAGCAGGAGACTGGCGCCGACGGCGGAGTTGGTGAGGCGCAGGCCCGCGAGCAATACTATCGCTTTCAGGAAGACGTCCAGACGTCCCTGAGCGGCCGCGTCCTGGATGGAACTCAGACATTCAACGGCAGCTCGGGCGGAACGTTTCGCGGTATCAACGGCGTGCTGGTGGCCGAACGCCGATTGCGGCTGCTGATGGGCATCCCCATCAACGATGATACGCTGATCCGACCCGCATACGATCCCAGCTTCGTACGCGTCGTCTTCGGCTGGGAGCAAAGCCTCAATGAAGTGCTGACCCGTCGAGCCGAGTTGCGCCGACAGCGAACCATCCTTGAATTGAGAAACATGGAGCTCGCCGGGAACCGAAACTTCCTGCAACCCAAGGTCGAACTTGTTCGCGCTATCGCTTTCGCGGTTTTGGCAAGGATCTGTACGGCGGCCCCGGCGATAGCCCGCCGTTGGACAACGCCGTCAGCGAGTTGTTTGGCGGCGAATATCAGGAATGGCAACTGGGCGTCGAAGGCGGGATGCCCATCGGGTTTCGGCGAGCTCACAACGCCGTGCGGAATGCAGAGCTCAAGATCGCCCGCGCAGTGCATCGTGCTTCGTGAACAGGAACGATCGATCGTTCACAACCTGAGCAACGCGTTCGGCGAATTGGAAAGATCCTATGCGACGGTCGAAACGGCCTTCAACCGCCGCAAAGCGGCCGAGGACTTCCTGCAGACTTTGGACACGCGATTCAAGGAAGGAATCCAGGTTGACGCCAATCTGTTGCTCGACGCACAACGTCGGTTGGCGGATGCTGAGATCAGATATTTTCAAGCGTTGTCCGAGTATGTGATCGCGGTGAAGAACGTGCACTTCGAGAAGGGCAGCCTGATGGAGTACAACGAAGTCCATCTCGTGGATCGCCCTCCCATGACGTCATTCGAATCCTCGGATTGGCTCCGCGGATCACCGCAATTCACTGAGGAAACCGGGGCAACTCAACCCGGGGCAACTCAGCCCGGGGCCACCGAAAGCTACGAGCAACCCGGGCAGCCGATCCAGGATGCGCCGCTGGAGACTTTGCCGCAACAACCACTGGATCTTGTTCCGGAAAGCCTCCTGTCGCCCACTCAGGATCTGCAAACCAGCGCGATGCCTGACAGTCTCACGCCCAGATCGCCTGCCGTGGACGTCAGCGACGACGAGCACTTGTTCACTGGCTGGCTCGAGGAACAAGATGCTGGCGAACGGGACGCCACGGACAGCGATTCCCAAGCTCCCGAGGCGTCGGCGACGGCGCCGGGCAGTGCCGCGGGTGGCGCAGCGCGGATTTGTGTTGCCATGGCGGGCCGAAGGCGCACAGGCCGGCACACTCCCTTTGAACGACGCGGCTGCGCTGTCAAGTCACGCGGATGCGATCTCGCAGCCGGTCTTCAACCAGCAGCGTTTGACAGGCGACCAGCCGTTCAGCGTCCGCCCTGCGGGCGGCGCCGCGGACGACTCGTCCATGGTGCGATTGTCGGCTTCCCCGCCGGTTGAAAATTCAGGATCGAGCGGGTTTCCCCCGGCGGCGCCTTCGATCGACGAAAAGCCGGGGCAGCCACTGCCGGCGCCGCCCAGCGGCTTGGTTCCGCTGCCGAGGGTCTGGGCGCCCGACGCATCCGCTCAAGACGGGTTGGAGTCGTTCGATTCGAAGAGCTTGCAACGGGTGCAATTGGACGCCGCCGCCCGCCTGCTGCCGGCCAGCCTGCGAACGCCGACGCCGTCGCCCAAGGCGCCCTCCGCACCGTTGCCGCCCGCGCCGGCAGTCGAGCGTCTTCCTCAGCTCAAGTGATCGGTCTTCCGCACGTCACTCCATGCTGCGAACGGCTCTTCCAATCGCAATCATGCGTCGCCTGCCACACCACGGCCGATGGTCAGCGACCCAAAGGGCCTCATCTGCTGGAGATTGGCAAGCGTCATCAACCAGCGGAACTCGTGGAGTCCATCCTGAAGCCCAGCGCGAAACTGGCTCAGGCATACGAGACCTATCAAGTCGTCACGGTTGACGGGAGAGTCCTTCAAGGATTTGTCGTCAGCCAGTGCGCCGACGCCACCGTCATTCGCGAGTCCGATGGCCGACAACGCGAAATCAAGAGAGACGATATCGAAGAAAAGCAGATGCAGAAAATATCGGCGATGCCCGAAGGCCTCGCCGCCAACCTGACGCCCCAACAACTGGCGGACCTGCTCGCGTACTTACAGTCGCTGAAGTAGCTTCGGAATCACGCCAGCTTCGCCTTGTTCGATTTCCGTCATTTTTTCGCCAATGTGGCGGGGAGCGCGACCGAATCACTGGGTATTCAGATCCGTTCGGGAGGTGAGCATCATGAATGCGGGTGCAACGGCTGGCGCCGCGGCGGCGGCCGCCGCCGCCGAGGCGGCAAGGCAAGAGGAGGAAGAAATGACGCATTACACGGGGGGCGATTTGCAGGATGATTGGGAATTCAAGATTCTGCGCTCGGGCATGGGGGCGTTTCGTAACCCCAAGACCTTGCAACGCGTCCTCGAAGAGGAAGCCCAGGCTGGTTGGACGCTCGTTGAAAAATTCGATAACGAGCGGATTCGGCTGAAACGCCCCGGCATCGCCAGCAAGAATGATGCGCGGCTCGACTTTGACGCCTACCGCACGCATGTCGGGCACGGCGAAGCGACGGTCGTGATGTTAGTGCTCGGCATCCTGATCGCCGTGGCCGTGGCCGGCTTCGTGGTCGTTAACCTGTAAGAATCAAAGCGCACCGCCGCGGTCCAGAAGGTCCAGAAGCCGCGACTGGCGTCGGTTACCCAGGGTTGCGCTGCGCTGCACCCTGGGCTGTTCTGGGGACGTCCCGTTGGGACTATCCTCGGTGACGCAACAGGTTGCGAGAATCATTCATGACGGCCAGTGCTGGGATTCCCCGTGAGCGGGATGTCACTGCCCGCGTTTGCATTATCACGGGTGCGGATTCGTGCCGGCGTCGAGGGCGACGATGTTGCAAGTCGCGGTCTGTTCGTCAAAATGCAATTCCGCGCGCCCTGAATCGAGTTGCCTGAGCACGCTTTCAATTCGCCGCTCCACCAAGGAGTGGTCTGTTCCGTCGCGAGTGACGAATTCCTCAACAATGGCCCTCAGCGTCGCGGGAGCCAGTTGTTGGTAGGGGATGCGCATCAAGGCACCGACGTCGAGAGACCAGGAATTGGACTTCACTCGTTCGAGATACAGTACAGCGAACTCTCGCCTCTTAGAATGATTTCACGTCCCACGAGGGCGGGTGTGGCGTCGAACACGTCATCCAGCTTGTTCTGCGCGAAGACCTGCAACTTGGGGCCGTGTTCGATCACCAAGGCGCCGCCATCACGACCAAAGAAATAGATCTTTCCGGCGGCGGCCACGGGCGAAGCGTAGATGCTTCCCGTCAGCTGAGATAGTCGAGCTGACTGGATGACGGTCTCTCCGGTTTCCGCCTTCAGGCTCGTCATCACCGGCTGATTCTCGCGGTTGAAGTACAGCTGACCGCCATAGAGTGCGGGCGAGGGAACATAAGGCGTCCCTTTGTCCGTCCGCCAAACAACGTACTCCGTGCCGGTAATGTCCCCTTGCGAGTCAAGACGAATGGCTTGAAGCGAGTCGCCCAAGTAACCCGTCATGCAAAAGACCAGATTCTTGTACCGCACTGGCGTGGGAATCAGCGCTTTGCCCAGGCCGCCGCACTCCCAAACGACTTCGCCCGTCTTCAGATCGTAGGACATCACGCGCTGGCTGCCGCAAACAATGACTTGGGCCCGTCCAGAGAATTCGGTCACCAGCGGCGTGGCCCAGCTCGCCACCTCGGCGCGGTCCTTCCTCCAACGAGTCTTCCCTGTCCGCTTATCGAGAATCTCGATGAACGACTGACCCAGGTGGTCCATCACAACGACGATGTCATCGCCATGGAGCACGGGCGTGACAACCTCGCCGAAATCATTCGGTATCTCCAAGTCCGCCAGGTCGCGACTCCATTTCACATCGCCGTCCATACCCAGGCAGAAGATCCCGACGGATCCAAAGGAAGCATAGATTCGTTCGCCATCGGTTGTCGGCGAACTCGAAGCGTACCCATGATCCATGTGATGGGCGCGATGCGGGACTTCCTCGGCGACCATCGTCTCCCAAAGCTGCTTACCCGTCGTGCGATCAAAAGCCGTCACCAGAAACTTGTAGTAGTTCTTGGGAACGGGTTGAAACGTTAGCGGAGGAACACCTTCCGGCAGATCGATCTGGGGAAGTTCTCGTTCGGCAAGAGGCGCCGCTTTAACACGTTCGGTGCCCAGGGCGGATGTGATCAAGACTTTGTCGCCCCACACAATCGGCGATGAACTTCCGCGTCCCGTCAGCGCCGTCTTCCACTTCACGTGTCGGGTCTCGCTCCATTCGACGGGCGGATCGGCCAGGATGGCGACGCCATTACCGTCGGGGCCGCGCCACTGATGCCAGTTGTTCTGTCGCTGCGTCTCAAAGTCGTCGGCCAGGGCGACTGGGACGGTCAAGAGGACAAGCGCCAGCAAGGAAGTGCTGTTCATCAAGTGTTCATCCAAGAAGCAAGCAGAGGAAAGGAGCCAATCGCCAAGCGACTCTGCGAACCGCCCAGCCCATCCGTGGTCCATCCGCAACGGTACAGCACCACAAGAGAGAGTGCCAGCAGATTGAATCACGGTCGCCCACGCCGCAAGCGGCGCCCGAGACGATGAAGATGGTTCTTTTGACTCTCATGCTCGGCCTCAGCCTGACTAGATCACCACCGAGAGCACGGAGAACCACAGCGCTAGGAACGGCGGGAAAGCCGGTGTTAGCTGAAGGGTGCCGAGTGGGCTGCGTTGGGGAAAGCCTCGCCGTCATGGCATGGAATTGAGTCGCCGGACCTCTGGGTAACTCCGTGCTCTCCGTGGTGATCCAAAACCGTCGGGGCGTGGGAGATCACCACAGTCGCAGGATTTTCGGAGCAGAGACGCCGAAACGGTAGGCCAGAAGCGGCCATCTGTTGCTTGGCGACCCCCTCGCGGAAGTCGAAGCATCGATTCTTTGCTATTTCCTGTCGGGCAACGCATGCGCTTTGCCATGACAGGGGCAAGGAAGGACTTTCGGCGGCATCCGGCCGCGTCCCGACCCGGGGCTTTCACCCAACGTGCATGACCAATTGGAGGGGACTGATGTTCTCAAGACGCTCGCTCATTGCTTCACTGATGTTGACCGTCGCGGCTTCCACCAGCTTGTTCGCGGGGGACTACCACAGCCCTCGCCAATACTATTCCAGCTGGGAAAAGCACCCGTCGCGGACCTACCACTTCCGGCGGCTGTACTACAAGCCGCGGCCGGGTTACAGCGGATACAGGCACCACTATGTGATGTATTTCAAGTCGCGACCGGGGCATCTCTATTTCTACAACCCGTACTCCAAGAGGTATTGGGGGCGCTGTGCGGTGAACCATCAGGGAGGGTATTCGATGCTGCCGCCCCAGTACCGAATGGAAAAACTCTCCACCATTCCCGAGTCCGCGTTTCCTGAGCCTGTGGATCCGCCGGCGATTCCCGAAACCGTGGACGGCTTGCCATTGGACTTGCCGCCGGACGATTTGCCCCTGGATTGAAATGACGGGCCGGGCGTCCCGGTCTCGCCCTTCGTTGGCTCCACCCAACTGGGCGTCGGCGGCTGGTCCGTCGGCGCCTCGGCTTTTCTTCGCACTAGCGGCGCACCGCAGTCGTCCGCCTTGATCGATCTTTCCTGGAGTCCTTCCATGATCTGGCAGCCAGATGTTCGTACCGTTCGCACGCTTTGCCTGTTGCTGTCTTGTGTTGCCGCGGTCCTTCGCCCCGTGGCCGCGGCGACCGCTCAGGACGATACGCAGATCGCGCTGGACGCGGCGTTTCTGCTGAAGTCGCGCTGTTATGGTTGTCACGGGCGGTCATTCAACGGCAGTGCTCAACTGAACGTGATGGATCGAGCCGGCTTGCTGGAGCACGGCTACATCCTGCCTGGCAAGGCGAACGAATCGCCAATTCTGCAGCGCGTGGTCGAGGGCGAGATGCCGCCGGAAGATTCCGGCGTCGCCCCGTTGAACGCCGAGGAAAAAGAGCTGCTCCGCTCCTGGATAGATCAAGGCGCGCCGACCGTGAAGCGGGAATCGCGCGCCTTCAAGCCGATGGCCGCTGTCCTGGGCGACATCTATCGCGACTTGACCGCCGCCGATCCCGCGGACCGGCCCTATCTGCGCTATTTCACGTTGACGCATCTGAGCAACAATCCCGCGGTGTCCGAGTTCGATTTGCGCTTGTTTCGAGCCGCGTTAAGCAAAGCGATCAACAGCTTGAGTCGTGAACCCGAGATCCTGGTCCCGATCGCCATCGACCCGGAGCAGTCCATTCTGCGGCTCGACCTGCGTCGCGTGGGTTGGACGCCGAAGCAATGGCGCTGGTTGTTGGCCCAGTATCCGTACGGCGTGCATTTCGAGAATGATGAAGATGAACGGCTGGCCAGCCTGGATGAACAAATGGATGCGTTATCGGCGAGCGACCTGTGTTGGATTCGCGGCGACTGGTTCGCCAATCACGCAACTCGGCCGCCGATCTACGACCGCTTCCTTGATCTGCCGCCTACGGTGCAACAACTGGAGAACTCTCTCAACGTGGACTTTCCTTTCAATTTCAACAACAACCGTTTGCAGCGCGCCGCCTTCGCCAGCAGCGGCGTCTCACAAGGCAACCGCCTGGTGGAACGGCATCCCGCGAGTTTCGGCTACTACTGGAAGAGCTACGACTTCAAGGACAAGGGCGCCGCCGGAAATCTGTTTCAGCTGCCTCTGGGCCCGCTGTTCGCCGAAAACCCCTTCGCCGAGCAGGCGTTCGTCCATGACGGAGGCGAGATGATTTTCAGTCTTCCCAACGGATTGCAAGGCTACATGCTGGCCGATGGGGCCGGCAACAAGATCGATCGAGGTCCCATCGAAGTAGTCCGCGACTCCAAGGAAACCGCCGGCACCCCGGAAATCGTCAACGGCTTGTCCTGCATTCATTGTCATCGCCACGGCATGATCAGCTTTGAGGACACGCTGCGCGATGGGCTAGGCGTTTTTGGCGAGCCCCGCCGCAAAGTGCGGTCGCTTCACGTAGAGCGTCCTGTCATGAACCGTGTTGTTGCCGCCGATCGGGCCAGATTCTTAACCGCTTTGGAGCAAGCCATCGGGCCGTTCCTACAGAAGGGCGACGACGCCGACAAGGCCATCGATCAGTTTGCTGAACCGGTTGGAGCGATCGCTCGGCTATATCAACGCGATCTTGGCCCAGAGCAGGCGGCTTTTGAACTCGGAATCGACAAGCCGGCTCAACTTCGCGAATTGGTCTTGGCCAATTCGGAGTTGCAGAAACTCGGACTTGGCCCGCTCGCCCGCGGTGAGTCGATCAAGCGTGCGGAATGGGAGAGTACGGCCGCCTTTGTGTCGCCTTTCCAGGAGGCGTCGCGGATCCTCGGTTTGGCGACGCCGTTGAATGTCAGCTCCAGTGGATTTGGGAAATGACGGCGAACTGCATTTGCTGCCCATTGGCCGACAAGAGGCCCCAGCCACGAGACTCGTTCGTTCGTCAAATCCGTCCTTCAGGAGACTTTCCGATGCTGCCGCTTGCTTTCTTCGAGGTCGTCGCCAGTCAGCGTTGGCGGGCCGCTTGGCGGGCCGCTTGGTTGGCCGTGGTGTTGGCCGGCTTGTTCGGCTCGTCGGCGCCCGTGCGGGCCGATGGGCTTGATGATGCCGTCAAGGGGATCGTCGATCGTCTCGCCAGCTACTTGAAGTCCAAGGGGGAAACGTCGATTTCCTTGGGCCAATTCGATGGACCGCCACAGTTGAACGCGACGTCTGGCCCAGGCGTTGCTCAGAAATTCTCCGAGCATTTTGCACGGCACGGCATCGATATTCGGAAGTGCGCAAGATAGGACTGAAAGGCGAGTACGCTCTGTTTAAGGACGCTGCCGGATCGTTCGGCGTGAAGCTCAGCGGCAGCTTGGTTGACGCCTTTGGAGATGTGCTGACGGACTTCCAATTCGAGGCGGAGCCTGGCTCATTCGCCAAGGTGGTCGATCAGGAGGAGGATCTGGCGGTCTTGCTTGGAGTCACCGCGGAACTGTTCGCCGAAGATAGCAAGGAGGATCGTCGGCGCGACTTGAAAGACCGCGTGTTGAATTCCCAAGTGCATGTCGCCGGGACGCGCGCGGCGGCGTCCTCCACAAGCCCCTACCAGATCGAGATCCTGGTGAACGAACAGCCTCGTCCTGTGCATGACGAGGAGGGGTTGGCTGGGCTGGAACTGCGACGCGGCGAGGCCTACGCCATACGTCTCTACAACAACAGCGACTACGAAGCCGCCGCGAAAGTCTCCATCGATGGTTTGAATGTGATGACCTTCAGCACGCTTCGCGATCCTCTGGATCGACCGAAATACTCGGTCTATATCATTCCGCCACATCGCTCGATTACCCTCTACGGATGGCACAAGACGAACGAGCAAGTGAGCGCGTTTCTGGTCACCAGTTACGCCGATAGCGCAGCCGGTAGTCTCCAACACACGCAGAATTTGGGAACGATCACGGCGACCTTCGCCGCCGCGTGGTCCAAGGAGGGTTCGCCGCCTCCTGACGAAAACGCCACCGCGAAGGGCGAAGGCAACGCGACAGGCTTTGGCGCGCCCTTAAGACAGGAAGCTCGTGAAG
Organism: uncultured Planctomycetaceae bacterium; assembly: GCA_963698545.1. Classification (GTDB taxonomy): domain Bacteria; phylum Planctomycetota; class Planctomycetia; order Pirellulales; family Pirellulaceae; genus CAVORG01. The sequence continues at coordinate 1,056,438 of CAVORG010000003.1, forward strand.
TGCACCGAGTTATCGGTCGCTTGCGGGCCGTCGTGAGCCTGCGGTACGCCAAGGCCGCTCGCTGAATCAGCGACCAGCATCCAATGGGCTTTCGGACCAAAGTTCCGCGGAAAAGGGATTACCACAGAGAGCCAGAGGAACACAGAGGACAGAAGTGCATCCGCCTCTGTGTCTGACGGCGCCCTCGTTGGGACTGTTTTAGTCATGCCCCTTTTAGAAAGAAATTGCCATGGCCTTCTCGTTTCACGCTTATTGCCTGGCCGGCGTGGTGCTGCTGGCCGCCTGCTCGGTGCAGGACGCACGGTCCCAGGATCCGCCTGTCGCGCCGAGCCGCTCACAATTGGCGCCCAGTGCGTCCCAACCGATCCCAAGAGCATCGAAGACTTCTCCGCCGTTGGCGCCACCGTCTGTTTCGCCTTCGGCGGCGTTGCGGTTTGCGGCGCCGCAGTTGGTGCTGGACGCCGGCGCTTTCCTCACGGAGGTCTACGGCCTGGCGTTCAGTCCCGACGGGCGCCTGCTGGCCGCTTCCGGGGAGAAGGTGGTGCGTTTGTTCGATGTCTCCTCGGGCGAGCTCTTGCAGACGCTGCGGGGCGACCGTTCGCCATCGTTGTACGGCAACACGTATGGGATGGCGTTTTCGCCCGACGGCGAGTGGTTTCTGGTGGGAGTGCACGACGACCATCAGCATGGCTCCATTCGAGCCTATCGCACGGACGACTGGAGCGACATCGCCGAGCTACTGCCTGGACACAATGCGCCTTGCCGGCAGCTTGAATTTTCTCCGGACGGTAAGTTCCTGGTGTCCGCCGATGCGAACGGCCAGATCTTGGTCTGGGACTGGCCCGTACGCAGGATTGTAAAACGGATTCCTCCTCGCAACCCGGACGCGCCGATCGTTGATAAGCTCACATTCTCGTTGGATGGGCGTACGCTTCTGACGGTGGAATCCGACGGCCCGCATCTCTACAGCATCCCGGATGGTCGGCCGCGGCGCGCGCAAGATCCGCTGCCGGCGGAGTTGCGGAATTGGGTGGGAGGCGTGCTAACGAATCAGATCCAGTGGCCTTTGGGGACGGTCAAAGAGCCGAGGGCGTATGACTTTGACTTTGCGCGCGCCACATGGGCGGCCGCCGCGCCGGGCAAGCAAGGCGGTAAAACGCTTCATTGGGCCGCGGTCTGGACTTCGAGCTCGAATGATCGAGCGCACGCGTCCTCGGCCGGGACCATTTATCGTGGTCATGCATGGACGATTCGAGCCGTTGCGATCAGCCCGACAGAGAACGTTGTGGCCAGCGCAGACAAGTTCGGGGAGATTCATCTTTGGGACTTGCACAGCGGCAAGGCATTGCAACGCATTGTGGGGCAGGGAAAACCGATCTATCAGGCCGCCTTCGACGCGTCCATGGACCGAATCCAGTTCGGCGTTCGTCCTGACGTTGCGCGCTGGAGCTTAAATCACTACGGCGTGGCTTCCAAAGTGCTGGACCTGCGGGGGCGCGTCGTGCGTTCGATTGAGTCATTGGGCCCGCATCAGCCTCAACCGATCGATGAGGCGCCGCGGCTTGGCGACGCGTCCTTGAAGTTCTTGGCGCCCAATGCCCAGCGAAGCGCCTTCGAGATCATCAAAATGAGAGGCGACCGTCGTGTTTCGTCCTATCGCATGCCGACGGGATTGTATCTGAGTACGTACTCGTTTCTTAACGAGCGTCGCTTGGGAGTGGCGCAACCCGTTCTATTGGGAGATCGCGAGGGCTGGCTCGGCATGTGGGACTCAGGACGCGATGAATTAGCACGATACTTCACTGGTCACAGCTCGCAAATCACTTCGATCAGCGCAGCTCCGCAAGCCCACGTGTTTGTCACAGGCTCCACTGATCGTACGATCCGCCTGTGGAGCCTGCTGGATCATCGACCCACGGGCATCTTTGATTTCAAGTACGAGAACTCGACGGTGCAGGTCGTGCCGAGCGATTCCTCCTCGGCCAAGGCCGGCGTGCGGCCCGGTGATCGGATCCTTTCGATCGAAGGAATCGCCTTGGATGAAATGTATGACCGCATGCTCATGGGAACGTTCCCCTACCAGGCCGGCCAGGTCGTTCGAGTAGCGATGCAGCGCGGCGCACAACGGTTTGAGTACGCCATGAAGCTGAAGCAGGGCTTCGACCTGGTCGAGCCTCTTTTGAGCATCTTCATCGGCGACCAGGATCAATGGATCATGTGGACCCCGCAGGGCTATTACGACGCGAGCCCCGGCGCCGATCAGTTGATTGGCTGGCATGTAAATCGAGGTCCGGAGCACAGGCGGAATTCTACCGAGCTCAGCAGTTTCGCAAGGTCCTGTATCGCCCCGATGTCATTGATCAGGTGATTCGCACCGGATTGATCGGGACCGCTGTGGCGGCCGCCAATGAAGCCGACCCCCTGCGAAGCGAAGTCTTCGATTTTCAGCAGCCAGGGCAATTAAGCGCGCATGCTCCGCCACAGGCCGCCTGGTTGTCGCCGCGGGATGGAGCGGCCTTCGAGGATCCGCGCACCACGATCGAAGCCGAGATCAAATCGGTCAATGGCTTGCCGATTACTTCCGTGACGCTACTGCACAACGGCACGTCGGCGAAGGTGTTCAAGCCAGCCAACCTGGACGAGGCGCAGCACTTCAAGATCAGGCATCGATTCAAGCTGTTTCCGGGTCGCAACCAAGTCGCGTTGATCGCGGCGAACGCTCGCGCCACATCCTCAGCCGAAGCGGCGCGATTGACCTTGTCGGCTCCGGCCGCTCAAGAGAAGTCGCGCGTGCATGTCCTCTCGATCGGCATCTCCCAATACCAGAACGCCGGAAAGGGATTTGAGAGTCTTACCTACGCGGCGGATGATGCGCGGGCATTCGCCGAGGCGGCGCGTTCGCACACCAACGGGCAACTGTACGCCGATGTGCAGAGCAAGTTGATTGTGGACGCCGACGCGACTCGTGAGAATATTCTCTCCGGTCTGCAGTGGCTGGTGGATCAAACACAGCCGGGGGATGTGGTGATGTTGTTCGCATCAGCGCACGGTTTTCTGGATGACCGCGACAACTTTTACCTCGCGACACACGGTGTGGACAAGGAGCGTTTGCGAGCCACGGCGATTTCCTGGCGTGAGATTCTAGGCGTCCTGCATGAGGAGCTTCCGGCGTGCAAACGCATTGTATTTCTGGACGCTTGCCACGGCGCCGGCCTGGCGGACTCGGGAGATCGCAATCCGCTGCACGACCTGGCCGCTCCCGAATTGGGCACGATCTTCTTCGCTTCCTCCTCCTTGCAGCAGTCGAGCTTTGAGCACGACGAGTGGCGTCATGGGGCTTTTACCAAGGCGATCCTCGACGTCTTGGGGGATCGAGAGTCGGATTTCCAGCCCAAAGCGGGTGACGGCCTGATCAACACGTTGGAGTTGGAGGCCGGCGTCTCCGAGAAAGTCCGCGTGATGACCGGCGACCGCCAGCATCCGTTGACGTATGCGCCGCCGAGCGCCAAACGCATCAACCTGCTGGAAGTGCGAGAGGTAAAGCGATAAACATTGCGCGAACAGCGCAGGATGAGGTTGCGTCCCAGGGTTGCGCTGCGCTTCACCCTGGGCTGATTTGGGGCCGTCCCTGCGGGACTAATCGTTGTTGGCGGGGCGTCCAGGGTCGCTGCGCTTCACCCTGGGCTGATTTGGGGCCGTCCCTGCGGGACTAATCGTTGGGAATACGTCTTGCTTTGTTTTTTTCGCTGAGGATGTCGGGTGGAGGAGACGGTTTGCCATTCTCCTGTTGAGCAGGGAGGACGCCGACCGCGGCGGCTTCCGAAATCGCAGCCAACCCTTCACACTCAGGAGATCGCCCCGTGACTCGTCTTCCATTCACCGCTTCGATCGTCGCTTTGATTTGTCTTCCCTTGTTCTCGGAGCCGGCACAAGCTCAGCGAAACCGCAATAGTGATGGCGCCGCAATCGCCGGCGGCATTCTCAGCGGGATCGGCAACCTCCTTGATTCCGCCGGACGCGCCAACCAGGGCAACCACGGCGGAGGCGGGTGGCAGCGTTATCAACAGCGCGGGCCCAACACCTCGGGATTTCAGAACCAGAATGGATTCGCTGATGGAAACGACTTCTTCGGCAACAACAATAACAACAACTGGAGCGACAATAATTGGAGCAGCGGCTACCAGCGCCCTAGCACGACCTATTATCGGCCCAGCCCCACATACACCACGCCGAGCTACACCACGCCGAGCACGGTTTATTCCTCCGGACAGGTTTCTTACCGTGCTGGCGTCGCCTACACTTCGCCGAAAGTCTTGCATGACCCGCCCGTGGCTCGGCTGCCGATCGAGTTGTTGGTTCCCAAGGGCGAGCTCGGAATCTGCTCCTACCAGTTGCTAACGCCTGCGGGCCGCGCCTACGACTATGTCATCACCCCTGGACAGAAGCAGAAGTTCAGCAATACGACTCAGTGGAAGATTCGCTACGATCAGGGGCAAGCCCAGGGCGTCAAGACGTATGATCTCCGCGGCGGCAAGTCTTACGAGTTGCGAAAGAACGACGCGGGACTGTGGCAGCTCTATATGAAGATCCTGATCGCCCAGACCACTAAGCCAGCCCGCTCGCGATTCGCGGTTTGCATGGCTCAACTCTTCCTGGCCCCCCTCCGAGACGTGTCGCGTCGCGGAGGGGGCTTTTGACGTTTGACGCTTCGAGCATTGCGACTTGGCGCTCACCGTGTCATGTCCGGCGAGTCGCCGGGGCCACATGAATCGCCATATCAGCCAGCTTCAGCCGAAAGGGAGCGTAGAGGCTAACGGCGGAATCGGTGGTGAGCGGCGTGCGATCTTTGTCGATGAGCACTTTGTTCATTCCCAGATTATGGACTCGCACGCGAAGCACGCCTTCCACCTCCATCAGTAATTGCTTCCGCGAGACAGCCACCGTATCCCTCGACGCGATGATCAACTTGGGGCGCGGAACGGCGTGGGCCGCGAAGTCGCCGGGCGGATCCTGGCTGCGACGGCGGCCCAACTCGAGTTCGCCGGGCATTCCGACCAAGCCCGCACAAGTCGTCTTGCCCTCGCACCGCAGAAACATCGGCTCCATGGCCGCGGCGGCGTTGCGGAGTGCGCTGGCGTGAGGCCGTGCTTGGGGGTGGCGCTCGAGGAAACCGCACACGGTCATTCGGTCTCCCCAGCGTTGACGAACCCGAAACTCGTGCTTCCACGCGGCGGCGGGCAGAGCGTCCAACGCGCCCAGCAGAGGATACCGCGCGACATAGTCGGACAAGAAGGGACATTGCGACGGGGACGCTGGCTGATCGCCTGGCGGCGGATTCGCCGCACTGCCGCGCCAGCGACGCTCCAGATCGACAAGCACGAGTTCGAGCAACAGGCTTTGAGCGGTTTCGCCAGCGGCTTCGGCCGGCAGGTACTCGGCAAGATCTTCAGCCGGTTGTTTTCGCGCCCAATCCGCTTCCAAACGGTCGCAGCAGGCGTCAAGCCAACGTTCGAGTTGGGGGTCGTTCATGGATTCGTCAACTCGCCATCCGCGTCGTCTCGCTCCCAGGTTTGACGGATGCTGCGCAAGCGACGTTCAACCGTCCGCGTGGTGCAGCCGCACAGTTCGGCGATCTCCTCGTTGGTGTGGCCCTCGAGTTTCCAGATGGCAAGGCGCCGTAGATCGTCATCCGGCAAAGCGGCCAGGAGCCGTTCGCAGTCCTCGTCCAAGATGGCTTGGACGGCTGGCGAGGCGTCGGGGCCCAGCACATCGCCCAAGGCGAATCCCGGGCCGTCGCCCGCGGGTTGAAACACCGATTCGCCGCGAACGTCGCCGCCCCCGCGTTTCTTCGCCAGATGGCGCTTGAACTGGGCCGCCGCCTTCCGCGCCGTGATCGTCACCAGCAGTCGCCAGAGATCGTCCTGGCTGTCCAGGGCTGGAAATCGCCCGCCCATGACGCCGCGGCAGAAACTGTGGAAGGCGCTTTGCGCGACATCTTCTTCGTCAAAGACGCGTCGCGGCAGGTCGCCCAGGCGCCGCCGAGCGGCTCGTTGCAGCCGATCCGCATACTGACGCCAGAGTTGTTCGATGGCTTGCGGGTTGCCCGCCTGCAGCTCATCGATCCATTGTCGAATCTCTTGTTCTTGAAACACGACTCCACTTCCCCTTGGGGCCCTTCGACTGGATGGCTCGCAGGTTGCCTGGCCGCCGCCTCGCCGCGGTAGTGCGGTAAGTCGGTCATGGCGGGGCTCGCGCGTTCAGCGCGCCGTTTCGATGTTGCAGATGGCCACGGTGATGTTGTCCTTCCCGCCGGCTTGCAGGGCGATTTGAATCAATGCGTCACAGGCGGAGCGAGGCGTCTGTTCGCGCTGCAGCACATCGACAATTTCTTCCCGGGTCGCCATATCGCTGAGGCCGTCGGTGCAGAGCAGCAATCGGTCGCCAGGCGTGAGTTCGACGTGGTACACGATCGCCTCGACTTCGTCATGACTGCCGCCCAAGCTGTTGGTCAGGATATGGCGAAACCGCCGCACATCCTCTTCGTTCAGCCCCGCGTCCACCATCTCCTGGCCCAGCGTCTGATCCCGCGTGATCAGTTGCAATTCGCCATTGCGGTGCAGGTAGGCTCGGGAGTCGCCGATATGGACGATAACGGCGTGCTTTCCGAACACATGAGCCGACGTCCAGGTGGTTCCCATGCCGGCGAGTTTGGGGTTTTGTTCGCTCACGAACCGCAATGTCTTCTGGATCTCGGTCACATAGGCTTCGACGCGTTGGTGGATTTCTTGGGCGTCCAGGTCCGTGAACTTCATTACCCAGCTGGTCGCGCGGCCTGCTAGTTCAAACATGGTGCTCAAGGCGAGTTGGCTCGCCACGTCTCCCGAAGCGGCGCCTCCCACTCCATCAGCCACGACGAGGCCATAAGCTTCGTCGCTGGGAAGCACGAGTCCATCTTGCGGCAGGTTGGTAAACAGCACTTCGCGAGACCGAGTTTGTCGAATGACGGCGTAGTGATCCTCGTTGTTGCGGCGAACCTTGCCCACATGCGACGCCGCAGCGGCGTCGAGCGAGAATTTCGCTTCGCGCGGTGCAAAGAAACGCTCCGCGAATGTCCGTTGCGTTTCGAATTCCACCGTGTCTTCATTGGAAGAGGACACAAGAGCTTCCTTTCCGATCGAGAGAACGAGGTTGATAGAATTCGCGGCGGCGATCCGCTCCCGCCCCCACTGGCTTGTCGGCGACCTTAGGCCCGTATCGCCAAGGTTCAGCTCGCTCCCTGCGGCAGCTTCAGCGTCAGCACCGGTTGGTTGGCGCGGCCCACCACTTTCTCGGCGATGCTGCCCATCAGAACGCGGCTGACTCCGGACCGTCCGTGTGTGCCGAGGATGATCAGATCCACTTGTCGCTCATCGGCGAACCGGACGATCGCCCTCGCGATATCGGTGTCTCTGAGAGCGGCTATTCCTTCACCCTGCAGGAGATGGTGCTCATACTCGCATGTCGTGTCGGATGGGGCAATGCTCTCCAGCATGTTTCGGAGCTGATCGGTTGTCGGCTCCGAATCGCCTTGGTACTCGTCGCCTCCGTAGGCCATCGGTGATTCATGCACATGGGCGATGAGCACCTTGGCTTGGCCTTCCCGAGCCAAAGCAGCGGCGGTCTCCAAGGCCGGCTGGTCGTAGTCCGAGAAATCAACGGCCACGAGAATTTGTTGAAGTCGCATGTCGTTTGCTCTTATTTCGCCGGCTGACGCACCATCGACGTAGGAAACCAATTTTACGCTAGAATGGGGCGTCCGTGGGGAGCGAGAATCCGCGAGCCGTTGTCAAAGGGACTCTATGCGAAGACTGGTCTGGATCATCGCCGTGCTGTTGATTTTGAATATGGTTGGAACCGGCTGGTTCTGGTTGGTGGAAGGCTGGTCCTTGCTCGACGCTCTGTACATGACGGTCATCACGCTCAGCACCGTAGGCTTTTCGGAGGTGCGTCCACTTACCGATCGGTGCGCGTCTTCATTATGGTGTTTCTGATCAGCGGGCTGGGTGTTTTTCTCTTCGCCGTCGTGCAACTCGGCGAACTCGTGGTGCGAGCGGAATTGGGAAATTGGCTAAGGAAACGCGGAATGAGCTCGATATTGAAGTCGGCTTCGAAGCACTTCATTGTGTGCGGCTTTGGGCGGATGGGCCAAACGATCTGCCGTCACTTGTCGGATCGCAAGTTGCCCTTTGTCGTGATCGACACCGATCCCGACGCGCTCGCAACCTGCGAGCAAGAGGGGTGGCCGTGCTTGTGTGACGACGCGACCAACGACCGGACGTTGCTGGAAGCCGGCATCGAACGAGCCCGCGGCCTGGCCGTCGTCTTGGACAGCGATGCGGATAATCTCTACGTTGTCTTGTCGGCTCGCTTGTTGGCGCCTCACCTGCAGATTATCGCCAGGGCCGTGGATGAGAACGGAGCACGCAAGATGGAGAAGGCCGGGGCGAATCGCGTCGTCAGCCTGTACGCGACCGGCGCCGCCACGATGGCGCAGCTCTTGATCAACCCGCACGTCGAGGATTTCTTCGAGATCGTCTCGGCCGCCGGCGCCGCCTTGGATCTTGCCGAAATTCGAGTCTCCTCCGGATCGCCATACGCCCATGTCGCGCTTTCCGAAACCGACTTCCGCGAGCGCGGGGTGATCATCGTGGCCATTCGCCGTCTGGATGGCGAGATCCTCTTGCCTCCATCCGCCGCCACCGTGATCCAACCCGACGATATGCTGATCGCCTTGGGCAAGGTATCCGCCGTGTCGCAATTCCTGGCGGCGGATGAACCGCCGCTCTGACAGCATGGCTTTCACCGTCGATGATCGACCGCACGAATCGCCGCCGTCCGTCCCCCTACCTACGCCACCGACTTCCTGACTCTCGCCTATCTCAAGGGCTGTCCGACATGAGCATGCTCAAGCGAATCCTGCGACCGCTCCGCGTGGCGCTCGGCAAAACGATCATTCTGCCCCAGGCCTCCCTGACTAGAGACTTGGACTGGAACGCCAGCATGACGCTCATCGAAAAAGCGGCGCGGTTTGTCGTCAACGACAAGATCGCGGGCGATTACCTCGAGTTCGGCGTCTTCCGCGGCGGCGCCTTCGCCAAGGCCTATCAGGCGCTGCGCCGCACCTATGAACAGCGAATCGCCGACACGCATAACGCCAGTCCGGCCGACTGCCGCGAACGTCAAGAGATTTGGAATGCGACCCGCTTCTTCGCATTCGATTCGTTTCAGGGGCTGCCGGAACTCCGCGGCGTCGACCAGCAAACCAGGGATTTCGCCCAGGGTCAGTATGAGGCGAGCCAGGAAGATTTTCTGGCGAGCATCGCCCAACAGAAGGTCGATTTGCAACGCGTTACTTGCGTGCCGGGTTGGTTTGAGGCGACATGCCGCCCGGAAACCATCGCCACCCACCAACTCAAAAAGGCCAGCATCATCTGGATCGATTGCGACCTGTACCATTCGGCGAAGACCGTGCTGCAGTTCATCACGCCATTGTTGCAAGACGGCGCCGTCATTATCTTTGACGATTGGTACGCTTATCGCGGCAACCCGCGTCTGGGAGAACAACGAGCCTTTCGGGAATGGCGCGAGACGGTACAGGGATTCACGTTCACCGAGTTCCACAAGGAAGGCGCCTATCGCAATAGCTTCATTGCTTCGGACCTGAACGTGTCGGAAGAATGATCCGCGCCTCGAGTCGTCGGTGGCGACGCCTTATCGAAGGACAGCGTCTTCGTTTCAGAAAGAGAAAGAACATCCATGAACATCAATCGCCGAACTGCGATGGGAGCGTCCGCCGGGCTGCTGGCCGGAGGAATGCTGGGCGGAATGCCGGGCGCCGGGGCGCCAATGGCGGAGGCGGCTCTGGTCGGCCGTTCGCCGCGCCGCGGCAATCCCATCGCCACCTCCTCCTATTCCTTCTGGCGTTTCAACGAGAAAACCCGGATGTCGATGGAGGACTGCCTCGATCGCACGGCCGAGATGGGGTTCGATGGATTCGAGGTTCTCTACATCCAGATGGGCGAGGACCTCTCCAACGCTCGGCTGCAACGCCTGAAGCGGCGGGCGTTGGTGCATGGAGTCGCTCTCTGCGGTTGCTCGACCCATCAAAGCTTTGTAAAGCCGGATCAGGCGGAGCGACAACAGAATGTTGAGCTGACCAAGCGGCATATCGACTTCGCACATGAGTTGGGCATCCCCACGATTCGAGTCAACACCGGACGCTGGGGAACCACTCGCAGCTTTGACGCGCTGATGGCCAATAAAGGCATGGAACCCAACTTGCCGGGCTTCACGGACGATGAAGGTTTTGATTGGGTCATCAGCAGTTTCGAGCAATTGGTTCCCTACGCCGAGAAGAAGGGCGTGGTCATGGGATTGGAAAACCATTGGGGGCTAGGGCGAACCGCCGACGGCGTGCTGCGCGTGATTAACGCCGTGAATTCGCCTTGGCTGCAAGCGACCTTGGACACCGGCAACTTTCTCGAAAACCAGTATCAGCAAGCGGAGCAGCTTGCACCAAGGCCGTGTTTGTGCAGGCCAAGACCTATGACGGGGGCGGCAAGTGGTACACGCTGGACATCGACTACGCGCGGATCGCGAAAATACTCCGCGACGTCAATTATCGAGGCTACATCTCGCTCGAATTCGAAGGCCAGGAGGACTTCGAGACCGCGATCCCCAAGGGCCTGGAATTGCTCCGCAAGCACTTCAGCGTTTGATCGATCGCGACTCAACGAGTGAAGGAGTTACCCAGGGTTGCGATTCGCTGCACCCCATGAGCACCAAGTTAAGAAAGATCCGGATGGAATTGACCACGGAGGACGCGGAGAACCACAGAGGCGGACGCAATTCTGTCCTCTGTGTTCCTCCGTGCTCCATGTGGTGACCCGTTTCACGGCCCCGCTGGCGCATCCGCACAGCCCGGACAAGAACAGCGTCGCCGTCGATCCCTTAACTTGATGCCGATGGGGTTGCGCTTCGCTGCACCCAGGGCTGATTTGGGGCCGTCCCTGTGGGACTGATTTGCAATTTACAATTGGAATCCACTCCTGACTTCCTGCTCACCTCCACTTCAGGACCTGGAACACGCCTTCGCCGCGTTGCATTCTTCCGGGCAGGCTTTGCAGGCGATCTCGAAACACGCTTAGCAGCACCGCGATCGTGAAGAAGACGCCTCCGCCGATCATCATGTAAACCGATGCGGTCGCCATTTGCTCGGGCAGGCGGATGAAGGCGACCAGGCTCAGGACATAGGCGGCCAAAGTCCCCGGCGCCGCAGAGTGTCGTCGATTTCACTCGCAGGCCCGCACCCATGCAAAGCAGGAGCAGGCCCACAGCCAGCACGCCGCCTTCATGAGCGACCACCCAAGCCACACCGTCGCCGTAGCCCAAAAAGCGGTGCGCCAGCAGGGCCACGACCATGGGCCCCGACGCCAACATGCTGCCGAGGGTCAATTCGACGATGCCGCTGTCGTTTTCAGCTCGCGGATCGCGAAGCCTGGCTTGCAAACCGGCCGTCAACAAGAGCGCGCCGACCACGAAGGTGAACAGCTCAGCGACATCCAGGAAGTCCAGCCGCAACATGCTGTAGCAGAGCAGAGCGGAAGCCGCGACGGCGAACATGGATTGCACCCAATGGGCCTGTCGCCAGCTGGAATGGCTGGACGCCATGGCGGCGATCGAGGACGTCGCGAGCTGGAACACGAGTAGTCCCAGCATGGCCCACGTGCTGCTCGAGGCAAACCACTGGTTGACGGCCATCAACACCGAAGCGACCAGGCTGATGGTCACACACAGATGCCCAGCCGGCGAGCCCGCCAGGGCGAAAGCCGCCGCCGAGTCTGCTTGCGGGTCGCTTGCGGCGGCGCCCACGCCGCTCTTGGTGAAACGCTGGACCATGATGATGATCAAGCCGGCGCTGGCCAGTGCGATCCAGGGCGTATAACTGGCCACGCCCACGATCAACAAGACCTGCCACATCGCGCCGCAGAAGGACACCGTCATCAACGCGACATTGCCGTGGCGGTTCTTGGGGCCTCCCACGGCGAACAGGACGCCGGCTTCCATAAAGAACAGAGCCAACCCCATGGGCGCCCAGGGCCATCCACTGATCGTCACGGCCGATGACTGAACGGCCGGCCACAGGGAAGCGAGAAGCAGCAAGGCGCCTTCGGCCAGGCAACATTCCTTCAGAGCGTTGCGCCAGAAGATGTCGTTGGTCCTGGAGGCCGCCAACGAAAGCGCCAGTGGGACGGCGATCAGTAATGGTAGGATTGCCTCCCAGCTTTGCACTTGCAACAGATATAGGGCCGAGAACACCGTGATGAGCCGCATCAACGTGAATCCATAGGTCCAGGCGATTACCGACGCCGCTTCGCTGCGGCGATGGTGCGCCCAAGATCCCACGCCGCAAGCCACGGTGGTTGCCGCTGTCGCCAGGACATAAAGCCAACTCAGTGGATAGTCCCCGAGTATCGAAGTGGGCGTGAAGACGGCCAACAAGAGCCCGACACTCCACGCCACGGCCAACGCGTTGGCCGTTTGAGCGAGTCCCAAGACAAGGGCGGGCAAAGAGCTCACCTTTTCCGCTTCGGCTCCCAGTTCCTTTCGATCGTGGAAGGAACCGACCATTCCCAAGGCGACCAAGAGGTAGCCAGCGGTGGCGGAGATCGCCAACACCAGGATCGCCAAGGTGGCCGTCAACTGAACGCCCAGGATGTCCAAGACAATCCAGCCGCTCCACAACATGCAGGCGATGCTGAGGACAGCGTGGAAGAACGAGCGGCCCAGAATCCAGCGCGAATAGCCATGGGCGTAGGCGGCCAAGACCGTCAGCCCGCAGGCGACCCATTTCAAATGCGTCAGGCGAGCGATTTCCGGCGCGGAAAACGGCCGCCAGGATTCCGAAAACAGCGAGTCGTAATAAATGCTGGTCAACTGACCGCCCAGCAAGAGCAGCAAGCCGCAGCCCAAAACGATGTGCCCGGCGCGAAAGAACGCTCGCCCGAAACGCCCTCGGCTGAAGGGACCGTCGCCCGTTTCAAAGAAAAGCTCGCAGTGCAGGCAGACCGTTCCCCAAACGATCAACAGCGTGGCGGGAGCGGTGATCTCCCAGAAGCGAGCGACCCAGGCGTCGGCCAAAAACAACACGCCAGTCAAGGTCATGCCCGCGACAAAGGTGTAAACGAACCACTCGTCCTTCAACCAGCGCACGATCACGGCGTAGATGATGCAGCACCCCAAAGCGGGAATCCAGAGATGGCCGCCATCATCCAGCGACACCAACCCTTGGGCGTCGTAGAACCATAGGTTCAATGGCATCACCAGGCACGCCAGCAAGGTGACTGCTCGCCCGGCTGTCTGATAACGTGTGCTCTGGACCAGGAAGAAGCCGGCGCCCAACACGGCCAGGTTGATGGCGCCCAGGATGGTCGCCGCAACCAAGGGATGATCAAACACGCCGACCGACCAGAGCCAGCCGGCCAATCCCAACGTCAACAGGCCGGCGCTGGAAATCAACAAGATGCGGATTGTCTGGGGATCCAACAGCATGTCGAGAAAGGAGCGTGGCGGGGCCGCCGACTCTTGCACCTCGGCCAACACGATGTCGGCGCTGGGCGCTTTGACCGGGGGCGCCATCACCGGCGGCGGCGGAGTCGGGGCCGCTGGCGCCCCGACTTCGCGCTGAAGTGTCTTGAAACTCGCTGCCAATGCATTCTGACAACGAAAGACGCTGGCGGGACTCAGCTTCTCCGCAGCCGCCCAGCGCCGCAGCTCCTCGGAAATCAAACGTAGGCCTCGCCATTGCTCGACCAGCCCGGCTTGGACCACTTCCTGCGGGGGCTTGGCCGGCGGCAACGACTGCGCCGCCGCCAAGCGGTCGCGTGAATCCTCCAGACAACGCGTTTTTTCGTCAACTTCCAGGAGTCCCGCCGCCAGCCAATGATCGAGCGTTTGGGCAATGGCCTGCAAAGGCCCTTGATTGTCTTGGCTCATTCCGCACCCCACACTTGTTGGAAGATTTCACCGCCTATGGTTCTAGAGCCCATTGGCGGGCAAGTGTTGCGCGAACCAGCCAAATTCTTCGAGCAGCCTCGAGGAATTCCGTGTTGAAAACGCCCGCGTCGGGCGGGGCCGGCCCGGCTGGCGCCTCGCCACAGCCCAGACAATGGCACGCATCCGCCTCTATGGTTCTCCGTGTCCTCCGCGGTCAATTCCATCCGGATTTTTCTTGACTTGATGCTTATGGGGGTCGCGCAGCGCACCCCAGGAACCGCCTAGCGGTTCGCGGACGCCCGTTGGGACAACATCCAGCTGTACAGCTCCGGTAGGGCGTAGGCCGACGACCAGCAGTTATGGCCGACATGTTCCAGTGAGGTGAAGCGAACCTTCTCGCCGCCCGCTTTCTTGATCGCCTCAACCATCTCAACCGATTTGCGGAACGGAACGGCTCCATCTTGGTCGCCATGAAAGACCCAGATCGGCAGTGACTTCAATTCTTCGGCGCTGCTGGGATCGCCTCCGCCGCAGATCGGCGCCACGGCGGCGAAGCGATCAGGGTGATTCGCGGCCAGGGACCAGGAGCCGTAGCCGCCCATGCTCAGGCCGGTGAGGTAGATGCGGTCCTCGTCGACGCGCAGCTCGGTGGTCACGGCGTCCAGCAGCGCGGCCAATTGGCGCTGCCGAGTGTCGTCGCTCCATCGGCCGTCGCGCGGACATTGCGGCGAAACCAGGATAAAGGGCAGATCGTCGCCCCGCTCGGCGAACTTGGGCGGGCCCCATTTGGCGACCAGGCTCAACGGCCCGTTGCTCTCGCCGCGACCGTGAAGAAACAGCACCAGCGGCCACTTCTTGTCGGCTTCCGTTTCATAACCCCTGGGAAGGTAAAGCAAATAGCCGACGTCGCCGGCGGCGTCAGGCAACTGCAGTTGCACCTGCTTGCCCGCGGTTGGCTGGTTCTGAGCCAGAATCGTTGGCGGGCACGCGGCGATGGTCAGCGAAAAAAGCAGCAGTCGAGTCATCGGGCGATCCTGATCACGAGGCGACTGGGAAACGCGAGGCTGAGCTCCCCTGAACTCCAGGGCCCATTCTCGCTGGACGCCCCCCAGGTCGCAAGCGACAAGCGGAGGGCGGCATCAATCTAGTGGTTTGCCGCCGCGTCTCGTGTTATGGTTCCCTGTGCAGCGTTGCAGCATGTTTTCTCCGACAAAGAACTAGACCAATGACTTTGGCGCACGGCTGATCAAAATGATCGATGAGAACGTCTTTCACGGAGGGGTCTTCAGCGACAGCATTGAGGGCGGTCGCGCTGGAGCGGAAATCGAATTGTCCACCGAAGGCGTTTCCGCGCGGACGCCTGACGGCGAGTCTTTCGTTTTGCCTTACCGCGATTGCCAGCTGGAGGTGGGCGGTTTCAGCGGGCGGATGGTCTTCTGCCGCAACCAAGACCGCACGCTGACGATTTTCTGCGAAGACCGACGATTCTCCGCGGCTCTCTCCCGCGCCGCCGCCGGCGTCTTGGACGAACAGCTGAGCGACGGCCGGCGAGCCATTGGCTCCGAGAAGCGACGGGATCGGTGGATCGCGCTGGCGCTGCTGATTGGTTTCGTTGGTCTGGTGGTTGGCGGCTACTATGGAATTCGCGTGGGCGCCCGCGTCGCGGTGCGTTCGGCTCCGACCAACATCGACCGCAAGATCGGCAAGGCGGCGTTCCAAACGATGGATCTGGGCGGCCCGGAGGTGCACAATCCGCAGGTGCTCGCAGCGATTCAGGAGATGGTCGATCGCTTGATTCCCCATGCGGCGGTGGACGGAATGGAGTTCGACGTCCACGTGGTGGATTCGCCCCAGGTGAACGCGTTCGCACTACCCGGAGGCACGATCGTCGTTTACACCGGACTCATCAAACAGGCCCAGAATCCCGAACAAGTGGCGGGCGTGTTGGCCCATGAGATGGCGCACGCCACGCTGCGCCATGGGCTGCAACGCATTGGACAATCCCTGGGGCTGGCGGCGGCCGTCGGGTTCTTGCTAGGCGACGCCGAAGGACTGATCGCGATGGGAGCGGAGCTGTTTCAATACGCGTCGATCAACAGCTATAGTCGTCAACAAGAGAACGAAGCCGATGCGGAAGGCGTTCGCATGCTGCATGCGGCGGGCATTAGTCCTTTGGGGATGGCCAGTTTCTTCGAGTCCTTGAAAGAGGAGCACGGCGAATTGCCCGACATCGCGAACTGGATTAGCACGCATCCGCAACATGATGAGCGAATTGCGAACGTGAAACGCCTCACGGCGTCGTTGCCGGCCAAGCAATATGATCCGCTCCAAGTCAACTGGGCGGCCGCCGTGAGAGAACTGGACCAACCTCAGGCCAACGAATAACGAGACTTCTGCATGGAAACTGAAATCCGCAACAAGCCGTCTTTCGCCAACATTCGCATCAAGCTGAATGCCGGCGACAGCGTCATCGCCGAAGCCGACGCGATGGCCAGCATGAGTTCCACGATCGACATCAAGACGCAATGGAGCGGCGGGATGATGCGCGGCGTCCTGCGTCGCATCTTCGGCGGCGAGTCGATGTTCGTGAACGTGTTCTCCACGGAATCCGAAGGCGAACTGGTGCTCACGCAGACTTTTCCCGGCGATATCGAATGCATCGAATTGAAGGGCGAGTCGATGTATCTTCAACCGGGCGCCTATCTGGCTTGCGAGTCCGGCGTTGAACTCGGGCTTGGCTGGGCCGGCTGGAAGATGTTGTTCGCCGGCGAAGGATTGTTTCGCCTGAAAGTCAGCGGCGTCGGCAAGGTTTGGTTCGGCGCCTATGGAGGGATCTTCGCGCGCGAAATCAACGAGGAATTCATCGTGGATTCGGGGCACCTTGTGGCCTATGAGCCGACCATCAAGATCCGCGTGGGGTTGGCCGCCGGCCTGTTTTCCAGCTTCTTCAGCGGCGAGGGACTCGTCACCAAGGTGACCGGACCCGGCAAAATCTACATGCAGTCGCGGTCCTTGAGTGGTCTGGCCGCCTGGGTCAACGCACACCTGTAACGGGCGTCTTCCAACGCCGCGCGACGTTCTCTAGCAACCTTCATCACCAGCATCATCAGGCAGCCATGCAATTCGAGATTCTTGCTCGGCCGGCGGCTTCCGTCGCGAAACTTACGCTTCAGGCAAGTGAATCCGTCACTTGCGAGGTTGGAGCGATGATCGCCATGTCCACCGGCTTCAACGTCGAGACGACCTCCAAAAGCAAAGGCGGCGGCGGAGGCATTGTCAAAGGCCTCAAGCGGATGCTCTCCGGCGAGAGCTTGTTCCTGAATCACTTCACCGCGACGCAGCCCGGCCAAACACTGATCATCGGACCGCGACTGCTGGGCGACATCATCCACTTTCCACTCTCCGGCGGCAGCATGGTCGTGCAAGGCTCAAGCTGGCTGGCTTCGGCCACCGGCATCGAGATCGACAGCACCTGGCAGGGGCTCGGCAACGCGCTGTTCAGCGGCGAAAGCATGTTCTGGGTGAAGTGCACCGGCGTCGGCGACTTGTTCCTGAATAGCTTCGGGGCGATCTATCCCGTGGATGTCCAGGGAGAGTATGTCGTGGACACCGGCCACATCGTCGCCTTTGAGGACACGCTGCAGTTCCGGATCGGGAAAGCAGGCAAGAGCCTCGTGGGAAGCTTTCTCGGCGGCGAAGGGCTCGTATGTAAATTCAGCGGGCAGGGCAAGCTCTATTGCCAAAGCCACAATCCACCCAGCTTTGGCAAGCTGTTGGGGCCGAAGCTGCGGCCTAGATAAGCGAGATAATCTGTTTCGCGTTTGCAGCGGGTCGGGGCGCATTCGTCCAGAGTGAATTACAGGTCAACGCGACCAAGGGATTAGACCATCATGATTGAGTTCGCGTGTGAGTCGTGCCAAGCGCGATACAAAGTGCCGGATGAGATGGCGGGTCGACGAGCCAAGTGCAAAAAGTGCGGCGCCGGTATGGAAGTGCCCGCCCCGCTGATCGAGGCCGTGGAGGATGATTACGAAGTCGCCGGGGCTGCCGCCGTTTCCGCGCCGCCGCCTCCGCCCCGCCGGGCGCCGATCAGCACTGGCGACTCGCATCAAGTTCTCACCGGGAGCACCGAGAATTTCGCCTTTGAAATCAGCCAGCGCCCCGATTTCGCGCTGGTCACCTTGAAGATGGAACAGGGACAGAAGGTTTACGCCGAGACCTCCGCCATGGCCTCCATGACGCCCTCGGTAAGTTTGAAAGCCGGCTTCAAGGGCGGGCTGGGCAAGACCATCGGACGAGCCCTTGGCGGCGAGAGTCTGATCATCAACACGTTTTCCGCCGACGCCGGCCCGGGCGAAGTCGCATTCGCGGCGGGGGCGGCTGGCGACGCCGCCTACTATCGGTTGAACGGCGGCGCCTTGTATCTGCAACGCGGCGCCTTCATGTTGCACAGCGAGGGCGTTGACCTAACCGGCAAGTGGCAAGGCGCCAAGGGTTTCTTCAGCGGCGAAGGCCTGGTGCTGCTCAAGGCGTCCGGCGTCGGCGACCTGTTCTTCAATTCGTACGGCGCGATTCTGGCCGTGGATGTCACTGACCACTACATCGTGGATACGGGGTACATCGTCGCCTTCGAGGATACGCTGCAATATCGAGTGACGGTGCTGCCCGGATTGCGCGCCGGCGGCAAATTGAAGTCGTTCTTCTTCGGCGGAGAAGGACTCGTGTGCCAGTTTTCCGGGCAGGGGCGAGTCTGGATCCAGACGCGGCACGTCAGCTCCTTCTTGTCCTGGGTCAACCCGTTCCGGCCGACCAAGAAATAGCCGCCGCGCCGGCTCGGTTGGCTCAAGGACGGCTCGGTTGGCTCAAGGACGGTACACCGCGATCGACGTGGGCGACTCCCAGAATCGTACTTCCACGACCGGGAAGTCGTTGTCCAAGGCGACCTGATGCAGAAGTCTCGCCAAAGCTTCGGCGGTGGGATTGCATTCCAAGAGATGCACCGGTTGATCCTCGGCCAGCAGCAACGGCGCCAGCGGGTCGTCCTTGCAGAGGATCATCTTGTGATCCAGATGCTGGTCGATCCAACCCTTCATGATCTTCTTGACTTTGCTGAAGTCCGTCACCATCCCCAAGTCGTCAAGCGTGTCGCCCTCGAGAACAATGTCCGCTTGACCATTGTGGCCATGCAGATTGCGGCACTTCCCCTGATAATTCAGCAGGCGGTGCCCGTAACAAAAGTGGATTTGCTTGATGACCTGAAACGCCATGCGAGTGCTGCTCCTGCGGTTGCGGCCTGTCCTTCACGACGGGGCGGCGGCTTCCTACATCCCAACCGCGCGACACTTTGAGGTTGGCGCCCAAGACATAGCTGGATAAGGGATCGATCAGCAAGTTCATGTGGCGGCATCCCTGGCGGGCGGCGGCCCATCCCGCGGGTCCGCTCTCCCCGCTGGCGACCGAATCCACCATTGTACGTGGAGCGACCGGAACGTTATCTGAGATCTTTACGCCCTCGGCAAGGGGCGCTTGGCGAATCGAGGGCCCGCACCTCCCACCGCAGCGAGCCCTCATTCGCGCCAGGGCTATTGAATCCGCCCGCCAGTGCGGCTCCCGCGGATCGAGCGAGGCCCTGACGACCGGACCGAACGGCTTGCTCAAACGCGGTCAATGAAGTAGCCTGAAACAGTGAAAGGCTGGGCCACGCTTGCGGGCGCTGGGGATCGTATGAGCAACAAACGGCGAACACTGCTGGCTGGGGGGTTTTTGATGCCGAGCCAACGGTCCTTGGCGTGTGTTTTGTTGTACGTCGCGGCTCTGTTCGTCGCCCCCCTGTTTCCGTGTGCTTTCTCTGGTAGTGGGCTGTTACGGACGAGCGAGTCAGAGGCGCCGGCCGACCAGGATGATTCGCCCGAGTCCGCAGCGGTCAGCATGCAAACGCGGGCGCGCATGCGCGCACGGGACTGGCGGCAGGTCCAGCGGTACTGGCGTCGAGTGAGCTCCGCCGCCGATCGAATCCCATCGATTCCGCTTCTCCTACCGGCCATCGTCTCGGCAATCATCTCCTGGCGCCGCTGCGCTGTCGAGACGCGGCGCTCATCCGGCGACTCGCCCAGGAGACGCCCCGCTCGATTGAGCTTGCGGCGCTGCTCGCTGGACGGCGGGATTTCGCCGGCCTTCGCGCCGGGCAGTCGCCGGCGCGAGAAGAGGTGGAACGTCTCATGGCGACGTAAGGACCCAGACGATGCAAAAGCTTGTAGCCGGCATTCACCAGTTTCAGAACGATATCTTCAGCTCCAAGCAACAGCTGTACGAGAAACTCGCGAAGGGGCAGCATCCCTTGGCGCTCTTCATTACTTGCTCGGACTCGCGGATCGATCCCTCGCTGCTGACTCAAACGGAGCCGGGCGAGTTGTTCATCATGCGCAACGCCGGCAATATCGTTCCCCCCTACGGGACGCTTCACGGCGGCGAAGCGGCCACGATCGAATTCGCGGTCAGCGCCTTGGGAGTCAAGGACATCGTGATTTGCGGCCACTCCCATTGCGGAGCGATGAACGGAGTTCTCAAGCCCGAAACGCTGGGCAATCTTCCCGCCGTGCGGAGTTGGCTGGCCTACGCCGATTCCACCGAACGGATCATGCGTGAAAACTATGGTCACATCACCGACCCCAGCGCCCGACTCACCGCGACCGTCGAAGAGAACGTCCTTGTCCAATTAGAGCATCTGCGGACGCATCCCTCGGTGGCCGCCGCGCTGGGCCGCAAGGAAATCAATCTGCACGCTTGGGTGTATAAGTTCGAAACAGGACAGGTCTTCGCCTACGTGCCGGATCAAAACCAGTACGTCCCCATCGCCACCGGGGCGGCGCCCCACGCCCGCCGCGAGTTGCCGGCAATCTGAGCAGAACGGCAACCAACGCTGAAAACGGACTGGGAAGTTGCACTGGGAAGTTGCACTGGGAAGTTGCACTGGGAAGTTGCACTGGGGAAGTTGCACTGGGCCTTCATCGTCAGCTGGTCAAGAGGGATCCCGAGGGAGTTGACCACGGAGGACACGGAGGACCACAGAGGCGGATGCAATTCTGTCCTCTGTGTCGCACTCGCGGAACGGTATTTGCTTTTCCTTCAGCCAGCGATGTTACCCACACCGGTCTTCCCAAGCGAACGAGGAGTCGAGTATGTCCGGACATCTGTACAAAGTCATCGAGTTGGTCGGCAGCAGCAGCGAATCCTGGGAGAAAGCAGCCGCGAGCGTTGTTGAGGAATCCGCCAAACACTTGAAGGATCTTCGCATTGGGGAAATCACGTCCATGGACGTGCAGATTGCGGAGGGCAAGATTTCCGCCTATCGCGTCAAGGTCAAGGTCTCCTTCAAGTACCACACCGAGTCCTAGATCAACGGCCGAGGGCAGGGCGCCGAGCAAGGCTGGACTTTCCACCCCGGCGTCGTGTGCGGTGGGCGAGCATGTGCGCCCATTCGCACGCCTTCGATCTGAGGCCGGAAGGGCGCCCTTACGGTCTTGTCGCGATTTGCGGGGCTGGCGAGGCGCAGCGCCTCGCTGCGACAAGCTGGACAAGCCCCGCGTTGGCGGGAACGGAAAGTGGGACGGCGGCGCTCGTTCTCAAGTGGAACGCGTGAATCGAAAGAACATCCATGCATGTCGAGAACCGACTCAAAGCGTTGGGAATCGAGTTGCCCGACGGACCGGCGGCGGTGGGGGCCTATGCTCCTTGCCTGCGCACGGGAAACCTCGTGATGACTTCAGGCCAGCTTCCTTGGTGCGAAGGTCGCATGGCCTATGTGGGGCGGCTGGGGGCTGAGTTGGACGAGAGCCAGGGATACGAAGCGGCGCGTCGATGCGCCATCAACGCCATCGCTCAGTTAAAAGCGGAAGTCGGCGATCTCGACCGCATCGCCCGCATTATCCGACTCGAAGGCGACGTCCACGCCGCGCCTGGATTTCGCGGCCACCCTCAAGTGCTCAACGGGGCGTCGGACCTTTTTAACCAGGTCTTCGAAGAACGGGGCCGGCACACCCGGACGGCTGTGGGCATCAGTGAGATGCCTTTGGACGCCGCTGTGCAGATCAGTATTTGGGCCGAGTTGGCCGATGAGCGAATGACCGCCGGGGCGAAGCTTCACGGGCGGATCGCCCACTTCACCCTCGCGACTCGCGATGTGTCGGCGACCGCCGAGTTTTTCGAAGCCGTCTTGGGCTGGCGACCTATTCGCCGGCCGAGCAACATTGAGCGACCGGCGGCTTGGTTGGCGATCACCGATGACCAGGAGTTGCATCTCGTTGAGACGCCGGATTTCGCGCCGTCCGCCTGCGAACGCGAATACGGGCGACACTTCGCGTTTGTCTTTCCTCGTGAGGAATTGCCGGCGATCAAGTCGCGACTGCGGCAACGCGGCGTGGACGTGATTGCTCCGCAGAGAGCGACCCCTTTCGAACGTTTCTTTTTTCACGATCCTAACGGCTATTGCTTTGAGGTTGTCCAGGCCGATCATCAGCCCGAGCCGTAGCGGGATAATGGAGCGCCTTGAGCGGTCATCGATTGTTAGACGGCCGCGCGGCTCTGTGTTACGATGTCGGCGATATGAGCCAACTTCCTGTTGCACGCTGGAGGAACTATCGATGCCGATCATTCTTGTTGTGGACGATTCGGAAGTGGATCGCCGCCTCATTGGCGGGTTGTTGGAAAAGGACATCGATTGGCTGATCGAGTATGCTTCCGACGGCGCGGAGGCTTTGGAGTTGATGCAGTCGGCCACGCCCGACCTGGTCGTGACGGACCTGTTGATGCCGAACATGGATGGATTGAAATTCGTGGCGGCGGTGCGGGATCAGTTCAGCAAGGTGCCCGTGATTCTCGTGACGGGAGAGGGCAGCGAAGAGCTTGCCAGCCGCGCCCTGCGCAAGGGCGCCGCCAGCTATGTGCCCAAGTCGCATCTGGCGGAGGCGTTGTTGGAGACGGTCGAGCAGTTGCTGGCGCTCACCACAGCGGACCGCCATGTCGAGAAGCTCATGAAGTACTCGACCAACATCCGCTACAAGTTCCATTTGGACAACGATCCCTTAATGTTCCCTCCGTTCATTGACTTGGTCCTCAACACTTTGGAGCTGATGCGTTTCTGTCCGCTCACCGATCGACGCCACATTGCCGTGGCGATCGAGGAAGCGTTGCTGAACGCGCTCTATCACGGAAACCTTGAGCTGCCCGCCGAACTGTTGCCCGGCGTACGGCAGGATCTCCATGCGCAAGCGCGTGCCCGATTTGATCGAGAGGCGACGCGCCGAGCGGCCCTACTGCGACCGCAAAATTCTGATCGGTTTTGATCTGTCGGCCGAAGGAGTCCATATCGCGATTCGCGATCAAGGCAGGGGATTCGACTTCTCCAAGTATCAGAACATCGAGGAGTCGGAGAGCATCGCTCGCGATGTTGGTCGCGGACTCGTGCTGATTCAGAACTTCATGGATGGCGTTGAATTCAATGAGAGCGGGAACGAAATCCGCATGGTGTGTCATCGGGCGGCCAAGGCGGCGGCAAAGGCATAAGCAGGGTTGAGTCCGCTATGGCGTTGCCCTCCGGGCCACGGCGATCACGGCGAGTTGGAAAACGCCGTCCGGCGTGGTGAGCGGCAGCCAGGACGGTCCCAGGTATGGACCACGGAGGACACGAAGAACCACAGAGGCGGATGCGATCCAGTCCTCTGTGTCGTTCCGCGCTCTTGGTGGTGACCCGTTTCATGGTCCCACACAGCCGACCTGCTTCGCATCAGAGCTTCAGGCGCGTCGCGAAGCCTTCGCGGCGCCCCGAGATTTCCAAGGGAAACACGGCGCCCACCAAGCCAAGTTCCTCGAGCACCGCCGCCGCTTGCGGATCGCCCGAAATGGCCTCGGTGCAAAGAAACTCTCCGTTCTGCGCGAATTCCAGCAAACGTCGCGTCAGGCTGACGGTTCGTCCGTAGTAGGCAACGCCGCGAGGCGCCGTAGCGACGAGGGCCGTGCCGGCGTGGGCGCTGAGTCGATGGCCCAGGTCTTGCGCCGGGGCGTCGCCAGCCGGCAGGGCCGCGGCGAGTCGCGCGGCCGTCCGGACGGCCGCCGCCGGACTCTCAAAGGCCGCGATCGAGTGCGTATCGTCCGCCTCAAAAACGGCGCCGCCATTCTCCCCCACCAACGTGGCGAAGGTCTGCTGCAGTTGCTGTAATCGCTCAAAAGCACGGGCGTCGCCCAAGCGGGCGTAGAAGCCGTCGGGATCGCCGGCGGCCACCGCCAACAGCGTCACGGCGGCGACATTCATGAGCTGGTCGGCTCGCAGCGACTCCTCCGGGAAGAGCTCGCGAAACACATGATTCGCGGAAGCTTGCGCGGCCGTCAAGACATTGTCGAATGACAAGGTTCGCTCCAGGCGCAGAAGCATTCGCTGCTTGAATCCGTTGGTGATCGTGATCGATTGAGCGCCCGCCCGGAACGAAGGAGTCTTTTGTTTGTCGAAGACGGGCTTCAACTCAAAATGTCCGCGACCGCCTCCCACGACGGGTCGCACATCGAAGTTGACGGAATACGGCAACTGGGGTCCGCGCAATAGGTACACCCCCTCGGGCAAGCGCAAATTCAGCTCGATGGTCTCCTGCGGATCCAAACGCAGCTGCGCGACGACATGCGGCGAGTGTTCGGGGCCGCCGATGCAATAGGTTCCGGCGTCCGCTTGGCGAATTTCCGGATGAACGCGAAAAACCAATTCCAGCGACCGTCCAAAGTCCAACTCGAAGTCCAGGTCGCACGCTTCGCAATAAGCGTGTTCGGAGATCTGCCGCAGGGTGTCTCGAAAGTCAGAAGGAATGCGGCAAGTGGGGCAAAGGATATCCCAGTGCAAGACAAGCAGCCCGCTCTTGACGGCGTGCAAACACGCGTCGGTCAATTCCTGTTCAGGCACGCCCAGCGCGCGAGCCAGCACCAGGGGCCGGATCCTGCGCCAGTTCCTGGCCAGGCGCCTCGGCTAAGAACCGTCCCAACCCTTCCACGATTTCGGGGCTCGAACCCTGTTCGGCCAGTTGTTGCAAACGTTGCTCCAGTCGCACTCTGCGAACGCGCGGCAGAGCGTCGGGCTTGACGTAAGGATCGACCTGGTTTGGATCGCCAAGTTTTCCCGACAACGCAGCGTCGATGCGCCGATACACGCGTTGCAGCGCCGGGCGCCCCTTGATATCGACTTCCAATTTGGCGACGAGCTTGCCGAGGAAGCCGCGGGGGGCAATGCGGACTCGATGGTTCAGGATCGTGCCGCCGCCAGGCCGAGGCAGCGTTTCGACGATGCTGAGGAACCACTTGAAGGGTCCGCGCATGAAGAGCCGCAGCACACCCAAGCGCTGGCCCTCGATCCACTCGAAGGGGAATTCCTCCCAGGTGATGCTCATCCCGGCGAGCCGGAACTCGCCGAATTTGTGAACTCCCTCTTCATCCCTCGTCGTGGAGTATTGAACCGAGGGAACGCCGACGGCGCAGTTAATTCGCTCGGTGTTCGAAACGTACGGCCAGAGCTGTTCGGGTTCGGATTCCAATTCCCAACAGAAATCCGCCTGGAACAACTTCCGCGGATCATGAGGCGGAAGAACGGGATGCACGGCGATACTTCTGGGCTCGCCGCGAAGCAGGCGATCCAGATCGTCCAGCATGTGGGCGGCGTCCGCGTAGCGATGTCCAGGTTGCTTGGCCAAAGCGCGATTGACAATGCGTTCGACTTCCTCGCTCGTCCGCGACTGGAGCTTGCGCAATTCGGGCGGCGGGTCGCTGCAGTGTCCTTTGATGACCTCCATCAGATCATCGCCTTCGAACGGCAAGCGGCCCGCCAGCATTTCAAACAGCGTGATTCCCAGCGAATACACGTCGGTGGCGGGCGACACTTGGCCTTCGGCTTGAATCTGCTCAGGCGCCATGTAACGGGGCGTACCCAGCAGCATGCCCGTTTTGGTCAATTCCAGCGAGGAGCTTTGATCCACTTGGCGAGCCAGGCCGAAGTCGGTGAGCTTGATTCGAGGAATGTCTTCGTCGCCCTCGTCGCTGGCGGCGCCGCGTTCCCGGTGCTCTTGCTCGCTGGCGTCAAAAAGCAGCACATTGGCGGGCTTGATATCGCGATGAACGATGCCTCGCTGATGCACGTTCGACCAACGCGCGCGCGACGTCCGCCGCGATGCCCACGGCGACTCTCTCCTCCAGCGGCGAATGAGCGGCGAGATACTGCTGGAGATCCGCACCGCCAATGTACTCCATGGCGATGTAGTGAAATCCGCCGTCGTGATTGACCTCAATCAAGTTGGCGAGATATGGGTTTTGGGATTGCGCCAACAGGCGGGCCTCTTTGCGGAATCTCTGCAGGGCTTGGTGGTCCGATGACATGCCGGGCTTCATGACCTTGATGGCGACGGTACCGCCGCTGGCCTTGTCCTCGGCTTTGTACACCGCGCCCATGCCGCCTTGGCCGAGCTTCTGCAGGATCCGGAAACGCCCCAGCTCGCTACCGGACTCCAACGCGGCGTGATTCCGACTTTGCCCAGCGACTGTCGGCGCCCCGGTTTGCTCGAGATCAGCGAGCCGACCGACCTCCATCGTGTCTTGGCCGCCTGGCGAGGTTTCCAAATCCGCCGCCTGGACGCCCAGGGTTTCTGAGAGGTAATGACCGGCACGGTCAATCGCGGTATTCAAGTCGGCCGCCAGCGGGCGCCGCTCCGGATCCGACGACAGGGAGTCGGCGAGCGACTCGGCAAGTTCATTGAGAGCGCCGTCCGGCGCATGCATGCGCCGGGACCATTGGCGGAGTCGCTCGCGGCAAGCCTCTGTTTGGCCGGTGGGGAGGGCCTCGCCCGTAAACAGCCAAACCAGCAGGCGTCCCGTGTTCAGCACATCGTTCGACATGCCGTCCGCCAAGCTGGCGTCGGCTTCCTCGCCGGCATCGAAGAGAGGGGCGTTTTCCGCGGAGCCGTTCGAGCGGGTTTCGCGTAGGCCGGAGAAGTCGATCTGAGTCCGGCCTTCCGCGGTGAATCGCACCTCGAGCGGGCCCATCGAGCCATGCACCATTCCCAAGCGGTGCGCCTCGGACAGGCTCGCGGAAATGTCTTTGGCCACGGCCAACGACCGACCGAGGCTGGCGGCGATCTCCGCGCGATTATCCAGCAAGCTCTGCGAACCCTGAGTCTCCAGTACGACCAACGGCGGGGAGAGATCCAGGTTGTGGTCAATCACCTTGGCTGCCGCATCGTGCCGGAGCATGGCGGCGATCCGAACGCGAGACGCGATACGATCAAGTCGCTCAGGTTGTGCGTCGAATCCGCTGAGGAGGCAGACATCGACTTCCAGCTCATCTGACTTGCGGTTGGCCCGATAGCTGACGCCGTTCTGGCTGGCCTGGAGTTGCGCGTAATCCGAAAGTCATCCAGCAGGCTGTTTGCAGTCATGGGAAGTCGAACCAAGTGCCGGGCGCGGACCCCTACATGCCTGATTCTACCGTAAGCGGACCGTGTTAACACGCTCCGCTTACGGTTTTGCCTGCTTGTGGGACTCCTGCACTGGCGTTTTTCGGCCGACGAACACGGCTGGTTAGCGGAACAGGTCCTGAGCGAAGGTCGGGTTGTTGCCGACGGCGAAAAGCGGTGCAAATCGCTGCTGACGAGCTCGGTAGGCGCTGGTCCCGGGATAATAGACCAGCCCCAAGGTCGCATCGACGGTGCCCGTATCGGCGGGCCGAATGAAGTTGGCTTGGCCGTACAGGGCGACGCGGTCGTTCAGCGGGATATGCAATTCCGAGCCGAACACAAAACAGTCGTGCGTCCTGGGAAGATCGCCCAAGGCCGCATTGGCCTGGGAGTGACCCTCGCTCATTCCCGCCCAGATCGTGGTGCGAGCTTGATGCTCCCAGATGTGGGTCCAAAAGATATTGCCTTGGCTGATGGGGCGCAAAGTTACTTCCGTGCCGCCGAAAAAGCCCTGATCGTCTTGCCCTTCGAACGCCACCCAGACGCCGACGTCGTCTTTCTCGGTCAAGATCACTTCCAGCTTGCCGCGCCATTGTCCGAGATTGAACTGGTCGTAATACGACTGGTTTAAGAAATCGTAGGCGACGCCCCAACGCACAAACTCGGTTGATTGGAACAGCCCCACCGTCTGGAAGTATTGTTGACGATTCGTGGGTCCCAGAACGCGCTCGACAACTTGCACGGCGTTATCGGAGAAATTGTACCCGGCGCCCAGCTGCAACCCGATTCCCAGATCACGCACCAGGGGAATGCCCCAGTTCGCATGGATTCGCCCGCCGAAGTGCGCGTTGATTCCGAAATCTTGAGGCTGTTTCGAGCCATCCAGTCCGCCGAAGAGGGATAGGTTGTCAAATAGTGTTTCCCGCTCGACCGATGGGGCGGCCCCCGCGACCGTGAAGCTCGCGAGACTCGCTAATTCGCCGATCGGGTCCGGCGTTTCGAAGGTAGTGTTCGCCTCACGCTCAAATTCCGTGCTGCTCACCACGGGCGCCGGTTGCGCGTACAAGGAACCCGGCGTCCACGCCATCGCGCAGGCAAACGCACCCCAAATCAACAACAGAAGCCGCATTGCTATTCCCCCCGGAATTTGGCGCAGATGGAACGTCTCCTCCGTATCCATCGGTAAATCGGAGCAGGCAACTTCTATCGATTATCGCAATTACACCGGATATCCAGAGATTAAGGCGGGGGTGATATGTTGGGGGTCGGCCGCACACGTGCTAAGCTGGATGTCCTGAATGAAGGAGGACCATAAATCAGTCCCAGACGGGACTGCCCCAAGTCAGCCCAGGGTGCAGCGCAGCGCAACCCTGGGTAACCAACGCAGTCGCGGCCACGAACTCAACGGGACGGCGCCAACCCATGGATGCAAAACCGAAATGGACGTGCGGGAGACGCGAGGGAGCGCTCTTGGGCGGCGGGCTTACCGATGAATGAACGACCTTCGTTGGATCGATTCCTGCGCGTATCTTCGCATGCTCGCCCGCATTCAAATGGATCCGCGGTTGCGAACGAAACTGGACCCTTCGGATATTGTTCAGCAAACCATGTTGCAAGCCTGTCGAGCGTTCAGCGGATTTCGAGGGAGCACGGACGCCGAATTAGCCGCTTGGTTGCGGAGCATCTTGGCCAATAACCTGCACCGTGCGAACCGCGACTTCGGCCGCCAAAAACGCGATGTTGCTCGAGAACGCTCCCTCGAAGCCGCCGTGAACCAATCGTCCGCGAGGGTCGACGTCTGGTTGACCGCCAACCAACCGAGTCCTAGCACGCGAGCGCTCCAGCAAGAGGACGCGCTGCGATTGGCTGAGGCCTTGGAGACGCTGCAGGAATCTCAGCGACAAGCCGTCGAATTGCACTACTTCGGCGGCTGGACTCTTCAAGAGATTGCTCTGCATATGGGCAAGACCACCACGGCCGTCGCCGGACTGCTGCACCGCGGTCTGAAGAATCTCAAGGGCGTGCTCGACGTCTAGAATCAACTTTGCCAAGGCCCACCAAGATGACTCAAGTTTCACTGCTGCCCGCTTCCTGGGACGTGCCCTTGCTGTTTCGGAATCGGCTGGGCGCCAAAGTCGGTCGCCAACGGCCCATGGCCGCCGATGGGCATTTGTTGCTGGTGTTGCATGCGCCGCCCAAGCCGGATCAATCTGATCGAGTCGGCAGGTTCTTCTGGCGAGCGCCCGAAGGCGGCTGGCAGGGAAGCGAGTTCGGCAGCGGCCTCAGCGCCGTGGAAAAGCATCTCGAGGAATACGAGGCCGTCCTGGCCCAATTGGAACGAAGTGAATCCGAAGCGAAACTGGCCAGCGAGTACTTGGAGGTTCTGGAAAAGCTGGCGCCGCTGCAACGCGCATCCAGCAATCAGTTCCACGTCCTTCAAGAGGCCCGCTCCAGCTTCCCTGACTATCGTGAGTTGATCGACCTTCGCGATCGCGCCTATGAAATCCAACGCACGGCCGAACTGCTATTCGCCGAGACCAAGAACACGCTCGAAGTACTCGTCGCCAAGCGCGCCGAGGAGCAATCGAAGTCGAGCGAGGCGATGGCCGTCGCGTCCCATCGGTTGAACGTCCTGGCGGCGTTCTTCTTTCCCATCGCCACCTTGACCGCGGTCTTCGGAACGAATCTGACGCATGGGTTGGAAGAGGAGTCCCCGCCGGGCCCGTTCCTCGGCGTCGTCGCGATTGGACTCGTCCTCGGCGCAATCCTCACCATGTTCATCACGCGTAAGCCCAAGTGACGCCTGGACTGGCTCGGGGATCGATCCCCTGGCGTTTTGGCGTTCAGAGCAGCGCGGCGGCGATGGCGGAATCGGGCGGGGCGGAGAGCCGCGGGCGGAATGCGAGACTCGCGGACCCGCTGGCGAACTCTCGATGATCACAGGTCGGGCCCCGGCCCCAGCCGACCACCGGGGCGATGGAGTTGATCCTCTGCAAGAGGTCGTCGGGCGTTGTTGCCCGCTCGACCGGGACCGCTTCGTTGAGCAACCTGGTCAACTGCTCCTGTTCTTTCAGGCTGCGAGGCGCGGGCAGGCTTGTCAGGCCCTCGTACGCTGTCGCCACTCGCGGGCGTTTCGGCAACTCATCGAGACAGTTGACGAAGACTCCGTCGATCTGCGAAGCACGCGCGGCGTAGGCAAGCAGCGTCAGGTCCAGAGCCCCGAATCGAATGCTATCTTGCCACGCGTTGCGCGGGTTGCCAGGATCGGACATCTTCGCGGTCATGTCGCGGGAGTACGTTGGGAAGGGACCCGCTCCATGTCGTGTCGTATAGCCGCGAGTGACTCCCAAGACGGTCGTCTCGACTTGCGGATGCTCGGCGAGCATTTGCGGATGCTCGGCGAGCATTTCCCAGGCGTGCAGAGGCGTAACCGTGCTCCAGGTGGTGTGCGGGTGAAAGCCCTTCCATTCATCCAGCAGCACGCCCTGAGCCCCCTCGAAGATAACCGCAGCGGACGTTGGAAGACGGCGGGAGATCGCCAGGTTTTCCGCGGCTCGTTGCAATAGATCGGCTTCCTGAAATGGAAGCAGGGAATGCAGCGCTTCACCAAGGCCGTTTGCCATGCTTGGAAGTTCCTGCATTTCCAGCAGGAACCGGTCTCGCAACAACGCGAGTTTCGGCAGCAGTGCGTGGCGATCCATCAAATCGCCAGCGAAGACCGCGTCCAGGCCATAGCGCAGCCAGTAGTGTCTTGCCTCGCCGACGCCCAAACCGCAGGATCCATGTTTGGCGTCGCCACGAGAGGTCTCGCGCAAACGATTCATCAGAACATGGTATCCGGTTGCCACCAGGCAATCGGGATGCGCCGCGATTCGATCCCAAGGATCATTCACTCCCAGCGATCGCAAGTGCTGGGCCTCGGGAGGCAGATTGCTGGGACTTATGATCATCCGCGGCCCAAGATAGGTCCTCGCCCCCGCCAAGGTCCCCGCGCCGAACTGCGAGAAGGTGTGACGGCGGCCGTCGGGAAGTTGCACGTTGTGCCCGGCCTGAGCGCCGCCACTGTAGCGCACGACCAGGTCGGCGCCCAATTCCCGCGTCAGGAAGTCAACCGTCGCGCCTTTGCCTTCATCGCCAAAACCAAGTCCAACGGTGATGATCGCTTTCATGATTCACTCCAAGTGTCCAGCGAAGCGGCGCCGCAACCGCCACGACGGGGCGCGTCCCCGTCGAGGCGTTGCGCGTCGCCAGCAGGCTTCCTCCTGTCGCCCCCGGCACGCCGGGGCTCGTCTTCCTGTGGTCCCGCACGACGGGCTCGTCCCCGTCGAGCGATGCTCCCTAGAAGGGCGTCAGGCCGAGGTCGGGAACATCGTCTGGGCGAATTCCTTCGACGGTCGCCCCGACGGCGCGAACGACCTCTTCGTCGGTTCCTGCGACGCGCAGGTCCGCCGCGACGGAGTCCCAACTCGCGACTCCCCGTGTTAGCCCGATGGTCGCGGCGATCAATTCGCTGATACCGGCCGGATCGCTTAGCCGCAGCACACGATCTCCCAGCAATTGGCGCCAGCTCTTCAGGATCGATGGATCATCGTAGTAGGCGGTGAGATTGGGCAGGATGAAGAACAGCTCGAACTTCTCTTGGACTTCCGCGACGATATCACGGATGGGGATATCGGCTCGCAGGGAATCGCCGAAGACGTGCTCGACCTCGCGACGCTTCACGCGCTGATACGGCATTTCATCGCCGATGATGAAGGCGAAGCCCTTGCGGCCGCGCTTCTCCCAGCAATCCATCGAAGCCTTGCGAGCGAGAAAGTAGAGGGCCAATTCGTAGGACTCTCGTTTCTGGCCTCCTCCGCCTCCCTCCAGGAACAGTCGGCTCAGGTCGTCCTCGATTTCATTGCCCGCCTCGAATTGCCCGATCTGCAGGGGGGCCAGATCGCACGTCGCGTCGCCGATTCCTCCCACCAGGATCGCGGGATCCTCGAGGTAGTTCTTCTGCCACAGCAAATCGAACAATGTGCTCAGGTTCTGTTGCAGAATTCGCGGCACCGCGTGCATCGATCCGGTGACGTCAAACAACACCGACACGGCGTTGCTGACCGGGTGCGCGTTGCTATCGCGCGACTCACGACGCCCTCCCTTCAACTTCGCGGGATCCATCAACGGATGCACTCGGGCGGCGACCCTTTGAGCACGAATGTCGTCGTTGTAGCCGAAAGCGGTTTTGCCAGCGGCCTGTAACTCCAGAGCGCGGCGATGATAGTGAGCATCGGACCAAAGTGTGGTTCCCATGACGATCTCCTTGGTTAGGACAAGTGAAGGTGAACAAATCTGGGAGGGCCATAGACGCCCTCCAGCAACTCTCGAAACTCGGCATGCAGCTTCCAGGCGTTCCGCGGCCGGTTCGCCACGGCGTCATCGCGGCAATGCAGCAGCAATCGCTGAAACTCGATCGGCAAGTGGTCGGGAAGGAAGCCGGTTTGCGGATCCCCGCCCGCCAGCCAGATCATGGACTGAGCGGCGAGGTAGATATCGACGGCCGCGGTCGCCGCTTGGCGCCGGCGGCATTCCGGTGGATACCAGGACCTGTACTGTCGCGGTGCGAATCGCAGCGGTTGTCCAATCGGTTGGGAATGCGTCCAGCCGATCAGTTGCAAACCGTGGTTCTCGGGATGAAACAGCAAGTGGGGCGGCAGCACCGCGCCGTGGACCCAACCCTGTTGATGGATGAAGCCCAAGATCTCCAAAGTGCGATTGAACATCCAAGCGACATGGCGACCATCGAGGCCGCCTGGGAAGCAGCGTCGAATGCTGCTGGCGGTTCGGTAACCTCGCCGCAGTTCAAAGACCGCGCCGTGCTTCTGACCGATGCGCGCCATCCCGCAAGGCGTCGTCAGGTAGTCGCGATATCGCCAAGCCGTCGGCGATTCCACCAAGCTTCGCAGACGAGCTTGCTCCAGCAGCAACCAAGGATGCGAATGGCAGTCGCGGGGAATCTTGATCGCATAATCACGGCCTGCTCGCGATGCTCGATACACGTCGCAAAGATCACCGCTCCCCAAACGTGAATGCAAGCGATAGTCGTGCGGCGGCAAGACTGGTTCGCTGGAAACGTAACTCGCTGGCGACGCCAGGGGATCGAGTCGCAGGCGGAGCGACTCCGCGAACTGTTGCACCGCTGAGCCCTTGGGGAAGTTCCGCGGATGCAAGAGTTGTTCGACCCACGCGCGAGCAAAGACGCCGAGGAAGACCAGGATGAAAATCAGGCAACACGCGAACAGGAGGAGGCGCATCCCAGGAGAAATAGATTCATGAAAGGACCCTCGCGGCGGTTAAGCAGGGTTGCAGGTGTTTTCCAGGTGATCTCGCCGTGATTCGCATTCAGATCTCCTCCCGAAATGCTTCATGACGTCGTGCTTAGATCTCGAAGTGAAACCCTTTCTTCATCAGCCGTTGGTACCGGCGCTTGTCAAAGCGATACAGACGGGCGGCTCGATGCGACACGTCCTTCTCGATCTCGTGGGTGTCCTTGACAATGTCCATGCCTAGCACCTTCTTGCGAAAGTTTCGCTTGTCGAGGTCCCTGCCCAGAATCACTTCATACATGTGCTGCAGTTGTCGCAGCGTGAATTTCTCCGGCAGCAACTCGAATCCAATGGGTTGATAGCAAACCTTGCCGCGAAGGCGTTCGTGCGCGGTTTGCAGGATTAAGGCGTGGTCGAAGGCGAGATCCGGCAAATCGCTGAGGGCGAACCAGGCCGCGTTCCGCGCGTCGCTGCTGGCGCAGACGTTGTGGCCCTCGAGATTCACCAAGGCGTAGTAGGCGATGGTGATCACGCGTTCGCGAGGGTCGCGGCGCAGATCGCCAAAGGTGTACAACTGCTCGAGATAGATGTTCGCCAGTCCGGTTTCCTCATTCAGCTCCCGGGCGGCGGCGTCCTCCAACGACTCATCGACATGCACAAAGCCGCCGGGCAGCGCCCAACGCCCCGCGAAGGGCTCCAGGTCCCGCTCGATCAGCATCACTTTCAAGTCATCCTCGTCCAGAGCGAACACGACGATGTCCACGGTGACGGCGGGACGAGCGAATTCGTAACGGGGCATCGCGAGCTCCTTGGTGTGTATTTATGACACTATCATAGTGTCGCATCTACACAAAGTCAAGGGGCTGGGGCGACGCCGGGGAGGAGTGCGGGTGCGCCAGCGCCCGCTACGACGCATCCAGTCGAGCGCGAGGCGGCGGCGCGAGCTGGGTTCCGGCCGTCAAGATCGGCCGCCCGCCGCCGCGGAACGGCGGCCACGGAATGGCGGCCACGGAATGCTTCCCGCTTGCTTCCGCGACCGGTTCCCCGCCTGCTCAGAAGGCGGCTGCTTGCAGCCAGGTCTTGGCCATCAAGGCATGGCCGGCGAGGGTGGGGTGCACGCCGTCGCCCGCCCAATAAGCGGGCGGCGATTGCTCGGAGATCGCTTCGTCGAACATGGTTTGAAAGGGAACCCAGACACACTTCATCGACTCAGCGACTTCCTTGCACGCGGCGCGTCGCTCGTCGAATTCCGGGAACCACTTGTCGTTGACAGCGCCGCAACGCAGGACGAACGGCTCACAGATCACGATGCGGGTATCCGGCAAGGCCTCGCGAGTCCGGCCGAGCAAATCGAGCAGACCGCTCCGGTAGTCCGCCGGAGTGCCTTCATAACGGCCGTTCAGTTTGTGCCAGATGTCGTTGACTCCGATCAAGATCGAAAGAACGTTTGGCTTGATGTCCAAACAGTCTGCTTGCCAACGCTTGTCGAGATCGGGGACCTTGTTGCCGCTGATTCCGCGGTTGTAGATCTTCAACTGGGCGGTTGGGTGTTCGGCGAGCAGCCGCGCGGCGATCAACATCGGGTAGCCGCGGCCGAGCGCGCGGACGTCGTTGGCGCCGGCTTGCTTTCGGTCGCGTCCGGCGTCGGTGATCGAGTCGCCTTGAAAGAGGACGACGCCTCCGGCGGGCGGTTCGCTCGCGTTCGCTCGCACGGTCTTGGTCTGCAAGGCGGGTAGAGCCACGGCGCCGCCGGCGACGAGTGCGGTGCGCGCGAATTGACGACGAGACACAAAACTGGATGTCATGAGAGGCGCCTTCACGAAGTGGAAATCAGGGGAATGCCGGCTGAAAGAAGCGGTCTTGCGGCAAGGGTGTTGCCGCGCTATGCAATGAGATCCGTAATCACGTGACCATGCACGTCGGTCAAGCGAAAATCGCGGCCTTGGTAACGGTACGTCAGCTGTTTGTGGTTGACGCCCAACAGGTGCAGGATCGTTGCGTTAAGGTCGTGAATGTGCATGGTCCCGGGAGTCCAATGCTCCTTGCCTGGCTGGGGATCCATGGGATGACCGTGTTCGTCCGCGATGTTGTAGCCGAAATCGTCGGTGCGTCCGTAGGTAATGCCGCGTTGGACTCCGCCTCCAGCCATCCATGTAGTGAAGCACCGCGGATGATGGTCGCGTCCGTAGTTGTCTCGGGTCAGGTTGCCTTGGCAGTAGGCGGTGCGTCCGAACTCGCCGCCCCAAATGACCAGCGTATCGTCCAGCATGCCGCGTTGACGCAGATCCTTGATTAACGCCGCGCATCCTTGATCGATGTCGCGGCATTGGGATTCATGCTCTCGAGGCAACCCGCCGTGCGCGTCCCAACCGCGATGGAAGATCTGTACGTTGCGTACGCCTCGTTCGGCCAGGCGTCGAGCGTTCAGGCAGCAAGCAGCGAACGTGCCCGGAGTGCGGGCGTCCTCGCCGTATAGCTGGAAGGTGTCTTCGCTCTCGCCGGACAAGTCCATCAGCTCGGGGATGGAGGACTGCATGCGGTAGGCCATCTCATGTTGTTTGACGCGGGCGAGGATTTCGGGATCGCCGAAGCGTTCATGTTGCTGGTGGTTCAAAGCCGCTAACGCATCCAGTTGAGCTCGGCGATCGGCTGGCGACACGCCGGCCGGATTGCTCAGGAACAGCACCGGATCGCCCGTGCTCCGCAGCAAGACGCCTTGATGTTCGGTCGGCAGGAATCCTGGGCCCCAGAGACGATTGAACAGGCTTTGCTCCGCGAAACTGGTCTTGGCGTGCATCACGACATAGTGCGGCAGGTCCTCGTTCATCGAACCCAGCCCATAGCTCAGCCAGGCGCCAAGGCTTGGGCGGCCGGGGATCTGGCTGCCGGTTTGGATGTAGGTGATAGCCGGGTCATGGTTAATGGCCTCGGTGAATGTACTGTGCACCACGCATAGTTCATCAGCGACAGTGGCCGTGTGCGGCAGAAGCTCGCTTATCCAAACCCCTTGATCGTTGTTGTCATACTTGGTGAACTTGTATTTGCTTGGACATACCGGAAGGCCGTTCTTCTGATTCGCCGTCATGCCCGTCACGCGTTGACCGCTCCGCACGTAATCGGGCAGCTGTTCATTGAACATGTCTTGCATCTTGGGCTTGTAATCCCAGAGATCCAAGTGGCTGGGCCCGCCGCTCATGAACAGGTAAATAACTCGCTTTGCCTTGGGCGCGTGATGCAAACCACCGTCAGGCCGCGGCGCCTCCGCCCATCCTTCCTTGGCGAAGAGACCGGACAACGCCAGGGTGCCGGCGCCCAACGCGGCGCGGCCAAACAATTGACGTCGAGTCGTGAGGAGTTCGTGCTCTCGAACCATGTCGGCGGAAATCATTGTGCTACTCGCATTTGCGGGCGGGGGGCCGGCGGTAACCGGCTGTTCGCGTTTTTCTTTTTTCAAAAGCCGTGTGGACTCAATACATCATGATGGCGGCGTCGCTGGCCAGGACGGTGGCGGCGACTTGAGTCCAGGCGGCCAATTCGGCGGCGTCCATCGCCGGATCGCGCTGGACTTCACCGATCGCCAACAGCTGCTCCGCATCGTCTTGCCGCGCCGCGTAACGTTGACGAAGTTGTTCTAATAGTCGCCGACACACGGCAAGTTCGTCGGACGCCGGATTTCGACAGGCCAGCAGGACGAACAAGCGTTCCAGACGCTCCGTGTCGTTCGGGCGCTCGCGCAGCAGACGTTCGGCCAGCGCTCTCGCCATTTCGATGCGTTGCGTCTCATTCAAGAGACCCAGCGACTGCAGCGGCGTGTTGGTTCGGGAGCGACGCACGCAACTCGACTCGCGATCCGGGGCGTCGAACAGCGTCATCATGGGATGAGGGCTAGTGCGCTTCCAATAGACGTACAGGCTGCGGCGATAGAGCTTGCGCCGATGATCGCGCTGATACTCCTTCGTGTTGCTCGCCGGATGCGCCAACGCTTTCCACATGCCCGCGGGTTGGTAGGGCTTCACGCCTTCGCCGCCCATTTGCGGGCTCAGCAACTGGCTGGCCCATAATCCGATATCTCGCAACACTTCGGCGTCCAGGCGATATTGAGGCCCTCGAGCGAACAACTCGTTTTCGGGATCGTTGGCGCCGGGGCGCCAAGCGGAGCTTTGCCGGAAAGTGCGGCTGGCGACCATGAGGCGGAGCATGTGCTTCAGGTTCCACTGGCTATCGTGCAGCTCGACAGCGAGCCAATCCAGCAGTTCGGGATGCGTCGGCTGGCGACCCTGCAAGCCAAAGTCCTCGGGAGTGCGGACAAGTGCTCGGCCGAAGACTTGTTGCCAGAGTCGATTGATCAACACGCGGGCGACCAGGGGATGTTGTCGGTCGGTCAACCACATGGCCAGTCCCAACCGGTTGCGCGGCGCGGCGGAGGGCAGGGGACTCATCACCTGCAAGACATCCGGTTGCAGTGGCTCACCGGTCGCCAGGTTGTATTCGCCCCGCCGCAGCAAGCGTGTTTCCCGCGGTTTCTCCAATTCGCGGGCCACCAGCGTCGTCGTGAAGTTGGCTTCCGCTCTTTCCAGATCGGCGACAAGCGCAAGCACCGGGGCCGCCTGATCGTCGTGAGAAAATGGACCCTGGGAGTCGGTCAGCATCCGCAGGCGGTCGTTGGCCGAGCAGGCGGACCAGTCTCTTGATTCGACCAACGCGCGCCACGCATTCTCCAAGTTCACCCGCAGCTCGGCAACGCCGGCGTCGCCGACGATCTTCAACAGCAGCGTGTGGCGTCCTTCTGCGATACGAAACGGCGTCGCCGCCATCCGATCGTTCGACAGCTTTTGCACGCAAGGCTCCGCCGAGCCATCCAGGTAAGCCCCGGAACCGGCGCCGCCGGAAAGCGTCAGCCATAGCGACTGGTCGGTCGGCGCCTCCAGCGAGGTCTGAAGCCAGACGGCTTCTCCGGCGGCGGGCAAGCTGTCCTTTGCCGCCTTTCCCGTCAGGACTCCTGGCAGTCCGTCCAGGGCTTTCCAAGTCGAGGCGTCGGGCGGCGCCGCGGCGTCGCTGGACATGACGTCGCTGACTCGCCATTCACTGGTTCGCCACGCGGCGGTCTTCGCCGCGAATGCGATCGCTTCGTCGATGCGCGGCTGATTCAGCAGCGTTTCCATGTTGGCCAGCAACTCGTCGCGGTGGCTGGTGAGGCGACGCCACTGAGTCCAAGAAGTCTGATCGGCGGGCGACTTGACCGTCGGGCCGTAGGTGTAGGAATTGCCGTCCAGTGCGGGTTCGGCCGTGTTGTTGAAGAAGGCCAGCAAGCGGTAGTATTCCGTTTGCGTGATCGGATCGTACTTGTGAGTGTGGCAGCGAGCACAGGTGAGTGACACGCCCAGGAACACGGTGCCCAACGTCTCGACGCGATCAAAGTTGTTCTTAGCCTGAAATTCCTCCGGGATGGCGCCGCCTTCGCCCGTGGACGGATTCAAGCGCACGTAGCCGGTAGCGATCAATTGCTCCAAGCCGGGATCAGGGAGCAGATCCCCCGCCAATTGCCACGTGATGAAGTCGTTCAGCGGCAGGTTCGTGTTGAAGGCGCGAACGACCCAGTCGCGGTAGGGATAGATGCCGCGACGATTATCCAAATGCAGGCCATGCGTGTCGCCGTAGCGCACCGCGTCCAGCCAATACCGGGCTTGGTGTTCGCCGAAACGCGGGCTTGCCAAGAGTTCATCGACGAGATGTTCGTAGGCTTCCGCGGAATCGTCGTCCAGGAATCGCGCCAGTTGATCGGGATCAGGCGGCAGGCCGGTCAGCGTCAGAGCCACTCGCCGCGCCAAGGTGCGGCGATCCGCTTCGGGCGCGAAACCAATCGATGCGTCCAGCTTGCGGCCAATGAACGCGTCGATGATGTGCGGATGGTTGGTCTGCGGCGGCGCCGCCTTCGTGGGCGCCACAAACGCCCAATGCTTCGCGTACTTTCCGCCTTGAAGGACCCACTGCATCAAGATCCGGCGCTCGTTGTCGTTCAACTGTTTCTCTGCGTTGACGGGCGGCATGGGTTGCTCGGTCGACTGGATTCTCGCCAACAATTCACTCGCGTCTGGTTTGCCGGGATCAATCGCGCGATAGCCGCCGCGATCGGCGGTCGCCGCGTCCTCGGAGTCAAGCCGCAGATCGGCCGCGTCCCTGGCGTCCGGTCCATGACACACAAAGCACTTGTTGGACAGAATCGGCAGAACCTGACGTGCAAAGTCAATCCTCGCGGCCTGTGCTTCCTCGCCTCGGGCCGTGAGCCCTTGGGCAGTCCCTGTCAGGATGACCGCGAACACAAGAAACGCGACTCGATGTAGTTGCTGGAGTGAGGCCATGGGCTTGGTCGTTCGATGCGGCTGGGCTCTGAAAAAAACGCGCCGCGCGAGCGGCGAGATTGCGAAATCAAACCGCCATTATAGCCCAGAGACCGCCCGGCAGGACTCGCCGCGACTGATTGCCTGGAACCGACCGAGGCAGAGCGTGAACTGCGCCGCGCTCGCGCCGAGTCGCACAAGAGTTCAATACAGCCGACCACCCTCAGGGACGTCCGAGTCCGGCCTGATCAGCACCACATTCCCTTCGCTGTCCGGCACGCCCAGCGTGAGCACTTCCGATTGGTGCTTGCCGATTTGACGCGGCGGGAAGTTGACAACGCACAAGACTTGCCGGCCGACAACCTCGGGGCCCTCGTAGTTAGGCGTCAGCTTCGCCAGGGATTTTCGCACTCCCAAATCGCCGCCGAAATCGATCATCAAGATGTGGCTGGAGTAGCGGCCCTCAGGAAAGCGCGCAGCCTGGACGATCCGACCGACGCGGATGTCGAGTTTTTCAAAGTCCTCCCAGGCGGCCATGTGGTGTTCCATGCAAAAAATCCTTGATTCGCAGTATTCTAAACACGGTTGCAGGTGTTTTTCGGAGAACGGCGTTCGGGCCTCTGTGGATCTCCGTGCTCTCTGTGGTAGCCCCGTTTGCGCGGAACTTTGGGCCGAAAGCCCATTGGGTGTACAGGACTAACGCGTCACCGCCGAGACGGGTGCTTCGTTTCTTCTACCCTCGCTGTGGCTCCGGTTTCGCCCGCCTGAAAAGGACGCATTTCGAGCAATTTCTTGGAACAAATCAGTGCTCATTTGGTCTAAAAACATAGATGCTTTGACGTTTCCGTCAACGAAGCCGATGAGACTCGATTCGGTTTCACGTTTGTTCCTCACGCCGGGCGAACGATCCATGAATGAACATCTGAAACGACGTTGCACGAAAAGTCGATTTGGCGCCAAACGTTGGCGCGCGACATGCCCAGTTGGAGACGTTGGAGGATCGCAGGATGCTGGCGGCGGGCGGCGCCTCGTTTTATTTGTCCGCGCCGCTTGACCTTGCCGCACAAGGTTTGCGATTCACCGGCGAGGTGCGACTGGCCGGCGATGTTACCTACCTGGACTCGGAAAATCTGGACCAAGTGTCCGCGTCGCAAGCCGTCTTGGACACCGTGTTCAACCTGACAGGAGTCGATGGCGAAACGCCGCTCGCGGGAGTGCTGACACAGCAAGCCGAACCGTCCGCGGTGAGTCGCTCGGTGTCAACCAGCGGAACGTTGCAGGTCCAGTCGGTGCAAGAGGCCCTGTTTGAGATCACCTCCCTGCCAGCCAGTCTTCCGCCCGAAAGATCGTCCATCTTGGCGACCATCGAGCTGGAGGGCGCCGTCTTGCTGGATGAGGGAGTGTTTCACGGTCGCGTCACCCTGCGGACAGCCGCCGGCGCTGGACCAGCCAACTCGCTGACGGTCTCGGAAGAATTATACGACATACCCGTCGCCATCGATGAAGGCTTTCAATTTCCTGGCCCCGGCGCCAGTCTCTCCGGCTTGAGTTGGCTCGACCTCGATCGCGACGGAATTCGAGCGGTGGACGAACCTTTGCTGCCCAACGTGAAAGTGGATCTCTTTGATTCGTTGGACGGAGTGGTTGACGACAACGACGTTTTGGTCGCTTCCATGCGCAGCGACAGTGGCGGCGGCTTTTCGTTCGTTAACCTGGATTCAGGCGTGTATTACGCCAAGTTCTCCTCCTTGCCGCCCGGCAGACGCGTCACGGTCGCCGATCAAGGAACCGATGATGAACTAGACAGCGATGTTGATCCCAGCAGTTTGCTCTCACCCTTGTTCTCCTTGTCCGAGTTGGATCACACGACATCACTCGGCTTGGGCGTTGCCGCGGGATCGATCTACCAGAATCCCATCGACCGATTGAACGTCAATGATGATCCGGCCGGGGAGATTACGCCGCAAGATGTGGTCCTGATCCTCTCCGACTTGTTCCTGAACTTTCCACGAATGTTGCCCGAGACGCCGCCTCCGGGACAGGAGCCTCCACCCTACATCGACGTGTCGGGCAACGGCTCCGTGGAACCCTTCGATGCGGCGCAAGTCCTCAGCGCGATCTTCCTGGCCGGCCAGGATCCAGTGGATCGCGACGCTCCCCAGTTGCTCGCTCGACCTGCCCGCGATACGGGGCGTGATCCTCTGGATGGCGTGACTTCGCGGGCCGACATTGGCGGAGCCGTTCGCGATCAGAACGACACCGTCATGTTGCGGGCCGGATTGGACGACACGCCGTTGAATCTCTTCACCGATGTGACAAGCGACCTGTTGTTTGGCGGCGCCTTCTATTTGACCTCACAGCGCTTGAGCGAAATCCAGGGAGGCCCTCTGGCTGATGGAGCGCATGTTCTCAAGCTGCAGGCACAGGATGAAGCTGGCAATGTTTCGGAAACTTATGAGATTCCTTTTCAGCTGGATACGACAGCTCCGGCGTCGCCCACCGCGAACTTGGTCCCTCGTTTTGATACGGCCCCGCTGGGAGACAACATCACCACGTTCACGAGAGTAGGTGTGGAGGGGCAGGCTGAACCCGGTGCGTTGGTTCAAGGACTTGGCGGGCTGCAGGTCTTGGCGGATGATGGCGGCGACTTCGCGACCTTCAACGTGCCTTTGGAGATAGGCGAGAACCGGTTCGACGTTCAAGCCGTTGATCTTGCCGGCAATGTCAGCTCCGCGGCCGCCTTGCTGTTGACCCGTCAAGTCGCGGCCGGCAGCGTCGTCCTCGAGGAATCCGACCAGTTGGTCGCCGAATCCAGTCAGTTGATCACCCTGGGCCAATCCCAGGGCAGCCGCAAGCTGAGTTTCGATGTGGAAGTCGCCTTCGACTTCTCGTCGTCAGACGGGCTACTGGAGGACTCTTTCCACGTTTACCTGCTGGATCCCGCCGACCCATCGACGCCGCTGCTTGCCGGCGGACCAGCGAACGAAGCGTTGTTCTCGCTGGTTGGAGGAGCGGCCGAGTTTCCCGCGGGGCTCGTCACGTTCGATGGCCGACGCGTGGAGATCGACGTGACCAGTCTGGCCGGCGCCACGGAAGGTCTCTTAGTGTTTCAGTACTTGAACACAGATCTCGACGCGGATGGCGTGGCGACGATTTCGCATCTGACCAACGACTTGAGCCTTGATGCATCCAATACGATCACGCTGCCAGCCAACCGCCCGCTGGCCAACGCCGGCGAAGCACTGGACTTGAGCGCCATGCAGGTCGCCGGCGACGCCAGGATTGAAGCCGATTATCCGCGCTTTAACTTGGAGCAACTGCGGTACTCGGTCGAGATCGCCGTCGCCAATCAGGCGCATCCGCTAGGGCGCACGCTGGCCGTCGCCTTTCCCAATCTGCCAGCCGAAGCCGCCCTGCTGAACGCTCAGCGGACAGTTCAACGGCGCGCCCTATATCAACCTGACGCCCGCGGTCTCTCGCGGTGGTCTGCTGACCGACGGAACCACGCAGCGCGTGAGGTTGGATTTTGCACTCAGCGCGATCACTTCCCTGGTGCTGCAACCGGTCGTCTACACCAGCGGACCGAATCAACCGCCTGACTTTCCCGCGCCGCCGTCTCCGTTGACTGTTGTTCCCGGTCACACGTTGACCACGCAACTGACGGCGACTGATGCGGACGGCGACATAGTGGAGTATTCGCTTTTCTCCGAGGCGATGTTGCCTGACGGCGCGTTGCGCGGCGATCAGTTGGTGTTCTTTCCCACTCCGTCGCAGGTCGGCGAATACCAGTTCGAAGTCGTCGCCACCGATGGAGCGGCGAACATCAGTCAGATGGTCACTTTGCAAGTGATCGCTGACCCC
The DNA here is from genome assembly GCA_963698545.1 of uncultured Planctomycetaceae bacterium. Taxonomy (GTDB): domain Bacteria; phylum Planctomycetota; class Planctomycetia; order Pirellulales; family Pirellulaceae; genus CAVORG01. The sequence continues at coordinate 1,100,454 of CAVORG010000003.1, forward strand.
ATCCAGACCACGCGGGTTTCCGGCACGGTGCTGGACACCGATCAAACGCCGTTGCCGGGCATTCCGGTGTCCGTGGGCGACGTCAGCGCCACGACCAATGGCGCCGGCGAGTTCCTGCTCGAGTTTACGGACGAACTTCCCAGCGACACGCTCAAGGTCTTCGGCAACGCTTTTGTGGGGGACGATGTATTTCCCTTCATCGCGGAGAAGCTGCCGTTGATGCTGGGCCGCGATGTGATCGCCGGCGTCAACAATGTCATCGCTCGCCCCATCTACCTGCCGGCTTTGGACACGGACAACGCGGTGACGATCGATCCCTTCGTGGACACGACGGTCACCACCACCAACATTCCCGGCGCGTCGTTGTTTGTCGCCGCCGGCACGTTGCTGGACATGGATGGAGGCGTCCCGTTCACCGGCGAGTTATCCATCACCGAAGTGCCCGTCGATTTCACACCCGCCGCGCTCCCCGATACTCTGTTCCCGGCGCTGGTCGTGACGATTCAGCCAGGCGACATGGTCTTTACGCAGCCGGCCCCGTTGAACCTGCCCAACGAGGATGGTTGGGCGCCAGGCACGATGATGGACCTGTGGTCGATCAATCCGGTCACCGGTCAATTCGACGACGTGGGCGATATGGTCGTCAGCGCTGATGGAAGCGTGATCGAGACGATCAGCGGCGGGGTGAGGAACAGCAGTTGGCATTTTGGCGCCGCCGCCTCCGCCGGCGAAGGCGCCGCCACCGGAGCCTTGTGATCGCTGCGAGAATAAGGGCAAAGGCGCCTCGGAGGTGAGTCTCTTTACCGGCGCGCTGACCGAGGAGCATGAATTAGCCGCCTACATGGCGCTTGGCGAATCACTCGGCGTGCGTCTGGTGTACGACTCGCTGCGCACCGATCCTCGGCCAATCGTGAATACCAGCTTCACCGACGTCGATCCACTCGCGCTCGCCGGCGACATCGCCGATCAGCTGCGAGTCACGGCGTCATTGACGGTGCAGCGCGGCGGATTCGTACAGAGCATTCCAGGAAACGCGGGCGGCGAATTCGGTCTGCTGGGCGGCGAGAATTTCTGGACGCTGCCCGAGGAAGCCGGTCCGATCGAAGCGGCCCTTCAGATTGATCTGAGCGAAGAACCTAGCGGGATCTACACCTACAACCTGAGCAGCGGCATTCGCTTGTTCTCTGAATTCAACCAGCGGTTCGTCGGCTCATCGACCAGATCCTCGGGGACGTTGATGCATGTGAACTCGGTGGACAGTTCTCTCGGCGCCGGTTGGGGAATCGCCGGCTTGCAACAGATCATCGAGAATCCCGATGGCTCGGTGCTGCTGGTCAACGGCGACGGCAGCGAATTGGCATTTTCGTCGCCCCAACGCTTCGTTCGCGACTTGTTGATCCAGGACATCCCCAACAACGCGGTATCGCGCTACGACGGCGTGACGGGCGAGTTCATCGAGTATTTCGTCGCTCCCGGCGCCGGCGGCCTGGCCGGTCCGCACAACCCGACGTTCGGTCCCGACGGCAATCTGTATGTATTCTCCAGCGCCGCGCCGGCCAAGATCCTGCGATTTGACGGTGAGACGGGCGACTTCATCGACGTGTTCGTTGATAACGGCGGTCCCGCGGGATTCAATGGCGGCAGCGGCATGACGTTCGGCGAGGACGGCGTGCTGTATGTCAGCACCAGCGGTCTGGGCGCGGGCGTGCAGAAATTTGACCCCTCCGGACAGTTCCTGGGTAACATCGCGACGGCCGCGCAAGGGTCTCAAGCGTCTTGTTGGACCGAGTTCGGACCGGATGGTCTGCTGTACGTCTGGGACACCTTTGACGAGGAGATGCGACGCTTTGATCCAACGACCGGTGATTTGATCGATGTCTTCATCCCGCCCGGCAACGCGTTGAATTCGTGTAACTTTGAATTCGGCCCCGACGGCGACATTTATCTCACCGACGCCAGCTACCAGCAGATACGCAGGTTCTCGGGAGTCAACGGCGAATTTCTGGATGTCTTTGCATCAGCCAACGGATTCGTCGATGGAATCACCCTGGGACCAGACAACAACTTCTATGTCGCGGTTTCCGGTGTGACATATCGCTTTGACGGCGAGACCGGCGAGTTCCTCGAGATCTTCGTGCCCGACAACAGCGGCTACATGAACTTCTTTCCAGAGACGGGAGTGCCTCAAGGGACCCAATTGTACGAATCGCCCGACGGCGATTTCTCCGTGCTGGAACAGTTGCCCGACGGCGGGTTTCGACGCACGTTGACCAATCAAACAGAGTATCTCTTCGACTCCACCGGCCGTTTGCGGTCCGTTGTGGACCGCAATGGCAATGAGACCAGCTACGAGTATGATTCGCAAGGCGTGCTGCTCGCCATCGTGGATCCGGTTGGCCTGCGGACCAGCCTTCGAATATGAATCCGGCCGCCTCGCAACGATCGTTGATCCCGCCGGTCGCGCCACGCATTTCAACGTCGATGTGTTTGGCAACCTGCTCGAGATTACCGACCCTGACGGCTCCAGTCGGCAATTTCAATACGACGATCGCCATCATATGGTTGGCGAGATCACCCAGCGCGGATTCGCGGAGTCCGTCGTTTTTGATCAAGCGGGACGCGTCGCTTCGGTCACTCGCAGAGACCAAAGCGAAAAGCAATTTCAGCCGGCCCAGGTGCGAGGACTTTATCCGTCGACAGCGACCAACGATCCCTTCCAGGCGCCTCGAGCCGCCGCGAGCGTGGGCGGCGACACGTTCCGCACCGATGGACTAGGAAACGTCACCTACACTCAAGTCGACGGCGGCGGAAAGCTGCTTGCCGAGCGTGATTCGGAAGGCGCCTTGCCGTCAATCGAATGGAATGCCGACCTGCAAGTCGTCAGCCTCACCGATGCTCGCGGCAATCTGACGTCGTTCACCTATGATGATCGCGGTAACTTGCTCACCGTCAGCGACTCAATCAGCGGCGCCGCGTCCCAAGTATTCACTTACCACGAGCGGTTCAATCGCCCCGTAACCGGTACGGATGAACTGGGACGATTGACGCTTTTCGATGTCGATCCCGTCAACGGTGATCTGCTCTCTATCACGACGGTCGTGGGCGCTGTCGGCGGCGGCGACGACATTACGACCTCCATGACCTACACGCCCGAGGGACTTGTCGAGACCTTGACCGATCCGCTGGGCAGGATTCAACAGGTGAATTACAACCCGCGAGGTCTCGTCAACTCCGTCATCTACGCGCTAGGAACCCCGGAAGAGGCCGAGGTGCGATACGAGTACGACGCGGCCGGCAACCTCGCCGCCCGGATCGATGAGCTCGGACATCGCTATTCCTATGTGTACGACGAGCTGAATCGACTGCGCACCGTGATCCAACCGGATCCGGACGGGCCGGGACCGTTGTCACGTCCAGTAACGCGGATCGAGTACGATCGGGCGGGCAACGCCACCAAGATTACCGACGGTTTGGGCAACGTCGAACGCTTTGAATATGATCCCTTGGACCGCTTGGTTGTTTCCACCACGGCGACCCAAGACGTTTATCAATACGAATTTGATTTAGCTGGCAATGTGGTCGCGGAAATCGACCCGCTCGGCTTCGTGGAGACCTCGGAATACGACAGTCGCAATCGGCTCGTTCGCTCCGTCGATCCGACAGGCGCCATAACGCGGTTCGAGTACGACCAGGACAACAACCCCACCTTGTTGGTCAACCCGAAAGGAAACGCGACCAGCTTCGAATTCGACGCCCGCAATCGACTGACCACCGAGACCGATCCCTATGGTCGTTCCATTGTCTCGCAATACGACGCCGTCAATAACTTGGAATCCAATACTGATCGCGAGGGACGGCAACGCACGTTCGTGTTCGATGAGCTCAACCGTATGGTGACTGAAACATGGGTTGGCGACGGCAACGTGCTGCAATTTGAGTATGACGCGGTTGGTAATCTGCTGAGTGCTTCCGACAGTTCGAGCCAGGCGACGTTTCAATATGACGCTCGCAACCGGGTCACGGACTTTGACAACCAAGGGTCCGTCGGCGCACCGCGGGTCGTTCTGCATTATGAGTACGATGCAGTGGGCAACCGCACTCTGATGCGGGAAGTGATCGACGGCGCGGCGGGAGCGGCGACGGAGTATCAATACGACAACCTGGATCGACTCACGCGAATCAACCAGGCGGACATGGCAGGCGTGGTGGCCGAGAAGCGTTTTGATTTCTCGTACGACGTGCTGAGCAACCTGCTCGCGCTCGACCGGTACGCGGACGTCGATGGCCTGCAACCGATTCTCCAGACGCGTTATCAGTACGACGCGCTCGATCGTGTCCGTTCCATCGTACACGGCGACGCGGCGACTCCGTTGGCGTTCCTGCAACTGGATTACGACGCGGCGAGCCGCGTGATTCGTCGTGAAGACGCCAACGGCGATTCCCTCTACCTCTATGACGAACGCGACCAGTTGCTCGGCGCTGACCGGCAAGATCCGGCGGTTGCCGACGAGACGTATGGATACGACGACGCGGGCAATCGCACCGAGTCGTCTCTCCACGGCGATAGCTACAACTCCGACGCAGGAAACCGTTTACAGAGCGACGGCGAGTACGTTTACGAATACGACGGCGAAGGCAATCTGATGCGTCGAGTGGCCGTGGCCGACGGCGCGAAACGTGAATACTTCTGGGACTATCGCAATCGATTGGTTATGGTCGTTGACAGGAACGGCGCCGATGTGCTGCTGCAGCAGGTCGAGTTCACCTACGACGCCTTGAATCGCAAGATTCTTAAGGAAGTTACTGCGAGCGGCGCCTCAAGCAGTACGCACTTTGTCTCTGATGAGCTGGACACGGTCCTCGAGTTCGTCGATTCGGACGGGTCCACTGGCCCAGCGTCGCCGGAGTTTGCCAACCGGAATGTTTTTGGGCCGGCCGTCGATCAGATCCTGGCCATCGAGGACGCGGCTGGGCAAACGATCTGGACGTTGACCGATGAACTTGGTTCGGTGACCGACCTGATCGACGAAACGGGCCAGGTCTTGAATCACATCAAGTACGACGCCTACGGCGGCGTTGTCGGTCAGTCCAATCCGACAGTCACGTCGCGTTACCTATTTACGGGGCGCGAGTACGACGCGGACCTGGATCTGTACGATTACCGCGGGCGCTACTACGATCCCTCCGTCGGTCGTTTCCTGAGTGAGGATCCACTCGGTTTACGGGGCGACGACTACAACCTATACGCTTACGTCGCGAACGCTCCGACTCTGTTTGTGGATCCGATGGGTCTGAAGGCCCAGGCCGCGGCCAAGGCCTCCGTCAAGAGCGCGCCCGGCGCTGCGCAAGCGTACGCGATCAGCCGCGGCATCCCCAGCACGGGGGCTTGGGGAAGATTTAGGGGAATCATTCAGGGTATCGAAGGCTTCCCCGGTTTCCTCCTCGATTCACTGCTCGAGGGACTTGCCCGCTTGCTGGACGGCCAAATGAAGCAGAATAAATGTCAGCCCCTCAAGGACAACATCGAAAAGGAACTCCAAAAGCTGGCGGACCAACTCGCCGACGCCATGGACAAAACCGACGTCGGCAAGACGCTCGACGCGATAAGGAAGTTTCTGGAGCAGCACAACCTGCCCTAAGCAGGGTTGCATACACATCAAGTTACGCAGCCGAAACGGATTAACCACGGAGACACAGAGACACGGAGAACGGTCAAGCTGTCCTCCGTGCCTCTGTGTCTCTGTGGTTCGCCTTGGTGCGGCACGTCTGGCATTCGGCCTGGGCCTAGAGTTCGAGAAGCACGCCGCCGATCGCTTAACTTGATGCGTATGGGGTCGCGAGGCGCACGCCCAGGAAACGCGGCGCCCGTACCGACACACGCATCCACCATCCGCACCGCAACGCGGTGCAACCCCATAGCCTGGAAACCGCAGCGCACCATCAAGTTAAGTGATTCTGCTGTTTAGCTTGCGCCTACTTCTTCGCCGTCAGCGGCCCGATGTAGTCTCGCGCGACGATGATGTCGTCAAACCAGATTCTGCTTTGGTGGTCCCTGGGCGCCTTGGTGATGTAGCACAAGAGCCAGAGGAAGTTGAGTTTCAGTTCCGTGGAGGATCTCCAACGGAAGCCCGACAAGGGTTCGCCGCCGGGTGGAAAACGAAGCGGTTCGGGCCCGCTCTTGTCATCATTCCAGCGCAGTCCTTCGCCTCCTTGATCGGGATAGAACTTGTCGAACACCCACTTGCCTTTGGGGAAGCCGGGGCCGAGGTGGCTGATGAGCTTGCCGTCGAGCCACAGCGCCATTTCGCCGTTGGACTGCCCGACGTCGTTGGTTTGCATCATCAATTCCAGGCATTGCCATTGACCCCTTTCGACCTTCATGCTGGGATCGCGAATAAACGAATTGCCCCAGCACTGACCGCGAGGAGGACTTCCGCGCATCTCCATCCAGTAGGAGTAATAGTCCCACCGCCAATCCTCGCCGAAAGGCTCGACGCCGGTCGTGAAGCGTTCATCGCCGCGAGGACGAGAGCCGGCCCCGCCCTGCGGCCAAGGCGTCGCGGGATGATAACCGCCGACATGAAAGAAGTGATGGATCGGGGCGCACGCTTCATCGAACTTCACGTAGAAACGATAGTGAAGTTTCTCGAAGCCCGGCTTCAGGCGTCGATACAAGTGCGCACCGTCTCCCTGACCGCCCACATGCGTGATCAGCAGCGACTGCCCGCCATCGCCGTTCGCTGGGCAATCGTCTGATAGCGAAAGAATCTCCCTCGCCTTGACGGCTTCCCAGCGTTCCATAATCGCATCGAGGTCGTTATTGAAATTCTCCACGAAGACCACGTCGGGATCATTCACGATGCCGACATCACCCGGGTAGCGAGAGGCGATCCCCGTGTTTCCCGACCGCAAGGGCGTCGAGGCGATGCTTTGGCCTTGAGCACAACTCCCGTGCGTGATGATCGTGAGCAGGACAATCACAGGCGTTCGCAGAGTAAGAGTTTGCATCAGAGCCTCACCGATTGCGAGTTTTTCCCGGGCGTCGCCCTGATCGTATGGCGGCAACACACCACGAAGGACACGAAGAGCACGGAGCATGTAGAGGACGTATCGTTTCATGCCGTCTCTCAGTTAGTCTGGTCACGTTGAAGTTGATTAGCAAGCCGGTGGACGAATCGGCAATTCCATTCTTCGTGCTCTTCGTGTCCTTCGTGGTGATCCTCTACGCCCCCCTCTCCTTCTGGCGGAACAATAGATATGCCGCCGCCGCTCGCCTATATTCAACGGATCAACAACCTCATCGCGAGAAGACCGAATGAACCGAACGACCCTTGGCTTGCTGCCGATCCTGCTCGCCATCTCAACCTCGTGCTTCGCTGAACAGCCGAACATCATCGTGATCATGGCCGACGACCTCGGATACGGGGATGTTTCCTGCTACGGCGCCGCTGCGCTGCACACGCCGCACATTGACCGCCTCGCGATGGAGGGGCTGCGATTCACCAGCGGTTACTGTTCGGCGTCGACGTGCACGCCTACTCGCTATTCGCTGCTCACTGGCGCCTACGCCTTTCGCCGCAAGGGTACGGGCATTGCCCCTCCCAACTCGCCGGCCATCATCCAACCCGGCGTGGAAACGCTCCCGTCGATCCTGCAACGAGCGGGATACGCCACGGGCGTGGTGGGCAAGTGGCACTTGGGACTTGGCGGACCGGACGGCCCCGACTGGAATGGCGAACTGAAGCCAGGTCCCTTGGAAATCGGCTTCGACTCATGCTTCTTATTGCCGACGACCAATGATCGCGTGCCCCAAGTCTATGTGCAAAACCACCGCGTACCGAACCTTGATCCGCGGGATCCATTATGGGTCGGCAACCGGAAGCCCAGCCCGGATCATCCCACGGGAATCACCCAGCGCGACACATTGAAGATGGATTGGTCTCATGGTCACAACGGGACGATTCACAACGGCATCAGCCGGATTGGTTTCTATACAGGAGGCCACGCCGCCCGCTTCCGCGACGAAGATCTTGCGGACAAATGGGTGGAGAAGTCGGTTGAGTTCATCGAGCAGCATCAAGATCGCCCCTTCTTCCTGTTCTTTTCGTCGCATGATCTTCACGTGCCGCGCATGCCTCACGAGCGGTTTCAGGGGAAAACGTCGCTCGGCTTTCGAGGCGATGCGATCATCGAATTGGATTGGTGCGTCGGCGAGTTGCTGGCGACGCTCGATCGACTGCAACTCGGCGAGAAGACGCTGGTCGTTTTCTGTTCCGACAACGGACCGGTTCTGGACGACGGCTACCAGGATGGCGCCCTCGAGAGAATCGGCGAGCATCGCGCCGCCGGCCCGTTCAGCGGCGGGAAGTACAGCGTCTACGAGGGTGGTACGCGGACTCCATTCATCACGCGTTGGAAGGGCCGAATTCAACCAGGAGTAAGCGACCAAATGGTCTGCACGATCGATCTCGCCGCCAGCTTCGCGTCGCTTACCGGTCAAAAGCTGGCCGAGGATGCGTGCGGCGACAGTTTTGACGTGAGCGACGCGTTACTAGGGCGGCCGGGGGCCCAGGGACGCGACCACCTGGTGCAACAAGACAACGGCAGCCGCGGAACCTATGGACTGCGCGTCGGGCCATGGAAGCTGCATCGCTACGACAACAAGACAGCGCGCAACGTGACGGTGGAGGCTCCCCTGGCCAACACCCAGAAGCCCCAATACCAGCTCTTTCAGCTGGAGGACGATCCCGCGGAAAAGAACAACGTGATCGATCAGAATCCAGAAGTTGCGGATCGCCTGATCAAGCGGTTGGAGAAGATCATCGCTGACGGTCGCAGTCGCCCTTGAACTCGGGTTGCACCGCAACGCGGTGCAACCCCAAAGCCTGGGGTCGCGCAGCGCATCCCCGTAGGCATCAAGTTAAGGGGTCGGCGTTGACGCTGTCATTGTCTGGGCTGTGGCGAGGCGCCAGCGGGGCTGTCAACAGGTCACCGCAGAGAGCACGGAGGAACACAGAGGACAGAATTGCATCCGCCTCTGTGGTTCTCCGTGTCCTCCGCGGTCAATTCCATCCGGATTTTTCTTAACTTGATGCTTATGGAGTCGCGCAGCGCACCCCAGGACGCCCCGCGCGCGATTACGGACTTGATGCGGGCGACCAGTGGTTGAATTCCGCGGCGTAGGGAGCTCCATCGACGACTCCGCTGATGGAACCTGAAAAATCGCCGATCTGGATGAAGGCCGCCTCCTTGGCGACGAACCGTGAGCTCAGGCCTTCCGGTTCGCCTTCCAGCGGGGTGGGGAGCAACTGCGCGTAGAGCCTCCGCGCCGTGATGTACAGCAGCAGCTTCTCTGAATCGACGGGGGCGGGAGTTTCCTGATCGGGCCCAAACACGTAAACGACGGCTTCTCCCGTTTCTTGGTTCAGCGCGAATTCGATGAAGTGCTGGCCCCCGTCCCAGTCGACCAGCGCGCCGCCATGCGGACCATCCTTCTGATTGGCCGACGGAAACATCTCCCGCAGGTTCTTTTTGGGCGGCGGTCTATTGGCGTCACAACCGGTGGCCAAAGCCGAAAGCAGCATGCTGACCGCCACCAGGCTGGCGAGAGTTTTCTTGAGCACGCTATTCCTCATCTCGGGAAGATGCAAAGCAGTGAAGTCCGCCATCCTGTGTCGCCACCAGCACCGCGCCCTGCGCCACGGTCAAGCCATCGAACACGGGTTCGGCCGGCAACGTCAGCGAAGATTGGATTTTGCCTGTTTCCCGATCGAGCAGCCACAGGCGGCCGCCCGCGAGTGGATCGGCGCGATCCACGCCTCCCGCCGCGACGACATGCGTGCCGCAGACCGCCAGACCCGTCAGTTGCGCCGGCGGGGCGATAGCCAGCGACCAGCGGTTTTGTCCGGCGACGATTAACTGCTGCGCTTCCGCATCATACGCGGCGGTCAACGCGGGAGAGAACGCCAGCAATTGGCCCGCCGCGCCGGCGGCCGACCAGGTTTGAATGTCCTTGCGAAGGGCCAAGTCCTGCTTGGTCCACGACGTTTCCAGCAAACCGGCCTTGCCTCCCCGCAAATGCTCGGAGCCCTCGGCCGCTTGAACTTGCTCGCCCGTCGCGCGTCATAGCGCCAGTTGGCCAGATAGATCGCTTCGTCCTCGCCGCCCACGAGGAAATCGCAGATTCCCTGAAAGTCTCCGCTATCGGTGTCGCACCGACCAGATCGGCTCGCCCGATTCCAGCTTCAACGCGACCACCTCGATGCCGCCATCGGCGTCAGGCGCTCTTCCCGCGGCGGCCCAGACCAAGCCGTCGCGGACCAATACGCTTCCCGCGACGGGCCAGATCGACTCCACGCCGCCATACGCCACGATGCGCTGATCTTGGGGCGCCGCTCGGAAACGCCACGCCAGGCGGCCGTCCTTGGCGTCAAGGCAGTAGATATAGCCATCGTGAGCGCCGAAGAGGCAGCGGCCTTGATGGATCGTGGGTGGACTATCGATCCGCCCCGAGGCTTGGAAGCTCCAGATCTCTTTGCCGTCGGTCATGTCCAAGGCGGCCAGGCGCCCTCGATTCACGTCCGCGACATAGGCCGTTTGGCCTACGACCGTTGCCGGCGTCAAGCGGTTGCCATTGCGAAGTCGCCAACCTTGATCGGACGCGGTTTCCTCGGTCGAGGCGATCTGTATGGACCATCGTGGAGAGAGTTGGCCCGACAGTTCCACCGGCGAGACAGCACCGCGGCGCCAGTCATGGCGATGCATCGGCCAATCGTCGGCCGCCGTATCGCCGGCGACAACCACGTTGTAGGCTGCGCCTTTTTGCAGACGGTGTTCCTCGGACGCTTTCGCGGGCGCCGGTGTTGAGTGCATGGCCATGAAGCCGCGGATGGCTTCGGAGAAACAACCGCACGCGTGCGGATGCGAGTACAACAAGCCATTGGCGGGTACAAACCCCAGTCCGCATCCGCCTCGCACGAATTTGAACGGCAGCTTCTCACCCGACTCGAGGTCTATAAACGTGGCCTGCCTGGGAATCATGATGTAGCGATCCGAGGCAATCAGGAGCTGGCATCCCATCTTCGCGGGGGTGGCCGTGCGCGGCCAATCGCCCGTTGTCGTGAGTCGTCGTTGTACTTCGCCGGTCCTGGGGTCCAGCGCCAGCCAGGTGTTCTGGCCGGCGGGTTCGCGGGGCGAATTCTCCGCCAGCATCCAGACCAATCCCAGACGATAGAAGTGGCCGACGAAGCGTTCGTCAACGTAGTCCTTTCCGGGACGCGCGTCGGTCTCTTTTGTCCACAAATGGCGACCGTCCTCGGCCGAGAACATGTGCAGCGAGCCGTGTGCTTGCAAAGCAACGAATTCGTCCGCCGCGAAGTTGATTCGCAAACGACTGGCGGTGATCTGGGGTTGCGTGTTGACTCTCCAAAGCTCCTTGCCGGTAGAGAGATTCAAGCACGTCAAATCGTGACGGAAATTACCGTCGGCCGAGCGCCCCGACACCAACACGAGCACCTTCTGTCCCGTGACCACCATCTCCGACACGGTATTGCGCGGTGTCGCTTCGCCGCGGAACTCCCAGAGGACCGCCTTCAAGTCGGGATCGGCGGCCAGGACTCCACCGGCGGTCTGCACCAGCAGAAGGTCCGTTGTGAGCGCCAACTTCTCAGGCTCGCCGAGTGTCGGCAGCACGCCGAGGGTCTCTCCAGTTTTCGTGTCCAGCACGGCCACTTGTCTGGCGCCGGCGATATACAGACGATCGGCGGAAGCGACAATGCGTGGGTTGGTTTCGCCGTCGCCCGTAACAAATGGCCCTTGCCAGGGGCGTTGCCACAGCAGTATTCCATTGAAAGCGTCGCGAGCGACGAGGTATTGCGACATCTCCGGCAGGCCGACGTTTTCCGTTACATTCTGCGTGACATAGAAATTGCGGCCGCCCACCGAGACCAGACTCTGAGTGCTGGATTTGCGACCAGCCATGGCGAACAACGGCCCGGACAGCCAACGCACTCCTTGCGGCACGTCAATGTTCGTGTCGTTGCTGACCAGTCCGCCATCGGCGCCATGCCACTGGTGCGTCCAGGCGTCCATGCTTGCCGGCCAAGGTTTCACAATCCTTGTGAAGGAATCGCCGTCGGCGAAGTAAGCCGCTCCGCCCGGACAAACAACGCGCAGGGCCTCTTCTTGATCCAGCAGCCCCGGCCTGGTCACGACCAAGTGGTTGACAAGATTATCGGCCAGGGGCAATCGCTTGCCCGGCCAGTACTCCGCCACCGGATCCCCGCCGCGAGTCGCCTGCTGGTTCCACTTTTCGACGGCTTGGGCGTCGTGGTCAAAACAGTGCAAGGTCAACCGAGGATTGGTTGAACAGGCTGCGGGACACATTCGCGTTGACGCCGACTTGAATACAGAGCCCGGAAAAGTCCGCGGCGTCCAAGACGCTGGAAGCGTTGCCGCCGCGCGCCGCCTTATCCGAGCGAGCAGTGTCCTGGCCCAACGCCGAATGACAGGCGAACATCAGGACGAACACGGACGCGGGATTCAGATATTTCACTGTCGGCCTCCAAGTGAGAATTAGTCGTCCACCGGCGCGGAGCTTAACTGATCGCCTTGCGGTGGGGCGACGCTGGCCGGTTGTCGCGGCGGTGCGCGGAACCTCTCGGGGAGTTCCACGTACTTCTCCCATTCCTCAAGCGGCACGTTCCAGGCGACTTCCGGCAAGGGCTCCTTGAGCGGCAGGACGAAGCTGGGACGACTCCAGCCGACTTCGGCTCGCGCGAGATCCACATCCGGATCGATCATCATCTGCGGCTTCCGCCCGTTCAGGGAGGCCAAGGCCCAGGCTCGAACCTCGATGCCTTCGAAGCCTTGTTGCTCAAGGTCCCGCGCCACGAACTGCGCCAGCTCGTGAATCATCCGCGGGTCGCGGCCGAAACGGTGGGATTGAAAGGAGGTCACGTAGCGGCGCAGATCGACGGTGCCCGTGCGGCCTGTGCGAGGATCGGTGGCGTAGAGGCGAATTCCACAGGGCTTGCTGCGAAGCATCATATGCCAGCAGAAGCAATGCGCTTCCTCGGTCCAGATGTTCACGTCGTCGTTCAGCAAGTGCCGGAACGGAATCAGGGATTGCATGCTGACATAGAACAGCAGCAGCACAACCACGAACGCTCGGGCAATCCCTGTGGCGGCGCCTGGTTGGACGGCTGGGATTTCCAGCTTGGGCAGACGAAACACTCGGCGCGGCCAATCCGGCTCGAAGAACACGACGGTGGCCAGAATCATCATCCAGGGGAAGACGCCAATCGGCCACATGAACGAGTTAATCAGGTGAAAGATCACGCAGGCGATGTAGGCGAACACTCGCGTGGGTTTGTACAGCAGGAAGAAGACGACCAACAAGTCGAACAGCATGCCGCCCCAGACGAAGCAAAACACGCCGAACTCGGAGCGAAAGAAGCCCGCGAGCAACGGCGTCAGCTCGGCTTGCGCCGCCAGCGCCGACCGCATTGGCTCGCCGGCGAACCAATCGACGCCGAATTTGGCGAGCCCCCCATAGAAATAAGGAACGCCGATTTGAAAACGCAGCAACCAGAGGACCCACACGGGGACCGTGGATGATCGCAAACGCGGCTGTTGCCAGGCGTCGATCGAAAAGGCGCGTTCGGCGGGCAGCAACGCCATGATCCAAACCATGAGAAACATCAAGTAGTAATGGTTTTGATAGGTTGACTTGTCCAGCAAAAAGAGGTAGCTGAAACCAATCGCCATTACCAGAGACGCCACGCGATAGCAATAACCCAGCAACATGCCGATCGCCGCGAGCACCATGAAGCCCAGCAACAGATGCATGCCGTTGCCGAAGAGCGGCTGCAGCCACTCAAAGCCGTAGTATGAAAAATGAAGCCGCGGCAGGACGTAGTGCTCGTAGTGCAGCCCGTTGTACCAGCCCTTGAAGAGCCAATACAGCATCGAGACGGCAAAGATGATTCGAAAGTAGACCAGGAAGGCGATGTCCACCGACTGGAAGAGCCGGTCCGTCCACGATACGCGTGGTTCCGCCGGACGGTTTTGCGCTGTCATGATTCGCTATAGCAAGGTGAACGGACTTGGGTCGATGACCAAGGCCAAAAGGTGGAAATGAAAAGCCGCCTCGCCGCCTTGGAGACAAGGCGGCGAGGCGGAAGCTTGTCGTGCGAAAAGGGGAGAATGGCCCAGTCGTGATGAGAGACTAGAAGGCGATATCGATCTTGTTCTCCTCACCCGCCTTGACTTCGATTTCCTTGGTCATCGAGGTGAAGGCTTCCGAGCCTTCGTCGTCCTCGCTGTCGGACATGCCGCCTGCGGGGATGAGCGAAACTCGATGCTTACCGACAACCGCGGCCTCGATGGAATACTGACCATTGGAGATCTCCGCCATGGCGGACGGACCGGCCAATTCGCCATCGGCCGGGGCCACTGGCGACAACATCAGTCTTCCGGAGGCGACGGGTTTGCCTTTCTCGGTCACACTGCCGCTAACGGAAGCGGTGTCGAACGTGGGGGCGCTGCTGCAGCCCAGGAAAGCCAACACCAACAACGTCGGAGCAAGCCGGCCAAACTTCGCAATCATCACTTCAGACCTCTCTTGAAACCTGAGGAACTGGCGACCGGAGTCGCCGAAACCTTTTAATAGCCTTCTGGAATCACCACGGCGCGGCCGTCACGACGATCCCCCAGGTCCCAATAGGTCTGAATATCGATCGTGTCGGGCAGGAAGTGGACCGAACCGTCAGCGAACGTGAATTGGGCGCCGTTGGGGTGCCAGCTGAAAGCGCAGTCATCATCCAACGAGTGACCCAGAACGCCGTCGCTGGCCATGCTGGCCAGGGTTTTCGGTTGGCATCCGCAATTGATGGGCGAGGGCGGCTGCGTCTTGAACAAGACGCTCTCGTCGCTGCCGACTCCGCCGATGTACACCGGCCAGTTCGAACCGGACGGAACATACGCGGATTCGCCGATGGCGATCACATTGCTGGTGCCGTCCAGGATGTCCGTGATCCGAGTGGGCGATGTCTGGCCTTGACCCGCCAAGTCAGCGGGCTTCGAGAAGAGGCCAAAGTCGCCCCAGCCCGTCGAGCCCTTATAGTCAGACGTCGCATATCCAACGACGTTCGCGTTGGGGCTTCCCGTGTTCGTGACGGAAGCGGCCCACGTTGCATTGACTTGGCTTGGAATCGGCGAGGAGGGACACTTGAACAAGCCCAGTTGCGTGTCGCCGCCGGGAATCGGGCCCCCCACCGCCTGCGGATGCGACCAGGACTCCTTCCAGACAATGCCGGGAGTGCCGATTGTGGCGCCCGGCATTCCAGACGCGATGCCGGCGGCCCGAATGCCGCTGCGGATCTCGTCGTAAAGCCCCTGCTGCTCCATGTACGGCATCAGGTGCACGCCCCAAGCAATGCCGTCGTCGTCCAGGGCGCTGGCCACGCTGCCGCTCAAGCCGAAGCAGAAGGAGCGATGAATGTCGTGGTAGTTGTGTAGCGCCAGACCGAATTGCTTCAGGTTGTTCGAGCACTGAATGCGGCGAGCCGCTTCCCTCGCCGCCTGAACCGCTGGCAACAAAAGGGAAACCAGAATGCCGATGATGGCGATCACCACCAACAACTCCACCAGGGTGAATGCTTTTCTCTGACGAGAAGACGTATGCATCAGACTAATCTCTCCAGGATATAAGACCGACTTTCACGGGAGGCGTTCTCCGATGAATTCTCCCAAGGTTTTAAGTAATCTCTCGCGAGCGACAACATGCTTCGCGCATAATTCACACGCCCAAGTCGCCCCGGCGGATCGACCCCATCTAGCAAGGCGTTGCCAAGTAACATTCTTCGGCGGCCGGAACGGCGAATCCGTGGATTTTCCAGGCCGTGAAATTCATGATTTCTTCACATCGCCCAACGCCTTCCTCCCCCACACCGAGCACGCTCGTCTCGCGAACCCTGTGAAGTATGCGCAAAGAAGTGATGAGGGTTTCGTGAGTTGCAGCCGCGGCCGTCGCCGCCAAGGCTCACGCGGCGAGCACGCCACGACGGGGCATGTCGCCAATGGCGTGAACCTCAACGATGCCTCGGCCTGCCAGGCCCTTCGAGCCTCGGATACTCGCGTACGGCCTTAAGTCCAAACACAAGCCCAGCGGCGGCGGGAATTTGCCGCAACAACGCCACTGCTCCCCGCTTCTGCGACTCGCGGCTTGACTTGAGCTTGTGTTCAGTTAAGTTCTTGTTCATCTGAATGAGGGTTCAAGTCAAGGCGAAGCGATGCAGGACGACGCGACACCGGATGAATTGCACGTCAATCAGGCGGTTGCCGGCGAGGACGTGTCGTGCGCTCGCGTCTTGAAAGTGCTGGCCGATGAAACGCGGTTGGCCGTCGTGGAGCAACTCTTGGGTGGTCCCAAGCATGTGGGCGAAATCAACGAGAACCTGAGGGTCGAGCAAAGCCTGCTCTCCCATCATTTGAGAGTCTTGCGGGACGCCGGGTTGGTGACTTCTCAACGCGATGGAAAACGCGTCTTGTACGCTCTTGCCAAAGCAATCCAAGGGCGGCGCAGCGGACGCGCCATCGATCTTGGTTGTTGCTCGATCTCCTTTGATTGACGCCATGAAAGCCACTCAATGACACAACGTCCGCTTGCCGCGACCTGCCTGGCCGAGGTGCTGGGTACGTACTTGCTGGTGCTCTTTGGGTGCGGAGCGGTCCACGTGTCGGTGTTGCTGGGCGACCTGTCCGGGCTCTGGCAGGTGGCGATCGTCTGGGGCGTCGCGATCATGCTGGCCATCTATGTCGTGGGGCCGATCAGCGGCGCGCATATCAACCCGGCGATCACCCTGGGCCTCGCCGCCTGGGGGCTGTTTTCCGCGCGCGAGTCGCGCCCTATGTGGCGGCGCAACTGCTGGGCGCTTTCGCCGCCGCCGCCACGCTGTTCGCCTTATTCCAGCCGTATTTGCTCGACAAAGAGCAGGCCAAAGGCGTCCAACGAGGCCAGCCCGGCAGCGAAATCACCGCCATGTGTTACGGCGAGTATTTCCCCAGTCCGGGCGGCCTGGCCGGCGGCGAAGAGCCATACGATGCGGCCGAGCATCAGTCGGTCAACCAGCGCGTCACGCTGCCCGCAGCGTGCTTGGCCGAGGTCCTCGGGACCGCCATCCTGGCTCTGGTGGTCGTGTCGGTGACGGCCCCGGGTTACACCGACGGGCCAGGCAACCTCGCGCCGGTGTTCATCGGCTTGACGGTCGCCGCCTTGATCTGCGTCCTGGCCCCGCTGACGCAAGCCTGCTTCAATCCGGCGCGCGACTTCGGGCCGCGGCTATTCGCCTACTTCGCTGGCTGGGGACAGATCGCTTTGCCCGGACCACGCGGCAGCGGGTTCCTGACCGTCTACATTATCTCGCCGATCGTAGGCGCCGTGATCGGCGTAGGACTCTACCAACTCGCCCTCAAACGCCACGTCGTCAACGAACCAAGATAAGGCGCCAGCCCGTAGAGGGCGCCAAGAACCAAGAACCAAGAACCAGGAACCAAGAACCAAGAACCAAGAACCAAGAACCAAGAACCAGAACCAAGAACCAAGAACCACCATGACGACTTCACCCCTGCGTTTCATCATGATCGGCGGCTTTCTCGGCGCGGGCAAGACAACGACCATTGGTCGGCTGGCCGCCGAGTTCCAATCTCGAGGTCAGAAGGTCGGCATTGTCACCAATGACCAAGCATCCGATCTCGTCGATACGCAATCGCTGCGCGGTCAAGGCTTCGATGTCGGCGAAGTCGCCGGCGCCTGCTTCTGCTGTAACTTCAACGAGTTGACCGACACGGTGGCGAACCTCGAGCAGAGTTCACGACCGGATATTATTTTGGCGGAGCCCGTGGGAAGCTGCACGGATCTGGTGGCGACCGTCGTCCAGCCCTTGATGCACCTGTACAGCGAGCGTTTCGCCGTGGCGCCCTACGGAGTGATCTTGAAACCCTCCCATGGACGACGCATTCTCAGCGGCCAGGAGGGCATGGGCTTCTCGCCCAAGGCGGCTTACATTTTCAAGAAGCAGCTCGAGGAAGCGGATTTCTTGATCGTCAATCGCATTGACGAAATGACCGCCGCCGAACTGGATTCCCTGCAACGGCTGTTGGAAGACGAGGTTCCCGGCACGCCGCTGCTGCGGCTTTCGGCCAAGACCGGGCAAGGTTTCGACGCGCTGCGGGAGATGCTTGATCAGCAAGGGGCCTTTGGTCGTCGAATTCTGGAACTGGATTACGACATCTACGCCGAAGGCGAAGCGGAACTAGGCTGGCTGAACGCGAGTCTGCGGGTGACGGCCGAGCACACTTTCTCGCTCGACGATCTGCTGCTTGACATCGTGCGTCGTTTGGAGACGCGGCTGCAGGAAACGAAGGCCGAAACCGCGCATCTCAAAACAATCGGCATGTGGGAAGGAGCTCACGCCGTCGCCAACCTGGTCAGCAGCGACACCCGACCAGAACTCTCGCTGCCGTCGGGTTGCCTCACCACGATTGCCGACGTCATTGTCAACGCTCGCGTCGCCGCCAGCCCGGAACTGCTAACGCAATTGGTCGAAGAGGCCGTACGCGACGCTTGCACCGCGGTGCAGGCGACGCCGGAATTTCGCCAAACGCAAAGCTTCCGCCCCGGCCGACCCGTGCCGACTCATCGTTACTCCGAGGCGTATGGTCAAGAGTAGCCTCACCGCCAGCATCTGGATCATGCGAGAAGGTCGTCAATCACATGGCCATGCACATCGGTCAAGCGGCGTGGGATGCCGTTGTGATAAAAGGTCAGTTGGCGGTGGTCCAAGCCGAGCAAATGCAACGCGGTGGCGTGCAGGTCGTAGCAGTAGGTCGGTGATTCCACGGCTTGGTAGCCCAGCTCGTCGGTCGCTCCAAAGCCCAGGCCGCCTCGAATCCCGCCGCCGGCCAACCAGGCCGTGAAGGCGCCGGCGTTATGGTCTCGTCCAGCCGCTCGAGGGCCCTGCGCCGCGGGTTGTCGTCCGAATTCGGTCGTGCAGAAGACCAGGGTTTCGTCGAGCATGCCGCGGGACTTCAAGTCCTGCAACAGAGCGGACGCTCCCGTGTCGAGGATCCGTCCCCAATACCCATGGTCTCGCACCACATCTTCGTGTGAATCCCAGTTGGGGCGGATCTCCTTGGCCGAGGTGTTTTCGGCGCCGCAATAAAGCTGCACGAAACGCACTCCACGTTCCACCAGGCGCCGCGCCAAAAGGCACTGCCGTCCAAACGCCGCCGTTTGCGGGTCATGCAATCCATAGGCCTCGGCCGTCGCCTGTGACTCGCCGCTCAGGTTCGTCGCCTCGGGCGCCGCCAGTTGCAGTTTGGCGGCAAGTTCATAGGCGGCGATACGTGCTTCGAGATCCGTGTTATCGGATCGCTTCCGCAAGTGACGTTGATTCAATTCCTGCAGAAAGCCAAGCGTCGTGAGATCGGATTGCCGTGTCGTCTGGTCGTCTCGCGCGGGCGGAAACAAGTCCGCGATCGGCTGACGCCCCTCGCGCGAATCGATCGTGGTTGCTTGAAATTCGCCCGGCAGAAAGCCCGCTCCCCAGTTGATAACGCCTCCAGGCGGCAGCCCAGCGGGATCCGGAATCACGACGAATGCAGGCAGGTCGTCGTTTTCGGAGCCCAGGCCGTATGTGATCCAGGAGCCCATACTGGGAAATCCCGGAAGCGTGAAGCCCGTATTCATCATGAAGCACGCAGGTCCATGCAGGGCGGACTTGCTTCGCATGGAATAGACAAACGCCATGTCGTCAACGCATTGCGCCAGCTTGGGAAACAAATCGGACACCCACAGCCCTGATTCGCCGTGTTGCCGAAACCTCCAATGGGCGCCCTGGCAGTTGCCTGGCTTGGAGGCGAAGAATTGAACTTCGCCGCCTACATCGAAGGGAGACCCCGTTCGTTGCCGCAACACAGGCTTGTAGTCAAACGTGTCGACTTGACTCATTCCTCCGGGGCAGAAAATCTGGATCACGGCCTTTGCCCGTGGCGGGATCGTGGGCTTTGCGGCGGTCGGCGCCCATTCGGCGGCGTCGGTCTGCAGCAATGCCTGGGCGGCCATCCAGCCGAATCCGCCGCCGGCGAATTGCAGCCAAGTCCGCCGGTCGACGCGGCCATGCGCGAGTCGCGCCGCGGCTTGGTCGCCACCGTCAGGCCTGGCGGCGGGATTGTGTCGAGCGTCAGTCCACATGAAGAAACTCGTTTGCATTGAACAGTGCGCGACAGAACTGCGTCAGCCCGACTTCTTGCACCAGTCGCAGGGCCAAGACCATCTCTTCCTCCGCAGGCGAGCGACCGAAAGCCAGGCGGAAAGCCAGCACGATGCGCTCCTGGTCGCGTGCCGCTTCGCGACGCAAGCGATCAGCGAAGTATTCCGCTTGCCGCAGCATGAAGTCGTTGTTGAACAGCGCCAACGACTGCAGGGCGGTCGTGGTGATGTTGCGTTTGGGCGTCAGGTTCGCCGGATCAGGGCAGTCCAGCGTGGTGAGAAACTGTGGAGGCGTCGTGCGAACTACGAAGCGGTAAACCGTGCGCCGCCAGAGGTCCGGCGCGTCAGCGGTCTTGTAGGTGTACACCGGAGCGTACTCCTCCTGATAATCAAAATCCCGATAGCCGGCTCCGTGCATGCGCGTGTTCAAGACTCCAGAGACGGCGAGCACCGCGTCTCGCACGGCTTCGGCTTCGAGACGGCGGTTGTTCATCCGCCACAACAGACGATTGTCGCTGTCGCTGCGTTTCGCCGCCGCCGCCGCCTGGTTGTCGCCGGCGACGCGGCTCCGCATTTGATATGTCTGCGAGGTGACAATCAAGCGATGGATCTGTTTCAAGCTCCAATCGCTCTGGATCAACTCGCTGGCGAGCCAATCCAGAAGCTCGGGATGGCTGGGCCGTTCTCCTCCGTAACCGAAGTCGCTGGGAGTGCCGACGATGCCGCGTCCAAAGTGCCAATGCCACAATCGATTGACGATGACCCGCGCGGTGAGCGGGTTCGTCGGCGAGACGATCCAGTCGGCCAGCGCGACGCGCCGCTCCGCTTCGGGCATGTCTTCCGACCCCAACGGTTGGGGTTCGCCGCCCCAGCCTAACGCGGCTGGAGCGACGCGTTCGCCCGGGGATTCCGGATCGCCACGCGCCAACACATGAACCGCGGGCGGAGCCTCCGCGACGACCCCATAGAACCTCGACGGTTCACCGAGTTGTTCCAGCTCGCGCGTGATCGACTGCTGACGGCCGCGTAACGAAGCGATTTCAGCTTTTCGCTTCCGGCCCGCCTCCGCCTCATCGCCCACGCGGGCAAGCGTCAAACGCGGATCGCCAAAGCTAATCTGGTCGTGTCCATAGCCGTCGCCTCCATCGGTCGAGATCAACGTCAGAAACCGACCTGTCGTGGGAATGGCGAACTCGATCGGCACAGCGTCGTTGCGACCAACGCGTTGCCGCGCCTTCAATTGCCCGTCCAGAAAAACCCAGAACTCGGCGCTGGGCTCGACAAGCCGGCCGCCATAGCCCACCGTGGTGGAGAAGGACATCTCGCCCGCGATCTCTCTGGCGGATGCGACGCTTTCGCGGACGGCGCGCAAATCGAAGGTCACGCCCGCATTGGCGTGCAGACCGATCAGCGAATGACCGTCGCTTTGAAAGTCCGTGTCGCCGATCGTTGTCGAAAACTGACTGGTCACCGGCCCATTGCGGACCGCATCCCACGCTTGGCCGCCGTTGCCGGGCAAGCCCTCCACGAACAATTCCGTCGAAGTCGCTTGGGTCCGAGACCTGCCGGGGATGAAGACCCCGTCGATGCAAGGATGCTTGCAAGGGGAGTAAACGCCGGGTTGCACGTCGTCCAGCGCGCCGCGAGATTCCTCTTGGGTTTTGCCGGTTCGCGGATCGATCCCGAATCCCTTCCGTCCTGAACCGAAACCATCGCCGCCGCCGACGATATCGGCCAAATCGATCGGCTGGCCGGACAAGCGGCCAATCCGGTTTCGCACGTCCGCGAGTTGCTGTTGCAACCGAGTCTTTCTCTCTTCGTATTCCCGCCGCGCGTCGTGACTGACGTCTCGATCGGCTCGACGCAGACCGGCGAAGACCGCCCATAGTTCGTAGTAGTCGCGCTGCGAAATGGGATCGAGTTTATGGTCATGACATCGCGCGCAGTTGACGGTCAGGCCCATGGATGCGGTCATGACCTGCGTCACCATATCGTCCAGGTCCAACGCTCTGGCCGAACGACGCAAGACGTCGCTCTGTGTTTCCACTTGCCCCACAAAGTCCCACGGGCCCGCGGCCAGGAATCCCGTAGCGATCACGGAATCGGGATCATGGGGTGCGATCGCGTCGCCCGCGATTTGTTGCCGCAGGAATTGGTTGTACGGTTTGTCGTCATTGAACGCGCGGACGACCCAATCGCGATAGCGCCAGGCATGATCCCGACGCTGATCCCGTTCAAACCCATGGGTGTCGGCGTAGTGGGCGATATCCAGCCAATGTCGAGCCCAGCGTTCACCAAAGTGCGGGGAGGCCAAGAGCCGGTTGACGAGTTCTTCATAGGCTCGCTCCCGCGGGTTCCGCACAAAGGCCTCCACCTCGGCCGGCGAGGGGGGCAGGCCCAGCAGATCGAAGTAGAGTCGTCGGACCAGCGTGCGGCGGTCCGCCCGGCCCTGCGGTTGTAACCCCTGTTCCGCCAATTTCGCAGCGACAAAGCGATCAATCGGATGCCGGCTCGACGCGACGTAGGACCCGTTTTCCTGAGGGCTTTGCAGCGCAGGCGGAATGGTCGTCGTTAAGGCTTGCAGGGACCACCAGGACGAATCCGCCTGCGACTTTTCCCGAATGACGATCTCGGCGGGCCAAGGGGCGCCCTCAGCGATCCACCGCTGAATCAGTTGCACCTGCTCCCGCGAAAGTGGTTCGCCTTCCTGCGGCATTCGCGGACGCTGGCCGTCGGCGGCCGTCAGCAAATTGAGCAGCTCGCTGTTCGCTGGATCGCCGGCGACCACATAGCCGCCCTGGAACAGGTCCAACGAAGTCGCCACGGAGAGGTCGCCCTTGGCGGACAGTGGAGAATGGCAACGAACACAATGCTGCTCAAAGAGCGGCGCGATCTGCGACCGAAAATCGACATTCGGTGCGTTCGCCATGGCGGAAGGCGCCATCGCGACGATGAGCAGCAGTCCGGCGAGCAAATCCAAAGCGCATGACAAGGATCAGTTCCTCCGGAATCGTCGGCTTCAAAGCGGCACTCCCTTCAAGATAGCCCAGTGAATCGATGCTCGCAACGAAGCGGTGCGGTCGTTGGCGCCAGATCCATGTCCCCAGCAGGGTTGCAGGTTTTTCATTTGTCGCGGCCACGAAGTCCCAACACCCAGGGTTGCGCTGCACCCTGGGCTGATTTGGGGTTGTCCCGTCGGGACTCTGCGGTTGCGACTGGCCTTTGGTTATTCTTGTTCTCCCTGCTGTTGCTTGGCTTTCCGATAGAGCGTTTTTCGATCGACGCCCAGAATCCGAGCGGCGTTGGATTTGTTTCCGCCGACGGCCTTCAGGACATGTTGGATGTAACGTTGCTCGATGACCTCCAGCGGCGCGAGTTCCGCGGGGTCCAGGCCGCCGATGAATACCTGATCGCCGCGATAGTCGCGGATCTTTTCGGGCAAGTCCTCTACGGCCAGTCGCTCATAACGCGTGAGTGCGACGGCTCGCTCCATGGCGTTGCGCAGTTCGCGGACGTTGCCCGGCCAGGAGTAAGCCAGCAGCTTCTCGGCCACCTTCTCCGAAACGCCGGCGACCGCTTTGCCGGCGCGTTCCGCGAACCCTTGGATGTAGTGCTGAGCGATCAGCAAGACGTCGGCCCCGCGCTCGCAACGGAGGTACATCGAGTTGGATGACATTGACTCGAAAGTACAAGTCCTCGCGAAAGCGATCCTCCTCGATGGCGGACTCGAGGTCGCGGTTGGTTGCCGAGAGCAGGCGGACGTCGAAGCTGATTTCCCTGTCGTCTCCCACGGGCGCAGCCGGCTCTCTTCCAACGCTCGCAGCAGCTTGGCTTGCATCGCGAGCGGCATTTCGCCGATCTCGTCCAGAAACAGTGTGCCGCCGTCGGCCTGTTGAAAGAGACCCTTGCGCGCGGTGCGGGCGTCGGTGAAGGCGCCCTGGGCGTGGCCGAATAACTCGCTTTCCATCAGCGTTTCTGGAATCGCAGCGCAATTGACCGCGATGAATGGTCCTTGACTGCGCCCGCTGCGACGGTGCAGCGAGCGGGCCACCAATTCCTTGCCTGTCCCGCTTTCGCCCGTGATCAGGATCGAAGACTCCGTATCCGCGACTCGAGTCAACTGATCAAACAACTGTTGCATGGCGGCGCTCTCGCCAATCAGCTCATCGAATCGATGCGCCTGATCCACGCGCTGCTGCAGCAGCCGTACTTGTTCCTGCAATTGCCGATGTCGGACGGCTCGTTCCAAGGCGATCGCCAGCAGATCCATTTCGATGGGCTTGGTGACAAAATCAAAGGCGCCGGCGCGAATCGCGGAGACGGCCGTTTCCATGCTGCCGAAGGCGGTCATCACCACCACGGGAATGTCCGGCCGATTGGCGACGATCTTCTCGCAAAGCTGCAGCCCGGAGACGCCCGGCATCTTCAAGTCGGTCAGGACGGCGTCCACGTCCTGTTGTAGCAACACGCGAAGTGCGTCGTCGGCCGATGTGAACCATTGCGCCTTGTAGCCGCGCAGACGCAAATCGGTCTCCAGCAATTCGCACATGCTTTGTTCATCGTCAACGATCAGGATTTCGCCCTTCATTCCGTGGCTCCCGAATTGGCTGCCATCCGAGGAAGATAGACCGTAAAGCAACTGCCTCGGTCAGGCTGGCTGGCGACATCAATCCAGCCTCCATGCTCCTGAACAATACCGTAGGCGATGGAGAGTCCCAGGCCTGTTCCTTCACCGACATCCTTCGTGGTGAAGAATGGTTCGAAGATCTGGTTCAGCTCCTCCTGGGGAATGCCGGCGCCTTGATCGCGCACCGAGATGCCAATGCAGGGAAGACTCGCACCGCCAGGCGGCGTCGCCTCGCACGAATGCGAGTCGACAACAACCTCGCCTCCACTGGACATCGCTTGCATGGCGTTGACCAGGAGGTTGGTCAGGACCTGTTGCAGCTGGCTTTCATCCGCCGAGACGATCAAGCCGTCGACGGTGCTCGTCCTGATGTGGACGTTTCGTTTTTCCGCCAGCGGTTCGATCAGCTCCACGGTTTTTGTCAGCAACCGGCCGATATCGACCGCGGCGCGACGCGACTTGCTCGGTCGCGCGAAGCCCAGCAACTGACGGATGATCCCGGTCACGCGCTGCGTCTCCGCCGTGATCGTCTGAGCGCTGTCGGCGATTTCCTTCTCGGACAGCTTGCCGGATGCGATGAGGCCTGCGCGTCCGGAGATCACATTCAGCGGCGTGCCCATCTCATGGGCGATGCCCGCGGCCAGCCTTCCCACGGTCTTCAGGCGATCCGCGTGACGCAGCTGTTCCAGGGTGGCGAGGCGGCCGGCGGACTCGTTCTGAATCCGCTGCTGTTGTGCGGCCAATTGCTTCGCCATGTCGTTCAGCGCCTGAGCCAATTGCGCTAGTTCATCGCGGCCCTTGACTTCGAGCGGCGACCCGAAGTCGCCCGCAGCGATCCGCCGCGTCTTGGCGATCAATTCATCCAGGGGCGCCGCCACCCATCGAATCCCCGCGAAGTAAACGCACGCAATGGACGCGAACGCCATGGCGCCCAGCGAAATCAGCGCAATCGTAATCGTGTCGCGGACCTCGGCGTCATGGGCGTCCAGGGAACTGCTGATCTCCAAACCGCCGCGAGGCGCGTCGCCCAGATCAATCGGCAGGTACGTCCTCAAGCGACGCGTGCCGTCCTGGTCCGCAACCAAGTCCGAAGCGGCCGCGGCCCCGCTGATTTGCACACGTTCGATGATGGCGGACTGCGCGTTGCGCGAGGTCAACTCGGTTCGCTCAAACCAGACCCACCGAAGATGGTGCTGCGAACTGGGGGTCGGCAAGCTGTCAATGGCCTGCAACACCGCTTCCGCCCCGCCTTGTCGCCAAGCTTGCGCTAACTCGCGGTCGATCGCCGCGGCGGTCGCCTCGGCCAACTGCTGTTGTTGTCGCTCGATCCGCTCGACTCCACGGCGAACGCTGAAGTAGCTGCCAACGGCCGTCATCAGGACCACGGTAGAGAAGTAGAGCAATAAGAGTTTGGCGGCGAGTCTCATTCCAGCACCAACGTCAAATCGGGGCGTTTTGCCCCACTGGGGCGATCCTCCCCGGTGACGGGATGGTTCGCTGACGCGAGGCGACGCGAGGGTAGCGAGTTTTCTCTCTCATTATAAGGCTTCGTGGAATGCGAATATCGCGCCGCGGTAGCGAGTTCTCGTCCTCGATCTCCGGAAACCGAGTCCTTGGCGGCGCGTCAGAGAAGACTGGCACGGGACATGCATTAGGTCGGACCAGACCGCGAGTCGCCGCCCGCACGGCGCGGCCCACGGCCAGAAGAACCAACTTGTCAAGAGGCTCATATCGAGGGAAAGAATCATGAAGCGAACATTGCAAAAGCAGTTGTTGATTGTCGGCGCGATGACAGCCGCCTTGTTGGCGAGCGGCGCGGCGGCCTTGACCTACGCTGGAAACAAAGCGGCCGATACCGTCGCTGTCACCTACGACCAAAAGCAAGCGCCGGCGATCACTCCGCAAGAGGCCGCGCGAGCCGTTGCCTCGGCGCGCGACTTGTCGACCGCGTTTCGCGCCGCGTCGGAGAAAGTCTTGCCCAGCGTCGTCACTATCGAGAACACGCCCAAACCCGAAGCGACGCCAGGGCGGCGCCAGGCGCCGCAGGACCTCAATCCCCTAGACGGGCGGAATCCGTTCGAGGGCACTCCCTTCGAGGACCTCTTCCGCGGCGCCCCGAACCTTGGCATGCCGGCGCCAGGACCGCGGGCCGGAGGATCGGGATCGGGCGTCGTCATCGACTCGTCTGGAATCATCTTGACCAACAACCATGTTGTGGCGGGTGACGGCGAGTTGCGAGTGCGACTGCATGACGGTCGCGAGTTTATCGCGACCAACGTGTGGACCGATCCCAAGACCGACGTCGCAATTGTCAAGATCGCAGCCGATGGACTCGTGCCAGCCAAGCTCGGCGATAGCGACACCGTTTCCGTGGGTGATTGGGTCTTAGCGCTGGGGCAACCGTTTGGCCTTGAGGACACCGTCACCGCGGGCATCATCAGCGCCAAGCAGCGCGGCATCGGCATCACTCAACGGGAGAGCTTCCTGCAGACCGACGCGGCGATCAACCCGGGCAACAGCGGCGGTCCGTTGGTGAACCTGGACGCGGAAGTGATCGGCGTGAACACCGCGATCTCCTCGCGCAGCGGCGGCAGCAATGGCGTAGGTTTCGCGATTCCGATCAACCTGGCGAAGTGGATTGGCGATCAACTCGCCGCCAACGGGACGGTGCGTCGCGCCTATCTTGGCGTCGGAATCCAACCCGTGACGGCGTCCCTCGCGAAACAACTGGACGTGAAGCCCCTGGAGGGCGTGGCGGTGACGGAAGTCATGCCCAACACGCCGGCCTCCAAAGCCGGGCTGCAGTCCGGCGACGTGATTGTCAACTACGCCGGCGTCGCGGTTTCCAGCCCGAGCGATTTGCAACTGCTGGTGGAACGGAGCGACTTGGGCCGCAGGCATGAACTGACGGTGGTCCGCGAGGGCGAACGGGTTACGCTCAGCTTCATTCCCGAGGCACAGCCCGCCGAGTTGGGCGTCGCGGGAACCGCTTCGGGCGACAAGCCGTCGGGGCCTGCTCGTTCTCAATTGGAGCAATTCGGATTGGAGGCGGGAACGTTGGAAGCCAACGTGGCCGAGCAACTTGGCATGACGGGCGTCCAGGGTGTTGTGGTCACCGCAGTGCAGCCAGGCGGCGCGGCCGACCGAGCTGGACTCGCCAGCGGCATGGTGATCACCCAAGCGAATCGGCAGAAAGTCACGTCGCTCGAGGAATTCCTCGGCGTCGTCAGCAAGGCGAAAACCGAGGACGGTTTGCTGCTGCTCGTTCGCACGCAACAGGCGCGCGCGATTCGTTGTCTTGAAATAGCGTTCCAGCGGAATCCCTCCGATTGTCCCGCGCTCGCAGCTTCGCGCTGCGAGTGGCGGGACAATTTCTTTGAGTCGCCCAGGGTTGCGCTGCGCTGCACCCTGGGCTGGTTTGGGGCCGTCCCGTTGGGACTGATTTGCATTTTGCATTTTGCAATTTGCAATTTGCATCGAAGGGTTGCCGAGGGTTGCGCTGGGCTGGTTTGGGGGCGTCCCGTTGGAACTTCGTGGCTGCGACTGCGTCGGTTACTCTCGGAGACACAGCTGTCCATTGCTTGTGATTGTTTGTCGGCAGGGGTTGTTTTAGCATCTAGGCCTGGTTGGCTTACACTTCTTGGCGAGTTTCTGGAAAGATCGCTGCCATGGGATTAACGCTACTCTCGTTCTTGTTCTTCACGGGATTGGTCGCGGTGTTAACGTGGCGACTCACCAAGAAGGACGATCATGGCAGCAGCGTCGGTTATTTCCTGGGCGGTCAGATCGCTGACGTTTCCCGTGATCGCCGGTTCGCTCCTGTTGACGAACCTGTCGACCCGAACAGATGGTGGGGCTCAATGGCGCCGCCTTCACCGACGGGCTCTGCGTGATGGTCTGGGAGGTTGTCTGCGTTGTCGCGCTAGTCTTCATGGCTTGGTTTTTTCTGCCGCGATTCCTGAAGAGCGGCGTGGCCACGGTTCCGCAATACCTGGAGATTCGCTTCGATCATCAGACGCAAGTCATCACGAACCTGATTTTCCTGTTGGCGTATGTCGGGATCCTGCTGCCGATCATCTTGTACACCGGCGCGACCGGGATGATGGGGATTCTCGATGTTCCTTCGATGCTGGGCGATCTGCCGGACACGATCGGCATGGACGCCGAAACCACGGCGCTGTGGCTAATCGTGTGGATCGTGGGCGTCATTGGATCGATCTACGCGCTGTTTGGCGGCCTGCGAACGGTCGCGGTGTCCGACACGCTCAACGGGATTGGGCTGTTTGTGGGCGGCTTCATGATCACGGGGTTTGCGCTTTCCTTGCTGGGAGGCGAAGGCGGGATAGCCGAGGGCGCCTCCATCATGCTGTTGCAACAACGCGAGCGGTTCAACTCGATTGGCGGGGCGAAATCGTCCGTCCCCTTTGGCTCGATATTCTCCGGCATCTTCCTGTTGAACTTGTTTTACTGGACGACCAATCAACAGATCATTCAACGGACTCTGGGGGCCAGTAGCCTCGCCGAAGGCCAGAAGGGCGTTCTGCTGACCGGCGCACTCAAATTGCTTCGGGCCCCTCTACCTGGTGATTCCCGGGATGCTCGCCTTCACCATGTTGCATGGCCAAGAGATCAAGGCGGATCAAGCCTACGGTCAACTGGTGAATCTCGTGTTGCCGCCGGGCGCTAACCGGTTTCTTCGCGGCCGCGATGATCGGCGCGATTTTGTCCAGCTTCAATTCCGCGTTGAATAGCTCATGCACTCTGTTCAGCCTGGGACTCTACAAAAGCGTCATCGCGCCCAAAGCGACCGACGCGCACGTGGTGCGATCCGGCAAAGTGTTCGGCTGGATCGTCGCCGCCGCGGCGATGAGCATCGCACCATTGCTGGCTTCGACCACCAGCATTTTCGGCTACCTTCAAAAGATGAACGGGATGTATTTCATTCCGATCTTCGCCGTCGTGCTGATTGGCATGTTGACTCGTCGCGTGCCGCCCATCGCCGCCAAGGTCGGCTTGGTGGCTGGGTTCGCGATCATCGCCATCGGCTACTTTGTGTCTCCATTCAAGGAGATCGTCGCCTCAATTCACGAATTTCACTTTCTGGGAATCGTCTTCAGTTGGTTAATCATACTGATGCTGGTGATCGGAGAGATCGCGCCTTGCGAATCCGAGTTTGTACAAAAGGACGTCGGCGCGGTGGACATGACGCCATGGTCGTTGGTCAAACCGGCGGGTTGGACGCTGATTCTGATCGTCTTTGCGATCTACATCACGTTCGCCGATTTCTCCGTGCTTGCTCCCTTTGGCGACTAAGCCCTGCAAGGCGCTGCGACCGAAACCCCATGCGGACTACACCTCTGGGGCCCAGCGTCTCTGCGGTTGTTCGTCCGGCCCTAGGCGGCTTTGGCGATTCAACTGCTTGGCAATCGACCCAGTAGCCCAGAACCTGGACTGCCGAAGCGCCAGCGTAGATCCAAGGCAGCATGCTGTAGGCCGAGTCCTTGGGGTTGATTCCCACCAAGACAAACAGAGCGGTCGAGGTCACCAACGTCAGGGACAAGCCCAGGCACGCCACGTATCTTGCATCGTTGTGCATTTCAGTCTCCAAGAACTGCGGTTGAGAAGGAAGAATCGAATTGGGAATCGACGCCCAGAGACCGTCGAGCGATGAGGCGACGGACTTGCTTGAGGTCGCCAACTGCGCGCCGAGGCAGCAGACGACCAGCCACGCTTTTTGCTTTGCCGAAACCACGGTGCGGCCATGCATCACGCAGTATTCCTGATCGCGGATCGCATGCCCGATCGCCTGGTAGACCTGCGCCGCGATACGGATCGCTAATCGGGCGCCGGGCGGAAGATACGACAGCCCCGCCAGGCCCACCTTGTATTGCTGATCCGCAAGCTCAAGCACTTTCTCCAAGGCTGGCCGAACTTGCTCGTTCGAAGGACGCGGATTGATCGAGCTACCGGCGTCGGAAATCGGATCGAGCCGCGGATCCGGCAGATAGCATCTTCCTCGATCCCAATCCTCCCGTACGTCGCGGGCAATGTTGGTCAACTGCATGGCCATCCCTAACGCCTTGGCGTGGTGGAAAGCACGCAAATCGCGGACGCCGAGGACATAGCACATCATCAGCCCCACGCAGCCCGCGGCGCGATAGCAGTACAGCTCCAAGTCGCTCCAGGATTTGACGGCCCGCGGCTCCAAGTCCATTCGCATGCCGGCGAGCAAGTCCAAGGGCAGCGACTTCGGAATACCGTGACGCTCGACTACACCAGCAAGCCATCGCGAAGCTGGGAGCCTGGTGGCTTCGCCGGCGTAAAGACGGTGCACATCCTCAACCAAGAGGGTCAACCGATCTCGAGCCGCCCGCGGACTCGACGCTTCATCGACTGCGTCATCGCAGCTGCGGCACCATGCATATAGGTGTTGCACGTCGCGGCGTACTTCGGGCTTCAGGAAGCGACTTGCCAGGGAGAAGGAACGGCTGTGCCGCTCCATCAACTGGTCCGCGTCCGGCTCCGATCGTTTTGGGATCATGACGCCGCCACTCCCAAGTCGCGGGCGATCACGCTGGCTGTGGCCTTCGCCGTATTGACCACGCCGGGCACGCCAGCACCGGGATGGGTGCCGGCGCCGACCAGATACAGCCCGGGGATATGGCGATCACGATTATGCGGTCTGAAGTAAGCACTCTGGGTCAGCTTTGGCGCCACGGAGAAGGCGGATCCATGAAAGGCGTTCAGTTCGTTTTGAAAGTCGCCGGGCGTGAAGTGTCGCCGCGTCACAATGGACTGCCGCAATCCAGGCAAGTGATCTTCCAACGATTCCAGGATGAGATCGCCGTATTTCGCCGCTGTCGTCTCCCAGTCGATTTTCGCTCTTCCCAAGTGCGGCACGGGGCTGAGCACATAGAACGCCTCGCAACCGGGCGGCGCCAGCGATGGATCCGTCACGGTGGGAGCGTGCAGGTAAAGACTGAAATCCTCCGGAAGCTTGGCTCCGCGGAAGATGTCGTGCAACAATCCTCGAAAACGGGGACCAAAGAGGATCGTGTGGTGTGCGAGATCCTCGTATCTCTTCGATGTGCCGAAGTACATCACAAAGAGGGACATCGACCATTCCATTTTCGCGAGGCGTCGGCGGTGCGTCTGGCGGAAGCCTGCTCTCCATACAGCTTCGAGTAGGTGTGATGCACGTCGGCGTTGGAAACGACCAGATCAAAAGCCTCGTCCGCCTGCTGCTGAGTCGAGATCAGATGCTGGACGCCAAGGCCGCGGCGATGAGCGGTTTTTGATTCCTGATTTTCGACCCGAATTGAATTTACGGGAGCGTTCAGTCTCAATTCGCCGCCGAGCTCGACAAACAGCTTCACCAATGCATTGACCAAGGCGCCCGTGCCGCCCTCGGGGAAGAACACGCCCCATTCCCTTTCGATCCAGTGGATCAAGGTGTAGATGGCGCTCGTGTCGAAGGGGTTGCCGCCGACTAGCAGCGGATGAAAGCTGAAAGCTTGCCGGAGATGTTCGTCTTGAATGAACCGAGAGACCGTTTGATAGACGCTGCGGTCGGCGCGCAGTCTTGCCAATTGAGGGGCCGCGCGCACCATGTCGCTGAAGCGAAGGAAAGGCGTCGCGCCCAACTCGACATAGCCCTTCTCAAAGACCCGGCGGGTGTAGTCGGCGAAGCGTTGGTAGCCCTGAACGTCGGCGGGATTGATCGAACGGATCTGGGCGAGTAGCTGTTGCTCGTCGCCTACGTAATCGAACGAGGCGCCGTCGGACCAACGCAAGCGGTAAAAAGGGGAGACAGGAAGCAGCTTGACATAGTCGCTCATCGACCGTCCGCTCAGACTGAAAAGCTCCTCCAGGCAATGCGGCGCGGTGATGACGGTGGGGCCGGCGTCGAAGGTGAAGCCCGCGTCCTCATAGACGTAGGCTCGCCCGCCCGGTTTGTCGCGAGCTTCAAAACATACGGTTTGGACGCCCATGGACTGCAGGCGGATGGCCGCCGCCAGGCCGCCAAAGCCGCTGCCGACAACGGCGGCCCGGTGAACGCCGGCGGAAGGCGATCCGAGCGAGCGGGCGACGCCGAGCGGATCTCGAGAAGCGATAGAGCTTTCGGTGGTCAGAACACTAGACATAGGAACTCTCCAGTTGTGCGATCATCTCGGCCAGCAAGCGGATCTCTGACCTCTCCCCGAAGCGTTGCTCCAAAGCGGTCAGCGCGCCGGTCAGCGTACGGTGGATCGCGGGCGGGCCCACGTGTTCGGCCGTATCCCAGAGACGGACCGCCAATCGCTGCAAGGAGTCGCAGTTCCGCAGATGAGCATAGGAAATCACGGAGCGGTTTTGGGCCGCCCACGCCCAGGGCCAAGTGGCTCGGAGATTAATCAAGTCGTCCCAGCGACCGCCCTGATCGAGCCCGCTTTTGAGTTCCACCAGATCATTTTGCATCTGGAGGCCTCGGCCCAACTGCATGCCGAAGGCGGCCAAGGCGCGACACTTGCCGCCATCCGCGGGCGCCGCCGACCCGCCCAGCCATGCAGCCAAAGCCACCAACCCGCCTGTCTTCCTGCGCGTGATCGTCTCAACCGTGATGGGAACGACGGCTTTTTCGAGACGGTTGACTCGCGTCGCCAGGTCCAACGCCTGCCCTTCATGGCAGCGGCGGATCACCGCCAATGAGCGACGGAGCATGCGTTCGCGGAGCGGCGGCGCCAACGGTAGGTCCAGCAGTTTTTGGAGCGCGGCGAAGTACATCCAGTTGCCGGTATTCAACGCGACGGGTACGCCATACATGCGGTGCAGGGCAGGGCGTCCGCGGCGAGTCGCGGCGTTGTCTTCGATGTCGTCGATGATCAACGAGCCGGCATGCAGCAGTTCGATGAACTCAATCAATCCTGCCGGCGGTTCTCCGCCGCCTCCCGCCAGGCGAAACGCCAACCGTATGAGATCGGCGCGGACCTGCTTGCCCTCCCGCTGCATGAACTCTGCGACAGGATCAGTCAAGGCGCGTTGCAGCAGCTCATCGACGAAACGGTCGGGCGACGGTTCATCCCTCGGCGCAACCGGCGTGTCCGCGGTCGGCGCTGAGAGGAATGGCGGCGTGCGGTAGGGGAATGGTGTTGGTCATGGTTGAGTCCTTAGCGAAGCGAAAGGAGCGACCGAAGGAGCCCGCTGGGCGGTTTTCCCACGAGCAAGCGGCATGCGTCCCACCGCGTAAACTCATGAGCGTAGAATCGTGAAAGAACGCTTTCCGGCAACGAACGGTACAGCCGACGGAAGATCTCCCACCGCGATTCGGCGGGGGTTAAGCGGAACATCAAGTGATTAAGAAACCGGCCGAATCCTGATTGGAACTGGTTTCGCCGAGCCAGGTC
Organism: uncultured Planctomycetaceae bacterium; assembly: GCA_963698545.1. GTDB lineage: Bacteria > Planctomycetota > Planctomycetia > Pirellulales > Pirellulaceae > CAVORG01. The sequence goes on from CAVORG010000003.1 coordinate 1,134,736, forward strand.
AGCGACCGCTTCCTCCGCCTCCGCGGCGTCAACCCTCGCGACCGCGTCCGCGAACCGCACCGCCAAGGGAAAGGAATAGCCGGTAGCCGCGTGAAACCAACCGCCCGCGTATCCCCCTCGCAACGGCAGCGAGGCCTCGGGAAAGCCGCCTTGTGCGAATGGCATGGGCAGTCGCCCTTGCTCCTCGCGGACAATTCGCCAGTTGCTGTCGGTGGTCCTGGCGATGTATTCCGATACCGCGGCCAGGCTCGCATCCCGATCGAGATCGGCATGGTTTGAGAAACATGTGTCCTCCAGCAACACTCGCCGACGCGTGAACGGCAGGACATACATGAAGCGAAAGCCGTCGTCCTGATTCACGCAGCCATCCATCAACACAGGCAGGTTGTCTGGCCAGGCGTTCTCAAACTCGACTTCGAAGCCCACGAACTTCTGGACTCCGCCTTCTCCTCCCGGGTAGTGCCGAGGTCCTCGGCAATCGACGACCAGTCGAGCCGAGTAACGTGCGCCGTCGTCCAACACGACATGGTGCGGAGCAACCTCGACGGCGTTACATCGCAAGAGAATTCGGTTACCGTACCCGGCTTCCATTTCAAGTCGCACTGCCTCGGAGAATTGTTCCGACGAGATGGAAGCGTAGCGACTAGAGACGACCCGATCCAATCCGGGGAAGCGAACTCGGTACGCGCCCCACCGCGTGGCGGAAATCGTCGCAACCCACTTGGCCGCGGTCTGCGGCACATCCGCATCGTGAAAGGACCAAGTGTGGTTCCCCCCCAGCGACACACCCCGCTCGACAAGCAGGATCTTTACGCCAGGTTGATGGTGCAACAACGCCAGCGCCAGCAGGCCGCTTTGCAGCCCGCCTCCCACCAGGATGTAATCGAATTGATGTGTAGCATTGCGAATCATCGAGCGATCTCCAAACTCGGAACGGCGCTTTCGCGGCGATGTCGCGCCGCGCCGACAGCGGCGTGCAGCGCGAGATGCGGAATGGCGATCGCGCTCAAGCCCAGCATGACCGTCCTGACAATTACTGGCGGAAGCAGTTCCGCGCCGACCCCCTGCCAGGCCGCCAGTACGGCAAACATGAGAGTGACCGTCGTGATGGGCGCTAACAGCATCACCAACCGTCCCCAGCTCACTGCGGCCTTTTCTCGCAGCTCTCTCAAACCCCTGATCGAGTGCCAGAGGCAGAAGTACACCACGAAGCCGACCAGCGGTTCCACCACGGCGAACAGGGCGACAAAAGAGGCAACCCGAAGGACGGTCAGCAACCGTGAGCTCAACGCTCGATTCCGAACAGGCAGGCGAAGATGAGCGAGCAGGTCCCAACAGGCGACGGGCAATACCACCCAAGCTGAGACCAACAGCGATCGCATCACCACGCCGGCGGATCGGCCGTTATCAGCAACGGGAATCACCCAGTTCATCAGTCCACCCACAGCGTCGGGTTGGCAGACAGCCAACGTCCAGATCAGCAGGCCGCCACGCGCTGTTGCGAACAGCCAATAGAGCGACCCGCTTGTTTCCGAACCGTAGTCCTCCTCCATGCCAAAGTGCCAGGCAGCGAGAACGAAGAACAATCCGGCGGTCAACACGGGGGCGACAAGCCAGCCGGCGATGACCAGAACACCGACCATCACGTATGCAGCGGTGAACACAAGCGGCCACGCCTTCCCGCATCGCCCCCTCAGTAGCTCCCCCCCATAAAAAGGATCCAACGCGCCATGAGGCACGCCAAGGAAAGCCACCAGCACTGTCAAAAGCAAGAGCTGCACGGAACTGGAAAAGCCGAACCCCGACGCCGAGGCGGCCACTAGCGCGAGGCTAATCAGTGTGACTGCGACGGAGTGCATGGGTTCGGCTCCAGGTCCTAAAGAACGCTGCATCGAGCGCGGCTTACGCGACAGCCGGCTGTTGACCGCTGGCCTCAACGCCCACGCTCTTGACGCGGGCGATGAAGTAGATCAACACGCCGAAGCCCGCTTTGGCCAGCATGTCGGCGATCGCATAGCCCACTTGCAGGGCCACCACGCCGCTTGGATCCACGTCTCCGCCGGCTCTCGCCGCTAGAGCAGTCGTCGTGCTACCCAACGCGTAGGCGATCGGGTAGACCATCCAGGTGATCAAGATGACCCAGCGGGCGAAGCCGATGAGGGACCGCGCGGCCGCTGGCTGCGTATCCAGCGACTTGGACAGCTCGACCCACAGGATGTACAGGATGTACACGAACGGAATGGTCGAGAGCACGCCCCACATGATGCGAGCGGACAGGCCGTCAGGCGATGAGATCACCTCGCCGGGATATCCCAACGCGATCATCGCGGCCGCAGCGACGACCAGCCTGGTCAGGAGCGACCGGGCTCGTTCCCGCTCCAGTCGCAGCACCGCAACCAGCTCGACCATGAGCAAGGGAACGGTCAGAATCCAGTCGGCGTAGCGGTAGAAGTCATTGAAGGCCGCCCCGGTCCCCGCGTAGCCGCTTCCGCCCAGAGTATATGCGTCCTGCCAGCTGTGGCGAATCATGAAATAGTGGTAGCAGGCGATCGCCACCACCAGTCCCGAGACCGTCAGCGCCGGGCGGTAAGCGGCGTCGACCGTGGTGCGGGAGAGGAAGAAGAACAGCGCCGCGGCGCCCATGGTCGCCACGGTCATGGAGAAGATGTTGTCCACCAGGCTGTACTGGAAGACGCTCAGGTCCGGCATCGCCGCCAAAAAAAGGAGTGAGTCGAACATTCGTACCCTCCCAAGGGGATGAAATAGGGGAAACTCACAGAAACTGTCAAAACTGTCTCGAGGAACTAACCGTCGCTCGTCGGACGGACTAACTGCACGTTTTTGCGATTTCTGTTGCTGGGAGGAGTCTTTTGCGTGTAGGGTTTGGTAGATAATCTGTCTTCCTCAGAGGGCCGCGCGGTGCACCGACTGCTTTCCACTTCGGAGTTCGCCGAGGCGCTGGGCCTGAGCGAGTCCACCGTCCGCCGCTTGGCGGACAGTGGCGAGCTTTCCATTCACCGCACCCGCGGCGGCCACCGTAAGATCCCGGTAGGCGAAGCCATTCGCTATGTCAGGAAGTCCGGGCTGCCGATCCTCCGCCCGGACATCTTGGGTTTGCTGGACGCCGCCCGGGCTCCAGGCGGCGACTACGCGGAGAAGCTGCTCACGGCTCTTCGCGAGGGGCAAGCCAAGGCGGTGATTGGCTTGCTTCAAGCCATGTACGCCGAAGGCATGACGCTCGCCGAGATCTGCGATGGGCCGATTCACCACGCGATGCAAGCCATTGGCAACGCCTGGCCCGAGGACAAGCGCAGCATCTTCGTGGAGCACCGAGCCACGTTGCTCTGTGTTCGCGCCCTCTGCCAGATCCGGCTCGCCTTGCCGGACGCCGACGAGCATGCGCCCACCGCGATGGGAGCGGCGCCGCAAGACGACCCCTACCTGTTGCCCAGTCTGATGGTGTCCGTCGTCCTCCACGAATGCGGATTCGAAGAGACCAATCTCGGACCCAATACGCCCGTGGACGTGCTGGTTGATTCGGTTGAGGTTGAGCAGCCAAGCCTCGTCTGGTTGGCCATCACCAATCCGGTTCGCAGTCGTCTGCGTCACCGGGAGATCGAGACTCTGGCCAGCGCCGTCGCCGTGTACGGCGGCACGCTCATCATTGGCGGTCAAAGCTCCGCGACCTACGTGGGGCCTGGCGCCGACCCTTGCCATTCGATGAAGGAGTTGAGCCAGCGTGCTGCGGCGATCTTCGCGCAAGGGAAAGCGTGACTTCGCCCGCGACGCGGGAAATCGTCTCGTTGTTGCTTATGTGTTCGGATCGATGCGCGCCAGCCAGAGAGCCGCTACTGCTGAGCGGCTTCCGTCAATTCGATCTGGCTCGGCTGCCTCAGGTAGGCGACCAGATCGCGGATTTGCGCGAAAGTCAGGTTGTCGAACAACCCGTCCGGCATCGGAGAGAGATCGGTTTCTCGAATGCTCTCGATCGACGCCAGCGCGACGGTTTGCAGCTCGGTTTGAGTCTGCAAGGTCAGCGTCTTGTCGTTCTTCACGACGATCAAGCCGTTGAGGACGCGGCCATCCTTCAACTTCAGGATCGACATGCGAAAGTCCTTGTTCACCACGGCGCTGGGGTCGAGCACATTCTCCAGCAAGTAGTCCATATTCGTACGGTTAGCGCCCGTGAGGTCCGGACCCACCGCCTGTCCGTTGCCGAAGAGGCGATGGCACTTGACGCAGCTTTGCTCGAAGAGGCGCCGCCCGGCCGGCAGGTCAGCCTGGGCCAGGGCGGTCGCATCCAGGCGGCTCTTCAATTCACTGATCCGAGCGCGCCGTTCCAGCGGAGTATCGCGGACCTTGCCCCAGAGCTCGCCAACTCGCTCGGTCAATAACGGATCGTTCAGCGAGTGGATCTGGCGCACGTCGAACGCCGTCAGGTCCGTGGCAGGCACCTTTCCCGCCGCCAGCGCATCCAAGAGCGCGCTCGCGAAACTGGGACGCGAGACCAGGATGGAGATCACTCTGGGACGCTCGGGTCCGCGAAACCGGCGGTAGTTGGCGACCAACTCGCGGGCAATTCGAGGCTGATCGTGTTGGGAAAGACCTTGAGCCGCAATGACGTTCAAGCGAGCGTCCTTCAGCAACGGCAGGCAGATATCGACCAACTCCTCGCCTCCCACAGCGACCATGGTGGACAAGGCGGACTTGCGGAGCGCGATTTCCGTCTGGGGATCAAGCACGAGACGTTTGACTTCGGCCAGTGCGCGGCCTTCGCCGAAGACGACGCTCAGCTCCCGCACCTGATGAATCAAAGCAGCGTCTCGGCTGGCGGCGGCCGCCGCCACGACTCGATCCCAGTCGGCGGGTTTGGGCGCCTTGGTCCAGCCCTTCAACCCGTCAGCAAGTCCCGCTAGGACGTTCTTGCACGCTGCGGGGTTCTTGGTCGTCGCGACGAATTTCAGCATTCGCCGGACGCCTTCAGGATGGGTCTCCAACAACTCCGCCAGGCGGCGAGCTATCAATCGCTGCGTTTGGGGCCATGTCGAGCGCAGGCCGATCTCCGCCAGGCCGGTCGGCTTCGCGGTCGCGGTCGGAATCAGCCCATACCAGACCAGCAAGGGAAGGTTGTGGTCGCCCGCATCCTCGCCGCGCGACATCAGAGCATCCGCCAAGGAGAGTCTGTGCTGGACGGGCAGTCGCTGAATGGTCAACGCCAAGGCCAGTCGCACCAGCGCGCTGTCGTCCTTACGCGCCATGCCGCGGAGATCATCAACAAGCCGCGTCGTTTCCGGCGAGACGTCCGGCAAGCGGAAATGACTGGCGGCCGTTGGGCCGAAGACGTCATCGAGCGGCCAACCATCCGTCAGGTAGCGAATCGCGGCGACACGCAGATGTTCGTTGGCGTGTCGCAACTGTGTGCGAAGAAAATCCCCGTCCGCCGCACCGCAAGTGAACAGCGCGCTCAAAGCGCGAAAGGCCAGCACGGGATTCTCGTGGCCGACCATTTCCCGCAAGGCCGCCGTTTGCAACGAGAAGTCGTTCGCCTGCATCGCACGTTGAGCCAGCAACAAAGCTGCTTGCCGCGGATACCAGGCATTCGCGTGCGAGAGAAGTTCAATGAGCTGTTCGTCGCTCAATTCGTCAAGAGGGCCGATTGTCGCCGCGTTGCCTGGTGTGGAGCCTTCCCTCGCTGTATGGCTGACGCGAAAAATGCGGCCGCTGGTTCGATGAACGCCAGTGTGTTCATGACACTCGCCATTGTCGCTCCAGTCAAGCACATACACGGCGCCGTCGGGACCGCAGCTAAGGTCGATCCCGCGAAAGAACGGATCAGGACTCAACAGCATGTCGTCGCCATGGCTGGCGACGTACCCGCTGCCGCTGCGTTTCAACAGCTCCTGGTTGACGCGACGTCCATGCAGATTCAACGTAAACAGATTGCCCCGAAAACGCTCCGGCCAATTGTCGCCCTGATAGATCATCATTCCGGTATGGGCGTGGCCGCCGCCATAGGAATTGGATTTGCCGTCGCGCGATTGCTGCCAACCTGCTCCTGTATCAAAGTGCCAATGGTCCGCGTGCATGTCCAACAACTCGTAGACATGAGGATTCGGATCCAGGGTGAAGGGACGATGCAGGTGAGCGCCCGGGATCAAGTGCCACAAGTGACCATTCACGGTGTTGATGAAGAAAGCTTCGCCCAAGGCGTTCCAATCATGACCCCAGGGATTGGTCGTGCCATGACAGAGCACCTCAACGCGTTGGCTGCGCGGGTCATATCGCCAGACGCCGCCCTCCAAGGCGATGCGTTGAGTGTCCGCTGCGCCGGGGCGGCCGATGCGGCCAGGGCATGAACCACCGCAGCGACCATATAACCAGCCGTCAGGTCCCCATTTCAAGCCGTTGGCGAAGTTGTGGTAGTTTTCCTTGGCGACTTCAAAGCCGTCGAGAATCACTTGCGGCGGACCGTCGGGCACGGCGTCCCCGTCCGCGTCGGGAATGAAGAGCAATTGAGGAGGACACATCACCCACACGCCGCCCCGCCCAACCTCAACGCTGGTCAACATCTGCAGCTGATCGGAAAAGATTCGACGCTGATCGGCCACGCCGTCGTGGTCCGTATCCTCGAGTACCAACACGCGATCTCGCAAGCTCAGGTCGAAACGTTGACTGCGCTCAGCGTAGGTGTAGTTCTCCGCAATCCACAACCTTCCCTTCGCGTCCCACGCCATGCCAATCGGATTCTGAACATCCGGTTCGCTAGCGAAAACCGTTGTGCGAAATCCGGGAGGCGTCTGCATGCCTTGCGCCGCAATCAGCGCGCTGAGCGGTTTTGCATCACGATCCGCTTCGCTGTTGTAGATCTGCGGAAAATCCTGCCCGAAAGCGCCGCCAACGAGGAAGGAGAGCGCCATCAACAAGCCAAGGGAACGCACGATGAGGCCTCGTGGTTTGAGCGTGGAAGTTCTGGTAAGCGAGACGCCGGTATTCTAGCACAACGTTCGTCAGCGGCCGTCGCCGGCGTTGGGCTGGCAAGGAGCATCGCTGGACGGGGACAAGCAAGCCCCGTCGTGGCGGGAATTGTCGGTCCAGCAGCACAAGGCTCTCGGCGGCGGGCCGTCAGCTATTGCTCTCGAAACCAGCATGCTTCAATTCCCTCTCTTTTTTCTCTTGGCTCCAACCCATCTCTTCGGCCATCCAGCTTGCGGTTTGTTCGGCTGCTTCTTGCTGGGGCGAGTGATAGTATCGCCATGAGGTGCGTCGCGTCAGCACGTCGTCCAAGTGCACGGCCCATTCGTTGCGGCAGCACTCGACTACCACATCGCGACAGAGCTCCGGCGGCAAGACTCCGCTGAACTTTCCCGCAAGCAGCGGCGTCGTCGCCGTTTTCGATTTGGGTGGCGTACGGTCGAAGAATCCGCGCACGGCATCGATGACTTGTTCGGCCATGACGCGGTAGGTCGTGAGCTTGCCGCCGGCCACATCGATCCATCCAGGCTCGGCAACCCGAATTACATGAGAGCGCGATAGATTCGACGGCGAGCCCTTCTTCTGTTTACCGCTGGCGATCAGCGGCCGCACTCCCGCCCAGTCGGCCAGCACGTCTTCTCGGCCTAAGCAGGCTCGGGGGAAGGCGCGATTTACGACGTCCAAGACATAGTCGATATCGGTCGCTTCGGTCTGTACGGCGGCGGGATCGCCTGAATAGTCCGTGTCGGTCGTCCCCAAAATCACGCGCGTCCCCCAGGGGATCACAAACAGAATGCGTTGGCCCTCGGTTAAGACCACCGCCTCCCGCACGGGCAAACGCTCGCGGTGGATGACCAGATGCACGCCTTTGGTCAAGCGAAGCACAATGCGGCTGGCGGGAAATTCCGGCGCCCACGCTCCGGCGGCGTTGATGATGACGCGGGTTTGGATATGCTGGGGTTCGTTGCACTCCCGATCCTGCAATTCGCAACACCAGTGCGCGCCGTCCCGTCGCCCGCTTAAGAATTGCGTGTAATTGCGGACTTCGGCGCCTGACTTTGCGGCCGTAAGTAAAGTGTCCAGCACCAGTCGCGCATCGTTGGTCAGCCCATCATAGTGCCGCGTTGCGCCCGTAGTCCCTGGCTGCGCAGATCGGGCAACAAGGCCAGGGCCTCCGAGGGCGTCAGGCTTGCCGACGGTCCGAGATTGCGGCGCCCGCAAAGCCAGTCGTACACCCGCACGCCGAGAGCGAGTTTCCATAACGGCCAGGCGTCTCCCCGCCAGACTGGGAACAAGAACGGCAGCGGCTCGGCCAGGTGCGGCGCGTTGCGATGCAGCCGCATCTTTTCCACGCTGGCCTCCCGCACCAGTCCAACTCGCCCCTGCGCCAGGTAACGCAAACCGCCATGCAGCAGCCGCGAGGAGCGGCTGCTTGTGCCTGACGCGAAGTCCGCTTGCTCCACCAACAGCGTCTTCAAGCCGCGAGCGGCGGCGTCACGAGCGACGCCGGCGCCGACAATGCCTCCTCCGATCACGAGCACATCAAACGGCTGGTTGTTCAGGGAGACGCGTGGCATGGATTCTCGCGAAAAGGAAACCGGCTTCGTTGCCTACGGCGTTTTGTCGAGTCGATAGAGCAGCACGCCGTGGTCGTCGCGAAACTCAATCGTTAGCCGAGGCTCATCCTCGTCGCTGCGATCCGAGCGCGCAACAGAAAGCCGCCCGTTGGTTTCGGATAGGTGTAAGGCTGTTGAATCAAGCCTTCGGGGTCGGTGCCCCGCTGAGACCCCGGCGCCACGCCTCGCCGTGAATTCTCGTCATTCAACGCGCCGCAGGAGAACTCCTCCACGCCGGAAGGATGGATGCTGTGATACTGCCAATGGCGATCGCCGCAAAACGTAAACACTCGCTGAATCTCATTCTCATTCAACCAGTTGAAGAAGGCGTCCGCTTCATGCCGAAAGCCGCCCAGATTGGCGTGATTGTCCTTCTTGCGGGCGTCGTCCGGACCGACCATCGGAGTCGGCGTGATGATGATTTTCCAGACGGCGTCGCTTTCCGCCAGGGTCCGCTTCAACCACTCTCGTTGCTCGACGCCCCACAAGGACTTGTCTGGACCATCGGGACTTCGATTCGGCGAACGATAGTCGCGACCCTCGGTAAACCAAAGCTGCAGATCGCGATTAATGCGATGCGTGCGGTAGGTGGCCGAAGTCCGGTCGCCGGGCATCAAGATCGGCATCTGCTCGCGAAACAACTCAATCCCTGCGGCGGGCAAGGGCAAGCGTTCTCCCCGCAGGTCCGCGTCGTTGAAGCGAAAGTCGTGATCATCCTTCGACCAGAACGCAGGCGTGCTTCCCAGGAAATTCATGATCCGCGGGAAATGAAATTGTTCGTGCCATTTTCTTCGCAACTCAGGCAACTCACGAGCGGCGCCGCGGGCCGGATTATCGTAATAGACGATGTCGCCGGTCCCCACGAAGAAGTCCGGATGCAACGCGTTCATCGCGGCGAACGAGGGATAGCCCAGCCGTTTATCCTCCTCGGTGGCCGTGATCGGGCCCCCGCCATTGGCGACGCCATGAACGAACGTGTTGTAGTTCATGCAACTGCCCATGCAGAAAGAGGCCGCAGCCGAAGAGTCCGCGCCGGGAAGCGTCTTGAATCTCCGCAGCGGACCTGCTCGAGCGGATGCCGGATCCACGCCCAAGAGCAAGCGATAGAAATACTCGCGTCCCGGCTGCAGCCCCTCCAGCCGCGCACGGACGATGAAGTCATGCTCGGCGGAAGCCGGCAACCATTCAGTCCGCCATGATTGCTCAAAGCCCCGCACTTCGCTCCACTCAAAAGCGGCGACGCCTGCGGCGCCCGGCATGTCGCCCATCGCGTCAAGATCCGGCCCGGGCAGAGCCGTCAAGCGAGATTGCAACAGGATGCTGGTGGTCGTCGGCTCGCCCGCCATTTCCCCCTGCGCATGATGCACCAGGTTCTGGCCGCGGGATGTCGCGATGGCGACCGAGAGGGTTGCCAGACACGCCAGGACGCGCAACACCGGAGAGGGAAGGGGACCAAGGCGAGCGAAGTCAATCATGATGTCCGTCAACGAGCAAGGATGAAGCGTGCGTCTACAGCAAGATCATACCCCAACGCACGAGAAGAAAGCGACGCCGCCGGCGAGTCTCCCAGGGCTTGGCTCCCAGGCGACATCCCGCCACAACCGGGATTGTCTTCGTCGCGCGCCTGTTCCCGGCCAGACGCGCGCCATCGTGCGTTGACTTCACTTTGCCTTGCCCTGTGCGTGTCGCCAAACGTCCTTGGGCTCCAGCACATTGGCGGCTTGTTCGCCGTTGAGCCACGCTTTGGCTTGCGGGTCTTGGCGAAGATAGGCGTCCCAGAACGCCGTACTCATCGCCTTGATCGCCTGGTGATGCTTGGGATTCCTTGGCTGCTTGTCTCCCGGCAGTTTGCGTTCGGTGAATGCGGAGTGTTCCGCCCCATCAAGGACGAGTTCATACTTGTCGATGGTTGCCGGCAGATTGGGATAGACCTCGCGGCGAGATTCAATGGTTTGATTCCCGATCGGCGAAGCGTCGTGCGTGCCGGTCATCAGCATCCAGGGCAGGGACACGGAGCCGAACGCGGCGCTTGCGGAGCGCCGCGCGGGCGTGCTGGGGCTCAGGGAGATCGCCGCGTCGATCCGTTTGTCGAGAAACCGTTGACCCACGATGGGGTAGGCCTGACCGGAGACGGCCTGCGTGGTCACGGCGCCGAACGAGTGGCCGCTCATGCCGACGTGCTCCAGGTCCATTCGAGCGTGCAGGCGATGCGTTGGATCGCGGTTCCAGGTCTCAAGCTGGTCCAGCGCCTTCTTGACATCGCCGCACCGCAACGAAAAATTCTCGGCGGACGCCGCGTTTCGCATGGCCGCCATCCTCCGCAGTATCGGCGTGTCTTTCCACACCGAATCATCGCTTCCTGGATGCTGCAGGAAGACGGCAACGTACCCGCGCCCCGCCCAGTGCTTCCCGAGGAAAGCGCTCCCCTTGCGTGTTCCGCCCAGACCATGGCTGAACAGCACCACCGGGGCCGGTTGGTCGCCCGCTGGCAAATAGATCAAGACCGGCAACTCCCGCTTCCGCTCGGAGTCGTCAATCACCAGGTCCAACAAGGCGATCTTGGCGGACGCCGACCCTCGCAGGGGATCGTAGCTCGTCGTCTCTTGAGCGGCCGCCAACGCGGCACAAAGCCCCAGAACGCCGATCGAGAACAGGTAGTGCATGGGTGGCTCGTGAAGTGGGACAACAGCCCGACCAGCGTCCGACGCTCATCTTGTTGTTGCAGGTGTCTGGATTGGAAGTGGGACGCGCGGTTCGACTATACTGCACGCGGCGCAAAGATGGCGACGCCGTTTCCGTCCCTGGACGATCGCCGGACGTACATCCATCACTTCCTTGTACTGGCGGACCATGCAGTCCGTTTCACACCGATGAAAAAAAAGTTGTTGGCGATCGGAGTGTTGCTGTTGGTCCTTGCATCGCGACCAGTGGCGGCGGAAGACCGGCCCAATTTTCTCTTCATTATCGCCGACGACGCTTCGCGGGACAGCATGGGCGTACACGGTTCGACCTATGTGCGAACTCCCAATTTTGATCGGATTGCCAAGGAAGGCGTTTTGTTCACCAACGCGTTCAATTGCAACCCGAAGTGTGCGCCGGCCCGCGCGTGCCTGTTGACCGGTCGCTATTCCTGGCAACTGCGCGAGGCCTGCAATCATAATCCCATTCTCTCCAATCGCTGGCTGTTCTTTCCCTACCTGCTGGAAGAGAAGGGATATTTCATGGGCTTCACCGGCAAAGGCTGGGGCCCAGGACTTTATCAAGGCGACAGTTCCGCCGGGTTCAAGAAAGAGAATCCAGCCGGCCACCCTTACAACCAACGGACGCTCAAGCCGCCCTACAAGGGAATCAGCAATACGGATTACGCCGGCAACTTCGCCGCCTTCCTGGATCAGAAGCCGGTTGGACAGCCGTTTTGTTTCTGGTTGGGCACTCGCGAGCCTCATCGAGGCTACGGCAAGGACAATTGGAAGTTGGCGGGCAAGGACTTAGCGGACGTGACCGTGCCCGCTTATTGGCCCGACAATCCCACGATCCGCGGCGACCTGGCGGACTACGCTCTGGAGGTGGAATGGTATGACGCGCACATCGGGCGGGCGCTCGAACAGCTCGAGCAGCGGGTTGCTGGAGAACACGTTGGTGATTGCGACCAGCGATCATGGGATGCCGTTTCCCCGCGTGAAGGGGCAGATCTACGACGACGGTTTTCACATTCCCTTCGCCGCGCGGTGGGGAAAGAAGATCTCGGCTGGCCGCGTCGTGACCGACTTCATTACGTTTCCCGATCTGGCGCCGACGCTGATGGAACTGGCGGGCGAGCCGATTCCCCCGCAGATGACCGGCAAGAGCTTCGCCGGTCAATTGCTGGCCGCGGAGTCCGGTCGGATCGATCCCTCGCGCGACCATACGCTGTTGGGCAAGGAACGGCATGATGTCGGCCGAGTCGACGGCGAACTGCTCTCGGTCGGCTATCCCGCTCGCGCGGTTCGCAATGATCGATTCCTGTATGTTCGCAACTTCAAACCGTCCCGCTGGCCGGCCGGAGATCCCGAGTACGGTTGGCTGAACTGCGATGCCTCGCCAACCAAAGCGTTCCTGACGAACCTCTCGCCCGCCGACGCCGATTACCGTTACTTCGAAATGAGCTTTGGCAAACGCCCGCAAGAAGAACTGTATGACGTCGTGGACGATCCGGACTGCGTTCGCAATCTCGCGGACGAATCGTCGCTTGCCGCAATCAAGAAGCAACTGTGGGAACAGTTGCAGAGCGAGTTGAAAGTGCAGGGCGATCCGCGAATGCTCGGCAATGGCGATATCTTTGATTACTATCCCAACAGTCAGGTTGATCGCCAACGAAAGCTCTACAACAAGCCGGACTTCGACCCCATTGGCGAATTCAAGAAACGCTACGGCGATCAACAATAGGACGTCGAGACGGACAGGCGCCTCCCATGGGCTTTCGGATTAGAGTTCCGCGAAAAGGGATTACCGCAGAGAGAGCGCAGAGGAACACAGAGAACGGAAATGCATCCGCCTCTGTGGCCCTCTGTATCCCTGATCCCTGATCCCTGATCCCTGATCCCTGATCCCTGATCCCTGATCCCTGATCCTGATCCCTGCCCCGCGCATTTGCCAACACCGAGCGGGCAAGCCATACTCGCTGAGTACCCGGCCCGCTTCGCTTCTGGAACGAATACGCCCTATGAGCCCGCGCACGCTGATTCACGCCCTTGTCCTTTTGATCCTGGCTACTGGTTTCACGGTTTTCGCGGATGATCCAGAGTCCTCGACTCCCTGGAACGTCGATCAAGCGCCTGGCCCTTTGCGCCAGCAACCGATCGATGTTCGTGAGGGCACTTGGATCAACCTGGATGTCAGTCCCGACGGCAAGTCGATTGTGTTTGATCTGTTGGGCGATATTTATCAAATGCCAATCAGCGGCGCCGACGGAACCCAGGAGGCTCGTCCGCGCAAGCTCACCTCGGGCCGCGCCTGGGACATGCAGCCGCGGTTTAGTCCTGATGGTCGCTGGGTGGCGTTCACTAGCGATCGCACCGGCAAGAACGGACGCGGCGGCGACAATCTGTGGATCATGGATCTCCAAGGCGAGCAGTTGCGCCAAGTGACGCAGGAGACGTTTAGGCTCGTTAACGGGGCGGCCTGGTCGCCGGATGGCGACTATCTGGTCGCGCGGAAGCACTTTTCCAGCCGCCGCTCCTTGGGGGCCGGCGAGATGTGGATGTATCATCGCTCGGGTCTCGGCTCAGACGCCTCCGAGGGCGTCCAACTTACCGAACGTCCCAACGACCAGAAGGACGTCAACGAACCGATGTTCTCTCCCGACGGGAAGTACTTGTATTACTCGCAAGACACGACGCCGGGAGACACGTTTGAATACGACAAGGATTCCCATCAACAAATCTACGTCGTCAAACGCCTGACACTGGCCACCGGCCGCACCGAGACGTACATCAGCGGACCCGGCGGCGCCTGTCGCCCAACGCCTTCGCCGGATGGAAAGACCATCGCGTTCGTCCGCAGAGTCGGCGCCAAGACGGGTTTGCACCTGTTTGATGTCGCGTCCGGCGGCGTGCGCCTGGTGTACGACGAGTTGGAGCGCGACATGCAAGAGGCTTGGGCCATCCACGGCGTCTATCCCACGTTCGCCTGGACGCCCGATGGCAAGCACATCGTGGCCTGGGCCAAAGGACAGATCCGCAAGATCGATGTGGCCACAGGCGATGCCGCGAGCATCCCGTTTCATATTGAAGACACGCGCGAGATCGTTGAGTGCTTAAGGTTCCCTGTCTCGGCCGCGCCCGAGGAATTCGATGTTCGCATGTTGCGTTGGGTCGAGGTGTCTCCGTCAGGCGATCAGGTCGTCTATCAAGCGTTGGGGCGCCTTTACGTGCGCGACCTGCCCGACGGCGAACCGCGACGATTGACAACGCAAGACGATCACTTCGAGTTTTATCCCAGCTACTCTCGCGACGGCCGCTACATCACGTACAGCACCTGGCACGACGAGAAGTTGGGTTCGATCCGCGTGGCGTCCAGCCGTCCCGACTCCGGTGAGAATTGGGTCGTCACAGCGAATCCTGGGCATTACTTGAATCCGGTCTTCAGTCCCAACGGCAAGACGATTCTTTTTGAACGAGGCGGCGGCGGTTACATCACGTCGCCATTGTGGTCTCAGGATCCTGGCGTGTATCGTATCGCTTCGCGCGGAGGACCGGCCGCGCTGGTCAGCCGCAATGGTTCGCGACCGCAATTCGCGGCGGCCAACGACCGTGTTTTTCTGCAGCGGACTCGATTCGAAAAAGAAGCCGACAATCGAACGCTCTACTCGGTGGATCTCAACGGGAACGAGGAACGCGAGCATTACACAAGTCGCTGGGCCACGGACTTTCGCGTCTCGCCCGACGGTCGCTGGATCGCGTTTATCGAGCGATTCCATGTGCACCTGGCGCCGCTCGTGCACGCCGGTAAGGCGATCTCGGTAGGCCCTCAGTCCAGCAATCTACCCATCGCCCAAGTTAGCCAGAAGCGCGGGCGACTTCATACATTTCGCCGGCGACAGCCGCAGCCTGCACTGGTCGTTGGGCCCCACGCTCTACTCGCAATCGCTCGATCAAGCGTTCGCCTTCCTGCGCGATCCGGTGGAAAGTCCTTCACCGTCTGCGGCAAGCGAAGCGTCCGCGCCCACCGCGCGCGAGATCGGCTTTCGCGCGCGGCACGCCCAACCGAACACGAACCTGGCGATCGTCGGCGGGCGGTTGTTGACGATGGGCGCCGCGGGGACCATCGACGACGGCGTGATCCTGGTCCAAGGCAATCGCATCACCGCGGTCGGGCGACGAGGCGAGGTGGAGATCCCCCAAGGCGCCCTGCAATTGGACATCACGGGGCAGACCGTTCTTCCCGGCTTCATTGACGCACATGCACATGGCCCGCAAGCGGCGGATCAAATTACGCCTCAGGCCAACTGGGTCGACTACGCCAGGCTGGCGTTTGGCGTCACAACGATTCACGACCCCTCCAACGACACGCACGAGATCTTCGCGGCCAGCGAAATGACCAAGGCCGGCTGCATTATCGCACCCCGCACGTATTCGACGGGAACGATTCTGTACGGCGCGACCGGCAGCTTCAAGGCCGAGGTCGAGAGCTTGGAGGATGCGCTGTTCCATCTTGAACGTATGCAGGCGGTGGGCGCCTTCACCGTGAAAAGCTACAACCAGCCCCGTCGCGATCAACGTCAGCAAGTGATCGAAGCCGCTCGCCAACGCAAGATGATGGTCGTGCCCGAAGGCGGCTCCACCTTCATGCACAACATGACCATGATCGTGGACGGGCATACGGGGATTGAACATACGCTGCCGGTGCAAACGGCGTACGCCGACGTCATGGCGCTGTGGAAAGGCGCCGGCGTCGGGTACACGCCGACGTTGAGCGTCGCTTATGGCGGCCTATCCGGCGAACGGTACTGGTACGAAGTCGACGACCTGTGGCTGCATCCGCGTTTACAGACGTTCCTTCCCCCTCATGTGCTGAACCCCAAATCGCGGCGCCGCAGCAAGGCGCCCTTGGAGGACTACAATCACATTCGCGTCGCGGAGATCGCCAAGCAAGTGGTGGAAGACGACGGCTTGGTGCAAGCCGGCGGCCACGGTCAATTAGACGGCATCTGCACGCACTGGGAGATGTGGAGCTTCGTTCAAGGCGGCATGACGCCAATGCAAGCGCTGCGTTGTGGGACGCTTAACGGCGCCCGCTACATCGGTTTGGACGGCGATCTCGGTTCGCTGGAAGCCGGCAAGCTCGCCGATATCCTGATTCTCGAAGCCGGCGCGAACCCCGCAGTCGAGATCCGCGATTCCCAGCGGATTCAATATACGATCGCCAACGGGCAAGTCTTCGACGCGGCCAGAATGAACGCCTGGGGAGCCAAGCAACCCAGGGCGCCGTTCTATTGGGAGTTGCCCGGACACGCCGGCAGCGTCCACGCCGCCCGGCAACGCGGTTGCAGTTGCGGCCTCGGGAGACAACTCGGGCGATAAAGCGCCCACGGATGCCTGCTGGCGAGAAGCATCGCTTGACGGGGGCGGGCCAAATCGAGGCGGGGGCGGGCCCCCGTAGGTTTGCCCACAGTCCCGCCCTGCGCGGGCCAGTTTCCGACCGGGTTCTGGCGAGCCGCCCCGTGGCGGTGCATAATCTGAAGCGAGTGGCTGCGGGACGCCCCCGCGAACGCAATTTCAGCGGCATCAAGTTTTGGGAACTCCCTTCATGCGCACGCTTCGCCTTCTGACAACGATCCTTGTTGTCCTGCCCTTCATTAGCTGCCAGGCAATCTGCGGGGCCCAGGAATCGGGTCCCAGCTTCGACCAGGAAATGGTCGACAAAATCATTGAGGAGGGGATGGAGCGGTCGCAAGTCATGGATTCGATCAGCTACATGACCGATGTCCACGGACCTCGACTCACCGGTTCGCCACTCACGCGCCAAGCGGGCGAGTGGGCGAAGCAACGGATGGGCGAGTGGGGATTGGAGAATGTTCACTTCGAGAATTGGGGGCCGTTTGGACGGGGATGGACGCTCGAAGGCTTCAAGGCCAACATGGTCGCGCCCAATTTCTCACCGCTCATCGGCTATCCCAAGGCTTGGTCGCCCAGCACCCGAGCGACGGTGCGCGGCGTACCGATCTATTTGGATGTGCAAAGCGAAGAAGATCTCGAGAAGTATCGCGGCAAACTTCGACAAGCCATCGTCTTGATGAGTCCTCCTCGCGACGTGTCCGCTCTCTTCGAACCGTCGGCCAAGCGGAAGACCGATGAAGAGTTGTTGAAGTTGGCTAATGCCGATCCATCGGCCCGACGCAGTCGCAGTGGCGCGGCGGTCGCGGAAGCGCTCCCGGCGGACGGCACGCGCCCCAGCGGTCGCGCTGGCGCCTCAACCGCCGCCAACCAGCCCACGCGACCCGCGGTCGATCCTCGCGCCGCGTTTCGCATGCAAACCGAAAAGTGGCGACTGGTTTATGATGAAGGCGCCGCCGTGGTGTTGGAGCCCGGACGAGGCGACGGCGGGACCGTCTTCGTGGGATCGGCGACTTTGCCCCGCGCCGCGGGCGGTAGCGGCTTCACGCCGGGTCCGCGTCCTTGGTCGGCTGATGTGCAAACGATCGTGCCGCAAGTCGTCTTGGCCGTCGAGCACTACAACCGCATCGTTCGTATGTTGGAGCGCGGAGCCGAACCCGAGTTGGAGATCGACCTCGCCGCGCATTTTCACGACGATGATTTGAATAGCTTCAACGTGATCGCGGAGATCCCGGGTACGGACTTGAAGGACGAAGTCGTTATGGTCGGCGGCCACTTCGATTCGTGGCATACCGGCACCGGGGCCACCGATAACGCCATCGGATGCGGCGTCGCCATGGAAGCCATGCGGATCCTTAAGGCGATCGACGCCAAGCCGCGTCGTACGATTCGCATTGGATTGTGGACTGGCGAAGAGCAAGGTCTGTACGGATCTCGAGCGTATGTCGAGCAGCATTTCGGTCGCGCCGTGCGACCGCAGCGCGGCGAAGGCGCCGAAGGCCAACGCCCGCGCACCAAGTACGAATTGAAGCCCGCACACGAGAAGTTCTGCGGCTACTTCAATCTGGACAATGGCACCGGCAAGATCCGCGGAATCTATCTGCAAGGCAACGAGCAAGTCGGCTCGATCTTCCGCAGTTGGTTGACGCCCTTCGCCGAGATGGACGCGTCCACGGTGACCGCATCCAATACGGGCGGCACCGATCACCTGTCGTTTGACAGCCTGGGTTTGCCAGGCTTTCAATTCATCCAAGATCCGATCGAATACGACACGCGCACGCATCACTCCAGCATGGACGTGTATGATCGCATCCAAGTCGAAGACGCGAAGCAGGCGTCCATTATCATGGCGACCTTCGCCTACAACGCGGCCATGCGGGATGATCTCTTGCCCCGCAAGCCGTTGGACGGCGAGATCGTGAAGGTGGACGACACGGCCGAACCGGCCAGCAGCGAAGCCAAGCCGGAATCGGAGAACTCGAATCAGTGACCGATTTTCAAGCTCCGCGCGACCCCGAGTCGGTTGAATGAGTGATCTGGCCGAACGAGCACGCGTTTTGTTGGCTCGTGGAAAAAAGATCGAAGCCGTCAAGCTCGTTCGAAAAGAACTCGGATTGAGCCTGATGGAGGCGAAGCAGTGGGTCGAGCGGATCGAGACGTTCACCGAGGCTCCGCAGGAAGTGGAGCCCGGGCGCGACGCCGGTCCGCTGCGGGACGCCGTGCGCGAACTGTTGCGGCAATCGCGAAAGCTCGACGCCGTGAAACTGGTTCGCGACGAACTGAGTTGTTCGTTAATGCAAGCCAAGCAATGGGTCGATGACCTCCAGCAATCGCTTGTCGCCGAGAGCCTGCCTCCCGGCGTCGAGCAGGAGTTGGAGCAACTGCTGCGACACGGGGAATTCGTCGAGGCCGTCGCCCGCTTCCGGCGGGCCAGCGGCGTCAGCGGTTCGGCCGCCCGAAAGGCCGTCCGCGGTTTCGCCAAAGCGCGCGGCTTGACGCCGCCGGCGCGGGGTTGCCTGGCGACCGTCTTTCTCGGCGCCCTCGGCGGCGGATTGCTATGGGCGCTGGCGAACTACGCCTAGACTGAGAACTGTGCACCGCACCGCACTGCACGCGAGCCCGCCGCCCAACGCCCTCGCACCCATGCCTGGCATCGGATGAGAGTATTCCCATGATCCCATATCGCCATCGCCGCCGTGGTCGCTGTTTTTCGTCAACTTGCCCTGGCTGGTTCTTCTGCTGGGCGCCGGCGGCGCTGATGTCTTTGACGTCCTCGACCCACGCACAGGATAAGCCCGACTCGCAAGCCGAGTCAGACCCGCTGCGCGACGAGAACCTCGTGGCCTGGTGCATTGTTCCCTTCGACGCCAAGAAGCGTTCGCCGGCCGAGCGGGCGGTCATGTTGAAGGAGCTGGGATTGCGACGATGCGCTTACGATTGGCGAGAAGAACACGTGCCGACGTTCGAGCAGGAGATACTCGAGTATCGTAAGCATGGCGTCGAGTTCTTCGCTTTTTGGGCGGTCCATGACGAGGCGTTTCGCCTGTTCGAAAAATACGATCTGCACCCCCAGATCTGGCAGATCCTGGGCGACGCCGCCGGCGAGAACGACGAACAAAAGGTGAAGGCCGCCGCCGAGGCGATGCTGCCGTTGGTGCAGCGAACGGCCAAAATGGGATGCAAGTTGGGACTGTACAACCATGGCGGGTGGGGCGGCGAACCCCAGAACCTGGTCGCGGTTTGCCAACGACTCCGCGACATGGGGCACGATCATGTCGGGATTGTTTACAACTTCCATCACGGCCACGGGCATATCGGGGATTGGGCCGACGCATTCGCCATCATGAAGCCCTATCTATGGTGTTTGAACCTGAACGGCATGGCGAACCCCGAGGCGCAGCCGAAGATTTTGGGCATCGGCAAGGGAAACCATGAAGCTGAGATGATCCGTATTGTCGAGGAAAGCGATTACTCCGGACCCATCGGCGTCTTGGATCATCGCGAGCAACTTGATGCGCGCGAATCGCTGCAGGAGAATCTGGACGGTCTGCGCCGGTTGCGAACCGAGTTGCGAGCTCAGAAGCAGCCGCGCCGCGAGCAAGCGTCCACAGCGCCCGCAGGTCGCCAAGCGGGCGCCCGCCCAGAGACGCCTCACGAGAAGGCCATTCATGCTCATGCGCGATGGCTCGCCGCGCCCCAAACGGCGGCGCCGCCGTATTCCGCGCGCATCGCGAAGGAACTCGTCGAAGACGCCAGTCGTTACGGCGACGCGCATCGCGGGGCCATGGTCTTCGCGGCCGCTCGCTCGGCATGCCTTTCCTGTCACCGCTTGAGCGATGACGCCGCGGGCGACTTGGGCGGCGCCGTGGGACCGGAATTGACGGCCATTGGCAAGCAACTCAAGCCGCAACTGCTCGTGGAGTCGTTGCTCTGGCCCAATCGCGAAGTGAAGCCCGAGTATACTTCGTGGCGAGTGCTCACGGCGGACGGCAAGACGTTGACCGGCTACCGCCAGTCGTCCAACAGCCAGCAAGTGGTGCTTCGCGATCCAGCTCGTGATACCGTCGTGACGATTCCTCGCGCGGAAATCGAGGAGGAGCAGGCCGCCGGGTCGATGATGCCCGAAGGCTTGCTGGCTTCGATGACTCGTCAACAAGTCCTGGACTTGATTCGCTTTCTGAGCGATCGCCAAGGAGAGCCTTTGCCGCAACCGCTGGCCACGGCCCTAAGGCATGCGAACTCGCACGCCCCGGCGTCGTTTGTTTACGACCGTGGGCCGCTTCGTGAAGAGGACTTCCCAAGTTGGCGTCACCCGGTGAACGAGCATCGCCTTTACGACTTCTACGCGAAGCAGGCCGAGCATTTTCGCGGCGAACCGTACGCTCCCATGTTGTTGGCCCCCTTTCCGGGACTCGATGGTGGGCAAGCTGGGCACTGGGGCTTTCAAACGGAAGAGAGTTGGTCTGATGGTCGCTGGAACGATACGGATCTAGGAACGCTGCAGGCGGGCGTTTTTCATGGCGCCGGCGTGGTCGCGCCTCGCGGCGTATGCGTGCGACTTGGCGAGCACGGCGAATTGGCGGCTTGCTTTAATCCGGAAACATTGAATTACGAAGCCGTGTGGTCCGGCGGATTCGTGAAGTTCTCCCCTGTGCGACATGGCTTCATGCATGGGCTGCAAGTGGACGGTGAACTTCGGCCAAAGCCCCCGCAGCGACCCGTCAACGAACCCTTTGTCTATCGCGGCTTCTATCGGATCGGGCCGCGCGTCGTCTTTGCTTACCGCATCGGCGAGGTCGAGTACTTGGACGCGCCCTGGTGTGTCGATGGGAAGTTCGTGCGCGAGGCGGCGCCTGTCGAGCAACACTCTTTGAGCCGAAAGCTGCGGCAAGCCCCCAGGCAATGGCCGCAAGAGATTCGCACCCGGATCATTCCCGGCCAGGGCCAGCCCTACGCGGTCGACACCGTCGAACTGCCTGAAGACAACCCGTGGCAGGCGCTCATGTTTTGCGGCGGTCATGACTTCTTGCCTGATGGCAGCGCCCTGGTGTGTACGATGCAAGGCGACGTCTGGAGAGTCTCGGGATTGGACTCCCCCGCTGATCGTCCCGGCCAGGCTACCTGGCGCCGCTTCGCCGCCGGGCTGCACCACG
Organism: uncultured Planctomycetaceae bacterium; assembly: GCA_963698545.1. Lineage (GTDB taxonomy): Bacteria > Planctomycetota > Planctomycetia > Pirellulales > Pirellulaceae > CAVORG01. Next base: position 1,156,570 of record CAVORG010000003.1, read on the forward strand.
CCTTGGGATTGGTGGTGGCCGACGGACAGATCTACGTGCAAGGTCGCGACCAACTGACGCGTCTGCATGATCTGAACGGCGACGGTGAAGCGGATTACTATGAGTGCTTTAGCAACGCGTTCGAAACGTCTCCGGCCGGCCACGACTTTATCTGCGGTCTGCAACGTGATTCGCAAGGCAATTTCTACACCGCTTCGGGGAACCAGGGTCTGGTGCGGATATCGCCCGATGGTCGGCAAGCCGATGTCATGGCGACGGGCTTTCGCAATCCGGACGGCTTGGGGCTCGCCCCCGATGGACTCATCACCGTGCCGTGTTCCGAAGGTGAATGGACGCCGGCTTCGACGATCTGCGGCGTTCGCTTCTCGTCGCCCGGCGGTGGGCCTCGGTCGCTTGGCCCCGGTCCGCCGCACTTCGGGTACCGCGGCCCGCAGGCAGGGCGGCCGCCCGAATTGCCGTTGGTCTACCTGCCGCGCGGCATCGACAACTCCAGTGGCGGGCAGGCCTACATCGACAGCGATCGTTGGGGGCCGTTGTCGGGCAAGATGGTGCACTTCTCGTTTGGAACGGGATCCTATTTCCTGCTCCTGCGAGATGAAGTCGAAGGGACCCTGCAGGGCGCCATCGTTCCCATGCCGGGCGAGTTTCGCTCCGGCGCCCATCGCGGTCGATTTCGCCCTCAAGACGGGCAGCTTTACGTTAGTGGGATGGATGGGTGGGTTTCGTTTACTCCCGACGACGGTTGTTTTCAACGCGTGCGCTACACCGGCGGGTCCGTGCAAGCGCCTGTCGGCTTTCATGTCTATGAAAACGGAGTGGCCGTCACGTTCAGTGAACCGTTGGACCGTGAGATCGCTGAAGACACGGCCAGCCACTACGCGCAATGTTGGAACTATCGCTATAGCTCCGCGTACGGTTCGCAGGAATACTCGACCACGCATCGCGGCGTCGCGGGGCATGACCCCGTGACCATCGCCTCGGCGCATGTTCTGGCGGATGGCCGCACTCTGTTTCTGCATCTCCCGGATATTCAACCCGTCAGTCAATTGCACTTGCGAATGCACGTGGATCAGCAGACTAGCGACCTGGCCTCCGGGCGCGATTTGTTCATCACCGTGCACAAGTTGGATCACCCTTTCAGGGACTTCCCCGGCTTTCGTCCGACTCTTAAGACCATCGCCGCCCATCCCCTGCTCGTGGATCTTTCGAGCAGTGTTCAATCGCCGCCAAATCCGTGGCGCGAAAGCGATTGCCGACGCGCGACCTGTCGAACTTGCGACCGGCAAGAATTTGACCTACGCGGTGCGGGAGCTGCGCTCGCGCCGGAGAGGCGTTGGCTTTCACGCTGGTGAACCCTGATGTCGTGCCCCACAATTGGGCGTTGGCTCGCCCTGGGACCTTGGCGGATGTTGGTCGGCTCGCCAATCATTTGATCGCCGACCCCGATGCGGCGGTCAGGCAGTACATTCCACGCACCGACGACGTGTTGGCCTATACCGACGTTGTGCCTCCTGGAGAGCGATTCACGATTTACTTCCGCGCTCCCGAGGAACCTGGAGACTATCCGTTCCTCTGTACGTTTCCTGGGCATTGGATGGTTATGAACGGAACGCTGATTGTGGAACCGCATTAAGCAACCGAGCGACGGCGGCGTGGCGTGAGCGCCGTCTCGCCGAGCGTATTGCCCGTGTAGATGGCCTCTGCTCAGGTCAGGACCTCCCAACCTCTTTATCCCGTGCGGCTTGAACACCATGTTGATTCTCGAGAAGCTTGGCCTGAAGTCGATCAATCAGGGAGCTTGCAGCGGCGGCGCCTGGAGCGGCGATGGCGCGCGGTTGACGTCGTTTGCTCCAGCGACCGGCGAGGCGATCGCCGACGTGATGATGGCCACCGCGGCCAACTATGACGCCGTCGTCAACGCCAGCATCGCCGCTTTCGCCACGTGGCGTTCGGTTCCCGCGCCCCGACGCGGTCAAGTTGTCCGCGATCTCGGCGAAGCCTTGCGACGGAATCTGGAGCCGCTGGGCGAGTTGGTGGCGTTGGAGATGGGCAAGATCCGCGCCGAGGGAATTGGCGAGGTTCAGGAGATGATCGACATCTGCGATTTCGCTGTCGGACTCTCACGGCAACTGTGCGGAGTGACGATGCATTCGGAGCGTCCAGGACATCGCATGTACGAGCAATGGCATCCCTTGGGACCGGTAGGCGTCATCAGCGCGTTCAACTTCCCGGTTGCTGTTTGGTCGTGGAACGCGGCCTTGGCCGCCGTCTGCGGAGACTCCATGGTCTGGAAGCCGTCCCCGCTCGCTCCGTTGACCGCCGTCGCGGTGCAACACTTATGTAACGAAGTCATGCATGACCATGGCTGTCCCGGCGTCTTCGGCTTGACGATTGGCGGCAACGAAGACATCGCGCAGCGAATGGTCGCTGATCGGCGCTTGCCCCTGATCAGCTTCACCGGTTCCTGTCAAGTTGGCAAGCAAGTCGCCGAGGTGGTCGCGGCTCGGATGGGAAAGTCGTTGTTGGAATTAGGCGGGAACAATGCGATCGTTGTCGAAGCGGACGCCGATCTGGATTTGGCCGTCCGCGCGATTCTGTTCGGCGCGGTGGGAACGGCCGGACAACGGTGCACCTCCACTCGCCGCTTGATTGTGCAGGAGTCGATTGTCAACGCCTTGTTGCAGCGGTTGATCACGGCCTATGGTCAAATCAAGATTGGCGATCCCTTGGACCCGCAAACGTTGATGGGCCCCTTGATCACCGAGCAGGCGGTTGCCGCCATGATGGCGGCGATCGAGGCCGCGGTGCGGCAAGGCGGGCAAGTCGTTTGTGGCGGGCAACCGCTGCGGGATCGCGCTGGGCATTTTGTTGAGCCCACGATCATTCGCATGCCGGCCCAAACCGAACAGGTAAAGGAAGAGACCTTCGCGCCCATTCTGTATGTGATGGGCTATCGCGATCTCGACGAAGCGATCGCCCTGCATAACGACGTGCCTCAAGGCTTGTCCAGTGCGATCTTCACTACCAGTCTGATGGCGGCGGAGACTTTTCTATCCGCCGTCGGCTCCGATTGCGGCATCGCCAACGTCAATATTGGCACGAGCGGGGCGGAGATTGGCGGCGCCTTTGGCGGAGAGAAAGACACGGGCGGCGGTCGCGAGTCCGGTTCGGATTCCTGGAAGGTCTACATGCGGCGACAGACGAACACGATCAATTGGTCGAAGGAGCTGCCGCTGGCCCAAGGCATCCAGTTCGGCGAGTCCGCGAATTGACAGGACCGAGCATGTCGATCCTCGAACACGCCCCACGCTGCACAATAGACCAGGCGGCGATGCTCGCGCGGCGCCATTTTGGCGTGATCGCCGCGCGCGTGCGGCAATTGCCGAGCGAACGAGATGCGAATTTCCTGATCCTCACGCAAGACGCGGAGCAACGCGTTTTGAAGATCTCCAACGCCGCCGAGGATCCCGAGTTCCTGTCGGCGCAGACGAAGATGTTGCAGCACCTGTCGGCAAGACTCTCCTGGACGCCTCGAGTCTTCGTCGCCGCCGATGGCCAGACGATGGCGTCGGTAGCGTTGGAAGGTCGAATGCATGCGGCGCGGTTGGTCAGCTACCTCGACGGAGTCCCGCTGGCTGAGGCCGGATACGCCGACGAGGCCTTGCTGGCGGAACTGGGCGGATGCCTCGGTCGGCTCGCGATCGCTCTTCAGGACTTCGATCATCCGGCGTTGCATCGAGACTTTCACTGGAACCTGGCCGAAGGCGTCGCCGTTGTCCAACAACGCCTTGATTCGATTCACGACCCAGCGCACCGCGATCGAGTCGCCGCGCTGCTGCAGCGTTTTCGCTTGCATACGCTGCCGCTGCTCGAGGGCCTGCCGAAGTCCATCATTCATAATGACGCCAACGACGGCAACGTCATCGTCAAGCGGGACGAAGCGGACTCCGCCGCGATGCATGTCGCGGGGTTGGTCAACTTTGGCGACGCCACGTATGGTTGGACGGTGGGTGAACTGGCCGTGGCGATCGCTTACGTGATTCTGGACCGCGAGGATCCGCTGTCGGCCGCCGCCACGGTGCTGCAAGCGCACCATTCCCAAAGCCCATTCACTGATCGCGAATTGGACGCCTTGTTCGGTCTGGTTTGTTTGCGGCTTTGCATGAGCGCCGCGATTGCCGCCGAACAAACTCGCCAGCGCCCTGACGATCCCTACTTGTCGATTAGCCAACGACCCATTCGAGACGCATTGCCGCGTCTGCTTAAGATCCCGTTCGGCTTGGCAGCCAAGCGGTTTCGCCTGGCCTGCGGGCGCCCGCCCGTTCCGTCGCTCAGGACGATCGAGAGTTGGCTGGCCAGCGATGCGTGTCGCTCCGAATTCCCCTTGCGACTGGAGACGCTGCAAGGCCAACGTCCGCAAGCCGAGCAGTTCCTTGTGCTGGACTGGAGCGTCGACAGCCCGTTGCTGCCGAGCAACCTGGACGCATGGACCGAGCCCGCGATCACCGCCGCCATCAATCGGGAGATGCAGGACGCTGGGGCCGACATCGGCGTGGGACGCTACCTGGAGCCGCGGCTGTTGTACGCGGCCCCGCAATTTGCGGGCGGCGGCAAGTGGTGGGATCCGCGACGAACTCTCCATCTGGGGATCGATCTTTTCGCTTCGGCCGGAACCGCTGTCGTTGCCGCGTTGGACGGCGAGGTTTTCGCGGTGGAATGCATTGACCAGCCGCTTGACTACGGCGGCGTCGTCATCCTACGGCATGAGCTCGAAACTGGTGAGTCGTTTCTCACGCTCTATGGGCACCTGGCGCCGTCATCACTGGCCGCCCTTCAGCCAGGTCAACAAGTCCACGCCGGCGATGTGATCGCCGAACTTGGCGCCGCAGAGGTGAATGGCGGTTGGACTCCGCATCTCCATTTCCAGATCATCACGGATGACCTCGGGCTGCGGCACGAGTTTCCTGGAGTTGGGTTCGCCGAGCAACCCGCATTGTGGGCCGCCTTGTGTCCGGATCCGAATCTACTCTTGAGATTGGACGCCGCCAGGTTTCCTGAACCGGCGCCCAGCTTCCAAGACACGCTTGGCGCCCGGCGCCGTCTGTTGGGCGGCAACCTGAGCCTCGCGTATCGTCAGCCCTTGAAGATTGTGCGGGGATGGCGTCAGTATTTGTTCGATGCGAATGGCCGCAAGTACATCGACGCCTACAACAACGTGCCGCATGTCGGGCATTGCCATCCCCGCGTGGTCGAGGCCGCCGCGCGTCAAATGCGGTTGCTGAATACCAACACCCGATACCTGCATGACACGATACTGCGTTTAGCCGAACGACTGGTCGCCACGATGCCCCTGCCAGCGCCTGGGGCCGAGCCGCTGGAGGTGTGTTACTTCGTCAATTCGGCGAGCGAAGCCAATGAACTGGCGCTGCGATTGTCGCGAGCGGCCACCGGGCGACAGGACATGGTGGTGCTCGAGGGAGCCTATCATGGTCATACGTGTTCGCTGATCGATCTGAGTCCCTACAAGCATGACGGTCCTGGAGGGCAGGGACCACCGGACTGGGTGCATACGTCGCCTTTGGCCGACGTCTATCGCGGCGAGTTCCGCGACCCGGCGACGGCTGCCGCGCGCTACGCCGCGACCGTGGAAAGCCTGCTGACTGATCTGGCGCAGCAGAATCGTCCGGTCTGCGCTTTCATCGCCGAGTCCTGTCCCAGCGTGGGAGGACAGATCCTGTTCCCTGAGGGATATTTGTCCAGCGTGTATCGCCTGGTCCGCGCAGCCGGAGGCGTGTGCATTGCGGATGATGTGCAAACCGGCTACGGCCGATTGGGTCAATGGTTTTATGGCTTCGAGCAACAAGCGGCTTCACCGGATATCGTGGTGCTGGGCAAGCCGATCGGCAATGGCTATCCGCTGGCGGCTGTTGTCGCCACGCGGACCATCGCCGCGGCGTTCGACAACGGGATGGAGTACTTCAGTACGTTTGGCGGCAACCCCGTGGCGTGTGCGGTTGGGCTGGCGGTGCTGGATGTCCTCCGTGACGAGAAGCTGGCTGAGCAGGCGCAAACCGTGGGAGACTACTTGCTGCGTGGATTGCGGGATTTACAGCGCGAGCATCCGTTGATTGGCGACGTTCGCGGCTCGGGCTTTTTCCTGGGCGTTGAATTGGTCGAGGATCAGGAGACCTTGACCCCAGCCGCAACCGCCGCCAGCTTCATCTCAAATCGCATGCGGCAACTCGGCGTTTTGCTCGGCGTTCAACGGAGTGCTGCACAACGTTCTCAAGATCCGCCCGCCCATGGTGTTCCAAAGCCGTGACGCCGATGTACTGCTCGAGGCGTTGGAGATCTCGCTGAAGGGGATAAGGGGCAGGGGGTAGGGGATAGGCGAGAGGCGACGGGGGGCAGGCGACAGGTTTGAATGCAGTCCCAACGGGACGGCCTCAAATCAGCCCAGGGTGCAGCGCAGCGCAACCCTGGGTCACACGCGGCAGACCACGAAAGACACGAAAGACAGAATCGTCTGGGATGGGCTCGGTATCGCCGCATCCTAACTGGACGCGGCGCACCATGATCGGAGTCCCAACGGGACGGCCTCAAATCAGCCCAGGGTGCAGCGCAGCGCAACCCTGGGAAGCGGCCTTGATCGTGGTAAACTGAAGAACGGGCTTGTGGCGACGGGCCTTCTGGTCCTATGTGAAGCGAGAGAACCAGTGAAGTTTGAGCCGTCTTATTCATCGCGAAGCCAAGCGTCGCCATCCGTGGCGACTGGCGTGATGTGGGTTGTCGTTGGCGTGTTGGCGACGCTGCTTGCGGTCAGCGTCTTGCTGCGTTCGGCAAGGCAGGGAGGCGACGACGGCGGGCCGGTGGGCTTGGCTGCCGCCGCGACGTCACAAGGACCGAGCGCCGCGATTTCAAGGCCGATCGCCCAGCGTCCTCCGGTGACCCCGCGCGGCGACATCGGGGCCGACGAGCGGGCGACCATCGATCTTTTCAAGTCGGTTTCGCCGTCGGTGGTGCACATCACAACGCATCGGGTCGAGCGTGATTTTTTCTCGTTGGACTTGCAGAAAATCCCTCGCGGTTCAGGCACTGGATTCGTGTGGGACACTCAAGGCCATATCGTGACGAACTACCACGTGATTCGCGACGCGGATCTGGCGTATGTCGCGTTTGCTGATCAAAGCAGTTTGCCCGCCAAACTGGTGGGCCTGGCGCCGGAAAAGGACTTGGCGGTGCTCCGCGTCGAGGCGCCTCCGGAGTCACTGCGGCCGGTCGCCATCGGGTCCTCACATGATCTCGAGGTCGGCTTGAAGTCGTTCGCCATCGGCAATCCGTTCGGCTTGGATCATACGTTGACCACCGGCGTCGTCAGCGCCCTGGGACGAGAGATCGAATCAGCGACAGGGCTGCCCATCAAGGATGTGATTCAAACGGACGCGGCGATCAACCCAGGCAATAGCGGCGGGCCGTTGCTGGACAGCAGCGGGCGCTTGATCGGCGTCAACACGGCGATCTTCAGCCCTTCGGGGGCGTACGCGGGGATCGGCTTCGCGATCCCCGTCGATACCGTGTCCTGGGTGGTGCCGCAATTGATTCAATACGGTAAGACGATTCGCCCAGGGTTGCAGATCACGCTGGCGCCCGAGCGAATCGCCGAGCGACTAGGTTTGCCGGGCGTGCTGATCCTGGAAGTCGCCCCTCGCAGCACCGCGGCGACCGCCGAATTGCAGCCAACGCGGCGCACCCCCTATGGGGAAATCGTGCTGGGCGACATCATCACCGCCATCGATGAACACGACATCGGTTCGGTAAGGGACTACCTGGTGGCCATGGATCACTTCCAAGTTGGCGACGAAGTGACATTGACGCTCATTCGGCAAAGGGTTCGCGAGCAAGTCAAGGTTCGGCTTGAAGAAGCAGATTGAGTCGCAAAGAAACGCAACCTTGAGAAAGCAAGTTGTGGTCGGCCGCTGGCGGCGAAGACGCGACCACGCCTAGGTCCCGGGTGAAGCGAAACGCCGCACCCGGGAGCTTTCCTGATTCCCTTCTGGCCAACGCGTGGGCCGGCCAATCGGCTACTTCAAGTCACGCAAACGAATATTCTTGAACTCGGCCCACATCGGTTTGCCTGCGTGCAGTTGCAGGGCCAGGATTCCCTCCAGCAAGGCTCGGTCGGGCCCGTCGGTGAAGTCCAGAATCAACTTGCCGTTCAGATAATGCCGCACGCGGCGCCCCTGGGCCATGATGACCACGTCGTTCCAATCATCCAGACGAAACAGCTCTTCGTAACCCGCTTGGTCGATCAGGGGCGTGGGGTCCACTTCCTTCTTTCCATCTCGCCAAACGGCTTTCTCGCCCACTAGACAAACGCGTCCGCGCTTGCCGCCTTCGTCGTAGATGAATCCCGCCACGCTAGGCAGTTTGGACTCGTTGCGAATCTCATGTTGATAGCCTCGCACGACCCACTCATTGCGAGGGTTGCCGTCAACGATGTGTCGCGAACGATACTGAATCCCCGAGTTATTGGCGGCCGTGCAACGAAACGAGAGACGCAGCTCGAAATCCTTCAGCACGCCGCCTTTCCAGATCAGGAACGTGTTGCCTTTGGCGGGGTTTTCCGCCGTTGTCTCGCCGTGAATGACGCCGTCGCGGACGGACCACAAGCGAGGATCGCCATCCCAACCGTCCAGGGCCTTGCCATTGAAGATCACCTTCATCTCGGGCGATTCCGAGGGCGCGATCTCCTGGGCGTTTCCCAGTGATGATCCGGCGACGAGAACGCCTCCAACGATTAAGAACAAGCAGCGATGCACGGCGACTCTCCCGAAAGGCGATGAAGTGGCGAAGTAGGCTGGGACGACTTCAGATTATGCTTCAAGTGGGACGGCGACGTCCAGTCGCCCCGGGGAAAGGGGCGATTCGGCCGATTGACGAGGCTCGCCATGATCGCCACGGACGGCGGTTTCACGCCCGTCTGGAGACAATTCGCCGCGTTGGGCCTAAGTTTTCGCGGGCGTCGCCAGTTGCCACAAGGCCGACAGCGTATCGGCCTGTTCAGGCGTCTTGTCGCGGCGCCAGCGTGCGATGCGCGGAAAGCGCACCGCCACTCCCGACTTGTGCCGGGTGGAGGCTTGGATGTTTTCAAACGCGATTTCGAAGACCATTTCGGGTTGCACGGCGCGAACCGGTCCAAAGCGATCCAGGGTGTTTCCGCGGACGAATGCGTCGACTTCCGCGATCTCTTCGTTGGTAAGTCCCGAGTAGGCCTTTGCAAAGGGCGTGAGTTGTCCATCGTGCCAGACTGCGAACGTGTAGTCGGTGTAGAGGCCGGCCCTTTTTCCAGAGCCTCGTTGAGCGTAGATCAGGACGGCGTCGATCGTGTACGGGGCGACTTTCCATTTCCACCAAGCGCCTCGCGTTCGGCCAACCCCATAGGAAGCATCCACCCGCTTCAGCATCAAGCCTTCCGCCCGGCGCTGTCGGCTTTGTTGGCGGAGCTCCGCCAGGTCGCGCCACGAGGTCGCATTCACGCGCGGCGAGATCAGCAGATGTTCACCCGACGGCGACGCGTTCGCGAGCAGCGACTCCAGCTGCTCGCGGCGCCAGGCTTGGGGACGCTGCCGAATGTCCTCTCCCGCCTCCTCGATCAAATCAAACGCCATCAGCACCACGGGGGCCTCGGCCAATATCTTCTTGCCCAGCTTCTTTCGCCCAATGCGTTTCTGCATCACGGAGAAGGGCAAGACGCCCTCCCGCCATGCCAGCAATTCGCCGTCCAGCACCACGCCGTCGGGAAGCGTTTGCGAACTGGCCACGACTTCCGGAAACCGATCGGTAACAAGTTCCTCACCGCGCGACCAGATAAACGATTGACCGCCACGTCGAATGAGTTGCGCACGAATCCCATCCCATTTCCATTCCACCTGCCATTGGTCAACCTCGCCCAGCGCCTTCGGTGCGCTTTCCAGTGGATGCGCCAGAAAGAACGGATAAGGCTGGCTCTGGTTCGCGTCGGACGTTTCGCTGTCGATCAAGCGTGCGAAGAACGCGGCGGAAGGCGTCCAGTCTCCCATCAAGCGGTGGGCGATCACTTCGCGATCCAGCCCGGCGGCGTCGGCCAATCCACGCACGACAAGTTTCTGCGAGACGCCGACGCGGAAAGCGCCGGTGATCAACTTGTGCAGGACCAGGTGTTGATCGTTCCGCACGTCCGTCCAGAAGCCGACGACGGCGGCCCGCTGTTGCTCTTCGTCCACGCTTCGCAAGGCGGACAGACGCTGCTCCATCCAGACACTCAACGGAAGATCGAGACATCCCGGGGACGGTGGTAGGAGGAGGCTGATTGTCTCAGCAAGATCCCCGACCGCTTCGTAGCATTCGTCGAACAACCATTCGGCCAGCCCCACATGCTCTTCGACCCATTGGCGGAGTCGACGCACCGGAACGAACTGCCGCAGCGAGCGGCCGCTGAACAGATGCACGGCCCAAGCGGCGTCGGCCGGGTTCGCTTGGCGAAAGTAGGCGGCCAGAGCCGCAACCTTGGCCGTGGTCTTGGTCGTTTCATCCAGCACGGAGTACAGCTCAACGAAGCGTTGCAGACTCATGATTCATCATGCCCTGGCGTGTCGTCATCCGTCGCGACAAGACTCTCGCCTTCGAACCGAGTGGGCAAGGGCAGGGCGTTCAGGCCCCGTTCCGCCAGATGCCGCGACAGCGAAACAGCGTGACCGTGCGTCACCAGGATGCGCTCAGCCTTGGTCTGCTGAACCGTGTTCAGCAAGGCGTTCCAGTCCGCATGATCCGAAAGCACGAAGCCGCGGTCCAGAGACGCCGTCGCCGCACGCCGCGCACGCGCATCCAACCGGAGGCCATGGCGGTCGCCGCTTTTCCAAATCGCCGCATCCATGTCGAGTTCCGCGCCGATGGCGGAGCGATGATCAGCGCCCTGGACCAATCCATCCGCGCGGCGCGTTAACGACCCGCCGCGTCGAAGGCGTCGGCTTACCGGCCTCTCGGTAGGCTTCACAGTACTTTTCAACGGCTCCGTGCGTCCAAAGGGGCCCAATCGACGCGTCCACGCTGGCAAGGATCCGCTGTGCTTTGCCTAAGGAGTAGGCGAATAGGACGCTGGGGCGTTGTTGCTCTTGGTTGGATCGCCACCATTGGTTGATCTCTCCGATTACGATTTCCGTTTCCGGCCAACGGTAGATGGGTAAACCAAACGTGGATTCCGTGATGAGCAGGTCGCAGGCGATTGGCTCCATCGCGCTGCAAGTTGGATCGTCGCGCCGTTTGAAGTCGCCTGTGATGACGACGACTTCGCCTCGGCGTTGCAAGCGAACCTGGGCGGACCCCAAGATGTGGCCGGCCGGATGCAAGGACAGATCGACGCCGCCCAAGTTTCTTGTTTCGCCGTATCGCAGCGATTCGATTGGTGCGTCCGAGGCGACTCGCATCCGGGTCAACTGCGCACCCGCCGAACTGGTCAGGTAACGTGCGCAGCCCGCCGTGAGATGGTCGGCGTGTGCATGCGTCACGACTGCCCGCGGCACAGGCGCCCAAGGGTCGATATGGAACCCGCCCTCTTCGCAATAAAGGCCTTCCGGCGTTAGCGCAAGAAAGCCCAACGCTCGCTTGAGTGCGTCCGGCGCCGCATCGCCGGCGCGGGCTCGTTCAGACGGCATTGCGAGTCCACATCCAACGAGCGGCCAGCACGCATGGCGGCGCCACAAACAACAGCACCGCCAGGATCAACACCGCCGCCGAGACCACGCTCAAGTCGAACCGAGCACGACCCGAAAAAGTCTGCAGCAAGCTGAAGAGCGTGAAGGCGGCCATCGCGCCCGCCGCGGAAGCCACCGTCCGGTATCTGGACTCCGCCGCGACGCCCAGACGTCTTAAGAGCCAAGCGGCAAATGGGAGAAACTGAATCGCGTGGATCGGCATGCCGTGAGGGAACTTCATCACGCCGGCCGCGCCGAAGATCTCGGGCTTTAAGCCGTGCGACACTCGCCATTCCCCATAGAACGCCATGCCGAAGCCAAGCAGACAAGCGAACAGGAGAAACAACATGCCCGATCGAATGGCCAGCGCCATATCGCGTTCTACCGAGAGCGTCCCGAACGAGCGCCGCGTCATCTCGGCCAGAATGAGCGTGGCGATGAGAATGAGTCGTTCGATCCAAATCAGGATGGCGGCGTCGAGCAAAGTCGAACGATTGAAATGAGAGGGCACGCCGCGCCACTGCTGCATGGTAATCAACGCCACCTCCACCAGCATCGCCGCGCCGAACACGCCCAGTAGCATTCCGTCGCCGCGTCGAGGCGGCATTTTTCCCACCAGCCAGCCGATCGACGCCACCGTCAATCCGGCGGAGAAGCCAAAGAGGATCGGCTTTCTCCAGGAAACCGAGCCGGCCAATGAGCCGCCATCCAGAAGCCAAACGCAGCAATGCACCAGACCGCTCGCGATCAGCAATCCAGCGACAACCAGAAGAAAACTCTGCTCAGTGCGTATTGGCGACTTCACCGCGGAGTCCACTTTCGCGAGACAGCATCCCGATCACGAATGCAGGAAAACCCAAGGCCCAATTCATTCTAGCGCCTCGGCCAGCGTAGCGGATTCCGGCAGCGTGTTGCAGGATCAAGAACCAGTCCGGCAGGGACGGCCGGAGGCCGTGAAACGGGTCACCACAGAGAGCACGGAGGAACACAGAGGACAGAGTTGCGTCCGCCTCTGTGGTTCTCCGCGTCCTCCGTGGTCAATTCCATCCGGATCTTTCTTAACTTGAAACTACGATCCCGGGCCCAGGTAGGGCTCGATCACGGGCGGATTCTGCTCATAGTACTCGGCCAGCGGTTGATAGCCGGGAAGCGCTCGCACGGCGTCGAAGACTGCGTTTTTCTCAACGCGTTGCAGGTCCTGAAAACCGTCTTCGAAGGCTTTGAGCAGCACAGCCAACGATTCATCCGTCTGGCCTTGTTTCGCCAAGCAAGTGGCGATGCCCAGCGCGGCGTCGTGGCCGAGTCGCTTGGCTTCCTCGCCGAAATCCGCATTGGTCCAAAATTGCCGACTCTTCTTGTCCACGTAGCCAAAGGCCAGCATGGCCCGCCCGCAGTCGTCATTGGCCATGTGACGATCGCCAAAGAAGTACGCGGCCTTGATCACTCGCAGGCTGCGGTCGTCATCCGCCAGATTCGCGCTGGGACGCGGCAGCATCATGAGGGCCGATTCGTCCAACTCGTCCAGCAGTGACGGATCCAGACCATTGGCCTCCGCCAGCGCCGCACGGTCCAGCTTGCCTTCGCTGGAGGCGCCGGGTTGGCCGGACGGCGCGTCGCCGCAACCGGTCGAGAGCGCGCAGCCCAACAGCAAGATTGCCAAGTACTTGCAGCAATGATGTGAAAACGAATTCATGGGACTTGGGAGTAGAGGATGCGAACGGCTCGCTCGCGGGCTGTGATTTGACCTCAAGTTCAGCATAAAAAACGGCCTGCTTCAAGTCGCAAGTCGAAACCGGCCCAAAAAACGTGGTTTCCGCGTGAGAAGACGACCGATGGACCGTTCAGACGTTAGGGGAGCGACGGCGGCGGCGCGCTGCACGTTTCCTGGGGGGACTGGGCAAACTAGACTAGAATGCCGTTCGCTGGAACACCGTCAATCACCGAGATCTGATTATGCCGCTTCTTCGGCTCGCTCCGTCCGTCCTGTCCGCCTCCCTGCTGGCGAGTCTCCTGCTGCTGGGGGCCGCTGGACGGAGTCCTGCTCAGACACACGGCGAGCCCGCCAACCCGTTGCCGCGCCCCGGTTCCCTGGCCGTCGATCAATTCGAGGCCAAGTTGTTCGCCTTTTTGAATCAACGAGAATACGCCGCCTTGGGATGGGCTCGCGACAAGAGCGTGCGGGATACGGGGCCCTATATCAACCGTACCTACTACGGCACCCATCCGGCGGTGCGAGTGTACTACTCGCCGGCGGTCGTGCGCTGGCTGGAGGATGGCCGTCGCGGCGACCTGCCCGATGGCGCCATGATCATCAAGGAGCAGTTCGAGCCCCCCGCGGCGCGTTACGAGGATCTACCCGAGCCAGAGTTGCTGCAGCATCTCCGTGACTGGACGGTGATGATCAAGGACGCCAGAGGATCGAAGGATGGTTGGTTCTGGAGTAATCCGGCTCGCGGCCAGGAGCCACTGAACAACAAACAGTATCCCTTTGATTACCCGACCTCCGCTTTCGGCATGTATTGCGTGCGGTGTCATGCTTCCACGAAATCGCCAGGAAAGGTCAATGAGTACACATTCGCTTCGTTGCGCAACATCGAGGGCTTCCCAGGCGAACCCGTGATCTTTCGCGTCGAACGATTCTTCGCGCACCCAAAGGAACCACAATCACCGCCGAAGCCGGAAGATCCGGATCGGCCGAAAACGCCTGATGACCTAGGCGAGCTGAGCGTGGTCTCCTTGGCGGACTCCGCGGCCAGCCATCCCAAGTGCGCCGCTTCTTCGCGTCCCACGCCGTGCCAACCGAAGTTGAGCACTTCGTTCATGGAGGCGTTCACCCAGATCGGCGCCCAGCAACGCGACGAGGTGTTGAGGATCCCAGGTGTTTCGTACGATTGGGTCGCGCCTTTCGCCTGAACCACGAATGTTCATGACGTCCAATCAGTGCATGAATTGTCATGCGGGGCTGTTGGGGCCTTTTGGGCCGTCCATGTACTTGAGCAAGACGGAGAATCCGCAGTACGGCGACCCTGGGATCCATATTTCACCCTATGGCGAGTGGCGTTGGTCTCCCATGGGGTTGGCCGGGCGGGATCCGATTTTCTACGCGCAATTGGAAAGCGAGCTGGCGCTACTCGAAACGGCGATGCCTCACGATGCGGCCGCCCGGCAGGAGCTGGGCGATCAGATTATGGACACGTGTTTGAGTTGTCACGGCGCGATGGGCCGCCGGCAAATGGATTTGGACCGCGCCGCCGGCAAGCCGGTTCCCGAGACTTTCCGCGTTGATCATGTTTACAACACCAGCATGGATCCGCATCAAACGGGTCACGAGCTGTTTTCCTATGGCGCGTTGGCTCGTGAAGGCGTCAGTTGCGCCGTTTGCCATCGGATGACCGAAAAGCCGCAACCGGCGAACGACCAGCGGCCCTATTTGAAGTACTTCCTGGAGAACTCCATCACTGGGAATTTCCAGTTGGGAAAACCCGATGAACTGTTCGGGCCGTACGAGGACAAGCAGATCGCTCCTTACGCGATGGAGCACGCTCTGGGCGTGAAGCCCAAGCACAATCCATTCCTGAAGTCTTCGCGGATGTGCGGCACGTGCCACGTGATCAACCTGCCCGTGCTGGACCGTCAACGCGAGCCGCATGAACCGCCGGACGAATTGGTTCAGGCCGAGCCGAACCCGCTTTTTCGCGGCTTCGAGCATCATGTCGAGCAAGCCACCTACCTGGAGTGGCTGAACAGCAAGTACGACAACGAGCTCACGCCGAACAATCCCGAGGCGAAGACATGCCAGGATTGCCATATGCCGAAATCGTATCAAGGCCCTGATTTTGACGTCGCGTCGCTGGGGTCGAGGATCGCCGCCATCCAAGACGCGACCTACCCCGAGGCCGAAAATCTGGCCCCGCTGCATGATCTCAAGGTGCGCGTTCGCCAAGGCGATTACCGTCGCCACGCCTTTCAAGGCTTGAATGGATTCCTGCTCGAGATTCTGCGTCAGTACGATGATATCCTCGGCGTGCGGCGCCACGACTTCATGACCGGCTCCAAAACCGACCTCGACGCGGCGATCGAAAATCTGGCGCGACAGGCCCGTAGCGATGTGGTCGAGATGACGACGCGATCGCATTGGGATCAGCAGGGCGCCTTGCAGGTCGAAGTGCGAATACTGAACAAGGCCGGCCATCGCTTCCCCAGCGGCGTCGGATTCCGGCGAGCCTTTATCGAGTTGCTGGTGGTGGAGAAAACCGAAGATGGCGAGCAGGTTCGCTGGTCGTCGGGACGAACCAATGAGATTGGCGCCCTGTTGGACGAAGCTGGGAAAGTCCTGCCAACCGAGTTCTTCACCAAGAATCCGCTCGGCAAGCCCCACTATCAGCCGCACCATCAACGCATCACATCGCCGACGCAAGTCCAGATTTACGAACACTTGATGACCAACGCCGAAGGACGCGTGACCACCAGCTTCCTTCATCAATCCATCATGCTGAAGGACAACCGGCTGTTGCCGCAGGGTTGGTCGGCCACGGGGCCAGATCCCGCGGCGTTGTCGGGCGAGTTCCTGGCGGCCACGCATCCCGGCGACACGGCTGCGCTGGATCCCCACTACGCGGACGGCAGTGGTTCGGACGCCGTCGCGTATTCGCTCAGCTTGCCCAGCGACGTGAATCGCGACCGCGTGGAGGTGCGAGCGACCCTGTATTACCAGTCCATCCCGCCGTACTTCCTGCAGCAGCTTTTCGAGAAGGCGCCCCATGGCCCGGCGACCAGGCGCCTGCATTATCTCTGCAGCAACCTGGATCTGGAGGGGACGCCGATGGAGGGCTGGAAGCTCAAGATTGCGGAGAATCGCTCGCGGCCGTAACCCGCGCCGCCGCTTGCCAGTGTGCTTGGATCGGCTAAGGTATTACTACACTTGGCCCTCCTTCGATCATTGCACCTTGCCACGCCTGACTCTCATGCTTACCGGCGAAACTGTCGCTCTCTTTATTCCCTGCTACATCGACCAATTGTTTCCGCGCGTGGGGCAAGCCACCGTCGAGTTACTCGAGGGACTTGGTCTCTCGGTGGATTTTCCCGAAGGACAGACTTGCTGCGGCCAGCCGATGGCGAATTCCGGCTGCACTGATGAAACCGCTCCCTTGGCGCGGACGTTTCTCAAACTCTTTTCGCCCTATCGCTATGTGGTTTGTCCTTCGGGAAGCTGCACCGCCATGGTTCGGCTGCACTACGAACACTACCTGCACGGACAGCCGGGCTTCGAGGAGTTGAAGGCGAAGACGTTCGAGCTCTGCGAATTCCTGGGGGACGTCATGCGGATCGATCCGCCGAAACACCGATTCGCCCACCGCGTCGCCTTGCATCAAAGCTGTCATGGCCTCCGTGAATTGCGGCTGGGAGGTTGTTCGGAGTTAGTCGCCAGCGTTGACTCCCCGCCGGTGAACAAGGCCCGACGTTTGTTGGAGCAACTGGAGGGCATCGAGCTGGTGACGTTGCAGTGCGCGGATGAATGCTGCGGTTTTGGGGGGACGTTCAGCGTCGCCGAAGAGGCCGTGTCGTGTATGATGGGGTTGGATCGGTTGGCCGATCATCTGCAAGCCCAAGCCGAGGTCGTCACCGCTGCGGACATGTCTTGTTTAATGCACTTGCAGGGATTGGCGAAACGCCAGAGCATGCCGCTGGGATTCATGCATGTCGCCGAGATCCTGGCAGGCTATCCCAAACCCGCCTAGCGGCCGCGCCGCGGCGGCCGTTTCCTCCCACGGCTCAGATGTGAATGTCAACTCACGCCGCGCCCAAGACGTCCCACGCCAAGCTCGCCAAGGCCTTTGTCGCCGACGGCCCACGCGCTCAATGGCATGATGAATCGCTGTGGTTCGTGCGATCCAAACGCGATAAGGCCGCTCACTCGCTGCCCGAATGGGAGCTCCTGCGCGGCGCCGCGGCGGACATCAAGACCCATATGATCGCTCGGCAGGCGGACTATTTGGAACAGTTCGAACGCAACGCCATCGCCGCCGGCGCCACGGTTCATTGGGCGGCCGACGCTCAGGAACACAATCGCCTCGTCTTACAGATTCTGCAGCAGCATTCGGTCACGCGCGTCGTGAAAAGCAAGAGCATGCTGACCGAGGAGTGCGGCTTGAATCCGTTCTTGATCGAGCATGGCATGGAGGTGATCGACACGGACCTGGGCGAACGCATCGTGCAGCTTCGTGATGAGCACCCCAGCCACATCGTCTTGCCCGCGATCCATATCAAGAAGGAGGAAGTTGGGCAACTGTTCCATGAACAATGGCAAACTGAAGCGGGTAATGCGGATCCTGATTACTTGACTGAAGCTGCTCGACGGCAGTTGCGCACGCAGTTGTTGCAGGCCGAAGCGGGGATTACCGGCGTGAATTTCGCCATGGCCGAAACCGGGGGCATCGTGGTTTGCACCAACGAGGGCAATGCGGATCTGGGCGTCGCCCTGCCTCCGTTGCACATCGCCTGCATGGGCATCGAAAAGCTGATTCCCCGCGCCGAGACTTGGGGGTCTTCCTGCGATTGTTGGCGCGTTCGGCGACGGGACAGCCGATCACCTCGTACTCATCTCACTTTCATGGTCCGCGTCAAGGAGGCGAACTGCATATTGTCTTGGTCGACAACGGACGCAGTCGCTTGCGGTTGGATGACGATTTTCGTCGCTCGCTCAACTGCATTCGTTGCGGGGCGTGCATGAATACGTGTCCCGTGTATCGTCGTAGCGGCGGCCATAGCTATCAAAACACAGTGCCCGGCCCCATTGGATCCATCCTTGGTCCAGCCTCCGACGCGCACGCTCATCATAGTTTGCCGTTCGCCTGCAGCCTGTGCGGGTCATGCTCGGACGTGTGCCCGGTCAAGATCGACCTGCACCATCAGCTGTTGACCTGGCGGGAACGGCTGGCCAAGCTGGGCGAGTTGCCCTGGCGCAAGACGGCGGAAATGAAGTTCCTGGGCAATGTGCTGCGGCGCCCCTGGCTGTATCAACTGGGCGGCTGGTTCGCGCGGCGCGTCACGCCCTGGGTCCCCCGCTTCATGCTTCGCTGGAATCCTTGGGGAAGGCAGCGCGAGTTGCCGGACATGCCGCCCGAAAGTTTCCGGCAATGGATGCGCCGCACTCGAGGCAAGAGGCGCTCGTCATGAGCGACAGTCGGGAAAAGATACTGCGAGCCCTGCGGCAGGGCGATTTGCCGCAGGTCGAGCTGCCGGATCTGCAAGGCCAGTGGATTCGCTTTGATGAGCCGATCGCGCACTTCCTGGGCATGTTGCAGAGTGTGGGCGGAAGCGGGGAGCACCGCCCCTCACGAGCCGACGCGGTGCAGCAAGTCGCACAGTTGCCCGTCGTGCAAAAGGCGCAGCGAATCGCGTCGCTGGCCGAGGGCGTGGAATTCGCGAACCTTGACCTCGCCACCGTGTCTGATCCTCATGAACTCGGCGATCTCGACGTTCTCGTCGCCGAAGCGGAATTCGGCGTGGCCGAGAATGGCGCCATGTGGGTCGTGGACCGCACCCGAGGATTGCAAGCCGCGTACTTCTTGGCCGAGCATCTCATCCTGTTATGCTCCGCAAAGCAAATGGTGCACAACATGCATGAAGCGTACTCCCGGATCGATGTGACCCAGCAGCGCTTCGGACTGTTCCTGTCGGGGCCGTCGAAGACCGCCGATATCGAGCAGTCCTTGGTCATCGGCGCCCAGGGGCCGCGGTCGCTGAACGTGTTGTTGTACGACTGATCGCGGCCGACGCCGACCGATTGCGGCCGCCGGGTGCTCGCCGCCAAGGAATTCGCTATGAATCGCCGCCAGCTGGAAAAACTGGGCGTTCCCAACGACTGCATGCGGGAGGCGATGACCGCGGTGCAGGCGGCCGCCGCGGGCGGCAAACTGCGGGCGCACCGCTGAAGAACGCGATTCTCGCGACCGTGGCCGCACCGGAGAATCATCTCGAGGACGCCTGGTTTGGCGGGCTGGCCCAGGCCATCCTCGAATCGCGACGCGAACCGGACTTCGCGGAGATTGAGTACCCGACCTGGGGCGAGGACATCGACGCCGAAGCACATCGTCAGATGCAGCAGGCTTGCCGCGTCCCGTCGGCCCGCGGGGCCGCGTTGATGCCGGACGCGCATGTCGGTTATGGCTTGCCCATTGGCGGCGTCCTGGCGTTGGAGAACGCCGTCATTCCTTTCGCGGTGGGCGTGGATATCGCGTGCCGCATGAAGCTGAGCATCCTGGATTCCGCTCCGGAGGAAATGGAGTCGCGGTTCGAGCAACACCGCGAGGCCCTGGAAAAGGGCACTCGATTCGGAGTTGGCGTGAGTCACCAGCAGCCCAAACAGCACGTCGTGCTCGACGAGGATTGGTCGATCACGCGAGTCACCAGGGAGAACCGCGATCGCGCCTGGAAGCAGCTGGGAACGTCGGGCTCCGGCAATCACTTCGTGGAGTTCGGCGCCTTCACGCTCGAGCAGCCCTGCCCGGAATTGAACCTGCCGGCCGGCGTGTATTCCGCGCTGCTCAGTCATAGCGGCAGTCGCGGGACTGGCGCGGCCGTTTGCGACGTTTACAGTGCGATCGCGCGGGCCAAGCTGCCGCGCCGCTATGAATCCCTGGGACGACTCGCTTGGCTCTCGCTGGACGAGGAAGCCGGCCAAGAGTACTGGCTGGCCATGAACCTGATGGGTCGCTATGCGGCGGCCAACCATGAAGTGATTCATCGAGAAGTGACTCGCTTGCTGGGCGCACACGTCGTCGCCGGCGTCGAAAACCACCATAACTTCGCCTGGAAGGAAACGCATGATGGGCGGGAGTGGATTGTGCATCGCAAAGGCGCGACGCCAGCCGGCGAAGGTGTTCTGGGCGTGATCCCCGGCTCCATGGGGTCGCCCGCGTTCGTCGTTCGAGGCAAGGGCTGTTCCGCGAGTCTGCATTCCGCCTCGCACGGCGCGGGGCGCCGTATGTCTCGCCGCGCCGCCAAAGATAAGTACAACTTTCAGGCGGTGAAGCAGGATCTGGCGAAACGCGGCGTGCGTGTTTTGTCGGCCGGCGCCGACGAGGTCCCTGGCGTGTACAAGGACATCCACGAGGTCATGCGCCAGCAGCAAGATCTGGTCGCCGCTATCGCCCGCTTCGATCCCAAGATCGTCAAAATGTGCGGCGATGGAAGTCGCGCCGAGGACTGAACGACCGTCGGCGGGCTCAACCATGGCGTCCGGCCGCCGCGAAGACGGCGTTGCCCGCCGGGCCTCGAAGACCAGGCTCGGCGCCCTGGCCTGGACGCGTTGAATTCGCCGGCGATGACTTGTTGATCGTCTCGTCCTCAGCCACAATCGAAGCGGGGTATCCGCTGCTTGCTGAATTGAGGTGTTTGTTTTGGCGCGTCACAAGGGTTTTCGAGTCCTCTTGATTATTCTGCTGATTCCCGCCGTCTTGGGCGGCGTGCTGGGCTACACGATCTATGCGCGACAACCCAAGCTGCAGCTAGAAGCGGCGGCCGAGTCTTTTCGCGAAGGCCGCTACGGTGAGGCCGAATACCGGGCGATGCAGGCGACCCCGCGATTGAGCAAGGAAGATCAAGAGCGGGCGCTATGGATTGCCGCTCAATCCGCCTATGGCGCCAACCGCTTCCAGGCCACGCTTGACTACTTGGCTCGAGCGGAGCAACCCACGCCGCGGCGAAAAATCCAAGCCGCCATGATGCAGGCGACCTGCTACTTCCGCCTGGGAAATGCGGACAAGGTCGAAGAGATCTTGTTGCAAGTATTGGAGCAAGACCCGGGAAACCTGCAAGCTCACAGCAAGTTGGCGGCCGCTTTACGGATCCAAGGGCGGACCTATGAGGCCCTTCCGCACTTGGCGAAGCTGCTTCGCAGCGGCAATCTGCAGGAGGACGTGCTCCTGGCCGCGCTTTCGACCGAGTCGATTTATCTGTCCGAGACCGACCCCAGAACGCCAAGGCGTTTGTGGAGTCGGTCCCGGAGAATCCCACGCCCCTGTTGGGAGTGGCTAGGCAAATGGCCGCGATGCAACAGTACGACATCGCCCAAGCCGACCTTGAACGCATTGTCGCCGCTCGCCCCAACGAATTGGCCGCGCAGGCTATTCTGGGGAGGTTGTACCTGGAGACCGGCCAGAACGAGAAGTTCGCCGCTTGGCTGCAAGGCGTTCGCGACCTGCCCGGTGAACATCCGGGGATCTGGCTGGTGCGAGGGATCTGGGAGCAATCCCAGGGCAGGCAGAAAGAAGCCGCCCGCTGTTTATGGGAAGCGTTGAAGCTGGATCCCAACCTGATGGCCGGAAACTACCTGCTGGCTCAAGCACTTTCGACGCTCGGCCGCGCCGAGGAGGCCGAACCGTTTGCGGAGCGCACCGCGCTGTTAGCCCGCTTGTTGGAGTCTTCTCGGTTGAAATTGGACGCCACCATTCTGCAAGCAGTCATTGATGTTTTTATCGAGCTCGGACGCACTCCCGAAGCCGAAGGCTGGCGGCAACTGGCGGTCAAGAACAAGATGGACTTGGCTCGACATCGCGAGCCGATTCCCGCCTTCGAAGGAGAGGGGCTTACCGACCCGGCTCGCAATCCAGCCCTCCAATTGGACCTGTCCGATTACCCGCTGCCCGACAGCACCGCGGCCCCAACCAACGCCGTCGCCGTCCCGCAAGGGCGGACCCCCGTGTTTCGGGAGGTCGCGTCGCAGGCCGGCGTTTCTTTCACGCACTACAACGGAGCGGATCCCACTGGCGAGCGCCTGCACATGTTCGAACTCAGCGGCGGCGCCGCCGTGGTCTTGGACTACGACGGCGACAACTGGCCCGATCTCTATCTCACCCAAGGAACCGCCTGGCCGGTGGACCCGGCTGAGCATCAATCGGCGCGACCGACTGTTTCGCAATCGCGGCGATGGTTCCTTCGAGGACGTCACTGAAGAATCCGGTTTGGCGGACTATGGCCTGACTCAATCCGCCGCCGCTGGCGATATGGACAACGACGGAGATCCCGATCTCTTCATCGCCAATCTGGGAAGCAACGCCCTGTACAGCAACAACGGCGATGGGACGTTCACCCAAGTTGACCTGCCCGAGCAGTTGGCCGGAAATGTCTGGAGTTCCGGATGCGGTTGGGGCGACCTGAATGGCGACGGGTTCAACGACGTGTATGTTGTGAATTACCTGGGCGGTCCCGAAGTGTTCACGCGCGCCTGCACGCACAATGGCAAGCCGGCTCAATGTCATCCGCGGCTATTTCCCGGCGAACAGGATCAGCTGCTCATCAATGACGGCGCGGGTGGATTCCGCGATGAAACCGCGCTGATTCGCACGACCAACGGCAAGGGGTTGGGACTTGTCATGGCGGACTTGGATGGCGACGCCGACATGGACGTGTTCGTCTCCAACGACAGCGTGGCGAACTTCGCTTTCCGCAACCAACTGGCCGACTCCGGCGTTTTTGGACTCAACGAAGACGCGCTCTTAATGGGACTGGCGTTCGATGAACGCGGTTGGGAGCAAGCCTGTATGGGCGTCGCCGCCGCCGACGCGAATAATGACGGACTGTTAGATCTGTTCGTCACGAACTTCTATCGCGAAGCCAACACCCTGTACAAGCAGGCGACTCCCGGAGTCTTTGTCGACGCGACTCGAGCCGCCCATCTTCGCGACCCGAGTTGGCTAACCATGGGCTGGGGAACGCAGTTCATCGATTTCGAACTTGATGGCGAGATGGACCTGGTCATCGCCAACGGCCATTTGAACGACTTGCGGGACGAAGACAAGGCCTATCAGATGCCCACCGAACTGCATGTGAATACGGGGGGGCGATTTCAGATGGTCGCAGCCGACGCCCTGTCCGAATACTTTCAACGCGCGCATCTGGGCCGCAGCGTCGCGCGTTGGGATTTCAACCGCGACGGGCGGGAGGAATTCTGCGTGACGCACGTTGACCAGCCTGTCGCCATCCTGGTGAACGAAACGCCCCCCGCCGGCAAGAGTCTGGCGGTGCAACTGGCGGCTGTTGGCAGCGCAGCGCGATGCGTTTGGAACCGTCGTCGAGGCCCGTTGCGGCGACCTGGTGTATCGCCACCAACTCACGTCAGGCAGCGGATTCGCCGCCGGAAATCAACCGCAATTGGTCGTCGGTCTGGGGGCCGCGGACCAAGTCAACGAGCTCACGATTCGCTGGCCGTCAGGGTCCATCGACACTTACCGCGATGTGGCCGCGGGAAGACAAGTTCGCTTCATCGAGGGCAGGCCGGGTCCGATCGAACTGCCCTAACACGCCGTTCCTCTTCACGTTCGAAACGCTGTCGCCAGCGTCAGCAAATCAGAGTGGGACGGACAAGGAAAAGATGTCGCACGCCCCTGATCCAGCGCCGATCAACCGCCAGAAGTTGGACCTGGCGACGGACCACTCGCCGGCCATTCTTCGTGAACTGGCCCAGACGTTTCTTCATCACGGAGATGCGTTGCGGCAGGAGCTGCGCTTGGCCGCCGAGTCGGGCGATCACGTCAAACTCGCCCAGGCCGCCCATCGCATCAAAGGCGCCTTGGCCATGATCGGCGCCGACCCCGGCTATGCGCTGTCGGAGCAGTTGGAAGCGCAATTGGAGAAGGGCGCCTGGACGCACGACTCCAAATTGGTCTCGGACCTGATCGCCGAGTTGCAACGCGTGCTGGACGCCTTGGCCAGCATCCTCGCCTCCCCCTAATGGCGTCTCGGTTCCCAGGGGCGCCGCATAGCCATTCTTGACCGCGGAGGACGCGGAGAGCCACAGAGGCGGATGCGATTCCATCCTCTGTGTTCCTCTGGGCTCTCGGTGGTGACCCGTTTCACCACCCCGCTGGCGACCTTGCGGGTTAGGAAGTCTATGACTGCTGTGCTGAGAGTGTTGGCTCGCCCGATGATGACGGTCGATGAGAACTGGGGGATGAGGCTGCTAGGTTGATGTACAAGGGTCATGATGGCTGGGATCTTCGATCGGAGAACGGTTTGGCTCCATGGCCTCGCATTGTTGCTACTGGTTAGCGGGGCGCTGGGCTGTACGCGTTGCCATTTCTTTCGCCACGCCGACGAGGACGCTTACGGAATCCTGGAACAGAAACTTCGGCGCACTCCTTGGCGGACGCCCTCGGGCTACTCCGTGATGCCGGACCCCCGCCGCGGTTTTTTGATCCCACGAACGTGGTGGACCCTTCGCTTCCCAGTCGCCGGCCGACGCTGAACGCCTATCGTCTGCCGTTCTTAACTCGCTTCACGCCGAAAGCTGAAGGGGACGCCGCCGAATCGACGACAACGCCCGAGGCGCCAGTCCCGGCGCCCGAGGAATTGCCTTCGGAAGCAACCCCCTCGGGCATGGCGCCCTCCCAGACACTAACGCCTCAGCGGCTCACGCCGGCGTCCCCGCTTCCGGAGGCGCCGCCTCCTCGGTTGAACTCGCCCAACGCTCGGCGAAGTCCTGCGACGCCCGCGGTGGGCTTCCCGCCAGCCAGCGGCGTTGTCCAGGTCGTCTATGAGGAGGCGGAGGACTTGGCGGATTTGGGCGGGCTGCGCGTCGTACCGCTGGAAGCTCGCATTTGGGAATCGCTGCCGCCCTCATGCTTGACGCGGATGCTTGAATTCCCTTCGGTGGAAGCCGAGTACGTGCGCACTTATGACGAGCAAGCCTTAGAGGCGTTTGCACGTGACGAGTCGCCGCGCTTGACGCTGCCGGCGATCATGGAATTGGCGCTGATCAACAGCCGCCAGTACCAAACACAAAAGGAGCAGTTGTACCGCGCGGCCCTGCGACTTTCCTTCAGTCGCTATGACTTCGACTTGCTGTTCTTGCCTCGCGGCAACGGCAACAATACGTCGTTTCGCTCGGAGCGATTCACTGGGCCGACGACCAGCTTCTTGAATTCCGGGACCACGGTGGGGCTGAGAAAGATCTCGCGCCACCGGCGCCGACTTGTTAAGCAGCTTCGCCAACGACGTTCTGGTGACGTTCAACGGCCAAGGCGTTTCGACGAGAGTTGGCTCTCGGCTGTTGTTCAGCGCCGTGCAGAGCGTGTTGCAGCGCGACGTCATTTTCGAGAATTTAACTCAGTCCGAGCGAGATGTGGTTTACGCCGCCCGCGACTTCGCTCGCTTCCGCAAGCAGTTCTTCCGCGACTTCGCGGACCGCTACTACTCTCTGCTGCTGACCTATCGCGGCATTGAAATCGACGCCCAGGATTACTTCACCAATCAACGAGGTTTCGCCAAGGCCGGCGCCGAGTATCAAGCCGGGCGGTTGCCGAGATTCCAGGTCGATCAATTCGAGCAAAACGCGTTGAGAAGCCGCAGCAATCTGATCAGCAGTTGCAACTCGCTGGAAGGGGCCCTGGATGCGTTCAAGATTCAACTAGGCTTGCCGCCGGAGATGCCCTTGAATGTCGATCTGACGGAACTCGAAGAGCTAACGCGCCGCGACTCGCTTACCGCGGCGGCGCAACTGGCCGAACGCAAGCAACTCGAGTTGATCCAAGCCGGCAAGGAGGGCGAGGACGATCTTGGCGTGCGCGTCAACACGGCGATGGAGTTGACTCGCAGGTTGATCCGCCTGGCGGCGCCGGCCGAATCCACCGAGGACTTGGGGAGCCTAGACGACGCCTCGGACGCCGGGCCGGAGGGCGCGACGCAGTCAGGCGCCGCCGCCGACGCCCCTCGGCCCGCCGCCGCCGTTGATCAGCAAACGCTGGAGAATCTGCGACAACTGCTGCTGCGCCTGGCTGCGGCGGAAGCCAAGCTCAAGGTCGCCTTTAACTCGCGAGTCCTGACGAACGAGTTGCAATCCGACAGCGACACTCCGCCCTTGCGGCTGTTCCAGCGCGCCGTGGAGCTGATGCGAACTCTGCTGGATTCGTGCGATCGCCAACTGGCGTTGACCGAGGATGCGCCGCCGAAACTGCGCAGCACGTCAAAGCGTCGATCAGCGCAGGGCGGAGTTAAGCGAGTTGATGGAGCGGTTATCGGAGGACCTCCGCCAGAAGCGACTCGACCGGCTGGACGAGTTGGCCGCTCAAGCCAGCCAATTGCTCGAGGAAGTGCGGCGTCTGGCGACGGAGCTGAAGGCGAACATCACGGATCTGGAAAGCGTGCGAGCCGACATTGATGCGGACATCACGTTGCTCTTCGATGCGGGGCGACAACTTCAGCAACAGCAGACGCTCGGATTGCCCTTGGTGGAGATCGATAGGGACGCCGCGATGCTGACCGCCGTGTCTCGCCGGTTTGACTTAGCCAACGAAAGAGAGCGCCTGGCCGACGCCTGGCGGCAGATCAAGCTGCGGGGCGACGCGCTTCGCTCCAATCTCACGATCGAGGGCCGATACTCGCTGCGGACGCGGCTCAATGGAGACACTCCCTTTGGTTTCACGTTCAAAAACAGCTCGACCGAAATTGGGCTCTCGTACGACGCGCCGCTGAATCGTCTCGCCGAGCGCAATGCGTTTCGTCAAGCGCTGATTGACTATAACGAACAATGGCGAAGCGTCATGGAGGCGGAGGATCTGATCAAGCTCTCGGTGCGAAATACGCTGCGCGCCCTGCAACTGGACCGCGAGCAATACGATATCGCGGTCGCCAGCGCCGTGCTCGCTTTCGAACGCGTCGTCAGTACGCGCCTGCAATTGCAACAAGCAGCGCAGAACGTCACCGCGCGTGACTTCCTCGAAGCTCAGCAGGCGTACACCTTGTCGTTGAACACCGTCGCTCGAGGGCGAATTGGCTACGTCGTGGATCGCATTCAGTTGTTCCTGGAGCTGGAGCAGTTGCAGGTTGACTGCGCTGGGCTTCTGGCCGCAATTGTATGACGAGAAATACGCGCCGGAGCCTCGTTTCGATTTGCCGCTGTACGACGGACTGCCCTACGGCGAGCTCGCCGACAGCGTCAGGTACTCGAGAAAAATGCTTCGCATGCTCGAGCCAAGATAACGCGAGGGATTCGCCCGCCCGTGTGCCGCTAACACTCCGCCACCATGACCTGTTACTGATGCCTGAGGGCTTCGATGGGGTCCATCATGGCGGCTCGTCGAGCTGGATAGACGCCGAAGATGACCCCGGTGGCCACCGAGATGCCGAAGGCCAGCAGGACGCTCCACCAGGTGGTGGCGGTTTCCAGGCCGGAGAATCGGGTCACGGCCCAGGGAATGATCAGCCCCACCACGATGCCCACCGTTCCACCCATGGTCGAGAGCAGCGTCGTTTCGACGAGGAACTGGGAGATGATGTCGACTCGCCGTGCGCCGATCGCTCGCCGGATGCCGATTTCTCGAGTGCGCTCGGTGACCGTGGCGAGCATGATGTTCATGATCCCGATGCCGCCGACCAACAGCGAGATGCCCGCGATGGAGCCCAGCACGAGGTTCCAGACTCGCTTCTCGCGTTCGGCCTGATTCAATAACTCCAGCGGGACCTGAACCTGAAAGTCCCGGCGCCGGGATGATTGACCGCCAGCAAGCTGCGGACCATGGCGGCGGTTTGGCTGACTCGTTTCTCGTCGCCGACGGCCAGAGTGATTTCGCTCAGCTGGATGCGCTCGTAGTCGCGACCGCCGGCTCGCTCGATGGTTTGCAGTTCACCGAAGCGGTTGCGGGCGGCCGATAGCGGAATGTAGACGTCATCGTTCAGGTCGGCGACGCCGACAGCGCCGGGCGTTGAGCCCGCGGTGACTTCGGCGGCGACCACCCCAACGACTCGATAGGCGCCGTCGCCAATTAACACGGTGCGTCCCAGCGGATCCCGATACGCGAACAAGCGTCGCGCGGCGCCCGGCCCCAGCACCACCACGTTGTTGCTGCGAAGTAGATCCGACGACCGCAGAAAGCGGCCGCGCCAGAGACGCATGTCCTTCAGCGTTTTGAATTCGGGCGTGGTCCCAATCACCCTGGCGTTCGGGATTCGCC
Organism: uncultured Planctomycetaceae bacterium; assembly: GCA_963698545.1. GTDB lineage: Bacteria > Planctomycetota > Planctomycetia > Pirellulales > Pirellulaceae > CAVORG01. The sequence continues at coordinate 1,185,248 of CAVORG010000003.1, forward strand.
GCCCATCGACCTCGACGTTCTTTTGCAGCAGGACCAAGGGCACCATGCGGTCCACCATGGGCAACGCGTTTTGCAACAAGTTCCAATCCGCGTACTTCAAGCCGTACTCCAGCACCGTGCTGGATTGGTTCTGTTGCATGCCGTTGGCCGCTGAAGAATCCTCGGCTTCGGCCGGTTTCAAACTGCGAACGATTACGTTGGAGGCGCCAAGCTTGCGGATCTGTTCGACAGCGTGACGCTTGGAGCCTTCGCCGACCGAGAGCATCGCGATCACCGACGCGACGCCCAGGATCGTGCCCAGCATGGTCAGCAAGCTGCGCAACTTGTGCAACAACAAATTGCGGACGCCCAGTCGCAGGATCGGAAGGAACATCATGCGCAAGGTCCCCCGGTTACTCGGCGACCGCGTCGGATTCCGGCTGCTGTTCGGCCAGGAATTCATTGCCGAGCGACATGGGGTTCAGCACGATCTTCGATCCCGGTTGGAGACCGTCCACGACTTCGACCAGATGGTCATTCGAAGCGCCGACGTTGACCGGCAAGCGTTCGACGCTGCCGGCGTCCTCGGCGAAGACGTAGGATTGATCGTTGATCTCAACGATCGATTGCACCGGCGCGGTCACCACATCGGTCAGGTGATCGATATGCACTTCCACCACCGCGGTCATGCCGGGCTTCAATTGTTCGACCTCGCCATCGATCAGAATGGTGGTCTCGTAGTAGCGCGTGTCGCCGCTGCGACCTCGCGATGATTGCGGCAACACGGCGACCGACTGCACGGTGCCCTCATACGAGCGTTCGGAGGACGCCTCGACGCGGATGTCCGCTTTCAGGCCGGGTTGCACCTTGTCCAGAATGGATTCATGCACCGACGTTCGCACTTGCATTTTGGAGAGATTCGGAATCGACAAGATCTTTTGGCGCATCCGCACGGCGGCGCCCGCACGGATTTCCTCGTCGCGAGACCCAGCGTAGGCCACCATGCCTCGCTGCGGCGCGTACAGCTTGCAGGCCTCGAATTGGGTTTGGTAGCGGACCAGCAATTCTTCTTCCTTGCTGAGCTGCTCCTTACGCGCCTCGAGGCTGGCCTTCAGCTGCGTCAATTGGGCCTGGTTATTCTTGGTGACTTGTTCCAGGCTGCGGTGCGCCGTTTCGAGCTTCCCGCACAAATCCAGCATCCGCATTTCCCGCTCGTACGTCTCTTTCTTCCTCAGCGTGGCCAACTGTGTTTGCATCCGGTTGACCTTCGAGGCGAACGTGCTTTCGGCTTGCAGGAAGTCCAGCTGCGTGCGCTCGAATTCGCTCTTGCCGGCGTAGCCCAATTTGAACAGCGACTCGATGCCGTCTTTCTCGTTGCGTTTCAGCTCCAGGTTGGCCTGGGCCGCCAGAATCTCATTATTCAAATCATCGATGGCGCGACGGATTTCCTCGACTTCGAGGCGATGTGTGCCATTGGCCTCGTCCTCGAACATTCGCAGCTCGAGCTCCGCCAGTTTGACCTGCAGTTCCGCTTCCGCCTTGTCGGTGGCGTTTTGCGATTCCTGGTTCTCGAATCGCGCCTCGGCCAGCAAGACCAACTCGCGAGCTTGTTCGGTCTCCAAGATCTGTTCGTCCAACTGCTCCTGGATCGGTGATGAGTCTAGTTCGACCAACAGGTCGCCCTCTTCGACAAGCGAGCCGTTGGGAATGATCCAGACGATCGGCGTGCCGTTGATGCCGTCCCGGCGAAAGTCGTCAACACCACATAGGATCGGCACATCGACCTGGCTTTCCAGGTTGCCGCGTTCGATGATCGTGATGGGCAAATCTTGTCGCTGGACGGTGTGCAGCACCAGCATGTCCGTGGAGTAGGATTTCGCCCGCCACCAACTGGTTTGTGTGGACGCTGCGCCCGACGGCCCCGAGAATCGTCAGGCCGGCGATCATAGGCCATAGCCAACCCGCCCCCACTCCCACGCCGCTCCGCGAACCGGATGGGGGCGTCGCCAGGGCGGGCTCGGCATCTTTTTCGATCTGGCTTCCAGCGACAGATTCTTCAACGACGCTCATAGACTCTTCCTGGGCTCGCCGCGGCAAGCAGTGGGGCCTGACGACCGCGGCGACTCCCAGAAGATGAGGGACGCTGGGCGTCGGGCAAACGGCAAGCAATTGGGGGAGGAATGGAAGGCGGGTGAGGAGGGCGCCGCGGGAGATACGCCCGAGCCAACAACTCCATGTTGGTATCGCACCATTGTAGCAATGCCGGCCAGCCCCGACCAGACTTCCGGCGAGGCCCGTCTCGCGGGGCGACTCGCGACCCGGATAATCCGCGCGATCGGACTACTCGAACTCGCGCCACAGCGATTCAAACTGCTGCTGATACGCGTCAACCAGCCCCGCCGCGTTGGTCACCAGGAAATTCTCTCGATTATCCGCGGCGGCCGAGCGAGTCCAGTTGTAACTGCCGGTGAGCAGTCGCCGCTGGTCGAAGATCGCGAACTTATGATGCATGTGATGCGGCGACTGGTCGATGCGCACTTCGATTCCAGCATGGCCCAGCTCGCGGACGTCCGAGCCCGCGTCGTTCTGCTTCTCGTTATCGGTGATCACTCGCAGCTGTATTCCTCGGCGATGCGCATCGATCAAGGCCTCGCTGATGCGATTGTCGGTGATTGTGAAGACGCAGACATCGATGTGCGATCGCGCCTGTCGCACCAGCCCGACGATATGTTCGGCGCAGGGGTGATCCGGGCTGAAACTCACATCGTGACGTGGGCTGCCGGCGCCGTCCTTTTCGGTCGATCGCCGCAGCAGTTTCACAACGTCCTCCAACCACGTCAGGATCTCATCGGCGTGGCGGCCCTCGGCGGCCGCGCGAGCCAAATCAAACGCCTCTCGCTGGACCTCGCCAAGCTCCCGCTCCGTTAAGCCCGCCAACACTTCCCCCAAAGCTCGCCGTTCGCCGCGAGTCAGCCGGTAATCGTCGAGCGTTTGCTGTAACGCCTGCTTCCAGTCTGCTGAGTTCATGGTGGTTGCTCGCGGTAGGCTTGAGTCCTTGAGCGGCGATTCGGTGAAGGCCGAATATCCTACCAGTGCCGTGCCCGGGTGCGCAAGGGCCAGCGAACAATCACGGCCAGCGAAAGGCGAGGGGCAACGAGGCTGGTTTTTCGTTGCAAACTACTTTGACGAATCCGGCGCCGAAGTGCGTTTTCTTCGTTCCGGCGAGCCGACTGGAGGAGCGATCGCCCGGCCGTTCGAAATCGCCTAAAATGGAAGACATGACAAGCCTCCAATACACCTCCGATACCTCCGCTGAAGCATTGCAAGTCCAGTTGGATTGCCTCCGCAACATGAGTCCCAGCGAACGGATACGGAGAACATGCGCCATGTCGCGACGCGTGCGAAACATGGCGATGGCTGCGATTCGGCGACGGCATCCTGATTTTGGGGATGCGGATGTCCGCTTGATGTTCATCGAGCTAACGCATGGCAAGTCTCTCGCCGACGACATCCGCCGGTCTTGCTCGGAGCACGCAAGGTGACCGACTCGGATGACTTGATCGATGCGCTGGCCCCGGTCGTCGAAGCATTTCAGAAGCTTGGAATTCGACACTACGTCGGTGGGAGCATCGCGAGCTCGTTTCACGGCGCTACGCGATCCACGATGGACGTCGATTTGGTCGCTAAACTCGGCGAGGAGAGTATCCCCCAATTCGTTGCGTGTTTTGGCGACGACTTCTATTTGCGCGAATCCGCCGTCCGAGACGCGGTGAGGCGGAAGACCTGCTTCAATCTGATTCACCTTCCATCGTCATTTAAGGTGGACGTCTTCGTGAGTCGAGAGCGTCCTTTCGATGAGAACTCGATGAGGTGCGCCACGCTCGAGCAGTTGGGGGGATCGACGTCAGTGCGAGTCCCGATCGCCACGGCTGAAGATACGATCATCAGCAAGCTGGAGTGGTTTCGATTGACGAATGAGACTTCAGAACGCCAGTGGGATGACGTCTCCCGCTTGCTCAAGTTGCTCGGAGACTCCGCGGACCTCGCGTATCTCCGCCGTGCGGCCGATTCCGTTGGTGTCGAGGATTTGTTGGAACGGGCGCTTGCGGAAGCCGGAAAGAAGTAGCAAGGGTTGTTTCGCTCCGCCGCGACTCGGGGCATGCACCGCCGACATGAGCGGCCTGTCTTCCAAAATTCGAAGGGAGTTCCGACCTCTTGATTTGAAATGCGGTTTCGCCGTCCCAATGCGACGAGTCGCTACAACCCGCGTTGTCAACGCCTTTCCTCCGGGCGCCGTCGCCGCCGCGACGCGATTTGAGCCGCCGCTGGTCGCCGGATGAGTTACACATTGATGGAAATCCCCGGGCCAAAGCGTATGCTGCAAGGTGTTGGGTTCCCGCCGAAGATCACGCCCTCGGCGGGGGAACGGTGCTCGTTGAACACTGACGCCTGGTTGTGACGAAGCATCCGCCAGAAGCGTGACTCTTGGAATCGTGCCGATGAACTGTCGCCTGCTTCGTTTTGAATCGCTGGACGCCCGGCGCGTCCTGGCCGCCTTGGGGCTGGACATCCAATTGCTCGCCGATGTGAACGGTGCGCCCGGCGACCCACTTAGCCAGCCCGAGCAGGTGTTGCATGGTCCGGTCGAAGTAGGCCAATCGTTTTGGGTTCGCGTGTTGGCTTGGGACGGTCGCGGTCAGAACGCCGCCGGGGTTGTCTCCTTGCCCTTGAATCTGGAATGGGATGCGGATGTCTTGCAACTCGACCGCGCTATCGACGTCGCCCAGCCGGTCCCTTTGAATGATCCCTTGCTGACCGAGAGTCTCCCTCAAGTACGGCAGGTGCAGAGCACCGTGCTCAATGGAGATACTTTGAGCATTGAACGCATTGAAGGACTACGAGCACTCGCCGCTCCGCAGATTGGCATCGGCCAGCCCATTGGGATAGGCTCGCCCGCGGAGTTTTCTTTGCTGCAGTTCACCGCCTTGGCGCCCGCGACGGCGACCGCCTTTCAAATCGAACTGGCTGGGTCGATGGCCTTTGATGATGGACAATCGCTGCAGCAAGTGTTTCACCTGGTGGACGACGCCGTGGTCAACGCGGAAATCACCGCCGGCGATCCGCCTCTTCCTTTCATTCAAGAGCAGATTGCGATTGCTCAACGGCCTGAATCGCCGGCGCCGACGGGCCTGTCCGGTTTCGTCTATCTGGACGCGAACTTCGATGGTGAATTGAATCGCCAGCCCGATGGCAGGCCTTTGGAGATGGGGCTTCCCAACGTCGAGATTCGCCTGCTGCGCCAAGGCGACAGCGGGGATACGCTGGTGCAGACCACGCTGACCGGACCCGACGGCGGGTATCAATTCACGGACCTGGAGGCGGGCTCGTATCGTATCGAGGAAGTGCAACCGGCGGGTTATCTGGCGGGACAGTCCAGCATCGGAGCGATCTGCGATGCATCCACCTGCCTGGCCGACGATAATCCGCGGCTGGGCGTCGCGCAAGAGAACTCAATCCGCGACATCGAGCTGCTTCCTGGCGAGCAAGCTGTCGACTATGACTTCGGCCAACGCCTTAGCGCGGCCCAAGTCACCAAGCGGATGTTCCTCACGTCTTCGACCGTTCGCACGACGGCTTGCGATCTGGCGTCGGTGCGTTGCGTGACCGTCGCCGGCTCCCCCACGGATGATCAAGTCCAAGTGGAAATGCGGACCGACCGCATTCTGGTGCAAGTCAACAGCGAGCCCCTGCGAACCATCTCCCTGGACGATCGACCGACGATCGTCGTCGTCGACGCGGACGAAGGCGACGATCATGTGGAAGTCGTAGCCGCCCCGCTCCCGGAGGCGATCCTGGCGACGGCGGGTTACGGGTGCGCTGCAGGATGTGGAGGTTGAGGTCGGCTCCACGGGCGTGGCCCACACCTCCTGGAGTCGCGCCGTGATGGTGGACCAGGCCGAATCGTTGGAGTTTGTGGCCCTTGACGAGACGGATCACGTGCTCCTGTTGGACGCCGAGACCGATGATGCACTCGAAGTGAATCCAAGCCAGGTCGCGCTCAGCCAAGACGCGGCGGCCGCCGCGCTGATCACTCGAATTCAAGGCGCCGCCGAAGTGCTGGCCGTTTCGCGATTGGGCGGCGACGACACACAGTCGCTGGCCGACACATTGAACTTCCTGTTCGCTTCCTATGGTCGCTGGCGGTAAGGCAGGCCCGACGGGCCGAGGCAATTTTAGCCGTGGCCGTGAGGCGAACCCTTGAAAGCTAGGAAGCGAATCGCGACTCGCCGGCAAATTCCCGCCACCGCTGGGCTCGGCCGGCGGGGTGATGCTCCCCGCCAGCCCGTGCGCCGTGCCCATTCCCGCCACCGCTGGGCTTGTCCGGCTTGTCCCAGCGGGGCGATGCTCCTCGCCAGATGGCGCTGTTCGGTGGGCGAGGAGCATCGCCCAACGGGGGCAAGCCCCGTTGTGGCGGCGTCCAGGCTGGGATCGTTGTTGGCGGGGAGCAACGCTCGACGGGGACATGCCCCGTCGTGGCGTGCTCGCCGCGTAAGCACTTGTGGCGACAGGCCTTGACATACCCGCGTGGGGCCTTAAGTCCCCGCCATTCGGGACATGCCCCGTGGTGGCGGCGTCCCCGCCTGGATCATTGTTGGCGAGGAGCATCGCTCGACGGGGGCAAGCCCGTTGTGGCGGCTTCCCCGCCTGGATCATTGTTGGCGAGGAGCATCGCCCAACGGGGACATGCCCCGTTGTGGCGGCTTCCCCGCCCGAATCGTTGCTGGCGAGGAGCATCGGCCAACGGGGGCAAGCCCCGTTGTGGCGTGTTCGCCGCGTTAGCACTTCACCGGCTAGAACCAGAATCAGGGTCGCGTGGACCACCTTACGATCAACACCCGCAATCCTGCTTTAGAAGCGATACTCCAGTCCCAACTGCAGGCCTTGAGCCCAGACGTCGGTGTCGCGACGTTCATAGGCGGGCGCGGGAAACCCACGAGTCCTCCGGGCGCCAGTTGGCTGAGGTTCAAGTCGGTGTCGATTTGGTCGCCCGGTCGCGCCACGCGGCTCCAGTACATGAACGAGTAGCCGACGCTGGCTCGTAGGCAACATGTGATGTCCAATGCGGCTCGCAAGCTGAGTTCAGGAACGACGGCGAATTGTCGGTACTCGTAGACGCCGATATTCGTGGCCTGGGCCAACAGGCCTGCGGGTGTTTCCGCTACATCGGTGGCCCCATTGCCCAGCGGCACCGTGGCGACGGTGTTTCCGTCAATGGAGACGGTGGTGTTCGTTTGGCCCAGCGCCAGCTTCATCGATGCGCTGGTGGTCCAACGTCCCGAGCGGCATTCGGCAAGCACGCCCAGATCGACTCCGTTGAAGTCGTTCCTGGTGGAGAACTGGTCGCTCTCTTGCAAGGTGGTTCCCACGGGCAGGCCGCTGCCGGCCAGCGCTCTTTTGCTGTCGCTGATCGTCAATTGCTCGTCCAAGCGATTGAAACGCCAGCCGGCCAACCAGACGATGCGACAACAGGGCTGGTTCATCACGGCGCGATGGAACAGGACTTCGACGCCATGCAATTCGGACTCGGCGACCACCGAAGCCTCACCGGTGAACAGTCCGGGGAAAGCGACCAATTCCGCGTCGGGGCCGAGAAAATCTGCTTCCAGATTGTCAAAGGGACGAGCCAGCACCGCGAAGTCGCTGCTCGCGAAGCTGCGGGTTTGCGTGTCTTGGCTGAGTCCCAGGAACGTGGCCGAGACGCCGATCTGTTGATTGCAGTCGAACCAGTGTCCGAAGGTAAGGTAACCGCCGCCGCGCGAACCAGTGTTCCAGGACTCGTTGCCGGCCAGCACCACGGTCCCCGGCGCCCCCAGAACTCCCGCTTGATCCCGGCCAACGCCAGCCGAACCGGTGGTGATCAGAGCCGGCGAATCCAACCCATCCAGCCAGTAGATCAGACCTCCGCCATCGACCCAGTTCTTCGTGCCGGAAAAGGCGTCCCCTCGCGGCAGGCCGCCATAGGCCCACCAGTCCTCGGAGGTTACCCCGCCGTCCAGGTACTGCACTTGCATGGCTTGCAGTCCCGACGCGAATCCGGCCGGCAGGATGCGTCCAACGCGAGGCTGAGACGCGGGAATCCGCGCGGCCGCAGGGCGTCGATCGGGCGGTCCGCGTCGCTCGCCGCCTCGTCGTCTGGCGGCGGCGTCGTTGGCGAGCGGCGTGGCGTCCCGCATGAGGGACTCGGTGACTTCTGCTGGCGGCTCGGCCGCGACTTCGGCCAGGGCTGCACTCGTGGCTTGGTGCTCGCCGCGACGCTGCCGGGCCGAATCGCTTCGGGGCAGTTCGCGTGCGAGCGTTTGATTCGCGGTCGGTTGCTTCGCCGCTGGCGCCTGCGCCGTTTGCGGGCGAGTGGGCGTCGTCGAGCGGCCCTCAACCTCGTCCCAGAACGCGCCGACGCCGCCATGGGAAGCGGGGCTTGAGCGATCGGGCGCCGTGGCCGCCTGAGGGGTCGGTCGGGTGGGGCCCCAGCCTTGGGCCGCCGCCGGAGTCGTCAGCAGACTCAAGCCGAACAGCACGCCGCCGAGACAGGCGAAGCGAAGCCGAATACGATCGTGTATTTGCGTTGGGGCCAAATGCATAACACCAGGGTTCCTTGGAAAAGCGGCCCCCCCGCAAATCCAAAGTGATGTGAATGGTTGTGAATTCGTGTGGTCAATCGTCCATGGGTTCCGCTCGCCGCGTCCGCCAGTCGAGCTCAGGCCGCGCGATCGTGCGAGAGCTGACTTTCGGCGAGAGACGTCAGCAAATCGTCGTCCAACGAGCTAATCAGGCGAAAGCGCAATGTCAGCGACTCGTGAGTGATCGCGGTCGCCGCCGGGGAGGACGGGGCGGGTGCGGCAAGCGGGCGTCGTATCGGTTTGAAGTCCTCCATCGGGCCGACGGGCAGGATGGAAATGTCGTCCGGGTTTTCGTTGGTCGGCGCTTCGATCGGCTCGTCGATTGGTTCGAAGTCCTCCATCGGGCCGACGGGCAGGATGGAGATGTCGTCCGGGTTTTCGTTGGTCGGCGTTTCGATCGGCGCGTTGATTGGTTCGAAGTCCTCCATCGGGCCGACGGGCAGGATGGAGATGTCGTCCGGGTTTTCGTTGGTCGGCGTTTCGATCGGCGCGTCGATTGGTTCGAAGTCCTCCATCGGGCCGACGGGCAGGATGGAGACGTCGTCCGGGTTTTCGTTGGTCGGCGTTTCGATCGACGCGTCGATTGGTTCGAAGTCCTCCATCGGACCGACGGGCAGGATGGAAATGTCGTCCGGGTTTTCGTTGGTCGGCGTTTCGATCGGCACGTCGATTGGTTCGAAGTCCTCCATCGGACCGACGGGCAGGATGGAGACGTCGTCCGGGTTTTCGTTGGTCGGCGCTTCGATTGGGTCGTCGATTTCCCCGCCGGGAGCGGGAGCGATCGCCGGGGCCGTTGGCCGCGTGTTGCCGAGCCGCCGAAAGGGTTCTTGCTGGCGTATCGGGCGAGCCCATGGCGGCATCGACGGTCCGAGGGCCACGGTGAGTTCGGTGACTGCCAGCGAAGCTGCGTCCCAGCTGGCCGAGGGCACGCAGAACGTCTCATGCTCCAAGCCGGTCGGCGACGCCAACGGGCTCGGCGAGCCGTTGTTCGTGGGCCGGAGGGCGTTTCCGGGGCGTCCGGGGATGAAAGTCGGCGATTGGGCGACTTCCACCGGCGTGATTCGCTTCAGCAGCCGTTGCACCGAGCGAATCGCGGGGGAGATCGGCGCGTTGAGCAGATCGATTTCAGCCGGCGGATTCTCGGCCTCGGTGGTCTCGCCGAGCGGGTTCGCTGAGGGCGGATCCTGAGCGTTCGCATGGTCGCCAGTTGCCGTTGAGCCGCCGGGGCGGCCAAGGATGGCCACGATGTCGGGTAGAGCCTTGGTGGGATCGGCCTTGGCTGGTTCGTCGGCTGGTTTCTCAGCGGCTGGATCGAGCGGCTTTTCGCTGTTGGCCGGGGTTTCGGCGACGAGATCGGAAACGTAGGGCGGGTTGACCACCAGCACCAGGTCGTCGTTGGCGGTGCTGCCGGGTTCATCGATGAATCCAGGCTCGACGATCAGGATGTCTCGCTGGTCGAAGAACATGGTGGGCGTACCCATGGGGTACAGGACGGTGCCCGAGGGGCCTTCGGCGAGGCTGAGGGCCACGGGCCCGGCGATGTCTTGGGCTTGGAATCGCAGCAAGGCGAATCGTTCGGGGCCGGCGTCGCCGATCGGTTCTCCGCTGTTGAAGAAGATGGCGCCGCTGAGGTCGTCGATGCGACCGGCGTCGGAATCGACTTTGCCGTGACGGAAGGGCAGGTCGTTGGTGATGGCGACGTTGGGATCGAAGTCGGGGTCCAGTTGCAGGCGTTGCGGATCCCATTTCATGGAGACGGACACCGCGCCCAGGCCCTGGTAGAGCTCATGGGTTTCTTCGGCGGCGAGTTCCACGAAGAAGGACTGGTTTTTTTCGACGTGGCGGAGTTGTTCGCCGGGTTGTCCGTCGTTGTCCGTCAAGAGGGTAAAGGAAACCACGGCGGCGGCGAGGACTTCGCGGCGTTCCAGGGCTTCCATGCGCAGACGTCGTTGGTTGCGATTGCTTCTCATACCGGCCTCCATGCTGGTCGAATCGAATCGCGGGACTTAGAGCAAATCGGGCGGTCCGGGTCAAGCTCAAGTGCGGCGTCTCGGATTTTTTCCGAAATCTTTCCCGTTCCGACCACACGTGTCACTGGCCTGGCGAAGATAGGTGAGGCCGGCGCGGGGTCGTCCGACAACGCTCTGGCGGGCGTGGCGGCGGCCTTCCCTGGCTGGGCTTGCTTCGGTGGGTGTTCGCATGTACAGTATTGGCGGCGTCGGCGGCGGGCTGACGCCGCTTGCATCGTCCCGCTGCGATACGGGATAACGAAAGGAAGATCAGGATGGTGACGACAACGACCAAGAATGGCGCATCCGAGACCAAGGCGACGGAAACGATGAGCAAGAAGGACGGCAAGAACGGCGCTGGCCGAACGAAAGGCAAGGGTCGAGCGGCCAAGGGAGGATCGCCTCCGGTGGAGTCGGTCTTTGACGGCAATCCCGCCTTGAAGACCGCTTTGCAGCAGATTGAGAAGCAGTTTGGCGAGGGGTCGATCATGCCCTTGGGGGCGGACCGGCGCAAGCGGATTCAGGGCGTTCCCACGGGCAGTTTGTCGTTGGACATCGCCTTGGGCGGACAGGGGTTTCCTCGAGGGCGGATTATTGAAGTGTTTGGGCCGGAGTCCAGTGGTAAGACCACGCTGGCGCTGCATGTGGCGGCGCAGGCGCAGAAGGCCGGCGGCGTCGCCGCGATCATCGACGCCGAACACGCCTTCGATCCCGTTTGGGGCAAGAAGCTCGGCGTGCAATTGGACACGCTGTTGGTCAGCCAGCCCAATAGCGGCGAGGAGGCGATGCAGATCTGCGAAATGCTGGTCAAGTCCAACGCGGTGGATGTGGTCATTGTCGACTCGGTGGCGGCCTTGGTGCCTCGACAAGAGTTGGAGGGCGAGATCGGCGACTCGCACGTGGGCCTGCAGGCTCGCCTGATGAGCCAATCCATGCGGAAGTTGACCGGAGCGATCGCTCGCAGCAAGACCGTCACGATCTTCATCAATCAGATCCGCGAGAAGATCGGCGTCATGTTTGGCAGTCCCGAAACCACGCCAGGTGGTCGAGCGTTGAAGTTCTATAGCTCGTGTCGCATCGATGTGCGGCGGATCGGGGCGTTGAAGGACGGCGAAGAGGTGGTGGGGCAACGCGTGCGCGCGAAAGTCGTCAAAAACAAGGTCGCCCCGCCGTTTCGCGTGGCCGAATTCGACATGATGCACACCGACGGCATCAGCTACGAAGGCGACTTGTTGGATTTGGGCGTCACGCACAAGGTGATCAATCGCAGCGGCGCCTGGTTCAAGAAGGACGAACAATATCTGGGGCAAGGCAAGGAAAAAGCCCGCGCGTTTTTGCGCGAGAACCCCGAGTTAGCCGAGCTGATTCGCGAAGAGGTGATGGAGGCGACGGGGATGAACGGCGAGCCCGTCGAAACACCCCCAGCGGCGCCCGCCGAGGAATCCGACGCACCCGTGGAATAGGTCATGGCGGCGGTACGACAACAGTCCAAACGAGGCGGCCAGTGGGCGGCCGGCCGCGCGCCGGCGTCGGCCCGCTGGGCCTTCGTCATCGCCTTGTTGGCCAGCGCCGCGCCGCTGGCCAGCGCCGCTTCGCCTCCTCCACAAGATCCGCCGCGGCCGATGCAACCGGGCCGCCCGGCGCCCGGGCTCGCCGAAACGCAGCATCTGACTGCGGTCCTGGAACAGTCGATTCGTCAGGCCATCGAACAAGGCGGCCCCTCCCTGGCGGCAATCGCTCGCCAACGCCTGCCCAACCCCGACTTGCCGCAACATCCCGCCCAGAAGCGAAGCTTCGAGGCCGGCCCCAACGACCCCAGCTTCGTCGCCCATGAATGGGCGTGCGGCGTGGTTGTGGATCCCGCTGGCTTGGTGCTGGTTCCCTACCATGTGCTGGGCAACCCCGCTCAGAATCGCTACTGGGTCTGGCTCGCCGGCCGCCGCGAAGCCCTCTTGGCCTTGGAGGTGAAGGCGGCCGTCCCCTGGCTGGACCTGGCCCTATTGCATGTGGACGCTCAACAACTGCAACCCATGCCGTTGGGCGACAGCGATCAGTGCTTTGCGGGGCAATTTGTCGTCAGCGTCGGCGGGCCCGTCGCTTTGGCGCGCGGGCAAGCCGCCGCCTCGGCCTGGGGCACGCTGGCCAGCGTCAGCGAGCAAGCGCCGCTTGTCTCCCAGCGGCCCGAAACAGGCGGGCGAGAAACGCTGTATCACTACGGATCCCTGCTACAGACGGACTTCGACGCCTCCCGCCTGGGCAGCGGCGCCGCCGTGCTCGACCTCTCGGGCCGCCTGATCGGTTTGGCGACATCGCTCGCCTCACGCGAAGCCCTCGGGCGACCCGAAGGACTCGTCATTCCTGTCAACCAAGCCACCACGCGGGTCATCCAGGAAATGCGCAGCGGCAAACGGTCCGACTTCGGATTTCTGGGAGTGGAACCCGTCGAACTCTCTCCCTTGGCCAGGCAACGCGGCCTCACCGGCGTGGAGGTGCGTGATGTCGTTCAAGGGACCCCGGCCGAGAAGGCGGGGCTGCGGCGAGGCGATATCATTACTGGCGTGGGGCCCCGCCTGATCGACGACCCATTGGACATCACCCGATGGTTAAGCCGATACGCCGCGGGCCAAGAAGTCAAACTCGCCGTGCTGCGGGACGGCCGCGCCCTGACGCTGACCCCCCAACTCGCCAAACGCCCGTTCGCCTCGCTGCGTCCGGAGATTGCTGCGGTCGCCCCGCGAAGTTGGCGGGGCATGCAGGTTGACTATGGCAGCGTGGCGATTTCCGCCCGCCGCTACTCCGCGCAGCTTCGCGGGCGCACGCCCCTGGCGGTCGTCGCCGTCGCCGCCGAGTCGCCGGCCTGGGAGGCCGGACTCCGCCCCGGCGACTTGCTGCTCAGCTACAACGGACAAAGCGATCTGCTGCCCGAGACCTTCTACCGAGTGGCTGAGAACCACCCCGGCGGCATGAAACTCGAAGTCCTCTCCCAAGGCCAGATCGAGGAAATCACGCTCCAGCCTTGAAGTTGACGTGGTCATGGTCCAGGCTAGGCGATGTACCGCGGGGCCGTGAAACGGGTCACGATGGAGAGCACCGGAGGAATACAGAGGACAGGATTGCCTCCGCCTCGATGGTGCTCCTTGCCCATGGGTTGCGCTTCGCTGCACCCTGGGCCTGGGCCGCCCGCCAGGGCCCAACTTTGCTTCTGGGATGCCGAGAAGTGTTTCTTGTGCGAGGGTGTTCGATGCCAGAACGATCGTTAATGCGCGGGCTTGTGGTGCTGCGAAATGGCCTCGTGTCGCGCCACGAGTTAGTCGCGGCGTTTGATGAGTGGATAGACCGACTGGACCAGCCTTTCGATGAAGTGATGATCGCTCGCGGGCTGTTGAGCCGAGACGATCGAGCGAAGTTGGACCAGTGGGTTCAGCGAGACATGCGACCAGAGGACCCCGGCGCCACGCAAACTCTACGGGGCAATGCAACGGGCGATGCGGCGCGGCCAGCGTCGGATGCGCCCGACCAGGCCGTCGGCGACACACTGTCGCTGCCCGGGGCGAGTGCGGAAACCACGGCGCCGACATCCGAATCGATAGGGGATATCCGGCCGCCGGTGAACGCGGAGGACCGATATCGAATTCGCCGCCCACTTGATCAAGGCGGCCTGGGGATTGTCAGCGTTGCTCTGGATCGTGAGCTGAACCGGGAAGTCGCGTTAAAGGAAATTCGGCCGGACCGAGCGGACGAGCCGTTCTTTCGCGTCAAGTTTCTTGCTCGAAGCCGAAGTGACCGGCGGCTTGGAGCATCCAGGAATTGTCCCCGTCTATGGCTTGGGCGCCAACCCGGAAGGTCGGCCGTACTACGCAATGCGTTTGATTCGCGGGCAGAACCTTCGCGAGCACATTCAGCGGTTTCACCGCGAACGTATCGAGAAGAGCCTGCCGTACGACGGCGTGCCGCTCCGCAAACTGCTGCGCAGATTCCTCGACGTATGCGACGCGATTTCCTACGCCCACGCCCGGGGCGTGTTGCATCGCGACCTGAAGCCGGGAAACGTGATGCTCGGGCCGCATGGCGAGACCCTCGTGGTCGACTGGGGGTTGGCCAAGACCTTGGGCGAGCCAAACGGCAAGACCGCCGCTGCGAACGAGGCGGAAGCTTTGGGCGAACCGGCCTTGAACGAAGCCGTGCTGCGTCCTTCCAGCAACAACGCGGTCGCCACGGAAATCGGTTCAGCGCTTGGCACGATCGCTTATGCTCCTCCGGAACAGCTGCTTGGCGAACAGCAAGACATCGGGCCCTTGTCGGACGTGTACGGTTTGGGAGCGATTCTGTATGAGCTGCTGACTGATTCGCCGCCGGTGACGAGTAAGAACCTTCCCGAAGCGATCGAGCAAGCGACGCGAGGCCGGATTGCGCCACCGCGCAGCGTCGTTGCCGAGACGCCCCGCCGCCTGGAAGCGATTTGCTTGCGAGCCTTGGCCCGGCGGCCCGCCGACCGCTATGCTTCGGCCGCCGAGCTGCAAAGCGACGTGGAACGTTGGCTCGACGACCAGCCCATTGCTGCGTTGCCCGATGGCTTGGTCGCACGGGTTGGACGGTGGCTGCGACGAAATCGTGGAGTGGCTTTGACTGCCGTGGCGGCGATGTTGCTGTTGTCCATTGTCGCCTCCGCTTCGGCCGTGGTGATCGAACAAGCTCGGCGCCGTGAAGCACGACTTGCGACGGCCAATGGTCAGTTGGCCGACGCCGAACGGATGCAAAAGGAGCGAGCGACCGCGGTCACGCGATTCCTGGTGGAGAGTCTCCATCTAGCGGATCCTTCTCGGGGCGGACGCGATGTCAAGATTGTCGATATCCTGGATCAGGCTCGCCGTGATGCACCGTTGAAATTTGAGGGGCAACCGTTCACGCAAAGCGCGATTTACGATGCGCTCGGCCGAGCCTATTCGGGCTTGGGAGAATTGGAGACCGCCGCATCGCTTGGTCGCCAGGCGCTGGAGCTGGACGAAGAGATGCTGGGGCCCCGAGCGGGTGACACAATGGCTGCGCGGAACTTCTTGGCGACCGTACTCTATAAGCTCTCCAAGATCGATGAAGCCGAAACGCTGCTGCGACAAAGCCTCGACCTGGCGGGTCCAGAAGCGCTTTCCGCGGACTTGTTGAATAACCACGCCGAAGTCCAAGTCACCAAGGGAAATTATGAGGAAGCACGCGAGTTCTTCCGTCTGGCCGCGGAAAAGGCCAGCAGCGTTCAGCCCGTGGATGCCGAGTTGTTAGCGGTGATTCCCATGAACGTCGCCCGAATTGACTACTCGCAGGGCGACTTTGAATCGGCGGTGATTCAGTATCGCGAGGCGAAACAACGTTTGCTGGACGTCTTCGGCAAAGAACACCCGATGACCTTGATCTGCCTGTCCAACTTGGCGTCCGCACTGTCCGGCGCCGGCCGGGAAGACGAAGCGATTCAACTAAAATTGGAGACGATCGAAATCAAGAACCGAGTCCTCGGAGAGAATCACCCCGATACGCTGGCCAGCAAAAACAACCTTGCCATTTCCTACATGGGGCGTGGAGAGAACGAGAAAGCGGTTCCCCTGTTCGAATCGGTTTTCGAGCACACGCTGGAATTCATGCCGCCAGCGGATCCCCGGCGAATGGACATCGCTCGGCGGCTGGTGCGATTGCATCTGGACGCGGGGCGAAGCGACCGTGCGGCGCATTACTTGACTACGATCATCGCCGTGCATCACGACGGCAGCTTGCCGCTGGACGCCGGGTACTTGGCGACGGTCAAGCGATTGGCCCGCTTGAGGGCCGAAGCCGGCGACCGGAAAGCCGCAGGCGACGTGTTGCAGGCGGCCATCCAACGTCTGAGCAAAACGGCGGGTTCGAATCACGCGACCATCGAAGAACTGCAGGCCCTTTTCGACGAGTTGACCTCGGACGCGCCTGGTCCGAGCGACCCGCCACCCATCAGTCCCACCGGGACGGCCCCGAATCAGCCCAGGGTGCAGCGCAGCGCAACCCTGGGTAACTGACTTACGCGGCGAGCACGCCACGACGGGGCATGTCCCCGTCGAGCGTCGCTCCTCGCCAACAACGATCCCAGCCTGGACGCCGCCACAACGGGGCTTGCCCCGAATGGCGTGGACTTAAGGCCCCACGCGGGCATGCCAAGGCCTGTCGCCACAAGTGCTTACGCGGCGAGGACGCCACGACGGGGCATGTCCCCGTCGAGCGTTGCTCCCCGCCAACAACGATCCCAGCCTGGACGCCGCCACAACGGGGCTTGCCCCGAATGGCGTGGACTTAAGGCCCCACGCGGGTATGCCAAGGCCTGTCGCCACAAGTGCTTACGCGGCGAGCACGCCACGACGGGGCTTGCCCCGAATGGCGTGGACTTAAGGCCCCACGCGGGTATGCCAAGGCCTGTCGCCACAAGTGCTTACGCGGCGAGCACGCCACGACGGGGCATGTCCCCGTCGAGCGTTGCTCCCCGCCAACAACGATCCCAGCCTGGACGCCGCCACAACGGGGCTTGCCCCCGTTGGGCGATGCTCCTCGCCCAACATCGCTATCTGGCGCGGAGCAGCGCCCCGCTGGGACGAGCCGGACAAGCCCAGCGGTGGCGGGAATGGGCACGCGCAATCTGGCGAGGAGCATCGCTACGCTGGGACAAGCCCAGCGGTGGCGGGAATGGGCAACGCGCACGGGCTACCTGCAACCCGATCTCGTCAAGTTCTGGCTGGCGCCAAAAATCCGCCCGGATTTCGAAAAAATCTTGACATTGGCGGCGCGATACCCGACCATAACTGCCCTATGGCGGTTGAGTGGCCGCCGGCGTGCGAACTCATTGTCTCTTTGTCTCCTTGTCAGAGGAGGGAAGCATGTTGTGTGCTCCCGCGAAACGCCGGGGATTCACCCTGGTGGAATTGTTGGTGGTGATCGCCATCATTGGCATTCTTGTGTCGCTGCTATTGCCCGCGGTTCAGGCCGCCCGCGAGGCCGCGCGACGCATTCAATGCTCTAATAATTTGAAGCAGTATGGTTTGGCCTGCCATAACTACCACGACACCCATAAGGTGTTTCCTCCTGGCGGCACGTGGAACGTGAATCTCAGCACCGACTGGAACCAGCGGACCCGTCCGCGGATCGGTTGGCAGGTTCGCATCTTGCCGTTCATGGAGCAGCAGCCGACCTTCGACAAGCTGAACATGTTGCTGTATGAAGCCTGGGCGACGCCGATTCCCAAAACGGGCGTGCCCAATGCGTTGGCTCGCGAACATCAGATGCCGTACGCCATGTGCCCCAGCGATAGCAGCATGGACTTCCGCGGCGTCTGGGCTCAATCCAGTTACGTGGGCTCACTTGGCTCGCAGTTGACTCCTTCGGCTAATGGCTCATGCAATATTTGGACGACCGCCAATGTCCATTACGAGCATCCTCAGGGGGCGTCCGGACACGGCAACGAAGTGCGAACTGACCGGATCTCCGGCATGTTCAGCCGCCTGGGAATGGTGATCGATATGGCGGATGTGAGCGACGGCACGTCGAACACGATCATGGTGGGCGAGTACTTGAATGCTTGCACCGACCACACCGCCGGCTGGTGGAATTTCAACGGCGGCGGCAACGCCCACTCCAGCACGTCGGTGCCGATGAACACCATGACCACCTGCGTCGACAGCCAGCAACAGGCCATTGATCTTCGCTATCCGCAGCCGCAGTGCTTCGCGAAGAACAACTGGAATCTGTCCTGGGGCTTCCGCTCCGAGCATCCAACCGGCGCCCAGTTCCTGTTCGCCGACGGTTCGGTGCAGTTCATTCCGGACAACATCGACTACTTCACATATCAGTATCTTGGTGGCCGGCGCGACAAGCACGCCGTGCAGTTCCAGCCCTGATCCGTGTTGGCGTTGTCTCGCCTGACCACGATCAGGCGACGTCCATTGAACCGGCTCGGCGAAAACTCGCCGGGCCGGTTTTTTATTTTCTCCGCGAAGCGCGTGGGCGAATACCTTCCAAGGCCAAACCGGCTTAGAATGATGTCCACGAAGAATGAGGGGCGCGAGCTGATTTGCCGCGAACGGCGAAGCATCTTGCGAGTTGTGTCAACGAAAGTGTGGGAGATTTGAGATGCTGCGGTTGATGACTTTTGCGTGCGTTGCAGGTGTGTTGGGCCTTGCCGGTTGTGGCGGGGAATCGTATTCCGGGCCGCCCTTGGCCAACGTCACCGGCACCGTGAAATACAACGGGGCGGCGGTCGAAGGCGCGACCGTGACGATGCAATCCGATACGACGACCAGCACCGCGGTGACCGACGCCAGCGGCGCTTTTGTGATGACGACCACCAGCGGCGGAACCTCCTACGACGGTGTTCCGGTGGGCTCAGTTCGCGTCATGATCACCAAGTTTCCTTCGGCTGGCGTCGCGGAAGGCGAGGTCGATGATTCGGGCATGCCAGCAGGTTTTGAGCAGATGACTGGCGCCGAAGGTCCCAAGAACGAATTGCCGGAGAAGTATTCTCTGACCCCCAACGACCTCGGTCGAGATGTTGTGGCGGGCGACAATAAGTTCGACTTTGAACTCACCGACTAGGCAGTGTTCCAAAGGCGGCGGACCGATGGCGCGGCGACGACGCGGCAAATCCGATGGCGCGGCCGCCCCGGTCGCGCCGAGCAACGTTCCGGCCACGTCCGCCAGCGGACGCTGGCGGCTGGGTTTGTTGTTGCTGGCCCTGCTGTTCGTATCGTTGGCGGCCGTCCCCGCTTATCAACGCCTGCAATGGCGTAGGTACGTTGGCGAAGCGAGCCAACTGTTGTCCAACGGCGAATTTGACGCGGCCGTGGAACGCTTAGCCGCCGCCGAGAGGTCCAGGCCCGGGCAAGCCGAAACTCAATATCTGCTCGCCCGTGCTCATCGTCGCGCGGGGCGAGTGGATCGATTCGCCGTGCATCTGCAACAGGCCAAGACGCTCGGCTACGCCAGCGATTTGCTGGAGCTTCAGAACGACCTGGCGCTTTGTCAGGCCGGCAGCGCCGCGGCTCGCCAGTCGCTGTTGGCCGATCGCCAGAACGAGCTTCCTGACGATCTCGCCGAAGAAGTCTTCGAGGCGATCGCCCAAAGCTATCTGCGCGAGTATGACTTGCGCGAAGCGGCGGCGTGCTTGGAGTATTGGCTGCAATGGCGGCCTGATTGTCGTCGAGCCAAGCTGTGGCGAGCGGATTTGGCCGTGCGGATGGGTGTCGAGGAAGCCGCCCGCAAGGACTATGAACAGCTGCTTCAAGAGGATCCCCAAGACGCCGGCGCCGCCGCCGGTTTCGCCGCGTTGCTGCTGGAAGCCAACGAGGTCGAGCGGGCCGTCGGCGTGCTGCAGCCCGCACTGGCGAAGCAGGCCGCCGATGTGGAGTTGCTGCTTTTGGCGGCGCAAGCCCAGCGACGACTGACGCGATGGGACGACGCCGCGGAATTCGCCACGCGCACCCTGCAAGTCGCCAGCGAACCCCATGAAGTCGCCTCGGCTCGGTACGAATCGGGACAGATCGCATTGGCCAATGGTCGCCATGAAGACGCCGTGCGGGAGTTTCAGCAAGCCCTGGAATTGCAACCCGCTTCCGGGCGACTGCAGCACGCGATCAGCATGGCCTATGGTCTATCAGGTCAACGAGACCTGTCACAGAAACACCTGCAATTGGGACGCGAATTGGATCAGCGCGACCAACGTTTGATCGACCTGTTGCAACAGCTCGCGCGACAACCCGATGATCACGAAGCTCGCTTGGAGGCCGCCGCCTTGCTGGAAGCGCAGGGCAACTTGGTTCAAGCCGCCAATTGGTTTCGTTTGATCTTGGCGGAGGATCCGCAAAACCTCCAAGTGCACGAGGCTCTGGCCCGTATCTACACGCGGCAGGGAGAGACGGCGCTCGCGCAACAGCACCTTGAGCAGGCCGCGGTGCTGCGGCCCGCTCATCCGACATCGGAGCAATAAGCCGTGGCCGCCCGCTACCAAAATCACGGTCGGCGTCGTGCGCCGTCTTTCGCTGGTCACGGCCGCGCCCGGCTTTGGTGGCTGCCTTGGCTTGCCTTGGCCGCTGGGGGCGGTTGTGATTCCAGCCCGCAACCTGCGCCGCCCACCGCGTCCCAGAATGGCTCGGCCGATGGACGCGCGACGCCCGCCGACGCCGCCAGCAGCGCCGCGGATTCAAATTCGCACTTCCGTTTTGTCGATGTCGCCAAGCAGGCCAACGTCGACTGGACTTATCGCAACGGCGAAGAGGCCAACGAAAGCACCATCCTCGAATCGTTGGGCGGCGGCGCCGGTTGGCTGGACTACGACAAAGACGGTCGTCTCGACTTGTACTTGCCGGGCGGCGGTTTGTTGACCGGACAACAGGTGCAGGGGCTGCCGTCCATGCTGTATCGTCAGGTGCATCCTTGGCGCTTCGAGCCAGTCGCCGACGCCGCCGGAGTCGCCTTGGCCGGACACTACTCGCATGGCGTCGCCATCGGCGACTACGACAATGACGGGTTCGCGGATGTGTTGGAAACCGGGTTCGGCGGCTTGCGTTTATGGCGGAACCTGGGCGATGGCTGCTTCGAGGACCTCACCGAGTCCGCTGGTCTGACCGACGCCATGTGGAGCAGCAGCGCCGGTTGGGGCGACGTCAATCGCGACGGTTGGTTGGACTTGTATGTCGCCCATTACGTGGATTGGTCTTTTGACAATCACCCCTATTGCTCGGGACCATCGGCCGGTCAGCGCGACGTTTGCTCGCCGCGGAAGTTTGAACCTCTGCCGGACGTCTTGTACCTGAATGAGCAAGACGGCGGTTTTGTCGAGGCCGGTCCGGCCTGGAAACTCTCCTCGCAAGGCAAGGGTCTGGGCGTCGTGCTCAGCGACATCGACAACGATCATGATCTCGACATTTACGTTGGCAATGATACGACGGACAACTTTCTTTACTACAACGAAGGTGATCATCTGCAGGAGAACGCCGCGTTGATGGGGGCGGCGGTCAACGATGGCGGCGTGGCTAACGGCAGCATGGGGGTCGATGTCTTTGACTACAATCGCGACGGCCGGACGGATATCTGGGTCGCGAATTTTGAGCGCGAGTCGTTCGCCTTGTATCGCAATGAGGGCGACGCCGGCTTCTTGCACGCGAGTCTGCCTTTGGGCATCACGGCCCTCGGCGGACTGTTCGTTGGTTTCGGTTCGGCGGCGGCCGACTGGGATCTGGACGGCGACGAGGATGTCGTGGTAATCAACGGCCACGTGATCAAGTACTCGGGCAAGTCGCCGCGGCGGCAGACCCCGGTGCTGCTGGAGAACGACCAAGGGGAGCGTTTTCGCAAAGCGGGGTTCGCAGCCGACCAGTATTTCGCTCGTCCGATCGAAGGGCGAGGCCTCGCGACGGCGGACGTGGACGGCGACGGCGATCTCGACATGGCGGTGTCGTTGATGAATGAACCCGCCGCACTGCTTCGCAACGACACGCCGCATTCAGGGGATTGGTTGCAAGTGCAACTCGTCGGTCGGCGGAGTCCTCGCGACGCCGTGGGGGCTCGACTGGAATTGCGTGTCAGCAACGAAGCGGGCGATGTGGTGATGTTGCGTCATATCAAGGGAGGAGGCAGCTACCTCTCTCAGAGCGACTTGGTCGCCTGCTGGGGCGTTGCCAAGGCGGATAAAGTGAAAGAGCTGATCATCTGGTGGCCCGCGGGAAGCGTCCAGCGGTTGACCTGGGCCGATCCCCCGAGGAATCGCCGCCTGGTGATCCACGAGGCGGCCAGCGACGGTGAGTGATTCCATGGGCAGACAAGCATCAACCGACCATCACCTGGAGCCGCGATTCGGCGGCGTCGTCGTTTGGGTCGCGTTATCGCTGGCGGTGTTGGCGGCGATCGCGTTGGCCGTCTCTTGGTACGCCAACGCCAACGAGCGTGTGTTCCAACCCGCCGCCGACGCGTTGGAACAAGGCGACTTTGATCAAGTCAGGCTGAGTTTGAGCACCTTGGAAGGAGTCGCAGCGCTGGCGGATCATCGGCGGTTGCTCGAGGCTTCCTTGTTGGTTCAGGGCGGCGACGTGGACGCGGCGCGGCCCGCGCTCGATGCGCTCCGCCAGCCCGACCAACCCGCGCGCCTGCGATCGCTGGCTGCATTGACGCTGGGTCGAGCCGCACAGCAGGCCGGCGAGTGGCGGCTGGCGGAGGACTGTTTCCGCGAGGCTCTGCAGCAAAACCCGGATTCGTCCGGCGCCCGCGAAGGTCTGAAAGTCACGCAAGAGGTCTTGGCTCCGTTGCAGCGACTGGACCGCGCTCTGGCGGCGGTCCGCGCGGGCGACGAGGTGATCGCCAAGCGTGAATGGGAGGCGATCTCGGCCGATCGGCGGCTGCAACCCTTCGCTCGACTGTTGCGAGGCGCTGTTCTCTTGCATGATCAA
This sequence comes from uncultured Planctomycetaceae bacterium, assembly GCA_963698545.1. Taxonomy (GTDB): domain Bacteria; phylum Planctomycetota; class Planctomycetia; order Pirellulales; family Pirellulaceae; genus CAVORG01. The sequence goes on from CAVORG010000003.1 coordinate 1,208,354, forward strand.
CAGTATGAGCTATCACTCCAGGAGTTTGGACATTGCGTCCAGCATCCGTTATTGCGCGGACGGACGCTCGCGCTGTCGGGCGAGGCGCTCTACCGCATGGGTCGTTTCCTGGAAGCACAAGCCGTGTTGCGGCAAGCCGTCGGGGAAGACGATCGCAACATCGAAGCTCATCGTTGGCTGGCCGCCTGGTGCTTTGATCAGGGCGCCAATGATCATGCCGAGATGCACTTGAAGCGAGTCGCGGAGTTAGATCCCCGCGATGGTCGGCCCGATCGCCTCTTGGGCCGCATGCGAAACGACTTCGAAAACTACGAACTCGCCGTGGAGCACTACGAACGGGCCCTGGAACGAGAACTCGAGCCCAACGTCCGCCGCGAAGTGTTGCTGGAGTTAGCGCAATGCCGCGTCAAACAACGCAACTATGAGGGCGCGCGAACGATCCTTCTGGATTCCGCCAACGGCGTGGTCGATGATCCCTTGCTCAAGGCCGCCGCGTTAACGACGTTGGCCGAGTGCCAGTTGAGTCTTGAGGGGCCCGAGGCGGCGGAGCAACCATTGACGCTGGCGCTGGAGGCGGATCCGAAACGATTGGAAGCGTTGCTGCTGCAGGGCGCCTTGTATGAAGCCCGCGGCGATCGAGAGGCCGCCGTCGACGCCTATCAGCGCAGCGTCCAAGTCTCTCCGCGCGATTACACAGCTCAATATCGACTGGCTCAAGCGTTGCAGCGCGCTGATCGCACGCAGGAAGCAAGAGAGGCGATGCAGGCCGCGGAAGAAATCAAAGTCTTGCGGACCGAATTCTCGGAGCTTCACCAGACCGCCGCCGACAATCCCATGGACGCCAGTGTGCGTCTCAGGCTGGGGCAACTCGCGCGACAACTCGCCCTGCCCATCGCGGCGGCCAATTGGTTCAAGGCGGTTCTGGCGCTCGACCCTGGGAATCGCGAAGCCCTGGATGGTCTGACGCAGTTGCGACAGGAGTCGGCGACTAACGACGACGCCGAAGGGGAAGCTTCATGATCCGCCGCCTGGACCTTCTGTTGGCCGCCCTCCGACCTTCGCTCCGCTCGCTCGTGCGATGTGGGCTGGTGCTAGGTCTGCTGACGTCGGCCGGCTGTCGTCCCAGCGATCCGGCCATGGAAACGTCGGCCAACACTCCACCGCCGTCGCCGGCGGAGGCGGGGGGCCCGCCGGCGGCGACGCTGCAAGTCTCCGTGGCCGAGGTCGAACGCCTTTTGCGGCGCCTGTCACGCGCCGCCAGTCGCCGCCAGCTTCCCGCAGGAGGCCTGGGATCGCGAGGTGGAGCGAGGCTTTGATTTCTACCTGCAATCGGGCCGTGCGGACCTGCAGCCGCCGGCGATGGCGTCGGTGATTCAGTTCTATCGCAGTCGGGCGCCCAAGCAGTTGGACTTGTCGGTCGCTTTAGCCTCCGGGCCCGTCGAGCCCGCGGGTTTTCGCCGCGAGGAGATCGTGGCGAAGGAGGCGACGCCGTACACGCCGGCGATTTCGGCCGTGCAGTGGTTCCCCGACGCGGCGCAGGCGGGCGGCGGGCGGATGTTCGCCAGCGATATGCGCAACGGCGCCGTATTCGAGATTCATCCATCGTCGCTGACCGCCGCCAGGATCTGCACGCTGCGGAATCCAGCGCGGCTGGCTCGCTGGCCGGTCCCTGGGCCGACGGTCGCCGCGGCGGCGCCCGGTCCTTGGACTCTTTTGGCGGCGGACCTGGGCAGTTATGATCCGGCCGATCATGATCAGGGTCAGATCGTGGTGCTGGCTGAGCAGGATCAGGGCCCATGGAAGACGGACGTTCTCTTGCAAGGCGTGGGTGCGCCGCGGATGTGCGGGTCGCGGATCTGAACGAGGACGGCGTCGAGGACATTGCGGCCGCCTTGTTTGGGTGGCACTCCACCGGTTCCTTGCGGTGGCTTGAGGGGCCGCTGCGACTGCCGCCGCAAGACTTGCAGCCGAAACAGGATTGGCGAACTTTGGACTCCAGGCCGGGTGCGATCCACGTGATCCCTGGCGATCTGGATGGGGACGGGCGCATCGAATTGGTGTCCCTGATCAGTCAGGAGCACGAACGGATTGAAGCTTGGCGGTACAACGACGGCCGCTGGAGCGCCACGACGATTTATGCCGCCCCCGATCCCGCGTTCGGCAGCAGCAGCATCGAGCTTTGTGATCTGGACGGGGACGGGGATCAGGACATCGTGTACGCCAATGGCGACACGTTTGACTCGCACTACATCAAGCCGTATCACGGCGTGCGGTGGCTGGAAAACCCGGGCCGCTTGCCGTTCATCGCGCATGAGCTGGCGATCATGCCGGGCGTGCATCGCGCTTTGCCGGCCGACTTGGATGGCGATGGAGATCTGGACATTGTCGCCGTATCGATGTTGCCTGGCCGCTTGATCAACCAGGTTCGCAGCGCCGCGGATCTTGATTCCGTGGTGTGGCTGGAGCAGGTCGCCGATGGCGGCTTTGTGCGGCATTCGCTGGAGCGTGGTTTGCATCACCACGCCACGTTGGATGTCGGCGATTTCGACTCCGATGGAGACGTCGATCTAGCCATCGGGCAGTTCCATGAATCCGGCGCCGGGCAGCCGCTGGTTTCGGTGTGGTGGAACGACCGCTAGGCGGCGCGACCGAACTGCGGGATCTCGCCGCCGGAGTGCTCGCGAGTTGGCGATCGCGCCGTCCCCAAGCGGAGTCGTCAGTCCTTGCCGCGGGCTTCCCGCCGTTGGCGTTCGGCTTCCTCGAACTCGTCCTGTTCCTCAACCGCTTCCTTGTGCTCGCGATCCCCGGCCCTACCGGCTCGACGGCGGTCGATCTGTTCGATGGCTTCCAGTTCCCCGTACAGGATGAGCGTGTCGCCGGAGCGGACGACGTCGTCGCCGCGCGGGGTTCCATGAAACTCGCCGCCTTTGCGCGCATGCTGAGGACCAGGATGCCTTCGTCGGACAAACGTAGGTCGGCCAGCGTCTTGCCCTCCAGCCAGTCCCCAGGCTCCACGATCATCTCGGTGATGGCGAACCCTCGCGACAATTCCAGCAAGGCCACATAGTCGCGGGCGTCGAGATCCGTGAAGCGTTTCAGGGACCAGGCGATCAGCCGGTTCATGCGACGCTCCACCCAGTTGCTGCTGAAGGTGAGCCACAGCCCCACCAGGCCGCCAGACAGGATGACGACCGTCCAGATTCGTTGTTGCCCGGAAGCCGCCGACGCCGACAGGAAGGACACCATCACCGTGGCGGCCACGGTGGCCACGCCGACGTTGCCCAGCAGCATCAAGAGCATGATGATCCGGCGGCGGACCGGATGATTGACCAACTGTTCGGCTTCCTGCGTCGTGAAGCCAACGCCTGTAAACGCGGATCGCGCCTGGAACTTCGCGGCCTCGCGCGACATTCCGGTCAACACGAGCGCCATCGCCGCGACGCGAGTCACCATCAACGACATGGTCAAGGCGATAAGCAGCGAGACAATGCCGACCAAGGGAGCGATCAATGCGGTGTGTTCCTATTCTGAGTACGTGGCCGAAGCGCCATGACCGGCCGAATTGTAAGCGTCAAGGGCGTCCTGTCGAAGCCGCATCCCGAGCAAGAGGGGGATGGCCGCCAGCGACACCAAGCTCATCAAGAGCATGCCAGCGGCGTAGCCGTAGGCGGCGATCACCTGCCCGATCACGTACGTGGACCAGGATTCGCATCCATTGGTGGAGCCCATGAACGCGCTGAATTGGCTCGCTCCGAGTGCGGGATCGGTCAGGTCCATGAACAGCGCGTAGGACGACGCGGTGAAGACGCCGATGCCAAACGCGGCGCCCGCGAGACACGCCAGCAAGTGCGGCCCTCGGATTTCGCCGGCCCATCTGTCGCTAACGGCCAAGGCGGACACGACGATGACGATCCAGATCAAGGCGCCGGCGACCAACCGCTTGCGGCCCGTCTTGTCGGCCAGCCAGCCGCCGAACAACGATCCGGCGATCATCAGCACGATCATGGGGCCCGCGGAAAACCAGCCGATCTCTGCTTGCGAGTAGCCGCGATCAATCAGGAACGGACCGAAGATCACCTCCAGGGACTTAAACGCCGCTCCGCCAAAAAGGCCGAACGTCAGCCCCAGCCAGGTTGACCGCGAGCGGGTTGTCGCCGCCAGGGCTTGCCACAAGTGATCCCGCCGGCTGCGCTGCTGCCCAACTCGTGGTAATGCTCTCGGCTGGCCAGCACCATGAGGCTCGAAAACAGAACGGATCCCATCAGCAGAACGACGACCGCTTGCTCGCCCACCAGAGACGCCAAGACCAGTGCTCCGCCGCCCAAACAGGCTCTGCCCAGCAGCATTCCGGCTTGCATCCAACCATTGTATTGTCCCCGTTCGTAGGCTTTCGTTTCGGCGATGCACAGTGCGTCGATCGCCACGTCTTGCGTGGCCGCGCAGAAAGCATGGACGACCAGCGCGGCGGCCATCCAACGAAAGTCCACGTCGGGATCCAGCCACAACAGCGGCGCCAACGTCAATCCCATCGCAGCCTGAGCCGCCAGGATCCAATGGCGCAGCGACCACCGCGAGGTTCGCAGGATATCGACCACTGGCGCCCAGAGAAACTTCAATGTCCAGGGAAGCACCAGGATCGAAGTCAGCCAGGTGATTTGTTCCAGCGCAACGCCCTCGGCCTTCAATCGCGTCGGCAACGCCAGCCACAAGAAGCCGATGGGCGCGCCCTCGCTGAAGTACAGCGCGGCGAACAGGAATCGACGCCGTAGCGGCGTGGCCAGAAAGTCCATTGCATCCTCGCGAGCGGCGACTGCCCGGATTTCGGTGGTGAATCCTAATCTTCTGGTCGCCTGTCATATAGAGGGCCGATGGCCGCGAGCGTGATTGACCCTCTTGCTGGATTGAAGGACAATCGAGAAGAGATGCAATGAGTCGCTACTGTTGGTGAAGGAGATCTTGATGTCGTTGGCGCCCCAGCCTTCCCAAACGTCGCTGGCCGCTTTGCCTGTCAACGACCCCCGATGGTGGAGCGAGTTGCAACAGCTTCCCGATCGGCTTGGCTGCCTGCGGGAGAGCATTCTGGCGAACCTGGTCATGATCGGCGAGATTCCCGCGCCGACCGGCGAGGAGCCCGAGCGAGTGCGATTCATCCTCGATCGCTTCGTGGAGGCGGGATTGTCCGAAGCCGCCACGGACGACGCCGGCAACGCCGTCGGTTTCCTTCCCGGAACCGAGGGCGAGCGCAACATCATGCTCGTCGCTCATCTGGACACCATCGTCGCCTCCAGCGTCGATCACACGGTGGAAGTTCGCCAGGACCGCGTGGTCGGGGCTGGCGTCAGCGACAACTCCCTGGGCGCCGCTGTGATTGCGGTCCTGCCGGCTTGTTTGCGCAGTTGGGAATCCGGTTGCGATCCAACCTGCAACTGCTCGGCACCGTGCAGTCGCTTAATCGCGGCAACCACGCCGGCATGAAGTTCCACCTGGATCACTTGCAACAGCCCGTCGACGTTGGCATTTGCGTGGAGGGCGTGCATCTGGGGCGGCTGAACTTCTTCTCCATCGGCACGGTGCGGGGCGACATCACCTGCGACGTCGTGCCCACGGTGTCTCGCAGCTACGGCTCCGAAAGCGCGATCGTGGTTTTGAACCAGATCATCAACCGGATGCTCAACATCGAATTGCCGACCAAGCCGTTCACGCGCATCAGCCTGGGAAGCATCCGCGGCGGCGTCAGCCATGACGTCGAACCGGATCACGCCGAGCTGGGATTTGAGGTCATCAGCCATGACGATCGAATGATCGACCACGTGCAGCGGCAGATCGACGATATCGTCTCGGAGATGTCGGCTCGGCATGCTGTCGACGCGAAGCTGGATTGCTTCTTTCGCCGCAGCGCCGGCGGATTGCCCTTCGCCCATCCGCTGGTCAAGAACACCTTGCGAGTGATGGAGGCCTTGCAGATTCAGCCCGACCAGGGGCACAGCCCCTCGGAGCTCTCGGAGTTGATCTCGCGCGGCATTCCGGCGGTCACCTTGGGGATTACATCCGGGCGAAAAGAATCGCAAGAAGCCGGACCACGTGCTGATCGAACCGATCCTCGCGGGGAGTCGCTCAATTGATCGGCGTCCTGTTGCTGATCGACGCGGGAGACTGCGATGCAACGTGACCAGTGGTTGCAGCAACGGACCTTCCACCACTCCAACTTCTGGGACATCAAGTGGTTGGTCGAGGAGAAGGAGCGCCAGGGCCTGACCATTTCGCTTCTGCCTGCCGACGCTGAACGAGGAGAAGACGATCGGCCAGGAGATCGTGATCCTCAAGGCCGAATTGACCGATCGCTACCCGCTGCTGGACGAGATCGCCGTGGTCGATTCCGGCAGCACCGACGCGACCTGCGAGATCGCCGCCAGCTTCGGCGCCGACGTTTACCTGGCCTCGGAGCATCTGACCGAATGCGGCGACCGCAAGGGCAAGGGCGAGAACCTCTGGAAGGCCCTCTACCTGCTCAAGGGCGACATCATCGTTTACGTCGATACCGGACATCAAGAACATCCACCCGCGGTTCGTCTACGGGCTGGTCGGGCCGCTGATCCGCGATCCCGAGGTCCACTACGTCAAGGCGTTCTACGATCGGCCCTTGGCCTTCTCCGACGGCCTTCGCCCGACCGGCGGCGGCCGCGTGACCGAGATCCTCATCCGCCCGTTGTTCAGCCTGTTCTATCCCGAACTGACCGCCATCCTGCAGCCGCTCTCCGGCGAATACGCCGGCCGCCGATCGATTCTGCGAGCAGATCCCGTTTCCCGTCGGCTACGGCGTGGAAACGGCCATGCTGATCGACATCTACGAACGGCTCGGTTTGTACGCCTTCGCCCAGACCGATCTCGATCGACGCGTCCATCGCAACCAGGAGACGATCGCCCTGGGCCGCATGGCCTTCGGCATTTTGCGGACGCTGTTCAATCGCTTGAGTCGCCAGCAGCGGGCCCATTTTTCCGAGGTCCTGCCGATGATCATGCGTCAGCATCGCGTCGAAGACGGCGAATTTGAATTGCTCGAATACTTGATTGAGGAATTCGAGCGACCGCCAATCCGCGAGATCGAAAGCTATCGAACCAAGTTTCCTGTGGCGTGCCGTTAGCAGAATGCGATCGAAATGCACGTGGCGTTGCTGCATTTTCATTTGAACCCAGGCGGCGTGACGAGCGTGATCGCCAGCCATCTGCGCAGTCTCGCGGCCGCCGGATGGCCTGATGAAGGACGCGCGGTGGTGTTGTTCGACGGCCAACAAGATGGTTGGCCCAACCCCTTGCCGGCGCCCGCTCCCACACGCATGACCCTGGAAGCTGTGCCTGTGTTGGCGTATGACCAGCGGCAACCCGCGACGCCGCGCGAGGGCGACCTGTTGTCCGCCGTGGAATCCGCCTTAGAGCGTCATGGGCTGAACGCCGGCAACTGCGTCCTGCATGTGCATAACCATAGTCTGGGAAAGAACGCCGCCTTGCCCGCGGTCGTCGCGCGTCTGGCCGAGCGCGGCTACGGCGTCTTGTTGCAGTTGCACGACTTCGCCGAGGACGCTCGGCCGGCGCTCTATCGTCGGCTGCAAACCGCGCTGGGCCACGCACACATGGGGCGGCTTTATCCGTGCGGCGCCCAGATCCACTACGCCGTCTTGAATCGCCGCGACCGCAATGTGCTGCTGGCCATGGGATTGCCGGCCGCCCAAGTCCACTACCTGCCCAACCCTGTGGCGCCGCCCCCGCCGATGCCGCCGCGGGATGAGGCGAGACAGCGTTTGTGGAGCACCCTCGCCGTGCCGAGAGAGCGAGAATTAATGCTCTATCCCGTGCGCGGCATTGGGCGGAAGAACCTGGGCGAGTGGCTGCTGTTGGCGGCTTTGCAGCGGCAAGCCTGCTGGGCGTTGACCTTGGCCCCTCGAAATCCTGCCGAACTCACGCGCTATCAGCAATGGGAAGCGTTGGCCGCCGAGCTGAAGCTGCCTTGCTGGTTTGATCTGGGTGGGGCGGGACGCACGCCCTTGGGCGTCAACCTCGCCGCGGCCGACTGCATGGTCAGCACGAGCGTCGCGGAAGGATTTGGGATGGCGATGTTGGAGCCCTGGACGTGCGGACGCGGCCTGGTCGGGCGTGATTTGCCCAACGTCACCGCGGACTTTGTGGATGAGGGGTTGCAACTGGATCATCTTTATCAGCGTCTCGAAGTCCCCGTGCCATGGCTGGGCGTTGAGCACTTGTCAAAGCAATGGCGGGCGGCCGCTCTGTCCTTGGCCGGCGACTACGGCGTGGCTCCACCCGGTGAAACGCGATGGCGGGAAGTGGTGGCGAGCAAGACGCGCAATGACCGCGTGGACTTCGGGGATCTGGGCCCCGCCGACCAAATGCGCGTGGTCCGCCTCGCGGCCGGCGATCCGGGAGCCCGCGATGAGTTGAATTCCCTGAACCCCGTCCTGGCGACTCGGCCCGCTCCGCGGCAAGTGCAAGCCAACGCCGCGATTGTGCGCGAGCGTTTCTCACTCGAGCGCTGTGGCGCGCGGCTGCGATCGATCTACGAGCAAGTATTCGCGGCGCCGCGCGACGCTCAGAGTGCGCGCCGTGGCCCGCCCGGCCCGCGCCCTCGACCTGCTGTTGCGTTATGAAGACTTGCGATTGATCCGCATGTGATCGCACCACGAACCACTCCCGTGGAACCACCTGTCAGGAACAAGTCGATGTCATCCGAAACGGAACTGCTTGGCCGTGTCCGCGCGGTCGCTCGACCGCTTCAACCGCGGCCGACCGCCGAACCCGCGCGGATGGAGCGACTGCGGGGTATTCATGCCGTGTGCTTCGACGTCTACGGCACGCTCTTGATCAGCGGCAGCGGTGAAGTCGGCACCGACGGAGACGATCGCAACGTCCGAGCGCTCGCGGCGGCCGCCCAAGAGGTCGGCTTGCCCTTGACCGAAGACGAATGTCGGCAGGCGGCGGCGGCGATGCGCGAGGAAATCGAACAAGATCATCGACAAGCCCGCGCGGCTGGGCGCCCTCATCCGGAAGTCGAGATCCGCGATGTCTGGGCCGCGGTCGGGCGGCGACTTCACTGGCGTGAACGCCTGCCGACCGACCAGCAAGACTCTGTGAGCGGCTTGTCTCCCGGGTTTCTCGAACGCTTCGCCATGGAGTACGAATTGCGGGCCAATCCTGTCTGGCCGATGCCCAACGCGACGGCGGTGCTGCAAGAGTTGGCCGCGCGTGAAATCTTGTTGGGCATTGTCAGCAACGCCCAGTTCTACACGCCGCTGATCCTACGGGCGTTGCTGGAAGCGCCGAGTCTGGATCAATTGGGATTCCGCCAGGAACTCTGCCTGTGGTCGTACCGGAGCCGGCGAGCCAAACCGGACCCTCTGATCTTCGAGGACGCCACCGTGCGTTTTGCGGAATTGGGGGTGCCGCCCGAACAGATCCTCTATGTCGGCAATGACATGCGAAACGATGTGTGGGCGCCGCAAGAACTGGGTTGGCGTACGGCGTTGTTCGCCGGCGACGCCCGCAGCCTGCGATTAAGAACAGAGGACCCGCGAGCCGGCCAGCGCCAGCGGATATCGTGATCACCGATTTGCTGCAGGTCCTGCGAGCCATTCGAGGGTAGGCGACGCTCGCCGTTTCCCAGGGTTGTGCGCAGGGGGCTCCACCCAGGGCTGGGAGGGGGCCGTCCCCTGGGGACTTGTTGAAGTGGCGGCCGTTTCCCAGTTTTTTAGCTTGCCGCGATGCCTTCCATGCGGGGTCCCCAGTCATCGAGGCCCGTCAGGTTGGAGATGATCCCCCGTAACTTACGCCTCAGGACCGCGTAGCTGAAGTACTTCGCCCCCAACTCGAAGTTGCGGTTGACCATGCTGTTGCGGTAGTCCTCGTCGTCGATGACGCGTTTGACCTGAAGGTTCAGGTTCCTGGTCAGATAGCCGTTCATCGTCAAGACCTCAAACCCCTTGGGTTCGATGTCGGTCTGGTAAATCGAGTAGCGGTTGACCATCACCGGTTTGCGGAAATAGAACGCCTCCAGCAAAGCGTTGCCGAAGCCTTCATACAAACTTGGGTAGGTCACCAGATCCGCATGCGGGTAGGTGTCCCAGAGCGAGTAGATCTTCGAACCGTCTTCCGCGGTGTCGCGTTCATCACCCACCAAATGGTCGACGAACAACAGGCTGACATCCTGTTGGGCGGCCAGTTCCTCCAAGGACGTCTTGTATTCGCTCCCCTCGTCGCCGGCGGCGTGGGTCACGACCAGCTTCATGCGGGGATCTCTCAGGTGGCCCAGCAAACCGATGCTATGCTCGATTCCCTTTCGCGGAACCACCCGTGTTGGCTGCAGCACCAGGATGTCTTCCGGCTTGAGCCCGATGCGTTCGCGGAAATCGCGGTTGTATTCATCCAAGCCGGGCGCCGGCGTCTCAAAATCCAGCACATTGGGGATCAAGAATGACGAAACGCCCTTGCGATGCGCCAAGTCCTGCTGCGCGGCGCTGTTGATCGTCACATGTTGGATCCCGGGCAAGCGCGGCGGAAAGGCCATCTCCAGGAAATCGCCAACCGCATTGACTTTGAAGCGATCGCGCTCCCAGTAGAAGTCGTGATGATGAGCGATGGTGGGGAATTCGGTTTCCGCGATGAAATGCGTCAAGGCCACTCCCAGAGGCAGGTTCATCGGAATGCACATGGCGTTCTGCACGCACAAGATGTCGATGCGGAACTGATCGACAAAGTCGTACAACGCTTGCTTTAAGCGATCGGCCACCAGGTTAATCGTGGAGGTCAGGTGCTTGGATCGTTTCAAGCAACCGAACGACTCGCGGCTGATTTCCTCGATCAAAGGATGGCCGAAATGAGCTTCCGGCACCAGCATGCTGACACCCGGATCGCGGTCCATCTTGCCTGCGAACCAATAGCTGACGTGGCGGTGATCCCAGAGGACGCGAGCCCATTTGGAGCTCTCCAACGAGACCCCGTCGGTCCCCGCGAAACGCGTGGACACGAAGCCAATATTCTTCTCACTCATGTATTGCCATTCTCGGCGCATATAGCTTTGTATCATTCGGGCGAAACTATCGGCCCGTTCATCCCGCGACAAGATCAATTCTAACGATCATAACGAATTTCAAGGAGTGGGAGGTCCAGGCCCCCCAAGGCGATCCACGAAAGTCTAGGATGTCCGCGGGCCTGCGCCCGGACCAAGACCGTTTTCGCCGCGGCGGCGAGGCGCCGTAAGGCCACGCTGGCGCATCGCCACAGCCCGGACAATGACAGCGTCGATGCCGGTATACTGCAAGCTCCAGTCCGCACCAGCCACACTCCTCCCGCCACGACCATCGACTATGCCGCCCCATCTCTTGGTTGATCGTTTGCGCCGGTTGTATCCCGATCATTCACTCCAGGCCCTGGCCGGGGGAATCGACGAGGTGGCCGCCCGCCATCGGATCCCGTCGGTTGCGGCGCCTCGTTGGAGCCAGCGCGATGCGGTGCTGATCACCTACGGCGATCAAGTGCGAGCGGAAACAGGTCCGGCGCTGCCGGCGCTCACCCGCTTTCTTCGGCGGCATGGGCTGCAAGACGCGTTGAGCATTGTGCATCTGCTGCCGTTCTTTCCGTACACTTCGGATGACGGATTCTCCGTGGTCGATTACCGCCAGGTCGACCCGGAAGTCGGCGATTGGAGCGACGTGGCGGAATTGAACCAGGAATTCGATCTGATGTTCGACCTGGTGTTGAACCACTGCTCGCAAGAGCACGCCTGGTTCCAGCAGTTCCTGGCCGGAGACGCCTCCAAGCGGTCCGCCTTCCACGTGCTTCCCCCCGCGACCGACGTCTCCCGCGTCACGCGGCCCCGCAGCACGCCGCTGTTGACTCCCTTTGCGGTGACTGGCGGGGAAACGGCGCATGTCTGGACGACGTTCAGCGCCGATCAGATCGATTGGAATTTCCAGGACCCCGCCGTGCTGCTGGAGATGCTGGACGTTTTATTGACGTATGTCGTTCGCGGCGCCCGGATTATTCGGTTGGATGCGATCGCCTATCTCTGGAAGCGGCTGGGAACCCCATGCATTCATCTGCCGGAAACCCATGCAGTCGTCAAGTTGATGCGCGATCTGCTGGACTGGCTTGCGCCCCATGTTGTCCTGTTGACGGAAACCAATGTCCCGCATCAGGAGAATGTCAGTTACTTTGGCGACAACGATGAAGCCCACATGGTCTATCAGTTCAGCTTGGCGCCGCTGCTGTTGGACGCATTGTTGAACCAGGACGCCACTTTGCTGAATGGTTGGCTGAACGATCTACAACCCTGCGGCGCCGGGCAAGCCTATTTGAATTTCACGGCCTCACACGACGGCGTGGGAGTGCGTCCGCTGGAAGGCATCGCGCCGCCCGAGCGGATTGACCGGTTGGCCCAAGCGGTCCGGGACAGGGGAGGGCGGGTGAGCACCCGTCGCCAAAGCGACGCCACGGATTCGCCGTACGAGCTGAATATCTCGTATTTGGCGGCCCTGGATGAACCCCAGGGCTTGCCAACGGAATTGCATGTACGGCGGTTCCTGGGATCGCAGTCCTTGATGCTCGCTCTGCGCGGAGTGCCCGCGGTGTACTTCCAGAGCCTGGTGGGCGGGGGCAACGATCTCGTCGGCCTCGAACGCACCGGCCGCCATCGATCCATCAACCGCCGCAAGTACCGCGAGGTCGAACTGGAAGAGGAGTTGAAACGGGAAAAGCCCGCCAGTGTGTTCGCCGGCTATCATGAGCTGCTTCGGCGACGAGCGACCAACCCGGCGTTTCATCCCGAGGCGTCCCAAGAGATCCTCGACCTGGGGCCCAGCCTCGTGGGAGTCCGACGCCGTGCTCGAGACTCGGAGCAAGACATGGTGGCCCTGCTGAATTGCACCGAAAAAGAGCAAACAGCCGACTTGGGCGCACGACGGGTGACCCTGGCGCCTTACGGCTACCAGTGGATTGCCGGGCCCGCGGTCGGTGGTTGATTAGACCCCGATGGATGCGGACGCCGCGCCAGCGGGGTCTTTCGTCTCTTTTAGATCTTCAGGTCTTGAATAGCTCCGCGATTGAGGTTGACAGGATCTTGCGGGCCGGGAATGATTGCCGTCCGGAAAAGGTCCGGCGCCGGTGGTCCATGGTGGGACAACGCATGGCGAGATCGCCTAACGGGAGGGAGCCCGATGCAGGTGTCAGTCGTGATTCCTGCGCACAACGAAGCGGCGAACCTGCCTTCGTTGACGCGCGAGATCGACGCCGCTTTGCGCGACGTCTTGACGCATGAGATGATCATTGTCGATGACGGTAGCAGCGACGACACGCTCGCCGTGATTGCGGAATTGCAACGCAGCTTGCCTCAACTGCGTTGTCTGTCGTTGCGGCGCAGCGTCGGCCAGAGCATCGCCCTGATGACCGGCGTTCGACTTCGCTCGCGGACATCTGATCGCCACGCTCGATGGCGACGGCCAGAATGATCCTCAGGACTTGCCGCGGATGGCGACGGCGTTGCTTGACGCCGAGCGGCCGTTGAGCATGGTGATTGGCCATCGCACCAATCGTAAAGACTCGGCCTGGCGTCGCTTCTGCTCCAAAGTGGCCAATGGGGTTCGCCGCCGCATCTTGCGGGACGCGACGCCCGACAGTGGTTGCGGCATCAAGATGTTCCAACGCGACATGCTGTTGCGACTTCCCAGATTCAACCACATGCATCGATTCTTCCCGGCGCTCGTGCGGCGCGAAGGAGGCGATGTGTTGTCGTTGCCGGTCCGTCATCGACCTCGCCTGCATGGCAGTTCCCATTACGGGACATTGGGACGATTGGCCGCCGGCATCGTGGATTTAGCTGGCGTGGCTTGGTTGCTGCGTCGCTCTCGTTTGGCTTCCGTGGAAAGGGTGTTGGTGAACGGCGATGACGAGCGAGTCCTATTGGGTGGCGTTCGGGCTGCTGGGCCAACTGCTCTTCACGGCGAGGTTCCTCGTCCAATGGCTCAGCAGTGAGCGTCAGGGACGCAGCGTGATTCCCGTCGCCTTCTGGTACTTGAGCATTGGCGGAGCTTCCGTCTTGCTCACGTACGCCATCTACCGACAGGACCCCGTGTTCATCCTCGGTCAGTCGATGGGCATGTCGATTTACCTCCGCAACTTGCAGATGATCCATCGCCAACGGCTGCGCGAAGGTGCGGATGCCAACGCCGCCGCCGCGTTGACGAGTGAATCGGAAGCGCCGCCTGCAACGGTCCCCTTTCCCAACGCTTCCTCTACAAGTTCGGCCTCCGCACCCTCGACCCGCCGCGCCGCTTGAGACTTAGATACACGGGCCCTTCACCCATGACCAAGTACCGTATGTTCGACTCGCCCGCCGCGTCCGCCTGGTTGGCGGCGGCGATGGCGGCGATGCTTGCCGCGACCGCCCTGGCGTCCCGTCCGCTCTTGCCTGTTGACGAGACCCGCTATGTCACGGTGGCCTGGGAGATGCACCAGTCAGGCGATCCGTGGGTGTCGCATCTCAATGGGGCAACCTACAGTCACAAACCTCCCTTGTTGTTCTGGTTGATCAATGCGGTCTGGTCGCTGACCGGCGTATCCGCACTGGGGGCCCGCTTGGTGGGACCGACGGCGGCGGTCGCCTGCGTGCTGCTGACCTCCCGCCTGGCGGCCCGGCTTTGGCCCGCTTCGCCGAACACCGCGGCGATGGCTCCGTTGATTCAGGCGTCGTTAATGCTGTGGGTCTTCTTTTGCCCGCTAACCATGTTCGACACGCTGTTGAGCCTCGCGGCGGTCGCGGCGTTGTTGGGCGTTGTGAGAGCTGCCGGCGGCCGCGCCTGGAGCGGCTGGCTGATCGCGGGCGCCTTGATGGGGCTTGGCGTGTTGGCCAAGGGTCCGGTGATTTTCGTCCATGTCTTACCCGCCGCCGTGGCGGGACCATGGTGGAGCGAAGCCGCTCGCCAACGGCCATGGCGGTGGTATGGAGGCGTCGTTCTGGCGGCGGCGATCAGCGCCGTGATCGGCCTGGCCTGGGCGATCCCATCGGCCATCCAGGGCGGTCCAGCCTACGCCGAAGAACTGCTTTGGGGACAAACCGCGGGGCGGCTGGTCCGCTCGTTCGCCCACCAGGAGCCCTGGTGGTGGTACCTGATGGTGCTCCCGTTATGCTTGCTGCCCTGGCTGATCTTGCGCAGCGTGTGGAAGGGAGCGCGGAACGCCGGGCTGGACAGCGGCGTCAAGTTCTGTCTCTGTTGGTTTGGCGGAACGATGCTGATCCTGTCGTTGGTCAGCGGCAAGCAAGTCTATTATCCCCTGCCGTCACTGGCCGCGGTCGCCCTCTTGGCCGCTCGGGGATTGGCTCATGCGCCGCAATGGTTTCACTTTCGGGACATTCGCTTGCTGCGCGGAGTCGCTCTGGTCGCCGGTCTGGCGCCGCTCTTCCTAAATCACTTTGACATCTTCGCCCGTGCTCGGTTGGCGGAGATCGTTCCCACCTGGGCCTGCATTCCGTTGACGCTGTGCGGCGTGGTGTTCCTCTGGCGAAGGTTGGACTCGGCGTTGCCGGCCGTGCGAGCGATCGCCTGCACCGTGACCGTGTACTCGGCAATCCTGGTGGTCTGCATGAGTCACGAGTTCTGGTACGGGTTTGAGATGCAGGACATGGGGCGATTTGTAGCAAGTCGGCAGCAGCGTCAGGCGCCCGTCGCCTGGATGGGAGCCTATCATGGACAACTCGGCTTCGCTGGAAGGTTGCAAGAGCCGCTCACGGTCGTCCAGTCCGAGGACGTTTCCCAGTGGCTGCGGCGGAATCCCGATGGCTGCCTGATCGTTCGGCTCATTGAGAAGCGCATCCCGGCGGAGTGTGAGTACCTGACGCGAGTCCCGGGACATGTGCCCGCCGTTGACTTGTCGGAACTCACGCGTTTGGCCGCCGCCGTCCCCATGGCTACCGCGTGGTATCCCGCCACGCCCCGGGTGGTCCACGCCACGCCGATGCGCAGCGGGCTGAAGCTGCACATGTTGTTGGCCCTGCAATTTGACGCGTCGCCGACGGTGACGCCGCGACTCTCCAACGATGAGCAGCCCAACGCACGACGGTAGTCCAGACGTCGCACGCCGCGATGGGGCTTGCCTCGTATCCCCAACTGGCGTCGGGGTTACCCAGGGTTGCGCTGCGCTACACCCTGGGCTGATTTGGGGCCGTCCCGGTTGGGACTGATTTGCGCTTTGCACTTGAGGGGGTTACCCAGGGTTGCGCTGCGCTACACCCTGGGCTGACTTGGGGCCGTCCCGGTTGGGACTGATTTGCGCTTTGCACGCCCTTGCTCAGAGACGCTTGGCGGGCTGCTCGATCAGGCGGGCGCGGATTTCGCTCAGGATCTGTTGTTCCAGCGAGAAGTCTCGCCCCTTGGGGATCCAGCCCAGCGTTACCGGGCCGTCCTGCAGCGGTTGTTGGCTGCGAACCAGGCTGCCGTCCTGTCGCAGGGCGTCGGAACTGACGACGGCTCTCTCGGGACGATTGACGTCTTCGAGTTCCAGGTCCACTTGCACGAAGATCGTGTATCCCGAGCCAACGGGAGTGACCGTGACGCTGGCTTTACGGCGGGTGGACTGAAGCGTGCTCAGCAAGCGTTGGTAGCCGGGCGTGGAGTCGCGTCGCCAAGGTTCGAAGTACGAGGCGCCGACTTCTGGGTGCGTTTCAATGCGGCCCGCCGTGATGACTCCGCCCACTTCGCGAACTTGGTTCTCGCGACTGATGCGGAAGTAGTCGTCGATCGTATCGACGATTTGCTCCCACACGAATCGTTGGTCGGTGATGGCGACAAACATCGGATTCTCCAACCCTGGATCGATGCTCGCGCGCGGCGCAGCAAGCCCGCACAGCCCGCCGGCCAGAAGCAGAGGATCAGCAGTGTGCCCAGCAGCCAGCGTCGCTTCATCTTCCCTCCGATGCATCGCAGCCCATCGCCCCCGCCGTCTTTTGCGCGGGGCGGTAGTGTCCTGAATCGCCGGCCCAAGAGCAAGCCCGAAAACGGTACAATGCCGCTCGGTTTGCGGGGGTCGCTCTTGTCGCCGCTACTGTTGCTCGCTGTCTCAGGGCGCCGTCGTGCGATCGCATGTCTATTTGGGAGGAATGCGGTGATTAGGGGGGATCGTTCAACGCCGTCCGCCGGGAGTGTCGTGCATGTCGCCGTCCATTGAACCGGTCTCGCGCGATTCCGCCGTCCAAGCGGCGTCGCGGGCTGGGAAGACGTTCGCGGAATTCTTCGCTGGGATCGGACTGGTGCGGTACGGATTGCGGGAAGGAGGCTGGCGTTGCGTTTACGCCAACGATCTGGATCCGAAGAAGGAAGCCATGTACCGGGCGCACTTTGGCGCGGACGGACACTATCATCTGGGAGATGTGTGGGACACCGAGCAGGTGTTGCAGCGATGGCGAGTTCCCGCTTTTCTGGCAACGGCTTCCTTCCCCTGCACGGATATGTCGCTGGCGGGTCGCCGGCAGGGTTTTGCGGGCGAGGAATCGTCGGCGTTTTTTGGATTTGCGCGAGCCCTGGAGAATTCGGCGTCTCGACCCCCCGTGGTGCTCTTGGAAAATGTCGTGGGCTTCGCCAGTTCCCGGCAAGGCGAGGACTTCCGCGCCGCGGCCGCGCGGCTGGCGGAATTGGGGTATTGGTTGGACGCGTTTGTTCTGGACGCCAGGAATTTCGTTCCTCAAAGCCGTCCACGGATGTTCGTCATCGGCGTCCAGCGGCCCCTGGCCGACGGTTGGCGATGGGACGCGCGGCGTTCGTTGTTGGGCGGCGCAGCGGAACTGGATCGACGACCGGATTCTCCACTGCGGCCCGACGCCTTGCGTCGCGCGATGGAGGGCTGCGAGCTGTCCACAGGCTGGTTGCGCTTGGCCGAGCGAACTCCGTCCGGAAGATCAGGGCCGTTATTGGACGTCTTGGACCTGGATGAGGAACAATCCTGGTGGGACCAGGAGCAAACAGAGCGGCATCTCGCCATGATGACCGAGAAGCACCGGCGGCGGATCGACGCCCTGGTCGAGCTTCGCGAGACGGCGGCGGCCACCGTCTTCCGTCGCATTCGCCAAGGCGTGCAACGGGCCGAGCCGCGCTGGGACGGCTTGGCTGGTTGCCTTCGCACGCCACGTGGCGGAAGTGCTCGTCAAATCGTACTGGCCATTGTCAAAGGCGATGTGAAGATGCGCTGGATGACGCCGCGGGAATACGCGCGGCTGCAAGGCGCCCCGGACTTCACGATCGAGTGCGGCGTTCATCAGGCGCTTTTCGGGTTTGGCGACGCGGTCTGCTCGCCCGCCATTGAGTGGATTGATCGGCGCTTGCTCACTCCCTTGCATGAGGCGGCGCTGCGCCTTGAGTCAGGCGGAGCTGGATCATGACCGACATGTTCTCCGCGGAAGAGCGATCGGCGGTCATGCGAGCCGTACGGTCGCAAGACACCTCGCCGGAGCTGGCCGTCCGCTCCCTCTTGCGCGAACTGGGAGTGCGCTATCGTCTGCATCGAGCGGACCTTCCGGGCAAACCGGATATCGTGCTCGCCTCACGGCGAAAGGTGATTTTCGTTCATGGTTGCTTCTGGCATCGCCATCGTTGTCCGCGCGGCAATCGCACTCCGCATTCACGACGCGAGTATTGGGTCGCCAAGCTGGAGCGAAACAGGCTCCGTGATCGTCGCCGGCAAGCCGCGCTACGTCGGCAGGGTTGGAGCGTGGCCGTGGTGTGGGAATGTCAGCTGAAGGACCGCCCGCGATTGAAACGGCGTCTGCAGCGGTTCCTGGATCAGCCAGCGGCGAAATGAACGGCGCGATGACCGCAAGCCCACCGACTTCGCTACTGGTCGGCGTCCAACACCTTGATCTTCAAATCGCCCATCACGCCCATCACTGGGAGCAGCTCGGCCAACGCATCGGCCCCTTCCAGCGGCGAAGCCTTGAAAGACAGGTGGGCGGGACCAATGCCGCCGTTGGCCAGCGTGGCGTCCAACGGCCGCCAGGCGCCTTCAATCCACGCTTCATTCCACATGTGATAAGCGAAGGCGTTGCGATGATACACGATTCCCGTGACCACGCGCGCCGGGATTTTCCTTGATCGACAGAGCGCGGCTAACAGCACCGCGTGTTCGGTGCAATCGCCCTCGCGCGAAACCGCGACTTCGGCCGCGGATTGAAACGCCTTGCCATACGACTTGTTCCGAATGTGTCCATGAACGAATTGCTCCAGCGCCTCTGCGACCGCCAGTTCGTTGGGCAAGTCTCCCGCCGCGGTCTCCGCCATCTGCCGAATCCGATCGTCATCGCATTGGATCAAGGCGCTCGCGGAAAGATCGGCCGGTGTTGGCGGCGAGGTGGTCTCGTTGGCTGGCGGTTGAGCGGCGACGCTGTTTGGCGCCGACGTCGCCTTCGCGCCGCGCGGTCGGAGCCGCGATTCGCTGACGTGCAACTCCGCGGTGTGTTGATCGATGGTCTGAATCGTCTGAGTCGATGTCGAGCGAAAGAAGTCAAGCGGATCGCCATGCCCCAGCGAAACGCGATAACGAATCCTGCGGCACGCATGAGGATCGGCTGGCGTGTCGCCGTCCAGGGGAACGGAGACCCACTCATTCAAGTCCAGCTCCGCTGACTCGGGCGGCGCCAGCGCGGCGGAGCGGTCCGCTTCCAGCCAGGTGAGTCCCGTTTGATGATCAACCAAACGCAGGGGACGTCCCCTGGGGTCCAGCCATAGGGATTGACGAAGCTGCAGGCCGGCGGCGCTGGGCAGCGTCAGCGTGACGTCCACTCGCAGCAAGCTTCGCGCGCCGTCGGCGAATTCAACACGCTCGCTCGCTCCCGCCTTCCAAGCCGCCGTGACGATTTGATTGATGACCGGCGCCAACGTTTGGTATTCGCCCGATTGTCCGGGCGCTGGCGTTCGCCCAAAGAAGATCGGCAGCGGCGCCGAGAGGCCTAAGGAATCCTTGGGCCAGGCCAGGTTGAGCGTGTCGGTGCGCTGGCCCATGGTGGTTTGCAATCGCAGCGTTCCGTCGACAGCGCGGCCCGAGGTCACGGTCCGCTCGCCGCCGGAGTCGTAGGCCACTTCGAATCGTTGCAGCTCGCCGCTCGGCGATTCCCAGCTGGTAAGTTCGACGGCTTGCAGCGCCACGTCCCCATCGCGGCTGAGAGAGATTTGCTGACGGCTTTCGAAAACCCAGGATCCATCGCGCGTCGGGTCGGGGCGCCGGCGAACATGTTCGAAGCCGAGTCGTTTGCCTTGAGCTGAGATGGTGTACCAGATTTCATGTTCCAGCGGATCGCCGTCTCGCGACTCGATCGCGCCGCCCGGCGATGATTCGGTTGCCGCGGGCGGCGGCTTCTGGCAACCCGGCGTCGTCAGCGCGAGCAGCAAGGCATGCAGCAACAAGACGCTGGGCGCGGCGGCCCCGCTCGTCCGACGTCCTTGCCCAAATATCGGATCCGTCATGATGACCTAACTGAAGAAAATACGGTTCGAGCACGACGGCGGGATGGGCGAATCAAGTGGCTGGCGGAATAAAACGCGCAACCCCGTGCTGCTCCCAAAAAATCGACGCAACGCGAGCCGCCTTACCTCGAGGCGCCCGACCGGCGCTGGGCGGGTGCTAGGGTAAGGCATCCTTCCACCGAACGCAGCGAAGTGCTGATGGCCGGGCGGTTGGGATTACGACAACAGCGCTGATTGTAGCGGATGCGAGTGTCTTGAGAACTCGTTCGCCGCCCGCGCTGCCCAGCTCCCGCCCGCTCCTGGCGGTGGGATGAACTAGGTTTTAACAACAGGGGCCGACGGGCCGCTGGTCCAGCATCGGCCTTAGCTACCGAGATACGCTATGGGATTCCTTCAACGGTTTTACAACGACGTCCAGGAAAAGCCCGAGCCCGCGACCCAGGTGCTCAGCAGCTTTGATGAATTGACCGAGGAGGAACTGGAATCGCACATGCGAATTGGTTCGTATGGCGACTTTCGTCTTACCGACGCGGTTCGGCCCGCCTATGACCTGCGGGTCATCCCCAAACAGGGCTATCGGCACGACGTCTATGAAGATCCAGCCAACAAGAGCTGCGTGCCAGTCCTGATGGCGGCGGCTTCCAGCGAGAAGCTCTTCGAGTTGTTCATCGATTTGCTGGAGCCTCTGGGCCAATCGGTGGATGTCGTGTTGGAGACCAGCCATCACAGCGAAAGCGGGCACCAGGATCTCTATCGTCAACAGATCGATATGCCGGTGTTGAAGAGCATCCTCTGGGACTTCGACCATCTTCTGCTGAATGACGGGTGCACCGGGATCGCGATCCTGAATCCCCACGTGCCGCTGGAAGTTCAATTCGACGAACACAAACTGCTGATCGTCTACGGCACGCCCCTGGAGCAATTCGCGGAGATCCTACAGCGACACGGAGTGCGGCGTGATGAAGCGATCCAGTTCATCACCGAGGCCGAGCATGTGCACTCGTCGAACGAGGACTTCTTCGACGAGTTCGACGAATTCCGTTGCCGCCTGGGCATGGACGGCGACTAGGATTCTTCCATTTGGGCGAGTTGAGCGAGTTGGTCGCGGATCCGCGCCGCCTCTTCGTAGTGCTCCGCCTCGATGGCGTTTTCCAACTGCCGACCCAAGCGCGATCGGTCGTCAAAGCGGTCCAGCAGGGCTTCCCGCAATTCTCTCAGCCGCGCGACCAATTCGTCGTCATGGAACTGTTCGCTGGCGTCGTGGCGCGAAAACAGCACGCCCATGTGGTCGAGTCCGGCTTCGACTTCCTTGATGGCGGCTTCGGGGCCGTCCTCTTCCAGGGCCAGCAAAGCCGCCGCCTGGGTGCGGTGAAAGAGGACAAAGGGACGATACTGCTCGTGTGTTAGCGTCCAGTTCTCATCCGGCGAAAGCTCGCTGCAGAAATCCATCAAAGCCAGCGTGTGATCGGCGTCCTCCACAGCGCGCTGGAAGTTTTGCAGCTTCAGCCAGCAGATGCGGCGATGATAGAACTGCACGAACTCGCGATCCGCTTCCACACACAGCTCTTCATCCATCACGAAATCTTCATCACGGCCGCTCTCCGCCTTGAGAAGCTCGAGAACGTTTTCCGCACCGCCCGGGCGAGTGCCGTCGGGGCGTCCGGTCGTCTCCAATTGCAGCACGCCGAGATCGACTCGCATCTGAATCACATCCCGACCGTCATCGCCGGCGACGATTCGCACGCAGAGCGCGTTGGGTTCGTAGGGCCATTGGCGAAGTAAAGAATCGATGGTTTTGGCGGCTTGCATCGAGCAACTCCAAGCATATCTAGTCGCATTTTGCGGCGGGCGGTCCAATCCAACGCCAGGGCCCGCCATGAGCTTTCGTGAGCCGCGTCCGGCCAGGGGACCGGCTTCACAGCCGAATTATACCATCCCAGTCCGGTGCGGGCCGGCGCTCGCAGGGAAGGGTAGGGGCAGGCCCCATGTTTTGGCAACCCCGACTTGCGTTCTGTTGGACCGCCATATTCGCCGTCGCCGCCGAATCCGCTAAGATATGTCGAGATCCGAGCGAGACCTGTCTGGCTTGGTGCCGCAAAAGCACTTCAGGAGAGCAGCCGATGTCCGGACCGGACCGCGAACAGCAGATTGCCGAAGCCGAGGCCATTCTGGGCGACGCCCACGGAGAAAAGGGACTTGCTGCCGGGCTTTTTTTTGGACAGTTTCGCGAAGAGAAGCACCTGGCCTACCCCAACCTGGCCGAGGACGTGAAAGGAAGCGAGCTGGCGGCGAAGCTCTCTACTTTCCTGCAGGAGCAGGTGGATCCGGTCGAGATTGATCGTCGTGCCGAAATCCCAGATCAGGTGATCCGCGGGTTGGGAGAACTTGGCATCCTGGGGGCCTGCGTGCCGGAACGTTGCGGCGGCTTGGGGCTTTCCCAAATCTCTTACTGCCGACTGCTCGAAGTCCTGGGCGGATACTGCGGCTCCACCGCCTTGTTTGTGAACGCCCATCATTCCATCGGCCCACGCGCCCTGGTGCTCTTCGGCTCGCAGGAACAGCAGGACCAATGGCTTCCCAAAATGGCGACAGGCGAGTGGATCAGCGCTTTCGCGCTGACCGAGCCCGAAGCGGGCAGCGACGCCGCGAATGTACAGACCATGGCCACCCCCACCGAAGACGGTAAGGGATACCGCCTGAATGGGCAAAAACGGTGGATCACCAACGGCGGCATCGCGAAGGCGCTCACCGTTATGGCTCGGACTCCCGATCCCTCCGGCCAATCCAAAATCACCGCGTTTCTGGTGACGCCTGACATGCAGGGGTTCGAGGTTGTCGAGAAACGCATGCCCAAGTGCGGCGTCCGCGGCACGGCGACCAGCCGACTAGCATTCCACGACATGTTTGTGCCCAAGGAAAACGTGCTTGGACCTCTAGGCAAGGGGCTCAAGGTTGCTCTCACCGTTCTGGATTTCGGCCGCACCACCTTCGGCGCCAGTTGCACCGGGTCGGCTAAATATTGCGTGCAACGCACCTTGGAGCACATCACTCAACGCGTGCAGTTCCAACAGAAGCTGGCCGAGTTCGAACTGGTCAAGGAGAAGTTGGCCTACATGCGAGCCGGCGCCTTGGCGATGGAGGCCTGCACGTATCAAACCGCGGCGCTGATCGATTCGGGCGCCGGCGATTTCATGCTGGAAACCGCGATGCTCAAGGTCTATTCCACCGAAGTGCTGTGGAGGATCATCAACGATACGTTCCAGTTGTATGGCGGCCTGGCCTACTTCAACGATCAGCCTTTCGAACGCATGATGCGCGACGCGCGGATCAACACCATCGGAGAAGGCGCCAACGATGTGCTGCGAGCCTTCGTGGCCTTGGTCGGCATGCGTGACGTGGGCATGGAGTTGGAGGGCGTTTTGAACGCCATCTCTCGGCCCTTCAGCCACTTCGGCAACATCAGCCGTTTCGCCTCCCGCAAGATCAGCTCGCTGCTGGTCGCCCCCGAAGTTCCGGTGATGCATCCCGAGCTCGAGGATTTGGCCAAGAAAATCGGCCACGCCGTCGGCAAGTTGGGCGGCAACGTCGAACGCCTCTTACGCACCTACCAACGCGAAATCGTGGATCGCCAATACCAATTGGCCCGTATCTCCGACGCCGCCACCGAGTTGTATGTCTGCTCGTGTGTCTTGAATCGCTTGGACCACATGATGCATTGGTCGCATGGGCCGGACGCCGCGTTGGAGGAAGATCGTCATCTGAGTCGCTATTACATCACCACGGCGCTTCGCAGAGTGCACGGTTGGTTTCGCGACCTGTGGGATAACGACGACAAAGCGACCACGGAAATCGCCGATCGCCTCCTCCGCCGCTACAGCTAAGTCTTCAGCAACGCTCGAGAAAACGCCGTCCGGGGAAAGCCTCGCCGTCATGGCATGAAATGCAGTGGCCGGACCTCTGTGCCGCTCCGTGCTCTCCGTGGTGATTGCATCCGCCTCTGTCCGTCGTGGCGCTGCTCGCCGCGCGTTACGGGATCAAATCGAAGCAGGCGAGATTCTTGTCGCCGCGCACGAACAACAGACCGTGCGACACCACGGGCGCCGCCCAGCTGGGGTAAGTGATCAGCGAGCGGTTCAGTTCCGCGCGCGTGATTTCTTCGTAGCCTTGGGGCGACGCCTTGATCAGGTACAGGTCGCCTCGTTCGCCCAGCACGATCAGGCAGCCGTCGATCCCCAGCAGCGAGCATCTGGTGGTGTTGGGACGCGTCCACATGACCTTGCCGGTTTTCCACTCCACACACCGCAAGTCCGCGTCCGATGTGTGCCGTCCGCTGGACGCGTACACGTAGCCATCCACATACACCGGCGTGTTCCAGTGCGCTTGCAGCGACTTCTGACGCGTGCGCCGTCTTGCCAGACGACTTCGGCCCGGCGACCGTCCACTCGCAGCAAGGCGGCCCCTGGGCCGTAGGTCTCGGTGATCAAGACTTCGTTGCCGACCACGACGGGAGTCGCCGCGTTGACGCTCTCCAACAACCGAGCTCGCCAAGGGAACTGGAAACGCTGCTCGCCCGCGACCGGATCAAAGCCGACCAGGCCGCCGCGAGCCAAGGCGAAGCACCACGGTTTCCCTTGGATCTCGGCTGGCTTCAGGGACGCGTAACTCGCCAATTCGTCGCTGAACTGGCGTCGTACTGCGCCGGTTCGCTTGTCGAACGCCACCAGGCCGCTCCCGTTCCCGCGGGCTCGATCCAGAGCGCCTGGGGGCAGACGTTGATCCTCCGGCGGGCTGCCGCCCACCATGACCCACAGCAAGTCCCCCTGGACGATCGGATTGCTGCCGACTCCGAAGAAATTCTGCAGGACCCCGAACCTGCTCACGGTGTCCACCTTCCATAGAAGCTCACCGCTAACCGCATTGAGGCAATGCAGCATCCCCTCGACGCCGTAGACGAACACGCGGCCTCCGTCGATCAGGGGCGAGCAGCGCGGGCCGCCGTTGTACCCGTAGAGGTCCTCATAGTCCGTGGGGTATTCAAATCGCCACAGTTCCTTGCCGCCCTCCGCGGTCAGGCAAATCAGCCGCGCCTGATTGCCGACGCGATCAAACTGGTAGACGCGACCCTGAGCAATGGAGCACATGCCGTAGCTCTCCGACAACGGAACTCGCCACAGCAACGGAAGCTGGCCCTGGGTCCAATCCTGGCGGATGCCCGTCTCCCGTGAGTTGCCTTGCACCGATCCGCCCAGGAATTGCGGCCAATCGTCGCCGCGAGGCCGCGTCCACAAGCTCGCGGGCGCTTGATCCAGTGGATCGGCCGATTGCGCTGGCAGGGGAGTCGGGAACAAAAGGCCCCAGACCACAATCATCGCCACTCGTTGCTTCATGACCGCCAAGCCCGTTAAGGTAACCCAACACAGGACCGATTCGTCAAACTCTCGACGCCGCGCCCCGCGCGCTGTTTCTTGCGCCTCGGTTCGGCGATTCCCCTCAGTATAAATCAGTATAAAAAAAACGGGTCCACGATGTTCGTTGTCAACTCACGGATTTCCATACCACGATCGGAGTTCGAGCTGACGTTTTCGCGCAGCAGCGGACCCGGCGGGCAAAACGTCAACAAGGTGAACACCAAGGCGACGCTACAGTGGGACGCGACCCGGACCTCGTCCTTGCCGCCGGCGGTGCATGCTCGATTCCTGGGGAAATTCGCCAACCGTCTCACCAAAGATGGACGCTTGGTTCTGTCCAGTCAGCGCTATCGCGATCAAGCCCGCAATATCAGCGATTGTTTCGAGAGGTTGCAGGCCATGATCGTCTCGATTATCGAACCACCCAAGCGACGCAAACCCACCCGACCCACGCGAGGCTCCAAGGAGCGGCGATTGAAGGCGAAGAAGCAGCAGGGCGAGAAAAAGCAGGGCCGTCGAGCCACCGACGGCTGGTAGGGCGAGGATGACGGCAAACGCAGAGACGCGTTCGAGGCCGCTGTCATGGACGCTTCCCAACGCAGAATACGCCGACGCTCCGGGTTTCCCGGTTTTCGCCTCCAAGGTTCAGATCAACGCGGCGAATAAGGCGTTGGATCGACTGGCCGGGCGGCTGGTTTTCTTATGGACTCTGCGAGCTGAGGAGGGTGCGATCGATGCGCGGCAATCCCCAATGGTTTGGCAAACGTGGTTTGATGTTCACAGCGCCGACCACGTGGCGCGGCTGGATGTACCTGGCGTTTTGGGGGGCGGCCGTCGCCGGTCCGGCAATGCTGCTCATCGAGATGCAGCGGACGCCCGAAACCCTCATCTGGCTGGGGGCGTCCTCGCTGGCCTGGGCCTACGATGTCCAGCGGATGCGGAAAGCAAATGCGGCGGATAAGCCGCCTCGGGAAGTCTTCGTCATCGACGACCATCGCGACGTCACGCGAATGCGAAGTTATTAGGGCTGGTCAGCTCGCCGTGATTCTCGAGGCTCGGAGGGCCGTCGCGGATTTGCGAGCACGCCACGACGGGGCATGTCCCCGTTGCGCGATGCTCCCCGACAGCAACGATCCCGGCGTGGATGCCGCCCCAACGGGGCTTGCCCCAAATGGCGTGGACTTAAGAAATGCCTCTGCCTGCCAGGCCCTCCGGGCCTCAGAGATGCGTCAGTGCGACAGGAAGCCATTGCCCAGCCTAATCGTCGCTCACCAGTTTCTTGTACGCTTCGATGGAGCGTTGAATCAGGTCGTTGTTGTCCAGCGCCTCGCAGTCTTCGCCGTGCAATTCGACCTCGAAGAACCCGGAATATCCTCGCCGCAGCAGTTCCCTCACGATTTCTCGCAGCGGTACGCAGCCATCGCCCAAGGGGCAGCGGTTTTGTTCATCCCTGGGCGGCTGGCGAGCGTCGCTGAGTTGCACCAAGGCGATCGAGTCCACGATTTCGGCGAGGCGCTCGACCAGTCGCGGCTCGTCCATCATGTGGTAGGTGTCCAAGACCAGTCGCAAATGCGGCGAATCGAATCGCCGCAGAACGTCCACGACTTGTTGCAACTGGGTCCAGAACGAACTCTGGAAGGCGACGGCCTGATGGACCGGTTCGAGCGCGACCACAACCCCTGACGATTCGGCCACCGGCAGGATCGCGTGCAGCGCGGAATCGACCAGTCGCTCGGCTTGACGGCGAATGTGGCCCGCTTGCGGGCCGCTGTACAGGATCAGGCAGTCGGCGTGCAGTGAGGCGGCCAAATGCACCGCTTCGACCGCGTCGTCAATGCTCTCTTGATGGGTTCGCACATCGCCGGTGAAGCCACCGGCCCACATCAGGCTGGACACCGCGATGCCGGAGTCGGCCAGCAGTTCAATGCCCTTCTCCGTGCCGAAGTCGCTTAGCTTGGCGCGCCAAACGCCCATCGCGTGGATGCCAGCCGCCAGGAACGCTTCGACCTCTTGATCGAGCTGCCAGCCAAATGTGGTGGTCTCATTAATCGCCAGGCGATTAAGCATCGGAATTCCCCTCCGTGTCGCCCCCCGGTCCGTCGCGAAAGTGGGGCCAGTATCGGTCATCCCTTAAACGCTGTAAAGGATGAGCGAATTCCGCGCAAAGGAGAGTCGGGCCGAGGCCTTGTCGCCTTGGCTCAATTCAGCTTCCAAGCCGGCAGCCACCGCGTGGTGGTGCGTCGCATTTGGAAGCCTTCGCGGAGACGCTTGTCCATGTCTGGCAAGTGTCCAGCGCCATAAAAGACGGCGATTTTCTTTTTGCCGGCGGCGATCTCGCGCTCCAAAACCTCAAAGGCCTTCCGGTTGCGCTCGGTGATGATGGTCGAGCCTTCCTCGCCGTTCAGGGCGTTCATGATCCCGTCCATATCCTGGAACTGCTTGGCCATGGCGAGTTTCAACTGGGTCTTGTCTTGCCGGAGCAGCGCCGTCCAAAGCGACATGTTGTTGACTTGCGCGTCGCCCTGGCCTTGCAACGCCGCGCTTTGTCCCATCATCCGAAAGAACATTTGCATGAAGCTCTCGCCGCGATTGGCCATCGATTCGGAGAATTCCTCGGGCGACATGTCCGCATGAACGAGGTTTTTCTTCGTGTAGTCCACCTTGTCCAGCTGGAACTCCAGCCCCAGCATCGACTTCATACCGCGTTGCAGGCCGCCAATCGCGCTGGTGTTCGGCGTGCCGCCCTTGGGAACCCGGGTGCCCTCGGGGGCCACCAGTTCGTATAGCACCACTTCATACGTCGCGAACAACTCGTTGAGCGCCTTGTAGTATGAACCTTCACCGATATGCACGGCGCCGATCAGATCCACCCGCACCCCGTTGGGGCCCAGGTAGCTGGCGACCGCCGTTTCCAGCGCGGTGGGCTTGCCGTCATCGGTGGCCAGTCGCAGGAACAGCGGTTCGTCTGAGGCCTTTTCCTGAGTCGCCGGGCGCTCCTGGAGGAGCGAATGCACTTCCTGAGCCGTCGTGGGCGCCGCCAGAAGGCCGTTGAGCAGGGCGAAGCAAGCGATCAGTCGAGGTTTCCACGTCATGGCGATTCGATGGCCTGGAGAATGAAGAATTGGGAGAGAAGGCGACGACGCGCGTTCGCCAGCATGTCTGAGGCGTCGTGGAAATATACGTCCCCGGCGAGTGCTGGGCAATGTACCGCCGGGCCGTTAATGGTGGGGGTTGGGGTGCTTTCTGTCGAAGTGTCGTCGCCGCCTCTGGCGGGTTGAAGGTCGCGGTTGCCGGCAATACATGGTGCGGATGCCGCTGATTGGAGCGGGGCGGGCGGCGGGGAACGTTATTTTTTCGATGTTGGGTCTTGCAAACGCTTTCCCGGGCGGCATAATTACCTTCGTCAGGTCATCCTGACGCTCTTGGCCTCCCAGGTCCCTGCCCCGCCTGTGGAGGCCGTCTTTATTTCTTGGCCGCTGTTGGCGGCGTCGGGGCGGGGCTCGGCCGCCCTGGCGGGTTGGCTTGTCGCCCACAGGCGATCACCCGCTGCTGGATGGGAAGCGTATGGGCTGGCTAGGTAGGACCGGCCGTGGGAGAGCTTGTGATTCGCGGAGTGCGACCCGGATTTTCGGCACGGGTTCCCTTTCTTACTCAACTTCCACGACGAGTAATTCCGATACTACCGGCACAAGCAATTTCGCAGCCGTGTATCGCGCCTAGCGACCACGGTCGACGCTTCGCCAAGGGTGGGACAATATCATGTGGACACATCGCACTTCGTGGTTCACGGCGGCACTTCTGACCTCCGCATTGCTGGCGGGGTCATCTGCGGCCCAGGACCCTTTCTCTCTGAACATGTCACCGTGGGGGGTAAATGACCTCGAGTTCTTCGCTCCAGTGGATGTAGATGGTTTCGGTCATAGTGACAAGCCGAGGCTCGGCTGGTACGGCGAGGTCGCTCGCATGAGCCTGTACATGAAGCAGCCGACCCAACTCAGGGTGTTCGAGCGAACCTCGAACGATATCGGTTTGCCGGTGATTGGCGACCGGATCCTGGAACTCGGGGGAGGCCGCTTCAACGAGGGTAACCGGCTGGACGTCGGCTTCATGGCGGACGCCGGCGGCGGCGCGGCCAGCGGCTGGATGTTCTCGGCCAGCACGGTCGGAGGGGCCACCTTATACGAGGTGGTCACCACCCAGCGCATCGGCGTGCTCAACAGCACCGACGGGAACTACGGCAACAACGAACTCGGCCAAGCTCCCGGCACCAACCCGCCGGTGTTCCCATTGCAGGACCGCAACGATTGGGAATCGGGCGCCTTCGACTGGTATGTCGCGGTCGCCATCAGCGACACGCAGGTCAGCGGCTTTGAACTTAATAAGTCGTTCCGTCTGGCGCCGTTGCACTACGGCGCCACGATTGAGCCGTTCGTCGGTTTTCGCTACATTCAGATCGACGACAGGACGCAACGGGACACGTACGAACGGCTCGACGGCGCCGGCGCCCCGTTGCCGTTCCCGACGGACATCACCAACGTGGCCATCGAGCAGTTGTTCAGCGAGAACACGGATTGGAACAACCGCTGTCCGGTAGGCCAGCTGGGCGTCCGAATCGCCAAGAGGATGGGACGCTACAGTCTCTCTGGCGACTTCCGAGCCTTTGCTGGACCCAACTTCCAGGAATACACGCTGAGCTTGGATTCCCTGGAAGTCAACTATGGCGCCGGCAACGTGGGCATCGACAACCTGCCGATCACCGAACGCACGAATCGGAATCTGGTCACCGATCACTTCACCGAGGTGATCATCGGCACCGAGATTCGTACGCAAGCGGCCGCTTTTGTCACTCGCGACATCGCCTTGACTGCGGGGGTGGAAGTCCTGGGCTTTGGTCGCGGCGTCGCTCGGAGCAATCTGCTGAAGAACGATCAGGCTTTCTGGTCGGTCGGCGGCAGCCTGGGCGTTCAAGTGCTACGCTAAGGTCGCTCCTCCCACCCAATGAGCGCATGGCAACGGCTTTCCATGGGGAAGCCGTTGTTTGTTTCTTGATTCGTGGCCGGGCAAACCGCCGGGAGAACTTATGCACTTGCACCCCTGGTCGGAGCGCTTATATTGAAAGAGCCACGCCCGCTTTCCCCGATGGTTGGAGATTGGTCTTGCTTACGGAAGCCGAAGTCCAGCGTAGTTTTCGTCGCCTCTTCAAGAACAATGATCTGAACGCGCAAACCATTGAACGCGCCACAGCCTTGCTCGAAGAGCTCCGCCCCGAAAGTCCGCTCCGTCATCGATTGGGGAGCGAACTGGATGAGTTGAAAAAACTCCAGAACGCCAAGCAAAACGCTTAGCCGCAACAGCAAGCCCCGGATGCTCGGGGCTTTTTTTTTGGGACTCCCGGGTCGGCCTTCGCGCGCCGCCCTTGACGCCGCGGGTCTTTGGCGGGCGCCCAGGCGGCCTAGCCAGTCCCCATCTCAAGGGCCGCCCCGTATCAAGGGCCGCTCTGCAGCACGCTCAACGCCGTCACTCAGTCTGCGCCCTTAACAGCTCGGCTGAGCCGTCGAGCGATTGGCGGGGCCTTCGGCCGCTCGCTCCCGTTCCGAGGAATTCCGAGGCCGCAACTGCTGCAGCTCTTCGGCCACCGCGTTCACGGTGTACTCGATTTGTTCGTGCGAATGCGTTGAGGCGATGAAGAACCGCAAGCGGGCGGCTTCTTCCTCCACGGCGGGATACAGGATGGGTTGGACGTTGATGTTACGTTGCAGCAGGCGTTCCGAAAGCATCAGAGAGAGGACCGAGTTGCCGAGGATCACGGGAACGACCGGCGTGCCCTCGCTCTTGCCCGTGTCCAAGCCCCGGCTCTTGGCCAGTTGCAGGAAGTAACGAGCGTTGTCCTGCACCCGCGCGACTCGCTCGGGCTCTTCCTCCAGCAACCGCAAGGCCGCCAAACCCGCCGCTGCCTGGACTGGTGAGACGCCGGAGGTGTACACGATCGACGGCGCGGTGCAGCGCAAGTACTCGATCACATCGCGGCAGCCCGCGACATAACCGCCCGTGCTCCCCAGCGCCTTGCTGATGTTGCCCATGAACAACTCGACTTGACGCGTGTCCACATCGAAGTGCTCGCAGATCCCGCGGCCATGCGGTCCCATCGTCCCCAGGCTGTGGGCTTCATCGACATACAACAAGGCCTTGTGCTTATTCTTGACTTCGACAAATCGCGGCAGGTTGGGATAGTCCCCGTCCATGCTGTAAACGCCTTCGATGGCGATCAGCACGCGACGATAGGCGTGCCGCACCTCCTGCAGGATCGAATCGAGTGCTTCCCAGTCGTTATGTGGGAAGCTGCGTCGTCGTGCGCCGGAAAGGATGGAGCCTTGCAGGATGCTGTTGTGGACCAAGGCGTCATGCAGAATCAAATCGCCTGGCCGCATCAGATGACCGATCGTGGTCTCATTGGCCGAATGGCCGGAATGAAACAGCACGGAGTCTTCGGCGCCGACAAAGTCCGCGATCGCCCGCTCGAGCTCTTCATGCACGGGCTTCTGTCCTGACACCATGCGGCTGGCCGACGCGCTCGTGCCATAGCGGTTGACGGCCAGCTTGGCGGCTTCCGCCAAGACGGGGTCGCCCGACATGCCCAAGTAGTTGAACGACGAGAAGTTGATCGTCTTCCGACCCTGTACGACCGACGTGTCTCGAGCGACGCCTTGATGAACGTGGTAATAAGGATTCTGGGCGCCGGTGGACAGCAACTGCTCGCGTTGCCGACGCAGCGTTTCGATCTCGGGCATCTGGTCGAAGCGGAAATATTGCGGCGGCACCGTGTAGTTTTCGGGGCGTGGTCGAATGGCGGGGGCGGCGCCGGGCGGGTTCGGCGCCACGGCCAGGGCGTCTCCAAAATGCTCCTCGATGGCCAAAGCGACATCTCGCACCGTTTCGATCTCGGCCAACACATCCTGTGGGAAGCGTCCGCCAAAGGTCTCTTCCAGGCTCGACGCGATCCCCACTCGCTCCAAGGAATCCAGGCCCAGGTCGAGGACAATATTGGTGTCCAAGTGCATGTGGGCCTGCGCGTTCCTCGGCGACCGCCCGAATGGCGCCCATCACATGCTGAACCACTTCCGGACGCGGGTCGCGGCGGTTTGAGGCGTTTTCGCCGTTGCGTGAGGCTTCCATCGCAGCCGACGGCGAGGCCGCTTCGGAGTTCTCCCAGGCGGTCCACCGAGCCACTTCGCGGAGTCCGCCCGAAAGGAAATCCTCTCGGCAGGCGGAGCGTTGGATCTTGCCGCTGGAAGTCAACGGGATCGAGCCGAACTTGACCAGAATCACCGCGTCGGGCGGCAATTCGTGCTCGGCGATCACCCGCCGTCGCACGGTGTCGATCACGTCGCGCCACTCCCCGCCGCGCTTCCGCTCCGTTTCGCAAACGACGATCAACCGCTCTTGTCCGCGCAGTTCGACGGCGAAAGCGGCGGCCCCGCCATTGACCAGCCGTTCGCTGGATTCCTCGACGGTCCGCTCAATGTCCTGCGGATAACGATTCACGCCGCGAACGATGATCAGGTCTTTCAGACGACCAGTGACGAACAATTCGCCGTCGAGCAGGAAGCCCAAGTCGCCGGTCCGCAAGTAGCGTGGACCTTCCGAATTCACGCGGGCGCCGAACGTTTCCTCGGTGGCTGCGGGGTTCTTCCAATACCCTTGGGCGACACTGCCGCCGCGAATCCAGATCTCACCCACTTCGCCCTGGGACGATTCCCGCAGCGTCTGGGGGTCGATAATTCGCACCTCGGTCTGGGGCAGCACTTGCCCGCAACCCACCAACTCGCGAACGGCTGGGGAGTCGGCGACCGTGGAATCGGCGGACGAAGCGTCCCGCGGCTGGGCCACGCCGTGATTCAACTGCTCGGCGTCGAACCCGCGAATGACGGGCCGCGAGAATGCGTCGCCTCCGGTCACGATGAGCGTGGTTTCCGCCATGCCGTAGCACGGGTACATGGCTTCCGGCCGAAATCCCGCCGGCCCAAAGCGTTTGATGAATTGCTGGATCACATCCGGCCGCACCGGTTCGGCGCCGTTGAACGCCACCAGCCAGGAGCTCAGGTCCAGTCCTTGCAATTCCTCGTCGCTGATCTTGTCGGTGCATAGCTGGTAGGCGAAATTGGGCCCGCCGCTGATGGTGGCTTTGAATTCCGAAATGGCCGACAGCCACCGCACCGGCTTGGAGAGGAACGAGAGCGGCGACATCAAGGCGCAGGGGCGGCCGACAAGCATGGGCTTCAGTACGCCTCCCACCAACCCCATATCGTGGTAGGTCGGCAGCCAGGAAACACCCACCCCATCGGGAGTTGGCTGGAAACCATGGGCGATCATCGCCACGTTGTGCATCAGGTTGGCGTGCGACAACATGACGCCTTTGGCTGCGCCCGTCGAACCGGAGGTGTACTGCAAGACGGCCAGACTTTCCGGCGCGAGGCTCAGGCTGCGCCAATCCACCGCCGTGGCGGAATCCAAGCCGCCGACATCGATTAGTTGCAAGTGCAGTTCCGTGTCTTGTCCCGCTTCCCGCATCCTGGACGCGACATCGGAGCTGACCAGCGCGTGGGTGGCCCGTGCATCTTGAACGATCGCTTCGATGCGCGAGGCCTTACGGTTCCGGCGTGGTGGAAAAGCGGGCGTGGCGATCGCGCCGGCCGCCAGGCAGCCGAAAAAGCCCGCCACGAAATCCAGGCAGGCGTCCGCCGCAAACATCAGCAAGACCGGCTTGCCCCGCTGTCCCTGGCGGGTCAGTTCCATGGCGACCGCGCGGACCCGTTGCTGCAATTCGTGATAGGTCCAGCCAAGACGGTGCTGCTCGCCGTCGGTTTCATAGAACGCCGGCTGGTCGCCGCGCACCTTGACCCAATGGTCCAGGCAGTCAATGAAGTGCGTACGGGGCGGGGCGTCGGTGGGAAAAAAACGTTGCAGGTCGATCATGACTTCTCCGAAGCGGATGAGTCGCACGCGGTCGTCGGATCCGTTCGCGCAACTCGAATCACACAGGGGTCTTATCCCGAGCCTATGTTGCCGGACCGCTTGGCGTAAGGCCCCAACAGGTGGATCGGGCGGTGCGCTGAGGCGGGTTGGGTGGGGATGGCGAAGGTTGGAACTGTGCATTCTTCATCGGCTGCCGCTTTCCCCTGAGATTGCCGCATTGTCGGCTCGCATTCCCTCCCGCACGACCGCTAGAACACTGCGGCGGTCAAACGGCAGGATCGGTAAACTGCGAGTCAATCGGCGCCGCTTGCCGCGAATCCGTTCCTGTCCCATGGGCGCATCGTTCGCCCAGGCCCTCCGGTCCGCCGCGTCCCCGTTGGCGATTATCCGGCGCAAGGCCGCGAAAATCCAGCGGAAGTGCCTGGGAATCGAACCAACGGCGAAACCCAGGCGGAAACGGCCATCTGCCCGAAATGCGGCGCAAATCCGTGCGCACTCACCCGCATTGGCGCCATCATACGCTGCGGCGCGGCAACCCGCGAGGTCTTGCGGCCCCGGGTGGGCGACTCGTCCGACATCGAACGCGGCGGGCTCGGAAGAGTAGCGTTCGAGCAAAGAACCAAGCCCGACGGGGCCGACACAATCAGGACTTGTATCGGCCCTTCGGGCTCAAGTTAAGAAAAATCCGGATGGAATTGACCGCGGAGGACACGGAGAACCACAGAGGCGGATGCAATTCCGTCCTCTGTGTTCCTCCGTGCTCCCTGCGGTGACCCCGAGGAACCGCTCTTTTCTGATTAGTTTCCAGTCGGAATCGGAATCTTAACGCCTTCCTTCTCAAGCATTTCGCGGATGTGAAGGAAGCGGAAGTACGAACTGAGTGTCACCGGCCCTGTGTAGGTCATGCTTTGCAGCTTTCGCGGCGGGTACTCCACATAGGTCTTCATTTTCTTCTCGATGGCTCCACTGATCGAAACCATCGTCCAGGTTCGTTCCGTGAAGTTGTTCATGAAGATGTCGTAACGTTCTTGGGGGTCTTGCCAGAGATCGAAGACCTGGGGAATCGTGGCGACGTAGCTTTCCGGTCCCTTCCAGCCAAGATTGGCGTCAACGGCAAGTCCTCCGGTCGGCTGACCATCGTCGCCACGCAGATTGAAGACGGCTTTGTAGTTTCC
Source organism: uncultured Planctomycetaceae bacterium (assembly GCA_963698545.1). Taxonomy (GTDB): domain Bacteria; phylum Planctomycetota; class Planctomycetia; order Pirellulales; family Pirellulaceae; genus CAVORG01. The sequence goes on from CAVORG010000003.1 coordinate 1,244,414, forward strand.
GACTCGGGCTGCACCTGGGGTCAGTTCATTTTCGGTGAAGAAGAACCATTCCTTGCGAGGACTCTTCGCTTTACCGAATAGCATCGAAGACATGTCGTAGCTGTCAAAAATGATCGGTTTGTCCTCGCGATCATTCTTCGGTAATTCGATACCGGCCAACGACGCAAAGGTCGCCATGAGATCGAGGCCCCCGATGATCTCATGATTCTTGACTCCCGCCGCGATCTTGCCCGGCATCCAAGCGATCGCTGGCACGCGGCTGCCTCCCTCTCTTACCGTTCCTTTTGTTCCACGGAACGGGGTGTATCCGGCGTCAGGATAGACATCCTGCCAGGCGCCATTGTCGGTGGTGTAGAAGACCAACGTATTCTGATCGAGATTCAGTTCGCGGAGTTTATCCATCACGTTGCCGATACGCGTGTCCAGCTCGACGACCGAATCAGCGTACTTGGATTTGGACATCGACTTGTGAGTGAATTCCGGCGCCGGGAGGTTCGGCTGATGCACTTTCATGAAATTGATATTGATGAAGAACGGCTGGTCGCTCTTGGCGGCCTCCTCCAGAAACTTGATTCCGGATTGTTCGACATACTTGTCCATGAACGGGATGCCAACGACTCCTTTTTCCGGCGTATCGACGTATTGACCGTTGACCTTCCAATCCTGTTTCGCCGGTTCGCCCGCCTTGCCGGACAACGACCCTTTGGTGACCTTGTCGAACATCTCCCTCAGCTTCGGGTCCATGTCGGGGAACCACGTCGGGTCGCCGTAGGTGTAGGCGTTGCAGTGATAAAGGAAACAATGTTCCATCACGTCGTAACCTTGGGCGTTAGGCAGCGCGTAGTCCGCCTCACCCAGATGCCACTTCCCAGTGAAATAGGTCTTGTAACCGCCGGATTTCATCACGGACCCCAGTGTCCATTCGGCCGCGGGTAATCCTCCTCCTTGCCCCTGAAAAGCGACTGTCGTCATGCCGCTGCGATTGGGGATGCGTCCGGTTTGCATCGCCGCGCGGCCCGGGGTGCAACTCGGCTGCGCATAGAAGGAGAAGAACGTCATTCCTTCGCTGGCCAACCGGTCGATGTTGGGGGTTGGCATGCCTCTTCCGACACCACCGCCGTACGGACCAAGGTCTCCGTAGCCGGTATCGTCGGAAACAATGAGCAGGATGTTGGGTTTCTTTGCTTGGGCGTTTGCGTCCGCCGTAAAAGCCAGGGTGGCGAAGAAACAAGCAATGAGCGTCATGAGAATAGGCATTGGCCACTGGTCCGATTTCACGTAGTAAATCTCTTGATGGAAGGAGGGGACTTGAGTTGAGACGCCTGTCTCAAGCCGATGCTACACCAGCGCAGAAAGACTGTCTACGACCGGAATCCGAGAGCCGAGAACGGCATTCGCCACACATGATTGCCCTGAGCGCCCGCCGAAAGCGGCGCAAGATGGTGCGCGAAACGGTGTATGTCTGTACAGCGGAAGTGCATGGGAATCGAACCCACCGAACCCGTGCTTAACACGCGTCCCAACGGTTTTGAAGACCGCGGGGGGCACCAGCCCGCCAAGCACTTCCGATCGTCAGGCCCACTCCAGGCCTGTCGTGTGTTTCAAGCGATTCTCGAACTCTCCGATCAAGCCGCCCACGACATCCCAGCCAGCGGAGCGACGGATTTCAATGTCGCCTTGCTGGTTGACTCGCACAATCGTCTGGTTGTTCACGCCGGCCGATTTCAGTTCGGCTTCCGTCAATTCCCCGTCGGTGATCAGCTGCATCAGTTGTCGGCCCGTCATCTCAATGAATTGCATCGATCTGTCCCCCAACCCACGCCCTTGGCGTCTTCAGCCAAACTCCCTGCCGGGGCGGCTTGGCCAGGCGCCGCCTCGAACTCCATCATAACTCAAGCCCCCACGGCATTCAGAGGGCGGTGGGCAAATCACGAGCGTCCAAAGGCCTCCGGCGCCCGGTTGCGGATCGCTTCGCACAATCGCCAGTGCTGCGCCAGATCCAATTGCTCCGCGGCGCCTCGGGGCCAAGTTCCAACTCGTTCATCACCTGATCCACTTCGGGTTTGTCGAGTTGCCCCTTGAGCACTCCCACCAGTCCCCCTCGCAGGAACTTACGTCGATGCAGGAACACCGCTCGGGTGTAGCCGTGAAAGTACCGCAGATCCGGAAACCGCTCCCGCCAAGCCGGTTGCGGCGTGATGTGCAGAATCGCCGAATGGACTTTGGGCCGCGGCCAAAAAACGCTGGGCGGCAACACCCGCACCAGTTGCACCTTGCACAGGCTCTGCATCCACAAACTCAAGGCCCCGTAGTCCTTGTTGTTGGGACTCGCCACGATGCGATCGGCCAACTCCTTCTGAATGGTCACCGTCATGCTGACCGGCGTATGCGGAGTTAGCAGCAGATTGGAGATAATGGGCGTAGCGATGTTGTACGGCAGATTCGCCGCGAGCTTGAAACGCCTTGACGGATCCAACCGTAGCTGTTGGTCGATCGTCTCCAGCAGACCCGGGTCAAAGTTGTTCTTGTTCTTCAACGCGTCTTGCCGCAACATGATCACGTTGTCAACACCGACTAATTCCTCGCGGGCCAACTGCTGCAGCCGTGAATCGATTTCCACCGTGATCACGACGGCCGCCTTGGCCGCCAGCAAGGCCGTTAAGGACCCGGTTCCAGTCCCGACTTCCAGAACCATATCGCAAGGCTCCACGGCGGCGGCGTCGGCCAGAATTCCCACGAGGTTCAGGTCAATCAGGAAATTCTGACCATAGCGGGCGACCGGCTCGATGCCCGATTCGCGGAACCGCTTCATCAGGAAACTGAGGGTTTGACGAGCCGCCATGAGGTGCCGCTATGCTAAAAGGTCGAACGTCGAAATGGGTCAGGCCTCGTTTTCGCGAGCATCCTGCGGGCCGCCCATTCCCAACTGCCGTTGGACGTACTTGGCCAGGAGATCCGTTTCGAGGTTCACGGGATCCCCAACCTGGCGCCGCCCCAAGGTCGTCGCCTGCAGCGTGTGCGGAATCAAGGCGATGCTGAAGCGATCGGCCAGCACATCGACCAGCGTCAGGCTGACGCCGTCAATGGCGATCGATCCCTTGGACGCCATTTGCCGCATCAAAGGCGGATCCGCCCCGAACACAAACCAAGACCATTCTCCGTCATCGGTCCGTTCCAGCACGCGACCGACGCCATCGATATGGCCGGTGACGAAGTGGCCGCCCATCCGGTCCTGAGGTCGTAGCGACCGCTCCAAATTGACCTGGTCGCCCGCCCCACGGCGCCCCAACGTCGTCTTGCTCAGCGTTTCCTCACCGGCCTGGAAATCCAGACAACCCTCGGCCGCCGCCACCACGGTCAGGCAACAGCCGTCGATGGCGATGCTGTCGCCCAGGGCCACGCCGTCGGCGATGATCGCCGACGCCACGCGCAGCAGCACCCCCGGCGGTTCGGCAATCACCGCTTCAATCCGACCCATGCTTTCCACAATTCCGGTAAACACAAGCCAAAATGTAGCGGATTCGGGCGCCCTTCGGCTAGTCCCAGCAAAGCGGGCCGCCGCGCGAAATGCGCCTGGATTCCCTCCCCAGGCGAGCCCTCCCAGACGGCAGGGGACGCGGTAGTCCAAGTTGCGTTCTCTGATTGCGCTCCCGGGGGCTCCGGCGGCACGGCGGCACGGCGGCATAGGCGGCACTAGTCACCCAAATTCGAATCCGGCACAATGGCGAGCGCTACCCATTGTTCACCAACCGACCGTTCGAAATGGATTGACACCGCCATGAGCAACATTGCCGTCATTCACGCCCGACAGATCCTGGACAGCCGCGGCAATCCCACGGTGGAAGCCGAAGTGACTTTGACCGATGGTTCCTATGGGAGAGCGGCCACCCCCAGCGGCGCCAGCACTGGGGCCCATGAAGCTTGGGAGTTGCGCGACGGCGACGCCAGCGTCTACGCCGGCAAGGGCGTGCTGCAAGCCGTCGAAAACATCAACGGCCCGATTGCCGACGCCCTGTTGGGAATGGACGCGCTGGACCAGTTCGCCATCGACAGCACGTATGATCGAGTTGGACGGCACCGAGAACAAGAAGAAACTCGGGGCCAATGCGATCCTGGGCGTCTCAGCTTGGCGGCCGCCCAGGCCGCCGCCCAATTCACCGGCCAGCCGCTCTATCGCTATCTCGGCGGGGCCGGCCGCGAATCTGTCTGCCGGCGCCGATGATGAACATCGTCAACGGCGGCCAGCATGCGGATAACTCCGTGGATGTGCAGGAATTCATGGTCATGCCGCTTGGGTTTCGATCGCTTCAGCGAAGCGCTGCGGTGCGGCGTCGAGGTCTTTCATCACCTGAAGAAAGTCCTGCAAGGACAAGAAGCTGAACACCGCCGTCGGCGACGAAGGCGGATTCGCACCCGACCTGGGAGCAACAAGGAAGCGCTGGACTTGATCATGGAGGCGATCGAAAAGGCCGGTTATCAAGCGGGCGACCAGGTGCGGATCGCCCTGGATGTCGCCGCCACCGAGTTTTACGACACCGCGTCCAAGGAACCTACACGATTGACGGCAAACAGATTGATTCCGCCGCGATGGTCGATTTCCTGGCCGATTGGGTGGACAACTACCCGATCTGCTCCATCGAGGACGGCTGCAGCGAGGATGATTGGGATGGCTGGAAGCTGTTGACCGACAAGCTCGGCGAGCGGATTCAATTGGTGGGCGACGATCTGTTCGTGACCAACACCAATCGCCTGCAACGCGGCATCGACGAGGGAATCGCCAACAGCATCCTGATCAAGGTCAATCAGATCGGCACGTTGACCGAGACGATCCAGGCGATCCAGCTGGCTGCGACGCAACGGCTACACGTCGATCACCAGCCATCGCAGCGGTGAGACGGAAGATGCGACGATCGCCGATCTGGCCGTCGCGCTTGCGGACCGGCCAGATCAAGACCGGCTCGGCGTCCCGCAGCGATCGCATGGCCAAGTACAATCAACTGCTGCGCATCGAGGAAGAACTCGGCGAGGGCGCGGTGTACGCCGGCCCGTCGCTGTTCCGGCGTTAAGTCGCCGAGCCAACCCGCGTGGAGAACGCGCGCCCCCCACGAGCATTATGAGCAAACCGTCGCCCACGCCCCGCTCCTCCATGACCGAATCGCCTTGGTTTTGGGGGATGCTTTTTTGCGCGGCGGGCTTGTTCGGCACGTTCGCCATCGGGCCCAAGTACTCGCAGAGGCAAGCCCAATTGGAGCGTAAGTACCAGGGGCGTCAACGCGCGGCCCAGGTTCGCCAGGGCCAGGCGCCCACCACCCGATTATCCGAACCGGAATCGACGCAGGTGCGCATCTCGCCCCTACAATGGGCGCTGGGCGCCGGCCTGACCTGCGGTTGGTTCGTCGTCTGGCGGAACTTGCGGCGGCAGCGACTTCAGCGAGAAACCCCCGAAGAACGAGCGGCGGATTGATGACTGTCTGGCTGGAATCCCCCTGGTACCTGCTCTGCATCGGCGGCGTTGTGCTCCTGGCCTTCGCCGCCGGGTGGTTTCAAACCGGCGAGCGGCGACTGCTTTATGGTGTCGCCTTGGGCTTGTTGATCGCCGTGGGCGGCTTGGCGCTGGAACGAGCCGTGGAGACCGATCGCGAAGCACTCGCTCGCGCCATTCACGGCATGGCTCGGGACGTGCAAAACAACGATGTGGACGCCGTGATCGAGCACATCCTCTTTACCGAGGACGACATCAAACAGTATGTCCGCAATCGCATGAGCGAATATCATTTCACGCGAGTGGACATCAAGCCTAACCTGGACCTCGCGCTGGACATGCAGCGAGTTCCTCCCAAAGCCATCGCCACCTTCAACGTCGTGGTGGAAGTCGAAAATCTTCGTCGCCCCCAACCCATGTTCGTGGTCCTCACGTTGGCTGAACACGAAGGTCGATGGAGAGTTCGCGATGTCGACGTCCGCGCGCCGCACGAACGCGTCGCCGCCGAAGAACGATTGCAATAGGAGGCGCTTCATGATCACCCGCAAGTTCGCGATCACTTGGATGGTCGTCGCCTGGTTCGCCAGCAGCGCCGCCTCGGCCAACGCACGCCAAGACGAAGACGCCGAATCGGCAAAACGCCCGAACATTCTGTTCGCTTTCGCCGATGATTGGGGGCGCCTGGCGTCCGCCTACGCCGCCAGCGAAGGCGGCCAGGGCATCAACGCCGTGGTCCGAACGCCCAATTTCGATCAGGTGGCTCGCCGCGGGGTGCTGTTTCTCAACGCGTATGTGAACGCGCCCTCCTGCACCCCCTGTCGCAGCTCACTGCTTTCCGGCCAGTACTTCTGGCGCACCGGGCGCGGGGCGATCCTGCAAGGCGCCGAGTGGGACGAGTCGATTCCTGCCTGGCCTTTGTTGCTGGGCGAAAGCGGCTATCAACTCGGCAAGACCTGGAAAGTCTGGAGTCCCGGCAAGCCAGCCGACGCCCCCTACGGCCGGCAGCGTCACGCGTTCCAGCAGGCGGGCGGTCGTTTCAATCGCTTTTCGCAAACGGCCAGCGAGCTTGTCGCCAGCGGGAAGTCCATCGACCAAGCCAAACAGGTCCTGTTGAATGAAGTCCGCGACAACTTCCGCGCGATGTTGGCCAAGAAGGGAGACCGTCCGTTCTGCTACTGGTTCGGCCCCACCAACGTCCATCGACAGTGGGTTCGAGGCTCCGGAAGAAATCTCTGGGGAATCAACCCGGATGATCTCCAGGGCCGCCTGCCCGCATTCCTACCGGACGTGCCCGTCATCCGCGAGGACATGGCGGACTATCTCGGCGAGATCGCCGCCTTCGACGCCGGGCTGGGCGTTCTCCTGGACGAACTCCGCTCCCATGGCGAACTGGACAATACCCTCATCGTCGTCAGCGGCGATCATGGACCTCCCGGCTTTCCGCACGGCAAATGCAATCTCTACGATTTCGGCGTCGCCGTCAGCTTGGCCATCGCCGGCCCCAAGGTGCAAGGCGGTCGCGTCGTTGAGGACTTTGTCAGCTTGCCTGATCTGGCGCCGACCTTCTTGGAAGCCGCCGGCTTGCAACCTCCCGCCGTCATGACCGCGCGATCGCTTTGGCCCGTGCTTCAATCCCCGCAGCAAGGTCTCGTCAACCCTCTGCGAACGTTCGTCGTTACCGGCCGCGAGCGGCATGTGGCGATCGCCCGCGAGGGCCAGCTGCCCTACCCGCAGCGCGCGATTCGCACCAAGGACTTTCTTTACATCCGCAACTTCCACCCCGAGCGTTTTCCCTTGGGCGACCTTTACCGTTTGGACGGCCAGGATCCGCCGACCTTCACTGAAATCGAAAATAACACCATGGTCACCCTGCCCGATGAAGACGCCGGACCCACCAAGGCCTGGCTGGTCGAGCACCGGGAAGATCGAAAGTACAAACGCTATTTCGAGCACGCCTACCATCAACGCCCGGAACACCAGCTGTTTGATCTCCGCCAAGATCCCGATCAAATGCACAACGTCGCCGACAACCCGGATTACCGTAAGGATCTCCGCCGCCTGAGAGAACAACTAATGAGCATCCTTCGAGAAAGCGGCGATCCCCGCACCCAAGAGAACGGCCGCTTCTTCGAAACGCCGCCAATGGCTGGAAGAGTAGGGGGTGGGGAGTAGAGCGTAGGGGGTGGAGAGTAGGGGGTGGAGAGTAGAGGGTAGAGGGTGGAGAGTAGGGGGTGGGAGAGTAGGGGGTGAGTCCCAACGGGACGGCCCAAGACCAGCCCAGGGTGCAGCGGCGCAACCCTGGGTAACTGACGCCGTAATGGGCGATTGTTGATTGTTGAAATGAAAGCGTTGGCGCCTTCCCCAAACGCATTAACCAACCCACGAAAACCCGCGACGGGGTTGCCGCGCGCGGGGCGTGAACTAATCTCTACTCCCTTATCTCTACCCTCTACTCTCTACTCTCTACTCTCCACCCTCTACCCTCTACCCCCACCCATGCGTGCTTCTTTCTTTATCTTCTGGACCCTGGCTAGTCTGGCGGCGCAGGCTCAGCCGGCGTTTGTTGAGTTCCAACGCTGGGATGCGCCGGAGGCCCGGCAGGCGGTCGCCGTGGATGCGGCGCATTTCTATGCGATTGGCAACGCGGAGATCGCGAAGTACGACAAGCAATCCGGTCAGCGGATTGCTCGCTGGCGGGCCGCTCCGGAGTTTCCCTTGACCCACTTGAACTCGGGGTTGGTTCCGCGACGGCAAGCTCTACTGCGCTCATTCGAACTACCCGCAAACGCCGGAAGCTAGTTCGATTGAAATCTGGGACGCGGCGACGCTGACTCACGTCGATTCGCACAGCTTGGGATTGCTCGATGGATCGCTGACTTGGATTGATTGGCGCAACGGCGCGTGGTGGGTGGTGTTCGCGCACTTCAATCGGGAAGCCAACAAGACGCGCGACAATCGTTGGACCACCTTGGTGAAGTTCGACGCTCAGTGGCGGCGCCAGGCGGGGTGGACGTTTCCGAGCGAGGTGCTGCGACGATTTCACCCCGATAGTTGTTCCGGCGGCGCCTGGTCGGCGGATGGACGCTTGCTGTGCTCCGGTCATGATCGCGGCGAGTTGTATTGGTTGGAATTGCCTCGAGCAGGATCCGTGTTGCAACTCAAGGCCGCCATCCCTTGTCCGATTACCGGGCAGGGATTCGCCTTCGATCCGGCGGCGCCCGATGTGCTCTACGGCGTCGATCGCCCCCGCCGTCAGGTCGTAGTGGCGAAGTTCGTCCAGTAGCGAAGCGGACGCGGCGGAGCGAAAGGCGGGACTTCCCGTCGGCGGCCGACCACGCCTCTGGACGATCCGTGAGTCGTCGATTACAAGGAGTCTTCCTCCCGCTGATTGCAGACCTTCATGATCTACCTGCTGCTCAACATCACCTGCTCGTCCGCCTTCATGCTCTGCATCAAATGGGTGCAACAACGGCAGCGGGAAGATGTCGTCACCATCGGCATCGTCAATTACATTGCAGCGGCGACCTTGATTTTCCCGCAGTTCATTTCGGCTTGGGCGGGTCAATCGGTTGAGGCTGAGCTTCCCCACCGCGGCGTTGCTCCTGGGCGCCGTGATGGGCGTGTCGTATTTCCTGGCGTTCTTCCTGGTCATCAACATGGTCCGTTGGGTGGGGGCGGCGGCTTCGACCGTTGTTAGCGTCTTATCGATCATGGCGCCGATTCTGCTAGGCACGGTGATTTGGAACGAGGCGCCCAACATGCAGCAATGGATTGGCATTGTCCTGGCGTTGGCGGCCTTGCTGATGATTGGCGGGCATCGGGCCGCGCCGGCGGCCGATCATCGGCCCTGGCTGACGCGCTGGATCTTGTTGGGGTTCTTCGTCTTGGCCGGTGTGAATCGTGTGATGCAGGACGCTTTCCGGCATCTCTGTGAGGGCGACCAGCGCCCATCTTCTTGATGGCCGCATTCGCGATGACGTCCATTCCTTCCCTGTGGATGTTGTGGAACAGAAGGGGGCGATTGAAGGCGACGGAAGTCGTGATTGGCGTCGGTTTGGGTTTGTCCAACCTGCTGCAAAGCCTGTTCATCTTGAAGGCTTTGCAATTCACGCCGGGGTTCATCGTCTTCCCCGTGGCCAGCGCGGGAGGATTGATCCTCACCACGCTTGTGGCGACGCGCATGATGCACGAGCAATTGCATCAGCGGACTTACTTGGGGATCGTGCTTACCACCTTAGCGCTGGCCCTGTTGCATTGGCGTTATTGATCGCCGCGAAGTTCATCCGACGCGTCGTTGGCCGATTTGACTTCGGCGACTTCGCTGCCGACTAGCGAGATCGGCGAGGGATGGCCCCGCACGCCTCAGAACAACGCGGTGATCGGCTCGCCGTCATGGGCTACTTTGAACGGCCGACCGCTTGGCGAAACCACTTCTTGTTTCAGCGGCAGTCCTAGCGCGTAGGCGATGGTGGCGTTGAAATCCGCGACGCTCACCGGATCGTCTTGCACCACGGCGGCTTGGCTGTCCGAGGCGCCATAGACCTGGCCGCCGCGTACGCCGCCGCCCGCCAAGGCGCAACTGAAGACGGCCGGGTGATGGTCGCGACCAGCATTCTGGTTGATCTTTGGCGTGCGACCAAATTCCGTGGCGAGCACCACCAGCGTCTTGGAGAGCAGGCCCTTGGCTTCCAAGTCATAGATCAGCGTACTGAGTCCTTGGTCTAATTCCGCGGCCTTGGCCGGCAGCGTCTGAAACAGATCGCGATGGTTGTCCCAACCACCCATCTCCACTTCGATGCAGCGTACGCCGGCTTCCACCAGGCGTCTCGCCAGCATGCAGCCTTGGCCGAACGCGTGGTCGCCATACAGTTCCTTGACCTTATCCGGCTCGCCCTTGATGTCGAACGCCTCCAGCTTGCTGCTGTTCATCAGGCGAGTTGCATCGCGGTAGAAGTCGAACATACGACTGCACGGCCGCGTCTTCGAACTTGCGTTGGAAGGCGCGATCGAAGTCTCGCGAAAGACGCATGCGGGTGGCGAACTGCCTGTCCGACAAGTAGCCCGGCGACTTGGTGTTGAGCAGGCCGGACTTGGCGTTTTCCACCGGCGCCGGCGAGAAGTCGGCGCCAAGAAAGCCCGCACCGGGATGGCGATCGGCGCCGCCAACGACCACATTGCCAGGCAAGTCGTTGTTGCGTTTGCCCAGGAACTTCTGCGTCCAGGCGCCGAGGGCGGGATGGCGGATCGTGGGTAAGGGCTTGTAACTGGTGCGCATGAGATAGCGACCCTGCTCGTGGGCGCCGGTCTCGGTGCTCATCGACCGCACAATCGCCATCCGGTTCGCCACCCGAGCCAACTTCGGCACATGCTCGCTGAAGCCGATTCCCGGAATCGCCGTCGGGATCGCCTTGGTGGGGCCTTGTGACTCGGCGCCGGGTTTGGGGTCGAGTGTTTCCAGATGGCTCATCGCGCCATTCATGAACAGGTAGATCACGTGTTCAGCTTGACCAACGGATGTCGCTTCCGCAGCGGCCAGCGTCCCACCCTGCCAGAAGGGCAGTACCGACACGCCCAGGCAACTCTTGGCGGCCAGCGCGAGAAAATCGCGTCGTTGGAGATCGTCGAGTTGTTTCAGCAAGTCATGCACGAGGCGGCTCCTCGGTTGGCTGGAAAGGTTTCCGCGAACGCGGCTGACTATTGAATGAACATGAATTCCTTGGTGTTGATCAAAGCCCAGATCACATTGCCGTAACCTTCGGCTCCGTCAAGAAACTCCTTGCTGGCGATGGTCAAGTCGGCGCCGGTGGGCGGGCGGCCGAGGATCGACTTGAAGATGACGTCAACCTGTTCCTTGCGGTTGCTCGATGACGTCAGTAGATCGTGAATGACCGATCCCTTCTCCAACATCATGTGTGTGATCGGGCCGTTGAACATCGTCAAGATCTGGGTGACGGATCCATCGGTGTAGCCGCCATCGATTTCCTCGCGATTGCCTTGTCCAAATTGCCGGAGAAAATGGCTGGCCGGCATGGGGGCCGGCAATTCCGAGGCTCGCGCGAGAACCATGCCCTTGTAGGCGTGCTCGCGGTCCTTCTTGTTCATCGCAGCTCGGCTGTACTTTTGGGCGTAAGTCTCGGCGCGTTGCATTACTTCTTTGGCCGACGCGGCGAATATGTCGAATTCGACTTCATTCTTGAAGCTCTCGAACGAGGTGCGTTCAAACCCATCCGGATTGTGGACGGCGAGAGTCAACAACGAGTCCCACAGTTGCTCGGCCGTCATCCGACGGAGTACGGGGCCGGGGAAATGGAAGGCGCTGGCCAACGCGCCTCGGGGACTTGCCTCGCGTTGATACGTCTTGGTGTTGTACAGGATTCGCAGGAACTCTTTCAGGTTGAAGTCCAACCGCTTCATTTCCTGTTCCAGGAACTCCGTAAGCTCCTGGTTGGACGACTTCGTGGCGTCGCGGATGTCGTCGATCGACTCCAGCAGGCTTTCGCCCATCACGTACGCCCACATGCGGTTGGATATCGTCAAGGCGAAACGCGGATTCTGTTTTCCGGTCATCCACTTGGCGAAATGCACTCGCGGCGTCGCGTCTTTGGTCAGCGTGGGTTGTTCGCCAAAAATCACTTTGGGCGACACGACTCCGTTGGGTTTGCCGTCGGAGTATTGGTAGTCGGGAGGCAGTTTCATCGGTCGCTTGACGTCCGATACGCCGAACGTCTGAAAACGGACGATGCGGTTGAAGTTGCCCAGCTTCTTGATGTCAAGGCCGACGCTCTTGAATTCCTCCTGCAACCGCGTCGTGGTCGGCTTCTTTGTTTTTGGATCTCGCGTCTTGGTGCGCGTGTTCACTCCGTTGATGAACGCCGCCAGTTCGTAGAACTGCCTCTGCTCCCATTTGTCGAAGGGATGGTCGTGACACTGGGCGCAACCGATTTGCGTACCGAGAAAGACTCGCACCGTGTTATTCAGGTTATCCAACGGCATGCCGGCGTCGCGCAACAGATAACCCGCGGCCGGGTTGTCCCAGACGTGGCCTTCGGCGGTCAGCATCTCATAAACGAACTCGTCGTACGGTTTGTTTTCGCGGATGCTCTGTTTGATCCATTCTTGGAACGGCAAGCCCGGGACATTCGGATTCAAGTCATCGACGACCCGCAGCAGATTCGCCCAGAAGTTGTACTGATGGCTGACATAGCCCGGCGAATTCAACAGGCGGTCGATCAGTTTTTCGCGTTTGTTCGCGGAACGGTCGGAGACGAACTCCTCGATCTGCGCGTACGTGGGAATGGCGCCCGTCGCCTGCAGATAGATCCGTCGCACGAATTGGTAGTCGTTGGTTTCCGGATTGGGCGCCGTCGCCTGGCGAAGGTAATTGGCCTCCACCAGCGCATCGATCTTGGCCGCGGACTGCCGCATTTCCGCTGAACGCGACGGATCCACTTTCGCGACGGGGCGTCGATAGGGGTCCAGCGAGCCTCGGGGGATCGGCGTTGGTTTGGGCTGACTGCGAGGTTTCTTACGTTGTTGCGCCACTGCGGGCGCGGTGCTCAGCAAAGCCGCCAGCGCCAGCGCCGTCAGCAGGACGGCCGCCAAGCTGCCCTTGGGAATCCCCGTCGCCTTCATTGTTTCCCCCGCATGCGTTCGTTTTGCCTTGTCAAACCAGCTGGTCAATGAGGTAACGCTCGACCGGCAAGGGAGTACTCGCCGCCCTTCCATCATAGCTCAGTTTGTCGCCGCCAAGCGGCGCGGCGGGGGCGTTTGCGTGGGACCTGGGCCACGCAATCATCGCCGTCCGGGCAATGTCGTCGCGGATTTCTGATCGTGTTGCGTGACCGAGAAGAAGGGGCCGCGTTCCCAGGGTTGCGTCTCGCTTCACCCTGGGGCTGGGCGGGATTGCGGCCGTCCCTGTGGGACTGAGCCGTGGTCGCGAGGCCGCGCTCCCAGGGTTGCGCTTCGCTGCACCCTGGGCTGGATTGCGGCCGTCCCTGTGGGACTGAGCCGTGGTCGCGAGGCCGCGTCCTCAGGGTTGCGCTTGCGCTTCACCCTGGGCTGGGCTATGCGGCCGTCCCTGCGGGACTGAGCCGTGGCTGGATTGCGGCCGTCCCTGCGGGACTGAGCCGTGGTTCCTGTGGGACTGAGCCGTGGTCGCGGGGCCGCTTCCTCCGCCCCTTGGAGGGCTTGCTATAATGCAGGATTCACCTTCACCATCACCCCGCTTGGCGGAGTCCGTCCTGATGTATCTGCGTATGGCGAAACGCCTGCTTTTGGAGACCGACAAGCGGCTGTTGTGGAAGGCGATGTGGAATTTCGGCTTCAAGGGCATGCGGGCGGTGCAAAAACACAAGGCGCGGTTGAAGCGCGGCGAGTTTTTTCCTCCGTTCCTCTACATCTCGGTCATCAATAGCTGCAACCTCCGCTGCCAGGGGTGCTGGGTTGATGTCGCCGCGAAGCAGGAGAAGATCGAGATCGACGCCATGGATCGCATGATCCACGAGGCGAAGGAGATGGGCAACTCGTTCTTCGGCATCTTGGGCGGCGAGCCATTCATGCACGCCAACTTGCTCGACATCTTCCGCAATCACCCCGACTGTTACTTCCAGGTTTTCACCAACGGGCAATTCATTACCGACGAGGTCGCGGCGGAATTGCGACGAGTCGGCAACGTGACGCCGTTGATCAGCGTCGAAGGCAATGAAATCGTCAGCGATGAGCGACGCGGCCGCTTGCATGTCTTCAGCGAGACCATGCAGGGTCTGCAGAATTGCCTGAAGCACAAAGTGATGACCGGCGTTTGTACAAGTCTCTGCCAATCCAACTTTGACCTGCTCACCGAGAAGTGGGTCGATCGATTGATTGAGATGGGCGTCATGTACACGTGGTTTCACATCTACCGCCCCGTGGGACCCGACGCGGCGGCGCATCTGGCGTTAACCCCCGCGCAGCAACTGGAGGCGCGCCGCTTTGTCGTCGAGATGCGTGCGAAAAAGCCGATCGTTATTGTAGACGCCTACTACGATGGCGAAGGCCAAGCTCTTTGTCCGGCGGCCACCGGGTTCACGCATCACATCAGCCCTTGGGGAGATATCGAGCCATGCCCGATTATCCAATTCGCCAAGGAATCGATTTACGATGAGCGTTCCTTGAAAGAGACGTTCAATGAATCGGAATTCCTGCGGGACTTTCGCGAGACGGCCGCCAAGCACACCAGAGGCTGCATCGTGCTGGAGCGCCCCGACTTGCTGCAAGATCTCGCCGAACGTCACGGCGCCAAGGACACCACCGCTCGGGCCTCGTCGTTCGCGGAGTTGGCGGCGATGGAGACGCGACCGTCGCAATATCATCCCGGCCAGGAGATTCCCGAAAAGAGTTGGGCCTATCGCCTCGCCAAACGATGGTTCTTCAACGACTACGGCATGTATGGTAAGCACTTCGAGCAGAAAAACTGGAAAGACACGGCGCCCGCCGAGCAGCGGGTGTGAGCCGTTGCTGCGACGCGGGCTCGGCGTGGCAGGCGTGGCGCCGAAACGGTAACAACGCAGCGCTGCGGCGGCGGCAGGATCATCCACGTCACGTCAATCGTTACCCGGGGTGAACGCCAAAAACCCAGCGCCTTTGGGGGAGGGTAGTCGAGGGACCGCACGTCAACGCGATAGACCGACGCGGCGCCGAAACTCTTCATCGCTGAGCACGGTGCGGCGCCCGTCTGTTTCCTCCACGACATAGGCGAGATGCCTCCGCGCGTCCGCCGACTCCCACAGGATCTCACCGGCCGGGCTGATCACGACGACTTGTTGGTCGGGCAGCAGGACGATCTTGCGAGAGAGCGTTTTGGTTCGTGTCGCGGCGTCCCAGCGGTAGATGTCGCCGCCTTCGATGAGCCACTGCTGATCGGGCGTCAGGCAGACGTCGGAGGGCCGCACGAGCACCATGTCCGCGTCGGCTTCGGTCAACTCCCGCCGCTCGCCTTCCAGTGTCCAGGCGTGGCCGGAGGGGGCGAGAAAGAATTGACCCTCAGGATCGAATGCGAGCCGATCGAAGCCCGCGCGCGGCGGGGATCGGGGGAATCTCCAACTGCAGCTTGCCATCGATCCCAAAAACCTGAGTTGAGGTATAGTAATCGCTGAGCAGCAACTGATCCCCCGACGGCGTCCACGTAAGGGCGCCGCTCTTTGCCGGCGAATCGCGAATTCGCGTTGCGGGCGACTCTCAATTCGCCAACGCCAGAGGAAGCAATGGTCGAAGCCGGCAATCGCCAGCGTGTCTGGATCGCCCGGACGGAATACGGCGTCAAAGCCCCACTCCGGCGAGCGGATCACCTCGTTGCCCGTATCCACATCATACACGGACACGCGGCCGTCGTAGCAGCAAGCAAGGTGTTTGCCGTCAACGTGCCAATCGACCGCGAACCGGGTAGCCTCTAAAGGCATTGCCTTGAACGCCCAGCTCGATGGTTCGCAGTAGTTCGCCGTTCATGGAAAAAACCTGCAGCATATTCGCGGCGCTCACGCTGTAGATCAGGAAGCGGTCGTTCTTCGGCGAGGCGACAACACGGTTGACCTGGGGCGTCGCGGAGGTGAGGGCGGCGATGGCTCGGCCGTCGGCATGATACGTCTGCAGGCCGCCGTTGCCTTTGGAGATCAGGAAGCTCGTGCCATCCGGCCGCCAGGCGACGCAGCTGGAGCCATAGCCGTTCAGGAATTGAATCGGCGTGCGCTCCGTCCGTTGTCCGTCGAACGTCCAGAGATGCGTCGCTGTCTCTTCCCGCATCAGAAGATGGCCTCCCGCCTTGTCCCAATGCGCCAGGCTTCCCGACCATGCGCGGAATTGCACCAACAAAGCGGGCTCGCCCCCGAGTGGAACATAGACGACGCTCTTGTTGGCTCGGAGGGCGAAGATTCCTGACTTGTCCGGCCGCCACGGCCCAACCACGACAAAGGGAGTCTCCGATGGCATTGTTTGCCGCAATTCGAGTCGTTGATTGAAGACGCGAATCTCCTGGCCCGCGGCGACTGCGAGCAGCTCGCCGTCATCGCTCCAGGCGTAATCAGCAACGCCCTCGACCTGCAGCGGCAGCGGCTGTCCTTCCGGCGTCCATGTCCGCAGCAGACCGTTCTTGTCGGTGGTCACAATGCACGGCCGGGCCGGCTGCCAACTCGCCGTCTTCGGAGCCTCGACCGCGAACTCGTGCAGCTTCTCGGCCTGGTCCGACCAGACCGCGACGCTTTGGCTCCCGAGAGTCAAAAGTCGCGAGCCATCCTTGCTCCACTGGCAGGCGGCCATGTCGGGCGCATCCAATCGGATCGGCTGGCCGGCGACAGGAATGATGTGCGAGGGACGCGGCGGATTCATGCGGAGCATGATACGGTCGCTATTGGGAGACCAGCTCAGGTCGCCGACGCCGGGAACGATATCTGGGTCGTGCGAGCCAAAAACCTGCTTCCCCTCGCGGGAGAAGATGCGAAACTGAAACTCTTGCGGCGACTGGGGGTGCACAGCGAGGTAGCGGCCGTCCGGACTCCAGGCGAGTTTTGCGGAGTGCACGTCGCCGTGCGGCAGCGACACGAGAAACCGCCTTGTCCCCGTGTCCGCTTCCAAGATCTCCACCACGGCGCCGCTCTGGACCGCGATCAATTCGCCGTCGGGGACTGAATTCAGCGTACCTTGGTTGTCCGCCCACCACTTGCATTTGCCAGCGGCCGATGGCGTCGAACAGCCGCGGCGCAGGCCGCCACGCCTCCCGGCAAGACAGCCCCGGTGGGACCGGCCAGCCACGTTCCCGCAGCAGCCGGCTTCGGTGGAGCGACCGCCGGCAGCGAGTCACCCGCGGCCGCCGGTTCTGGGGTCCCGCCCGGAACTCTCGGCCCGGCCGCCGCCGTCGGGTTGGGCTCCCACCAGACCTCGACCTGCCGGTCGGCGCCGCTGGTGATCGTGAAACGGTTGGTGCGGGTTCTCAGGCCGGAACTTGTCGAACAGGTCGAACTGGTACTCTCCCGGCCGAAGCGGCTGGGACTGCTCCGCACGATCCAACTCGATCGTATATTTCTCCAGCGTTTTGGTGTTTTGGATCGTGATCGTTCCGCCCCGTGTCCTGGTTTCAAAGTCGTCGTCGGAGACCTTGATCACCAGGTAGCCGTCGCCGGCCGCGAATCTGAAAATGCCGGAGGCGAACCCCGCGCCGAGCAAGAGGATGGCGGTGATGAACACGAAAAGAACGGCGGCCCCACGCCAGGGACGCGGGACCGAGACCGCCGGCCTCGAGTTCGTCGTGGTTCCCGTCGGTAGCGTAGCCGCCTCCGCCCAATCGGCGCCGGTTCCCGCAACCAACCGCGTCGGATCGTGGTTCACTCCGGTTTCGAGCTGGCCTTGATCGCCGGCCGCCGGAACCGGCATGGCTGACCGCGGCGCCAGGGATCGCGGGGTTTCAGAGGGCGGGGTAAGAAGATCGCTTCTCGAGGCTCCGTTCTCGTCCAGGATCTTTTGCAAGTCGCTGGCGGCTTCCGGCGTGGATCCGTAGCGGTCCTGGATGTTCTTCGCCATCATCTTCAGGCACACTTGCTGCAGTCGCTCATCGAGGTCGGGACGCAGCTTCCCTGGGCGGGGACGGAGTCTCGTTGACGATCTTCATCATCATCGCCATCATGTCGCCTCGATGGGGGACCTGGCCGGTGAGCAACTGGTACATGACGACGCCCAGACTGTAGATATCGACGGCCGGGCCGATCTGATCCGGCCGCCCCTCCACTTGTTCGGGCGCCATGTAGGCCACGGTTCCCAGGATCGCGCCGGTGCGAGTCAGTTGTGCGTCGCCGGCCTCGGCGTTCAACCGCGCCAGACCGAAATCCATGAGGACGGGATCTCCCTTGCCATCGATCATGATGTTGCCGGGTTTGATGTCGCGGTGCGTGACCCCCTGCCGATGTGCTTCGGCCAGCGCCAGGCAGAGTTTCCGGATGATCTCGCCCGCCGCGTACTGATCGAGCAGCCGTTCCGGTTGGCAGCATTCCGCCAGCGTTCGTCCCTCGATGTAGGCCATCGTGATGAACCGGACGCCGTCAATCTCGCCGATATCGTAAACGGGGCAAATGTAGGGGTGGTGCAGTCCCGCGGCGGCCCGAGCTTCGCGCACGAACCGCGCGGTCGCTTCGCCATGGTGAAGATCGAACAACCAGGGCGTCTTGAGCGCGACTCGCCGATGCAACTCGCGATCCTCGGCGAGATACACGGCTCCCATGCCCCCGGACCCAATCATCCGGAGAATGCGATACCGTCCAAAGTCGCCCTGCAGGATGGGATGTCCGCCCGATTCCGCGCGGCCCGGCGAGCCGCACTGGTCCTCGGCGTCGGTGTTGTCCACATTCATCCGCACGGACGCCTTCGCGGCCTCGGAAAGCAGCGCGGAGTATTCAGGGAAGCGAGCGATGTAGTCTTCGGGGCTCGTCGCGACTCCGCCGCGGGACGAGTACTGCGCGTCCAGCTCCAACAAATAGTGAAACAGCTCGCGGCGTTCGGGCTCCTTCCATCCTTCCAGGAAGGACTCGATTTGCGGGCGAACTCCCGCTTGCCACTGATCTTCAAAGGCGTCGCACACCCCGTTGATGCGGGCCAACAACGTCGCCTGCCTGGCTTCTTGCGCCATGAATCACGGACTCGTGGTGAATACTGGGATGGATAATCTGGGAAGGCGCCTGCGATTCGCCTCAGAGATACTTGCGCTTTGGGGCGTTCAACCCTCACGGAATTTTCAGAAAAAAAAGCTGCTTCTCGATCAGCAACCGCGGAGTCGTTGGGGTGGGCGAAAACCACCGGCCGCGGCTGACCTAATCCGACCAGGTTTCGCGAATCAGCTTGAGATAGCGTTCGACGGACTTGACGCTGCGGCCGACTTGCTGGGCGATCTCGTCGTTGGCGTACCCTTGCAGTCTCAGCAGTGCGACGTTTCGCAAGCGATCGTCCAGGCCGCCCAGAAGATCCTGGCAAGCCATGGACAGCGAGTCGAAGTAGTCGGGCGCATGGTCCGGCACGTTCCGCATGCTGACCTGAGCGTCCCGGCCGTTCAGCAACACGGACTCCCCCACCTCTCGCCGTTGCTTTTTCTTCCGCCAGGAGAGAGCGGCTTTGCGGGCGGTAATGATCGCCAACAGTCGCCAGAGGTCTTGTCGATCCTCAAGTTTCTGGAATCGGCCCTCGCGGGCGCCCAGATACAGGGCGTTCATCGCGCTCAAGGCCAAATCCTCGGCGTCGCCGTCTCGCTGTGGGATCGCACCGAGCTTTCGTTGCGCGAAGGCTTGCACACGGGCGAAGAATTGGTCCCAGATCTGCTGAGCCGCCTGCTCGTCGCCAGACTTGAGCTGGCTGATCCATAACGTGACGTCGTCGTCCATAATCTCAGATTAGTCCAGGACGGTGGAGTCCACAACTTGGCTGCCGCGTCGGGGCTTTTGGATTCTTCCAGCATCCCGTGAGGGACGGGCGTGCGTTCGCGCAAGTACCATCTTGGCTAATCCCCCGAACCCGTGGAGCGCGAACGTCGCGACGCGCACCGCGCCCATTCCTGCCACCGCTGGGCTCGTCCGGCTCGTCCGAGCGGGGAGCAACGCTCAACGGGGACATGCCCCGCCATGGCGTGTTCGCCGCGTAAGCACTTGTGGCGACAGCCCCGGGCGGAAAATGGAGCCTCTTTGGGGAGACTCTGAAGAGACTCCCCTGTGGGAAGCACCTGCAGGTTTGCTAGCTTTAGAGGGCTCGCCTTACGGTCACGCTAAAATCGTGCCGGCCCGTCGGTCCTGCTACCCTCCCAGGTGGACCGGCTTAGGATCAAGGCCTGTCAGGTACCTGACACTTTTGCGGCGGCCCTTTCCGGCGGCGTGCTACCGTGCCGATGTCAGATATTGTCCCTGGTTGTGTGAGATAGAGTAGCACGCATCACATCCGCCAGGCATTTCGACTTCGATGACGCTTCCGGAAACCCGCCACAGTCTGATTGTTCGCCTGAGGGACCCGGCCGACTCCGATGCCTGGGCTCAGTTTGTGGAGCTCTATCGGCCCATTATGGTGCGGACGGCGCTGAGAAGCGGTTTGCAGCGCGCCGACGCCGACGACCTGGCGCAGACGGTGCTGGTTTCCGTCGCTGGAGCCGTCGGGCGATGGGAGCCTTCGGGAAGGGCGAAGTTCCGCACCTGGCTGAAACGCATTACGGACAACGCCATTCTGAATGCGCTCACGCGCAGTAAGCCGGATCGCGCCAGCGGAACTCACGAGAATGAGAATTTGATTGCCGAGCATCCCGATCGCAGTGGTCCCGCGTCGGAATTACTGAAGCTGGAGTATCGTCGTGAGATTCTTCAATGGGCGGCGCAACGAATCCGGGGCGAGTTCTCCGCAACGACTTGGCGGGCATTCTGGTTGACTGCGGTCGAAGCGCGTCCGGCCGAAGAGGTCGGGCGCCTGCTCGGCCGAAACCGTGGTGGAATCTATGCGGCCCGAAGTCGCGTCATGAGGCGATTGCTGCAGGAAATCCGTGAGTTTGACGAGACCGAGGACGCGAGATGACACAGCCCTTATCCGCATGCCAAGAACAAGCGATTCTCAGATTCCTTGACAATGACTTGGATCTCCAGGAGCAGACGGCCTTCGAACGGCACCTGGACAGCTGCGATCATTGCTGCGAACGACTCTGCGAACTCACAGCGGCGAAGTCCAGTTGGGATGATGTGGCGTCTCACTTGATTGAGCAGGACCATCTTTCCGCGCCCAGCATGCAGGAAGAAACAACGTCTCGCCTTGCGCTTGACTTTCTTGACCCCACCGATGATCCGCGCATGCTGGGCCGATACGCCGGATACGAAATCGTCGGCGTGATCGGGGAAGGCGGTATGGGGATCGTGCTGAAAGGACTGGATCGAGCACTCAACCGCTACGTGGCCATCAAGGTGCTCTTGCCCCACTTCGCCTCGAGTGCGGCGGCGCGACAGAGATTCGCTCGCGAAGCAAAAGCAGCCGCAGCGGTTGTCCACGAAAACGTGATCGCGATCTACGGAGTCTCCGTCGACGACCGCGGCTGCCTTCAGCACGCGTCCGACGGGGAGAGCCGCGCTCGCCTTCCTTATCTCGTCATGCCGTACGTCGGAGGCGAGTCTCTGCAGAAGCGCCTGGATCGGTGCGGCTCCCTATCCGTTTCCGAAGTGCTGCGCATCTCGATGCAAGTGGCGTTGGGCCTGGCGGCCGCTCATGAACAAGGCCTGGTGCACCGCGACATCAAACCCGCCAACATCTTGCTCCCCGCCGATATCGAGAGAGTGAAGATCACGGATTTTGGATTGGCCAGAACCGCTGATGACGCCAGCCTGACGCGCAGCGGCGTCATCGCGGGCACGCCGCAGTACATGTCGCCGGAGCAGGCGCTTGGCGAAGCGATCACAACTCAAAGCGATTTGTTCAGTTTGGGAAGCCTGATGTACGTGATGTGCACCGGTCGAGTCCCGTTTCGAGCGGAAACTCCCCTGGGCGTCATCCGCAGAATCGTTGACGAAGCGCCGCGCCCGATTCGCGATATCAATCTAGAAGCGCCGGAATGGCTGTGCCGGATTATTGGGGAACTGCATTCCAAGTCGCCAAAGAAGCGGCCAGAAGCCGCTGAAGTTGCTCGGCTGTTGCGGGACTGCCTGGCTCATCTCCAACAGCCTGCGACAGTTCCGCTTCCGGACAAAGTCAACGCTGCTGCCGCCGAGCCCAAGCCCTGCGCCCAAGACTTCTCGCCACCTCGATTCTCACAAGGAATGTTCACCATGATCGCGACGTTCTTCATTGGCCTGATCGGCCTGTCTTTCCTGCCCTTCGTTACCCAGCCGGGAACCAACCACTGCCGGTTACCCGCCGGCGAGAGCCACCGTCGCTCCCAGCAGTGAAACGCCGCCCTTCGAAAAGGGGTTTGTGCTCTCCTTTGCCAACCCCGACAAGATCGGCGAGCTTGATGTCAACATCAAACGGGGCCACATTCACGTTTCAAGTCATGACAAGCAGGAAGTGATCGTCAAGCTAACGGCGCCCGACTACCATCCTGATTCAAGAGAACCCAGCGACGGCTTATCGCCATTTCGACCCAGCGAATTGGATTTCGAGATCGTCGGCAAGGGCAATCGTATCGAAGTGGATGCCAATTCGAACCGATTCATTACGAATCTGGCGATCGTCGTCCCGCGCAACATCAACCTGATTCTTGATTCTTACCGTGATGGTGAATTGAATGTGACGGGCGTTTGCGGCGAAATGAGGGTGCGGAGTCAGAACAACGACATTAAGCTCACGCACGTCTCAGGCTCGGCAAGAGTTTGGAGCTACAACGGAAACCTGTCGGCGAGCTTCGATCAAGTAGCACCTGCCCAATCGCTTTCATTTGAAACCTACAACGGCCACGTCGCCGTTTCGCTGCCTGGGGACATCAAGGCGACAGTCAAGTTCCGTACGGGAAAAGGAAAGGTATATTCTGACTTTGCCATAAAGCTTCGTGATGCGGCGTTTCAAACGACGGCAACCGAGAGCGGAGGGTTCGAAATCAAGTCGGATGAGTTTGTGGCGGGCGTCATCAATGACGGAGGACTGGAAGTGCGGTTGGAGACGGAGAACGGCGACATCCGATTACGCCGAAGTCCGTCAAACGAGGCCACGAAAACCGTGACAGGATGGATGAACGGATTGCCTGGAGTTGAATCCGGCGTGGCGCCCAAGTCGCCCGAGTCGGATGGACTGGAAGCAAGAAGGAAGACCTATGCCGAAATCAAGAGGCTGGTTGAGCTAGACCAGATGCCCGACTATCTGCAACATGCCGCTCTCGCCGGCGTCATGGAAATGGAGCGCGAAATGGCCATGAAGCGGCTTGACGTCGAGGCCGCTTACAAGCTTGAGTCTCAATTGCGGCTGGCCTACGAGAAGGCGATTCTGAGCTGCGAAGCGATGCTCGAAGACCCCTCCTGGCAACAGAGGTTCCCCGCGATGAACGTGCGGGACACGGCCCCCTATCGACGCCGACTCGAATTCCTGAACGAACTGGCCGCCCAACGCCGCAAAAACGATCCTCAATCGACCGAAGCGAGTTCAGACCGAACTCCATGATGACGCCGGCGCCGGGTGGGAACTCGGCACGACGCTTCTTGCGCTAAGAGAGACGACGCCCAGAAGGTGGCACGACAGTCACGGTGCGACAGAATGGATACACCTCCGTGGATTCCGAAGGTTGCCGACCACGAAAGACTCGAAAAACACGAAACACCTTCCGCACGGTGGACTTGTCCAAGTCATGGATCCCGCCATTGGGCGGCGTTGGATCACGGCGGGGCAACTGCTGCGCGATGTCTATCATCATCAGATGCAGGTTCCCGCCGACGCCTGGACCGAGTGGGCGAGGTCCGGCGAATTCACGTCCCCTCTGAGCCGTCGCCTTCGATCCCTTGGCGTCGCGCCGAAGCCGCTGCTAAAGGGCATCGCTACAAAAACGTCTGAGGGCTCGCGAGCGGGGCTGCCTGTGGGTTTGGCTTCTTGGGCTAGCCTAGCTCGCGCCCTTGCGGCATACGCTACAGCGTTGGATCGTCCTGCTTCCACCGCAGGCTCCAGCCCGGCAGCGTGACTGATTGCTGAGGTTCGACCAGTTTGCCGTACAACTCCGGACGGCGGGCTTTCAGGTAACGTTGGCCCGACGACTGCTCGATCTTTTCCGGTGTTAGCAGGCCTACGATAATATCGTCGTCGAGCTTGCGGCTTTCACAAAGCACTTCGCCGAAGGGATCCAGGATCATCGCCAATCCGGGCTTGATCGTGTCGTCATCGCGGCCGATCGGATTTGTGAAGACGGCGTACACGCCGTTCTCATAGGCTCGCGCGGGAAGCCACCGCATCAGCCACTGCCGTCCTTTCGGCCCGTCGAAGTCTTGGCGTAAACGAACGGGATCGCGCTCGCGGTTGTCCCAATACTCGCGCGGCGTTAATCCACGGCCTGGCATGACCGACGGCAAGCAGCCGGTGACGTGAGGCATGAAGATGATCTCGGCGCCCAGCATGGCCGTGATGCGTACATTCTCAGGCAAGTTGTTGTCGTAACAGATCAGGAAACCGATCCGGCAACCCAGCAAGTCGATCACCACGTACTCCTCGCCGGGCGACAGGTGTGGATTCACGAAGGGATGCAGTTTGCGGAATTTGGCCAGGAATCCCTCGGGGCCGACGGTGACGTAGGTGTTGAAGACGCGATCACCTTCGCGCTCGAACAGGCCCGCCATCAGGACGATGTCTCGGCGTTTGGCGATGTCGATCAGTCCCCTCACGCTTGGCCCGTCGGGGACGGGTTCCGCCAGCTTCTGCAGTTCCGCCAGCGAGAGGCGCTGCACCCAGGTGTATCCATGCAGGCAGCCTTCGTGGAACGAAGCGATTTCGGCGCCCGCCGCGGCGGCTTCGGCGGCGAGTCGGTCGATCGTGCGCAGGTTTTCCCGCGGGTTCGCGTCGCGATGTTCGAATTGCGCCGCGGCGACTCGAATGGTGCGCATGGGATTCGTTAGAGTTCCAGGTCGTCGAGTTCGTCGATCAGGCTATCCAGTTCATCCTTGGGTTGGGACAACTTGCCGGTTTGACGCTTGGGGACGCCTACGCTGACGCCGACCGCTTCGCGGCCGGCCAGCAGCAGTTGTTCGTCGCGCTCCCGGGCCGCGACATCCACCGCGTCGGGAGCGCCGAACAACTGCGAGAGATCGATTTTCAACGAGGCGTTGGCGTCGTTGGATCCGGCGATCGCGGGCGTCTTGTGTTGCGGGAAGATGATGGCGTTCTCAGGGCAAACCCGGCTACATGCGGGGCAGCCCTTGCGGCAATTGTCCGGCTGCTCGACGAGGATCGTCTCGACCTGATCCACTCCGTACACGCCGAACAAGCAGAAATCGATGCACTCCATGCAGTTGGTGCAGCGAGCGTAGTCGATGACGGGATACCAGCGGCGAGAGGCCGGCTCTTCGATGGCGACAATCGAATCGGTCGCCAGATCGCCGTTGCCGTTGCCGTTGGAGGAATGACCGTCGCCGCCGTGACCGTTCTTTGACGTCCCGTTGCCGTTGCCGTTGGCGTTGGCTGTGGCTGAGGCGCCGTTGGCGGAGGCGTCATAGGCGGGGGCGTCGTTGTTGGGGTTCAAGTACTGCGACAACTGCAGGCTGGAGGCTTGTCCTCGCAGCCACTGCGCCAGATCTTCCCTAGCTTCCAATGCTTTATGCACCGCGATGCGGCGGACTTCTTCGACAAAGTCGTCCACTTTCTGGGAAGCTCGCAGATCGACGCAGAAGATCTCGCGATCGGGGATTTCACGTTCGTCCAGGACGCGCGGCTTCAGCTCCTGGGCCTGTTGTTCCGCGGCCTCCTGGTCGTCCTCGTCGGGGTCCTCCGCTCCGAGCAGTGATTCGCCGATACGGCCATGGATGTCATGGCGGTCCAGCACCCAATGTGCGCGCGCGGATACAGCCAGGTCAGCACGATCATGTCGCCCTCGGCTTGTTGCAGCGTCCGCACGACTCGACCGTCAGGATGGACGTCGTACAAGTTGGGGATCAGCGTCACCCGCAGGCCCAGCGCGTCCGCGATCCCGCGGGCGACGTCGTTTTCCAGCGCGCGTTTCTCGGGGCTCTTGCTTTGCCCGCGCGACACAACGATATGCAAGCTCTTTCCGGTCATTGGTTCAATTGTCCCTTGATCGTTCGTTGAGTCACTTCCCAAACCGCGTCCAGATGCTGGAGGTAGGCGGGCGGCGGCAACAGTTCGTCGCCCGAGCCTTCCATTTCGAACAGCCATCCATCGCCATACTTGTCCACGTTGATCGCCGACGGGTCGTTCAGCAAGTCGTCGTTAAATCGCGTCAAGCGGCCCGCCATCGGCGAATACAGATCGCTTTCGGCCTTCTTGCTTTCGATCGAACCGAGCAGTGTTTTTTCCCGCAGCTCCGCCGGCGCGTCCATGTTCCAGTCAAGGAAGTAAACGTCTTGCAGCAACCTGACGGCGTAGGCGGTGAATCCGAAACGAAAGACGCCGTCGATTGGCAGCGCCCACATATGGTTCTTCGCGTAGTGTCGATCCTGAGGAAAAACAGCTTGGAACTCGCCCATCGCGAACACCAGATCGTCGCTCATGTGTAGCGCACTCCCTGGTGCTCGGGCTCAAAAAAGGCGGGCAACAAACCGTCAACGCGAAGCAGTCCTTCTCGACTGAGTTCAATTCGTTGCGGCGATATCGCGGCCCAACCTTGGGCCACGTAGCCGTCCCATTCGTCGCGCCAATGATCGACGATGTCCACGGAGAATTTCTTCTGGAAGTAGTCGCGATCCAGCCAGCCCTTCTTCAGTTGCAGGATCATTTCGCGGATCAGCATCTGATGTTCGGTCAACCGCAAGGCTCGGCCCAGCGGCAAAGCGTCTCTTTCCAGAATCGACGCGATGTACTCGTTCCATTCGGCGAGGTTTTGATAATGCACTCCTCGCGCGTGTCCGAAGCTGGCGATGCCCGTGGCCAGCAGATCGGAGCCTTGCCAGAGATTGTCGCGGTAGCTGAAGTTCACCTTGGCGGGGTCCTTCACGAGCGTGTACGCGCTGCTGACGTGGTAGCCGGCCGCCTGCATTTCATCGAACGCGTAACTCACCCACGCTCGCTTGGTCGGCCAATCGGCCACGGGCATTTCGATCCGCTTTCCCAGCACCTCCTTGGAATAGACCGTGTTGTACGGCAATTCCATCTGATAGATCGTGACGCTCTCGGGCTGCATCTCGATCGTGCGGCGAACGCTGTCTTTCCAGTTATCCCAGGTCTCGCCGACCATCCCGGCGATCAAGTCGATGTTGACGTTCGCGAAGCCGGCGGCGACGATCCAGTCCCAAGCCTTGAACACTTCGGCCGAGAGATGGGCTCGCCCATTGTCCTTGAGCAATTCGTCATTGAAACTCTCCACGCCCAAGCTCAAGCGAGTGACGCCCAGATCGTGGATGGCCTGGACCTTGGATTCGGACAGCGTTCCTGGCTCGCATTCAAACGTGACTTCCTCGGCCTGATCCCAAGCGATGCTGGTTCGCAAGCGGTCGGCCAGCGAGTTCAATTGTTTGACGCTCAGGTAGCTGGGCGTTCCGCCTCCGAAATAGACGAAGCGGAACGGTCTTCCATTCATGACCGGTTGCGAACTGACCAGCTCGATCTCGCGGGAGAGCGCGGACATGTACAATTCAATGTCGCTGGCTTTGTTGTCGGTGAAGACCTTGAAGTAGCAGAACTTGCAGCGTTTGCGGCAGAAGGGGATGTGCAGGTACAGACCGAGCGGCGTGTCGGCGTCCGTCTGTTGCATGGCGAGCCGGACTTCCGGCAAGGCCTCCGCGGTCCATTGTGAGAACGGCGGATAGTTGGAAATGAAATAGCTGCCGACTTCTGTCTTGGTCGTGTCGGTGGCCATGAGGGGTTCAACTCGCTGTTTAGAGAACGATGGGTTCCGTTGCGGCGCCGAAGCCAGCCATGCCATTCGGCGTTCCGTGGCGGGGACGTCCCCCAGCCTTGCTTGCTTAGGAGCTCTTGGCGCCGAAGCAGAAGACGACGCCTTCGTCGTTCGCGATGACCAGCCGTCCTTGAGCGACGGCGGGCGAACCCGTAAAGCCGCCGCCGGCTTCATACTTCCATTGCTCCTGGCCGGTGTCGGCTTCCAAGGCGACGAGATTGCCGTCGCTGCCGGCGATGAAAACCCGCTTGCCCGCGACGATGGGCGAGGCGTCGAATTTGGCTCGCGATTTATAAGTCCACGCCGCTTTGCCCGTCAGCGGATCCAGGGCTCGGACTTGGCGGTCCCGGCCGCCCACAAAGACATACTTCTCGGTGACCGCCGGCGATGAGCGAAAGGAAACGCTGCGGTCTCCTCCCGACTTCCAGACGACTTTGGCTTTTTTCCAGTCGACTCCAAAGATCTCGCCGGCCTCGGTGCCGAAATAGGCCATGCCGCCCCGTACGGCGGGAGTGACGCCTGTTGGGGAAGCAATATCGACCGAAGCCAATTCCTTACCTTCTTTCACGTCGATGACATGCAATCTCGCGTCGCAACCGGCGACAAACGCTCGCCCTTCGCTGATGGTGGGCGTGCAGCGGATCTGGTCGTCAATCGCCAGCTTCCAAACCAGTTTTCCTTGCTTCGCATCCAGGCAGTAAAGCACCGCGTCCTGCGAGCCAAACAGGACGTTATCTTCAAAGAAATTCGCGCTGGAGTCGATTTCAGCCTCCGCCGCGAACTTCCATTGCACTTGACCATTTGCGGCGTCCAGACAATAGAAAACTCCGTCGATGTCGCCGACGTAGACTCGGCCTTCGCGGACGGCGGCGCCGGCGATGAAGCCGATCTCCGACTTGAATTCCCAGAGTGCTTTGCCTGTTTTCAGGTCCAGGCAATAGAGTTTGCCGTCCAGGTCGCCGATGAAGACGCGTCCGGCGGCGATGGCCGCGGTGCTGTCGAACGCGCCTCGCGGGACTTCAAACCGCCAGAGCAATTCGGGTTTCTCGGGCAAGCCGCCGACGGCGACTCCCGTGGATTCGGGGTTGCCGCGAAACAACGCCCACTCGTCCGCGGGCGACGGCTCGGCCGACTGCGGCGATCGGGAGAGGCCGCGTCCAGTCATGGCCGTCGCCGGGGAGGGCGCCGACAATGCCCCCAGGGCCGCCAGCAGGACAACAACGGGCGAGGTCCCAACGCGCCGCCCTGCACGGCTCCGGCTTGAGCTGTGAGGGGCGGCCTGGCGATGTCGCCGGGCGATTCGATTCATGATTCGGGTCTCCAAGCGCGAACGGTGGGGGCCGCCAACCATTCCTCGGGACAGCACGGGAGAGTAAGTCTGTTGATTGTATCAGAATGCGAGTTCGTAGAGGCTGAGCATTTCGGGCGCGGCGACCGGACGCGGATTGAAGCCGCCGGTCCATTGCTGGGCGGCGGAATCCGCGAGTTTCGCCAGATCCGCTCGCGGCACGCCGCAATCGGAAAGCCGCGTCAGCAAACCGGCGTGCCGCACGAAGCCATCGATCAACTCCGCCATTCGCTCGGCCGCGTCGTCAACGGCGATCGGCTCGGCGTCGTCACGAACCCGCCATAATTCGCGAAACCAGCGAGCGACGGCGTCGTCCTGGCCATTGAAACGAATCACATGGGGCAGCATCATGCCCACGGCCTGTCCGTGCACCAGACCGAAACGAGCGGTCAGCGGGTTGGCCAAGGCGTGGGCGGCGCCCAGCATGGAATTCTCGATTGCCATCCCGGCGAAACTGGCGCCCAACAGCATCGCACCTCGCGCCTCCAAGTCGTCCGGTGCGTCGAGCACTCGGTGGAAGTTGGACGACAGCAACCGAAACGACTCGCGGCTGAACGCCACCGACACCGGATTCCGCGGCTTGGTGACATAGGTTTCCACGGCGTGAACCAAGGCGTCGATCCCGGTCAGCGCCGTCACTCGATCGGGCTGCGTGACCGTCAGCTCCGCGTCCAGGATCGCGACGCGGCAGGAAGCCTTCTTATCGCCGCAGGCCATCTTGGCGTGCGTTTGCGCGTCGGAAATCAAGGCGAACGACTGGGTTTCGCTGCCCGTGCCCGCCGTGGTCGGAACGGCGATCATCGGCAGCATGGGTTTGAGCGCCTTGCCCACGCCCCAGTAGTCCTTCATCTCTCCACCATTGGAGTACACGAAGTTGACTCCTTTGGTGCAATCCATCGAGCTGCCGCCGCCCAAGCCGACCAAGATCTCCGGCTCGTAACGCGCCGCGATCTTGACGCCCCGCTGGACATCATCGGTGCTGGGATTCTCATGCAGTTGGTCGAAGACGTGCGTTTCGATGCCAGCCGCTTCGAGGCTCGCGACGCCGCGCTGCGTGTGTCCGGCGGCCACGACGCCTGGGTCGCTGACGACCAAAGCTCGTCGCGCACCGAGTTCGCTTGCCAGGGCGCCCAATTCTTGAACGCGACCTGGGCCAACACGATGCGCGTTCGCGGCTGGAAGTCAAACGGATTCATGAGAGCCTGGCTGCGTGGAGTGCCGTTTGCGGCGTTCCGTCGCGAACGTCGTGCATCCTCTGACAAAATCGCCAAGCGTTCGCTTTGGCGGTGGGTTGCACTCAGACTCGGCTTCAAACCGCATCGGCCGGGACTTGCAAGGCGCGGGAACGGAAGAGGAAGTCGATGATGTTGCCTTCGTGCGGCTGCAACCAGTTTAGTTTGCTGGTGGGGATGGCGCCCAGGTTCAATCGGTCGATGTGGGTGGCCGCAATCAGGTTCTGCTGTAGCTTGGGGTTCTCCGTGATTCCGGTGCAGACCAGCGTGGGGCCAATCTTGGCCAGCATTTGGTCCTCGGGGCACTCGACCACTGTCGAGAAGGGGAACATATATTCCTTCTTGGCAATCGCCGGTTCCGGCGAGGTGCAGTGCACAATCATCGGCCGCAGGTACGCGTAGCGATCATGATCCACCAGACGCGAGCCATACGCGGCCGTCATGTCGGTGACGCCGTTTTCTTTCAGGTCCTGCTCGATCATGCCCCAGACGGCCGTGGCGATCTTGGGGACCGTGAAGGCCGCCAAACCAGCTTCCGCGTCTTGCGGCGGCTTCGGTTCAATCGGACCGAGTCGCTCAGCGAGGGCCTGAGCGATTTCCTTGGTGTGTCGCGAGGCCCAGATCCCCGAGCAGTTAATGCACCCGCGGCCGCTGTTGATGTAGATGCTCTCCACCATCAGGTCCAGGTAGTCCTCCCAGCGATCGACCATGTCGTCTCCCAAGAGGATTTTGGAAAATCCCGGCCCATGCGCTTGAACACGCGGATTGCCGCGGTATTGCTCGACCGTTT
Organism: uncultured Planctomycetaceae bacterium; assembly: GCA_963698545.1. Taxonomy (GTDB): domain Bacteria; phylum Planctomycetota; class Planctomycetia; order Pirellulales; family Pirellulaceae; genus CAVORG01. The sequence goes on from CAVORG010000003.1 coordinate 1,275,770, forward strand.
GCGTGCTGCCGAAGATCATCGCTCGTTCGCAAGCCGCCAGCACCGCGGCGCCCGCGTCGGGGCCGCCGGGGTAGAGTGCAAAGACCTCCGCGGGAACCCCGGCCTCGATATACGCCGAGACCATTCGATAGGGAGTCCAAGGCTCCTGGGGCCCCGGCTTCAACACTAAGCCCATCTGCAGCGGCACCACGGGCAGCCACAGCGTATGCACGCCTGGCGAGTTGGATGGGAGCACGGCGCCCAGCACCGGCGACTGGGCCTGGTAGCTAACGACGACCCCGCGATCCTCCACGCCATAGCCTTTCGTCAGGATGCTCAGATCCAAGCCTCTCGTCAGAGCATCCAGGATCTGCCGCATGTTTTGCAGGACGAAGGAGTTCTTCGACATGTTCGCTCGGCACATGTGCTCCGGCAACCCGGTGCTCGCCGACTGCTGGTGGACGAAGTCGTCCGGCGATTGAACGCCATCGCCCAAAGGCAATTCAGCGTCCGTGAAAAGATGGCCGGCTTTCTTGATCATCGCGATCAGATCGTCAACGGGAATGTCCCGGAGAATGTCGCGGGCGCGTCCCGCCTGCCGCATGTCCCGCTGGATGATGCCGCCGTTGGCCTGGCTGACCTTAGCGATCGTCTCGCCGGTGCTGAAGTGGATAACCTCATCGGTCTCCAGCGACTCGTAATGCTTGCCCCAACGCAACACAGGAATGTTCAACACGGTAATAGCTCCGGGCGTGCGGATGAATGGAAAAGGTCGGATCGAGGGCGGGGTGAGGCGACATAGCGATCATCGCGATGGCGATCTGGGCTCTCACATCGCGCAATCCGAGACTCGACCGCCTCTCCCGCGGGGCGGGCGCCCACGGATTTCGGGAAGGCCGGCTGATGCTGGGTCAATACACCCCAACGGTGGTCTGCGAGGCGATGCCATGGAAGGGACGGACGCCGCTCACGCCGTCCCAGGGATACAAGTCAAATGGACGTTCGCGTTCGCCTTCATCTCGCTCCAGGAAGCCAGGGATGAAGAATTCCTTGGTGAGAGTGGTCAATTTGACGCGGCCGGTTTCATCGTAGCCGACCACTTGGTTGGGATCATCAAAGGAAACCACCTCGGTGCAGGCCCGCGGTTGGGGCGCGTAGTAGGCAATCTTGTATTTATCCGCCGCGGAGATCGGCTTGCTGCAGGCCAAGCCCATCAAGGTGTTGCCGTAGGTGGGCGTCATGTACACGCCGCTTTCTTCCGGCGAGCCGCCCAGCAGCTCTTCGACAAAGTAACGCGTCCACTGGGGAGTGAATTCCGTGCCGCCGGAGAAGATGCCGGTGATGCCCATCTCCGCGATACTTGTCCCGCGTTCCTCGAGGGCCAACGCCAGCGAGTCCAAGAGCTTTGGCGTCGCGAACATGCATTTGATGTCGTGGCCCGCCGTCAAGATGGTAATGGCCTGCTCGATGCAGTGTTTCTTGTACTCCTCGAGATGCTCCATCCACCCCTTCTTGATCAGCTTCACGACCCAGCGCGGGTCCAGATCGATGCAGAAGCAGATCCCCCCGCGGAACTGACAAAGGTGCTCCACCGCCAGGCGAAGGCGCCGCGGACCACTGGGACCAAGCATCAGCCAGTTCGCCCCTTTGGGGAAGTACTGATCCGGCAGCGTTTCGCTAAAGACTTCGTAATCGATACGAAAATCATCCACGACCAGGCGGCTCTTAGGGACGCCCGTTGTGCCGCCGGTCTCGAAGACATACGCGGATCGGCCCTCCAGTCCTTTCGGCATCCAGCGGCGAACGGGCCCGCCACGCAGCCACTCGTCTTCGAACAACGGAAACTTCCGCAGATCATCGAAGCCCTGGACCTCGGTCAAGGGATCGAAGTTCAGCTCGCGTTTTTTCTGCAGCCAGAAGGGGCAGCCGGTCGCTTCGTGAAAGTGCCACTGCACAATCTCGCGGACGTGCTCGTCCAGGGCGGAACGAGCCTCTGAGATCTTTGCGTCGAGGTCCATGGTTTCGTTGCTTGAACTGGGAGAGGGGGGATTCGGATCGGACAGCGGTCGTCAAAGCCACAGCGGGTCGGGAAGGCTAGATCGGGACGGGCAGGTCGGAATCTGCCGCCGATTGTTGCGGGAGTGCGCGGCGGGCCAGGGACAGACTGAAAATACCGCAGGACATTCGGTTGCACAACTGACCGCGGCCGGCGCCTCAGGGTCGCAGCGTTACACGGCAGGAGCGGCCACGCTCCCCGGACTTTGGTTTACAAGAGGGGGCGCTCGGTCGCGGGGGCCTAGAGGTCGAGGGATTATAGCCGCCGCAGCCAATCGGCAACCGCCCGTCCCACTGAATCCTCGCAACCTCGATAGAAATGATCGGCCTCGGGTTGGATGAGCACGCGATGCTCCTGGCCGGGCAGGGCTTCGATCAACTCCGGAAGTCCCGCGAACGTCGCGGGCTGGTCGAGTTCCAGTTGGCCGTAGACAAACAAGGACGGGCAGGCGATTCGCTCCGCGTAGTTCAGCAGGTTGTACCGCTCGCCGCCGTACTTGTCCAAGTAGCACGCCGCCGTGATGGGCATGGGGAACGGGAACTTGGATTCGATGAGCGTATCACCGCGTCCCGCGGCATCCAGTTCCTTGGCGCGGTTCAGCGTCTCCAGATACGCGCCGCTGCGCTCGTTTTCCAGGAACGCCTGTGCCGACAACCGGGGCGCCGAGAGCGCGACCACCGCCGACAGCGCGGACACCGACTGATGCGCCTGGGAGTACAGCGCTTTGATCGCTCCCAAGCTATGACCGATGACGGCGAGTCTTTTCAAGCCCCGATCGCCTAGCCAATGCAGCCACGCCAGAGCATCCAAGCGGCAATGGTCCACGATTTCATACGCGGCGCCCAATCGGCACGGTCCATCGCGGTTGACGGACTGAAAGAACCCATCGTGTCCCCGAGTGTTGACGCGCAATACATGGGCTTGGGGCAAGAGACCCACGGTCAGAGCGTGCAGCAGCCGCGAGCCATAGAAGTTCCCGCCGACTCCATGCAGAATGATCACGCCCCACGGCGAATCGGCCTGCTCCGATTCGTAGAAGGCGCCGTCGAGCGTCAATCCATCGGCCGTTTCGGCTCGTACCAATTCAGTGAGCATCCGATCCCTATGCTCAGGTCTTCGTGAGCGAGAACGCGCTGAGAGCTGTCAAGCGGGACGCGCTACGCCCCTCTTTGGCAAGAAGATCCGCTAGCTGGTCGTCGAGCTGGGGACGCTGCTCAGTTGCGAGAGGACCTGCAGCACTCCGTTGAGGTGCGCCAACCGCGGCCCAAAGCGATCGACGAACTCATTCAACATGAAATCGCCGTCAACCAGCGATTCCTCATGCATCTGAATTTCGTCGGTAATGTTGTGCAGGAATCGAGTTTGAACTCGACTCAACGTCTCGGCGGCTTCGCGACAGGCTCGCGCCAAGTGCGGGTTGGCCTGCTTCCATTGTCCCAGCTCATTGGCGCGTTGGCGGTGGGTGGCCGCCATGTTCTCGGCGATCTCCGCCAGTAGTTGAGTTTGACGTTCTTGTTGTTGCAGGATTTTGTTCAACACCAAGGTGAGCTTCGCATCCGCGGCTGTTTGCGGTGCGTCGGCGGCGACGTCAATACGAAACATGGACGGCGATTGAGGCTGCGACTCGCGACTCATGATTTAGGTTCTCCTCTCAAGTGAACTGAACCTCAGTATAAACCAGCGCGAGCGCCTGTCGAGACACGAGATCATCTCGGGGCGAAGTTGAACAAAAAACAAGGAATCCTCGAAAATTGCTTGACATCGGACTTCAAACCTATCTTCACTTCCAAGCGCGGCGCAGCCGAAGAACATTGGCAGAGTCTCGCCGCGCGCCTGGATGCGCGAAGCAGGCCAAGCGAGGCAAACGGCGCAAGGAATACTCGCGAGGGAGTGCATGACAGGAAAGACAGCGAACCTGGACGCAGCGGAGACCATCGCTCTGGGATTCTTGACCGTCTGTGAAGACAAGCAGCAAGGCTATCTCGGCGGCTACCTCTTGCTGAACGCCGTGGGACGACCTCTGGAGTTCCACTGCACCGCACCGGTGCGCCCAACCGCGCAGGAGATCCTTTATGGTCCAACGCTCAAACCGTACCTATTCGCCGAGCAAATCGGCATGGCTTTGGTGCGCAAGGCCAAGCAATCCGCGGCGGCGATTCTGACCGACGTCGAAGCGGTCGCCGCGATCGCCGACCTGATCGAGGCGCCGGTGGGCGTCGTGGTCGGCGAACGCCTCGGGGCTTCCTCCGACGAGCCAGATTCGCCGGAACCTCTTGGCGATTCGTCGGAAGCCTGTCGCGCGGCGCCCCAGGGGTGGGCTCAATTGAACCTCGGCGACCAATGCGTTGCGGTCAGGCCCGGTTTGCGCACCACCACGAGCCTGGCCGACGCGTGGAAGAACAGCGGCGCCAGCTTCCCTGTGCTGGAGCCGTTCCATCGGATTCGCGCGGCGCTGCTCGAAGCAGCGCCGCGGGCTAGGTAAGCGACCCATCATCAGAGGACTTGCCGATGTCAACCGATCCGCAAGCGGTGAACCGTCACCTGTCGGTGGAGTCGTGGAGCGGCAAACAAATCGAGCTGACCGCGGAGGTCTTTTCCAGCGGTTGGAACGCCGCCCTCGGCCGACACGCCAAGGTCGTCGTTCAAGACACGACGCTGGATTCGCCGCCGCCGAAAGTCGTCTCGTTCAAAGCTCGCGCTCGCCCGCCCAAGATTCAAAGTTACTTCTTCAGTGAAAGCCGGGAGGCTTGGCGGGCCGAGGACCTGACCGCCAAGTCCAGTCAACACGCCTCGGTGGCCGCTGAGGATCCTTCGGTCGTGATCGAGATCGATTGGCGTAAAGCCACTCGACTGCAACCGCCAAAGGATGTCGTCAAAGTCCGTGACCGTTTGTACTACATGCTGCAGCCGCCTTTGGAAACATTGGTGGGCGCCCAACAGATCCGCTTTCCGTTCCATCCTTTTCGTTACCAATTCAAGGGAGTGGCCTTTCTGTTTCCGCGCCACGCCGCGGTGCTCGCCGATGAAATGGGGCTGGGCAAGACCATGCAGGCCATCACGTCGATCCGCTTGTTGTTGTTGGCCGGACAGATTCGGAGCGTGCTGCTGATTTGTCCCAAACCCCTGGTCAGCAATTGGCGTCGCGAGTTTGAACAATGGGCCCCGGAAATCCCGCTCTGCATCATCGAAGGCAATCGGCAGCGGCGGCAGTGGTGTTGGCGAGAAGCATCCTCGCCGGTCAAGATCGCCAACTATGAATTGCTGGTCCGCGACTCACAGTGGTTGGAGCCGGGTGATTGCGGCAGCGACCTGGTCGTTTTGGACGAGGCGCAGCGAATCAAGAATCGCAACAGTACGACCGCTCAAGCGGTCAAGAGTCTGCCTCGTACGCGGAGCTGGGCTTTGACGGGGACCCCAGTGGAGAACTCGCCCCGTGACCTGGTTGGCGTCTTTGAGTTTGTTGCTCCCGGCGTGTTGCACGAAGACATGCCCGCCGTGGAAATCGGTCGCGCCGCCGGCGAATACATCTTGCGTCGCACCAAGGACATGGTGATGACCGACATGCCGCCAAAGATGTTTCGCGATGCAACGCTGTCGCTCAGTCGGCCGCAACAGGACAGCTACTTCATGGCCGAGGACGCCGGCGTGATGAAGCTCTCGGAGATGGGACAGGAGCTCACCATTCAGCATGTCTTCGAACTGGTCTTGCGGCTCAAGCAAATCTGCAATTTCGATCCGGTCAGCGGCGCCAGCAGCAAAGCGGAACGGCTGGAAGCGGATATCGAGGAGGTGGCCGCCAGCGGTAAAAAGGCGATTGTCTTCAGCCAGTGGGTGCGCACATTAACCCGGCTTCGCGAACGTCTGGCTCGTTTCCAGCCGTTGGAGTATCACGGTCGAATTCCCGCGCGTCAGCGCGATGGCGTCATTGAGCGGTTTCGCGAGAGACCCGAACATCATGTGATCCTGATGAGCTACGGCGCCGGCGGCGTGGGATTGAACTTGCAGTTCTGCGAGTACGTGTTCCTGTTCGATCGCTGGTGGAATCCGGCGGTGGAGGATCAAGCCATCAACCGCGCGCATCGCATCGGCGCCGCGGGACCGGTTACAATCACGCGGATGCTCACACTGGGTACGATCGAGGAACGCATCGATCAGGTCTTGCGGGACAAGCGAGCTCTCTTTGAAGCCGTGTTGGGCGCCAGTCCTCAACCCAAGAACCTCGGTCTCAGCCAGGACGAGATTTTCGGACTGTTCCATATTCAGTCCACCCGGCGGAAGGCGGGTTAGCAGCGTTTCGTTCTCCGCTCGGCGATTTCAAGACGCCGAACAACCAGGACCACGGCCATGCAAATGCGATGGATCATTCTTGTCGTTGCCGGCGGCGCAATTCTGACCGTCTTCGTTGCCGCCGTGATTGCTTATCTTTCGGTGCTCGGGCCATGGCTCAAGGCGATGGCCTCCGGCGCCGCCGTGCCGGTGTTCGAGATCATTGGCATGCAGCTGCGGCGGATTCCGCCGACGCGGATCATCGACGCCTTGATCGCCGCGCGCCAGGGTGGTTTGAGCGTCTCGTGCGCCGACCTGCAACGTGCGCATCTGCGGGGCGTGGACGTGCAACGCCTGGTGCTGGCCGCGGGAGAAGCCAAGAATCGCGAGCTGGACCTGACCTGGGACGATCTCGTCGAAGCCGACCTCTCGGGCCAGCTTGCCAAGCGATTGGGCAAATAGACGAGGAGAAGTCGCACAACGAGCGTCTGCGCTCGTTCGCGTCGCTCGTGGTCCCCTGGGCCTTGGTGTCCCTTGCGGCGGTCCGCGGGGTGACCGGGGCAGGCGGTCCCGAATCCAAAAAAACGCCGACGCGACGCTCTCCAACCGCTACAATTCATTCTCAGCGACTTCTCGTCTTCGCCATAAAAGCCCCTTTTCTCCTCGACGCGACACCCGGACCGGGAGCGTGTGGTACGGTCCCACTGGGCATTCGCACAGGGAACCCATGGCCGACGCACATCATCAATCACCCGCCGCCTCCGGTTCGCGGCAACCGTTGTTTTGGACGAAGGTGCGCCTTGTCATTCGGCAGAACACGCCGAATCCTATGACTTTGGCGACGCTCGAGCGGCCCTTTGCGCGCTTTGACAAAGATCCCCGCGCTGATGTCCACACCGACCATGGCAAGCTCTTTCTGATTGTCACCGATTTCGGCGCCCGCGGATTCGACCTCGCCCAACGCATGGACGCCGCGCCCATGGAATCGCCTTTCCCAGGCAGCTTTCTCTGGGACTCGTACAACATTCAATGGATGGTGGATGGCGACGCCACGCCCGCGCCTCGCTCACATTGGCCGTTGTTGGAATTCAAGTACAAGGACAAAGTGCTTTCTCGCCGCAAGCTGCAACAAGTGGTCACGATCCTGGGCCGTGCTCAGCCTTCCATGCTATGCGTCAGCCACCCCGAGATCTCGCGGACCCACGCGGCCCTGTATTGGGATGGGCAAATCCTCTGGGTGATCGATCTGTTCAGTGTCAACGGCATCTCCACCAGCCAAGGCTTCGCGGATTGCGTTCGATTGCTGCCTGCCGGTTCGGTGAATATTGGTCCGGTCGTGATGCATTACGTCGACCCGTTCGCCAAGAACGGCCAAGCGCCCGCACGCGATGTGTCCGATGACGCCACATCCATTGAAGGGCCGCCATTGCCCCAGGGGATCATCGGGCCCCAACGCTTCACCGGACCACTCCTGCCGCTGCGCCTGGCGGAGGACGTCCACGACGCGGACGATCCCGCGGCCGCGGAACGTGCGGCCCCCGATCCCGCTGATTCCGATCCCGCTGAATCGGATCAGACGGAGTCGGAGCCCAATGCGGCGGAGCCCGCCGCCGCATCGCAACTTGGGACGAAGCCCGCCGAGTTGACGCGGACGATCCAATCGCTCCATCCCCCTGCGCCGTCCGAAGAAACAAGTCCAACACGCGACAGCAAGCCGACTCACGCGGCTGGGAACGGCGCCATGTCGAGCGGGGTCTTCGCCGACGAACTCCTGCCCGAAGAACCCGTCCCCGGCGATTTACAGCTCAGCGAATCCTCTGTGTCGCAACCCGGCGGCGATGGTTGGCGTCAGCAAGACCTGCCCCTGCCGATTCCCCAGCAGTCGGTCGAATCGGCCGGGAAGCCAAACGCCATGCCCAGCCCTGACGCCGCATCCGCTAGTGAATTCGCTCCCTTTGCGGCGACGGGCAATGCCGCTTCCGCGCCCCCGCGCCCGTCGAGTCGCAGGCGGACGCCGGTGCGATTGCTGACGCGCTGGCGGCCGAACAGGACGCCCTGCGGCGCCAGGTGGATAAGCTCAAGCAAGGCTTCGCGGAAGCGTTGTCCACGGAACTCGCCAAACTGCAACGAGGACAACAGGATTTCGAACATCGGCACGCCGCCACGCTGCGGCAAGTGTCCGACGCGATGCAACAACGTCTGCAAGCGCAGTTGGATGATCGGGCCGAATGGGCGCTGCTGGCCGACGTCGCCCATCGCTTGCAACAACTCCAGGATCTGTTCACGCGGCGCCAGGAAGAGACGCACCTCCAAATTCAGACGCTCCAGTCCGATTGGGAAAACCGGTTCGCGTCCCACGCCGATCAACTCGCGCAACAGGGCCCTTGGCTGGAGCGTATCGCGGCGGTCGAGACGTCGTTGCGAACCAACCTCCAGGAAACCGAAGAACGACTTCAGACGCGGCAACAACAGGCCGACGCGGAACGCGGGGATTTCATCAGCCAGCTTGCAGCCCTGCAAGCTCGCTTGGAGGAAGCCGTTTCCCAAGCCCAAGCTGTCGCCGGACACGCCGCCGCCGAAATCCCCACGCAAATCAACGAACTGGTCAACGCCGCGACTTCCTCACTCCGCGACGCCGTGAAGCGGGCCGACCAGCAGGGGCAAGAGTCGCGCGACATGCTGGAATTGCTCAGCAGTCAAATGGACGAGCAGGCAAAGCTGCAAAACGACTCTTGGGCCAAACTGCAACAAGAGCAGCAAACGGTGGAACAACGACTTGGCGACATCCAGCGGCAACTGGAGCAATGGCGACCGTTGGTTGATCAGGGGGTGCAGCCTGGCGACTTGCAAACCGCTGCGGCGGCTTGGGAAGATTCTCTCCAGACTCAGCTGAAGAACCTGCGACAGGAGCTCAAGAAGCAGGGCGACGCGCTTCACGAGGCGTCCCGTCAAGCCAAAGCCGAGCATGGCGAACTTCGCTCGGCGCAGGTTCCGGCCAAGGAAATCGCCGATTGGCGGACCCGCCTGCAGGCCTTGGAGATTCGACTGGCCGAGCACGCCAGCCGGATGGAGCAGATTGCCTCCGCCCCGCCAGCCCCCCGAGATCCAGTCGCTGACGACGAGACGAGTGCGTCCGGCGCGAACGCGGAAACCATCCACAGTTTGGAACGCCGCATTGCTTTGCTCGAGGCCGGATCGGGCAAGCCGCCCGCGACCAGTCAGGATCTAGCAAAGCTCTTTGGAATGGCCACGGCGATCAGCGATACGCCCAACGCGTCGCCAAGCGGAGGCGTCAAGTCGCCTTCGCCCGATGAATTAGACGGACCGCTGGCGGCGTTAATTCAACGCCAATCCGCCGAGGACCGTCGACAGCGACGCTGGCTCGCGTTGGCCGCCATTGTCTCGCTGACCGTGATCAGCCTCGTGGCGGCATGGTCTTGGTGGGGAAGCCAAAGTTAGGCGTCTCCCTTCTCTTTGGCCCGCCCCGCAGGCCGGCGCTGAGCCCGATCGTCGACCCGCCACCGCTGGGCCTGTCCGGCCTGTCCCAGCGGGGCGCTGCTCCTCGCCAGCGCGCGCACACGTTCACGCCCCCTCGTTCGCCTTCAGTCCACGCCATTCAGCAGCGCTACGCTTGGACAAGCCGACAAGCCCAGCGGTGGCGGGAATTGGCCGGCATGGCCTGCGGAATCGTTGGCGTTGGGTGACTTTGTAATTCTTACCGGTCGCTCGGCGCTGGGGCGGTCCTAGGGCGGCGTTCGCGTTTCTCCAGCCCTCCCAGTGTGACGTGATGATCGCATCTCAGTCTTTTTCAGCACTTTGGCGCACCGCGTGCTTTACTATCGCTTCGGCTGGCAAGCCCTTGAGTCCGCCTCGGGGCCTCGCCGGTCGCTCAACCAGCCGCAGGAGGCTGCTGGCGACAGGCGCCGCCGCGTCAACCGTGAATCTTAGTGCAACGTCATCGAGTGCGATGACCACGAATCGGCTCCGGTGTATGGAGCTTACGCCGTCTTTTCACGGTTGACCGCAAAGGCCTCGCGCGCTGGGAGTCGCGTCGAGGCCTTTTTTTGTCGACCACGCTCCGTCCATTCGCCGACGCTGGGTTCCGATCGGCCCGTTACGCTATCGGCCCGTTACGCATCGCCGTCGCTATCGGCCCGTCTCGTCGTATAGAGGCAGGTGGCGATAGTACACCTCCAACGACAGGAGGTTCATTGTCGTGACGTACAAACGTCCGACTCGCGGACCCCAGCGATCGGGGATCGGCCGGCGAGGATCCCAACTGCCCGCCAGCGCACCGTCCTGGGTTTGCGTGTCCAGCAGCAGTCGATGCAGCGCTTCGTTCCATTGCCGCCAGTAGTCGCCGCCCATGTGGAACATCACTTGCGTGGCGTAGTACCAATAGTACGTGTCCCGATTCTTCTCGTACGGCGTCTCCCGCAAGACGCCCATCTTCGGCAGGCGGTCCGCCAAGTAGTCGGCGCCTCGGCGCAGATTCGGGTTGTCCCGTTTCCACCCCAGGTACATCCTCATCAACAGCCCGACGGCCGTGATTGACTTGCTCGGCGAGCGTCCGAGGATCTCCCGGGGATTGTCCGGCGCATTGGGGTTGTAGCGGAACAGATGCGGTTGGTCCGCCGAGACGCGAGCTGAGTCCAACCAGCGGTTAATCCGGGCGAACGCTTCGGCGGGTACTTTCAATTCAGCCAGCTCGCCGCTCTTCAGCGCCATCGTCATCCACCCGGTCACCGACGTGTCGCTGTCCTGTCCGGGCTGATAGCGCCAGCCGCCCAGCTGTGTGTCTTGCGACGCGACAATGTAATCGATGGCTCGTTGGGCGGGCGCGCGGAGTTCGGGATCCTGGGTCATCCCATAGGCTTCACACAGGGCGATCGCAGCCAGGGCGTGGGTGTACAGCTTGACGAAAGCGTTGGATGTCGGCCCGGAGTCGACGAACACCAAACCCTCCTCATCCTGATTCAGAATCAGGTAGTCCAATCCGGCTTGAACGTTGGCGGCGTATTGAAAGTCCTTGTGGTGATAGCCCGCGCCTTGAAACGCCAACAACGCCAGCGCGGTCGCCGCTCCATCGGATTGAATTTGGATCTGTTCGGGATCGAATCCCTCGAGGCTCCAACCGCCGTTGCTGAGTTGGTGTCGGGCCAGGAAGCTGAGTCCCAATTCGATTGCCCGTTCGGTTTGGGGGCCGGGACGACCGCGACCGCCGCCGGGCGCGTCTCCCTGACCTCGGGCCGCTCGCCGGCGGAAGGGTTCGGTCGCCAAGACGACGCTGCTCTCGGCCGACGGACGTCCGCCCACGCGTTGCCGCAGAAACCGGCTGGGCGTGATGACGGCGTCGGTCTGTTCCTTGGATGACTGGCGACTGGGCGCGCCAATGGCGTCGGGCAGGTCCGCCGCCAAGCCGCCGGGCCCTTGGGGAGCATCCAGATCGGCCAGCATTCCTCCGCCGCCGGCCTGCGAAGGGCGTTGCATGGGCGCGTCGTTGGCGGCCAGTCCGGAGCCGCCGCTTGCCTCTTCGAGCAAGGGCAGTTCGCTGGGCGACGCCACCCGAGCCAATGCGGCGGCGGCCAGTTCCGTTTGGCTGCGCGCGAATCCGCCGCCGGGCGCGCCACGCGCCACCGCGTCAGTGCGGCTGTCGCCTTGGACTCGTCTGGCCCCGGCCCGCGCCAGTTCGACCACGGTTTCGGCGCTGACGGCGCCAACCGGGCCGGCCTGAATGGCCTCGGCTGCGCCGGTCTCTCCCCGTTGCATGCGAACGCCTTGGGCGGCCAGAGGTTGTCCTTTTTCCCTACCGGAGGAGCTTGGCCGCCCGGCGGCTTGCAGCACGGGATCGGCGTTGTTGGCGGCGAACAGCGGGCGCGCCGCCCGACGTTCCAGAGACTGGCTGCCGCCGCCTGGCGTGGACTGGCCAACCACGCCATCGGCCGCCTCGGCGCGGGCCAGCTGAGGTTGTCCGGAACCGGGAGTCGCCTGACCCACGGGGGCCGGGGCGGGGGCCGGCTGGGCCGCGGCCTGACCGCGCGACTCGCGGCTCAGGGAGCTGGCTGCGGCCGCCAACGCGGGCTCGTCGCCGCGGGGGGGACCGCCCCCGGCGACCGCCAGATTCGTTTCGGCGGGGGCCATCGACGCGCCGGGCGCCCCGCCCAGAGCGCGTCGGGCCAATCGCAGGGCGCGCTCGCGCCGCAAGCGTTCCTCTTCGTCCTCCTCGTCTTCGTTGCCCGAGGCGCGGGAAGCGCTCCGTCGGCTGCGTTGCTGGCCGACGGCGCCGAAAGCGGGCCGCCGGGATCTTGCCGAGCTTCGCTGGGGCCGCCGGCCAAGAGACTCGGGGGCCCGGGACCGGTCGCGCCGCCCTCGGCCGGGCTGGGCCGAGTCGGCTCCGCCGCGCGGGCGGCAAGCGCCGGCTGCGGTTGGCCGCCGGCCGGTTGACTTTGCCTGGCGTTGGCTGGGTCGGCCTGGACGTCGGCGCGCCGGCCAGTTGAGAACGGCCCAGATCCGCCCCTGGCGCGTCGGCTTGCATTTGGGGCCGGCCATCGCCGCCGGCTGCTCGAGCGGCGCCCGCGTCGCGCACCAATTGGGTGGCGCCTGTGTCGATGGTCATGGCGCCGGCCGCCGCGGACGCGCTGGCCGCCTCGGCGTTTGACTTCTGCAGCAGCGTGGCCGCGCTTGCCGACAACGACGGGCTCGTGTTCTGCGAACCGGCGACGGTCGCGACCTCGGGCTGGTTGATGTTCTGTTGCGTGGACGGCGTCATCGCCGAGGCGAGCGAGCGAGCTCGCTGCGCCGGGGCCGACGGCGCGAGCGCTGGGCCGTCATCGGCGTTCTGTTGGGCCGCCTCGCGCCGCGCGGCCGACGAGGGAGTCGGCGCGGCCTCGGCGCCGGCCGGCGCCGCGTCGGCCAGATTGCTGGTCGCGCCCGAGCCGGCTTGTCCTTGTCGCCCGCGGCTAAGGGACAAGGCCGCAGGCGCCAAATCGGCTCGGGCTGAAGTCCCCGACTGCCCCGAGGCGACCAGCTGAGGCGCCGTTTCGGCCGCCGGCGCGCCGCCGACGTCGGCCGTCAGCGCGGCTCGTGCGGCGGTGGCGGAGTTCTCCCGGCTTGGCAACGGCGACGAGATGGTGGCGCGTTCCGCGGCGGCGGGCGCCGAGGACTCGGTCGTCGCCAAGGCGTTTTCGGCGGCCGTCGCGTTAACGCGCGTCCCGTCGCGGGCCGGACTCTGTCGAACCAGCTCGCCGGCGTCGGGCCGCAGTCCGCCCTCCGCCTCGCGAGCCGCCGGCGCGTTGTTCGGCTGATTGAATGCCGGCGCCTCGGTGGCGACGATCGCCGCTGCCTCGGTGCGACGATTCACGGTCGCGGAAGAAGTCGCGGACGCGGCGGCTTCCCGGCCCTGGGCGCGTTGCATGGCGGACAAACGCGTCGGGGCGGCCGACGAAGCCGGCGGCGCGTTCATTCCCAGTTCGGGCGCCGCGGCGGCTTCCGCGGCGCCTGCGCCGAGCGGCGTCGGCCAGCCGTGAGGGCGCTAACCCACCTGCAGGCTGCTGAGCGTTGAGAGCCATGGCGGATGCGGGATTGGTGGTCGCCTGAGGTTGGGCGGAGCGCATTTGCCGCGGCGTCGCAGAGGCCAGTGCGGGCGAGGGCGTCGGCGTGGATCGCTCGGCGCGCTGCGCTGCAGCGCGGCTGGGCGTCGCCGAGGGGAGCGCACGGCGCGGCCGCCTCGGCCAGGGAGCGGGAGGCGGCGTCGGCCACCGACGACCGTGCGTCCATCGTCTGCGGCTGCAACATCTCCCGCGCGATCGTCGGCGCAGGACTGTCGGCGCCGGCCAGCGATTGCTCGGCCGAGGGGCGTTCGGTCATGCGGGGTTGGCGATTGGGCGTCGGATTGTCGGCCTGGGCGACTTGAGGCATTTCCGGCGCGGGCGCGTTGCGGGCGACGCTTTGACGCTGCAACGGCGCCGGCGCCTCGGGCGCCGCTCGCGGCGTTTCTTGGGGACTGGTCGTCTGTTGCTTCACCGCCAGCGTATTGGCCGGCTGCAAGGCTTCCGGGCTGGTTCGTTGAGCCGCCGAGGGGATCGGCTCGCTGGCCGTCTCGGCTCGCGGCGTTGTGGTGGGTTTGGCCAATCGGCGGGGCAGGGCGGCGGCGGCGAGGTCCGTCGCCTGCTGCGATTCGCTGCGTTGCAGCCGCGCCGCGCGAGTCGCGCTGTCGGGCGCCCCGGGGGCTTGTGTCGAGGGCCGCTCGGCTTGAGCCGCGCTCTCGCTGCGCCGCGGCGTCAGTTCTTTGGCGGCCAATTCGCGTTGCGCGGCCGCGGGTTGCGATTCGGCCGATGGCGCCTGGCGCGATTCCGCAGTCGCCTCCGCGGCTTGTTGCGAGCGACTCCGCGACAATTGCGAGAGACTGGGACTCTGCCGGGCCACGGCCGAGTCCGCCTCGCGGCGCTGCACGTTCATTTGCGGCGTTGGGTCGGGCTCCTCTTGCGGGATCGGAGTCTCCACGGGTCGCACGGCGGCCGCCGGTTCGGGGTCGGGTTCGGGACGCGGCTCGGGTTGTTCCTCGCGGAGCTCCGGCTCGGGCGTTTCCACAGGCTCCTCGAAGACGTGACGCTGTCGATCGGGCTGGTTAACGCGATGGTATTCGGGGACCACGACCTCTCGCCGCACGGTTTCGTTGGCGGCCTTCGCGTCGGCGACTTGGCTGAACAGCTGAACTTGAAGAGTGCCCAGCACAAACAGCAAGTGCATTAACAAGCTGACCACCAGCCCGAGTTGCATGGTTCGTCGCATCCAGCGATGACCCACGTAGTGCAGCGCGGCCAGCATGGCGACGACCAGCAACGGCGCGCCAGGACGGTGGTCCAGGCGTTGTAGGTCCAACGGGGATCATCGAACCGTTGGTAAGCGATCGCCGAACCCACCAGGAAGCTGGCCAGCACCAGCAGCGTGACGTTGATCGGCCATTGATGCTCGTCGAAGAAGTCGCGAGGGCGTGCGACTCGTCGAACGATGCGGCGAACTTTGGCCATGGGATTCCCTGTGGGCGTGAGTTGGCTTCGGTGGTCAGCGTGTAGTCACGAATGCCGTGGCGGTTGCATAGATTCATGACTTGGCAGGGAAAATCCAGCGCCACTCGCTTGTCGGCGCGAATGATCACGGACTGATTGAGAGGATTGTTGACAGCCGCCCGACGAATGGCCGCGTTGACTTCCTCCAGCGCCAATTCCTTGCCGTCCACGAAGTAACGCCCTTGCTGGTCGATGCCGACAAACAGCTCCTTGGGCTCCGCCGTCAACGGTTGGGCCTCGCTGGCGGTGGGCAGGACCACGTCCAATTCGCGATCCTCCTCGGCGAAGCGCGTCGCGACCAGGAAGAAGATCAGCAGCAAGAACACGACGTCGATCAGCGGCGTCATGCTCATCGCCTCGAGCGTCGTACTTCGATGGATCTTGACTGCCATAGCGTCTCTTTCGCGGGGGGGTGGGGGCGAGCTATTTGGTGCGGGCGCCGGCGCCGGCGCTTGTCGTGGAGGGGCCACGGCCGAGCCGGTCGAGGGCGCGACCGGCGCGGCGCCGTCATCGCCCGCCGCCCCGAGGCGCACTCGGCCTTCGAAGCGTTCGACTTGCGGCGTCAAGTGAAACAGCATTTCGTCGATGCGGCGGAAGATCGACTCGATGCGGCCCTCGAAGTAGTACGCGATGACCACGGCGGGGATAGCGACGACCAAGCCGGCCAGCGTGGTGACCAGCGCAAGATAAATGCCTTCGGCCAGGTGATCCGCCTTGTTTTGCCCCGGCAGCATCGTGGTGGTTTCATGGAAGGCGTAGATCATGCCCCAGACCGTGCCGAACAGACCCATCAACGGGCTCACCGCCGCCGCCAACCGCAACCAGCGCACATTGGCTTGCATCTTGTCGGCTTCGCGCTGACTTGCTTCTTCGACCGCGTGCACGATTTCGTCTTGCGGACGGCCCACCCGCATCAGCATCGCCTTGATGACCGAGGCGGCGGCCGAAGGATGCTCCTGACACAGCCGGTAGGCCCGGCGGGGATCCAGCGACGAAGCCTCCTGCATCTTGCCGAGTTGCCGCATCAACGCGGAGGGCATCACCCGCGAGGATCGCATGCTGATGAAGCGCTCTACGGTGACGGCGACGACGATCAAGGACATCAGGCCGATGGGCAGCATGAACCAGCGCGACTGCCACATCAGGCTGAACAGGTTCAGCGCGGCGTCTTCCAGCTCGCCGCTGCCGCGATCGATGGGCGGCTCGGACGTCGGCGGGGGTTCGGCGGCGGCGCGAGGGCCGCCGTCGGAGGGCGCCGTCTCTTGGGCGCCTGCGGCCAGCGGCAAGACCAACACCAGCAGCAGCAGCGCGGCCAGGGGGCCTGGCCAAATCCGCGCAGCAGGCAACGGTCGCGGCGAGCCCGCGGCTCGCAGGAGTAAGTGCGTCATAAGTACTTTGCTCTCTTCTCTTCGGCTGGAGCGCCCGGCGCGACCCGCGCCGCGGCAAGACCCCGTCACTAAAGTTGCTCGAGCGTCTTGAGCCGCATTTGCGCCGACTTGGCGAATTGCGTCTCGCCATGTTTCTCGACGACATAGCGATAGAACGTTCGAGCCGCCTCGACATGCTGTTGACGTTCGCCCTCGTCCGCGGCGTTCTGGATCTGCACCTCGGCGCAGCGTCCCGCCTCGAAGCCGGCTTGCGCTTGCCAGGGTTCCACTCCGGCAACCGTTTCCGCGTCATACAGGAACATCACTTTCCGAAAACTCTTGATCGCATCCGCGAATCGCTTGGCGGCGAAATGCACTTCGCCGCTCAGGAAATCAGCGCGAGCCGCCAGGACGCCGCGGGCGCCGCTTTCGGCGTATAGCTGCAACGCCTCGTCGCCGCGTTGCAGGTTTTGCAAGGCCCAGCCCAATTCGATTTTGGATTCGGGCAGGTAGGCTGACTCGGGATGCTGCGATTCGATATCCCTCAGCCACTGCGCGCTGGTCTCCCAGTCTTTTACTTGTCCAGCGGCTTGAGCTCCATGCAGCAACAACAGGACCTGAGCCGCCTCGGCCGGCGGCTGGACCTTATCGGCGCGCAGCTTCTTGAAGAGCTCGAAGGCTTCGGCGTATTGCTTGGCGCGGAAGACGGCTTCGGTCTCCATAAAACGCGCGTCGGCGTACAGCGGCAGTGCGTCGCCCAGATCCGCTTGTTCGCGAAAGGCCTGTTTCGCGTCCGAGTATTGCTGTAATTCAAACCGCGACCACCCCAGCTTGTACAGTGATTTCTCACGCAGGCCGGCGTTGGCGGCGGAGTTCAACGCCGTCTGATAGGCGGCGGCGGCCTCGGCGAAATTCTGGGCCTCATACTGCTGTTGCCCGACGTGATACCAGGATTCCGGCGCCAGGGGACTCTGGCCGTATTGCTTCGCCAACTCGGTGAATTTCTCAGCGGCTTCGGCGTCCTTCTGTTGAGACTTCAACGCCCAAGCCCATTCGTAAAGCACCTTATCCGCGCCGGCGTAGTCCGCTTTGGCTTTCAATAATTCAGCGAAGGTCTGCTCGGCGGCGTCGAATTGCTTGAGCGCCGCTTGGGCCAGCCCTTTCTCGTAGGCGGCATCCGCCTGGCGTTCGGGGGCGGGGCTGGACTTGAGGAAACCGTCGGCGTCGGCCAACGCGGCTTCAAAATTCCCGCTTTGCCGATTGGCCATCGCGCGAGCGAAAAGAGATTCGGCGGCCAGTTCATGGTCGGCGTAGCGTTGTTCGAAACGATCCAGCGCCGCGACCGCATCGGCGTAACGTTCGGCCTTGAGGAAGCTCCACGCCTGGCCATGCAACGCAAAGGGAGCGAACATGGAATCTTCGTCGGCCTTCAACGAGGCCGCGTAGGCTTCGGCGGCTTCGACGAAGTTGCCCAGGGCGTAGAGATATTCGCCTTGGCGGAAATGCGCTTGATCCAGCGCCGCATTGTCGGCGTAGTCGCGAGCGACGCGCTGGGCTGCGGCCAATGCTTCGGTTACCTTGCCTTCCTTTTGCAGGCAACGCGACAGCAGCAGCAGGGCTTCCGAAGCTCGGGCCCACTGGGAATCCAGATCCACCGACCGCTGCAGGTCCTTGCCGGCGCCGGGGAAGTCGTCCTTCGCAAAGCGGCTCGAGCCGATCAGGAAGAACGCTTCGGCTTGCTCGGCGGGTGTCGATAGCGCTGGGGCGGCTTGGCTCAAGAAGTCGATGGCGGCATCGTATTCGCCAGGCAAGTACAACGCCCAGCCTCGTCGCAGCGTCCATAGACCTAGTTCGGCTCGCTGCTGGGCGTTGGCCAGCAGCGTTTGGAACAGCGCCGCCGCTTCCTGGTACTTTCGCAGCTGCAGCCGCGATTCAGCGGCGACATATTGGGCGTCCAGCGAAAGTTCGTGGGTGGGGAACTTCTTGGCGAATTGATCGGCTGAGCTCGGCCGCCGCCGCCAATTCGCCCAGTTCCATGGCCCCAAAGGCGCCGTTGTACAGAGCCTGAGCCGATGACGGCGAATCAGGATGTTGATCGACAACCTGGCGGTACATGTCGTAGGCATCGCGACGCTTGTTCGCCGAAGCGTACAGCGTGTCGGCCAGATCGAGCTGCAACCGGGCGTGCTCATCGCCATCGGCCAGCGGCAGTGCGGCCTTGGCGACTTGTTCCGCCTCCGCCAGTTTTCCCGCTCGCAAGCGAGTCCGAATCAACCAATGCGCAGCGTCCAGGTCCTTTTCGCTTTCCCAAGCTCGGCCGAGCCATTTTTCGGCCTGGTCGTCTTGTTGCGATCGGTAAAAGCCGCGGCCCGCGGCCGCCACGGCTTCTTTCAGATAGGCCGAGCGAGGGAACTTCTCGGGCAATTCCGCGTAACGAGCGGCCGCCTCGCCGTCCTTGCCCTCTTTCAACAAGCAGGCGGCGTGCCGCATCAGGGCGTAGTCCGCCAGGGCGAATCCCGGCATCGCCGCCAATTGCGTGAAGGCGTCGGCCGCTTGCTGGACTTGCCCCAATTGCAGCTGGCGTCTCGGCCTTGCGCAACTTCACTTCATTGACGAGTTCGCTGTCGGCGTGCTTGGCCAGGAAACTCTCATAGACCGGCTGAGCCTCGTCGTAACGCTTGGCTTCCTCCAAGGCGACGCCCAAAGCGTACGCGCCATCGGCGGCGAAACGAGAATCCGCATGCTCCTTCAGGAGCCGGCGATACAGGGGGATGGCTTGATCGATCTCGCCGGCCGCGTACCGGCTTTCGGCCCCAAAGAACAGCGCTTGATCGGAGTACTTCCCGTCGGGATGTTTGGCCAGCAGTTCGTCGAACCGCTGAGCGGCTTCCGCCAGACGTTTGGGCTCCTGGTCCTTGCCGAGCGTGTAAAGGCACCAGCCGAGGTTCAGTCGAGCATCCTCGGCCAATTCATGGTCGGGGGCGGCGTCGAGCAGTTGGCGAAAGGCGGTCGCGGCGGGGGCGAATTGCTTCAACTGCAGCCGACAAACCCCGAGGTAATAGGAGGCTCGCGGCGCCAGGCTGTCCTTGGGATAGTCCTTCAGGAACTTCATCCACTCGTCGGCCGCCAGGTCATAGGCGTTGTTCTTCTGGGCCCGCGCGGCTTTCGCATAGGCTTCGGCGGCTTCGGGGGAACTGGTTTCCTGCCCTCGGGCGACCGACGGCGGGCTGGACGAAAGAGCGAACAGAACCAAGACGGCCGCCAACAGCGCCGGCCAGCGGCGTCCGCAGCAAAAGCATCCCGGTTGTTGTGGGTCGCCAAAGCGTCCGAAGTAAGACTCGTTGCTCCGCACCTTGATCTCCTCATGTTCCCGAATCTGAGTCCAGCGACTTGGCTTGCGTGTAGTGTAGCGAACTGAACCGGCGTCCGAAAAGCTATTCGATAGGAACAGCGGCGACGCGGGGCCTCCAATCACGGACGGGCGGCGAAGCGACGCTTGGGAAGCGGCGTGGCGGGCCGCGCGAAATCGCGGGCTTGGGGGATCTGGGGGGACGACCTCGGCGGTTGTCGCTCGCCGTCTCCCTGAGTACGCTGCCCCCTGACGTTTCTGTTCGTCTTCTCTCGAGGCTTCTTGTGAAACATGTTCTGATTACCGGCGGCGCCGGATTCATCGGTTCGCACCTGGCGGACGCTCTGCTGCTCCGAGGTGATCACGTCACCGTGCTCGATGATGAGTCCACCGGCCAACTAAACAACCTGCTGCCGGCGATGCGAAGCCCGCAATTCGAGTTCGTTTCCGGATCCGCGGGCGACGCCGCCTTGGTGGAACGACTGGTCGCAGAGGTTGACGAGGTGTATCACCTGGCCGCCGCCGTGGGCGTCGCCCTGATCGCTCGAGCGCCCATCGACACGATCGAACGCAATATTGCCCCGACGCAGTTGATCCTGAACGCCGTTCATCGACGCAACGCGGCCGGGTCGCCAGTCAAGTTCTTCCTGGCCAGCACCAGCGAAGTCTACGGCAAGAACCCCAAACCGGTATGGAGCGAAAAGGACGATCTGGTGTTCGGCGCCACGACCCGCGCCCGCTGGTCATACGGCGCCAGCAAGGCGATTGATGAATTCCTGGCGCTCGCCCATTGCCGGCAATTCCAGGCGCCCATCGTGATCGGCCGCTTCTTCAATGTCGTGGGCCCTCGGCAAAGCGGCGCCTACGGAATGGTGCTGCCGCGTTTCGTCCAAGCCGCCCTGGCGGGACGACCGATCATGGTGCACGACGACGGCCGGCAAACGCGCTGCTTCGCCCATGTCAACGACGTCGTCCGCGCGGTCATCGAATTGATGGACTGCCCGGCGGCTCAAGGCCAAGTCACCAACATCGGCAGCAATACACCCATTTCCATCGTCGATCTAGCGCGGCGAGTGATCGACCTCAGCAACTCGTCAAGCTCCGTCGAATTCCAAAGCTACGCCCAAGCCTATGATAAGGACTTCGAGGACATTCGCCACCGAGTCCCCGATCTCGCCAAACTGAAACAACTCATCAACTACACCCCGCAATACGATCTAGACGCCATCATCAACGACGTCCTCAAATTTCATGGGGAGTAGGGAGTAGGGGTAGGGAGTAGGGGATAGGGAATAGAGGGAGTAGGGGGGTTAATTGACGGCTCGCTGGACGCCGACGCGGATTCCGCTGCCGAAGCAGATGGCCCGGCAGTGTCGGCGGCAAGTTCGGGCCTCTGTGGTTCTCCGTGCTCTCCGTGGTAGACCCGTTTTCTCGCAACTTTGAGTCGATTCCTTGCGCTGGGCACATCAATCACGGCGAGTCTATCCAACCCACCTAACACCTACTCCCCTACCTCCACTGCTCCTTTGCTCAGGTACAGCGGCATGGGGTGTGCTGTGAGTTTGCCTTGAGCGATGGGCGGCAGTTTGCTTAGCAACATGTTGAGGGCTTCATCGGGCATCTTGTTGAAGATCAGGACGCCGGCGAGCGACGATTCGCCGTCGGTTTGACAGGCCAAGCGCAAACTGGTTTCACCGCTGAGCGCTTTCACGATAGAAGTCATCCCATCGGCGGCCGATTGCTTCTCTACGTGGCTGATCGTGACCAGGCGCAGTTCCTCCAGCTCATCGGGCGTCACTTTCGGGGCGAACTTGCCTTTCAGAAAGGTCGCCTCGCTGGCCTCGATCTGAAGAAACCCATTCTTGATAAAGGGGTCGGGCGCGAACATCGTCTTGAATTCGTCTGGCGACTTGGCTTTCAGCACGACGATCCCGCGCAACCGGCGCTCGGGGTCGGCGACGGGGCCGGCGGTGAGCAACGATCCTGCGCGAGCCAATCGCCCGAAATTCTCCAAATGCGCCGCTTGCATCTTCTCGATCGCTGCTCGCTCCTCGCCGGCGCTGGATTTCCCGCTGACCAGGAAGACCCAGTAGATGTTGCTTGAATCGGGCTCCTGAGCGCGGCATGCAACCGACGCGGGAAACCAAATCGCGGCGAGTGTGCTTGCCATCAGCATCCATGGCGTTCGCGGGGAGAAGGAATTCATGGGGGCCTCTTAGGGGTCTGGGATTCCACTTCAAGGTTGGTTCGGCGTGAGTCTGGCCGCGCCACTGTCAATCCAGCTTGGCTTGTTCGAAGTCTGTCGTTAGCAGATTAACATAAGCCCCGTAGTCGATCGCCTGGTTCAGGAATTGAACGCGTCCGTCGGCGAACAAGACGTTGGCGCCTCGGCCGTGACCTGAATTGGGCCGAGCCCGCCACAGCGTTTGGTCCGCGTCGCTGGATTCCGGAAGCGGTTTTTCATTGACGCGACCCAGGCCTTGCCCCCAGCCTCGTTGGACGTCGATGTCGCGCACCCAGACGACGCCCACCAGGAGTTCTTCGAAGTCGTTCCAAAGCCGTCCGTTGTTGGTTTCCACCAGGAGCAGCGTGAACTCAGCTCCGTCGTGTTGGGCGACATAGGCCAGTGATTTTCGTTCCTCCCCGGCGGGCGGCGGCGGCCGTTGCGGCCAGTCGCTCTCGAAGACGCCGGCGGCGCGATTCTCCGACGGGGAATCGGTTGGTTGATCGGGCGTGCCGCAATTGGCGGCCCAAGAGGTCAGGTTGCGGGGGCCGTCGGCGACATGAGGATCCGATGGGCAGATCACCAGGGGGATTCGCTGCTCCGGTCGAGTCCGGCGGGTCGCCTCGGCGCCTTGCGGCCCATAATCTCGGTACAAGTCCAGGTAAGGCGGATCGCCGTCCGGGCCGCCGTCAGGTCCCATCGCGTTCAGGTAAGGCAGGCAAGGGAACAGCCAGCCGGTTGGCGGGCTCATGGGATCGCCGGGGGCTTGCGGGTTGGCGTATCCGGGCAGAGCGCCGTTGTCTTGGTCGAAAAGCGTGATGGCCTGGCCGGTCAGCACCAGACGTCGTTCACACTGATTGCGGCGAGCGTTTTCGCGTTGCGTCAGCAGCCAAGGACCCAGCAACATGGCGAAAACGCCCAAAATGAAGACGACCGCCACGACTTCGCGAACCGCCCAGCCCAAGCGCGACGCCGCGGGCCCCAGCCCGCCACGTCGAGGCTCGTCCCGAATGGCGTGGACTTCAGGCCGCGACCCGCCACCGCTGGGCTTGTCCCAGCGGGGCGCTGCTCCTCGCCAGCATTGGCACAATCGAATTTTCCCGCCACCGCTGGGCTTGTCCCAGCGGAGCGCTGCTCCCCCCGCGGCCCCTCGGATTCCGTCATCGCCGGATTCCTTGGGGCCACGTCATTCTGGCCTAAGTTGTTGGCTGCAGAGGATTTCCAGTCGATTCGCTTGACATCCGCGGTGGAATTCGGTCGAATAATGGGGTAGTCTATGTGCATGATCGGCGGGATCCTTTCTGTCACGATTTTACTCATCACCAAAGTCCGATCATGACTCTATTGCGGCGGTTTGGCCACTGTCGGGGTCTCTGCGCGCAGTTTCTGCTAAATTGGTAGCAGCGACGCGGAGCTTGCCCAGCGGCTTCTCGTCCACCGCCTGCAACCAACCGGAGCTTCTCCCTATGGCGATCGTATCGTGCCTTCCTCCGCGGCGGACGCCCCGCTCTTCCAATTCGGCCACTATTACTGTTCGACGCGGTCTGACGCTGGTTGAAATGCTGGTGGCCATGACGGTTTCGCTGTTGATGGTCTATGGCATGGTGTTGGCCTTCGAGAAGATCGGCGCCGAGATCAGCGATGGTCGCGCCGTGATCGAAATGGCCAACATGTTGCGCAGCGTGATCAATCGATTGCGGCAGGACTTGGATGGCGTCACCGTGCCCGTACGGCCATGGAATTCCGCCGAACCCCCTCAGGGATACTTCGAATACGTCGAAGGCGATGCTTCCGATAATCCGCTGGACGCCGTGCGTTCCTTCGGATCGGCGCCCGCTTTGGATCTCTTGGGCGACATCGACGACGTGCTGATGTTCACCTCGCGGGATATGAAAGACAAATTCGTCGGCAATGTCGGCGATACCATGTTGACCTCGGACCTGGCCGAAGTGATTTGGTTCACTCGCTGGCTGGATGGCGACGGCGATAACGCCGTGGACGAAACCGAAGTCACGCTGCATCGTCGGGCACTGTTGATTCGACCGGATACGGCCAATCGCGTGACTCCCACGGGCAACATCGTGGACGATAATGGGGCGGTGATTCCGACGATTGCCGATCCCCGAATCAAGGGTTTCACGGCGTTCGCGCTCACGCTGTTTGGCGACCCGAGCGCCTTGCCGGCGCCGGTCTTCCGAACGTGGAATATGGGTTCGGAGATGATCGCCTTACGCAACGCCATCGAGACGTTCAATCAGAACTGCGATCTCTCGGTGCGGTGGCAAGTGACGTTGATGGGGGCCAACATCGCGGTCTTGCCATCGCCCAACAGCCTTTCCGATCTGGGCGACCGCTCCAACCGATATTGCCATTTCCCTCTTTGCTTTACCGATACCGCCGGCGCCGTGACGTGCTTGCCGCAAGTGATTGCCTCGGGGTCGGCCTGGCCGGCCATCGGCGGCGTCGCCCGACCTTTGCCTGTTTACCCTTATGAAGTGGTGTCCGATACGCACTACGCCGCACTGGCCAGCGCCGCCACGCCATCTCTGCCGCGATTCTTAAAAGGCTTCCAAGCCGCCACGGGCGCGACCACCGGACCAAGAGCTGGTCAAGACGTCATGATGCACAACGTGCTGTCATTTGATGTCCGCGCGTTCGACGCGTTGGCGCCCTTGTTGCCGGATGAATCGACCGCGACGCTGGTCAGCCACGCACTGGCGCCGGGTGATCCGGGATACAAGCCCGCCGTGGAAGCGGGGTTCGCCGCCGCGCCGGTTGGACTGGGAGCCTTTGTGGATTTGGGTTACGCTACGCGTCCCACCACTTCGCTCCCGCATTTCACCAACATCATCGAATCGCAGTTCTCCAGCATGCCGCTGCTTGGCGGCTTCCCGACGACGACGACGCCCGGCCCTCCATGGCGTGCGTTTTACGGCGGCACGGCTCCCTTCAACGGGCGACCGCGGACGTACACCCAATTCACCTATGACACGCTCACGCTGCGCTATGAACGTAATGCGGACTTGCCCCGCATTGGCGGCTTGCCGGCCGCGGTGACGGCTCGCATGGCCGACGAAGACGGCGATGGCTTGGTGGACGAGATGACCAACGGTTGGGACGACGACGGGAACTTCGCCGTGGACGACGATGGCGAGCGAGAGGCCCCTTCGCCCTACGGCGATCCGCTGCGAGGCGTGAGGGTCACGATTCGCTTCAACGAAAGCGACACGCGGCAGGTTCGGCAATCGTCTGTTGTCAAGAACTTCGTTCCAGACTAGGGCCGGCATGCATGTCATTCGCCTGCGAGGCCCCTGGCGCGGGAGAGTCAGCGAGCATCGGAACACCGATCAGGCGCCGGTCAACGTCCGCTTGCCGGCCGCCGCGGCGTCGTTGAATCTGCAGTCGGGCTACTATGTCGAACTGGCCCGAGTGTTCAACCTGCCCACAGGCCTGGACGCGGAGACGACCGTCGCCATCTCTCTGGGAAGCGCCGCTGGCGAAGTGATCCAGGCGAGCTTGAATGAGCAGCCATTGCTCTGGCGGACGCCACTCGACCCTCAACGTTGGCGTTCGACGCAGGTCGCCGACGCCTTGCGGGACCGGAATGTGCTGCAGGTCACTCTGTGTATCGCGGATCCCGCGGCGGACCTGTTGCAAGCTCAACTCGAAATCGGTTAACTCCCAAGATGATGGTCCGCTCTCTACTGCGCAATTACGGGGCCCAAGCGATGCAACAGGCCGTGTCCGCCTGGACGTCGCACTCCAAGCAGCAACACGAACAACGTGCCGAACTGCCTTGCACGGCGGTCGTGATCTGTGCTCTACCCATTGAAACGGGCGGGATCATTGACCTGTTGCAGCAGCGATTGGATACGCGGTGCGGTCGTTTTCAGCAGTATGACGGCTTGGTGGGCGAGCGGCGGGTCATCGTGGCCGAAGCGGGCGAAGGCGTCAAAGCCGCTTCCGAAGCGACCGCTGATTTGCTTGCTTTGCATGATCCCGCCTGGGTGCTCGCCGCCGGATTCTCCGCCGCCTTGCAGGGGGAACTTCATCGAGGCGACATCGTTGTCGGCACCGAGCTTGTGGATGATTTCTCCAACCTGCTTTCCATTCCCATGGAGATGACTGAGGCTCCCGGTTTGCGAATCGGTCGATTACTGACGCTGGACGATCGACTGGAAAGCAGCGTTCAGAAAAAGGAGGCCGGTCAGAAACATCAGGCTTTGGCGTACGACCATGAGACCATGGCGATTGCTCAGGCGTGCCGGCATGCCAAGACGCGGCTGATGGTAGTCCGAGTCATCAACGAGACCCTGCTGCAGGAAACGCCGCTCGAATGGGAAAGCGTCGCCGGGCAGGAGCATTTCAGCGGGAAGCTCGGCGCCGCGGCGGGAGCCTTATGGCAGCGTCCATCGATGGTCAAAGATTGGTGGACGATCAAGAATCACGCCATTCAAGACTCCGATCGTTTGGGCAAGTTCCTGCTCGGTATGATCCAACAACTTCCCTAGTGCTGTGTGACAGCTTAATCTGGGTGTGACTGCTTGCCAAAGTACTTGGCTGGCAACAGTTTGCACTGTGGCTAACCCAACGTCTTAGCTGTCACGCAGCACTAGTCCTTCCACTCCGTCTGGTCGAGAGCGAACCCTCCATGCGAATCTTCCTCGCGGCGCCCCGCGGCTTTTGTGCCGGCGTCAACATGGCCATCGAGAGCCTTGATCTGGCCCTGAAAGCGTTCGGACCGCCCGTCTATGTGTATCATGAGATCGTGCACAATCAGTTCGTTGTGCGAACGTTTCGCGACAAGGGCGCCGTGTTCGTCGACGATCTGCAAGAGGTTCCCGAGGGAGCGAATCTGCTGTTCTCGGCGCATGGCGTATCGCCCGAGATCCGCGCGATCGCCAAACAGCGACGATTGAATGCGATCGACGCCACCTGCCCCCTGGTGACCAAGGTCCACCTGGAAGCGATTCGTTTCGCTCGCGAACACTACACCATCGTGTTGATCGGGCATGAAGGTCATGATGAGGTGATCGGCACCATTGGCGAAGCGCCCGAATCCATTGTGCTGGTGGAGACGCCCGCGGATGTGGCCGCACTGGCCGAGCCGGCCAACGGCAAGATCGCCTACCTGACGCAAACGACGCTCTCGGTAGACGACGCCAATCGCATTATTGAGTGCTTGCAGAAGAAGTTCCCACAGATCCAAGGACCGCCCAAAGCCGACATCTGCTACGCCACCCAGAATCGCCAAGAGGCGGTGAGTCTGTTGTCGCCTGAGGCCAATGTCGTGTTGGTGCTTGGCAGCCAAAACAGCTCAAACAGTCAGCGACTTAAGGAATTGGCGATCGAGCGTGGAGTGCGCGCTCATTTGATTGATGGCGCCCAGGATATTCAGGATGACTGGTTTCAGGAGAGCGACACGGTGGTGATCACCGCCGGCGCCAGCGCGCCGGAGTCGGTCGTCCAGGAATGCGTCGACTACCTGTGCGCGCGGTTTCAAGCCGCAGTCGAGCAGCGCGTCATTCGCACCGAGGAAGTTCATTTTCAACTGCCAGTGCAGCTGCGGGCGTTCGCCAAGTGAGCATCGCCGAAGCGGCCTGCCCTGGCGGCTGGCGCCGCTGACAGGCCCGGCGGGCAACGCCGTAGCGGATTCTCGCATCCAGCCTTCGCACCGCAACGCGGTGCAACCCCAAAGCCTGGGGTCGCGCTGCCCACCCCCATACGCATCAAGTTAAGCGATCGGCGGCGTGCTTCTCGAACTCTGTCTGGGCCCAGGCCGAATGCCAGACGTGCCGCACCAAGGCGAACCACAGAGACACA
The DNA here is from genome assembly GCA_963698545.1 of uncultured Planctomycetaceae bacterium. Taxonomy (GTDB): domain Bacteria; phylum Planctomycetota; class Planctomycetia; order Pirellulales; family Pirellulaceae; genus CAVORG01. The sequence continues at coordinate 1,303,902 of CAVORG010000003.1, forward strand.
GAGGCACGGAGGACAGCTTGACCGTTCTCCGTGTCTCCGTGTCTCCGTGGTTAATCCGTTTCGGCTGCGTAACTTGATGTGTATGGGGGTCGCGCAGCGCACCCCAGGAACCGCGGCGTTGGTTCCCAGGGTTGCGCTGCGCTGCACCCTGGGCTGATTTGGGGCCGTCCCGTTCGGGACTCGTTCGGCGAGTTTATCCTGCAGTTGCAATGCATCATGCATGCGCCGAAGTTGAACTCGGGCGTGTTCTTTCGGCGTCAGCGCGCCGCTGGAAGCCGTGGCGTGCGATGCTCGTCGCGCAACAGCTTCTCCCGTTGCCGGCTTACCTTGCTACCATGCGCCGATCTGTACGCTGCGGAACGACAGGTCGGTGGTTGGGTCGTGTCCCTGAATCATGAGCGAACCGGGCGCCAGTCGCAGGCCCTGGCGGGGGTTGGTGTTGGGCGGACGCGTGTCCTCCCAGTCGGTGACGGCCAGGCCGTTCACCCACACGTTGATGGTTGGGCCGTCGGCGACGATCGTCTTGCCGAACCAGGCTTGATCGTCGGCCGCCACCAGACGAGCCTTGCGGCGTCGAAAGATCGCCCCGGTTCCGAAATCGTCGGGCTGTGTGCGATCGCCCTCCGCGAATCCGTTTTGGATCTGGCTTTCGTAGCCGTTCATCTTTTCGCCTGGGATGCAGCGAAAGAAGACGCCCGAGTTCAACTTCGGCGCGTGAGTGATGCATTGCAACTGCAGGATAAAGTCGCCGAACGACTCCTCGGACTCCAGGTAACCGCTACCGTTCTCGACATGCAATTCGCCGTTCGAATTCACGGAGAAGCGACTTGCCTGGTCCGCGGGCGTGCGCCAGCCGGTCAAGTCCTGGCCGTTGAACAGGGGCCGGAGCGAAAGCGGTTTGAGCCACACGTTGCGAAAGGCGACTTTGCCTTGATTGTGCTGAAGTCCGATGTAGCCCACGGAAGGCGAGTTGGTTGCGGTGTGATCCAGAATCGGCTCGCCGTCGAGCGAGACTTGGACTTGTCCGCCCCGTACGGTGACTTCGAAGCGTCGCCAGGTCGCTCCATCGGCAAGCTCCGTTGCGTTGGGCAATTCGACTTTCTCTCGGCCCACGAGGGAACCGGTGGGAAACGGGTTGTCCGCCGGCGCGATATTCAATTCAAAACAATCGGCGGCGGGGTTGACGGGCGACTTCGGGGTCCGCAGGAAGATCCCGCTGTTGGTCGCCGCATCGGCCCGGAATTCCACGTGCAAGGCGTAGTCGCGAAATCGCACCGCCGTGCAGAGCAGGGCGGGTCGGGAGCCGGCGTCGACAACGATGGTCCCGTTCTCGACTCTCCAATTCTGATCGCCTTGTGGGCGCCAACCAAACAGCGTCAGGCCGTCGAACAGTGCGATCCAGCCGTCGTTCAGTTGCTTGGCGTCCAGCAACGCCGGCGGCGCGTCCTTGGGGCCTGGCCAAGCGGGTGCGTCCACGCCGTCGCCGGACGACGGGCTGGCGGCCTTGTTCGCTGCAGGCGGGGAGGACGGCGCCTGAGCCGTAACCGGCGGCGCCTCGGCGGCCTCTTGGCAGCCGGTGATGAGAAGGCAGCTCACGCCAAGAAACACGTTACCCAAAGCTCGCGAAGACATCGGACCAACTCTCAATGTAGGGGGGATAATGCGGCGTTAGGGGGCCTGTTGCGCGTCGCAGTCGGCCATAGACGGGAAAAAGTTTGACTTCGCGGGTGTGTTCACGCTAACTTGAGTAGGTTGCGGCCGTTCCACGACTATGGCGACCAGGGCATCAGCCAAGGAGACTCTCATGCGAGTGCGAGACATTCTGCGAAACAAGGGGCGAGCTGTCTTCCGGATTTCCGTGGAGGCGAGCATGTCCGAAGTGGTCGCGGCGCTGGTGCGGCACAATTGCGGCGCCCTCGTGGTTTGCGACGCCAACGGCGTGATGAACGGCATCATCAGCGAACGCGACGTGTTGCGAACCTGCGCCGACCAAAGCGTAACACTCGCCAAAGAGCCTGTGCAAGCTCGCATGACCCGCGAAGTGGTCACGGGAACTTTGGACCAGTCGCTGGACGATGTCCTCTCGTTGATGACCAAGCGTCGCATTCGGCACCTGCCCATCCTGGAAGACAACCAACTCGCGGGGCTGATCTCCATCGGCGATGCCGTCAAGGCCAGGCAGGACGCGCTGCTGGCCGAGAACCATCATCTGTTGAATTACATCAACCAGTAGCGACGGCCCGAGTGGGGCTTCATGCATAATTCCGGCGAATCATGAAAGCTGTGGCGTTCGGCCGCTTGAGGTTGAAGTGCCCAGCGTTGCGCTGGGCTGCACCCTGGGCTGATTTGGGGCCGTCCCGTTCGGGACTGATTTGCACTATGCACTACGGCTAGGCTATCCCGGAGGGGCCGCAGGCGGCGTCTCGGAAACTCGCCAGACCTGAGCCCGTGTCGGTTCGGTCCCCGGAACAATCACTGGCTGCAGCACGCCGTCTTGTTGCAACCGCTGCATCAACTGCGGCTGGATGAAGGCGTCAAAACCGTAATTGTCGGGCGACCGATAGCGTGCGATCTCACTCCAGTTGACGAACACGAACTTGACGTTCTGTTCACGCAATGCGCGCCACAGATCAAGCGGACGACGATGCAGTGCGAGCAGCCGTTGCAGCGGCGATTCGTCAAAGCAAGTCGCATACAGCACGCGGTGCTCGAAGTCGAAGACCTGTGCTTCGCCGACGAGCAGTGAACACTCATCGGGTTCGGTGTTCTCGTTCAAGAAAACCCAGGCGGGGTGGAGTCGGACATGTTCCGGATCTTCACGATGTGCTTGCAGACTGGCCAAGGCGCCCCGAGACATAAGCGGCGAGAGAATCCACAGCAAGCTGACCGCGACGGCCAGTCCGGCCATGGTCCTTTGAACGATTCGCCACTCGAGGTTCTCCCAGGCCGTGATGGCCGCCGAGCCGGTGAGGATCGCCAAGGGCAGGGCGGGAGCTAGAAAACGCTCCAAGCGATGCGTCGCCAAGAACCAGACGCCAACCATCCAAACCATCCAAGCCAGATACCACCGCATAGCGACCAGGGGCGGTGGAGCGTTTCCGGGCAGCAGCGTCAACACCACGGCCACGGCCAACAGGGGGTAGGTGGCCGGCGAGGACCAGGCGTGTCTCCATGCGACATTGGCGGCCGCTTTGAAAGCTTGTTGGAAGCCATACGCCGCGCCGGAGGCGTCTTGCGGCGGGCGATGGGCGTTGTCCCATCGTTGTTGTTGGTCCGGCGACCAGCCGCCGCCGCCCAGCCAGCGTGTCGCCAAGGGAAAGATGGGGTTGCCCGTCTGCACGGCGTTCTTGACGTTCCAGGCGCCGCCGGCGGCCAAGCATAACACGAGCCAGGCGGCGCATTGTCGCGGGCGCCGCCGTAGTTGAGTCGCCGCCAGCCAGGCCGCCAACGGCGCGGCCAGGTAGGGGGCCGCGGTGTACTTGCAGGCCATTGCGGCGCCGGTCAACCAGCCGGAGAGGGGCAGCGCCAAGTCGCAAGTGGTCGCGGGCGAACACGCCAGATGGGTCGCATACAACGCCAGGAAGAGATACGCCGCCAAGACTCCTTCGTTCAATCCGCTGGTGCTGACATGAAACACCCACGGCGATGTCGCATACAGAATGACGCTCCAACAAGCGGCTTCGCGGGAAAGCCAACGCGAGGCGGCGGCCCACAAGCCGGCCGTGGTCAGCACCGTGAACCACGCCATCCACACCTTGCCGGCAATCGCGCCATACCACCAGGCGTCCGCGCCTGGCCACAACGACATGGCGATTAAGGACGGCGCCTCGGCCGCCAGCGGCATGTTGCTATAGACATTGTGCGGCAGGAAGGCGATGCGACCGTTTTGAAACCACTCCTTCGGCGTTTGCAGGTGATACTCGCGAACGTCGAAGTCGGTCGGCGGGGCCGTCGCGCAGAGCAGCGTCCAGATCAACAACGCGATTGCAATCCAGACCGGCCAGGGCGGCCAGGAAAGGGATGCGGCCTTTTCAGCGGCGGGACCTTCGCTTTCAGCGGCGAGTGCTTCGTTGGCCAGGGGGTGTCTCCAGAGTCGCCAGCCGGCCCAGCAGGTCCCCGCAGCCAGTGGCGCCCACAACCAGGGCGCCCATTCCAGGCCGCAGGACCACGCCAGCAGGAAGCTGGCCGTCGACACCAGATGCAGTCCCATGGCGCCGCCGAAGACGTGTTGCTCCAGCCGCGTCAACTGACGCCAACGCACGAATTGCAGGCAGGCCAGTCCAAGCACGTGGCCACTGGCGATCATCAATGCGGCCACCAGCCAGATTGTCCAGCGGTCGAAGATCCCGACATAATCGAAATCGGCGAAGGCCCAACTCTGGATGGTCGCGTCAGGAAGCAGCAGCAAGGAGAGCAGCACTTCGATGCGCCGCGAGGGTCCCGGCAGTTCCGCCGTCAGGTAGCCGTTCCAAACGGCAATCCACAGCATGATCGAGCCCGCTAGAAACAACTTGCGCACGTGCTCGTTCCTGGTGAATGTCCGGTCCGCGAGAGTCTGCCACGCCACCGATTGTGGAACGCCTGGAACGATTGTGTCAATGTCGCACGAGACGTCGAGTCGCGGACTCTCGCAGCGGCGGTCTTTTGCCTGAATTGTTTTGTGGGATAGAATGCCGGTCTATTCGCCAGGAAACATCTTCATAAATCACGCTGGGGCTTGCTCAATCACATGAAAGATCCCGAAAGGCGCGGCGGGGTGATTCTTTCCGCGTCTCGCGGAGGCCTGCCGTTCCGCTCGTTCACGTTGGCCGCCGTGTTGCTGATCCTGATCACGGCCGGTCTGGGCTTCACGCAGACCAATCCCGACGCTCCGCAAGAGGCGGACCAAGAGGTGTTTCCTTCGGCGGCGAGCGATTCGCCGTTGCGCGATGCAGCCACCGAGACGCCGCGGGCCTTGGCGGTCAACACCATCTTGGTGCGAAGCGTCTCCTCGATTGAACAGCAACGAGTCTTCCGTGGACTGATCCGAGCACGGCGAGTCGGCGATTTGAACTTCGCACGCGCCGGCGCCGTCTCGAAGGTCTTGGTCGCCGAGGGACAAACCGTGGAGGCCGGACAGCGGATCGCCGAATTGGACATGAGCCGCTTGGAGCGACAACAGACGGCGTTGCAGGAGGCGTTGCAGACGGCCGAAGCCGACTTGCAGAAATTGACCCCCGACGCTCCCGAATTGACCGTCAACGGCATGCGGCTCGAATTGCGGCGGTTGCGCGGCGAGATCGATCGAATGGATGCTCAGCTCGCACAAATGCCGGCCGCCGCTCCGGCGCCGATGATGGAGCGACTGCGATCCACCGAGCAGCAGATCGCGGCGATGGATCAAGCCGATCGACGACGAAACATTCAGGCCGCCAGCCAACGCATCGGCGAGCTTCAGGGCCAACTGGAAGATCTTCGCCTGGAATTGCAGGAGGGTGTGTTGACGGCGCCTTACGCCGGCGTCGTTGGCGCCCGTTACGTCAACGAAGGCGCCTCGGTCTCGCCAGCGGCGCCGATCGTGCGGTTGGCGGAACTGGCCACGTTGCAAGCCTGGATCGGTTTGCCGGCGGACCTGGCCGACGACCTGGAACTGGGGACGGAATTCCAGTTGATCGTCGACAACGACGCCTTCCCGGCCATCGCCTTGGCGAAGCTCCCGGAAGTCGATCGCAGTTCCAGGATCCGCACCGTGATTCTCGAATTCCCAGCTCGCCCGGGCATTCTGCCAGGGAGGATGGCGCGTCTGGAGGTCTCGACCAAGATCTCGCTGCAGGGGACCTGGCTGCCATTGACCGCATTGGATCGCGAGGTTCGCGGTTTGTGGTCGGTGCTGGTGGTCGAAGGCTTGCCCGGCCGGCAGAAAGTGGCTCGGCGATTCGTGGAAATCGCCTATCTTGAGCGCGACCGAGCGCTCGTCCAGGGCGGCGTCAACGATGGCGAGTTGGTCGTGATCGACGGCCTTCATCGGCTCGTGCCCGGACAGTTCGTGACGCCCCTTCCAGCTCCGTCGCCGCGGATTTCGCCGCCTGACGATTCGTCCGAATCGTCCGAGGCCGCGTCATGATCAGCGACGCGCTGTATCGCAATCCACGCTTGTTGGTGCTGATGCTGGGCGTCATCATCGTGGCGGGCCTGGCGTCCTTTCAAGTGACGCCGCGGATGGAGGACCCGGTGCTCTCCAAACGCGTGGCTGTCATTACCACGGCCTTTCCCGGCGCGGCGGCCGAACAGATCGAGTCGTTGGTCACCGCCAAATTGGAACAGCATCTTCGCGACATCCCGGAGATCAAGGAGATCCTCTCGAGCAGTCGAGCTGGAGTGTCCAACGTGGTGCTCGAGCTGCGTGATGAGATCACGGATGTTGAAATCGTCTGGTCCCGCGTTCGCGATCGACTGGGAGACGCGACCGTCAACCTGCCCCCGGAATCGCTGCGTCCGGTGTTTGAGAGGCTGGAACTGAAGGCCTACGCCGCGATGGCGGCTGTCGTCTGGAATCGGGACGACCCGCCGAACATGGCCCTTCTGGGCCGCCTGGCCAAAGAACTGCAGCGCGTTGTGCAAGACGTCAGCGGCTCGGAACTGGTGGACCTCTGCGCCGCGCCCGTCGAAGAGCTGCTCGTGGAGCCCTCCGCCCAGACGCTCGCCGCCATGGGAATGAACTGCGGCGCCATCGCACAGCAGATTCAAGACAGCGAAGCTCGGATCCCCGCCGGGGCCCTGCGGAGCGGCCAGGAGCGGTTGCTCTTGGACGCCTCGGACTTGTGGGATTCCACCCAGCGGATCGGGCGGATCCCGATACAATTCGGACCCGAGGGCGGCACGGTGAGCCTTGGTGATATCGCCACGATTCGGAAGCAGATCGCGAGTCCCACCAGCATCGCCTTGGTCCACGGTCAACCCGCCGTCGTTGTCGCGGCGTTGGCGGCCGAAGACGTTCGCATCGATCACTGGACGGAACGCTGGAACGCCGCGGTCGACGAATTCCAACGGTCGATGCCGCCGGAAATCACCGTGGAGAAAATTTTCTCGCAAAGCCGATATGTCGAGCGCCGGCTGGAAGGACTTCTGTGGAATCTGTGCCAAGGAATGGCGGCCGTCATCGCCGTTGTCCTGGTGCTGATGGGGTGGCGCAGCACCATCATCGTCGGCGCCGCGCTGCCGCTCTCGGCCCTCATGGTGCTGGCGGGCATGCGGGCCCTGGGAATCCCGATTCACCAGATGTCAGTGACTGGCTTGATCATCGCCTTGGGCCTGTTGATCGACAACGCCATTGTGATCGTGGATGAGGTGCGCTCGCGAATTTGGTCCGGCATGACGCGATCCAATGCGATTCTTGACGGGGTTCGCCATCTACGGATGCCGCTGTTCGGTTCGACGCTGACGACGACGCTGGCCTTCGCGCCCATCGCCTTGCTGCCAGGTCCGCCCGGCGAGTTCGTCGGTTCGATCGCCGTCAGCGTGATCTTGGCGATCAACGCGTCGTTCCTCTTGGCGATGACCGTCGTTCCCGCCCTGACCGCGATCTTGCAAGGCGCCACCGACCGCCGCGGCCTGTTCAGCTATGGACTAAGCAGTCCCCTGGCCGCGCGGATCTATTCCTGGACGTTGGACTTGGCGCTCCGCTGGCCCTGGACGGGCGTCATTGTGGGCGTGGCGTTGCCGGCCACGGGGTTCTATCTGGCCAGCCAGCTCCCCTTGCAGTTCTTTCCATCCTCCAATCGAGATCAGATTCAAATCGAGATCGAGCTGCCGGCCCATGGCGTGCTGGAGCAAACGGAGGCCGCCGCCCAGGCCATCCGGCGGGTGGTCCTGCGACACCAGGATGTGAAGAGCATGCACTGGTTTCTGGGCGAAAGCGCACCGACGTTCTTCTACAATGTCGTTCCGCGAAGAAGAGCCGCGCCCAACTACGGGCAAGCACTGGTTGGCTTGGATGCGGCGGCGGATCCGCTGGAGGTCGTGCGGCAGTTGCAAGCCACACTCGACGGCGCATTCGCCAATTGTCGCGTGTTGGTCAGGCAGTTGGATCAAGGGCCTCCCTTTGACGCGCCAATCGAAGTGCGGTTGCGCGGTCCAGACCTGGCCCGCTTGCAGCAACTGGGCAGCCAGCTGCGACTGGTCGCCAGCCAAACGCCCGATGTGATTCATACGCGTTCCGACTTGCAGGAAACGCTGCCCAAACTGGCGCTGCGGATCGACGCTCTGGAGTCGCGTTTGGCGGGCCTGAACCAAAGCGATATCGCGCGGCAGCTGTACGCGACGCTGGAAGGCGTCGTCGGAGGCGCCTTGGTGGAACGCTCCGAGGAGCTGCCGATTCGCGTTCGCATCGAGGGGGCCGACCAGCTCAGCTTGGATGAGCTGGCGGCGCTGGTGCTGGCGACCCCGCCGCGTCGCGGACCGCCGCCGCGAGGCCCCGGAGGACCGCCAGCGCCCCCGCCTTGGGGCCGCCCCTGGCCGCGCTGGGTGAGTTGGAACTGCAGGCCGAGCCCGCCGCCATTCCGCACCTTGACGGCGAGCGAACCAACGAGGTGAAAGTCTATCTCGCGGCCAGCGCGCTTCCCTCACAGGTCTTGCAGGATTTTGAAGCCCGCCTCGAGGCGTCAGGATTCCAGTTGCCGCTCGGCTATTCGATGGACTATGGCGGCGAATTCGCCAAGCGCAGCGAAGCCACGGGAAACCTGCTGGCCAATGCGGTCGTGCTGTTCGCCCTGATGTTGGTCACCTTGATCGTCTCGTTTCGCTCGTTTCGTGTCGCCTCGATTGTCGCCGCGGTCGGCGGGCTCTCGATTGGCTTGGGGCCTGGGGCGTTGTGGTGGTTCGGCTATCCATTTGGCTTCATGGCGATTGTCGGTTCGATGGGCTTAGTTGGGGTGGCGATCAATGACGCGATTGTGGTCCTGGCCGGAATTCGCGACAATGCGGCCGCTCGTTCCGGCGATGTCCGGGCGATCCGAGACGTCGTAATGGGATGCACCCGCCATGTCTTGGCCACGACGTTGACCACGATGGCGGGCTTCACGCCGTTGATCTTGGGTGGCGGGCGTTTCTGGCCGCCTCTGGCAATTACAATTGCCGGCGGAGTCGGCGGTTCGACGCTACTGGCCTTGTACTTCGTGCCGGCCCTTTACACACTGCTAATGTTCAATTGGCGACGTGCAGCCTGAACTCCCCCCAAAGGGGTCGAGTCTGCTGGGAGTTCTTGGGGCGCTGCCTACTCCCTCCAACGGCAGTTCGGGCGCCTTGACAGGTGTGGCGGAGCGGCGACTCAAACCCTTTTTGCAACGATTGATGCCTAGAAACCCAATGCCCAGCCAGACCTCGACGCTGCTTCTGGAAGGCCAACCGCTTGCGATCGCCGACGTCCGCGCTGTGGCGGCAAGACGCCGCCAGGTTCAGCTGACTGAGGATCCGCGGCTGGACCAGCGCATGGAGCAGTCGGTGTCTTTGGTTCGAGGGGCCGTTCAGCGAGGCGAGCGAGTCTATGGAGTGACCACGGGCTTCGGCAGTTTGGCCGAGGTGGACGTTCCTGGCGACCAGGCCGCCAACTTGCAGGGAAATCTGCTGGCGTTTCTGGCGGCCGGCGGTGGGGCGATTCTGGATCGACAGCATGTGCGCGGCGCCATGCTGCTGCGGGCAAACATGCTGCTGCGGGGGATCTCCGGAGTTCGGCCGGAGATCGTGCGGCGGCTGGTGCGTTTCTTGACCGAAGACGTCGTTCCCATCGTCCGAGAACTCGGGTCGATTGGCGCCAGCGGCGATCTGATCCCGCTGAGCATCCATTGCCCGCGCCATCACCGGTCAAGCCGGCTCGTGCCGCGTCTGGTGGAAGGGTCGAGAAATGGCCGGCGGCGATGCTTTGCAGGCCCTTGGTTTGGAGCCCCTGGCGTTGCTGCCCAAGGAGGCGCTGGCGATTATCAACGGCACGACGTTTTCCGCCGCGATCGCGGCCAACAGCGTCCATGACTCGCGGAGCCTGCTGGCCTTGTCGCTGGGCGTTCAAGCGATCATGCATCGCGCTCTGGCTGGACGCGATGAACCCTATGAGGCGTTCGTTCATGATGTCAAGCCGCACGCGGGGCAGGTGTGGACCGCGCGCGATGCGGCGACTGCTACGCAGGCCGGGTGGATCGACCAGCGACGATGGCCGCCAGGCTTCGCACTTGCAGGATCGCTATTCCCTTCGCTGCTTGCCGCAGTACTTGGGTCCCATCGTCGAGGGAATCGCTCGCATCCAGCATGTCGTCAACATCGAGATGAACTCGGTCACCGACAACCCACTCGTGGACGTCGATGGGGGGCGGTTCTATCAGAGCGGCAATTTTCTGGGGCAGTATATCGGCGTCGCGATGGACGACTTGCGGCGGTGCCTGGGCTTGTTGGCGAAACACTTGGACGTTCAAATCGCCCAACTCGTTTCCCCCGAATTCAGCCAAGGGTTGCCTGCTTCACTGAAGGGAAATGAGCGGCTCGCCTACAATATGGGGCTGAAGGGCCTGCAGATCACGGGCAACTCGATCATGCCGTTGCTGACCTACTATGGCAACCCGCTGGTTGAGCACTTTCCCACGCATGCCGAGCAATACAATCAGAACATCAACGGACTGAGCTGGGGCGCCGCGAATCTGGCGTGGCGATCGGTCGAGCTGTCCCAGCACTACCTGGCGGTCGCCCTCATTTTCGCGGTGCAGGCGGCGGACTTGCGAACGAAAATCCAACACGGACATTACGACGGTCGAGCGTTGTTGAACGACGAGGCGGGGGCACTCTACGCGGCGGTTTGTGCGGCGCTTGGCGGCTCGCCCGGCGAGTCGGCGCCGCTCGTCTTCGACGATGCGGATCAGTCGCTCGAGGAGCTGTTGGCGAGCCTGCAGGAGAACATTCGATGCGAAGGAACGATAATCGATTCGATGGCGCCCATCTTGTCCATGTTCGAGCAGGCGAGTTTCGGGTGCTGAATTGATCGTGTTGGCCGACAAGGAAGTCCGCCGTCATTCAAGCCCCCAGGCATCCAATTGAGTTGGCGTCCTCCAGGGACGCCCGCACCACGGTGAATAGGCGATGAACGTTTGTGAGAATGTGATCGTCGGCGCGAAGCTATTTCCCGACCGCGACGCCCTTGTGTTCAAGGGTCGCCGCTGGACGTACGCCAGGATCGAAGACTGGTCCTCCCGCGCCGCCGCCGTGCTCCGCCGACATGGAGTGCAGCGAGGGGACCGCGTGGCCCTCATGCTCCCCAACGCTCCCAACTTCGTGGTTTGGTATTACGCCGCACTGCGCCTGGGCGCCGTGGCGGTCTCGATTAGTACACGTCTGGCCCCCACGGAAGTCGCCTTCATTGTCAACGACTGTCAGGCGAAAATCCTGGTGGCCCCCGCTGGCGAAACTTCCGCCAACGCCGCTTCGTCCGCCCGGACCTCGGACGCGTCGCCGGTTCAGGCGTCCTCTGACGAATTCCCACCCGGTCTGCGAAAGACCATTGAAGCGTCCGAATTGGCCGATCAGTTCGATGGTCAACCACTCGCCGATGAACCCGCCTTGGCCGACCCTGTTTGGGTGGACGCCGAACCGGATGAACCGGCGGTGATTCTCTACACGTCGGGGACGACGGGTTTTCCCAAGGGCGCCACGCTATCGCATCGCAACGTTAGGGCGACCGTGCACGCGTTCAATCACCTGTGCGAAATGCGTCCCGGCGATCGGATGTTGTTGGCGGTGCCGTTGTTCCACTGCTTTGGGCAAAACGCCTTGTTGAACGCCGGCCTGAATGTCGGCGCCGCGCTGATTCTGCAAACGCGATTCGACTTGAACGAATCCAAGCGATTGATCGCCGAGCAACGCGTCACGAAGTTGATGGGAGTGCCGACCACGTTCCAGTTGTTGTGGGAGTGTTGCGAGCCCGCGGATCTGGCCACGGTCAACTACTGCTTTTCGGCCGCCGCGACCTTGCCGATCCAATTGAGCGAACGTTGGCGGGAGAAGTTCGGCATGCCCATCTATGAGGGCTACGGTTTGACCGAGACGGCGCCCTTCGCCAGCTACAACCATCGTCTGGCTTTCAAGCCCGGCTCGATTGGCGTTCCGGTTGATCTCGTGGAGATGCGGATTGTCGATCCTGAGACAGGCCGCCCTTGTCCGCCCAACACGCCTGGTGAAATTGTCGTCCGCGGCCCCAACATCATGTTGGGATATTGGAATCGACCAGAAGAGACAGCCGAGGCGATTCGGGATGGTTGGTTCCACTCCGGCGACATCGGAAAGATGGACGACGATGGTTACTTTTACATTGTGGATCGCGTCAAGGACATGATCTCCATCGGCGGCATGAAGGTGTTTCCCGCCGAGGTCGAGCGCGTCTTGTTGGATCATCCAGCTGTCGCAGAAGCCGCGGTCGTCGGGTTCGAGGACGCCGTGTTCGGGGAAAGAGTCGTCGCCTTCGTCGTGCCGGCCGGCGCCCCCCAGCCATCCGCGGGCGAATCCAGCGAGCACGCTCTGGACCAGCACGCCTTGCACTTGCACTGCCGAGCCCATCTCGCCGACTTCAAACTCCCCAAGCAATACATCATCATCGAGCAACTTCCACGCAACCCAACGGGCAAGGTGCTGAAGACCAAGCTGCGCGAACGTCAAGCGACGACTCAGGATCACCCACCCGTGGCGCCGCATGATCCATCGGAGCCCGGCTTGGGTGCGGAAGTCGCCGCGCTTGCCGCCGCGCCCATCGAGGGGTCTGCGGGCGACGTGCCCACCTACGACTCGCCAGGTCCTTGGATCGGCCTCCTTCTGGAGGCTCATCCGGCCGCCCGGCAGCGGCTGTTGACATCGCTGCTGCAGGAAGAGTTGCAAACACTGCTCGACTCGGAAGAACCGCCGGGCGCCGAAGAACGATTGCTCGACGTCGGCATGGATTCGTTGGCGATCGTCGAACTCCGCGATCGCTTGCAGAGGCATGTCGGTTCGCAATGGGAGTTGCCCGCCACGCTGGTGTTCGACTATCCCAGAATCTGCGATCTGGCCGACCATTTTCTCGCTTTGCTAGTCGCCACCGAAGACGCGGGGCAGACTGGCGGGCCATCGCAGGCGGACGGCGATCCGGCGTCGTCCAACGGGGAGAACTCGGCTTGGTCGCGAAGCACCGAAGACCGTCGTTCCGCGTCCTACCGCGTCGCCGCTAGTTCCCCTTCGGTTCAGGGCGACGCCCAACGACTGGCGCAGGAGATCGCTTCGCTAACCGACCAACAGGCGTTGGAGGAACTGCTGCGAGAACTGCAGGAGGAGTAACGCGTCGCCACGCCAATTCCCCGGTGAGATCCACGCAACGATTCACGCACCCTGATGAGCGCATGAAGAGCTATACTCAACTAGACCCAGCGTTGTCGCCCACCAAGCTCGCGCTGCGGAAGATACGCGAACTGAAGCGGCAATTGGCCGAAGCTCGCAACGGCCAGAGCATCCAGAGCGGCGAGATCGCCGTCGTTTCCATGGCCTGCCGCTTTCCTCGCCGCGCCCAAACGCCCGAGGCCTTCTGGCGGGATCTGATGCTGGGCGTCGATCAAGCCGGCGAGGTTCCCGCCGATCGTTGGGACTTGCGAGCCTATTATGACGCCGATCCCGAAACGCCCGGAAAAATGTATGCGCGGCAAGGCGTGTTCCTTGACCATCTGGACTTGATGGATCCAGAATTCTTCGGCATTTCGCCTCGCGAAGCCACGTGGGTCGATCCGCAGCAACGACTCTTGCTCGAAGTCAGTTGGGAGACGCTTGAGCGAGCGGGTTGGCCGGTCGACCAAATCGCCGCTGAGACCGGGTACTTCGTCGGTTGGATGCACAACGATTACCAGAACGAGAGTAGCGATTCGCTGCTGAATCTGAATCCCTACATCGCCACGGGCTCAGCGGGTAGCTTTCTGTGCGGGCGGTTGTCCTACTACCTGGGCCTGCAAGGTCCGAGCCTCGCGGTCGATACCGCATGTTCGTCTTCTTTGGTCGCCCTGCACCTGGCGTGTCAAAGTCTGCTGCGCGGCGAGTGCCGACGTGCTCTCGTAGGCGGAGTGAACGCGATCATCTCGCCGACGACCAATATCTTGACTTGCAAGCTGAAAGCACTCTCGCCCACCGGTCGGTCGCGAGCGTTCGACGCTCAGGCCGACGGCTACCTGCGCGGCGAAGGCTGCGGCGTGATCGCTCTGCGTCCGTTGGCCGACGCGATGGCCGACGGCGATCCGGTGTTGGGCGTGATCCGCGGTTCCGCAATCGGCCACAACGGATTCAGCAGCGGTTTGACGGCGCCCAACCCCAAAGCCCAGGAGCGCGTCATCCGCGAGGCGCTGCAGCGCGCTGGCGTGTGCTCCAGCGAGATTGAGTACCTGGAAGCCCATGGCACGGGGACCGAGTTGGGAGATCCGATCGAAATGCAGGCGGCGGCCGCCGCGTTGGGTGACAAGCGTGATCCCAGCCGCCCCTTGCTCGTCGGTTCGGTCAAGACCAACATCGGCCACCTGGAAGCGGCCGCCGGCATGGCGGGATTGATCAAAGTCCTGTTGGCCATGCAGCATGAAACCATCCCCGCGCAACTCCATTTCGAGCAGCCGAATCCCCATATCGCTTGGGACCGCTTGCCGGTGCAGGTCGTCGTCGAACCGACCCCGTGGACAAGTTCAAGCAAGCTCGCCGGCGTCAGCGCCTTCGGCATGAGCGGCGCCAACGCGCATGTGGTTCTGGCCAGCCCGCCCACGGCGAACCGACAACAACGCGCCCGACAACTGGGCGTCCGAAGCTCCCGACGGCGCCGCGAAGGAAGTCACGGATCGACCGTCCCGCAACGCCGGACGCCGTGGGCAACGCGGCGCAGCTTGTTCGTGCTCAGCGCCAAATCCGACGAAGCACTCCGCGAGTCGGCTGCTCGTCAACGCCAATGGCTCGCCGAGCATCCCCAAGTGGATCTTGACGATGTCGCGCATACGTTGGGAGTAGGGCGGCGACATTTCGAGCACCGAGCGGCCATTGTGGCGAGCCACCACGGCGAAGCGCTTCGGTTGTTCGAGCAAGTCGAACGCGGCGGCGATGTCGCGGGCGTATCCCGTGGACAACAACGCTCGGCGCCAAGCGTTGCCTGGCAATTCACCGGTCAGGGTTCGCAATATGTCGCCATGGCTCGCGGGCTGTACGAGGATCAACCCGCTTTTCGCGCGGCCCTTGACCAATGTGAGCAATGGCATTCGGCCCGCAGCAACCAATCGCTGCTGCGAGTGATGTTCGAAGACCCGCACCGCATCCATCACACCTCCTGGACGCAGCCGGCGTTGTTCGCCCTCCATATGGGTTTGGCTCGCCTGCTACAGTCCTGGGGAATGAGGCCCGATGCGGTGCTTGGACATAGCGTCGGGCAATACGCGGCGGCCTGCGTCGCGGAAGTCATGTCCTGGGAGGATGGGTTCCAGTTGATCGCCGAGCGCGGTCGCCTGATCGGCCAACTGCCGCCGGGCGGGGCCATGGCTGCTGTTTTTGCGTCCGAGGCGAGCGTCGAGGACGTCGTCGCCTCCGTGGCCGACGTGTCGATCGCCGCCTACAACGGCGCCCATGTGGTCATCAGCGGTCCCGAGGCCGCGGTCGCCGCCGCGGTGGAAAAACTCTCGGCCAGCGGCGCCCGCGTCAAGCGTTTGAAAACGTCCCACGCTTTTCATTCGGCCGACATGGATCCAGCGTTGGCGCCGTTTCAAGACGCCGCCGCACAACTCGCCTACCAACCGGCTCGCATCCCGCTGGTCTGTAATCTTAGCGGCCAACTGCTGGATCCGCGCATAATCCCCGATGCGAGTTATTGGGGACGCCATATCCGGCAGCCCGTTCGCTATGCGGACAGCGTCCACTCCCTCCGCCAATTGGGCTGCGACGTCTTGCTGGAGCTTGGCCCGCAGCCGATTCTGACCGGCATGGCGGCGTCGGTGTGGTCCGGCGCCGCGGACCGCCTCATCAGCATGCTGCGGCAGGATGAGAACGACTCGGAAAGCGTGTTGCAAGCGATGGGCCGGCTCTACACGGCGGGCGCGACCCCCAACTTCCAGGCATTGGCCGCCCCGACAGCCTGGCGATATCCGCCGCGTCGCATCGTCTTGCCCACGTATCCGTTTCAGCGACGTCGGTTTTGGGGGCCGCCCACTCCAGGCGGCTGGGAGTCCGCAGCGCACACCACCCACCCCTTGCTGGGCGGGAAACAAAGTCTGGCGGGTTTGTCCGGGGAGTCGCGTTATGAAAGCTGGCTGTCGCCGGGCTCGCCGCCTTGGTTGGAAGACCACCAGGTGATGGGAGACATTGTGGTTCCGGGCGCCGCGTTGGTGGAAATGGCCATGGCCGCCGCACCGTCCAGCGAGCTCTCCGAGCTGGTGTTCGAGAAGCCTTTGCGGCTCGCCAGCCGCACGCGTCTGCAAACCATCGTGCGCGAACAGGAATTCGGCAAGACGCTCGAAGTGCATTCTTCGCCGGAAGGAGCGACGCATTGGACGCGTCATTTTGTCGCCAAGATCCAGCCCTCCGAACCAGCCGCACCGCCACGCGTCTCACGAAGCGATTTGGAGGAACGTTGTCCCCAGCAAGTCGAACCCGCCGACTTCTACCACATGATGGACGGTTTGGGATTGCATTATGCCGCCCAATTCCAAACCATTCGAACGCTGCGATTCGGAGGGGCCGACGTGCTGGCTCGCTTGGAAGCCGCCGCCGACCTGCGCGGTTACGGTGTTCCGCCAACTGTCTTGGACGGCGCCTTCCATTCGTTGGCGGTCAGCCTGCTTCAGGGGGACGCGGGGGCGCTGTTCCTGCCCGCTGGTATGGAGGCCGTGCATTACTATCGCACGGTTGACGGTCCCATCTGGTGCCACGCGTTTTGGACTCAGGCCGAAGGCGCAGAGCGGACCGCCAATCTGACCCTGTTCAACGAGCAAGGCGAGGTGCTCGTTTTTGTCAAGAACTTGAAGCTCAAGCAACTGAACCGAGCGGCGCTTCGTCGCATGTCCGGCGGAGGACCTGAGCGGCTGCTCTACGATTACCAATGGCGAACAACGCGTTTGCCAGCCGTGAATCCCAAGCCAAGTCGCTTTCTGCTGGTCAACGTCCATGGCCGCGACTTCGAGGCGGGCGATTCCCATGAGCATGAGCTCGCCGGGCAACTCGACGCGCTGCTCCAGGAGCAAGGGCAACACGTGACGCGAGTCACTTTGGCTGACGGCCAAGAGCAGGCGGAGATCACTACGGATCGTGTGTTGCTTGACGGCCGTCAGTCGGAACAGTGGAACGCGGTGCTTGATCATTGGCTGAGCCGAACGGCAATCCGCGCCGTTGGGCGTCGTCTGGATGTTGCCGGAAGGACCTTCCGGGCAGGAATCGGCCGCCTCGCGAATCGCCGACCTCGCGTCAACGCGTCGCGCGTGTAGCGGTGTGCTTGCGTTGATCGCCGCGCTGCGAGAACGGAAGATCACAATGCTGGAACGGGGCTTGCAACTGGTCACGGCGCGCGGCGCGGCGTGCAAGGATGGGACGGATGTTGCTGCGTTGGCGTCGTTGGCGGAAGTGGATCCATGGCAGGCGCAATATTGGGGGCTGGGGCGAGTCGTTGGCGCCGAGCAACCGCATTTGGGCTGCCGCTTGATTGACATCGATCCCGGTCAGGACGACTCCAGCCGAAGCGTCGCCGCCGAGTTGACCGATGTGATCCTGAACGACTCGTCGGAAAGTCAGCTCGCGCTTCGCGACGGGCGCGTCCTGGCGCCTCGCCTGAAGTCGTGGCGGCCGACCGCCGCGACGCAGGAAGCGGCGGCCTTTGCGGCTCGCCCGGACGGGGCGTATTTGATTACCGGGGGCTTGGGCCTGCTGGGGCGCCAAGCGGCCCTCTGGTTGGCGCGTCGCGGCGCGGGCCACCTTGTGTTGGTCTCGCGTCGTGAACCCGCCGCGTCGCTGCAACCGATCATGGATGAGATTGAGGCGATGGGAAGTCGTGTCCACGTGCACTTGGCTGATCTGTCGCGACCCGAAGACGTCGAGCGGCTGATCGCGCGTTGCGGTGCGGACTTGCCCGCGCTGCGCGGCGTGATCCACGCCGCCGGGCTCGTCAACGACGCGCTGCTGGCGGACCAGTCGTGGGAGCGTTTCGACAAGGTGCTGGGGCCCAAGGTCCGAGGCGCGACGTTGCTGCATGAGGCGACCGCGAAGTTGGACCTGGATTTCTTCGTGCTGTACTCGTCGGCCGCGTCGGTACTCGGGTCGCCTGGGCAAAGCAACTACGCCACCGCCAACGCCTATATGGACGGCCTGGCGTGGCGCCGCCGGCAGGCGGGTCTGCCGGCGCTCAGCGTGAATTGGGGACCCTGGACCGAGGGCATGGCGGACAACGAGTTGATCGTCAAACGTCTGGCCCTGCAAGGCATCACACCGCTGACCATTGCCGAGGCGCATCAAGCTCTTGAGAAGTTGCTGGTTTCCCAGGCCGTGCAAGCGACGGTCTTGGACGTGGACTGGCGCCGCATGCGGATGGGACTCGGCGGGGACGCGCCGCCCCTGTTGGACGAAGTGGCGCCGATGGTTGCACGCCAACGCAGCGGCGATTCGGCGTTGATCGGCAAGTTGAAAACGCTTCAGGGACCCGCCCGTAAACGCTTGCTGGTGGACACGATCCAGAGCGAACTGCAACAGATCCTCTCCGCGGCTCAACCCCCCGATCTCGATACGCCACTGACCGAAATGGGACTCGATTCCTTGATGGCTGTCGAGTTCAGCACGCGTTTGCAGCAACAGTTGGGCGACGACTTCGCAATCGCGCCCACGTTGCTGTACGACTACCCGACCGTGAATGCGATCTCGGATTACTTGTTGGAGTTGGCCAGCGATGACGCGGCCCCTGAAGCGGCGGCGACGACGCCGACCGAGTCGCGGCGCGAAACACAGCTCGATGATGTGGCGATCGTGGGCATGAGCTGCCGTTTTCCGGGCGCCTCCAGTTTGGCGGAGTTCTGGAGCAATCTGTTGCAAGGCGTCGACTCCGTGCGCGAGATTCCCTCGGATCGCTGGGATGTTGACAAGTACTATCAAGCGACCGCCGCCGCCGGCAAGATGTACACTCGCCAGGGCGGATTCCTGAACCAGATCCGCGAGTTCGATGCGGACTTCTTTAACATCTCCGAGCTCGAAGCCTGCTGGCTTGATCCGCAACATCGCTTGATGCTCGAGGTCAGTTGGGAAGCCTTGGAGGACGCCGCGATCGCCACACAGCCGTTGGCCGATCCACGGGTCGGCGTCTTCATGGGGATCATGTCCCAGGATTACGGCGAGTTGTTGGGAGGCGTTGACGTCGAGCTGATCGACGGTTTTCAAGGCGCGGGCCTCTCGCACAGCGCCGGCGTGGGGCGGCTGAGCTACGCGTTCGGATTCGAAGGACCCTGCCTGGCCATCGATTCGGCCAGCAGCAGTTCGCTGGTCGCCGTCTGTCAAGCGGTGAAAAGCTTGCTGGAAGGCAACTGCAACGTCGCCTTGGCGGGAGGCGTTAACGCCATCCTGACGCCCACCAATTCATTGCTGCTTAGCAAGGCGCGGATGCTCGCTCCCGATGGGCGCTGCAAGTCGTTCTCGGCGAAGAGCGACGGGTTTGGTCGAGGAGAAGGTTGCGGCGTCGTCGTCTTGAAAAGGCTTTCCGACGCCCGTCGCGACGGGGATCGAGTGTTGGCTGTGATTCGCGGCGCCGCGGTCAGCCACAACGGCTTTAGCGGCGGCTTGACCACGCCCAGCGGCCGCGCCCAAGAACGCGTCATCCGCGAGGCGTTGGACAACGCCGGGATCACGCCCGGCCAGATCCAGTATCTGGAGGCGCATGGCACGGGAACTGAATTGGGTGATCCCATCGAGATCCGTGCGGCCGCCTCCGCGTTGGGCAAAGGACGCGCCGCCGATCAACCGTTGCTGGTGGGCTCGGTGAAAGCCAACATCGGGCACTTGGAGGCCGCCGGCGGCGTCTCCGGTTTGATCAAGGCGGTGCTGGCGATGCACCACGGAGTCATCCCCCGGCAATTGCACTTCGACGAGCCCAGCCCGCACGTTCCCTGGGCTCAATTGCCCCTGCGGATTGTCCAAGAACAGACGCCGTGGCCGGAAACGGACGAGCGAATCGCGGGCGTCACGGCCTTGGGACTGAGCGGAACCAACGCCCATGTCGTCCTGAGTGCGAAAGCTCAGAATTCGCCGCCGGAGAACGAGGAGAACAAGGAGGACTCCGCCCCGCCGCCGGGACGTTCGCATCACATGATCCTCATCAGCGCCCGCAACGAGCCGGCTCTGCGCGAGGCTGCTCGACGGCAACTCGCATTCATCGATGAACATCCGCGGGCGAATCTGGCCGATATCGCGCATACGTTGGCGGTCGGCCGCCGCCATTTCGAACATCGCGCCGCCTTGGTCGCGAAATCTTTGGATGACGCTCGCCGAGGTTTCATCGCTGTCGCCGATTCGAACAGCGACCCGCATCGCCAGGGGCACGCCCCGCACATCGCTTGCGTGAAGAACTCGCCCAAGTTGGCTTGGGTGTTCGACGGACGATCCAGCGACGCGCTGGGCGCGGCGCGATTCTGTACCACGCCGAGCCAACGTTTCGCGAGACGGTCGATGCTTGCAAGCAAGCGCTGCGGGAGCAGCCATCTCCCCCGACCGCCAGCGACGACGAAGCGGCGACCGCGAAGCACTGCCCCTTGGCGCCGTTGTTGGACGCGGCCCTCGCCCAGGGAGCGCCAGGAGATCTCGCGTTGTTTGTGCTGCAGACCGCGTTGGCCAGGCTCTGGCGGAGTTGGGGCGTTGAACCCGATCTGGTTCTGGGACGAGGCGTGGGTCAGTACGCCGCGGCGTGTGTCGCAGGCGCTTTGAAGATGGAGGACGCTGTTCGATTGGTGCTGGCGCGACAAGAGCTTCTCGGTCGAGCTCCACGATTGGCGGCCGCCGAGCGCCCGGCGCTTGCGACCGACTCCGCGGGACTGGACGAATTCGAAAAGCTCGCGGATTCGATGGACTATTTTCCAGCCGATCGGCCGTTGGTTTGCGAGTTGAGCGGCAGCGTGATTCCCGTGCATCGAGTGTTGGGCGGAAGCTACTGGCGAAGGCATTGTTGCGAGCCGGCGGAGTGGACCGACACGTTGAAGACCATCGCTGCGGCGAAATGCGATGTGGCGTTGGAGATCGGTCCGTCGGCGCTGCTCTATCAGGCTCTTGGCGGCGGCGAGCCATCACGCGCGCAGTCGCTGTGCCTGGAAAGCCTGTCGCCCGGTGGCGATGCGACGGCGACGCTGTTGGACGCGGCGGCCCGCTTGCACGTGCAGGGCTTTTCGCTGGACTTCGCCGCCATGAATCGACCCTGGTCGTTTCAACGGTTAGGGCTGCCGACCTACCCGTTCCAGAGGTCGCATTATTGGATAACGGATGTCGGCGAATACTTGAAGTGAAGAGATGCAACCCCTAGAGAGATTCAACGAAGAGGAGATGCAGATGGCCGCCAAGGATCACTTTGACGTCGCCATCCTGGGCGGCGGTTTGGCGGGGCTCACCCTCGCTCGTCAACTGCTGCGCAAACGCCCCGAAACTAGGTTGCTGATTCTCGAGAAGCATGATTTCCCGGTCGCGGAATCGGCCTACAAAGTTGGCGAATCGACCGTTGAAATTGGCGCCCATTACCTGGCCCAGGAAGTGGATCTGAAGAAGCACCTGATCGATGATCAGTTGCCGAAGTTCGGCTTGCGTTTCTTCTTTCAACAGGGACGCATGTCTTTGTCCGACGCCGCCGAGGTGGGCTCCAGCGAGTTCTTTGCCGCGCCCGGTTACCAGGTCGACCGAGGGCGCCTGGAGAACTACCTGGCGAAGGCCATCGGTGATATGGGCGCCGTGCTGCTCAAGGCCCGCGTCCGTGATGTGCAATTGGCCGCGAACACCGACGAGGGCGACTCAACGGTCGAACCCCAAGCATCGAATTACTTACGACTTGGACCGCGAACCCAAGGAAGCCACCGCGCGGTGGATCGTGGACGCCAGTGGTCGCGCCAGTTACTTGAAGCGTCGCCTGAATTTGCAAGAGGACGTTTCGCACAATGTTAACGCAATCTGGTTTCGCCTCGGCGCCCAACTTCAAGTGGACGATTGGTCTGATGATCCCGAGTGGAGAACTCGGGTTGGCAAAGTACCACGGCGTTGGTTGAGCACGAATCATCTGTTGGGTCGCGGCTATTGGGTTTGGATCATTCCCCTGGCCACGGGCTCAACGAGCATCGGCGTCGTCGCCGACCCGCGACTGCATGCTCTCTCGAAGTTGAATCGCTTTGACAAAGCGATGGACTGGCTTGAGCAACATGAACCTCTGTTGGCCTCCAAGATCGCGCCGCACTGTGACCAGGTGCAGGATTTCATGGCGGCGAAGCGACTGGCGCGGGCGAGTCGCCAGGTCTTCTCGACCAATCGTTGGGCGTTGACCGGTGAAGCCGCGGTGTTCCTCGACCCGTTGTACTCGCCAGGCATCGACTACATCGCCATCGGCAACACGATGATCTGCAAGCTGGTTCAACAGGATCTCGAAGGACTGCCCATCGATCAACTGGCGCCGAAGTTGGAAAGTACGTTTCTGCTGCTGTTTCAAAACAACCTGCTGACCTACGAGGATCAGTACCCTTTGTTCGGCAATCCGCGCGTGATGTCGCTCAAGTACGTGTGGGATTACGCGGTGTATTGGAGTTTTCCGGCGTTGTTGTACTTCAATGAGAAGATCGCCGAACCCTCCTTCCTGCAGTCCATCGGCAAGGATATTCAGGAAATGCGAGCGATGAACCAGCGAATGCAGGAGTTTTTTCGGCAGTGGGATGCTGAGGATCCCGTTGCGGCGACGCCGCCCGTCTTCGTCAACCAACATGACATCAAACTACTCACTCAATTGAACGCCGAATTGCAGGAGAAGCTGGACGAGCAGGCTTTGCGGGCCAGGATCGCGCGCAACGTCGTGTTGCTCCGCGACATCCTGGGAGAAATCATGGGGCGAGTGCGACAGGCTCGCCCTCAATTGGCGGGGCCGTTGGAACACGCCGTGTCCCAACGACGACTCGACGGGATTTTCGAACTTCTCAACATCTAGTCTAGACCGTCGGCGCCGAGCAACACCCCCAACCCCTGCAGGTTTGGGCGACGACTTGGGCGGCGACGTTTAAGGAATGCACTGCGATATGGGCAAGGACATGGTCAAACCGCGAGCCAGAAATTCGAGACACGACGTCGTCATCCTGGGAGGCGGCTTGGCCGGCTTGAGCTTGGCGCTTCATTGCCGCCAACGTTCGCCCAAGGCGCGCATCCTCGTGCTGGAAAAGAATCGACATCCCGCTCCCGAAGCCGCCTTCAAGGTGGGCGAGTCCACCGTGGAAGTCGCCGCCAACTACTTCGGCAAAGTGTTGGGGCTCGAGGAGCACATTCGCCAACAGCAGCTTCCCAAGCTCGGTTTGCGTTTCTTCTTTGGCGCGGGCGACAACTCCGCCATCGATCAACGATTGGAAATCGGCGGACGCCGCTTTCCCCCGGCGCCCAGTTACCAGCTGGATCGAGGCCGATTCGAGAACCATCTGGGCCAACTCTGCCGCGAACGCGGAGTGGAGTTCCTTGACGGCGCCGAGGTCCTGCAGGTGAGTCTTCGCGGCGGCTGGCGAAAGCACTGCGTATCCTATCAGTTCGAAGGGGAAACCTGGCAGTCGGAGTGCCGTTGGGTGGCCGACGCGAGCGGCCGCGCCGCGCTGCTCAAACGGCAGCTGGGCTTGCAAAAGCCGTCGCCGCATCAGGGAAACGCGGTCTGGTTCCGCGTCAACGCACCGCTCAAGATCGACGATTGGTCGAACGATCCGGCCTGGCAAGAAGGATATGACGAGACGATCGCCCGTTGGTACAGCACCAATCATCTGATGGGGCCCGGTTACTGGGTTTGGCTGATTCCGTTGGCGTCCGGCTCCACCAGCATTGGAATCGTCGCGGATCCGCAGTCGCATCCCTTGAATACGTTTAACTCTCTCGAGAAAGCCCTTGCCTGGCTGGATCGGCATGAGTCCCAATGTGCTCGCAAGATTCGCGAACATCAGAGCGAGATTCAGGACTTTGGCGCCGTCAAGAACTACTCGATGGAGTGCAAGCAGGTCTTCTCCCAGCGTCGGTGGGGATTGACGGGCGAATCGGGGTTCTTCCTGGATCCGTTCTATTCTCCTGGAAGCGACTTCATCGCCTTCGCCAACATGTTCCTGGTCGACTTGATTCGAGCGCGACCTGCGCGGCAAAGGGATTCGGTTTCGCGCCTACTTGTACGATCGGATCTTCAAGAAGTTCTTCTACGGCACCGCGGCCGTGTATCAGGACCAGTACGAGTTGTTTGGCAACCACCAGGTCATGCCGGTCAAGATTTTCTGGGATTACATGACGTATTGGTCCTTGTTGGGCTTCATCTTTCTGCAGGATCGAGTCTGCGATCAATTTATGTACCCCAGGAACATGCTCAAGCTCAGCCGAATCGGACACATGAACGAGTTCATGCAAGAGTACTTGCGCGCGTGGCATCGCCAGGAGCCGGGCGCCGAGGTCCATGGGAAGATCGATATCTCGAACATGCCGTTGATTCGCCAAGCCAACGAGCGGTTGCTGGATGACCTTGACAACCGCGCCTTCAACCGACGGTTCTCCGAGAACTTGGCGCAAGTCGAGACCCTATTCTGGGAGATCATCGATCACGTCGGACTGGATAAGAAGGCGCCATTCAGGAGGAGACAATACTCCAACGTCATGCGAGGCGCCTTCGAGCAGATCTTCCAGGTCACCTCCGTCGCTCGCCAGCCCGCAGGGAAACGCGATGAACGGGCCCCGCTTATCCGCACCGCATGAACCGATGCGCTGAGGCGCGGTTCCAGCGGAGCTGTTGTTGGGCGCCGGCGTCGGTTTCCGGGATAAGGCTTCGTTGGCCGGGCTCACGCGGCGCCCCGCGGGCCGAGTGGGGACCGCCCTCGTGGGTGTGTTGTTTGAGCTATGATTGGGCGGTTGGCTCGATTATCCTCGAGGACGTCCTATCCCTTCATTCCGCAGAACCCGCCCATGCCTTCCTCCCGCTTACAGGGGATCTTCACGCCGAACGTGGTCCCCTTGGATGCTCGACAACAGATCAATGAACCCGAGCTTCGTCGCTATGTGGACTGGCTGATCGATCGCGGCGTCCACGGTTTGTACCCCAATGGATCAACCGGCGAGTTCACGCGTTTCACCGTCGAGGAACGCTTCCGCATTATCGAGATCATCGCCGATCAGACCGCCGGTCGCGTGCCGATACTCGCCGGGGCCGCCGAGGCGAATACGCGCGAGACCATTCGCGCCTGCGAACACTATCACAGTTTGGGCGTGCGGGCGGTGGCCATCGTCGCGCCGTTTTACTACAAGCTCAGCTCCTCAGGCGTGTACGCGTACTTCAAGGAGATCGCCGATCATTCGCCCATCGACATCACGCTTTACAACATCCCGATGTTCGCCTCGCCGATCGACGTGGACACGGTCGCGCGACTGGCCGATGAGTGCGAGCGGGTGGTCGCCATCAAGGACTCCTCGGGCGACCTACCGCATATGATGCGGATGATCGCCCGCATCAGAAGCTCGCATCCCAATTTCAGTTTCTTGACCGGGTGGGACGCTGCCCTGATGCCCATGCTGTTGATCGGTTGCGATGGAGGCACCAACGCCACCAGCGGCGTCGTTCCCGAGATCACTCGAAAGCTTTACGACTTGACGTTGGCGGGAAAAATCGCCGAGGCGAGGGACTTGCAGTACCGGCTATTGACCCTCTTCGACGCGATGCTCTACAAGTCGGAGTTCCCCGAAGGCTTTCGCGCCGCGCTGCGGTTGCGAGGCGTTCAAACCGGACTGGGCAGGCAACCTCAAGCGGCCGATCAACAATTGCAGCTGGAGGAACTCAGCCGGCAGTTGCAGTGCCTCTTAGCCGCCGAGGGATTTACCGATCAACCCATCGGCGGTTGCCCGGCGGGACAGCCGATGAACGCTGACCATATCGCTGCGATCGTCAAGGACGTCCTGGCGGAGCTCCGCAAACGCGGCGGCGCCTGAACCTGGAGAACCTCGCCCGATCAAGGCGTGACAAAGCGAATCGCGTTCCGCAGCGGTTGCCTCGGCGCGTACAACTTGGGGCCGCCCAAGAGCGTGCGTCCCAGGTAGTAACCAGGAGGCGCCGTCGCCAGCGGCGCCGCGATGGCCGGCGCATCCTGATAGACGCCCCGAAACGGTCCGCTGGACGGTGTGACCGGTTGCGGCGCCGGCATCACAAAGCCCGCCTGCGCGGAGTAGGGGTCGGAGGCTTGCCCGGGGGCGTACAGGTAATTCGGGGAACTACAACTGCCTCCGCCCGCATAGCCCGCCGCCGACGGCGCGGCGTAGATCCCGCGCTGGGCCCGGCATAGCCTGGGGATTGCAGACCTCCGCCAATCGCCGCGTCCGGCAAGTCGGGAATGTCCAGAGTCGGCGGTAAGTCGGCCGGAACCGACGGCGCCGGACTCGCTTGGGCCCAACGACCTCGCCCCAGGATGCGGTCCAGCGGACGTTGCGATGTGGTCGTCATCTCGCTCGCGGGAGCCGCCGATGAACCGGCGTAGCCCCGCTGCTCCCGCTGCCAGGCGTCCCCGCCGAGCGAAGTCCCCGGCAGCGGCGGAACGTAGTCGTTGGTCGTCGCTCGGAAATCCGCAGTGCGGACGGCGGGGTCGTATTGCCCAGTCCAGCTCGACTCGCCCCGCGTCGCCGGAACGCTCCGCCAACCTTCATCCGCGACCACCGGCGAGGGCAAAATCGGGGTCTGCGCCGCCGCCGCCAGAGAAAGGCCGCACCAGGCGCCCAACGAAAGAACCAGCCGGCTCCTCCTGAGATTCCTCATCATCGATCTCCTTAATATCGGGCGTTGCTATCCCCCGCCCGTCAACCGAGCAATCGGTGGCTTCCGTCGATAAGCATTACCATCGGCCGTCAAAAGGCAAGTGGCTTCCTAGCATTTCTACGCTGGTTCGCCCAGATCGGTTCATTTCGCGGTATGCTATGCGGCATGAATGAGCATCCCTATCAGTGGTTCAGCCTGTTGCCGCCGGTGGTTGCGATCGCGCTCGCCATGTTGACCCGGCGAATCGTGGCTTCGTTGATTACCGGCGTCTTCATTGGCTCGGTGGTTTTGACCTGGGACTTTGGGCAAGGGGCGATGGGATTTCGCCCCTTGGCCGCGGTGACGCAAGCGGCGACCGAACAACTCTGGCCGGCCTTGGTCAATCCCGACAAGCTGTCGGTGTTCGCCTTCACGATGTTGATGGGCGCGATGGTGGGGGTGATCAGTCGCAGCGGCGGCATGCGGGGGTTAGTGGACTGCGTGACGCCGCTGGCTCGAACGCGTCGTCGAGGTCAGTTCGCCGCGTGGTTGCTGGGCTTGTTCGTCTTCTTCGACGACTACGCCAACACGATGTTGTTGGGACATACGTTGCGGCCGCTGACCGATCGCTTGCGGATTTCCCGTGAGAAGCTCGCGTATTTGGTGGATTCCACGGCGGCGCCGGTATCGGGCATGGCGTTGATTTCGACATGGGTGGCGGGCGAGATTGGTTACGTTGCGGACGGTTTGGCCAAGCTGCCGGCCGGGCTGGATTGGAACACCAAGTCCGCGGCGGTCGAGTTGTTTGTGGCCAGCATCCCTTTTCGCTTCTATGTGATTTGGGCCTTGCTGTTCGTTCCCATGGTCGCTCTGTTGGGACGCGACTTCGGCGCCATGTTGAAGGCGGAGCGCCGCGCGCTGCGGGGCAAGGTGTCGGACGATTCGGCCAGTGGCGGCCTGGAGGCGCCGGATTCGGCGGATGACGAGTACGAGAGCGGCGACGAAACACCGGCGCGTTGGTTCAACGCGGTGCTGCCCATTTTGGTGACCGTGGCCGCGATTACCGGTTTGATGTATCAAAGCGGCTATTCCTCGGTGATCGCCGCCGCCGACCCCGACCAATCGCCGACCCTTCAGAACATCTTCGGCAACAGCGATTCCTACGGGTCCTTGTTATGGGGCTCGATGATCGGACTCGTGTCGGCGTTGCTGTTGGTGGGCGCCCAGCGGTTGTTGAGCTGGCCGCAAATGGTCGCCGCTTCCCTCCGCGGCGCCAGCACGATGGCGCCGGCGCTGCTGATCCTCTGGACGGCTTCCGCCTTGTCGATCATGACCGGCAATGAAGGCAACGCCAGCGATTCGGGCGCCGAGGCGACTCGGGCCGCGATCGCGTCCGCATTTCAGGAGGCCGGTTTGCCAACGCCGGCGAAGTATCAGCCGAGCGAGGAGCCCTATCCCTACGCCGCGTACCGGCTCTACACCGGCGAATTCCTGGGAGCACGTTTTCTGGACAGCATTGCCGCCTGGATTTTGCCGACGGTGGTCTTTTTGTTGGCCGCCGGCGTGGCGTTCAGCACCGGAACCAGTTGGGGCACCATGGGTGTGTTGATGCCGTTGGTGGTGGATTTTGCCTATCGCAAGCTAAGTAGCGGAGCCGACGTCGAGATGAGCCCGCAAGATCCCATTTTCCTGGCCTGCATTGGCAGCGTCCTGGCGGGCGCCATTTTCGGGGATCACTGCTCGCCGATTTCCGACACCACGGTCCTCTCCTCCCAATCCTGCCGTTGCCATCACGCGGCGCATGTGGAAACTCAGATGCCCTATGCGTTGTTGGTGGCCTTTGTTGCGGTGACGTGCGGCACGCTGCCGATTGGCTTGGGGGCGCCGGTCTATCTGTTCCTGCCGCTGGGCGCGGCGGCGTTGTTCCTGCTGCTGCTGCTTTTGGGGCGGACGGCCGAGCAGGACGCGTGATGGCGAGATCAGGCAAGTCGCCGGCGACGCGATGGGCGCTGGTCGGAGCGCCTTGCGCCGTCGGTTTATCTCACGAGCGGAGATGAAGTTGGAAGACGGCGCCTTGGTTGGGACTTGAATCGACCTGGATGTGGCCGCCGTGTTGGTTGATGATTCGCCAGGTCTTGCTGAGGCCCAATCCCAAGCCGCGACCGGCTTCCCGGCCGCTGTAGTAGGGATCGAACAGATGCTCGCGATCGGCTTCGGTCAATCCCGGGCCATCGTCGGACACCGTGATCACCACGCCGGGCTCTTGATGCTCGGCCGCGATTCGGACCTGAACGGATCCTCCCCGGACGACGGCTTCCAGCGCGTTGCGAATCAGGGCTCGGATGGCTTCGGTAAGATACTCGGCGTCCGCGGCGACGGTGAGTTGCGGATCATCGCACTGCCAGCCGAGCTGGGTTTGTTGCGCGTCGGCCATCTCCTGCATTCCGCGAATCGCGGTGGACACCACCATGCTGAGGCGAACCGGGCCGGTCTTCATCTGCGGAGGATTGGCGAACAGCATCATATCGGCGATCATCTCGTGCGCTCGAAACGCCTGCCGATTGATGGCCTCGATCTTGCGTCGTCGTTCTGGATTGGTTTCGCCGTGCAGTAGGTTCTGTGCGCGGGCGGCGATGTTGGCTAACGGATTGTTCAACTCGTGACTGGCGCCATAAGCGAGCTGTCTCAAGGCGTCCAGCTTGTCTTGTTGCAGCTGTTGACGCATGCGGGCGTCTTGTTGCTGTTGTTGTCGGCGAGTCTCCAGCGCACCGAGCAGCAAGTCGCTGGCCGATTCGTCTGCTCCGCCCAGCCAGACGTCGTCCGGCGACGACCAGGCGCGCGGCGTGAGTTCGGCTCGCAGCAACCGTAACACGTCCATGCCGCTAAGCGTCGCTCGGTTCCGCCAGCTTTGGACGAGCCAGTGGGGAGCGATTGTCGCGGCGAGATCCCGGCCAGTCGTCTCGCTGGCCGCCAGCCAACCCGCTCCCCAGCGAAGTGAGGGGGAGTCGCCCGTGACCGGATCCTCCTGCGAGACGCCCCGTTTGCCGCTGGCTTGTCGCCACGCGTCAGCCAACACAAGCCAATCGCTGCGTTGTTGTCGCTGCCGCCGGCTGCTTGGCGGGGCATCTTCCGTCGCGCTCGCCGGATCGGCCTCATCCGCCACGGTGGGCGACAGCATCGAGGGCGCGTGTCGGCTGAGCCAAAGGGCCAATTCCCCCCAGCTTTCCGGCGGCGCCGTCCGCCAGGCGTCGCTGGTGCAGACGGCCCATAGCGCCAGGCAGGGGGAATCGCTGAGCAGGGCAAACCAGCGGTCCGCGTTGGTTGCCGATTCTCCGGCCAGCACGGCCGTGGCCGCTTGCCGCAGGTCGTCAGCCGTCCAGGGCAGGCGCCAGCAAGCGTGTTCCGCTCGCAAAGCAGGAAGTCGATGCATGTGGACGTCCGCCTTTGTGCGAAAAAAAACGCGCTCCCGCGATGAAGCGGGGAAGCGCAGCTTGATCATATCCACCGCGGCTTGTGCGTCAGACGCCGGAGCCAGCACGCTCGATTTCCAAGAGACCACAAGCTCGATCCATCAACTCATCGACTGAGAACGGTTTGTTCAGAAGTCGTTGGCGCCCGAGGCTTTCAGGTCTTCGATCTTGTCGCGTTCCACCATCCCGGAGATGCAGATGATCTGAACCGACTCAAGCGTTTCGTCGCTGCGAACGCGCTGGCAGACTTCTTTGCCATTGATGTCCGGCAGCATGACATCCAGCACGACCAGGTCCGGGCGGAATTCTCGCACGAGCATTCCCGCGTCAAAACCGTTGTTGGCCGTTCGGATATCGAACCGACCATCGCGTTCAAACGCGTCGCTGATCAACTCCACCAATTCCTCATCGTCATCGACGATTAACACCTTCCGCTTTCCGCTTTCCAAAGCGTCGGTGGGAATGCCGTTGTCCTTCATGAAGGAAAACAACTGCTCGCGGGGAATCCGTCGAAAACGGCTTCCCGGCACGCGAAATCCCTTGAGGGTTCCGTTGTCGAAACAGCGAATGATTGTCTGCTGACTGACCTTGCAGATCTTCGCCGCTTCTCCGGTTGTGAACACAGTCTTGGTCAACATGGCTGGGCACCATCCTTCCTTCATGATGGTTCGGACTAGCAACGGGCCGAGTACGCCAAGTCCTTCAGCGCCGCCGTTTCAACCGCCGTCGTAGCGGCTAGTCCTAGACGTCCCATGAAAATTCCATTGCCTGCGGCAGACTTCACAGATTCCTGTTCTTCTGCAGTCGGCGATACCGTCCGGTTCTGCCGATCTTTCCAGGTTTGCCCAGGATTATACGCAATCCGAGGACTGCGTCAAGATTGAGTCAACCGTGAAAGGTCTTGCAAAACAAGGACTTACAACAAAAACGCCTTGCCTCGAGCGGCTAACTCCTTGGACGGGACACTCAGCCCGAGGGCCAACGTCCCACCCAAACAGCTGACAAGCTGAACCAACCCTTCCAAGCTGGTTGTTTGACCGGGCTTTCCGTTCCCAAGCCAAACTTGCCAAGCTTGTCAGTCACGCGAGGCGGAGCATCTTTACTCGAAAGCCCGCCGCCAGGGCAAGAGAGGTTTGTGCAGGAAAGCAGGAAAATTGGGTAGTTGGCCGCCGGGCCGGGATTCTCCTCAGGATCTCGCCCCAGAAACTGCGGTTGATCTCGCCGCACGCTCCATCACCAACGGCGAACCGCTAAGGTATTCCGCCAACGGCGCGGACATCGCCGTCCGACTGGGAGGATGGAAAGCCAGGGCGCGGCCCGCCGCCAGCAAGTACGCCACGTCCTTGCCGCCGATGAAAGCCATCCCTCCCAACAACTCGGCGGACAGCATGGTCGCGCGTTCGATGGCTTGTTGCGCCGCATAGCGAATCAGCAGCGCCCTGGCCAGCAACGACTCGCTGCGATCGCCGGCGTCCACGTCGGCCGCCAGACCTTCCAAAGCCGCCATGGCGCCGGTCAATTCGACGCTGATGCGAGTGCGATCGCTGACGGCGCCGCGTTGTTCGCCGATCGCGCGAGCCGCCAGTCCGCTGGCGATTCCTACGTAGGCGGACGTAATCAACATCTCGAACCACACAAAGCCGGCGACTTGTCCGCGGTCCAACCGTTCTGGCTCGCCCGAGTAGGAGATCAACTGCTCCGAGACTTCGACATGGTCCAGCACGACTTCGTCGCTTTCGGCGCCTCCCAGGATGGGGCTCTTCCAGAAGGGACGGACCGAGATCCCCGGCGACGCGGCGGGCAACAAGATCACGGCCATTTGTAGTGCGCCGTCGTGTGTCGGCGCCAGCACGCTCAGCGTGATTAGATCCATCGATTTCGACAGGCTGCAAGGTTTCTTGGCGCCGCTCAGACGAAAGCCGCTCTGGCGGTCGCCGGTCAATTCCACGAACGGCCGCAGCAGCGACCCATCGGCTCGCCCTTCCGCAAAGCCGGAGGCCACGAGCAGGTTGTCCTCGGCGACCGCCTCCAACGCCAGTCCCTCCAAGCCGTTGCTGTCCGCGGCGAGCTCGGCCAAGGTGGCGACCGAGAAATGATGCATCGTGGTCGCCACGGCCAACGATGGCGAGATCGCGCCTAACGCGGCTTGCACTCGGCAAGCATCGGCCGCCGAAAGCACCATTCCGCCGTATTCCTGGGGGATCGCCAGACGCGGGCCGCCGGTTTCCTTGAACAGCGAGAGGGCGGGGTTGCCAATCGCTTCCAGTTCGCTCAACGTGTAGCTCGCCAATCGCTCGCGCAAGCCGGGCAAGTGTTGATCCAACGCGTCGTATTCTCGTCTAAGGAAATTCATCGCACGTCGCCTTTGAGGAAGTTTGTTTGGCTGTTGGTTAAATGGGATCGGGAATGGATCACGCGTCGGGGGAACGCCGGGGAACGGGCGGGAGCTAGGCGAAGAGGCCGTCGAGCGTCGCTTCGATGTTTGCGCCAGCGCTCGCTTGGCCACTCCGCTGAGCATGTCGCCCAGCAGCGACATCCCCAGATCGAACTCGGCGTGAAAAACCAACTCGACCCCCTCGCGGCAGGCGACCACTCGCCACAGACCGGCGAAGTGCTTCAAGTCGCCTTGCAGTTGTTCAAAGAGAATGGCGCCCTCGCGGCGGTTCAGTCGATTGGTCTCCGACCAACGCACCACGCCGCCGCGCAGCTTCACTTCCCAATCGACTTGCAGCACGTTGGGTTCGAGTTCCCGGACACGGACCTCGCGGACTTCGCTGCAATACTTGGGATACTTGCCGAAGTCGCTTAGCCGGTCGAAGGCTTCGTCGGCCGAGAGACCGACGACTCGTCGTTGAACATGAACTTGATGCATGAGCGGAGCTCCTTAGAGTTTCGGGCGCCTAACCAAAAGCCAAGGAAGTGTTCACCGAACCGATGTCGTTCAGGTCAACGATGGCGGGCGCCGGTGGGGATGTCGGGATAGGTTGGCCGAAGCTTTTTAGCTGGGCGATCCGAAACCCATGAGTCTCAGCGGCTTCCCGCAGGAAATGCAACATCTTCGGTTGCAAATCGGCGCCAAGGCTGGCGTCTCGGCAGCGACTGGACAGGGTCAGCAACATCGTTTCCGCCATGCAGGCGAAGACTTCGCCCTGGGCCAACCCAAAGCGGCCCAGGCAGGGCCTGCCAGGCGCGGCGATCACGCCGCCATCGATGACCATGACATCCGGTCTTGCCGCGGCGATCGCGCGACTGATGTTCCTGGGTTGGGCCAGGTCGCAAACCAGCGCCTGGCGTTTAAGCCACGCGGGCTGGACGACATCGCCAACGGCGTTGGTCGCCGTGACCAGCACGTCGCAGGCGGGAAGAACGGCGGGCAAGTCCTGAGTCAGCCGCAACACGCCGAGTGCTTGCCAACGATCCACCAGATCGCCCAAGCGGCGTTCATCCAGCGGCTCCTTGGCCATTTCATTGACCAGTCTCCAACCCAATGTGGCGAAAGCGAAGCGGCGCCCATGGGTCGCTTCGTCAGCCAACTGGCGGCAAACGCCGACCGCGACGCTGCGCAATCGCGCCAGCACCAATTCGCGATCGCCTTGCGGGTTGCCAATCAGGCACAAGCGACCGACGTCGCCGGCCAACAGCATCGCCAGGGCGCGACCCACCGAGCCGGTCGCCCCGGCGATCGCCAGTTGACATCCGGCTGAGAGCGATTGTTCGCGCTGTTGCATGGCGAGTCGGACCGCTTCCGCGCTGGCCACCGCCGTGAAGGAATTGCCCGAAGTGACGGGCGTCCCCCGCCCAGCGAGCGATTTGCCGCCCCGAGTCACCACCGATGTGAACGCCCCGAGTCCAACGAGCTGTGCGCCTCGGTCGGCGGCGAGTTGGAGGCCTTGGCGCACTTCGTGCAACGCTTCGTGCCGAGGCATCGATTGCAAGTCGGCGGCCGTCCTGCAGATGGCGATAAAGTCGCCGACGATCGACTTGCCAGTGGCCGACTTGATTCGCGCGGTGCTCAGCACAAATGGTTCCAGCAACCCGGCGGTTCGCTGCACGACCTGGTGCAGGGAGTTTTCGGCGAGTCCGGACAACGTGGGATCAAAGTCCGCGAAACTCGCCGCATCCATGGGATGCATCAGGAAGGCGAACTTGGCCTCCCCGGCGACCGGTCGGATGTCGAGCCGAGTCGTCGCACGCGGCGTCTTGGGCAAGCGAACTTTTTCTCCGTAAATCCGACCCAGCACTCGCGCCGTGTTGCCGTCGCGAAAGGCCAGCATCGTCCGCTGCAACGCTGTGAGCACCTGAAAGCACTCTTGCTTGGTGAAAGTCAACGCGGGCTCGATGCGCAGAACGCTCTTGCCGTTGAGCGTGGGGGCGACGCGTACGCCTTCGACATTCAGCAGGTATGAGGCGACCAGCGGCGCCATTAATTCCTG
This sequence comes from uncultured Planctomycetaceae bacterium, assembly GCA_963698545.1. GTDB lineage: Bacteria > Planctomycetota > Planctomycetia > Pirellulales > Pirellulaceae > CAVORG01. Next base: position 1,338,776 of record CAVORG010000003.1, read on the forward strand.
TTCGGCGGCCACGGCCAACAGGCTCTCCGGCCAGCGGTTTCGGTCCATGCTCAGCTCCAATCCCAATAGGAACCCTTCCCCGCGAACGTCAACGATAAGGTCGGGGAAAGACCGTTGCAGCTTCTGCAGCCCGCGTTTGAGCCAGGCGCCATTGCGCCGCACGTCGCGCAACAGTTGCTGATCGTTCTTGTCGATCATCGCCAAGGCGGCCAACGCCGCGCGGCAAGCGATCGTGTTGCCGGCGAATGTGGACGAGTGCTTCTCGCCAAACCGATCGGTGTAGGCGCGGTGGTTGCCAAGCACGGCGCCAATGGGCGTCAAGCCGCCGCCTAACGCCTTGGCCAGGGTGATGACATCGGGCGTGATGTTCAGCGACTGGCAGGCGAACCAGTGACCGGTTCGTCCCAGTCCGGTTTGAATTTCATCGAGTATCAACAACACGTCATGTCGGTCGCACAGGCGACGAACTTCGCTCCAGTAGGCGAGCGAGGCTTGATGGATTCCTCCTTCGCCTTGAATGGGCTCGAGAATCACGGCCGCCACGTCGCCGGAATGAGCCTCCAGAGCCGCCTCCAGGCCAGCGGCGTCGCCATAGGGCGCGAAGACGGCGTTCTCATCCGCGCCGCAACCGTCGCGGTAGGCGGGATTTTGGGTGACGGCCAGGGCCCCCAACGTCTTCCCATGAAAGCCCTGGGAGGCGGCGATGACCTTGCGGCGTCCAGTCGCCAGGCGGCACATTTTGAGCGCGGCTTCCACAGCCTCGGCGCCGCTGTTGGCCAGCGTCACATGCTGCAAACCAGTCGGCGCCAAACGCACCAGGCGAGCGGCCAACTCGCCGGCGGCCTCCAACAAGCTGGGCTGCACCAGATTCGGTTCGCCGCGCCGTTGGACCGAGCAAATCGCCTCCCAAATCCCTTCGGGGTTGTGTCCAAAAGGCGAACCGCCGAACGCCGCGATCGCATCCAAGTATCGCCGGCCCTGGTCGTCGCACAACGTGCTGCCGCGCCCCCAAACATAACGCTTGTCCAAATTCAACTGCTGCAACAACTGACCAAGATGCGGGTTGATCCAGCGGGTGAACGGATGCGGAGCCTCCGCGGCGGCCACGGTGGCGTCATGATGGCGAGAGTGAGTTAATTCGGGAGACGGACCACAAGCCTTGAACATCTCGGACTCCTTGAGCAGAGCAAGCGTTGGTCCAAACGACCATCACCAAAGCACTCAGCGGAGTTCGAGCGAGACTGTTACAAGTAAAGGCCCCAAGGGCCGAGACAAAGCGGGCGGAACAGTGGCTGCAGGGCCGGCACGATTTTAGCATGAGGCCACGGTTGGACACCCCCTGCGATCCAGGCCCGAAGGGTCGGAACAAAGCGGGCGGAACAGGCCCTCCGGGCCTCAGAGATCGCAGGCATTGCTTAAGTCCACGCCCTGCGATCCAGGCCCGAAGGGCCGGAACAAAGCGGGCGGAACAGTGGCTGCCGCTGTGTTTCTCCGCGGCGACACCCGTTTGTCAGATCTTGACGGCTTAGCCCACAGAGTGAAACTGAAAGCGCAACATCCATGGCTGGAGCGACGCAAATGAGCACCTTTCAACAATTGCTTTACCACGTTGTATTCAGCACCAAAGGGCGGCGTCCCCTACTGAATGATGGATTTCGCGAAAGGGTCTTGGCTTACATGGCGGGCGTTTGCAAAGGGCTTCGGGGCGAACCCCTCATCGTGAATGGCGCCCACGACCATGCGCACTTGCTTGTCCACATTCCCGCGAAAATCGCGGTGTCGGATTTTATTGGGCGTTTGAAGTCGGGCACCAGCAGACATATCAACAAAGCGGCCAAGTTCGGCCACATCTTCCAATGGCAAGACGGCTACGGAGCATTCTCCGTGAGCATGTCACAGAAGGGGAGTGTGTACCGCTATATCGAAGGACAGTTGGAACATCACAAGACGTTGACGTTTCAAGAGGAGTTATTGAAACTGTTGAAGAAACACGAGCTGCAATACGATCCGAGATTCATTTGGGACTGACCGCTCCGCCCGGGTTGTGTCGGCCCTTCGGGCCTGTGATCGCGTGGGGGACCCCAACCGTGGCCTTACGGCCACGGCTAAAATTGTGCCGGCCCTGCGGGCCTGTTCCCTTCGGCCCTGCGGGCCTGTTCCCTGCGCCTGTTCCCTTCGGGCCTGTTCCCTTTGGGCCTGTTTCAGCCGGATTGTGACGGCCCTTCGCGGTGGCCGTTGTGTAGATGGGCGAGCAGAAGTGCGACGTCGGCGGGGGTGATGCCGCTAATGCGGCTGGCTTGGGAGAGGCTGACCGGGCGGATGCGCTCCAGCTTCTCTCGTGCTTCGGCGCGTAGCTGCCCCAGACGTTGGTAGTTGAAGTCGACGGGGATCGTTTTTTCGGCGAGTCGGCTTTGTCGCTCAATGTCGATTTGTTGCCTTTGGATGTAGCCCTCATACTTCGTGTCGTAAACCACTTGCCTCGCTGCATCGGGGGCGATGTCGGCCAGCTCCGGCGCCAAGGCGACGATGTCGTTCCAGGTGGTTTCGTTTCGACGCAGGATCTTCACCATCGGCGTGTCGTCGTGACGATGGCTTCTCAGGTGGGCCTCGGCTCGTGCGATCTGTTGCAGCTTGCGATCCAGCCGCTCCTTGCGATGCGTCTCAGCAAGTCCCAATTCATGGGCCAACGGCGTCAAGCGACGGTCGGCGTTGTCTTGCCGCAACATCAAGCGATATTCAGCTCGGCTGGTGAACATTCGATAGGGTTCGTCCACTCCCCGCGTGACCAGATCGTCGATCAGAACGCCCAAGTAAGCCTGTTGCCGCTCCAGGATCAACGACTTGCCTTGTTGACTCAAGGCGGCGTTGGCGCCAGCCAGCAACCCTTGCCCGGCGGCTTCCTCGTATCCCGTGGTGCCGTTCAGTTGCCCGGCGAAGTAGAGACCGGCGACACTCTTGGTTTCGAGCGTAGGTTGCAATTGATCCGGCGGAGCGTAGTCGTATTCCACGGCGTAGCCGTACCGCATGATTTGTGCGTTCTGCAGGCCGGGAATAGATCGCAGGATCTGATCTTGCACGTCGCGGGGCAGGCTGGTCGAGATCCCGTTGACATACACTTCCTGCGTGGTGCGACCCTCCGGCTCAAGGAACAACTGATGCTGCGACTTGTCGGCGAACCGCACGACTTTATCTTCGATGGAGGGGCAGTAGCGGGGGCCGGTCGAGTCGATCTGCCCGCTGTACATCGGCGCTCGATGCAGGTTGTTGCGGATGATCTCGTGCACTCGCTCGTTGGTGTAAGCGATGTAGCAGGGCAGTTGTTCGATGTGCAGGCGATCGTTCAAGAATGAGAACGGTTGAGGGTGCTCGTCGCCTGGTTGGAGTTCGGTTTGAGCGAAGTCAATCGTCCGAGCATTTAACCGCGGGGGCGTGCCGGTCTTGAAGCGTTCGAGTCGAAAACCCAGTTCGAGCAACGACTGGCTGACGCCGCTTGAGGCGCCCTCGCCGCCGCGGCCGCCGGGCGTCTTGGCTTCGCCCGTGTGCATGATCGCCTGCAGGAACGTGCCGGTGGTCACGACCACGGCCGCGGCGCGATACACCGCGCCGCCTCGAGCGACGACGCCGGTGATGCGGCGCCGCCCGTCGGCAAGCGATTCGGTGAGCAGGCTTTCGACCAGCTCCTGCCGCAGCTCCAGGTTGGCTTGAGATTCGACCCAGTACTTGACCAGGTGTTGGTAGGCCTTCTTGTCCGCTTGAGCGCGGGGGCTGTGCATGGCCGGGCCCTTCCGCATATTCAGCATCCGGAATTGAATGCCGGTGCCGTCGATGGCTCGTCCCATGACGCCCCCCAGCGCGTCAATCTCGCGGACGAGATGGCCCTTGGCCACGCCCCCAATGGCCGGATTGCAGCTCATTTGCGCCACGGTGTCCAAGTTCGTGGTCAACAGCGCCGTGCGCGCGCCCAGCCGCGCGGCGGCCATCGCCGCCTCGACGCCCGCGTGACCGGCCCCCACCACCAACACATCGTGGTCATAACAGGTTGTGTTCATTCCGCTTATGATACGTTAACGCGCCCTGTTTCAGTAGCAGCCCGCCAGGAGCCCCAAAATGATCGACGTTCGTCGTCAGTACCTGGTTCGTTGGTTGAGCTTCGCCTGTTTGGCCCACGCCGCCGTCGCCGTGGCCCAGACAACCGCGACGCCCGCCTTTCGAGTCCATTCGATTGCCGCCGATTCCACTTACCCCGCTTGCGCCGCCATCGATGTGAATGAAGACGGCAAGTTGGACATCGTCAGCGGCGGTTGGTGGTACGAAGCTCCCGCTTGGACGCGACGATTCCTGCGCGATGTGCCCGAGATCCGCGGACGCTTTGACGACTATTCCAACCTGCCGTTGGATTGCAACGGAGATGGTCGCCTGGACCTGATCAGTGTGAATTATCGGAGCGAGTCGATGTTCTGGATCGAGAATCCGGGCCCGCCCGCTGATAAGGACTCTTCGCCGCCCTGGACGACGCACTTGATCGCCAAGCCCGGGGCCAGTGAGACCGGACGCTTGGTGGATGTCGATGGCGACGGGCGCCTGGATATTCTGCCCAATGGCGCCAAGTTCGCCGCCTGGTGGCGTTGGGAGGTCGACCCACCCGCTGCGCCGTCGTGGCGCCGCTACGACTTGCCCCAGCAACTCGCCGGCCATGGCCTGGGGGCCGGGGATCTTAATGGCGATGGCCGTCTGGATCTGGTCGGCGCCCGGGGATGGGCGGAAGGCCCGGACGATCCACTCGAAGATCGATGGGTGTTTCACGAAGAGTTTCAACTGCATCGCGACGCCAGCATCCCGATCCTGGTGCACGACGTGGACGACGATGGCGACGCCGACTTGATTTGGGGGCGAGGGCATCGCACCGGATTGTATTGGCTGGAGCAAAGCCCTTCGGCGGCGGGGCGACGCGAGTGGACGATGCACTGCATCGATTCCAGTTGGTCGCAAGCCCACGCGTTGTTGCTGGCCGATCTTAATGGCGATGGGCGGCGGGAGCTGATCGCCGGGAAACGTTGGCTAGGACATGACGGCAAGGATCTGGGCGAATGGGATCCGCTGGTCATTCACGCGTACGACTTTGACAAGACCCTGCGCACCTGGCGAGCAGCCGAGTTAACCAGGGAAGCACCGGCCGGGATGGACCTTGATCCGAAAGCGGTCGATCTTGATGGCGATGGAGATCAAGATCTGTTGGCGGCCAGTCGAGCGGGGTTGTGGTGGTTGGAGAACGTGGGCCCGGACCCGGCGTCCGGCAAACCGCAAGTCGCCAAGTCGCTCGACGATCGACTGCCCGAAGACGCGGCGTTGAACCCGCGTCGCTTGTTGTTCCGGCCCGCCCCGGGCGGTCCGCTTCCCGTCAACTCGCCACAGGACTGGGCCCAACGTCGAGCCGCCATTTTGCGCTCGATGCAAGTCATCATGGGTCCGCTGCCCCAAAGCCATCGGCGCACGCCATTGGATGTTGTTGTGCTGGATTCCCAGCCTGGCGACGGATACACGCGGCAGACGATCAGCTATCAAGCCGAACCCGGCAGCCGAGTCTCCGCCTATCTGCTGATTCCCGCGAACTTGACGCAGCGAGCGCCGGCGGCCTTGTGCTTGCATCCCACCGCGTCCATTGGCAAGGGGGTCGTCATGGGATACGGCAAGGAGAACCGTCAATACGCTCACGAACTCGCTCAACGGGGCTATGTTTGCCTGGCGCCCGACTATCCATCGTTTGGCGACTTAAGCGACTACAACTTTGGGGCCGATGATTATGTCAGTGGCACGATGAAAGCGATCTGGAACAACCTTCGCGGCTTGGATCTGTTGGAAGCGCGCCCCGAGGTCGATCCCGATCGCATCGTCTGCATCGGGCATTCGTTGGGAGGTCACAACGCGTTGTTCACCGCTGCGATGGACCAGCGAGTGGCGGCGGTCGTGACCAGTTGCGGCTTCACGGCGTTTCATCATTATTATGGGGGCGACCTGCAAGGCTGGACCAGTGACCGCTACATGCCGCGAATTCGCGACTGGTGCGGGAACGATCCGGATCGCACGCCGTTTGATTTCTTCGAGGTCCTGGGCGCCGTCGCGCCGCGGCCTGTTTTCGTGAACGCACCGCTGCACGACAGCAACTTCGAAGTTCAGGGAGTTCGCCAGGTGGAGGCCGAATTGGGCCCGCTGTACCAACTGCTGGGCGCACCGCCAGAGCGACTTGTCTTTCGCTATCCCGACGCGGCCCACGATTTCCCAACCGCGACGCGTCAGCAAGTCTATGCCTGGCTGGATAAACAATGGAAGCGATAATCAAAACGAGTTGATTCCAGAAGCCGCGACTATTCCCCTTGCTCACGAGAATGAAGAATGAGTGAATCGACGCGCGAGAGTATGGCGCCGGAATTGAGAGTTTTGTTCGAGACGATGCCGCAGGTAGGCCGCGTGGAGATGATCCAGGTGCGGCCAGCCAAAGGGGCGCCCGTCGAGTCTCTTGCTGCGGTGAAGGCCACCGTGGCCGGCGGTTTGGACGGGGAGCGGACCGATGGCGGGAAGACAAGGAAGCGTCAGGTGACCCTGATTCAGCAGGAGCACTTGTCGGCCGTCGCGGGGATTCTGGGACGGGAGCAACTCGACCCAGCCCTCACGCGAAGAAACCTGGTCGTGGCGGGGATCAACCTGCGCGCGTTGCTGCATGCCCGCTTTCAAATCGGCGAGGCGGTGTTCGAGGGCACGGTGGAGTGTCCGCCGTGTTCCTTGATGGAGCGGAACCTGGGCCCGGGAGGCTACAATGCGATGCTCGGTCATGGCGGGTTATGCGCTCAAGTCGTGCAGGACGGCCTGATTCGCGTCGGCGATCCAGTCCGGTGGCTGGAATTGGTTTAGTTGCCGCCGCGCGCGCTGGCGGGCCGCGGCTTCGCGGTTCGCGGCTGGTCATTCGTTGCCACGCGAGCACCCCCCGGCTAGACTGAAGCGTTGGGCTCCGGCGCGGTCATTCAGTCGGAGCGAGCCGCGAGAGGGAAGGGCGACGCCGCCCGAACCTGAGCGTACAGCAGCTGTCTTGCCCTGGGACCATGATGATGCGTTGCCTGCCCCTTCAGTTCACCGTCGCCGGACTAACGCTGCTTCTCTGCTTGCCCGGCCAATCCCAGATCAATCACAATCAAACCCAGACCAGCCGTTTCTCGCCGGTCCTCGCGCCCCGCGAACTCTCGCAGCATCTGGTCAAAGCTCGCAAGGCGTTGGAAGAGGGCGACTACGCCTTGATGTGCGAGCGTTTGGAAAGCGTGTTGTCGAGCGACGAGCCGGACGGCTTCTTCGGCGACAGGCTGCATCGCGAAGGGCTCCGCCGCGCGACGCAGGAGTTCTGTTATCGGCTGCAAGGGGAAGCTCGCGACGCGTTTGAATTGAAGTTTGGATCCGCCGCACAGCAAGCGTTGGACAAGGCGCTCCAGTCCAAGGACCTGCGGGCGGTTGAGGCCGTGGCGAAGCGCTTCGCGGGCACTCGCGCTGGCGTGGACGCCGCCCTCTTGACCGCTCGCCGCCGACTCGATCAGGCGGCCCCGCGCGCGGCCGCCGCGATTCTGGAGCCGATTTGTCGGCTCATTCCCTGGACCGCGGACCTGGAGCCGGAGTTGTCGCTTTCCCTCGCCCTGGCCTGGCGGCAAGCCGGCAAGGAAGGCCGCTGCCTGGAGGCGCTCAAACGCCTGCACCAGCAGGCCCCGCAACAGTTGAGCATCGGCGGCGAGGAAGCCCCCTGGGTGTCGGACGTCGTGGAGCTCGGTCAATGGGCGGACCGTTGGCTGCCGAAATGCGAATTGGTTCAGACGACTGTCGTCGCCGCCAGCCCGCCGCCCGGCGAGCGGCCGCTGAGCCTGCAATGGGTTTCGCCGATGCCCGAATATGACGCCACCGATGAACTCTTGCGCGAACTGCAACAGCAGTTCGCCGAGTCCAGCCAGCCCGCCTTGCCGCACCCTCAGGCACTGGAAGCTGGCAAGTGGTTGGTCGCCCGCAACGCGCATCGCATCCTGGGCCTGGCGCCCGACGGCGGTAAGCGGACATGGATCTATCCGCATGACGTCAATGAATCATCGCCCGGACGCTTGGTAACCCCCGGCGGCGGTAAGGCGAATCGCACCTTGACGCCCGAAGGCATGGACCTGATGCGGCGGATCTATGTCGACCGACCTTATGCGTCGATCTCCACCGACGGCAAGCATCTGTTCTTCTTGGAGGACTTGGCCAATCCCAAGTACGAGGGGCCGTACAGTCACTACTTGACGCTCTTGCCGACCCGTCGCGACGGTAAGTTCCTGGACCCCAACCGCAACCGGTTGATCGCCTTGGATCTCGCAAGAGAGGGCGCGCTGGCGTGGCGCCTGGGCGGCGACGATTCATCGCATGAAGACTTGAAAGAGACGTATTTCTTGGGATCGCCCGTGTTGGACAGCGGCGTCCTTTATGTGCAGGGCGAACGCCAGGACAAGATCGAACTGTTGGCTTTGGAGGCGGACACCGGCAAACTGATTTGGAGTCAGACGCTGGTGAATCTGGGCAACGCCAAGATCGGAAGCGATTTCGCTCGGCGATACGACAACGCACGCATTACGTTTCACGACGACGGCATCGTTTGTTGGACCGCCGCCGAGCATGTCGTCGGCTTGGGCTTTTCAGGCGATCTGCATTGGCAAGCGAACCTGGCCTCCAAGTCAGCCGACGGCGACCAAGAGAACTCGGACGACCAGTCGCTCGCGGAGGAGAAGGGACCGATCGACATCTTGCCGGCCAGGCTCAACGGCCTGATGGGGCGCAGCCAGTACTATTCCCAGGTTCTCGAAGTCGCCCAAAAAATGACTCCCGGCGATCGCTGGGCGAACGTCAGCCTGATCTGCGAGGGCGGTCGCTGCCTGGTCACGCCGCCGGACCGCGACGAAGTGTTCTGCCTGGACCTGACGAGCGGCGAGATTCTCTGGCGGCGTCGGCGAGGCGACTTCTTGTATGTGGGCTGCTGCCATCGCGGCGGCGTCTTGCTGGTGGGCCGTTATCGGCTCGGTTGGCTGGACCTGGAAACCGGAAAACCAAGGCTTCAGGATTTCCCATTTCTGGCCCTGCCCTCGGCCGGCATTCCCAGCGGGCGAGGCGTGTTGTGGGGCGAGGAGTATTGGATTCCCACCTCCGAACGGGAATTGGTGCAAGTCAACTTGACCAATGGGCGAGTCGCCGTGCGGGCCGTGCAAGAGGAATTGGGTAACTTGACCGTGATTCAGAATCGCCTGGTCAGCCAGTCGCCGACGACCTTGACCGCCTATGTGGCGTCGCCCGTCGGGCAGGAAGAAGAGACCATCCCGGTCGCGCAAGTCGCGCCGGATGTCGCCGAGTTGATCCAGCAATTGGGCGCCGCCCAATTCGTGCAGCGCGAAAACGCCGAGAAGCAACTCCGCAAGATGGGCTTGGACGTGATGGAATCGGTCGCCCAAGCCGCCAAGAGTTCGGACCCCGAAGTGCGCTTGAGGGCTTCCAGGCTGCTTGTCACGCTGCGGAAGGACTCGTTGATGGCGATGGTCGAGCGGTTTCGCAAAGGCGAACAAGAGGATCTTCCAGGCTGGTCGAACTTCAAGGAAATCGTCGGCGAAGCCGAGGACACTCGCAAATTGTTTTGCGACATTTTCGAGTCCGAAGGCGATTTGTTAAGGCCGTTGGAGAAAGACGATTTGGATGAGACGGCTCAGGCGGCGCTGGTGCGCGCAAGGACTTGCAGCAAGCCCTGTCCGCTCAATACCAACCCAAGTTCGAGGAAGTCGCGGCGCTGGTTTTCATCGCGGCTCTGCGCCCCGAAGGCGAAATCGTCCAGCTGGTCGCCTCGCTATGCTTCCAGAATAACTTTCAACAAAAGATGAACGACGAGGCCACTCGGCAACATCTCGTCAAATTCATCCGTCGCATCATGTCCGGCAATTTTGACGACAACGCGGTTTACCAACTGGTCAATCTAGGCATGCGGTACGAATTGAAGGAGTGCTTGCCGCTCGCCCGCAAACTGCTCGAGGAAACAAAGAACAACAACTACTACCAGGCCCAAGCGATGATGGCCGTGGCCACCTTCGGCTCGGTGGCCGAGGACTCCGAGCGATTGCGGAAGTTCATTGACTCCACGCAGAACTGCACCACGTTCGGCATGAACAACAAACACTACACGACGCAGGTCGGCGACGTCGCTTTGGCGGCCATCATCCAACTGCATCGCCGCCACCCCAAGGACTTCGGTTTTCCCAACGCGGGGAACCTCAATGGCCCGTCCCTGCAAATGCACTATCTGGGATTCCTGGACGAAGACGAACGCAAAGCGGCGCGGAAGAAGTGGGAGGAATACAAGGCGCTGGAAGACGCGGGAACGCCAGCCCCGCAAGACCAACCACCGCGCCCCAAAACCGCAGGGAAATGAACGAAACACCGCAAAGCGGTGCAACCACACGCACCGCAACGCGGTGCAACTTCCAGGCATCAACCTTCACGCACCGCAACGCGGTGCAACCCCAAAGCCTGGGGGCGCAGCGCACCCCAGGTTGCAACCACGAACCAAAGAACCAATCATGCAAGCTACCTGGAACGGCGCGGTCGTGGCCGAAAGCGATGACACGGTCGTTGTTGACGGCAACCACTACTTTCCCGCGGAATCATTGAAGATGGAGTATTTCCAACCCACGGATCACACCACCGTTTGTGGTTGGAAGGGCACGGCGAATTACTACTCGTTGAAGGTGGACGGCCAAGTTAACGAGAATGCGGCTTGGTGCTACCGCACGCCGAAATCCGAGGCGGAGAACATCGCCAATCGAGTGGCGTTCTGGAAAGGCGTGCAGGTCCGCTAGGCGATCGCACGGCGTCGCGCTCCCCGCGCGCCCGACCTGGGGTGCGCCTGCGCCCCCCCACAGGCATCAAGTTAAGGGGTCGGCGTTGACGCGGTCATTGTCTGGGCTGTGGCGAGGCGCCAGCGGGGCCGTCAACGGGTCACCGCAGAGAGCACGGAGGAACACAGAGGACAGCATTGCATCCGCCTCTGTGGTTCTCCGTGTGCACCGCACCCAAGAACCAAGACCTAATTCTCCAGATTCTGCTTCAGGTAGGTCGCGCGTTCGATATTGCGATCGGCGGTGTTCAGCTCGAGGCCGCGGAGTTTTTGGAGATGTGCGGGCTGGGTGTGGATGAAGAGCTTGTTGACGGTGGGGATGGCCAGGTCTTGAATGAGTCCCAGGTTGACGCCCATGCGGACGCTGGACAGCAGGTGCATGGTCTCTTCGCTGCTGATGGTTTGTGCGTTGCAAAGGATGCCGTATGCGCGGCTGACGCGATCATGCAGGTCTTGTGCGTTGTCTTGCACCAGAAAGTCTCTGGCTTGCCGTTCGTATTCGATGATCACCGGCACGACTTCGCCGACTTGCTCGAGTAGTTCCGTCTCACTGCGTCCCAGCGTGATCTGATTGCTGATCTGATAGAAGTCTCCCATGGCCTGGGAGCCTTCACCATAGAGACCGCGTACGGCCAGATTGATGCGGTTGAGTCCGCGAAACACCTTTTCGATTTGCCGAGTGATCACCAACGCGGGCAGATGCAGCATCACGCTCACTCGCATCCCGGTGCCGACATTCGTGGGGCAGGCGGTCAGGTAGCCCAGGCGATCATGGAACGCGTACGTCACTTGCTGCTCGATCTGGTCGTCGAGACGATCGATTTGCTCCCAGGCCGCCGCAGCGCCAATCCGCTGTGCATGACTTGAATTCGCAGATGATCCTCCTCATTCACCATCAGACTGAATTTCTCATTGGCGTCGATGGCGACTCCGCGAGCTCCTTCGGTTTCCGCCAGTTCGCGCGAGATGAGTTGTCGCTCGACCAGGAATTGTCGGTCGATTTTGGAGAGCGCGTCGACGTCGACATAGCTGACGCCGCTCCACGCCGGGGCCAGCGCGAAACGGTCCCTCAGCGTCCGCTCGATCGCTCGGCGATCCGCGGGAGTGCAACGGCGAACGAAGTTGAATTCCGCCAAGTTGCGAGCCAAGCGGATACGGCTGCTGATGACGATGTCCGATTCCGGACCCGATCCTCTCAGCCATTCTCCACATTGGGTTGCTAGTTTATTCAGTTCCACGGCGACACCGGTATGCAGGGCGGCGGTGATGCAAGGCGTCAAGCCGACAACGAAGTTCTTCGTCGTACGGCGAAGCGGGCGCCGAGTCCGCCAGCGTGATATTGTATCGTAGCATGACGTGTACAGCCTGCGAATTACGGACCAGGACGTGCAGCGTTTCAGGGCAGTCCTGCTCGTTCCGGCTGCTGAACGGGGCGCAGTGCAAGCGCGAGGCCATGCCCAGAGGCTTCGCTTGCATTGTACCCTTGCCGGTTCAGGTGCTGGAAGACGGATCGTCAGCGGCGGTGTCATCCGCCGATTGCGAGGGCTGCGGCCCCTCTTGCTCGATCTTCCGGATCTCGTCGCGCAGTTTCCCCGCCCGCTCGTAGTCCTCGCGGTCGACGCTCTCTTTCATCTCCCGCCGCAAACGCACCAAATCCGCGCGACGACTCGCGCTCGAACCACCGCGACGAGGGCGCTTGCCCTTGTGGACGGTTCTCCCATGAATACTCTGGATCAGCGGCTCCAAGTCCTTCTCAAAACACTGGTAATCGTGGGGGCAACCCAGGCGACCCACGCTGCGAAAATCAAAGAACGTAATGCCGCAATCCGGACATTCCTGCTGGTCCAGGCGAGCGAGGTCGCTCGCCGTTTCGCTGATCTTGATGTGATGCGCCAGGTTGCCAGCGAGCGATGGCGACGGTTCATCGAGCGTCTTGTCGAGGTACTTCTGGGCGCACCGCTCGCACAAATGGACCTCTTGAGGCGAGCTATCCTCGGTCAACTCGGTGATATGGACCGTGGCTTCCCGGTCGCAGTATTGGCATTTCATTGTCCGGCTCTCCCGCACAGGGTCTGACCCGACCCCCTTACTCGCCGCCGCAGGACCACCGGGACGACGGTCCTGCATCTTGCACTAACTCGTTTAGGCGGCAATACTTAACGAGCCATTGGGATTCTAACAGGGAGCGTTGGCCTGTCAAGCGAAGGCAACGCCGCGAAAGGGTTGTCGTTGATGCCGCACTTGCCTGACCTTGCCGACTTCCGCCAGTTTGCCGCTGGATACGACCTGGCGCCCGTCTATCGACGCCTGGTCAGCGACACGCTCACGCCGGTGTCCGCCTTTCGACGACTGGATGACGGCGGGGCCGCCTGTCTTTTCGAAAGCGTGATTGGCGGCGAGAAAGTCGGCCGTTACAGCATCGTGGCCGGCAATCCTTACCTGCAAATGCACGCCCATCGGGACCACGTCACGCTGCAATGGGAGGACGGCCGCCAGGAGCAACAGCAGCATCGGGACCCAATGGAGGTGCTTCGCCAGCATCTGGCCTCTCGCCGGGTGGCGCCTTCTCCGCAGCTGCCGCCGTTTGTCGGAGGCGCCGTGGGCTACGCCGGATACGATGTGGTGCGATACGTGGAGCACTTGCCCCAGGCGCCGCGGGACGATCGCCAGCTGGCCGACATGTCCTTTGGCTTCTATGACCGTCTGATCGTCTTCGACCACGTCACCAAGACGATTTTCGCCATCGCCCTGGCTCGTTTGGATCGCCACGCCACCGTGGAGGCCGCGAGACAAGACGCCGAACAACGCATCGATCAATGGGTCGAGTTGCTGCAACAGCCCCCCACGCGACTGGACTTGGCGGACATTGACCCGGCTGGCGACCCTCACGTGCCCTTCACCAGCAACTTCACGCCCCAAGCGTTTCAGGACGCCGTCGGCAAGTGCGTGGACTACATTCGCGCCGGCGACATCTTTCAAGTGGTCCTGAGCCAGCGCTTGACGACCGAGATCACTTGCGATCCATTCGAAATCTATCGCACGTTGCGAGTCATCAATCCCAGCCCGTTCATGTTCTTCCTGCGTACGCCGGAGGTGACTTTGGTCGGGGCCTCGCCGGAGATCATGTGCCGCGTGGCCGATGGCCGCGTGACCGTTCGGCCCTTGGCGGGAACGCGGCGTCGAGGCGCGACCAGTGAGGAGGATCGGCGATTGGCCGAAGAGCTGTTGGCGGATCCCAAGGAGCGCGCCGAACATGTGATGCTCGTCGACCTGGGACGCAACGACGTGGGCCGCGTGTCTCGCTACGGCACCGTCGAGCTTTCCGACGTGATGGAGATCGAGCGTTACAGCCATGTGATGCACATCACTAGCAACGTCGAAGGACAATTGCGGGAGGAATGCGACGCCTTCGACGCCTTGCGGGCCTGCTTGCCGGCGGGAACCGTCTCCGGAGCGCCCAAAGTCCGAGCGATGCAGATCATCGACGAATTGGAGCCTCACCGTCGCGGGCCATACGCCGGCGCTGTCGGATACATCGATTTTCGCGGCAACATGGACACTTGTATCGCCCTGCGAACCCTCGTCGTGCAAGGCGACTCGGCGCACATCCAAGCCGGCGCCGGCATCGTCGCCGACAGCCAACCCGACCTGGAATACGCCGAGACGCTCAATAAAGCTCGCGGGTTGCTCAAGGCGATCGAAGTCACCGAACGACGCTGCCGCCCATAGACAGCCAGGCCAAGAGCGACGCTCGCCGCAGGCAAGCTTCGTCGCCGTCTATGGAGCTGGCGAACAAGGCTGTCGGCAAGCTCCCAAAGCCCGCGACTCCCTTGAGTTGCCGCTTCGCAGCGGCGACAATGGAGAAGCCTAGTTCCTTCGCCCACCGCGCCCCCAGGCTGATGCTGCTTCATGATTCACGTCGTTGCCACGATCCAGTTAGTCGCCGGAAAACGCGATGAGTTCCTGCGCCATTTCCACGAATTGGTTCCTCAGGTCCATAACGAAGACGGTTGTTTGGAGTATGGGCCGACGGTCGACGCCGTGGGAGAAGCCCCGGCGCAACGGCCGCCGCGAGCCGATACGGTTGTCGTGATCGAACGCTGGCGGGATCTGGACGCCCTGCGAGCTCACCTTGCCGCTGCTCACATGGCCGAGTATCGCGCGAAAGTCGCTGATCTGGTTTCCTCCGTGGAGCTGCAGATCTTGCAGCCCGCCTAGGCGCCGCCGTTTATCTTTGCGTTGAATCGTAGTGGAAGCGAGAACCCGCGATGCGCGACACCGTCCGAGAGTTGTTGGCGACCCTGCACGACAGTCGCGATGCGGCCTATTGCCGGCTCGTCGAGACGCGCGGCTCCACTCCCCAGAAAGCCGGCGCCATGATGTTGGTCTATGCCGACGGCAGCCAGGCCGGCACCCTCGGCGGTGGATGCGTGGAGGCCGAAGTCAAACGCCGCGCCCTGGCCGCTTTGGCCAGCCGCCAAGCCGAAGCCCCCGTGTTTCAACTCGACAGCGACTATGGCTGGGATGATGGGCTGATCTGCGGTGGGCGGATGCAGGTCCTGATCCAACCCATCGACGCCCACGCCGCGACCTACTTTCAAGCGTTGGCTCAGCAATTGGATGAGGGCAGGGGGGCCACCGAGGTGGTTGTCTTCGACGAACAGGCGGCCGGGTTCCCGGCGCCGTCCAGCTTCCTGTTGGATCAGCAGGGCCGGCTGGTCGCCCGCTTGGCGCCCGAGGATCCCCCGGAGTGGATCCTGGATCAGGTTCCACCATTGCAGCAGCGTCCGCGAGCTTCGGTGCAGCGCGGCGTCGCGTATCTGCCGTCTTTGACGAGGTGTCGCCTGTTGATCGTCGGGGCCGGGCACGTGGGGTTGGCCGTCGCTCGCTTGGCCGACGAAGTGGACTTCGACGTCTGGGTCGCGGACGATCGAGCGGATATCGCGTCGCCCGAACGATTTCCCATGGCGCGTCGCTTGCTGACCGGATCGCTGGAAGAAACGCTGCCGGCGGTTCCCGTGGACGCGGATACCTATTGTTTGATCGTCACTCGCGGGCATCAACACGATGAACGCGCCTTATATCACTTGTGCCAACGCGGCGCTCGCTACGTGGGCTTGATCGGCAGCCGGCGAAAGATCCGCATGATTTTCGAGGACTTGCTGAACGAAGGCGTGCCGGCCGAGTCGTTGTCGCGAGTCTTTGCTCCCTTGGGAATTGACATTGGGTCGCGAACCGTTGCTGAGATCGCGGTGAGTATTTGTGCGGAACTGATCGCCCATCGAAATTTGGGACGCGTGCCGGGGCGTCCCGCGGCGATCGATCCACTGGCGCCGCATGGCCCGGCGCGTGGTAGCGAGGCGGAAGTGTGAGTGAACCCCGTTTCTTCGCCGTCTTGCCCGCCGCGGGGCGCAGCCGACGCATGGGGCAAGCCAAGCTGTTGCTGCCCTTCCGCCGACGGCCCTTGGTGTCCTGGGTGATTGAAGCTTGGCGACGTGCCGATGTGCCGGTGGCGGCCGTGGTGCGGCAGGACGATGAGGAACTGGCGCGCGTCTGTCGGGAGGCGGGGGCCGAACTGGCGCGGCCGGTGCTCGATCCCAAGGACATGAAGCACTCGATCCAATGCGGCTTGGAGAAGATCCATTGGATCTGGCAACCGGACGCCGACGACTATTGGATGCTGGCGCCCGCCGACGCATTGGGCCTGTCCTCAACGGCCGTGCAACGCGTGATCGACCACTGCCGCACCCAGGCGCCCCTGGCTGCTCGCGCTGTCTACCATCGGGGAGGCCGTCATCCGGTCGCTTTGAAATGGGGTTTGGCCGAGCAGATTGGCCAACTGCCGGCCGACGCCGGTGTGAACCACTTGCTGCGCAATTCCCCGGTGGACGACGTCAACTGCCGCGACTTGGAGCCCCCCCACGACATCGATACGCCGGAAGACTATGAACGCGTCCTGCTGGCTGACTCAAGAGGTCGCCGACATGATACAAAGCACTTAGGCCCAAGCCGATAATCGCTGGCGGCCGATCCCAGCCAACGGATGCTCAAGCACACGAGAGAACGAGGGACGTATGAAGGCGCGACCGAATGGATGGACCAGCCAGGCAAGCACCTGGGCGGGGCGTTGGGCCGCCGCGCTATGTCTGTTGCTCCTTGTGTCCTCCATGCCCGGTTGCCAGTGTACGGGCGCCGGCGGCGGAGCAACCGGCGCCAACGCCAAGAAGAAAAAGGCTGACGAGGACAAGGAAAAGGAGAAAAAAGAAAAAGCTGCCCAACTTCGAGATGGGCCGCTTGCGTCTTCAGCCCACGGACGAGCAGCAATTGCAGGTCTATGTCAAGCCCGGCCACTGGGTCTCGGCGTCGGTGCAAGCTCGCGCCAATAACTTCGACGCGTCGGGCGAACTGTACACCGCCACGACCGACAGCGGCGGACAACCCAGGACGATCGAGGGAACCTCGTTTCAAGTCGGCGCCACGCGACCGGTCGCCTTGGCGAAAGGACAAGCCAAGCCGCTGGAAGCGACCTGGTTTATCCACAACAGCCTGCCGTTTCTGGATTACAAGCTGATGGGCCGCACAGGCAACGAATTGCTGGGCGCCGCTCAACCGGCCGGCAAGATGTCGCAGGATCAGTTCTACATGATCGTGCTGGCGGATAATCCCGATCTCTACACCTACTTCAGCCTGCTCGATGTCGCCAAACCGCCGAGGCCAGGATTGGAAAGCGAAGAGCAAGTGGAGTACTTGCGGATCGTTCGTCCTCGCGTTGACGCCACCGTGCCCTTGCCTTCTCATCCATTGACTTGGACGATGGTCTCCACGGTGCTCTGGGACAACATCAATCCCAGCTCTTTATCGATCGACCAGCAAACGGCCATGGTCGATTGGCTGCACTGGGGCGGAAATCTGGTTCTCTCCGGCCCCGATACCTTGGAGAAGCTGCAGGGCAGCTTCCTGGACGCTTATCTGCCCGCCGACGCCGCCGGCGCGGTGAAGCTGGGTCCCGAAGCGTTCCAAACGCTGAATGACAACTGGTCGCTTCGCCGCCGACAGAGCGGGAAGCTGACCTTGAACGTCTTGGCCAACGAGCCGTTGTTGGGCGTCAAGCTGGATCCGCGTCCGCAGGCCGTTGAGGTGGCCGGCACGGGCGGCCTCGTTCACGAGCGTCGGGTTGGCGGAGGGCGAGTCGTCGTCACCGCGTTCAGCTTGAAGCAGCGGGCCGTGGTGAACTGGGGAAGCTATGACAACTTCGTCAATGGTTGTCTCCTGCGGCGCCCCGCGCGGCGCTACTCGCAAGACACTGTGGGCGACTTGTCCGTCGGATGGGCTGATCCGGTATACCGACTTCGCGACCCGAGGTTGATCTCGTACCTGCGATTCTTTAGCCGCGACGTCGGACCGCGCGGCGATAACGATCGCACCCCCGATGATTGGCGAACCCGCGGTTACGCCGCAAGCGCTTTCGGCGGAGTCGCGGCTTGGGACAATCGGTCCCCAGTGTCCACGGCCGCCCGCGAGATCCTCGCTGACGCCGCTGGCATTGATATTCCCAAGGCGGAGTTTGTCGTGCAGGTGTTGGCCGTCTATCTGGTAATTCTCGTGCCGTTGAATTGGCTGTTCTTTCGCTTGATCGGGCGCGTGGAGTACGCTTGGGTCGCCGCGCCGGTGATCGCCATTATCGGTTCGGTCGCCGTGGTGAAGCTTGCCGAGTTGGACATTGGTTTCGCGAGAAGCCGCACCGAGGCGGCGATTCTGGAGATTCACGCCGAACATCCGCGAGCGCACTTGACTCGCTTCACCGCGCTCTATTCCTCGCTCTCGACGGCGCATCGCTTGCAGTTCGATGATCCGGGAGCCTTGGCCTTGCCTTTCCCAGCGCAACCGGACCGGCAGTTGGGCATGCACGACACGATTTACACGGCCGTCATTCAGCGCGCGGGCGACGCGACGTTGAATAACTTTGTCGTGAAATCGAATTCCACCGAGTATGCTCGTAGCGAACAAATGATGGCGTTGACCGGCGTCTTGCGATTGACCGGCGACGAAACCAAGGGCTGGGCCTTGGAGAACGGCTCGCAACTTGACCTAAACGACGTGGTGGTCTTGCGCCGCACCAGCGGCGGCCAGTTGCAAGCCAGCCGGCTCGGCGAACTGCCCGCCAAGATGGCCAAGGACGCGAGTTTCTCCCCCGTCCAACTCGAGGCCGGCGCCGCCGCCAGCAGCTACTTTGACGATATCGACGTCTTCTACCGCGAGCCGCGCAAGGGCGAGCTGAGCTTGCGCAAATTCCTGGAATTGGCCGTGGATACGATGGACCTGCTTCCGGGCGAATGCCGGATGCTCGCTTGGACCGGCGGCGAAGTCAACCCGATGGAAGTGACGCCGCGCGTCTCTCAGGAACTGGTTCGCACCCTGGTGGTCGCTCATCTGCAACGGCCGCCCTTGCCGGCCTGTGAACAGGACGCCAATCTCAAAAGCGACTTTCGCGATGAAGAAAAGCCGCTCACCGAGAGGGACTTCGGCGAGGGCGGCGGCGAGATGCAAGCGCCTCTGGAACGCAATCTGAATCAATAGCAGACTCAGCTCTGAAACAACCACCCGACGGAAGACGCGACCCATGATCGAACTGATTGATTTCGGAAAGAGCTACGGTGATTTCGTCGCGGTCGAGCGATTGAATCTGAAGATCAACGCCGGCGAAATGTTCGGCTTCATCGGCCCCAACGGCGCCGGCAAAAGCACCACGATTCGCTTTCTCGCCACCTTGCTGAAGGCCAGTCATGGCGAAGGCATCGTCAATGGCCATCGCGTCACCCAAGATCCAATGGCGGTGCGGCAAAGCGTGGGCTACATGCCGGACAACTTTGGCGTGTATGACGGTATGAAGGTCTGGGAGTTCCTGGATTTCTTCGCCGTCGCCTATCGGATCGGCCGCTCCAAGCGCAAGCAAGTGATCAACGATGTGCTGGAGTTGCTGGACCTGACGCACAAGCGAGACGACTTCGTCAACGGCTTGTCGCGCGGTATGAAGCAGCGGTTGTGCCTCGCCAAGACGCTCGTGCACGATCCGCCCGTGTTGATCCTGGACGAACCGGCAAGTGGACTCGACCCGCGAGCCCGCGTCGAGGTCAAAGCGCTGCTCAAGGAACTGCGCCGCATGGGCAAGACCATCTTGATCTCGAGCCACATCCTGACCGAGCTCGCCGATTGTTGCAGCTCCATCGGAATTATCGAACGCGGACAACTGCTGATGCACGGTCCCATTGATGAAGTGTACCGCCGGATCCGCGGCCATCGAGTCATCCAAGCACGCTTCATCACCAACATGGAGCAGGGACTCTCGATTATTCGCAGCTCACCCCATCTGCGCGACATCCAAATCGAAGGCAATCGTGCGACCTTCGAAATGGATACCGACGATCAAGGCGTCAGCGAGTTGATGGTGCAACTCGTGCACCAAAACGTCTCGATGAGCAGCTTCAGCGAAAAGGATCCAACGCTCGAGGACGTCTTCATGACCGTGACCAAGGGCCTGGTCACCTAGCGTCGAGGCGGATCCTGAATCGTTGTTTCGTGTTTCGGGAAGATATCAGAATTCGTCCCCCAGAGGTCAATTTCGGTTTTCATCCGTGGGTTGGGGCCGTCCCGGTTGGGACTTCGTGGCCGCGACTGGCGTCGGTTACCCAGGGTTGCGCTGCGCTACACCCTGGGCTGATTTGGGGGCGTCCCGGTGGGGACTAATTTATATGGTCTTCTTCGCGTTGCGAAATCCGCTACGGCGTTTCTCGGGCTTGGCTTCAGGTCAGCTCACAGCTAATGCTTACGCTCCCAATTCCCGACCAAGGCAGTGATTCGCGAGGTGCGGCGCGGTATCCTTGGGAAGAACTTGTCTTGTCGTTGGCCGGGGGAAATGCATTGAGACCCAACAACTGCCTACTCATTTTCGTGCTGGTCGTTAGCGGCGAAATGCTTGGCTTGGCCACGGCCGCGTCCTTGGCTGCTGAACCGCAGCGAGCAACGCGAGATCTCCAGGCGTTGTACACGTTCGCGGCTGGAAGCGGCGATATCGTGCCCGATGAATCCGGAGTCGAGCCGCGTCTGGACTTGACCATCGAAAAGGCGTCCAGCGTGCAGTGGCGCGAGCGTGGGTTGCTGGTTCGCTCGGCGACGAAGATTGCTTCTCCCCAACCGGCGAACAAGATCATCCAAGCGGTGAAACGGTCGAACGCCTTGACGATCGAGGCCTGGATTACGCCCGCCAGCGACCGGCAAAACGGGCCGGCTCGAATCGTCACGTTGTCAGCTGACTCCAGTCAACGCAACTTCACGTTGGGACAGGACGGCAATCGTTATGAAGTCCGCTTGAGAACCACCGCGACAAGCACCAATGGGATCCCAGCGACCCTCGGGCCGCCCCAAACCGCGCAACGGAACTTGACACATGTCGTCTATGCTCGCGCCCCTGACGGCGCGACGACGCTGTACGTCAACGGCGAACCTCGCGCCTCCGGCAAAGTGGCCGGCGCCATGTCGAGATGGAACGATGGGTATCGCTTGGCGTTGGCCAACGAACTGAGCGGCGACCGACCTTGGCTGGGCGAACTTCACTTGGCGGCCGTCTATAGCCGCGCGCTGTCCCTCGAGGAAGTCCAGGGGAACTTCCAGGCCGGCACGGAAACATCCCCCGCGCCCGTCGCCGATCAAGGCGAACGTTGGTTCGAAACCAAGGTCGCCGGAGTGCTGGCCAACCAGTGCCTCGAGTGCCATGACGCCGCGACTCGCCAAGGCGGTTTGGACCTCTCGCATCGAGAGGCTGCTTTCGCCGGCGGTGAAAGTGGGGCGGCGATTCTACCCGGCAAGTCGGCTGAGAGTCTGCTTTGGCAGTATGTCGAATCGAACGAGATGCCTCAGAAACGCCAGCCGCTGACCGATAAGGAAAAAGAGCTGCTTCGCCAATGGATCGACGCCGGCGCCGCCTGGTCGCTCGACGTCATTGACCCGGTCGTTTACCTCTACGAGGATCACACGGCCGACAATTGGATTCGCCGACTGACGGTTGCCGAGTACATTGAGACCGTGCGCGTCGCTGTTGGCGTGGATATCGCCAAAGAAGCTCGCGAGATCCTCCCGCGGGATCTCCGCGCCGATGGATTCAGCAACACAGCCTACAACCTGCGAGTCGATTTCAAGCATGTGGAGGCGTATTCCCGACTGGCCAGGATCATTGCCCAGCGGATCGATGTGTTGAAGTTCACTGCGAGGTTCTCCAAGGACCGCACTCTCAACACAGACTCGACGGCGCGAAAACTCGTCGAGGCGATCGGCGAATGGCTGCTTCGCGGCCCGCTCGACGAGCGAGAGATCACCATTTACAGCGGCATTGCGACCGCGGTCGCCAGCGCCGGAGGCAGTTTCGAAGAAGGGATGCGTTATCTGCTCGAGGCGATGTTGCAGTCGCCGCGGTTTGTCTATCGCATCGAGAATCAACGCGGCCGCGGCAGCTTTCCCGTCAGCGGCGCTGAACTCGCTTCGCGACTCAGCTACATCCTCTGGGGCGGGCCTCCCGACGAACCGCTCCTACGGGCCGCCAAGGCCGGGGAACTCAGCGATCAGAGCAAGCTGGAAGCGCAAGTTCAGCGGATGTTGAAAGACCCGCGGGCGGTCGGTCAGTCGCTGGTGTTTGCGACCCAATGGCTGAATCTGGATCGCTTGCCGAATCTCACGCCAAGTCGCGAGAGGTTTTCCGGCTGGGAGGATCAGTTGGCCCTCGACATGCGGGAGGAAACGCTGGCGTTTTTTCAACACGTCGTGTGGGACCAACAGCGTCCGCTGACGGACTTGTTGAACGCGCAGTTCACTTTCGTCACGCCTCGCCTGGCCAAGCACTACGGACTGCAGCCGGTCGCGGACGGGCTGTCTCGCTATGACCTGACCCAAGCGGACGGCCGAGGCGGCTTGTTGACGCAAGGCAGCGTGCTGACCATCGGCGGCGATGACGCATCCATGGTCACACGCGGCTTGTTCGTGATGCATGAACTGCTGCGCGGCGTGGTCAAGGATCCACCGCCGTGCGTCGATACAAATCCGCCGCCGACGAAGTCTGGCCTGTCGCAACGCGGAATTGCGGAATCACGGATCGCCAACGCGAATTGCGGCGGTTGCCACGCCAAGTTCGAACCGCTGGCGTTCGGCTTGGAAAAGTATGACGGGATTGGCGTCTATCGCCAGCAGGACGAACACGGCAACGCCTTACGGGAAGATGGCGAGATTCTGTTTCCCGGCGCGGCCAAACCGGTGGCCTATCGATCTTCGGCGGAATTGATGGATCTGTTGGCCGCCAACGAGCGGGTGGCCGAGAGCATCACCTGGAAGGTGGCTCAATTCGCCATGGGCCGGCCCCTGGGCGCCGCCGACGCGCCCATCCTGGCCCGGATTCACCAGACGGCCCAGGAGGGCGGCGGGACTTGGAGCAGCACGATGACCGCGATCATCATGAGTGATCTTGTCAGGACAACGAGAATAAAGGACCACGAATGACACACGGCCGAATTCATCGACGTCAGTTGCTGAAGAGCGTCGCCGGGGCCACGATCGGACTTCCGTTGCTCGAAGAGATGCTCGCCGCCAGCACGTTGCCGGCGAAGCCCGCCCCCGTCCGGGCCTTTAACCTGTTCTTTGGTCTGGGAATTCCCGCGCCGCTGCAACAAGAGGGTTTTGAAGGAGTGCTGGAGCCGCTGAAGCCGCTTCGCGAGAAACTGCTGATCATGCGCAAGGTCAACCAGCTGCGTTGCGACAAAAAGGGAATGAATGCTCACTATGATGGCGCCGCCGGCGCGTTCACCGCCGAACCGCCAGCTGGTGAAGCCAGGTCCGGCGGCCCGTCGATTGATCAGGTCATCCGGCGCGCGCACTACCCGAACGGTCTCCCCAAGGGCGTAGCCCCCACGGTGGTCGCCGGCACGTTCTTTCGCCGGAGCCGAGTTTGCCGATATGTACATAGCTACGGCATGGATGGAACCGTCGCTGGCGCCATGCAAGAGCGGCCGCGGCACCTCTTCGCTCGCGTGTTTGGAAGCGTCGATCTGGACGACGCCGATCAAGACGCCCGCACGCAGCGACTTCGCCGCAGCGTGTTGGATTCCATCGTGGAAGACTATCGATACTACACTGGGCCAAATTCTCCACTGGGCGCTGCATCGAAGTCGCGTGTGGCCGAGCATCTGGAACGCGTCCGCGAGTTCGAGTTGCGGGCTTTCGCCATGAAGGACAGCCAACGCGACGGCCCCGCCTTACCGCCGCGATCCCATATTCCCCACGACGGCCCCGCGGATCCGGGCGGCCAGGGAATCGATATCACGCTTGATGAACTCACGACCGAATGGCGCTTGATGGCGGATCTCTACGCTTTGGCCATTCAGATGGATCGTGTGCGTTTTGGATCGTTGACATTCTTGGCGGCCGGCGAGCGGATTCGACTTACCGGCGACTATGAATTCAATGGGCGACATATCTGGACATTCGATGACGCCGGCCAGCAAAAAGCGTCCGGCGACAAAGGATGCAGCCACGAATGGTGGCATAAGTTTAACGAGAAGCATGGGAACGAAGCGCTGCGCGCCCACGCGCACATGAAGATGCGAGAGCTGGCGTATTTTCTGCAAAAACTGGATGGCCCGGAATCGCAGGAGTCCAACGGAAAGACGATTCTGGAAAACTCGCTCATCACCATTTCCACCGAATCCGGCGATGGACGTCACAACGACGTCAAGCGGGAACTGTCCGGTGTATTCCACGCGATCACCGGCGCGGACGGGCGTTTCAAAACGGGCGAGATCATGGATGTCGGGGCCGAAGGGCTCGATGTGTACAATACCATGCTCATGGCGATGGACGCCAAGCACCGACTGGGACCCGAGAAGGACCCCGTCAACGAAGTCGACAAGATCCGCGCCTGAGTCCGCCTTACTGCAGTCCTTTGTAACAACACTCCAATCCTTCGAGAAGAAATAGACTATGCAGCGCCTCCATTCCACGCACTCGACGCTCGTAAGCCTGGGCGTTGCCGTGCTGTCACTTGTCTGCATTTCCGCGGCCCAAGCCGACGGCCCCACGGTTCCGGTCTTCAAGGATGGCGAAGCTCAGGTGGTTCCGGCGTTTGAAGATCCCGATTATTGGATTCGTCATGACCTTTGGGTGGAGACGGAATTCGATTCGGATGATGACGGCAAGCTGGATCGCATGCACGTTAGCGTCACGCGGCCGCGGCAGACCGAGAGCGAAGGACTCAAGTTGCCCGTGGTCTATGAATCGAGTCCGTACTTCGCCGGCGTCGGCGCCAATGGCCGGGAGTACTTTTGGGATCCCCGCCAGGAACTCGGAGCGAAGCCACCCGAGCGCAAGCACTTTCCCGCGGTCCAACTGCGAGGAAGGCGCCCGATCATTTCGAAATCGCAACTCGCCCAATGGGTGCCTCGCGGCTATATCGTCGTTCACTCCTCCTCGCCGGGAACCGGACTCTCGCAAGGATGTCCGACCGTGGGCGGCGACAATGAGTCGCTGGCGCCCAAGGCGGTCGTGGATTGGCTGTGCGGCCGAGCCCGCGGTTTCACCACGCCGGACGGCGACGAACGAGTCGCCGCCGACTGGTGCAACGGCAAGGTCGGCATGACGGGCACCTCCTACAACGGAACGATCCCGTTGGCCGCGGCGACCACCGGAGTCGACGGCCTGGAGGCGATCATTCCCGTCGCTCCCAATACCTCGTACTACCACTACTATCGATCCAACGGCCTGGTGCGGCATCCGTTTGGCTATTTGGGTGAAGATATCGATTACCTTTACGACTTCATTCACAGCGGCAATGAAGCCAAACGCGAGTATTGCGACGCGAACATTCGCGACAAAGAGATGGCCAAGGGATTTGATCGAGAGAACGGCGACTACAACGAATTCTGGGCTGGGCGCGATTATCTGAACGACTTGAAGCCGTTGAAGGCCGCCGTCTTGATGGCGCATGCTTTCAATGATTGGAATGTCGTTCCCGAGCACAGCGTGCGCATTTATGAAGCGTTGAAAGCCAAGGGTGTTCCGTGCCAAGTGTTCTTCCACCAGGGAGGACATGGTGGACCGCCCCCGATGAAGATGATGAACCGCTGGTTCACTCGGTATCTGCATGGCGTTGAGAACGCTGTCGAAAAAGACCCGCGAGCTTGGATCGTCCGCGAGAACGACAAGCAAGACAACCCGACGCCGTACGCGGACTATCCCAACCCCGCCGCGACGGCGGTCAAGTTCTATCTCACCGCCGGCGCGCCTCAGCAAGGCGGCCTGACGACGACGGCCAAAGCGACACAAGGGCAGGAGACGCTGGTCGATAACTTCTCGTTCAGCGGAGCGTCATTGGCGGAGGCGGAGTGGACGGAGCATCGGTTGATGTTCGTCACTCCCAAGCTGACCCAACCGCTTCATCTTTCCGGCACGCCCAGCATCTCAATCCGTTTGGCCTGCGACAAGCCGGCGGCGAATCTGTCCGTCTGGCTGGTTTCCCTTCCCTGGAGCAACCGCCGCAGCGCGAAGATCACCGACAATATCATCACGCGAGGCTGGGCGGATCCTCAGAACTATCGTTCGCTCACCGAAAGCGAACCGCTGCAGCCCGGCAAGTTCTACGAAATGACGTTTGACTTGCAGCCCGACGATCAAGTCATCGCCAAGGGTCAACAAATCGGCCTGATGATCTTCTCCAGTGATCGCGACTTCACTTTGCGGCCAACGCCCGGAACCAGGCTCACGGTCGACTTGGATGCAACTTCCATCACCTTGCCCATCATCGGCGGTCAGGCCGCCTTCGACAAAGCCATCGAAGCCAAGCCGGAGAAGCAACCGGTTCAGGCGGAATCCGCGCCACCCAACGAGTAAGCTCCGCCAGCTTCCCCGCCACGACGGAGCACGCCACGACGGGGCATGTCCCCGTCGAGCATTGCTCCCCGCCAGTAACGATCCCAGCTTCGACGCCGCCACAACGGGGCATGTCCCCGTTGGGCGATGCGCCTCGCCACTTGCCCTCGTTGGGCGATGCTTCGCGTCCCACAAACAGCGCTATCTGGCGGGCAGCAACGCCCCGCTGGGACAAGCCCAGCGGTGGCGGGAATGGGTCGCGCGATGCTCCCCGCCGGCGCCGGCCGGCGTGGGAACCTATTCCAGCGTCCACAACGTGACGGAGTCCTGGTCCTTCACGAAGATTCGCTTTCCTGAAACGACTGGGTAGGCGTAGGCGCCGGCGGAGGCCACTTTGTAGCTGGCGAGTTTCTTGAATTCCTTTGCATCCGGTTCAAAGACCACCAATTCGCCGCCGGGCGTCAGAGCGAACAAGGCGGCGCCGGCGTCGACCACCGAGCCGTATCCGCCGCGCCCACGCCGTCCGCCGCCGCCATCGGTTGAGAGGTCCTCGGTCCAGCCGGTTTCTCCGCTCGCGGCGTCTACACAAAACAGAGCGTTCGTGCTGGAGAGGCCGTAGAACTTGCCGTCCTTCAGCACCGGCGTGTTGTACATCAGCGAATTGTCTGAGTTCCGCCAGACAATCTCCGAGTCCACCACACCGGCCTTGGCGAGGAACTTCTCGGCTGTGGTGCCGCGAGTCTCTCCCGCATAGATGACCGTCTGGTCCATCACGATGGGGGTCGTGGCGTTATACCTTCCTTGGGCGTATCCGCCTTTCCAAACGAGCTTTCCATCCGCCACGGCGACAATCACCAGGTTGTTCGCCGTGGGAGTCACAATGGCCTTGGTTCCCTCCACCGTCATCAATACGGGAGAGGCATAGGCGGCGCCGTCGCCGTCCCACTTCCACTGTTCATCGCCGGTGGCCAGATCATAGGCAATCACGGCCCCGCCGCGTTCTCCGCCGAGCAGCACGATGCAAGCCTGCTCGACAATGATGGGCGAGGCGGACGTCTGAAAACGCGGTTCGGACTGTGCGTAGTCGTTCTTCCGCCAGAGCACCTTGCCTGTGGCCGCGTCCAGGCACGACACGGCGCCATGAACTCCCAGCGTCACCACCTTGCCGTCGGCGACCGCGGGCGAACTACGAGGCCCCTCAAAGCCGGACGCCGGCCCCGACACGCCGGGTGTTTGATACTTGTCCGCCCAGATTTCCTCTCCCGTGTCGGCGTTCAAACAACGTGTGATTTCATTGCCGTCCTGGCGGGAGTGAACGAACAACTTGTCGCCGACCAGCGCCGGCGTCGCCACACCGTCGCCCACGGAAACCGCCCATTTCTTTTCCAGTTCCTTCGGCCAGGTCGCGGGGACCTGAAAGTTCGCGGCGACGCCGTCACGATTGGGGCCCCGCCATTGCGGCCAGTCCTGAGCCAACCCAAGCGACTCCATCGCCAAACCAGCCAAGCAAACCGTGATCGCCCATGCAGTTCTCATAACGGCTCCTTCACTCCACGAAGACCTCACGAAATCGAGTCCGTGCACTGCGCGGACTCGAGGAGCGCGGGCGTCGAATGATCCGACGGAAAGCGAACGCTCGGCTCGCAGTATAGTCTTTGTGAGGCCAGCATCCGCGGAGCAAATTGTCCCGGAATCCGATCCGGCCCCGCACTCATCGGATGAGGCGCCTTGACCAGAGAGGATTTGCATCTGGTAAACTGGCCGGATCAGCGGCGTGTGCGCACCGCAGCCGGCCAATCTCTCATGCAACTGCCGCACTCATGAACGATGTGGACTTTGACTTCGAGCGTCAACGGCGAGTCGGTCTGCCCGAGATCGTGTACGGCGAGCATAAGTCGGTCGAACAGTTGACTCGAATCATTGAATTGTGTCTCGCCGAGAGCCACCCGATCTTGGTGAGCCGACTGCAGCCGGAAAAGGCCGATTTGCTTTGCCAATCGCATGGCGGCGACTATCACCCCGTGGGGCGAACCTGGCTGCTTGACTCCAGGGCCAAAGCACTCGACGCGTCTCCCCGCGTCGCCGTGGTGTCGGCCGGTACGGCGGACGCCCCCGTGGTCGCCGAATGCGAAACGGCGCTGCACTTCCTGCAGGTCAAGACGCTCAAGATCCAGGATGTTGGAGTGGCCGGGATCCACCGCCTGCTGCGCCGCTTGGATGAGATTCGAGCCTGCGATGTGGTCGTTTGCGTAGCGGGCTTTGAAGGGACGTTGCCCTCGGTGATCGCCGGACAGGTCGCCGCGCCGGTCATTGGCGTCCCCACCAGCGTCGGCTACGGCGTGTCGGCGGGCGGTCATGCGGCCTTGAACGCCATGTTGGCCAGTTGCGCCAGCGGTCTGCTCGTCATGAACATCGACAATGGAATTGGCGCCGCGCTAGCCGCCAAGCGAATTCTGCCGCACCGTCGGAACCTGAGCCGGGCGTCGCTACTTGGCCGCGCGTTTGCCCGCCAATTTCAAGCCCTTGGCGATCATGTCCATCGCTTCATTGGAGGGCAATTTCGCCAACGCGTCGAAGAAGCAAGCAAGGACTCGCTTGGTGTCGGCGACCGATATCTGCAGTCCCTCGGTATCCGCCTTCCTCGCCACGTCGTTGTACAGTGCATTCAGGCCGGAAGCGGCCGGCGACTTGGGTGCTTTCTTCGCCATCTGAGAATTCCTTTGGAGTTGTTCGAGGGCCGACACAAATCACCGAGACTCGATTGTGTCGCCCCTTCGTCCCTTTGGCAACCGTGGACAGTGTTCGTGGACAGTGTTCTAAGATCGGGCTTGCCGCGCGTAATTGGCTTTGTCTGGAAGTGGTGTTTTTGTTCCGGCGGGTTGTGGATGCACGCAGTCCCAACCGGGACGGCCCCAGTTCAGCCCAGGGTGGAGCGTGAACGCAGCGAACCAGCGCAACCCTGGGTCGCGAACCGTTGGGACATGTCTTGCTGGCGGGGCGTATTCACTTGCCGCTCGCCATGCATTCAAAATCCTTGGCCCTTGATCTCAAGCGCCAAGTCCGCCGCCACCGCGTCATGATCGGATCCGGTGCAGGGCGCTACCCAGCGGCGCAGCGTGCGGAAATGCTTCGAGACCAGAATGTGATCCAGCGTCATCCGCACCACGTAGAACGTCGAGTGAGAGGGAAGTTGCCCGAAACCGTGGCGCGTATCCAGCAGTTCCCCTTCCCGCAATAAGTCCTGAAAATAGGGCGACCACCCCGACGTGTTCAAGTCGCCGCAGAGGATCGTTGGTCCTGGATGTTCGGCCGCCAAGCGGGCAAGGTGTTGTAGTTGTTGGTTGCGCGTGGCTGCGTTGGCGCCGGTTACCGGCGGCAGCGGATGAGCGCGCCGATGATCCGCACGTTCTCCTCGGCGACCTTCATGGAACCGACAATGGCCGGTAGGGAAGTCCCGGCGAGATCAACGAATCGGCAGTCCAAAAGGGGCGAGCGACTATAGATCGCAATGCCAAAGTTGTCGTCCCTGGGAGCGGCGTGCGCATGCGGCAACTGCTGCAGGATCGGTGCGACTCCATCGAGCCAGCGTTGATCGACTTCTGTGAGCACCACCACATCCGGACGAGCCCCCTCAATGATCGACACGACTTCGCCGTAGTCGCGGTTGCTGGTCAGGACGTTGATCGCCAGCAAACGAAGATCAACCACGCCGTCGCCGGCGGCGGGCGCGCCGAAATACAACGGGAGAATCAACGTCAGGTTAACCGCCGCAGCTGCTCCCGCAAGAACCGCATGCCGACGGTAGCCAGCCCACGCCATTGGCGCCGCCGCCAAAATCAAGACGCAGAAAAATTGGAATCGCAAATTGCTTATCACATCCAGTGGCCACCACGCCCGACCAAAGTACCCGCCCACCGTTCCCAGGATGGCCAGGTATATGGCCGCAGCCATGACGATCACCGATAATCTTGTTCGACATGTGTCGCTGGGCTGATTCATGAAGGATCCGATCGAATTTCGCCGAGCAGATCATCGGCGTCGTCTCTTCGGGCCCGCGACCCGACTGCCGACGCAACCGTGGCCTCACGGCGCCTCACGGCCTCGGCTAAAATTGTATCGGGCCCGCGGGCCTCGGGCACCGGTGGCGCACCGTTGAATGAGCCGGCTTTCTTTTGGGGCAACGATGTCAAGGCTGCTGCACGAGAACATGGGGGCGATTGGGTGGCTCGCCGTCTTCTCGGTCGTCGTCTTTGTCGGCAGCTTGCTCTTTGTGCCTTGGCTGGTGGTTCGTATTCCCCGGGATTACTTCGCGACCGACCCACGACCAAGAACGATGTTCGCCGACCGGCATCCCGTGCTGCGATGGGCGGCGTTGATCATCAAGAACCTGGTGGGAGCGTTGTTGGTGTTGGCGGGGATCGCCATGCTAGTTCTTCCTGGCCAGGGGGTGCTGACCATCATGCTTGGGCTGATGTTGCTGGATTTTCCCGGCAAGCACCGACTGGAGCGTCGGATTATTCGACTTCCGCCTGTGCGGAATTCCATGAACTGGCTCCGTCGGAAGGCCAACGCCCCGCCGCTGCAACTTGACGCGGCGCCTGACGCTTCCGACAGGAAGGGCGGGGGCTCTTAAGTGTCGGCAGTCTGCGCCGGCCTCGCCATGCGTCTAACGCTCCGCCGCTGGTCGGGTCAGCACGACGACGCTGTGCGGACCGGCGTCCCAATGGGCGTCGTTGACAACCTGCTGATGGTCGCGATCCACGATGTCGTCGGGGCTGGGTCGCGTCGTGTCAATGACGCGGCGCCACTGGCCCGCTGACCCTTCGTGGATGCCGAATCGTGCCGTTTCGAGTCCGCCGTTGATCATCACATACAGGTCTGCATCGCCCTGCGAAGCCCCGTGCAGGCAATAGGCCAGGCAGCGAGATTCGTGGGATAGGTCGACATCATGTTCCACGCCGTACCAGGCGATGTCTTCTCGCCAGAAATGGGCGCGCAAATCGAGCGATGCGCTTTGCGAAACGCAATCATGCATTGGAAGAAGCGGAAGATATCGCGATGCGTCTCCAGTTTTCGCCAGTCCAGCCAGGTTGTTTCGTTGTCCTGGTTGTAGGGATTGTTGTTGCCTTGTTGCGTTTGGAGGAACTCGTCGCCCATGCGGAACATGGGCGTCCCGTTGGAGAGCATGAGCAGGCAGATGAAATTCTTGACTTGCTGATGACGCAGTCGCGTGACTTCCTCGGGCGCCCCGGCGACGCCTTCCCAACCGCAATTCCAGCTGTCGTCGGCTTCGCCGTCCGTGTTGTCGTGTCCATTGGCCCAGTTCCGTTTGTTGTTGTAGGACACCAGATCGTACAAGGTGAAGCCATCGTGCGAGGCGACGTAATTGACGCTTTGCCACGGTCGGCAGGCGTGCAACCGTTCGTCAGGAAACAGGTCGTCGCTGCCGTACAGACGCGTCATCAGATCAGGGATCATGCCGGCGTCGCCGCGAACGAAGCGCCGGAGCGTGTCGCGATAACGACCGTTCCATTGCATCCATAGCTGTCCCGGAAATCGACTGCCAAGCTGGTAGGCGCCGCCGGCGTCCCACGGTTCGGCGATCAGTCGGATGTTGGCCAAATCGGGATCCGCCGAAATCTGGCCAAAGATCGGCGGATCTTCCAGATTGATTGACCCATCCGCGTTGCGAGTAAAGACCGAAGCCAGATCGAAGCGAAATCCATCGACATGCATTTCCTTGACCCAATACCGCAGGCTGTCAACGATCAACTGCCGCACGGCTCGGTTGGCTGTATGCAGCGTGTTGCCGGTGCCGCTGTCGTTCCGGTAGGGCCTTTGCTGATCGCCGGTCAGCAAATAGTACGTGCTGTTGTCGATGCCCTTGAAGCTATATGTCGGCCCATGCTCGTCCCCTTCGGACGTGTGGTTGTAGACGACGTCCAGGATGACTTCGATGCCCGCTTCGTGAAGCTGCTTGACCATCTCGCGAAAATCGTCGTGTTGGCGACAAGCCGTTGGCTCGTTGGAATAGTCGTGGTGAGGCGCGAAGAAATTAAGCGGCATGTAGCCCCAGTAGTTGCCCTCTTGCGGATCAAATTGGAAAACGGGCATCAACTCGACGGCTGTCACGCCCAGCTCTTGCAGGTAGGGAATCTTCTCGACGACGCCATCGAACGTGCCGCGATTCCGCTGGCTCACATTGGCGGTGGGACTCTTGGTGAACCCCTTCACATGCAGTTCGTAGATGATCAGGTCCGATCCATGACGAAGGGTTGGATCGGCGCCCCAATCAAACGGGCGTTCGAAGTGCGTCAGCACGCCCAACGGGGCGCGACCCTCGTTCGAGCCCGGTTGCGCCGCGGCGTCGCGGTCAAATTCGGCGGGAAAATAGACGGCTTTGCTGTACGGATCGAGCAGCAGCTTCTCCGAATCAAACGCGTGCCAGGAAAAGCCGGGACCGGGTCTGGGGCCATTGATTCGATAGGCGTAATAGCGAATGTTCTGCAACATGTTCTCGGCGACGCGTTGATGCCAGATGGTTCCCGACTTGTTCTTCAGGTATTCCAGGTGAAACTCATGGGCCGGGCGCCGCAGTTCATCATCGCGGTAGAACAGCAATTCCACCGATTCCGCATGCTTGGAATAGATGGCGAAGTTGAACGCCCGCTCGTCTTCCACCCAAGAAACGCCCAGAGGAAAGGACGCTCCCTCCACAGCTTCCCAATCAGAACCCGTCATGGTGCACCCTTCCCGTCTCGCCAGCATTCGCAACAGTCAGTCGCCTTGCAGCTAAATCAACAGTCCAGGGCTCTGGGCCGTTAGATTGGTGGCTCAGAGCTCTTGACTCAGCGGGACGTCAGCCATGATTCCTGCGAATCATCAACGCTGAGATCGCAGCGAGTTACCTGAAAAACATCTGCAATCCTGCTTTGCACTTTGCACTTTGCACTTTGCACTTTGCACTTTGCACTTTGCTCTGAAGGGGTTGCCCAGGGTTGCACTGCACTGCAACCTGGGCTGATTCTGGGGCCGTCCCAACTGGGACTGACTCATGGTCCTACTTCGCTTCACTACCGGCCGTTGAGACTAGGGCCAAATACCGCGTTCCAACGCAACGTGCGACACCCGGTCGATCGCGACGACCAGGGCCGCGGTGCGAAGGTCGATCTCCATCGCGGGCGCGGAGCCGGCTGCCTCCGCCGCGCCGCCCTGAGCGGTAGCCTGGCTGTCGCCCCGCAGATCTCTCCAACGTTGAACAACGGCGACCACGGCGCACTGCATGTTGCGCCGCAGCTTGCGGTTGACGTCATTGAGATCCCATTGTTCGTTTTCGATGTTCTGCACCCACTCAAAGTAACTGACGGTCACGCCGCCGGCATTGGCCAGGATATCCGGCAACACCGGGATGCCGCGACGACACAACTGGTCGTCGGCGGCGGGAGTCGTGGGGCCATTGGCGGCTTCACAAATCAAGCGAGCGCGGATCGTGGCGGCGTTGTCGCGATGGATCTGGTTCTCGAAAGCGGCTGGGATCAGGACATCGCATTCGATGGCGAGCAGTTCTTCGTTGGTGATGGTCTTGGTGCCGGGAAGCCCGACGACGGAGCCGTGTTCGCGTTTGAATTGGATGGCCGCTTGAACGTCCAAGCCCTCCGGCGAGTGGATCCCTCCCTGAGAATCGCTGACGGCGAGAATCTTGGCGCCGCTCTCGTGGAAGGCAAGAGCGGCCACCGAGCCCGCGTTGCCGAACCCTTGAACCACAACCCGCGCAGTCCTTGACGCTGGGCAGGCCGTCCACGACGCCGAGTTCGAGGAGTTTTTCGGTGGCGTACAAGACGCCGCGTCCGGTGGCCTCGTCGCGGCCCAGTGAGCCGCCGATTTCCACGGGCTTGCCGGTCACCACCGGTAAGTTGTTTCGCCCCGGGTGCATGACTTCGTAGGTGTCGTAAATCCAAGCCATGGTCTGAGCGTTGGTGTACAAATCTGGCGCGGGGATGTCCGTGTAGGGGCCGATGTTGTCGCCCAAGTCGGCAATGAAGCGGCGAGTGATCTTGCGGAGTTCACTCTCGCTCAGCTCTTTCGGGTTGCAAACGACGCCGCCCTTGGCGCCGCCAAAGGGTACATCGACCAATGCGGCCTTCCACGTCATCCATCCCGCCAAGGCGCGCACCTCATCTTCGCTGACCGAGGGGTGATAGCGGATCCCGCCCTTGCCGGGGCCGCGGACGCGGCTGTGCAGCACGCGGTAGCCGGTGAAAGTCCGCACGGCGCCATCGTCCATCTCGACCGGAAAATTCACCGTCACCGCCCGGGCCGGCGTCTTCAGAAAGTCGATCAGCCCATCGCGGATCTTTGGCAGGTGCGCCAGCGCCTTATCGAATTGCCGACGACCGATGCGGTAGGAGTTTAAGTCTTCAGCGGAGTCTTGCGGGGAGAGTTGTTCAACGCTCATCAGTTGGCCCCCTTGGGTGAGGAAACGGTGGTTGACTCCACAAGAACTCCATCATACCGCGGCGGAAGGTCGCGGGCGTCGGCCAAAGGAATCAGGGGCCGTCCGTTCAGCCCGTGGGCCCGAGATTCGTCTTGCAACCTCCCTTCCATTCCCTCGGCAAGTCCGCGACACTTGCAGAAACCGTTTTTGCGAGCTCCGACTGCTCGCGAAAGAACCGCGTCATCCATTCCGCTAAGGAACACGCCCATGACTGACCACGTCTATAAGAAGATTGAGATAACGGGAACCTCGACGGTGTCGACCGACGAGGCGATTCGAAACGCCATCGCACGGGCCGCCCAAACGGTGCAGAACATGAAGTGGTTCGAGGTGACCGAAGCACGCGGCAAGATTGACGAGGGCGGCGTCTCCCAATGGCAAGTAACCGTCAAGATCGGATTTGCCTTGGTCGATTAACGCCGAACGCCGTCCCGCCTGATCGAGGCCCGCCCGATCAAGGCCCGCCTGATCAAGCAGACCGGCGCAGGACCGCACCGGGCCGGGACCGCCCCCTATTGGGACTGCGACGCATCGTTGAGGTTCACCAGTGCCTGGTAGGCGGCCACGGGGGCGGCCACGGCCGGTTCAAAGTGTCCCAGCGATTCGAGCACCGGCTTGACCAGGCTTTGGTAATCCTTCATTTCGTGCAACACATGATGCGCTGATTTGCAATACGCAGTCGATCCCGCGCGCTTGATCAGTCCGCTGAGCACCGTCACCAGCCCCACTTCCTTCAAGGCGACCAACGCTTCGCCCGCGACCCAACGAACATCCGCGTCGTTGTCATCCAGGGCGTGCATCAGGGCGGAAGCCGCCAGGGGATCGGCCAACGCCTGAAACGCTTTGGCGGCCTCCCAGCGGACGTGCGCCTCCGGAGCATGCAGCGCCAACACCAGAGCGGCAGTGACTTCCGGCCCTCCCAGCTTGACCAACTGCTTCCGCGCCTCCTCGCGGACCGCCGCATCGGCATCGGCCAACCGCCCGACCAAGGGACCGACTTGAGCCGAAGCTCCGCTCTGCTCGTTCATGCCATTCTCCATGTGTTGCGTTGCTCTGAGGGCCGCAGATCGTGCACTGCGCGAGGCGCCATTTTACACGATCGTGGTCTACGCGTCGGGTAGGCGCCAAGGATCTCTTCTTGGACGATCCAGTAAGCCATTGTCATCGGGGTCGCCGAACTCCCAGGTTTTGGGATTCCAGTCGAAGGACCTGTGATTCCCATAGGCGAGATTGCCCAGATGAATGATGGTCACGGTGCGGGCGCCCTTTCGACTTCGGCCACCGGAGCCTCGCGGCTCTTCACGCAATCCAGCCAATTCCGATGATGGCCGGGCGAGACGGGCAACTTGACGTCGCCTTCTCCCAAGGGCGTCGAGACAATCTCCTCGGGCGTGCTGGTGAGCACGCCTCGATCGAATGCGCAGCGAGCCGTTCTCGCCGTGGAATTCGCAACCGCTCGGTCCTCCATGGACCATCTCCACGCCGTTTTCGTAGATGAACCGCACGCCGCTGGTCGCCGCTGGATCTTCCGGCGCGATGATCTTGACCGGCCCCGAACCGTCCATGTCCAGCGCCCACTGAGCAATGTCATAGTGGTGGGCGCCCATATCGGTGTGGCCGCCTCCGGAGTACTCGTAGTAGTTGCGCCAAGCTGGAAAATGATTGTGAACGCCGCGAGGGCTGAGGATCGAGTTGTACGGCCGCATTGGCGCCTGCCCTAGCCACATGTCCCAATCCAGCCCGGCCTCCAACTCCTCTTCGGGCAAATCGCATTTCACGCTCGGCCCGCCCACGCCCACGGTCACCCGGTGAATCCTTCCCAAACGCCCGCTGCGAATGATCTCGACGGCTTCGCGGAACTTGCCAAACACATTGGATCGTTGTTGGCTGCCGGTCTGCACAATCCGTTGGTGCTTCCTGGCCGCGTCGATGCATCGCTTGGCTTCGGCGATGGTCAACGTCAGCGGCTTCTCGCAGTAAACGTCCTTTCCCGCCTTGCACGCTTCGATCAGCGGGATGGCGTGCCAGTGATCGGGCGTGGCGATGCAGACCGCGTCGATATCCGCCCGAGCAAGCACCTCACGAAAGTCAACGTAGGCGTCGCAGCCCTGGTGAAGCCTCTTGTCGGTGGAGTAGTGTTTGTCGACGCGGCCTTTGGCGTGCTCGCGCCGCGTCCTATCCACTTCGCAAACGGCGACGACTTGCACGTCGTCCTGTTGCAGCAGCTGCGGGATGTGGTAATCGTTGGCCATCTTCCCGCAGCCAATGATGGCCACGGTCAGGCGGTCGTTGGCGGATGCTCGCTGTGCGGCGCTCAGCGAGCGGGCCGAAAGAATCAATGGGGCTGAGGCCAAGGAAGCCGAGCAACGAAGAAACTGTCTTCGGTCAAGATGCATGGTGCGTCTCAGGAAAGGTGGCGTCGGAGTAGGATGAACTCGCCGAGCAGGAACTCGAATTCAGGCGACCCGCGCGAGGCCGCCTAGCGCGCTCGCGGCGGATCGCGATACCGTCGGTGGCATTCGTGGCAGGCGGCGGCGATCTTCTCGGCGGCTTCGCCGAGTTTTTCGGGCGCAGCTTCCCAAGCGTCGCTCGAGTTTCGCTGGGCGAGAGCCGCCTCTAATTCTAACGCCGCTTGCTCGCTGTCGCGCAGCCACTCCACGAATTCATGCGGATGATCATGCACGTATGGGCGCGAATCAGCTCCGTGAATTGTTCACGCAGCAGCAGCGCTTGATGCGCACGGGTCGAGATCCGGATGTTCCGCGGGCGCCCGCCAACCGGCGCGGGCGATGGCTGCGACGCGATCATGAACCTGCTCCAGCACGACCATCGCCTCGGCCAAGGGAGGCAGCTGCGCGATCTCTGGAAACTCAACTTGCAACTTCTGCAAGAATTCGGCCTCGAGCGGTTGGGCGTGCTCCACCGCTTCAAACAGGCCGCGATACTTGGGGCTGGTCCCCGCAAGCTCCAAGATCGACATCGCCGAACTCGGCGGCGTCAGTCCCGACGCGACGCAGGCGACCGCCGCCGCCGCGGGGCTGCGGTGCTTGCCGTGGTGGCAATGAATGTAGATCGGACTCTCAAGATCCCGAACCGCCTTGGCCAGTTCCGCCACGCGCGACTGGGGGATGCCGTCGTAGCCGTGCGGCAGATGGACGTACCTTAACCCAAACTTGGCGGCCAGTGCGACATCCGGTCGGGCCCCGTCAACGCTAACGATCGTCCGAACGCCGAGTTCGCGCAGTTCCGCGAACGCGTGCTCGCCCGCGGGCAGCCCGCCGGAGATCACCCGCTCGTGGATCCGCAGCGAGTTCGGCAAATGCTTGGCCGCCAGCCGCTGAGGCCAAGACTGGCTCCCGCCTTCCGTCGCCTCGGTCGGGGGACTGATTGGACGGTGGCCGCATCCGGCCAGGCATGCAAGCCCCAGGCACAGGCCCGCGTTCCACCGCAGGCCAGGATTTCGTATCGAGCGACAACGCGGAAATTTAAGCATCGGTGGTTGGGCGGGTGTTTCGGGGCTGCAGGATCCATCAGGATAACCGAGAAACGCGACCATTTGGGGCCCGACGCGGCAGGGCGTCCGGTGAGAATTGAAGTTCCCCAGCCACGGAGCCTCATCGCCCAGGCGCCTCATGGCGGCTCGCTTCGTACACGGTGGTGGCCGCCTTGGCCATCAAGTGCAGCGTTTCCGCCGACGGTTGGCCCGGCAACTTGCGGATGCTTTTCATCGCCCTGGCCAAGGCGTCCTCCAAGGCCTGCTCCAGTCGCTCGACAATCTCTCGATCCAGCATTGAATTTCTCCTGGCGGTTTCCCCGAGGTTCGCTTCGCTGCCCCATGAGCATCAAGTAAAGGAAGATCCGGATGGAATTGACCACGGAGAACACGGAGAACCATAGACGTGGATTCTGTGCTCTTGCTCTGTGCTCTGTGCTCTGTGCTCACTTCGGTGCTCTCTGGGCGACCCGTTTCACGGTCCCGCTGGCGCATCGCTGCAGCCAGGACAATAACAGCGTACGCCGCTCCCTTCACTTGACGCCTATGGGGGTGCGCCGCGCGACCCTGGGCTGGTTGGGGGGGCTTATTCGTGCTGATGCGGTCGCCTGTCTTTTTCGCTTGGATCGATGAGGGTCGGATCGTGTTCGCGATGTTGTTTCTTCTTCGCGGACAGGGCTTCGAATCCGCCCACGACGTCCAGCAGCTCCTCGGTGATGGCGGACTGGCGGAGTTGGTTGAAGGAGCCCTGGAGATGCTCGAGGCGTTCTTCAATGCTCTTTTCGGCGGACTGCATCGCGGCGATGCGACTGGCGTTCTCACTCGCCAGCGACTCCACGCAGGCTCGAAAGAGCGCGACAAAGAGATGTTGCCTGACAATGCAGGAGAGCAATCGTCGCCGACTCATTGTGAAGGTGGGCAACGATCGCGACTCCCAGCGCTGTCGGTTCGCCTGCTGAGTACGTTCGGTGTCAAACGGCAACAACTGGACTTGTTGCGGCTTGAAAGACGACGCTGACGCGCGGCGGTTGTGAAAGACCAGCAACTTGGCGATGCCCGCCTCGGTTCGCCAACGTTCGATGCGCGGCAACAACTCCAGGACAAGCCCCGTGACCTCCGAGACGGATGTGGGAATGGAATGCACCTCTTCGAGCGCCTGGCCCGCCTCTTGAAACCGCCCTTCTGCCCGAGCGCCGACGACCAGCAGCTTCCATGGTGCAGTCGGCTCCCGCGCCGCCTGTAACGTGTAGGAGACGATTTCCTCATTGAACTGGCCGCACATTCCCTGGTCGGTTCCAAACACAATGGCGGCCGTAGGCCCCGCATGCGGCGCTGCGCCGAAACGACCGGGGTGGTCGCGCGAGCGCGATGCGAAAGGCCAACTCAATGGTCCGGCTATAGTCATCCAGGGCCTCGGCGGCTTGCTCGTACTGACGAATGCTGACCGCCGCCAGGGTCTTCATCGTGGTGACCACCGAGCCCAGGTCGGTCGCCGTTTGGATCTTCCGTCTCAGGTTTTCCAATGTTTGCATGATGGGGCGTTTGCCTTGCGCGTCTGGAAGGCCTAGCGATGACGCTCCGCCTCGGTCAACTCGGAGATCGCTTGGGCGGCGACGCGATTGACGCTGTCGATATCAGCTTGTTGCAGCTTTTCTCCCGCGAGGATTTTCGCACACAGATCGGGGAGCTCCGTGTCAACGGCGTCTTGGACGACGCGTTCGGCGCGGCGGATCTCCCCCGGCGCGAGCTGATCCAGTTCGCCCGTGGTCAAGGCGACCATCGAGGCGATCTGAGCAGGCACGGACAAGGGATGATGTTGCGGCTGCTTGAGGATCTCGCGCACTCGACGACCTCGTTCCAGCGTGGCTCGCGTTTCGTCGTCAAGTTGGCTGCTAAAACGAGCAAACTTCTCCAACTCTTCGAATTGCGAATAGGTCAGTCGCAAGTCCCCAGCCACCGCCCGATAGGCCGGCAGTTGCGTCTTTCCGCCGACCCGTGAGACAGATCGGCCGATGTCCACCGCTGGCAGCACGCCCTGTTGAAACAGCTTGGGTGAAAGGTAGACCTGGCCGTCGGTAATCGAGATCAGGTTGGTCGGGATGTAGCCCGAGACGTTCTGGGCTTCCGTCTCGATAATGGGCAGCGCGGTCAACGAGCCTCCTCCCGCCTCTTCCCGCAAACGCGTGGATCGCTCCAACAGTCGCGAATGCACGTAGAAGATATCGCCTGGAAACGCTTCACGGCCCGGCGGACGGCGGAGCAGCAACGAGATATGCCGATAAGCTCTGGCGTGCGACGTCAGATCGTCGTAGATCACCAGGACGTCGCGCCCTTGCGTCATGAAGAACTCGCCAATCGTCGTCGCCGCATAGGGCGCCATGAACTGCACGCCTGGCGGAGCGTCGTCGGCGCCGACGACAAGGATCGAATGCTCCATTGCCTGATGTGCTCGCAAAGTCGCGATCACTCGTGCGACGTTGGTGCTCCGCTGACCAATGCTGCAATAAACGCAGATGACGCCGGTGTCTCGTTGGTTCAACATGGCGTCCACGGCGATGGCCGTCTTGCCGGTTTGACGGTCGCCCAGAATCAATTGCCTTTGTCCGCGGCCGATGGGGATCAGCGCGTCGATCGCTTTCAAGCCGGTTTGCAACGGGACCGTGACGGGGGCTCGCTGCATGATGCCGGGCGCATCGCGTTCGCACGGCATGCGTTCGAGTTCGTGCAAGCTGTGTCCCCCGTCCAGCGGTTTGCCAATCGGATCAATGACGCGTCCCAGCAGTGCGTCGCCCACCGGCGTGTCCAGCACTCGGCCGGTTCGTTCGACGCGAGAACCGGCGCGAATCTCACGGCCTTCATCCAAAAGAACGCAGCCGACCTCATGTCGGTCGAGATTGAAGGCGAAACCGCGCTGATTGCCGTTGAATCGCAACAGTTCATCCGCCTGAACATTAGGCAACCCCGTCACGTTGGCGATGCCCCGCATGACCTCGACGACCAAACCGGTTTCGCGAATTCTCAGCTCACCCTCTTGATTGGCCACGGTTTCGCCGAGCACCGAGGAGGCGCCGGCGATGGCGTCCCGTACTTGCGAAACGGCGTCGTCTGATTTGTCTTGCTGTTGGGAAGAATTCATATTGCTCGAGGACGTCACGTGGAAGACTATCGTTGTTGCCGCATCCGCTCGTCGAAGTCATGCTCCAGACGCTGGACGATTTCGCTTGCATTCCAACCGAAGCAAAATCCGTTGACATCCAGTTCCATGCCGCAGATCAAATCGGCTGATGTTTCAAACGAGATCGTTCCCGTGTATCCGAAACTGCTCCGGACGGCGGCGGTAAGCCGATCTTGCGCTGCTTCGGAAAGCTGAAACACGCTGCGAAGGATCACGTCCGCTTCGCCTCGTTCCAGGTGCGCCTGGATCTGCTCGCGTTGTTCCTCGTCCAGTCGCTGAATACGATCAGCGAAGTCTTGCACGATGCGTTCCTCCAGATCCACGTCGGCTAATTCGGTGAGCGTGTGTCGAGCGGCGTCGAACGTCAATTGGCTGAGTTGCCTGCGGAACTCGCCAAAGATGGCCTCTCGTTCACGGTCAAGCGTATGAAACCATTCGGCTCGCTTCTGGTCGACCTCGGTTCGGGACTCCTTGATCC
This sequence comes from uncultured Planctomycetaceae bacterium, assembly GCA_963698545.1. Lineage (GTDB taxonomy): Bacteria > Planctomycetota > Planctomycetia > Pirellulales > Pirellulaceae > CAVORG01. The sequence goes on from CAVORG010000003.1 coordinate 1,381,246, forward strand.
ATCGTGCACGCTGCTGCTGGGCCTCGCTGCGCGCCTCCTTCAGGAGCGATTCTCGTTGCTCGTCCAAGGCCCGCTGCTCCATTTCGTAACGCTGCACCAACGTCTCCGCTTCGGTGCGCTGCTGCTCCGCCTTGTTCAGCTGATCGGCGACCCGTTGCTCGCGTTGCTGCATGGCGTTGACGATCGGGTCGTAAAGGAACCAGCGGAGAATCGCCACCAGGATCAGGAAGTTGATGATCTGAGCGAAGAAAGTAAACCAGTCAATGCTCATGCAAGTTACCGGGTGAAGTAGTTCCAGAACGGGTTGGCGAACAGCAGAATCATGGCGACGACGAAGCAGTAGATGGCCGTCGATTCCACCATCGCCAGTCCCACGAACAGGGTTCGCGTGATCGTATTGGAAGCGTCAGGTTGCTGAGCGATCGCGCTGCAACGCTTGCGCCACCGCACGTCCCTCGCCCAAGGCGGGCGCAATCGACCCCAGAGCGATCGTCAAGCCTGCGACGACGATCGAACCAAACGCGATCAAGCCGAGATTGTCGATTCCCTTCTCGCCTGCCTTGGCGTCCTGAGCCGTGGTGGGCGCCGATTGCCCGTCGGCGTTCTCTTGCGCTTGGCATGTCGCCACGGAATAAGTCAGGCTGGCGCACGGGCCCAGCAGCACAAGGGCGAGGATCCAGCAACGGCGTCGAACCATCTTGTTCTCCTTGGTCATGAATGTAGGTCAAGGCCCGAGCGGCGATTCCGCGTTGGCGTCGTGGGGACCCTCAGACGGGTCGTCAGCGTGTTCGTCAAGGGATTGACTGTCCGGCGATACGGCGGTCTCGTGGTGGACTTTCGTGGCCGAAGCGATGTACACCATGGCCAGAACCGCGAAGATGTACGCTTGGATCATCCCCGTCAGCAGCCCCAATAGTTGCATCAAGATCGGCACGAACAACGGAGTGAAGCCGATCAGGATGCCGGCGATCACCGTTCCACTCATCATGTTGCCATACAGGCGAACGGCCAACGCCAGCGTTCGTGAAAGCTCGCCGATCATGTTGAAAGGGAGCATGAACAATGTGGGACGCGAGTATTGCCTGAGGTAGCTAAGCACGCCCTGCGCTGCGACGCCGTACAGCGGCACGGCCGCAAAGACGCATGTCGCCAACGCCGCGGTCGTTGACAGCGAACCGGTGGGCGGCTGATACCCAGGGACGATGCTCAGGATGTTGGCCGCCGCGATGAACAGAAACAGCGTCCCGATGAACGGCAGATAGGGACCAGGATCCTGGCCGCTGACCTCGCGAATCTGGCCCCGAATCCCTTCGACAATGACCTCCAAGACGTTCTGCAAAGGCGGTATGCGAGTTTCCGCGGAGAGTCGGCGAGTCGTGAAGCGGGCGACGACGACCAGCAAGAACATGACGACCCAAGTCGAGACAATCGTCGCGTTCAGTTTCACCGCTGGCCAAGCTTCCCAACGCCAGAAGACCAACTCGTCGGTTGAGATCGAAACGCCATCCATCAGTTACCGCGTCTTCTCGAAAGGCAAGGGGTGCGGGCCACTGGTTCGCTGATATCCAAGTGCAAAGATCATGCCGAAACGGGCGGCGAGGAATCCCAGGAGACACGCGGCGAACGCCGGCCAATCGCACCAGAGCAGCACCAGCCAAAGCCCCGTCAGGACGATCACCAACCGCCCCATCAGGCTGCCGACGTAAAGCCCCCATGGCTTTGCCGAGTGCGTGAGCAACCTGACGGTCCGCCAGAGCCCGCCAAAGAAGACTACCGCCAGCAGAACGCCGAGCATAGCGCCGAGCAACAGCTTTGCCAACATGGTCATGACGCCTTTTTCTTTCGCGGCAAATCCGAACGACGTCCGCGGGCGAACGTTCCACCATCGGCGCTCGCCTTAGTCTTCGCTCTCGCGACGGACCCATCTCCACGCATTCAGGCAGCCGAGCGCGACGCCGCCGACCATCAGCATCAACGTCCAGGAGAAACGACTGGGCCAGCGGTCGTCAATCCACAGGCCCAAGGCGATTCCCAGCAGCGCCGGGACAGCCACCGACCAGCCGACCAGTCCGAACGTGCCTAATCCGAACCAGACGCTGCGACCCTGTTCGCGACGCGCCTTGAGCTTGCGTTCTTCTCGGGCGGCCACCTGCTCTTCAAGATCCCGATGCGTGGAGCGTCGAACGTCGTCATCTGGCGTGGGGTTCATCACCGCTCCTCCGCGAGTTCCAGGTAACCGCGCAGAAAGCTGGCTTCCAACTTCGCGACGGCGGAATGGGCGGCTCGTTCACGCTCGTCAATGACGGAGAACTCTTCCCGCACAGCGCGGCGCAACTGTCCCAGGTTGACGCCGCACACCGCCTGGCGGACCGACACCAGGACCTCGTCGCCATGTTTCACCAACAAGCCCTCCGCAACCGCCGCGAACGACTCGTTCCCCTCGTCGTCCTCATAGGACAGCAGGCTGGGCGCCAACGCCGCCAGGAAATCAACATGCCGAGGCAACAAGCAGAAACTGCCGTTCTCGGCCTCGGCCGCCACCTTTGTCACGCGCTGATCCACAAGAACCGCGGTGGGCACGAGCAGTTTGAGGCGCATGAAGTTTTGCTCCCAGTGCGTAACCGGTCGGAAACTCGCGGCTACTTCGTCGCTTCGTCGCACGTGCCGATCATGTACAGTGACTTCTCGGGGTAGTCGTGAAACTCGTCGTCCAAGATCCGCTGACAGCTATCAAGCGTATCATCGATGCGGACCATTCTGCCCTCGCTGCCTGTGAATTGCTCGGTGGTGAAGAAGGGCTGCGTCAGAAATCGTTCCAGACGGCGTGCGCGATTGACGGTGCGGCGATCCTCGCGAGACAGCTCTTCCATACCGAGCATGGCGATAATGTCTTTCAGCTCTTCATAATTGGCCAGCGTGCGGCGTACATCGCCAGCGATCCGATAGTGACGCTCGCCGACAACTTGCGGCAGCAGCATCTCGGATGTTGACTGCAGAGGATCCACCGCCGGATAAAGGCCCTCGGACGCTCGCTTTCGCGAAAGCACCACGGTCGCCGACAAGTGCGAAAAAGCGTGGACGGCCGATGGATCGGTGAAGTCGTCGGCCGGAACGTACACGGCTTGCACCGAGGTGATCGCTCCCGCGGCGGTGGAGCAAATTCGCTCCTCTAACTCAGCCAGGTCCGTCGCCAAGGAAGGCTGGTAACCGACGCGTGAGGGCAGCTGCCCCATCAGGCCGGAGACTTCCATCCCGGCCTGAATGAAGCGGAAGATGTTGTCGATCAGCAGCAGCACATCCTTGTGTTGTTCGTCGCGGAAGTACTCCGCGAGCGTCAAGGCCGCGTGCCCCACGCGAAAGCGTGCGCCCGGCGGTTCGTGCATTTGGCCGAAGATCATGACGGTGTCTTTCAGCACGCCGGCGTCGCGCATTTCACGGTACAATTCCTCGGCTTCCCGACAACGTTCGCCGATGCCGCAAAACAAACTCACGCCCGCATGTTGGCCGACGACATTGTTAATCAGTTCCGTGATCAGCACGGTCTTGCCGACGCCGGCGCCGCCAAACAACCCCGCCTTCCCGCCGCGCTCCAGCGGGGACAGCAAGTCAATCGCCTTGATCCCCGTCTCGAAGACCTCGGACTTGGTCGTCCGTAGAACAATCGCTGGCGGCGCTTGGTGAATACTTCGCTGAGCAAGGCCTTCGAGTGGATCGCCATTATCAATCGTCTCGCCAAAAACATTCAGCACCCGCCCCAGCAGCGCGTTGCCAACGGGAACTCGCAGCGGGCCGCCCAAGTCTCGAATCCGTGCTCCGCGAGCCAACCCGCGGGTCGAGCTGAGTGCGATGCCCCGCACTGTTTTGGGATCCAGCTGGGTCGCGACTTCGATCACCACCCGCTCGTCCGCTCCGGTCCGCAGTTCGTGGTTCATGCCGGGCAGCTTCTGCTCGAAACGTGCGTCCACCACGCTTCCCTGCACGGAGACCACGCGCCCCAGGTTGACGTGTTGCGAAGGACTTGGAAGCTTCGATGCTTTGGTGCTCATCCTAACCTGACCGAGTGTTCAAGATCTGCTTCGCCCACCCTAGGCGAAGAGCGTTTCCAAGGGCCGCCCGCCGTCGTTGATGGCGATGGGGCGGCCGAGCGCGTCGGGCAGCATCAATCGTGGATTGACTCCCAGCGCCCAATAAATTGTCGCCGCCAGATCCTCGGGGGACACCGGCGAATCGATCGGGTTGGCGGCGATGCGGTCCGATCGACCGTAAGTGGTTCCGCCCTGCACGCCGGCGCCCGCCAGCAACGCCGGGAACAGCGTGCTCCAGTGGTCGCGGCCCCATTGGGCATTGGCCTTGGGAGTGCGTCCCATTTCGCCCAGAGCCACCACCAAGGTCTCGTCCAACAAACCTCGCTGCTCCAGATCGATCAAGAGCGCCGAACAAGCTTGATCGAACGTCGGCAACAAATGCTTCTTCACATCTTCGCTGTTGCGATGCGAGTCCCAACTATAGCCGTCCACGCAATCGTAATGCACAGTCACAAACCGCACACCGGCCTCGACCAAACGGCGCGCCATCAAGCAGGACTGGCCGAATAGATGGCGGCCGTAACGATCGCGCAAGGCGACAGGCTCCCGCCGGATATCCAGCGCCAAGCGTGTTCGATCCGACGTGATCAGCGACAGAGCCCGCTGACGAAACTCGGCGTACGCATTCGGCTGCGAATCATCCGCGTCGCGTCGAACCGACTCGAATTGATCCAACAGGGAAGCGCGACGACGCACCACATCCAACGAGATTTCCGGAGCGAGTCCTTCGATTTGGAACTTGAGCTCGTCATCCTCGCAATCCCGCCAGTACGGATTGTCGGCGGCGTCTCGCTTGGCGATGGAGGTGGTCAGCGGATTGTATTGCTGCCCCAACCAGCCTGCGTATTGTCCCGGGCGACGGTATTGTCCGCCGTCTTGAAGGCGGCCCAGCCAATTGGGCAACACCGTGTAGTTGGGCAAGTCCCGTTTTTTTCCGCCGGCTTCGTTTTGCGAGACGCGCTCCAACACCGACCCCATCGAGGGCCAATCCGCCGGAGTCGCACTGAACCCGCCGCCCACAGGCACTTGCCAGCGCTTGCCCGTCTGAATGTAGTGACCGCCGCCGCTGTGATCATTGAACGAGTGCGTCATGGTCCGCACGACGCAGTACTTGTCGGACACGGCGGCCAGATGAGGCAACTGGTCGCTGATCAGCAATCCCGGAGTGCGGCAACCCGTGGGCAAGAAAGGACCGCGGATTTCGGGCGAGGCGTCGGGCTTCAGGTCGAAGGTTTCGAGTTGGCTGGGGCCGCCAAAGAGGAACAAGAAAATCACCGACTTCGCTCGTTGGCGGGGCAACCAGACGCCTTCGAGTTTTTCGGCCGCCTGCAAGCGCCCCAGGCTCAATCCCAGGAGTCCGGCGCCCCCCGCGGTCAACAGGCGACGGCGGGACATTCCCTGACATGTCGTGGCGTGGGGGCCAAAGATGGACAGCATGGCGAACGTTCCTGGCTCGGAATCCTGGAATGCGTTGTGCGATCCCAGGCCTTGGTCTTGCACCACGTAGCGGTGCTAATCGTCGGCGCGTTTCTTCGTCTTCCGCGCTTTCTTTCCCGCGTTGGCCCGCGGTTGTGGCGGCGCGTTCTTCTGGGGCAGAGATCGTTTCAATTCGGCAATCAAGGCGGCGTTTTCGGCTGCGCCGGCCAGGTTCGTCCATTCGTTGGGATCGCGGCGATGGTCGTACAGTTCTTCGCCGCCGTCGGCGTATTGGATGTAGCGATGCGTATCGGTGCGCACCGAGTGGTTCTTGAAGCCGTGCGTGGTGACCGCTGGCTGATCCCAGGAACAGCCGGGATCCTGCAGCAGCGATTTCGCGCTGGTCCCCTCGACATGGCCTGGGATTTCCAGCCCGGCCAACTCGCAGAGGGTGGGATAGATGGTCATGAAATCGACGCTCCGTTCGCACACCGTTCCCGGCTGCGTCAAACCCGGCACGGACCAGATCAACGGCGCTCGCGTGGGCTCCTCCCAGAGCGCGAACTTCCGCCAGTGGCTCTTCTCGCCGAACGACCAACCATGATCGCCCCAGAGCACAATGATGGTGTTGTCCGCGTAGGGGCTCCTTTCCAGCGCGTCCAGCAAGCGACCGATGTTCATGTCGGTGTAGGCGCACGTCGCCAGGTAGGATTGCACGGCGTCCTTCCAGCGTCCGGACTTCAGGAACCGGGCGTGATCGCCGTTGGGCTTGGCCATCCGCACGCCCGCCGGCGGCACGTCGTCCAAATCGTCCTCGCGATGCGGCGGCAGTTGAATCTGATCCCGTGGAAACAGGTCGTAATACTTGCGCGGGACCGCGAAAGGCAGGTGCGGTTTATGCAGCCCGCACGCAATGAAGAAGGGCTTGGCGTGTTGCTTATTCAACTGCTCCACACAGAAGTTCACGATATGCCAGTCGTTGATGTCGTCGTCTTTCAGGTCGTGCTTCAACTCATCATGAAAGCCTTCGTACTTGTCGATCGGAACACTACGGCCGCCATAGCCGCGGGGCATGTATTCGCTCCACTCGGACTCGAAGTACGAGTCGCTATGGTAGATCTTGCCGGCGCCGACGACATGGTATCCAGCCTTCAGGAATTGGGCGCTCAGACCTTGGCCTTCTCGCGAGAGTCTCTTCCAGCCGTCGCCGTTGAAATAGCAGCCCGACGTCCAGGGCCGACGGCCGGTCATCAACGCACATCGTGAAGGCTCGCAAGCGGGAACCGCGCAGTACGCTTGCTTGAACGTCACGCCGCGTCGCGCCAAGCGGTCGATGTTGGGGGTCCGGGCTTGCGGGTTTTGCCCCAAGTGAGTGACCCAAGCATTCAGGTCATCCACCGCAATGAACAACACATTGGGCCGAGCCGCCAGAGCGCTGTCCCAGCCGACCAGCAGCGTCAGCGCCGCGGCCAGCATGGCAAGACCAATTCGCTTCATCAAACAACGCCTCGAATGCGGAGCATTTCATAGCCTGGACCAGCAAGCGGTCATTGTACGTCGCCGGCGGCAAGGCCCGCAACAATCAATCGTCATGGAGAAGCCGGCGATTGTTGACCGAGGCCGCGAGGCCGGCGTCTATAGCTCGGACCAATTGCTCAGCGAGATGGATCTTCGCCTGCTACACGATGATACGACTTTCCGTCAACTCGCAGAAGCAGCTCAAGGCGTCCGAAGAGGATGTCGCCATTCAAGTCCTAATCGCGGCGGCCGATCTCGAAGTCCCACCAAGTTTTGTGCCAGCTGGCGGAGCACTGTATTCACGAAAACGTAGGTCTGACGGAACACTAGTCGGCATTGTCGAGAGGCGTCTGGGCCGACTCTTCCTTGATCGCCAGCCAGCGTGAGTTTCTTCATGGGAGTCGATTGCCGCTCCTTCAGCAACTCTTCCGTCCATTGATTCTCCACATCGCGGCGAACCTGGTTCGCGATGCTCCGTCTCTTCTAGCGTCGAATCCATGTCGGGTCCGAGGAGTAAGAGACGATGGCTATTTTGTACGGCACGATGATTTCCATCGCCCGATTGTGGCGCTGGATGGCGCAGCTGCGCTACGCTCGTCTGCAGCGAATCTACGCCCTCCTGGAAGACGCGTTCCGGGTCGTGGAATCCGAGTCGAAGATGGACGAAGTGGCGATGGGCCGGCCGGCTGACTACGCCGCACAGCTCAAGCTGCTGAAGAGCTTCGAAGCCAAGGAAGCCGCTCGCCTGCGCTGGGTGCGCATCGCGCAGAAGCTCAAGAGACGTCAACGACGCGAAGCGGCGTTGCGGAAGTTCCGAGGCTGCAAGCTGCCCTACACATTCGGCTTGATCGACATGGCCTTGTTGATCAAGGCCGTGGACGAGCTAATCGGTCTCAACTTGGATGGGTTGTACCCATTGATTCGCGAGTTGGGACGCTTGTGGTGACACGCCTGCGCGGCGATGGCCTGGCCGGCCCTGTCTGGCGAGGCCGTTGCCCGTGGCGCCTTCTCTCTTGTCAAGGCGGCGCGCGGGGTGCTGGTCTATAGCCAAGCGTACGAATTCTGCTTGCGAAATCCTTTGACGCGGCGCACGAGAAGAGGAGCCCGTAAATACGAACACAAATCCCGCGTCCGTTTCAGCGGACGCCGCTTGACTTGCTACGGTGCATCTGACCAACCTCTCCCCCTAGTAACGCCGCCAGAACCGCGCCTACCGCGTTTCATAAACCTCTCCTGCGAACGCGGCGAGGAGTTTCAGCGCATCGAGTCGCAAAGCGTCGGGAGGAACACATAAGTGCCGACATAATGCAACTCCAGAAGTCCCGCCGGGCAACACCGCTGCCCGTACCGCCCGCAACAGGAAGGATCCTAAGCGCCAGCTTGTCATTGTTTGCTTGGCCGTTGAGCGGCCGTTCGCGGACAAATGAGATCTGCGTGAGTGCCGCGAAGCAGTTAAGAAGTCGGCCGGGAGTGGTGACTCATGAACCAATGCGCTACATCTTGTTTGGTCAGTTTGCCGGCGGTGACGCCCAACGTCAGTTCAGCCAATTCACCAGGTTGCGCATTGATCTCGACGCCATTCCAGTCGAGAAAGACCAAGGCGGCCACCGTTCCCGTCCGTTTGTTTCCGTCCACAAATGGGTGGTTCATCACGATGTGGAACAGGTAGGCGGCGGCCATTTCAAAGGGAAACGCATGAAGAGAGTCTTCGCCGAACGACGCCTGAGGTTGCGCTATCGCGGACTCCAGCAAACCAAGCTCGCGAATCGAGGCGTCTCCTCCGTATCGCGAAATCTGATCCCTATGAACGGCGAGCACGTCGTCGATTTGAAGGAACTGAATGGATTCCACTTACTCTGCAAGTTTCCTCAGATCGGACGCGAAACGGCTGTTGATCTTTTGAAGGCTCTCGTCGAGCTTCTTTTGCTGGCTCCTGGAACGGACTGGAGTGACCAGCAATTGATCGCCGTTGGTACTGATTTCAAGTTGTGTGTCGGCAGTGATCTGCAACATCTCCAGAATCGGCTTGTCGATCACCAAAGCCAGGCTGTTGCCGTGCTTGATCAGCTTTTTCGTCATCACGAAATCCTTCAGGGGTTGTATACACGTAGTATATACCGTGCCGTCCCTTCCAACAAGCCGAATCGCGCTTCGGGCTGGGTGCAGCAACGGGGTTGCGGTGTTTTTTCGCCGTGGACGAAACGGGGTGGACGAAACGGGGAGGAGTTTCATTCTTGTGGCAAGCCAGGCAAGATGGGTGATTGTAGCGTCGGCGCTCCCCAGTGGACTGCGGGTTGCGCGGAGCGACGGGGAATCGAACCACGCGCTTCGCGCCCGGGAAGTCCCAAGGACGCCGAAGGCCCTTGTCCTAGACTGCCTAAGTTGCCGCAAGAATGAAACTCCTCCCCGTTTTCCCTCAACTGGCGAAATCGGACCTCAGCGGTTACCTCGACGTCATGGAAGAGAATGTTCGCAGGTGGAAGCCGGACGATGGCTCGAGCTACGTGTTGATGCCGATTCACGAGGAGACGCGGAGAGTGGCCGAGCACGAGTCCCGTTCTTCACCCCATTGCAAGATTGCAGCGCCCCCGCTGCGCATGATTGAGCAGGTCGATCCGAAGCACAAGCTCACCGCGACGGCCGCCCGACTCGGTTTGCCGATCCCCAAGACCTTTCAAGTTGGAAGCTTCGAGCAACTCGAGTCGATCATTACGGAGTTGTCTTTCCCGGTTTTCTTGAAGCTGCCCCACACTTCGGGAGGCATCGGATTGCACTGCGCTGCGTCACCGGTTGAATTGCGGGATGCCTATCGCGAAACGCGGGAGAAATTTGACGTGGCCGACGAGGATCGCTATCCGATCGTGATCCGACTCACTACCGAGCCGGTCTCCCATCAAGCGGGGCGAAAAAAAAAACGGAAGCGGCGCGAGCGGGACGAGTTTGAGTTGGCCTTGATTCGTCAATCGATGTCCGTCGGACGCCCGGTCCTGGGCATCTGTCGCGGTTGCCAACTGGTACTGGTGATGGCTCTACCAACGGACAAGGTCAGATTGCGACTGGACCCTGACGAGTCCAGTCGCGTGAGACAGCATGCGCGTTTGAAGAGCTTTTTACTGGCCCGCGTTTCTCGCTTCCTGGGTCTTTTGCTCCAGGAGCATCGCTTGCTCCGGAGCGGGAGGAACCAGCTTGATGGTCAGCTTGTTGAGCTTGCCGGTGAAGCGGAACGGCGGCTGGTAGTCGTTGTCGTCCACGCCGGTGCGAGTGTCGATCCCAACATCGAAGGTCTCATCAACCGTAATGATCGATGGGATGGTGTGCGGGATCTTCTTGCTGTCCACTTGCTTACCGTCTACCGAAAGGACGCCAGTGCCGCCCTTGGCCATGCCGGGACCGTCATATTTGAAGTCAAATACGAATGGTATGCTTGCCCGCGTGCGAGCGCTTCTTTGCCTTCCCAGCGGAACTTTTCAAGTCCGAGAAAGTTGTAGGTGAACACTGGCTTGCCTTTGGCCAGGTAAAGACCGTAGCCACCGAAACGCCCACCCAAAGTATTGAGCATGCCTTCACCGCCGCCCTCAGGGACTTCCACTTCGGCACTGATGGAGTAGGACTTGGCGAGCGTGTTGGGCACGCTGCCATCCGGTAAGCCAGCCATTTCACCCGAGTAGGTGAACTCGGTTCGACCGGCCGTTGAACTTGGTCGCGCGGTCAGCAGGCGTGGAAGGATCGAGTTATCCAGCGGGAACACCTGATATTTCTGCGCTTCGACGAGGAAGCAGATCCTGCAGCTCCTTCAGCTTGTCGGGGTACTTGGCTGCGAGATCGTTGTTCTGCGAGTAATCCTCGGCAATGTTGTAGAGTTCCCACTTGTAGCCGTTGAGCACTTCGGGCATTTCCGCCGAGCCCATGAGCCATGGCGGTTGTGGAGGAGGCGTTGCTGCCATCCAGCCGTCGTGGTAGATCGCGCGGTTGCCAAACATTTCGAAGTATTGCGTCTCGACGCGTGGACTTCGCTTTCGCGTCATCCCACGTGTAAGCCATGCTGACGCCTTCGATCGGTTTCTGTGCGATGCCATCGACCATCACCGGGGCCTGGATGCCGGTCGCTTCGAGAAGCGTCGGCACGATATCGATGATGTGGTGGAACTGCGTGCGAATGCCGCCTGCGTCCTTGATGTGGCCGGGCCACGACATGACCATGCCGTTGCGCGTGCCACCGAAGAACGAGGCCACCTGCTTGGTCCACTTGAACGGCGTGTCGAAGGCCCATGACCAAGCCACGGACATGTGAGGCTGCGTCACGGCCGAGCCCCAGACGTCGTAGTATTTCAGTTGTTCTTCGACCGGGATATTGATGGCTTGAATCGCGGCCATGTCGAACGGCGTGCCGATGGTGGAGCCTTCGGCGCTGGTGCCGTTATCGCCGCTGATATAGATGATGAGCGTGTTGTCCAGCTTGCCCAGGTCTTCGACCTGTTGGATCACACGACCGATTTCGTGGTCGGTGTAGGCAACGTACGCGGCGAATACGTCGGCCTGTTTGACGAACAGTTTCTTCTCATCGGCATTCAGCGTTTCCCATTTCGGCAGTGAGTCCGGCCAAGGAGTGAGCTGAGTATTTTCAGGAATCACGCCCAGCTTCTTTTGGTTCGCAAAGATCGTCTCGCGAAGTTCGTTCCAACCTTTGTCAAACAGGTGCATGTCGCTGATCTTCTTGATCCATTCCGGCGTCGGCTGATGCGGTGCATGCGTGCCTCCGGGGGCATAGTAGAGAAAGAATGGCTTGTCGGGTGCGGCGGCGTTCAATCCCTTCATGTAACTGATCGCCTCATCAGCCATGTCGGTCGTCAGGTTGTAATCGGGCTTGCCGATCCACGGTGAGATCTGCGAGTGATCGCGAAACAGATAGGGAAACCACTGGTCGGTCTCGCCGCCCATGAACCCGTAGAAATACTCGAACCCCATTCCGCTAGGCCATTGATCGAACGGGCCGGCGGTACTGTATTGATAGGTCGGAGTGTTGTGGTTCTTGCCAAACCACGAGGTCGAGTAGCCGTTGTCTCGAAGGATCGTGCCGATGGTGGCTTTGTCCTTCGGAATGACGCTGTCGTAGCCGGGAAACCAGTCGACATTTCGCCGATCACGCCCGTGCCCACGGAATGGTGGTTGCGGCCGGTGATCAGCGCCGCTCGTGTTGGCGAGCAGAGCGCGGTGGTGTGAAACTGCGTGTAGCGCAAGCCCGCCTTGGCGATGCGATCCATCGCCGGTGTCGGAATGACTCCGCCAAAGGTGCCGCTGACACCGTAACCCTGGTCGTCGGTCATGATCAGCAAAACGTTGGGCGCACCTTTGGGCGGCACCACGTTCGCGGGCCAACCAGGCTTGGAATCCGCTGTCGTGAGGCCGATCTGTCCCGCGAAGGGTGCCGGCGGATTCGGGATATATCTACCATCAATCGTCGTCGTTGCACTCGGTGAACCGGGCTCACCCGTGGTCTGGACCTGTGCATTGGCGGGAGCCGCGAGCGACATCAACGTCGCTGCGAACACCCCGGTCAGGAGGAAGTGCTTGATTTGTCTCATGGCGGTTGTCCTTTGATGTGGGAGGTAGGTTTTTGATCCTGCCCCCGTTAGTCTTGCGGCATTCCATCTTCGACAGAGGGTTTCTTCCCTAGGCCAATAGAGACGCACATACATGGATGCGAACGGAACGGTAGTCCAGTTTATCAATACCGGGTGGAATTAAAACGGCCCGCAATGCGTAATCGCTAAGTCTTCACACGCTGCGAAGGCGGTCACTGAATCCGAATTCAGTCTTCGCCGCATATCGCCACCTTGCGAGACACCCTGTGTGTAGTGAAGCGACGCAGTCGAACATTGCAGAATTTATTCCCAACAAAATTGCGGACCATTACTGTGTATGGCCAACTCTTCACACTTGGCACCTCCCCGCTTTAGCCCACAACGGCGCGGCGGCAAGAAGGGCGATTGTAGCGTCAACGCTCCCCAGTGGACTGCGGGTTGCGCGGAGCGGCGGGGAATCGAACACGCGCTTCGCGGTCTCCGGGACGTCCCAAGGACGCCGAAGGCCCTTGTCCTAGACTGCCTAAGGGGCGGCCGATAAATAACCTCCCGGTTTTCAGCGTGAGAAACCAGGGGTTCTGGCCGATCACCCAATAGGTCGGGAAGGGCCTTGATCGTAAGCCGGTCCACCTGGGAGGGTAGCAGGCCCGACGGGCCGGCACAATCTTAGCCGTGGCCGTAAGGCGAACCCTTTAAAACTAGCATGAAGCGAATCGCGACTAGCCGGCAAATTCCCGCCACCGCTGGGCTCGTCCCAGCGTAGCGCTGCTCCCCGCCAGAGAGCGCGCTGTTTGCTGACGGGGAGCATCGCCCAACGGGGGCAAGCCCCGTTGTGGCGGCGTCCCCGCCGGGATCGTTGCTGGCGTGGAGCAACGCTCGACGGGGACATGCCCCGTCGTGGCTTGCTCGCCGCGTAAGCACTTGTGGCGACAGGCCTTGGCGGAAAATGAAGCCTCTTCGGGGACACTCTGAAGAAACTGCAGGTTGCTAGTTTTAGAGGGTTCGCCGTAAGGCCACGGTGTTGGCCCTCCGGGCCTCGGACAGAGTCGGGTTGACCACCTTACGATCATGGCCGTCGGGAAGTTATTTATCGGCCGCCCCTAAGTTGCCGCAAGGATGAAACTCCTCCCCGTTTTCCCTCTCTTTCAACGACTTCAACACAACGCGGCAGGCTTTGGGGAAGCGATCATGCACGTCAACAAACTTCCGCCGCGCGTGTGCGATGCAGTTGGCCACGATAGTTTTGAAGTCGCCCCTGATGTTCCGCGACAACGCATCGCACATTTGAATCGGAGGCTCCAATTCAGCGGCGCGTTGACGCAGCAGCGCCTGCAGGTTTTCGCCAGCATGTTGATGACCGCTGAAGTACAAGGCGATCTTCAGGCCATTGCACGTCGATACGACGCCCGACGTGAACATGCCGGCACGCGCGACATCGCCTATGCTGTCTTCCGACAATGCTCGCTGCCTGGCTTCCGGCGACATCAACTCCAATATCTTGACATAGGTGTCGTCATTGAACACAACGTCTCCCTGAGCCGCGCGGCGAATCAACTCGGCGTAAGCCTCCGTGACGTCCGCGGCCAGCTTGCGGACAATTCTGACCGGCAGACAAGCTGCGTCCCCGCCAGATAGATGGGTTAGCTCGGCTGTGCCAGGAAGCACTGCAACAAGATCCGTTTAGCGGAGCCGTGTTCGCGTTTCGCAATCGTCGCGCAACGGCGATGAAGATCTTGGTGTACGACGGCCAGGGATTTTGGTTGTGCCAGAAGCGACTCTCGGAAGGCCGCTTTCATTGGTGGCCGACCAACGACGACTCCGCGGCGGCGGTGGTGGCGGCTCACCAACTGCAGATCTTGCTTTCGGCCGGCAACCCCGACGGAGCTCAGGCGCCGGCTGACTGGCGGCCCTTGGGAACGCTGGCGAATACTTCCGCCAAAAAGTGATCTTGCCTGAAATCGCCTTCTGCGATTTCAATTATGGCGGAGCGCGTTACGGAATGGCGCCGCTCACTTCTTGTGGACTGCCATCGGCGCTATCATGACGCGATCTCAACCTCAACCGGAGATCCTCACGATGGACGACAAGCAGTTGCAAGCGTTGCTCGCGCGACTCGAACAAGGCCAACTCACCGCCGAGGACGTCGCGCGGTTCAAGCAGATCACGGAATCCTACCGTTACCTCGCGCAACTGGTCGTGGACAAGAACACGACCATTGGACGCTTGCGAAAATTGTTCGGCAGCGGCCTGACGGAAAAGACCTCCACGGTGCTCGGTGAATCGTCGGAGAGCGGTGAATCCGATTCGACGACGGATGCGACGGACGGCTCGGCTGACAGCAAGTCCGAGGGTGAGTCGAGCGAAGACGACGGGAAACCTCCGCCAAAACGGAAAGGGCATGGCCGCCATGGCGCGGACGCTCATCCCGGCGCCCAACGCGTCGCGGTTCCGCACGAAGCGCTCAGCTCTGGCGATCCCTGCCCGGAATGCGACGCGGGAACTGTCTATCGCACGCCGCCCGGAGTGTTGGTGCGATTCACTGGACAAGCTCCTCTGCAAGCGACGGTGTACGAGCTGGAAAAGTTGCGTTGCAACCTCTGTGGCAAGGTGTTCACCGCCGCTCAGCCTAACGAAGCAGGCGATCGCAAGTACGACGCCACGGCCGCCAGCATGATCGGCCTCTTGAAGTATGGAACGGGCATGCCGTTCAACCGAGTCGCTGGGCTGCAGCAGAACCTTGGCGTTCTGCTGCCGCCCTCGACTCAATGGGGAATTGTCCGCAAGCTGGCCGCGGACGTCACAGAGGCTTACGCCGAGTTGATTCGCCGCGCGGCCCAGGGCGACGTCGTGTTCAACGACGACACCTATGTCAAGATCTTGGAGTTGATGTCGCAGGAAGCCAGGCAGCGAGCATTGTCGGAAGACGGCATGGGCGACGTCGCGCGCACCGGTATGTTCACGTCGGGCGTCGTGTCGACGTGCAATGGCCTGAAGATCGCCTTGTACTTCAGCGGTCATCAACATGCCGGCGAAAACCTGCAGGACTCTGCTGCGTCAACGCGCCGCTGAATTGGAGCCTCCGATTCAAATGTGCGATGCATTGTCGCGGAACACCAAGGGCGACTTCAAGACCATCGTGGCCAACTGCATCGCGCATGCGCGGCGGAAGTTTGTTGACGTGCATGATCGCTTCCCCGACGCCTGCCGCGTTGTGTTGAAGTCGTTGGAAGAGATCTACCGCATTGATGCGTTGGCCAAAGAGCAAGAGTTGGATCCGCAACAACGTTTGCTGCTGCATCAATCTGCAAGCGTTCCGGTGATGAACCAATTGCATCAATGGTTGAACGCGCAGTTCGACGACAAGTTGGTGGAGCCCAATTCAGCGCTGGGCGACGCAGTGAGGTACCTGTTGAAGCATTGGGACAAATTCACGTTGTTCCTCCGGCAACCCGGCGCACCCCTGGACAACAACATTTGCGAAAGAGCATTGAAGAAGGCCATCCTGCATCGCAAGAACTCGCTCTTCTACAAGACCCGTAATGGAGCGCGAGTCGGCGACTGCTTGATGAGCTTGATCTACACGTGCGAGCTCAACGGCGCCAACCCGATGGACTACCTCACACAGCTTCAGCAGAACATGACCGCCGTCGCGCAAGATCCCGCGGCTTGGATGCCCTGGAACTACCAAGCGACCATCGCCCAACGCAACGAAGTCATCGCCGCCGCCAACTAACATCAGCGCGCCGATGCATGCCAGCGACACAGCGGCACAACACCCCATCGCGAGTCTGGCCGCTGAACACAATCGCCCTCGTGCGATTCGCCATCACCCCCGTGGCGCCAAACGTCACGCGATCGCGATCAACTCCCGCATCGCTCGCGCCGGATCCAGCGCCCCGCCGTAGGACCTCTAGCCGGCAAGCGAGTCAGCCAAGAACAGCGGCCGCAACCACCCGCTGGCCAACGCCGCAACCCACCGCCATCGTCGCAAAATGACGCCGGCGCCCCCGTCCAAACGCGCCACCACGCCCAGCCCCAAGAACCCGCCCCGCGCAAACCCGCCGCCAGAATCGCCTCTACAGGCTTGCCGAAAGGACACAGAAGATCGGTGAAACGGAAACGGGAGTCGTGTATGAGCAAGAATTGCGAATCTCGGACAGCGAAGGCAATACGCGGACGCTGCGGCGCGTGACAGTCTGGCTGTACAAAGCGACGCGAGATGGAGATGCGGAAGTCCATATATTGACGAACCTTCCGAAAAAGATCTCGGCGGTCCAAGTGGCGGAAATCTATCGTAAGCGGTGGACTATTGAAACCGCTTTCCAGGAAATGGCGGAGAACCTTGAAGGCGAAGTCAAGACACTCGGTTATCCTCGCGCCGCACTGTTCGCTTTTTGCATGGCCTTGGTTTCCTACAACATGATCAGCGTCATCATGGCCGCGTTGCGAGCGGCCCACGGTGCGGAGACCATCGAAGAGCGGGTCTCGTTTTACTATCTCTGCGATGAGGTTGCGTCCACCTACCGCGGGATGATGATCGCAATCCCGGCCGAGTATTGGACCAAGAACTACGCTAGCCTGACCACAACGCAATTGGCTCGCGAGTTGGTGAGCATCGCAAAGACCACGAAATTGTCGCGCTATCGAAAACACAAACGCGGACCAAAGAAAAAACCCAAGAAGATGAACAAAAAGAAACGAAACCATGTGTCAACAGCCAGAGTGCTGGCAACGAGATTGGCCGAACACTGAACCATGCAAGCAACCCAAGTGCTAGTAAAAAGCACTGGCATCAATCCCCAGACTGGGAAAGTGGACGACGTAGTTTTGCACCATGCGTTGGACGACCCTCGTGGAACGGTCATTGAAACTTGGCGGTCAAGCCATACTCGTTTCCACCAGACAATCGCCCGAGAACCGAACCCGTGGCGACAACAACGTCCTGACTGGTGCAAGCGTGGCAACGAGAACAATCGGCGTACTGGCGTTGGCGATCTGGCGCCTACAATCCACCGCCGCAGCCAAGGCTTCGGTTGCCGGGCGATCCGCAGTAGAATGAGGAAGTGTTATGGCAAGATTCTTCGTTATGCATCTCAGCGAACGTGATCTCACTGAACGTGGCCGACCATCAAGCGAACAGCCATTCGAGATTCAACTCTTGGATGCAGAGAATCGTGCGAAAGCGAGCGGACACGTTGGAGTTGATGAGAAAACGCTCGAAATAGAAGGGTATTCAGTTCCAATGGCCGTCATTGACGCCGCACGAAGGCAGACTGAAGGGCAGGGTGATTACGTTGATGGAAACGGCAACTCGATTCGACCGTTTTGAATTCGTGGATTTTTCCCCGACCACTTGCCGCACGCAATCACCGTTTCTCCTATCACGATCTTCGCAGGCTGTGCCGGTTTGAATGGTTTCAGCATGGCCGGTTGAGCAGGCTTACACGGCTTGAACACCGGCACTCCTGATGGCGGCGGCTTTGGCTTTTGCTCAAGCTCTTGTTGGGACGGACGAAACGGGAGGAGTGGAGGAGTTTCATTCTTGTGGCAAGCCAGGCAAGATGGGTGATTGTAGCGTCGACGCTCCCCAGTGGACTGCGGGTTGCGCGGAGCGACGGGGAATCGAACCACGCGCTTCGCGACCCGGGACGTCCCAAGGACGCCGAAGGCCCTTGTCCTAGACTGCCTAAGTTGCCGCAAGAATGAAACTCCTCCCCGTTTTCCCTCCCATAAGGATGGAAACAGGCCTTGATCGTAAGGTGGTCAACCCGACTCTGTCCGAGGCCCGGAGGGCCAACACAATTCTAGCCGTGGCCGTGAGGCCACGGTTACCTTTCCAGATCGGACACAGGCCCGAAGGGCCGACACAAGTCCTGATTGTGTCGGCCCTTCGGGCCTGTGGACCCGTTTCCGTTGACGTTCCGTGGCCTTACGGCCACGGCTAAAATTGTGCCGGCCCGTCGGGCCTGCTACCCTCCCAGCTGGACCGGCTTACGATCAAGGCCATGGAAACACGAGGGGCGGACGAAACGGGGAGGAGTTTCATTCTCGTGGCAAGCCAGGCAAGATGGGTGATTGTAGCGTCGGCGCTCCCCAGTGGACTGCGGGTTGCGCGGAGCGACGGGGAATCGAACACGCGCTACGCGACCCGGGACGTCCCAAGGACGCCGAAGGCCCTCGTCCTAAACTGCCTAAGTTGCCGCAAGAATGAAACTCCTCCCCGTTTTCCCTCCTCGCCAGCAAACAGCGGTATCTGGCGGGAGCAGCGCCCCGCCGGCGATTCAAGGATTAAATCGCCCCGCCGCGGGCGTCAACGCGAGCTCCGTACTTGGAGGCCAGCGGATTCGCCGTCAATCCGTGCAATACGATACTCAGCACGATCGTCCAAACGACGACTGAGCCGATCGTCTTGTTGCCCGGCAAGCCTGCGTCGACCACCATCACCAGGAACACGATACTCGCTAGTCCTCGGGGACCGAACCAACCCAAGAACAGCAGTGTGTCTCGCTGCAGTCCTTTTCCGAGCAGGCACAAGAACACCGGCAACATCCGCACCAGAGTCAAACTAAGCAGAGCATAGACCAGGACTTGCCAGGTAAAGCCTTCCTCCAGCAGAGCCAAGCACACGGTTCCCACGGTGAACCACGTTACCAGCGCGACAACATCACCGGCTCCTTCGGCGGCACTGAGAAACTGCTCCTTATGCCGCTTCGTCAGGGCTCCAAAGGTCAGGCCGCCGACAAACGCGGCGATGAAACCGCTGCCTCCCAGCCACTGAGCCAATCCAAAGCACATCAAGGCGAGCGCGATAATGGGGATTTGCAGCCAGGTTCCGGAAATCCAGCCGCGACTGGCGCTGCGGCGAAGGACAAATCCGCCCAGGACTGCGAGCACCAGACCGACCGCCAAGCCAATCCCAATCACTTCCAACGGCAGCTTGAACATCAGCCAGGTTGAATCGGACGCCTTGCCTGTGTCGACCGCCAACGCGAGAAAGAACAGAACCACGGGCACGCAGATGCCGTCGTTCAAACCGCTCTCGACATTAAGGCTTTCCCTCACCTCGTCCGGGACGACTGGATTGGTGATCACGGCTTTGCCAAGCGCCGCGTCGGTGGGTGCAAGCAAGGCGGCGATCAGAGCCACCTCGAAGAATCCGAGGTCCCTGAAAATCAACTGCGCCAGTCCCAGCCCCAGCAGGATTGTCAACGGCAATCCGACCAGCAGCAGACGCGCCGGAATCGCCTCGACGCGGCGCAGGACGCCGAGGTCGGCGTTGGACGAGTCGGTAAACAGGCAAATCGCCAGAGCGATTTCGGCCAATCCGCTGAGCGCTTCGCCGGTGACCGACAGATCGATCAGTCCCAACATCTGGGGCCCGAACAGCATCCCCAACGCGATGTAAACCAGGGCGCCGTTGATGGGCGTTTTCTCGAGCCGCGAGGCGACGAGGCTGTAAACAAATGCGAATGCGGCGACAATGGTCAGGATTCGGTATTCAGACATCTTGATGTGTTCTTCGGCAGTCAAACCGAGCAAGTTGTTTCTGATGGGCCGCTTCGGAAAGGGAACTTTGCAGGGGCGAACCGGCGAACCCCGGGCGAGCCAATTGGAAGTGTAGCAGTCAGGCGGCGGACATTTTCCCGCCTGGCGCCGAGCGCCGCAGCGGGCTGAGCCCCTCGAGAGAATGCGTCGAATCTGGCACGGCGACACTGCCCCTACAAGAGTGGGGAGCCTTCCGCGGTGCGTTTTTTTGCAGGTGGACTGCCATTGCCGCTGCGGGCCGCTCTCCTTTTCTTTCGTGACACGGGCCCGCTGACGTTCGGCCTCGTAAGTGGAAGGGCGGGCAATCGGGGTTTTCAATCTCGGAGAGAAGGCGGCTCAATGGCCGACTTTTGGCGTCCTGAGGCGAGCCTCCTCCCACAATGGCGTGCGGACAGGCGACCTCGCCGGCGCTCCATCGGCAAGTTGCCGATCACCACCCTAAAATCGATACCAGCGGCGAACGATCCGTCCTACTATGTTATTCCGTCACACCGGCGGCTTCTGGGGATCTCTGATCGGAGATCAACTGGCCAAGGGACGGACGAAACGGGGAGGAGTTTCATTTTTGTGGCAAGCCAGGCAAGAAGGGTGATTGTAGCGGCGACGCTCCCCAGTGGACTGCAGGCTGCGCGGAGCGACCGGGAATCGAACCACGCGTTTCGCGACCCGGGACGTCCCAAGGACGCCGAAGGCCTTCGTCCTAAACTGCCGAAGTTGCCGCAAGAATGAAACTCCTCCCCGTTTTCCTCCCCATTCGTCACTCGTCCACATTGACCCGCGAGAAAGCGTAGAGCATCTCGCGCGAAATCTGAGCACATCGCTCGTCGTATTTTTGCGACTCTATCGGGGTTCCGTCTGTAACCTTGGGATCCTCGTACGCGACAGCAATGCGTCGCAAGGCGCCTCGCACCAGCGGGCAATTCTTATCAGCGTCCGAACACGTCAACACGGCGCAGAACATGGCCTTCGGGTTGGGGCTCTCGTGATAGACCTTGGAGAAACAGGTCTGCGCTTCCATACCCGACCGGAAAGTCACTGCATAGCGAGGATTAACTCCCTCCGTGAGCTGCTTTACCGAAAAGCCCGCTCGCTGGAGTGCCGCGATGGCCCTCGGATTAAAGGCCGTGCTCTCGGTTCCGCCCGAGAAAGTTCGCACGGGTCCCACGCCGTAGAAGTCCGCTGCGGCGAAGGCCCAAAGCTGAGACAGGTGACTTCGTCGGGAATTATGCGTACAGATGAATGTCAGATTGGCGGGCTCCCCCATCGCAATCCGTTGGCGAACAAAACTCGCCAGTTCTTCCAGGTCTTTCTTCCGCTCATCAGGGATCTGATCGAACTCGCTGACCCGCTCAACGACGTACTCCTTCACGGCCGGAAAGAAACCTTGTTCCTGTCCGTCCGCCGTGAACGCGCTTGCCGCAAGCAACAGGAAAGCTGCAACACGGGTCACGGGCAAATGCATAAAAAGCACTCCACTTCGGAAGATGGGCTGCAGCGGCTGGGCCCCAACACCGCATCTTAGCTGCTGCTCTTTGGTGAGCGAAATGGGGGCGTTGGGCCTTGATCTTAAGCTGGTCCACCTGCCCCTTGGAAGGTGGTGTCGGGTTGCCACGCTGACGCTCGTAGCTCCTTGAGCTCAAACAACTTGAGAACGGAACCGCACCGAGAATGGTAAGTCCCATATGATGGCGCAGAACACTCCCATCAGCCCCCGAAGCCAGCGAGGCGTATCATGCAATTGAGTTACCGTTGTCCGCACTGCCGCAAGCGAGACGAAGTTGACGGCGAAAACGTCGGTCGGGTCAACATGTGCTCGGCCTGCGGCAAGCCGTATATGCCAGAGGCGCCGATTGCCCCATTGATGCAGCAGAGCGAGGACGGCCAATGGACGGTCGCCAGCGCGGCCATGACGAGCGAGAGATCGCCGAGCGAAACAACGATCCGGATCGTGCACCCGGCCATGTTTCGAGCTCGGCCGGTTCAGTATGCGGTGCTGATTCTTGGATTCTTCATCGGGCTTGTCGGGATGCTGTACTTTGCAGCGCCGGGCGAGGGCAGTCTTGGGGACCCGTCGTGGCGGCCGGTCACGATCGTGCTCAGCATTGTGTTTGCAATCGTTTCGCTGGCATCGCTGATCTCATGGGCTTATTGGTTCGTAAGCAGCCGTTTTGAGTCTTTGACCATCACCAACGAGCGAACCATTTGGACGAGGGGAATGCTCGACCGAGAGACGTCGGAAGTCCAGCATGACGACGTCCGCAACATTCAGGTCAAACAAACCCTGATCGACCGCATTTTCGGTGTCGGCCGACTCGCGATCTCCAGCGCCGGTCAGGATGAAATGGAGATCGACGTTCGCGACATCCCGGCCCCCGATGGCGTTGCCGAGACGGTGCGCACCTACCAGGCGCGCATGCAAGGTCGCGGGGACTAGAGGAGCGAAATAGGGGCGTTGCTTTGTGAAGCCGGGGACTGGGATGGCAGCGGAACGGGAAGTAACTTCCTGGGCTCGCGACTTGCTCGCCGTTCGCCTCGTCCTCACTTCTTCAGGCGATCGATCAGGTACTGTGTGGAGTTCTTATACATCGGGTGAGTGCGATCAGGATGGACCAGCACGACGTCGCCGCCGACATCCTTGAACCGTTCCTCGAGCTTGACGCCCATGATGCCCGAATGGGTGGGATCCTTGGGTGAGGAACCGACGACGGGTTTCTCGCCGGAATAGAACATCGCGATCGGCGGATCATCCTTGGACACATGCTCGATGGGCGAATACTCCTTGATCCATTTTAGGACTTCCTCGCGATTGTCGATCAGACTCTGGAAGCTGGGTAGGCCGAAAGCGTGGGCGCCATATCCGTAGTTCGGCATCCACTCGCGCAGCTCCTTGGGGTCCAGCGAAACTTGGGCGCCGTTCACCGCGGCGCAGTAAAGGCGAGTTGATTCGCGGGCGATGGGGTCGTCGCTTTGAGGGTCGGCCAAGTCGTCATGGAAAGCGAGCCAGAGCGAAGAGCAGGCGCCGGCGGATCCCCCCGTAGCGCCGATGCGCGTCTTGTCGAGATTCCACTCGTCCGCCTTGGAACGCACGAACTGCAAGGCGCGAGCGGCGTCTTCCAGCGGCGCTTTCACCGGCGGCTCCACGTTCTCCTCCACGCCATTTTGAACATAGCGATAGTTGATCGCGACCACCGAGATTCCGTTGTCCAGGAAGGCTTTCGGATTGGTCTTCTTGTCGCCGCCGCGCCAGCCGCCGCCATGAATATAAAATACAACCGGCGTAGGCTTGTCCGATTCCGCCTGATAGAAGTCGAGAACCTGTCGAGGATGGTCGCCATACGCGACGTTCATCAACTGCTTCGGTTCATCCGCGAAGCTGGATTGGGCGACGAACAGGATGGCCAGGAAGGGAGCAATTCGTTTCATCAGTTAGTTTCTCCGGAGTGCTTCGGCAACGTCGTCCCGCGTCCTGTGGTGGTCGCTTGACAGCCCGTCATTGTACTCCAGCGCAGCAGCAAACGGGAGAACCAACCCACCCCCCATCACAGCCGACACGACCGCCGTCTGTTTCGGGCGCGTTTTCCTCGGGTGCGCTGCGCGACCCCAGGCTTGGGTATTGCGCCGCGTTGCGGTGTGGAGGGTTACTGGACGGATTCCGGGGTTAGATTCGCACGCGGAATTCGCCCAGGTTGGTGAAGAAGTTGCGATTGCCTACGGCGTCGCCGATGGTTCGGTTGCGGAGCAGCACCGTGTAGCGACTGTTCAACGACGTCGTGAAATCACCGCGCCTTGGCGCCACTCGATAGGTGACTTGCACCGTGCGGGGATTGGTTCCGGGCGCCGCGTCGGTTGTCGCCGACAGAATGCGCAAGAGCTGACCGTTTCTTCCGATGACGAATAGGTCGTTAGTCCCGATCCGCGAGACGTCGATTCCCGAGGGATCAAAGTACGTCACATTGAATTCGTGAAATGCGGCGGGGGCATTCAATTCGTTCGACTCCAGCACGGCTTCCGGCGCGGTGCGATCAATGGGACGCGTGGGTTGTCCGGCTAAGCGAATGGTGATCCTGGCCAAGGGGGTCTGGCCCACGAAGACGCTTTGCAAGTCGTCGCCGGTGGGCAAGCCTGTTCCGACGAAGTCATCGAGCCCCGCATGGCGCGCGATCGGCAGTGCTTCGCTGGTTGATGCGCCGCCCTCGGTGGAGAACGCCGCGCCGCCTTGCGGATCGTTCACTTCGGCGCCCGCATCCCATACGTCCCGGCCGTACACATCGATGCTGATCGGACCGCGGAAGTTGCCGGCTCGGTCAAACATCTCGTAGGCGCGTGCATTCAAGTTGGCGATGAACGCGTCGTTGGATGGAATCACCATGCTTGCGAAGCTGAAATACCTGTTGGATCGCGAGTCGCGAACCGTGATGTTCTGGGTCGCCGTCTCTTCTGGTTCGAAGACCGGGGCGCCCGCGAAACCATCCGGAGCGGTCAACACGGCGTCCACGCCCGCGGACTCCGAAGCGAATCGCGCGGACAGCGCCGTTGGATTTCCTTCTTCAGCGATCTCCTCCAAACCGCCGAATTGCGTCGCCTGTTGGCCCGTGCGGCCGATTTCAAAACCGCCGTCATGGAACGCCAGCCAGAACGGAGTCCCGGCCAAGCCGCCCAGGGGCGAGAGGTTTTCCACGGTGACCTGCAAGTTCACTCCTACATCGACCGAGAAATCGCCAAGCCGCGAAAAGAAGGTGCGATTACCGACGGTGTCGCTGATCGTGCGGTGTTGCAGGAACACGGTGTAGGTCGCGTTGTCATTGGCCGAGAAAGAACCATCCAGCGGAGTGACCGTATAGGTCGCCGTCAACGTCCGCGGATCGACTCCCGGGGCCGCATCGGTCCTGGCGCCGGTGACGCGAAGTCGGCGACCATTGCGGCCAATAATGAAGAGGTCGTTCGTGTCGATACTCGATGCGTCCACGCCGGATGGGTCCGAGTAGATAATCTGCAGCTCATGCGAATTGCTGTTGGAATCGGTCGCGTTGCTCGCCAAGAGCTCCACTTCCGGAGCGTGGCGATCGACAGGGCCGGAAGGTCGGGAGGCCAGGCTCAACGTGATGCGGTACAGAGGTGTTTGATCGATGAACGCGCTGTCCAACGAGCCGCCGGTCGGTAGGCCGGTGTTGATGAAATCATCCAGTCCTTGATGACGGTGAATCACGCCGTTTTCATCCACCGATTCGCCGCCCTCGGTGGAAAAGGCCGCGCCGCCGTTCGGATCATTGACCTCACTGCCGGCGTCCCAGACATCGCGGCCGTAGATGTCGATCGAGAACGGGCCGCGAAAGTTGCCGATCGCATCAAAGGCGCGATACTGTCTTGGATTCAAGTTGGCGACGAACGCGTCATTCGAAGGAATGACCATGCTTGCGAAGCTGAAGTATCGATTCTGCTGGGTCAGCGGGACATCGATGATTTCGCTGACTGTTTCCCCGGGCTCGAACACCGGAGCGCCTGGGAAACCGCCCGGCGCGGCGAGCACCGCGTTGACGCCCACGGACGTTAAAGCGAATCGCGAGCTCAAGCCCGCGGGATCGCCTTCTTCGGCAAGCGACTCCAAGCCGGCGAATTCGGCGGCCGAGCGGCCGGTGGAGCCCGTGACGAAGTCGCCGTTATGGAAACCGAGCCAGAACGGAGTCGCCGCCAAGCCGCCCTCCGGATTCAGATTTTCGACGGTGACTTGAATGGGGACCGTCGCCATCAGGTTGCGAGTCTCAAGCGATTCGGCGGCCAGACGTCGTTTCGGGGAGAATTTCCGAGAGCTCTTGCGCATCGTTGCCTCTTTCATGACAGGGGACGAGTCCATTGGGAATGACTCGTTGGTTGTCCCCGACGGCAACTTCTTACAGACTTCCGCGATTATTCGGTGGACGCCATTTCAAGGTTCGCCGTCTCCGCCCATCATCAAGGCCTTGAGGCGAGCCTTGGCGTCGTCGGTCAAACGCATCGATTCGTCCGGCTCGTTGGACTGATCTTCGATCCGCCGCATCGCGGCGCTCAGGAACGCGATTTGTTTGCGGAACCGCCGACAACTCCAGCAAACCAACACGTGGCCGCGCAGAGCCCATCGCTCGTACCAAGCCAAGGGACGATCCAAAGCGTCGGACGCAAGCTGGGAAGCCTCGTCGCACCTGATCGCGAAAATCAGCTTGATCTTGGCCGGGAAGGAAATCATGGACGTTTGTCTCTGTGAAACCAGTTCGCGTCCAAACAGTCGCGCAGCAAGGCGCGGGCTCGGTAGATTCGCACCGAGAGGTTCGTCGCAGAAATTTTCAAGAGTCCGCAAATCTCATCGGTCGAGCAATGATCAAGCTCCCGCAGCATATACGCAGAGGCAAGTTGTTGCGGCATTTTTTTGAGACAAGCCCTCAGAGTCCGCCAGAATTCCCTGTCCTCAAAGGCCTTTTCCGGATTGCCGGTCCAGCCTCTCAGGGCCTCGGATCGGTGCGAGCCGGCTGCGACGGCTTTCCCGGCGGCGTCCTCGCGAGCGCGTCGCCGAGCTTGCTGGCGAAAATGATCCGCGATCTTGAGCCGCAGGATGCCAATCAGCCAAGTCCGCACCGAAGACTCCCCGCGAAAACCGTCTTTGCCCTTCAACGCAGCCAAGAACGTTTCCTGCAGCAGATCCTCGGCCACGTTGCTGTCGCCCAATCGGCGCATGGCGAAACGAAACATGGCGTCAGCGTGGTCGTCAACCCACGCGTCCGGCATGCCCGGCGAGTCGGCCGCCGATTGCCCCTCCGACGTCATGCAAGCATCTCAAGGAACTCCGAAGTCACTGCCGCTACCTTAGTGGTCCTGCCTCGCTCAAGATTACAGGTTTTTTCCCGATTCGCGAGGTTGGGACTTTGTTGCCCGCGCCAGCGGGGCCGTCAACGGGTCACCGCAGAGAGCACGGAGGAACACAGAGGACAGCATTGCATCCGCCTCTGTGGTTCTCCGTGTCCTCCGCGGTCAATTCCATCCGGATTTTTCTTAACTTGATGCTTATGGGGTCGCGCAGGCGCACCCCGGGGACGCGCGCAATCATCCGCACGTGCAACGCACAAACAGATCAATCGCGGGCTCGAATCGCTGTGAACTTCCGAACTTGTTCGGTCAACGCGACCTCGGTGGGCAGTCGCTCCATGGAACTGGCGCCGTAGAAGCCATGGATGGACGGCAGATGCCGCAACATGAAGGCGGCGTCGTCCGGCATGGCGATCGGTCCACCATGACACAGGACGATCACTTCGTCGCGGACATCTCTGGCCGCTTGTGCAATCGCCGCGACGCGAGGCAGGCAGTCGTCGAGAGTTAACGCGGTTGCAGCGCCGATTGTTCCGCTTGTCGTCAGGCCCATGTGCGCGACGATGATATCGGCGCCGGCCTCGGCCAGCTGAGCCGCTTGCTCTGGATCGAAAGCGTAGGGCGTCGTCAGCAGATCGAGTTGGCGGGCGGCGGCGATCATGTCGATCTCATGAGAAAACCCCATGTTGGTCTCTTCCAAATTCCGCCGGAACACGCCGTCGATGAGACCCACGGTGGGGAAATTCTGCACGCCGGCGAAGCCCAATTCGCGCAGCTGGTGCAGGAAGTGATCGCGAATCATGAAGGGATCCGTGGCGCAGACGCCGGCGAGCACGGGAGTGTGTTTGACGGCGGTGAGGACCTCGCGAGCCATCTCCAAAACCACTTGATTCGCGTTGCCGTAGGGCATCAGTCCGGCCAGCGACCCTCGGCCGGCCATGCGATATCGCCCGGAGTTATAAATCACGATCAAATCGATGCCGCCGGCTTCTTCGCACTTCGCGCTGATGCCGGTCCCGGCGCCGCCGCCGATGATGGGCGTCCGGTCCGGATTTTGTCTCGCAGTCGCCGCAGGATTTCTTCTCGCGATTCAGGCACAGTATTTCTCCAGGAAGCTCGCGGGCCGCGCGCCAATCAGGAACTTCGTTCTTGCATCCTAGTTTGAAACGCGTCGACCAAAGCCTGGGCAAAGTCCGGATCGTTGATGTGCAGCGGTAGTCGAATGAAGCGTCGTAGGCTGTCCAGCTTCAAATGCCGCTCAAGCTCATCGAACAGGGCTGCATCCGCTTGTGGATCGTAGAACGGCCGCCCTTCCGCGTCGAGCATCGAAACACCTCGCTCGGGCACGAGTACGGTGACCGGCGCCTGAGCTCGATTAAGCTTCTCAGCGATCCACTGTGCGATGCGAAGGTTCTCGTCCACGTTGGTTCGCATCAGCGTCACTTGCGCGTTATGCACGTGCAGCTTCCGTTGCTTGAATGCAGCGGGCACGGTTTCCCTGGCGCCGAAGTTAACCATATCGAGCGCTCCCAGGCTCATTACCCACGGCAAGCGTTGTTGCAGCAAACGGTCAAAGCGTTCCGGGCCCGCCGGGAATACGCCGCCGACGATCTCGTCAGCCACTTCCGTCGTGGTGATATCCAGCACGCCCTGGATCATTCCTGACGCCGCCAGTTGTTCCATCGCCCTGCCGCCGGCGCCCGTGGCGTGAAAGACAAGGCAATCGTAACCCTCCTCTTCGAGCGTTTGCCGCACCAGCGTGACGCAGGGCGTTGTGACGCCGAACATCGTCATACCGATCGCCGGGCGCCGCTGGGACGTGGGCGCTGCATGCTGCACCATACCGGCCATGGCGTGAGCCGCGTTAGCCAGGATCTTCAAGGAGACAGCGTTCAATCCTGCGATGTCGACCACCGAGTACATCATGGTGATGTCGCTGCAGTCCACATACGGCGCCGTATTGCCGCTGGCGACGGTGGACACCATCAGCTTGGGCAGGCCAATCGGCAAGGCGCGCATGGCCGTGGTAATCAGCGCCGTGCCGCCGCTGCCGCCAATGCCTAGCACGCCGGCGACATCGCCTGCTGCGTCGCGCGCGAGCAGGTAGTCCCGCAACGCGCCGCTCATGGCCGTGACAGCATCGCCGCGATCGCCGCTCTTGGGAAGCTGCAAGGCGCCCAGAACTTCGGTCCGCGGGATATCCGCCGGACACGCGGGAGGCCCTAAGACGCCAACGTCAACCGTAGCAACGCTCACGCCAGCTTGGGCCAAACAGCGAGCGGCGTAGGCTAGTTCCTCGCCTTTGGTGTCCATCGTGGCTACGGCATAGACCTGCATCCACTCGCCCTCCGTCAAAGCCCGGCATGCCCAGTCGCAGACCGCCATGGCCGCCGTTGGTTGAATCCATATTCGCCAATTTACAAGCCAACATGACCTTCAACAATCACGCCGCGGAGGCTCATCGGCGGCAAGGCAAACAAGCGCGTTCCTGGGGTGCGCTGCGCGACCCCCATTCGCATCAAGTTAAGCGATCGGCGGCGTGCTTCTCGAACTCTGGGCCCAGGCCGAATGCCAGACGTGCCGCACCAAGGCGAACCACAGAGACACAGAGGCACGGAGGACAGCTTGACCGTTCTCCGTGTCTCTGTGTCTCTGTGTCTCCGTGTCTCCGTGTCTCTGTGTCTCCGTGTCTCCGTGGTTAATCCGTTTCGGCTGCGTAACTTGATGTGTATGGGGGTGCGCTGCGCGACCCCAGGCTTTGGTGTTGCACCGCTCTGCGGTGCGAGTGATCGCTCCAGGGGTTGCGCTTCGCTTTACCCTGGGATACCCCCAAGAATGCTTGCTTACAAGCCAAGTCGCTCGAGTAGCTTCCGCTCATGGTGCAGCCAGTGTCCGGCCATGAGCCAGGCAAGGGTGCGGACGGACACCTGGCGACCATCGGCGGTCCCGATCCGATTCCAGGCGTCGTTCGAGAGTCGTTTGAGCAGGGCGACGTTCGCTTGCCGCAAGGCCGCATATTCATCCGCCAACTCAGCGATCGTGGCCGAGGGACCGTAGCCGCAGGCGGCGTAGTGGCTTTCGTCCCAACCTGGAAGGTCCGTTGGGTCACCCGCCGCAAAACGCATGGCCCGATACCCAAAGACACGTTCCGCATCCACACAATGCTCGATGACTTGTCGCACGGTCCAGCCATACGGCGGGTGAATCACCTGGGCCTGGTGCTCTGGGATCACTTTCAGAAGTGCGGAGAAAGCATGCCATTGTGCATCAAGTGTGGCGATGATGTCGCCGTCGGGAACCAAGGCGACGTAGTCGCGATGATAATCAAAGCACTCTTGATCGGTGGGGCGTTGTGTCAACGTCGCCATGATGGTCTTGCTCCGTTACATTGATTACGCAGTTGCCTGGTGGTCTTGCGGTCTCACGCGTCAACCACGGTGCAGCGAGTTGGGGGTCGCCAGAGGATCAAGATAGGCCGCTGAGGCGTATCATTGTTCGATCTGTCATGATTCGACCAAGGACGGCCATCCAGGGGCTCCGGATGATGTCGATCCAAGCTTGAATATACTCGATTTCAAGCCTGCCGCGGATCGTCGACGTCCGCCAGAAGTCAGAAAGCAGAGCAATGCGCCTGATCGGCTTGACGAATTCCCTTGGCCTGTAGCCAAGGCCGTCTGGCCTTACTGAGACTTCTTCGGCTTCTTGTCACGCTTCTTAGACGGGCGCGGCTTTTCTCGTTTTGCGCCGTGCACCGGCCTTCCCTTGGCCGCGGAGCGAGTCGCTTTGCGGCGTCCCCGGCCGGATTCATCGCCCAGCCGCGTCAAGCGTAAAGGTTTACCGGCGACCCAAACTTGTTGCAGGTGCTCATAGATATCGGTGGGCATGCCTTGGGGCAGGTCCACGATGCTGTAGTGATAGTCGATATGGATGGGGCCGATGTTCTTGCCGTCAATGCCGGCTTCATTGGCGATCGCGCCGACGATGTTGCCAGGGCGTACTCCATCCACGCGACCGACGTCGATGCGAAATCGTTCCATGCCCGGTTGCGGCGGGCCGGAGACTCGCGAAGTGCGGCGAAGGTCGGGATTGCCGGAACGGGCGTCCCGATCCTGCGGCCCGCCCGCGTCGGGGCGTCGTTGGCGATCTTCACGATACGAGGGGGCGTCTTGTGAGCGGCGAGGGCGATCCTCGACAAAGAAGGGCGCTGATCCTTGGGCGATCGCGGCCAGTGCGGCGGCGACGCTGGAAAGAGATTGTCCCGAGCTCTCCACATGCTTGGCGATCAGGTCTTCATAGAAGGACAGGTCCATTTCGGCGGCCGCGGCGACGAGCCGTTCTTGAAATCTCGTGACGCGTTTGGCGTTGATTTCCTTGGCCGAAGGCGGCTCAACGAGTTCCAAGCGTTGTCTCGTGGTTCTTTCCAGGGAGCGCAAACGACCTCGTTGTCGCGGCGTGAGAAAGATCACGGCCTCGCCGCTGCGTCCCGCTCGGCCGGTGCGGCCGATGCGATGCACGTACGACTCGCCATCGTGAGGCGCATCATAGTTGAACACGTGGCTGATGCGTTGGACGTCCAATCCTCGCGCGGCGACATCGGTGGCGACCAGCACGTCGAGTTTGCCGGACTTCAGTCGATCAATAGTGCGTTGTCTTTGATTTTGCGGCAGATCGCCGTTAATCGCGGCGGCGGAAAGACCGGCGCGCACCAGCTGTTCGGCTAATTGCGTGGTGGTTTCGCGCGTCCGCGTGAAAACGATCACGCCATCGGTGTCCTCCACTTCCAGCATGCGGCAGAGCGTAGGCAGCTTTTCATGTTCGGGGACGATCACGCATCGTTGGCGAATCGGAATCACCGCCTCCTCGCGGCGGCCGATGGTGATGGACTTGGGATCCTTGAGGTGTTGCGCGGCGATTCGCCGGATGGCGTCGGGAAGGGTCGCGGAGAACAGGGCGATCTGTTGACGATTGGGCGTATTCTGGAGGACGAACTCGACGTCCTCGAGGAAGCCCATGTTCAGCATCTCGTCGGCTTCATCCAGCACGACGCACCGCACGTCTTTCAAGTTCAGGCTCCCGCGCTGGACGTGATCCAGCACGCGGCCCGGGGTGCCTACGACGATTTGCGAGCCGCGGCGGAGCTGCCGCAGCTGAATCGCATAGTCCTGTCCGCCAAAAATGGCGGCCACATTCAGCTTCGGAATGCAGACGCCATAGGTGGCGAAGGAATCCGCGACCTGGAGCGCCAGCTCGCGAGTCGGCGCGAGCACCAGCACCTGGGGCTCCCGCTGGGACATGTCCAATGTCGAGAGAATCGGCAAGGCGAAAGCCGCCGTCTTGCCGGTCCCGGTTTGCGCTTGTCCGATTACATCACGCCCAGCCAGCATCTGCGGGATCATGGCCAATTGGATGGGCGTGGGACGGTCATAGCCGGATCGCTCGATCGCCTGCAACACCTGCGGATCCAGTTGCAGCGAAGCGAAGGTCACCGCGTCTTGCTTCGCGTCCTCGGCCGCCTCTGGGGTCGCCTCTGGGGTCGCTTGTGAAGCGTCTTGAGTCGCCTTGGGGGCCGTCGCGTCCTGGTTAACGTTCGTCGTCGCCTCGGGCAACGCGTCCCCCGGCAGATCGGAGCTCGAGGCGCCAGTGGCGGCGACGGCGGCGTCCTCTTCAGCAGGGGCGTCGTGGGAGGGCGGGTCGATTTGAGATGTCGTCATGATTGGCGTAGCGTTGCTGGAGCAGTGGGGTTTCCCGGACGGCCAAGACCCGCGAGGCTCGCGGAGGCCCATGGATGCTCATCCCTGAGGCATGCGACGGCTAGTACAAACGCAGCTCGTCGTCAGCCAAATGGTTGGAGGAGTTGGGGCGAATCGACTTCGCCATGAACATGGTTCGCCCGCGACAACTCCCAGGCCGAACGCCTCGAATCGTCTCGTCCGGAGTACCAGACCGTAGGGGGCGACTCGACCGAAGCGTCGCTTTCGTCGATGGCGGCAGTCGAGTTTGAAGCTGGACGCTCCCGTGAGCGGTCGGGACCAGCGCCCGGTTCGCCGCTAAGCCGACCATGGCGGCAGCCGCGGCGTCCTCGGCCTCCCAGGTTACTCGATCGGGCGCGCCCGCGATAGGGCTAATTCTGGACCACGAAGGGGCGGCCCCAGTGGATCATGAAGCGAAACGCGACGAGCCGGCAAATCCCGCACCGCCGGGCTTGTCCGGTTTGTCCCAGGCGGCTACCCAGGGTTGCGCTTCGCTGCACCCTGGGCTGATTTGGGGCCGTCCCTGCGGGACTTTGGCGCCGTGATTGGCGGCGGTTACCCAGGGTTGCGCTTCGCTGCACCCTGGGCTGATTTGGGGCCGTCCCGTTGGGACTTTGGCGCCGTGATTGGCGGCGGTTACCCAGGGTTGCGCTTCGCTGCACCCTGGGCTGATTTGGGGCCGTCCCGTTGGGACTTTGGCGCCGTGATTGGCGGCGGTTACCCAGGGTTGCGCTTCGCTGCACCCTGGGCTGATTTGGGGCCGTCCCGTTGGGACTTTGGCGCCGTGATTGGCGGCGGCTACCCAGGGTTGCGCTTCGCTGCACCCTGGGCTGATTTGGGGCCGTCCCGTTGGGACTTTGTCGCCGTGATTGACGTCGTTTGGGGCCGTCCCGTTGGCACTGATTTATGTTGTTCTTCGGTTTGCGAAATCCGCTAAGGCGTTGCCAGAAGGGCGTCAGAGATCGCAGCGAGTTTACCGAAAAACACATGCAGCCCTTCTTGGGCGACGCGGTCGGTGTAGATTAAAGACCGGTTCCTGGTGCAGAGTTATTCCTATCCGTTTGTCCGCGAGAACTGCGGGCGAGGCCCATCGCATGATTTTTCCTATTGGCGATGACAACCGCGATCGTCAGGCGTTCCCGATCGTCACCATCGTGCTGATCGTCCTGAACGTGCTGGTGTTCGTCTTCCCGCAGCGGCTGGGCGAAGGGCTTGATTTCACCATGGCTTTCTCGACGGTTCCGGCGGAGATTACCAGTGGCCGGGATCTTGTCAGCGAGGACCAAGTGCGACGAGCGCACGCCCGAAGGAACCGTTGAGATCGTACAACCGGGTTTGCAGCCGACTCCCATACCGGTTTACCTCACGATGCTCACGTCGATGTTCATGCATGGCGGTATTGCGCACTTGCTTGGCAACATGTGGTTCCTTTGGATCTTTGGCGACAACATCGAGGACGACTTGGGACGCGGCAAGTACCTGGCGTTCTATTTGCTGTGTGGGATCCTCGCCTCCTTGACGCACGTGCTGTTGAACTTCAGCTCGACCGTCCCGAGTTTGGGGGCGTCCGGAGCGATTTCGGGAGTGATGGGCGCTTACCTGGTGATGCACCCCAAGCGGCGCGTGACCGTCTTGCTCTTCCGCTTCGTCACCGATGTGCCTGGATACGTCGCGGTGGGCCTCTGGTTTGCCTTTCAAATCGTCAGCAGTTTGGGAGCGTTGGGAGGAATGGACTCGGGCGTCGCCTACGGAGCTCACATCGGCGGTTTCATCGCCGGGGCCGCGCTGGTCAAGCCGTTCGCCAACACATGGACCACGCACGCGGCTCGCCCCCGTCGAATCCGTTTCGACTGAGGGACGGGCGTCGGGATGAACGTTCGTCGCGGGCTCGCGTAGCGCGGGCTAGCGCGTGTCGCAACGCAAAGGCTTGTCATGGACTTGCGGAACAGAAAAACGCTCGACGAACTTGGCGATCGTCGAGCGTTCCTTGGTTGCAGGCGGAGCTTCATGATGATGCATCCCGCCGCATTGTCAGCAGCAGCTCAATTCTCCTTCGCCGCGATGTCGTAGCAGAGAATGGCGTCCTGCTCGCGGACGTAGAGTTTGCCCCCGGCGATGGCTGGATGCGACCAATCGGGCCGCTCTCCGCTGCCGGGCACTTGAAACTTGCTGATCTCCTCGTAGCCTTCGGGAGTCGCAGGCACAAGAGCCAAGACGCCGTTCTGAAAGCGGATGTACAGCTTGCCTTCGGCGGCGGCGATGCACGCGGAGCCCTTGCCCGATCCGCGGCTCTTCCATTTGACGTCGCCGGTCATGAGCTCGGCGCAATAGGTGCGCCGCGATCATCGGAGTCGCCGTACAGGTAATCGCCAATAAGAACGACGCCGCCATGCTTGTTCGCCAGCTCCGGCTTCAGCGGATAGATCTCCTCGATTTCCACGCCGCCATTGCGAGGCGTTTGGCGGAGCAAGGCGCCGCCCCGCCCATAGCCCGCCACAAAGAACACAAGATCATCGCGAATGATTGGTGTGGGAATCACGGCGGTGGTCCGGTCGATGTCGTAGGTCCACAGCAATTTCCCATCGCTCGCTCGAACCCCCATGGGCCCGCTGCCGGTGGATTGCACATAGACCTTCGTGTCGCCGATCACGGAGATCATTGCCGAGGCATGACCTGCGCCTCGGTCGCCCGGACGCGCGGTTTGCCAGATCGATTCTCCCGTGACCTTGTTCAACGCGGCCATCGTCGCTGTGGCGCCGCCAGGAGTACAAATCAACAGATCGCCATCGATCAGCACCGATTCGCTGTAGCCCCAGGAGTCGGCCTTCTTGCCTCCCAAGTCCGCTTTCAGATCCTGTCGCCACAGGACGGCGCCATCGGCGACATTGCAGCAGAACAAGACGCCGGCCGGAGTCAACGCGTACACGCGATCGCCATCCACGGTGGGCGTGCTGCGTGAACTCTGCCAATCCGGTCTTCCGCCGGTCCAGGGAGGGCCGGTCTTGGTGCGCAAATCGGTTTGCCGCCGTCTTCCGACAGGCACACCAGGTACTCATCCGAATCCGGCGCCGTGGAGGGGGCGTCGCCGAGCGTGAAGATGCGGCCGTTGGCGATCGCCAGGCTCGCATAGCCGCGGCCCGCGCCATCCGCCTTCCAGGCGAGCGGCGGTCCGCCTTCCTGCCATCGTTGCAGCAGTCCCGTGTCCTTGGACACGCCGGTGCGATCGGGGCCGCGGAAGGAAGGCCACGAGTCATCGGGTTCATGAGCGAGCACGCCTGGGAGCATCGAGAGTACGGCGAGCCAGACGGCGGTTACGGCCAAACGCGGCATGAAGAAACTCCGTGTCGGTGGGGATCAAGCAGGTAGGAAACAATGCGGGATCAATCCGTAGCATGATAACCGCGTGGTCGCCGAGCCACCAGCCGATCCCGCCAGGCTCGCGAGGTCTGCCGGGAGCCGACGCGGGCAACGGTCTCATGCCGCGCACGGCTCACCGACGCTTGTGGGTTGCCGGAGGACTGTCAACAGCAACAGTAAATCTTACTTGTCGCATCCCGTTCATCCGCTCATCGTCACGCGACGTCGCCCATGGATCCCAGAGTCGCTCGAACTTGCGCGCGATTCTCATGAATTGCACGTTGCTTCACACGAGCCCGTGCTATGGTTGCGCTGATTGGATCCACGGCGATCCATCATCTCGACGATGTCTGGGGGCAGACCATGTCGTCGTCGCCAGATTTCCTGCGCGACGGTTGCGACAAGCTTCTGCACACCCCGCACCGGTTCGTCGCCGTTGACGTCGGTACACCATGGCGCCTGAAGTCCCATTCCGCTGGCGAGCGCCGGCGGCGCCGACTATGAGCCAGGCGCCCTTGTCCAGGAGTTTGCTCGCGCGATGTTAAGCAAGAAGACAATCCTTGTCGCCGGCGGGGCCGGTTTCGTGGGCGGTTGCTTTGTTCGTGACGCCATCGCTTCCGGGCGATTTCGGATCATCAATGTCAACAAGTTGACCCGCACTGGCAACGTGGAATCGCTCGAGTCCGTCATGGACTCGCCCGACCATGTCTTCATCCAAGGAGACATCGGCGATGGCCTGCTCATCCCCACGCTGCTGCGCGAGCATGAGCCGCAATGGATCGTGAACTTTGCTGAACAATCCGCGGGATCCGCGTGCATCGAATCGCCCGCTGAGTTCTTGCAGACCAACGTGGTTGGCGTTTGCCGCTTGCTCGAATTCGCGTTGGAGTATTGGCGTCAGCTCACGCGGCCCGGACGAATGGGCTTTCGATTTCTGCAAGTGTCCACCGACGCCGTGTACGGATCGTTGCACGATTTAGGAACCTCGGCCGAAACCGCCGCCTTCGAACCGAACACGCCCTACGCCGCCTCCAAAGCCGCCTCGGATCACTTTGTCCGAGTCTTCCACCAGTCGTTTGGACTTCCCACGCTGACCGTCAATGCCTCTAATAATTATGGTCCCTACCAGCACCCAAGCTGCCTGATTCCGAGGATGGTTCTGCACGCACTGCACGGCGAACAGACGTTGATCGAGGGGGAAGGGCTGCACTTGCGAGATTGGCTGCACGTGGAAGACCATTGCCGAGCCATCATCCGCGTCTTGGAGGATGGCCGTGTCGGCGACACGTACAATGTGAGCAGCGGCGTCGAACGCACGGATCTGGAAGTGGTGCTCGCGGTGTGCGACCTGATGGATCGGCTGCGCCCGGACATGCCGCAACGTCCCTGCGACTCGCTGTTGCATCACGCGCCGGACCGTCCGGGGCGCGACGCTCGACGAGCCGTGGATTCTTCCAAGCTGCGTTACGAACTCGAATGGGCCCCTTTGCTGGATTTCGCTGAGGCCCTGGAAGGCGCCGTCGCCTGGTATCTCGCCAACCTCTCTTGGACTGAGCGTGTTGTTTCCGACGCGGATCAACGCCTCTCACTGCAGTGTGCTGGCGCGGCTGCGATCCTCTAGTGGAAACTCGAGCGGATTGACTGCGAAGTCATCTTTGGAATTGTGAGCAAGTCATTCGACAACATCGGGGTGCTGGGGCACTATAGCCCCGACACGGATTCCGCCGCCGCGGCGTGCACTTATGCGGAGCTTCTGCGGCAGCTGAATCGCTACGATCAAGCAGCATGCGCCGTCGTCGCGGGACCACTTGCCGCTCAGGCTTTGTTTCTCTTTCAACGCGCCGGGATGCGGTCGCCGACGATCGTCAACGGCCGCCTGGGAGAGCATGCTCCCGCTCCGCCCGCCTTGTCGTCCGCTTCCAGCGTCAACGGCCGCGGGCCTCAAAGCGACGCGCTCAGAGCGTGTTTCCGTCGCCTGGTCCTTGTCGATCACGCGGAACTCATGTTGGACTTCCTGGGCGCCCCGACGCCGGAAGTCCTTGAGATCGTGGACCATCACGCCATCGGGCGCCGCGCCGCCCGCACGCACGCCTACATCAATAGGATGCCTGTGGGATCGTCATGCACGATTGTCGCCAACGAGTACTTCCGCCAAGAGGTCGAGTTGTCGCCAAGTCGCGCTTCTTGCTGCTCGGCGGAATCGTCGCCAATACGTTGCAAGGGAAGAGTCCCGCCGCAACGCTCGTGGATCGGCGAATCGCGGAACGATTGGCGAACATCGCGGACGTGGACCTGAAGCAATTTGGTTTGGAGATCCTTCGCGCGGGAGACGACTTTGCTCTGAAGCCAGCTGATTTTCGATGGAACCGTGATCGAAAGGTGTTCTGCATCCGAGGTCAGTCGTTGGCGGTCCTGCAATTGGAAACGACAAGCCTGGCGCGCATCCCCGCCGAACGCTTGGATCAACTCGCCAGGCAGGCCCGCGAAGATCACGAGGCAAGCGGGCGACTGCTGACGCTGCTGATGCTGACCGATGTGCTTCTCTGTCAAAGTTGGATTTACGCTTGCGAGCGCCAAACTGTGCGCGGACTGGTTCGCGCCGCCCTGCCAGGAAGCGAGCCGCGTGAAGGTTGGCTTCACCCTCTCGGCGTCGTCTCCCGTAGCGGACAAGTCGTCCCCCGACTTCTTCACTCGCTGCTTCCGGACGGCGAGCCTACACGGGGCTCAACCGCCCGTCGCCCGTAGCCCAACGGAACATGACGGCGGGCGAGAACTCGGGGGGGCGTGCTGGCGAGGAGCATCGCTCGACGGGGACGGGCCCCGTCGTGGCGAGGTGATGCGTGGGGCGGTGTTGGCGAGGAGCATCGCTCGACGGGGACGGGCCCCGTCGTGGCGGTAGGGGTGTGGGGGGCGTGCTGGCGAGGAGCATCGCTCGACGGGGACGGGCCCCGTCGTGGCGGTAGGGTTTAGGGGGCGTGCTGGCTAGGAGCATTGCTCGACGGGGACGGGCCCCGTGTGGACCCTGGCGAGATCGGCATAACCGGCGCCATCGGTCGCTTGCGCCCGTTGGGCTTGGCCGCTCGGCGATGACCTAAGCTTTGCGAAGAGGGCGGCGGGCGTGTACGACGCTCGAATTTCCAGCCCTTATCCAGTGGCCGTCGGAGGATGGACAATGCGTCGAAATGACGTGGAAGGCGACATCAGCGCCGACGCGTTTCTGAATCGAGGGAAGCACTCGCCGGATGCGACGCTGAATCGAGTTGAACGTCAACTGAAGCTGCTCGAAGCACGCGTTCAGGAAGCGGTGCGGCAGTCTTCGGCAGTCGATTCGGAACCGGTCGCGAGCCAACCGGAACAAGTCAGCATTTGGGGCGTGCCATTCTCCAGAATGCGACTGCCCGATGTCTTGCGTTATGTGGACGATTTGCTGCGAGCGGATCAGCCGCGGTATTTCATCACCGCCAACTTGAACTACTGCATGCTCAGTGATCAAAACCAGGCGTTGCAGACAGTCAATCAGAACGCGGCGTTCATTGTTTGCGACGGCATGCCCATTGTGTGGCGGTCCTTGATCACCAGGACACCGTTGCCTGAACGCGTCGCTGGGTCCGAATTGATTTACGCTCTGACGCAATGGGCGGCGCATCGCGGCTATCGGGTCTTCTTCCTGGGCGGCGCGCTGGCGTGGCTCAGGGGGCCGCCGACCGATTGCGCCTGCGTTACCCCGGCTTGCAAGTCGCCGGCGTCGAAACGCCGCCGTTTCGAGAACCGACGGAGGAGGAGGAAGCAAGCCTGCTTGATCGCATTCGGCGGTCCCGCGCCGACTTGATCTATGTCGCTCTGGGACAACCCAAGGGGGAGTTCTGGCTGCATAGAAACCGTCAGCGATGGGGCAGGGCGATCGCCGT
This sequence comes from uncultured Planctomycetaceae bacterium, assembly GCA_963698545.1. Taxonomy (GTDB): domain Bacteria; phylum Planctomycetota; class Planctomycetia; order Pirellulales; family Pirellulaceae; genus CAVORG01. Next base: position 1,421,241 of record CAVORG010000003.1, read on the forward strand.
GCAGCTGGGCGCTTCCTTCGATTTCGTCGCCGGCGGCGTGCCGCGCGCCCCCCGCTGGCTACAGAAACTTGGACTCGAGTGGGCCTACCGACTGGCCTGCGAACCGCGGCGATTGGCTGGGCGATATGGACGCAATGCCATGTTCCTCGCCAAAGCGTTGTTGCGGGATCTGCGCGTATTCCGCAAGGAAGCGAATTAAGAGCTTCTGGGCGTTTTCGCGTCGGCCAAAGTCGTCGCCAAGCCGGTTGCGTAGCGGGGGCGCGCCGAGGGCGACAACGGTACAATGGGTTGTCGAAACCCATTTTCCTGGCTTCCAACTGAAATTGACGACGATATGCGGACTCTTGCGATAGCGGTCGTGCTGTGCTTGATCCTTGGTGCAAGCATTCTCGGATGGTGGGTGGTGGATCGGCTGTCGGGCGGCAAGGGCAATCAGGTTGAATATACGGAGCAAGAAGATGGCACGTTGTTGTTCGATGTCCCCGGGCTGACTGGCGTGCGTTGGAAGTCCATCGACGAGATTGGAGTCGGCATGGCTTCGAGCGTCATCGGCTTCGTGGTCAATGGAGAAAGCCGCTGTTTGCTGGTCAGCGCCATGGAAGTGTCGTCACTCCAGGACTACGCGCAAACCGCCGTCCACATCGTCAACGTTGTCGTGGGCGGCACGCCGGTTTCCATCACGTATTGCGATGAGCTGCAATGCACTCGCGTCCTGCGCGGGTCCGACGACGCCCAAGCAGAGCCATTGCCTCTGTCGGTTGGCGGCTGGTCGCCCGTCAAGGGCCTGCTGCTGAAATACGAAGGCAAGCGCTACGAACAGACGTCAAAAGAACTGCCGCTGCAGGATTTCGAGTTTGAAATGACGACGTTGGGAGAGTGGCTCGGACGGCATCCGAACACCCTCATCTTCGACGGGACGCTATTGGACGCCGCCGACGATCGCTGAAGCGAAACGCGACTCGCCGGCAAATTCCCGCCACCGCTGGGCTTGTCCCAGCGTAGCGCTGCTCCCCGCCAGATAGCGCTGTTTGCTGGCCGAGGAGCATCGCGGCGGCGTCCACGCTGGGATCGTTGCTGGCGGGGAGCAACGCGCGACGGGGACAATGCCCCGTCGTGGCGTGGACTTAAGGATCGGCCATAGCGGGGGTGTGGTGCGCGATGCTGGCGAGGAGCATCGCCCCGCTGGGACGAGCCGACGAGCCCAGCGGTGGCGTATAAGTTCAACTGCCATGCATGCTGGCGAGGAGCAGCGCCCCGCTGGGACAAGCCCAGCGGTGGCGGCTGCGGCCTTAAGTCCACGCCATTCGGGACATGCCCCCTCGTGGCGTGCTCAACAAGCGGCTTAGAGTTGCTTCCACCAGCTGCTCATTTCGAGGGCCAAGTCTCGCAATCGCGTCGCTTCGTCTCGTTCATCGAATCGTTCGACGATGTCCAGCAACGTGTCGTAGTTCGCTTGTCGCGACGGTGGTAGGAGTTCCGAGTCGTTGTCAATGAACACATGATCGGTCGCCAAGTCCGCCTGGATTTGCCGTGTGGTCGCACGTGCGACTTCCAAGGAGATCAGGTCGCTGGCTTCCCCCTCGCCCTCACCTTCGGCTTGGCGGAACAGAGCCGCCACCGTCAGCGAGAGGTCTTGAGGCGTCAAGACGTTGTTGCGGTTCGTGTCAACAAAACGCAGCGCGGACAGGTTCGGCCCGGTAGCCGGCAAGGCGCCGGAACCGTTGATCACGAGGTAGCTCAACTGGAACGCCACGTCTTGCGGCGTCAAGCTGCCATCGTCATTGATGTCGGTGGCGTCCGCGAAGTTATGCCAGGGGAAGTCGTTCTGCAGGACTTCAATTTGGAACGGCGCTTCGGCGGTGGCTCCGCTGGGATCGGTCGCGGTCACCTTCAGTTGTTGAACGCCCACGTTGGTGTTGGACGGCCGACCGAAGATGCGTTGATCATCGAAGGTCAGCCAATCGACCGGCGAGCCGTCGGCCAGCGTCAACTCGTACGTCAGCGAGTCGCCGTCAATGTCGGCGAAAAGCGGATCCGGCACGGGCAGGCTGATCGCCTGGAAACCGAGCACGTCGCCGTCGTCAATCGTGTCCACCGCCTCGGGAGCATCGTTCACCGGATCGACCGTCAAGGTGAACTCCGTCGAACCCTCGTCGTCGGAGGGATCACGAACGATGACCGTGATGGTGGTCTCGCCAAAAGCATTGGCCTGGGGAGCGATGCTCAGGGTGCGATTCGCTCCGGCCCCTGACAAGGACAAGTCCGCCGCGTCAACCAGCGTCCCGTTGCTGCTGAAGGCTTCGACGGTCAAATCGTCCAGCAGATCATCGGGGTCGCTGAGCGTCAACGGAACGTTCAGTGTCCCATCTTCGTCCATCGTCTGGTCGCCAACGTCGCCGACTTGCGGTGCATCGTTAATCGGATTGACGGTGACCGTGAAGCTTTCGGTCGTCGTCAAGCCGCCCTCGTCGGTGACCGTGATGGTGATCTCGGCGTCACCCGCGGCGTCAAGCACCGGCGTCACCGCCAAGGTGCGGTTGGCCGACGCCCCGCCCAAGACCAAGCCGCTGTCGGCGATCACGGCCTGATTCGACGAGGTCGCCGTCACGATCAAATCCGATTCCAGCGATTCCCCGTCATTGATCACGAAATCCAACGGACCCAAGGCCACATCCTCGTCGGTGGTCTGGTCATCAATCGGCGTGATCATCGGCGGCTGATTAACCAGGTTCACAGTCAGCAGGAAGGTCTCGGTGTCTTTGAGTCCCGCGGGATCGGAGGCGGTGATCGAGATGGTCGTGTTGCCGTAGGCCAGGTACTGCGGCGTCATCGTAATCGTGCGATCGGCGCCCGAACCGCCAATCACAATATCCTCGTTGCGAATCAGGTCCTGATTCGACGAAGTCGCCAGGAAGGTCAAGTTCGTATCGTCGGCGTCGATGACCGTGAACGGAATCGGGCCAGCGACTTGATCTTGATCGCTGAACTGATTCGCGATTGGCAGGATGTCCGGCGCGTCGTTGATCGGCGTAACGGTCACTTGGAACGACTCGTCAGTGGATGCGCCGTCCGCATCGGTGACCGTCAAGGTGACCGTGCCGACCCCCGACGCGTTGGCGCCCGGTGTGACGCGGACGGTTCGTCGAGCGCCGGTTCCTTCAATCGCCACGCCGCTGACGGGAAGCAAGACAGGATCCGAGGTTGTGACCGCCAGCTGCAAGTCTTCCGGCGGCGTCTCAATATCTCCCACCGTGAAGGACAGCAACGCGGTGGGGAAGTCCTCGGCCGTCGTCACGTTGGGGATACTGCTGATCGTCGGCAGGTCGTTGACCGGGTTCACGGTGACCAGGAATTGTTGTTGGGTCTCGCCGCCGTCGGGATCTCGCACGAAAACGGTGATGGTCGCCGTTCCCGACACGTCGGGACGCGCCGAGACTTTGAGCGTGCGTTCGGCGCCGAGGCCGCTCAGCACCAGGTCCGTGTTGCGGACCAACTCCTGATTGTCCGAGGTGGCCGACACGGTCAATTGCTGCAAGGGCGATTCCACATCACTGATGGTGAAAGGCAGCGCCCCGCTGGAAGTGTCCTCGTCGAACGCGACGTCATTGATGGGCGTCATGGTCGGCACGTCATTGACCGAGTTCACCGTAACGGTGAATTCCTTGGACACCGAGACATTGTCGTAGTCCGTGTCGAAGTCGCCGTCAACTCCCGCATCGGTCACGGTCACCGTGATGACCGCGGACCCGAACTGATTCAACGACGGCGCGAACCTCAGGACTCCCGAGACGTCGGGCGATGCATACTCGACCGAGGGAGCGGCGATCAAAGCCGGATTGCTGCTGGTAGCGACGACCTTCAGCGGCTGCGACTCGGAAGCTCCGGCGGTGACGCCGGTGAAGTCCACGGTTTGCAACGGCGCGTCTTCGTCGATGCTCAGGTTCGGCAGATCATCCAGAGTTGGCGGAGCATTGTTGACGATCACATTCGACGGAACGCCCGACTGCGTGTCGAAGGTCCGCAGCTCCATCAAGGTGAAGTCGGGCAGGGGGCCGAATTCGGTATTGATGTTCACGCTGTTGCTGTTGAACGTATCGACCGTGATCCAAGGTCCGCCGTCGAGACGGTATTGCAGTTCACGCACCCGGTTGATCGTGACATCGTTACCGGAACCCAAGGGGTTCATGTTGTCGAGGGCCACCGCGGCGGATTCGCCTTCGAAGGTGTACATCCGAGTCGTTTCGTCCAGCGTTCCTTGACCGCTCGAGCGCCAGCGGCACGTCCAACACGTCAAAGACGCCGTCGCCGTCGGTGTCCTGCCAGCCGATGGCGGCCAACGACTGGGGCGAACTGGTCATCGTGTCAAAGGCGATTTCTCGCAGCGGGCTTTCCGCCATGATGCTCGGGACGCGCGTCCCCGGATCCGGGTTGTCCACCAAGGCGTTGGAATTCGGCGTGTTGTAATAGCCGCTGGAGGCATTCACGCTGGCGCCCAAGGGGCCTTCATCCAAGGCGTAGAACGCCTGGCCAAAGGCCGCGGCGACTTCCGCTGGCGAGGCGTCGCCGAGGATCGTCACGTACGATCCGTCGAATTCGCCATAGGACTTGAGGCCGTCGATGAACGATCGCTCCAGGCCCGTGTTGTTGATCACCAGCACGGTCACGGCCCAGTCGGCGCCGTTGCTTCGCAAGACGTCGTTGAAGCGGGCCATGTCCTCGAGCGGCCGGAGCCCCCGTGTTGGCGCCAAAGTGGTCCAGGACCGGGTCCAACCACAGCGCCGCGTCGGTCGTGGCGTGCGAGGTCGGTTCGACCGGGATGGCAATCTGACCTCCCGCGAGATCGGTTCGCACGTCCAGGTTCATGTGATGCGGCGAGCCCTGCAGGGCGAACATGTCCTCCCACCACTGCAGTCCGTCATTCACCGACGCTTGAACGAGCTCAAGGTTCTGCGGCGTCCAGGTTTCGAGTTCGTCGGCGCCATAGGATTCGAGCACGACGACATTCGACGAGAATCTCGCCCAGCATGTATTCGCTGGTGTCGCGGGTCGAGGCTCCCAGAGGACGTGCGTTCACACCCTGGTCGTTGTCGAAGATCAGTCCGGTCGCCAGGTCCCGCAACAACGTGCCGTTGGTGACCGTGGTCAGTTCAAGCGACATCGTCTCCAGCGGTTCGAGTTCCAAATCGCCGAAGACGTTCACCGTGACGAACCGACTGGTCTGTCCTGGAGCGAAGGTCACGCGACCCGTCTGAGCCTCGTAGTCCGAAGCCGCGATCGCGGTGCCGGGCAGCGTGCGATACTCGACCTGCACGATGTCCGTGTAGGGTTGTGACAATTCAAGTTCGAAACGCAAGCCGACCGAGAATTCGTCGCCCTCCACGACCGAAGCGTCATGGACTACCACATAGGGCGTTTGATCCGCATTGGCGACGACGACTCCGGGTGAGAACTCCGATGTGCCATCCGCCGTGGTCGCCGTAGCGGTGACCAATTGACCCCGTGGAAGACGTGCCTGCGGCGACCACCGCATCAAAGACGCCCAGGCCCACGGAGTTGGTGGTGATCATCGTTGTGCCCAGGACCTCGGCCGAGTCGCCGAGGCCGCCGGTGCCCGAAAGCGGCGTGCCAAAGAATTCGATCTCCACTTCCGTGTCCGGCGTGGTCTGGATCGTGCCGGACACTTGCATGGTCCCCGCGGCCAGATCCAGCAGGGCCGAGTCAACCACGGGCGAATTCTGCAGTCCGTTGGCGCCAGTATCGGGGTCCAGGCCGTCGTTGGCGTTGGGGCCCGCCGGGCCGATGTCGATGCCCATCCGAGTGTTGTTCAGCAAGACGTTGCCGCGGAGCACATTGCCCACGCCGGCGGTCGGATGGATCTGAACGCCATAGCCGAAGTTGTAGGAGATCGTGTTGTCCAGCACCAAGGAGTTGGAGCCGTCCAGGATTTGAATGCCGCTGCCCAGGTTGCTGAGTCGAGCGCCATCGAGCGCCAGGCCGATCGTGTTGCCTTCGACATGATGATCATCACCGCCCAAGACGATCGCGTCGCCGGGGTTGCCCGAGATCGTGTTGAAGCTGATCTCGGCGGCGTCGGCGTCGGTCACGACGATCGCATCGCTATGAAGAGGCATCACCGCGGTGTCGGTCAAGCCGAACAGGTTGTTGCGAACTCGGTTGCCGTCGGAGTCTTCTCCATCGATTACGATCGCCGGACCGTGGATGTCCACCAGGATGCTGTCGTCGACGGTGTTGTCCGGCGACAACAAATGCGTTCCGCCGCCGTTGCCGCGAGGATCCGTTCCGTAGATCAACCCGAATTCATTCTCCAAAAGCTGATGGCCGCCGTCGCCCGCCGCCACCACGCCGTAGCCGCCAAAGTCAACGAACGCAAAGCCTTTGACCAATGCGTTTTCGCCAGCGAGCATCAGGCCATCATCGTCCGGCCCGAGTTGATCGCCGCTGAGAATCACTCGCGGTGTTCCGTCATAGCCGGCTTGCAAGCTGGCGTCCAGGATCGCGCCGTTGGTGACGGCCGGCAAGGGAGTGATCGGCGAGATGACATGGAAGTCGTCGCCGGGGATTTCAAAGTAAATTGTGGGCGAGCCGTCAACGGCGTTCACCAAGTCGATCGCGTTGCGCAAACTTCCTGGACCGCTGTCGTTGACGTTGGTGACGATCACACGGTCTTCGTTGCGAATCAAACCATAAGCCGTCGTGTTCTGCAGGACGGCGAGCGACGGGTTGGAGAGGACGACCGTGAAACGCTCGTCGATTTCCAAGTCATCGTCGCCGGCGACATTGACGCTGATGGTTTGAGTGGTTTCGCCGGGAGCGAAGGTCACCGTGCCGCTGGGGAGCACTCCGCCCACAAAATCGTCCCCATCGGCGGGGAACAGGCCGGCGCCGATCACCTGGAAGTCAACCGTGGCGGCGTTGTCGAATTCCGATAATCGCGTGACCGTGTAGTCATAGACCGTCGTGTCGCCGGCGTTGCCTTCGTACTGCCGCACCATTTCGCGATCGAGACGCAGCACGCTGGGAGGCGTGTTGTTGAAAATACCGATCACCGTGCTGAGGCCCGTGCCGACATAGTCATTGGGGCCGTCGTTGAAGGCGGCGATGGTGCGGTTGCCGCCTGGCGAACCGGCGTCCTTGATGCCGACCGTGGCGGACGCGCCGTTGTCGTTGCTCACGCTGCCCACGAGATCCAAATAGTTGAATTCGATGCGTCCATCCGCGTCATACAACACGGCCTGGAATGTGATGGGGTCTGCGCCTCCGGAGTCGGCATAGTACCGCACCGTATTCCACTGCACGATCAATCGTTCATCCGCTCCGACGCCTCGCGACTCCCAAAAAACTCGCTGCGTTGTGCTGTTGGTCACCAAGTCGTCCCAATAGGGCGCGATGATGGGGTACGTGCCGCTGGTCAGGTCGGTGTTGTTGTAGCCTGTGTTCGTCCCGCCGAACGAGATGTTGCCATTGGTGTTGACGTTCAGATTGTTGTAGGTCGTGCCGTACAGAGGAAAGTCAAAGCCCGTTGGCGTGATCAATGCGGAGCCGTCGTCGGTGGAGAAACCAAAGTCGATGGCGTTTCCTGTCCCGCTGATATCCTCGAATTCAAAACTGGGCGCGGTGCACGCCTGATAGCCAAACGCGTCGGGGTCGGTGCAGGTCGCGCCGTCCAGGCGGAATTGGGTGCTCAAGCCGGTTCCCACCCATTCGTTGGGTCCCGAATTGAAAGACACGACATTACGATTGCCGCCTTGGCTTCCGGCGTCCTTGATGCCCACCGTGGCCGAAACGCCATCGTCGTTGAACACGCCATTGACGAGGTCCAAGTAGTTGAACTGCATGTTGCCGTCGGCGGACAAGACGGCCTGGAAGGTAATCGGATTATTGCTGAAACCGCCGAAGTAGCGAATCTCATTCCATTGGATCACCAAGCGTTCGGTACGCACCGAACCCAGCACTTGGTAGTACAAGTCGGAATTGGCTTGACCGCCGCTCATGTGCAGATCGTCCCAATAGGGAGCAATCGTCGCCGCTGAGGGAAAGGTCGTCAGGTCGGTGTTGAAGTAGTCCGAGTTCGATCCACCCATGACAATTGTGCCATTGGTGTTGATGTTGAAGGTGGCGTAGTCAACCCCGTAAAACGGGAAGCTGAAACCGGGCGTGATATTCGCAGAACTGTCGTCCGATCCCGTCAGGCTGGAGATCACCGTGCCCGTGCCGCTGATGTCCTCGAATTCGAACTCCGTCGTGCAGGCCTGGTAGCCAAAAGCGTCCGGGTCGCTGCAGGTTCCTCCTCCCCCACCTCCGGCGACGATTTGGAACAACTGCACGTAATCGTCGCCGGCGTTGCCGTCGCGATTGCCGTCGAGCGGGTTGCCGAAGGGGTCGGTCAGGCCGCCGGAGACCGCGGTAAAGCGATACTGATCCTCGGCCAACACGGGAAAGTCGAAGACAATCTCGTTGGTGCCGATCATGTAGTTGTCGGTCACCAACGTCAGCGGGATGAAGACGTCGTCGGCTGTATCGAAGGTGTTGTCGATGCCGTCGCTGCGCAGCTCCCAGTTGCCGATCTCCTCGACGGTGGATTTCTCGAAGACGTTCAGAATGTCCGCCGTCAGCGTGCTCAGCGGGGACACTTCCGGGTTTTCTCCCAGGGGCAATTCGCGAAGGTAGCTGATGCGGGGGCCGGTCAACAATTCGCTGACGCCGCGGGCCGAATTGACTCGGCCAGTGCCCATGCCCACATCTCCGTGGACGCCCGCGTCGGTCAGGTTGTCCAGGGCGATGTTGTCGGCGGTGCCCACGATCTGGGCCGCGACCTGATCGCGAGTCCAATCGGGATGCGCCGACCAGATCAATGCGGCGACGCCGGCGGCGTTGGGCGCGGCCATGCTGGTGCCGCTGAACACGCCGTAAGTGCCCGGCAACGTGGAGAGAATATCGCTGCCCGGCGCGGCCAGATCGATGCCGCGTCCATGGTTGCTGAAACCGCTGCGGACGTCCGCGCCGTCGGTGCTGGCCACAAACAGCGACTGGTCGAAGACTTGGCGGGGAGGATTGTTCTGCCCGTTGTTTCCCGCGGAATTGAAGTGCAAGACTTCGTTGTCATAAAGATATTGCAGCGAGGCCGCGAACGTCGCATTGCCGACGTAGCCGTCAATGTTGTAGCTGGTGTTGACGATATTCGCGCCGTTATCCGCCGCATAGCTGAACGCACAGGCGTAGATCGCCGTCGAGGGGAAGCCGGAAATCCGCAGCGGCATGATCGTCGATCCGCCCGCGGTTCCGGAGATTCCCACGCCGTTGTCGGTGCGCCCGCGGCGATGCCCGCGACATGCGTGCCGTGATCGTCCGGATCGTCGGGGTTGTTGTCGTCGCTGGCGCAATCCCAGCCTCGCACATCATCGACATAGCCATTGCCATCGTCGTCCAGGCCGTTGCCTGGAATCTCGCCCGTGTTGTTGAAGATATTCGCGGCCAGGTCCGGATGGTCCCAATCGACGCCGGTATCGGTGATGCCGACGACAATGTTGGGATCGCCGAGCGTGGTGTCCCAGGCCTCGATGTTGCCCATCACCGCGTGATGATATTGATTCACGAAGTCCGGGTCATTGGGCACGAACTCCAAAGCGTTGGCGATCGCCAAGTTGGGTTCGGCGTACACGACGCCTTCTAAACCTTGCAACTCGCCGATCGCCGCGTCGGCATCGACGCCGTCGGCCAGCAGCACGTGGGTCACCGCCAACTTGGTCCCGCCGGTTTCGGCGAGATTGAAGATCACGTCAACATCGTCGGCCAGTTCGTTCAGTCGCGCTCCCCAGGGCTGCTGCGACAAGTAGGTTTGGACGTCGTCAATGCCGTCGGCCGATCTTAAGCCCAACATGATCTCGCCCGGAATCCGCTCGGGAATCGACGGCTCGGGCTCTTTGCCGAAATCGGAGGCCAGCAGGATTCGTGCTTCCAGGGTTTCCAGTTCAACTGCCTGCAAAGTGCGTCGTCGTCGGTTGTGGCGGCTGGATTGAGTCGGCCGTTCGGAACGTGCTCGGCGGGGGCTGGGCCAAAGCTTCATCGGGGTGGTCCTGATCTAGGCGTTGGGCGTTTCGAGCTGCATGCAGTTTGCCGCGGCGACAGGGGGGTGTCACCGACGAAAAAATATGAAAAAACGATCGGCAAACGGGAACACACCACGGGGATAACGCGTCCAACAGGCAACAACGGAGTACGTGACTATAAATGCGACGGCCTCTGGCCGGCTGCGGTGGGATTGCCGGGAGTGGCCGGGGCCATGCCCGGGCCGGCAAGGCGAATCGAGAACGCCTTGCGAGAACGGGCGGGGCCGCCTCCCACCGAGGCTCCAGTCTAGCTAAGCGTCACGATTGTCACAACAATTCGGTCAAATTGGTTGATCGCTCTCGTCGAGGGCGGGGGGTGGGCTCGCGACATCGGGGGCTGGAAATCCGCTGGATCAGGGACGCCCAAAGCGGTTAGAATAGTCGCCATGACGTCCCGCCTCCTTCCCGCTCTTGCCATACTGGCGTCAGTCGCCGCTCCCGCCGCGGGCCAGACGCCGAACTCGACGCAGGCCGACTTCTTCGAGTCCCGCATCCGCCCAGTGTTGGTGGAGCACTGCTATCCCTGCCACTCCGCCGCCGCCCCACGCATTCGCGGCGGCCTGCGACTGGACACCGCGGCTTCGCTCCTGCGAGGAGGGGACAGTGGACCGGTGATCGACGCCGGCAAGCCGCAGGACAGCCTGTTGATCGAGGCGCTGCGTCACGAGTCCCTACAGATGCCCCCCGATCGCCGCTTGCCCGCCCCGATCATCGACGATTTCGTCGCCTGGATCAGCAGCGGAGCCTTGGATCCGCGGACCCTTCCGGAGGGTGGTGAGTCAGCCACCCGAAAAGAGAGTTCGCTGGACATCGAACAAGGCCGACAGTTCTGGTCGTTTCAACCGGTTCGCCGCAGCCCTTGGCCAGCGGTCCAAGACCAGCAGTGGCCTGCGGGACCCATCGATCGGTACGTACTCGCCCGCATCGAGCAGGCTGGATTGCGGCCCGCGAGCGCGGCCGATCGAGCGAGCTTGCTTAGACGCGTGACAATGGACTTGTGGGGCGTGCCGCCTACGATCGAGTCCCTCAGGGCGTTTCTCGAAGATCCCTCGCCGCCGGACGTCGCGCTGGCTCGCGTGGTGGATCATCTGCTGGCCTCGCCGCGGTTTGGAGAGCGTTGGGGGCGGCATTGGTTGGATGTGGCGCGGTATGCCGATTCCACGGGCGGTGGACGTTCGTTGTTGTATCGCCAGAGCTGGCGATACCGCGACTACGTTTTGGATGCGATCAATCGCGATCTGCCGCTGAACCGGTTCCTGATCGAGCAGATTGCCGGCGACTTGTTGCCGTTCGCCAGCGCCGTGGAGGGTCAACGTCAGTGGATCGCCACCGGTTTCCTGGCGTTGGGGCCGCACAATTACGAACAGCAGGACAAGGAACTGCTGCGGATGGACGTCATCGATGAGCAGATCGATACGCTAGGTCGCGCGCTCTTGGGAATGACGCTCGGGTGCGCTCGCTGTCATGATCACAAGTTTGATCCAATTCCCACCAGCGACTACTACGCTTTGGCGGGGATCTTTCGCAGCACGCGTTCCCTGGTGGACGGCAATGTCTCGGCAGTGGGTGACTCGCGCGGCGCCCATGGATCCCCAGCAAGAACGAGCCCTCGCCGAACATGCTCGCGATGTCCAAACGCAAGAGGCCCTCGCCCAACAGCTCGAGCAACGCATCGCCGAGTTGTCCGCCGACGACCCGGCGTGGGTGCTGGACGATGAGAGTCATGAGAATGACGAGCGTCACGAGAATGACGGACGGCAAGTCGAGTTTGTCGGGGAGTGGAAGACCAGCAGTTCGGCGCCTGGCTTCGTCGGCAAATCCTACCGACACTCCTCGCAGGTCGAGGCGCTCGCCCGCTACCGTATGCCAACGCCGCGGGCGGGGCGATATGAAGTGTTGGCTTCGCACACGGCGCATCCCAATCGCACGGTGAATGCCCAATGGCGAGTCGTGCATCGTCACGGCGAGACCCTCGTGTGCGTGAACCAGCGGCAAGCTCCCCCCGACGCGGCGCACTTTGTCGCACTCGGCGAATTCGAGTTCGACGAGGGCGTCCTGTTGGAGCTTTCTCGGGGCGGCAAATCCGGCGTTCTGGTTGCGGACGCCGTGCGGCTGCGGCCCTTGTTCGAGTTGCCGGAGGATGAGCCTGGTCGCCGCGGCGAAAGGGACCGGCTGCTGAACGAGGCCAAACAGCAGTTACAACGGGTCGCCCGACAACTCAAGCGTTTACGCTCCAGCGCCCCGAAACCCCCGCCGCAAATCGTGTGCGTCGCCGACCAGCCGCCCCAGCAAATCGGCGACTGCCGTGTCCGTGTGCGAGGCAACCATCAGCGACTGGGCGAGACCGCCCCGCGCGGCGTATTGCAAGTCGCCGCGCCAGGCGATGCGGCGAAGATGCCCAAGGACGCGAGCGGTCGCCTGCAATTGGCGCGCTGGATCGCCAGCCCTCAGAATCCACTGACTTCGCGGGTCCTGGTTAATCGCGTCTGGAGCCGCCTTTTCGGCGCCGGACTGGTTCGCACGGTCGATAATTTCGGCAGCGCCGGCAGCCCGCCCACGCACCCGCAGCTGTTGGATTACCTCGCTCTGCGCCTGGTGCAGCAACAGTGGTCGCTGAAACGCCTGATCCGCGAGATCGTCTTGAGCCGGACTTATATGCAGGCCGATCGTCCCAGCCGCGAAGCAACGGAGCGGGACCCGGAGAATCTCTGGCTCTCGCACCAGAACCGCCGTCGCTTGGACGCTGAAGCCATGCATGACTCGCTGCTCGCCGTGTCCGGAAGACTGGAAGATCAATTCGGCGGCGATACGCTGCGCGAGGGAACGCAAAGCGAATATGGGTATGCGTTCGAGTTGGGGCGCGCGCGCCGTTTACTACCCGGTGCTGCGCAATCGGCTGCCGGAGTTGCTGCAGGTCTTCGACTTTCCTGATCCCAATCGAGTGGTCGGCCAGCGGAATGTGAGCACGCGAGCCACGCAGGCGCTGGCGCTGTTGAACAGCCCTGAGGTGCTTCAGCTCGCTCGTCTTGCGGCCCAACGCCTGCTCGAGGACGCGGGGTTGCACTCGCGGCGCCAACGCATCGCAACGCTGTATCTGAGGACGCTCACGCGGCAGCCCAACGACGCGGAATTGGCCGCCGCCTTGGAACACCTCGCCACGGCTGAGGGCTCGTCGGAGGATGGTTGGACGATGCTCTGTCAGGCGGTGCTGGCGTCTGTCAACTTTCGTTACCGTTAACCGGACAGAAGCTGAAATGGCGAGGACGATGTGATCCAGACGTTGAACCCTTTGTGGGCGGGCAACCGGCGAGAGCTGCTGCGGCGAGCGGCGTGCGGATTCGGCGGCTTGGCGTTCGCCGGGATGAATGCGGCGGCGCACGGCGGCGCTGCGCCCGCCGGGCGCGATGTTCCCGGCGAAAGCCAAACGTGTGATTTTCGTCTTCATGCAGGGTGGACCGAGCCAGGTGGATACGTTTGACCACAAGCCCGCGCTGGCCCGACACGACGGGCGGGAACTGGTCTTTCGTGATTCAAGGACGCTGGCCAAGCAGGGCCTGGTCGCCAAGCATCGCGTGATGCGATCGCCTTGGCGGTTCGCGCGGCATGGCGAATCAGGTCATTGGGTCAGCGAGTTGTTTCCGCATCTCGCGCACTGCGTTGACGATCTTTGTTTCTTGCACGGGATGCACACCAATGGCGTGGCGCATGGCCCCAGTACGCTGTTCCTTCACACCGGCGCCGCCAATCTAATTCGCCCGTCGGTGGGCGCCTGGTTGTTGTTCGGACTCGGGTCGGAGAACGAGAATCTGCCGGGGTTCGTCACGATCGCGCCGTCGTCGGCCAACGGCGGACCGCGAAACTACGACAACGCCTTCCTGCCCGCGAGATATCAAGGAGCGGCCGTCGGTCGCGCGGGGCTGCCCGCCCGCCAAGCTCAGTTCAACCATCTGCGGAATCCCAGCTTCGGCGCCGATCAGCAGAAGCAACAGCACCGCCTGCTGCGAGCGATCAACCAAGCCCAAGCCGATGCGCGGGGTGCAGACGACGCGATGGAGGCCGTGCTGGAATCCTATGAACTGGCCTGGCGGATGCAACGTTACGCCCCAGGCGTCATGGATCTGAGGCAAGAGACTCAAGCCACGCTGGACATGTACGGCGTCGGCCAGCCAGCCACCGATGACTTCGGACGCCAATGCTTGCTGGCCCGGAGACTCGCCGAACAAGGAGTCCGCTACATCCAAGTCAATTATGCGGATAACGGCTCCAATCCCCGTTGGGACCAACACTCCAAGATTCAAAAGCACAGCGAGCATGCGCTGGCGACCGACCAACCCGTGGCCGCGCTGTTGCGCAATTTGAAAGTGCGCGGCTTGTTGGAGGATACGTTGGTCTGGTGGGGCGGTGAATTTGGACGCAACCCGTTCGCTCAGAACTCCGACGGTCGAGACCACAATCCCAAGGGATTCACGCACTTTCTGTGCGGCGCCGGCGTCAAGTCCGGCTTCTCCTATGGCGCCACCGACGAGTTCGGGCATGAAGCGATCGCAGGCAAGGTGCATATGCATGACCTGCACGCCACGTTGCTGCATCTGCTGGGGATCGATCATGAGCGCCTAACGTATCGCTTCGCCGGCCGCGAGTTCCGTTTGACCGACATCGCCGGTCGCGTGGTGCGCAATATCTTGGGTTGAGGCGACCTTGGCGGCGCCCTCAGCCTGTAGAGATCACCACGCAGAGCACGGAGAAACACAGAGCTAGGACGGCGGGAAAGCCGGTGTTTGCTGAAGGGGGCCGAGTCGGCTGCGTTGAGGAAAGCCTCGCCGTCATGGCATGAAATCCAGTCGCCGGACCTCTGTGCCGCTCCGCGCTCTCCGTGGTGATCCAAAACCGTCGGGGCGTGGGAGATCACCACAGTCGCCCACCGCCTAATCCACTCAGGCTACCGTATTTGACTCGTTCGCCCCTGACGCCAGGCAGCCAATCCTTAATCTCCCCGTAAGCGGAAAAGTTTGGACGGTCTGACGGACGAAAACAGGAAAGGGCGGCAGGCGGTTTGCCCCGGGCGGGGAGTGTAGCAGAACGGAGCGGTGGGTGATGAGCAAACGGATTCCACGGACAGTCAATGGGCGGCGACGATTGCGCATCCAAAGCTTGGAGCAGCGCTTGTTGTTGGCGGGGGACATCGACTTTCAGGCGTCGGGCGCCTTTAGCGGCGCCTCCCTGGACGGGACGGTGGCGGTTGCCGGCCTGACCCACAACGCGGCGGAGGATTCAACGGCGCAAACGTTCCTGAATTTTGCCTCGCCGACCAACGCGCTGGTGGACGCCAGTGGGTCCTTCCGGGATGTCATGAGCACCCCGACGGGCGACGTCGAGCTCGAGGCCGGCTTCATGACAACAGGCGAGCCGATCGTGGCCGACTGGATTGAGCTGACCGAGGGCCGCTACACGATCGAAGTGACTCAAACCGGAGTGTTCCTTGGCGAAGCCGGCGGTTGGCTGGTCTCGGGGACGATCACCGCCACGTTCACCGGAACCGTTGACTTTGCCAAGATGGATCTAACCGACGGCTTGCTTTCGCTGGAATACCACGAACCAAATCTGGATATCACCGGCACGGTCGATGAAGTCGTGCCCACGTTTCCCTTGGGCTCCATTGCGCACTTGACCTCCCCCGCCGCCGCGGCGATCACGGTGGTGCGTGGGACGCCCTTGGACGATACCGGCCAGGCGCAACAGGTCGGCGGCGCATCGGGATCGGTCGCCCTGACCTTGAATGCGCGCAGCGTCAACAACATTCCGAGATCCGAAATCGTTCGACTGTACTTCCTGGGACTGGAAGGCGACGACACGTTCACCAACGCAAGCAGCGCGCCGTCGACCATGGACGGCGGCAGTGGTGAGGATGCTTTGACCGGAGGGACCTCGGCGGATGTGCTGATGGGCGGCGACGGCGCGGATACGTTGATCGGAGACCGCGGCGCCGACACCTTGCTGGGCGGCTTGGGCGATGACACGCTTTATGGCAACTCCGAGGCTGATCTGTTGAATGGCGGGCCGGGCGCTGATCAGCTTTATGGCGGGGCCGGTCCCGATACGATGATCGGCGATAGCGGCAATGACACGATGTTCGGCGGCGACGGCAACGACCGCATGTTTGGCAACACCGGCTTGGACGAGATGCATGGCCAGGCCGGCAACGATGAGCTCTTTGGCGGCTTCGGTCCGGACACGATGAACGGAGGCGCCGACAACGACAAAATGTTTGGCGGCGATGGCAATGATGTGATGCTGGGATGGTCGGGCGATGACTTTGTCAACGGGCAGGCAGGCAACGACTTGATCTACGGCAACACCGGGAAAGACATTCTGATCGGCGCAGCCGATAACGATCGGATCTTTGGCGGCGATCAAGACGACCAGCTTTTTGGAGGTCTCGGCAACGACTTCCTTTACGGGCAAGGCGGCGCCGATTTGTTGCTGGGCGGCCAAGGCGAGGACCAGTTGTTTGGCGGGCTGGGCGACGATTATCTGCTGGGCGGCGACGACAATGACCGCCTTGCGGGCGACGCCGGCAACGACCGTCTGTCGGGGCAGGGCGGCAATGACCGGCTATTCGGCGGACGCGGAATCGATCTGCTGAAGGGGCAAGCCGGCGATGACGCCCTTTGGGGAAACGGCCACGCCGACGTCATGTTCGACAATCAGGGCGTCAATGAGTTTCCCTTCGCCAACGCCGCCGACACCGTGATCACGGAGTTGGACGCCGACTTCCCCGACGAGCCGGCGATCAATTCGTTTTGGGCGAGCCTGTTGTAATTCGCGCTCTCGCGCGCTCTACACATTGCCGCCACCGCTGGGCTTGTCCGGCTCGTCCCAGCGGCCCACGCCGTTGACGGTTGCCTAGCTCCTGGGCCTATTTGCCTTTTTGCCGCGACGCGGCCTTGGCGGCTCGGGCCGCTTTCAGCTCTTGAGATTGTCCCCAGACATAGCACACGAAGCCCACCAGGGCGCCCACGATGGTGGCTGAGAGAACCGCCATCGGGCTTTCAGTGAAGGTGGAATTCTCCGTGGCCGCTTGCGTGGTCAAGACGAGTCCCACGACGCTGATCAACAGCCCCAGGGCGTCGGCGAAGATCTCCATCAAGCTGAAGTGCATGTACATCAGGGCGACGAGTTTGCCGAGCACAAGCTGCCCAGCGAAGCTCACCACGCCGGCGACCATCAAGGCGAACGCCACCCAATGGAAAGCTGGAAAGGAGCACCATTGGGCGACGCGATAGATCGGGCTCAGCACGCTCTCGGTCGCTTGCTTGGCGCGCTCGTCGCGATTCACCGCTTCGGCGACATCGGAGACCTTGGACGCGACGTCCTTGGCCGCCTCCTTGGCGGTTTCTTCCACGGACCGTTGGTCCTTGGACTGATCGGCGTCGCCGCCTTTGTCGGCAGGGGCGTCCGACTGGGAGGTCGCCGCGGCGCGCCCGTGTCGGATTCCTGCCAGGCGTCCGCCGCACAGGCCGTGAAACTCCAGGCCATGAGCCCGATCCAAACGGGCGCCCTCAACCAGCCAATTCGAAGCATTTTTCGATTCCCTTTCCTAAAGTTTCTCGGTCGCCAGCAACCCCAACCGATCGACTCGTCGAAGCACTCGGACCGAGCCGCCAACAGCTATTCGACGCGGGAGCCGAAACCTTGAATCGCGAGGCGGATTACTTGCTGCGCTTGTAGGCGACTTCCATGGACTTGACCCACTGGTCGCCCACTTTCTTGAACATCTCCATACGCCGCGTGTCTTTGTCGACGTACACCGCAACGCTCTTGCTGCCGATCTCCTTGCCCAGTTCCGGATCAAACATTTTCCCTTCCATCGTCATGGTCTTGGTTTCCGCGTTGTACTTGCCATGCACGACGCTCATGGTCGGAAGCATGTTGTCCACCCAAGTCCCGACATACGACTTCTTCAGGGGGTCGTAGCCGAATTGACCGTGGCCGACGAACTTGCCGCCGGCGATTTCGCCCTCGAAGTCGCTGACCAGCCACAGGTCGCCCAACATTCGGTTGGTCTCCACGCACTTGGCCGTGAGAACTTCGCCGTCCGGGCCGACCGGCCAGATCTTCATCTGCGCATCCCAAACGCCGACGTCCATTTTGAACACTTCATGCTCTTTGGTCGCTGTCGGCGGTTGCGCCGACACCGTCGCCGCGAGAGCGAAAGAAGCCAGGCCAAGCAGCATCGACTGGACAGGAAACAGGTTCATTGTTCGTCGTGACATCAGGGAATCCTCGACTGAAGAAGAGTGGAAAGCGTAATGACAAGTGTACCTAAAGCGGAAGGGCTCGCAAGAGCCGCAGCGCCTGGGAGAGCTACTCCGCGAAACGTCGCACCGCCTCGCCGACCAGCCCGTCGCAACGCCTTGGGCGCCTTCTCGTTGCCGCAATTGGTGGCTGTGATGATGGCCAGATTGCGTTTCGGGGCCAACCAGATCGTCAGGTAATTCATCGTGTTGGAGCCCGAATGAGTGAACGCATTCCCGCCAGCCCAAGGGCGATCGGCGACAATCCAACCCAGAGCGTACTCCTGGTCCGGCAATGCGGTCAGCACTCGCTGCATCGTCTCGGGGGCGATCAGCACGGCTTCACCGCGGGCGTTGCGCAGCAGGGCCAGCGCGTACTGGGCCAGATCAAGCAGGTTGGCGTGCACCTTGCCGGCCGGTCCAATCGCGTCCGGGTTGTCCGCGGCGGGGCCCGGCGGAATGGGCCTGCCTAGACGGTGCCCCCAGGGCTGATCGGCTGGCTGCTGATTCGGGGTCGCCGGGGCGCCGTACCCCGCCGACGTCATCTTCAGCGGATCAAACAGATGTTGCTGCATCAGGTGCTCCCAGGTGTCGCCCGACGCCTGCTCCATCATCACCGCGGCGATGGTGTAGCCCGCATTGGAATACTCATAATGAGTTCCCGGTGGATGATCGGGTTTCAGCTTGAGATGCCCATGGGCGAAATCGAAGCGACTCTTCTGCGGCCCGTCCTTCTGCTGCTGCGTCCAGGCCCTTCCCCACAAGAGCAACGGCGGCTTCCCCGGCACACCGGCTCGATGTCCCAGCAATTGCAGCAGCGTGGCCCCGCGATAGCCCTCGTCGATCTCGGGCATGCTCTTCCCCAGCACCTCGCCAATGGTCGAATCCCATTGCAATTTGCCCTGATCCACCAGCTTGGCCGCGACCAGCGCCGTCATGGCCTTGGTGCATGACCCCAGATGGAACTTGTCCTCCAAGGTAATCGGCTCCGACTTGCCCATCCGCCGCACGCCCGCGACGCCCTGGGCGACGATGCGGCCGTCCTTGACGACGATCAGTCCGCAACCGGGCAATTCGTTGTCTCGACAAGCTTGATCGCACAGCGCCGAAACGTCCTCCGGAGGCGCCGTTTGCCCCCACGCCAGAAGGTGAACCCCAAGGGCGCGCAGAGCCAGACGCCCAGGCAAGAAGTGATGCGCATTCGGACAACTCCACGTGCGGGTAAGTCAACGGTTATCCCGGATAATAACAGGTCGCAGGTGTTTTTCAGGTAAATTTGCTGCGATCTCTCAGGCCTGGAGGGCCGACACAATATTAGCCGTGGCCGTAAGACGAGCCCTTTCAAGCTAGATTGAAGCGAATCGCGCCTAGCCGGCAAATTCCCGCCACCGCCTGGGCTCGTCCCAGCGGGGTGATGCTCCCCGCCAGATAGCGTTGTTTGCTGGGCGAGGAGCATCGCCCAACGGGGGCAAGCCCCGTCGTGGCGGCGTCCCCACCGGGATCGTTGCTGGCGGGGTGCAACGCTCGACGGGGACATGCCCCGTCGTGGCGTGCTCGCTGCGTAAGCACTTGTGGCGACAGACCTTGGCGGAAAAAGGAGCCTTTTTGGGGAGACTCCCCTGTGGGAAGAAACTGAGGTTGTAGCTTTAAAGGGCTGGCGACGCGGGGACTTCGTGCGTGGCCGGGATCTCGCGCCGCGCCGCGTTTTCCTGGCCGTTGCATTAGAAGGGCGTTGGCGAAGTCAACGCCAACGTGCGACCGCTCGTTGGATGCTGAAACGTGAGCGCCGCGGCGTGCAACCGAAGCCGCTCGGCGGAGTCCGCATCGCCATACAACGGATCCCCCAGGATCGGATGCGAGATGGCGGACATATGCACCCGCAGCTGATGTGAGCGGCCGGTGATGGGCGACAATTCCAACCGGCACTGGGCGACGCCTCGATGGACGACGCGCCAACGCGTCAGGCTTGGTTTGGCCCAAGGAACATCAACTCGATAACGCGGCGGGTTCTCCAAGTCCTTGCCGATCGGCAAATCCACTTCGCCGACGTTGTGCTCGATCGCGCCCCACACGTCGGCCACATACGTCTTGCGAACCTGACGCAGCTCAAATTGCCGGGCCAGCGCGGATTGAGCGGGCTTGTTGCGAGCCAAGATCAGCAGACCCGAGGTGTCGCGATCCAAGCGATGGACGATCAGCGCGTCGGGATAGCGCCGTTGAATGCGCGCCGAAAAGCAGTCCTGCTTGTCGGGCCCTCGACCAGGGACACATAGCAGCGCGGCGGGCTTCTCGGCCACAATCAGGTCGTCATCGACAAACAGCAATTCCATCCTGGATCCCGCCGCGCTTGGCGCTGGAGCACCAAGGGCGACTTGCTTTCGCCCAGCCCCGCCGGTGGCGCACGAACCTGCCGGCTTGCTTAGACCGAGACGGGGGCGCGAAGGCCGCCAGGATGTCCATCGTCGAGATGATTCCGACCAGGCATCCCTCTTCGTCGCAAATCGGTAGATGATGGACCTTTTCGGCGAGCATCTTATCGGCCACCGTGGTGATCAAGTCGGTCGGCGCCGCCGTCACCACGCCCTCGGTCATGATGTCGTCGATGCGTTCGTTGGTGACTTCGTCCAAGGCGACCCGCCCAAACAGGACATCGGCCATGGGGTGGTCGGTGCCCAATTCTTCGTTCTCGGCGTCCGCTTCACGAGCCACGGCGATGACGTCGCTCTGCGAGATCATGCCCAGGCACCTTCCGGCCGAATCGACCACGGGCAGCGCCGTCAAACGGTTTTCCGTCATCAGCATCAGCGCATCATGCAGCGTTTCGTTCTCGCGGACCGTCGCCACGCTCTTGGTCATGATGTCTCGCGCCATTTTCTTATAGATTCCGATGGCCATGTCTTGCGCCTTTCTTGCGATGCGTCCAACGATATTGACCGGACAATGGGAGGCAGTTCCCCGCAAGAGCATTCTAATGGCAAATCCTGGGCCGTGCCGGGGTTCGACAAGAAGTTGCCCGTGGCGGACGCCGGCGCCGCGTGTTCCCTGCCGGCGCGTGTGAGTCACTGCGCTGATCTCGCGCCTGGCTGGACCTGGTGTGTGCTCTGGGGCGCGCTGGCGCGTTCCCGTGGGTGCGCCGCCGCCGGGCTTGCATCCAATGGCATCTCAAGACCCCGCCATGGCGGGAAGTGCTTGGGGCGCGGGCCGGCGTGCAGTCCACGCCATGCGGGCTCGCATCGGCCTGCAAGCTCGTCTTGATTCATGGCCTTCCGGTCTAAGGTTTGCTGTCAGGGGAGGAGGCGGACTTCGTCGCCAGGCCGGGGGATTTGTCAGGAGGAGACGGTGATGAAAGTGGTTATTGTTGGGGGCGTTGCAGGCGGAGCCTCGGCGGCCGCAAGGCTTCGCCGCTTGGATGCGGACGCCGAGATCGTGTTGTTCGAGCGGGGCCGCGAACCTTCGTTCGCCAATTGCGGCATGCCGTACTACATCGGCGGAGAAATCGAGACCCGCGATCGACTACTGGTCGCCTCGGAAACCATGCTCAGGCAACGGCATCGGATCGACGTCCGCACGCGCTCCAACGTCCTTGAAGTGAATCGTGAGGCCAAGACCGTGGTCGTGGAGCACTTGGAGACAGCGGCCAGGTACGAGGAGCCCTACGACAAGTTGATCCTGGCCACCGGCGCCGCTCCGTTTCGACCGCCGCTGCCCGGCGTGGATCTGCCGGGCGTGTACACCTTGCGGGATTTAAATGACGCCGACCGCTTGCACTCGGTGACCAGTCGCAGTCGCCGCGCCGTGATTATCGGCGCCGGCTTCATCGGCGTGGAGATGGCGGAAAACCTTCGGCGACGCCAGCTCGACGTCGTTCTGGTGGAACTGGCCGATCAGATCTTGCCGCCCTGGGATCGAGAAATGACCGCGCCGATGCTCCGGGCACTGCAAGACAATGGCGTCACGGTCAAGCTGAGCAACTCCGCCGAAGGGCTGGCGCCCGATGAGCCAGACGGGTTGCAGGTGCGATTGCAAAACAGCGAGTTGCTCGAATGCGATTTCGTCGTGCTCTGCATTGGAGTTCGCCCGGACAATCGCCTGGCCGTCGAGGCCGGTCTTGCCTGCGGCCCGCGGGGCGGCGTGGTCGTCAATCGCCACATGCAAACCGAGGATCCCGATATCTACGCCGTGGGCGACGTCGTGCAAGTCCAGGATGTGGTCAGCGGCCGCGACGTCCAAATCCCCTTGGCTGGTCCTGCCAATCGCCAAGGGCGCATCGCGGCCGACCATCTGCACGGACGGGACTCGAGCTATCGAGGGACGCAGGGCACCGCGGTGGTCGGCGTCTTTGACAAGACCGCCGCCATGACGGGCTTGAGCGAGAAGCTGTTGAAGCTCTGGCGACTCCCCTACGAAAAGGTCTACTTGCACCCCTTGCACCACGCCGGCTACTTTCCGGGCGGGCAGCCGATGTCCATCAAGTTGTTGTTCGATCCCGCCAGCGGCCGCCTGCTGGGCGCGCAAGCGGTCGGCGGCGCCGGAGTGGACAAGCGCATCGATGTCTTGTCCATGGCCATCCAAGCGGGACTGTCGGTCTACGATCTCGAGGAAGCGGAATTATGCTACGCGCCGCAATACGGCTCGGCCAAGGATCCCCTGAACATGGCCGGCTTCATTGGCGCCGGCGTCCTCCGCGGCGATCAACCTGTGCGTCATTCGGATGAACTCGAAGGCGTTCCGCTGTTGGTGGATGTTCGCACCGAGGCTGAATTCCAGGCTGGCGCCATTCCAGGCGCCATACACCTTCCGTTGGATGAACTCCATGATCGCCTGAACGAACTCCAAGGCCGCGGCCCAGTCGTGACGTATTGCCAAGTCGGCGCCCGCGGCTACCTGGCCACGCGCATGCTGCTGCAGGGCGGAGTGGATGCGGCGAACCTGAGCGGCGGCTACGCCACGTGGAAGATGCGGCAGGAGGCGGCGGGATAGGCTACGGCTGGCGTCGGAAATCAAGTTCGTTAAACCAGAAGTCGTCATTGGGGATATCGAGTTTCATCTCGCGGACCTTCCCCGCGGCGTCCAGGATGAACTGCGCCGTGCCTTCGGCGAACCAGGCCGACTCGGTCCGCCAACGAACCACGAACGTGTCGTAGTGCAAATGCGTCAAGTCGGCGATCAACGTCTTGTTGGGAGACAGGTGCAAGACCAACGCCGAGTCGTTCGCCGTGACCTTGGCGTCGCCGTACATCGGGCCGCTGTAAGTCCCCTCGTATTGCGGCAGCGGCAGGCTGGGATGCGAATTCACGGTCGCCGGCGTGATGGCCTCTGCGATGCGGTCATAGAATTCCTGGCGCCCTTTCAGGTCCTTCTCCAATCCTTCGCTGCTCCAGTCCTTCGGAGCGACGCCCAGAAAATGATCCACGGTCCGGTTGGCCAACGCCGCGGCCACGCCCGTCATGCTGTTGGTGAGCACGACGACGCCCAACTTTTCCTCGGGCACAAGCATCACGCGCGAGAACATCCCGTCGTATCCTCCGCCGTGCGACACGGTGAGGCGACCATGGTAGTCCGATAGCGACCAACCGAGTCCATACGCGCGAAAGTGCGTGGCCGGGTTTTTCCGCAGCGCCTGCGCGGCTGAGGGGGATAATCGTGTGCGGCGACCACATGCGATGCGACGAGTCCTCGTTGAACAGCCGGCGCTGGCCGTCGAGGCGGCCCTCCTGCAGCTGGACCAACATCCACAACGACATATCGTTCACGCTGGAAATCACGCCGCCCGCCGCCGCCATCGAATCCCAGTTGCACCAGGGCAGCACGTGCAATTCGTCGACCAGGTTCTTGTGCGGTGAAGCGACGTTGTCCAGGTCCTGCAACGCGTTGGTCGACAGCACCGTTCGCCGCATTCGCACTGGATCCAGGATGCGTTGTTGCACGAAGTCGGACCAGGAAACGCCGCTCACCGTGGCGATGACCTCGCCGGCCGCCAGGAACATCAGGTTGCTGTAACCGTAGTGTTGGCGAAAGGGACCCGCTTGCGGGACATACCGCGCTCGTTTCAGGATCTCGGGGGCCGAATAGGGCGTGCCGTACCATAGCAGGTCTCCGCTGTACGTCCCTAAGCCGCTGCGATGGCAAAGCAAGTCCTCGATCCGCATGTCCGCCGACACGTACGGATCGTAAAGCCGGAAGTACGGCAAGTGATCTTGCACGCGATCGCTCCATTTCAGCTTCCCCTCTTCGACCAGCATCGCCAGGGCCGCCGCGGTAAAGGCCTTGGTGTTGGATGCGATGGCGAACAGGGAATCGGCGTCCACCGGGCGAGCCTTTCCGTGCTCCAGTACGCCATATCCCTTGGCCAGGACGACTTGGCCGTCTTTGACGATCGCCACGGCCAACCCGGGAACCGGCCACTTCTGTTGGGCCGCGGCGAAGTAGGCATCCAGTTCGCCCAGGCCGCCGTCCAGCGATGCTGACCGGTCAGGACGTCCAAGGGCTGGACGCGGCGGCGTGTCTTGAGCCCACGTGGCGGCGAGCGGAAACAGAACGATCCACAAGGTCTGGGCGAGCAGGACGCGGCGGTTCATGGCGGTTACTGAATCCTCGGGAAGTAGGACGGACAGAAGCTTGGCGCAGGCTCCATCCTGGGGTCTGCCCGGCGGGGCGGCAAGCCGCACGGCTGAATTGTCCGGTTGAGGTGTGGAATAGTGGCCAAGAAAAGCGTTTTGGTGGCGAAAAACTACTTGAACAGCGATTCTGGAGGCGATATCATTCCGGTGGGGTGATCCAACGGCTGGCCGCTCAGCAAGGCGGCCTCGCCCGCAACGCACCCGGACTTACGAACCCTCCATCAGAACTAGCAACAACCAATGACTCTGGACGACATGGACCGACAGATCCTGCATGGTTTGCAGGAGAACGGCCGGATCACCGTGGCCGAGTTGAGCAAGCGAGCTGGCTTGTCGCCCTCGGGCGTCCAGAAGCGGTTGAAGAAATTGGAAGACGCCGGCGTCATCCAGAACTACTCGGTGCAGCTGGATCGTCGCGTCCTGGGCTACGACATCATCGCCTTTGTGCACGTCACCTTGGGCGGGCATTCAGCCGAATCGGTGGCCGAGTTTGATGCGGCGATCGCCGCTTTGCCTGAAGTCTTGGAATCGCACCGAGTCACCGGGCAGGCGGATTACTTGCTGAAAGTCGTCGCCGCCAACCACGAGCAACTGGACGACTTGCTGATGCATCAGCTGCTCGGTTTGCCGGCGGTCGCTCGTTTGAATTCCAACGTCGTCTTACGGCAATGCAAGGAAACGACCTGCGTCGGCCTGCATCCGCCCACTGGACGACTGATCGCCAACTGAGTTGGCGACTGAGTTCGCCTCGAATCGAAAACAAGATCCTTACGCGTCGTCGCCGTTTCCTTCGTGGGAGAAAAGTGATGAAAGAGTCCAAGCTATACACTGGCGAGATCGCCGACCAACTCGCGACCACGCAACGAGAGTACACGCGCGAGAACCAGGAGATTGAATTCTCCGCCGAGCAGCACGAGATTTGGCGCGAGCTGTTTACGGCCATCGATCAGCCGCATTTTCGCGAGCACTTCTGCCGCGAGTATCTCGAGGGTTTTCGCAATCTATCGCTCGACCCCGCTCGGATCCCCACAATCGCCCATCTCAATCAGCAGATCCAACCGCGAACGGGTTGGAGGATTGAACGCACGGCGGTGCGCTACACCAAGGCCGATGATTGGTACAACAAATTCGCGCAGCGCATTTTCCTGGTGACCGACTACCTCCGCACTCGCGAGCAGTTGGACTTCACGCCCGAGCCGGACATGTTTCATGACATCTTCGGGCATCTGCCTTACTTGACGCTCGAGTTCTACGCCCGGCTCGAAGACAAGTTCGCTCCGGCGTACATCAAGGCCACCGACGAGGAGCGGGAAGTCATCAAGCGGCTTGCCTGGTACAGCACCGAATTCGGCTTGGTGATGCAAGACAATCGGATTCGCATCTTCGGCGCGGGGATCATCTCCGGCCGAGGCGAATTGGCCAACACGATCATGGAGCTGTATCGTTTGGACCGCGATAATGTGCTGGATTACCGCTGCGACATCTACGGCCAGATCTGCGATTACTTCCACAAGCACTCGTCACAAATCGATCGGGTGATGGAAGGCGTCAATCGATTGCACGAGATGGGACAGATGTCGTCCCAGGATCAGGGCTGGAATGTCGTGCACAAGCTGTACGAGCAGTTGGGGGTTCCGCGAACGGGCTACTTTGGAGGCGAAGTGCTGCTGGCGCCGTTCGACGTGCGTTACATCGCGCGGATCCCCAAGACTGTGTATGCGTTCAACCCGATCTTCTTTGTCGCCGAATCCTTCGAGCAACTCGACAGCGTCCTGGACGAGTACCTGGCGCCGATCGCCAACCGCTGATCACGCCGGGCATCGGCCGTGAAGCGGGTCGCCACAGAGAGCCCGGAGGAACACCGAGGACAGACTTGCATCGGCCTCGGTGGTTCTCTGGCGGGCGCCGGCTACGGTCCTTGGGCCAGGCAGCGGAGATTCCCGTTGCGATCCTTGCAGTACAGGGCGCCGCCGGCGAGCACGATATGCGGCCAGGCGTCGGAGTCGCCCAGGCCTTTGCGAACCGCGAGCTCGCGGTAGCTTCGCGGCGATCGCTCCGCCGTCTCGGCCAGGATCAGGTTTCCTCGGTTGCCCCATACAATCAGGCGATCATCCGCTGTGGCGATCACGGATCCCGGGTCGCCGATTTTTCCGCCTCGCCATCGTAATTCGCCTGTTTCGAAGTCGAGACACATCACGTTTTGCCAAGCCCAGTACACATGGCCCTTATGGATGACCGGCGAGGACACCTTCGAGGCGTACTTCTGTTCCCACAGTTGCTTTGCTCCGGCCAAGGTCACTTCGTACTTGGCGATCTTCTGCTGGTTATAGGCGGACGTCAGCAAAATGTACTTTCCGTCGACCGTCGGCGTCGCGATGTTGTTAGCGAACGAGGTCTCCCAAGCGCACGTCGCCGCCGTCTCGCCTTCCTTGCCTGAGTCCATCCGCACGACCAACAGGCCGTCGTGATTGTGCACCGCCACGCAGGGGACGCCCTCAACGGTGATCGGCACGGGCCCGCCGTTGTGGCCGGCCGGTGATGTTGCCCGAGAGGCCCAGCGTTGCTCTCCTGTCCTCTTATCAAACGCGACCACGGAGCCTTGCTTCGCGCCGACCTCGACAATCAGCCACTCGCCCCAGACCAAGGGCGACGAGGTATAGCCGTAATCCCTGCGACCGCTCCGCCCGACTTGCGGCCGCTGGGGCACGTCGAAACGGTCGTAGAGGTTGAGCTTCCAGACGATCGCCGCGCCATGTTGGGCGTCCCAACACTGAAGATCGCCATCGGTGCTCAACGTGTACAAGAAGCCGCTGTCGCCGTCGAATTCCGGAGTCGACGACGGGCCGGAATAGATCCCTTGATCGCCGATCGCCAATCGTCCGTAACGCGGGCATTTGTAGGCGACCGACCAGATGGTCTCGCCCGTTTCCGCATTCAGGCACAGTACATGATCCTGTCCGTCGCGCCAGCCCATCGTGAAGAGACGCTGATTGACGATCAGCGGAGAGGTGGAGCCTTCGCCGACGGCGCGGACCCAGATTTCGCGGAGTGGCCAGTCGGCGCCGTTCCACCCCGAGGATTCAGCGATGGTCCCGTTGCGTTGCGGCCCCCGCCAGTGCGGCCAGTCCTGTGCGTGGACCAGCGGCAACCCTCCCGCATAGAGCCAAGCCAGACTGCAGCCGCAGAGTCGCAGAAGCAAACAACTCATTGCCGACTGTCCCGCATTCATGGGGCCACGA
Organism: uncultured Planctomycetaceae bacterium; assembly: GCA_963698545.1. Classification (GTDB taxonomy): domain Bacteria; phylum Planctomycetota; class Planctomycetia; order Pirellulales; family Pirellulaceae; genus CAVORG01. The sequence continues at coordinate 1,449,521 of CAVORG010000003.1, forward strand.
CGACAGCACTGCGGCCAGCCCGCGCCATCGGGTTCGGGCGTTTTCCCACGGCGCATGTCGGGCGCCTACTTCGCTTCCGTAAACTGCTTGGCGGCCTTGAGCAGTTCATCGGTCGTGTGTCGCGCACGGTAGCCTTCCTTAAAGAGTTTCGCTCGTACGACTCCGTCTTGATCCAGAAGGAAGGTGCCAGGATGGGGGATTCCGTCCATCCGGCTCCCTTGGCGGACGTCGGCGTTGCGCACTTCAAACGCGTCGATGGCCTTGCTGGACTTATCCGACAGTAACGCGAAGGTGATCTCGCGCGATTCGGCGAATTCCTTCAATGTCTCCTCGGAATCATAACTGATCGCCACCAACTGGATGTTCGCTTGCTCCAACTCGGCCAAGTCTTTTTGCAACTGCACCAGTTGCTTGATGCAGAACGGTCACCAGCTTGCCGAGCGATAGAAGATCACCGCCGTCAGCTTTTTCTTTTGCAAGAGAGACTGTAGCGAGACGGCTTTTCCGCTTTGATCAACGAGTTCGAACTTTGGGGCCGCTTGTCCGACTTTCAGGCCAGGCGGCATGGGCTCTTGGCTCCAGCCGTTGGCGCCGGGTAGAACGCACAGCCCCAGCGCCGCTAGCGTCAGGAATCGGGGCAGCTTCATCATCATCTCCCAAGCGAAGGAATGCGTCGGAAAGCGCGTCGTCGCCTGCATTGTAATCGCGTCAGGCGGCCTGGTGGGGGCGGCCCGGGGCGGCGGCGGCCTGGGGCGGAGGCGCGCGTCGCGGACGGCGAGGCGACCTTGTCGATCATCGCTTGATGCGAATGCACTGACCACCGCTAAACATCGCCGGCGGAGCGTGGATCGCCAGGTTGCGATACACGCCGAGGGGGACGCCGATATCGCCGACGAACAGCTCGCCCGTGAAATCGGCGGCCTTGCTCGCCATGACGCCGCGCATTGGCAGGCCCAAGGCGAGCGTCGCGCCGACGCGCAATGTCGGCGAGTGCGGCTCGCCGCGGTCCGCGTCCAAACCCGAAGGCGCCTCGCAAGCGATCTTGGGGCAGGGCATGCGGTTGGCCCAGTGGATCAGTTTGGCGACTTGCCCGTACGGCGCACCGCGCAGGCCCAGTCCCAGGAGTCCATCCAAGATGAGATCCGGCGGGCTGAGTTTCGCCGGTTCGACATTCAGCACCGGCACGCCGCAGCGCATGGCCGACCGCGCGGCGATCGCGGCCAGCGGCGTCATTTCGGTGATTGGATGCGATGCGAAGACAGTGACCTTGGCGCCGTAGTTCACCATCCGCCGTGCCGCGGCCATCGCATTGGCCCCGTTTCTGCCTTTGCCCGCCAGGACGTGAACTCGCGGCGCCGGGCAATTTCCAGGCAGGCGTTGCAGCACGAACTGGCACAGCACGCAGGCCGAATTCTCCAGCAATTGAAGAGGCAACAAGCCGAAGTCTTCGCAGGACTCCTCGATCCGCGCCGCTTCGCTGGGAATCAGAATCGGTACGGGCGGCGAGAACTGATTGCGACGCCGCCGCAGGCGGTCGGCTCGCAACGCTCCCCGCACGCTGTCCCGCAACTCCACGAACTCGATAGGCTTCTCCAGCATCGCGAAGGCGCGATTCGTGGTCAGTGCGACCCGCTCCCCGAATTGGGGTCCCGCCGAGATGCCGATGACTGGCAGTTCCAGATTCTGGCCGTGCAACGCCTCCAACAAAGCCAGGCCGCGAGTCTCGCTCATGTCCATGATCACGCAACCGTGCCGCCGTCCGTCCACTGAATCGAGAAACGCATTGGCCGAGGCGTAGCACTGCGATTCCAGTCGCATCTTGCGAATCTGACGGGCGAGGTGGTTTTGCGCCTGTGAGTCGTTTTCGACGATGCTGACGATGGGCTTGGCAGGATCCAGAAGTTGCGCGGTCATGATTCGACTCCTTCGCACTTCGGCCGCGAACGGCCCAAATGACCGGTGATGAGAACGGGACGACTCCCGCGAGCCCATCCCCCCTTAGCAGCACTGTTCTCGCTCCGTTCCCCGGTCTTCGCAAATCCCCTTTTTCAAGTCAAGATCATTCCTGGTTCTGTCGGGGGGACCCAGGGTTGCGCTGCGCTGCACCCTGGGCTGATTTGGGGCCGCCCCGTGGGGGCTTCGTAGCCGCCGCTGCGTGATTCACCCAGGGTTGCGCTGCGCTGCACCCTGGGCTGATTTGGGGCCGCCCCGTTGGGACTTGATGGCCGCGACTGGCGGCCGGTTCCCCAGGGTTGCGCTGCGCTACACCCTGGGCTGATTTGGGGCCGCCCCGTGGGGGCTTCGTAGCCGCCGCTGCGTGATTCACCCAGGGTTGCGCTGCGCTGCACCCTGGGCTGATTTGGGGCCGTCCGGTTGGGACTTCGTGGCCGCGACTGGCGGTCGTTCCTGACTTCCTGCTTAGAAAGGGGCTTCGACGATCTCTTGCTTGTCGGCCGTTAGGAAGGCGGTGATGACGTTGGGCGCCACTTCCTTGCTGAGGAAATGCACGGCTCCATCACCGGACAGAAAGTTGGCGCCGGCGGGATGAAAACTGTAGAACCCGTAGCCTCGGAGGTTCGTGCAATTGATCGAGCACTCGCCGCCGATGGGTTCCTCCGGCATCCCCGATGGCGGCGAACCAGCCAACCAATGCTCGCCGTTCAGCGGATCTCCCCAGCCTCCTCCATTGGTGGCCGCGCGTTGTTGATAGATCTTGCTCGTGGTTCGCCAACGCCCGCGGCCCGCAAAGAGGGCGTCGCCGCCGACGCGCTCGCCGAGGAGCGCCGTGTATGACGAGCCGTCTCGCAAGTCCCCGACTCCCACAGGACGGGAGAGCGTGCGTCCGTCGATCGTGATCCATGGCCGCATTGCTCCATGGCGATCACCGCCCGCCGCGCCGTGATACGCCGCGGCGGCGAGCAAGCCGCGCACGCCGGAGGCGACGCAGTAATCGGCGGGCGCGGCTTGGAAGGCCCTTTGGGGACTGCCCGGCCAGAATGAGTTGGGAGGGATATCGACTTGGTAGGGCCCGCTGATCCTGGAAGCCGACGGGCAGCGAACCGTCGCCACTTGAATGGAGATCACGCCGGAGTTGCTGATGCCGACCGGCGAGTCGTCCGACGGGCCTAAACGCCAATCATAGCCTCGCGACAGGGCGGATAGCTCCAGATACGGCAGCACGGCCGCGCCCCAACCATGCAGCGTCAACTGGTTGACGCGTGTTTGGGCGTACAACATGTAGGACCCCGGCAAACGCCCAAACGCTTCTTCGTATTGCAACAACGCCAACCCCAATTGCTTGATGTTGTTCTCGCATGTCGCACGATTCGCGCGTCGCCGAGTGGCTTGGAGTGCGGGAATCAATAGGGACAGCAACACGATAATCAGGCCCGCCACGACCAGCAGCTCAAGCGGCGCCATGCCGCGGCGAGATCGGCGGACCGCCAGGCGAGCCGGATTGCTCGTCGCGCAAACAAGCCATCGATGGATCATGGGTATTCGACCAGGCGATTGGCCGCTGCTCTCTGGGATTGAGGATCAAGTGATTGGGGACCAGCTCTCCGGCGGGCGACGGATGTCTTTCGCACGCAGCCCGCGTCTGCTGTACTTAACCGAGGATCTCTCCAATCACGCGACCTCGACTGATCGGAAAGGGGCGTCCCAGTCGATCGCGCAGTTCGGTCTCTGGCGGGTACCCCAGCAATTGAAAAATGGTGGCGGCGACGTCGGCGGGTCCCACACGACCCTCCACCGGATAGGCGCCTTGTTTGTCGGAGGCGCCATGCACGACGCCTCCACGAACACCGCCGCCCGCCAGGGCGATCGAGAAGACATGCCCCCAATGATCGCGACCGCCGCGAGCGTTGAACTTGGGTGTTCGGCCAAATTCACCCATGCAAACCACGAGCGTCTCGTCGAGCAGGCCTCGCTGGTGCAAGTCTTCCAACAACGCTGAATACGCTTGATCAAAGGGCGGCGCGAGCGCAGTCTTCAAACGCTGGGTTTCGTTGGCGTGGCTGTCCCAACACGGCGCGTCGGACGGTTCATCGGGACCGCGAAACCAATTCACCTGCACGAAGGTCACGCCGCTTTCCACCAGGCGCCGCGCCAACAAAACGCTCTGGCCGAACTGGCTGAAGCCGTACTTCCGCCGCGACTCGGACGGTTCGCGTTGCAAGTCGCAGGCGGTGAACGCCTGCGGGCTGCTGAGCAAGTCGAATGCTTGCTGTTGCCGCTGGCTGAACGCGGAAAATGCACCGGATTGATCGAGTCCCGCGAGCTGCTGGTCGAGTTGTCGCAACAAGCCGCGGCGCCCCTGAAGCCTGGCCAGCGGGAAGTCGTCTCTCAGCGTGAATTCGGGCGCTGCGGCGTCAGCGTCGGCCGGTTGGCAACGGTAGAGCCAGGGGTCGGCGGCGGCCCCCAGAAAACCGGAGTCTTGTCCCGGCCACACGGATTGATCGGTATTGAAGATCGGATGCGGCAACCGGATCGCGGGGGGCAACACGCGGCGGCCGTCGTGCAGGTGCTGACAGACGGCCCCCAAAGTCGGCCAGTCGTTGGGCGGTCCCGGATTGGCGTTCTCGAAATTCAGCGGTTGATGCGGGTGACCGGTCAACATCGCATAGCCACTGGACGAATGGGCGTGATCGCCCGTTCGACACGGCCCGCAGCACGGCGATCTTCTCGGCGTGTCGCGCGGCCCCTGGCAGCAACTCGCAGAACTGCACGCCTGGCGTGGTTGTCGCAGTCGCGCCGAACGCCCCGCGGATTTCCTCGGCGGCTTCCGGCTTGGGGTCCCAAGTGGAATGCTGCGGCGGGCCGCCCAGCAGGAACAGCAGGATGCAGCGTTTGGCTTTCGGCGCGACGCTGGCCGCGTTGGCCGGCGCCAGCCAAGGCCCCACGGAGGCCCCCCACAAGCCGATCGCTCCGGCGCGAAAAACTCCCGGCGTCGATGTCCGTCACAAAGCCGCGTGGCGTGGTGTTCTAAGCTGAGCATCGAGGGGCCCTCCTTCCCTTCATCAGACTACCACATCGAAAGTCGCGTTGCGCTCCGAGCGTGCGTTGGATGGTTTACAATCGAACGACCGATCGTCAGCCATACTTGTCGTCAAGCGTCAATCCGGGTCGTCATTCATGCGTACGTTTGGGATCGCTCTCGTGCTCTCTGTCTTTGGTCCCTTGGCGCCAGCGCAGGAAGCGTCGCCGCGGCTGATTGTGAGTCCCCAGGCGAGCGGCGTGGCCCACGGATTGCGTGGCCTGTGCGTGGTGGACGCCTTGACGGCCTGGACCAGCGGCGGCGGAGGGACCGTTTTGAAAACGGCGGACGGCGGTGTCCGGTGGACGTCCGTCGGGCCACCCGGCTCAGGCGCCTTGCAATTCCGTGACGTCCACGCCTGGGACGCCGCCATTGGCGTGATCCTCAGCGCCGGGTCGCCGACGCGCGCCTATCGCACGGAGGACGGCGGCGAGCACTGGGGACTGGCCTTTGAAGACGCGCGAGCGGAACCGTTCTATGACGCGCTGGATTTCTGGGATGCGCGCCGCGGGGTCGCGTTTGGTGATCCACTGAACGGGCGATTGCTGATGATCGAAACCAACGATGGCGGGACGACTTGGACGGAGTTGGCGACGCGACGGCGCCCGCCAGTCGGACAGCAGGAAGGCGGGTTCGCCGCCAGCGGAACCTGTTTGACCGTTGGCGAGCAAGGGCGCGTCTGGATCGGCTTGGGCGGTGCTCCCGCTCCGGGCGAACCAACGAACGCCCGCGTGGTTTACTCCCACGACGCTGGGAAAACCTGGCGGACGGCGGACACGCCGTTGCCGCGATCGGCGAGCGCCGGTGTTTTTCGCTCGCGATGTGGGACGCTCAACACGGCGTATTGGTCGGCGGCGATTATCAACGGCCTCAGCTCGCCGTCGGCAACATCGCCGTCACGGTCAACGGCGGCGCCACCTGGCGGACGCCTGCGGGATCGGCGCCCACTGGATTCCGCTCGGCAGTTGCTGTCGCGATGCTGCAGGGTCGCCGGATCCTGGTGGCGGTTGGCGAGAACGGCATGGATCTCTCCGAGGACGACGGCCAGTCCTGGCGCCGAGTCAGCGAGCAAGGTTTCCACGCGATCCGTTTTGCTCCGGGGCAGGGCGTGGGGTGGGCCGTGGGAGCGGAAGGACGGATCGCTCGGCTTCGCCTTGAATCGCCGCAGTAAACCCCTTAACCTGACCCCATACATCCCACTCATTGGATAAGGCGATCAAGCGATGTGGCGACGGATCCTTGCGGTTGCGGTGGGATTGGCTTTGGGGAACATCGCCCAGCTAGGTCTGCAGTCGCTGTCGCCGTGGCGCACACCTCATCGATCCCGATCTATGGCGCCGATGGCGGCGTTTCCGAGGAACTGCGGCAGTACGCCAAGGATCTGCCGCCGGTGGCATTCGGCTACGTTTTGGGCACGCACGTGGTTGGCCCGATGATCGCCGCGGTGGTGGCCACGTGGATCATGGCGAGCCGCTTTCAGATGGGCTCGTTGATCATCGGATGCGTGTTCGTTCTGGGCGGCATGTTGAACCTTGTCATGTTGCCCCATCCGCTTTGGTTCGCGGTGATTGATCTGCTGCTGTACATTCCCGTGGCGCTTTTTGGCGGGCGGCTGGCCGAGCGATTTCTGCCGCCCGCGACGCAGAGATCCGGAATAAGCCGCGCCAACCCCGCCGGCGATTCCGTAGTCCGGCCGGATGGCGTCGGCTAGGGCGGAGAATCCGCCGCCCGGAGCCGCTTTGTGCGTCGCTGCTCTCCCCACCCCGCGCGGCACGGACGGAACACCTCCACAGCCCGTCGGAAATGGCGGCATGGCTCGCCAAAGCCGGTCGCCCTGCGATCGCTCCGAACGGATCTTTTTTGCCAATTCTCGGCAAAATCAGCTTCTCTTAAGCAAGTCGCCATGGCCCTTTTCCGAAACTGCAACTATCCTATTGCGTTACGGTTGTAGGGAACGTCGGCGCATGGTGCGCTGGTTCCGCACTCAATCATCATCACGATCTGTACTTTGGGGAGTTAGATTATGGGCGCCGCTCAATTCACTTGGGAGGACGAGGACAACAATCGTTTGGTCGCGTTGGCGGTGGATTACATCGTCGACGACGCTAGTGTCCGCATCGATCGGATCACTCCCCAAAGCGTGACGTTTCTTTGCCCTGAGAACCGCACTCCGCTGCGCAGCATTGGCGTGCGGACCGAAAAGGGTCGCTCCCTGTTGGTGGACGCGTTCCACAAGAGCGGTCAGGTCGAGCAATTGACCGACGAGCTGCAGCAACAGCTGTAGTCGTCACCTCGGTCGAGAATGAAATCACCCATCACCGACGCGGTCGCCGCCGCGTCGGTGATTTGCTTTGCGCGATCAGAAATCGGCCTCGGCGCTGCCGTTCAGGCCGGCGCCCGATGCGGGCGACATCACCGTGGCCTCAAGGCGATCACGCCACGACGGGGCGTTTCCCCGTTGGGCGATGCTCCTCGCCCAACAAGCAGCGCTATCTGGCGGGGAACATCACCACGCTGGGACAAGCCGGACAAGCCCAGCGGTGGCGGGAACGGGCCCGGCTAGTCGCGTTTCGCTTCCTGTTAGCTTGCAGGGTTCGCCGCGAGGCGAGCCCTTTCCCGGTGGGCCGAGTGGGCCGGACTTTCTGGCTTGGGCTCCGATTTCCGCGATATCGGGGCGTGCTTGATTGCCATTGACGCAGGTCACTTGTTTGGGTATCTGCTCCAAACTGCCCATTCCAAAGCTCCAGTCATCCCAGCCGCCCGACGATTCGCGGGAGATCTTCCTTGGCCCTACGGAACCCATTTCGACGCCGCACTATCGGCTTTTCGTCGCTGGTGGTTTGGCTGCAGATCTCTCCCAAGCAGTTCCGCCGAGCCGCGAGGGCTGTCGGGCATGCGAGCGTCGAGTTGCCGCCCATGCGTGACGAGGCGCACGAGCCGCCCACGGACCTCGATTTGCGGTTGTTCTGCGAGCCGGCGGTCTATGCGACTTGCATCGAGCTTGAAAAGACGCCTCGCGAGTTGACGCAGCCGGATGACGTTCACCGCATCGCTTCGTGGCAGCGACGTTTGGGCGCCCATTACGCCGACATCGAGCACTTCGTCACAAGCCATTCGATGGCGGCCGTGGTCGGCGTGCAAGGCTATGAACCCCGGAGCGCCGTCGCGCGGCTGGCGTGCATTCGCCACAACATCCCTTACCTCGCCATTGAGAACACCGCCGTTCGCGATCGCATGATCTGGGACAATATCTCGGGGATTACGACGATCAAGAACCTGGCCAGGAGCTTCTACTGGCGCTACGAACCGACGACCGCGCAGGACGACGCGGAAGCGTATTGCGAGTGGTTGATTGCTCGAACGCGTGAATTGAAACAGCAAGAGCATGCTGGACCATCCCAAGCCGAGCCGCTTCCGGACCACGCGCCGTTCGCGCTCTTCCTGGGACAAGTCTACACCGATTCGGCCACCGTCACGGGGCTGAAGCATTGGGAGACGCCCCTGGAGCCGATGCGGCATGCAATCAACGAGGCCCGACGTTTGGGGCTGCGGCTGGTCATCAAGCTTCATCCCAAGGAAATGTCCGGCGACGACCCGCTGCGTCTTCGTCCCTACAACCAGTTGACCTGGAGGAAGATGCAGGCCGACCCGGAATTGTCCGCCATGCTGCAACAACATCAAGTTGTCGTGGACGACGCGAACCGACTCGACACGTTCGCGTTGATTGACAAGGCTGCGGTCGTTGTGACGGTGAATTCCCAAACGGGCCTGGAGGCCGCCATCCGCGGCAAGCCTGTCGTTGTTTGCGGCGATTCATTTTACGGCGATTTGGGATTCACGTTCGAAGCGCCGTCTCCTCAACTCTTTGCAGCCAAGTTCGAGGAGGCGTGTGCGAATCCAAGAGCGGCCCGGTCATGTCGCCAGGCTCGCAAGTTCGCGTTCATCTTCTTCGAAAAATACTGTACCCCCAAGAATGCCCACTGGCGTCGTGGACTTGGCGATCCGTGGCTACCGTCATGCGGAGGCAGCAGCGCATGCGCCCAAACTCGCCTCTTGACCGGAAGCTCAATTTGAGCGACCTCAGCGTTAGCATCCTTCGCCTCTATTGGCGGCAACGCGATCTTCAGATCGCCGCTTGGGATGCCTTCCCCGCGGTGCTCGGAAGGCGAAACCTGTCGGTCGCCATCGTCGGCAATGCGGGCTATCTGTCGGAGGGTTGCGCCGGGAGCCAAATCGACGCCTGCGATGTCGTCATTCGGATGAACAACTGCCGCGTGGCCGGTTTTGAACGCCAGGTCGGGTCGCGGACCGACGTGTTCATGACGAATTTCTCGCCCTACACCATGGATTTCAGCAACCCGGTGATCGCGTCGGCGAGTCATCTGGTTTCCTCGCGTCCCAACAACTTCTGCATCCGGCGTCAACAAGGGCTGCGGCACCGGATGGCCAAGCATCTGACCGACGGCATGCGGGAGATCAAACGCCGTTGCGCCTTCGCTCCCGCGCCGGACTATTTCGCTGACTGGACCCAGAGAGTGGGCGCCTACCCCACCACGGGAATGATGGCCGTGTTGTTCGTGCTCGACGCGCTGAACGACTGTGTCCAGAGTGTTTTCATCACGGGCTTTTCCTTCTTCCAAGGGAGAAGCCACTATTTCTCGGACGCGCATGTGGACGCCGAGCAATTCCACAACCTGTCTCGCGAGAGGCTGCTGCTGCAGCCATGGCTGCAAGACCCACGTGTTCAGATGGACCCGACGATGCGCGAATGTGTGAGGGCGGTATGATGGAAGCAATTCAAGATCTTTACGAAACCTATCACCGGGACATGCCGTTCCACAACTTCGGCGAATACACCTTTCAGGCCGACAAGGCCAGGTTCGCTTACCCGGACGCGACGCCCGTCTTGGATTTTGGCTGCGGCAACGGTTTGGCCGTGCGCCGCATGCGGGAGGATGGACACCCCTGGTATGGCGTCGAATTGTCGGCGACCGCATTCCAGAAACACTTGCACGAGCCCTATTTCCACCAGGGAAGCACAGAGCAGTTCGAGGATCGCCGCTTTGATCTGGTTTATTCCACGGAGGTCTTGGAGCATGTTCCGGAGGCTCAGGTTCCCGCGGTGATCCAGGATCTATGCCGGATCTGTCAACGCTATATCTTCATGACGATCTCCCTGCGCCCATCCTCGCAAAACAACCGCTTCCATTGCACGCTTCGTTCCAGAGCATGGTGGCAGGCCCACTTCCTGAAGCACGGCTTTGTCGTGGATCGCAAGGTCGTCGATTGCTTCCAGCGAAGGACATTGAGGAGCACGACCGCCATTCTCAGGCAATGGGCCGAGCACGGTGAAGCGCCGCGCCGTTTCGCCGAGAATCCGCCGTATCGACTTTATGGAGAGGAGGAATTCTGGTATTTCGCCTTTCGGCGCCAAGAGCTTCCACCGACTCGACCGCCTCGCTACCAACAGCGGTGGCTGCGACGGAAGGTCGTTCCCCTGGTGCATCGGATCCTTCCCATCGACTTGTGGAGGAACGCGGCTGCCTGATCTTCGAGTCGGCTGAAGGGCAGGGACGTGAGACCTGGCCCGCCGAATCGCGGGGCGACGCGAACTGCTCCGGAAAGCCATGCCGAAGTAAGTCTCCAGATTACCTGAAGCGAACAACCAGCCAGGCTTGCCGAAACGCGAGCGCGGTCGAGCTTGTGGGTTAGTCAAGCAACGCCGCAGCGACCGATGGTAGTGAAGACGCCAGAAGCGAGGGCCGATAACGGCTACAACCGATTTATTTTGGTCCAGAGTCCCGGCCGCGAAGCCCTCGTGCGGCCGGCCGCTGGAACAGCACAGCTTACTCGCCCGACAACTTGAATCGAGCAGACGTGGGCGAAGCTGGGCAAGCAATTCCCGGCTGCCGTGGGGCCCGCCAATTCCGTGGCGAACCGAGGTTGCCGCGAGCAATAACAACACAATCGCTGAGCAAGACGTTCAGAGCGGCGGCCCAGCCGCCTCGCGAGGATACAAGGGAGTTTTCCGCTGATGGATCAGTTTGTTGCTTTTGTACGCCCCGTGCTGCGGTACCGGAAGCGTTTGCTGGCAGCCTTTACTTGTTCCCTCCTGGTGGGTGTTCTCTGGTGCGTCAACATCGGAGCCCTGTATCCGTTCTTGCGGATTGTGTTCAACCGCGAATCGCTACAGCAAGTGCTGACCAGCCAAGTGGAGCACGCGGACTCGCGTGTCGCGATGCTTCAGGCGGCATTGCCCCAGAAGGATGGCGCCGCCGGTCCGCCCGCCGCGCCGCTTGCCGAACAGGCTCCGGCGATCACGGCGGAACCGCTGACGCCCGAGGAGGTCGCCGACCAACTGCCCGCCGCGCTGCAGACGCAAGCGTTCTGGCGCCGGATGGAGCTTCAATGGGGTGATTGGCTGCCAGCCACGCCCTTGGCCACCTTGGCGCTCGTGTTGGGCGTCCTGCTGGTCGGAACGGTCCTTAAGGGCGTCTGCTTGGGCTTCAATGAGATCATTGTGTTGCTCTTGGCCCAGCGTCATGTCTTTGATGTCCGCGCCCGGATGTATCGCCACGCGCTGTCGCTGGATCCTCTGACGCTGCGCAGCGAGCATACGGGACGACTGATCAGCCGCTTCACGAACGATCTGAATCGTGCGGGAGAGGGGCTGGGAATGGTGCTGGGGCAAGCGGTCCGCGAGCCGTTGAAGATCGGCGCCTGCCTGGTGGGCGCCGCGCTGATCAATTGGCGCCTGCTCGCCCTCGCGATGATCACGGCCCCGCTGGGCTTTCTGGCGGTGCGTCGAATTACCCAGACGGTCAAGCGGGCCGGCGAGGAGGGTTTTTCGGCGATGTCGGATCTGTACACGCGACTCCAGGAAACGCTGGGCAACCTTGGCGTTGTGCAAGCCAACACGATGGAGGGCGCCGAGCGTCGTCGATTCCATCGCGTTGGGAAGAGCCTGTGGGAACGCCTCAAGCGGGCGGCCTTCTATCGCGCCTGCACCAAACCGATCACCGAGACCTTGAATCTCACCGGCGTGTCCCTGGCGTTGTTGGCGGGCGCCTATCTGGTGTTGGAGAACAAGACACATATCTTCGGCATTCAGATTTCCAAGGAGCCGATGACCGAGGCCTCACTGTTTCTGTTTTATGCCATGTTGTTGGGCATTGCCGAACCAGCGCGGAAACTCAGCGATCTCTGGGTGCGTTTGCAGCACTGCTTCGTCGCCGCCGGCCGACTCGAAGACACCCTCAAGGTCTCCACCGCCATCGAAGAACCGGCGATTTCCGAGGCCCCCCTGCCCGGGCCCGCGGCCTTGAAACTGGATGACGTGCATTTTTGGTATCACGCCGATCAGCCGGTTCTGTCGGGCGTCTCTTTGACGTTCAAGCCGGGCGAGCGAATTGTGTTGATGGGAGGAAACGGCTGCGGCAAGAGCACGCTCGCCCGCATGATCCCGCGGTTCATCGATCCCGTTCGCGGGACAGTACGGCTGCGAGGCGTCAACTTGAAACGCTGGCGTTTGCGGGACCTTCGGGAACGCATCGCCATTGTGCCCCAAGACGCGGTGTTGTTTGACGATTCGATCATCAACAACATCCGTTATGGCGCACCCCTTCGCCAGCGATGATCAGGTCTATCAAGCGGCTCGCCAGGCCCACGCGCACGACTTCATTGTCGAACGACTTGCCCGAAGGGTACGACACGCGAGTGGGCGAGTCAGGGGGCCGACTTTCCGGCGGGCAGCGCCAGCGGATCGCCTTGGCGCGGGCGCTGCTCAGAAATCCGGACATCCTGATTCTCGACGAAGCCACCAGCGGCATCGACGCCCAGAGCGAGAAGCTAATTTATGAATCGATTCGGCGCGACGATCACCGACAACGCATCACGTTGATTATCGCTCATCGCCCCGCGGCCTTGGCGATCGCCGATCGAGTGATTGTGTTGAGCCAGGGCGAGATCGTACTGGATTCGCCCGCCAAGCAAGCTTTGTTGGACGCCAAACTGGAGGAAGCGTTGCACGCGCCGCTGCGCCGCACCGCTTAGTGAATTCCATTCGCGAATCGTCGCGTCGCTGCGTATCGAAGGATCGCCGCCGATTGCTTTACGAAAACTGATGACGCCAGGTGCACCATGAATTCAAAACCTGTCAACGCGGCTGTCGTGATTCCGGTTTACAACCGTCCGCAAGCCGTCCTGGAAACGCTGGCCAGCGTTGCTCGGCAGACGCGGCCCCCCAAGGCGGTTCTTGTCGTCGATGATGGTTCGATCGACGACACCGCGGAGGCGGTGCGCGAGTGGTCTCGTCGCCACCCGCGATTTCCACTGCATTTGATTCAACAACGAAATCAAGGCGTCTCGGCGGCTCGCAACCGCGGGCTGCAGGCGGGCGCCGCTTGCCGATACATGGCCTTTCTGGATTCCGACGATCTGTGGCCGCGTAACTTCCTGGAACGCACCGTCGCTTGCCTGGACGCTCGCTGGGACGCGGTCGCCGTCAGCGCCGACTTCGTCCGCCTGGATTTCAAGGGGTGGCGCAGGAAACTCAAGCGGCAAATCCACGTGCAACGCGAGGAACGCGCGACCCAGCATATTTTCCGATCCAACATGCAGGTGCAAACGTGCCTGTATCGCACGACCGCGGTGGAGCAACTGGGCGGGTTTCACGAGGGCCTGGCGACGGGAGAAGATCTCGAGTTCGCGCTGCGTTTGAGTCTGCTGGGGCCCTGGCTGCATTCGCCTGGGCAGCCGGTGATCTACCGCCTCGGCTACAGCGCACAACAAGGCGAACAGAACAGCCTCAGCAGGAAATTCGCCGACAACCACCGTCGCTTCGCCCGGATTCGCGAACATTTCTTGTTGGAGCAGGGCGGCATGGCGTTCGTTTCGCCGAGCGTCTATCGTCCCGTCCTGAATTCAAGTTGGCGCCGCGCCGCGCGTGAACTGCTGAACGCCGGCCTTAAGCCCGAGGCGGAAGAGTGCTTTGCCCGCGCGCTCGACTGGAATTCCCATACCGACGTCGTTTGGGGCCGTCTGCGCATCGCATGGGACCGCGCCTCCGCGCCGGTCGCCCGCCTGTGCGCCAAGGCTTCGTCCGCCATGTATTCCGGATTCTGAGCTCCCTCCCATTTGCCAGTCTAAAGATCCCATGAAACCCAAAGCCACCGTAGCCATCTGCACTTGGAACCGAGCCGCGTTGCTGGAACGCACCCTGCAGAGCATGGTCAACACGTTGCCCAAAGATGACGGCTCCTGGGAATTGCTCGTGGTGAACAATCGTTGCACCGACGACACCGACGAAGTCCTGGCCAAGTTCCGGGACTCCCTGCCGTTGCGGCGGCTGTTTCAGCCTGAACAAGGCAAGTCCCACGCGCTGAACCTGGCGATGGATGAGGCGCACGGCGAGTGGATCTTCTGGACCGATGATGATGTGTTGTTGAATCTCACGGCCTGGTTGGACGAGCATCTGGCGGCGATCAAGCGACATCCCGAAGCGGACTTCTTCGGGGGACCGGTGGTTCCCTTCTTCGACACGCCGCCGCCGAACTGGTTGGTTCACGGCATCCAACACATCGGACCGGCGTTCGCCGCAATCGATCTCGGCGACCAGGAACGCCCCATCACGCACACCAAGGACTCACCCTTTGGCGCCAACTTCGTGATACGGACGGAAACGCAACGTCGCTATCGATACGACGTCCGCCTGGGCCGCGTCGGCGCCAACGAAATTCGGGGCGAAGAAACCGCCGTCGTCTGGCGGATGTTGGCCGATGGGCTGCATGGCGTCTGGGCGCCGTCGGCGCCGGTGCTGCACGTGATTCCCCCCCAACGCATGACTTTGGAGTACATTCGCCGCTTCTACCTGGGCATTGGCCGCACGACCGCGATCATGAGCCTGGTCGGCGTCTCCAAACGCTCGCCCGTATGGCGGGCCTGGCTGCGAGCGATCACACGGGAAATTCGTTATCGCATGAATCGCCCTTGGCGCTCGCCCGCCGTCTGGATGCACGATATGGCGCGGGCCAGTCGCCGCTGGGGCGAGTTGGAGTTGTTGCGCGAGGAGAGCCGACGCCGTGCGGCCTGAAATCCGTCCGAAGCGATTACTCGTATAACGACGAGCATTCCTCCAAACGCGTTCCCTTCTCGTCGGTCACGGCGAATTTGCCGCCGCGCATGGCCACGCCGCCATACTCGCCGTCTTTCCGCATCAGATAGAAGTTCAGGCCGAACTCCGGTTCTCCCTGCTCGTTTTGCAGTCGCTGGACCGTGTGCTTGGCGACGCGACGGAGCACTTCCAGCCCCGCCTCGACAGGCGACATCCCGCGTCCCATCAACTCCACGGCCGCGAAGCTGCATTGGTTCTGGAGATTCGCCTCGCCGCGACCGGTGCTTCCGCAGGACCCGATCTCGTTGTCAACATACAGCCCCGCCCCGATGATTGGCGAGTCGCCCACGCGGCCTGGGATCTTGAACGCCAAGCCGCTGGTGGTCGTGACGCACGAGATGTCGCCGCCAGCGTTCATCCCCGCACAATGAATCGTACCAGTCGGTCGGTTGCGGATGATCGCCGCGGCTTGCTCGTCGATCGGGTCCTCCTTCGGCGCCTCCAGCCAATCGTCGCTGGCTGAGAGCGACTGTTTCCATCGCAGCCAGATCTTGCGAGCGCGTTCGGTGAGCAGGTTCTCCTCCTGAAATCCGTGCGCTTTCGCGAATTGCAGCGCGACCTGTCCCACCAGCAACACGTGGTCGGTCTGCTGCATTACCAGGTAAGCGACGCGGCTTGGATGGCGGATGTTCTCCAAGCAGGCCACGCCGCCCGCCAGATGCGTGGGACCGTGCATGACCGCCGAATCCAGTTGCACGACGCCGACTTCATTGGGCAACCCGCCGAAACCCACCGAGGTATCCAGCGGATCGTCCTCGACAATGTTGACGCCCGCCACGCACGCCTTCAAGGTGTCTTGGCCATCCAGAATCATCTGGTAGGCGCGGCGCGTGGTGCGCAGGCCATTGGCCGAAGAGATCACGCGCACCGGGAACTTGCCGGCGGCGGGCGTCTCGAAAGGCCGGTCTTGCGTCTCTGTCGCCGATGCGCTCGTGGTCGCCAGCCCGGTGGCCGCCAAGGAGGATGTCGCCAGAAACGCGCGACGCGTGGCCCGCGATCGAACCGGCCGATTGGATGGGGATCGGGAGGAGAAAACCGGATTCGAAGGATCGCTCATCTTAAAGCCTCGTCAGCGTGCAGAGTTGCGGAGCGTGTGCGGTCGGAAATCAAAGGAAGCAAACACCCGAGTTTAACACAACCGCCCGCGGCAAGCACCTTGGTCGTCGGGAATGCCATGCCGCGCCTCATGAACCGGCGCCGCCGCGCGTCCAGCGAAGTCCCAGGCGGCGCACGATCGCCAGCGTCGCCATCAAGATCACCGCCGACGCCGTCGGCATCAGCACCCAATACCAGAATCTCCAGTCCCTCGGGTTCGACACGAGCAACGCGGAAAACCACCCCGCCGCTTGACTGGTCGCCAAGACCGCCAGCACGCGCCAGGGCCAGGGCGATGGTCGGCCCAGCATCGCCCAGAAGCTCGCCGAAACGCCCACGCCGAACACGGCGGCGACGGCGCCGACAAGAAGATATCGCTCGTGCCCAAACTGGATGATTTCCGACTTGATCAGAGCCGCAATCATCGCGGCGACAGTTGTCGCCAGGAGCAGATGACGGATGCCGAACTGCAGCACGTCGGCCTGGCCGGAAGCATCATCAACTCGCAAGGGGCCGTGCCGCGCTCTCATCGCCAAGGCGGCCGCGACGGCGATTCCCATCACGATCCCCGTGAACAGGAACGGCCAGGATTCCACCTCCTTCAATCCTATGGCGACGGCGCCCGCGGTGATCAGCCAACCTGGAAAAAGGAGGATCCACCGCAGCATGGACGGATCGTCGCCGAGTCCCACATACATGGCGATCAGCGTGCATTGGGCCGCGGCGAGCGAGACCAGCAGCGACGTGGGCAGATCCGGGCCTCTTTGTTGCCGAACCGCGAAGGTCAGCGCCAACAGTACGATCACTACGATATGCGCAACGACGATCGTCAGGCACGCCCGACGGATCGGCGTGAGATTCGCCGGCGACCCGCTCGAAGCGGAGCTGGGCGCCTTGGGAGGCTTGTACGGATCGAAGTCCTCGGCCGGCCGCCCACTCGTGGAAGGAACTGGCGGTTGGGAGGACTCGGAGGGCGCCCGCTCGGGTTCGCTTGGCTGATGACGCGTCATCGATTCGCTACTCCGAAAAGTCTCACTAGTCCCTCGCGATGAGTCTCGTTTCGCCGGCTTTCCTGACCGTTATATCGCGCATTGACGTTGCACGCATATCGGCCCTTTGGCTTCCGTGGTTCAAGGGCCGTCGCGCAGCTGGTCGAATTATGGGACGTATCAGAACCATCTCGTGCGCCGCCCAAGACACCCGGCGAGGTCATCCGGCCTCATCGATCCACGGCGAAGCATGGGCGGATGACATGAAGCGTGGAAGCGAATTACTTCCCGAACCGTCGGCAGGAGCACATCGCAATGAAGTTCAGTTGGATTCAAGCTTCGGCGTTCACGCTGACCCTGGTCGGTCTAGCGATGTCTCACTCGCTGGTTTCGGCGCAAGGAGACACCGGGTTGCGTTCGGCGCTTCTCCTGAATGATCCATCGGCCAGGACCCGAACGACGACCGACGACGACGCCGTCGCACCAACCGAGACCGCCGATGATGCGGGGCTGCCCGAAGCGACTGCTGGCGAAGTTCAAGGCCGCGAAGCGGAGCTGATTCGCCAGCGTTTCCCGGATGGCTCCGTCAAGATCGAACGGCAGGTCGCCCAGGACGAAGAAGGCAACTACTTCAATCATGGCGTCTGGCGCGAGTTCACCCAAAAGGGACAGCTGCTCGCGGAAGGCGAATATCGCATGGGGCAGCGTGTGGGCGACTGGAATCGTTGGGTCAATCCAGCGAGCCATAAGGACCTGCAAGGCGCCGACTTCAACGGGTTTCGCGCGCCCTTCATGTCCTCGGCCACCTTCGACGATGGCGAACTGAACGGCAATTGGCTGATCATCGACGCCGAGCAAAAGACGATTCTCCAAATCGAGCTCAAGCATGGCGTTCGCGATGGGCTGGCCGTCTGGTACTACCCCAACGGCGAACGCCGACGTCAGGTTGGCTACACGCAAGGCGTGATCGACGGCGTCGCCATGTCCTGGAAGGATGACAAAACGGTCGCGGGCAAGGACGTCTATATCGACGGGCGGCGACAAGTTCACAACCAGACGTTCTACGACGGCCAGAAATCCAAGCCCAAGACCGACGAGAATTTCCTCGCCGCGCGATTGGTCCCCGTCCAGTCGGACGACTACTGGAACCTGACCTTCGCCGACTATAAGCCTGAAGGCGTGGAGCTTCGCGAAGGCGAGTGGGCCACCTGGCACCCCAATGGCCTGCCGCAAATGCGAGGCCGCTTCCAAAACGACCAACCCATCGGCGAAATGACGTGGTGGTACACCAATGGTCAGGTGAAGCTGCAAGGACAATTCCGCGACGGGCAACGCGACACCCAGTGGACCTGGTGGCATGAGAACGGCATGAAAGCGACTCAAGGCACTTACCGCGACGGTGAGGCAGCAGGCCTCTGGACGTGGTGGACCGCCGATGGCCGCGTCTCCAAGAAAGTCGATCTCGACCAGCAGCAAGGCGTCGAGGTCTCCTCGCTTCAGGACCAATAAGGTCGCCCCGCCGCAATGGCGGATTGGCTTGGAATTCAGGCCGCGCGCGAGTGTCCAAGCCCAAAGGGCCTGGCGCAATCCTCGTCGCGGCCGTAAGGCGAGCCCTTTAAAGCTAGCAACCTGTAGTTTCTTCAGAGTGTCCCCGAAGAGGCTTCATTTTCCGCCAAGGCCGGTCGCCACAAGTGCTTACGCGGCGAGCACGCCACGACGGGGCATGTCCCCGTCGAGCGTTGCTCCTCGCCAGCAAACAGCGCTCTCTGACGAGGAGCAGCGCCCCGCTGGGACAAGCGGACAAGCCCAGCGGTGGCGGGTGTGCCGGCCCTTCGGGCCTTGGATACCCGCGTGCTCCCATAAGCTTCGCCGCGCCTACCGCATGTTTCGGCGATGCGTTAGTCTGAACAGGATGTCTTCTCGCATCTTGTTCTCTGAGCGCTGTACCATGCGACGAAACCACGCTGTTCAATCGGTTGTCCGCTTCGGATCGCTGTTTTGGTTGCTGGCCGTCGCCGCGACGCCAGCGACCGCCATTGGTTTCACCTCGCGGGCTCATCCCATCTCCGTGACGGAAGCCGACGTCTATGTCACGCGGACCAAAGTGGTGATGCGGCTGGCGGTGTTCCTGGAGGACGTTTATCTGTTCCAGGATTTGCAGCCGGATGAGCAGGGGCTCTTGGCGGCCGATGTATTGCGAGAAGCCGCCGAGAAGCACAAGAAGTTTCTCCTGGAGCGAGTCAAAGTTCTGGACGCTCGTGGCGAATTGCTGCGTCCCCAGCTGACCAACTATGTCCCGCCGGAGATCCTCGCGGCCAGCGTCGCCACCGGCGACTTGATGCAGTACTCGATGACTTACCAGTTGGAATTCGAATACGCCGAGCCGCCCGAGTTCCTGACTTTTCAACAAGACATGGTCGACGCGAACTTCCTTTTTCCCTCCGAGATGAAGATCCTCGTCAAGCAATCCGGCGAGGACTCACCGCGCTTGGCGATGCTGCGCCCTGGAGATCCCTATACGGTGCGCTTCGATTGGAGTCGCCCGCCGCTGGCCAAGGACGCCACCGACAAGGAATGGGATGATTGGCTGAAGCGCGA
This sequence comes from uncultured Planctomycetaceae bacterium, assembly GCA_963698545.1. GTDB lineage: Bacteria > Planctomycetota > Planctomycetia > Pirellulales > Pirellulaceae > CAVORG01. Next base: position 1,469,409 of record CAVORG010000003.1, read on the forward strand.
GCGCGATGAGACGCTGGGGATCACGAGCTATGGTTCGGTCTATTCATTCATCTACATCACGCCTCGACAGGTTCGCCATGAGATCCTGATCCCCTTGGCGAGTTTGATTCGAGTCGTCTCGATTCCTCGCCGGGACCCCAACTTCCTGGACGTCGATGAGCAACCCGAAGCCGCGCGGATCATCCAGCAGTATTTGGAAGTCGGCAATCCCGTCGTTCTGAATGGCTCGCAAGTTCCGCCTCACTTCGACCGCGTGGATTTCTATGGTTTGGACTTGCGAGACTTCGCCATGCAAGCCGACGCTCGCCGCGTCAGCATGGCCAGCGGACGAGTTGGCGTGATCCTGAGCTACCCGGCCCCGCAGGCGCCATTGACTGGCGTCAAGTTGACGTGGGACCAGTTCAGCTCAACGATCCGCAATGTGGAGTCCGTTGTCTTCGCTGGCGAAGACGGTCCGGTCAAGGCGAGTTTCTCGCAGTTTCAAGAAGAGAACACGTTCCAATGGGAAGGGCCTTCCCAGACCGCCCCTCAAGTGCAACCGGCGCCCGTTCAACGCAGCCCAGCGGACAGTTCGCGATTCTGGATGCTGGCCATCGCCGTTCTGTTCAGCGTTGGGATTGGCGCTGGAGGCGCGCTGAATCGCAAGCCGTTGGTATTCTTCGTGGGCGTTGCGGCGCTCGCCGCCTTGGCCGGATTGTGGACTTCCTGGCCCGCATCGCTGCGAGATCCCTGGACCACGCCGTCCGTCCCGCCAGTAGTCGCCGATCAAGTCTTCGCTCAGCTTCAAGACAACACCTATCGGGCGTTCGAGTACTCCGACGAGAACCAGATCTACGATGCGTTGAACACCAGTGTCGATGGCGGTTTGTTGCGCGAACTGTATCTGAAGATGCTGGAGACGCTCAAGATGCAAGAGCAGGGCGGAGCCTTGTTGACGATTCAGGAAGTCAAAAGGCTCGAAGGCGAAGCCGAGCCCGACGGCCGCGGAGGCTTCCACTATCGCTGTCGCTGGATCGTGCGCGGCGTGGTCGAACATTGGGGACACGTGCATCAAAGAACCAATCAGTACATCGCCGAATTCCATGTTCAGGATCGCGAGCAACTGTGGAAGATCACCGACATGAACATCACCGAACAAGAGCGACTTAATTTTCAGACCCGAATTCGCAAGTTCTAAGTCAACGGCCATGAAGCCCCGATAGCCACGGCCTGAAGGACCTTGCCTGCCGGCGGCGAATCGACGCGACCGCGTGTTTCGAATGGCTGGCCGCTGAATTAGCCTCCCGCGCCCGCGACAAGAATCTCCATCGATGACCCTCTCCGCCGCCCCTTCCCAAGCCGTGATTAGCCTCTCTGGCGGAATGGACTCCACCAGCCTGTTGTTGCATCTTCTCGCTCGCGAGTGCCGCGTCTTCGCCGTCAGCTTTGACTACGGCCAGAAGCATCGACTCGAGTTGCAACGGCTGCAAGCCAACCTGGCGTACCTCGCGCAACGCGGCCTCGCGGTGCCGCACACGACCGTCCACTTGTCCGAAGTCGGTCAGCTGTTTCATTCCGCCCTGCTGAACGACGACTGGGACGTGCCGCAGGGTCATTACGAACAGGAGAACATGAAGGAAACAGTGGTTCCCAATCGCAATGCGATCTTCCTTTCCATCGCCTTTGGCTACGCGCTTTCGCTGGTCACGCGCACCGATCAGCCGACCCACATCGCGCTGGGAGTCCATAGCGGCGACCACGCCATCTATCCCGATTGCCGTCCCGAGTTCTATCAGGCGGCGTTTGACGCGTTTCAGCGAGGGAACTGGAATGCGGATCAAGTCGCGATGTACTTGCCTTACCTGCATGGCGACAAGTACACGATCCTGCAAGACGCCGAGCAGAGCATCGCCAAGCTGCAGTTGGATTTTGACACGGTGTTTCGCAACACGTGCACCAGCTACGCTCCCGACCGCGACGGCCGCAGCCACGGACGCACTGGGTCGGATGTCGAACGCATCCTCGCCTTTCATCGACTGGGAAGGCCCGATCCGATTGACTACGTACAGCCGTGGGACCTGGTGCTGCAAGAGGCCCTGCGATTGGCCGACAAGCGGTCCGAGGGCGCCTGAATCAGTCCCCCACGGGGCGGCCGCAAATCAGCCCAGGGTGCAGTGCAGCGCAACCCTGGGTAACCGACGCCAATCGCGGCCACGAAGTCCCAACGGGACGGCCCCAAATCAGCCCAGGGTGCAGCGCAGCGCAACCCTGGGTAACTGACGCAGCACGGCCACGAAGTCCCAACGGGACGGCCCCAAATCAGCCCAGGGTGTAGCAGCGCAACCCTGGGGAACCGGCCGCCAGTCGCGGCCATCAAGTCCCAACGGGACGGCCGCAAATCAGCCCAGGGTGCAGCAGCGCAACCCTGGGTAACTGACGCAGCTACGGCCACGAACGACGCCGGACGCCGTTTCCAGGCTGGCGAGGGACTTTGGCGACCGGTTACAATGGAAGGCTGCCTTCAACATCCAGCAGTCCGTTTTCAAGGAGTCGCGCGTGCGCCGCCTCACTCAAATCGCCATCCTACTGTCCCTGCTTGCCTTGCTCGCGCCGATCTTGGCCGAGGACCTTGGGGGCGCCGCCAAGACGACCGCGCGAGTCGGCCACGATATCCAATATCTGGCCTCCGACGATTTGGGTGGAAGGGGAGTCGGGACCGAAGGGATCGCCACCGCCGCCGATTTTGTTCGCAAGGAATTTCAACGCCTGGGCTTGAAGAGCGGCGTTGCGGACGGCGACTACTACCAACACTTCGACATGAAGCGAGGCGTCGAGATCGACGCCCAAGCGACGCGTCTGCACTTCAAGGGACCTGACGGTCAGACCCTTGAACTGAAACTCGGCGATCAGTACCAACCGCTGTCCGTTGGCGGATCGGGAGAGGTGCAAGGCGAGTTAGTGTTTGTCGGTTATGGAATCACGGGTGTGGCCGAGAAGTATGACGACTACGCCAACGTCGATGTGGCCGGCAAGATCGTGGTCATGATCCGCCGCGAGCCTCAGCAGGATGACGCGACCAGCCCGTTTCAAGGAAAGGAAGTGAGCAGCCACGCCTATATTGCGGCGAAACTCGCGCTGGCCGGTAAGAACAAGGCCGCGGCCGTGATCATGGTGAACGATCCTCATTCGTGCCCGACCACCGCCGCCGATGAATTGTCGCCGGTCGAGGGATTTGGCGGACGCGGCGCCTGGGATTTGCCCTTCTTCCACCTCAAAATCGCTCAGCTGGACCAGCTCTTGGCGAAAAGCCCTTTGAAGCTGGACGATGGCCAAACGCTGGATAGCGTCGCCGCCATCGAACGCCAGATCGACAAGACGCTGAAGCCGGTGAGCCAACCCTTGTCTGGTTGGGCCTGCGATGCGGCCGCCAAGATCGACACCCGCACGCTCGATGCTTTCAATGTAATTGGCGTGCTTGAAGGCGAGGGCCCTTTGGCGGATGAGACGATCGTCATCGGCGCCCACTACGACCACCTGGGCATGGGCGGAGCCGGTTCGCGAGCCCCTGGCCGTCGAGAGATCCATAACGGCGCCGACGATAACGCCACGGGCACCGCGGCCGTCGTCGAACTAGCGCGACGCTTTGCTCAACGCGAACGAAAGCCCGCCAGACGCATGGTCTTCATTGCTTTCAGCGGCGAGGAAAGCGGCTTGTTGGGCAGCTCGCATTACTGCGAGAACCCATTGATCCCGCTCGAAAAAACGATCGCCATGGTGAACTTCGACATGATCGGGCGTTTGCGCAACGATAAGTTGACGATCTTCGGCGTTGACACCGGAAAAGAGCTGCCGCCACTGGTTCGCGGCGCCATTGAAGGAACCGACCTGGTGCTGGACGCAATAGGCGGCCCCTTCGCCGGCAGTGATCATCTGCCTTTCTACAACAAGAAGATTCCGGTGCTGTTCATCCACACCGGCATCCACAACATCTACCACACTCCCGAGGACGACTACGAGACGATCAACGTCCCCGGCGCCGTGCGCGTGATTGACTACTCGGAGAAGCTCATCGACGGGATCGATGGGCTGTCGGCCGCGCCGGAATTCGTCACGGCGCAACGCCGCCGGGCGCCCGTACGTCGCCGCATGCCGTACCTGGGCGTGCGGCCCGACTATGGCGACACCTCCAAAGGCCTGATCCTGCAAGGCGTCGCGGATCCATCGCCCGCCGCCGAAGCCGGCCTGACCACCGGCGACCTGATCCAAACCATCGACGGCAAACAGATCACGACCCTGAACGAGATGCGGGCCTTCCTGCAATCGAAGAGTCCTGGAGACGAAGTCGAAATCGCCTTCTTGCGCGGCGGTCAACGAAAGACCGTGAAGTTGAAACTCACCGAAGTGCCGCAGTAAGTCGCGCAGGTTGGCCAGGAGCATCGCCCAGCTGGGACGAGCCCTGCGGCGGGCGGCCTGATGCTCGCGATGCTCAGGCCGCTCTTCGGACAGCGCTTTGACCGGGCAGGTCCAGCATCTCGACGATGTTCCCGTCGATCCGGGCCGGCGGCTGCACCGAACGCGTGTTCCTCAAGACCATGGGTATGCCGTCCCGCGGCTCCAGGACCAAGGAAACTGTCCGGTCGATCCGAGCGCCGCTCACGCACGCGGGTCGAAATCGCTGCAGCATCATGGGCAGCACGGTCTTGATGACCATCGTCGCCAACGAGGCGCCCAGGCACATGCGTTGCCCCGCGCTGAAGGGAAAGTACTCGTACGCGCTCGGCTTCCGCTCCCGCCATCGCTGCGGATCAAAGCGTTGCGGATTCGGGAAGATGTTCGGCAGTCGGTGCGTGACGTATTGGCTGAGCATGACGAGCGAGCCGGCGGGAATGCGCCGCCCGCAAACTTCGGTCTCCTCGGGATTTCTGCGTGTGAAGCAGCACACCGGCGGTAAGAGCCGCATGCTCTCCTTGATGACCAGATCCATGACCGGCATGCGGTTCAAATCGTCCGTCTCGGGCGCCTGTTGGCCGAGCACTTTGTGAACTTCCGCTTGAACTTGAGCGGCGACGTCGGGGTGCTGATCAAGCAAGAGCAAGGTCCAGGACATCGCGGCCGCGGTCGTCAGGTGTGCGGCCCCGAAGAAGAAGGCGAGGTCGCCGACTCGTTTGCCTTCATTCAGTCCTTCGCGGCCCCCCGCACTTTGCAGCAAGGCCGTGAGCACGTCGTCGCCAGGACTGGCATGGCCCACGGACGCTGTCCGCTGATCGGCCAAATCCAGAATGCGCCGCTCCAGCTTATCAGCGAATTGCAACAAACGCTCATAGCACTGCGGCGAGGCGTCTCGCCGCTGAATTCCGGGACGACCCACTTCGTTGTCGCGGCGGAGAAACTCATGCAGCATTTCGCCGGCCTGGCAAGCGGCGTCTTCCGCGTCCAGTCCGAACAGCGCGCCGCTGGTGATCCGCAGCATCAGGCGGCTAAGCTCCTGATGCATATCGTACTCCTGTCCCACGCGCCATTGCGCCAACATGCTCTCGGCCATCTCTTGAATGACTGGCTGAAAACGGGCCATCGCGGCGATCTTGAGTGGTTGCTGAAGGACGCGCCGCCGCTGCTTGTAGTCCTCGCCATTGGCGCTCACCAGGCTCATCGCCAGGCGTCGCTGCGCCGACTTGCGCGGCCCAGGGTAGAGCACCGACTGAGCGTGGAAGTCCTCGCTTCGAGTCAGCACCTGCTGCACGTGTTCGGGCGCGAAGGCGAAGATCACGCGGCGGTTGGCGGTCTGCAAATCCGCCCAACTGCCATGGTCGCGATACAACTGCATCATTACCGCAATGGGATCATCAGCGAAGCCGTCCAACTCGTCGGTGAAGCTCGGTTGAAACGGGCAGCCGCGGGCCGCCTGGGTGGAACTGGTCATGTCTTCCGCCTGACTACGTCGCTGACGCGCGACATTGTTGAAGATCATCCATGATCGGCGGACGCGCGATCATTACTTGTTGAAACGCAGAATGCGGTAATGCAACAGCTCTCTTGAGCAGGCGAGTTGCAATTGCGCCGTGGCGCGGTCGAACAGCATGGCTTCATGAGGGTCCGGCCAGGACTTCAAATGCTCTCGCAGGAATTGGTAGGTGGGCAGCGTTTCGGCGTTGATGTTGTCCGAAACGTGGGGCTGCAAACCGGCGGATTGGGCGATCTCCGCATAGCCGGCTTCCGTGCATGTCACGTCGATATGGCCATACGTGCGACGAGTGGCTTCATCGCCCGTTGTGTTGAAAACCTTCACCAAGTGCAGCTTCTCGGCCGGCGGCACGAAGTCCGACAGCGTCAGATTGCCTCCGGGCCGGAGCACTCGGCCGGCATGATGAAAGAACGCGGCGCGATCGGGAAAGTGGAAAATGCACTCGACCGCCAACACAATGTCGAAGCTCTGGTCGTCAAACGGCAACGCGCACGCGTCGCCATGCACGAAGTCGACGCGGTTACCGTTCACCGGCTGCACGCGCTCGGCGGTGCGCTCCAATTGGCGCTGGTCGATATTCAACCCCACCAGCTCGCATCCATGCAGCCGCTCATTCAGACTGGCGAGGGTCCCGCCGTAACCGCAGCCCACATCCAGAATCCGTAGATTGTCCTTGACCCTCGCGGTGTCCAGCAGTCGCTGGCACAACGCTTCCGCCGCGACAGCATAGCTCTCCGCCGAAGGCACGCCGTCGCGGGGCTCGGGCCAGTATCCCCAATGCACATGACGGCCGAAGGCCACCGCCGTCGGCGATCCGGGGTTGGTCAGGCGTTCAAAAAGGACGTCGAAATAGGGCGGAGCGCCGGCCGCGGTCGTGTCGGGCATGACTGTTTCTCGCAAAACGCGCTGGAAGAAATTCGGGCCGGCATCCTAGGGACCTTCGGCGCCTGGGGCAAGGTCATTTTGCTTGCTTGCGTGAAGCCCGCCGGCGACAGCGTTCCAGCCAAGGGGCGATTTGCGCTAAGCGGCGTTGATCGTAAAGTGGTCCACCTGCCGGACAAGCCCAGCGGTGGCGGGAATGGGCACGGCGCACGGGCTGGCGGGGAGCAGCGCCCCGCTGGGACAATACCTGCACCCTGCTTACCCTCTACCCTCTACCCTCTACCCTCTACCCCTACCACCTACCACCTACCACCAATGCATCGGCCCTCCGGACCTGGGCCTTACGTTGGCTCCAACTCAAGTCTCTACTATGAGCTTAGCAGCTCAAGTAGGGTGGTGTCGGGCAGGCTGGCCTCGGCTTCTCCGGAGAGCACCAGCGGCGAGTCTTGCCAATCCGCCCAGGCGGCGTACAAGGCCTCCAACGTGGCGTGGTCCAAGACTTGTCGCTCGGATTGCGGCAGGAACCCAGTGTCGCCGATGAGCGTGTCGAGTCCCTCGCCGTCCTCCGCCGCGTTCAACGTCTTGCATCACGAAGATGTCGTTTCCGCCGCGTCCGTCCATCACGTCCAGGCCCGCGCCCGCGAACAGCCAGTCGTCGCCGTCGCCGGAATCCAACATGTCGTTTCCGGCGTCGCCGCTCAAGTAGTCCATGCCGGCATGGCCATAGAGTTCGTCATCGCCGTCGCCGCCGAACAGCCAGTCGTCGCCGTTGCCGCCGGAAAGCAGGTCGTCCTGCTCACCGCCGGAGAGCAGATCGTCGCCGTTCTGCCCATACAATCGGTCGTAGCCTTCATTTCCAATCAGCGCGTCGTGCCCGCCGCCGCCAAAGAGCTTGTCTCCGCCCAGGCCTCCCAACACGACATCGTCGCCCGGCCCGGCGTAGGCCAGATCATTGGCGCCGCCGCCTTCCATGTAGTCGTCGCCGTCGCCGCCATACAGCGTGTCACGGCCCACGTCCCCGAACATTCGGTCGTTGCCCGCATCGCCAATCAGTCGGTCATGGCCGCCCTGCCCATAGAGCTCGTCGTCACCGGCGTTGCCCAACAGCGAATCGGCGCCGTCGCCTCCAAACATCATGTCGCGGCCGGCGCCGCCGTACATCAGGTCGTTGGCGCCGCCGCCATCCATCCAGTCGTCGCCATCGCCGCCTTGCATCGAATCGCGACCCGCGCCGCCGTCCATCGTGTCATTGCCGGATCCGCCGTCGAGGGAGTCATCTCCATCATGCCCCAACAACGTGTCGTGGCCGGAATCACCATACAGCACGTCGTAGCCCGTTCCGCCATTCAAGTAGTCGTCCCCATCGCCGCCGCTTAAGACGTCCGCGCCTCCCCGCCCGAACAGCGTGTCGTGACCTTCGCCGCCATCCATTTGTTCCGCGCCGTCCGAGCCGGTGAGGGTGTCGTCTCCCGCCTCCCCATACAGCGTGACTTCGCCCGGAAGCGGCGCCGCGACGTTGAGCATGTCGTCGCCGCCCGAACCATACACCACAAAACTCTGGAATCCGCCGATATCCAGCCGGCGGCCATTGAATTCGACCTGCGTGGCGTGCAGCGTGATCTCGTCCGCCGAAGGGCCGCCCTTGATCGCCACCTGCCCAGGCCCCATCGCCTGCATGGCGATCGGCTGCTCGATGGGTGCGGACATCTCGGCGGTGATGGTGAAGTTCGCCGATCGCGGACCCTGCACGACGATCCGCGAGACGTCGCTGGCTGGACGCGTCAACAGCAGATGACCCTGGTCATCGCGCAGCTGCAACGCGCCGCCCACTCGCCGCAGCTGAACGCCCGTATTGGTCGAGCCCGCGGGCTCCTGATAGAACAACACGTCTTGGGCCAGGAACACATTTTCCTGCAATCCCGAGACGGCGGTGTTGCGCTCGATAATGTCCTTCAGACGCGTGTTGTCGATGTCGTTGATCTCATCGACGGCCAGTCGATTCTGGTACCAATAGCGATCGCCGCTCCGCAGGCGTTCGAATTGATCCACCAGGATCGTGGTGAACAAGGCCCCCAAACTCGAACCTGGCAGGTGATCTTCCGCCAGGCCGCCGACCCACAAATCGACCTGGTCCACATGGCCATAGGCCTCGGCCAGTCGCGCTGCGATGATCGGATCGGACGTGATCTCATCGAAGTCGGCAGCCGCTGCCAAACCCAGCTCGACTCGCGTCTGGTTGTAGCTCGCCAAACCATGGTCGCGGCCGCGTTGAATATTCAAAGAAGCCAAGTCGAAGCCACCGGCGCCTGGAGGTCCAAAGAGGAAGTTGCGCACGTCGTCAATCACCATCACGTCAATCTCTTGCTGCAACTGCGAGGCCGCGCCCTGCAGCAAGGGATCGAGGCCCGTCGCGACGAGCTCCGCCGGATTGAAGAACGCCTCCCTCAGCGGCAAGCCGCCCGCGGGAATCTCGTTCCCGGCGGCGTCCAAACGCAACAACGTCGGCGACAGCATCGTGTGGCCGACGCGGAAAGCGGCCGTCGAGAATTCATTGGCGATGCCCGGATTGACGCTGGGATCGTAGCCGGCGTAGAGGGTCATCGCCGAAGGCCCCAGCAACGCCGGAAGAAACTCGTTGTAGGTGATCGCCTGGATCTGCGAGCCGACGAGGCGCCGCGCCTCTTGATAGATCGCTTCGTCCACATCGACGTTCGATAAGTCCGCACCCGCGAATCGTGTTTCGGCGATCTCCGCCGCCAGGCGATTGTGTTCGCGAACAAACAACGTGTGCATCGTGGACAACATCACGTTCTCATTCGCGCGGACATCGCCAGCCAGGAACAAGTCAGGCGAATTGTTCGGCGCATTGGGCAGTTCCGGGGTGTTGAACGGCAACAAGTCCCCGTCGCTCATCTTCAACGCGCCGCCCGAGAACGTTCGCAAAGCGGCCGCCCGCTCGGCGGTGGAGCCATACACTTGCGAGCCGTCGATGTAAGCCGTGATCTCGTTCAGTTGTTGGCGCGGATTGGTCTGGCCAGTGGCCGGATCGTACAACGTGCGATTGAGGGGGATCTCCTGAACGCCCGTGTTGAACGGATCGAAATACGGATCGCCGGCCGGAACCGAAATGTTGTACGGCTCTTGCGGCTTGGCCGATTCGGAAAGGTCGATGTCGTGGTCCAGGAATTGGCCCCAAGCCCAAACGAAATCCGTCAACCCGCGATCGTTGGCGAGCAGATCGGTCTGCGCCACCACCTGATTGCTGATCGCCCGCGCCGACGGGCGGTCGGCGCCGGAGGGCGCCGCCAAGCCATCGCTGTAGTCGGGCGATGCAAGTCTTAGAAGTTGCTGATTGTTCGCTCCCCAGAGCGGCTGCGTCAGGTTGTTCTCCAATCCGTCATAGTTGGCGATGTCCCCGGCCAACATCAGTCGCGGCTCCATCTTCTCAATGCGGCGGACGCGGCGGCGGATCTCTCTCTGTCGATTCTTGAAGTGGCTCATGGTGTCTCTTGCTGGTGTTACTCTTGGTCCAGACATGATGGAGTGACTGGTCTCGGCGGCCTTCACCCGACAATCGCGTCGGGATATGACTGAAACAAACGTGCCAGGGGGCCCGTGAATGCTTCCTAAAGCCCCCATTTTGACATGGCCGGTGGGGTTTTGGCGAGTTTGAGTCGAAAAAAACCATGCGGCAATTCGTCCACGGTTGCCGTTCCACAGCGTCTGGAGGCGTTTTGGCAACCTCAAGGCGCCCCAACGCCGAAGCGGCGCCACGTTCTTTTGGGGGGCGTCGGCGCAGTTAGCTGGGCGAGGAGCATCGCGGCGGCGTCCCTGGCGGGATCGTTGCTGGCGAGGAGCAACGCTCGACGGGGACATGCCCCGTCGTGGCGGCGTCCCTGGCGGGATCGTTGCTGGCGAGGAGCAACGCTCGACGGGGACATGCCCCGTCGTGGCGGCGTCCCCGCCGGGATCGTTGCTGGCGAGGAGCAACGCTCGACGGGGACTTGCCCCGTCGTGGCGGCGTCCCTGGCGGGATCGTTGCTGGCGAGGAGCAACGCTCGACGGGGACTTGCCCCGTCGTGGCTTGCTCGCCGTCTCGGCTCTCTACTCGGGCGTGGCGGAATCCGTGGGGCGTCGAGCGAAGAGGAAGGCGACCGCGACGCCGGCGATGGCGCCGCAAAGATGTCCATCCCAGGACACGCCGGGTTGCAGCGGCAGCACGCCGCGAAGAAGCGTGACGCCGTACACGAAACCCACCAAGATGGCCACCGCCATGGGGATCAGCCGTTTTTCCAACGGGCCAGCGGCGATCAGGAAGCCGGCCAGGCCGAACACCAGACCGCTCGCTCCAATATGCACCACCGGCGCCGTGGTCGGGCCGGCCCGACCAACGAGCCAGAGCAGGGCGCCGTTTGCCACGACAATGGCGGCGACAATGCCGGGCGTGCTGCCTCGCGATCCGGCGACCAAGGTCAACAGGACCACCAGCGGCACCGTGTTGGCCATGATGTGCCCAAGGTTCGCATGCAGGAACGGCATGGAGGCCACGCCGATCAGCCCGCTGAGCGAACGCGGACGCAGGCCGTACTGGTTGATCGCCGGAACGAGCCAGCTCACCAGAAAGACGACCCAGATCACGGCGAGGAACGCGAGGACTCCGCTCAGTTCGTCTTGAATACGGTGTTGGTGCGATTTCATCCGGCGGCTTGGGGGCGGGGGGAAGCGGTTGGCGACGCCTCGTCCGCCGCCGCTTTAGCGTCGCAGCAGATTGTCGAACTGAGGCCCTGTTTCAAAGATATAGAACGCATCGCCCAAACGCGAGGCGAGCTCCTCTTGGAATTGCGCCACGGCCTTCTCGCTTTCGGCCAGGTGCAGCAGCACCGATTCGCGAGCGTCGGCGACGGCCGTGTCGAACAGCTGCATCTCTTGCTTCACCAGCGTTTGCGTCTTTTCGATCAGCTTCTCGCGTCGCAGCTCGATCTCACGGGCCATCGCCAGGCTTAGGCCGTGGGTCAATTGCGGCCCGATGTTGGACCGGATCTCCAGGCTCGGTTTCTGCAACGTCCCGCTCAGCGTACAAACGCCTTGCAGGCCGCGGATTTCCCGAACAGCCAGACGCATGTTTTCCAATTGACGCTGCTCGGCGTCCGCGACATGCGGCGTGATCACGGCGTCGGTTTGTTTGACGCGGAGTTCTCCCTGGATCTGGTCGCCCAGGATTTCCAGGTTCATCCAGACTTCGGCGGTTCCCGGAGCGACGTTCAAGGCCAGGCTGCCGGGGTCGCCCAGCAATCGCTGGTTGGTGGGCAGGGCGGGGCAGCTCACGCGAAGGTGATCGGCTTCGTCCTCCTTGCCATGATTCAAGGTGACTTCGACCTCCATCGGCGTGGGCGCGGCCGCCGAGACGCGGATGGTCGTCGGTTGGCGGTGCAACCGCGGTTGATTGGTCACGTTCTCCGCGACGCCCAGGAAGTGGAAGGGTTGATGATCGAATACGCCTTGACCATCAAACGCCAGGCGCCGGATGAGATAATCAGGTCGATCGCTGGGTGTGAGCAGGTGTTTGCCGCGACCGCTGACCAGCTCGAATCGCGGGGCTTCTCCCATGCGCTGCAGCAAGTGGCGCCCATCGCGAACATAGGTCAACCACTTCTGCACGCGAGCCACCATCTCATCACGCAGCAAGTGCTCGCTGACCTGATCGCCATCCAACTGTTCAACGTTGAACGCGCGAGCCAGTCGCGTCAGATCACGCTCCCGGGCAGCTTCGATCTCGCGGCGATCCTCCCCGGTTTTCTCACGCATCGCTTCGATTTCGTCGTAGTACTCGCGGATCTCGAGTCGCAGTTGGGAGAGCTCGCGGTACGCCGACTTGTAGGCGGGAACATAGCGCAGCGGATTTTCGCCTTCGGCTTTGGCGGCCGCTTGGATCTCCAGCAACCGAGCACGCAGCAACTCGGCCTTCCGGCTTAACTGTCGATAGGACTCAGGCCACTGTTGCGTCAGTTGTTGCGCGGTTTGATAGCTCTCCAACTGTCCTTCCAGGCGATCATCGTAGCGGCCTGTGATCAGGTCCAACCATTGTCCACCGCCCAGACTGGCCTCGGTGGAATCGGCCAACGAGACATCCTGCAGCGAGGCGGCCCCAGACGCCGCTTCGCCTTGCAGCGGATCGGATTGCAATGCGCCCGAGGCGATTCGTTGACCACCGATGCGAACTCCCGAAATGAAACCGTCATCCACGACAAAGCGGCGATTCCACAGGGCGTTGCGATCGAAGCGAAATTGACCCTCGGCGAATTCCAGCAGGTTATTCCACGGCGAGAGCGGATCCGCGATTTGGACGTCCTGAACGCGGACCGAGTGGTCACGAACGGAGGTTCGTACATCGCCGATCTCGATGTTCGCGCCTGTGGTCATCCGGCCGACCTGCACCAATTGGTAATGCACCAAAGGGTTCACGCACAAGCAGAGCAGCAGTGCGAAGACGGCCAGCAAGATCATCCTCGGGATGAGATAGGACAAGCGAAACATCGCGTTGCTCTCCAGTCAGGGTCCGGCTGCGGACCATGTTCCTTGGCAGGATGGGTGATTTTGTGCTGCCGCATGCGGCTTCGATCATGGGCCGCGCCCAGTGTTCGCGATCGCCCATCCAACACGAGGCGATCCAGCGTGAATCAGGCGCCTCGAAAATAGCCGGCCGCGGCGTGTTTTCCATTGACGACTTGCGGTATTTCAGCGTGGGAGCGAGTCGGCATTTCGAGAATCGCCGGCTCGTCGCTCGATGCCTCGTCGTCGGCGTCGCCGTCCGCTGATTCCAAGGCGCTCGATTCGTTGCCCGCTTCGCCCTCGATTGCCTCGGCGGCGCGTTCGCCGATCGGCGGCGACAACGCGCATTGGATCTCGACGGCGGTCGCGAATCGTGGCCCGCTTTCAAGCCCGCTTTCAAGCCCGCTCTCCTCGTCGTGGTCGGAAGCTTCACCGCCCAGCGAGTTGGCGGCCGCATCCTTCGCGGCGATCGTTGACTCGGGACTCTCTTGAACGGGCGATTCCGCATGGGCGGCGGCGACAATGCGAATGGAATCCTCGATGATCACCGTTCCGGGTTCGCCGTTATCGTCCAGTCGTCGCACGGCGCGGGCCTTGGGGCTGGCCAGGCGAGCCTCAAGTTCCGCTTGGTCGGCGTCGGCCAAGTCGAGCATCTCGGTCAAGACATCCGGTTCAGCTTGGTTCGGCGCCTCCGCAGCATCGCCATCATTTTGGCCAGACTCGCTCATCCAACGCCGACTCAGACGACTCCCGATGAAGTAGGCCGGGAGATACAGCACCACGCCAACAACCAAGGCGCCCACCACGACGGTATTGTCCAAGGCGGTCCAAGCCGACAGCGGCGTTTCAAAGAGTCTCCGCCAAAACTCGGTCAATGACGGGCTCTGCAAGACCTGAAGACCCACGCGATGCAACAGCGGATCCAGCCAGGGACCCGCCAAGGAGAACACGCACGCCGATAGCAGCGCCGCGCCCAGATGCACGTGCAGGGCGAAGATCGAGGCGAGTAACGCGACGGCCGTCAACGTCGTCTTGGGCACAAGACCCAACACCAATCCCAGGGCGATCCCGTGGGCGATGTGCCTGGGATTGCCGGTGGTGATCAAGTAATGACGGAAGATGCGGGCGATCTTGCGTAACATCCAAAGCAACATGATGTGGCCTGTTGTCAGTCGAGGGACAGCGTTGCTATACCGCGCAAGTACGCGACGACACAACAGAGGTGCGGACCTTCGTTACAAAACATCGAATCGCTGGCGCCCGCAACACCACAACTTTCCTCCGAAAACGTGAGCTTTCGCTGATCCCTTGTCCCACGAGAAGCCGCGCAGACAGCGCATCTTGCGCACCCTCTGAGAGCCGGCCGCCCGCACGCTTGGATACACAGTCCTGGTCGATTGCGTAGTTAGGCGAAGCCTTGTGCATTTTTCCCGACGTGGCTTTAGCACCAGTCGCAAGGGCTCACCCTTCTGGTTTGCTTGCCTTTCCAGGCGTTGTGGTCGTCCAATGAGGCACGAACGGACGAATCCAACTAACAGGATCGCGTCCTGCGACCCTCGCGTGTGGATAATCGTATCGAGTCACGAGCAAGGTCGGGTTGCCGTCGTGAATTGGATCTCAGACCGAATGCTCTACGCTTTCTGGGCCGTTTGTGCGGCGGCCAGCGCTGTGATGTTCCTGGCAACGGGAGCCGATCGGCCCGGGAAAGCTTCAACCCTCCCAACAACGCAGGTTCAACTGCGGGCGCGACCCCCTTTGCGATTGCCGCCGGACGCCCGCGACATTCATCCGCCGGATCGGGTGTTGCCTGGCCAATTCCCACTTCCATCGCCTGCGCCAGGGATAAGCGAATCGCCGGCGATCGGCGAAGAGCTCGAGGCGGCTCGCTTGCCATCGGTCCTGTCCCCCGTGCAGCGCTCGGAGTCGGCCCTGAGTCCCGCGCCGTCCTTGCTGCGGATGCCCGACGCTGGGGAGGTCGAGGGCCCAGACTTGCAGTCGCCTCCCCAGCCGCAGTGGGCCTTGGAGCAGGAACTGGAAACGGCTCCTCAAACGGCGCCAGCCAGCGTGGCGCTGTTTCCGCCGCAAGACGAGCCCCCACAGGAAGAGGCAACGGCTTTCCCGCCCCTTGTCGCCCGCCCCACGGAATCGGCTCAGGAAGATCGGTATCCCGGCGAAGACCTCGACCCGCTCGATCACACTTCGTTGGGCGACGCCGACGACCCGCAGCACGTGAAGCTCGCGCCCGCGGCGACTGCTGACGGCGACGCATTCGCTGGACTGAGCGGACTCGCACCGCAACAGGGCGCTCCGCAATCCCAAGATGCTGTGCTCCCGACGCCATCGGACGCCGCGTTGAGTTATCCCGCCGAACAACCGCCGGCCGCTCCCTGGACGGCGCCCTCGATTGGCGAGCACCTGCCGCTGGACGACGCGACGTTCGAGCCGTGGTGGCAGCAGCAGGTGACGATGGCGCTTGACCGCGCGTTCGGCCGCCGAACCGGTGGATCCTCACGAACTGTTGTTAGCGGCCATGCGGCACTCACCGCGAGTCGAAGCGGTGCAGGCGCTGCCGGCGGCGACGCAAGCCCAGATCGTGGAGGCGGAAGCCGCTTTCGACTTGAGCACCTTTCTGGAAGCCAGCTTTCTCCGAGTCAATGATCCCGTCGGCAATTTTCTGACGACAGGCGGTCCGTCTCGCTTGAGGGAGGACAACGGACGGTGGCGCGGCGGCGTCCGCAAGCAGACTCGCTCTGGCGCCGATGTGGAAGTTTCTCAGGGCGCGCAACTGCAAAACAGCAACTCGGTCTTCTTCCTGCCGCAGGATCAGGGCCTCAGCCGCATGGCGGTCAGCATCAGCCAACCGTTGCTGCGAGGCGCCGGTCGCGAATACAACGAGCGCCGAATCGTGTTGGCGTCGATTCGCAATGAAGCCGCCTGGCAGGAGTATTCGATTCAAATCCAACAGCAGTTGGCCGCGGTCTCGCGAGCCTACTGGGACCTTTACCTACGCCGTTCTCTGTTGGCTCAGAACCGACGGCATCTCCAGCGCGCCGAAGAGGTGTTGGGCCTGTTAAGCCAACGTCGCAACTTCGATGCGGCCGGCAATCAATTGGCCCGCGCCCGCACGGCGGTCGCGTCTCGGCAAGTCGAGATTACCCGCGCGCTGCGCGACGTCCGCAACGCCGAGACGGAAGTGCGCCGATTGGTGCAGGATCCCCGCTTGCTCGAGAGCGGTGCGGCGGAACTGGTGACCTGCATCTCGCCCTCTCGCAATCCAGCGAGAACGGACATCAGCCTATCGATTGCGACCTCGCTGCAGAATCGACCCGAGGTGGCGCTCAAGCTGCGCGAACTGCGGGCCGCATGTCTGCAGCACGATGTGTCTCGCAAGGAGCTGTTGCCGTCCCTGAACCTCGTCTTTGCCGGATACTTGAGCGGCATTCAAGGCGACTATTCGCTGGGCGATGCGTGGTTGGATCAATTCCGCGTCGGCGGTCCGACCTATGGCGCCGGCATCGTGTATGAAGCGCCGTGGGGACGTCGCGCCGCACGAGCTCGTGTCGAAAAGGCGCAGGCCGACATCGCTCGCATCAACGGTGAACTGCGCGCCGTGCTGGCCGACGTGGCCGCCGAAGTGGAGACCGCCGTGCAGAACGTCGCCGCCGCTCATCTGACCATGCAGGGGCGCCGGGAAGCCATGCAAGCCGCCGAAGCCGACATTGCATCGTTGCGGCAACAATGGGAGATGAACCCCGCGTCGGGACGACTGGCCTCCGCGTTGTTGGATGAGCTGCTGGACGCGCAGCAACGGTTGCTGGAGCAAGAGCGAGCGTTTGCAGCCGCGGAAAACGAATATGTCGTCGCCCAGGTCGCGCTTCTCAGAGCGGAAGGCCGGCTGATGTCCGTCTTGCCGCAATCCTAGGCAACCCATGACCTAGACTTCGAGGTGCGCCCCATCGCTCGGCGTGCGGATGGTAGCGGTTTTTCCGTTCCGCCCGATTCCTCGGAGACGTCATGCTCTGCCGTTGCTTTGCTGCCTGCCCGTTTTCGCGGCTCCGCTTTGCCTTGCTCAGCGGCGTTGTCCTGACAACGCTGGTCGCCACGGCGCCTGGGGTCATCGCCCAGAAGCAAGACCGTATCAGCGACCTCAACCTGATCCAGGACGCCGCGCTGCCCGTTCTTAACGAAGGATGGCTGGAGCCGTACCGATCGGTTCGTGTCTCGTCGGCGGAATCCGGCGTGATCCAACAGCTGGCTGTCGAGTTGGGCGCTCCCGTGCGGCAAGGTGATTTGATCGCTCGACTGGATGACGAGCTGCAAGAATCGCAATATCAATTGGCGCTCAAACTGGCGGAGTCCCGTGGAGGACTACTGGCCGCCCAGGCGGATCTGCAGTTGAAGGAGACTCGGTGGCGCCAATTGGAGCAGCTCATGCGGGGCGGAGCGGCGCCGCCCGATGAATTGGCCCGTGCGGCGGCCGAACGGGACGCCGCCCAAGCCCGCGTGCTGAGCGAATCGGAGCAAATCGACTTGCGACGCTTGGAAGCCGAGCGCGCCGATGTCGCTCGGCGACGCCGAGTCGTCCATTCGCCTCTGTCCGGCTTGGTGGCCGAGGTGAAAATGCGCGAAGGTGAATTCGTTTCCGCGGTGCAACCAGTCGTCGTCCGCGTGATCCAACTCGACCCCATCGTCGCCAACATCCCCACGCCGCTTGAGCGGACGCGGGGGCTGCAACTTGGTCAGGCGATCTCCGTGACGATTCCCGCGCAGGGCGAAGTGAGCGGCGTGATTGAGTCCATCGGTCCCGAGGCCGATCGCGCCAGCGGCTTGATCGCCGTGAGAATTCGCATCGCCAACCCTGACCTTCGCTGGCGACCGGGTCAACGATGCACGCTGAGCGACCTGCCACGCCGCTCAGCGGCGCCATAACCCCAGTCTTCCCTTTCGCGGCTTCTTGCGAGATTCGCGCGCATGTCCATTGAAGTTCATAGCCAACACGCGATTCGTCAATCGGTGCTTCCGCTGGACGACCGCGCCGCCACGTTCACTGCGGCGTTGCGCGAATATGATCGACGCGGCGATGGCTTGGTGCGACTTGCCGAAGTGTTGGGCGAGCGCGTTTCGGCCGTCAGCATTTGGTGCGGTTGGTTACAGGAAGCGGACCCCTCGGCCGCGCGTTGGCGCCGCATGTGGTCCAGCGGAAACGAGCAGGCCGACGAGTCGCTCTGGATCGCACGCGCCTCGGCTTCGGCCGTTGCCGTTGGCGGGACGGCGTGCGTCGAGTCGCCGCAGGGGACCGTGGTGGCCGCCGTGGCGCCCGCCGCTCGCGGCCGTTACCTCGTGCTCGCCGCGATCGGCCCTCAGGACGTTTCGGCGACTGCGAACCATCTGCAACTCGCTGTGTTCACCTGGTCGATCCAGGAGCTTTCGGGCAGGCAATCCAGTTCGCCGGTCGCGGCGCCGTTCAGCCAGGCTGCCGAAGAGACTCAAGTCGCGCCATCGCCGGTCGCCCCGTTGCCCGACCAGGTTTGGCGAGCCATCGGGAGGCGGGCTCCGTGGCAAGACGTGTTGCAGCAGATCGGCGGCGATCTTGATGTCGCGTTGGTCTTGTTCCAGCGCAATTCGCCCGCCGGGGGCTCGCCGCGCCGGGTGGCCGATGCCGCCGCCGCGTCGTCTGCGAGGGGCGTCGATACTCAGCCAACGTCTTCCGGGCTCGATCGTGACCGCGTCTTGCTGGCGTCGGCGGAGGACGCTCTGCTGGCCGGCCAGTCGATGCAATGGCCCGCCGAGTCGGCTGGGAACTGGGGCGAAGCGTCACTCACGCTCCGCGGCGCCGCCGCCGAATTGGGCGCCTCCTGGATGTTGGCGCTCCATATTGAATTGTCTCCTGGTCGCTCGGCGGTGCTGATCGCGTATGGGGAGACGCATTCTCATTGTCAAGCGTTGGCCGCTCGGCTGGCAGGGCTGCGGCCCTATCTGCAATCGCGACTATCCGCCGAATCGTGCGACGGTCTTGGCGCCCCAAGCCGGCCGGCCCGCAGCCGAGCCTGGCTGCGCTACGCCGCGTGCGTGGCGGGCGTCCTTGCTGTTGGGGCCGCCTGCTTTCCCACGCGTTGGGAGCCGGCCACGCTCTGTTCACTGGATGCGGTGACCACTCGCACGATCTCCGCGCCGCTGGATGGCCTCTTGGTGGAGTCGCTGGCCGAACCGGGGCAGACCGTCGCCAAGGATCAGCTGTTGGCCACACTGGACGGCGATCGCTTGCGAACGGAGTTGTCAGGCTTGCAGGCCGAGCTGGATCGCGAGCACAAGCGAGCCTCCGTGGCGCAGGCCGCCGGTGATTGGGCCGCCGCACAGATCGCTCGCTTGGAAGTCGAACGCATCGCCGGCCGCATGGACTTGCTGCGTCGCCGGATGGGCGACCTGGAGATCCGCAGTCCCCTGGATGGAGTCGTTGTCGAAGCGACGCAGCGAGGTCAACTCGGGACGCCGCTGCATGCCGGGCAGACGCTCTTCGTGATCAGCTCGCTGAATCGCATGCGAACCAACATCTACCTGGCCGAGCACGATGCGAGCAGCGCGTCGCCCGGACAGCAGGTGCGTTTGCGGATGGATGCGTTTCCGAGGCGGACACTGACCGCGAGGCTGCAACAAGTGCATCCCAGAGCCGAATTGTTTGAACGCGACAACGTCTTCGTTGCTGAAGCGTTGGTCGAGGACGTCGCCCGCCTGGCTGCGTCCTGGGATGCGCGGCCAAGCCTGGTTGGTGGGAGAATATCGGCCGTGGATCTGCAACGCGCTGCGGCGACCGCTGAGGCGATTGAGAGCGTGGTGGCCATGGTAAACCCATCGGAAGACAACAACGCCGTCCCGGCGACGGTCTGGCAAGCGGCCCAGCAGCTGCGGATCTGGCCTCGGCGGCTGCAGGGACGCGCGGTGTATGTCGTCGAAGATCGCACGACCAATCGGTTCTTTCGCCTGGGTGAACAGGAATATCGTTTTCTCTGCCGCTTGGATGGCGGTGAGGACCCCGCCGTCGCGTCGCGCGCGGTCGCCAGCTCGGCGGACGATTCGATGTCGGCTGCCGAGGACGCGGCTTCGCCTGCAGCCGCGGATCCGCCTTCACTTCGAGCGACGCGGGGCGCCGAACTGCTGC
Organism: uncultured Planctomycetaceae bacterium; assembly: GCA_963698545.1. Taxonomy (GTDB): domain Bacteria; phylum Planctomycetota; class Planctomycetia; order Pirellulales; family Pirellulaceae; genus CAVORG01. Next base: position 1,489,937 of record CAVORG010000003.1, read on the forward strand.
AGTGGCTGCATCAAGAAGGCTTGGCGAAGCCCACGTCGGCAACGTCCCAATCGCCCGCCGCAGGGGCGGCCAACCCCAGGGACGACAGGAGCTCGCCCGGCGCTCCTTCGCGACGGTTGCGCGTCAGTGGAGTGTGGTTTGCATTGCGCGTGGTTCTTCTCGGGTCCCGCCGTTGGTTGCATCCGTTCGAGCAGGCGCTCGCACCGTTGTTTACTTGGGGCGGGACAGCGGCCGCGGCAAGTCTCATCGTCTTGGCCGCCCTCATGGTGCTTGGGCGATGGTCGGAATTCCTGGCGCCCTGGAGCCTCGTGTCGCCTGGCCAGTGGATCATCCTGGGTGCGGCGGCCTTGCTCATGAAGGTGCTGCACGAAATGGGGCACGCCGCCGCTTGCCGTCGATTCGGCGGGGAAGTGACCGAGGCGGGCGTGCTGTTGATCTTTTTCGCGCCGTTGGCGTTCGTCGATGTTTCCTCCGCGTGGCGATTCCCCAGTCGCTGGCGGCGCGTCAGCGTCGCACTGGCGGGCGTTTACGTCGAGTTGATCCTCGGCTCGGCGGCCATTGGCGTTTGGGCGCTTTGGCCCGCCAGCATTGCCGGTGAGATCTGCCGACATCTTGCCTGGGTGACGCTCGCGTCGACGTTGTTGATTAACTTGAATCCGCTGATGAGGTTCGACGGGTACTTTGTGCTTGCCGATCTTACGGAACAGCACAATCTGCATGCGCGTTCTGTCGCCGCCTTGCGGCATTGGTTGCAACGCGGCTTCCTAAAGAAGCGGTCGGTCGATCGCGTTGGCCAAGGCGCACCGTCGATCTGGCTGTCGGCCTATGGCGCCTTCGCTATTGCCTGGCGGGTTGTTGTATGTTGTGGAATCTGCTGGTCCGTCGCGCATTGGTTTGGCGGTTGGGGCCTGAGCTTGCTGGTGATCGCCGCCGCCACGTGGCGCCGCGGAAGGCGCGGCACTGGCGCCGCAAGCGGAAAACGACTCGCCGCGATCCCGTCGCTCCAGCGATGGGTTTGGCCGCTGTTGGGAATCCTGGTTGTGGGGATCACGATCACCTCCTGGAACTTGCCCGCCACGGCGCCTGGGGTTGTGGAAATGGACCCGACCGTGACGCTGCGAGCGGGATCCGCCGGCGTTCTGTCCGAGATTCACTCGCATCCAGGTCAATTCGTCAGCGAGGGAGAACTGCTTGCCAGGATTGAATGCCCTGAGCTAAGCCAGCAAGCGCTGGACGCGAGGTATGCGGAGCGACAAAGCGAACTGGCCGCCCGCCGTTTGCAGCAAGCCGGCGCCTTTGCGGCGGCGCAGGCCGAGACGCAACAGACACGGGCGCTGCGGCAGCGGCGTCAGGAGCTGGAGTCGCGACTCGGGCAGACGGAAGTGCGAGCGCCGATCGCCGGCGTGATTCTTGGCCGGGATTGGTCGAACGCACAAGGCCGCCATGTGGAGCTCGGCGAGCCGCTCATGCAGATTGGCAACCCGGAGTCCAAGCGAGTGCGGATCTTGATCCGTTCCGAACAGCTGGATCTGCTGAACGCCGACGGCGTCCCGGCGACAGTGCATTCCGCTGACGGCGGCCGCTTCGAAGGGCGTTTCCGCATCGAGCGACCGACCGCGTCACGCGAACTATGGGCCCCTAGCCTGAGCGTCCCATGGGGAGGCTCGACCGCCGTTGTCCGCGCGGACAACGGCCAGACCTTGCTTTTAGAACCTTGTTTCGAAGCGACGCTGCGACTAACCGCCCCTCAAAGCCAACGACTGCTCGCCGGGCAACGCGTGAAAGTGACGTGGCGACCCCAATGATGTCCGGCGGCCCCTGGCTTAGCGCCGCGTTTCCTGGGTTGCGCTGCGCGACCCCAGGCTTTGGGGTTGCACCGCGTTGCGGTGCGGCGGTTGGATGCGTGTGTCCGCTACGGCGTTGCCCGAAGGAGCGACACAACCGTGGCCTCACGGCGAGCACGCCACGACGGGGCATGTCCCCGTCGAGCGTTGCTCCCCGCCAGCAACGATCCCAGCGTGGACGCCGCCACAACGGGGCTTGCCCCCGTTGGGCGATGCCCACCATCTTCGCTTGATGAAAACCCGCTACGGCATCCCCTGGCTTCGCGCACTCCAGGGGAGGCTCCCCACATGTTACGATGCACGATCGAATCGGAAACGGAGCCCCCTTCAGGAAACCACCGCGTGGATAGTGCAGAGAATCGTTTGGCTCGCTTCCGCAAGCTCGTCGGGCGTGCATTGCGTTGGCGCTGCCCGCTTTGTGGTCAAGGACCCATGTTTCGCACTTGGTTTCAGATCCATAAGAACTGTCCGGCTTGCGGAGTGTCGATGGAACGAGAGCCCGGCTTCTACCTCGGCTCCATCTACTTCAATTACGGCTTGACGGCCATTGTCGTGGCGATCGGCTACCCACTGCTGTTGTTCAACAAGTGGGTCGGCGAACAGCCCCTGTTCTGGTGCAGCCTGGCGTTTACCATTTTGTTTCCCATCCTGTTTTTCAGGCACGCGCGGGCCTTGTGGACGGGCTTCGACCAGTGGTTGGACCCCCGGCCGGGCGAAGAATAAACGGCGCGACCGTGGGCTGCGCCCCCGAGGCTTTGTTTGGGCGCCATGACCCTCGGGGCCAGCCGGCCCAGCGCGGAAACAAAACCAAGAACCAGAACCAGGAAGCCAAGAACCAGAACCAGAACCAGAACCAAGAACCAACCATGCTCCCACTAGATCTTGGCAACCAGGATGGAGGGCTATGGCCCGAACTGGGTTTGAGTGCTCCGATGCTCTGGGGGTTTGCTCAACTGTGTGCGGCGGCGCTTCAACAGGATCAGGATGCTCGGCCGTTGAGCCTTTCGGTGGAGGCTCGAGCGATCCTCTTCGCGGCTCGCAACACGGGCGCTTTGGAACTGAAGGCGGCCCGAGACGCTTTCACGGCTCAGCAGCGTTGGCTGACGGTGCGGGCCGAAACGTCGGATGATCGTTGGCTCGCGTTTCGCGATGTGGACGACCCGGAGTTCACCGTTCGCTGCCTGGAGGCCTTTCGTTCGCTATGCCGCGAAGGATGTTTATTGCATCACGCTCATCATGACTTCTCGCTGTCGCATCGCGGTTGGGCGGCCGCCAAGTTGATCCGACAAGAGGAGGTGCAGCGTTGTCTCGACCAGGCCGCGGATATTGGACCGCTTGAATGACGGCGACCCGATGCGGCGGATCGCAGCGACGACCCGCGTGGACCGAAACGGACGCGGCGTCGTTGTGGCGGCTGGGCGCCCTGGCGGTGCTCACCGCCGCTTGCTTGCCCTGGGACGTGGAGGTTTCGCGCTGGCTGCAAACTCGCCGCGAGGTCTGGCCCGGTGAGATCTGGGAGTTTCTCGATTTGTTCGAGCTGTTTGGGCACGCCTGGGGCGCGGCGGCCATCTGCGTCTCACTGTGGGTGCTGTTTCCGTCGCAACGATACGGTTTGCCGCGCTTCGCCGTCTGCGTGTTCGGCGCCGGCGGCTTCAGCGCCTTGATGAAGCTGCTCATGTCGCGCTGGCGGCCGGATTGTCTCGACTTGACCGCGCCCCATTTGCAGACGTTCCTCTGGTCCGCTCCGCCAGGCGTTTCCAGTGAACTTCAGTCGTTTCCCTCGGGCCATACGGCGCTGGCCGTCGCGCTGGCGATTGCCTGCACCTGGTGGTGTGGGCGGGGCCGTTGGCTGTTCCTCGCGTTCGCTGGCTTGGTGGCCGTTCAACGCGTGGCGTTTCAGCTGCACTACCCCAGCGACGTCGCAGCCGGCGCCTTGCTCGGGTGCCTCTGGGCGCGCGTCTGCTTCAATCCACGCTTAGCGGGATCCTGGTTCGGCCGTTGGGAGAGCCGCGAGTTGACGCCTGCGCCCGACGTCAACTCGTCCGCATCTGGTCGGATCAGGGAGTAATGGCGCGGAAGAAGTTCCGCACCGGTTGGCCCGGATAGTAATACTTAGGCCTGACGATGACCGGGCGGCCAACATAGACCGGCGCCGGAACGACCGCAGCAACCGGGGCCGGGGCCACGGGCTGATAGGCAACCACCGCTTCGGGAGCGGGAGCATAGTAGGCTGTTTGCTCGACCGGCGCCGCCTGAACGGCCTGCGGCGCATAATACGCTCGGTAGGCGGGCGCCACGGGTCGGTAGGTGACCACCGCCGGGGCGGGGACATAGTACTGCGGCGCCGGCGCCACATAGGCGGGCCGGAAGACAATGACCTGCTGAGCCGAAGCCCCGCCGCCAAAAGCCAGCGCCATTGCCACCGCCGCCGCCATCCAAATTCGATTTCCCATCGCAGGTTCTCCTAGTGTCCGGCCCCGCCGACCGGGATGCATCCATCGGATTGTTTTCCGGACAGGCGCCCATCGCGCAGGTCGACGTCAACCGCGCGACCTACACATCCGGAGCAGTCCAGTGAAGTCCACGGTAACACCCGCTACGACCGTCGGCAAGCAGCGAATTGGCGAGGAAAACAGGATGGCCTCGGCCTCGGAAGAATGCGTTGTCTGCGGTCGTGAGGAAGACAGCGTGGCTGGCGGCGATTGGGAGGATTGTAGGGGTTGTTTCGTAAGACGCCCCACGCCCGGGCGGCCTGATGTTCGCCATCAAGGGAATCGATTACACCGTTCCCGCGCCCGGGTCGTCCGTCTTCGAGACGGAAACGACCAAGAACGTTATGCTGAAGAAGGCTCGTGGGCTGAAGTAGTCAACAAGATCCCGCCTCCCGCTGACGACCTGATTTCCCGGATACTCATTCTTGAGCCTAGGCACGCAACCCCATCGACGCCAGCCGCTGGGCTGGTTGGAAACGCATCAGGATTCCCCTTGGGTTGTCCTGGGCAGGCGCTGGCGATCCAGGTTCCTGGCCGATCCAGCCCTGCGGTTTCTCGCGGCGCTGGCGGCGTCCGTTGTGATCCATCTACTGATCGTCGCGGCTTCGCAGATTCCCTTGCCGAGCCAAGCGGAGCGCCCCGTAGCCTTAACGGAATCAACGCCGCTAGGCGAAGTGCGACTTGCCGCGTTGCCGGAGGTGGTGACTTTGGAGACTCGCGAAGCGGTTTCAGGTTTGACGACGCCGCAACGCCCCCAGTTACAGCTGCCGGCCGATGACGCATTGCTGGTCCCCATGACTGCGCCGCCCGTGATGTCCGACCAGGAGCAAAGCAGCCTGTCCCCGCCGACCGCCGCGGGGCCCGACGGCCAGAGTGCAGGGTGCGCCACGTTCATGGGCGCTTCGGCTCAGGGCACGCGATTCTGCATTGTCGCGGACCGATCGGGCAGCATGCGAGGACGCAAGTTGCAATACGTCAAGCAACAGATCGTGCAGACGGTGGCCTCGATGCAGCCGGACATGCGTTTTCACGTCGTTCTCTTTGGCAACGAGCCTCTCTCGTTTTCGAATCGCCGCTGGAGCCATCCGGCGGACGACCTCGCCGAACTGGAGACATGGTTGCACACGGTGACGGCCCAGGGCAATACGAAGCCGACGTTGGCTTTTTCCCGAGCGTTCGCGGTTTTTCCAGGCGCCGGATGTGATCTTCTTCCTCACCGATGGCGATTTTTCGGCGGAGGTTGCCGAACATGTCGCTCGCCTCAATACAAGCAATGTCGTGATTCAGACGATCGCCTTTCTGGATCGGGCTGGCGAGCAGCAACTGAGACGGATCGGCGCGATTCGGGAGGTGAGTATCGCTTCTTGTCCGAGTATTGACACCCAGGCGATCGATCGCGCTGGTTGCGCTTTCGCCTATGACTTTTCAGGGACGCGATGAATCGAGGAACACGACCACCCAGGCGAAGTCCGCCGAGGGCGCGGGGACGCGTCGGGACGTGGTTCCGGCGCGCTCTCTGGGCGGCGCCGGCGATCGTGTTGTTGGCCCCGACGTGCTTCGATTCGGCCAGAGCGTCTCTGGCCGTGCAGCCGTTGGCTTCGCTTCCGCAAGACAACGCTCCATCGAATGCTGAGTCCCGGGCGCCGGAGGCAATCTTGGTGCTCCGAACACGCGACATCGTTCGCGGACAACTGACGCAGCTAACCGACGACGGCGTGCTGCTGGGCGAGACGTGGATCAGTTGGGGCGACATCGAACAAGGCCTCGTTCCACGGAGACAAGCCGAATTCACGGAACGCTTGCAGCGGTTAGGCGAACCTCTGTTTCGACTTCAGATCCGTTTGCGCCATGGCGATGATCGGCGACTTGCCGCGCCCTTGCAGGCGCTCGAGAGCGTCTATCAGATGCGTCGAAGCAGGACGGCTTATGTCGTTTGGCAAGCGCGGATGTGGAACCGCCTCGCCGACGGGCGCTCGGCCGACGCGGCGGTTGCTTATCTGCATTGTTGGGACTTGCTGCAAGAGAACCCGGCCTGGCGGGACGCACTGCCTGGCGGACGCGTCCTTCGTCACCAGGCGACGCTGGGCCTGGCCGATGACATCGCGCCGGTTTTCTTCGACGCGGAACAAGCGACGCTGGCGCTGCGGGAGTTAGAACGTTGGGAACCGGCGGCTCCGCCGCCAGGCTTTCATTTGTATCGCGCGGCCTTGGCCATCGCGGCGGGGCGCGCGGCCGCGGCCGATGGCGCGTTGCGGGCCATGGGGCCTCACGGGGATGGACGCATGGAGCATTGGCGCCATCTGTTGCAAGCTCGTCGCATGCTTGACGAGGGCCGACCCGCGTTGGCCGAAGAACTGCTGGCGACGGTTTCCCAGGAGTCCAGCGGCGCCGTTCGAGGTTGGAGCTGGTACTGGCTTGGCTGCGCCGCTTTCGACGCCGCCAAGACCGAGCAGCAGCGGCGCGACGCGCAACTGTGGTGGGCGCGGGCGGCGGCCATCTATGGCGAACACGACGCTCTGGCCGCCGCCGCCTTGTTGCGGCTTTGCGAGCAACAACCCGACGCCCTCCGTCCTCCCTTGTTGCAGGACATCCAGCTACGCTATGGCCACACGCACTTCGGAAAACTCGCGCTCAGGATGTACGGTGATGCGAAACCATAGAGTCTTGGCTCGGCCAGCGTCGGCCAGGAGGTTGGGACCGGCGGCCATGGTCGCCGCCGTCCTGGGTGTCTTCTCATTGGCTTCCATGGCGCCGTCCGCCGGGCAAGACCCCGATACCGCCGCACCCGTCCCGCAAGTCCAACCCAGCGCCTCGGTCGCCAGGAACAGGCCGCCGGCCGATGACCCAAAAGACGCCTCAGCGGACGACGACCCCGTCACCGTCGAGGAACTGCGGCAGGGACGATCGCGAACACTGATCGAGACCCTGCGCGAGGGAGGCGTCGTCGGGCTGTTGATCGTCGCTCTGTCGCTAGTCTCGGTAGCCTTCATGATTGAACACGCGCTTACGATTCGTCGCAGCGTGTTGATGCCGCATCGCGTGATGCACGAGCTGGAAGTGTTGATCGTACAGGGTCATGTGGATCGCGCCTTGCAGCGTTCGATGGCGCCCGAGAACGCGTCGCTGGCCGCCGATGTCGTGCGAGCGGGCCTGGAGAGATTCCGCAGCTCGGAGTTTGGCTTCGCTGAATACCGCGCGGCCGTCGAGGAAGCTGGCGAGCAGCAGGTGGGGCGCCTTTACCGGAAAACCGATGTGCTGGGCGTCATCGGCGCGATCGCTCCCATGCTGGGGTTGACCGGCACCGTCTTGGGAATGATCCGCGCCTTCAACGAGATCGCCGCCTCCGGCGGAGCGGCGCGCCCCGACCAATTGGCGGCCGGCATCGGGCAAGCGCTGGTGACCACGCTGCTCGGCCTGCTGGTGGCGATACCCACCATGGTGGCTTTCAGTTTTTTTCGAAACCGCATCGATTCGCTAGTCGCCGAAGCCGGCGTCCGCATCGAACGGATCATGCTGCCCTTGGGAAGGCGAACAGGTTGAATCCCACCCCATGCGATTGTCTCGACACAAACACGAAACCTTGCCCCGCATCAACATGACCCCCATGATCGATGTGGTCATGTTGTTGTTGATCTTCTTTATGACGGTGTCCGAAATATCGCGGCAATACGAGTTGCAAGTGAAGTTGCCGGAATTGGAGGGCGTTGATAATCAGCCGCCAAGTGAACTGACGATCCATGTCGCCGCCAACGGGCGGCTGTTCATGGACGAGCAACCTCGCGATGCGGCGTGGATTCAAGACCGTTTGCGTGAAGCGATCGAAGCCGCGGGCGATCCCCAACGCGTGATGGTTGTTGTCCGTTGCGATCGCCGCAGCGATTCGGCGGCGGTCAATGAACTCGTTCGCCGAATGCAACAGCTCGACATCAAGCAGATACGCTTCGCCGTTCAAAAGCCGTAGCACAAGGACCCACGATGAGCGTCGGTTGTCGGCGTCAGCGCGGCGGAGTACGAAGGCCGTTCGCGGCTGGAGGGCCGCCGCACAGAATCGGGAGCAGTCCGTGAAATTCTCGCGAAATCGCCGAGCGCACGACCAGCGTCTTCGACTTGCCGATGACGAGCATGATTGATGTCGTGTTCCTGCTGCTGATCTTCTTTGTCGCGTCATCGCAGTTTCGACCGACCGAGCGCAATCTCGATCCAACCATTGAGTTTCGACGCGCCGCCGCGGCCGAAAAGGCGAGCGAATTGGAGCCGATTGTGATTGAAGTCTTCGAGGATCAAGGCGTCGCCGCATTCCGACTTGGCGGCCGCACCTGCTCCACGGCGACGGACTTGGTGCAAGTGCTCGCCGCTCTGCCTTCCCGCGAAAACGGCGTGTTTGTTCGAGTGGCTGATCGAGTTCCTTTCGGCGCCGCGGCCGAAGTCATTCAGATTTGTCGCTCAACCGGATTCTCCCTGGTCTCTTATGTTCCAGCTGATGAATCCTAAACGGCCTTCAACCCGTCAAGCCACGCTCTTTGGTTCGTCGCTGGGAAGTCCCTGGACCGCCGCGGGCGAGCTGGGCATCGTCATTCTGTCAACCCTCGCCGCCGGCGCCTGGCAAACGCCCGAGGAGGACTCGCGGACCAGCCGTTGGTTGCAATCGCACGGCCTACTCGAATTGCAGCAAGGGCTGTTGCTGCGCAAGCTGGCGGCGCAGGAACCCCAACAGCGGGAGCAGGCCGCCCGGCGGATGGCCCTGGTCTATATCGACCAGTTAACGGCGCTGTCCGAGGATGCGGTCGCGAACGGGGCGGCTCGCCGCAAGCTCGATGATCTGTTGGAGCAGTTCCCCGAAATCGCCGACGCGCCGCTGCGCATGCGCTTGGCCCGGGCGATCGATCTCGAATTGCAGCGCCGGCTGCGGCAATGGCGTGAAGGTCGCAACCGAAGTGCTCGCCTGGAAGCGGCCAAGTCGGCTCGCGTCATCGCCGCCGACATGCTGTCGCAATTGCAGCCCGCGCTGCAAACGCCGACCGATCGCTTGACCGCGGATTGGACCGCTTACTTGAGCGGTTGGGCGTGTTACTCGCTCGCCGTGATTCCAGATGCTGAGGGGGCCGACGCAAGGCGAGCGGCGGCGTGGTTTGTCGAGGGAAGCACGCACTTTCAGCGTCTCTTGCGGCTGTCGCCTCGCAATCAAGACGACGCGGCTTGGCTAGGGGCGCTGCGGCAAGTCCAACCCCAGTGGTTGGGACTCGCCAATCCAGGGCGGGCTCGCGGGTTGGTCGGCTTGATGCTCTGTCAATACGGCCTGGGTCGCGACGAGGCGGGCGACCTATGTCGTGTTTGGATCCGCGGGGCGGAAACGGCGCCCGAAGTCCGTGATCAAATGCCCGCTCGCCTGGTCCAACACTGGTTGGACGCCGCGAATTGGCGTCGGGCGGCCGACGCCGCGGAGCGTGATCTTCCCACGCTACGGCCGCCCGTTACGGCCGGCAAACTCGCCTGGTGCGACGCCTTGGTGCGGGCCGCCTGGACCGACCCCGGCCTGGCCGACGACGCGAGCGAGCCCATGACGCCAGCTCTGCGAGATCGTTTCCTGGCAATCGGCGGACGCGGTTTCTGTCGGCTTGGCGCCTACGCCGCGTTGGCCGCCACGTACGAAACGCTGCGCGTCGCATCGCGCGTCTCCCCGGCGCCGCCCCCCGACGCTGCGCGTCTTTCGGTGTCGCCAGCGGCCGTCTTTCTCAGTTGCTGGCTCGAGGGGCGCCACTTGGGCGCCGCCGCGGATCGGTCGGGCGATCCGAAACTGTACGCCCGCGCCGCGGCCTGGCTGGAAGTCGCCAGCAAGATGGAGTTTGAAGATCCCGCCACCGAGGCTCGATGTCGCCTCGATCTCGCTTGGTGCCAGTATCGCTTGGCGCGTTGGCCCGAGGCGCTGACCCACTATGAAGCCATCGCCGATCCGTTAATCGACCACAACCAGCAGGACGCCGCCGCACAAGCCTTGTGGATGGCGTTCGCCTGCCGCCAGAACATCGACCCGGTGGGCGCCGAGTCGCGTTTGAAGGCGCGCCAAGCCCTCATGCGGCTCGCGCAGACCTTTCCGGCGCATCCCCTGGCCCGCCGCGCCGGCTATTATCTCGAGCGTTTGCAAGAGGGCGGCGTGTTGACGACGGCCAGCCTCGCCCGCTTGCAGGCCATCGCGCCCGATGATGTCAACTACATGGCCTCGCGTTACGACTTGTGCCTGATCCTAAGGCGGCTGTTGGAAGAGGAGTCCGCGGACGAAGCGCGCCGGCGCAGGTGCTGGAGCAACTCGCCATCGCGGCGGAGCAATACTGGGAGTCCGCAGACAACCAACCGGCGGCGCAGGCGCTTCGCGCCGCGCTGCTTCTCTTGGACGCAGTCGTCGATCAAGCAGACGCCGATCATCCGCGGGCGGCGCAGCTCGCCCGACAATGGCTCCCTCGCGCCCAAGAGCGTCTGGCCGAGGTGGACCCGTCGCTTGCCGAATCGTTTCACGGCGTCGCGTTGCGTGCGGCGCTGGCTCGGCAAGATGACGCCGCCGTCCTTGAGCACGCCCAAGTATTGTCGAAATCGGCCAATCAGGCCTGGCGACGCTACGCGCTGGTAACGCAAGCTCGCACCTTGGATCGCGCGGCCCTCTCCCAAGGGAAGACGGAGCACACGGAGACGTCGCGGCGGCGGCGGGACGTGTATCGGCGCCTTGCGGAGGAGATGGGTTGGGACGTGGATTCCCTGCAACGCTCGTCCGAAGCAAGAGCCGCCGCCGCCGGTTGGGCGGTCGCCGCCGAGGACGCTTTGATGTACGACGAAGCCGGGAATGTCTATGCGCGACTGCGAGAGGCGTTTCCCGCCGACGCCAATTACCTGGCCGGAGCGGCCCGCACCTGGATGCAGTTGGAGCAATGGACGGACGCCCTGGAATGCTGGCGTCTGCTCCTACGCGGCCTGTCCAACGACGATCCCCTCTGGTTCGAAGCCAAGTACGGCCAAATTGTCTGCCTGCGGCGCACAGGAGCCCCAGAAGCCGAACCGGTCTGGCGGCAGTTTCAAACGTTGTACCCCGACCTCGGCCCTTCGCCCTGGAAGGAACGTTTCGAGGAACTCCGCTCATCCTGAAGCGTTGCTCCTTGCCCTGCGGCCACTACTACGGCGTAGGGGTCGGGTCCAAGGCGACCCAGGGTTTCGCTTCTTCGCTGCGCTCACGCTCCACCCTGGGATGATTTGCGGCCGCCCTGCGGGACTTGTTCGCGCACCAGCGAGGCAGAACACCCGGCGCGACTCGACCCGATAGAGGCCCCACAAGTGCTTACGCGGCGAGCACGCCACGACGGGGCATGTCCCCGTCGAGCGTTGCTCCCCGCCAGCAACGAACCCGCCGGGGACGCCGCCGCGATGCTCCTCGCCCAGCGAACAGCGCTCTCTGGCGGGGAGCGGCGCTACGCTGGGACAAGCCCAGCGGTGGCGGGAATGGGCACGGCGCACGGGCTGGCGAGGAACTTAGCGAACACGGCGGGGCTTCCTGGGTTGTGGATCCCCGGTTCGTCGATTCGAGCGTGAAGAGGATATTGCCTCCGCTGCGAACACCACCGTGCAGACGATGATCGGCGAGACCATCGCGAAGACAAAGACACTACCTATCACAAAGAGAAGCCCATCCACGAAGGTGAAGTTCCGCAGGACCGCGCTGGCCGTGGCGACGAGCGTCGTCAGCAGTAGCATGCCGCCGATCGACCATTGCAAGGTCCGCGGCTTCGGCTTCTTTGCTGGGCGACGATACAAGACAATTGGCAAGGGGCCGTCCAGTCGAGTCATGTCTCTAGGCCGAGTCGGGCGCGAAGCGGGTCACACGGGGCGGGTGAACACCGGCGTCGCGCGATGCGATGGAAGGATCGCTCTGAACGCTTGGCTCCGGTTCTTGAACGCTTGGCTCAGGTTATTCTTTGGATTCGCCCTTGTCCAGGAAACTCTTCAGCTTGTCCTTGAACGAGTCCTTCAGCGTATCCTGCAGCGCCTTCTCCAGGATCGTCTCCAGCAAGGCGCCTTCGACGGCGCCATCGCGAAGATCCCAAGCGGTTCGCCAACTGATGGACTCTCGCTCCATCCCCAGTTCGTTCTTCAGGCGTTGTTCGAAATCGGCCATATGGCCGGCGCCCGAAAAGAGGGCGATGCGTTGCTTGCCGTCTTGGATCTGTTGTCGCAGGACTTCCATCGCGCGATCGTTGCGATCGGTCACCAGGAGTTTGTGAACGCTTGGCGGGAGGGCCGATTCGAGCTGCCCGCTGGCCGTTAAAACGGAAGCCAAGGCGCGGCGAATCTGCATGATTCCGTTCTCGTCGGTCAAGACTGACAGGCCAAGTTGCGGCGCAGGCCGCCGCGTTGATAGCTCGTCGACCGCGGCTTCGACCTCGGATTTGGCGACGTCTGATTCCGGCTTGGCCTGCTGCGCTTTCTGAAACATGTGCAGCAAGACGTCGACGATCATGGAGTTGGCGGTGTCGCCGCGCTCCTTCATTCGCTCGGCCATCTCTTCAGGGGACAGGTCCGAGTGAATCAAGTTGCTGGGACTGTAGTCAACCACATCGATCTGATGCACGAAGCCCAACGTTTCGGCGGAGACTTTCTGCACCATTCGCAGCAGATGATCGCCCCCCTCTTGCTCACCGGATTCGGCCGCTTCCTGTCTGGCGCGGGACGATTGTCTTCCGGGCGAGCCACCAGTTCGTAGAGCACGGCGTCGTAGTGTTCAAACCGCTTGTTCAGGCTGCGGAAGTAACTGCTTTCGGCGATGTGAATGACCGACTCCAAAAATAGCTCGGTCTTGACCTGGCCGTCGGCGTCGCGGAGGACGTACTTGACCGTTGCCGTCTGCAACGCCAAGGGATCCCCGAATTCGTCGGCGTGTAGACGCACAAAGATCGTGGACTCGCGAGGGAGCACGATTTCGCCTCTTGTTCCTCCGCGGCGGATTCCTTGACCACGGCGGTCGCCGGATCTTCCTGCCAAGCGAAGCCCGGCGCGGCCCCCAGCGAGAATGAACTCACAACCCAGCAAGACCATAGGCAGCGATTCCAACTCACGGCGGTGCTCCAATTAAAACGCATCGAAGGGCAGGTGATACAAGCAGGTTAGAACGAGGACTTCCCGAACGTCAATGCCGTCGGTCCCGGATATCCCCCTTGGACAAGGGTTCTTTCACGGCGTTCTCAGTCCATTCGCAACGAAACCGCCGATCTTGGCGGCGCCGGCTCAAATGTTGATTTGGGGCCGCCCCGTTGGGGCTTGGTGGTTGCGATTGGCGTTGGTTACCCAGGGTTGCGCTGCTGCACCCTGGGCTGATTTGGGGCCGCCCGTGGGGGCTTGGTGGTTGCGATTGGCGTCGGTTACCCAGGGTTGCGCTGCACCCTGGGCTGATTTGGGGCCGCCCCGTTGGGGCTTGGTGGTTGCGATTGGCGTCGGTTACCCAGGGTTCGCTGCACTGCACCCTGGGCTGATTTGGGGCCGCCCCGTTGGGGCTTGGTGGCCGCGATTGGCGTCGGTTACCCAGGGTTGCGCTCGCTGCACCCTGGGCTGATTTGGGGCCGCCCCGTTGGGGCTTGGTGGTTGCGATTGGCGTCGGTTACCCAGGGTTGCGCTGCGCTGCACCCTGGGCTGATTTGGGGCCGCCCCGTTGGGGCTTGGTGGCCGCGATTGGCGTCGGGTTACCCAGGGTTGCGCTGCGCTGCACCCTGGGCTGATTTGGGGCCGCCCCGTTGGGGCTTGGTGGTTGCGATTGGCGTTGGTTACCCAGGGTTGCGCTGCGCTGCACCCTGGGCTGATTTGGGGCCGCCCCGTTGGGGCTTGGTGGTTGCGATTGGCGTCGGTTACCCAGGGTTGCGCTGCGCTGCACCCTGGGCTGATTTGGGGCCGCCCCGTTGGGGCTTGGTGGCCGCGATTGGCGTCGGTTACCCAGGGTTGCGCTGCGCTGCACCCTGGGCTGATTTGGGGCCGCCCCGTTGGGGACTGATTTTTGCGAAATCCGCTACGGTGTCGCCCGTCGGGCCTCTTGTTTGGCGTTCCGTGGCCTGGCGGCCGCGGCTAGAATTGTGTTGGCCCTTCGCGGGCCTGGTCAGCTGACCTATGCTTTAGGAATCAACTGACAGACTCAGCAGAGGGGTGACGCCGTCGGCGCGGCTTGCTACGAGGGCGAAAAACACTCCGCACGTCAGCCAAGGTTCACTCGTCGATGACGCACAACGTCGAATTGAATGCGAGCGAACAACAGGCGCTGGATCGCATCCGATCGATTCTGGCCGGGGCTCAAGGCGTGAACGCCCGCAGTCGCGTTCAGTTGGAGGCGTTGGGCCGCGAGCTGGGTATTCCATCGGAACGGATCGAACAACTCGTTCGCCTGGCCAGTTCGCCCAACGTGCCGACTGCCGCTTCAACGCCTCTGACGCCGGACCAGCGGGACCTGTTGCGGCGGGGCGTGCTGACCATCGTTCGCCCAGGCGAACCGCCGTTTATCCTGGAAGAGAGCTGGCGTGAATTGGTGGCGATCAGCAGCCAGCAAATGGCGCTGCCGGCGCCTCGGATCGAGCAGACGCTGCACCAGGAACGCGACGCCTTGGGAGCTGTTCTGCTTGGTCCCGAGCAAGCGCTGCGGCGATTGTTGGATGCGGCGCGGCAGAGCCACAAGCTTCACGGCGATACGCCGGAGACTCGGCGGCGATTGGTCCGCCTCGCCGCCAGCCTGCAAATCGACCCCCAAGCACTGGCGGGCCAAGTCGCCCGCCCGAGTTGGCGACCCGCCATCCCGACCGCGGTCACAGCGACCGTCGGTTTGATCCTTATTTTGGCAATCGGCAGCGGCGTGTGGTTCGGGATCCTGGGCGGCCGAGGGCGTTCCAACGCCAACCAGTCGCCTGAAGCCGCCGCTCCGTCCACGGGAGCCCCGGCCGCTCCCGACGCCCTGGACGCCGCGTCCAATCATCCTCCGGACTCGGCGGCGGTTGGTCCGCCCGAAGCGCCGCGGCAAGTCGCCTGGTGGTGGGGCGATTCGCTGGCCTCGTCGGCGTTGCAACGATGGCGCGACCAGTGGCGACGACGCCACCCCAACGAGAAAGCGACAGGTTTTCCCGGTCCATCCCAGAGCCTCTCCCCACTGCAGTTCTATGCGAACCTGCCGGCGGCAGCCCGTCTCGGCGACGAAACCAGCGACCACCCTGACGACGCTGCGGGAGACGAATTGTTCCGGTACCCCCGGTTGGATTTCTTGGCGATCTGCCTGCATCGAGAGCCGGATCCTGCAGCCAGAGCGCGGCTGTGGGAGTGGTTTGAACGGCAGTTCCTGGGGGACCACAACCCGCCAGCAGGCTGGCCATCGGTGGAACAGCTGCGATCGACGGACGCCTTGTTGGCCGCCGTATGGCGAGTCGGCCAAGCGGATAACGTCCCACAGGCGCCATGGAGAGCTCGGCTGGCTCGGCTGCTCCAAGTCCCCGCCCTGGACGCTCAATGGAACGTGGAGCAAGTGCGTGCGCAGTGGTGGCGGGTCGTGCTTGCGCGAGCCCCGATCCTGATGACCGAGGCGCTGCAGCCCCCGTCCGGTTTGTGGCTGAATTCCGTTTTCCAGGAAGCGGGCCGGTACGTGCCGGCGGCGGAGATTCCAGCGAGTCAACTGGCGGCCTGCACGTCCTTGTTGCTGCGAGATGATACGGCCTGGCGCGAACACGAGGCGCTCATCGAGCAGGTCATCGCATCCCCCGAAGCCCCGGTTGTGGCTCGCATCGCAGAGATTTACGCGGCGACCAGCGATCCAGGATTGCAGACCTTCCTTCAGGAGCGTTTGCTGCGTCGCATCGGCAGCTTGGACGAAGGGTTGGGTCGCCTGGAAACCGTGGCCGCGGTGCGGCGAGCCTTGGGTTTGCCAGGTGGACGAGGGAAAGGGGAGGAGCTCCGTTGGGAGGCGGCTCGGCAAGTCGCCAGTCGTCCTTGGACGACGAGCGAGATCGAGAATCTGCAACGTTTGCTGGACAGCGCTCGTTGGTGCGTCCTGATCGATGCTGCATCGCGCCCGCAAGCCGAATTGCTTTATCAGCAATGGAGTCAAGAACCACCGCGGCGGCTGCCGCGGCTACCCCAATCGCCAGCATCCCGGGCGGACTCAACCCCAACGCGCGGTTCGATCCAGGGCGATGCGGACCATGCGACGCTCGCCAATACGGTGGATGACAACGCGGGACCCTCGCCACTCGCTCTCGAAACCGCTTGGTTCGACGCGGCTTACGAACTAGGGGACTCCTTATCCCCAATCGATCGCATGCGCGCTATCGACGCCGCAGCCGATGCGATTGTCCGCGGCGAGCGCCCGACGCGCGATGCCGCCGAGGCCCTGGCGCAGCTGTTAGTGCAGGATAAGTCCGGTCGCGAGATTCAGCATCAACGGCGTCGCTACACAGACCTGGGCAAGTCGATCGAAATGCGTTTGGCGATTGCCGACGTTCTGCTCAACGCCCCATTGAGCGATTCTGATCTGCAGGAATTGGTGGAGCGGCTCATTATGCGCCGCGTCGGGACGACCGATATCGCACCGGTGAGGCGACTGCTGCATCGCCGGTTATTGCTCGCCAGCCAGGAGATGTTGCCCGAGCCGGTCGCCCGGCAAGACTTGAGCGCCATGTATGAATTCGCCGGTCAATCCTTGGCTGAGTATTATCGCCGGCTCGCATCGTTGCACGAAGTCTCCCTTGATCCAACGGTCGTCGAACCAGGCCAGGTCCTGGCGATGCTCGCTCGCGGGACGGGGCGAGAATCTTCGCAACAGGCCGCGGCCGACTGGCGTACGGAGCTGGCCGCGGCGGAGTACGTCGCGGTGAATGACCTGCAACGCACGACGCTGATGCAGCGATTGTGGTTGCAGCGACGGTGGGGGGGCGAGCCCGAATTCGCGCCGGTGCTCCAGTGGTTGCGCGAGCGCGATCTCGAAGCGGAGGACATCGTGATGCAAGCGGCTTGTGGGCAGACCGCCTGGCTGCGGTGCTTGTTGCTGGAACTGGATTCGACCGCAGCCACGGCGGCAAGCAAGGCGGCGCCATGACTCATCCAGCCGGATGCAAGCAACGTTGCTTCGCCATGCACGGCGTCAGTCCCTGGATGCTGGCGTACTCTCTTGTGGGGTGCCTTCTTGCGGCGTCCTCTCTTGTGGCGTCCAGCGAAGCCGATACAGTCGTGCTGAAAGATGGAGCCGTTCATCATGGCGGCGTCGAGCTGCAATCGGACATGGAGGTCGTCTTGCGCGTCCAAGACAGCGACGGCCGAGAGCACAGTCTGCGGTGGCCTCGCGAAGACGTGCAGTGGGTGTTGCTCAGTGCTGCTCAGCAACGCTTGGACTCGCTGGATCCACAGCAACCGCTGCAGTGCTTGGAGTATGCTGAGGAGCTCGCCGCGCGATCGACCGATCCAGAGTCTCGGCGGGTTGCTCGAGAACTCTACGCCCGGGCCGCCGAAATCGAGCCTCGCAATTTTGGGCGATCCTCGATGTTGGGCTTGGCGGCGCTGAGCGACGATCCCGACGAAGCGCGCCACTATCGCGCGGCGGCTTACTTGCTTGATCCGATGCACGACGCGCGTTTGCTTTCGCCCGTGGCTTCGCCGGATCCCAGCCAAGGTCGGCAGCTCGCCACGTCGGCCATCCGGCTGTTGCGCCGCGGCGCGGCGGCCGATGCGGTTGAGGCTCGGCGACTGTTGCAACTCGAAGAAGTCCAAAGTCAGATCAAGTCGCTGGGGCGCTTGTTGACGGTGGACGATTTATTGAATTTGTGCGACGCCGCTTGTTTGGAGTGCGACGGTCAGTCGGCCATGTGCCCCACGTGCCGCGGTACGGGCGAGTCGCCCGTGGGCCAGCCATGCTCCACTTGTGGTCGGCCCCCGGAAGGTGGTCGTCCGACAGGCCGGATCGCTTGCCCTGTTTGCCAAGGCCGATCGCAAGCGTCGCTGCGAGGCATGCGACACCGGTTGATCTCCGCTGAATTGCGCTTGCTGTACGGGACGCGCACCCCAAGCGACTCCGGTGGGTGGGGGCAAGTTTGGGGCGCGGGGAATCTGAAGCCCGTGAAGGCGTTGCCGACGTCTCGGCGATGAGCCTACTTGGCGGCGGGGGCGTCATCGGGGACGAAGGCGATCACTTGTTGCCCCGGCTTCAGCTCCAAGTCGATGGGCCCTTCGGTGAAGAAGCGCAGTCGGCCATTGGATTCCAGCAGGAAGACGGCGATCGCTTGATTGTTGTAGGTCTCGCGAAAGTCCTTTTGCGAGAATTGCTCGGTGATCTTCGTCGTGGTGACTCGCCAGCCGTCGCGCAGCAGCCCGTCGAGCTTTTGCAGCGTTTGATCTGGGCCGAGTAGAACGCGGCCGAATTGGGCTTCGGTGGAGGCTTGTTTCCGCCGGCTGTTGTCGGCGGCCCGGAGACGAAAAACGTTGGCTCGGCCAAACAATTCGCGAAAGTGCACGCACGCCAACGAATTCACTTCGTCGTTGGGCGTGACCGCGAGAAAACGGCCCACGCCCGCCAAGTCCAGCAATTCGGTCGCGGTGTCCGAGAGCACGTTGGCGTACAGCGTTGGCAATCCCAGCATGTTGGCTTGTTTGACATTGTCTCGATTGGTGTCGACCAGGCGAACGGCGACTCCGGCTTTCTTCAAAGCGGCGGCCATGGCTTGGGCGGTGGGATTGGCGCCGGCCATCAGGACGCCTTGCGGATCCGCGACGCTCAGCCCCAGCCGCCGAGCGACCAATCCGCTGGTCAGTCCATACACCGCGACGGTGCCGATAATGACTAGAAACGTCGCGGTCACCAACACGTCTCCCGCCGGCCCCATTTCCAAGGCGAACACCGAAGACACCGCGGCCGCGACAATGCCACGGGGCGCCAGCCAGCCCAGGAACACGCGTTCTCGAGGCTCCAACGCGGAGCCGCTGGTGGCCAGCCAGACGCTGACAGGTCGAGCGACCAGGATCACGACGGCCACGAAAGCAAAACCTCGCCAGCCCAACGCCGTGAATTGCGCCAAGCTCAATCGCGCCGTCAGCACCACAAACAACGTCGAGATCAGTAAGACGGTCAGCGTTTCCTTGAAGTGAATGATGTGTTTGAGATCCAGGGCTTTTTGATTGGCCAGCACGATGCCCATGACGGTCACCGTGAGTAGTCCGGATTCACTTTGCAGCGCGTTGGAGCACGCGAAAGCGCTCAAGACGCTGGCGAACACCAAGGGGCTTTGCAAGTGATCGGGCGCCCAATGCCGCCGCAGCACGAACGCCAGGCCATACGCCGTCAATAGGCCGGCCGCCGCTCCCAGCCCGATCGTGATCGCCAGACTCGTGGCGGCGTACTGCAGCGTCTCCCAGACGCCCTCCACGCGGTCGCTGGCAATGGCTTCGAAGACCAGAACGGCGGCGATGGCGCCCAAGGGATCGATCACGATTCCTTCCCAACGCGCGATCTGGCCGACCTTGCCGGTGGGGCGAATGTGCTGCAGCAAGGGCGTCACGACGGTCGGACCGGTGACGACGAGAATCGCGCCTAGGAGCAACGCCGCGTTCAGCGGCATGTCCAGCAGGATCACGGCCGTGCTGCTGCAGACGACCCATGTGCACAGGGCGCCGATGGTCAGCAACCCCAGCAGAGGACGTCCGATTTGCTTCAAGTCCGCTAGACGCAGGCTGAGCCCTCCTTCGAACAGGATGATCCCGACCGACAGCGAGACGACGGGCAACAGCAACTCGCCGAAGGTGCGTTCAGGGACGAGCAAGCCGGTCACTGGGCCAATGATCACGCCGACCAACAACAGCACCAGGATGGACGGAACGTGCAAGCGGGTGGCCAGCCAGTTGCCGCCGACGCCCGCTGCGACGATACCGGCCAGCGACAACAACAGCCATGTCTCTTCATTCACCGAGGCGGCTCTCCTGGCGGGCTGGGCGGCAGGAACGCAGGCGCTCCCTTTCCGTGGCCCAATGTCGATCTGTCGCGCGTTGGCGCCGCGTCTTGGATACGCGAAACCGGGTCAAGGTTGCACTTTCGCGAGATAGATGCTGGTCTTGCCTTCGTGGCTGGAATAGTAGCTGACGAGCACGACGCCCTCGTGATAGGCGAGTCCCGCGTAGCTGCAGTCGCCGCCGGAAGGCAGCTTCAAACACTCGGTCAGCTTAGCCGCTTGCAGGTCCAGCCAACACAGCGATGTGCGGGCGCCGCCATCGTACAATCGCACGGCGGCCAGCACGCGTCCATCCGGCAGCTGCAACCAATGCGGCCCGCCGACTTGCACGCCCAGATCACGCCAACGCCATCGATCATAGGGAGGTCGGGCTGAGCCCAGTTGAGCGGTTTTCTTTTCGCCATCGCGACGGAGCAGGCACCAAGCCGTCTTGTCTTGGTCCACCAGGATCGAGGTCTCGTTGGGATAGCCGTCGCTAAACGCATTGGCGATCAGCGTCTGGAACGACTTGCCGTCGCTGCTGTGATACAGCCGGATGAATCGCTCGGCGTTGCTGGGAGCGTTGGTGGCGTAGCCGAAACCATACGCATCGTTGCCGATCCAGGTGACGCGCCACAGCCAGAAGTCGCGGTCTGCGACCGGCACGGGATCACTCCATTGGAAACCATCGTCGGAATACCAGACGAGCGATTGGTGCTTGTAGTCCGCGGGAGGTTGCACGGCCGCGGCGCCGCTCAACATCAAGCGGTTGTCCGGCGTGACGGTGATCTTCGCATCCCGCAAGTCCGCGTCGCTCGAAGTCAGCAGGGCCGCCGAACGCCACTGCTCCGCATCCTCGGAAACCAGCACTCGCAAGGCGCCGTCCGGCGAGACATGCCCCCGGCCCTCGCGGAACACGCAGAACCACTTCCCACGAAAACGCGTCAAGTCGGTAAACGCATTGTGCGGCGCCTGATCCCAGATTTTCTTCACCGACAACAACTTGGGGGCGCTCTGGTCTTGAGCCGTCAACGACTCCAACGGCAACGCCACGGCCAGCAAGGTCCAGACTAGCAAGGTCCAGACTGGCAAGGTCCAGACTGGCAAGGTCGAGGCCATCAGCATCGCGGGACGAGCCGCGGCGCCGCGACCATGGCGCTGCGGTTGTCGGCGAGTCGGCGACGGCGGAGCGGATACGAACATGGGACGGCTCCCTAGGGCTGTTGATACGCGAGCGATGGTTACTGTCCCAGGACGTAGGCGAAGATCAGTGGGGCCACGATGGACGCGTCGCTGTTGATCATGAACTGAGGCGCATCCGGGTCGAGTTTGTGCCAGGTGATCTTCTCCGACGGGATCGCCCCGGAATACGACCCATAGGATGTGGTCGAATCGGAGATCTGCGCGAAGTACGCCCAGTAGCGGCAGTCCAACTGCAGATCTTGGATGATCAGCGGCACCGCGCAGATGGCGAAGTCGCCGGCGATCCCGCCTCCAATTTGAAAGAACCCGATCGGTCCCCTGGCTTGCTGTTCCCGATACCACTGGACGAGCAACTGCATTTGTTCGGTGCCGCTGCGGACGGCCGAATGGCTGCTGAGGGTTCCGTCGATGACCCGCGCGGCGAAGATGTTGCCCAGCGTGCTGTCTTCGAAGCCCGGCGAGAAGATCGGCAATTGCTTTTCGTAGGCGGCGACCACCCAGGAGTCGCGGGGTGATTTTTGATAGTGCTGTTCCAGCACGCCGTCCCGCAGCAAGCGGTATGCGTATTCATACGGAAACTTCGGCTCGTTCTTCTCTAGCGACTCGCTCCAGAGTTTGAGCATATTGCTTTCGATGTGTCGAATCACCGTTTCAGGAATGCAGGTGTCGGTGACGCGATTGAATCCCGCGTCTCGGAGTGCGACTTCGTCGGCGGTGGTCAGGTTGCGATAGTCGCGACGGAAGCAATAGTCGTCCTTGGCGACGAGGTGGAACAGATCCTCTTCGAGGTTCGCCGCGGTGCACGAGATCGCATGGACCTTGTCCTGTCGGATCATCTCGGCCAGCGAAACGCCCAACTCGCCGGTGCTCATCGCCCCGGCCATGGCCAGCAACATCTGACCGCCGTCGTCCAGGAATTGACGGTAAGCTTGGGCGGCTTCGAGCGTTTCACGGGCGTTGAAATGCCGAAAGTGGTTTTCCATGAACGCGGATACGGACATACCAGAGCTCTCCTCAAGGACGGCGACGAAGCGGCGCCCGAGACGATGTAAATGGTTCTTATGATTCTTATGCTCAGCCTGTCTAGATCACCACGGAGAGCACGGAGAAACACAGAGCAAGGAACGGCGGGAAAGTCGGTGTTAGCAGAAGGGTGCTGAGTGGGCTGCGTTGGGGAAAGCCTCGCGGTCATGGCATGAAATCCAGTCGCCGGACCTCTGTGTAACTCCGTGCTCTCCGTGGTGATCCAACACTGTCGGGGCGTGGGAGATCACCACAGTCGCCAGATTTTCCAGAGGACAGAATTGCAAACCCAGGACCGCGGGCCGACACAAATGAGCGAGGCTCGATTGCGCCGGCCCGGCCATCCCCAGTGATTTCGCCGCTGCCGGCGATCTAACGGAAGTCCATGTCGCGGCTGAGCCCGCCGGCGGCGGGAACATAGCAACAACGCGTGTAGTCCATGACCATGCGGTCGGCGCTAAACCGCCACGCCAGCGTGGCGATCGAGTGCATCATCATCTGGATCCAGCGGCGGGGCAGGCCATCGACGTCGCGATGGTAGAAAGTGGGGACGACTTCCTTCTCCAGCGTCTCGTAAAGGGATTCCGCGTCTCGTTGATCGGTCACTTCATCGGAGACGTGGCTGAAGCCCTTGCCGATCGCGAATCCATTGTCGCCGTCGTAGGCCTCCGCCCACCAACCGTCGAGGATCGACATGTTCAGGCCGCCGTTGAGGATGACTTTCTGGCCGCTGGTTCCGGAAGCCTCCAAGGGGCGCCGCGGATTGTTCAGCCAGACGTCGACGCCTTGGATCAAGTGGCGGCAGACGTTGATGTCATAGTCCTCGACGTAGACGATGCTGTCCTTGAACCGAGGCTCCTTGCGGAGATTGGCGACCTGACGGATGAATTGCTTTCCGGGTTGATCCTTGGGGTGCGCCTTGCCGGCGAAGATGAACTGCACCGGCCGTTCCTGATTGCTGATGATCCGGTCCAAACGATCCAGATCGGAGAGGAACAGAGTCGCTCGCTTGTAGGTCGCGAAGCGTCTTCCGAAGCCGATGGTGAGGGCCGAGGGGTTCAGGACGGACCGAGCGGCCTCGATCATGGATTCACTCTCGTTGCGACGCCGGCACTGGCGGCTCAAACGGCGCCGCACGAAGGCGAGCAACAGCGTCTTGAGGGTGTTATGGGTCTCCCACAACTCGCCAGGATCCACGTTGTGAATGTGTTGCCAGGCTTCCGCTTCACCCATTCGCGACGACCAGCCATGCGGGAAGTGGCGATCATAAAGTTGCGTCATCTGCCATGACAGCCAACTGGGGATGTGGACGCCGTTGGTGATGTGGCCGATGGGGATCTCTTCCTCGACCCGCCAGGGCCACAGGTGGGCCCACATGCGTCGCGAGATATGGCCGTGCAGCGCGCTGACCGCGTTGGCTCGGCGGGACATTTTCAGTCCGATCACGGTCATGCAAAACAACTCGGATTCGTTCTGCGGCTCAACTCTTCCCAATCCCATCAGCTGTTCGTAGCTGATGCCCAGTTCATCGCGGAGCGGTCCCAAGTGCTCCTCGACCAAGGCGCCGTCGAAACGATCATGGCCGGCGGGCACCGGCGTGTGCGTCGTGAAGACCGTTTGCAAGGCGACTTCGCGAAGGGCTTCGTCGAAAGTCAGTCCGTCGTCATGCATCCGCTCGCGGACGACTTCCAAAGGTCCAAAGGCGCTATGTCCTTCGTTCAAGTGATACACGCCTGGGGTGATGCCGGCAGCGCGCAACGCTTTGACTCCGCCGACGCCCAGCAACAGTTCTTGACGAATACGCGTCCGCTCATCGCCGCCGTACAGCCGTGCGGTCAGTTGGCGATCCTGCGGGCTGTTGCCCTCCACGTTGGAATCGAGCAGATACAGCTGCACTCGGCCGACTCGCATCAACCAGACTTTGAAGTGCAGGGGGCCTTGCCGAGTCTCGATCGTCAGCGTGATGGGCTCGCCGTCCAGATCCAACGCCGGCTCCATGGCCAGATCTTGCACATTGGTGTCCAGATACTCTTCCTTCTGGTATCCGTCTTCGTCCAATTGTTGTTTGAAGTAACCTTGATCATAGAACAGGCCGATCCCGATGAGCGGGACGCCCAAGCCGCTGGCGCTTTTGACATGGTCGCCCGAAAGGACGCCTAGACCGCCGGAGTAGATCGGCAGGCTCTCATGAATGCCGAACTCGGCGGAAAAATACGCCACGGGCTTCGATCCCAGCACGCCGGCGTGGGTGGCCGCCCAGGTGTTCTTACTGCGGCAATACTCGTGAAGACGCCGGTACGCGTAATTGATGCGGCTATGCAGCACCATCTCGGCGGCGCGGCGGGCAAGCCGATCGGGATCAAATTCCTTCAACAACGCAATCGGGTTGTGATCCAACTGCCGCCAGCGGATGGGATCAAAGTCGCGAAACAGCGAGATCACCTCGGGGTGCCAGGTCCACCAGAGATTCCTCGCCAGCGCCGTGCACTTGTCGTACAGAATCTGGGCCGAAGTATCTCCTCCGCCTTGATCGTCCTGTTCTGGCAAAGTTGGGATATCGATGCGACTCATTGGGCTTCGCTCCGCGTCTACGCAGTAAAAACTTTCAGATATTACGCCGCCATTGAAATAAGTCGGCGGGCGGACGCTGCTTCAAATTACGCAGCCGGCACAGCCTACCCTATCGGCGGCAGAACTAGTTATACCAACTTCGTGGCCTTGATCGTAAGGTGGTCCACCTGGCTCGGATTGGGGTGTCTTTGCAGACCACAACGAGGAGCAGTTGGTTGGTTGCGGTGGCTCGCATGGAATGCCAGAAGAGAGATGCCGTGGCCGTGAGGCGAACCCTTTAGAGCCGCAACCTGCAGTTTCTTCAGAGTGTCCCCGAAGAGGCTCCATCTTCCGCCAAGGCCTGTCGCCACAAGTGCTTACGGCGAGCACGCCACGACGGGGCATGTCCCCGTCGAGCGTTGCTCCCCGCCAACAACGATCCCAGCCTGGACGCCGCCACAACGGGGCTTGCCCCCCGTTGGGCGATGCTCCTCGCCCACCGAACAGCGCCATCTGGCGAGGAGCATCGCCGGCTCTTGGCCGCCGTTGCCCGGTGGGCCGCCAAATCGATGGCCCATCCGTTGGGAGAAGCTTTTCGCTGATCACCAATAGGTTAGAATCCAGCTATGAATATTCCGAACGAGCACTGGATTACCGATCCGGCCGCGCCGGCTCTGGGGGATCTCTGCGGACGCCTTGCCGAGCGAGCCGACGCCTTGGATCTTCTGGCTCTGGGCGATTCGCCCAACGCCTGGCCGGCGGAGCAGTTGCATTGGTGCGGGGACGCCGGCGTCTATCGCTGGTTCTTTCCCATCGACGGTCCGGCGAACACCCAGGGGCTGGGGTGGACGCCGCAACAGATCGCTCAAGGCTACCTGCGACTGGCCGAGGCTTGTTTGACCACCACCTTCGTGATCACTCAGCGGATGGGCGCTTGCACGCGGATTGCTCGAGCCCAACATCCGGAACTGGCCGCCAGGGTGCTGCCCGATTTGCTGGCGGGAAAGACCATGGCGACGGTTGGCATCTCTCACCTGACCACCAGTCGCCGCCACCTCCAGAAGCCCGTGCTGCAGGCCCGCGCCGACGGCGACGCGATGATCCTGGACGGCTATAGCCCTTGGGTCACTGGGGCGCCCTTCGCCGACCATTTTGTGCTGGGCGCCGAGTTGGAAGACGGCCGCCAGATTCTCGCCTGCGTGCCGGCCGACGCCCCGGGATTGCACGCCCCCAAGCCGGAGCTGCTGTTGGCCGTCGGGGCAAGCCAAACGGGACGCGTCGAGTGTTCCGGCGTCCATGTGGAACCGGCCGACATCATCGCCGGTCCGGTTGTGGACGTGATGCAAAGCGGCGTCGGCGCCAGCACCGGCGGCCTGCAGACCTCCACCTTGGCCCTCGGTTTGGCCCGCGCCGCCTTGACCTTTCTCAGCCAGCAAGCCGACATTCGCCCGGATCTCGCCCAGGCGTCCGAAGCCATGGAGCAGCAATGGCGGGCCGCCGAGGAGCATCTGTTGTTGCTGGCCGGACTGGACGCCGACTCCTCGCCGCCGCCGCACTGCAATCCGCAGACCCTGCGGACCGAAGCCAACAGCTTGGCCCTGCGCCGCCCAAGCCGCCCTGGCCGCGGCCAAGGGCGCCGGGTTCATTCAAGGCCATCCGGCACAACGCTGGTGCCGAGAAGCTCTCTTTTTTCTCGTCTGGAGTTGCCCGCAGCCCGTTGCACAGGCCAACCTTTGTGAACTGGCGGGGATCTAACCCTCCCGCCTTGTCGCCTTCCCAAGCCGAAGCCCGATCATGTCCGAACCCGCCCACGGCAGCCAGCATCCTGAGCCCACGCAAGTGGTGTGGCACACGCATCATGTCAGTCGCGCCGAGCGCGAACGGCAGAAAGGGCAGCGAGGCTGCGTTGTCTGGTTTACCGGCCTCAGCGGATGCGGCAAGAGCACCGTGGCCAATGAAGTCGACGCCCTGTTGTTGGCTCGAGGCGCCCATGCCTTTCTGCTGGACGGCGACAATGTGCGCCACGGTTTGAATGCGAGCCCCGAGAAGCTGGCGGCGTTTGGAGCCGACCACGCGGCGCGATTCGGCCTGACGTTCTCCGACTTGGATCGAGTTGAGAATATTCGCAGGATCGGAGCGGTCGCCGAATTATTCGCCTCGGCCGGACTGATCACCTTAACCGCCTTCATCAGTCCATTTCGGCGAGATCGCGAGTTGGCGCGGCAACAAGTCGATCCAGAAAGGGAGGGAGGCTTCGTCGAAGTGTTCGTGGATGCGCCGTTGGAAGTCTGCGAGCGGCGGGATCCAAAGGGCCTGTATCAGCAAGCTCGGGCCGGAAGGATCAAGAATTTCACCGGGCTGGATTCCCCGTACGAACCGCCGCGCGATCCCGAAGTGCACTTGCAAGCCGATGGCGCCTTGACCCCACGCGAACTCGCCCAACAAGTCGTGCGTTACCTCGTAACCAACGGCTTGCTGGACCACGGCGCGGATGCGGCCCAATGAAATCAGCCCAGTGAAAGAAGACGCGTACGCCTTGTGCCGAATGGCCCGTTCAAACCCGCGGAACTGAATCGAGCGAACCTATCGAAACGATTGGATCGACGGCCAAGATGACGCCCGCGGGGTTGACTTTGCCCTTGGTTTTTCGACACTTTGGTAACAGGCGTCTTATAGTTGGTGAACGGCCTTCCGCCACTGCGTTAGGCTCCGATTTTTCTCACCGACCCATCGACTTCTAGCGATCACGGAAGAACTCATGCCTCAGACCACGTGCCCCGAAATCACCACGGTGGATCGGGCTCAAAACGCTCTCTCCCATAGCCCCATTTACGCTCTCCGCCATCTACGAGTCGACGCGACCGAGGCTGAGCTGCATATCACGGGGCGGGTCGAGTCGTTCTACCACAAGCAACTCGCCCAGGAATCGGTTCGCGCGGTGGCCGCCGGATTGCGTGTCGTCAACACCGTCAACGTCGAAGGCAACTAGCCCGACTCGCCGGCCGACGCCAGCGTGCGGAACAGCAACGCGATCAGCGCGTCTTCGCCTTCACCGAAGGCCAATTCGATTTGCAGCGCCAGCAGTCCGCTTCCTCGGGCAGCTTCACCAGATCCTTCTGAGTGCAGGCAGGCAACGCGCGATGGCCCTCAGCCCATTGCGCCAGCTCCCGCCAGTCATTGTGGGTGTAGGCGTGATGGTCCGGATATTCGCGCCACGCGGCCAGCGTGAGGGGCAGACTCTTCAGCGTGCGACGAAATCCCTCCGGGTTGCCAAGTCCCGAAAAGGCGGCCACGCGATCAGACGGCAAAGTGTCCAGTGCTCAGCACTTCGCCGTTTCGCCGCCGCCAGCTTGTGGGCTGATGTCTTGCCCAAGCGAGGACCGCTTGAGGCGCCAGCTGGGCAATGCGTTGGCAGAGGGAATGCCGCGCGGTCGCGTCCAACAGATCGCTGCGGGTGACGACGATTGCCGCGGCGCGTCGCAGGCCCCGCACGGATTCGCGCAGCAGGCCTCGTGGCAGAAGGTGGTCGTGCCCAAATGGCGCCAGTCCATCCAACAAGACAATGTCCAGGTCTCGAGCCAGGCGACGATGCTGGAAGCCGTCGTCCAGCACGAGGACGTCCGCGCCCCCCGCGACGGCTTGCCTGGCCGCCGCGGATCGATCGGGATCTTGAAGGTGCACCGCCTCGGGCACCACCTGGGCCAGCATCAGGGCCTCATCGTTGGGCTGGTTGGGCGAGGCGCCATAACCGCGGCTCAAGACGGCCACGCGGCGCCCGGCGTTGAGCAGCATCTTGGCGAGCCAGGCGACCATCGGCGTCTTGCCGGTGCCGCCCACGGTGAGATTCCCGACGCTGATCACGGGAACCGGAACGTGATTCACGTCGGCCCGTCCGGAATCGTATCGCCAGCCGCGCCAGGCGGCGCCCAGGGCGTACGGTCCTTCCAGCATGCGGAGCCCCGCTCGGGCCGCGTCGGCCCAAAGCCCCTGGCGTTGGCCGGAGACCAGCTCTCGAAAAACGCGAGGATCCATCACGTACGACTCGCAGCTAGAATGCCGTCGCTGATCACAACGTGGGCCCGATTTGCCACGGCACGAATTCCTCATCGCCCAGTCCCTGGGCTTCGCTCTTGGTGGGTTTGCCGCTGGCGACATCCAAGATCAGCTGAAACAGCTCCTCTCCGACATCTTGCACCGAACGCGAGTCCAGGATTTCGCCGGCGTTCAGGTCCATGTCGTCGCGCATTCGCTCGAACATCGGCGTGTTGGTGGCGACCTTGATCGATGGCGCCGGTTTGCATCCGAAACAGCTGCCGCGACCGGTGGTGAAAACAACGACATTCGCTCCGCCGGCGACCATCCCGGTGACGCTGGGCGGATCGAATCCCGGAGTATCCATCACGACGAAGCCCTTTTGGGTGATCGGTTCGGCGTACTGGTACACGTCGACCAACGCGGTGGAGCCGCCCTTGGCGACGGCGCCGAGTGATTTTTCGGCGATTGTGGTGAGTCCGCCTTCCTTGTTGCCCACCGAGGGGTTGCCGTCCAATTCGCCGCCGAAGACGCCGGCGTACCATTTCCACCATTCGATGCGCTCCAGCAACTTCTCAGCGACTTCGGGGCGGACCGCGCGGCGAGTCAGCAAGTGCTCGGCGCCGTAGATTTCGGAGGTTTCCGAGAGGATCGCGGCGCCGCCGCAGGCCACCAGCATATCCGCCGCTCGGCCCACGGCGGGATTGGCGGTGATGCCTGAGTTGCCGTCCGAGCCGCCGCATTCGGTCGCCAGAATGATCTCCGAAGCCGGGAGGGTCTGCCGCCGCGCCTCGTTGGCGACCGGCAGCAATTGGGCCAACGCCGCACTGGCGGCTTCGATCGTCTTGGCGGTGCCCCCGCAGTCCTGCATCGAAAACACGGGAGGGCCGACGCGTTGGTTCGCCACGCCGTCGATGTGAACCAGTTGTTGACGCTCCAGCAGGTAACCCATCGCGCCTTGCTCGCACCCCAAGCCAATCAACAGATAGGCGCCGACATTCGGATGTTTGGCGAATCCCCCGTGAACGCGATTGAGCAATTCATGTTGCAGCCCGCCAAAGGGCATCGCGCAGCCGCCATGATGCGTCAACGCGATGACGCCATCGACGTGGGGATAGTCCTTCAGGGCGTCGCGATCAAATCGCCGCGCCACATACTTGGAAACCGACGCCGAGCAGTTCACCGTCGAGATGACCGCGATGTAGTTGCGAGTGCCCGCGCGACCATCCGCTCGGCGATACCCTTGAAAGCTGTGGCCGTGCAAGGGAGTCGGCGGCGCCGGGATTTCGCTGCAGGGGGCGTAGTCGCGGGCCAGATCGCCGTTGATCAGGTTATGGGAGTGGATCCAGCAACCTGGGGACGCGTCCGCGACGGCCAATCCGATGGGCTGTCCGTACTTCAGTACGGCGTCTCCCTTGCGAATCGGCGCCAGAGCGACTTTGTGACCCAGCCGGATCGGCTCGCGCAACTCGAGCGTTTCTCCGGCGACCTCGATGATCTGGCCCTTGGGAAGCGAGCGCGCGGCGACGCCGACGTTGTCTTTCGGGTTCAGGACGATAATGTCCTTGGACCTCATAATCGGACCTCGAGGGAAAAGGGAGTCCCGCAATCAAGCCAGAAGGCCTGTCGCGTCGTCTATAATACAAGGGATTGACAGCCGCCCCCAGGGCGGCGTCCTTCGGTACACCAGCGATCCGTTCTTGTTGAGACCACGTATGGCCAGTCAAGTCGCACCTGACGCTCTATCTCTGGAAAGCGAACGTCTGTTGTTGCAACAGATTCAGCGTACCGGGCGCCGCATGAAGTGGATGGAGCTGGCGGTGGGGCTGTGTGTCTGGATGGCCTTGGTGCTTGCTTTTCTATTGACGTTGGCCGTGGTCAACCATTGGATCTGGCCGCTGGGGGCCGTCGCCAGATGGCTGTCGCTGGGCGTCTTGCTAGGCGGCTCGGGCTACTATCTCGCGCGTTTGGTTCCCCCCTTGCTGCTGCATCGCATCAACCCTGTTTATGCGGCGCAGCGAATCGAGCGACACGCCGCATCGTCCGCGAAGAACAGCTTGATCAACTGGTTGACGTTGAAGGACGTGCTGACTCGCGCGTCGATACGACGCACGCTGCAGGATCAGGCGGATGTTGATTTGCAGCATGCGGACGTCAACGCGGCCTTGGATTGGAGCAAGCTCTGGTGGGCGTGTTACGCGCTGATTGGCGCCGCCGCCGCTTTGGCCATCTATTCGGTGGCGAGTCCCAAGGATGCAATGGCTTCGGCGGCGCGCGTCCTGACGCCCTGGTCAAGCATCGCCCAACCCACGCGCGTGCGGATCACGGACGTCGCTCCAGGCGACTCGAGCATCATTCGCG
Source organism: uncultured Planctomycetaceae bacterium (assembly GCA_963698545.1). Taxonomy (GTDB): domain Bacteria; phylum Planctomycetota; class Planctomycetia; order Pirellulales; family Pirellulaceae; genus CAVORG01. The sequence continues at coordinate 1,521,407 of CAVORG010000003.1, forward strand.
GGCGACGCGTGGAGATTCGAGCGACGTTGCGAGGGCTCTCCCCGAACGAGACCGTGCGGTTGTTCATGAGCTCCGAAGACGGTCTGCTTCGCGAACACGAAGTGCTGATGGAGCAAGATCCGCAGCAAGCCGGAGGCTATGTCGCCCAAGCACCCGCAGCGCCGCGGCGCCCGACGGCGCCCAGTCGGACATCACCTATCGCATCGCGGCGGGCGACGCGGAGACTCGCCCCTATCGGCTGACCTTGGATCCGGCGCCCGTGATCGTGGTCGAACGCCTGGAATATCGCTACCCCGCCTACACCCAACGCGGGCAACGCGTGGTCGAGAAACAAGGCGATATCAGCGGCTTGGAAGGAGCGACCGTTCGCATCCAAGCTCGCGCGTCGCATCCCATTCGCCTGGCGTACTTGGAATTCAATCTCGATGAGGTGGATGAGCAGGCGGGTGTTCGCGCCGAACAAACGCCGTTGCAGGTGGACGGGCAAATCGCCACGGGCGAGATCCAATTGAGATTGCAGCCCGATCGCAAGACGCCCGTGCAGCGCAATTATCGTGTGCGGTTTGTCACCGACGAAGGGCTGCGCAGTGAGAACGCCGCGGTTCACGGCATTGAAGTGATTCGCGATTTCGAACCCGTCATCGAGATTCTGTCCCCGAAAGCCAGTTTCATCGAATTGCCCGTCAATGGCCGCCTGCGCGTCGAAGCGCGGGCCGTCAACCCCGATTACGGCTTGACGGAAATCGCATTTCGCCCTGAGCGGGTCCCAGAACCTTGTCAACGAACAGCGCCCCTTGCAGGCTCTCTTGGGGCAGCGGGTGGAGCAATTCCAGTTCAACCCCGGCGCCCTGGGACTGCAAGCCGGCGATGAAGTCACCCTCTGGGCGACCGCCTCCGACAATCGACACAACCCAGCCGGCGAATTGGAGCCGAACGTCGCCCGCAGTGAAGTGATCAAGGTGCGGTTGCTGCCTCCCAAGGAGCAGCCTCAGGACGAGACCGGCGAGGAAAAGTCCGATCCGCAGGATAATCAAACGAATCCGGAACAGAACGCTGGCGAGCAGCAAGGCGGCGAGCAGCAAGAAAGCGGGCAGGGCGGCGGTGGAGAGTCGTCGGCGTCCGAGGGCGCCCAGTCCGAACAAGGCGGCGAGGCTGGCGACGAAAAACAAACCGGTCAACAGCAAGGTCAGCCAGGAGATTCCCCTCCCGAGCAAGGCTCGTCAGAGAACAACCAGGGAGGCGCCGGGGCCGGAAACCAGGACGCCGAATCACAGCCGTCATCCGACTCGCCGGAGCAGCAGGGCGGGCAGGGCGCCGGCAACGAATCCAGCCCAGGCCGTGATGGCGGCGCCTCGGGCGACTCGCCCTCCGACCCATCGGCCGGCGAGCCTCCCAGCTCAACGGACCCCGCTGGTCAAGGCGGTCAGAAAAACCCCGGTGATCCCTCGTCGCCGCAAGCGGGGGACCCCAACGGTCGCTCCCAAGGCGGCGCCGACGCCCAACAGGATTCCGAACCCTTGCACGACGGCGAAGTCATCGAACGCGTAGAGGACTACTTACGCGAGAAAGAACGCCAGAAGCAAGATCCCGCCCAGCCAAATGACCAAAGCGGTGATCCCAAGAGCGGCGACCCGCAGAGCGGTGACCCGCAGAGTGGTGATCCACAGAGTGGTGATCCGCAGAGTGGTGATCCGCAGAGTGGTGATCCGCAGAGTGGTGATCCGCAGAGTGGTGATCCCAAGAGTGGTGATCCCAAGAGTGGTGATCCGCAGAGTGGTGATCCGCAGAGTGGTGATCCGCAGAGTGGTGATCCGCAGAGCGGCGATCCGCAGAGTGGCGATCCGCAGAGTGGTGATCCGCAGAGTGGTGATCCACAGAGCGGTGATCCCAAGAGTGGTGATCCCAAGAGCGGCGATCCGCAGAGTGGTGATCCCAAGAGTGGTGATCCCAAGAGTGGTGATCCCAAGAGTGGTGATCCGCAGAGTGGTGATCCGCAGAGTGGCGATCCCAAGAGCGGCGATCCCAAGAGCGGCGATCCCAAGAGCGGTGATCCGCAGAGTGGTGATCCGCAGAGTGGTGATCCCAAGGGTGGCGATCCACAGAGTGGCGATCCACAGAGCGGCGATCCACAGAGCGGCGATCCTACAGAGCGGCGATCCTAAGAGTGGTGATCCTAAGGGTGGTGATCCCAAGGGTGGTGATCCCAAGGGCGGCGACCCCAAGGGCGGCGATTCCGGCCAAGCCGGCGAGCGGGCGGCGGATGCGTCTCAGGATCCTTCCCAGCCTTCGCAACCGGGGAAGACGGGCGACGATCAGGGCCAGCCGAATGCTTCGGGCGGGAAGCAAGCACCCGACCAGCCTCCACAGGGCGGCACGGATCGTCCCGGAGACCAGACGATCCAGCAGTCTGGCGGCGGCGCCTCGGGAGACGGCGAGAAGCAACCGGGCGAAGCCGGCGGCGCCCAGCAATCGGGCGCCGATCAAGGCGGCCAATCGCAACAGGCGTCTCGTGGCGGCGAACAGGAGCAGGACGCCGATCCGATCAACGTCAACTACGCCCGCCAGGCCACCAACATGGTCCTCGAGCACCTCGAGGAGCAGCAGGAGAATCCGGATCCGGAATTGCTGGACAAACTGAATTGGACCCGCGAAGATCTGGAGAAGTTCGTCCAACGCTGGCGCAATATGCAAGAGCAGTCTCGCCAAAAGCCTGATGGCTCGCAACAATTCGACGAAGCGTTGCGAAGCCTGGGGGTGCGTCCGCCGCAGGATCGCATTCGCCGCAGCGGCGCGCAAGACGACGGTGTTCGGGGGCTGCGCGACGATGGCGATCGCAGCCAACCCCCCCCGGCTTTTCTCGAGAAATTCAACGCATTCAAGAAAGGCGCCGCTGGGAACAAGTAGGCAAGTCCAGGGCGGAACGAGGCGCGGACTTCACCCCGCAGTCAGATTCGCCGTCCAGCAGCGAGACGCCTCGACCAAGCGGCGGTTCGTTACTCTTGGGAGCTTGCCCCTTGCGGCCGACGTTCAGGCATCCATGATTCTGGAACCCCCTCGTTTTCTCACGTCATTTCATCCGAAACGATGTCCTCATTTCTTCGCCGATGTGTTGATCATTGGCGGCGGGTTGGCGGGCCTTCGCGCCGCCAACGCCATCGACCCGCGCTGCTCGGTGCTGGTGGTCACCAAGGACCGCCTGCGGCAAAGCAATAGCACCTATGCGCAGGGAGGCATCGCCGGCGTCCTGGATCCCGGCGATCGTTTTGAAGATCACATCCGCGACACCTTGATCGCTGGCGGGACTTTGTGCGATCCGAAGGTGGTCGAGTTGGTGGTTCGCGAGGGGCCCGAGCGGATTCGGGAGCTGATTCGTTGGGGCACCAATTTCGACTCCAGCAATGGCGAGTTGAGCTTGGGGCGCGAAGGCGGCCACAGCCACCACCGAATCGTCCACGCTTTGGGGGATGCGACGGGCCGGGAGGTCATGCGAGCGGTCATTCAATGGACTCGCGATCAGCACCATATCTCGATCTGGGAGAATTCCTTCACGATCGATTTGCTCACTGATGAGGGGGAATGTCGCGGCGCACTGGTCGCTAAACCCCAGGGCGGCCCCGTCATGGTTTGGGCGAAGCAGACGATTCTCTGCACCGGCGGCGCTGGTCAGGTGTATCGCGAATCCACCAATCCGGCCGTGGCGACCGGCGACGGCCATGCTCTGGCCTACCGTGCCGGCGCTGAACTGCGCGATATGGAGTTCATGCAATTCCACCCGACCGTGCTGTATATCGCCGGCAGCAGCCGCACGTTGATTACCGAAGCGGTGCGCGGCGAGGGCGCCCACTTGATCGACCGGGACGGCTATCGCTTCATGCTGGATTATGACGAGCGAGCGGAATTGGCGCCGCGCGACGTCGTCTCGCAGGCGATCGTTTCGCACATGGAAAAAACGCGTCACCCCAATGTCTATCTCGACGCTGGCGCACTTGGACGCCGACGAGGTCCGAGCTCGATTTCCGGGAATCGCCGATGCTTGCGCGAAGTTCGACTTGGACATCGCGACCGACCCGATTCCGGTTCGGCCGGGAGCGCACTACATGATTGGCGGCGTCACGGTGGATCTTCAGGGGCGCACAACGATCCCTCGGCTTTGGGCGGCGGGTGAAGTTTCCTCGAGCGGCTTGCATGGCGCCAATCGACTGGCCTCCAACAGCTTGCTTGAGGGGTTGGTGTTTGGAGCACACGCCGGGCAAGGGGCCAGCCAGGCCGCCATGGAGGAGCCGGATTGCTATCGCGCGGCCTCCCTGGAAAGCGGTCTGGTCGCCACCGTCGAGGGGCAGGAGCCGCTGGACCTGGCCGACATTCGTAACTCGCTGAAGAGCCTGATGTGGCGAGCAGCGGGGGTGCGACGCAATGGCCCGGAGCTGGAAGAGGCGTCCGAGGCGGTGGCCCAATGGGCGCGGTATGTGTTGGCGCGGCAGTTCGCCAACGCCGAGGGCTGGGAACTTCAGAATCTGCTGGTGCTGGCCCCCTTGATGCTGCAGCCGGCGCCGCTGCGCTGCGAGACTCGCGGCGTTCACTTGCGGACCGACTTCCCGGAATCGGACCCGGCCATGGACCGGCATCGTTATGCTTTTTGTCGTCAGGCCGGCGAGGCGGCGCCCACGATTGCGGAAAATTGACCAGATCCGCCGAACCGCGCCGACCATCTCGGCGTAATGTCTATTTCGTCGGGCCTAAATCGGCGACTTCTCGGGTTCGTGGGCCGTTGAGCGATAAGGCGGATGCATTAAGATAAAGCCGCAACGCGCCGAGTCACGGCGTTATTCCCGTGTCGGGACGCTCCCGCGAACTTCCGACCGCCGGCGGTTTCGGCGTTGCGCGACGCTGCCTCCGTTGGACCTTTGGGCGGCGACCACTCTGGGTCGTGTCGGCCAAGGGGCGGAGGCCGCCCCTCGCTGGATGCGGATGGTCGTTGGACCACCCAAGCCGACGGATTCACTCCACCACTTCGACGTACGCAAACGGATCAGAGGCACAGATGAACCAGGTCAAAGACGACGTACCAATGATCGAGGCCAAGGGGCTCTCGAAGTTCTACGGCGCTTTTGCGGCCACGCGGGACATTAACTTCACCGTCCGCAAGGGAGAAATCGTGGCGTTCCTGGGCCCCAACGGCGCCGGCAAGAGCACCACCATGAAACTGCTCACCGGCTACCTGGCGCCTTCCGAGGGGCAGGCGCGGATCGCCGGTCATGACATGCAGAGCGACCGGATCGCCGGTTCGGAGCTTTTGGGATATCTCCCGGAGAACGGTCCGCTGTACGGCGACATGACGCCCCGCAGTCTGTTGGAGTTCTTCGCGGATGCTCGCGGCATGTCCGCCGCCTACCGGCAGGAGCGAATCGAAGCCGTGGTGGACATCTGCCAATTGAAGTCGGTGTTCTTCAAGTCAATCAGCAAACTCTCCAAAGGCTATCGCCAACGCGTGGGTATGGCTCAAGCCCTGCTGCATGAACCCGAAGTGTTGATCATGGACGAGCCCACGGCTGGGCTGGATCCGAATCAAATTCAAGGCGTCCGCGACACGATGAGGAAGCTCGGCGAAAGCAAAACGATTCTGCTTTCGACCCATATTCTCCAAGAAGTGGAGGCGATGGCGAGTCGCGTGATCATGATTCACGAGGGCCGATTGGTCTTTGACGGCACCGTGGGCGAATTGGCCCAACGCGGCGATTCGTTGAATCATGCATTCCACGTGTTGACCGGAGCAACGCCGGTTGCCTGACGTTCGTCGATCATTGAACGCCGGCCGCATCGAGGCCGGCGCCTGACCTAGAAGCGGTCTCCAACGACCGCATCACCGTACATCGAACTTTTTCCCCACGGGAGCTTCCACGTCATGGCAATGTTGCTGGAGCTAATCTGGTTGCTGCTGATCGACGCCCTGTTCGTCGTTTTCTGTTGTTTGGCCCTGTTTCCCTTGGCGAAGTTTCGGCGAGCGGCCTACGCCGTCTTGAAACGCAATTTCCTGGGCTACTTCTCCAACCCGACGGGCTACGTCTTCTTGTGCCTGTTTGTCTTGTTGACATCGTTCGCCGCGTTCTGGCCGCATGAGTTCTTCGCCTCCAACCTCGCCAACCTGGATCAGCTGAACAAGTATCTGCCGTACATCATGTTGGTCTTCATTCCGGCCATCACGATGAGCATCTGGGCCGACGAACGACGTCAAGGGACCGACGAGTTGTTGCTGACTTTGCCGGCCAACGACTTCGATATCGTGATTGGCAAGTATCTGGCCGCGGCTTCGATCTTCACGGCGTCGCTCTTGTTCTCTCAGATCGCCAATTACGCGGTCTTGATCATGCTTTCCAACGGCAGCCTGGATACCGGGTTGCTGATGTGTACGTACTTGGGTTACTGGATGGTTGGGCTTTCGATGTTGGCCATTGGCATGGTCGCCTCGTTCCTGACGAGCAACCTGACCGTTGGATTTATCTTGGGAGTCGCTTTCAATGCGCCGTTGGCCTTCGCCCAGACGGCGGACCTGATCGTCCCCGACCGGCAGATTGCTCGCGCGTTTTCGCGTTGGAGCCTCGCGGCGCAATTCGATAATTTCGGACGCGGTGTGGTGAGCGCTTCATCCATTGTTTTCTTCATCATGATCAGCGTCGTCGGTCTGTACCTGGCGATGGTGTTGATCGGACGTCGTCACTGGTTGGGCGGTCGCGACGGCAAGTCCATGCTGGCCCACTATGTCGTTCGAGCCGTGGCTCTGGTGGCTTTGACCATCGGCGTCAATCTGTTCTTCTCCAATCGGGATGTGCGTAAGGACGTCTCCGAAGGCCGGATCAGTTCACTGTCCAAGGACACGCTGACCTTGATCGACAAGCTCGATCCGGAACACCCTGTGTACATCGACGCGTTCATTAGCGATGAGCTGCCGGAAATGTACGTGCAAACGCGCTATGATCTGGATTCGATGTTGAAGGAGTTCGCCTCGTGCGCCCGCGGTAAGTTGGTCGTGAATGTCCGCGACGGCATTTCGACGTTCAGCGAAGCAGCCGAACGCGCCGAGAAGCGCTTTGGCATCGTGCCGCAAACGATTTCTTCTCGCAGCCGAGGCGCCATTCGCGAAGAGAAGGTCATCATGGGCGCGTCATTCCGCTGCGGCATGGAGAAAGTCGTCGTGCCGTTCTTTGACTACGGTGTTCCGGTCGAGTACGAGTTGATTCGCTCGATCGCGACGGTGGCTCAGAAGAAACGCCCGAAGATTGGCGTCGTCCGCACGGCTGCGTCGCTCAATGGCGGTTTCAATATGGCCATGGGGCAGATGCTGCCCAAACAGGATTTCATCATCGAGTTGGAAAAGCAGTACGAAGTGGAGGACGTTGACCTCGCCACGCTGCCCGAGCCGGGTGTTTATGAAGTGCTGTTGGTCGGTCAACCTTCCACCCTGCCGCCCGAGCAGTTGGACAACCTGATCACGACGATCAAGCAGGGGCAGCCGACGTTGATCTTCGAGGATCCTCGCCCTCAATTCCTGCGCGTTCCGGCGACCAGTGAGCCGGTGATGGCCGGGGGCGGCGGCGGACCCTTTGGCATGGGCGGCGGGCAGCCGCAACCCAAGGGCGACATCAAGCGGCTGTGGGAAGCGTTGGGCATCGATTCGCCAGGCCGCATGGGCCCCATGGGCTTCGCGCCCGCGATCGCCTGGCAAAACTTCAACCCCTACCCGGCCATCGCCGAACAGGTCGATGATTCCTGGGTCTTCGTTTCCACGGACTCGCCAGGCGGCGAAGCGTCCTTGAATCCGGACGACAAGATCACCCAAGGCATCAAGGAAGTTCTTCTCGTTGCTCCCGGGGTGCTCACCAAGCTGCCCGACACGGAGCTGGAAGTCGAGAAACTGCTGTCCACAGGAAGCTTGGCCGGGCGGATCGCCTTTCAGGATTTGACGGAAGCGGCAAGTCTCGCGGAGTTTCGCGCTCGGCAAGGCGAATCGCTGGGCGAGCAAGTCTTGGCCGTCAGAATTCGTGGCGACGCCTCCGCGGCGGATCCACAGATGTCCGCTCAGGAAGCCGGCGAAAATGTTCAGTCCAAGGCTGGCGAGGCGACGTCCGACGAGTCCCTTGACGACGCGTTGGCGGCCGATCAGGAGGAGCGACTGGCCGAACTCGGCGACCGCGAGATGAATGTCATCTATATCGCTGATCTTGACTGCTTGTTCTCCGCCTTCTTCCGTATTCGCGCCCGCCCGGATCCACGGGATGAAGTGCTGCAGTTCAACTTTGAAAACGTCACTTTCCTGCTCAATTGCGTGGACTCCTTGGCGGGCGTCGAGGACTACCTGGAGATCCGCAAGCGAAAACCATATCACGCGACGTTGAAGATGGTGGAATTGCGGACCGACGGCATTCGTGATACGGAATTGAAGACTCGCAGCGAATTCCGCGAGGAACTGAAGAAGACCGAGCAGACGCTCGAGAAGGAACGCGACGAAGCCGTTCAGAAGTTCCGCGATTCGTATCAGGAGCTCGTCCGACGTCAAAACGAAGGCGAGGAAATCGATCAGAACGAATTGCTCGCTCGGCAGACCGTCATGGAGGCTCAAGATCGCGTCGCTCGGCGGCGATTCGATGTCGCCGTGGAGCGCATGCAGAAAGAGCAGGCTGAGAAATTCGACGCGATGCGGCGCCAATACGATCTGCAAGTGGAGCGTATTCAGAACGAATACAAGTTCTGGGCCGTGTTGCTGCCGCCCATTCCACCACTGTTGGTGGGCATCATCGTTTATTTCCGACGACGGTTGCTCGAACGCGAAGGCGTTTCCAAGAACCGGTTGGTGTAGCCGTGAATCGATACAAGCGATAAGACAGGAGCCCTCTGATGAGTGAGACCGCAAAGACCGTAGCCTACATCGGCGTCGCCGCCGCGGCGTGTTTGTTGGCGATTGTCACCTTCCCCCAACCACCCGCGATCGAGGTCAAGGAGAATGTCGGCAAGCCTCTGTTCGCCGAGTTTACCGACCCCGCCAACGCCGCCAGCCTGGAAGTGATCGAGCTCGACGAGGAGCTCGCCCAATTGACGACCTTCGAGGTGGCCAAGTTGAAGGCGAGTGATCTGTGGGTGATCCCGTCGCACTTTGATTATCCCGCCGACGCCGAGGAACGATTGCTCGACGCGGCCACGCTGTTCGTCGACCTGAAGGTGCTCGACGTCGCCTCGAACTTGCGTGATGAGCACTCCACGCTAGGCGTCATGGACCCTTCGGAATCAGACCAGGTTGAAAAACAAGGCGCCGGAAAACTCGTCCGCATTGAAGATCGCAATGGTGAGATGCTGGCCGACTTGATCATCGGCAGGGAAGTGCCCGGTCAAGAGAACCTTCGTTTCGTACGCCGCCCTTCCCAAGACGCCGTGTACGTCATCGAAATCGATCCGGCGAAATTGTTGACTCGATTCGAAGATTGGATCGATCGCGATCTGCTTGAGCTGAACCCGTTCGATGTGCAATCGGTTGACATCAACGACTATTCCGTCATTGTGCAAGGCCAACGCGGCGCTCTCGACAAACGGTTCGAATTGACTTGCGCTTTGGATAGCGCTTCCAACAAATGGAGCGTGCAGCGATTTGTGACGTTCAACGCCGGCAAGCCCGTGGAAGCTCAATTGCTGCCCGATGAAGAGCTGAACGAGGCGAGCCTGAACGAGCTGAAGAACGGGCTGCGCGATGTGGAAATCGTCGGCGTTCAACGCAAGCCGGCAGGACTCGGAAAGGATCTGAAGACCAGCGAAGAGCTGATGAACAGCGCCGAGAACATGCAGTCCTTAAGCCAAAAAGGCTTCTATCCGCAGCAAGTCGGTCCCGAGTCTTTTGAGCTGTTCGCGGCCAACGGCGAATTGGCGGTCACCACCAAGGAGGGCGTCCGTTACCTGCTCCGCTTCGGCGACATCGCTGGCAACGAACGCGACGATCAAGAGAAGCTGACTCGCTACATGTTCGTCACGGCCAGCGTCGACGAATCCAAGTTCCCAATGCCCGAGAAGCCGAATGTCCCCGCAGGCCCTGCAGGCCCTGCCGCGCCCGAGGACGCCGCGCCCAAGGCGGACGGTCAAGACGAACCGCCCGCGGCTACCGACTCAGGTTCCAGTTGCGATCAAGAGCCCCAAGAGGAACCCAAGCAAGAGGAACCCAAGCAAGAGGAACCCAAGCAAGAGGAACCCAAGCAAGAGGAGCCCAAGCAAGAGGAGCCGAAGCAAGAGGAGCCTAAGCAGGAGGAGCCTAAGCAGGAGGAGCCTAAGCAAGAGGAGCCTAAGCAAGAGGAGCCTAAGCAAGAGGAGCCTAAGCAAGAGGAGCCTAAGCAGGAAGCGCCTGAGCAGGACCCGGCCGCTGCCCCCGCTCCGCCACCCACAGCGCCTCCCCAGGACGACATTGCCCGCGAAGCGGAACGCGAGCGATTACTCAAGGAATACCAACGGCAAGTCGAGGAGCGGGACGAGAACCTCAAGAAAGCGCGGATCAAGGTCGCTCAGCTCAATGGCCGCTTTGCCGATTGGTATTACGTCATCTCTGAGGATGTTTACAAGAAGTTGCGGCTCTCGAGGTCGCAATTGATCCAGGAGAAAGTCGCCGAGCGAAGGCGAGCAGCGTGATGATCTGCCTTCCTTCCGCGACCTGCAGCAGCAAGGTCTCGACAAGTAGCGGCGAGGATTAGGGGAGGAGGTCCAACGTGCGTTGGACTTCCTCCTGCGTGTTGTAGTGAACAAAGCCGATTCTCAGCATGCCCTCGGGTTCTCTCCCGAGGGCTTCGCTGAGGTTCAGCGCGTAGTAGTTGCCGTGCCAGGTGAAGATCCCATGATCCGCCAGATGCCGCGCCAGGTCCTGCGGCGATTTGCTGGCATGGGTGATGGAGAAAGTGGGGAATCGTCCCTCGCTCGTCATCGGCCCCCAGACTCGATAGTCGCTTTTATCCGCCATGCCGGCAAGGAAGCTGGACGCCAGCTCGCGCTCGTGTTCGCCGATCGCGGTCATGGCTGAGACGAGCGCGTTGCGCCGCTTCGCCTGGGGTTGCTGTGACGACTGCCGCCCCAAGTCCGCCAAGTACTCGACGGCTTCCGCCGCGCCGGCGATGCCTTCGTGATTCTGCGTGCCGCTCATCCACTTGCCCGGCAATTCGTTGGTCGCTGGACGCACCTTGTAGGCGTTCATCGACTCCAGCAACTCGCGTCGTCCCCAGATCGCGCCGACGTGCGGGCCAAAGAACTTGTAAGCCGAGAAGCCCACAAAGTCGCATCCCCACTGCTCCACGTCCATCAACGCGTGGGGGGCGTAGTGAACGGCGTCCAGGAACGTGAGCTGCGCCATAGGTCTTGGCTTCCTGCACGATGCGTTCAACCGGATTAACGCCGCCGGTGGCGTTGGAGGCGCAACCGACCGCGACCAGCCTCGTGCGAGACGTCAGCAAACTCAACAGATGATCGACGTCCAGCGTGCAATCGTTTGGTCGGATGTTGGCCATCTTGACTTCCGCACCCGCGTCCTGGGCCGCCAGAATCCAGGGCGACGCGTTCGCGTCATGGTCCAAGCGAGTCACCACGATCTCGTCCCCAGGCGACCAATGGCGTGCGAGGGCGCGCGAGAGGGCGAAGGTTAGCGACGTCATATTCGCTCCGAAATAGACTTCGCCAGGATCCTGACTTCCCACAAGATCCGCGAACGCTTCGTGGGCGCGGTCCAAGACGGCGTCGCTTTCCACGCTCGTTGCGAACATTCCACCATGATTCGCGTTGGTATGGGCCAGGTAATGGCTCACCGCGTCAATGACGCGTTGCGGCGTCTGGGTTCCGGCCGGGCCGTCAAGATAGACAGCAGGCCGGCCGTCGAGCGTGCGTTGCAAGGCGGGGAATTGTTCGCGGCACCAGGCGACAAGCGATGCGTCCATGAAGGGCTTTCATGCGTTGAGATGAGTTCAGGAGTTAAACGCCGCGGAGGTCGATAAAACGCTTGCCTTTAGCTTCAAAGCGAGGCAGCGAATTCGCCGGAGCGAGTTCGATGTTGACCTTCAAGCCTAGTCGAACTTGCAACGCCTCGGCAATGCGTCTTGGCTGTGCGAGTTTGTCTTCGACTTCGATTTTCAGCGAATCCATGGCGCCTTGCTTGTGTGCGGTCAAGCGGAATTCGACCACTTCGGGGAATTCGCGCAGGATCTGTTCGATCGAACTTGGAAAGATGTTCACGCCGCGAACGATCATCATGTCGTCCACTCGACCGAGCACGCCGCCTTGCAGCAACACGAATTGATTGCGGCTTTCCGGTTTGCGAATGGGACGCACCAGATCGCCCGTTCGATACCGGATCACGGGACAGCCGTAACGACCCAGCGTTGTCAACACCAGCTCGGCCAACTCGCCCTCGGGGGCCGGTTGCAGCGTCCGCCAATCGAGGAATTCAGCGTAGAATTCGGACTCGTTCACATGAAGTCCCTGGCCCGCGTTGTCGGAGTAGCCCCAAGGGCCGATTTCCGAAGCGCCGCTGTGATCGATGACTTGAGCGTCCCAGGCCTCTTCGATCCGGCGGCGGACCGCGGGTAGGGAGCCGCCAGGTTCGCCGGCGACAATGATCTTCTTCACCGAGCCGCCTTGGAGCGATGCGTGATGCTCCTGTGCGACATCCGCCAGATGCAAAGCGTAACTGGGAGTGCAGAAGACCGCTGTCGCCTGCACGTTTTCGATCAGGTCCAAGCGCGCAGAGAGCCCATGCCGCCGGCGGGGACGACCAGGGCGCCGCGCCACGGCCGCGTCGTGCGCCGACCAGAAGCCGATGAACGGTCCATAGGAAAAAGCCATCACGGCTCGGTCGTGCTGGTCAAGCTCCGCCGCATCCAAGACATACTGCCACGCGTCGATCCACCATCGCCAATCGTCGTCGGTGTCCAAGACGGCAAGCGGTTTGCCCGTGGTTCCCGACGTGCGATGAAAATGGGTGTACCGATCAACGGGATAGGTCAGATTCGCCGCGAACGGACCATCCTCGCGCGTCAATTCCTGCTTCGATGTGTGCGGCCAGTCCGTGAGCTCGGCCAAGTCGTTCAAGGCGGGTGGGACGTTCGCCAGCTTGGCCTGGTAGAAGGCGTTGCTGGGAAGGATCGCCTTCAATAGCGCATGGAATCGCGCGAGCTGATGTCGGCGCAGCGTGGCGTGGTCCCATGCTTCGCAGTCCCGTCGCTGTCGCCATGTCGAAGTGTCCGCATACGGTCCGTTCATGCGGACCATCTTACCGCCGCCGAGTTTCGGCTCCAAGCTGCTCGACGGCCTGGGCCGCGGGGATCGCGGTGAATTCAAGCGTCTGCCGCGCTTGATTTGCCGATCGGGAATTGTGCGAACGGAGCGCTTGGACCATGATGAACGCCTTCATCCGGTGATCTTCGCAAGAAATCGTTCATGACCGACGCGTCCATCCGAACCGGCAAGGGCTCCTTGCTGGTGATCTTCCTGACCGTGTTTATCGACCTGTTGGGGTTCGGCATGGTCTTGCCCTTGCTTCCTCTTTACGCGGATCAATACGCAGCGGGCGGTTGGCAGCTGGGCTTGCTGATGGCGAGTTTTTCGGCCATGCAATTTATTTTCGCGCCCATGTGGGGCCGGCTGTCGGATGTCGTTGGTCGCCGTCCGGTGTTGATGGTGGGACTGGCTGGCTCCGTAGGCTTCTACCTGTTGTTCGCCGCGGCCACGATTTGGCGGAGCTTGTCTCTGTTGTTCGTGGCTCGCATTGGGGCTGGAATCGCCGGTGCGACGATCTCCACGGCTCAAGCGTATATCGCCGATACGACGACTTTGGCCAATCGCTCGAAAGGCATGGCGCTGATCGGCATGGCCTTCGGGTTGGGCTTCACGTTTGGTCCGCTCCTGGGATTCCTTGCCGCGCCCAGCGAGAATTCCACGCCTGGTCCCTGGCCTGGTTATGTGGCGGCGTTGCTGAGCGCGGTGGCCTTGGCGATGGCTTGGAAGTTGCTGCCCGAATCGCACCCGCGATTGTCCGCAGGAGAGACGCCAGCCGCCAGCGAAGGGCCGCCGGCCAGCCCTGGCGCCCGAGGGCCGATCCTGGATCTGGGAGCGTTCTGGGAAGCGGCGTCCATCCCGTCGATCGGTCTGATCTTGGCGTCCATCTTCGTCTGCATCTTCTCCTTCGCGAATTTTGAAACGACGCTGTCTTTGTTGATCAAGGGCGGCAAGACGGTTGACAGTCCCTTCGGTCTCAGCTGGGGGCAGGTTTGCCTGACCTACGCCTACATCGGGTTGACCTTGGCGCTCGTGCAGGGCGGATTGGTGCGGCGACTTTCGGGGCGCGTGACCGAGGCCGCCATGGCCCTTACTGGCGGGTCGCTTCAAATCGTTGGGTTTCTGCTGATGCTCTGGGCTTGCAACGCGACGTCCAGCAAGCTGTTGTTCTTGTCGCTGACCTTGGTTGTGGCGGGGTTCGCCTTCATGCAACCATCACTCAACGCACTGCTTTCCCGGCGCAGCGATCCGAAACGGCAAGGCGTGATTCTAGGCGTCGGCCAAAGCGTCAGCTCGCTGGCCAGGATCGTGGGATCGGGGTTCGGAATCCCATTGCTATCGGCGAGCATCTATGCGCCCTATGTCCTCGCCATCGGCCTGATGACCCTGGGCGCGACGCTGGTCGTCATTGCTGGCCGTAGCGGGCGCGACTTCCCCTGATGGTTCGTGCGACGCACGCCCTGACTCGCCCCATGATAGAGCGCTCGCGGAGCTTAGCCTCGCGCAGCTTAAAGGAGTTCCTCGATCGGCGTGGGGTCATCCAGGACGTTGGTGGGGCGACCGCTGTGATCCAGGATGCGCAACTTGGGGTCCATGCCCAGGCAACGATAGATCGTGGCGTGGATATTCTCCGGACGCACCGGACGCGAGGAAGGGCTTTCGCCTCGACGGTCCGTTGATCCGATGATTTGACCACCCTTCACGCCGCCGCCGCCCAGCAAGCAAAACATCGAGTTGCCCCAATGATCGCGGCCGGGTGTTCCTTGGCTCAGCGGTGGTCCACCATTGCCGCCGTCATTCATCCGAGGCGTGCGACTGAATTCGCCGCACAGAATCACCAACGTCGTTTCGAGCAATCCCCGTCGATCCAGATCCGTGAACAAACCGGAGACGGCCGCATCGACCTTCGGCAGATAATTCTCCATTCCGGCTTGGAGGTTCCAGTGATGATCCCAACCGCCGAAGTGCACGGTGACAAACGATGCTCCAGCTTCGACCAGGCGTCGCGCGAGCAGCGTGCTTTGCCCCCAGTTATTCCGCCCATACATCTCACGTGTCGCATCGTCCTCGCGGGAGATATCAAACGCGGTTCGTGCTTCTGGGCCGGCGACGAACAACAACGCTTGTTGTTCAAAGCGATCGATGGCGTCAAAGTCGCCACTGCCGTCGATGGCTCGCGGTATCTGATCCAGTCGAGACAGCAGACTTCGTCGGTCATCCAACCGCTCGACCGACACTCCCGGCGCGAGGTCCAGGTTTTGAACCTGGAACTTGTCGCTATTGGGATCGCCTCCCGTCTCGAACGGGTTGTACTGCACGCCCAGTAAATTGCCGCCAAAGTAACCTGGCCGCAGCCCGATGCTCGAGGCAATCGGGACCGCGATGTAGGGAGGTATGGGCGACGGAAGGTGTTGGCGCTGATAGGCGACAATCGCTCCCAGCGAAGGGAAGCGACCTGTGTTGTTCGCGCCGCTAACGCCCATGTCCTTCGTTGTCAGCATGCGGTGCCCACCGGCGAAGTGATCGCCCGTGTCATGGTGCAGCGAACGCACGATCGAGAACTTGTCGGCGACTTTTGCTTGTTTCGGAAACAGCTCCGTAATTTCGAAACCGGGCACGTTGGTCGGGATCGGGCGCCATAAGCCGCGATACTCCGACGGCGCCTCGGGCTTCATATCGTACGTGTCCATGTGACCCGGTCCGCCGTCCAACCAGATCAGGATTGCGGATGTGCTCGCCCGCTGATTCGCACCGCCGGCCGATGCCGCGCGCCTGGAGCACTCCCGAAAGGCCAACGCTGGACATGCCGGCGACGCCCAGCTGAACGAAACTCCGGCGGCTCAACCCGTCACAATAGCGGCCCGAGCCGCCAGCTTCGATGCGAAACATGGGCGCCTGTCTCCAGCGGAGGTGGGAATGTGCGGCGTGGGCAGCCACCGTGCATTGCGGCGAATCGGCGACTGCGTGGGGAGTGCGCCCATGGTTATACCTCAGCGGAGGTTCCGAAACAAATGCCAGCGCTCCCAGGTGGACCGACTGACGTCACGGATCGCCCGGTGGCGGGCGACTTCACGACGTCCCGCCTTGGGCACGCCCCCAATCGTCCTCACGTGGCTGGGCTGACTTAATCCGAGGCGCGAATCCGAGGTGATGAAGCAGTCGCCGAAGAACAGTGCTTCCCAAACCTAGACGAGACTGAATGGGAGCGGTAGGAAGTAGAGTTGCATGTAGGCGGACACATTCACGCTGAGCGAATTTGCGTGGGAAAATCGCCGCCGTGAAAAGCCGCCCGCAACGCCGAACTTGTTATGGATGCATCGACCCGGATGCGTGGAGATCCTGCCTGCATTCCCAGGCGGCCCCCCAGCAAGAGAAACGCATGCTTCCGCGCAGAAGGCACTCCGGTTGAATGCCAGCCTCGAGCCCACACGCCCGAGGCGTTCAGGTTCCCCAACGCTGGGCCGCCGCTTATGCTCCCTCGGGCGAATGCGGTGGCGATCTCGGACCACCAGGTCTCCTCCGCCGCAAGAAGCACCAGCAACGTGTCCGCGCGGAGTTCGAGAGCATCCAACCATCCCGCGTCAAACTTACCTGCGACACGTTGCTTCGACACATCTGCACACAGCCGCACGCCAAAGGCGGACTGGGCTCAATCGCGACGTCGCCCTCAAAGAAATTCAGTCCCGGTCGTAGCGTTTTCAGCTAGACTCGCGTGAGCGCCAGGGCAAATAGCTTCGACGCCGCCACGACGGGGCTTGCCGGCACGTCCCCGTCGAGCGTTGCTCCCCGCCAGCAACGGTCCCAGCTGAAACGCCGCCACACCGGGGCTCATCGGACGCCGCTTGACTGACTACGTTGCATCTGACCAACTTCTCTCGTAGGAAAGCTCACCTAATCGTTGTCGCCACGCGGTTCGCGACGCCGCTGGTGAGCTTTTATCCTTTGACCGTTGTTCACAACACCAACACGTCGTCCGGCTTGCCGTCGCCGTCAGAGTCGTCTTCCAAGTCCAGGCCCAGCGGTTGCCAGTTGTAACCCGCCAGAGCAAGGTCGACTACGTTGGCGTAGTGATCGCCGCCACCCAGGCCGCGCACCCAACGACTACGGAATATCCCATTGGCGTCGGTGGTTCCCGTGTAGGTTCGGCCAGCGAAGTTCACGGAGACCTGCACTCCTGCGCGGACTTGATCGTCCGTTCCACCGGCGCCGTCAGCGTTGGAGTCGCTGCGGATTTGCAGCACGACTCGCCATTGGGTTCCGGAGCGTCGCGATTGGAAGGCGACATCGGAAACATAGAGCTCGAAGGGACTATTCGTCGGGCCGTCATCGTCCTGGATGACCGCCACACCCTGTCCATCGCCAATCACGCCGTTGACGGGCAAGGAAAGCGTCACGGCGAACGTCTCGTCCGATTCGGCGACCTCGTCGTCAACGACCGGTACGGTGATCGTGCGCTGCGTGATTCCCGGAGCGAAGACAACCTCGCCGGCGGCATTCAGGTAATCAACTCCCGGCGTCGCGGGATCCGAGCCGTTTGTTTCCGTGACATACTGCACCGTGACCGGTTGGTTGGCTGGCGTGGTTAGCGTGATGGTGAACACCGCTTCGTTTGCATCGCCAAAACGCAGGATCGCGTTGTTGCCCGGGACAAGGCGACTCCGTGGCCGAGCGGCAGTTGTTCGAACGACATCGGCCCCAGTTGAAACGGATGATCGCGGTTCGAATGGACTCGCGTTTGGCGGTTCGCTTGGACCCCTCCGACGTCGTGCAGGACGCCTTGACCTTGGCTTCACAACGCCTGGCGGTCTATTTGCAGGAGCAGGCGATCCCCTTTTACCCCTGGCTGCGGCGACTCGCCTGGGAGCGGTTGATTCAACTTCAGCGACATCATGTTCAGCGAAGTAAGCGCAGTGTGCTGCGAGAGCAACAGGCTTCGATGCTATCGGATCGTTCGGCAGCGCAACTCGTCGAACACTTGGTCGCCAGCGAAACCAGTCCTAGCGGTCGATTGCTCCGGCGCGAGCGTCTCGACGAAGTACGCCAAGCTCTGGAATCACTCTCGGCCGAACACCGTGAGGTGCTGGTCCTGCGACACTTGGAGGAACTTTCGGTCGATCAAACAGCCGCGGTGCTAGGCGTGTCGGCGGGCGCCGTCAAGTCCCGACACTTTCGGGCCATTGCCAAACTGCATGAGATCTTGCCGCCCGATGACTGAAGTTGGCAGCGCGGCGCCGGGGCATCGCCGGCCCAGGAACGACATTCAACAGAGACGCTTCACACGGGTCACTACCTCACAACAACGCGAGACACGATCATGTTCCTCACCACGGCGAGAGCGACGGCCAACGAGGCGGACGAGCTGCTGGGGGAAATCATTGATCAACTAACTAACGAGATTCGCGCCGGCGAACCGATTGACTTGACTCCTTACGAGAAAGACTTTCCCAACCTTGCGCCCCAGATCAAGAAGCTGTTGCCGACGCTGCAGATGATGGTCGGATTGGCCAAATCGACTCAAGAGCCGTCCGGCGTTGGCGAAGAGCTTGTTCCGCTTGGACAAACCGCGCGGAAGCTCCAGTTGGGAGACTTTCAGGTTGTCGCGGAGCTCGGACGAGGAGGAATGGGGATCGTCTATGAGGCGGAGCAGGTGTCGATGAACCGCCGCGTCGCGCTCAAAGTGTTGCCGTCCGCGGCCATGTTGGACGAGAAGGCGATCCTGCGATTCAAAAACGAAGCCCGCGCTGCCGGGGCGTTACAGCACCCAAACATCGTGCCAGTGCACGCGGTCGGCAAGGAACAAGACGTTCACTACTACGCGATGGGGCTGGTGGACGGGCCCACGCTGGCGCAGGTGATACGTGAATTGCGCAGTCGTTTGATGCGGGAAGGCGACTCCGCCAATGGATTCTGCACCATCGAACAGATTGTCGCCAAGCATTCCAGCGACGCCGCGGCGACGTTCGAGATCCGCTCGGCCGAAACGGCGGCCGCCGACTCCCGCCTTGGCGCCCAAGCGGAATCTCTGGACACGGCGGAAGTTGAAACGCATGCTCAAGAGACCGTGGTTTCGAGAAGTTGCTTCGCGATCGGGGGCCAACACATACGGCACGTCGTCCGCCTGGGAATCGAGGCGGCTGGGGCGTTGCACAGCGCCCACCAACAGGGAGTCGTGCACCGTGATGTGAAGCCGGGCAACTTGATGATGGATCGTCGCGGCAAGCTGTGGGTCACGGATTTCGGTCTGGCGCATCGAGAGCGAAGCGGGACTGACGATGACCGGCGATCTGTTGGGCACGCTGCGTTACATGGCGCCCGAGCAAGGAGTAGGTCGCAGCGGCTTGGTGGATCATCGCGCCGACATTTACTCCCTGGGCGCCACGCTCTACGAGCTGTTGACATTGCAACCGATCTTGGAGGGCGATAATCGAGAGCTGCTGCTCAAGCAACTTCGGTCCGAGGAGCCGCGAAGTCCGCGTTATTGGAATTCACACGTGCCGGCGGATTTGGCGACGATTCTGTTGAAGGCCGTCGCCAAGGATCCGCAAGACCGCTACGACACGGCCGAGGAATTGGCTGACGATTTGCAGAGGTTCTTGCGAGACGAGCCCATACTCGCTCGTCCCGCCACATTCGCACAGCGGATGCAAAAATTTGTTCGGCGACATCCCACTGGAGTGCTCTCCGCGGCGGTGGTCTTGACCATGGCCTTGGTCGCGACTTCATTCACTTCCATGTTCTTATCGGCCGCCTACAGGCAGGTGTCTCGGCAGCAATCCGTGGCCGATGCGAACCTGCAACTTGCCGTCGATACGGTCGAAGACTTGGTGGCGACCATCAAAGAATCAGACTCGCTTCGACATCCTTCGCTGCGCCCTTTCCGCCGCGAACTTTTTGAGAAAGCACTCGGATACTATACGAAGTTCATTGCACTGCGTCGCGACGACCTGCGCCTTCAGCAGCAATTAGCACAAGCGTATTGGAGTGTGGGCAACATCAACAACGCGCTGGGCCAGCGCAAAGAGCGCTTCGGTCCCACCAACAGTGCTATAACATCCGTCGTCAACTCGCAACGAGCCAACCTGAGGAACGACGACTGCAGTTCGACTTCGCGAAGAGCAGCCGCCGGCTCAGCGGCTTCTATCCAGACTATGCGAAAGACGGCGAGACAGCGGCGTCCGAGTCCCTCGCCAGGCAAGCCGTAGAACATCTTTCGAAAGCTCTCTACACGGACGCCCAGCGTCAACAATCGTCACGAATTGGCTGGCAGCTTAACTCGACTCGGTTCGATCAAGGAGGTGCAAGGCGACCACGATCATCCGATTGCTTTGAAGCGGGAAGCCGTCAGACTTCGGGCCGAGAACCTTGAGCTTCGTCCAGATGCGAAGCGCTGGCGAGCTTTGGCGGTAAGCCGCAGGGAACTGGGCGCAACCTATCGGCGAGCCAATAGGATCGAAGAAGCTGAGGAGGAACTCGTCGAGGCGTTGAGGCTTTGCCGGAATCATCAGGCTGATCAAATGAGCAACGGTGAGCAACTCGACGCACGACATTTGTTCGCGAGTTGTCTGTTCGAAGTGGGCGTCATCCAGGGTGATGTGATCGGAAAGCAGGAAGAAGGACTAACGAATCTGAGGGAGGCAAGGTCGATTTGTCAACAACTGGCGAAAGAGAATCCGCTGCTGATTTCGCCGCGGTTTCTGCTGGGCATGTGTGAACAACATCTGGGCGCCTTGTTGCAGCGGCTGGAGAGGTATGAACAAGCAGCGGAATCGCACCAAAGCGCCATCGAGCAGTGGAAGGAACTCATCGAGACTGGAGACCCGCAGCAATCACAACTCTACGCTCTGGCGACCGGCTACCGACAACTTGGACAAACGTACTCCGCCATGGGCAGTACGGAGTTGGCCCTGCGCGAATACGACAAGAGCACGCGGCAATGGCGAGTCCTCGCCGAGCAAATCCCCGCCAATCCCGACCATCATCATAACGTGGGAGCGGTGTTGCGCGAGTGGGCGCAATTGTATGACCAAGTGGGTCGCCGCGACGATGCGATCCGCCTGAGTTGGGAGAGTGCGCACGTTTGCGAAGCTCTCGCGGCTCGGCTACCCGACAACCTGCCCTACCAACAGAACGTTGTGTCGGTTTATGAAGATCTGCTGAGTTATTCGCCGCAAGATCCCCGGGCCGCAAACCGACTGGCCTGGATGTTGACGACCACTGGGCAAGAGCCGTTGAAGAACGTTGCTCGCGCCCTGGAGCTGGCCCGCGTCGCGACGATGTCCGAGCCCGAGAACTCGTTTTGTTGGTACACGTTGGGAGCCGCGTACTATCGCTTACAACAGTGGGAGCAAGCGGCGGCCGCGTTTGAAAAGGCGTCGCGGTATCAAGGCGAGTCGCAACAAGGATTCCCGGGATATTTCCTCGCCATGAACGCATGGAGGTTGAATCTCAAGACCGACGCTGTCAAGATCTTCCGCAGCGCCTCGATGTGGATGGACCAGCACAGCCCGCGGGATGTGGTGTTTCAGCGGCTCAAGGAAGAGGCCGCGACATTGTTGGCGATCTCGCAATCGTCGCGCTAGTTCGACCGCGCACCCATGGGGCGCCGAAATCCCCAATCCGTTTCGCAGCTTCGATGAAAAACGCGGCTGGCGTCGGGGTCACCCAGGGTTGCGCTGGGCTGATTTGGGGCCGACCCGGTTGGGACTAGTTCTCCGTCCTTCTTCCAATGAGGCGCTTTCCGGGGTTAGTGATTCGCTTCAATGCATGGGCAACAAGCGAAGAAGGATCCCGATGGCCTTGACCACGGAGGACACGGAGAACCACAGCGGGGCATGCAATTCTGTCCTCTGTCTTCCTCTGTGCTCCCGTCGCGCTGTCATTTTCCGGACTGCATCTGTGCGCCATCAGACCAAGGCGGGCCAGCTTCAGATCAAGGCCCAACGCCTCCTTTGTCCCCGACAGACTCGTTCCCGCATGGGCTCGCCACGACTGGGATTTCGAACTGGGCACAATCGGCTTCTCGATTTCACCGTTTTCCCGATTCTTCTTCCCATGCACCGTGTTTATGCGTAACAATGGGGGCGGACTTGTGCTAAGTGTCTCCTCAGGATCCAAGGAGCTGCAGAATGTGGAAACAAATCGTGCTGGGCGGCCTGACGGCTTTGTTGATAACCGGGACTTGCCAGGCTCAACTGCCCCAGCCGGCCAGCATCGACGACCAGGCCACTCATGTCGATTCCAGTAAGATCAAAGTGGCCGGGATCAATGCGTTTTGTCTGAATCGTGAGGGACAGATCCTGGCCGCCTGCGGCGCCGGACCGGGCATGATTCGCGTCTTGGACGATCAGGGCCAGGAACTTCGCTCCTGGGAAGTCGCCATCAAGCCCGAGGCCATCAATGTCACTGCGCAGGGGGACGTGCTGGTCGCCGGCGTGGGGAAGCTGATGCGATTCAGCTCCGCTGGCGAACTGTTGGGCTCGGCCGATTCGCCGCACGCCGCCGCGCTCCGCGAGGGATCGGACCAGCTCCGCGAAGCCGCGATCACACAACTCAAACGCAGCTCCAGCGGCGCGAATTATCGCACGACGATCGACGCCTACAAACAGATTATCGCCCAGCTGGAAGCCAAGAAGGAAAAGGGCGAGCTGAGCGAACAGGAAGAACGCGTGCTGACCAGCTTGCCTCAATCGCTGAAGATCTATGAGGAACGTCTGGCCGAACAGGAGGCCAGAGAAAAAGCGGGCGGCGAGGACAAGCCCAAAGGGCCCACTGAAGCGGAAATCAAACGTCTGGTCGACAGCATGCTGAGCCAGAAAATGCGCGTCGCGTCGATCAGCACCGATGGCTCGCACACATTCATCGCAACGCCGGCCACGGTCGGTTACGGCTACGACGTCTGGAAGATGAACAATGACTTCAGCGGCGGCGAAACGGTCGTCACCGGCCTGCGAGGTTGCTGCGGCCAGATGGACGTTCAATGCTGTGAGGCCGGCATTTTCGTCGCCGAGAACGCTCGTCATCGCGTTGTTTGTTACGACGCCGAGGGTAAGGAAAAGGCGTCCTGGGGCAAACGCGATCGCACCGGCGTGGATGGATTCACCAGCTGTTGCAATCCCATGAACGTTTGCTTCAACAGCGCCGGAGAAGTCTTCACGGCCGAGTCCACCACCGGCCGCATCAAGCGCTTCAGCGCCCAAGGCGAATTCCTCTCTTATGTGGGCGATGTGAAACTCGTGCCAGGTTGCAAGAACGTCTCGATCGCCGTGTCGCCCCAAGGCGAACGGGTATATATGCTGGACATCACTCGCGGTCACATCGTGGTGATGACCAAGAAGCCGGATCCCACGGTCGCCGCGAAGTCGGGCGACTGAACGAGCCCGTTCGTATGTTGCCGATTCGCCCATTTCAAAAGCCCTCGCGGGAGAGACGCCCCGATGAACCTCAAGCCGTGCCGCTTCCTGCTTGTCCTGGTGTTCGCGGCGTGCGCGATCGCTCGCGCTGATTTCGCCCATGGCGACCAACTCGCCGCATTCCACTTGGTGGTGATGGATCCACTGGCGGCGCCGCTCAGTTGCCCTTGCGTGGAGGGGTACGCGCAGCGCAAGTACGAGGCGTTGGCCAAGCATCTGGAGGCCGCGTTGGGCCGTGAGGTTCACCTGACGTTCTCCGAGACCCTGGAGAAGGCTCTGCGGGAGAACAAGGGCCAAGCCGATTTGATCATCGGCAAAGACTCCGTCGTGCGAGCCGACGCCGCCAAGGCGGCCCTCGAGGTGCGGGCCGTCGCCGCGTTGACCGACAAAAAAGGCTCCACCACGCAGCAGGGCCTGATCGTTGTGCGGGACAAGGATCCTGCCCGCAAGACCGCCGATCTGGCGGGATACGACATCATTTTTGGTCCCGCCGAATGCGACGAAAAGCACGCGGCGGCCATCGCGTTGCTGAGGTCGGCCGGAGTCGCCATCCCGGAACAACTCATGATCGACGAAGCTTGTAGCGACGGCGCCTGCAAAGTAATCGAACTGGACGGCCGAAAGATCGCGGCCGTCATCTCCAGCTACGCCGCACCGTTGCTCGAAGGTTGCGGAACGATCAAGAAGGGCGATCTCCGCGTTGTCGGGAGAACCAAGCCCGTGCCCTTTGTCGCCGCCTTTGTCAACCAGGAGCTTCCCAAGGACGAGCAGACCGCCGTGCGCAACTCGCTGCTGTCCATCGTGGGCGATCCCGAAGTGTGTGAGAAGCTGGAGACACTGATCGGTTTCGTCGATCCGCCAAAAAAAAAGTAGTCGTCGATCCCGCGGCTGATTGGACCCAATGGCGGGGGCCTCGCCGAGACGGACGCGTCTCCAAGCTTCCCAACTTGCTTTCGCCAACGCTCCAAGTGCGTTGGCAGGTCAACCTGCTACGGCCCGGTCTCGGTGGCGTCGCGGCGACCCAATCGCATGTCGTGTTCGGCGATCGCGACGCCGACGATCTGCACGACGTCTGGCGTTGCTTGGACGCGTCTTCCGGCGAGATCCTCTGGGAAGTCAAGGTGCTGGCCATCGGCGCCTTGGACTACGGCAACTCCCCCAGAACAACGCCGTTGCTGACAATGGTCGGCGACGATGCAGACAGCGAGGCGCGAGCATTCCTGCTGGGCGCGATGGGCGATCTGATCTGCGTTCGCCTGGCTACCGGCGAGACGCTGTGGCGGAAGAATCTGGCGACAACGTTCGGCGCCCAAGGACGTGCCCGTGGGGATATTGCGGCTCACCATTGTTGGTCGACGGCAAGTTGATCGTGAATCCTGGGGCCGCGGCTGCGTCCCTTGTGGCGCTTGATCCCGACACCGGTGCGGAGATCTGGCGGTGTCCTGGAGATCATGTCGGATACGGCTCCCTGCAAGTCGCCAAGCACGGCGGCAAACGCCAAATCGTCGGGCATGACGCGACGACGTTGGGAGGCTGGGAGATCGCGAATGGCCGCCGTCTATGGACCTTGCGCCCCGAGATTCCGGGCGACTTCAACGTGCCCACTCCACTGGCCCTTAACGGCAAACTGCTGATCACAACAGAGAACAATGCGACGCGTCTCTACGACTTCGACACAACGGGAAAGATCCGCCCCAAACCGGTCGCCGTCCAATCGCGTCTTCGCCCGGACATGAGCAGCCCAGTGGCCGTGGGACGACGGCTGTTCTGCGTTCATCGGTTTCTGTACTGCCTGGACCTGGACCACGGCTTGAACGAGTTGTCACGACTCCGCGATGAAAGCCTCGGCGACTATGCGGCGATCCTGGCCGATAAGCAACGCTTGTTGGTCGTGGGCAAGGGCGAACTCTTGTTGCTGGACGCCGCCCAACCGGAGAAGGTCATCTCGCGGCGCCGCGTTTTCGAAGAACACGCGGAACTCTACTCCCATCCAGCGCTGGTTGGAGATCGCCTGTTCCTCCGCGGCGAATCCACGCTCAAGTGCCTGGAATGGTAGAACCCAGAAAGTGTGTCAGGCGCCTTTTGGCAGCTGAGGCGGCATTCCAGGTGAAGACGCGGAAAAAGGGTGCTGACGGAGCAGCTTAATTGTCGCTGCCGGCGATCGAGCCAATCCGGTCTCGGGATTGGTTTTCGCACGGCATACGGAGACTGGTCCAATTGGATTCTTGGGGATCATGTGCTTGATTGGTGTCGTCGCCGTTCTTGATGAGATGCCAACCGCAAGCAGTGTTCCGAACGTGATTGCTCGCTTGGGCCCCTTTATCCTTGTCGCTGGATAGATTCCAATACGTTATCCCACACTGTAGGTCGTTCCTGTCGAGCATCGCCTTGTCAAGCCATCCCGCGGCGATCATCACGGCCGCCTGGTCGCCCCGTTGGGGCTTTGTTACCGTGACGCCGTCGATCCCAGGGTTGCGCGGGCGGTTGCGGTCGCGTTGGGGCTGTCCGTGAGCCGCCCAGGGTTGCGCTGCACCCTGGGCTGGTTTGCGGTCGCCCCGTTGGGGCTTTGTTACGTGACGCCGTCGGTACCCAGGGTTGCGGAATATGTGCGGGATCATCACGCAAGGCGCCCCAGTCGCGGCACGCTTCCTTGGTCAACACTACGCCTCCCTAGTCGTCCAGGAGCCAACACGATGGCCGATTCAGATCCGCATCCAACCCCGGGGCCTTTGCGGGAATTAGATCAATGGGAGGAAGACCTGCGGCGTCGCTATCCCCAACATCGCGCCAAACGCGTCCAAAGCCGCGGACCAGTTTCGCGACTACCACGCCGAAGCCCGTCCCGAGGTGAAGGAGTTTTATCGACTCCACCACACGCGGCAGACGGTCGATTTCGTGCGAGCCAAACGCGACGAATTCTTGCAGCGGAACAAGCGCCGCATGGGCCTGTGGGATGGACTTGAATTTCTGAATACGCTCGTCGATGACAGCGATCCTGACACCAGCCTGGCCCAGATCGAACACTTGCTGCAGACGGCCGAGGCCATTCGACGGGACGGCCGCCCGCGTTGGTTCATTCTGACCGGACTGATCCATGATTTTGGCAAAGTGCTCTGCCTGTTCGGCGAGCCGCAATGGGCGGTCGTCGGGGACACCTTCCCCGTTGGCTGCGCCTACTCGGACAAGATTGTCTTCTCCGAATACCTAGCTCACAATCCTGATAGTCAGGTCAGCGAGTATCAAACGCCCTGCGGCATCTACGAGGAGGGTTGCGGTCTGGAAAACGTCCTGATGTCCTGGGGGCATGACGAGTACATGTATCACGTCGTCAAGGACTACTTGCCGATGGAAGCCCTGTACATGATCCGCTATCACTCGTTCTATCCGGCTCATCGCGACGGCGCCTATTCGCATCTGATGAACGATCGCGACCGCAAGTACTTTCACGCCGTGCGAGCCTTCAACCCGTACGATCTGTACACCAAGAGCGCCGAGCGGCCCGATGTCGACCAATTAAGGCCGTACTACGAAGACCTCTGGGCCGAGTTCCTTCCCCCGGAGTTGGCGTTCTGAGGAACGCGTCTCATTTCAGGGCCCCCATTGATCGTCCTTTGGAGCGTGATCTCTCCGGCGATGGCGTTGTCGCAAGCACGCTCGTCATAGTATTGCACGTCATCGGTGGTCACGGTCAGCTTGATGGCCATCTGATCGTTGACATGCGAAAGAACGTCCACATGCGCGGTGACGTTTTGATGGTGAAAGCCGGAATCAACGTCCGCGTGGGGCAATCCGTCGTCCTTGTCCCAAGTCTCGTGCTTGTCGATGATCCTGACCATGGTCCCCGGTCCGTCGTAGTCAGCGTTCGTTCAGCCCGACCGCGCTGACGTTGGTAGTCTGGCGACCAAGCCATCTCGCTTTTCTCATCGCCAGAACGGTGGAACTGCTGATCAGTTTGCATTCGATGCATTGCGGTGGCATACTGCGCACGAGCCGCCCCAGATCGCACGCCTAACAAGGTACCTCCCATGAGCCCATTTGAAATGAACCGACGGCAGGCCCTGATGGTGGGCGGCATGGGCGCGCTTGCGCTGGGCATGCCGGGCATGGTGATGGGTAGCGACGAGCTGGACGCCAGCGGCAATGCCGTTGCCGCGGAGAAGTCGTGCATCTTCGTGTTGCTCTGCGGCGGACCGAGCCACGTCGATACTTGGGACATGAAGCCCAACGCGCCGGATACGATCCGCGGACCGTACCAACCGATCTCCACCAAGGTGCCGGGCATGCGCATCAACGAGATGCACACGCAGTTGGCCAAGTTGACCGACCAGTTCACGCTGATCAACTCGATGACGCATCCGGGCGGCATCAGCAATCACTTCGATGCGATGCACAACCTGCTCAGCGGCCAGTCGAACGACGCGTGTGACGCAGGGCGTGACGGACGACCAGCCTTACCTCGGTTCGTTTGTCGCCAAGCACAAGCCGAGCAAGCGCAACATCGTCTCCAACGCGTGGCTGATCAAGTGCGTCGGGCCGCCGGTTTTCTGCGCCGAACATCGGCATCGGCGGCTACCTCGGCTCGGCCTACGCACCGGTGTTCATCGGCTCGGCCCAGAATCACCCCGCGATGGACAACTTCACGCCGCCGGAGATCTACGACCTGGGCGATCGCGATCGCATGACTCAACGGCGCGAATTGCTGGATCGACTTGAGAGCGATGTGCTACGCAAAGACGCCTTGGGCGCGGACTGGGAAGACTTGCGGGAGAAGGGCTACGACGCGATGACGCGTCCCGAGGGTCGGGAAGCGTTTGACTTGGATCGCGAGCCGGCGAAAGTTCGCGATCGTTACGGCCGCCACCCGCTCGGGCAGAATCTGCTGCTTGCCCGACGCATGGTCGAAGCCGGCGTGCGGTTTGTCACCGTCAACGGCTGGACCGGCCAGGCGCCGCACGACACGGCTGGCCCGCCCAGCAGCAGTTGGGACATGCACGGCGGAAACATGGGCATGGGCAACGCCTTTGGCGACGGCTCCTACGGCATGGGATTCTGCTTGCCGCGTCTGGATCAGGCGCTGGCCGCGTTGCTTTCCGATCTCAAGGAACGCGGCATGCTGGACAACACGCTGGTTGTGGTGACCGGCGAGTTCGGCCGCACGCCCAACGTCCTGACCCAGCAACCCCCGGGACGCCAGCACTGGCCCAAGTGCTTTTCCGCGATCCTGGCTGGCGCGGGAATCGCCGGCGGGCAGGTGTACGGCAAATCCAACAAGCACGGCGAGTATCCCACCAGCAACCCGATCCGCCCGGAGGAATTGGCGGCGACCATCTACCACGCCCTCGACATTCCGCTCAACGAACCGCAAAACAACAGCGGCATTTCGCGTCCCCTGACCACCGGCAAACCGGTGATGGAATTGTTCGGATAACAAGCCTTTAAAGGGCTCGCCTCACGGCCACGGCTAGAACTGTACCGGCCCTTCGGGCCTGGCTTTACGTCAGCTCTTGCCTTCCGGCTTAGGGGCGGCCGAAAAACAGATTCCCGACCTGCGACCAGTTTCACCGCCGAAAGCCAAGACGCCGGGCGATCGAATCGGGACGTTATTTTTCGGCCGCCCCTTAGCCATGGACAACACGAACCGGGATCAGGCTGAACTCGCGGCCCGCTACCCTACTTTAGCAAGGACTCGTAGAGCGTTTGCGTCTGGCGGGCGATGCTGTTCCAACTGAACACTTCACGGGCGCGGATCATGCCCGCGTTGGCCATCGATTCGCGCAACGCGTCGTTGGAGAGCACCTTGTTGACGGCGGCCGCTAGTTCCTTGGCGAAACGATCAGGATCC
Organism: uncultured Planctomycetaceae bacterium; assembly: GCA_963698545.1. Taxonomy (GTDB): domain Bacteria; phylum Planctomycetota; class Planctomycetia; order Pirellulales; family Pirellulaceae; genus CAVORG01. The sequence continues at coordinate 1,550,939 of CAVORG010000003.1, forward strand.
ACGGGCTCAAAGGGCGGCTCGGTTTGTTGCTGCACGGGCACGAGAATCCCCGTTTCACCATCGACCACGACTTCCTTGATGCCGCCGACGGCGCTGGCCACGACGGCAGTCTTGCAGGCCATGGCTTCCAGATTGATGATTCCAAACGGCTCGTAGATCGATGGGCAGCAGAAGACCGCCGCGTGCGAGTACATCTGGATTACCGAGGGCTTGTCCAGCATCTCCTGAACCCAGATCACATTCGCTCGCTGCTTCTGCACCGCGGCGACGCTGGCTTTCATTTCGGCTGCGATTTCCTCGGTGTCCGGCGCGCCGGCGAGCAGCACGACCTGCGCCTCGGGCAAGATATGCGGGATGGCGTTGACAAGATGAATGATGCCCTTTTGGCGCGTGATGCGGCCCACAAACAAAACGATGGGCTTCTTGGGATCGACTCCATGGCGCTCCAAGGCGCTGGTGTCGGTCGTGGGCTGGTACTCCTCGATCTTGATGCCGTTGTGGATTACCGCGACCTTCTCGGGGGCGACGTCGAACAATCGCAGCACATCGGCCTTGGTTTCATTGGAGACGGCGATCACCGCGTCGGCCATCTCCAGGGCTGTCTTCTCGACCCATGATGAAAGGTCGTACCCTCTTCCCAGTTGCTCTCGTTTCCAGGGACGCAAGGGTTCGAGCGAGTGCGTGGTCACCACCAGCGGGATGCCGTAGCTGATCTTGGTCAGCAGGCCGGCGAAATGCGAATACCAGGTATGGCAATGCACCACGTCGGCATCGATCGCGTCGGTCAGCGTGGTCAAGTTGGTCTCCAGTGTGTCGAGCGCTCCTTTTAGCTTTTGGTCCACCGCGGCGTAGTTGCCCAGCGAGAACGGATAGCCCTTGACTCGCAGATGCTCGGAACTCACGTTCTGATCGCCGAAACTGCGCACTTCCACGTCCATCAGCTGCCGGAGTTCCTGCGATAAGTACTCGACATGGACGCCGGCCCCGCCGTAAACGTGAGGCGGATATTCCCTGGTCAACAACAAAGTCTTCATCAATTGGCTCTCCTACCTGAACATCCAATGCCTGAGTGAGACGATCGCCCTGTCGCTGAGCCGGAGTTGCTGCTTCGCTGACGCAGTGCACGCTTTCGAATCAGCAGCATCCTGCGCTGGAAATCGGATGTCAATCGGCCCGGCCTTGGTGCGTTGGATTCTCCCCAGGCGGTAACGCGATCGGACAGTGTGCGAGAAGGGGCGATTGACGCCATGATCGACAGCGCGGCGGAAGCCCGGGTGCAACTGTTCGTTTCCGCACACCAGCGCGCCGCCCCGACAAGCTGTTTCAGAGGCGTGGACGATAAGGCGTTGGCGGCTTATCCTAGGGAGCTAACGGTCCAGCCATTCGCCGATGCGGGAGATAGCGTGACCAGTCAGTTGCGCGCGATGACCTTCAATATTCGCTATGCGGCCCCCAGCGATCTGGAAAACAGCTGGGAGCGGCGGCGCGATCTTGTTGGGCGGACGGTCCAGCGGTTTGGTCCCGATCTGCTCGCCACGCAAGAAGGGCTCGACTTCCAGCTCGGCGATTTGCACCGTTTCCTGGGCGACTCCTACGCACTGGTCGGGGCGGGCCGCGACGACGGGCGGCGACAAGGTGAATTCGTGGCGATCTTCTTTCGCTGCGGGCGATTCTCCTTGATCGATCAAGGGCACTTCTGGCTCAGCGAAACGCCTGACGTACCAGGAAGCAAGGGCTGGGACAGTCGCCAACCGCGAATGGCGACTTGGTGCGTGCTGCAAGACGCACTGTGTCCGGCGGAGCGGCTGCATGTGCTGAACACGCATTTTGATTTTCGCGGCGAGACGGCGCGAGAGGAAAGCGCGAAGCTGTTGCGAGATCGTGTCGTGTCGTTGGGGCTCGAGCGGCCCATTCTTGTTATGGGCGACTTCAACTGCGGAGAGGACGACGTGCCGTACCGCACACTGCTTCACGGCGACGCTCGGCAAGACAACGCAACGGCCTCCGCCGATACGCTGGTCAACGCCTACCGTTGCCGACGCCCGCGAAAGGGACCGGCCGAATTCACGCGGCACGATTTTGGCCGGCAAACGATGGGAGCTCGCATCGACTGGATTCTGCATTCACGCCGTTTGGAGACGCTGCGAGCCGAGATTGATCGAACGGACTACGAGGGACGGTTTCCCTCGGATCACTACCCGGTGACCGCTATCTTGCGACCCGCACCACTTGCCAATCACGGCCGAATATAGAAAACAGTAGCGCCGTCGCTAATTGCACCAACTACGCAAGGACAACTACATGGTCAGCTCGGATGGACGAAGTCGCGTGGTGATCGAGAGCGTACACCCCGAGATCGACGCTGGTCAGTACCCCATCAAACGCACCGTTGGCGAGTTGGTGGTTGTGGAGGCGGACATCTTCACCGACGGTCACGACGCGATCACGGCTCTGCTCGAGTTCCGCATGAACGACGAATCCCAATGGCGGGAAGTCGCCATGCTGCCGCTGGTCAATGACCGCTGGGTCGCGAATTTCTTGGTCGAGCAAGTCGGCGTCTATGAGTACTCCGTGCATGCTTGGATCGATCGTTTCGTGACCTGGCAACGAGATCTTCGCAAACGCGTGGCCGCCAGTCAGGCCGCGGCAGTGGATATGTTGATTGGAGCCGAATTGGTCGACGCGGCCGTGCCCCAAGCCAGCGGAGGCGACGCGCAGCTGCTGCAGCAATGGGCGCGGCGACTCAGGCACCGAGACGCCGTCGTCCACGCCCAGCAGGTGTGCGAGGACGCGGAGCTTTCCCTCCTGATGCGTCGCTATGCCAGCCGAGAATTCGCTGTTCGCCACGAACGCCCGTTAAGAGTTGTCGTCGATCGCGCGCGGGCGGGAGCCAGCGCCTGGTACGAGATGTTCCCACGCTCAGCCGCCATGGAGCCCGATCGGCACGGCACGCTCAAGGACGTCCAGAAGCGCTTGCCCTATGTGGCCAGGATGGGCTTTGACGTGTTGTACCTGCCGCCGATCCATCCGATTGGAATCACGTTTCGCAAGGGCCGGAACAACGCCACCGAAGCCCGGCCGGACGACGTTGGCAGCCCCTGGGGAATCGGCTCGGAGGAAGGTGGGCACAAGGACATTCATCCGGAACTGGGCACGTTCGAGGATTTTCAGAGCCTGCTCGAGGCGACAGCCGAACACGGAATGGAAATTGCGATGGATATCGCTTTCCAATGTGCGCCGGATCATCCCTACGTACGGCAACACCCGGATTGGTTTCGACAACGGCCCGACGGCACGATTCAATACGCGGAGAATCCGCCCAAGAAATACCAGGACATCTATCCTTTCGACTTCGAAACCAAGGACTGGCGGGCGTTGTGGCAGGAGCTGAAGAGCATCTTTGAATTCTGGATCGAGAAGGGCGTGCGCATCTTTCGCGTCGATAATCCCCACACCAAACCGTTTTCGTTCTGGGAATGGTGTATCGGCGAGATCAAGAGCCAATATCCCGACGTGTTGTTTCTGGCCGAGGCGTTCACTCGGCCCAAGATCATGCATCGGCTCGCCAAGTTGGGTTTTACTCAGTCCTATACATACTATGCGTGGCGCAACACCAAGCAGGAACTGACCGAGTACATGAAGGATCTGACTGAGAGTGATGTTCGTGAGTTCTTTCGGCCGAATTTCTGGCCTAATACCCCGGACATTCTGCCGGAATACTTGCAGCTTGGCGGTCGTCCGGCGTTCATGTCGCGTTTGGTCATGGCGGCGTTATTATCGCCCAATTATGGAATCTACGGACCGCCGTTCGAACACTGCTGGTGCGTCCCGCGCGAGCCCGGGAGCGAGGAATACCTTGATTCCGAGAAATATCAAGTTCACCACCACGATCTGAAAAGGTTGGACAGCTTGAGCGAGTTCGTCGCTCGGGTCAATCAGATCCGACGCGAATTCACCGTGTTTCAGTCGAGCAGCCCGCCGCGATTTCACGAGGTGGATAACGACGAGATCCTCTGTTTCAGCAAGATGTCGCCTGATAAGACGCAATTAATTGTCGTCGTCGTGAATCTCGACCCGCATCACCTGCAATCGGGGTGGGTGCGCTTGCCGCTCGAGGAACTTTGCCTGGAGGAAACGCAGCCCTACCAAGTCCACGACTTGTTGGGCGAGGGGCGCGTACTTGTGGCATGGAGAACGCAACTTCGTCGAGTTGAATCCCCAGATTTCCCCGGCCCATGTTTTCCAGATACGCCGACGCGTGCGGTCGGAACGCGACTTTGAGTACTACCTATGATGCGAGGTTGTGGGCGCCGCCCATAAATTCAAGAGACATGACACGCAACAACGACAGCAACGCGCCGGCCGTCCGGTCCAATGTGAGTCTCCTGACCGATGAAGACGTTCATTGGTTCAACGAGGGAACCCACTTCGACTTGCAATCGAAGTTGGGCGCTCGGCCCCATGTCGCCGAGGACGGCGCCCAGGGCGCTTACTTCGCGGTTTGGGCGCCCAGCGCCAGGCTCGTGACCGTTACGGGCGACTTCAATCAATGGGATCAGCTGAGCCACCCGCTGCGCCCCCGAGGTTCGTCTGGAATCTGGGAAGGGTTCGTCCCCGGAGTGGCTCAAGGGACGCTGTACAAATACCACATTGTTTCCCAAGACGGCAAATACCAGGTCAATAAAGCCGATCCATTCGGCGTGCTGCACCAGACGCCTCCCAACTCGGCGTCCGTTGTCTGGGATCTCGATTATCAATGGTCCGATGGCGAGTGGATGGCTCGGCGAGGATCGAGTCAACGGCTGGATTCACCGATCTCGATCTACGAAGTCCATCTCGGTTCCTGGCGCCGCGTGTTGGCCGAGGGAAACCGGTCGCTCACCTACCGCGAACTGGCGATTGACCTAAGCGAGCATGTCAAGCGACTTGGCTTCACGCATGTTGAGTTCCTGCCCGTCATGGAGCATCCCTTCTTTGGATCATGGGGTTATCAAGTCACCGGATACTTCGCCCCATCCAGCCGCTTTGGAACGCCCCAGGATTTCAAGTTCCTGATTGATCACCTGCACCAGCAGGGGATCGGCGTCATCCTGGACTGGGTTCCGTCGCACTTCCCCAACGACGAACATGGGCTGGCCTATTTCGACGGCACGCATCTGTTCGAACACGCCGATCCGCGGCAGGGGTTTCACCCAGACTGGAAAAGTTGCATCTTCAACTACGGTCGCAACGAAGTTCGCAGCTTCCTGCTGAGCAACGCCCTGTTCTGGCTGCAGGAGTACCACGCCGATGGCTTACGCGTCGATGCCGTGGCGTCGATGTTGTATCTGGACTATTCCCGCGACGAAGGCGAGTGGATTCCCAACATTCATGGAGGGCGGGAGAACCTGGAGGCGATCGACTTCCTGCGCACTTTCAACACCGAGGTCTATTCTCGCCACCCCGATGTCGCCACCTACGCCGAGGAGTCCACGGACTGGCCCATGGTGTCGCGACCCACCTACGCGGGCGGGCTGGGGTTCGGCATGAAGTGGGACATGGGTTGGATGCACGATTCGTTGAAGTACATGGCCGAAGATCCAGTGCATCGCAAGTACCATCACAACGAATTGACGTTCCGCATGCTCTATGCCTTCAATGAGAACTTCACTCTGCCGTTGTCGCACGACGAGGTGGTGCATGGCAAGGGTTCGTTGCTCGACAAGATGCCGGGAGACGCTTGGCAGAAGTTCGCCAACCTGCGACTGCTGTACGCCTATATGTACGGCATGCCCGGCAAGAAGCTGTTGTTCATGGGCGCCGAGTTCGGCCAGTCGGATGAATGGAGGCACGACGCCAGCCTGCAATGGACGCTGTTGGAGCACCCATCGCATTCGTCCCTGCAGCGCTGGGTCGGCGCCCTGAACCGCTCGTATGTCGGCGAAGGAGCTTTGCACCAGCGCGACTGCGAGGCCGATGGGTTCGAATGGATTAACGCCGATGACGCGGACCATAGCGTGCTTAGCTTCTTGCGCAAAGACGCGGCGGGCGGCGACATCATCGCCGTCGTGTGCAACTTCACGCCGGTGCCGTGGAAGAATTATCGCATCGGAGTTCCACGAGGCGGCTTCTGGCGCGAGATTCTTAACAGCGACGCCCAGGAACATGGCGGCAGCGGGCACGGCAACTTGGGTGGAGTCAACGCGACGCCCGTCGGCTCGCATGGGCGTCCATTCTCGCTCAATCTCTCGCTCCCGCCCTTGGGCGCCGTATTCCTGAAATCAGACGCCTAGGAGGAAAATGGGGGCGTGAGTCTCTGCAGAGGCTCCATTTTCCGCCAAGGCCTGTCTCCACAAGTGCTTACGCGGCGAGCACGCCACGACGGGGCATGTCCCCGTCGAGCGTTGCGCCCTGCCAGCAACGATTCCGGCGGGAACGCCGCCACAACGGGGCTTGTGCCCCCGTTGGGCGATGCTCCTCGCCCAGCAAACAGCGCTCTCTGGCGAGGAGCAGCACTACGCTGGGACAAGCCCAGCGGTGGCGGGAATTCGCCGGCTATTCGCACTTTGCTTCCTGCCAGCTGTAAAGGGCTTGCCTCACGGCCACGGCTAGAATTGGGTTGGCCCTCCGGGCCTCGGATGCAGCTCCCCATCTCTCTTCCGGCATTCCATCGGAGCTACCGCAGCAAACAAACTGCTCCGCGTTGCGGTCTGCAAGGACACCACAATCAGAGCCAGGTGGACCACCTCACGATCAAGGCCACCGGACACCTTTTTGCGATCCTTAACGCGGCGATTGGTGATCAGCTCGACGAATCATGCAGGCTCGGTAATGCACTCCAAGTTGAAGGATGTTCGAAGGCGGTCTCGATAGCGTCCACGATTTCCTCGAGCGAATCGCGATACTCTGAGCTCCGAAAGCTAACGTGGTCGCCGACTTTTGCCTCAATCTTATCGCCGCGAAATCTCGGAAAGGCTACAGTGCCGTGAATCGTCAGTGTTCTCATCAACGGTTTGCCGGAAACCTTCGCTCCTCGAAACGACCCCCAGGGGACCCAGCCAATTTGCTTGCGGAAGCCCTGCATCGACACAACCAACCAAGCGAGCTTTATCGAGGTTGGGATTCCCGGCACGTGGTCCAAGCTGCCGCGACCAATGATATTGACCTCAAGTCCTTCGTCGCAGATTCTCAGCAGGGGGCGGCGCCTCGCGAGTACGTGGAACCAAAAAAGAATCGCGAAGAAGCTAATCGGCATTGCCACGAGCAGTAGTCGGAAGGCGGCCACGGTTCCTGGAATTCGGTTCGCTGGTGTCCAAATGCCGCAGAGAAACAGGACTGCGATGAAGACGCAGATGCAAGCGAGTAGCGCCGACAAGAACGCTCCGGTTCGGTAAAGCCAAGTCTTGCCGTAGAACTCCGTTTTGAATGTCGTTGCGGCCGGGATCATAGTTGGCGCCTCGCATGCGGAACCCGCACCACGGGCGACTGGAGTGAGCTTCGATTTCAAGAGACGCCCATACGGCCGCCGCATGCATTGATTATGCCCGGCTCTTCATCGGTGTCCACGCCCCAACATGCAACGGGTGAAAGGAAACTAGTCCTCCGCAATTTGCCGAGCCACATCGCAAAAGAAAAGGGCGCGAAACTACTTTCGCGCCGTCGCCACCAGGGAAGGCTTGGAGCGTGGATTCGGAACTAGCGGCCGAACATCTGAGTCCAGAAACGTCCGGCTTTGCCCAGTCCCATGCGTTTGAGTTGGGGGTTGAGAATGTTGCGTCGATGCCCCGGACTTCCCATCCACATTTGGACCACGTCTTCCGCGGAACCCGGGTGCGTGGCGATATTCTCGCTGCCACCGGTGGTTCCAAAGTTTTTGGCCCGATCGGAGGGTTTGGTTTTGCCCCGAAGCGGGGAAATGTGGTCAAAGAAGCCTTGGTTGAGCATATCGTTGGAATGGTCTTGGCTGGCGGCTGAGAGCTTGGCGTCAAGAGTGAGCGGCGGCACGCCGGCCTTGGATCGTTCCCGGTTGACCAGTGCCAGCACCTCGCGGGCTTCGGGACTGGAGGACTCGCGGTCGCTGTCGCCGGACTGACTGTCGCCGTTGCGCTGATTGTCGTCGCCCAACAGCGTTTCCTTCACGCCGCTCAGACCTTGCTTGACGCGGTCCACGTTGCGGCTGACGGCGTCCCGTCCGCGGCGAACTTTATTGACGAAACGGCCCAGTTTTGACTCGTCAGCAAAGCTGGCCGCGGACAACAGACAGAGGTTAACGATCAAGCCACAGTACAGCATTCTGGGGGAGCGGTTCATCTCAGTGTTCCTCAAGATTCGAGTCGGCGATTCAATCTCTATGCCAGGAACCTTGCGCCGCAGCCGCCCAACCCCTCATCCATTTGCGGAAAAAATCCGAGAAGACGTTGGAGCTGGAAGTCCTGTTGGATCCGCGACGCGGAAGTTGGCCGGTTGAGATGATTCGACGAAGGAACAACTCCGTTATGGGTAGCGAACCCGGTGGCCCGCAACCCCCGAAGGAGTGGCCCCAAATCGCGATTCGCACATGATCCCGCGCCAATCGACGTGGCTTTTCCGGCGCGGTGCGCGACCCAGGGTTGCGCTAGTTCGCTGCGCTCACGCTCCACCCTGCCATGGCGGCGTGGCTCCATTTTAGTCTGCGATCATTCCGAGACCCGTAGCGATTCGGAGCGGCCGGCCTCCCCGCATGAACTTGCCCGCTTGATCAGGGTTCTGCTTGAATGCCGCGGCCGTAGCCGCCGCCGCCGGGGGTGAGTATTTCGAGCATCTCGCCGGCGGCGGCTTCGTAATGCGTGAGAGCGGGTAGTCGTTGGTCGGCGCCATTGGGGAGGATCCGATAATTCACGCCCAAGGCGCCCGGATCGCCGCCCGCCATGCCGTACGGCGCATACTCGCCTCGGCGCCGAGTCACCAAGGAGACTTCCAATGGCCTCAGGAACTGGAAGCGACGGACCACGCCGTCGCCGCCGCGATGCCGGCCGGCCCCGCCTGATCCTCGCCGAATCGCAAACCGCAGCAGCCGCACGGGCAAGCGGTGCTCCAGGACCTCCGGGTCGGTGAGTCGGGTATTGGTCATGTGCGTGTGGACGGCGTCGGCTCCTTGGCGCGCGGCGTGGCGCCCGCTCCGCCGCAGATCGTCTCGTAGTAGCCGAAGCTTGAATCGCCAAAGCAGACGTTGTTCATGGTGCCTTGGCTAGCGGCCGCCAATCCCAGGCACCCTAGCAAGACGTCCACGACGCGTTGAGACGTCTCGACATTGCCGCCGACGACCGCGGCGCACTTTGCCGGATCTTCATCGCTCGGCGGGTTCAACAAGCACTCCGGAAGCAGGATCTGCACCGGGGCGAGTACGCCTTGGTTCAGCGGCGTGTCATCGTCCAACAGACATCGCAGAGTGTACATGACCGCGGCGGTGACAATCGCCCGATTCGCATTCAAGTTGCCGGCTAACACGCCCGACGTGCCGGTGAAGTCGATGATGCACCGATCTTCGCGAATGTCAATCGCCGCGCGAATCAAGGCGCCATCGTCCAAGCGATCTTCGAATTCGCGTCGCCCTTGCCCCAAGGCGGCCAACGCCGTGCGCACCTTCTGGCTTGAAGCTTCCTGGATATGTCGCATGTAAGCGATGACTTGCGAGACGCCATGCGCGGAGCAAAGCTGCAACAGCTCTCGGGAGCCAAGGAAGTTGGCGGCGACTTGAGCCTGTACGTCGGCAAGGTTCTCTTGGGGACTCCGGGAAGGGTAGGGCCCGCTTCGCAACAACGCATCCAATTCGTTATAGCGCGGACGAAAACGATCCAGGACTTTGAAGTTGCGAATCAAGACGCCTTCTTCCGCGAGATTGCGGGAGAAGGGCGGCATGGAGCCCGGCGTCGCGCCGCCGATCTCGGCGTGGTGAGCTCGACTGGCCGTGAAGAAGAGCAGGGGGCCTGGATCGCGGTCGCCTGGTTGCATGGGAGCGAACACCGGCGTGACCACCGTCACATCGGGCAGATGCGAGCCGCCGCGAAACGGGTCGTTGGTCGCGATGACGTCGCCCGGCCCCATGTTCGGGTTCTCCTCCAACACGCGACGCACGGTCTCGCTCATCGCGCCCAGGTGAACTGGAATATGGGGGGCGTTCACAACCAACTCGCCTTTGGCCGTGAACAAAGCGCAACTGAAGTCCAGTCGTTCCTTCACATTCACGCTCGAGGACGTGTTGCGAAGCGTGACGCCCATCTGTTCCGCAATGGCTGCGAAATGGTTATGGAATAGCTCCAGCTTCACTGGATCCGCGGCGTCGTCCGCAACCACGGCGTCGGAAGGCAGCGGGGCGACGCCAGCGATTTGCGGCTTGGCAACGGCCGTAGGATTCGCGTCGTTCGGTTCGCGGCGCATCAACCAAGGGCCGTCGCCGCAGCGGACGCATCGCCACCCGGGAGCAATAACGGCGGCGGCGCCGTCCTGCGCGAGCACCGCCGGGCCGTCGATCATTGCATCTCGCGGCAACTCCCTCTCCCGATAGACGGGGGTTGGCCAGTGTTGGCCGTCAAACCAGGCCATCTGCGTGCGAACTGGCTGAACCGCCAACGGTTGCGAAGGCAATTCCGCGGAGACGGGAACGTCCGCCGAGGTTTCCGCACCGACAACTCGCCAGGCGACAACCTCGATCGCGGCTTGTGGGCGATGAAAGCCGTGGAGGCGTTCGTAGGCTGCTTCGTAAAGCCTGCGCATCGCTTGAGGGTCGGCGGCGTTAACCTCCAACGCGGCCTCCAATCCTTGGTACCGTAGTTGAGCGGAACGCCGGAGGCGGATGTGCTCTTCCAAGCACCCCTCGCTCCTCAATTCCTCCACAACCTGCTGTTCCAACGCGGCGAACTGCGCGGCCGCTTGGGACAGTATCAGCTCATTGAGCGGATGATAGACCGGCGCCGCCGCGTGACGCGTTAACTCGGCCAGACCAATTCCATAAGCACTCAACAATCCGGCGTCGGGATGAATGTAGATCGACTGGATCCCCAGTTGCTCCGCGATGGCGCACGCGTGTTGTCCGGCGGCGCCGCCGAACGGCGCCAGGACGTGATCGCGAGGATCAAATCCGCGCGCGAGTGAGATGCAGCGCACGGCCCGAACCATGTGCGTGTTGGCGATGTCCAGGAAGCCCGCGGCGAGTTCCTCGAGACTCATCTTTCGGCCGGTAGCCGATTCGACCTCCCGAGCCGTTTCCGCCAATCGCTCTTGGACGATGGACGCGTCCAAGGGAAAAGGAAACTCATCCAGCGCGAGCCGGCCCAGTGCGACGTTGCAATCGGTGACCGTCAACGGCCCGCCGCGTCCATAGCAGGCGGGACCTGGATCGGCGCCCGCGCTGCCTGGTCCGACCAGCAATCGCACGCCGTCAAAACGGCAGATCGAGCCGCCGCCCGCGGCGACCGTCTCGATCGCCATCATCGGCGTTGCCAGGCGAACCCCGGCCTTCTGCGTCTCGAATTGCATTTCCCAATCACCCGCCCAGCGCGAGACGTCGGTGCTGGTGCCTCCCATATCCAGGCCGATCGCTTGCGGGATTCCCGCCGCCGCCGCGCAACGTCCGTAGCCCACCACTCCGCCCGCCGGCCCGGATAACACGCTGTCCTTGCCGGTGAATTGACCGGCCGTCACCAAGCCGCCCGCCGACGTCAACAGACGCAGCTCCGAGCCTTCGCCCAAGCCGTTTTCAATACGCTGAACATATTCCTGCACAACGGGCGTCAAGTAAGCGTCGACAATGGTGGTGTCCCCTCGAGCAACCAGGCCCATCAAGGGCGAAGTTTGGTGAGACAAGGCGATGTGTTGAAAACCAAGTTCCTTGGCCAATTCGCCGAGCAACACTTCGTGATCGGCATTGCGATAGGCGTTCAACAAGCAGATGGCCAAGGACTCGACGCCACGCTGGTGTAAGTCCAGCAACGCCTCGCGGGCCTGGTCCCTATCCAATGCGAGGAGGACCTTGCCTTGGTGGTCGACGCGCTCGCGGATCGATGCGGCGGCGATGAACAGCGGCGGCGGCTTGACAATGTCCAAGCGAAAGAGGTGCGGACGATCCTGGCGCCCGATCAAGGGCAAGTCCGTGAATCCTTCCGTGGTCACCCAAGCGGTGGGCGAACCGCTGCGAGTGAGCAGGGCGTTGGTGCCTCGTGTTGTGCCCAGCCGGACTCGCACCGCTGGCAACGCTTGCCGCAGTGGAATGTCCATCGCCTGGTGGATGGCCAACAGCGGCGCCGGCATGCCCGGATCCAATTGATAGGTCCACGCCGGATGTGGATCGTTGGAGCGATGGGGCGTTCGCAGAGGTCGATCGCAGACCATTTGCGTCGCTCCGGCCGCGTCGCCGTGACGCCCCACGATGGTAGCTTGATCGACCGACCGGCCCTGTTCATCGCGAACCAGCAACTGCGCCCCTCGCCAGAAGTCCGCCGCGGCGCTGGGCAAGTGTTCATCGATCGCGCTGGCGCCGTCAGCGGCGATACGACACCGCCCTTGCCAGACGCCGCTACTAAGCACCTTGCCGCGTCGAACGCGGCCGGCGGGATCCTGAGCGAAGCAATCGGTGAAGGTGCCGCCTACATCGATCCAGAATCGCCACATGCGAGTGGCCGTCAAGCGCCCTGGCTCTTGACGGCGATCAGCTGCTTCTCCGTACGCAAGAGCAGCAGACCATCGGCGACCGCCGGAGTCGCTCGACTTGGCGCCCCCAGGGGAGTGCGCGCGAGTTCGCGAAACGTGGTTCCGGTCGCCAAGGCCACCAATTCGCCCTCTTCGGAAATGCAGTACAGCTTGTCGCCGGCGATGATGGGCGAACCGGAATAGCCGCCATCGACGCGCTCGCGCGAATGCTCCTTGCCGGTTTGGGCGTCCAGGCAGACGACGACGCCCTTGTCGTACCAGAGGTAGATCAGTCCGTCCTTGGCGACGGGCGTGGGAACATACGGCGCTTGCCGCTTCACCGTGTACACGATCTCCGGCTTCGGTCCGGGGCGAACCGCGACGACATGGTTGCCTCCGCCGCCCGATCCCGCCGATCCAAAGAGCAATCCCCCCGCGAGCACGGGTGAACTGACCGTGCGCATCGTAAACGCGCTGGGCGTGGTCCAGAGCAGCGAGCCGTCAGTCGGATCCAAGGCGAACACGCCTTCCGAGGTGCTACAGCAGATCAACTGGTCCTTACCGTTCTCATCGGCAAGGACGCATGGCACCGAATAACAGACGCGGACCGTTTCCAAAGGCGTCGCCCAAACCGTTTTGCCCGAGTCGCGATCCACGGCGATCATCTCGCTCTTGCCGGGCTGCTGTCCAGGTGGAAGTTGCTCGGCTTGCTGCGAGTTATGCAGGATCACCAGGTTCTTATACAGCATCGGCGACGAGCCAAATCCATGTTGACTCACCCAGGGACCCAAATCGCGATTCCAAACTTCCTGACCATCGTGATCCAAAGCCACGAGCGTGGTCTTGTCCGGGGAGCTCCAGGCGGCGTACACGTGCTTCTCATCGACCGCCGGCGTGCAGGAAGCGTAGCTGCTGCGGGTATGCAGATGATGCGGCTGCGAGGGGTAAGCTTTCGTCCACAAAATGGCGCCATCGTTCAAGTCCACGGCGATGACCAAGCGTTCCGCCGTTTCCGCGTTGGCGCTTAACAAGAAAGCTCGTCCGTTCATCGCCGCCGGCGAGGAATGGCCGCCGCCGGGAAGGTCCGTTCGCCAGGCGATCGACTGGTCGCCGATTTGCGCCGGGAAGATCGTCGCCGAGACGCCCTCGCCGTTGGGACCGCGAAAGCGATTCCAGGGTTGGGCCACTGCGGCCGGCAAGAACGCCGCGAGAAGAAAAACAAACAGCATGGCCGGCGCCAGGTGGGGCCATGCGGCGAGAGCGCGGCGGGCGGATGATGCTCGCTGGGGGCCGACGCCGGACGCGTGCGGCGAGGTGAAGGCAAAGGGAAGGGAAGCAGGCATGGGATGGGTCCGTGTCCAGGAAGGGGCGACGAAGGATGGCAGGGGACGGCTTGCGATACGAGCGGTTGTTAAGCGGGCTCCCAGCGGTATAGTTTAATGACATTCGGCGGCTGCAGGTAGCGCCTTCACGCCGCCCGCGGCGTGGATGCGAGGCGACGACCGCCCGCATGCCGGTCCTTTTCGCGTGACATCATCGAGCGACGCGCCATGAGCCAGATTGGCACAACTCGAGCCCACTGGTTTGTTCGCGGCGGGTTGGTGGGCGTTCTCGTGGGCGCCGTGGCCAATTCGCTGTCTTACTTCGTGCGGTCGGGTGGTTGGGGTGGCACGCTGGGCCGCCGCGACGCTCCGGAAGCCATCGGTTTTCCCTTGGAAATCTGGAGCGACGCGTCCCGCGTGTTGCGGCTGGACGCCGTGGCCGTCAACGGCGTGGTGCTGCTGGGGGTCGCCCTCGCGTGCGGGTTGCTGGTCATGGCGATGACTACGCCGCTGAATCGGCTGGTGCGGGAAATTGAAACCGAGTTGAGCCGGCGCCCCGAAGGCGGCGGTCGTCTGCAGTTTTCCTTGAAGGGGCTCTTGCAATTGACGGTGGTGGCGGCGATGTTTGCGGCCATGGTGCGTCGGCCGCAGGCGGAGACGTTGGCGGCGATTTACCTCTTGGGACCCGGGGGGCTTGTCTTGATCTCGCTGTTACCGCGAGGAATCTCCTGGCGGCAGCGCGTCTGGATCTTGACGCCCTTGGCGGCGTTGCTGATCGGATTGGCGATTGTGATTGGGATGCGAATGCCCAGCGAGGTGGATTTCGAGAAAGTGCTGATGGGCATTGCCGTCAGTTGGACGTCGCAGAGCGCCGCCGCGGCGATCCTGTTGACGTTGGGCTTATTGATCTGGCGGCGCCGAACGCTCTTTCCCCACCATGCCTGATCTTCCCATCCAGCCGCGAACGAGTGCGAGCTTCCCAGCCGCCCCGGGCCCGCCCAGCACTTGGCCGGATTTCCGCCCGCACGCTCTGCTGCGCGGCGGGAATCGTCAGACGTTGGCCGGCGCCTATCTGCGTTGCACCATGAGGCCTCTTCAATCGCGACGGTGGCGCATCGAATTCGATGATGGGGACTTGTTGGCCCTGCATGATACGTGCCCGCGGGACTGGTCGCCCGGCGATCCCTGGGTCTTGTTGGCCCACGGGCTTTGCGGGTGTCACCAATCGCGCTACATGTTGCGCATGGCGCATCGCTTGGAGCTTTATGGCGTGCGGTCGTTCCGAATGGACTTGCGCGGTTTTGGCGACAGCGAAATCCGCGGGCCGCGCACCAGTCACGCGGGGCGTCATGACGATGTGCGCACCGCCGTGCGGTTCGTCCAGGAGCTGTGTCCCGGATCGCCTGGCGGGCTCGTCGGATACAGCATGGGGGGCAACCTGGTCTTGGGGATGTTGGGCGAGGATCAGCAGCGGGCGCCGGAGTGCATTCGGGTCGCCGCCGCGGTCGCGCCGCCCGTTCATCTGTCGCTATGCGCGTCAACGATGAGGTACGGCAGCGGCGGCTTGTACGGCCGTTACTTCGCCAAGCGCCTGATGCGGGACTTGCTGCGGATGCAACAGCGCCTGCCTCACGCCTTCCCCCGCAAGCTGGGTCCTCCGCCGCGTGATCTATGGGATTTCGACGACCGCTTCACCGCCAGGATCAACGGCTTCGCGGGGGCTGAAGACTACTACGCTCAGGCCAGTTCCCTGCCCCTGCTGGATCGGATTCAACGGCCGACCCTGGTCCTGGCGTCCAGGGATGATCCGTTGATTCCCTTCAACATCTTTGAGCCTTTGTTGAACGGTTTGGGCCGCGTGACCTTGCTGGCCACCGATCATGGAGGCCATTTGGGCTATGTGGCGGCCGCCGGCGCCGATCCGGATTTTCGCTGGATGGACTGGCGATTGCTCGAATGGCTGTTGGGCCACCTGGGCGGCGAAGGGAACGCCGCGCGGCCGCCCCAAGGCCAGCCCAGAGCTTCGTGAGGGGAGAGACTCGCCAAGCCCCACGAGATGGGCCGCCGCACGACGACCGGCCGCGGCGAGCGTCTATCGCGCGATGTCGTATTCCTCGATCTTGCGATACAACGTCGCTCTGCCAATGCCTAGCAGCTTCGCGGCGTCCACGACTTTGTTCTCTGTTTGTTCGAGCGCGCGGACGATCAGCTTCTTTTCCCAATGCGCGATCGACAATGATGAATCGCCGTTCAGGGAATCGTCTCCGCGCCCGGCGGTTGACGGCGACGCTTCACGCAGCCCCAGGTCGATTGGTTGGATCACGTCGCCTTCAGCGAGCACCACGGCGCTATCCACGACGTTCCGCAGTTGCCGCACGTTGCCGGGCCAATGGTACGCCAGCAACATCTGTCGCGCTTGCGGCGAGAACTGCAACTCCGGCCGACCATGCTGTTTGCAAAAGTGCTCGAGGAAGAAGTGCAACAACTTGTGGATGTCGTCGCCCCGCTCCCGCAACGGCGGCGGCATGCAGTTCGAACACACACAGGCGGTAGTAAAGGTCCTCGCGAAATCGGCCTTCTCCCACGAATTCGCGCAAGTCGCGATTGGTCGCCGCAATCACGCGCACGTCGACGGTGATTTCCTTGGCGCCTCCCACCGGCAGGAAGGGGTGCCCCTCCAGGATGCGAAGCAACTTGGCTTGTCCTTCGAGCGTCATCTCGCCGACTTCGTCGAGAAACAGCGTGCCGCTGTCCGCCCTTTCGAAGAAGCCTTGATGGTCGGATTCGGCTCCCGTGAACGCGCCTTTGCGGTGGCCGAAGAGTTGGCTTTCCATCAAGTCGCGAGGGATGGCGGCGCAATTGACCGACAGCATGGGGCGGTCGCCGCGAGGACTCGATTTGTGCAGGGCCCGCGCCACGAGCTCCTTGCCGGCGCCGCTTTCGCCGCGCACCAACACGCAGCCCGACGCCTTGGCGACGCGCCGAATCATGTTTTTTAATTCGAGCATCGGTTCGCTGTCGCCGATCAGCTCGTCGAAGTTGGCGGAGTTTTGCACGAGTCGTTCGTGCGCCACCTTGATGGCGGCTTGCTTGCGAGCCCGCGTCAAGGCGCGCACCATGACGTTGGCGAAGTTCAAGATGAATTTGTACTGGTCGTCCGTGAATTCGTTCTTCTCGGCGAACACATGCAAAGCGCCCAAGGGCGCGTCTTCATGGACCAGAGGCACGCAGATCGCCGAGGCGAATTCCTTCAGCTCGCCCCGTTCTTGTTTCAGCCAGACCGCGGTTCCTTGGCGACACACCAGGTCCGTCAAGCGTTCGCTGGGCGTCGGATGCGGTTGATCGGCGGGCAGCGCCGACTTGGGCCTCATCTTCTCGTCTTCATCGACCCACCAGAAACTGACGCAGGAAGCGTTGGTGGCTTCGTGCAGGAGACTGAGCGCTTTCTGAATGACGTGATCGTGATCCTCGGCGGAAACCAGAGCCAGACTGAATTCGTACAGCCTTTCGATGCGGCTCATTTCGCTCGAGTCCGCGACCGGTTGTTCGGCGCCCGTATCGAGCGGGTCCATGCGGGTTTGCCGCAGGATCGTCTCGATCGTCTCATCACCTTCAACGCCGTTTTCCAGGGTGAAGCGGAATTCCACGGCGCCGATGCGAACTTTGCATCCATCGCCCAGCCGCGCCTCGTCGATCTTACGGCCGTTGACGTAGGTCCCATTGCGGCTCTTCGAATCGGCGATCCACCAATCACCCTCACGTTGGGCCAGCACTGCGTGGACTCGCGACGCCAGCGGATCATCCACAACGACGTCGCAGTCCAAGCCGCGGCCCACCTTGGTCTCCGCCTCGGTGATTAGTGGATAGCGAGTGCCGGTCGTCGACTCGCCCATCGTCGTCAAATACGCTTGCACCAAGCTTCCCCTTCGGCTTTGGGCAATCTCCTCGAAGCAGGTCGCTACAACCCGCTTCGACATCAAAGGCGTTAGGATCGCGGCAAAGCGCCCAACGGCGTACTCCGCCAACACACCCCCCGCGGCGATGCGCCCCCAACAGTATCTTAACCCACGATTGCAGCGCGCTGAGAAGACATGTCAAGGTTACCTCTGCTTTCTTCGTCGATATCCGAAGATCCGCTAAATCTTAAAGATGAAATGCGCCGCTGGCCGACCTAGGAAGAGGGATGTGGCCGCCAACGAGTTCTGTTGCCGCCGTGCGCCCCCGCCGATACAATTGCACCGAAAGTGCGGAATTTAGGCGACTTGCGGGTTCTGTGAGTTCCCTTCGAGTGCTTCCCCCCCTCCGAGTGCTTTCCTTCGAAAGGATCTTTCGGATGCCCTGCTCCCGATTCCTGGGTCGTGTTCGTGGCGTGTTCGCCGTATGTCTGGTCTCCGCCTCGCTGGCGTGGGCGCAGGGTGATGAGCTCCAAGGGCCGCCTCCCAATCATCGCGAGGTCGCCAAGATCATCTCAACCATCGTGCCCAAACAGCACCTGTTGCGGCAACCTCTCGACGACAAGGTGTCCGAGCGGGCTCTGCAAGAGTTTCTCAAGATGCTCGATCCGCTCAAGGCCTACTTTGATCAGGCGGACATCGACGAATTCCAACGACAAAAGCTGTCCATCGACGACGCGGTGGTGCGGGGCGATCTGACCTTCGCCTACACCATCTTCAACCGCTTCCTGCAACGCGTGGAACAGCGTGTCGCCACCGTGCAGCAACTGCTGGCGAGCGACCTGGATTTCGATCGTGAAGAGAGCTTGACCATCGAGCGAGACAAGCTCGCCTATCCCCGCAACGAACAGGAAGCCGTTCAACCGTTGGCGCAGGCGGATCAAGTACGACCTGCTGATGCTCGAGAGCGAGGAGAAGGATCCCGCCAAACGGTTGGAGCGCCTGGAGCGTCGTTATGTCAGCTTCTCGAAGCGGATGAAGCAAACCGATTCCGATGAACTGCTGGAAATGTATCTGACCGCGATCACCACCAGCATCGATCCGCACACGACCTATATGTCGCCCAACTCGCTGACCAACTTCCGGATTCTCATGCGGCTGAACCTGGAAGGCATCGGGGCTGGACTGCAGGTCATGGATGGTTACACGACAATTACCAAGGTCATCGCTGGGGGAGCCGCGGACAAGCAAACGGATCTCAAGGAAGAAGACCGCATCGTCAGCGTCGGGCAAGATGAAGATGGCGAGATGGTCGACGTCGTGGATATGAAACTGACCGACGTCGTCAAGATGATTCGCGGCGCCAAAGGCACCATCGTGCGGCTGGGCGTTATCCCCGCCGCGGGCGGCGAGACCAAGATCTACCGCATCGTCCGTGACCGCGTCGATTTGACCGACAGCGAAGCCCGTTCGGTGATCATGGACGTGGGGACGAAGCCCGATGGCCAACCCTACCGCGTCGGCGTGATCAACCTGCCCAGCTTCTATATGGACATGGAAGCGGCGCGGATGAACTTGCCAAACTACCGCAGCACCACTCGCGATGTCCGCCGCATCCTCGACGGCTTTCGCTCCAAAGCGGTCAACGGCGTGGTGCTTGATCTTCGCCGCAACGGCGGCGGCTCGCTGAACGAAGCCATCGATCTCACCGGCCTGTTTATCGACACCGGACCGATTGTTCAGGTCAAGGGCTTCACCGGGCGAGTTGACACCTATCGCGATCTGGACGCCGGCGTCGCTTGGTCCGGGCCCCTAGTGGTGCTCACCAGCAAGTTCAGCGCGAGCGCCAGCGAGATTCTGGCGGGGGCCGTGCAGGATTATCGCCGCGGCATCGTGGTGGGCGACAAAGCGACTCACGGAAAAGGCACGGTGCAAAGCTTGATGGAGATCGGCGCCGAAATGTTCCGCATCGACAACCCGCCGAATCTGGGCGCGTTGAAGATCACCATGCAACAGTTCTACCGCCCCAACGGGGAAAGCACTCAAAAGCGAGGCGTGCTCGCCGACGTGCCGCTGCCATCCATTTCCACGCACATGGATGTCGGTGAAGAAGATCTGGATTACGCCGTCGAATTCGATCGCGTGCCCGCCGCCAATTTCCGCGGCGTGCAAATGACCTCGCCCGAAGTGAACAAGTGGTTGGTGGCTCGCAGCCAACAGCGCATGAAGGAATCCGAGGATTTCGACAAGCTGAACAAGGACATCAGCCGCTATCAGGAACAAAAGGCCGAGGAGCAGATCTCGCTGCAGCGCGACGATTTCCTCAAGAGACTCGACGAGCTGGATCTGCGCAAAGAAGAAGAGAAGCAACTCGAGGAGCAGGAAAAGGACGTCGTGGTCAACCGGGATTTCTACTTCGAGGAAGTCTTGAACATCACGACAGACTACATCCGAGCCTTGGTTCGCAGCCGCAATGCGTTCTCGCAAAACGCCGGCGGCGGACGCGGCTCCATCACGCCGCAGCGGTAACGCCGGGATTCAAGCCGGGACGGCCGGCACCCATGATCGGAGTCTCAAGTGTCCCAGGGTTGCACTGCGCTGCACCCTGGGCTGATTTGGGGCCGTCCCTTCGGGACTTGATGGCCTCGACTGGCGGCGGGTTACCCAGGGTTGCGCTGCACTGCACCCTGGGCTGATTTGGGGCCGTCCCTTTCGGGACTGATTTATTGCTCGCGCGGCGGTCCCTTGCGGGATTGATTTTTTCGTGGTTGACCTTAGACCAAATCGACTTCCAACCCGTCGTAGGCCAGCTGCATGTTGCTGGGTAAGGCGGCGTTGGTCTTGTGGTAATCCAGGCGGCAGGACATGTGCGTGAAGTAGGTTTGCCTCGCTCCCACGCGGCGAGCCGCCTCGACCGCTTCATCCAGGCAGAAATGAGTGGGGTGGGGTTCCGGACGCAAGGCGTCCAGGATCAGCGTGTCCAGACCCTCCAACAAGGCCCAGCTGTCGGGCGGGATTTCGTTGGTGTCGGTGCAATACGCCACGTCGCCAATCCGAAATCCCAGCACTTGAAATCGCGGGCCGTGTTGCAGGCGAATGGGGATGATGGTGGTTTCGAGCACCTCGAATGGACGCGCGTCGATGGCGTGCATTTCCAGTTGCGGCGCGGCGCCGGCGTGCGTGGGCTCATGGTCGGCGAAGGCGTAGTCATAAGCCTTGCGGATGCGCGACTCCACGGGCGACTCGCAGTACAGCGGTACGGCGTGGCCCAGGTAGAATTGGAAGAGTCGCAGGTCGTCCAGGCCGAACAAGTGATCCGCGTGCTCGTGCGTGAACAGCACGGCGTGGACCAGCCCGATCTGCTCGCGCAGCAATTGCATCCTCAGGTCCGGCGGCGTGTCGATCAGCAGGTTTCCTTGCGGCAACCCCCAGAGCGCTGCAGTGCGGGTCCTCTGGTTCTTGGGATCGCCGCCGGTGCAGACCTCGCAACCACAACCAATCACGGGAACTCCCACCGAAGTGCCGGTGCCCAGCAGGATCAGTTTGCCGCGGATATCGCGGGTGCGAGGTTCAGGGCGTGCCACCGTGAGAGAGTCTTTCCTGCGGAGAGGGAGGGAGTGCACGGCTGCGTCGCACCGGCTGCGTCGCAGCGGCTGCGTCGCAGCGGCGCCGCGATGCGAACCCAGGTGCGGCCTGCATCGCCGCCGGAGCCATGCGGCGGCTCCTACCATAGCACGAGGCGCGGGCTAAGTGTCTAGCCGGGGCGCCCGGCGAGGGGGTGTGAGTGACCGTGAAAAGGCGCCGCCCGCGGCCCCGCGGCGGTTGGCGGCATCTGCTTACGCAGCGATGGCTTGCGATGCGACGCTTGCTGCTGGCCCATGCGCCGGGAGCAATCTCCGCTCGCCTTGCGAGGTCGATCGAGGTTGACCCCCTTGCGCCAGCTCAATAAACTACCGCGTCTGAACGTCTTGCGCTGATTGTATGCGCGCAGGCGAGCCGAGCCATCGGCGCCCCCCATCCGTTGCTTCCGCGAGTCGGTCATGGAATTGCTAGAACGCATCTGGGAAATACTTACCCATTTCTTTGGCGGTATCCTCAGTGGTTTTGAACGCACCGTTACAGGGATCTTCGGGTCCTCCAACGCTCGCTACGTCAAGAAGATGCAAGGGCGCGTGGACGAGATCAATGCGCTGGAGGCTCGCTATGAGGCGTTAAGCGAAGCGGAGCTGGCGGAACAGACCACGTTGTTTCGCAAACGTTTGAGGGATGGAGAGACCTTGGACGACCTGCTGGTGGAGGCCTTTGCGCTCTGCCGTGAGGGCGGCAAGCGTTTCTTGGCATGCGTCATTACGACGTGCAGATGATCGGCGGCATGGTTCTGCATAGTGGATCGATCGCGGAGATGGTGACCGGTGAAGGCAAGACGCTGGTGGCCACGTTGCCGGCCTATCTCAACGCGCTGGAAGCCAAGGGCGTCCATGTGGTGACGGTCAACGATTATCTGGCTCGCCGAGACATGGAGTGGATGGCTCCGCTCTACATGGGGCTGGGGCTGACCGTCGGCGCCATCCAAAGCGATATGGACGTGTCGGAGCGACAAAAGGCCTATGATTGCGATATCACCTACGGCACCAATAACGAATTCGGTTTTGACTACCTTCGCGACAACATGCGGCCCGCGGTGCGCGGCGATGATCGCTTCCCCAAGCACCTGCAGCAGTCGCAAGGTCCCTTGCACTACGCGATCATTGACGAAGTTGACAACATCCTGATCGACGAGGCGCGGACGCCGCTGATTATCTCCGGCCCGGCGCACGACAATCCGCAGAAGTATGTGGAAGCCGATCGCATCGCTCGTCAATTGGTGAAGGATCAGGATTTTGAAGTCAGCGAAAAAGAGCACACGGCGTCCTTGACCGATGCGGGCATTCGGCGAGCGGAGAAGCTGGCGGGCGTGGAGAGTTTCTATACCGCTGGAAACATGGATTGGCCCCACTTGCTGGACAACTCGCTCAAGGCGCATCACCTTTACAAGCGCGATGTGAATTACGTGGTTAAGGAAGGCCGCGTCGTCATTGTTGATGAATTCACCGGACGATTGATGGAGGGTCGGCAGTGGAGCGACGGGCTGCATCAGTCCGTCGAAGCCAAGGAAGGCGTGAAGATCAAGGAAGAAACACAGACGCTCGCCACCATCACGCTGCAAAACTTCTTCAAGCTGTATCAGAAACTGGGCGGCATGACCGGAACGGCCATGACCGAGGCCAACGAATTTTGGAAGATCTACAAGCTGGACGTGGTCGCGATTCCCACCAATCGCGCCATGCAGCGGATCGAGTTCCCCGACGTGATTTATCGCACCGAACGCGAGAAATTCCGCGCGGTTGCGGAAGAGATTGAAGGTCTGAATCGTTGGGATGTCGCGACGCTGAAGAAAGGCGAGCAAGTTTGGGGCGATTTGGTTCGTGAATCCGAGTCGGAAATCGTGATCCGCGATCGAGACACCCGCAAAGAGACAACCTTGCCGCGAACTGACGTCGTGGTTCTGCAGCGCCGCGGCCGCCCGGTGTTGGTCGGCACGGTCTCCATCGAGAAGAGCGAGCGGCTCTCGCGATTGCTGACCGAACGCGGCGTGAAACATGAAGTTCTGAACGCGAAGTATCACAAGCGCGAAGCGGAGATCGTCGCTCAAGCCGGCCGGATCGGCTCGGTCACGATCGCCACCAACATGGCCGGTCGCGGCACGGACATCGTGCTCGGCGGTAATCCGGAAACGTTGGCTTGGGCTCGGCTGCAAGACAAGTACGCCACCCGTCTGGATGTGCCCACCGAGGAATGGAATGAGTTGATTGAATCCATCGATCGAGACGAGAAGATGTCGATCGAGGGCGGCAAGGTGAAGGAGTTAGGCGGCTTGCATGTGATCGGAACGGAACGGCACGACGCGCGACGCATCGACCTGCAGCTACGAGGACGTTGCGGCCGCCAAGGCGATCCGGGCAGCAGTCGCTTCTTCTTGTCGCTCGAAGACGACTTGATGCGCATCTTCGCCTCCAATTGGGTCAAGACCGTAATGGAGCGGATCGGCGGCATGCAGGAAGGCGACTTCATCGAGAGCAAGATGGTCTCCAATCGCATCGCCGGCGCCCAGAAGAAGCGCGAGGAGTTCAACTTCGAAGCTCGTAAGAACTTGCTCGAATACGACGAGGTGATGGACGAGCAACGCAAGCGAGTCTATCGCTTCCGTCAGGACATCCTGGAGGGCGTGAGTTGCCGTGAAGTCATCTTGAAGATGATTCGCGAACAATGCGCAACACGTTCAGAACATCCTGAAA
Source organism: uncultured Planctomycetaceae bacterium (assembly GCA_963698545.1). GTDB lineage: Bacteria > Planctomycetota > Planctomycetia > Pirellulales > Pirellulaceae > CAVORG01. The sequence goes on from CAVORG010000003.1 coordinate 1,575,131, forward strand.
CGAGACTTTGGCGTGGACAGCTTCGCCGCGTTCGCCAGCGCCAAGTTGGCCGCCCAATTCGATGGCCGCGATTTTCGCGGTATGGATTACGATACGGCGCAAGACTACGCCAAGGATCAGGCGATCCGGCAAGCGGAATCCAACGTCATGGGCGCCATCGACGAGAATCTGCCGGACGGTGAAGACGATGATGAAGGGGATTGGAACTGGGCCGCCTTGGCCGGATTCGCCAATCAAAGTTGGGGGCTGAATCTGCGCGACCGCGATCTCAAGAAACACGGCCGCGAACGTGTCGATGAATTCCTCCTCGAAAAGGCTCGCGAAGCCTTGGCTCGCGTTCGACCTCGCTGACGGAAGCGAGATGCTGGATCCCGACTTCGCCACCAAGCAAGCGCTCTCCTGGGTGCGAAACAAGTTTGGGCTGGAGATCGCTCCCGAGGAAGTCGGCGAGGCCTCTCCCTCTCAGTTCGTGGACCTGGTTTGCGAACGCGCCTCCAAGGCGTACGACCAGAAGGAATCGCAGTACCCGGTGATGGCCGGCATCTATCGCTTCTCCGAGGGCAACGGGCCGCATCGCCGCGTCGATCGCCACGCCCTGCTGTCCTGGGCTCGCGAGCGTTTCGGCGCCGAGATCTCCGAGGACGACGTCCGCAACAAGCAACGCGATGAACTCCTCGACCTGTTGGTCGAATACAGCCGGCACACCCAAGAGCAGGCCGAAACCGCGCTGCAGGAAGTTCATGACAAAGTCGCCGAGTTCTTTGGCGACGCTGACGACGACGAAACCGTTCGGCAAGTCTCCGGCGGCAACGGCGCGGTGACGTCATTGACCCAATGGATGAAGAGCAATCTGCACTACGAGTTGCCGGAAGATCGCCTGGCCGATATGAACAGCCAGCAACTCGAACGGACGCTGAGCACCGCCGTTGAAGATCGGTATCGCCCCGAGATGCGGCGGATGGAGCGCAGCCTGTTGCTGCAGATCGTCGACAACGCCTGGAAAGACCACCTCTTGGCGATGGACCATTTGAAGAGCAGCGTCGGTCTCGCCGGCTATGCACAGATGGATCCCAAGGTGGAGTACAAACGCGAAGGCATGAAGCTGTTTGAACACATGTGGGAGTCCATCGGCGAACGGACGACGGACTACGTGTTTCGTATCGAGCAATTGGACGAGGATTTCGTGGGCTCCACCTGGGTCGAGTCCGCCGCCGTGCATGAGTCGCCGGATTCGTTGTCGGACATCGCCAGCCAGCAACAAGAGGCCATCGCCGGCACTCAGAACCAAAGCCGGCCGGATCCGATTCGCAACCGCGGCGACAAGGTCGGTCGCAACGATCCCTGTCCTTGCGGCAGCGGAAAGAAGTACAAAGCCTGTTGTCTCCGCAAGGCCGGTCAGCGTCACCCATCGCGGGATTCACCCGCAAAACGGAAAAGGACTTCCGATGACATGCTTGGATGCGGCCTATGGGCTTGCCTGCATCGTGGCCGCTCCCTGGCTGCTGTGGCGTCGCTGGCGTCGAGGGCGTTGGCCAGCTGCGTTGCTGGAGCGGCTTCGAGGCGACTCGCCGACTCGACCCGACGGCCCCGGACCGGTCGTCTGGCTGCACGGCGTCAGCGTCGGCGAAGTCAATCTCCTGCAGTGTCTTATCCAACGCATCCGATCCGCCAGACCCGATGTGCAGTGCGTTGTGTCCACATCGACTCCCACCGGCTACGAACTGGCGCTCCGCAAGTACGCGGACCTGCCCGTGTTTTATTGTCCACTGGACTTCAGCTGGGCGGTGCGTCGCGTGCTGAACCGCTTGCAACCCGACCTGTTGGTGCTGGGCGAATTGGAGTTATGGCCCCAACTCATTCGCTTGGCGAACCGTCGCGGCGTCCGCGTGGCCGTCGCCAACGGGCGCCTCAGCGAGAACAGCCACCGCGGCTATCGTCGCCTGCGGCCCTGGATCCGCCGACTGCTGTCGCACATCGATTGGTTGGGAGTTCAGGACGCGACCTATGCTCGACGCTTTCAGGACATCGGGGCGCCCCGGCACGCCGTCGAAGTCACCGGCTCGCTGAAATTCGACGGCGTACTCATGAACAAGAACAACCCCCTGACCCTGGCCCTCCGAGAACAGTCCGCCGCGCCGCGGAACAGCATGGTGTGGTTGGCCGGCAGCACGCAAGAGGACGACGAGCGGGCGGTGCTTGAGGCCTATGGCAAGATCAGCTCGCTTTACCCGGATCTCCGCTTGATTCTGGTTCCTCGTCATCAAGAGCGCTTCGGCGCGGCGGCGCGGCTGATCGAGAACGCCGGTTTCGAAGTACGACTTCGCAGTGAATTGGACCATGTGCTCAGCAGCGAACAGTGGGACTCACGAGCCGTTCTGCTGGTGGATTCGATCGGCGAGTTGGGCGCCTGGTGGGGAATGGCCGACATGGCCTACGTCGGCGGCGGCATGGGCATCGAGGCGGCCAGAACATGATCGAACCGGCCGGCTATGGCGCCGCCGTTTGTTTTGGACCCAACACGCGCAACTTTCGCGAGGTCGCGGAAATGCTGTTGCGCGACGACGCCGCAGCGGTCGTTCCTGACGCGACGGCCTTGGCGGCCTTCGTGCAACGCTGCCTGGACGATCCCGCCTGGGCCAAGCAGCGGGGGCGGCGAGCGCGCGACTTGGTGCTCCGCAATCAGGGCGCCGCGGACCTCACCGTCCAACGGCTCTTGCAGCAACTGCCGGACGCCAGCGGCGAGGAGCATCGTCGAGCGGCCTAAACACGTCCCCCACCGCTGGGCGTGTCCCAGCGTACCGCTGCTCCTCGCCAAATAGCCTGCTTGCTGGGCGAGGAGCATCGCCCAACGGGGGCAAGCCCCGTTGTGGCGGCGTCCACGCCGGGATCGTTGCTGGCGGGGAGCAACGCTCGACGGGGACATGCCCCGTCGTGGCGTGTTCGCCGCGTAACCACTTGTGGCGAGGAGCATCGCCCAACGGGGGCAAGCCCCGTTGTGGCGGCGTCCACGCCGGGATCGTTGCTGGCGGGGAGCAACGCTCGACGGGGACATGCCCCGTCGTGGCGTGTTCGCCGCGTAACCACTTGTGGCGAGGAGCATCGCCCAACGGGGGCAAGCCCCGTTGTGGCGGCGTCCACGCCGGGATCGTTGCTGGCGGGGAGCAACGCTCGACGGGGACATGCCCCGTCGTGGCGTGTTCGCCGCGTAACCACTAGTGGCGAGGAGCATCGCCCAACGGGGGCAAGCCCCGTTGTGGCGGCGTCCACGCCGGGATCGTTGCTGGCGGGGAGCAACGCTCGACGGGGACATGCCCCGTCGTGGCGTGTTCGCCGCGAAAGCAGGTGCTGAGCTTTCAAGGGCTCGCCGTAAGGCCGCGGTTCGCCGACAATACGGCCTGGGTTCAGGTCAGCTCTTCTTACCTGCGCTGGGGGCCAGGCGCGTAGCGCTCATGATTCGCAGGCCGAACAGCTTGACTAGCTGGCGGTGGCGGCGTTGGCGCCGGCCGCCGCGGCGATCGCCTTGGCTTGGTCGGTCTTCTCCCAGGTGAAATCCGGATCGTTCCGTCCGAAGTGGCCGCCCGCCGCCGTCTTGCGGAAGATCGGACGTCTCAGCTGCAAATGCTCGATGATGCCCGCGGGCGTCAAGGGGAAGAGCTCTTTGACGATTTCGCACAGTTGGCCGTCATCGATCTTGCCCGTGCCCTGCGTATCGACCAGAACGCTCACCGGTTCACTGACGCCGATGGCGTAGGCGAGTTGCACTTCACAGCGATCGGCCAGTCCGGCGGCCACGACGTTTTTGGCGATGTAGCGAGCCATGTAGGCGGCGCTGCGATCGACCTTGGTGCTGTCCTTGCCGCTGAAGGCGCCGCCGCCGTGTCGTCCCCAACCACCGTAGGTGTCCACAATGATCTTGCGGCCGGTTAGGCCGCAGTCGCCGTGAGGGCCGCCACGGACAAACTTGCCGGTCGGGTTGATGTGGTAGGTCGGCTCGGTCGTCATCAACTCGGCCGGGATCTCCGGCTTGATGACCTTGTTGATGACAAAGTCGCGGATCGTGGCGTTGTCCACGTCGGGCGAGTGCTGCGTGGAGACCACCACGGTGGCGACGCGGACGGCCTTGTCGCCATCGTATTCCACGGTGACCTGGCTCTTGCTGTCGGGGCGCAGCCAATTGACTTCCCCCTTTTGGCGGGCTTCGGTCAAGCGGTTCAGAATGCGATGGGACAGCGCGATCGGCAGGGGCATCAGCTCCGGTGTCTCGTTGCATGCATAGCCGAACATCAGACCTTGATCGCCGGCCCCAACGTCCTTGCCTGACGACGCGTCACTGTCCACGCCTTGAGCGATGTCCGGGCTTTGGCGATCCAGGGAGACCAGCACCGCGCACGTCTCATTGCAGATCCCCATCTGATCGTCGGTATAGCCCACTTCCTTGATCACGTTGCGGACCACGTCCTGGTAGTCGATGACGGCCTTGGTCGTGATTTCGCCGGCGATGATGGCCAATCCGGTCGTGACCATCGTCTCGCACGCGACTCGGCTGTTCGGGTCTTGGGCCAGCAGGGCGTCCAGGACGCCATCAGAAATCTGATCGGCCAGTTTGTCGGGGTGACCCATGCTTACCGATTCGCTGGTAAAGTAGTGCTTGCCGGATGCCACGAGGCGACTCCTTGGTAGTTTCGTTTCGAAAAATCAAAGCACTAGTATAGCTCAACCTGCGTTCGGCGAAACCGAGTAATCGACCCAACCCGCTCCTCACTTCTCTGGAATTTCCAGGCGGAAAACGCATGGCTCGCTGGCCCCGAAAGCGCTGGACGACGCTCTTTACCTACGGAGCGATCCTGGTGCTCTTCCCCCTCTTGGCGGCTTTGGCGTATGCATTTGTTCGTGGGATCGGTCCGTTCGCACCCTAGCGTGTCTCACAGCACAAACAGACCCTTCAGCTCTCAGGAAAGTCCGAGTCAATGCTCCATGCCGTCATTATGGCCGGCGGATCCGGCACCCGATTCTGGCCCGCCAGCCGACAGAATCTGCCCAAGCAACTGCTGAATCTGGCTGGTCAGCAGACCATGATCCAGGCCACTTGCCGTCGCCTGGGCGATCTAGCGCCCGCCGAACGCGTGCTGATCGTCACCAATCGGCGCCTGGTTGACGCAATCCGGCGGCAGCTGCCTGAGTTGCCTCCGGGCGCCGTCTTGGGCGAACCCTGCAAACGCGACACGGCGCCCTGCGTCGGTCTGGCGGCCGTGTTGATCCGTAACCAGGATCCAGACGGCGTCATGGCCGTGATGCCCGCCGATCATGTCATCGGCCCCGACGAGGTCTTTCAAGCGGCCCTGCGACGAGCCTATCAGCTGGTCTTGGACGATCCCTCCCGGATCGTCACATTCGGCGTCAAACCGTCTTATCCGGCTGAGAGCTTTGGATACATCCAGCGAGGCTCGGCGTTAACCGAAAGCGGCGCCTATCAAGTGGAGCGATTCCGCGAGAAGCCCGACGCCGCGACCGCCAAGCGGTTCGTGGAGAGCGGCGACTTCTACTGGAATTCCGGCATCTTCGTGTGGAGCATTGCGACGATTCTCGAGGCGCTCGAGCGTTGGGAGCCGGAGATGTATGCTCGCCTCCAGACCATCGGCGGCGCCGCCGACTCCGCGGATTTCGCCGAGGTGCTCGAGCGAGAGTTCACTGCCATTCAAGGGAAGAGCATCGACTATGCCGTGATGGAGCACTACCCCAACACGATCGTGCTGGAGGCGCCCTTCCAGTGGGACGATCTTGGCAGTTGGGGCGCCTTGCCTCGATTGCTGCAAGCGGACGCCCAAGGCAACGCCGCCAGCGGGCGCCATCTATTGATTGACGCCGCCAATTGCATTGTGCGCAGCAACGACGAGCATCTTGTCGCGCTGCTGGGCATGAAGGACTGCATTGTCGTGCATACCGACGACGCCACCTTGGTGGCTCATCGCGACGATGAGGAATCGGTGCGGAAAATCGTCGCCGCGTTGGCTGAGCGAGGTTGGGAGAACCACCTTTGATGGCCTCGCCATTTCCCGACCAGGGCCGACTGGCCGGCGTCGATTATGGCGCGGCGCGCGTTGGCGTCGCGCTATGTGATCCGCTCCGCATCGTTTGCAGTCCCTGGTCCACGCTGCACCGGGGCAACCAGAACCAGGAGGCGGCTTTCTTTCGCGACCTGGTCCGTGATGAAGCGGTGGTCGGCTGGGTTGTCGGCCTGCCGGTTTACCCCAGCGGCGATGAAAGCCCGATCTCGAAAGAGGCCAGACGCTTCGCCGCTTGGCTGGGCGAGACCACGCAATTGCCCGTCGTCTTGCATGATGAGCGTTTCAGCACCAGCGAGGCTCGCGGGTTGCTGCAGCATGCCGGCGGCAGCGGCAAGAAGAAAAAACAGCGAGTCGACCAGGTCGCCGCCCAGGTCATTCTCCAATCCTGGATCGAGCGTCACGTCGCCAGCTGAGCTGACGTAAGCCAGGCCCTCCGGGACCCGTTTATTGTGGCGGCCCTGCGGGCAACGCCGTAGCGGACACACGCCTCCAGCCTCGCACCGCAACGCGGTGCAACCCCAAAGACTGGGGTCGCGCAGCGCACCCCAGGTCGCGCTTCACCTCGGCGGATTTTGGGCTGTCTCGGTGCATGGCGCGTCGGTCAATCCCCGGACGCGAGCAAACTCAGCGCCGCTTGCTCCATTTCCTTTTCCGCTCCCACCCAATACCCCACCCAGATCCCTTGAATCACGCCTTGGGCGTCGACCAGCACGGTCATGGGGTAAGCGAACTCGGAGAGCTGGGCCGCCTTGAAGAAGTTCAAACGCGTGGCGAAGTCAGGATCCCAGTAGGTGGGAAAGTCCTTCACGCGTCGCTGCTCAAGGAACTTCTTCGTCAGGAACTGCAATTCGTCGGGATCTTCTGGGCCGTCGCCACCGCCGCAGGAGACGGAAAAGAAGGCGCCGCCTCCCGCTTCCAGCTTGGTGCGCAGCTTGACCAGGTGGGGGAATTCGATGCGGCAGGGCGGGCACCATTCGCCCCAAAAGTTGATCAGGAATGGCCGCCCCGCCACATCCTCCAACTGCACGGCGGCCCCATCGCCGGTGAGCGGCTGCAAAGACAGATGGGTGAACGAGACGCCGACCGACGGATGCCGCACGCCGGTGGGTTCGGTTGGGATCGGGATGCGCGCCTGCCCGACTAGGTACAGGCAGATCAACACGGCGGCCAACAGCAGGATCCAGAGAAGGATCGCCACGGTGGCGCCTTGGCGAGTGCGAGCGAGCACGGTGAACCTCGGTGGGCTGGTCAAGGGAGATGCGAAGTGGCGGCGGCTTTCGTGAAGCTCGCGCACGGGCTGCGGCGACTCCCGCAGCCCGCTGAACGAACCTGCCGATCCCGAGTATGATATAGCTTGGCGGCTTGCTTCAAGCCAACGAGTTGATCCTTTGCATCCGAACCGAGGCGACCCGGGCATGCTGATCGTCATGCAGCACGACGCGACATCCGCGCAAATTGACTTTGTACTCCAGCGAGTGCAAGCGATGGGCCTGACGCCTCACCCGCTGCCTGGTCCGACTCGCACGGCGATCGGCATTACGGGCAACACCGGCGCCATCGACCCGGGCAACATCGTGACTCTGCCGGGCGTCCGCGACGTCATGCGAGTCACCACGCCCTACAAACTCGCCGGCCGCGAGATGCAGTCGCATGATTCGTTGATCCAATTGAAGCACACGCGAATCGGCGGCGGCACGTTCACGGTCATCGCCGGTCCGTGCTCGGTGGAAAGTGAATCGATGATCGATGAGACCGCCCAGTTCCTTTCCGAATTGGGCGTGAAGATGCTCCGCGGAGGCGCCTTCAAGCCTCGCACCAGCCCCTACAGCTTTCAAGGCATGGAGCTCGAGGGACTGGAGATTCTGGATCAGGCCAGGAAACGCCATGGATTGTGCGTCATTTCCGAGATCGTCGATCCGCAACATCTCGAAGCGATGGAAGCCACCGTCGACATGCTGCAGATTGGCGCCCGCAACATGCAGAACTTCGCGCTCTTGAAGCGGGTCGCCACGTCGCGAACGCCCGTCCTTCTGAAACGCGGCGCCAGCGCGACGTTGGACGAGTGGTTGATGGCGGCCGAGTACATCTTGGCCGGCGGCAACAAGCAAGTCGCCGTTTGCGAACGCGGTGTGCGGACCTTCGCGACCCACACCCGCAACACCCTTGACATGTCGGCCGTGCCGTCAGTCAAGTCGGAATCCCACTTGCCCATCATCATCGATCCCAGCCACGGAACCGGGCGACGTGATTACGTGCCCGCCATGGCCAGAGCGGCGTTGGCAGCCGGCGCCGATGGCGTGATGATCGAGATCCACCCACGCCCCGATCAGGCGTTGTCGGACGGGGCCCAGTCGTTGGACTTCGCGCAGTTCGCCCAAGTTTACGCCGAATTGCGAAGTCTCGGCGCCGCCATCGGTCGAGAGCTGAACTAGCACTCGCTTCGCGGCGAACTCAGTGGCCACGAGCTTCGCCAGTCCCCATTCCGCCAGCGAGCGTCAGCGTCGAAAGGGAATTCGCATGTGGGAAGTTGAACAGAAATTCTGGCTGTCAGAAAAGGAGTCCGTCCTACGATTGTTAGGGACGCTCGGTGCGGTCGTTCGCCCGACGCTCGTTCAGGACGACACTTACTTCGCCCATCCGTCGCGCGACTTCCGGAGCACCGACGAAGCGCTGCGAATTCGCCGTCAGGCGGAAGGCGACGCCGAAACGACCTGGCTGACCTACAAGGGGCCTCGACTGCCTGGCCCCGCCAAGACTCGCCGTGAACTGGAAACACCCCTGGCCGGCCCACACGCCGAAACGCTCGCCGAAACGCTCACAGCGCTGGGCTTCGTCGCCGTGGCCACCGTCCACAAGGTGAGAGAATCCTATCGACTTTCGATCGCCCCCTGGCAATTCCTCGTGTGCTTGGATCAAGTTCGTGGCCTGGGGACGTTTCTTGGAAGTGGAGACGGTCGTTGGCGAGGCTGATCTGTTGGATTCAGCGCGACTGGCCGTCCAGGGGTTCGCGGAGCGATTGCAAGCCGGGCCGCTCGAGCAGCGCAGCTATTTGGGGATGTTAATGGAGAAAAGGGAGTGAAACCTCGCGCCGCTGAAGTTGTCCCGCCGAGTCGGCTCGGCAGCGGCCCGCGGGGTCCATCGCGACTTGGCGTGATCCGTGGCGGAACGCCTGGCGACGCTGGCCCGCCAATGTCGAGGGACGCCTGATGCGCTCCGAGTTGCAAGAGCCGCGGGACGTCGCTGGGGCCGAGACGCCAGGCGCCAGCCGACCTCGCGCGATCCAGGATCGCGCGGCCTCGCCGCTGGACATCGAACGCGCCTCGCTGCGCAATTTCGTCGTTTTGGCGGGCTACCATGTCTGCATGCGGATTGGATGGATCTTCAAGACCGAGACGATCATCATGCCCGCGGTGCTGGACCTGTTAAGCGGTCAAGCTTGGATCCGTGGGTGCATGCCGGTGCTGAATCGTTTCGGTCAAAGCGTACCGCCATTGATGGCCAATGACTGGGTCAAGACGCGGTCCCGAAAGAAGTTCGTCCTCGCTCGCACGACGGCTTCCATGGCGATGGCGTTCTTCGTGCTGGCCCTTGGCTGGCAATTCGTGGGCGCCTCGTCGGATCCTTCGGCGCAATCGATTCTCTGGTGGGCGCCCTGGGCCTATCTGGCGGTGTACGCCGCGTTCTTCGCCTGTACAGGACTGAACCAACTCGCCTTCAACGCGTTACAGGGCAAGTTGGTGGCGCCGCAGCGCCGCGGGCGTTTGATGTGGGTGTCCAATCTTCTGGGTTCGGCTTGCGCGATCGGATTCGCGCTCTGGTTGCTGCCGCATTGGCTGGCGGACACCGCGCGATTCGGGCAGGTGTTCGCTTTCACGGCGACGTGTTTCGTCGCCGCCTCGCTTTCCGCGTTAACGCTCCAAGAACCACGCGACGATTACACTTCGTCGGTGCGCCGCTTGCGCGACGTGTGGGTCAACGCTTGGCGAACGCTCAAGGAAGACGCGAATTTTCGCCTGCTGGCGATCGCCGCTTCCTTGTTCGGCGGTGGGTTCCTGCTGTTTCCGCACTATCAGGCGCTGGGGCGCATTGCGCTGAATATTCAGTTTCGCGATTTGCTGATGCTCGTGGTCATTCAAAACGCGGGCACGGCCGGTTTCTCGATGTTGATCGGCCCGCTTGCGGATCGACGCGGCAATCGCTCCGCTTTGCGATTGCTGATGTTCCTGTTGGCCGTGGCGCCCTGCCTGGCCGTCGCCCTGGCGTGGTGCGGCGAGGCGGCGTCCGCCTGGTACAGTCTGGTGTTTCTGCTGGTGGGGATGACTCCGGTCACGATACGGTCGTTCAACAACTACGCTCTGGAAATCGCAGGGCCCGCCGACCAACCGCGATATTTGAGCACGTTAAGCCTCTGCTTCGCGGCGCCGATCGTGGCTTCGCCGCTGGTCGGGGCCTTGATCGGCTTGACGGGCTTCGCCGCCACCTTCCTGATCATCGCCGTGTTGATCCTGATCGGTTGGAGCTTGTGTTGGAGGCTTCGCGAGCCGCGCACGGGAAGTACCACGAACGCGGATTAACGCGTACAATTCGATCCGCCCATCCGACGCGCCGCCTTTACGTCTTGATCGCGTCGGGAACTCTCTGGGAAATCACGGAACCATGAAAACCTGGCGCCTGATCCTGGCCGAAATGGCGTACCGCCCAGCGACATGCCTGTTAGTCCTGACGGCCATCGCCACCGCCGCGGCCTTGTTCCTGGCGGGACCAACCCTGCTGGAAGGACACGCTCAAGATACGCATGCGCGGCTCGAGGCCATGCAAGAGGAAGCACAAACATCGCTGGCTGAACTGGACAAGAAGACCAAGCGGATCATGCGCGACTTGGGCGTCAACCTGCGCATCGTCCATCGCGATACGAGCATGGGCGACCTGTACACCAACTTCAAGGCGGTCGATTTTCCTGAGGAATACGTCAATCGCCTGGCTTCGGCGCCAAGCATTCAGACGATCGTCCACGTGGTGGCCGCCGTCCACGAAAAAACCACCTGGCGCGATCGCTCGATCCTGCTTTCCGGCGTACTGCCGGTGATGACCCTGTCGCAGAAGAACGAAGAGAAGCCGCACATGGTCCAAGAGGTCGCCTTGGGCGAGGTGTTTGTTGGCAGCGAATTGGGCGCCGGCCTCAAGGAAGGCGAGACGCTGGAGATCGGCGATCACGCTTTTCTGATTCGCAAGATCCTGCCGCCGCAAGGCACGCAGGAGGATATTCAGCTGTTGCTGCACTTGCACGACGCTCAGCAAGTCATTGGCAAGCCGGGACGCATCCATCAGATCCTGGCCCTGAATTGCAAGTGCAAGGGCGATCGCATCTCGCTGATCCGCAAGGAAGTCGAAGGCGTCTTGCCGGACACGAAAGTCTCCGAGCATCGCAGCTTGGCTTCCGCTCGTGAAATGGAGCGAGACCTCGTCGAAGAGAAGAGTCAAAAGCAAATGGAGTTGCTCAAACGAAACAGCGCCGAAACGGAGGCGAAACTCGCCGAACTCTTCAACGTCGTCACGCCCATGGTGATCGTGGCGGCCGCCATGGTCGTCGCCGTGATGACCTGGTTGAATGTACGCGAGCGGCGAGACGAAATCGGACTGCTTCGCGCACTAGGCAAGAGCTCTTGGCATATCGCGGCTTTGTTTCTGGGGCGAGCCGTCGCCCTGGGCGCCCTGGGCGGCGCCGTCGGCGCCTGCGGGGGGTGGTTGTTCGCTCGCTGGGTCGGCATCGACCTGATGTACTTGTCCGCCGCGCAACTCCCTCTCCCCTGGACGCTCATCCTGGCGACCTGCCTGGGAGCACCCCTGATCGCCGCCATCGCCAGCTATATCCCCATGCTGTTGGCCGTGACGCAAGACCCGACGGAAGTTCTTCGGTTCTAGTTTCTCGTCTTGGCTTTTGGTTCTTAGTTTCTCGGTTCTTAGTTCTCGGTTCTTAGTTTCTTGGTTCTTAGTTTCTGGTTTTAGTTCTTGGCTCTTGGTTAGAATTGCAGGCCAACGCGAGAAACGAGCAGCCAGCAGAGCCAACGGGACGGCCCCGAAGCCACAGAGAGAAAACCCGAATGGAATTGACCACGCAGGACACGGAGAACCCCAGAGGTGGATGCAATTCTGTCCTCTGCGTTTCTCCGTGCTCTCGCTGGTGACGCGTTTCGCGGCCCTGCTGACGCTTTCGACGATCCCGTTGGGACAACCCAGAACCAACCCCATGCCATTCGTTTTTTTGATTCAGGGATTAGAGGACGAGCAGCCGTGTCTGGTTCATGTGTGGACTTCGGCGGCGAGTCTGGATGAGGGGGTAGGGCGAGTCTTGGCCTGGATGCCTCAGGATCGACGTCTGACCCATGCGCATTTGCAGCAGGTTTGGCCAGCCGAGGGCGGCGGTGCTCCGGCGGGGTTTTATCCGACCCATGTCGAGGGCTTGTGGGAAGGTGCGGATCGGCGGTATTGGGAGATGGGTCCCGAGGACGAGGCGCGGCTTTTTGTTTTTCCTGCCGGCGTCTTGCCCATCCAGGATGACGGCCAATTTGATCCTGATGAAATGGTCCAGGGTTGGCGGGCCATTTCGGGCGACGACGAATATCGCTGGGTGGCTGAAGCGGTTGTGGACGGTCGGCGGTTGTGGTCGTTGTTGGAGTCTTCCTGCGCGAATCTTCCAGGGCCCTGCGAACGTCTGGAGGTGCGCGTGGAAGCCGGCGACGAAGACGAACCCGCGTATCGGGTGTGGGCGGCCGATTCCCTGCCCATGGGCGTGGACGCGTGGACTTTCGTTTCACTCTACGGCGGGTACTTGATCGACAACGGCCGCGCCGCCGTCTGCTTTATTGGCGGCGAAGATCGGTGGCGGTTGGAGTTGAACGAGGACAAGTTGCTGCGATGGCGCGCCAACGAAGCCGAACTCTTTCAGCGCCTGACGCAGCATTGGAGCGAAGAGGGAGTGGAGGCTCAAGAGACGCTCTTCACGTTGTCCGATGATTGTGCTCATTGCCACTACTGTGCGCCGCAGGAAGTGGACCTGGAGCAACTCCTGCAGTCAGCCGGCTTTCGCCTGATCGCCAGTTGGTGACCCTGGCGGCTTTGGCTGGCAACCAAAAGAAAACCCCGCTGGGCGCGAAGCCAAGCGGGGCTGCAGTGTGGTTGTTTTGAGCGAACGAGGCGGGACTCATCCACCGCAAGTCAGCGTTGCCGCTACTTGGTTTTCTTCGCCGCTTCGTAGCCTTGCTTGAAGGACTTGTCGTTGAAGACCAATTCCACTTGGGCCTTGCCTTCGGCGGCAGCGACCTTGCCCTTGCAACCGTTGCAGCACAAGCCGACGGTGACCTCGCCGACTTTCGCGCTGATTTCGCTATTGATCGGCCGACCCGTGAGGGGGCATTTGACCTGAGTGTACTGCTTGGTCTCGGCCAGTTGATGGTTCGCCAGGGCGGCGTACTTCGCGGGATCGGCCGAGAATTTCTTGGGGCAATTCTCGCAGCAGAAGTAGACCGTGCCTTCCTTGTACTTGACGCCATGCTCGGCCTTGGCGGCGCCTTCAGGATTGAAGATGCAGTTGACTTTGGACAGATCGACGTCGGCGGCCCAAGCCACCGAGGCGATGCAAGCGACGGTCAGAACGCTGAACAACAGTCGAAATCTCATGAAGTATTCTCCTAAAAGGGCGATGTTGGCGGCGGCGAAAGCACCGCGCCGGGCGCAGGTCCGGCACTTGGACGATAGCAAGAAGCCCGCGTCAAGACAAGGATCCCTGGCGGGCGCCGCGGCGATTGCACCAGGCGCCCGGCCCGCCGGCCCGCCGCACACCGCCCGATTGCTCTTTGCCCCGGCGGCGCTTTCTGTGATAATCCGCCGCCGATCGGCCAGGGAAGGGCCGAAGGAGTTGTGGTTTCCAAGCGCGAGGGAACGATGCGCATTTTTGTCTCGGCGGGCGAGCCTAGCGGCGACCTGCATGGCGCCAACCTGATTCGCGCCTTGAAGCGTGCGCGACCCGAATTCCGATTTTCTGGGGTTGGGCGGGCCGCGGATGCAAAACGCGGGCTGCGGACTGATTCGCGACATGACCGATCTGGCGGTCATGGGCGTATTCGGCGTCATCAAGCGTTTGCCGACCTTCTGGAACTTGCTGACGCAAGTTCGTCAAACGCTGCGCGAAGCCAAGCCCGACGCCGTGGTCTTGATCGATTATCCCGGATTGAACTGGCATGTCGCCCGCGCGGCCAAAGCGCTGGGGACGCCAGTGTACTATTACGGCGCCCCGCAGATGTGGGCCTGGGCCTCCTGGCGGATCCGCAAGATGCGGCGGTTGGTTGACCATGTGTTGTGCAAGCTTCCGTTTGAACAGCAGTGGTACCAACAGCGCGGTTGCAAGGCGACGTATGTCGGCCACCCTTATTTCGATGAACTGAATCGCCAGACGTTGGACTCCAGTTTTCTCCAGACGCTGGAGCCGTGCGCCGAGCGTTTGGTGACGATCCTGCCGGGATCACGTCGCCAGGAACTCCTGGATAATCTTCCCGCGTTCGCTCAGACAGCGAAGTTGATTCACCGGACTTCGCCCGACGTGCAGTTCGCCGTGGCTTGTTTGAACACGCGGCACGCCGAACTAGCTCGTGAGATTCTGGGGCGGTGTGACGCGGTGTTGCCGGTTTACGCGGAACGCACGGCCGAGTTGATCCGCGCGGCTCGACTCTGCCTCGCTTGCTCGGGATCGGTTTCTTTGGAGTTGCTGCACCATCGCAAGCCGTCGGTCATTCATTACCATGTCAGTCGCTGGAAGTACGCGTTGTTGTCGCGGTTGGTGCAAGTCAAGTACGTCACCTTGGTGAACTTGTTGGCCATGCCCGATCGATTCGATCAAGGAGGTTACGACCCCCAAGCGCCCTGGCGCCGAAGCGACTCCCTTTCCCGAGTACCCGACCTATCTGGACAAGACCGAGCAGATGGCGCGGCATGCGCTCGACTTGGCTGAATGACGAAGCCGCCTATCGGCGCGAGCGCTTCAAGTTGGACGCCGTGAGCGGTGCGTTGGCGACCAGCAATGCGACGGACAAGGCCGCCGACTACATTTGCGCGACGTTGAACGCGGCGACTCGCTCGAAGTCAACGGCTTCGCCTTTCCGACGCGCGGCCTGAAGATCGACAGACATGCGGACGCGGCGAAGACTGTTTCGCCGCTGGGAACTTGAGCATGCCCGCCGTTGCCTGCCTGCCGCTATCGACTCACCAAGGATTGCCGCCTCCCGATCCCCCTTGCAACTGCTGCCAATTGGAGACCCCGAGCATCAGGAACAAGACCCCCAGAAAGGGCTGGCCTTTGGTCATGCCCCACACGGCGATCACCGCCGCGGCGGCCACCGACAGCATCAAGGAGTATCGCAGGCCCTGCCATGGGTTACTGAGCACGCAGGCTTGCCGAGTGATTTGCCCGCCGTCCAAAGGGTACACCGGCAGCAGGTTCAACAGCGCCCAACTGATGCTCGGCAGCATCAAGAAAATCACCAACGCCTGCAGTGCGGGCGAACTCAGAGGCGGCTGCTGCGATTCCGGCAGAACATAGTCCAGGATGCTGAAGGTCGTCGTGTTGTGCCCGCTGAAAAAGAGCGTGACATACACCGCCGCCGCCAGCGTCAATTGGGCGACTGGTCCGGCCGCCGAAATCACCATTTGCCTCTGTGGATTCAGGCGAACCCGGGGGCGATCCCAGCGGGCGGCGGCGCCCGGGATGGCCAAGCCGCCGAAATGGTACAACACAATCGACGCGTCCATGCCGTACCGCCGCATGGCGAAGGCATGCCCGAGTTCATGAACCAGGATCGAAAGGAAAACGGCGCCGATCCACAAGGCCACCCCGATTCCTTGTTGCAAGCCGGGCATGTTGGTCGCCAAGTCGTACCCCAGGACGCAAGCCGCGACCCAGAACCACGGCGTGACTCGCACCGGAAAACCGAAGCAGCGGAAGTGCCAATCATAGGGCGTTGGTTGCGGTTCAAGAAACACGTTGCGCGACTCCCGAAGAACGAACGAATCAAGCAGCTTGTCGGCGCATTGTAACTTGTCGTCGGATGATGGTCGCGTGGGTTCGCTTGAGCCGTCATTCGCACGGCCAACACCGCTTTGCTTCTCGCGGCGAAAGGTGCGCAACACCGCTCGCTTGCACGGTCGCCGCCTGCTCAAGTCAACGTTCGGCCCAGAAAAAAACACTCGCGAGCAAAATTTTTTTTAGTCCCCGCGTTGACCTTGCTAACGCAGCGCAGTGAGACGACAGGCCATGGCGCAAGGCTTCGTTGCATGGTCGTATCTTGTTTTGTGCGCGCTGCGCTGGTTCATTGCCTTGGTCGCCATGATCATTGGGTTGCCTTGGTCATGCGTTGTGAATCAATGTCAGGATGCAAGAATAACCCTTGTTTTTAAGGGGTTTCGCGGTTGGTGTCGTCGCCGTCGGTCGAGACTCGCTTCCTTGACGCAACGCAAGCGTGCAGCGAGTCGCTTGATGTTGCGCCTGGTTGAAGTCGGATGCGCAACACAACCCTTCGATGCATGCGCTTGATCTGGACTTCGAACACAAGCCGGAACGACAGGATGCGTGCGCACGATTGCGCGCCAAACGATGAGCTTTTGGTGAAAAACCTGTTGCAGAAAATTTGACTTTGCGTACAACTTGAGCGTATGGATTTGCTATTGGAGCGGTTTGAGTTCGTCGCAATCCATGTCGCTTGGCAACAGGCGACGAGCGACGCTCAAACCAATGATCAGGGATGCAATGTGGCGGGCCGATTAAAGACCGTGATCATGTGAACAACGCAAGTTGTTGGTCGCGATCAATCGGAGGATCGTAACTCGCCGCGAACCTTAGCTATCGGAGGATGGTTACTGTGGCCAAAAAGAAGAAGGCCGCCAAGAAGGCGACCGCGAAGAAGTCAGCCAAGAAGAAGTTGACCAAGAAGAAGGCGACCAAGAAGAAAGGCGCCAAGAAGAAGAGCGCGAAGAAGAAGGGCGCGAAAGAAGGGCGCGAAGAAGAAGGGCGCCAAGAAGAAGAGCGCCAAGCGAAAGAAGAAGTAGCTTCCGCTTCGCCGCCCGCCCGCGCGGGTGCGATAACGACGAGAAAGGGCCGGGCAACCGCAAGGTTGAACCCGGCCCTGTTTTTTTGCTCGGTTAATGCCGCCGACGCGCGGCCGCAGTAACGGATCCCGCCGAAACCGCGGACCCACGCCTGCGACGCGGGAAGCCGCAGGGTTTCGTAAGAGCAGACGCCAGAACGAGTTAAAGTACAGGCAATTCGGCCGCGGGCGGCGCCTGCGCTGCGGTCTGCGCGAACCGGCGAACCAGGGAGGCCGCGATTTTCTCGAAGTAAGGGCGCGATCTGGGGATTGTCGAAATTCGCCATCGTCCGGCCAGCGTCGCCGTTGGCGCGGATGTCGATCACCACGGGCACCTCGCCCAGAAACGGCACGTTCAATTCCTCGGCCTTGGCTCGCGCCCCGCCGCTCCCAAAGATGTCGTAACGCGTCTGAGTATCCGGTGAAATGAACCCGCTCATGTTCTCGACCATGCCCACGATCGGGATGTTGACCCGGCGGAACATGGAGATCGCTTTGACGGCGTCCAGCAAGGCGACCTCTTGCGGAGTGCAAACAACAACGGCTCCGGCGCGGGGCAGCGCTTGCGATAAGGTGATCACGATGTCGCCGGTGCCCGGAGGCAAGTCGATGATCAGGTAATCCAACTCGCCCCACTCGGTCATCCCCAAGAACTGCATCACGGCTTGATGCAGCATGGGGCCTCGCCAGATCACGGCTTGATCGGGCGGCACCATGTATCCGATCGACATGATCGGCATGCCGTTGACGCGGACAGGTTCGAGGCGATTGTCTTCCTTGCGGATCTGATCGGGCGTCGCCGAGGTGGTGCCGGTTAGATGAGGAAGACTTGGGCCATAGACATCCGCGTCCATCAATCCGGCCTTGCAGCCGGCCCGGTGCAACGCCATCGCCAGGCACGTCGCGATGGTGCTCTTGCCCACGCCGCCCTTGCCCGACCCGACCGCGATCACGGTCTTGCATTTCAAGCCCAGCTGTCCGAGTTCCACTGGCGGCCGCTGGTGCGTCGCCAGCTGCAGTTCGACTTGCACTTCCGGGAACGCCGCTTGCAGCCGCTCGGTCAACGCCTCTCGCGTTTCCTCCCAGAGCGGAGCGCTATGGGTGGTCAATTCCAGCGTCGCGGTGATCCGTTGCGCGTTGACCTTGAGGTCGCGAACCTGCTGCGTGTCCGAAAGAGCTCGACCGGTCTCCGGATCCTTGAACTTCGTCAGGATCGCTTGGACCGCTTCGAGGTTTGCCTGCGTCATCATGCTTCTCGCTATCGATTGACCTGAATCAAAGCCCCCGCGGGGCGGGGCGCAAGGTCTCCTGGTGAGTTGAACCGTACTGCCTCGTGCAACCTAATCGAAGAATCGGAGAGGCGAAAGCACCTGCCGCAGGTTTCGATCACTATAGTGTCGCGTCAAGTTGCGAGCGAGCGGCGTGACGTTGGATCGCCCGCCAGATTGCGGGAGTCTGGTAGAAGTCGTGCATCGACATCGCCGCGCCCGCGAACTGCAGCAGTCCCTGTTGCCGCGGTGTGATCCAGCCGACGATCGCCGGATCTCGGGGCCGCAGCAGGATCGGCAGGATGGCGGGCTGTTCACGCAACAAGGCGGCTAGCCAGTGCCGCCGATTCCTCGGCCCGTTCCGCTCCGCACGCCAGGGCCAGCGCCGCGCGAGGGTGATCTTCCAGCCACGCCGCAGCGGCTTCCAGCCATCTGGCTTCGGTGATGAGCGCCTGGGCGGGCGCGAACCGGCGAAACGCCGACACCCAATGCGCTTGCGGTTCGACAACAATCAGTTCCGGGAAGTAGGGCGCCTGATTCACGTCAGCTTGAAGTGTTCGAGTCGTCGCAGCAAACGCGTTCGAGGAACGCCCAGTAAGCGGGCCGCTTGCGCCTTATTGCCCTTGGCTTGATCCAGGGCCGCCTGAATCAGCCGTTGTTCATAGACCGCCAGTTCGTGATCGAGATCGATCGGTTCAGCCTGTCGCGGCGGGTGCTTGTGGCTCAGGTCCGCCATCCTGACCGCGTGCGGCAGGTCGCTCGCCTGGATGCGCGGGCCCGTCGCGGAGCGGCAAGCATGATGCACCACCTCGCGCAATTCATCGATGCCTCGACGCCACGGGAAGAGTGCGAGCAGGTCCAGCGCACCGTCGGTCAGACCGCTGAATTGGCGACCTCCCGTCGCATTCCATTGCTCCAAGATCATCTGCGACAACAAGGGCAGATCCTCCACGCGTTGCTGCAAGTCCGGTATGCGAATTACGAGCGTGCTGAGCGCTGCGGTGAGTTGCGGCAGCAGCGCCGCGTCCGCCGCCATTTGCAGCAAGTCCCGTTTGGCCGTGCTTAGCAACGCCAGTTGCGGGTGTTGCATGAGACGGTCGGCGAGCACTTTCTGCGCGTCACCGGACAACTCGTTGACATCCAGCAACAACAGCGTCGGCGGGAGCACGTTGTCTTCCAAATCGACGGGTGCATCCGCGGCTTGCAGCGATGTCTCCAACAGTTCGGCGTCCAGCAATGGGCAAGCCAGCGGCAAGATCGGCGCCCCGTGAGGCGCGCGACGCACGTGGATCGTGCGCGCGATGTGCTCTCGCCCAGCGCCTTCGGGGCCAACCACCAAGACGCTGCAAGTGGCGTCGCGAGTCGCCAGCCGCACCTGCCGGCGTGCTCGCTCCATCGCCGCACTGCGGCCGGCGAGATTGTCGAGCGCGTAGAACCTTGCTCAATTCGCTCCAGGCTCGCATCGTTCTGAGCCGCGGAGATGCTGCCGCCGCCTGCTCGTCCGCCGACTCTTGATCGGCTGTTGCGGCGCCGGCGTCAACGATCGCCAACACCGCATGTTCGCGGGTCGGACTGGCCGCGTCAACCGCCGAGGCGGATAAGGGGATGAACCAGGCCTGACGACGTCCGCCGGGCGACTCGACCCAGCCCCGCGAAACTTCGCCCGCCACCGCTTCCGGCGGCGGGCAGAGTCCCGCGGCGACACCCGCCACGCCGGCCTTGGCCGCCGCCGCATGGTAGTTGCAGCGGACTCCCAGCAACTGGTCGCCGCTATCGCCCAACCACTCGAGACAAGCGGGGTTCATGTAGGCCACGCATCGTTGGGAATCGATCGCGTAAACCGGGGCAGGGCAGGGGTCCAGCAAACGCCGCAGCGCCGACGCGGAAGTACGAGGATGAGCCATGATGCTTGTTTCACCGGCAGCGACGCCAACCTGCTTGCGGACTGACTCATTGTAGTCGCAATTTTCCGTGGAATTCCGCTCGGCGCCGGCGAAGGTCTGACCCTGAGTCGTCGCACCTCGATGCTACATTGATTCCCGGCGGCCCGGCGGCGCAACAGGGTCTGCCGCGTTGACGTGGTTGGGTTCCACTAGACCTGAAAAAGCCGCCGGGCTGCTCGCTTTACCTGCGCTCGGATCCGGCCTGGGGGACCTCGATCTGCTTGGCCAGATAGGCCACGAGTTCCTTGCGATGCGTCTGGTTGAACTGGGTGGCGTCCTCCTGCCCGATGTAGCCCATCTCGCGGATCAACGCCCGCTTGCCTGGATGCTTGCCGATGCGCCAATCGTTTTCCAGCGTCTCCGACATGTGGTGTTCGCTGACCAACACGCCGCGGTTGAAGCGGCGGATGCGAGGATGCAGATATGCGTCGTTGTAGGCCTTGGAGGGATCCGGCTCGCGATCAATCCGGAACAGGTCTCCTTCGATATGCCCGTACTCCATGGTCACCACATAGTATTCCGGATGTTCGCGAAATCGCGTGTCGTTGATGTAGTCCACCGCCATGGTTTCAAAGTACTCCACTTGTTCCGTCTCGCGATTGAACGCCATGACATCGCCCAGGAATCCGGGTTGATGCATCAGTCCCGCGTCGCTGCTGACGCGGTCAATAATGCGATCCGCGATCGCGTCCGGACACAGTTTCAATACCTCTCTGGGGTAGGGTGTGTCGCTAAACCGCTCGCCGATGATTCCTGCAAGCGACAGCACGTTGAAGCGAAAACCGTGCAGAACGTTGGACATGGTCTTCTGGCGATCGCGCATCTGGGTGATCGTGCCGGCGTAAAACAGGCCAGGCGTGTTGACCGATTCCCAACTGCTGGTCATCAACGGCAGGCGACCGCATTCGGTGGTTTCTGGTCGGCAGTCCTTATCATAAATCGCGGTGTCCCAGCGGAAGCCGGTGCAAGCCAAGACGCGGTCGTATGCCAAGACGGCCCGTTGGCCCTGGGCGTGCGTGAACGTGATCGCCACCCGATACTCGCCGTTTTCGTGACGGATTTCATCGATGTTCGCGTCCAGCGCGGAATTCTGTCCCTTCAAAATATACGTGTCCAAAAAATCGTTGTTCACCGCGCGAAGGTGGCCAAAGAAGTGCGTCTGCCAAGCCAGTCGCACCGAATTCGGACTGCAGAGATGCGTTACTCGAGTCACCGGGGTCAGCGTGTTCGCCATCTCAAACGCCGAGTTGCCTTTTCCAATGATCAACACACGCTGATCAATGTAGTCCTCCGGATCAATCGAGAAGGTGAAGTAGTGCTCGGCGTGCTCGATGCCGGGAATGTCAGGTATGTAGGGCAAGCCCATGCCCGTGGCGACCACCAGGCAGCGACACCCGTAGCGAGTTCCATCCGCGGACCTTAATTCAAAACCGCCGTCCGCCGTCCGCGTCACACTGGTGATGGTCGTGTTCAGCTTGACTCGGAGCTGAAAGCGTTCGGTGTAATCTCGCAGATAGCGAACATAGTCCTGGTTGTCCGGATAGTATTCCTTGGTGTACTTGGGGAAAGCCATCTCGTCGTCATCGCAAAGCAGCGAATTCCAGTCATAGCGCAACTGGGCCGCTCGGTCCTCATAGCCTGTATGCACCTTGTTGATCGAGAGCAGCATTCGATGGCGAGGGAACACCTCGAGAAACGTTCCTACACGATCTTCGCGTTCCAGCGTGAGGTAATCCAGCCCGCGTTGTCCCAACAGGTAAGACAACTGAAGCCCGGCCGGGCCGGCGCCGAGAATCAGGAAGTCATGTTCAACATCCGGCGACTTGTGCGAGATCATGGCGGTGCATCCTTCGGAAGGCGTCGAGTGCTTGTCGCGGCAAAGCTGGGAGATTTAGGGCGGCTCGGGTGAGGCGGGTGTGGACCGCAGGGCCTCTTGGGGGGCGTCCTCGCCGGCTCGCCGTGATTGCCCCAAGTCTCCATTGTGACAAGGCAAGAAGCTACGTGGCATCGTAGCCGTTTGGCCGCCGAGCGGACAGGCGATGGAGCGGCGGAAGACGGCGCTAGATGATTATTCGGGGCGCACCGGGGGCCGCCTTGACGATTCTCAGCAATTCGTTGCGGCCCCGGTGTTCGCGGGATGCAGAGCGCACAGCCCAGGGCGCCACGGTTTCGCGGCGCCACGGTTTCACGGCGCCACGGTTTCACGGCGCCACGGTTTCACGGCGCCACGGTTTCGCGGCGCACGGCCCACGCTCCCCACGGGCGGGGATGGGGGGCGCCCATTGGGACGGCTCGTCCACGGCGAGTCACCGGCCTCACGCGGGCTGTGCCAGCTGTGCCCCTTCAGCGACTCCGTCCGCAAACGAAACATGGGGGAGCTATGCGCGATGAAACGTCTGAAACGGTTCGAGCGGTTCGACCGGTGGGCGCGCTGGCTTGATGGGCTTGCCGACTGGAGGTGGAGCGCATCCGTCCCCGTCCGCGGTTTCGCCGGTTTGCTGCAGGACGAGCTGGATTTCGGCGGCGCTGAAGCCCCGCTCCACCATCTGCATCTTGAGATTCGTCTCGCGCCCATGGCGTATCAGAGATTCAAGCGACTTGATCGCGGTGTACGACAAGCCAAACAAGATCGGTCCGCCAAAAAGGAGACTGATTGCAAGGACTTCGACCGTATTCTGGGCATGCATTTTGATGACTCGCAAACTCGGTTCCGCTGATTCAGCACCCGCGGCTATTCGTCCATCCGGAGCAGATCTTGATGCGGAACAACAAGAAAACGGGGTTATGGGCGATCGCGCCGCGAAGCGGTCGCCGCCACAGCATTGCATGTCCCCGTTGGGCGTGGACTTAAGCAATGCCTGCGATCTCTGAGGCCCTTCGGGCCTGGCAGGCCGAGGCATTGCTTCATCGCCTACACGACCAATTCGCTTTCCTTGGCCAACTCGTCCAGCAGGAACTGCAGGCGCTGCGCCAATTGCGCCATCAGCGGATCTTGGTCCACGCCGCGAACGCGTTCGGGGCTAACTTCGATCGGCTGGTCGATGTGCATGATGACGCGCAAGGAGCCATGGGTCCGGACCTTGTCGGTCAGGTCTTCTTCGAAACGTTCAATGGTCTCGAGATAGCGGTCCTTGGAGGGCCGGGACTCCAGGTAGTCGGCTGGGTAGCAGGAGATCTGTTGCGCCAGGTACAAGTCGGCCAGATGGGACCAACGATGTTCGCGATCTTCTTCCGACAGATTGCCTTTGACCATGTCGGGAAGGATCTTCATCCGCACGGCTTTGACTCGCGGCACGACGGGGCCTTGGCTTTCCTTGCCGAGCCACTCCCTTTCCAGCGGGTGCAGCAGGCCGTTGATCAACCGCTCCAGGCGTTCGCCAAGCGTTCCGGACTGGGGTTCGTTGAAGTACTCAAGTTCTTTCAGCGTCAGCAAGGCCAGCCCGGTCTTGGCGATTCGTTCGGTTAACGGCAAATGCTTTTGGGGTCGCCAGGAGAAGCGTTCTTCGATATCCGTGAGCGTCAGGTCGACCTGCTTGGCCAGATCCCCTTGAAACAGGTATTTGATGGCCAGCGGGTGAACGACGACTTTGCCGGGCGGATCCATGCGAGCCCGACGTTTCGCCGCGGTGCGAGCGATGAAGGCGACGCCATCGAGCAGTGCGTGCAAGCGATCGTTGGTGCGGGACACCGCGCCTTCGGGGAAGATAATCAGCGGGCGTTTGGCATTTTGAAGAATGTCAATGGCCATGTTGATGGCCTCGCGATCGACGCCTTCTCGATTCACGCTGAAGGCGCCCATCATCCGAATCGCCCAGGACGTCAGCCAATCCTGATGAAACAGGTGCCAACTGGCCATCGCATTGAAATGACAATTGGCGGCTTGAGCCACCCAGCCCATCACCAGCGGATCGGCCGTGCGGCAATGATTGGGGGCGACCAGGATGCCATGACCTTCGTCGAGGGACCGTCGCAGTCGATCCGCATGACGCACTTCGAAGTCGGTGACGCCTTCTTTCCGTAGCCAATTCCCATGGAGACGCAGCTTCATGATCAGCCAGGACCAGAAGACGCCCTGGTAGGGCGGCACGAATTTGTACGGCTTTTCGATGATGATCTTCTGCATCAGTCGTTGTAACCTTGTGGATGGGAGGCATGCCAACGCCAGGCGGTTTCGACGATGGAGCGAATGTCGCGATACTTGGGGCGCCAGCCCAGCGTTTGTTGCGCCAGCGAGGCGTCCGCCACCAACTCAGGCGGGTCCCCTGGGCGCCTTTCCCCCATCGTTTCTGGGATTTCGTGTCCGGTCACTTCACGGCAGGCGTCGATCACCTGCCTGACGCTGTGGCCGACGCCCGTGCCCAAGTTCATCTTCAGGCCCTCCCCGGGCGTCAAGCGGCGGAGCGCGAGTTCATGGGCTTCAGCGAGATCTTCAACATGAATATAGTCGCGGATGCAGGTCCCGTCGGGCGTTGGATAATCGTCGCCAAAGACGGTGATGCGTTCGCGCTGGCCCAGCGCGACCTGCAACACGATGGGAATCAGATGCGATTCGGGATCATGATCCTCGCCGATTGAACCATCGGCCGCCGCGCCGGCCGCGTTGAAGTAGCGAAGTGCGGCGAAGCCCAGTCCGTAAGCTCGGGAATAGTCCTCGAGGGCTTGTTCCATGACGAGCTTGGTGAAGCCGTAGGGGTTGATCGGATCACGACGTTCCTGCTCGGTGATAGGAACCACGGCCGGCACGCCATAGACGGCGGTGGTGCTTGAGAAGACGAAGCGTTGGACTCCCGCCGTGCGCACCGCGTCGAGCAGGCTCAAGGTCGCCACCACATTATTGCGATAGTACTTCGCGGGTTCGACCACGGACTCGCCCACCAAAGCGTCCGCGGCGAAGTGCATCACCGCTTCAATCTCTCGTTGCCGCAGCGCGTCGGTCAGCCGTTGGGTGTCGTGCAGATCGCCCTCGATCAACGTCGCGGCGGGCACGGCGGCGGCGTGTCCCTGAGACAGGTTGTCGTACACCCAGACTTGATGCTCGCCCTGCAGCAAACGCTTGACCGCGTGAGAGCCCACATAACCTGCACCGCCGCTCACCAGAATCTTCATATCTTCCTCGTTGCCGCATTCCCAATTCATGGCGGTTGTCGCATCGCCTGGGATCGGCGTTTCCAGACGACGGGATCGCCGAAGCTCGAGCCAAAACGTAACGAGAGCTTACTCCGCCGCGAACAACCGCTACAACCCCTGCCACGGGTGACGCGCGCGGTCTGGCGCCCTTGGTCGCGACGTCCGGCTGTCGGGCTTGTCGCCGGATGGTCGATGCAGTACAGAAGTGCTCGTTGGCAGGCCTCCAAGGGCTGATACGTCCGAGCTTCCGTCGTAACCGTCGCCGGGCGATTGTGCGATCTGGCGACGCCGCCCTGGACTGGCGGCGCGGCGAGAAAGGCGCCGGCGCTCCTTGTGGACTGCGGCGATCGGAGCAGCACGTTTGACGCTGGCTTCTCGATGTTTCTCGACCCTCCTGGGGATCAGCCGAGATGAAACCCAATCGCGAGAAGTTGAAGCGACCTTCCCTGAAAGGCGTTCGCCGAGAGCCGGTCGTCGTCGAAACGCTGGCCGAACTGCGGGCGGCCTTTCGTGACTACTTGACCAACGAACGTCAACTCGCCGCCAACACGATCGAAGCCTATGGACGCGACACGGCGCGTTTCGAGCAGTGGTTGCCGCCGCGGCGGTTGACCGCGTTGAGCACGGGCGAGCTGATTCAGTTCGTGGGTTGTTTGCGGGAACAGGAACTGGCGCCCGTCTCCATCGCGCGGCATATCGTCGCGCTCCGCATGTTCTTTCGCTTCCTGCAACTCGAAGGCTATGTTCGTGAGAACGTGGTCGAATTGCTGAACAGTCCCAAGATCTGGCAACGCGTTCCCGAAGTGTTGTCGCCGGAAGATGTCGACGCCTTGCTGGTTTCGCCAAGCTCGAGCGACGCGTTTCCGTACCGCGACCGCGCGCTGCTGGAGATGCTGTACGCGACAGGCTGCCGCGCTTCGGAGGCGTCCTTTCTGCAGGTCCGCGATATGCAGTTGGAGGAGGGGTTCTGTCGCTGCACGGGCAAGGGCTCCAAACAGCGACTGGCCCCGATCGGCAAGAAGGCCGCGCGTGCAGTGGACTTGTACCTCGCCAAAGAGCGCGGCGAGCTGGCCGCCAAGGCGGCCGAACCCCCGCCCTGGCTGTTTCTCTCGCGACGTGGACGGCGGCTTCGCCGGGAGGCGATCTGGACGTTGGTCAAGAAGTACGCGGCCAAGGCGGGCGTTCTTAAGGCGATTAGTCCTCACACCCTGCGGCACAGCTTCGGAACGCACTTGTTAGCCGGCGGGGCGGATCTCCGACAAGTGCAGGAGATGCTGGGGCACGCCAGCATCGCGACAACGCAAATCTACACGCACGTGGATCGCTCGCGATTGCAGAAGGTCCACCGGCAGTTTCACCCGCGGGCCTAGCGCGGTCAGAGGACTACTCGTTGCGTTCGGTCAGATTCTTGGTGCTGAATTTGATGTTCTCGATCAGCTTGATAATGTTGCCGTTCTCGTCGACATCGCCCGAAACGTGCGTGATGGCTTCGATCGCGTACTCGTAGCTCAAGTCGTAGTCGCAGTCCAATTCGACTTGCAAGTCGTCGGCCGTATCGGGGCCTCCTCCTCCACCAACCAGCGCGATGATTTCGCGCCGCAGATCTCCGAAGCTAGGCACCGTGCGCTCGTTGAGATAGATCCCGCTGAGTGCGCCGTTGGGATTCGCGGAAAGGCGGACCACGATCGGCGGAGAGGTTTGTGGATCGGGCGGTCCCGAACTGATGGAGGCTTGGGGCATCTTGATGTTGAAGTCGCCTTCCTCGGCGACCATCATTGAACGTCATGATGAAGAAGACCAGCAGCTGAAACACGATGTCGATCATCGGCGTCATCTGCAGTTCGATCGAGTCTTCGCCGCTCTTGGTGGAGTGTCGGATTCTCATGGGATCTGGTCGGTTTCTCGTGCGAGGCCTCCACCCATGTCGGCTGGGAGCGGCCCTCTGCGGTTGGTTTATCCGTTCATTGCGCAGGCGATGGGCGGGGCGTCAAAACCCAATATCCTGTTTGGCCCGCAACGCGAATTTCTCGAACTGCGTGTCCTGGCAGATCTTCATCAGCTCCTGCACGGTTCCCATTTTTGCGTACCGATGCGCTCGTATGATGACCGTGGCGTCGGCCGCGACTTTTCTTCTTGTTTTCGAGAATGTTCCGTTCCCGAATCAGATGAAAACGGACGCCGCCCAAGGGAACGGTTTGTCCGCCGACAATCACTTCGTTGGTTTCGGTCAATTGCAGCGTGAGCGGGTATTCGGCCGCCTGTTCAGGAGGTTTGGCCAGCGCGCTTAGCGGCAATTCGATTTCCACGTTCTGATCGTTTTGCGAGAAATTGATCAGCACCATGAAGAAGGCGATCAACTGAAACGTCATGTCGATCATGGGCGTCAAGTCGCCCTCATGGATCTTGGTGGAACTATGTTTGATCCGCATCGGATTCCCCGCTCAGACGCTGGTCGGACTCGAACCGACGATGATGGAACTCAGATCGCCGCCTACGCCTTGCCCAGGTGCTCGAATCGGCTCATGAGACCTTCGCTGGTGCTGCCGACCTGCAGCACCAACCGCGAGACATGGTTCCGCAGGATATTGAACGCCGCGATCGCCGGGATCGCGATGGCCAAGCCGACCAAGGTGGTGAACAGCGCGGTCGAAATACCCTTGGCCAGTTCCGAGGCAGGGGGCGTTTGCGCCCTGTTGGCGATCGTGCTGAACGAGTCAATCATCCCATGGACCGTGCCGAACAGCCCGACCATCGGGCTGATCGTGCCAATCAGCGCCATGTAGCTAAGCCGGTGTTCGAACTTCATCGTCTCTTCCTCACCCACTTCCTGCATCGCTTCAATGGCTGGTTGATAGCCGGACGAGATTTTCGCCAGGCCGGCTTCCAGCACGTGCCCCAGGAAGGAGTCGTCGGATTTCGCCAATTCATAGGCCTCGGGGTAGCGTTCTTCCTCGAGGAACTGTTCGAATTGAGTGACCAGTTGCTCGGGCAACACGGTGTCGCGGCGGGCTGAGAGCAGGTTCATCACCAGCAAGGCCACGAAGGTGAAGGAGAGCGTCAAGAAGATGATCATGTAACCGTAACCCAACGCCTCCATGGCCCATTCCAGCATGGAGGGAGGTTCATCGGTGGTAGGCGTTCCGCCCCCAGGCGCGGGGCCCGCATCGACGTTCTCGCCGTCCTGGGCCAGCGCAGCGGCTGGCGCGAGCGCGAGGTGCAATGCGGCGCCGCCAGCGGCGGCCAGAATGGTCCAGGCCAAAACGGCACGCATCACGGGCACGAACTTGCGGCATCGCGTCATCTATCGGATCTCCTGAGACGGCTTTTCTGCTAAGCGTGTTTTTCGGGACATTGCGGAAGGGAAAAAAAGCGGGCGGCTCTCTGTACTATGACCGCCGCGGGCGTGGTCGTAAAGCGAAGCCCCTATTGCCGATTGGCCCAAGAGGTCCCGCCATATCGCTGTTTCAGCAGTTGGCGAGCTTCGAGTGCTCGCTGCGGCTCGCGCTGCGCTTCCCAGAGCGTCGCCAAGTGGTACAGGGCTTCCGCGTGAGCGTCGGAAGATTGGAAGAACAGCAGGTGCGTATGCAAGTAGGCGAGCAACGCGTCGGGCGCCCGATTCGATTTCAGGTACGCCGCGCCCAAGGCGTTGTAGGCTCGAGCAAACAGCCGTTGTTCGCGCGGGTCATTCTTGGCGATGACTTCTTCGGCGATCTTGATCGCCTCGTCCGGCTTGCCGGTGTTGGCCAGGCAGACGGCTTTGCCGATCGTGGCCATCAGTTTTTGCTGCTCCGCAAGCGGATCGCTGAGGCTCGCGCTGGCGACCTGTTCGTAACGCACCAGCGCCGTGGGAAAGTCGCCCTTCATCCGCAAGGCGTCGGCTTCCAACACCGCGGCTCGCATCTTGTAGTCCGGCCAGGGGGCTTGTCCGACGATCGCATAGAATTGAGCCGCGTTATCGTAGCGGCCCATGGCGGCGAACAAGTCGCCGATCAACTCATTGGCCTCATAGAAATGATAGCTGCCGGGATTGTCTCGCGTGAATTGGTACAACGCCGAACCGGCTTGCGTGGCGTCGCCCTGGCCGGCCAAGGCGAGTTTCGCTTGGCAGAACGCGACAAAGTACTTCACATCCTGGGCGACGACGGCGCGGCCAAACGTCTCGGGATTGATGTCTCGCAAGGCTCGCAAGGCGTCTTCGTATTGGCCTTGCAAAGCGCGATCGCGGGCCGTTCGCAATTCGCCCGTGTCCTCGTCGAACGCGATCTTCGTGATCTCGTTGACGGGAATCGTGACGCTGCGGCCGCGCACGTCGATCGTGAGTTCGTCTTTGTTCATCGCGGTGATCGATCCCGTCGGCGTGCCCCGCGGACCGAAGACCCGATCATTCTGAGCCCAAGCGCTGGGGGCGGCTTGCCAACAGCAACACAGTGCGACGCCAAGGCTCAGGATCGCCGAACGGAAACGAGTCAAATGCATAAGAAGCCTCGAGAGCTGTTGGTGGTGCGGGATCTTCGAGTTGGCCTTGGGGCCCGTTCGATTCGCGTGGGCCAAGCGGCGATGGCGGAAGCGGGCGGCGGATTCCTCGACGCGTATTCTTGGCTGTTAGGGCGACGAGCTTTGACGGAACTCCGCCAAGCCGATGACCGGGTCGCTCAGCTGACGCTGGATGCGTTTGAGCAATTCATCATATTTATCGCGCCAGGCGTCGCCGCCAAGTTCAGGGAACAATTGGTTGGTGAGCTGGATGTCGCGTTTTGCTTTCAGGTAGCCGTTCTTTCTGGCTGTCGGATCGCTTTGCTTGCCGGCTTGCTCGAAGCGACAAGTCGCTAGTTGCACGCGGGCTTGATGAAACTGGTCGCGCAGGTCTTCTCGCTTGGAAGTGCGGTTGGCCAGGCCGGACCAGCCCCAGATCACGTAGCGCGGCGGACGCGTGCTCCGATCCACTCGATCGCCGACGATGGCCTTGTTGAACAACTCGCTGGCGGTGGCGTCATTGTCGTGATTCATCGCCCACTCTTGCAGCGTCTCCGCGGCGGCGACCTGCAGCGGCAACAAGGTGTTTTTTTCCTTGAGCAGCGATTCGTATTCATCCACCGCTTCGGTGTACAGTCCGAGTCGTCTCTTGTTTTCCGCCACCCGCTGGCGGATGGCGATGCCGTGATTGGCTGACGGCAAGAAGTCCGGCGTTTCAGCGGCCTGATTCAGGATCTTGTCGTAGGCGGCGATGGCGTCATTGTAGATTTCGCGCGGTTTCGCTTCGCTGTTGGTCCTCACCCAGGCTGATCCCCAAATCGGTCAGCGATTGGCCGACCCAGGCGAGCAGGGTGAAGTCCTTGGCCTCGGTGGTGACTTGTTTCAGAAAGAGTCGAAAGCCGTCGGTCAACGCCTTCCGTTGAGCGGTCGGGGCGATCTCCAATTGCGCCTGCAGATCCTTGGCCAGTCCGTAATACAAGCGCAACAGCTCCGGACCTTCCAATGTCTTTTTCAGCTGCTGCATCAACTGCGACGCTTTCTCCAGGTTGCCTGGATTTTCGCCCAGGGACGCCAGGTAGGCTCGCATGGCTGTCTTGTAGGTTTCTGTCGCCAGACCGGGATGCTGCGTCGCCGGATCATTCTTGGAAACCAATGTCAGGGGACCGATTTCGGGATCCTCCAAGGTCTGCAGCGCGGCGGCCGAGTCGCCCGCATCGACCTGCAATTGGGCCAGCGACACGGCGGCCACGGTCAACGCCTTGCTCGGTCCATCGGCCCGCATTCGCTGGACGCCGGCCTGGAGGGTCTCCAGGGCCGCGTTTTTCAATTCGGTCAGTTCGGCGGGTTCCTCCACATCGCCATTGCCGTTTTCCTTCCGCAGTTTCTTCATGCCCGCCAGGTACGCGCTCCAAATGGCTTGACCGGTGGCCAGATCCGCTGAACCGCGTTTGGGTGAATCGGCCGGAATCTTCTCCAACGCAGCTCGGGCTTCGGCGAGTTTGCCTGAATTGACCAGCAGCGGGATCAGCAGGTTCAAGGCCTCATCGGCTTCGGTCGTGCCGGGCCAGGTGTCGGCCAGATAGCTGGCGACGCCGCGGGTTTGCTCGGCCAGGAACGCCACGTTCCGTGGATCGGGATCATCCGTCTCACGGAGTTTTTGCCAGAGCGTGTAGTAGGACGCCATGGCGATCTTAGCGCACACCCTTGCCCCGGCGTTGCTGGGATAGCGAAGGGCGACGAACTGGCCCAGTAAAGCGGCTTCATAGTAATTCTGCTGCGAGAATTGCAGATAGCACAGGTAGTACCGGGCGGTGTTGATATCGTCATTGGTCGTTTCGCCATCGATCAGTGTCAAGCAATTCTCGAACAGTGCGACCGCTCGATCTTGCCTGGCGACAACGCCTTCCTCAGCCTTTTTGAGCTCATCTTGCAGGGACGACTTGGCCTGCTCGTCGGTCGCCTGTTGAATCTGTTCAGGCAGCGTCTCGACCATCAATTGCATGGTCCGCATCGAGTCGAAGGTTTCCCGCGCCTGCTCCAAACACTCGGCAAAAACGGTGGGCAGCGGCGCTTCGGTCTCGGCCTCGTTGGCCGTGCCGAAGGAAGTCAGCAGTTGCCGAGCTTGATCGCGGTAGTCGCCCGGCATCGAGGCGACGTGCGTGGCTAACCGTCTCGCGTCCTTCCGGAGCCTTGTGGCTTGAGCGCCGCGAGGATTCTCCATCGCTCCAGCGACTTGCAGCATGGCCTCGCTGGCCAGGTAGTGAATCTTCAATCCCTCGGGACTGCGCGACTCCTGAGGACGAGCGCGGGCCAACCACTGCTCGCTCTGGGCGGCCGCGTCGGCGAAGTTCTTCTGTTGCATCAGGCTATCGAGCGTCATGGCCTGGGCCAGGTTCTTTAGTGGGCGCAGATCGTCGCTGTCTTCTTGGTCCAAGAGGTCTTGAAAGAATTCAATCGCCTCTTTGTGCTTGCCCAGCTCTTGCATGCAGCGACCTTGATACAGGCGAGCGTACAGGCCGCCGATCAACTTGCGATACGCTGAGTAAATCTCGTTGTATTCGGCGGCGGCTTCCTGCAGCAGTTTCTCGCGGTCGGGGGACTTCTTATCCAGGGTCTCCGTGATCTTCATTTCCAGGACGGCAGCCGAGAGCAGCCGCGTTTGGACGAAAACCGTGCGCAATCTCGCTCGCTCACTAAGAGCTTCGCCGTCGGTCTCGTCGATCGTCATTCCTTTCAGCTGCGTCCGCAGCTGATCCAAGGAAACCTGGTACGCCGCACGCGCCTCGTCCAAGAGCTTGGAGACCTCCGCCACGGGCTTGGGTTGGTTGCGCGCGCGCGGCGACCGCCAACACGATATTGGCTCGCTCGACAAGCACATTGCCAAGTTCGGTGCGGGCTTCGAGCGACCGCGGGTGGGCGGCCTGGGCCTGCAGGAATTCGTCGAACGCCGACTTGGCCTCGTCCAAGCGACTGGTCCGCAGCCGCGGATCGCAGTGCGTCCTGGAAAGTTGAATCAGCGTCAGCCCACGCTCCAAAGCGATCGTCTGGCGGAAATCCTCCGAGATCAACGGGCTCTCGACGGCCCGATCAAGATACAGCAAGGCCTGCTCCAGGTAGCCGCTCCGCCGTAGCTCCGCCATGAATTCCGCAGCCGGCTCATCCGCTCCGGCCGCCGACCCCAAGCAAGCGGCCAGGCAAGTCGCCGTCAGCGTCACCATCGCCGTCCAACGTGCGATTCGCCTTCCCACCATGCCTTGTCCTTTCGTACTGTCGCTTCCCCGAACCATCCCATGCATCCACCGAGCTGAACCGCGTCACCCCGAGCAGGCTGGGGTTGGCCAGTCCAATGTGAGGGGCTCCGCTCGGCCCGCATCACCTCTGTAATCGATTATCTTTCAAAAAAACCTATTCAGCAATTACCAGCGGCCCAGGAAGCGACACGACGGCGGCAAAAAGCGCCCAGCGGCGCGGTTGTGGCGGCGCCGGCCCCGTTTGTGGCTGGATCATCGTCACATCCGATACAATGCAGCGAGCTGTTCTCGCGAATGAACTCGCGCTTTTTTCCGGGGCGACCCATGGTGGACACCACGAAACGCAGGCCTTCCAGGCGACCGCCGCCGAATTACTTCTCGCGTCGCGTGCAGTGGCGAATCATGGCTCTGGTTGCGGCCTTGATGACCATCGTGGTGATGATGGAACAAGCCGCGGATCCCGCGACCTGGGCTTGGATGTGGGGGCCCGCGCCGGCCGGCGCCACAAGCATCGCGACCGCGGCGCCGAACACCACCGCGCCGCCGCCGGTTCATCGAGCGGATCCCGTCATCAGCGACGCCTTTAGCACCGGCCCCAGGTTTCAGGACGCCGCCAGCCCAACCCCGCAGGACCCAATGAACACGCAGATCGCCGCCGACGCGTGGCGGGAAATCTGGCGCCGTTTACCCAAGAGCCACGCCGAACGGTTGCTGCGAGCGCTGCGAGCCGATCGGCTGGGAACGCCCATGTCGCCGGCTGATCGTCGCGATTGGACGGAAACGCTGGCGCTGCTTGATGAAGAATGGCAACGCTACACCGATCAGGCCCGTGAATCCCTCAAGGGGTTGGACGATCAGCAGGCGCCTCCTGGGAGCAGACGCTGGGCCGGGCGCGGCAGGTATGGACCGCCGATCAACGCCCCGCCTTGGAAGCGTTGGCGGCCGAACAGATCGTACAAGCCAATCCAAAACTAGCCGAATTGCAAGTCATCATGCGGCGATTGATTCTGGAACTGATCGAAGATGATACTCCGATGCGCCGCCGCGAAGGCCTCGCTTGGCGGAGGTTGTTTGACGAATTGGAGGACTCCTCACCAAGCCAATTAGCCGAGACGAGCATCGGACCGGCGACCTACTTGGAGCTGTACCGTCAACCTGAGCTGTACCGCGGGCGGCTTCTGACCGTGCACGGGCGGGCACACCTGGGATATCGTGTCTCCGCGCCCAAAGCCGATTCGGCCGACTCGCCCTCCAGCCCCGACGATCAACAGATTTTTACGTGCTGTGGTTGAAGCCCGCCGCCGGCCCCAACGCGCCGATCGCCGTGTATTGTCGCCGTTTGCCGGAAGGTTTCCCAGCCTTGGGCGACGGCGATGCAGGCGAGCAGACGGAGATCGATGAATCGGTGACCGTGGACGGGTTCTTCTTCAAACGTTTCGCCTATGGAGCTCGCGAGAGCATCGAAACCGCGCCGTTGGTGTTGGCCGACGAGCCTCGGTGGCGGCCGGTCGTCCCGGCAGCGCCCGTCGCCCTTGCCCCAAGCGAGTTGGATGGCCGCCCTGGTCGGAGCGGTGTTGCTGGTCGCCTGCATCCTGGCGCGGATCGCCTATCTCAGCGCTGAAGGCCAATCGTCGCCGATCGAGGAAGCCGATCCACAGAGCTTGAAGACACTGCAGGGCGTCTCGGTTCAGCAACGACTGCAACAACCGTGGAACACCGGATCGGCTGAACCGCGCAACGACCCGGAGAACCATCATGGCTAAGCTCGTTGATGCGCCGCGTCGGACGCTGACCCTGCTGCTCTATGTCGCCTTGGGCGCCGGCGGCTTCAGCGAGCCGCTTCCCAAACGGGCGCGCGGCGCCGAGCCCGCCTTTCCGGCCGCGGCTCAAGACGCCGAGCAGCAAGACGCCGAGCAGCAAGGCCCGCAACCCGCGGGCGAAAGCGCCGCGCCGCCCGATGCGGCCGGCGACGCGCCGGTCGATCCCGCCATGTTGCCCTGGCGTCGGCGCAACGCATCGGTCGGCCAGCCCGGCGCGGTGCCGCGAGTGGTACGAGTTGGCGGGTTTGGATGCCAGCCAATGGCGCTCTTTCGTGACGGCGAGCCCTGGACTCAGGACTTGCAGGAACCATTGATCAAGGTCCTGTTCCGCTTGCCGCAGATCGAAGCGGCGGACATCGTGCGTTGGCGCCGCCCGGAATCGCTGGCGCAAATGCTTGCGGATCCCGACGCGTATCGGCTGGACGTGGCGCCACTGCAAGGCCGGTTGAAGCAGGTCGTTCGGCGCGACGCGATTCCCGAGTTGGCTCGCAGCTACGACATCAGCGAGTACTTCGAAGCTCAAGTGCGCGATGCTCAAGGGCGTTTGCTCTTGGTCAATCTGCGGCAAGCCCCGGAGGCGTGGCTGCGGGCCTCGGCGCTGGACGAACCCGTGGAGTTTGACGGGCTGTTCTTGCAAGGCTTGCCCGCTTCGCCCGATTCCCCGCCAGGCGCCGCTTTCGCGGCGCAACGTCTGCGATGGAAGCCGGAACGCACCAACTCGGAATTGGGCGTTACCGACAGCGTGGTCCGTCTTGCGGCGTTGGGAGTGGACGCAGCCAACTTCGAAACCGTGCGCAACGTGATCGCAAGGCGCTGAATGAATTGGATCGCGAACCTTTCTATCAGTGGATGCGCCCGCCGATTCCGCGGCTCAAGCGGATCCCGCCGCGAACCAGCACCCGCCGCAACCGCTGGATGTCGCCGAATTGATGTCCCGGACCTCGATGCACCACGGCGACTACCTGCGGTTCCGCTTCAATATCCGCCGAGTGACGCGCGTGGTTGTCGAAGAGCCCGAGATCGCTCGTCAGTATGGAGTCCGCCAGTATTATCAGCTTGACGGTTTTGTGCCGCTGGGCGATCTCGTCATTCGGCTTGGGGCCGATTCGGAGCACGCGTCCACCGTCTTCCAGGAGCGATTTCCCGCGGCGATCGTGGTCGCCAACTTGCCCGTGGCGATCGAGCGCGAAGCGGAGAGCGTCGCGGCCGGTCGAAGTCAAGCGGAGTCGCTGAATCGCAATGTCGAAGTGGACGCTTTTTTCTTCAAGGTCTGGAGCTACAAGACGGAGTACGTTCAACAGAACAACCCGCGCAGCTGCAAATCAGCCCGATGTTCATGGGCGTTCACATTCGTACCTTGAGCCCGCGACGAGCGGCCAGTCCCTGGTTGAGCGCGGTGGCCGGCGGTCTGTTTGTCGCCGCGGTGGGGGCGATCTGGTGGGCGATGTGGCGCTCCAACCGCTCCGCCAGCATCCCGCGCGGCCGGCCTCGACGCTCGCCGCAAGCCGACGAGTTTCGGCCGCCCGACGCGAAAACGTAGGCTGAGGCGAAACAAGGGCAGGGAAGGGTGCGCGCCGATTTCAGCCCCAGCGGCGGATCTCGCGCACCGGATGGCGGCGGCCGACTCTCACCGGCTTTGGCCAGCCATATGGGCTCGACGATCGCTTGCCCGCAGCTTGGCCACTTGACTTGCCGGCGCAGGTTCTCATATTCGGGGGGCGCTTCCTGATCAACCAACGCGAGTCGCACCGTGGGCGGCTTGCGACTAGCAGTGCGAACCGACTTTCACTTATGAGGAGAACCCGCCATGCGTCGAGCCAAAATTTCCGTGATTGGAGCCGGTAACGTAGGCGCTACGACGGCGCATTGGTGCGCCGCCGCCGAACTGGGAGACATCGTCCTGGTGGACATTCCGGCCACCGAGGACATGCCCAAGGGCAAGGCGCTCGATTTGATGCAAGCCTCGCCGATCATGGGCTTCGACTCGAACGTGATCGGGACCACCGACTACGAACCGACTCGCGGATAGCGATGTCGTCGTTGTCACCGCCGGCATTCCGCGGAAACCGGGGATGAGCCGCGACGATCTGTTGG
The DNA here is from genome assembly GCA_963698545.1 of uncultured Planctomycetaceae bacterium. GTDB lineage: Bacteria > Planctomycetota > Planctomycetia > Pirellulales > Pirellulaceae > CAVORG01. The sequence continues at coordinate 1,612,304 of CAVORG010000003.1, forward strand.
CGACCAACGCCAAAATCATCTCGGCGGTCTCCGAGCAAATCAAAACCACCAGCCCCGACGCCGTGGTGATCGTCGTCAGCAATCCGCTGGACGCCATGGTGCAACGCTGCCAACACGTGACCGGATTCCCTTTTCAGCGAGTTCTAGGACAGGCCGGCGTGCTGGACACGGCACGCTATCGCACCTTCCTGGCGATGGAATTGGGCGTCAGCGTCGAAGACGTCACCGCGCTGTTGATGGGCGGTCACGGCGACACGATGGTGCCGATGCCCAGCTGCACTTCGGTGGGCGGCATTCCCGTCACCCGCTTGATGAACAAAGAGCGGCTCGACGAGATCGTGGATCGAACCCGTAAAGGCGGCGCCGAGATCGTCGGCCTGCTGAAGACCGGCAGCGCCTACTACGCGCCCGCCGCGGCGTGCGCCCAGATGGTGGAGGCGATTGTTCGCGACAAGAAGCGAGTGATTCCCTGTGCGGCGTACTGCGACAAGGAGTACGGCGTGGGCGGCTACTACGTGGGCGTGCCCGTCGTGCTGGGCAGCGCTGGCGTGGAGAAGATCCTGGAATTGAAGCTGGATCCCGAAGAACAAGCTGCTTTCCAAAACAGCGTCACCGCCGTGAAAGACCTGGTCGGCGCGATGAACAAGCTGCTGGCCTAGCTGCGCTGGTCGCTGGCCGCCAGCGATGGTTGTGGGCGAACACGCCGAGCGTCATTCCGATGGCGCTCGGCTTTTTTTTCAGGCCCCTGTCCGCAGCGGAAAGCCCGTCCCGCCGGGGGGCTGCGAGCCGCTCATGCTCAGCAACGACTGCTTCCATGCTGCAGGTGGGTTGGCATTGACAGAGCCTTATCGAGTGACCTAGAAAACTGGCGAGCTTGAAGCCCGACACCTCCACTCACGGAATCGAATCGTCCATGAACCGCATCCAACAGTTGCTGGACCTGCATCAGGATTCGTCTTCCACTTTGACGGCGCCCCAGTGGCGTTGGCCGCGCTCCGCTTCGTACTCGTTGTTCATCCCCGTCCACTACGAAGCCAGATACGCCTACCCGCTGTTGGTTTGGCTGGGCGACAAGCGAGAGGAGCGTCCGCTGGCCGAGATCATCGAGCGGATCAGCCTGCGAAATTACGTCGCCGTGGCGCCGCAGTGCGGCGGCGAATGGGGGCAGACCGAAGCGGACGAGAGCATTTTTCATGCGCTGGCTCAAGCTCAGTCGCGGCTCAACGTGTCCGAGCGGCGGATCTTCTTGGCCGGCCATCGTCAGGGTGGAACGCACGCGATCCGCATGGCGTTGCGGCACCCGGAGCAGTTCGCGGGAGCGATTTCGATTGACGGTCCTTTTCCGGACGGCGCCTCCCTGGGGCGGCTCGAAGAAGCGAGACGAGTGCCGTTGTTGCTCGCCCTGGGCGGCGACTCGTCCTTCTATCGCGTCGGGCAAGCGTGCCAGGACTTGCGGCTGATTCACTCGGCTGGCATGGATGTCTCCTTGCGGGCCTATCCCGGGCCCAGCGCCATGGCCCAGGAGCAATCGCTCCGCGACGTGGATCGCTGGTTGATGGAGTACATCACCAAGAACCGCTAGGGCGGGGGGTAGAGGGGGCAGGGATCAGGGATCAGGGGGCAGGGATCAGGGATGGCAGGGATCAGGGATCAGGGATCAGGGGCAGGGATCAGGGATCAGGGATCTGGGTTGGCAAGTGGGCTGCACATCGCAACCCCCCTGAGCACCAAGTTAGGGGCGGCCGATAAATAACTTCCCGACGGCCTTGATCGTAAGGTGGTCAACCCGACTCTGTCCGAGGCCCGGAGGGCCAACACAATTCTAGCCGTGGCCGTGAGGCGAGCCCTTTAAATCTAGCAACCTGCAGTTTCTTCAGAGTGTCCCCGAAGGGGCTCCATTCTCCGCCAAGGCCTGTCGCCACAAGTGCTTACGCGGCGAGCAAGCCACGACGGGGCATGTCCCCGTCGAGCGTTGCTCCTCGCCAGCAACGATCCCGGCCGGAACGCCGCCACAACGGGGCTTGCCCCCGTTGGGCGATGCTCCTCGCCGCAAACAGCGCTCTCTGGCGGGGAGCAGCGCCCCGCTGGGACGAGCCGGCGAGCCCAGCGGTGGCGGGAATGGGCACGGCGCACGGGCTGGCGAGGAGCAGCGCTACGCTGGGACAAGCCCAGCGGTGGCGGGAATTTGCCGGCTAGGCGCGATTCGCGTCATGCTAGCTTCAAAGGGTTCGCCGTGAGGCCACGGTTACCTTTCCAGATCGGACACAGGCCCGTTTCCGTTGACGTTCCGTGGCCTTACGGCCACGGCTAAAACTGTGCCGGCCCTTCGGGCCTGCTACCCTCCCAGGTGGACCGGCTTACGATCAAGGCCCTTCCCGACCTATTGGGTGATCGGCCAGAACCCCTGATTTCTCACGCTGAAAACCGGGAGGTTATTTATCGGCCGCCCCTTAAGAAAAATCCGGATGGAATGGACCGCGGAGGACACGGAGAACCGCGGAGGCGGATGCAATTCTGTTCTCTGTGTTCCTCCGTGCTCTCTGTCGTGCCCCGTTTTACGGCCTGCTGGCACATCGCCACAGCGCGGACAATAACGCCGCCGCCCCGATCCCTCTATGGAACCCACGGGCCCTATCCGCACCTGGCGCCAAGCCAGTACGGCTGCGAATCAGCCCGCAGCAACCTGCAACCTGCTCCCTGCCCCCGCCCCCCGCCAAGTCGGCCATGGCGTACTGGGGCGATCTGAATTAAATTGGGACGTATGGGAAGTTAATTCACGGTTGCAGGCCGAGCGCCTGCCCGCCGCGAGTCGCGCATTCTGCTCGCTCGCTGCCGCCATTCTTTGCCATTGTTGTGAGATGAGGGTGCCATGATTCACAGTCGTTTGGGTGTGCTCTTCGCCGTTGCCTTGATGGGCGGTGTTGCCGGAGCACAGGATTTTCAGCCGTTGTTAAACAAAGTCCCCAGCGGGGCTAACACGTTGGTCGTGGCGAACCTGGGCAAGATCCAATCCAGCGCGGTTGGCGTCGCTGAGGGCGTGGCCGCCGCGCGGGAGCGGAATTATCAATCGGGTCTGACTGCGGTCCCTCCCGATGCGACCAGACTCGTCGCCGCCGCTCAAGTCGACTTCGAGTTGCGAACGCATCTCTGGGAGGCGGTCATTATCGAACTAGCCGACCCCGTTGACATTTCCCGCGTGGTCAAGAGCTCAGGCGGCAAACTTGACACCTTGGGAGGAGTTCCCGCGGTGATCCTGCCGCATGACGCGTATCTCGTGCAGTTCGCCCAGAACCTGGTCGGCGCGATGAGTCCCGCCAACCGTCAGGCGGTCTCGCGCTGGGCCGCGATGGGAAGTGCGGCGCCGATCACGATGTCGCCGTACTTGGCTGAGTCCGCCGCTTTCGCGAACAACGTCGGCACGGAAATCATTGTTGCTGTGGACCTCAACGCACTGGTGCACCCCGACCGACTGAAATTGCGGCTGCCGGAATTCAAGTGCATGGCGGGGATGGCGAAGAGCGACACCGACGCCTTGGCGGAGAAGTTGGCGACGATTCGCGGCGTCACCTTGGGAATTCGCACCACGACCCGAATTTTTGGCGCCATCAAGGTGGATTTCGGCGAGGCCGTCGCGCCGCTGGAATACCCATTGGCCAAGCAGCTGTTTCTGGAGATTCTGGGCCAGTCGGGATACATGCTCGACGAACTGCCCGAATGGACCGGTAAGGTCCAGGGCAACCAGTTCGTGTTCGAGGGCGAGCTGTCGCCTGGGTCCGTGCGACAAGTCATGAGTCTTGTCGATACTTCGATCGCTCGCATGAAGGGAGCGGAAGCGCCCAAGACCGCCGGCGGCGAGGATGCCGGTAACCCGGCCCGTTCGCCGGAGAATGAAGCGTACGCAATTCAGATCGCTTCGCAGCAGTACTTCACCAACGTGAGCAAGTTGCTGGACGACTTCCTCGAAAAGAAGAAAAATCGTCAGACGTTTGGTCAGGTGGCCACCTGGATGGAGCGCTACGCTTCCAAGATTGATCGCTTGCCCATGTTGAACGTGGACGACGAGCTCTTGCAATATGGCGCCTATGTTTCCGATACGCTGCGAAACGGCTCAGGCACCCTCCGCGGTACAGCCCGGCAAACTCGCGTTGAAAAGAATCAGGCGATTGAACAGGGGACCGGCGGGTCGTACGCCTATGGCGGAGTGTCCGGGTACATGCCGGTCTATGGAGGCTACCGCTCGACGCGTTATGGCGGCATGCCATACTACGGGACCGGCAGCTGGTGGCGACCCTATGGCCGCCGGGAACAACAGCAAATCGCCACTAGCTATCAGATCCAAGCCAGCACGCAATCCAACACGGCTTCGCAAAACGCCATCCAGGAGATCGAGGAAGCAACGCGCCGTGTGCGGGCCGACATGACCAAGAAGTACAAAGTCGAGTTCTAATCCGGCCGGCAAGGTCTTCTGACAAACAAGCATCCCCTACAGGGCGACCATCGTGTCGCCCTGTTTTTTTGGGATTTCGCCGATTCGCCGACTTGGCGGACCGCGATTGACACGTCCCGACCGGTTGCGGTACAAACCGTCCCCCGCAAACAGCATTGCGACCAATGGCCCACGGTTTCCCAAGGAAGGGAGTCAGACATGAACTCGAGGCATGGATCCAACATCGGTCAAGGCGGTCTTCTGGCGCTAGTCCAAAAAACGTTTCGGCCCCTCCAGATGCAGGCGATGCAACGCGCCGTCCGCCTGCAGTGCGACATCTCCTCGGATTGTCCCTCACCGTCGATGGGGCCCCAGCTAACTCAAACGTTGCATTTGTTGTTGCAACGCGCCATGGATCAATCCCCCGAGGGCGGAGAGATTACCGTCACGGCCCGTCTGGTCAACGGTCGCGTCGAACTCGAAGTCGCCGATGAAGGCCCGTCCTGCGAGCGAGAAGAACGCTCGCGCTGGCGTCAGGGCGCGGGCGAACAGCCCTTTGAGCGCGCTTTGGCGGCGCTGATGCGCGAGGGTTGTCAGGTCCGCGCGTTCCGCTGCGCTGCGGGCGGAACCGCCTTCACGCTCTTCATGCCCGCTCGTGCGATGCGAGCCGCCGCGTAGCGCTTGGGCGTCGCTCGCGCAGCGCGCAGCTCGCTTTAGCAGGCTCCCGTCTCGAGTGCGTTGGGCTCCCCTCTCTCCCTTCATACGGCGTCCACTATGCAACGCAACGCGGTTCGCATGTCGCTCATCGCTGTGACTCTCGCGGTCGCCTTGGCTGCAGTCGGCTGGGGGATCCACCAGTCCTTGCAGCCAACGGAAATGCAGTGGGCCGCCCTGTGCGGAGGCATGCAGTTCACACCCACGGAGTTGGCGCGACTGGAAGCGGTGCTCGCCCAGCAGGACATCGACCATTGGCGCGTGGAAGATCGCCGTCTGCTCGTCCCGGTCGAACGACGCCACGAATGCCTGGCCGCCTTGGCTCGCGCCAAAGCGCTCCCTCAAGGCCTGCAACCATCGAGCGATCAGTTCTTGGAGGACGCCAGTCCCTTCGATTCGCGCCAGACTCGCGAGTACAAGCACAAGTTGGCGCTGCAGCATGACCTGTCGCGCGTCATTAACACCATGCAGGGCGTTGTTGAGGCGACAGTCAAATACGACGTCTCTCCGCCGACGGGATTGAATCAACAGCGAGAGCAGCGCGCTCTGGCCGCGGTCCGAGTCGAAGACGGCCGCCAGTTGTCCCTGGAGCAGGTCGTCAGCATCCAGCACACCATCGCGGCCTCGCTCGCCGGAATGCGTCCCGAAGACGTCACCGTGACCGACCTCAATGGCTGCAAGACCTGGTCAGGCGTTCTCGCGCCGCCAACCGCCTATTTCGCAAACGGCGCCCAACCGATGTCGCGCGGCAATCCGGCCCCGACCTCCGCGATGGTCCGTGCGGCGGCCATGCGGCCCGCGGCGCTCTCCGCCGCCGCGATCCGCCCGCCGGCCCCAGCATCTCACGACGCTTCGGCCGCTGCGGATCATTCGGAACGGCTGGCCGAATTGTGGCAAACCTCGTTGCGGAACGCGGACTCCGGACGCTTCCAGCACGCGCGGCTGCATGTGCGGTGGCTCGCTGGCGACGTGCAGCCGTCAGGCCGTTCGGCTGGCGTCGCCCGGCAGGCGATCGGCAACGTCCCCGCCGCTCTTGAATCGGCGGTCGGCGACCCTCGCCAAGCGGTGGAGATCGAGCAACCCCACCTGATCGCCTGGATCGTCGTTCCTCAGCACGAGTGCTCCGAGACCGAGTTGACCGTTCTCGAGAACGACCTCAAACGGATCGCTCAGCACACGTGTCCCGAAGCCTGGTCGCGGAGCCGAGTTCGCCAGACGGTGCAAGTGGCCTGGCGCGACGCCGCTCGACGCGAGGACTCCACAACTCCGCTTGACGACTCCCGCACGATTCATGTTTCGTTTCCCTCGGACGGACAGGCAACCGCTTCACCCGCGCCGCCCGCCGCGACGCGTGGTTCATTCCCGCTCAAGGATGTGCAAGTGAGTGACGCCGCAGTTCTGTCCCCTGTGACGCCGAATCAGGGAAGCGCTTTGTTTCCCTTGTGCGGCGCCTTGGCGGCCGTCGCCGGAGTTTGGTGCTGGCTCTTCCGAGGCGGCGCCGAAGAACCCGCCGCCGATGAGGTGCTGGACGACGCCCACGGGGACCACGGGGGCGAGCCACAGGACGTCCCCAGTTCGGCGGCGGAAGCGGCCAGTTCTCCCACTCCCGCCCGGCCCAGTCAGAAGCGTCCCGACGCCGCCAGCACGATAATTTTCCGCACGATGTCTCTTGGATCTCGAGCTGAGCCTTGTGTCCTTCCTCGCTGAGTCCTTTCAAAAGCGAGCCCTGGCATGAAACGCCGCGCTCATTCGCTCCGCTCGTCCTCGTCCTCGACTTCGCGCCCGGTCGCTCCGGCGGTATGGCGGGACGAGTTGGAACCGTTCGCGCGGCGTTGCGCGAGCTGGATCTTGAATTGGGCGACGCCGGGGCGAGAGTTCAGGCCGCGCGTCGCGCGATCACGGACGTCGATCGCTTAATGCAATCGATCAAGCAACGATGACGCGTCGGCAATTCTCACATTGACCTTGAATCAAAACCGAGATTCAAGGACAAGTCGATCCGCTTGCCAATCGGTTCGGCGTGATCAAGTTGCTTGACGCCGAACTGGCGACTCTTCTCGCCTGGCGCACTTCATCGTCAAGTGGAGCGACCATGTGTTCGACCTGGCACTTCCGATCCAACCTCGTATCGCCCGCGATCTTCGCCTGCCTTGCCTTGGCGAGCATGGGCGCGGCCTCCGCTCAACGATTTCACGATGGGGAAGAAGCTGCGCCGCCGGTTGATTCGGGTGCGATTCCTGCGAGCACTCGCTGGGAAACGCCCGACTCGACGGCCGTTTTTCACCCGGATCCGCAAGGCGACCTCGCCCTGCGAAGGGAAGCTGATCCGCGCAGGACCCGTGGCGGTCGCTCGGCCCGCGTCCTGGCTGGGGCAACCCGTGGTGAAAACCGTCTGCGCCTTGTCGGCCGTGCTGTTCACGTTCTTCACGCTCGCCTGGTTGGTCGAGAAGCGTGGTCCGCAATCCGCGGCGACGAGCCCGACCAAAACCATCGAGTTGCTCCAGCGAGTTTCGATCAATCCGCGACAGTACTTGCAACTGATGCGGTTAGGCGACCGCGTTTTGCTCTTGGCCGTGGGGCCCACCGGCTGTCGCACGCTCTCGGAGATCACCGACCCGGTGGAGGTGCATCGGCTGAGCGGTCGCCCCTCCGAATCGCTGTCCGCCCTGCCGGAAGTCATGCGTTCGATGCTGCAAGACAATTCGTCCACCGGCGCCGGCGCGGTGTTTCAGCGGCAAGCCTGAGGAGTTCCGCCATGCGGTCGCACTTGAGTCCTACCTGTTGGCGGCGCTGGTCGCCGGCGCTCTGGCTGGCGGTGGTCGTGACGACGCTGCCGGCATTCGCCGCCGACGCCGAATCCTCCCGGCCTCGCATCCTGGACACGGTCGACCGCGCTCGGCAACTGGCCTTGGCCGATGAGCCGGGGCTTTCCGAGGCCCCTGGCGACGCCGAACTCTCGCCCAGCCCCGCCTTGGATTCCAGCGACGCGGCGCCTGAACCGGCGGTCTCGGAGCAAGAATCCGTCGCGACCTGGTTGGAGCAAATCGCTGGCGGGCAAGGCCGCCAGCAACGCGGGGCGGGGCTGCAACTGCTGCTGCTGATGTCCGTCATGAGCGTCGCGCCCGCCCTGTTGCTGATGACCACCAGCTTCATTCGCATCTCCGTCGTGTTGGCGATGTTGCGGCAAGCCCTGGGCGGACAGCAGACGCCATCAAATCAAATCGTTGCTGGACTGGCCGTGTTGCTGACCTTCTTGATCATGACGCCCGTCTGGCGCGAGGTGAATGAGACCGCCGTCCAACCCTACCTGGCCGAAGGCTCGACGATGTCGCTGCACGAGGCATGGGAAGCCGGCGTGGTCCCCGTGCGGCAATTCATGAGCCGCCAGATCGACGCCAGCCGGAAATAGCGAGGATGTGTGGCTATTCTATCGCCACTTGCCGGAAGCCACTCAGAATCCCACGCCCGAAACCTACGATGCGATTCCCTTGCAAGCGCTGTTACCCGCGTATGTCGTCAGCGAGTTGAAGATCGCCTTCTTGATTGGGTTTCAGATTTACCTTCCTTTCCTGGTGCTGGACATTGTCGTGGCCAGCGCCACGGCGTCGATGGGAATGATGATGATGCAGCCTGCGACGATCGCCATGCCGTTCAAGTTGTTGCTGTTTGTGATGATGGACGGCTGGAGACTGGTTGTGGGCATGCTGTTGCAAAGCTTCGCCGTCTGATGACGACGAACAGCACGGTGAGACAAGGAACTTCAAGATTCCGCAATTACACGGTGGTTGATGAACGCTCATGATGTTGTGGATTTCTCGCGGGAAGCGGTTGCCACGGTGATTTTGATTGCCTCTCCGATCCTCATCACGGCCTTGGTTGTCGGCTTGTTGACGGGCGTGATCCAGGCGATGACCCAGGTTCAGGATCATTCGGTTTCATCGATTCCGAAGCTGTTGGCGGTCGGCGTCGTGTTGATCATCTGCGGTCCCTGGATGGCGGAGCACCTGGTGGAATACGCCCAGACGCTGATCCGTCAGATTCCCGAAGTCGTGCTGTCGCACCGTTAAGAAGCCATGCCGAGTTCGATGTCGACACCCCTGGATTGGCTTGATCACGGCCTTGTATTTGTCTTGGTGGCGGTGCGTCTGTCCGGCTTCTTCTTGATCGCGCCGCTGTTTGGCGATCGCGCGGTGAGCTGGCGTGTTCGTTTGGCGATGACGTTGCTTGTGGCGGCCTTGATTGCTCCACTGCAAGTCGGCGGCGGCGATATCTCGTGGGCGGCGTTTGGCCCACTGATGTTGCGCGAATCGATGTTGGGCGTCACTCTGGGATTCGGCGTCTTGCTCCTGTTGTCGGCCGCCCGCTGGGCGGGATCGTGGATGGCGGTTTCAGCCGGTCTGCCGGAGGCCGCGCCTGAGCACGACGAGCCGTTGGGATTGACGCGTTGGATGGACCTTACGGCGACGGCGGTGTTCCTCTCGGTCGGCGGCCATCGCGTCGTGCTTGGCGGATTGCTGGCGAGTTTTGATTCGCTGCCGGCGGGCGAAGCCGCGGCTCACTTGGAGTTGGGCGTACATCTGGGACGCATGCTCTCGCTCAGTTTCGCTGTCGCAGCGCGAGCGGCGGCGCCTGTGCTGCTGACGATGTTGCTCGCGCAGTGGGCCGTGGGAGTCGCCGCCCGCGGGTCGCAAGTGTGGAACAACTGGTCCATCGGTATGGCGTTGCAGATTGGCGTCCTGTTCGGGGTGCTCCTGTTGGCCGCGCCTCTGGCCGCTTGGGCCGCGACGGACCCGATACCGGAAGTTGTCGATTGGTGGCAAGCCGTCTGGCGATTCGGCGCGCACCCCCTAAGCCAATCGCCCAGTCGCCGCTCCCAGTCTTGCGACGCTTGCTGATCGTCCATTCAACCGTTTCAACGCCGCACGGAGCCCATCCAATGAGCGCCGAGGATACTCGCCATTGGGCGACGCCGCGAGCCCGCCAAAAGGCTTGGGATCAAGGCGATATCGCCTTCAGCAGTTGGTTCACGATGGCGGCCGCGCTGTCGGCTTCGACGCTGTACGTGGCGTGTACGCTCGGCCGGATCGGCGCCGTGCTGCAGCATGTCGCCCAACGAGCCTGGAGCGAGCCGGCCTGGCTGCGGGCGCCACAAGGGCTGAGCGACGCGCTGGCGGCTCTGCAGCCCGTGACGTATTGGCTGCTGGGGCTTATCGGCTCCACCCTGGGCGCGGTCGTGTTGGCGGCGAGTCTGCAAACCCGTTTTGCCTGGTGGCCGCGGAGGCTCGTGCCGGACATTGCCCGACTGGCCCAGCCGGGACGTATTCTTCACTGGCGGGACGGCTTGCTGCGAGCGTTGCTAGGCGCAGCGCCACTGATCCTGCTCCCTTGGGCCCTCTGGGCCTCGCGTGAGCAACTCGGGCAAGCGACCTTGGGATCCCTGTCGACCCTCGTCGCCAAGGCGCCGTCGCTGCTGTTGCGCTACGCTGGATGCGGTTTAGTGCTGCTCGGCGCCGCCGCCCTGATCGACTACGCCTGGCAATACCGGCGCCGCGAGCTGCGGCTCCGCATGACCGATCAGCAGATCCGAGACGACGAAGAATGACCGAACATCAGTCCCAACGCGACGGCCAAAAATCAGCCCAGCTGTGGCGATATGCCGCCGGGTCGTGAATCGGGCGACCACCGAGAGCACGGAGGAACACAGAGGACGGAACGGCCTTCGCCTTCGTGGTTCTCCATGTCAGAACCGAAATTGACGTGAGGGAGACGACAACCAAGAACCAAGAACTAGGAGCTCAGGAACCAAGAACCAAGAACCAGAACCATCAACAACACCCCACCAGACGATCTCGGATGACTTGCAGGTTGTCGTTGATGGGGAGTGGTTGGCCGTGTTGGTCGGTGACGTAGAAGACGTCAACGATCTGGTCCGTGTAGGTCGCGATCTTGGCGAAGTGGATGGTCAGGCCGAGGTCGAAGATCGTCTTGGCGATATCGTAAAGCAGCCCGGTGCGATCGTAGGCGAAGACGGTGATGATCGTGTACTTCGCGGAGCTTGCGGTGTCGATGCGGACTCGCGTGGGTTGGGGCTTCATGGCCGGCGAGTCGTTGCCGGAGGACTTCCAGATGCGGCGGAAGGTCGGCGGTTGTTGGACGTCGGCTGCCAGGGCTGCAATCAGCGCGTTGCTGACGCCTTCCAGCCGCTCGGGCGGAGGCGGGAAGGCGTGGTCCGTGTCGTTGACATGGAAGCTGCGGACGACGATGCGATTCTCCAAAGTATGGATATCGGCGCGGAGAATCTCCATGCCCTTGCTTGACAGCACGCCGGTCAGGCGATGAAAGGCGCCATGATCGGCGGTGAGCGGCACGGCGATGGTGTATTCCACCGTGCGGCCTTCGGCGTCGGCGACTCCCCACGCCAGCGGCGTGTTGTTCATCCCCCTCAAGCGCACGAGCAAAGCGGCGATTTCCTCCGCCTGCCGCTGGTACAGAAAGCTGGCCGGCAGTGCTCGGAGGCGCTGTCGCCACAACTCCTCGGAAAAGTCCGGCGGGCGGAGAGACAAGATCGCTTCGTGGCGATCCGGCAATTGCCCGCCGCCGCCTTCGGCTTCGCCTCCCAGGCGTTCGCGCGTGCGAGCATACAGTTGGTTCAGCAGCGACAGCTTCCAGCGATTCAGCACTCCAGGCCCTACCGCCGCGAGGTCGGCGCAGGTCAGAACGAAGAGCATCCGCAGCAGGTCGATCCGTCCCACTTCGCGCGTAAACCGCAACACGACCTCTTCATCAAAGAGGTCGTGTCGCAAGGCCGTATGCGCCATGTAGAGATGCCGACGAACCAGGAACTTGAGGTCATCGGTCTCGCCGGGCGTGAGAGACAAGCTCGCCGCCGTCTCTTCGGCGATCCGCTCGCCAATCAGGGAATGGTCTTCGTCATATCCCTTGCCCAAGTCATGCAGCAGGACAGCCAGATGCAGGATGCGTTTGTCGGCGATCTGCCGATAGGCCTCGCCGACGACGCTCGGTTCGCGGAGGAAGTCGGTCGTCGCCTGCACCGCTCGAAAGGTGTGCTCGTCCACCGTGTATTTATGGTATTCGTTGAACTGCAGCAAGGATCTCGCGTGCTGCATGGCGGGGATGATCTTCTCCAGCACGTGCAGTTGGTGCAGTCGTCGGAGCAGATCCGCCAGGCGAAATGGTTGGGACATCAGCGAGAGAAAACGCCGCGCCGCGCCGGGAGTCAGTCGCACATCCTGGTCGGTCATGCTCTCGCGAATCGCGGTCCATGTCGCATGCGAGATGTGTTTGTTGAAGAAGTTGGCGAACTCCATCAACCGCAGCACTTCGCTGAGGTCTTCCGACAAGCGTTGCAGTCCCTGCCGCGTGGCGTTGATGGTCTGCGGCCCGATCCAATAGACGTCCTCGAGTCGGCGCGTGAACAGCGCGGACGTGATGGACGTGACGACCGATCGCCGGCGCAGCCCATCGATGAAGTGTTGAATCCGAAAGAGGGATTCGCTGGTGTGTTCGAAGTACTCTCGCATCATCTGCTCCACCGGCAGCACTCCCGGGCCGCCCGCGTAGTCCCAGAGTTCGGCGATGCGCAGCTGCTCTCCCTTGTTCAGCACATCTTGCGATTTGCCCGCATGAAAATGAAGTTCGTTGCGAAGCCGCAACAAAAAGTCGTAGCATTGACGGATGCGGATGCGGTCGGACTCCAGGATCGCGCCCAGTCGTGCGAGATGGTCGGGTTCCGCTTCATTGTGGCGAGCGAACCCGATCCACCGCAGCAGTTGTAGATCTCGCAACCCGCCGGCGGAGCGTTTGACGTTGGGTTGCAGGAGGTGAACGGTGTCCCCGTACTGGGAGCGTTCGTTTCGGCGAGCCTCGATGATGCGGTTAATGAAGGCCGCCGATCGACTTCGCGTCTGTTTGCGCAGCTGTGCGAAGAAGCGACGGTACAGTCCGATGCTGCCGGCCAGATAACGCGACTCGGCGAGCGAGGTGAAGATCACGGGATCTTGCATCGCCAGTCGCCGCGCTTCTTCGGGGCCGCGCAGGCTAAAGCCCACTTGCAGCCCCGCGTCAAAAAGATCCTGCACCAACCGCTTGGCCAAGGCTTGGGAGCGCGTGGCGGCCCGCGAGTCGGCCAACAACATCAGGTCAACGTCGGAATAGGGGGCCACATCCCGCCGTCCGTATCCGCCATGCGCCACCAACGCGACATGCTGCTCCAATCCGGGGTCCTCCAAGACCTGGAGGGCCGCGGCGTTCACGGTCAGGACGACGTCGTCCAGCATGTCCGTCAAGCGCGCGCAGACTTGAACGCCGAGTGCTCCGCGGCGGTGGTCGTCGCACAGACGCCGCCGCTGCTCGCGCAGACGCTCTTTGGCTGCTGCGACCACGGTCTCGCTTGAGGGACACATCGAGGAGGCCGCCGAGTGCGGCGTGGGTTGGAAGTGCGAAATGCTACAAGGCTTCCTCGCCGGTCTCGCCCGTGCGAATGCGCACCGATTCCAGCAAGTCCGTCACGAAGATCTTGCCGTCGCCGATTTGGCCGGTCTGAGCGGACCGCAGGATCGTATCGATCACCGTTTGCAGCTGGCTGTCCGAGCACACGACTTCCAGCTTGTTCTTGGGCACGAAGTCCACCGCGTATTCGGTGCCGCGGTACATTTCGGTATGACCTTTCTGCCGGCCAAACCCGCGGACCTCCGAGACCGTCATGCCGTGGATTCCTTGCTCGGACAAGGCGTTCTTCACGTCTTCGAGTTTGAATACGCGAACGATGGCTTCGACCTTCTTCATGCTTGCTGCCTCACAACGCGGAAATGGTGCATGGTCCACGAAAATGGTGATTGTCGATCGCGCCGACCAAGCCGATCACACCCACAACGGGCTCACAAGAAAAGGTAGCCTTCTTCGCCATGTTGGCTGACATCCAAGCCTTGCATTTCCTGTTCTCGTCCAACCCGCAATCCCACGATGTTGTCGATCACTCTCAATAGTACAAAGGTAACCACGGCGGCGAAAACCCAGGTAACCACAATTGCGACCAACTGACCCAGGATTAATCGGCTGGCGCCATCGATCAGTCCCAAGGGGTTGGCCCCATTGGCGGTGGACGCCGCCCGCGTGGCGAAGACGCCGGTCAACACCGCGCCCAACGTTCCGCCCAAGCCATGGACGCCAAAAGCGTCCAGCGAGTCGTCATAGCCGAGTTTGGTTTTGATGACGGTGCAACCGGCGAAGCACCCCAAGCCGCCGCATAATCCTATCATGATCGCCGGCATGGGGTTCACGAAACCAGCCGCGGGCGTGATGCACACCAAGCCCGCCACCGCGCCGGAACTGGCCCCTAAAGCGCTGGGCTTGCCGCGCAGCATCCACTCCACGCCGGCCCAACCCACGGCGCCGGCCGACGCCGCCAGATGCGTGGCGGCGAAAGCGCTGCCGGCGACTTCGTCGCTTAACAGGGCGCTGCCCGCGTTGAAGCCAAACCACCCGACCCAGAGCATTGCCGCGCCCAGCATAGTGTAGGTCAAGTTATGCGGCGGCATCGGTTCGTTGCCATACCCCAAGCGACGGCCGATCAGGATCGCGCACACCAACGCCGACACGCCGGAGCTGATATGCACGACCGCGCCCCCCGCAAAATCCAACGCTCCGCCGGCCCAGCCCGGACCCTGCTCGCCATCCTTGACAAACCCCAGAATGCCGCCGTCCCACACCCAATGGCATAAGGGACAATACACCAGGGTGCCCCATAAAACCGAAAACCAAACCATCGCCGAAAACTTCATCCGCTCGGCGAAAGCGCCGCAAATCAGCGCCGGCGTGATCACGAAGAACATGCCCTGAAACATGACGTGACTGAACATCGTCAAGTTCTCATCGTACATCGGCGTCTTGATCGTCCCGGTCGTTTCATCGAAGTACCGCGAAACGTGATTCAACAGCAGGTAGTCGCCGTTGCCTATCCAGGGGTTGTCGCCGCCAAAGCTCAAGGAATACCCCCAGAGCGCCCAAACCAAGGTCATCAGCGCCATCAGGAAGATGCATTGCATCATCACGCCCAGGACGTTTTTCTTCCGCACCAGGCCGCCATAGAACAGGGCCAACCCGGGGGCGGTCATGGCCAGGACCATCGCCGAGCAGAGCAGCATCCACGCGTTATGGGCCGCTCGACGCGCCTGCAGGTCGCGGGCGTCGATGACCGCCACGGGGTCGCTGGTCGCGTCCGCCGGCGTCGCCGCCGCAGTCAGCGTCGTCGCCGCCGCAGTCAGCCCCGCCGCTGGCGCCGCCTGGACCCCGTTTGCCGAGCACGCCCAGGCCAAACAACAGGCGGCCAGCGTCGCTCTCCCTCGCAGACCTCGCATCAATGACGCTCGCTTTCGCTCGCCGCTCACTTGTTGATTCGCCCGCCGCGGACTCCACCGGTCACGGCGGCGCCAGCCGGATTTTGCGACACCTTATCCAGCTTCGCTAGGAATGTAAACCATGGCCGCCCACGAAAGGCGGAGCGGCGTTAGGGCGAATCGTCGCGTCGCCAGGGCGCATCCGGCACGCCCGCCTGTTGATTCGCGAAGCGAGCCATCACGAACAGCAGATCGCTTAATCGATTGAAGTAGCGCAGCAGGATCGGCGAGACGCGGGTCCCCGGCGTACGAGCCAACGTGGTGACGCGACGCTCGGCTTTTCGGCACGCTCCGCGAGCCACATGCAGCGCCGCGGTTGGCGGAGGTCCGGCCGGCAGGATGAACTGCGTCAAGGCGGGCAACGCGCCGTCCAAGCGGTCGATGTCCGCCTCCAGGGCGGACACGTGGCGCTCCGTGATCATCGGCCCGGCGGAGTACGATTCGTGGCGGGCCAACTCGGCTCCGGCCGTGAACAGCTCATGTTGCAGACGTCCCAGGATGTCCTCAATTTCATTCGGCGGATGCACCGCTCGACACCAACCCAAGAGCGAGTTCAATTCATCGACTTCGCCGTAGGCCTCAATGCGGACATGGTCTTTCGCGACGCGATTGCCTCCCATAAGTCCTGTTTGCCCATCGTCGCCGGTCTTGGTGTAGATTTTCATGAATGGTGGTCGGTTGAAGTAGGCGTCTAAGCGAGCGGTTGAAAGTAGTTTTCGGCGTAATGCAGCAAGGGGTCAATGGTCTGTTCTTGGATCCGGTGCGGCGGCGACCAGGGAAACCAGCGGTAAGCCTGATGCTCGGTCAGTCGAAGCGGCTCGTCGCGATGGGCGTCACCGAGATCCGCCAGGAAGATGATCAGCGTCTTATCCACCCAGCCGGTTTCGCTTGAGGGCCAGGCGGCTCGATATCGCAAGACAAAGCGGAAATCCTCCGCCACCGTGAGCCATTGGCTTCGCAAGCCGGTTTCCTCCCAGGTTTCCCGCAACGCGCACTGCAGTTCCGTCTCGCCGGGATCCACATGGCCTTTGGGCAGGTCCCAGCGATCGGCGTGCCGCATCAACAGAAACTCGGTTCTGGCGCCGCGGCAAATCCAAAGGCCGCAGGATGTGGCTTGCATGGGGGAGTTCATCGATCGGCGGAGGGATTCGCAATGCGCGGCGTGATACAGTGCTCCTCGCCGCAGCCGAACACCGTGCACTTGCCGAAATACTGCCAGCAGTCGGCGTGATGCGGCGTTTTGCACTTACGGCAGAAGACCATGTCGGTCAGGATCTCCGCCTTGCAAACCCCGCACTTTGCTTCGTGAACGACATTCGATTGGTCTTCGACAAACGCGATGCCGCGGCACTGCGACAACTTGACCTGATCGTACAGAGACAGCGCCAACTCCACGAATTGTCCCACGTCTTCGCGTTGACGGAAGGGGCCGTCGACGCGGACGGAGAAAACGCCGTTTTCGACGCTCATTTCCACATCGTGCTGGGGACCGAAGCCGCGGAGTTGATTTAACCGCCAGAGCACCGCATCGCTCAACAGCGACGGAGTGGAAGCCGGGTCGCCACGGACGATGAACTCCTGCTGCATGTCGCGGTTGGTCGCAATCGGGCTAAGTCGCCGGCCGCGTTCGGTCACTCGGCCTGCATGCTCCAGATCGGCCACCCAGCACTCGGGACCTTCCGGCCAGTCGACCAGCATCTGAAAATAGGGTCGCCCGCCACGGGCTGACGTCTTCAAGTATTGAATCTGGACCCGCGCGCCGCCGGCATAGCGGAACATCAGGCTCGGCGCCCTCCAGAGGCCGCCCGGCTTGAAGAACCCTCGATACCGCGAGGCGAGTCCGCGCATGCCGTCGCGAATCTGCGAGCCTCCGTTGACCGCCGTCACCGTCAGCGGCACAACGACCGTGAAGAGAAAGATGAACGCCAAAATGAAGATCACGCCGGCCATGATGATCATCGTTCGCTTTCGGATTCCAGAACGACCGGGAACACAACGCCCGCGTCGCCGCTCCCGCCCAGGTCCAGGGCCGCCCCGACCGGCGGAAGTTCGCCGTCGCCCTTCAGGGGGGAGCGGATGAAGAGGCGCAGCAACAGAGGCGACACGATGCTGCCGACGATCACTGCGAGCAAGACGAGCCCGGGCGTATTCACTCACGACTCCCTTTTCTTGGGTCCCTGGTCGTCCAAAAAGAAGATGCCGGAGTCCGCACGCTCCGCATCCGCCGTGGCGCCTGCGTCCGGAGGCGCGTGGTCGTCGTCCCAGGGATAAAGGGTCAAGCCTCGAGCGTCGCGGCGATAGCCCACCACGACGCTTTGTTGATGCTCCGCCAGATCGCGGAGTCCGCGCAAATCGAGGATCGGCGGCTCGCCTTGCTCGGCGAACCAGCGGGCCGCCGGAGCGTTGACCGCCTCGGCTGTGTCGAAACGCTTCCAGCTCAGGATCTCCCACAACCGCGCGACGACATCCTCGATGCGGCATTTCCTATCCCAGGGAAGCTCCAACGCCTCCCAGGGCACAACGCCAAATTGCGATACATTGGGATGCCACATGCGGCTGAGCCAACGCGCCTGGGGCGGGCGCCTCGGAAAATCCTCCCCGAGAGTCAATCGACAAACGGCCGGCGTCTCCGGGCGGCGCTCCACGGGAAGTTGCCTCATGGGTTCGCCCTCCAGCGTGAAGCTGAGGTCGAACTCCGTGGGCGGTTCGCCCGTCACTTTGGAGATCCGCAACGCCGAGCTGCTGGCGGCCAGCATCTCCAGACGTTCCCGTTCTTGCAGCAGACGCTGGCTGCGGCCGTCCGGCGGATGCTGTGAGCTGGATGCAGGGGACATGGCGTTACGCCCGATGGGGTAAGCGGACGGATTTGCGGAGAACAAGCCTCCGCGACGAGGGTTCTCTAATTCGAAGGCGCTTGTTCCACCTCTTCCAGGTTGTCAAAGCGCGGCGGCGCGTCGGCGCCGCGGCGCGAGAGCGCGACGATGAACGCGGCGACGCCGACCACCCCAATCACGGCCAGGGCGTAGTGCCACCACCGCCAACCCTCGGCCTCTTTATCCGCCAAGGCCCCGCCGGCCATATCGCCCGCTGGGGCGTCCGGGTCCAAGTCGGCCAGGCGCTGGGCCAACGTCTCGCTCCGCTTGAGCTCCCTGCGCAGCATGCTCTCCTTGGATTCCACCTGGCGTTGCAGACGCTCCGCCTCGTCGTTAGCGGCCAACAGCTGCAGCTCGTTCTTCTCACGCAGCGCGTCCTGCCCGCGCAAGGCGGCTTGCGCCGCGTCGAGTTGTTGTTGCTTCTCTTGAAGCTCGCTGACCAGCGACCCGCCGCCGTCCTTGCTCAGGGAGGCGACGACCCGATCCAGCAAGCGTTGTTGGGCGAGCAGATCCTGTTGCTGGTCGTTGCTGTCGAGTTGTTTGCTCAACGTCGCCACGGCGGCCGCTAGACGATCGTCGGCGGGCTGCAGCATTTTCCAGGCGATCACCGCCAGGACGGCGAACTGCATGGTCAGCATGGCCATCAGAATGACCGCCGCCACGACCGCGCGGGGATCGGACCAGGGATCTCGTTGAGGCGGGGCGGGGTAGGGCGGAGACATCATCACCGGCTCCTTTTGCAATCGCGAAGCGTACGTATCTAATTCGTCTGCTCGAAAGCGAGTTGCGGTCAGGTAAAAACCATTCGTTTGACGAACCTGCTGGTCCGCCGTCCATTGAAACATGCCGCGATGGCCCTGGCACGGATCGATCACCAAGGCGACATCGAGCGGTCGGTTAAAGAAGTTTTCGCAGATGAACATGTCCATCCCCGAGAGGAAGATCCCCCAGCCGGGATGGGTGTGGTACCAGCCCACCATTTTCAGTTCCGGCGGGAACTCCTCTCGTTGGCGAGAGATGCTCTCCCAGGTCTCATGGGTGAACTTGAAGCTCCCCTTGGTCGCCTGATAGTGTTGAGCGCGAATGCACTCATTAATGACCACAAAGGGGACGCCTTGGTCGTCCACATACTGTCCGCCCAAGAGGACTCCGCCCAATTCAATGGACCGGTTGCTTAACGCGTGCGACTCCATTTCATGCATCACGTCCAAGTCGACGAAGATCGGCAGGTCCTCTTCCTGCGGGGAGTCGATCGCGGCCACCGCCAAGCGGGGATCGCAGTCGGGACGCCGATGCTTGTCCGGCTCGGCATGTTCGACTTGTCCAAATTCGATGCCGTCTTCCACGGCGCCACCTCGCTTCCAGGGCTCGCTGTTTTGCATCCGCCGTCAGTGCGCCGGGCGGTCGGCTTCCAGCAGGAAGTAGCCTGTTTTACCGGTGCTTCCGACCACGCGCACGATGTCAAACGGTGGAACGCCCACCTCGGCCAGGGTTCGCGAAGCGAGCGGCGATTGGGCGGGGATCTCATGCGAGAGATTCGGCTGCGCAAGTTCGCCGCAACGGCAGATGGCGTTGGCGGCGCCGACCAGCGGCGCCGGCCGCATGATCTCGCGGCGATGACCGCACGCCTCGCAGACAATGTCCTGGACCAGATCGCGATCCAATTGCAGGGTCAGTTGACCGCAGTCTCCCAGGTGCTCGCTGGCGGCCGACAGCAAGTCGTTGGTCGTCGCCTGGGCGGCGCTTAACGGCAGGGAGGTCACGCCGGCGTATGTTTCGTGACTGAGACAATCCTCCTTGCGTTGAAAACGCGTGCGATAGAATTGGTTCGCCACTCCGTTAAACACCATCGCCTCGCCATGAGCCACTGGCAGCGAGTGCAGCAGCTTCAACGCCTCCTGGGTCTGCAGCCCTCCAATGATCGAGGCGATCGTCGGCGCTGTCGGCACCTTGCCGGCTTGCAAATCCTCCTGCCTTAACAGAGGGCAACTGTAGCGCAGGTTGATCAGTTGATAGTCGTTGCGAGTCATCGTGCATTCGTAGCAGGCGCCTTCGGGCGGCTGATAGGTCTTGACCACGCCGTTAATCTCCTGGATGCCGCCGTCGATCCACGGCGTGCCGACCTTCCAGCAGCAGCGGTTGACCCACAGGCGAGCTTCACGATTGTCCAGGCAGCCGATGACCACATCCGCCTCCAGGAACTCGCCCAGCCCCAAATCGGTGAGCACATTGGCGTGCGAGGCCCGCACATTGACATGTGGATTCAAGTCCCGCACGGCTCTGGCCGCCGCTTCCGCCTTGGGATGGCCCTGATCGGCTTGGCGAAACAGCACCGAGCGGGCGAGATTGCTGTTCTCGATGTGGTCAAAGTCGATCACGTGAATGTGCCCCACCCCCAGCAACGCGAGGTTCTTCAGCACTTCATTGCCCAGGGCGCCGGCGCCCACCACCATCACCTTAGCGCTCGCCAGGCGGTCTTGATCCCACCAAGCGATGAGCCTCAATCGCGAGTAGCGATCGTCGTCGTCCAGGACCCAAGTTTCGTCTGCCATCTAGCTCGCGTCGCCTCGCGGCGGCAGCGCGTCTCCGAAGAATTGAACTACCCGCCGAGATATTCGTCGCGGAATCGCCCCGCTTGCCAGGAATCGCTCCAGGGCTCGGCGGTCGGCCGACGCCCTAGCGCTCGGCAGTCGGCCCACGTGAGGCTCGCCATGGCGGATCCGCCGCCGCGGCGCCGTCGTCCACGCATGTGAATCCGGATCCGGCCAGGCGCCCATCGCTCCATTGAAAGAAACCGAGTTGTTTCTGTCGAGGATCCACGACCAACGCCACTTGCCAATGCTGACCAAAAAAGTATCGATGGATGAAACGATCAAACTCGGACAGGAAAATGCCCAGGCCCGGATGCGTATGATGCCATCCGATGAGTTGATCGTCGGGAGGCCGCCGCTCGAGGTCTTGCCGAAGTCGTGTCCACGTCTCGTAGGTAAAGGTAACCGATGAGGCGCGGTTGCGCGTGTGGTGAGCCGGCAGAAAACCGCGGACTTCCACGAATTCGATTCCCGAGCGAGTCGAATCCGTGGCGCCTGCGGAGTTTGAGGGCGAAGCAGAAGGCGCCGCGGGCCCGCTCGCCGCGGCGGCCGGTTCGGTGCGATGCCAGCCGCCGAGCAAGAATCCGGCGAACTCTCGATCGCTGTTACGTTCGGAGTATTCCAGAATCTGATCCAACACCCGCCGTCCGACGAAGAGCCGCAACGCGCCACGGCGTCGAGGCCCCAGTTGCTCACAGTGCTCCAAGCCGGTGGGAAGCGGACGGATCGATGGCTTCACGGAGGTGCTCCCGGGTCGCCGGAGACCGTCAGTCCAGGAAGAGGATGTCCGGCTCCTCGGCTGCTGTGGCGGCTCGCGGCGGATGGTCCGAGTCGTCGAGGAACAAGACCTCCGCGTCCACGATGTCGCTGTCGCTATCCGGGAGGGGCTCGGCGATGATGTCGGGTTGCTGCCGTCCAATCACCAAATCCCGCAAGGGCCGCGGATCCAAGGGAAACCGAATGGACGTCTGCGTTTTCGCCCACTCCGCCGCCTCGCGATTGTAAGGACTGTCGACGTCATAGTTGGCGTAGCGCACCATTTCCCAAAGCATCTGGCACATCTCATCCAGCGTCAGGCCGGGAGTCCAATGCGTGCCGTAGCCGCCCAGGCAGATCACTCCGCCAGCCGAGATGTTGGGATGATAGATGGCGGTCTTCCAACGCAAGTCGGGCATCGACCTGGGATACGACGCGGTCAGCTTCACCTCCACGCGATGCTGAAACGTCGTGGCGATCCGTTGGGTTCGCTGGTCGCGGTACAGGCCTTGGCCGTGAAACTCGATGACGTAGAACTCCGGGGCGCCGGCGACGCTATGGGCGCCCACATGGAACTTCAGGATCGAGCTCTGCAGGGCCAAATGCTGCATCGCCAGATAGTCGCTCCGTAATCGGCGAACTCGAGGCGATTCCCGCATTCCCACGTCCTTCGTTAAAAAAACCGCGATTCAAGGCCCCTGACGCCGGGCCGCGGCGATCACCAGGCGCCGCCGTCCCGGGTGGCGCTGCCTGATCTAACCGGCGACAATTTCGGGATACACGATCAGGTGGTCGCCGTCACGGACGTCGGCGTCCAGCAGCGTTTGATCCTCCCGCAACCGCCGCCCGCCTTCCTTATGATCCAGGCTGTAGCTCATCGGCTGCCCGTCCGGCCCCATCACCGGCAGATTCATCTTGGTGATGATGTTCGGCATGATGCGGTCCACGGTCACCGTGTCGGCGATCACTGCCTCCACCGATTTGGCCCCGGTTTGGTCCAAAAAGGTGACTTGAGTACCCTTGCGCTGTTGCACGTTGCCTTCCGCCATTGATCGCTCTCCGCTGCGCCGGCCGCAGCCAACCGTCCAGGGCCAGCGGCCCAGGCGAGTCGGCCAGTTCGGCGGACTCCGTGAAGGAAATTGAACATCCGCTCGCTATTCGCCTGAACTTTCCAAATCTTAGCCTAGGCGCCTCCGAAAACCAAGAATCGACTGCGGGCTTTCGGCCCCCGGGGCGTCCCCTAGGTGAAAGTGGGGGGAATTGGCGACAGCGGCAAGCTACCCCCCGCGCGAATGCCGTTGACCCCTCGCCCGGCTTTGGACTATCGTCCGCCCCCTTGGATTGTCCGGGGACGCAGTCCATCTCGCCACCGACCAAGGCCGGGCAATGAACCACTGTGGATCGTCACGACGCACGCCGCTCGCCGCGCTGTTGGCGCTGGCGTTGGCCGCTGCGCTGGCTGGCGGTGGTTGCCGCACCACCGGCTACCTGGCGGCCCGGCGATCGCCCGAGAGCCGTTTGAACGATCCTCTGCAATTGGGCTCGTGGAGCGGGCCGCAGGCCACGCCGCGAACCCAGTCGCTCTTGCGGCGATACGCGCTGCTGACCGAGTCCTCGGCCTTGGATCCCCGCACGCTGGAGTCGCTCGATCAAGAGATTCAGAAAGAGCCGACGCTCGAGAAGGTCTACGCCTACGCCGAATTGGCCTTCGTGCAGGGGCGCCGCGCCGCCGCCGAAGAGCAGTGGTCGCGGGCCCTGGATCTCTACGGATCGTCGGTCGCCCATGCGTACGCCTTCCTTTTTGATCCGATCTTCGACGCCCAACGCAGTCCCTATGACCCACAGTTCCGGGCCGTCTGCGACCTGTACAACGGAGCGTTGGAAGCGGGGCTGCGAATTCTCAAACGGACCGGACACTTACTGCCCGGCGGCACGCAACACATCCATATCGGCGATGAGGAATTCGAATGCGAGGTCGTCGTGCAGGGCCGTTGGCGCGATCAGCCGATTGAACGCATTGAATTTGTCAGCAGTTACAAGGTCCAGGGGCTGAAGAACCGGCATATCGCTTACGGACTTGGCGTGCCGGTGATCGCCGTCCGCGGCCGCCCGGCTCAGACCACTCCGTTGGAACAGTTCTATCCGCCGCAGATGAGCCTGCCGATGACCATGTTCCTCCGCGTCGAACCAATGTCGCACGGTCAGCCGCGGCGAATTCGCCTGGAGCTTTACGATCCCTTGCAGACTCGCGTCGTTCAAGTCGATCAACGTTGGGTGCCGTTGGAAACCGACATCAGCACGCCGCTGGCTTATTCGCTGGATTGCCCCGCCTTGCAGGAGCGCAAGGAAGTCGCCACCAGCGGTTTTCTCGATCCCGGCGAAGTGCAACGGCTGACCGGCCTGTTCATGCTCGAACCCTACGATCCCAACCGCATCCCCGTCATCATGGTCCACGGGCTGTTGTCCAGTCCACTCACCTGGATGGAGATGTTCAACGATCTGCGCAGCTTTCCCGATGTGCAGCAACGCTATCAGTTCTGGTTCTATCTTTATCCGACTGGCCAACCCTTCCCCATCAGCGCTCAACAGCTGCGGGAGAGCCTGGCCGAAGCGGTCAACACGCTCGACCCGACAGGGATCAACCCGCAGTTGCATGAGATGGTGCTTGTCGGACACAGCATGGGCGGGCTGTTAACGAGGCTGCAGGTGACGCAAAGCGGCGAGCACTTCTGGAACGTGGTCAGCGACAAGCCGTTCTCCGAGCTCAACGCCTCTCCGGAAGAACGTGAGCGAGTGGCCTCGGTCATGTTCTTTCATCCCAATCCGGCCATTCGCCGCGTCATCACCATTGGCACGCCTCATCGCGGCAGCGAAGCATCGAACAAGTACACTCAATGGCTGGGACGCAGGCTGATCCGCATGCCGCGGATGTTGGTCGACACGGCTCAAGACCTTCTGCATCGCAACCCGGACTTCTTTCGCGATCACGAGCTGTTGAATATCACCAGCGTCGATGCACTCGCCCCGAACTCGCCGTTCATCCTGGCCATGCAGCACATGCCGCCGGCGCCGTCCATCGTCTACCACAACGTCATGGGCTCGGTCAAGGAGCAGCATTGGCTGCAAAACTGGACCAACGACAGCGGCGAGGCGCCCGAGGGCGACGGCGTCGTGAGCCTGGCCAGCGCGCATTGCGAGGCCGCCGACACCGAGATCACCGTCGAGTCCGAGCACACGACGCTGCACCAACACCCGCGCACCATCCTGGAGGTCCGCCGAGTGCTCGCTCAACACGCGCTGCGTTTCGAAGCCACCATGGAGGCGCGCGGCGTCGCCCCCTACGGCGGCGCCGTGCTGCGCTAAGCAACAGCCAAGCGGCGAACGCGCAAGGCCCCAGGGCCTGACTAGCCGATGCCGTTCAGGTTTCTCAGGATGCTGCGCGTGGGATCGATAATCGGCCCGCCTTGACGCATGGCTTTCAGGTGCGCCCTGGCCGCATCCAATGGTCGTCCCAGCAATTCGTAGCGACGACCCAGCGCCCGATACTCGTCCCGCACGGTCGTTTCCATTCGGAACGCGGTATCGAGGTGCTTCTCCGCGGTTTCCACCGCGTTGCCATTCAAGTACAGCCGGCCCAGATCGCGGTGCGAGTAACCCAGAAAATGCTCCGCGTCGACGGCCGCCAACAGGTTGCGCACCGTGGGCACCGCTCAGCGGCATCGCTGCGCCCGCATCTTCGGCTTCGACCCAAGGCACGTTCAGCAAGCTCCGCTCCAAGTCCAATTCCGCCGCCAAGTCGATCGCTCGATGGTACTCCTCGCGCAGCCGCGCGGAGATACATCTCGCGCGAATTCGGCGAAATGTCTTGTGGCGCCGTGCTGATGAACAGGCCGTTGCGGGGGCCCGCGGCGTCGTACCATTCGCGCCCGTCGCCGCTTGCTTGACGCGGGCCACGGCCAAGTAGTAAGCCGCCAGAGGATTCCCCTCATCCAGACCACGAGCTCGATAAAGCGATTCCACCGCGGCGTGCACTTCCCCCGCTTCCAAAGCGATGGCGGCCAGGGCGACATGCCGCCAAGCATCCAACTCGCCCGGTAATCGCAAATGGCTCCAAGCAGCGCGAGCCGCCGGCAGATCACGAGCTTCCGTGTAGGCCAAGGCGCGCCACAGCTTCCAGGCCGTGACGTATTCATCGTCGGCCAGATCGTCCACTCCCGCGAGCGGGACCGCCTCCTGGTACCACGACGGCGAAGCCAACGGCGGCGCCGGATCGGTCCAGGCGGCGCCAGCCACCGAAGGAGCGAAGACAAGCGCCATTGCCGCAGCGATGGCGAGAATGGCCAGCCATCTCAGGAGCTCAATTTCCACGTGATTGCTTGTGCGAACCAACATGATGGCACCTCCCTCGAGATCTTCCTCGTTGTTTTCTGGAGACTAGTTGCAAACACCGAGCCAAACTGTGGCCGTTCGGGCGTAAGTCGTTTAATAGGAAGCGGTTGGCGTTTGGTGATGGCCTCGCTGCGGGCGTCGATCCGCCCGGCCAGAGCGCGCCCAGAACGCGCAGCGTGCCCTGCCGCACAAGTCTGAGTCGCGAAAGGCGATCCGGGCCTCAGAGATCGCAGCGACTTCATCGTAAAAAGTCCCAGCCGATGGTGCGGATCGAGCGGATAGAATGGGGCGGCTCGACCTTCCTGCCTGAACTCGAGATGGGCCGCCAGCGCCCCGGAGACTTGATGCCTGACCCGCCTTTGGCTATCGACGGCGGCCCGCCGGCGTTCCCCCATGGCCCGCCCCCTTGGCCGCGCCGCCAAACGTCGATCCAAGACGCCCTCCTCGCGGCCTGGGAAAGCGGCGAGTGGGGGAAGTACCACGGGGGCCGCGTCGAGCGGTTGGAAGCGTTGCTTTGCGAGCAGATGCACTCGGCCTACGCCATGACCTGCTGTTCCGGAACGTTCGCCGTCGAGTTGGCTTTGCGAGCCTTGAATGTCGGGCCGGGCGATGAAGTGATTCTGGCCGGCTACGACTTTCCCGGGAACTTCCGCGCCGTGGAAAGTGTTGGGGCCAGGCCGGTCCTGGTTGATCTTGCCCCGCAAGGATGGAGCATCACCTGCGAGAGCCTCGAGCCTGCTTGGAGCCGCAGCACGCGAGCCGTGCTGGTCTCCCATCTACACGGCGATCTGGCCCAGTTGCCCCTGATCGTCGCAGAGGCTCGCCGACGCGGAACCTTGGTTGTCGAAGACGCGTGTCAGGCGCCGGGCGCCATGCTGCACGGCGCGGCGGTCGGCTCGCTAGGCGACGTCGGCGTGCTGAGCTTCGGCGGCAGCAAGTTGCTGACGGCCGGTCGTGGCGGAGCGATTCTGACTCAGGACCAGCACGTTGGCAAAGGGCGAAAGTCTTCTGCCAAAGGGGCAACGACGCTTTTCCTCTAAGCGAATTGCAAGCGACCGTGCTGGCGCCGCAACTGCAGCGACTCGACGAAGACACTTGCCTGCGAGCTGATAACGTCCGTCGGTTGCTGGCGGCGACGCGCGGCAATCAAGCCCTGATTGCCGCGAGCCACGGCGACCCCACAGCCGCTGAGGGCCGCCAGGGAAATCACCGGCCGACATGCTCGGCCTACTACAAGCTTGGCTGGACGCTGCAAGCTTCGGCGTCTCGACGTTCGCGGGAAGAACTGGTCGCCGCCGCCCACGCCGAAGGCGTCGCATTGGATGCCGGTTTCCGCGGCTTCACGCGACGCTCCTCGCGGCGATGTCGAACCGCAGCACCATTGAAGAACGCCGAGCGGGCGGCCTCGTCAACGGTGCTGCTGCATCATCCCATCCTACTCTGCGACCGCGAAACCATCGTGCGTTTGGCCGCGACCCTGCAGCGACTGGACCGCTGGCTGCAGCGCTAAGGCCCAGTCAGACCACGCAAGGCGCCGCCGACATCTGAATCGTCACCTCGGTCGCCAGCGGCGCGATCTGAGGCGATTGTTTCAACTCGCCGCGGACGATGCTAACGTCGCTGGGCGCCTCCACCCCGATCGCGACGCGATTGCCGCCAACCCGCTGGACCACGAGCGTGATATTGTCGCCAATCATTATCCGTTGACCGACTTTGCGACTGAGAACGAGCATGATTTACTTCCTTGTGAATTGGGACGGGTCGAGCGATGGCCTGCCTGCCATACTGTTCGTAGCCAGAGAGCAAACATTACGCCGGAAATGAAGCGACTTGAGAAAAAACCGAAAAATACGTCCAAGTCCCCTCTCTTCGCCAAACCGCAGGACTTCTCACCTTTTAACAGGCCCCGCTCACATCGGTTTGCATGCGGTAAGTGCTTGCAATATAACGTGCTGAGCGGTGTTTCAAATCCCGCAGGCGCTCTTCCCATAATCGAGCGCCCCTGGGAGTAGGGATCAGGGATCAGGGATTAGGGATCAGGGGATCGGAGGCAGGGATCAGGAGGCAGGGAACAGGGATCAGGCACTTGAACGGGCACGCGAGCAACGAATTCTGAAGTCCCAAGGGGACGACACCAAACCAGCCCAGGGTGCGGCCGGCAACCCTGGGATTCACCGGGAGCAGAGGGGGCAGGGATCAGGCACTTGAACGGGCGCCCAATCAACGAATTCTGAAGTCCCAAGGGGACGACGCCAAACTCAGCCCAGGGTGGCGGGCGACCCTGGGATAGGCGGCAAAGGGATCAGGGATGGAGGCAGGGATCAGGAGGCAGGGATCAGGCACTTGAACGGGCACCCGATCAACGAATTCTGAAGTCCCAAGGGGACGACACCAAACCAGCCCAGGGTGCGCGCGCAACCCTGGGATTCACGGCGGCAAAGGGAACAGGGATGGGGGATCAGGGAGGCAGGGATCAGGCACTTGAACGGGCACGCGAGCAACGAATTCTGAAGTCCCAAGGGGACGACGCCAAACCAGCCCAGGGTGCAGCGCAGCGCAACCCTGGGATTCACGGCGGCAGAGGGATCAGGGAAAAAGGAGCCAGTCATGTCGGACGTCGCGCCTCACCGAAATCCAGCGGAACTGCAGCCTTGGCCGGCCCGCTCACCGGCCGCTCGCCTGGGGCCCGCCGCGCACTGGCTGTTGTTCAGCTCGCTGGCCTGTTGCCTGGTCGCTTGCTGGGCGCCCGCGCGCGCTCAGCAAGGGCGACGGTCGGCCGAGCAGTGGCTGGCGGAAGCTCGACGACTGGACGCGGCCGGCCAGGCCGCTCAGGCCGAGGAAGCAGCCACCGCCGCGTTGACCGCCAACGGCGATTTGGCCGAGGCCTATTATTGGCGCGGGCGGGCTCGGTTTTGCCTGGATCGCATGGATGAGTCCCTGGCCGACTTCGATCGCTACGTCAAGTTGCGCCCGCAGGCCGCTTCGCGCACAGTGGGAGCGAGGCATTGCCTGCTACTACGCGGGCAAGTTCGCCGAGGGCGACGCGCAGTTTCGACTTTACCAGACGTACCACGACAACGACGTGGAGAATTCGGTCTGGCGTTTTCTCTGCATGGCGCGATTGCAAGGCGTCGACGCGGCTCGGCGGGCGATCCTGCCCATCCGCAACGACCGCCGCATTCCGATGATGGAGGCGTATCGCATGTTCCGCGGCGAGGCGACGCCGCAGCAGGTTCTGGACGCGGTCGAGCAGGACAAGCCGGAGGCGACGGTCCGCAGCGGGCGCCTCTTCTATGCACGGTTATACATCGGCCTATACTACGAGGCGCTGGACCAGCGGCGGCAGGCTGCAAAGTACCTGCGACTGGCCGCTCGCGAGCATTCGCCGCAAGATCCCATCAACGGGTTCATGTGGCGCGTCGCCGTGGTGCATGACAAACGCTTGAGTTCGCCAGAGCCTCCCGAAAAGCGTTGAGGCGACTTTCCTCTCACCCTCCGGAAAACCCGATGGAACCGATTGATCTGAAGGAGTACGAATGGAAGACCATGGTTCGCCCCTTGCGATCGACGACTTCGACGCCCTGGTCGAGATGCAGGAATTGTCGTTTCCAGGCATGAAGACCTGGGGGCGCGACCAGATCGAGAGCCAGTTGCGGACCTTTCCCGAGGGCCAATTGTGCGTCGAGATCGACGGGAAACTGGCCGCCTCCAGCAGCAGCCTGATTCTGGACTACGATCCCGACCTGGCGTGGCACGACTGGAAGAAGATCGCCGACAACGGCTACATCCGCAATCACAATCCCAAGGGCGACACGCTGTACGGCATCGAGATCATGGTGCATCCCGAGTTTCGCGGCATGAAGCTGTCGCGCCGGCTGTACGACGCCCGCAAGGAACTGTGCCGCGAGCGGAATCTGGCCCGCATCATCATCGGCGGCCGCATTCCCGGCTACGGCGAACACGCCGACAAGATGACCGCCCGCGAGTACATCGAGAAGGTGATCGACAAGACGCTGTACGATCCGGTGCTGACGGCGCAACTGGCCAACGGTTTCGCCCTGCAAGGGCTGATCCCCAACTACTTTCCCATCCGACGCCGCGAGTCCGCGGCTACGCCACCTTCCTGGAGTGGCTGAATCTCGGACTATCGCCAGGGCGCCAAACGACGCTACCGCCACACTGGTCGAACCGATTCGCCTGGCCGTCGTGCAGTACCAGATGCGGACGATCAAGGGCTTCGACGAGTTCGCCCAGCAGTGCGAGTTCTTCATCGACACGGCCTCGCGACTACAAGAGCGACTTCGTGCTGTTTCCCGAGCTGTTCACGACGCAGCTGCTGTCCTGCGTGCCGAGCCGACCGACCCGGCTGAGGCCGCGCGGCAACTGGCGGAATTCACGCCGCAGTATCTGGATTTGTTCACGAGATGGCCGTCAAGTACGACGTCAACATCATCGGCGGCTCGCAGTTCGTGGTCGAGGACGACAGCGCTGTACAACATCTCCTACCTGTTTCGCCGCGACGGGACGCTCGGCAAGCAGTACAAGATTCACATCACGCCCAGCGAACGGAAATGGTGGGGCGTGACGCCCGGCAGGAAAGTGCGAGGTCTTCGACACCGACTGCGGCACGATCGCGATTCTGATCTGCTACGACATCGAGTTTCCCGAACTGGTGCGGATCGCGGCCCAGAAGGGCGCGCAGATCATCTTCGTGCCGTTCAACACCGACACGCGGCACGGCTACCTGCGAGTCCGCCATTGCGCCATGGCCCGCTGCGTCGAGAATCACTGTCTACGTGGCCGTCGCCGGCTGTACGGGCAATCTGCCGTTCGTCGAGAACGCCGATATTCACTACGCGCAGTCGGCCATCTTCACGCCGGCCGACGCCGAGTTCGCCCGCGACGCCATTGCCGCCGAATGCAACGCCAACATCGAGACCATGATCATCCACGACGTCGACGTGGAACAACTGCGGCGCCATCAGGAAGGCCGGCAGCGTGCAGAACTGGAACGACCGGCGCCAGGATCTGTACCGCGTCGTGTACGAAGAAGACGGCGACACCTTCGAGGTCTAATCGATTCCTTCATCCGGGCGGCGGCCAGCGGCCAGCGGCGAGCAAGGTCACGCGCACGCCCCATCGGCGCCTGTCCGTTGACCTGCGCACCGCCATCGGGGAGATAGTTCAACCATGGAAGCCAGCTCACCAGCGGGGCCGACCAAAGTGCATACGGCGGCGATCTTGCAGAACGCACCCCTGGCGCGGGACGTTTGGCGAGTGCGGCTGGACGCGCCCAAGCGGCTGAGAGGGCCGCTCCTGGACAGTTCTTCATGGTCCGCCTGGCTGGACTGCAGGACCCCTTGATCGGCCGAGCGTTGGCGTTGTTCGACGTCGTGGCGCCGGAAGCCGGTTCGAGGAAAGCGTTGGACTTGGTGTATCTGGTCCATGGCAAGTTCACTACCGCATTGGCTCAGTCCGCGGTGGGCGCCTTGGTCGAGCTGTGGGGGCCGCTGGGCAATGGCTTTGCGATTCAGCCCGTGGAGCATCTGGTCCTGGTCGCCGGAGGGATTGGCTACACGCCTTTTCTGGCCGTCGCCAAACAGCACTTGGGTTGTCAGCACTACGGCCCCGCCGCGACGTCGGCCGCCCCTGAGAAACCGCCCAAGATCACGTTCTGCTACGGCGCCCGCACCGCGGACATGCTCGCCAGCGTCGGGGACTTTGAGGCGCTGGGCGTCGATGTCAGGCTCTGCACCGAGGACGGCAGCCGCGGGCTTCGCGGACGAGTCACCGATGTGTTGCAAGAAGTGCTGCAGGAATCCACGGCGAAGTCGCTGCACGTGATGTGCTGCGGCCCCGAACCCATGATGGAAGCCGTAGCCAAGTTGTCGGCCAAGCACCAGGCGCCGTGCGAGGTTTCGTTGGAGACGCCCATGGCCTGCGGCATTGGCGTCTGCTTCAGCTGCGTCGCTCCGGTGCGCTGCGAAACCGCGCCCGATGGTTGGGACTACCAAAGGACCTGCGTGGCCGGCCCCGTCTTCAACGCGGCCGACATCGTGTGGTAGCTGTCAGAAGGCTCGCCGGCGTCCTTGCGCCGTGGGCGTGAGGCGAGCTCTTCAAATCTGCCATGGCTATTCAGCTCCTTCGCCGCCGATGATCGCGCCTTGCCGCACGGCGGGCTTGCCGGACTTCTTCTTGTTGGTGCTCTTGCTCTTACGCTTGGCGCCGGTGGTCTTGTTCTGCAAGCCGCTGGTCTTCTTGCGGCCCGGCTTCTTGGCGGCCGGGGGCCTCTTGGCGCCACCCGACTTCTTCGCTCCTGGCGGCTTTTTGGCTCCGCGGGGTTTCCGTTCGCCGTCGGACTCCGCCGCTTGAGCGTACCTCGGCTTCTTGGATTTGGAGGACCGCCGCGGCTTGGGTTGGCGCGGCGCCGGCGTCGCTCAGCAACGTCTGCACTTCCTCTCGAGTTAGTTCGCGGTGGGCGCCGGCGTCCATGGCGCCCATGCGAATGCTGCCGATCGCGACTCGCTTCAGCTTCATGACTTTGTGACCGACCTTGGCCAGCACCCGCCGGATCTCGCGGTTGCGGCCCTCGCTGAGCACGATTTCCAACAGCGTCGCCTTGGGCAGTCGCTTCTTGATTACTACAGCATCGACCCGAGCCAGTCCCTCGGCCAGATAAACGCCTTGCCTCAATTCGGCCAGTTGCTCGTTGGTTGGGCGGCCTGCGACCAAGACATGGTAGGTCTTCTTCACTCCGTAACGCGGGTGCGTCAGGTGGTTGGAGAAATCGCCGTCGTTGGTCATCAGCAGCATGCCTTCGCTGTTGCGATCCAGGCGGCCCACGGGATAGACGCGCTGATCGGTTCGCACGAGATCGACCGCCCGCGTGCGTCCCTCGGGATCGCGCTGAGTGCACACGACGCCCGTCGGTTTGTTCAACAAGATATAGCGCAACCTCGGCTGTTTCAGCACGACGCCGTTAACGCGAATCTCGTGACGCTGTGGATCCACGCGGACGCCCAACTGATCGGCGACCTGGCGGTCGATTTCGACTCGCCCGGTCGTGATCAACTCCTCACATTCGCGCCGGCTGCCGAAGCCGGCCGCCGCCAGCACCTTTTGCAGCCGCTGGCCCTCGTCAGCCGAGCCGGAGGTTTGAGAGCGAGGCGCTTGAGCGGACATCGAAGCATTCTCCTGCAAAGCACCCAAGCGAGTCGGGCAATTGGACGAAGCGAGTTTTCTGGAGTTGACGCATCGCCTGGGACGCGACGGGCGCGGGCGAGGCGGACCATCGGGAGATTGGCCGGGCCGCCGGGCGAGATGGTCGCACGCGATGCGTGGATCGACCTTTCATGATATCAGCGGCTCGCACAGCCGATAGGGCTAAACTTCCGCTACGCTGAGTTGTCGCCGGCGCTGCCAGGCGCGGCAGGCCGCCTGGCGGATCGCCCGCACGCGATCGGCGTCCGTCCGGCCTCGCCGCAAGCCGCCGCTTTCGGCCGCGGAA
The DNA here is from genome assembly GCA_963698545.1 of uncultured Planctomycetaceae bacterium. Classification (GTDB taxonomy): domain Bacteria; phylum Planctomycetota; class Planctomycetia; order Pirellulales; family Pirellulaceae; genus CAVORG01. The sequence goes on from CAVORG010000003.1 coordinate 1,645,975, forward strand.
ACGACCGAGCCGGAGAAGTGCAGTTCGGCGGCGCCGACCTCACGCACAATCCGCTCGGCGTTCTCGGGAGTGACGCCGCCGCCGGGCATGATCGTCAGCGAGCGTCCCCATTGTCGGTTCCAGGCCGCCAGCGTGGCGGCGCCTCGCTCGGCGCTCGCAGCTTGTCCGCTGCTCAACACCCGCTGCACTCCCTGAGCGGCCAACCAGGCGAGCGCTGCGAGCGGAGCGGTGGTTGCATCCAGGGCTCGATGAAAGGTGACTTGCATTCCAGCGGACTCGGTCAGCAACGCCTCCATCGTGGGCTGGCAAAGTCCGCCCGCCCGGTCAAGCGCGCCGAAGACCACGCCCTCAACCCCAAGGGAGCGAAATTGGCGGATCTCCTCGAGCATGACTCGTATTTCGGCGGGCTGATAGACGAAGTCGCCCGCGCGTGGTCGAATCATCACCATGCAGGGTGCGGCGGTTTCCTGGAGAATGCGCCGCGTCAGTCCGAATCCCGGCGTCAGCCCGCCCAGTTCCAAAGCCGAACAGATCTCCAGCCGATCAGCGCCCGCGTGCACGGCGGTCAGCGCCCTCCAGCGAGTCAACGCAAACTTCGCAGATTCCCGGCTTCCGCATCGTCATGCCGCCACGCGTCTAACGCGACCACAGCCGATCGATGACGCGCGGCAAGCGAGCGGGTTCGGGTTGCTGTTGCTCGAAGTCTCGCGGCCGACCGCCCACGACCGGAGGACCGATATCATTATCGGGGTACGGATCATTGTAGGTGGCCCGATCGCGCTGGTATTGCGATGGGCCGGGAGCGCCCAGCCCGCGCCGCGGCAGCCCGACAGCGCAAGGCAGACCAAGGCCAGCCAACATGTTCGTTTCATGGCATCCGTTCCCGATGATTCGAAGCTAGATCGCGGACTGTAACGCAACCCGCTCGTCTGGCCTAGAGCAGTGTCTCGGCAAGACAGACCTAAGTGCAGTCGACGCACCGAACCTGTTGATGGTTCGCCGTGTCGCGCGTGATTGTCCTTTTCGGCGCTGCATCCATTAAGCCGTTCGCCCTGTCTTCTCTCATCGACCTGGCCACTTGCCGCAACTGCAGGGAATTCGCGTCACGGGCGACGGAAACAGAAAGCGAGGCGGGACATCCTGGCCAAGCCGCCCAGACGGCGTCCAATGGCCGACTCTGGTGGCCCAGGACGTCGCCCCAGGGATACGCGGGTGGCCTCGCGCTGCGGCCCCGCAGCCGCAGCGCCGCTAAACCAGGTTGGCTCGTCACCACGAAGGGCACGAAGATCACGAAGGGGAAACCGACGACCTGTCCCAGCATGGGATCGGGCGCGTTGTCGAAGTTCATTGGCGGCTGGGATCTGGTGCTGCTGGATCAACTTCAACAACACCAGACTGAAAGATCAAGCGATTCGTTCTCTGATCTCTTCGTGCTCTTCGCGTCCTTCGTGGTAGTCATGTGCGGCGGAAGGCATTAACCGCTGGGGTGGGTTGATGCTGTTTGATTCTTGAATTCAAACGACTTGCGCCGGCGCCCCAGGAAATGGAGTTCCACTACTACGTTGCCCGCAGCGGCGCCGTCTCAGGACGCTGCGGCGTTGGGGTAGTTGGGGGATTCGGCGACCGGCAGCAAGATCGTGAAGCAGGCGCCTTTGCCGACGGTGCTCTGCACTTTCAATCGCCCTTGATGCGCGTCGACAATGTCCCGACAGGCCGACAATCCCAGGCCGGCGCCGCCTTTGCCGGTGGCGTCCGGACCGTCCTTGGTGGAATAGAACGGATCGAAGATGCGGTGCATGACTTCCGGCGGCATGCCCTTGCCGCTGTCCCGCACGCTAAGCTGCACCATGTCGCTGGAGGAATCGGTTTGCAGTCGAATGGTGATCGTCCCGCCTTGCGGCATGGCTTGGCGGGCGTTGATCAACAGGTTCAGCAAGACTTGCTGGATCTGGTTGCCGTTGACCATCGCCGGCGGAGCGGAGGGTTGTATTTGGTAATCGATCTGAATGCGATACTTGCGCATTTCACGCTCCAGGACCAGCATGGTCTCCTGGATTAACTCCGCCAAGTCGGTGGGCTCCATTCCTTGGGACCGATTGCGGGCCATGCCCAAGACCGATTGCGTAATGCGCGCGGCTCGTTCGCCAGCCGCCAGGATCTTGGTCAGGGCCTTGTCGCGTGTCGCGTCATCGCGATGCCGAAGTCCCAGCTTCGCGTAGTTAATGACGGTCGTCAGCACGTTGTTGAACTCGTGCGCGGTCGTGCCGACCAGTTCGCCCAGGGCCGTTAGCTTTTGGGCTTCGGCGAGTTTTTCGCTGAGGAGTTTGACCTGTTGCTCCAAAGTGACTTCATCGGTGCGATGCGGGTCGTTGATCATGAGAGGCGAACCATGTTGGACAAGAGGGGAGGGCGATCGTTGGGCGAGCAGGATCGCAAGCTGCCGGGGGTCGAGGCGGGAGTGCTTGCCCGATTGGAGGAATCCGAATAGCTTTGCGAGGCTGCCTAGACCGCCTTGGGGGCGAGCGGCGTTGTCGGGCAGAGCGCCGGCGAACCCTAGGGATCCTATCGACGAATCAAGCTGGGCCTCTGAAGCGTCAAGCGTTATAATCGAAGCGACCGATCGCGATTCGGCGCTGTCGGGCGTGAGCTTTGCGGTTCACAGAAGACGCCAAGGATACAGGCAAACGGATAAGCTGGGATGCACACGCTAGAACGGTTGGAATTGTGTTTGCGCATCGCCGAGGAACTCGGCTATGGCGTTCGCCGGGAATGGATGGGCGGCGTCGCCGGGGGGGTCTGCGAGTTTGGCGGCAAACGCTGGGTGTTTGTCGATCTGGCCCTCGGCGTCGAGGAACAACTGGAGCAGGTGCGCGCCGTGCTGCTCGCCGATCCGGTGATCCATCAATCTCGCCTCAGCCCCGACAGCCTCGTCTCCCTGGGCTTACGCACGGCCTGAGGGGGGCAGGGATCAGGGATCAGGGATCAGGGATCAGGGATCAGGGATCAGGGACAGCAGGCAGGGATCAGGGATCAGGAATCGACGTGGTGCGTTTGCCGCCGTGAATCCCAGGTTTGCGCTGCACCCTGGGCTGGTTTGGCGTCGTCCCCTTGGGACTTCAGAATTCATTGTCGGCTTAGCCTTGATCGGGCACCGGTTCAATCGCCTGTCCCTGCCCCTGATCCCTGCCTGCTGATCCCTGATCCCTGATCCCTGCCTGCTGATCCCTGATCCCTGCCTGCTGATCCCTGATCCTACCCCCTGTCCCTAGTCGCGTTTTCGATACCAGCATCGCAGGAATTGATTCCAGTGGCTGGGGCTGCCTAGGGGGATGCCCAGGGAGGAGTCGGCGGAGCCCTCCTCGTAATGGCTCCAGATGTTGGGCAGCACCACGGTCTCCAACTGAACCAGCTCCACGCCGGTTTCCTTGATCCACAGATTGGCGGCTTCAACGGCCAATTCGAACGATTCGAACTCGGCCGGCTTCAACAGGCCCGGCGTGTCCGTCATCCGCGGCACAAAGTCCTTGAACGAGATCATCGTGACGTTCCTCGGTTAATGGCTGATCCCTGTGATGTGATCCCTAATCCTGTCCCTTGATCCCTGATCCCTGCTTCCTCTGCCGCCGTGAATCCCAGGGTTGCGCTGCGCTGCACCCTGGGCTGGTTTGGCGTCGTCCCCTTGGGACTTCAAACCGCGTTGATCGGGCGGCGGTTCACCTGTCTGATCCCTGCCCCCTGATCCCTGATCCCTCTGCCGCCGTGAATCCCAGGGTTCTCGCTGCCTGCACCCTGGGCTGGTTCTGGCGTCGTCCCGTTGGGACTTCAAACCGCGTTGTCCGGGCGGCGGTTCACTTGTCTGATCCCTGCTCCCTGATCCCTGATCCCTGATCCCTGCCTCCTGCTCCCTCTGCCGCCGTGAATCCCAGGGTTGCGCTGCGTCACCCTGGGCTGGTTTGGCGTCGTCCCCTTGGGACTTCAAACCGCGTTGATCGGGCGGCGGTTCACTTGTCTGATCCCTGATCCCTGCCTGATCCCTGCCCTGCTCCCCCTGCCGCCGTGAATCCCAGGGTTGCGCTGCGCTGCACCCTGGGCTGGTTTGGCGTCGTCCCGTTGGGACTTCAAACCGCGTTGATCGGGCGGCGGTTCACTTGTCTGATCCCTGATCCCTGCCCCCTGATCCCTGATCCCTGCCCTGCCCTGATCCCTGATCCCTGCCCCCTGATCCCTGATCCCTGCCCCCTACAGCATATCTTGCGGGTCCACATCATAGATCCATTGCACTTCGTCGGGCGTCTTGAAGTCCATCGCCGCGCGCCGCATGGCCAATCGCAAGGCGTCGCGTTGCTGACTCACCCACAATGTGTGGAGGCGATACTTGCCTCGTAATTTGGGCAGGGGCGCCGGGGCCGGGCCCAAGCGTCGCGCTGTCGAGCCTTGTTCTTGCAGCTGGCGATCGATCAAAGCGGCGGCCGATTCGGCGAAGAGCTTCGCGGCTGGCTCCGATTCGCTGCGAATCACCATCCGCACGATGGCGCCAAAGGGAGGATAGCCGAACGCCTGGCGTTGCGGCAATTCGTACTCGCAGAACTTCAGGTAATCGTGATGCAGGGCGGCCTGAATCGCGGGGTGTTCGGGTTGGAATGTCTGCACCAGCACATGGCCTCCCTTATCGCCTCGACCGGTCCGCCCGGCGACTTGCGTGACCAATTGGAAGGTCCGTTCGGCGGCGCGAAAGTCCGCGAAGTGCAGGGCCGAATCCGCGTTGACCACTCCGACCAGCGTCACGTTGGGAAAGTCCAGCCCCTTGGCGATCATCTGGGTGCCGACCAGAATCTGGGCGCGGCCTTCACGGACTTCGGCGAGGGCCGTTTCGTGGCTGCCGTGCTTCTGCATCGAGTCGCTGTCCATCCTCAAGCACACCGCATTGGGAAATCGCGAGCGGACTTCGGCTTCCAGGCGTTGCGTGCCCAGGCCGCTGTACCGCAGTCCCTCGAAGCCGCAATCAGGACAACGTTGCGGCGCCAGTGATTGGTAGTCGCAATAGTGGCAGATGGTCTTTTCACCGTCTTTGTGGTGCGTCAAGCTGAGTTCACAGTGGGGGCATTGCACGACGCCGCCGCAAGCCGGGCATTGGATGTTCGTGGAGAAGCCGCGTCGATTGAGCAGCAGGATGACTTGTCCGCCCCGCCCAATCGCGTCTCGCATCGAATCGAAGAGTTGCCGACTGATGGCCCCTCGGCCGCGAGTCCTGGCGTCGATCCGCATATCGACCGCCTGCACGTGCGGCATCGGGCGCCCCTCGACTCGCCGCGGCATGCGGACCAACGTCGCTCGCTTGTCCAAGGTCGCCTGGAATGTCTCCAAGGCGGGCGTCGCGGAGCCCAGTAATAGAGCGGCGCCTTCGCGTTGAGCGCGTTGAATCGCGACGTCGCGCGCGTGGTAGCGCGGCGCCATGTCTTGTTTGAATGAGCCGTCATGTTCTTCATCCAGGATGATCAATCCCAGGTTCGGCGTCGGAGCAAATACCGCGCGTGCGTGCGCCGACGATCACCGGCGCTTGACCCGAGGCGATGCGGCGCCAATACCAATGCCGCTCCACGCCGCTAAGGTGGCTGTGCAGCACGGCCACGTTTCCCAGCCGAGCTCGAAAACGCTGCTGAGTTTGCGGCGTCAAGCTGATCTCGGGGACCAGCACGATCGCTTGCTGACCGTACGAAAGCACTTCGGCGATCGCCCGCAGATACACTTCGGTCTTGCCGCTGCCGGTGACGCCATGCAGGACCACTGGCTGGGAATCGCGTTTTTCGACCGCTTGCAGCACCTTCATCAAGGCTCGGTGCTGATCCGGGTTCAGCGTGGGTGGTTCGTCGCGAGCGGTTTGCTGTGGGCCCTCGCCGGAAGGCGCCGATTGCACCACGCGGGTCTTCGATTCGAGCAGTCCGCGTTTCAGCAGCGACTTGATGGGCGCGGACGAGCACTTGGCGGCGGCCAACACCTCCGGCTGCGACAAGGGGCGCCCCGCCGCCAGCAGCACGCGCATCACGCTTTGTTGCTGCGACGTCAATTTCAAGGTCGTCATCCGCGCCGCCACGCGATTGGGCAGCTCGACAAAAGTCACTTGCCGGGTCCCCGCATTGCCGCGGACGCCGGCCGGCACGGCGGCCTCCAAAGCCTGCCCCCAGGGGCAAAGGTAATAGTCGGACATCCAGCGGGTCAGCGACAGGAGTTGGGGCCCGACCAACGACGTTTCATCGATCACGCGAGCGATCGGTTTGAGTCGTCGGGTCGAGGCGCGATTGGCCACGGCGACGCCAGTACGCCAGGACCTTGCGATTGCCGCGGCCCAGCGGCACTTCGACGCGACAGCCCGGCGCCAGGCGGGCGCGGAGAGGCTCGGGGACGCTGTAATCGAATTCGCCGTCCAGCCCTTCGGTGAAAACCACCGTGGCGATCGTCTGTTGCTCCGCGTCATCCAATTCCCACGGTTCCGGATCGACGGAAAACAGATTCGGTTGATGTTCCTTCATGGCCGGCCGATGTTGGAGGCTGCGGAGTTCAACAACTGGCGCCGCTCTGCCTTGGCGACGATGGCGTGAACTTCAAGCCGCGAGCCGCCACCGCTGAACTCGTCCCGGGCCAGTTCGCGTCGCCCCCAAACTGGCAAGTCGAGACAATGGTCGCTACGATACTCGTCTTGGCAACCCAGCCACAAGCCGCCCAGCGGAGTCCAACCGCCAGCAGCTTGACGGCGCTCCGCTCAGCGACGAGTGTACACGATGCGAATCGGCGTTTTTGGCGGGAGTTTCGATCCCATCCACGTGGGACACTTGTTGTTGGCCGAGACATGCCGGGAAGCGGCGGCGCTGGACCGTGTGTTGTTGACGCCCGCCCATCAACCCCCGCACAAGCGGCGCGAACTATCCGACGGTTCGCATCGAATGGCCATGGTGCAGTTGGCGGTAAGCGGCGACGAGGCGCTGCGCGGCGCCGATCTGGAGTTGCAGCGCGGCGGGACCAGCTTCACGGTGGACACCTTGCGCATTCTCCGCCAGGAATATCCGCACGCGGAGCTCTTTCTTCTCATGGGGGCCGATAGTCTCATGGATCTGCCCAACTGGCGATCGCCCGAGGAAATCCTGCAACTCGCTGAGCCCGCTAGTCGTTCAACGTCCCGGCGCGCCGCCGCCGGACATGCGGGTGTTGGCGCCGCTGGCGTCCGCATCCCGCATCGAAAGCCTTGGGCGGGGCGCCATATCCATGCCCGCCATCGAAATCAGCAGCACTGACCTGAGGGCCCGCGTGGCCGATGGTCGCAGCATTCGCTACCGCACGCCCGCCGCCGTGGAGCAGTATATTCGCCATCACCGTCTGTACATCAAGGCGTGATGGCGACCAGCCGGCCTGATCCGGCGAAGGTGGGTCCGCGGCGACTCTCCGGGCTGGCTCAAGTCGCTTTCCAAGGCGTCAGGACGGCGCATCGCTCTGGTCTCCCATCCAGGGGAGGCTTAGAATCAGAGGCCGGCCTGTTCCCACCGACCGTCCTCACCACCTGCACATGGCGCATCGACCACAAACCAGTTTGGAACGCAAATGCCGTTGGCTGTTCGGCTTGAGCCTCGTCTTGCTGATCATGGCCGCGTTCATCTGGGTTGATTTCGTCAGCGAAGGGCTGGTGCAGAAAGCCAACAAGCAGTTGGCCGAGTCGATTCGCTTGAAGGCCCGCAACTCCGCGCAGCACTACTTGCTGAAACTGCATTTCGAGAATATTGACACGCTGCTCAGCGAAGGCGCCCCGAATCAGGACGCTCACGATCTGTTCAAGCAGATGATCGAAATGATCGTGCAACACGAGCACGATCCGAATTCCTGCACCGTGATCTCCGCCAACAACGCCGCCTCGACGACGCCTCCCAATGAATTCGAAAGCAAGGAGGTCTTGCCCGAGTTGAGGAAGCGCTTGCAGACCGAAATGCCCTTCCTGTCGGACGATCGAGACGGCGTCTTCAAGCTCAAGGAGGAGCCGATCTACTACGATACGTTCAGCAGTGATCGACAAACGTATTACTTCTACCAGGCTTATCTCCGCAGTCGCTTGCGCCGTGCCATATCGCCGAGGATATCGACGCCGACATGCGCTTGATCAAGGTCTCCTTGCCTTACGACAACGCGTCGGAGACCGCGCCCACCGGCATCCGAGCCACCTTGACCGGCGCCGGCATCATCGCCTGGTTCGTGTCCATGTCCGCCCTGTATCTGATCGTCCGCTATGTGATCGTGAATCCTCTCAGTCACCTGCGAGATGTCAGCGACGCTATTCGACAAGGCAACATGGAAGCGCGCGCCGACATCAACACCAACGACGAGTTTCAGGAGTTGGCCGAGTCCTTTAACCGCATGTTGCGGCACCTCACTGAGACGCAAGCCAACCTCAAGCAAGTCAACCGCGACCTGGACGCCAAGGTGGATGAGTTGGCTCAGCTGAACATGCAGCTCTACGAAATGAACCGGCTCAAGAGCGATTTTCTGGCCAACATGAGCCACGAACTGCGGACGCCGCTGAATAGCATCATTGGTTTCTCGGAAGTGCTGCAAGGGATTCCCGCGCTGGATGAGAAGCAGCGTCGCTACGCCGGGAATATTCAGAAGTCCGGAAGAATCCTGCTGGACATGATCAACGATATTCTTGATCTCGCCAAGTTGGAGTCCGGTAAGGCGCAGGTCAAGCCCAGCGAGTTCCGCTTGAGCGCCATCGTCCAAGCTCAATGCGACATGGTTCGCTCGCTCTCGGAAGAAAAGAACATCGATCTGAAAGTGCAGATTCAGCGCGACATGCCGCCGGTTTTTCAGGATCAGACCAAGTTGCAGCAGATCCTGACCAACCTGCTCTCCAACGCGATCAAGTTCACGCCCGATGGCGGAGTCATCCTGGTGCGCCGAAGTGCTGGAAGCGGGTGATCGATTTGAGCTGTCGGTGTCCGACACCGGCGTCGGCATCGCCGAGGAGGATCGAGAGATCATCTTCGAGAAGTTTCGCCAAAGCAACGCCGTGTTGGGGCACGACGGTTTGACGCGCGAGTATTCCGGAACAGGACTGGGACTCTCCATCGTCAAGGAACTCTGCAAACTGCTGGGCGGAGAGATCGATTTCGAAAGCGAATTGGGGAAGGGCAGCGTGTTTCGCGTTGTGTTGCCTTTGACGTGCGAGGTTCGCGCCGGCGGCGACGCGCGCTGCACTTGCCCCATGAATCGGCCGATGGCGCCGAGATCGCGCCCGCTCGATGGTAGCGGCCTGGCTCTTTTGTCAGCTCCTATTCACGCACCGCACGAATCCGAGCCCTGGGCAGCAGGCCCTCGATGCGGATGGGCTGTTCGAGCTGGTGTTCCGATCGATTGCCGGCCCGATCCTTGACCTCGATGCGCAGGAAGAACTCCGAGGTGATGCTCGGCGGCACTCGCCATTGGTAGGCGCCGGTGTTGGCCAACCCGCGTTCAATCGGAGTCCAGGGGCCCGTGGCCGAACCGCTGTAGTAAAGCGAGACTGGACGCGGGGTCAACAGAGGGTCGCTGGCCTGCCATTGGATGTCGATTTGCCCCGCCGTCAAGCCGCTGCCATAGACGGCCGAAGTGAGCGAGACGACCGGCGCTGTTGAGTCCACCTGCACCCAGATGTCCGCCGGGTCGCCGTTAATCGGCGGACGGCTGGAGAATCCGTTGCGATGGCTGACCACCACGCGGAAGCCAAACACGCCTTCCTGCCGAACCTGAACTTCCACCGGGCTGGCGTGATCCTGATCGGTTCCCCATTGCGCCCAGTGGGCGCCTCCATCGTCGGTCGCCCACAGTTGCACCTCGGCGATCGCGTCCGCCTGAATGTCGTGCAGTTCATAATCCAAAGCAAACTGTCGCGTATTCACCAACAACGGCTCGGCGTCCTTCGCTGTCAACGGGCGAGCCTGGGTGGCGGTCATCGGGCCGGCGGCTGGCGGCTCGATCAGCACCGATCGTTCGTTGGCGCCGCGATCCCCGCTGGCCGTGGACGCTTGCCCGGAGCGTGAGTCCGCAGACGCCGCGGCCGAGGCTCGTTGGTCGCGATGACGCACCGAACGGAAGCTGCCGGGATCGTACATCGGCGCCGGATTGGCCGGCCCGGCGTTCGGGCCGGCCGGCGCCGCCGAAGCAACCGCCGCCGGATGGGGCCGGGCGGCGTTGGTTTCGTTGGCGGCGGGCCCCTGCGCTCCTTGGCGCCAGTTTTCCTGCGGGAGGACCCCGGCGTAGGGATCCACGGTTGACGGCGGGTTGGCGACCGGGTTGGCCGCGGCTCGCGCGGTTGGGCTGGCGGGGGAGGTCCCCGCGACATCGGTCAGCAACCCCGGAGCAATCGCCCCGGCCCACTGCCGCAACCGCTGACCCAGCACCGGCGGGCTGGACGCCGTGGCGCCTGGGTTGGAACGCGGGGGTAATGGCGCCGGCGGCGTCGGTGGAACAGCGTCGGCCAACTCCGCCGCCGGCACATTGGCCGCGAGCACCTGCCGCACGGCCTCGCCCTGATTGCCCGCCGCATCGGTCGCCACCACGCGCAGCTGCAAGGGGCCGCCGGGTTGCTCCGGTTTCCACTTCAATTCGCCGTTGGCTTCGCTTCCTCGCCAGGCGAGTTGGTTTTGCGCGGGGGCGTCGCGCCATGGTGATTGCGAGTTGGGACGATATTGCAATTGCAACCCGTCGCGCGGAAGGTGAGCATCGGAGGCTCGCCACTTCGCAGAATGGCGCCATCACGATCCAGCCGAGCGTCCAATTCAACCAGCGGCTGCGTCGTGTCAATGGTGACTCGAACCTCGGGCGTCAGAGGTCGCGCCGGCCAGACGCGTCGTTGAGCGTCCACGGTCCGCGACGCGAACCAGTACTCGCCGTCCTCGGGCGCGACGAATTCAAACGCTGCGTGTTCGCCCAGGGCGTGTTCCGAATGCAACTTCCAGGACCCGCCTCGATCCGAGGAGATGTACAGCCGGACCGAACGAACCCTCGTTGCTCCCGTGTCCACCGAATAGGGAATGCGAAAATTGCGTTGTCGAGTGACCAGTGACTTCGCGTCGGACGTTGGTGGCGCGGCTCCCCTTTGGCTCGCCAAGTCCCGCCGCTGTCCATGCCGCGAATCGGAAGTTGCTGGCCGACAGCGGGCGCCGTGAGTTGCGGCAGCGCAATCAGCAGAATCGCACAAGTCCAACACAGACGTTGCGCGACGCGAACGACCTCGTTCAGGTGCGAAGCAGAACACGGCGCAGGATGGAACGTCGCGCGGCGCGGTCCTTGCCGCGCGAGAACACGAGTTGTCATAGGGAGCATCGCTATTACCTTCGCGGAGATACGGACACCTTCCGTATCGGGAGAGCCCAGCGCAGGAATCGACGAAACACGGCAAGTATCGATCGATGGCCGTTACCGCCGAGCAAACACAAGTTCTAAAACGATTGCGCGGCCCATCGGTGAGCGAGAATCCATCCCGCCAACGGACAATCGCAATCCAACCCAAGGCGAAGCGGGCGCAACCGTTGGGACGAACGAACGCGAACGGATAGCCGTGTTAGGCGGACGCCGAGCGTTGCGCGATTTCGGCGAACTTCACCGCGCGGGCGGTGATGTTGGCGAAGTCGCGGTGGTCGAGGTCGGTTTGGCTGAGAAGGGCGCCGCCGACTCCCAGGCGCGCAGGCGCCGGCTTTCAGGAAGGCCTCCGCCGTTTCCAGGTTCACACCGCCGGTGGGCATCAAGCGGACTTGCGGCAGCGGCCCATGAATGGCCTTCAAATAGGCTGGGCCGCCGACGTCCGCGGGAAACACCTTGACGATGTCGGCGCCCAGTTGCCATGCCTGTTGGATTTCCGTCGGCGTCAACGCTCCGCAAAAGACAGGGGCCCCATAGCGACGCCCCATGGCGATGACGTCCGCCGAGACGATGGGCGTGACCAAGAACTCCGCGCCGTTAAGCAGCGCGATGCGAGCGGTCTCGGCGTCCAGAACGGTGCCCGCTCCGATCAGCACCTCGGCCGTTGCTTGCTGGCGAAGCTGATCCAGGACCCAAGCGGCTTGGGGGACGGTGAAGGTGACTTCCAGGATCCGCACGCCTCCGGCCGCCAAGGCGGCGGCGGCGTCAATCAGGGGTTCGGGATGCTCCGACCTCATGACCGAGACGATGCGGTGGGCCAGGATGCGGGACAGAACATCGGCGGACATCGGGGAAAACTCAAAAAAAGACGGGCATTCAGAAGACGGGGCGTCCGGCGGCGAACCCTTTTCCGCCGCGACCGTAGAACAGGCGGGCAGCATAGCATATCGCAGCGCCGGACGCGCCGCAGATCGCGCCAGGGATTACTGAACCCATCGCGTTTTTGACGAGCGTCTTCTATGGGCTGTTGCTTCCCTCCCAGGCGTCCACGCCGACATGTTTTCCCCGCGCTCGTGGCGAAAGACCGTGGCGCAACCGCTGTTTCCGTTCGGCCTTGGGGCGGTCGGCCAAGTGAATCTGGACGTCGCGCCGCCGTTCTGCATAAAATGTGCGTGGGGTGGGCGAGTCGCTCACAGTCGGCATCTTCTGAGATACGAGCGGGACCGGATTGTGTGGGATTTTCTCAATTCAACGCCAACTCAGGTTGTGCTTTGGTTGACGGTTCTAGCCGTGCTATCGCTAATTGGTCTGTACTTGGTGAAAAGGTTTCGGGACGATGCGGGTCAGGCCCGGCCAACGGCCAGTGAGCTGCTCACGAATTTCCGAGAATTGCATCACCAGGGTGACATTAGCGAAGTGGAATTCCGACAACTAAAGACGGTCCTCGGAGAGGATCTGCGAGAGGAATTAAGGCGTAACGATTCGAACGCTTAGCGCGGCAATCAGCACAGTGAGGGACAGTGCGACATTGCGGCCGCGGCCAGCAGGGCGGCAGAGCGAGAAAACGTTGCGACCAATCGGTCTGGGAGGCCGGAGGCTGGTTCGCAAGATCCAGCAGGCGGCTTCGACCACGGACAGGGATGCACCGCCGGTCGTACGGCCAATCGAGCAACATCAGAGACATGAATCCGCTTGCCACGGCGCCACGGCGCCGGCAAGTAGCAAAGGAGTCGATATGCCGGCAGGAAAGGATGTGGGGGGGAGCCGCCGAACGGGCGGAACCACCAAAAAAAATGCCTTTTGTTCTTTCTGTCGCAAGAGTTATCGCGACGTGGGTCCGTTAGTTGAGGGACCCGGCGATGTCTACATTTGCGGCGAGTGCATCGACCTTTGCCAGTCGATTCTTGAGCAGGAGCAGCGTCGTCGCGGATCAACCAAGCAGTTGTTCAGCGATATTCCGACGCCGCGGAAGATCGTCTCGCAGCTCGATGAATATGTGATTGGTCAGACGGCGGCGAAACGCGTCTTAGCGGTTGCCGTCCACAACCATTACAAACGTCTGGCGCTCGGCTGGGGTGGCTCGGATGTGGAGATCGAGAAGTCGAACATCCTGTTAATCGGTCCGACGGGGTCGGGTAAGACCTTGTTGGCGCGAACTCTGGCGCGAATCCTGAATGTACCGTTTGCGATTGGTGACGCGACAACTCTGACCGAAGCCGGCTACGTTGGTGAGGACGTCGAGAATCTGTTGCTGAAGCTGCTGCATGCAGCGGATTTCGACATTGAAGCTGCCCAACGCGGAGTGCTATACATCGACGAGATCGACAAGATTGGCAAGACATCTCAGAATGTGTCGATCACCCGGGATGTGTCTGGTGAAGGC
>CAVORG010000004.1:0-210417 GCA_963698545.1 uncultured Planctomycetaceae bacterium
CCGAATCTGTTCCGGGCCGAGATCTTCCGGCAATTTGCCGAAGTGGCGGGCGAATCGATCAACGTGATAGGTGTAGGTATCGATGGTGCGAACGGCGAGATTTCGCACCAGCATGTCTTCGGCCATGCGTTGGGTGATCGGAGTCTGCCGCTTGAGATAGGAACTGGGCATCGTGGTGAACCTCCAGGAGACGTGTGGGTACGCGTTGGAGGACATCTCCAACCTGCGCTGTCTCCAGGATGATTGACGTTTCAAAAAGCGCAAGTCCTACAACCGTTTTAATCGTTAGCGGATAGCAGTCGCTAAGATCGCGTGCGAGAGCAGATCGCCGCTGAGCCACACGACCGAAGACCACACGTTGCAAAGCACCAGGCCCACGTTCACAGAAGGGAGCAGCCCGAGAAGAAGACGCTCGAAGCACGTTGCCGCTGAACTCGCCAAGAAACTCAGACCACAAACTCTTCAGCCGAGCGGTTTAGTTCAACGGCTGCGGTAACGGGGCCGCCGCCAAAAAACTATGATTTCAAATCCCGCGTCATCGGCGGCTCCCGTTCACCGCTTTGTTCTGTCGCATTCCGTAGCGGCTGGCATTTCGTGTGACATTCAGCCGCTGTCGCAGTTGGATTATACCCGGGAATTCGACCAACAAGTTCCGGAAACGCCGAAGTCAACGCAGCCCACCCGGCTGTGCGACGGTGCATTTCATCGGATGTAAGCAGGGATTGAACGAATGGCAATTCGCGCTGAATATCCGATCCACGCCGGTTCAGTTCGAGCAGGAGTACGTTGGGAGTCAGGCATGCGGGATTGTGAAGTTCGGCGACCAATTGTTCATCCGTCATGCTGTCAAATCGTCGGGACATCCATTTCAAGGCAACCATGAGCGGCAACTGTCCAATCATCCCGCCCAATACGAAGCCGAGTGGAACGCCAAGGACGCACCCGAGTATTCCAAACGTGTTCCATCGGATTGTCCCAGCGCGGCCGCGCCACCCACCATCGCGAGCAGTCGAATCAGATCAAACAACGTGAACATGTCTTTGACGTGAAATTGGTTTTAGCGACAGAACGACAGCCGTCACCCGGCCGCCGCCAAATGACCTTCTATCTTTCACACGCCCGATCGGCGGCTCGGGTGCACGGCCTTGTTACGTGACAGTCAGCACCGCCTCACCGCAGCGGTTCCGTTTGCCGAGCCGCTGAACACGCGGAAAACAGCAAACAGGTTACCACATCTCAGGGCCATCAGCCAGTCGCGACGGCACGGCAAGACGCGTGCTGCCCCGAGCCGTCGCAGCATCTATCGGCGTATAGCGATCCATCTCGCCAAGCAGTGCATCAAGCACCCGGCCAGTCTCCTTGTCGAAGTGCCACACGATCTTGCACTGAATGAAGTCGGATGAATCTGGGGTTCAACCGCAGCATTCGGCCCGCAGGACTCTGAATCACGGTGAACGCCGGAAGACGATCGATGGGAAAGACTGTCTCCCCGAAGGGATACCGGCGAGCGAAGGTAAAGGAATCCCGGCCTTGCACGACGGCAATGGGTTGCCGTGATTCCAGCACAACGAGAGGTACGATCGTGATTGGGAATAGGAGAAGCCGAACGACCAAGCCCAGTTTCCTTCGCACGGCGAACGCGGGAATGATGGGCAGGAACGCAATGACCGTTGCAATCAAGATCCAAAGAACAGTCTCACCGACGGCGACCAGGCCCCGAGATTGAAACAAGAACTGTTGACCCGCCGGAAGATGATGCAGCTTGATCCACGCTCCGGCAGAGAAGAATCCATATGTCAAACACGCGATGGCGAGCGATTCGGGCATGGCCCTTCGCAGACCGCGACGCACGGAGCCAGTCCGTTCGCCGACGCGTTGCGTGGACGCTTGGCTCATCGCGTTCTGCCTCGAACTGGGCATGACACGGATCTCGTCATGTAACGACCAAGGTAACGCGGCGGCGGACCATCAGGAACCGCGTCGAATCACTGAATACCTTTCCAACAGTTTAACGGTTGAATTGCCGGAAGTGTAGCCGCTCGCGTTCACCGCATGGTTCGGCGGTTCTATGTTCGATTATCGAGGTTCGCCTCGAACTCAACCAAGTTGTATGCGCTCGTCCCTGGTGGCGACCGCTACGCACTGCCAGTCGCCGACAACGCGGACTTGAACGCATATCCCTGCAGTAGTTCTTCTTTGGGGGTCGTCGGCGTCCCCGGCGTCCACACGGTGTGGGCCACGGCGTGCGCATTTATCTGCTCCTCTGGCAGGCACGCGCGACCCGAAAAAGCAGAAGTCGGCGTCCCGGCAGCCGTGGAGCAACATCCCAGCCCGACAGCCGCTTCATTCCACTTCCAGACGCACGGACGAGTCAAACTCTGGAAGACCGAATACGGGTGACCAATTGTGACCATACCCTGATGGCCACGCGAACTTCTCGACATGCTCAAACCATCTCGCCTTCATGTTGTGCGGCGACAGCCAATGGGAGCACCGGCCAATTCTAGCGAAGACGGCGCGACTACTTCGGCTGGACCTGCACAAGAGCGTCGCATCGCCAAGAATCGTGGCGATCGCTGCCTCCCACAACCGAGGATCATCGTCGTCGGACAGGTTCCTCGGAAACACTCGGAACGATCATTGCTGCAAACCAGCCCCTTCTCCGCGCAGGTTGAATCGCCAATCACCAATCGTCCAAATGCAATGTCACCCACCCGTCGCCAGGCTATCGACGATCTTCGGCGCGCCCAATGGGCGAGTCCGGGGTCATGCCTGTCCGCTCGGCGGGGTGAGTCATTGTACGCTAAGGCTCCTCTCGGCAGTCGCGTATCGCCTCGTAAACAAACTCTCTGGCCTCGTGGACGTCCCGTGTCCGCAGTTCAGCAGCAGGGCCTGTGTGATTCTCTGGCGCGGAGCCCGAGCAAGCCCGTTTGCGTTGGGCATCAGTGCGTCTTGCGGCACCGAGAGCTCTTGATCGGTCAACGGGGAAGTACGGTTGCGGCTTAGGCGATAGTGCGATCGGGGAAGTCCATCAACAAGCGGTGATCGGTCGTAGTAGTCAACGCCGACCTTTATCATCGTATGACGGCCGTGACCATCTGTGTATTGCAGCCACAGAAGTTCATCGCACAGCGGAGGAACCGTCGCGACAAGACGCGGACCGATGATCCCGCGTCGCAGACAGTTGAACAAGATCAAGCATCATCCGGCCGACCCTTCGCGTCGAAAAGCGAGTCGGACTCGGCAAGACGCCGAAACTCGTCTTCGAATCTGGGGACATCCGGGAGTAGGTCGAAGATTTCCATGTTCGTGTGGAAGGCAATCGGTATACGACTTGGTGACACGGCATCAGCTAGTGTTGCCGTCGCCGAACAATTATTCTGACCCAATAAGCCGGGCTTAATGGGGCATAAAACTGAGAAAAGCCGAAAAATTGCCCATTGCGGGCCTTCTTTCCTGGGTATTGAACACGCTACAGTGGGGGCGTGTCAATAAAAATTCTTCGGGGTTATTGCCCATTATTTTGCTGGATATTTGCCCATTCGCCTTTTCGGCGATGCACGCCATGGGATCTCGTAGTAGTCGCGGCGCGGAGAGCAGGCTCAGAAATGGGACCGAATCTGGCTGGGCCGATTTCGGCGGTTCCTGCGCATTCACAGCTTGCCGCTCTCCTCGCTCAATCGCGAGACCGTGATCGCCTCCAGCCGTTCGTTGGTCAACGACCGAACTCCGACATGGCAACGTTTGCAGGCGCTGCGCACCATTCGACAGGACGCCAGGCGGAAGGGGATCGACACGCCCCATCTCGAAGAGATCGAAGAAAAGCTGCACGAGATGGCGTCGGCCGAGCGTGAGCCCGAGTCGGCCGAACCGGGGCCGCTCGATCCGAAAGTGTCTGACGGAAGTGGTTCAGCCGTTGTTGTTTGTTCTTTTTTGCTAGCACTTTGGAGAGCGTTTGGCTGTCAGACTTGGTTGCTTCCGGGGCGTTGGGCTACACGGTCCAGGCGAACTCGCGGCGGCGAATGCCTGGGAGCTTCCTGCGCTCGGCGAATGAGGTTGGGTACGCTGTCTCGACGCCCCAGGACCTGGGCCAGATCCGCCAGTTTCGCGCCGCTCAAGCGTTGCCCCAGGTAGGCGACGATGGGACGCGCGAGGCTCCGGCCGTACCGGACTCGGAGTTGCTCCGGCGAGACGCCGCACACTTCGCAGGTCCCATCGATGACTTGCTGCAGTGTGGCTGGTGGAACAAATCTCGCCGCAAGCGATGAAGGCTCCTTGCTGTCCGGCGAGATGCAGCAGCGAATCCGCTGTACGAAGAGCTCGCCGACGAATTACTTAGTGCATTGACGATGGGTTGATGGGTTGGCGGCCCCTTTAGCCTTTCCGATCGCATCCGCCTGATCGACGCATGCGGCGGGAATCGGCATGCCTTGCTTCGGGGTGACTATGGTTGCATCCGCTTCCCCACTTGTTGGTGCCTGCGAAACATACCCCATCGGTAATCGACCGGATGGAGTCCGTGTATCGGCGATAATTGGGGCGGGGTTGGCCGGCGGCGTTAAACGACGGGCGTTCGGCGTTTCATTGAGCGAGTTGAACAGCGACTCGGTCACGGGTGCGTTCGAGAGAGTGGCGCGGGAACACTGGAAAGACGACGAGGAACGGGGAACCCGTTCAGTTACCCGATTCTGCTACGACTCGGTCTGGAAACCGTGAAGTACACTGCGGCTGCAACCAATTGGAGCGCGACACTCATCATAATCGGCCTCGCTTCTTGCAGGTCGAAAGCAAAGAGAACCTCTTTCGCGAAGAAGTAGATCGTCACCAGCATGCTCGCGAAGACAAGGAGTGGTCCCATTCGAACCAGCTCCTTGTAGCGGTCGAGCCTCCCCTCTCGTTCACGCAGCAGCCTAGTGTACGACCACAGAACCGCGCCTGCACAGACCAAGTTTGTGAAGGTAATGGAGACAAGTTTCGGCGTTGGATTCATGCCCGTGCGAATCCACAACGTCCCCATAGTCACTACGTACGCGAGATAGAGCCCGACCGCAATGACGACCGGTACAATTGGCAGAATGTCAAAGAGTTTGGGCCTTGAGGAAGCAGATTCCATATTAGATCGATGCCCATTGGGATCTTGCTCTATGGGAAGCATGCCGCGGTAGAAGAGCGTTGCAATTGGAAAGACCTGAGCGAGAAAGACAACGCCAATGGCGAACAACAGTCCCGTTACGGCAAGAAGACGACTGAAATAGAGCGTCGTACAAACTCCCAGACATGCAAGCCCCAGCGTTGCGACTACGTAGTTGAGCAGCAGATAGCGACCAAAATCCGCACGATGAGAGCCCGTCTGCTCCAATTGATCTGGCGCCGATTCTTGGGCATCATCAACGAGACGACGTGGGAACCAGATCGACAAGAGAATGATCTGACATGCTAACGTGATCGCGACGAGTATGGCGGTTTTCATGGTGAAGAACTTCAAGACTGAGCAACAGAAGGAATTGCGATCAACCTGTGGCTGGCCAGCGTGAGGGCCGACGTGAAGCGTCTTACTCCTTGACGCGCTTCAAGACAATGATGGTTTGAGAGTCATCCGGTTTCGCCTCGAATCTTGTCGGGCGCTTCGACGACCGACCACCGCGAATGCGACAGATCTCGAGCTTGTCGCCACTCAGTGAGTAAAGTGGCCTCACCACGCTGTTCTGATCGTGGTCCGTGAATTCCTGGTCGAGATGGCGGGGGCTTTGTCGTGTCGAGATGATATTTGGACTCGATCGCAGGCACCCCCTTGCGTTGAATGCTCATCTCATCTTTTGTGATTCGGACAATCACTTCGTGGGGTTCAATGGTTTTTCCGTCCCGGTGGATTTCCTGGAACTTCCATTTGCCCTGAATTAGCTCTGAGTCAGGGCGTTTGTCCTTCTCATCCGCCTTTGCAACATTTACCGTCGCGGGCATCATCCAGATCGCTGAAATTACGAGAATGATCTCCATCGTTCGCACCTCTTCAAATAGTGAAGTTAGGGACGCTTTGTGGATGCGAGCGGCAATCGCATTCGGCTCGCATAACGACCAAGGTAACGAGGGGGGCAAGGAGTGGAGTCGTACGGCAGGACCGGCAGCGTTAAGCCCTCCGTTCACCGATTTGTGTACGCCCGGCATAGGCGTGATTCTATCGGGTGCACATCCCGTGTACGAGACCGGGAGTTTCGAGGGGCTCAGCACGCCGATGACCATTCCGATGGACCAAGTGCTAGGCGAGGGCAACTGCGGCAGGGCGACCGACCGTGGGAAGGAAGCCCGCGAAGGCGTGCGTAAGCAGAGGAGAGCCCGGCACAGCCGTCCGGTCGGCTGCCAGAGAATGGCGTTGTCGTCGAGCCGGGTGATGGCGGCGCCGGGGCCGCTGGGTACAATTTGAACTAGACTATATGGTTCACATGAAGCGGGGGCTGCGCGGTCCCCTTTTGCCTTGATTCGCTCCTTTGATTCCGGCTCCGCACATGATTTCCCAACGTTTGCTTCCCCTGGGACTGCTTCTTCTCTTTGGTCTCTGTACGACGCTTTCGTCGCGTGCGCAATCGATTGACCCCGTGCTCTACGAATCCGTGGAGTTCCGCTCCATCGGGCCTTTTCGCGGCGGGCGGTCGGCGGCGGTGACGGGGGTCGCCGACGATCCGATGCTGTATTACTTTGGCTCCGCCGGCGGCGGCGTGTGGAAGACCGACGACGGCGGCGCCACTTGGGACAACATCAGCGACGGGTACTTTGGCGGCTCAATCGGAGCGATCGCCGTCGCACCCAGTGATCCCAGCGTGATCTATGTCGGCGGCGGCGAAAAGACCGTGCGCGGCAACGTCTCCCATGGTGAAGGCATGTATCGGTCGGAGGACGGCGGCGCCACTTGGAAGAAAATCGGTTTGGAGGACTCGCGACACATCACGCGAATCCGCGTGCATCCAGACGATCCCGACACGCTGTACGTTTCCGCCTTGGGACACCTCTATGGTCCAAATCAGGAGCGGGGCGTGTATCGCAGTCGCGATGGCGGCCAATCCTGGCAGCGCGTCTTATTTGTCAGCGACATGGCGGGCGCGGTGGATCTCATCATGGATCCCCGCAACGCGCGCGTGCTGTACGCGACCACGTGGCGAGTGCTCCGCACGCCGTATAGCCTGGAGAGCGGCGGCGAAGGCTCCGGAATCTACAAGACCATTGACGGCGGCGAGACTTGGACCGAGTTGTCGCACAACCCGGGCATGCCCAAAGGAACGCTCGGCATCTGCGGCGTCGCCGTATCGCCGCTCGACTCCAAACGCGTATGGGCGATCGTCGAAGCGGCTGAAGGCGGCGTCTTTCGCAGCGATGACTCCGGCGCTACCTGGCGGCGAGTCAACACCGACCGCAACCTTCGGCAGCGCGCGTGGTACTACAGTCGCATCTACGCCGGCCCGGACAGCATCGATGACGTATATGTGCTGAACGTGGGGTTTTGGCGTAGCAAGGACGGCGGCGAGAACTTCGACTCGATCCGCACGCCCCACTCCGATCATCACGACCTGTGGATCGATCCGGCGCAATCGAGTCGCATGATCATTGGCGACGACGGCGGCGCCCAAGTGACCTACAACGGGGGACGCACCTGGTCGGAGCCCGACACACAACCCACGGCGCAATTCTACCGCGTCACCACCGATAACCACTTCCCCTATCGCATCTATGGCGCTCAACAAGACAACAGCACCGTGCGGATCCTCAGCCGTAGCGATTCCGGCTCGATCGGCGAGCGGGATTGGGAGTCAACCGCCGGCGGCGAGAGCGGCCACATTGCGCCCGATCCGACGAACCCGGAGATCGTTTACGGCGGCTCCTACGGCGGGTACCTCACGCGATACAACCACGCCACCGGCAAAGTTCGCAATATCCACGTCTGGCCCGACAATCCGATGGGTCACGGTGCGGGCGACAACAAGTATCGCTTTCAATGGAATTTCCCGATCTTCTTTTCCCCTCATGATCCCAAAACGCTGTACACGGCCGCCAACGTGTTGTTCAAAACGAACGACGAGGGACAAAGCTGGACTCGGATCAGCCCGGACCTGACTCGCAACGACGCCAGCAAGTTGGGGCCTTCGGGAGGTCCGATCACCAAGGACAACACCAGTGTTGAATACTACGCGACCATCTTCTCGGCGCTGGAATCGCCGCATGAACCGGGAGTACTCTGGGTCGGCTCCGATGATGGGCTGGTGCAGCTTTCGCAAGACGCCGGAGAGACGTGGACCAACGTGACCCCGCCGGATCTCCCCGAGTGGACGCAGATCAACAGCATGGAGGCGCATCCCACGGAGAAGGGAGGGCTGTACCTGGCCGGCACTCGCTACAAACTGGATGATTTCCAGCCGTATCTGTACAAGACGCTGGACTACGGCAAGACGTGGACGAAGATCACCCGCGGCATTGCGGACAAGCATTTCACGCGCGTCATCCGCGCCGATCGAGAACGCCCGGGATTGCTATTCGCGGGCGCCGAAAGCGGGCTCTATCTCTCTTGGAACGACGGGGCGGACTGGGTTCGCTTCCAGCAGAACCTACCGCTCGTTCCGATCACGGATCTGGCGATCAAGGACAACGACTTGATCGTCGCGACTCAAGGTCGTTCGTTCTGGGTCCTGGACGATCTGACCTTCCTGCATCAACTGAAGCCGGGCTTAGAGAAATCGGCTTGGCATGTCTGGCGGCCGCGCCCACTGCACCGCTTAAGCGGCCGAGGAGGTTTCCGTTCTCGCACGACGGGGTCGAACCCCTACGCCGGCGCCGAAATCCGCTTTTGGCTTCGCGACCTGCCAGAAAAGGAAACGCTGCGTCTGCAAGTCGTCGACCCGCAGGGCGAACCCGTGCAGGTTTACTCCACCCAACCCAAAGACGGCGAGGAGCGACTGGTCGTGAAGGCCGGCGTCAATCGTTTTCGCTGGGACTTACGCTATCCCGACGCCGAGACCTTCCCCGGATTGGTGCTGTGGGCGGGCGGAACCAACGGACCGCGGGCCGTGCCTGGCGACCTATTTGTTCAAGTTCACCCTCGGCGACCAGACCATGGAAACCAGTTTGGAATTGCTGCCGGATCCCCGCGTCGAAGCGACGCTCGAAGATCTGAAAGAGCAGTTTCAGTTCTTAATCGATCTTCGTGACAAGCTGAGCGAAACGCATCTGGCCGTCAAGTCGATACGCGACGTGCGAGGCCAAATCGAATCTCTCAGCAAACGACTGCGCGAGGCGGACTCGGAGAAATATCAAAACCTGCTGGACGACGCCAAACGCCTGGCCGCCAGCTTGACGGAGATCGAGGAAACCTTGTATCAAACGCAGAACGAAAGCCCACAAGATCCGCTCAATTACCCGATCCGCCTGAACAATAAGTTAAGCGCGCTCGGGTCCGTCGTCGCCATGGGCGATTATCGCCCGACGGCGCAGGCGTACGCGGTCCGACAGGAATTGACCCAAGCCATCGATGAGCAGCTAGGGGCGTTGCGCAAGCTGTTGCAGGAAGAGATCACTCAGTTCAACGAGCAAGTGGCCAAGGCGAAGGCGCCCGCGGTCTTCGTCAAGTAAGCAAGCAAGTAGGTGGAGTCGTCTAAATCGTGACCAGGAATCCGTATGCGGCGCCGCCGAGCGAGCCGATCGCCGAGTCGCCCCAAATCAAGGCAGTCTCTACTGATTCTCTCGACGCCATCGCGAGGCGAACCTTCTACGCCTGGGAGAAGTTGCGGATCGTCTACATCGGCGTGCTAGTCTTGATCACCCTGGGCTTTGTCGGCCTGCGTCGCCTCTGGGGCCTGGAGTTATCGTTCACGATGATTGTGGGCGCGGTGGGCGCCAACGTCTGCTTCTTCGCCGGCCCGGTGGTGGAAACCTACGTCGTCTGGCTAGGTTACCGTGGCAAACGCTTGCGGTACGTCCTCTTCTCGGCCGGCCTGGCGCTTTCGATTGGCTTGGCGGTCGTCATGTTGGCGCTCATCGTCTGAAGGTCCTGGGGTGCGCTGCGCGACCTCAGGCTTTGGGGTTGCACCGCGTTGCGGTGCGGGCGATACGCTGGTGAGGTCCTGGGGTGCGCTGCGCGACCTCAGGCTTTGGGGTTGCACCGCGTTGCGGTGCGGCGATACGCTGGTGAGGTCGGCTAATGCTTGACTTCCTTAACGAAAGCTTCGAATTCCGGCCGCGACCGGATACCCGCGAAGTACTCATCGTTCTGAAGGAACTCCACCGCGTCAGCGGTTTCGAAGAAGCCGAGCGACTGGGCTCGTCGGAGCAGTTGCAGCGCGGTCGCATAGAACTCGGCGGTCAGGCGGGCCATCTCCTGCGGGCTTAACTCCGCTTCCGCAAGCATTGCTCCGCCAAGGGCCGTCTCCCGAGCCAGCGCGAAGGCCAGGGCGCCGGTTTGCAGGGCAGGGGTCGCTGCGCGGGCAACCTGCAGCGCATCGTCATAGCGTCCCATGTAGTACAGGGTGATCGCCTTACCCGCGGCCGTCGAAAAATCCCACTCGCCGCCGAGTCGCGTTCGAGCCTCATCCCAATCACGGAGCGCCTCGGGGTACTGCTTCAGGCCCGAGTTGGCGGTCGCTCGTACCTGATACGCCTCCAGCAGATGGGAGGGCGGCGCCAGGGACCGTAGCGGTTCGGCGAGGATTGCATTGGCCGAGGCCTTCGCCTGTTCATTCCACGCGGCGGCCTGTACTGGATCGGCCAGCATCAGTGGACCGAATACCGATCCGAGTTTCACCTGGCAGTCCGCCAGTTGGCAGAGGAACTCGGTGTCTTGTCCGCACTCTGGTCGCAACGAGTCAAACCCTTCGGCCGCGGCGGTCAGCTGCTTGACCGCGTCTGGAAGACGGCTCATGGACTCGAGGTAGATCAAACCCAAGAAGTAGTGTGCTCGGGACGACGCCAAACGGTGCTCAACCTGTTGGGGGTTGTCGCGAACCAAAGCGGTCGCCTCATCCAGCGCGGCGGCAATCGCCTGCGTGGCCCCTGGCAGGTCGCCCAAAAAGTACCGCGTGACGCCAAGATCGGTCTGGCAAGAGGCGATGCTTAAGCGATGCGCGGGCGTCTCGGGATGGCGTTGACGAAGCGCAGCGAGAATACGCATCGCCGCATGGAATTCCGCGACAGCTTCCTTCAAGTACGTCATCTCTCGGTAAACCAAACCCGCGGACTGGTGAAGGTCGGCGAGCATGCTCTGATACTCCTCCTTGTCAGGATGTCGCGCCGCCAGTTCTTCCCTCACCGCCAAGGCTTCGGTGATGACTGCATTGGCCGAGGTGAAGTCGTTGCGAGACGCCAGCACGGCGGCCTGATTCAGCATCAGCAGGGCCAAGCGGTCGTTAAGCTCTTCGGCCCGAATCCCGCTGGCCTCGTGGGCCATGGGTCGCCAGATTTCTTCGGCGGCTTGAATCTCGATCGCGGCTTGGTCGAACTTCTCCATCTGGATAAACGTGTTGGCCAGGTTGTTGTGAACCAAAGCCAATGTCGCCCGATGGTCGGCGTTGTCAGGCGCCAGCGTGAGGGCCCGCTGCAGTGTCTGTTTGGCTTGCTCGGCGATCTCAACGGACTCCGCAGGAGAACGGCTGGTCAGCAAAAGGGCCAGATTCAACTGCGCCATCGCGTGCGCGGCCAGGAAGCCGCCGTTCTCCGGCTCGACGTTCAACAGCTTGGTGGTCATGTTCAGCAATTCGCGACGCAGCATGACGGCGAGATCCAGGTTGCCGGAAGCCTGGACGGCCATCGCCAGGTTATTCAGAGCCGCCGCGTAGGACTCAACTCTCGCGTCCTCGGGTCCGAGCGACGCGTAGTATTCGGTCGCCTTGCGATAGGCTTCGATGGCTTCGGCGTGTTCGCCAAGTTCGTAATGAATGTCCCCCAAGCGGAGATGGGCGTTCGCGCGGCGTAGATAGAGTGGATCCTGGTCCTCGGCGGCTCCCTCGATGACCAGCTCGTAGAAGTCGCGCACCTGTCCGATGAGATCTCGCCGCAGCGTCTCCAACCCGCGTTCCAAAAGACGCTCATCCTCGATCGTCTCGGTCAGAAAACGGTCAACGGTATCGATCGAGAGTTGGTAATATCGTTCGGCTCGGGCTTGCTGATCCAGAGCATTAGCGGTCGCGTCGTCCGCCGCCTTCTTCTTCAGTTCGGCTTCCTGGCGAGCTTGCGCCTCGGCTTCGGCCAGTGCGGCGTTGCGCTGGGCCAGAGTCACCGCCCGGGTTCGCGATTGGGCGATGATGACCGCGGAAAAGGAGGAGACGCCGGCGATCAGCAACAAGGCGACAACACCGGCCATCACCGCAGCGCGATGCCGACGCATCCAGCGCGAGGCGCGTTCGCCCGCGGAGTCGGCGTGAGCGCTGACCGGCTCATCCGCCAGAAACCTCTCGATGTCGGCGGCCAAGTCGCGTGCGGTGGCGTAGCGCTGCGCGGGTTGCAACGCCATCGCTTTCAAGCAAACCGACTCCAGTGGACGTGGAATCTCCGCCTTGATCTGCCTGGGTTTGGCGAACTGACCTGCAATCGTTTGTTGCAGTTGGACGCCGAGATCTCCACTGGATATCGCTGGCTTGCCCGTCAACACGCAGTACAGGGTGGCGCCCAGGCTGTACACATCCGATGTGGGTCCGAGTTGATCGACTTCGCCCCGAGCCTGTTCGGGACTCATGAATCCTGGCGTTCCCAGCGTGCTTCCTTGGCGCGTCGGCGTCGCTCCGCTGTCGCGCAGCGTGGGTTCCACGGCCGCGACGCACGGGACTGCTCCTCCGCCGGCGTCGGCCGCATCGCTCGGGGCCGCACCCAGGACCTTCGCCAGTCCCCAGTCGACCACGAGGGTTTCGCCGTAGTTTCCCAGCATGATGTTGTCGGGTTTGATATCGCGATGCAGCACGCCGCGACTATGTGCATACGCAACCGCCTCGCAAGCTCCCGAGAAACGCTGCAGTAGCTGACGTTGATTGAGCGTGCGGGGATCCTGGGCGTGCTCGCTTGACGGCGGGTGCGAGTTGGCGCCGCTGCGGGCGGCGTGATGATGGCGGTCGATGGCCGCCTGCAAGCTCGCGCCGCGGACAAAACGCATGGCGTAGTAGGGCCGACCGTCGTCGTAGCTGCCCAAGGCGTAGACCGGCACAATGCCGGGATGCTCCAAACCGCCGGTGATTTCGGCTTCCTGAACAAACCGCGCCGACTCTCCTCATGATGCGCATGTTGTTCGCGGATTTCCTTCAACGCCACTTCGCGTTGCAATTCCAGATCACGGGCCAACCAGACCTCGCCAAGACCGCCTCGCGCATGCAGGTTCAAGACGCGGAATCTCTTTCCCGCGGCGCGTTCTCCCTCCAACGGCAGCGTCGGCGAGGCTTGCAAGTTCGGCGTGTCATGCCGCCCAGGACCAAGCGTCGCGTTGATTTGTTCGTCGCCCAACGATCTCAGAGCGTCCTCCACCTCCTGATGAGGAGGCAGCGACCGCAGGCTACGAGCTACGAGGTCATGTCGTCCCTGCCCCTCTTGTTTGGCGAGTTGGCGGTCCACCAGCGTTCGCAACAAGTCCGCATCGCTGGGCGCCATGATCTTGCGTTCAACGAGGATCTCCGGCAACAAGCGACTCTTGTCGTTGGACCAAACGGCGACCGCCGCGATCAGGTCGGCTCGTTCGAGCATTCCCATCTGCAGCGCCAACATGCCGAACAGCAGGTTAAAGTCAGCTGGATTGGCCACGCGCGGCGTCTCCTATACGGCGAATCGCGGCCAGCGGCTGAACGCCCTGAAGTCCCGGCGGAACTTCAGCGGCGACCATGAGGGGCGCCGAACGCCGACCCAATAGCGCCAGAGGCCCCGCGGGCCAACACAATCGAGTCTCGGTCATGTGGATCGACCCTTCGGGCTGCTCCGGTTGCCGGCCGCCTTAGGTGCGGGCGGTCAGTGCATTGCGCAGTTCTTCATTGAAACTGGCGCTGTTGCTCAGCGTCTCTTGAAACTTTTCCTTCGAGAGTGAATAGCACAGCGTGTCGTCGATGGCTCGCACGGTGGCTGTTCTGGGGCGATCTTGCAGCAACGCGATTTCTCCGAAGTAGTTGCCGGCGCCCAATTCAGCGATGCGTTCCTGCGTGCTTTCGGAAACCACCTCCACCTTGCCTTCGCCAATGACGTAGAACAAATCGCCGCGATCCCCTTCGCGGACGATAATGGAGCCGGCGGGGAATTCAATCATGGTCATGCTGTCCGCCACATTGGCCAAGGTCCCCGGAGTCAGTTCGGCGAACAGCGGGAAGCCCTTCAACGATTCGCACAAGGCGACCGACTCCACAACATCGACGCTGGAGACGATCCGTCCGTCCACCAGCGTCACGATGCGGTCGGCGACGTCCAGAATGCGGTTGTCGTGGGTGACCATGATGATCGTGCGTCGATGCTCGCGAGCGAGCTCTTGGAAAATCGTCACGACCTCCCGACCGGTCTTCTGATCCAAGGCCGCGGTGGGCTCGTCAGCTAGAATGATCTTGGGATTGTGCACCAGGCCGCGGGCGATCGCGACGCGTTGCTTCTGGCCGCCGGAGAGCTGCTTGGGCTTGTAGTGGATGCGATGTCCCAGCTCCAATCGCGACAGCAGACGCTCGATGCGCTCGGCCGCCTCGTCGCGCGGGATGCCGGCAAGCTGAGTGGACATGCTGACGTTTTCGAAAGCGGTCAGCGACTCGAAGAGGTTATGGGCCTGAAAGATGAACCCCAAGTCCTTGCGTGCTTCGTTCATTTGAGCAGGGGTGGCGCCGTGAAGCTCTCTTCCCAGCACCACGAGGCTTCCTTCCTGGACTTGTCGCAACGTGCCAATCAGCGTCAACAACGTCGTCTTGCCGGACCCGGATGGTCCGGTGACGATCACGATCTCTCCCTCGGCGATATCCAGGTTGTTATCGAACAGCACTTGCTTGCAAGCCTCGCCATGCCCGAACCAATGCCGGACGTTCTTCACGCGAACGCTCTTGGGGCGCGAGCGTCGGGCGAACAGGCTGTCGGCGGCTGGGGCTGGCGAGGCGTGAGACATGGAGTGATCCTGAAACTCTAACGTTAAAACAAGCTGGCGGGGTCCGCGGATCGCAGCTTCCGAATCGCGATCACGCCGGACGCAATGCACATCGCCAGCGTCAGGCCATAGACGAATAGGGCGCGCAGCGGCGTCAAGGCCATCAACAACCCGGTCTGGCTGCGCAGCAAGGCGTACAGTCCGTAACTGACAACCATCCCTGGCAAAAATCCAAAGAGCGACAGGAAGAACGCCTCGGCCAAGACAAAGCGAACAAAGAAGGCCCCAGGGTAACCCATCGCCTTCAGGGTCGCGAACTCGGGCATATGGTTGTTCAGGTCGGTGAAGATAATCTGATAGCAGATAATCGAGCCGACGAGGAACCCCATGCCGACGCCGATGTTGAAGATCGCTCCGATGGGCGTGTTGTCCGCCCAGAATTTGATTTCCGCATTGACAAAGTCGTCGCGCGTCTTCACCATCACGTCCTTGGGCAGACGGGCTGCGAGCCGTTTCCTCACGGCTGCCGCCTCTCCGGCGCCGCCTCGGCATTTGACCAAGCCGATATCCACCACCGACAGCGGATCGCCGCCCTGAAGGCGCATGGGGAACGATCTGGCAAACGTCTCCTGGCTCATCAGTAAGTTGCCTTCGTTGGCGAAGTCCGAACTGAGGTCGAAGGCGCCAATCAACCTGATCGTCCGCCCCGACAACTCGCTGTCCAGCGTCTCGCCGTTGGCCAACAATTGCAGTTCCTTGCCAAACACCGCTTGCTTGCTGCGGCGATCCAAGAAGGCCGTGTCCGGCTCCGCCAAGCGTCGTTGCGACGCGCGAATTTCGTCGTCAAGAAACACGTTCCGCCGAACGTTGAAGCCAATCGATCGGATAGGATGCCGACGGTTGTTCTTGCCGTCCACGCCGGTCACTCGCAGCAACGAGGCGAACGTCTCCAGGTACACCGGCTCGACCGTTTCCACGGAGGGATCATCAGCCGCCAGCCGCAGATGCTCCCGAGGGAAGCGACGAGCACTGGAAATCGAGTAGCAGGCCTTGCTGACAATCACGACATCGGCGTCCAGCACTCGGATGATTTGAACCGTGCTGTCGAACAACGCATTGCGGAAACCGGTCTGCATGAACATCAACACGACGGCGAACCCCACGCCCGCCGACGCAATCAGCAGGCGGCTCCTTTGGTGCGTCAGGTTTCTCCAGGCCAGAGGAATGCGTTGTGAGGCCATAGGAATATCGGTCGTGGTTGGCGTTGGATTCTGAACGACGAGCGGCTCTCGGTCCGTTCGGCTTTCTGCGGCCGAGTCAGAAGAGATCCGCCGGGTCGGCTCTTTGCAGCTTCCGCATCGCCAGCAGGCCGGAAACCACGGACATGACTAGGGTCAACAGCAATACATACGCAATACGCGGCCAATCCATGCTGATGGGAACATGGGCGAACGATTCGGTCAACGTGTACAAGCCCATGGCGATCAAGACCGAAGGAACATACGCCGCCAACGCCAGCAGCGCGGCCAACCAGAGGACCACGCGGGCGAGAAAGGCCTTGGAATACCCCATCGCGTTCAGCGTGGCGTATTCACCCAAGTTCATTTCCACATCGTTGGAAAGCACCATGTAGACGATGGCCGATCCCACCAACAACGCCACGCCGACGCTGAGCATGAAGATAGTTCCGATGGGCGTGTCCTGGACCCAATGCTTCGTCTCTCGCCTTTCGACTTCGGCGCGCGTTAAGACCTCCACTCGTGGTTCATCCGGTCGGGCGGCGTACCACTGTACAAGGCGTTGCCGCACTTCCGCTGGATCTTGTCCGCGCGCCACCTTCAGCAGCCCGAGCGACACCTGGTCCCGCGGATCATACGGCGCCACGCGCTGAAAGCCCCTTTCGTTCAACAGCACGGCGCCCTTGGCCGCCAGGCCCGTTTCCAAATCAAACTCGCCGCGAATGCACACCTTGCGCCCGGACAGGTCCGTGCAGAGGCCCAGATAGGATCGGTCCCGTGGTCGCTTTTCCGCGCCGCAAAACGGGCAATCCGGCCGGCCGCAACGATCCTCCACCGGCGTCTCCCAGGGTCCGAAGATGGCATCCGACTTGCTGTCAAAGAGAATCGCATCGTCCGTCGTCAAACGTTCGAGTTCTTGTGGCAAGCCAGGCAGCAGGAGCCCATTGCTGGCTGGATCGACGGCCAGGATCAGTATCGCCAGCCAGTTGCCTTCACAGGGCGTTTGCCAGTTGCCCAAGGTGACATGGAAGGGGTGCGCCGCACTGACTCCCTCGATGGCCGAGGCCTCTTGCAACCGATGTTTTGAAATCCACCGCGCGTCGGCCAAGTGCAAGTACTCGGGTGAGCGAATCACCAGATCGAAGTCAAGTTTGCGGTAAATGACCACGGCGGTTTGTTGCACCGCCCCTAAGAATCCCAACTCCATGAAAATCAACACGACCGCCAATCCAACGCCGGCGAGCGAAAGCGCGGTGCGAACCGGGTTATGCCGGAGATTAGCGATGGCGAGACTGAAGGACATGTTTCTCTAAGCTGGTCGTCAGGAAGACTACGGGCGAATGTTCTTGGGCCCTACAGGCAGCGCCCTATCATGCTCCTGGTCGTGTGGCGTTTCGCGGGCGTGGCGCCCTCGCGGCCTCTCGATTCACGAGCGATTCGACTCTCTCCGAACAAAGATAAAGATGAGGCGGGAAACCGAATCGGCGAACGCATGCGTTAACGCGCCTTTTCGGGGGGAGCAGCCGGCAAGGAGCCGCTGGCCTTGATCACCACATCCACCAACAAGTGGATGTATTCCCTGGCGTCGGCTTGCGCGGCGGGGTCAAGCTCAATCTCGACTTGCACGGTGTGCCGATCCTGTCGGGCCAGAGGATTGGGATTGGGGAAATCCGGATCGCCGACAATCACGCCGATCTTGCGGACCTTGCCTGTCAATGTGCGATGAATGGCGGGGCTCGTCAGATCCACGGGATCCCCCACGCGAATGAACTGGCGCATGCTATCGTACACCTCGGCCTTGCAGATCATGTTCCGGGTGTCGGCGAATTGGATGACCGGAGCATTGGCGGCTCGCTCTCCCTGGCGCACCATGATGCGCAAGACTCGGCCGGCGATCGGCGCCCGCACATCACTGCTGTTCAGCCGCCGCTCAGCGGCGCCTTCGGCCAGCAGGTTGGCGGCTTGCGGGTTGGAGGCGTTGATCTGGCGGATAGCCAACGCGGCCATCTCGACGTTGTTCTCAGCCACCGAGACCGCCACCTCGGCGGTCTGTTTGGCGAGATCAAAATTCGTCTTCCCCATTTCCCAATCCGAGTACGCTTTCTCTTGCAATAGCTCCTGATGTTCGACCTGCTGTTTGCTGATAAAGGGATCGGTGCGTGGATTGTTCGCCAGTCCTTGTAATCGCTCCAGATCGATTTTGGTTTGATCGGCCTGCGATTCGCCCAGGACGAGTTCTCTGGATTGCCCCAAGACCTCCTGCTGCTTCAGTGCGGCCTGTTGCAGGCCGAGTTGCGCCGCTTTCAACCGGGCGTCGGCCAGCGCGAGTTCGACCTTGTAGATTTCCCCGCCGCTGGAAGTGCGTTGCTTGGCCAAATCGTATTCGACTTGGTAAAGTTGCTTGCTTTCCAATTCCAACAACACGGCGTCCTGGTCATATTCCTGGCCTTCCTTGGCGACGACCATGGCGACTCGCTCGCCGGGGAGCGCCGCGAGGTTGATCACGCCCGAAGCCGGCTCCAGACGCCCCTGGGCATGAACGTTTCGCGTTTCAGCGTCGTTCTCCGCGGCGTCCTGGCCGCCCTCGCTGCGAGGGGAGTCGGCCGAGTCAAGATCGGTCGGTCGAGGCGCGTTCAACGACGCGAGATAGAGGCCGCCGCCTCCGCAGATCGCGACAGCACAGACGAGGATCAGCACGTGGTGTAGCTTCATGGCGGGCTCTTAATGATGACGGTGAACACGTCCGGCGCCCCTTTGGGACGCGGGCGAACACGCGCCGCGCCACGATCCATCGGCCATGGCGACGCTCGCCCGTTGTCGTGAATTCTAATCGAATCCGGCGCCTGGTTCGGCGAAAAAACCTCTGACGACTTGTGAACGGTCCGCCCAACGCACCAACTCGGCGACGGGCGCAATGGCTGCATAGCTATTCCATCGGCGGTCCTGGAAGCATCCTGAGGCCGCGGCGGTCGCCGGACGAAGAATGCTCCAAGCCCTTAACCGAGTCACGGGGTTGTAACGGTTGTGAGACGACTCCCCTAAGAGCCTGATGGGAAATCCGCGAGTGATGGCTTACAATGAGGGGATACGCCGCACAGGTTGGTCGCGACCGTTTGCGCAATTTGGCCGAAATGCGGCGAGGCATCACCTCTGCGGAGTTCGCCAGATGTTGCGATTGACAGGGAAGGGTCGGGCCCATACGTGCAACGGCGTGACACGACGGGACTTCCTGCAAGTGGGCGTCCTGGGCGCCGCCGGACTCACCCTGCCGGCGTACTTGCAGGCCATGCAGCACTCGCCGCCCGGCGCGGAGGACGACCGAAGTTGCATCATGATCTTCAACCTCGGCGCGCCCAGCCAGCTGGACACGTTCGACATGAAGCCGGAGGCGCCGGCCGAGATTCGCGGCCCGTTTCAGCCCATCGCCACGCGCGCCGCAGGGATGCGGATCTCGGAGATCCTGCCGCTGCACGCCGAGGTCGCCGACCGCTTCTCACTGGTGCGTTCTTGCCATCACACCGGCGCCGCCGTGCATGACGCCGGCTGGCAGATGATGCAGACCGGACGACTGTTCACCGGCGGAGTCAATACGCCGCATGTCGGCTCGGCCGTGGCGTACCTTCGCGGTCGCCGGAGCGATCTGCCGGCCCACGTCGTCCTGCCCGAGACCATGGGGCGCGGCGGCGGCAACTTGCCCAACGGGCAGGCCGGCGGATTCCTGGGCAAGGCGTACGATCCATTCAGCTTGATGGCCGACCCGTCCAAGCCCGATTTCCAAGCGCCGGATCTTCTGCCGCCGCCAGAGATTGGCGAAGCAAGACTCCAACGCAGACGTCGCTTGCGAGACGTCGTCGAAAGCACCTTGAATCATTTCGAAGCCAGCGAAAACGCCGCCTTGATGGACGAGAACTTTCAAGCCGCCTACCGCCTGATGACCAGCGAACAAGCGCGCTCGGCTTTCGATCTCTCGCGGGAATCGGAGAAAACGCGAAATCGCTACGGCATGACGCGGTTTGGACAGTGCTGCCTGCTCGCGCGGCGGCTGATTGAAGCCGGCGTGCGCTTCGTCACGATCAACACCTTCCTGACCGTGTTCGACGAAATCACTTGGGACATCCACGGATCCAAGCCCTTCACGTCGATCGAGGGCATGAAGAACATCGTCGCCCCCATGTACGATCAAGCCTATAGCGCACTGATCGACGATCTTCATCAACGCGGCATGCTGGATTCCACCATGGTCTGCAACTTCGCCGAATTCGGCCGAACGCCCAAGGTCAATCCGGCCGGCGGTCGCGATCATTGGCCGCAGTGCTTCACCTGCTACTTCGCCGGCGGCGGCGTCCAAGGCGGTCGCGTGGTGGGAGGCAGCGATCCGATCGGCGGAGTGCCCGCCGACCGGCCGGTCGGCCCCAAAGAACTGGTCGCCACGATCTTCCATAGCCTCGGCTTGAATCTGGAAACCCATTTGCCCGGTCCCGCCGGGCGCCCGTTCCCCTTGGTCGACTTTGGCACGCGCGAAATCCACGAGTTGTTTTGAACCCGCCGCTCACTCGCTCGGCCCGCTGCCTGGCGGGCCGCTTCCCGCCTATTTCCCCGCCTGAATCCTTATGTCGAATCCAATGACTAGGCTTTGCTGCTGCTTCGTAATCCTGCTGACGTGGGCCGGCGCCGACGCGGCTTGGAGCCAATCCATCGTTGTGTTGCCCGCGGAGTCTCGCCTGGATGGCCCCGACGCTCGACAAGCGCTGCTGATCCAGCGAGTTCGAGAGGGCGTTCTGCGGGAGCCAGTCGCCGACGGCGCGACCTGGTCCACCTCGAACGAAAGCGTCGCCGTGGTGGAGCAAGGCGTCGTGACGCCTCGCGGCAACGGCATGGCCGTGCTGACTGTCTCGACGAACGAAGGAGAAACGGCGTCGGCTCGCGTGGAGGTCGCGGGGATGCAGCGGCAAACCCCGGCCTGGTCGTTCCAAAATCACGTGCAACCGGTGCTGGCCAAAGCCGGATGCAATTCGGGCGCCTGCCACGGCGCGTTGGCTGGCAAGGGAGGTTTCAAGCTCTCGCTGCGAGGCTACGACTCGGACGCCGACTACCGCGTGATCACGCAACAATCCCATGGCCGTCGTATTGAGTTGACCGATCCGGGCGCAGTCTGCTGTTGGCCAAACCCACCGCCGCGCTGCCGCACCGCGGCGGCGTGCGTCTGGAAGTCGGCTCGGCCGACTACCGCGTGCTCGCCGAGTGGATCGCCACCGGCGCGCCCGGGCCAAGCAGCGAAGACGCGCAGCTACAAACGCTGGAAATCCTTCCAGCAGCCTGCGCTTGCCCGCGGGAATCACGCAGCCCTTGATCGTTCGCGCACATTATGACGACGGTCGTATCGAAGACGTCACCAGGTGGTGTAAGTTCGCTTCGGCCAATGAAGCCGTTCTGCGCGTATCCGCCGATGGCCGCGCCGAAATCATCGGGCCGGGCGTGGGCGCCGTGACCGCCTGGTTTTCCAGCCGTATCGCAATCTGCAACATCACCTCGCCCTACGATCAGCAAACGCCGGCGGAAGTTTATCAATCGGCCCCGCGAAACAACTTCATCGATGAACTCGTGCTCGATCGCCTGCAGTTGTTGAACCTTCCGCCATCGCCGGCCGCCAGCGATAGCGAGTTCTTGCGGCGCGTCTATCTGGACTGCATCGGCGTGCTCCCCTCCGCCGACGAAGCGGCGGCGTTTCTCGCGGATCCGGCGACCGACAAACGCAATCGAGTGATCGAACAACTCTTGTCGCGCGGCGAATTTGTTGACTATTGGACTTATCAATGGAGCGATCTGTTGCTGGTCAACGGCAACCTGCTCCGCCCCGCAGCGGTTAAGTCCTTCTATCTTTGGATCCGCCAACAAGTCGCCGACAACACGCCCTGGGATGAATTCGCTCGCCGCATTCTGACGTCGCACGGAGACACGATCGAGAACGGCGCCACGAATTTCTTCGCACTGCACCAGGATCCTGAAACGATGACCGAGAACGCCAGTCAAGCGTTCCTCGGCCTGTCGATCGGCTGCGCCAAGTGCCACAACCATCCGCTGGAGAAGTGGACGAACAATCAGTATTACGCCATGGCCAACCTGTTCGCTCGCGTTCGAGCCAAGGGCTGGGGCGGCGACGCGCGCAATGGAGATGGGCGGCGAACGGTCTATGTCGCCTCGCGCGGCGACTTGATTCAGCCGCTCACGGGCAAACCACAACCGCCCACGCCGCTGGACGGCGAACCCTTGCCGATGGACGATCCAGGTGATCGTCGCGTTTATCTCGCCCAGTGGCTGACCTCCGCCGAGAATCCGTACTTCAGTCGAGCGATCGCCAACCGCATCTGGGCGAATTACTTTGGCGTCGGATTGGTCGAAGCCGTCGATGATCTACGGTTGACCAATCCCGCGTCAAACGATGCGCTGCTGCAAGCGTTAGCGGACTATCTCGTACGGCGCGACTTCGATCTCAAAGCACTGATGCGAGTCATCATGCAGTCGGCCGCCTACCAACGGTCGAGTCTTCCCCTCGAGGGAAATCGCGACGAACGCCGCTTCTACTCGCGATACTATCCCAAACGCCTGATGGCGGAGGTCATGTTGGACGCGATCTCCGGCGTAACCGAACACGCCAGCCAATTCGACACGATCGAATTCTCTGGAGCGGATCGCCAGAAAACAGACTTCTATCCCGCCGGTACGCGAGCCATACAACTCTACGATTCCGCAGTGGGCTCCTACTTTCTGAAGACCTTCGGCCGACACCAACGACGCATCACGTGCGATTGCGAACGCAGCGATGAACCCAGCTTGGTCCAGGCCCTGCACTTATCCAACGGCGATACGTTGAACAAGAAGCTCGAGGCCCCCGGCAACCGCATCGACCGCCTGCTGCAAGCCAACACTGGGCCCGACGCGATGCTGGACGACCTGTTCCTCGCCGCGCTGACGCGCTACCCCACCGAACAAGAGCGCACTCAACTACGCCAGGCGCTGGCCGCTCAGGACGCCGCGGAGCAACGCATTCGCTGGGAAGACGTTTACTGGAGCGTCCTCAGCAGTCGCGAGTTCCTGTTCAACCACTAGCGGTTCGCCTCGCGACGACGATGCGGACCTAGGCTTGCCTTCCATGATGATCCGATCCCAGCACGAAGGTGCGGCATGAGATTCTTCCAAATGCGATTGACTCGGGTGAACGCTGCTTGCCTGGCTTGTCTGGCGACATCGACGTGGCTGATCATCGCGACCTCCGGCGCCATGGCGGCGAAACCGGACGCGACATACGAGAACGTCGAACCCGTGCTGCGAAAGTACTGCGGCGGTTGCCACAACGATCAGGACGCCGAGGGCGACTTCTCCGTCAGCAGCTACGCGAGCCTGATGCGAGGGGGGAGTCGTGGAGCCGCGTTAACGCCGGGCAACGCATCCACCAGCCGCATGTGGCGCCTTATCGCCGGCGAAGCGTCGCCGAAGATGCCGCCTGAAGACGAGGCGGCGCCGACTGCGGAGGACATGGCGCTGTTAAGCGATTGGATCGCCGCCGGCGCGCCCGGCCCCGATGGCGCCGCCGCGCCGCGACAGTTGATGACTCCCAAAATCGCGTCACTCTCGCATCAACCGCCCGCCGTCACGGCCATCGCCTATTCCGCCGATGGCCGGCAGTTGGCCGCGGCCAGCTACCAGCGCGTGGATCTTTACTCCGTTGACGATTTGCAGCGCCCGATTCGTAGCTGGACGGACTTGCCGGGCAAGGTGAACTCGCTGCGATTTCTCGGTCCCTCGCGGCTGCTGGCGGCCTCGGGCGTTACCGGGCTCCAGGGCGAAGCGTGGTTGCTAAGCAGCGAAGGGCAGACGCTGCTGGGCGGTTCGGGGCACCTCGACACACTCTACGACGCGGTGCTCGATCCCAGCGAAACCGTTCTGGCGACGGCCGGCTACGACCAGGTCATCCGCTTGTGGGATGCGGCCACAGGCAAACTGCTCCGCGAGCTCCGTGGACACAATGGCGCGGTCTTCAGTTTGGCGTTTCATCCCTCGGGAAAAACGCTCGCCAGCGCCAGCGCGGATGAAACAGTGAAGGTGTGGAGAATCGCCGACGGCTTGCGACTGGACACGCTGAGCCAACCCTTGGATGAGCAATACACGGTCGCCTTCAGCCCCGACGGTCATTGGCTGGCGGCGGCAGGCGCCGACAATCGTGTTCGCGTCTGGCGATTCGTTTCGCAAGACGCCCCCCAAATCAACCCGCTGGTCATCGCTCGTTTTGCACATGAGGCGCCCATCTTGCGCTTGCGGTTTTCCGCCGATGGCCGCCGAGCGGCGACGGCGGCCAGCGATCGCTCGATCAAGGTCTGGGACACGGCGGAATGGCGCGAGCTGGCGATCATGGAGAGCGTCGCCGGCCCCGTGGCCGACATCGCAATCCACCCCACAGGAAACCAAGTGGCGGTCGCGCGACTGGACGGTGAGATCGAAGTCCTGGATGTGCCAGCGCGGTCGCCAGAAGCCTCGGGTCCGGAGGATCGACCGACAACCGCTACGGAAACCACGCCGGAAATCCCCCTGATCGAATGGGAGGAAGCCGAGCCGAATGACAGCGTCCGCCAACCTCAAGACATCCCGTCGTTGCCCGCTCGCATCCGCGGCGTAGTCGCCTCGCAAGCAGGGCGGGGCGAGCAAGACTGCTTCCGCTTCACGGCCGCCGCCGGTGAAACCTGGCTGCTCGAGGTCAAGGCGGCCCGCGACAAATCGCCTCTGGATTCTCATTTGTCCATCTATCACGCGACCGGCGAGCCGACCCAACGTTTGCTGCTGCAAGCGGTCCGGGACTCCTACTTCACGTTTCGCGG
This sequence comes from uncultured Planctomycetaceae bacterium, assembly GCA_963698545.1. Lineage (GTDB taxonomy): Bacteria > Planctomycetota > Planctomycetia > Pirellulales > Pirellulaceae > CAVORG01. Next base: position 25,167 of record CAVORG010000004.1, read on the forward strand.
CAAGGACTCCAACACGAGCGACGATTTTCGCCTGCACAACTGGGAGGAAATGGAACTGGACCAATACCTCTACGCCAACGGCGAAGTCGTCAAGCTGTGGCTGTATCCGCGCGGTCCGGATTCCGGATTCAAGGTCTATCCAGGTGAAGGCAATCGCTACGGAGCGTTCGACACCACGCCGCTGGCGCATGCGCTGAACGAGCCCTGTTACGTCGTGCAACCCCATCCACCGGGCGCCGATCTGGTTCCCAATGGTCTGCCTGTATTCCCGATTTTCTACGAGAACGACGACGATTCCCAGCGTCGCTGGGGCGCCGACTCGTCGCTGACCTTCACCGCCCCCAGCGATGGGCGGTACGTCGTCCGTGTCGCGGATGTGCGCGGGTTTGGCGGCGACGATTATCGCTATGAGCTCACGGTGCGTCCAGCCAAACCGGACTTCACCGTCGCCGTCGAAGGACTCAACCCAAAGATTCCAGCAGGCGCCGGACGCGAATTCTCCCTGCGACTGGATCGGCAAGACGGTTTCGCAGGCCCTGTCGAAGTCCAAATCGAAAACGCGCCAGCGGGCCTGGCGATCACGTCGCCCGTGGTGATCCAGGCCGGCCAACTGCGAGCCTACGGGCAGGTTTCAGCCGCCGCCGACGCAACGGCCTGGACGCCGGAGTCGCTCAACGGGATCCGCCTGACGGCCACCGCCCAACATGCAGGCCAACGAATCGAACACCAAGTCCCCAATCCGTTTGCAAATCTCGAACTCACGCCCGCGACGAAAGTACGCGTCATCATCGAGGCGATTTCGCCCAGCCCCGATTCGCCAACGGCGACCGACGCCGATCATCCCCTGATCCTCGAAATGCAACCAGGCCAAACAATCTCGGCGTTGGTTCGGCTGGAAAGAGCGGACGGCTTCCAAGGCCCGGTCAGCTTCGGCAAGGAGGACGCGGGCCGCAATCTGCATCACGGCGTCTTCGTCGACAACATCGGGCTCAACGGCCTGATGTTGCTGGAGGGTCAAAACGAGCGCGAGTTTTTCATCACCGCATCCCCCATCGCCGAACCAGGCCAGCGACTGTTCCACCTCGTCACGGACGTGGAGGGCCGAGTCGCCTCGCCGCCAGTCATCCTGCGCGTGTTGCCGGTCGGGAATTGAGGAGGGGGAGGGGGATCAGGGATCAGGGATCAGGGATCAGGATCAGGGATCAGGGATCAGTAGGCAGGGATCAGGGATCAGTAGGCAGGGATCAGGGATCAGGGGGCAGGAGGCAGGAGGCAGGAAAAAGCGCCAGGCCAAGTTGGCCAATGTTGCGAACTTGGCGCTCCAGCTAAAGAAAGGGCGAGATTCAACTGGTCCAGCCAGAGTAACATCGACGCCCCATTCTCTCTCAATGCTTACACTTCTCCGCATGGACCGGATCCCTGCCGCCTGATCCCCGCCCCCTGATCCCTGATCCCCCCTGATCCCTGATCCCTGATCCCTGATCCCCGGCCTTGATCGTAAGGTGGTCAACCCGACTCTGTCCGAGGCCCGGAGGGCCAACACAATTCTAGCCGTGGCCGTGAGGCCACGGTTACCTTTCCAGATCGGACACAGGCCCGAAGGGCCGACACAAGTCCTGATTGTGTCGGCCCTTCGGGCCTGTGGACCCGTTTCCGTTGACGTTCCGTGGCCTTACGGCCACGGCTAAAATTGTGCCGGCCCGTCGGGCCTGCTACCCTCCCAGCTGGACCGGCTTACGATCAAGGCCCCGCCCCCTGATCCCTGATCCCTGATCCCTGATCCCTGATCCCTCGCCCCGCCCCCGTCCCCTTTCCGTTGCAATCGCTATCACGCGTCGCTCCCGCCGTCTGGCTGGAAGAATTCATTGCTGAATGCTCAGCAGCCTGTGCTACCATTTGCCGGTGAGGGATCCGCGTCAGGCAGTGAAGGGAGTCGTTCCACGTCCTCCCATTCGGCGGTATTAGTTGTGGCTCCACGCGCATCGTGGAAAGGATTCCTCAATCTGAGTTTGGTTTCGGTCGCGGTGAAAGCCTACTCGGCCAACAACTCCAGCAGTCAGGTCCGACTGAATCAGCTGTGCTCGGAGTGTCATCGTCGAATCAAGCAGAAGACGGTCTGTCCGAGTTGCGGCGACTTGGCTCGAGATCAAATCGTCAAGGGCTACGAGTTCGCCAAGGATCAATACGTCATCATCGACACCGATGAGATCCAGAAACTGCGGAAGAAGGACGAGGATAAGTCCATCCGCATCGATGCGTTCGTGGCGCCCGAAGAGATCGATCCGTTGTATTGGTCGGACACAAGCTACTTTCTGGCGCCCGATGGACCGGCCGGTCAAAAGCCCTTCGGCTTGTTGCATCGCGTCATGCACGACAAGCAGATGTACTGCATCGCGAAGGTCGTGTTGTTCAACAAGGAACAACTGGTGTTGGTGCGGCCGCTGGGCAAGGTGCTGTGCATGACGGTGTTGAAGCTATTGAATCAAGTCAAGGCGCCTGCCTCCTTTGACGATGAAGTGAGCGAACCGGCGATCAGTGACGCGGAAATCCAGTTGGCGGAGATGTTGGTGGCTGAGACCACTTCCAAGCAATTTGACTTGCGGGAGTACAAGGACGAGTACAACGAAAAACTCACGATGTTGATCGAATCCAAGGTCAACGGAGAGGAGTTGGTGTCGGCGCCGGAGGACGCGGAGCCTCATAACGTGATCAACCTCATGGAGGCGTTAAAGGCCAGCGTCACCAAGGCGCAGGAAGCAAGGGGCGGATCCCCGATCGCTCAGGGCGGCCCCAAGAAGGCCGCCGCGGCCCCGCGGAAGCGGGCGGCCAAGAAGACGCCCGCCGCCGAACAACTCGCCGATCAACTGGCCAAGCCGACCAAGCGCAAGGCGGCGAAGAAGAAATCCAGTTAGCGCGAACTCAAGGCCCGCCAAGCCGGACTCGGCCAACGCCGCCTGCGGGCGTCGTCCGCAGGGCCCTGCTCAATTCGCGAGTTGCCTCGCCACCGCTGAATTGCGCCATGATTCGGCGTGCCTGCATTCGCTCTGCAGCAGTAAGCTTGCCGTGTACCGTCCGTTCAAGTAGGCGTTCTCCATGCTGGGTACGTCGTGGTCGCTAGCGAGGAATACATGGGGTGCGGGCTGAGCATCCACGAACTGCTTTCCATGAAAAAACAGCGCTGGCTTCCACTGGTCGTGGGCAATAACAGAGTACGACTCGAAATACTTGTCGATCTTGTCGATTGAGTAGAAATACAGAAACGAACCATCGTGTTCCCGCGAGATGATCGCGGACTCGTCACTGGGAAAGAAGTTCCGCGTTGCGCCGCGATAACGTGGTCGAATCTCGCCGCGCAGGTGGTAATAGGACACGTCGATTCCGCCTCGAATGGGTTGGGCCAAGGAACCAAGCAGACGATTGGTGTGGTCCATCGGCGTCGCCATCACCAGATTTCGGCAACGGTAATCGCGTCCCTCTGATGTCGTCACCGTGGCCTGCCCGTCGCTGAGTCGCACCTGTCGGATGGAATCATACACGATGCGATCGTGGAAACCGGCGATGGCGCGCTTGGTGTCGAAAACGAACGTGTGCATCGGGACAATCAAGGGCAGCGAGGCGGCCAACACAAAGAACGTGGACACTTCATGCGGGTCGTGAAAGAACGAGGCCCAGAGCAGATGGTCGATGAAGTCGGCGAAGAACCCCTCCAGTCGCCGTTCTCGGATATACTCGGCGGCGGTTTGATCGTAGGCTTGTTGGAGCACCGGATCGGAGGCGATCAAGTTGCGCCGCGAGTAGTCGCCGGCGAAGCGATTCATGCGGTTGAAGTGTCGGCGAAATCGCTTCAGATCATCGGTGAACCGACGCCAGGCCGGAAAATGGCGGACCAATCGTAGGGAGCGAAAGCAATACCGCTGCTGGGATCGATGGAAATAACCGTCGGTGATCCTCACGCGATCCAGTTTGGTGACCAAGGGCAACGTCCAGTGATAGTCGTCGGTCACATAGTAGGCGCCATAGTTGACCGTCCCGTCAGCTGAGGTTCGCACCCGCCCGCCGATTTCCGGAGAAATCATCAGAAACGGCCGGCCGTGTTCCTGCAAACGCCGAGCGCAGCCCAGACCGGCCATGCCTCCGCCGACAATGATCGTCTCGTGAAGCTCATCGCGAGAAAAGTCCCACTCTCTGTCGGGCGACTGAGTCCAGAAAGCGTTCATAGCGGCCATCCTCGGGGTGGTGGGCGAAAGGTCGTTCCTTTCCCGAGCGAGAATGGGGCTCGAATGTGACAAGGCGTGGCGAAAAGCGCCGGCGTTTTTTTGTCAATCCGCGTGATAGCCGCGCCACATCCAGACGAGCGTATCGGCCAGCGTTTGTTGGAAGACCTTGCTATCGCAGTGTCTGGTGGCGCGGCTGAAGACGTAGCGATAGTCATAACCTTTGGCCTTCAGCGCCGCGGCGGTGCGCTCGTTGGCCATGACCCAGTTGTGATAGGTTTCTTCGGGATCTTGAGCGCGGAGATCATTCTCCGCGACATGAGTGAAGATCCGCAGCGGCTTCTTCTCGCTGGTTTCGATCAGCTTCATGCTGGAATGATACTCCCAGGCGCCCAGCGGGTAGTTCGCTTCTTCCGGCGCATCGTCATCCTGTTGATCGACGAAAGTCCCCGAATAGGTAATCAACCGCCGAAACAAGTCCGGCCGAAACCAGCCCATGGTCAGCGCGGCCGCTCCGCCGGAACTACAGCCCATCACGGCCTTGCCCCAGGGATTGTCGGTGAAAGCGATCTTCGGATACGCCGCCTTGATCTCGGGATGCTGCAGCACCGCGGGCAGGACTTCGTCGTTGATGAAACGGGCGAAACGGTCGGACATGGTGTCGTATTCGAGTCCTCGCTCGCTTCCCTTGCCGTCATCGCCTCCGTTCTCCACGGCGATCACGATAAACGCCGGCAGTCTCCGAGCGGGATCCTCGGAAATCGTGAGATTGTCCAGCGCGTTGCGGACCAGATCCAAACGGCTTGGTCCGTCAAGAGTCACCAGGATCGGCGCCTTGGTGCCGTCTTGGTACGCGGCGGGAACATAGACGAAGATCTTTCGCTCTTCGCGGACAGCCTTCTTCGCGTCGAGCGTCGGATCATCGCCGCGGAACATCTTGCTGTCCGCCAGCGGCATCGAGAATTCAAACTGTGTTCCCTTGGGATTGCCGCGGTCCGTGAGATCAGGATCGATCTGGTAGTCCGGTCCGATCACTACATTTCCGTTGCCCATCGCGCCGGGACTCTCCACATAGGGTTCGTCCGCCGACGCCGGACTTGCCAAAAGTATGACGAGCATCGCGGACCAACCAAGGCGTTTCGGAGACGCGAATTGCAAAGGCCAAGACATGGGTGCTCTCGCTAGGGAAAGGAGTTTCCAGAGATTCGGTCGCTCTCATTGTAGTCTTGGCGGCGTGAGCGAGGGGACTTTTGCTTCGCGTGGAACTGGACGCCGAGCACGGGCCCGCGGCGGCATGCCTCTGGGAGGCTGCTCCTGGCCCGGCTCCCCCGGCGCATTGTTGAGCAACCCGACAGGGGGCGTATAATGGGGGCAAAACAGCTTTTCCCCCAGACTGATATAGGATCCTCATGTCACGTTTCCGGTACGCTTGGCTTCCGATTGTTGTTTCGTGGTGCAGCGTCATTTCCGCCGCGGATACCGTTGAATCGCTGACCCGCTATCTGCCGCCGGAGTCCAACGGGTTAGCCATCGTGCGGGTGGCGCAGCTGCAAGCCTCGCCCCGCGGCGTCCGTGAGCAGTGGAGTCAGCACGCATCGCGATTCTTGGCTGGGGCCGACACGATCCCGCATTGGGTGGAAGCGTTCGCCATGGGGGTCGAATTCCAACTCGGAAAGGGCGGGGGCTGGTCCGCCGCCGTCGTTCCGCTGCCAGCCGCGATCTCCTTTGACGCCGTTGCAAAACAAGAGGGTGCGACGGTTCAAGCCCTGGGCGGAGCCCCCGCGGCCTACGCTCGAGGCAGTTACTACCTGGAGGTGTCGCCGCGAATCCTTGGCGTGATGAGTCCAGCCAGCCGCCTGGACGCGGCTCGTTGGGCGAGATACGTGCAGTCGTCGGAGACTTCCGCGCTGACGCCCTATCTGCAGCAAGTCGCTAAACTGCCCGATCAGATTGTGCTGGCCTTGGACATGCAAGACATGCTGGATCCGCAAGTGGTGGCTCAGCGGCTGGAGAGTTCCCCGAGCCTGAAAGGCGACGCCGAATTGATCGCCGCCATGCGCAAGGCTATCTCGAGTTTGGCGGGCATCGCATTCCGAGCCAACATCCAGGAAGAAACGGTGGCTCAAATCTCCTTCGACTTCTCCGAGCCCTTGCCGGACGCGGCGACGGTGTTGAGGGACGTCTTCCTGGAAGTCTTGTCCGAGGAGCAAATGGTTCTGGAGGAAATCCGCTCCAGCTCGGCGACCATTCGCGGCAATTCGCTTGTCTTGACCATGAAGCTATCCGACGTCAGCTTGCGTCGAATCATGTCGTTGGTGCTGTCGCCGCATCCCCGTTCGGCGTCGCCCACGCCACCCGTCAATCAGCCGCCGGAGACCGACGCCGCCGCGGCGGCCGACCAACGCAAGCGGTTAAATCGAAGCTACTACGCCAGCATCAATCGCACGCTCAAGGACCTGCAGCGGCAGCCCCACCTGAGTCGCAATCGCGTTGCCGAGACTGCCGGATGGTTGGACCGAGCCGCTCAAAAGATCAATAACATGTCCATCCAGGGAATTGACCCCGAATTAACCAAGTACGCATCGACCGTGACGTCCAAGTTGCTGGCGATCGCATCTTCGCTGCAAGGAATGGCCGTATCGGTCAACGCCGCGCAAAGCACGTTAACCTACCAATTCCAAACAATCGGCGGCTGGGGCGGAGGATGGGGACCAAGGTGGGGCGGCTATGGACGAGGCGGTTACGGCGGCTGGGGCGCCGTGGTCCCCTCCACCAACCTGGGCCAGGTCCGAGACAAACAGGCCCAGGCTGTCACCGAGAGCGAGGCGGATCGCCAAAAGATCTGGCAGTCGCTCGAAGCTGATCACGCCGCGATCCGCGAGCTGATGCTGCAACGATACGACGAGGACTTTGACCAGGCCATCTTCTGAATCGCTGTCTTTCGTATCGTTCGTAGCCGGTCTTTGGCGGCTTACCAGCGCGTGAGCGTCGCTCGTTCCAGCGTGAGAACGACCGCCCCGTCCTGAAAAAGCGTGACGGTCCCCGTTCAACTGGCTGACGGTGACCGCCATCGCACGTGTCTCGGCGGTGATCGCGGCGGCGGCTTGGTGCCTGGCCCCCAGGCCGCCAAGTAGATCCATGGCCCGGCGATTGGGGATCAGGTAGGTGCCGGCGCTGAGGATCGCGCCGTCGGGCTCGACAATAAAGGCGCCATCGAGCATCGCGAACTCCTTCACGGTTTCCGAGAGACTGGGGTCCAGGATGTTTCGCAGCCGGCGAGCGAAGCCGTGAAAAGGATTGAGCACCAACTGCTGGGTGCGATGTCGGACGCGGCGCGTATCGCCGATCACAAACATCACGCCAATGGGATGGGCCTCACGCCCCTCTGACGCGAGTTCGATGGCTAAGGAGAGAACTCGCAGCACCACCGCCGGCGGGATGCTGGATGCGGCCTCCTTTCCTGGTTTGGGAAATACGGCGCGGAAATGCGCGGCGGGCCGAGTGACCGTGATGCTATCCAGGGCTTGGCCTCGCGGGCCAGTGATGCACACAACATGTCGCTCGTGATCGACCAATCCATTGGCGGCCGCCAACAGCAGTCCGAGATTGGCTCGGTCCATGCGAGACAAGCTGGCGTGCGGCACATCGAACAAGTGCGTGTCGGCCCGAGTTATGGTCGCTGGTTCGGCCGACTTGGAAGCAATGATCAGCAGGCGTCCCGGCCAGGAAGTCAAGGCGTCCCACGGTACGCTTTGGCCATGATCCATCGCGAGCAACAGGGCCTGGGCGGAGAGCGACTCGGCCAAGCCCACGGCATGTTGGACGACGGCGATGCTCTCCGGGGAAATCTGGACAGGAGGCGTGCGCCGCGGCGGTTTCCGCTCGGCTCGCTTGGCGAGCAGCGGCTTCATGTCGCGAACATGTCGTGCTGCCACGAGCGCCCGCCGGAAGTCGAAGTCGTTGAGAAACTCGGCGACGGCGGCGAGAACTTCCAAGTGCGTGCGTGCGCCGCTCTTGCCAACCACTAGCAAGACCACCAGGTGCAGCTTATCGTGGGCGGCCACGTAATCGACGCCCGCGCGGCTGCGTCCCAGCACCAGGCGAAAGTCCCCCGCCCACTCGATCACCGCGTGAGGCAGGGCCAGCCCTTGATCAACAACGGTTTGAGCCGTCGCCTCCCGCTCTTCGATGGCCTCGACGACCTGCTCGGGCAGGACGCCATGATCCGACCAACTCACCGCGTGAACCAGTTCACGGATCACGCTCGAACGGTCCGTGGAGGACAACTCGACAATATGGATCGCGTTTACGAGTTCTTCGACTTCCACGGTGGCCTTCCCATCCGCTCCAACTGAGCGTGCATCGCCGACTCGCTTTGGCGGGAACTCTGTCCACTCGCCGCAACGGGCGGAACAATTTTAGCCCTGGCCCGGCCCGATGGGCCGATTCAATTCTAGCCGTGGACGTACGGCCACGAAACACCAGCCCATCATCGCCGACAGGCTCGCGAAGGCCGGCCGCTCATCGACGCGCCGCATATTATGATCAATGGCGGTGTTGATTCAGCGAGAGCTCCCGCTCCGCTGCTCGTCGCCCAGCAGCGCACTGGACTTGATATTGGTCAGGCGGAACGAATTACGCATGATGACTCGACCGTCGACGGAGATGCTCGCGCGGAAGTCGAAGAGATTGTCGAGATACTCCTCCAGCGTCGCCTTGACGACCATGACATCGCCGGGGCGGGCGAACGACTTGTAGCGCGCGTGGTGGACTCGAACCAAGACTCCCAGCGCGTACTCATTGACCTGCGGATCGCTGGTGTCGAACGTCCGCATCGGATTGTACTCGGCCGCGATCAGAATGCCGGCTGACTGCGTCGTGAGTTCCTGCATCATCGCGCCGGGAAAGACCGGCGCCCCCGGAAAATGCCCCTGCAAGAAGAACTCGTCGCCCGTCACCGTCTTCTCGACCACGATCTCCGTCGCCGAGCAGTGCCTGATTCGCTCCGCCAACAAGTAGGGCGGGCGATGGTGCAAATACTGTTCGACGTTCTCGAAACGATGCTGGAAGAACTGCATGTCGTTCAGGAGTTAGGGCGACCGACGGAGGCGTTTTCCGAGCGGTCCGGGAATCGCGTCGTCTCCACCCGCCAACATTAGCGGTAATCCACCGACTTTTCAATGCCCAAGCGAGCAACAACGCTCGACGGCGACAGGAAGAAGCGCGATAAATCAGTTCAAACGGGGGCAGCCCAGGGTGCGGCGCTTCCGTGCAGAGTGCAAATCCATCCCGCACGGGACGGTCCCAAATCAGCCCAGGGTGCAGCGAAGCGCAATCCTGGGGAACCGACGCCAGTCGCGGCCACCAAGTCCCACCGACGGGATGCCCCCAACCCATGAATACAAGACCGAAATTGACGCGTGGGAGACGATTCCCATTCCCGCAACCCGACACCAACGCATGAAAATCCTCGACAGCGTTGCCCTTCGGGCCTGTGGGACCACTTGATGGGTGGGCCGTGGCCTCACCGCGCCTCACGGCCACGGCTAGAATTGTGTCGTCCCTCCGAGCCCAGACATCGCAGCGATTCACCGGCAAAACACCCGCGACGCCTCAATCCAGATCATGCCCCGCGTCGCCGCCTTGATCCGTATCGTCGATAGCGTGGTCAGTCGAAGAAGGGGCGTTCAAGTATTTCGCACTCACGCATGAATGGCAGACACAGCCATCGTATTGTGTGTATGGCAGCGGCGGCGAAGCACAATACTTGCATGGAACTCGACAGTCGGAGTAGCAGCGATACGCCGGCGCGCAGCCAGCAGCCAACGTCATCAGCAACGGCGCAAGAGCCGCCAAGCGTTTTCGGTGCAACATCGATTCCTCCTTGCCGTCCGCGCACACGCGGGCGGGCGCTGTCCTTGCCATGAAGCATGAAGAGTATTATTCGAGTGGCGCCGCTGATTGTGGCGCCAGTTGTCGCGCCGGCTCCGGCGCGGGGAGCGTCTCAGTTGCTTGAGCGGTGAATCCGCCAACCACCTGTTCCAGATCCGCGACCGTCTGTCGCAAAGACGCCTGCAGACGCTGGTTCATCACCTCATAGCGAAGCAACTGCCGCCAGTTGTCGAGCAACTGCAAGAAGTCCACCTCGCCGACGTTATACGCCTGACTCGATACGTTCAGCGTTTGACGCGCTTTGGGCAAAATGTCGTCGGCAAACAAGATGAGCATCTCTTGTTGGCTCTTGGCCAGGGCGAACAGGTCGGTCACTTCCTCGAGGGTCCCATCGCGAATGGAATCATACTGACGCGCTGACGCCACCGCCTTGGCCTCGGCCGAGCGCACCGAAGAATCGAGACGCTTTCGATAAACCGGCAGGTTCACGCCAGCAGTCAGCAGGAGTGAATCTTGCCCCGTCGCGATGGGGCTAATACCCGCGGTGGACACGTCAATCCACGACAGTCCCAGTGTCACGTCGGGCTGATAGTCCAAGCGGGCCAACTCCAAAGCCTGTCGATCACGCTGGATGGCGGCCAATTGCGCGTGCAGCTCCGGCCGCGCCGTGACCGCTTGACGTTGTAGCAAGTCCAGGTCGCGCGGCGCTTCCTCGGGCGGAAGACGGTCCAACGCAAGGACGCGAGACTGCGGACCGATGTGCAACAAGCGGGCAAGTCGCGCCTGTCCACTCTGAAGCTGTTGCCGCAATTGAATGAGTTCGTTCTCGACATTCGAGATTTCCAGATCGGCCCGCAAGACGTCCTGTTGGCTGGTTCGCCCAGTCTGATACCGCGTGTTGGCGATGTTGCGGATTTCGCCCAGCAGCCTTTGTTCCGCCTCGGTGACCGAGATTGCTTGCTGGATGAAGTACAGCTCATAGTAGGCCCGCTTCACCTTGGCGATCGTCGCCAATTCGGCCGCCGCCAATTGCGCCGCGCCACGTTGGTCTGTGCTTCCGCGACGCTGGCCCGCGTCTCCAACTTGCCGAACCAGTGGAACTTCTGGCTGAGCTGACAAGATCACTTCTTGTTGACCCGCGGCAGTCTGCACGGGCTCCGGTTGAACGGTCAAGTTGAACATCGGATCTTGCAAGCTGGCGGCGACGGGAACCTGATGGGCGTAGGCTTCCATCTGCTTGCGAGCCGCTTGGATCTCGGGATTCTGATTCAGTGCGAATTCAATGTACTCCCCGACGGCGTGCGGGCCTTCCAAGTGCGAGAATACAGGAGGCGCCGCGTCCAGCGTCGGATCGGGAGCGTGCCGGGCTTGATGAACCGAGTAGGCAACCCGGGCGTACTCGGGATCCCGTACGTGCTGCGTCGCCTGACAGCCGGCGACCAGCGCGACAAATCCGACAAAGTAGCCTATGGGTCGAACGGCCATCCGTAGCCCTCTCAAGCAGGAAATCTCTCCTCGGTTCCTTTGTTGCTATCGGACTCACCGATTTGATCGGAGCAGCTATTTCGACCGCTTCAACCGGCGCCGACCCGGCTGGCCTGGGGAATATGCCGGTTATAGCGATTCCGCTATTCTTGCGACGCCCCAGTGGCCGGCATCAGACGAACTTCGGTCGAGTCGCTGCCAAAGGGCACGGGTGGGACCGGGCGAAGCCCGATTTTGGGCTCGCGTGGCCGAGTCAGCGTGTCTGACGCCGAGTTTCCAAGGACGCCGTGTACAGATCATCAACCTTCCGCAGAAACGCCTTGGGGTCCGCCTTGATCTTCTCGGTGCAGGGCGGGCAGCAGACATAGACGATCTGTCCTTCCACAATCGTCCACTTGGGATTCTCCGGGAGTTCATGTTTCATCACTGGACAGATCCGCTGGGCCTTGGCGAAGTTGGCGTGAATCGTCGCCCAGTGCTGCGGGTTCACCTTGCCTTGCAGGCAGGCCTTGCAGCACAGAAAGACAACTTCCTTGCCGATCTTCACCTTGATCGGTGCGCCGTGCTCGCCCGAGTTTTTCGCCGGAGATGGGACAGATCGCCTGCACAGCGATGTGGACTTGATCGCGCTTCGACGGCTCCTGCGCCGAAGTCAGCGAACACAAGCCCAATGCGAGCGATGCTAGTGCGAATGAGAGGAACTTCATCTTGAACTCCTTGATTGGCGAAACAGAAATCAAATCAAAACGATCGTCGTTCCATCAGGCGGCGATCGGTCCCGTCCGCGGCGGCGCCGGTTCATCGAGCGACATCTCCAGCAAATCATCTCGCAAGCCGACTCGGAGTTTGAACTCCATGTAGGCGCAATACAGCGTCGGCACGATGAACGAGGAGAACGGTTCGATCAACATGCCGCCGAATACGGGCAAAGCCATGGCGCGAGCCACGTCCGCGCCGCGACCTGTCGCCATCAGCACGGGCAACAGGGCCACGAGCGTCGTGATCGTGGTCATCGTGCAGGGGCGAATCCGCTTCAGACCGGCCTCGTAGATCGCGCTGCGCAGCTCCTTCGACGTCGGTGATCCGTCGCCGCTCGAGCACATGTTTGATGTAGCTGGCGATGACGATGCCGTCGTCCGCCGCCAGACCGAACAGCGCGATGAATCCCACCCAGATCGCCGTGTTCAGTTCGACGCCCATGACCGCCACGGCAATCATGCCGCCGGCAAAGGATACGGGGATGCCGGTGAACACGACCAGCGCGATGGGTACATTGCGGAAGTGGAGGTAGTGCAGCAGGAAGTTGATCAACAGCACGGTGGGGATCAGCCACATCAGCCGACGATTGGCTTCAATCTGGTTTTGAAACGAGCCGACCGGCTGCAACTCGAAATTGCCTTCGGGAAATGTCAGCTCGCCGCTTGCCCGGGCGGCGGTGAGCGATTTCATCACCGCGTCGACGGTTTCCAGGTCGCCGGCGCCGCCCGCCGGCGAGAACATCACGTGGGCGACCAGCCGTGAGTCCTCGCTGTTGATCATGCCCGGTCCCCAGGTCGTGGCGACGCTGGCCAGTCGCTCCAGCGGAACAACCTCACCGGTCGTCGTCACGACCGGCACTTGTTGCAATTCATCCACCCTTTCCCGCACTTCGCGGTTGAAGCGAATCTGGATCGGGTATCGTTCGCGTCCTTCGACCGTGGTCGTCACATCCACGCCGCCCAGGCCCGCGGCGACAATTTGATTGACCATCATCGTGGTCATGCCATAGCGGGCCGCCTCTTCGCGATCGACCTCGAACTCGTAATAGGGCTTGCCCATCACGATGTCGGGGTTCACCGTGCCGGCGTTGACCAATTGGTGCTGTCTTCAGCTGTTCGGCAACCGCGACGGCGGCTTTCGCCAGTCCCGTCCAGGCTGTCGCCGTAGATCCGCACGGCCATCGAGGCCTTGATACCCGCTTTGCAGCATCACGACGCGGCCCTCGATCGGCTGCAGAGGAGACGCGGGCGTCACGCCGGGCAAGCGTGCCGACGGCGTTGATCTCGTCCCAGATCTTGCGTTCGGTCATGCCGGGCCGCCACTGATCGCGCGGCTTGAGCATGACATAGGTTTCGATCATGCCAGTGGGCGCCGGATCGAGCGCCGAGTTCGCGCGGCCGATCTTGCCCAGCACGTTGGCGACCTCCGGGATTTGCTTGATCAGCGCATCCTGGGTCTGCAGCACTTCCATCGACTGATTGAAGCTCGCCGCCGGATAAAGGCTGGGCATGTAGAACCAGGAGCCTTCGTCCAGCGCAATCCAGTCGTCCGACTTGAGCCCCGTGAAGAGATGCTTGGCGTGCGACGTAGCCGGGCACTTCGTTCAGATCCGCACCCAACATGTTCACGACCTTTTCCACCGGTCGCAGCACGGTCGGCAAACCGATCCAGGCACCCAGCCCCAGAAAAAAGACGATCAGCGGAAACGACAGCATCAGCGCCTTGCGTCGCAAGGCGAATCGAAGCCGCGCTGCGTAAATCCAGCGCACGAAAGCGGCTCGCCGGGTTTTCCTCCATCGAGCGAATCTTCTCGCGCGTCATCCACCAACCGGCGACGAAGCCCGATGCCGGCGACCAGCCGCGGTGGCCCAGGCGGGGCTGAGCAGGGTCCACTGTTCGATGTGGTCGCCCCACACGAACCAACAGAGTGCCGGCTCCCAGCGCAGCCATGAACAGCCCCACAACGGGCCCGGACCAGCGCGGCATGCGCGAAGCTGCGCAGGAAGACGCGACACAACATCGGCACGACGACAACGGCCACGATCAGGCTGGCATGTCAGCGCAAACGTCTTCGTCCAGGCCAACGGCGCGAACAGCTTGTAGTCTCGTCCGGTCAGAAAGAAGACCGGCAGAAAGCTGACCACGGTCGTACTGACAGCCGTCATGACGGCCGGCACCACTTCGGACGCCGCTTCGCGAATGACTTCCAGGCGCCGTTCCTGACCGCCAGGCGAACCGTCCGCCTCCCACTCCGCCAAGCCCGCATAGATGTTTTCCAGAACGATGATCCCCATATCGACCATCGTGCCGATCGCGATGGCGATTCCGGCCAGCGACATGATGTTCGCGTCGACGCCAAAGACCTTCATGGCGATGAACGACATCAACACGGCCATCGGCAAGGTGATGGCGATGACAATGCTGGCCCGCACATGCAGCAGGAACAGGACCATGACGGCGATCGTGACCAGCGTTTCCTGACCCAGCGCTTCGGTCAGCGTCCCCACGGTTTCGTCGATCAGGATCGTGCGATCGTACACGGCGCGGATCTTGATGCCGCCGAGTTCCGATTCCAGCGAGGCGATTTTCGCCTCGACTCGCTGGATCACGTCGCGCGGGTTCTCGCGGTAACGCATCACGACGATGCCGCCCACCGCTTCCTGACCGTTGAAGTCCAACGCACCGTCGCGAAGCGCCGGACCTGTTTGGACTTGAGCCAGATCGCGCACGCGGACGGGAACTCCCTCGCGCGTGACGACGACGGTGTTTTCGATCTGGCGGATCGTCTCCGGTTCGGTCTTGCCGGATCCGATAAATCCCTTGCCGCGGACGATGAACTCCATGCCGCCGGTTTCGACCGTCTTGGCGCCAACGTCGATGTTGGACGCTTCGACCGCCGCAATCACCTTGGCCAGCGGGATGATCGTGATACCGCAGCTTGTCGGGATCGACTTCGATCTGGTATTGCTTCACGTAGCCGCCGATCGACGCCACCTCGGCCACGCCGTCGACGGATTGCAGCGCGTACTTGATGAAGAAATCCTGCTTCGAGCGCAGTTCGGCCAGGTCCATTCCCGGCGGCGGCTCGAGCACGTAGTAGAAGATCTGTCCCAGCGCCGTCGCGTCGGGAGCCAGACGCGGCGTGACGCCATCGGGCAACGAGCCGGATACGGTCGTCAGTTGCTCGGCGACGCGGGAGCGGGCCCAGTAGAAATCGACGCTGTCGTCAAACGTCACCTGCACGAAGCTGAAGCCGAACATGCTCTTGCCGCGCACGTTCTTCGCGCCCGGCACGGCTTGCAAGGCGATGGACAGGGGATAGGTGATTTGGTCTTCCATGTCCTTGGGCGAACGGCCCGGCCACTCGGCGAGCACGATCACCTGGTTCTCGCCGACGTTGGGAATCGCATCGAGCGGCACTTTCTGCGTGGAGTACCAGCCAAAAGCAACGACGGCGACCGACGCGATCAGGATGACGAGCCGTTCGCGAATGACAGAAAGTCGAGCAACGTCCGGATCATCGGATCGCCTCCGGCGGCACTTCGCCAAGTCGTGGCGCCTTGGTCTGGCTGCGGGAGTTTTCGGTCGCCTCCAAGATCATTTCCGGCGCCAAGGGTTCCGGCTCGAGCATTTCCGGGACGCCGATCGGCGGCAGATCCATCGGCTGCGGATTCGGGGTAGCATCCGTGCGAGGACTCGCTGGGCGGCAGGGCCGCAAGTTTCGCCAGGTACTTGTCCGGCTCCGCAAGCAGGCTTTCCCGGCACCCCTCACAACAGATGAATACGGGGGTTCCCTGGACGTCAACTTTCTTCGGCGGCCCCATCGAACCCAGTTGATAGTCAGCGACCGGGCAAATCCGTTGCTTCTCGACCAGCGCACGATCTTCGGCGGAGAGCTCGGAAAGCGCCGCGACCATCTCGGGGGACATCGACTTCTTCGGCGGCCGGCTCGAAGTCGTGTGGGGTCGATCAGCGACGGATTGCCGGCAAGCTGCATTTGCGAGTCGATCAGGAAATTGCCGCGGGTCGCGACTTGCTCGCCAAGCCTGCACGCCGCTACGAATCACGATCTGGTCACCGACCGCTCGGACCGAGCACGACACGGCGAATCTCAAATCGACCGGGCTCCGTTTCCACGTAGACCACGCTGTTGTTCCCAGCCATCAGCACGGCATCGCGCGGCACGACCAGCGCCTCGCCGCCTGCGTTTGGCTCGTCGGTGAAGCCAAACTGCGCCGCCGGAACCAGCGTCGACTCCGCAGATCGGGCAGTGCCCCGGCGGACTCGGCGATGACGTGCGGATGTCGCGGACTGATCCACTTGTTGGCCAACTCGGGATCGTAGACCAGCGCTGTTTGGCGAATCGACAAACGGCACATCGATCGTCGCCTTGGCGTAGTCTCCCACCCGCAGCCGTCCTTGGTCATTCGGAATCACCACGCGAACACCCACGGTGCGGGTCTTCGGATCGACGCTGGGGATCGATGAACGCCACGCGGCCGGTGAACTTGCGGCCCGGCAGCGACTGGACTTCCGCCTCGACTTTTTGTCCGTAGCGAATCGTCGCCGCGTCTTCGGGAAACAGCTTCAGCATCAACCAGACGGTCGACAGGTCGGCCAGCTTGTAGATTGCGTCTCCCTTCTTTGACGTACTGGCCTTCGACCGCCATCTTCTCGATCACCGTGCCGCTGATCGGGCGCACACAAGTGCATACGGCTGTTCGCTTCGCCGGCTTCTTCCAGCTGTTCGATCTGCGTTTCCGTCATGCCCAGCACGATCAACCGCTCTCGGGCGCTGGCGTAGAGATCGCCATTGGATTGAATGACTCGCGCGAGTGTCGAGCCTCGGCTGTCATCGTGACGCCTTCTTGGCCAACAGCAGTTCGACCTGACTGGAGTACAGCCGCGGCGAATAGACGAGCGCCAGCTGGTCGCCCTTCTTGACGACCACGCCCGTGTAGTCCGCGTACAGCCGATCCAGTCGACCGTCGACGTAGGCCGAGATCGTCTTCAGGGTCCCTTCGTCGTAGTTGAGTTCGCCGATGGCGCGAATCGTGCGCGTCATCGGCATCGAGGTCACCGCCACCGTGCGGATGTTCGCCACGCGGCGCGCTGCCGGATCGATGTGGATCGAACGCGAATCCGAGTTGCCGCCGCCAGAAGTCGCCGGCACAAGCTCCATCGCGCAGACCGGACAACGGCCGGGTTCCGCTTGTGGCGGAGTACACATCATCGGGCAGATGTATCGCGTGCCGGCTTCGCCGTTGGACGCGCCGGGACCGCCGCCTCCGGCCGAGATAAAGCCGAATCGCTGCGCCACGCCCAACCCAATGATCAAAACGACGCCGCTCGCTAGGAGCAGCAACGGCGGAAGGACCAACTTGATCGCCCACCGGAGAACCTCGTGGCGGGCCGCCGCTTTCGAGACCGCGGGTTGCGAAGCATCTTGGGCCGGCGCGGCGTCGGCGACTTCGGGCGACGCGGTCTGTGCTGGCGCGGGAGTCTTCTCGGATTCGCTCATGGCAACCTCGGGCGCACTGGCGCTGAATCAGCCGGGTAGGCGCATAGGCACGCGCGTCACCAAACGTTCGGGGCGCCACGCGCTATGGAAGAATCGCTAGACAACGCCAACGCGCAGGATGCGCGCATTGGCGCCAGGCGAGCAGCGTTAGATTAGCCAGCAGCAGAGAACGGCTTGCCGACGCTGGGCAAGCTGTGCTGGAAGAAGCGAGACGTCCTGGGGAAAGTCCACTGGGGTTTCATCCTTGAAAACCAACGGAACAGATGCGACGCTCTCGATCCGTCGAGCTTCATTTCGCTCGTCCGAAGTTCGCCGCTCCTCCGGAGTGGCGGGGCGATCTTGATCGACCGCACATTGACACTCCGCCCGCCGCACCGACTTCGCGCAGCAGGACGAAGATTCGGCTCCGCCGGTGCAACACGCGCCGCAACAGCATTTCGCAGCGAGATCGCGCCCCCAAATCCCCACAGGCCCCGGTCACGGGAGCCGCACCCACGAGCGCAGTCGCCGCAATGAGCACAAGGGAGAGCGTTTTTCTGGCCGGTCGAAACATCGTAGCCTCGGTAGATTCGAACACTGCTTCAATCATCAAGCCTGAACCGCCATAAGTCAAGCTCGGTTTTTTGGGGTTGGGCTGACTTCGCGTCGCCAAAAAATGGGGCTGGCGCGGATCCTCACCACCGATGCTTGTCCCAGCGGAGCGATCGCCACCGCGTGCCGCACGCGAGTATCCGAGGCTCGAAGGGCGCCGTCGCGGATTTCGCAAAGCGAGAAGGGACCCCGTCCCAAAAGGGACGGTCCCAAATCAGCCCAGGGTGCAGCGCAGCGCAACCCTGGGTAACCGACGCCAGTCGCGGCCACAAAGTCCCAAACGGGGCGGCCCCAACCGATGGATACCAAACCGAAATGGACGTGTGGGAGACGCCCCCGTCAAACCGTCCCACAGGCCCAAAGGGCTTTTCCCAACGGAGCGAGCGCCCCGCTTCGGCTCATCCCAAACGCGTCTCGCGGTGGCGTTCCAACTCCACTCTCGCTTCGTCGTAGCTATAGGTGGTAATCTCGAGGTAGTGGCCGTAGGGATCACAGAAATAGACAGAATAAGCACTGCCATGATCGGCTACTCGCTCCTGCGTTGCGCACGACCGTCATGGCCGACCAGTCCAAGCCCCGCCAGCCTAGCCACAAATTGCACGAACGATTTGGGACCGACGCGAAAGGCCACCGAATGAAAACCAACCTGTTCACGTGATCCCTGGGGCGCGCCTTCAAAGAGTGCGAGCTTTGTGTTTCCTTGCCTCGTGCCAATCATCAAGGGGCCATGCGGGTCTGCGGCCCAATGCGCGTGTTCAGCCACGACGTCCAATCCAAGTACGTCGTGATACCAATTCGCGGCAGCCTGACGATCTGGCACGAACAACTCGACGTGATCTATCTGGTCAACGTGCAACGACATCACTCGGGGGCGGAAAACCGCGGCCTTTGTTAGGGTGTAAACTCGCGTTGAAGAAGCGTTCCGTGAGCTTCCGAGGAGGCTGGGTTGGGAACATCTGGGGTGGCGCCCGCGTGGCGCCGCGGTTCCTTAAGGTTATCCTAAGAGTAGGAACAGATGACGCCGACCAGCTTGCGGAGTTCCTGAACCGCCGATTATCGGATTCAAGAGCCCACTTCATGGGAAGATAGAACATGATTCTACGAACGCTGCTGCTGATCGTCTTTCTCGGGGGCTCGCCACTCATGGCCGAGGATCGAGTCTTATTCAAGTTCGACAACCCTGAAGCTGCCAAGGCATGGCAAACCGTCAACGACGGCGTGATGGGTGGCCGCTCTGATGGCCGCTTCAGAATCAACGAAGACAAGAAGATGGAGTTCTTCGGCACGTTGTCGCTGGAGAACAACGGCGGCTTTGCATCGGTGAGATCGAGAGAAGCCAAGCTGGGACTCGAAAAAGGCGATTCAATTGTGATCCGAGTTCGTGGTGACGGTCGTGATTACAACTTTCGTCTCAATGTGCCAAGGAGCGTCGGCAGAAACTCCTACCGACAATCGTTCAAAACCAAGAAGGACGAATGGATCGAAGTCACGTTGCCAATGGAGAAGTTCGTGGCCACATGGCGAGGCAGAGTCTTTCCGAATGAGAAGTTTGATCCCAGCAACATAACAGGCATGGGCATTCAACTCAGCGACAAGAAGGCCGGGCCGTTCAAGCTGGAGGTCGAGTGGATCAAGGCGCAGTGCCTCGGCACAGCGTCGATGAGGGCGCCGTCCCGTTTGGGACCTCGTGGCCGCGACCGCCTTAGGGGCGGCCGAAAAACAGATTCCCGACCTGCGACCAGTTTCACCGCCGAAAGCCAAGACGCCGGGCGATCGAATCGGGACGTTATTTGTCGGCCGCCCCTTAGTTACCCAGGGTTTTGCACCGTGGGCTGATCTGGGGTCGTCCCGGTGGGACTGATTTATGGTCCTTCTTCTTGCGGAATCCGCTACGGCCTGGACGCGACAGCGTTATATAAGGCTGCGACGGCGTCCAGCGCGGGTCGAAGCAAAGGCTTTACCAGGGAAGGCCGGGAGCAATGATGCCGCCATGATTGGCCCAGTAATGCCACCAAGCCACGACCATGACTGTCAGAAGCAGCAGCTCCAGGCACGTTCGCGACCAGTAGGCTCTTGCCGTTTGACCGGGAATCCGCAGGTCAAACACCACAAAGCTCATGGTGGGCAAGGGGTAGACGAGCAAAGGACTGGCCAACCAAGGCGAATGGGAGAGAGGATAGATGATACGTATCCAGACGTAGGGCAAGAGCAACGCCACAACGACGGCGTACGCACCGACGGCGACCAACAACGACGGCCTGGACCTCATGATCTTCCATTTTGCCAGGTACAGGATCGCGGCCGCCAGGCACACATGCACAGCGCCGAATCCTGCGCCAGCGCGGATGGTGGCGAATCTGAGCACGCAGGCGACCAGGCACGTTACGGCCAGGAGGTGAACGACGCGAAACTGATACGATGGCAGGTCAGGCGCCGCTGCATTCATGAAATCCTCCCTGAAGAACCGACAGTCGCTGCCGCCCCTACGCCGTTCAGAAGTGCGAACCGTCGCAGACCGCAATCCTACTTCCGGTCACGCTCGATTGGCAAGTTCATCCTCGGACCGCTGCAGGACCTCGCCTCGAAACAGCTTTCCGCTCGCCGCCCGGGAAGACGGCTATCCTAGCCTACCTATTCTGACCTAAACTCCTTTGGCGAAGATCGGACGGATCGCCGCCATGACGCTTTAGCGAGTGGACCAAGTAGGATTTACCGCGGGTCCAGGCCGGCGTGTCAGCCCGCGGCCGCTGGGAAGCTTGCCGGACGACACCCTAGTAAGTGAAGCGATCCATGCGAAAAGAGATTCGACAAACGAAGATCATTTTCACGATTGGCCCCGCCACGAGCGACCCGGCCGTGGTGACTCGCCTGATCGAGAATGGCGTCGACGTCTGCCGTTTCAACATGGCCCACGCCGACCACGATTGGTTTTGCGCCACGTTCGCCATGGTCAACGATTGCTGCCATCGAATCGGACGACGAATCGCTCTGATGATGGACGTCAAAGGCCCCGAGATCCGCACCCGCGATGTGCCGCGGCAAATCGATTTGAAGCGCGACGATCTCGTAGATTTCTCCTACGAGCCTCCCAGCCTGTCGTGCCCCGACCGCGGTCTGGGCCCCGACGGAGCCCATCGAATCGGCGTGAACTACCCAGGCTTCGCTACGGACGTCAAGGTCGGCACGACCGTGCTGGTCGATAGCGGCTTGATTCGAATGGTCACCGAGGAAGTCGAACTGGGCAACGTGCGTTGCCGAGTGGTGACGCCCGGCCAGCTAGGTTCGCGGCGCCACATCAATCTGCCTGGCGTCAAGGTGCAGTTGCCGGCGTTGACCGAGAAGGATCTGGCGGACGTGAAAGTCGGCGTCGAGCAAGGCATCGACTTGTTCGCTTTGTCGTTCGTGCGACAAGCCAGCGACCTGCATGAACTGCGCGTGTTGCTGCGCAGTCAGGGCAGCCAAGCCTTTGTGATCGCCAAGATCGAAGATGAATCGGGCGTCGCCCATTTGGATAATATCCTCAAGGCGAGCGACGGCTTGATGGTGGCTCGCGGGGATTTGGGCATCGAAGTGCCGTTTGAGAATCTTCCGATTTTTCAACGGCACGCGGTGGATACGTGCCTGAGTGTGGGCAAACCGGTGATCATCGCCACGCACATGTTGGAATCCATGATCCACTCGCCGATTCCCACCCGAGCGGAGATCTCCGATATCTCCAACGCGGTTCGCGAACAGGCCGACTGCGTCATGCTGTCGGGTGAAACGACCGTAGGCGAGTATCCAGAGCGTTGCATCGACGTCCTGAATCGCGTGATCATGAGCGTGCAGCGAGCGCAGCCGGGTGTGTGCAATGACCGCTTGGAACTCACAACTCCCAAGGAGAAGATGCTCCGCGCCGCCGTGGATCTCGCGGCCAAGATGCCGGGCGCGGGGATCGTCGCCTTCACCCGTAGCGGCGATCTGCCGCGGTTGCTCTCAGCGCAACGCCCCAAGGCCACGCCCATCTTCGCCTTCACCGACGATGAACGAGTCTTCAAACGCATGCTGATGCTCTGGGGAGTCGAGCCGTTCTTGATCGAGTTGCTGGACGATCCGGAATTAACGATCCTCAGCGCCTTCGATTACCTCAAGCGTCGGGAATGGGCCGACGTGGGCGACCAAATGATCGTCATCACCAACGTCCTGGGCAAAGGACAAAAGATCATCGACAGCCTGCAAGTGAGGGAAATCGAATGAAGCCGGGCGCTCGCTTCCGTGCCCCTCGAGCCACCACGAATAACGCGAACTCCACGGATTGCTGAGAACGAGTTGAAAGAACCGACCAATGCGTCGGTGGTCGTGACCGGCAGGGAAGTGTTGATTCGCACCGACAAGGCTCTCTGGTGTCTCGGAGATCCCGCACAGACCAAGTAACCATGACCCCCAATTCGCGAGTTTTGAGCGGACCCCGCCCCGCTCAGACTTGGTTTGTTGGCGAAGAGTCGAGATGGAGAATCTGTGGACGAACGAGGACAGCGTGCGCGAGAACTTTGAGTAACTCGTTCGGCTTACCCAGTCTCACGATTTGCCAACAAACCACGTCTTGCGGCGGCTCTGCCCCGCGGACCGGTGGATCTGCAAGCGGGCAGGGCGCCGGACAAGGCGGCGTTGCTGACGCAACACCCACAGCATGCGACTCAGCTCGAGGCGGGCCTGGCGGGCCTGGAGTTCATCCACGGCGGAGAAGGGGCCGCTGGCGGACACCCGCAAAGATTGTGAGACTTTCGCATCATTCGAAGTCGCCAGGCAAATGCAACGCTCGGTGGGCGCCGTGCGGATGCTGTGGGTGCGGGCGTTGGCGGCGCTCGGCGATGCCCTGCAAGCCGATTCCTCGGGCAGCGGAATTTCACAAAAGGCGTGAGCCGCTTTTACGTTTGAAACCTGCCTAAACTGCCAGAAGGGCATCTGACACCTCATCCTTTTCGGCCGTTTCGACATAACCCTCACCACCGGTACACGCGGACCGCTGGGCAAAGAGACATTCGAAATGCAGCCGGCACTGAGATGATGGGACGGCGCCTTCTGTGACGAAGAACCGGGTGTTGCTGGATGCACGCACAGCCTGACTGGCGTGATGGCGACTCCCGTCTATCAAAACCAAAGCCCGCCCACACCCAGGAGCAACTGTCATGATCCGTTCGCGCAAGAACCTTGCTTTATCTTTGTTAGTTCTGCTCGCCCTGGTCGTCCTCGTCAGCGGCGGCTGCGCCAATCTGGGCACGAGGAATTGTCCTTACACTCACGGCTTCCCGGCCAATCACTGCTCCTACAACTACCGCCATCACGGGCAGCATGTCCAGCACAACTGCTGTCGCCATCGCTGAGCGGAACGGGCGATCTCTCGTCCCGGAGCACCATGACCCGCAGCGACGCCCGAGGACTGTGACGATCCGGAAATAGCCGACCCGAGCGCCAGCACTGCGGAGCGGCGCAAGATCCAAGTCGGGCTCGCGCAGCGCACTTCAGGAAAGCCGGATCATCTGTCCGCGCCGCAGGGGTCTCGCAGCGCACCCCAAGCAATCGTCAAGAACGCGCCCGACACCCTTCACGCCTCAATCTTCTTTAATTGAGTTGTCCTCCTTTCTGGTAGTTCGGCAATTCCTTCTGCATAGGGCGATGATCCTGTTCGAGGGACTGCGCCGAACACCATTTAAGGTCTGATCCCTTCGTGCTCTTCGTGGTAGTCATCCGCAGAGGAAGGCATAACGGGTGGTCCCATTGCGGTTGGCTCCCGGGAATGCGGTTCGCTTCACCCGGGGCTGATTTGGGGCCGTCCCTGCGCCTTCCAACTCCACAGTACACTACAACGACATTGGGATTGATCGTGTGCGCCGAATTCTGTGCTAAGAAGCGAACGGGTTTGGAGTGCAGGGCGTCGCGGAGATCAAGAGAACTCACGAAGCTCAAGCTTCCCACGCACACCCTTCTTTCTTCGATTGTTCTTATGGTCCAAACATCATTGCGAATCGGATTCCTTCTGGCGCTGTTTCCTGGACTCGCCGCCAACGCCGAAACGAGGACTTGGGACGGCAAGCACGACACGACGAACATCAAGGTCACGATCACATACTTTCTGCCGGCCGATCGACCGGCGCTGCCGGATTGGCGAGACCGCGTCGACTATTACGCCCGGCGTATTCAGCAATTCCATGAAAGGGAGTTTAGCGGCCAATCGTCACTACAAACGATTGTCCATCCAGAGCCGATCGTTTCCCAGCAAACCACGTTCGAATTGCGCCAGGGCGACGCAAATAAGATCTTCTTTCGTACGTTGTCGCAGGTCGATCGAGAACTCGCGTTTGCGAAAGAGCCGACCGACGCCTTTCCCATCTTGCTGGTGCTGAGCGAGATCAATTGGCGACCACTAGATGACTTTTATCGCTTGCATCCGCGGGAAGGCAAGTTGGTTTTTGAGGGAAATTACAACCAAGGCGAACATTTTCCCGGCGCTACATCCGGCGGCGCGCGAGCAACCTATTTGGCGGATCGCGGCGTCGGTTGGGGATTGGTTAGCGCCGACGGCTGGCGAGTGCCCTATCGCGGCTCCGACTGCGTGGTCTATCACGAAGGTTGCGGCCACACGGTGGGCTTGCCCCATCCCGACCCCGGCAACGGATCTGTGATGAGCATGGGACAGTACAGGGGTTGGATTAGTGAGTCGTGGCTCGACAAGGATCAAAAATCACGCCTCGGGTGGGAGCCCAAGGAAACGCCTTCTACCAATCAGATCGAGCTGTTTTCTCGCTTTCGAGCGTTGCCAAAACCGACCGTCCCGCAATCGGGTCAAGTAGTGAAATTACAATTCGATTGGCCCGAGGAAGCAAGCGTGAAAGCCTTGCGCGTTCGGTTTCAGACGTCGATCGACGGCCCTTGGATCGATGTTCCGCAGTCGCTGGAGAAAGGCGCACCCGAACTCGTGTCGTTGGGTTCGTTTGATCGGCCAACACCGGTCAGTTATCGCGTCGATGCGGAATTGGAGAACGGCGCAACAGGCGAATTGTGGGGCTATTTTCAGGTCCGCGGCGACCGAGACATCGCTCCCCAGCCATTTACATTGTCACCCGATCTGATCACGTCAACGTCGGCGAGCGACAAGGATACTTTGGCGACCTTGCCCGTCGAGGAAGTCGATCTGTTGGCTCTGGCGGATCCCGAGAAAAACTGGACTTTTGGCCAGTGGTCAAAGAACAACGGAAAACTCCAAAGTCCCAAGACGTTCGCCGCACGGCTCGAGCTCCCCTATCGTCCTCCCTTGGAGTATCGTTTGACGGTCATTGTCGAACCGTTGGACCAGCCCAACGGATTGATCTTGGGCCAGCGCTCCGGTTCGCAGCGGTTCATCACGCTCTTCAACTACGCAAACGGCGCAAACGCGCAAAGTGCGATCGAAAACGTCAACGGCCGCAACGTGGGAAATGAGACGACCCTTAGCGGCCGAGTTTTTCTGCCGAATCGCTTGTCTCAAGTGATCGTAACCGTCCTCAAGTCGGGCGTAAGGATGGAAGTCGACGGCCGAGTCGTCGCGGATTGGAAAGGTGACGCCAGTCGCTTGTCGCTCAGCGATTACTGGAAAACGCCCCACGATGAGCGGTTATTCTCGGGAACCTACGATTGCCGGTATCGCTTTCACCGGATCACGCTCGCCGAGATCAACGGCCAAGGTGAAATCGCCAAGCCCGCAGAGGATTAAAGCGCCATGCCCGGCAAATTAACGCTGTTGCGCTGGTCCCCAAAGATTGAAGTAAGAGCTGATGTAAAATCAGTCCCGAACGGGACGGGCCCAAATCAGCCCAGGGTGCAGCGCAGCGCAACCCTGGGTAACCCCGACGCCAGCCGCGGCCAGCGCTGTTTGCTGGGCGAGGAGCATCGCCCAACGGGGGCAAGCCCCGTTGTGGCGGCGTACATGCTGGGATGGTTGCTGGCGGGGAGCAACGCTCGACGGGGATACGCCCCGTCGTGGCGTGCTCGCCGCTGGCAAAAGCGGCTCTGACCCCGCGACGCTGATGGCCGCCCAAACCGAGTGTGCAAGGAGTGAAAATGACCTTGGCCGCCGCGAATGTACTGACGCTTCCCGACTATGTCGTCATCGCCGTTTATCTTCTCGGCACGCTGGCGTTGGGAGTCGTGATCGGTGCGAAGATCAAGACGGGCCGCGACTATTTCCTGGGTGGGCGACGGTTGCCTTGGTGGGCGATTGGCATGTCGTTGGTCGCCACCGACATTGGCGGCACGGACATCATCGGCGTCGGTGGAGCGGCTTACAGCTACGGTCTGGCCGTCGCCAACTTCGAGTGGATCGGTTGTGTGCCCGCGATGATCGTTGGCGCCTTCGTCTTCATTCCCTTCTTCTACCGCACCGGCGTGTACACCGTACCGGAGTATCTCGAGCGGCGTTACAACGCCGGCGTGCGTTTGGTGATGGCCGCCTGCTGGTTGATCTTCATGGCTTGCAACCTGGGAATCATGTTGCTCGCTTCGGGGAAAATGATGGCCGCCGTGTTCGGCTGGGACGAGACATTCTGCATCGTCGCCACCGCTGTGCTGGTCGGCGGCTACACGTGTGTCGGCGGATTGGCCGCAGTCGTCTACACCGACATGATCCAATGCAGCGTCATGATCGCTGGTTGCCTGATGATCCTGGTCTTGGGCCTGGTGGAGATCGGTGGAATCAACCAACTGCGAGCGCGACTGGCCGAGGTCGACGCCGCCAGCGCCCAGGCGTCGCCCGAAGAGGCGCCGTCCGAAGAGGCGTCGTCCGACCAAGCGGCGCCGAGCGCGCGTCGTCGTCCTCCGACCGACTATCGCTGATCCTGCCCGCCGACACCCGCTCTCCCTTCCCTTGGCCGGGTATCTACTTCGGTCTGGCGTGGATCTTGAGCCCGGCCTATTGGATCGGCAATCAGGCCATTGTGCAACGCTCGCTGGGAGCTCGCAGCGAGTTCGAGGCGAAGGCATCCTACATCTGGGGCGCCGTGTTAAAGAACATCATTCCCTTGATCGTCGCCGTGCCAGGATTGCTGGCGGTGGCGTTGTTGCCGGATCTGCCGGACGGCGACGCCGCAATTCCCAATTTAGTGGGCGTGCTGCTGCCGGCCGGGCTCCGCGGGCTGTTTGTCGCGGCCTTTCTGGCGGCGCTCATGTCCAGCATCGACTCGTACTTGAATTCATCGGCCACCATTGTCTCGAACGACTTCTACCAACGCTTTATCGATCGTGAGGTGACGGAGGAACAGCTGTTGCGAGTGGGTCGCTGGACGACCATTGTTCTGGTGGCGTGGGCGTTGTTCTTCGCTTTTCTGTTGACTCGCCTCCAAGAGGGTTCGGGAATTTATGCGATCTTTCAGACGTTAATGGCGTTCTTTCAGGGACCCGCGTTCGCGGTGCTGGTGATCGGCGTGCTTTGGCCCCGAGCCACGGGGAAAGCCGCGTTCGTCGCCCTGCTGTGCGGCATTGTTGTGTCGATCACTTTGTACGCGCTCAATCAGCCAGCGGTGTACCAGAGCCTCGGTTGGCGACCTCTCTTTCAGATCGCCGATCCGTACCTGTACTCCTCCATCTGGGCCTTTGCCGCGACGGCTTGCGTGCTGGTCGTCGGTAGCCTGCTGGGAGGACCGGCGGCGCCGGAGCAACTGCGCTATGTTTTCGGCGGCTACGCGCACGCTCGCCCGCTCACCTCGGGAAGACAACCGAGCAACGCCAGGAAACCAAGGGGAGTGACGCTCATGACGCCGCTTCATGATGTTGGCGATTGGTTTCGCCGGATGCTGATCGACGTCCCACTTCCCGCGGTGCGCGTCCTGTTTGTCGGGACGCTCCTCGTCGTGCTGATTTGGGTCTTGAGGCTGCCGGCGTCAGCCGCCACGCCTGTTGGCGGCGCCAAGCGTTGGGACGAGAATCTCAAAATCGGCGCCGTTCTCGCCCTCCTGATTCAGATCGTCATCTACCTGTTTCTGTAAAAAGGGCGTCAGGCGCCGGGATCGATCCGGAGGCAGCACGTCGAGCTAAGACCCGATCAGCGGGTTGCGGAATAGCCACGGCAGGACTTCACGTGGCTGCGGGGTTTTTCCTTGCCACACTCCTGCGAATCATCAACGCTATTACGCCCGGCCCCAAGAGCATGAACTAAGAGCTGACCTGAAGTCAGGCTCGCAGGGCAGCGTTGTAGCGGGTTTTCATTCGTTGTTTTTCGCGTTTCGGGAAGATACCTGAATTCGTCTCCCACGCGCCCATTTCGGTTTGTCTCCATAGGGTGGGGCCGTCCCGTTGGGACTTCGTCGCCGCGACTGCGGTTGGTTACCCAGGGTTGCGCTGCGCTGCACCCTGGGCTGACTTGGAGCCGTCCCGTTGGGACTGATTGATGGTCCTTCTTCGCTGTGCGAAGTCCACTACGGCGTAGCCCTTCGGGCCTCAGAGATCGCGGCGAGTTCACCTGAAAAACACCTGCATCCCGGCAACTAGTTATGCGTAACAACATGACCGGTTACAAAGAAAATCCGGTCGTCCAGACGAAAACCTGCGAGTCCCTGCCGCAATCACTGTCAGGTAATCGACTGCGAAACGCGGGGCTGCAAACGCCCTAACTCGCCGGCGTCGCACACTCGGCGCCGGAACTTTGCGTTAGAATACGGGTTTGGCGCCGTCGCCCCCACCATCGCCACCATGATTAGGAGCTGCTCGATGTCGCATTTCTCCAGCCCTGCGTTTCTGCTTGGCAAGGTGCTTTTCCTTTGCCTCGCGACGAGCGCCTTCGCTCAGCAGCCCACTCAACGAGCCCACATCGACGGCGAAGCGGCGGGCTGGGTCGCCTTGGGTGAAGACGACTTCGCCGCCGTCAACAGCGGGCCCGACACCTGGACGTTCGACAAGGACGGCGTGATCCACTGCACGGGCCAACCGGTCAGTGTGATCCGTTCGAAGAAGCAATACACCAACTTCGAAATGGTTTGCCAATGGCGGCACTTGAAGCCGGCGGGTAACTCGGGAATCTTTGTTTGGACCATTCCAGCCTCATTGGAAAGGCTGAAGGGACCTGGTCTGCCCCACGGAGTTGAAGTGCAGGTGTTGGATCTGGGATACAAAGAATCCTACGAGCAAGGCGGCAAGCGCAAGGCCGATTGGTTTACCTGTCATGGGGACGTGTTTCCTGTTGGGGAAACGCAGATGACGCCCTTTCCCCCTGTGGCTCCCAACGGCACGCGCAGTTTTCCATCGAAGGAGCTGAGCTTGGGCGTCAATCAATGGAACCACTACTACGTGCGCGCCATCAACGGCGAGGTTCGCTTGTGGGTCAACGGCGAGGAAGTCTCGGGAGGAACGGACATCACGCCAAGCACCGGGTACTTGTGCCTTGAATCCGAAGGGTCGCCCGTGGAGTTCCGCAATCTGAAAATCCGCGAGCTGAAGTAGTCAGTCCACGGCCCGGCGTCTCTTGAGGTTGTGGATGCTTCACCGCCAACGATGGATGCTCGTCGCATGGTTCAACCGTTCATCTGTTGCAGTGTCGCGCGTCGCCCGGCTGAGGGGCGATTGTCGCTTTCCTGGCTCTTATGCTTCGCCGCAGTTGCGAGCGCGGCCCATGCGGCGTGGAGTGAGCAGCGTGAAGCTTGGACCGCTTCGCGGATCCACGTGCGCCGGATCCGCCCCCGCCCTATCGCGTCGAACCGGCGTTCCCACGGTTGACGTTCGAGCGTCCCTTGGATCTATGCGCCGCGCCGGGAGGAAGCCGGCTCTTTGTCGCTCAACAGGACGGCAAAGTCTATTCCTTTCGACCCGAGGCGGCCGACGACAAGCAGCTCATCGCAGACTTCCAACAAGTTCGCCCGGAATTGACCGCTCTTTATGGAGTTGCGTTTCATCCTAAGTTCGAGCAGAACCGACAACTGTTCGTTTGTTATGTGCAGGGCAATGATCGGCCGGAAGGCTCGTTCGTCTCTCGATTTCGGCTCAGCAGCTCCGATCCGCCCTTGTTGTTGCCGGACAGTGAAGAGGTGCTGCTGCGCTGGTGGTCGGGGGGCCATAACGGAGGCTGCCTGAAATTCGGCCCCGATGGCTGCCTGTATATTTCCACAGGCGACGGCGGGGCGCCTTCTCCACCAGACCCTCTTGCCGCCGGACAAGACCTCAGCAATCTGCTTTCCTGCATCCTCCGCATCGACGTGGATCGACGCGATCCAGGGTTGGCCTACGCGATACCGTCCGACAATCCGTTCCTCGATACGCCTGACGCTCGTCCGGAGATCTTTGCGTATGGTTTTCGCAATCCTTGGCGAATGAGTTTCGATGAGCGGAGCGGCGACCTGTGGGTCGGCGATGTCGGATGGCAGCTTTGGGAGATGATCTATCGCGTGCAGCGCGGCGGCAACTATGGCTGGCCGGTCATGGAAGGGCCTCAGCCCGCCCTTCCCGAGTCTCCCGTGGGGCCGACTCCGATCCGTGCACCTACGGTCAGCCACCCGCACTCTGAAGCCGCCTCCATCACGGGCGGCTACGTGTATCGCGGCCAACGTCTGCCGAAGCTGCAGGGCGCCTACATCTATGGCGACTTTCAGTCCGGCACAGTCTGGGGCCTACGGCACGATCAAGGGGAAGTGGTCTGGCGAGCAGAGTTGTGCACACCCCGTTACAACTTGTCGCGTTTGGCGAGGGCGCCGACGGCGAACTGTATCTGGTGGACTACCAGGGAACCCAGCAGATCTACCGGTTGGTGGAGAATGAGCTGTCGGCCGAAACGGCCGATTTTCCCAGGAAGCTCAGCGAGACCGGGCTATTCGCCGCGGTCGAACACCAGACTCCTGCGGCGGGCGTGCGACCCTACGAAATCAACGCCAGGCATTGGGCCGACGGAACCACCTCGCAACGCTGGATGGCGGTCCCGGGAGTCGAGCCATTGACGCTCGATCAGTACGCGGCGGCTTCGTTTCCCAACGGATCCGTGCTGGTCAAGACAATCATGCGGCGCCCGGATCTTCGGGCTCGGCTCCCTCTCGCCGACTCGAGACGCAAATCCTTCATCGCGAGAACGACCACTGGCGACCCTATTCCTATGTCTGGAACGAAGAACAGACCGACGCTTTTCTGGTGGACGCTGAAGGGATGCGAATCGATGTCGCCGATGCTGGCGATGGACGGCCGCCTTTGCAATATCGAATCGTCAGCCGCGCTGAGTGTCAGCTCTGTCACAATCCCTGGGTGGAGAAGAAGACAACCGGCTTTGGTTTTCAATCGGCGTCGCCGCTGGCGGTCGATCTGGCCCAATGGTCGGTTGCCGACGCGGCTGAACGCCAACTCGAAACGCTTCACCGCGAAGGCTGGCTCAGCGAGGCGTGGCTGGCCCAAGTCGATCAACACGTCGCTTTGGTGGATCCCTATGATCCTTCGCGGTCAGTCGCCGAGCGAGCACGAAGTTATTTGCACGTGAATTGCGTCCACTGCCATCAGCTGCACGCCGGCGGGTCGGCGACGATCAACCTGGCGTACGATTCGTCGCTCAGCGAAATGGGGCTCATCGACGTGCGGCCGGCTCAGGGCGCGTTCGAGATTCCCGATGCGCGGCTCGTCAAGCCCGCCGATCCTTACAGCTCCGTGCTGTACTACCGCTTGTTGAAGTCAGGCGCCGGGCGGATGCCCAGAATGGGAGGCGCCACGGTGGACGAGCGAGGCGCGGCGCCGATCGGGCGTTGGATTGAGGGATTGGGGTCGCCGTCACCCGATACGGTCGCTCGCCAGCGCCAATGGACGAACACGCTCGAGCGGCTGCAACGCTGTGCAGCAAATGAGCGACCGCCGATGATCAGCGAATGGCTGCAGGACACTCGGCGCGCCGTCGCCTTGGCCGACAGCATCCGTCAGGGAGTGTTCGACGATGAGACCCGCCAGCAAGTGCTCGCCGCCAGCGTCGCTTCGCCCAAGTCCTCGGTGCGTGAACTGTTCGAGAGCCTGCTGCCGCCCTCGCAGCGTCCTCATCGCCTGGGAGACGTCGTCGATGTTGTGGAGTTGCTGCAACTCGACGGCGACGCCGAGCGGGGGCGGAAACTGTTTCAGCAGGACGGCGCGGCGTTGTGCAAGAGCTGCCACCGATTTGGCCGCGAGGGCCGCGATGTTGGGCCTGAACTGACGCATATCGGCGCGAAATACTCCAAGCAACAACTGCTGGTTCACCTGCTGGAGCCTTCGCGTTGGATCGAGCCTAAGTTCCGAACGTACCTGCTGGAAACCACCGACGGCCGGGTCTTCACGGGTGTTCTGACGGGCCGCAGCGAGGACGAAGTGCGCCTGCGCGACGGGCAAGGCAAGGAACATCGGATCGCGGCCGGAAACATCGAGCGCTTGGTGACACAGCCCAAGTCCCTGATGCCCGAGTTGCTGCTCCGCGACATGACCCCGCAGCAAGCGGCCGACTTGTTGCACTTTCTGAGCAACTCCAAGTAGCTTCTAACAACCCCGGCGCCCAGGGTTGCGTTGCGCTACACCCTGGGCTGATTGGGGGTCGCCCCGGTGGGGGTTTGTTGTCGGGGTCGCGGGAGCCAACTAATTGTGCCGCCTCGCACTTGGTGGCCGCTTCGGCGCCGGCATTCAAGTCCATGTAGGTCTTCAGCGAAGCCGCCATCTCCCCGATTCGGCCACCAGGAATCTTGCCATCGGTGCGCTCGCTGGATTTCCAGCTTTCAAAGAGAGTCTTGGACATGGCGTCCTTCGGCTGGGCATGGTTCTCATCCGCCACAGCTCTGAGCATGGCGATCGGAATGGCGATACTGGCCCCAAGTAGCAGGGCGAGCGAAGCGATCGTTGTGGACACTTTGCGGCGGTTGAGTCGATCGCTGAGGATTGCCTGCAGCCGTCCATGGAGCGGCAGTTTGCCCGCCATCGCCAGTCCGAGAGCGGACGTCCAACGATCAGAAGACAGCTTTGTCGCAATGTTGAGCAGATGTTCGGCATAGGCCGACGCGCGAACGCCGTTGGAAAGCACGAGATCATCGCAGGCGCGCTCGCGCTCCACATGCAGACGCCACGCCGCGAACCAGACAAGCGGATTGAACCAGTGCAGCGCACAGGCGATCTGCGTTAACACTTGCACCACCGTGTCACGACGCTTGAGGTGCGCAATTTCGTGCAGCAACACCGATCGCAGCTGCTCATCACTCCAACGCCGAGCCGCCTCCGGCAGCAGCAACCGAAAACGAACGGCGCCCCAGCCATGCGAATCCAAAGGCAAGGCTGGCATCTTGAAGTGGACCTTTTCACTTCGACCGGGGAATCACGGGATCGCATGCTGAAGCACGATTGCCGGCCCATGTTGCGGAAACGCCATCGTCGAGCGAGCTATGTCGGCGGTCGCCCCTGAGGGATCTCGGCGGGCCTTGATTCGTCATTGCCGCAACTTCTCCAGTGCGTGATGCAGTCGCGACTTCACCGTCCCCAACGGGCAGCGCTGCACCCGGGGTGCGGATGCTGCTTGGTTGGGCGGGGACGGCGAAACAATCTTGCCTGGCCATTGCCGATGGGAGACAATGACGGCTGATAGGAGACTGCGGAAAGGACAGGAAAACCTTGGCGTTTCGGAGGCTGAATCGTCGCTTTGAACGATTCCAGCTGCGTTCAACGAACATGACTCGAGCGTTCATTATCTGGCGGCTCTGTCGAGCCGACACTCCTCGTTCTAAAGGAACCGATCATGTACCGGAGCCCGTTGTCCCTTGGCGTGGTTTTATGCCTGGCTTCCTCGGTCTTTGGCCAGGGATTCACGATCCAGATTTCCGGCGACTCCGGTTTCAACCTCGGCCTTGGAGATGGCACGCCGCTGATCTTGACGCCAGCGCCAGGCTGGATGCCGACCTCGCCGGAGAAATTGGTCTCGATGCCAAGGGTGGCGAATGACCTGGAGTTGTTGCCTACGCAACGCAAGGAGTTGGAAATCGTCATCGCCGATCTGCGTAAGGATTTTCAGGCGCAGCGAGAAGAATACGCCGAGCTTCTTCGCCGCGAAAGCGACCCGGACCGGCGTGAGCGACTGCAAAAAGAACTGAAGGGCCTCGGCGATGATTTCAAATCGCAGTTGCGAAAGAAGATCGGCGACGTCTTGCTCCCGTTCCAGAGAGAGCGGCTCGAACAAATCGTGGCTCAAACCAAATTGAACAACAATGGCTCCTCGGCCCTGCAGAGCAGCGAGTTCGCCGAACTGCTGCAACTTTCGGATGAGCAAATCAAACAGCTCCAGGAAAGGCAACGAGCAATGCAGGAGAAGCTGCAGGAGGAGATCCGGGAGCTTCGCCGCACAAGGCAACGCGAGGTGATCGAATCGGTGCTCAGCAAGGGGCAGTTCGAAACGCTCAGGAAGCTGGTCGGCGACGACCTGGCGCCGCAGGAAAAGAAGAAGGACTGACGCCCCCACGGGGCGTCCCCAAACCAGCCCAGGGTGAACCGCAGCGAACCCTGGGAAACCGTCGCCATCCAGGCAACAAAGCCCCCACGGGGCGTCCCCAAACCAGCCCAGGGTGAGGCGCCGGGGACTTGCCCGCCGAGGACCTGGGGACGTCTGTTCGTCCACGCGGGTTTCGCCGTCCGTTGCGATGTCGATAATGATTCGCTTCATGTTCGATGCTCCTATTGCTGGCAGGTGAGGCGGATGGCGCCGTCGCCGAGTTGTTGCTCGCGGACTCGGAAGCCGCTGCAACCGGGCTTTGCGCTTGGCGGCTTCGTCGGCGTACGTCTGACGGAAGCGATCCAGTTCCTTGGTGGCTCCCCGCGCTCGCTGAAGTTGTCGTAGTGCGCCTTGCCGTCGGCGAAGACTACCGGATATTTCCAGCCCGGCAGTTCACCGACATGCCGGTGTGGGTGGCGCCATCGAAGAGCTTGACGGTGTCGTACAGGGAATACTCGACGCCCAGGCGGCGACAGGCTTTCTCGAAGGCGATCTTGTCTTTAACGTGGACATCAACAGGGGCGGTGTGGGACATTGAGTTTCCCTCTGATGTGTTTGTGGGAATGAAACATGAGCGAGAATCCCTACAGTGTGCCGAAATCGGCGTCGTCATCCCAGGTTAAGCCGAGAACCAAGCGGACGCTTCGTTACTGGGGCGTAGTTGTGGTTTTGGGCGTGTTTGCGGCTTATTGCATCAGGTTTCTCTTTAGAGTTTTTGCAACGTGGTTTCAGAATTAGCAGCGCCCTATTCCTCCTCAAGAAGCTGGATGAGAGGCCGGTGGAAATCCGGAAAGGCTGGGAGTGGCATACGTTTCCGTCACGCCAAGTGCAGGACGAGAAGCAGAATAAGCGGAGCCTGGAGTTGGTCGTGGCTGCGACTGGCGGCGTGGGACGTGACAAGGCCGACATGTGCTCCGCCGCTGCCGACCTTTGACCCAGCTGTTCGAGCGATGCATGGAGCTTTCTGGAGTTGCTCAGGAAACGCAACAAGTCGGTCGCTTGCTGCGGCGCCATGTCGCGGAGCAGCAACTCGGGCATCAGGGACTTGGGCTGTGTCACCGAACGCTCGATGTTTCCGGCCGCGATCCGGTGTTCCTTGCCTTGCCCGTCGCACAGACGCACTTCGTCCTCGCTGTGGCCCGTCAGAACACCCGTGAAGACCCGGCCGTCGGTCGTTTCCAGCAGGTACGTTCGGAACTTAGGCTCGATCCAACGCGAAGGCTCCAGCAGGTGAACCAGCAGTTGTTGCTTGGAGTATTTCGCGCCGACATAGCAGCGTCCTCATCGCCAGGGAGACGTCGTCGATGTTGTAGAATTGTTGCAACTCGAGGGCGACGCCGAGCGGGGCGGAAAGTGTTTCTGCAGGATGGCGCCGCGTTATGCAAAAGCCGCCACCGGTTTGGCCGCGAGGGCCGCGACGTTGGGCCTGAACTGAAGCATGTCGCCTTGTTCGCGCCCTGGTCCCACATCAAGTGCTTCAGCTTGTTGTGCATCCTTCTGGTGGCTATTGCAGTGTCTGGACTTCGTCGATCGCCTGGTTGGCGTGGTTCGTGCCCAGCTTGGCGTGCGGCGCCTTGGCGGTTTGTGGCATCGTGTGGCTTCATGGCTATCGCTTCTGTCGCGATCGCTCAGCGGCCGCCGCGAACTCGGTCGCAGGCGGATTGACGGCGGAAGGGTGAAGAAGATCGCTTTCAACGGGTGTTTCGTCCGCGATTGTCATTGACGGGAGCTGTCGTTGGTCAGGCGAGAGCTGGCCACTGCCCCGGACAGCACCAGTTCTTAAACTGGCTCCGCGAGCAGGGGCCAGTTTTGGCGGGCTTTCGGAGCTTGATTTCCAAACTCCCTTCCGCTGAGCCTGCATCCTGGCGGTTCCGACGCCCAACCCCAATGGTCTGCCCTCGCAGGACCTTTCATCGGGGCAAAGGGGAGCCCTCTCCTCCGGTCAGCGTATCGTGGCGCTCTTTTTGCTGCGCGATTTTGAGCGAGGGTCAAGGTCACGCGGTCTAATCGGGAGACGGTCATGACTACGAAAAAGGACCTGAAGAAACGTGTACGCGCGAGGCAGGCGAAAACAGGCGAATCCTATTCAACAGTGCGCCTGCATGTGTTTCGAGGAAAAGACCCGGAACACGCAGACCAGGGTGTCTTACCCAAACGCATCATCGCGATTGCGTTGAGCTGCTCGGAACAGTCAATACGTCTTCGGCGGCTGAATGGAACCGATGTCATTTCACTGCGGACGGGAGGCGTTGTCTGCGCACCGTGTAGCTCCGGGGCAACTCGTTGACGTCGAGTTGTCGAAGCAATGGACTTGGAGCGGAACCGTTTATTGCAGCGGCCGTATTGAACGCGTTTGGACCGATGTGGCCGCTCTTGGACTCGACCCTCTACCTCTGGAAGACCAAGGCGAATACGATCTTAACGAGATCCACGACCCGTTCGAACGAGCCGATCCCTATGGCGCGATGTGGCATCGTTTTGCTTCGATGCCGCGTCGGGCTTTCGAGTTTTCCGGCATCGCGTGGGGCGCAGGTGTTGGCGTTGAACCAACCGACGACGGAGCTTGTCTCGTTGCGGATGCGGCCGAAATGCGGGCCCCAATATCTGCCCGGAAACTGTTGATGAAGGCTTTGGCTGCGGACCTGCGTTGCATCGACGCTCATGCGCAGCTCGGCAACATGGCTTTCCACCATCGACCGGAGGATGCCATTACCCACTACGATATTGCCATTCGGATTGCCGAGATGTCTCTGACTCCTGACTTCAAGGAGTTATTGCCCTGGGGCTTCATTTTCAATCGACCATTCCTGCGTGCGCTTCACGGATATGGGCTTTGTCTCTGGCGTCTCGACCAAGCAGAAAATGCACTCGCTGTGTTCGAGCGAATACTCTCACTCAACCCGGCCGACCATCAGGGCGTTCGGTTCTGTTGGAACGACATTCGCAACGGGCATCCATGGCGGAGCGAGGAACTGGCGTAGCTTTCAAGAGGATCGACCTCCTCACGCTTCCGTCCTTCGTCCCTCAGCCATGGATGGTCTGCTGGATCTGCCGAATCGAGCCGCAATTCGAGAAAACGAACTTGCCAGATGGCGCTGACAGCGGCGCCGTTCCTGAAAGCGGCCTCGTGCCTTTGTGAAACCGATGCAAGACCCGACGCGATCGCTTTGAAACCTCCGTGTTTCGAGTCCGCCGTCACACCCATAGAGACGCCGTGAGCCCCAGCAATTCTCGATTTCAGGTTGACCTGGAATCATGATCCGGATCGAATCCTTTGTTTTCGAGACAGCGTTGGCGCCGACGCCTGTCCCGGTAACAAAGCCCCAACGGAGCGACCCCAAACCAGCCCAGGGGTGAATGCAGTGCAACCCTGGGTACCGACGCCGTCCCGGCAACTAAGCCTTAACGGGCAAAGACAAAGGGCAGAATTGCACCGTAGTAAGTCAAGCGGCGTCCGATGAAATGGACGCGAGATTTGTGTTCGTATTTACGGGCTCCTCTTCTCTATCCGGTTGGTTGGGAGGTGGAAGGTTTGGGCGAGGTGTTTGGCGGCTTGATGGATGGTCTGGTTGTGGATTTTGGCCCACAGGTCGAGTTGGTTTCCTTTCGCTTGGCAGGGAGGGTAGTGGCAGCAGAAGACGTTCTTGGCGAGGTTGGCTGCGAATGACCTGTGCGGCTTTCCTGAATCGTCGGCTGGATGAATCGGGCACGGTCCTCGCAACTCGCCTCCGGTGGATCGAAATGTGTGCAGTAGATCAAGTTGCTGAAGCACTTGTTCCAACGACACTTGGCGGCGGAGCTCCTGGAAGTCCAGCCAGTTTTCGTTGGGTGTTGGGGCGACCTGAGCGTTCTCTGTTGCCGAACAGTCAGCCGGCTGCGATTGGTTGACTGACTCCGTGAGCGGATCTATCTTGGAGTCGGCTGCGGCCGCATGCTCGCCGTTTAGCGATCACTTCGAATTCGGCTTCGGTGGGCGTGTATCCAGCAGCGATCTGTTCCAAGACCATGCTGACTTCCAATGTCTCGAGCTTGAATGTCTTGTTCATTGTTCATCGCTCCGTGCAACCACGGTATTCAACAACCGGCCACCCGTCCCATTCGCTTCGCTGTCCCCGTCGGCGAATCCAGCAACGCCCCAAGGGTGGCGTTCTACAACAGGGTGGTGGCGGCTGCAGTCAGCAAGGCAAATCGCGGGAGCACGGGCCTGCGAGCCTTCAGCAGACCTTGAACACGTCCATCAGGTTCGGATCCACGCTACAGAGCAAGAGCGGATCGGATTCTCCCTGGCGGATTGCCTTCAAAGCAGCGGCTTCGTTCGGGTAGAACGCGAAGAGTCCCCGCCGCCGGCACGGGGGTTGAAAGACCTCGCCGCGGTGCATCAGCTTTCGACGAGCCCTCGCAAGCGTTCCAATCACCGCGGAACTCATGAATTTCACCTGGGTAAGATCGAGAATAATGCAACGAGTTCCCGACTCAACCGCTTGGAACAGCGCCGTCTCGAACTCCGCAATGTCCGCCTCGGTATGCAGCTTGTCCGCAAGGATACGCCCCACGGTGACATCTGGGCCGCTGCGCACCTCGACCATCGAATTCAGCAACCGAGCAGGGGCTTGGACCGCCAGTGCGCGCCTTGAACCGGCGAGCCAACTCGTCAAACGGCGGATGGGATTCAACATATGTTCCTCGCCAAGGATTGAGGCTGGTCACGGTGACGCTATTGGACCAGACTGCAGACTCGCCGACAACTGAATCGCGGCGAGTCAGCAGATTCAAGGAGTATCGGTGTTTTCCTCCCATGGGAGTCGAGGCCAACTTAAAGAGACAGAGCGCTCCTTGACGCACTCGCGAGGTTATTCCCCGGCCAGAACGCCCAGCAGCAGGCGGAGTTCGTAGCGGGCGGCGCCGCGTTCGTCGGAGCGGAGGTAGCGGTGCGCGTTTTTCAGGCGGCACTTGACGGTGGCGAACTGATCCGCGGCCAGGGGGAGCGATTGGGCCAGGCGGTCGATCACCAGGATCTGCTCTAATGCGTCGTGACGCTCGAAGCGATGTTGGAGCAGCCGGCGGATGCGACTCTCCAACGTTTGGCGGAGGACCAGCTGCTGCGGGTGGATGACGGTGTGCTGCTTTTGGGCGTTGGTCATGTCGAGTCTCCGGGTAAGCGTTAAAAGAAGGGCTCTCGCCTCTTGGGCGTCTGCCTGGTTACCTGGGCCCAAGGTCAATCTCCGCCACCTGCCGCCGGGAAAACGCGGGAAAATCGGGCGGACAAATTCTGCAACATGGACTGGCGGAGAATGGCGGGCTGGATCGGTAGCAGAGTGGGACAAGCCCTCAAGGGAGAGCCGAAACGCCGAATAGTCAGGAGATTGCAATGTCCGACGATGCACACACCAGCCGAATCACCACGCAAGTCAGCCAGTGCGGTTCCGTTTCCATCTGGCTACGGAAACTGCCCGAGGCCGACCAGCAGGCGCAGAACGAGATCCTGCGGAAGTACCGAGACCGTCTGGTGGGCTACGCCGCCTGGCGGTTGCGGCAATTGGGCGTGCGGGCCAAGGACGCCGACGACATCGCTCAGGAGGTGTTTCTGGGGCTCTTTCAGCGAGCGGCCGCCGGCAAGATGCCCGACCTGAAACGCCGTAGCGACCTATGGCTGAAGCTCCGCCGCATCGCCGGAGATCGCGTCAAGGACGCCCGCAAGAAGAAGCTGCCCTTCACCGAATCGGCGGTCCAACCCGCCAAGCAAGACCAGAGCGATCAAGCGGGCCTGGGCGACCTCGCCGATCCGCAGCTGGACGAATGCATGGAAATGGTCGAACACGAACTCATCCGCCGTCACCTGCAGCAGCGACACGAGGACCTGCCCGAGATCGCCGCCCTGAGAATGCAGGGCTACCGCCCCAGCGAGATCGCCGAGCAACTCGACCAGCCCAAACGCACCATCGAGCGACGGCTGCAGTGGATCGACGAGCTTTGCGCGGAGTACGCCCAGGAGTAGCTTCGGGAAGCGTTCGCTGCAATCGGCTACTAACTTCCCCAAGCCGTTGGCGTTTCACCGAGGCCGTTGATTTGGGCCAGGGCGGCTTTGGTGTTGACGCCCTTCTTTACGACTTGGGCAAGTTGATCGTTGGTGAACACTTGATAGACGGGTACGCCTTCTTTGCTGGCCACATCCTTCCGCCATTCGCGCAGCGACGAGTACAGCGAAAACTCCTCGGGTGACAACACCTCCCGATAATCCACTCGCGTGGAGGTCGTGGCGGCGCTCTGCTTCGACTTGTCAGGTGGGGTGGAATCCAGATAGTCCACGCAGATGGCCCAGTAGGAATTCTCGTCCTGCTCCACCCAGCGGCGATCCACCGAAAGCACGCGGTGCGTATTCAGGAAACGGTTCAATGCCGCCTCGCTCTCCGGACAGCCGCGGGCCGGGAATTTGACAGAAATGCAGAGCCATGGTTTCAGTGCTGAGCTAGCCTCGCCATCCAAGTCCAATGTGCAGTTCCAGTGTATGTTCTGGCCCGACTTCGCGCGCGACCGGGCTTCGCCCGGTAGGTGTTCAGCACTGCGGGCGGCTACGCCTTCGTTACGGCCGCGGCGGGGGCGGCTAAAGCCACGCTCCGCACCGGGCCTCCACTCGCGGCTACGCCGCCTACTCTTGTTCTTGTTCTGTTCTGCTGGGCTGGGCTTGACGGAACTGCGGAGCACGCGGAAGCCGTTGCCCGAGAGGCGAATGGACGGCGCAGCCCTGTTGCGGTCCGCGGAGCGACAAAGCCGCGGGGCGCTGCCCCAGCCGCCGCCGCGCAAGACGCGGTACGGGCCCGACTCCGGCCCAGTCTCCGACGACGTTCCAGCGTAAGCTCCATACCAATCGTGACACCATTCGTAGGCGTTGCCATGCATGTCGAACAAGCCACGAAGCGTCGGACGAAGCTCCCTGGCAACGTGAGCCGCCTGGTCGCTGTTCTCCTCAAACCAACCGTAGTGCTTCAACAGCAACTCGTCGCTCCCGAAACTAAAAGCCGTCCGCAAACCGCCACGACAGCCCGCACCCCATTCGTGCTCCGTCGGCAAACGAAAGCCGCTTGCCAACAAATCCAAAGGCCAGTTATAGACACCTGTTTCGTCCTCTTCGTCGCGTCGGTACTCCGCCTCAGGAAGGTCCGATTCCGCGGCGTACGCCTGGGAATCGGCATAGCCGAGCTCAGCGCTCAACCAGCGGCTGAAACGCACGCCGTCGTACCAGGTCGGCGCCAACATTGCATGTGACGAGGTGGGACTCCATTTGGTGATATTAATGAAAATCGACGACGCCTCCGCCTCGCCGCGTGTAATCTCCCGATCCAACATCCAAAATCCGCCAACCAGCCGACGGTGTTCCACTTCATTGTCTTCCCGCTCCGGTTCGTCCCTCGGCGAGCCAAACTGGTGCTCACTCGATTCAAACTGCACGTACGTTTGATAAAACGCCTGCTTGCGCGGCAGCCCAAAAGCCCCAGCCACGTCAATCTCGAGTTTCACCGTATGCCATTCCCAGCCCGCCCGGACTTCCACCTGTCTCTCGTCCAGTTGCTTTGCCAAGTCCGCGCAAGCCGAATCTTCAGCGCCCCAGCGACGCAACAACCAGCCCGCCGCCGCATGCACCCCCGAACTCTTGTCGTCGCGGAACAAGTCAGCAACCTGACTCCGAAGTTGCTCCTGACGATCCGTGGGGATCTGCGCCCAAGAGTATTCTCCCAGCGCAAGCAATAAACCGAACAACTGCGAATCCAACGCCTTGCGATCCTTCACAGGAAGGGCATGACGTTGAAGCAGCTTGGGCGCCTCCGGCAAATCCCACAGCTCCAGCAACTCGGCAACTGTCACTCCCCGCGCCTTGCAGCGATGGATGAATTGCGTCATCGCCTCCGGATCGTCATCTACCTCCAGCACCTTGAGCAACTCCGCCCGATTCCAGCCCTTCCGCAACAGCGTGATCGCCGCCGTCGCACGCTGCTTACCGTATTGCACACGCTCCACCGAACCCAGCGTCTCGGCGGGAGGCTCGCGGACCAAGTCCAGCATGTCCTGATCCAGCGCGGCGTTCTTGCTTACCAGCGGATAGAGAATCTGGAACTGCTCGCCAGTCCCCAGCAACAACAGCGGCTGCAGTCGGTCGAAGTCATCCTTCGTGACGTTCTCGGGAAATAGATCCACCACCGCCTTCGCGGCCGCTTCCCGCTGCAACTTCGTTAGTTGGGCGTCCAGGAATACGTCCGCCAAAGGCTGCGTGAGTACGTTCGCATTCAAGCTCAAGCTCTCCCGAATGACCGGGTGAAACTCGGGGTTGGTGTCCAGGTATTGCGCGATCAGGAATTGACCGTCCTCCTTGGTCCACGGCGCCTCGTCCTCCTCGGCTCGCCCAGGTGCGTAACGACACAGCACCAAGCCTACACGAAACCGCACTTCCGCCGGCGCCCTCGGGTCGCGCATGCGTTCCCAAAGATCGCTGGTGAAGTTGGCGTTGGCGGCGGTCAAAGCGTCGCCGATTACCTGCAAGTACTCTAAGTCGAATGACACGTCCAGCAAGGCTTCACGAAGAGCGTCGTGCTGTTCGGCATCGCTATTCGTCAATCCGATTCGAGCATGCAGTTGTCGCCGCCGCTCCACGTCGCTCGCCGCTTCGCTGGCGGATAGTGCATTCAGGCGCGGCTTCGCCCATCGCAAGTACGGTTGTAGTCGGGCGGTTACGTCTGGCACGTCGTCCACGCTGGCTTGGATCAAGTTGTCCAACAGGGCAGCAGCTTGCAGGCGTCCACGCCACTCCCGGGCTGCAAACCCGCCTATCACCAGCAGGACGACCGCCGCGCAGAGTCCCAGTGCAGCACGTGGATTTCGGCGACGCCATAGCCAAGCTTTCTCCAATGGCCCCACGCGGCGTGCGACAATCGGCTCGTGGTTCAGGTAACGCCCAAGATCATCGGATAGCTCGCTGGCGCTGCCATACCGGCGATCGGGCTCCTTGGCCAACGCCTTCAAGCAAATCGTCTCCAGGTCTTTGGAAAGGCTAGGGTCCAACATCCTGGGTGCAACCGGTTCTCGTTCAATCACCTGTAGGAGGGTGTCGAGGTGACTCGCGGCCTGGAATGGCGGACGGCCGGTGATCAAGGCGTACAGAATCGCACCCAGCGAATAGATATCGGCAGTTTCGGTCACTTCTTCCATCTTGCCCGCGGCCTGCTCCGGCGGCATGTAGCTCGGCGTGCCAAGTATCTGGCCAGTGGCGGTCAGGTCGCTGTCGCCATCCAATTTCTTCGCCAAGCCGAAGTCGGTGACCTTTGGTTCATTGTTAAGATCAACCAAGACGTTGGCCGGTTTCAAATCACGATGAATGACACCCCGTTCGTGCGCGAAGGCCATCGCATCGGCAATCTTTTTTAGATACTCGACGGCGACGCGCGGAGGGAGCGGACGCTCCTTGATTATGTTGGCCAGACTCTCGCCTTCG
Source organism: uncultured Planctomycetaceae bacterium (assembly GCA_963698545.1). GTDB lineage: Bacteria > Planctomycetota > Planctomycetia > Pirellulales > Pirellulaceae > CAVORG01. Next base: position 69,566 of record CAVORG010000004.1, read on the forward strand.
ACGAAGCCCATGGAGAAGTAGTGCTGGCCTTCGTGTTCGCCGATTTCGTAGATGGGCACGATGCCAGGATGATCGAGATTGGCGGCCGCTTCGGCTTCGGCGTGGAATCGTTGCACGTCCTCCTCGCCGGCGAGTTGTCCCGCCAGGATCATTTTCAAGGCGACGATGCGGTTGAGACTGGTTTGCCGCGCTTTGTAGACAACGCCCATGCCGCCGCGGGCGATCTCGTCCAGAAGCTCATAATCGCCGAAGTAACGGACCTTTGTGCCCAGCGTCGCATTCCCGCTTGTTGTGTCAGGGGCCAGCGTCTGGTCCTCCAACGAGGGGCGCGGGGGAATGGTCGCATCCTCTTGGGGCGGCGAAGGGGGACCCGCTGCCTCATGCATTTGGTCATGCGTGGATAGGAACTCGCGAAGCTCCTCGGCGACCTCCGGATGATCCGCCAAGAGCTTGTCTCGGTCGGGCTCTTGTCCAGCCTCCACCGCTTGCAAGTAATCCGCGATGATTTGGCTCAGTTGTTTGCCGTGATCGTCGTCGCGAGTCATGTTTAACTACACTCACTGCTTTTTGGACTGAGCTATGGTCGTCCCGTTGGGACTCGTCGCTGGTCGGGGGAAACGGGGAGCAGTTTAATTGGAGCAGATAGCTGGCCGCGGCACTGGGCGGCATTTTTCTGCTGCCGGATTCGCGCACGATCCTAAGCTTCAACTTACGTAAGCAGCGAGTCTTGCCTTTTCCACGTAAGTTCCCGCAACAATTAAACTGTTCCCCATTTTCCCCTTCGATGGCCTTGAGCGGGGTGTGCTCCAGGATGGATAATGTCCCGATGGCCAGATCTCGAAGGATTGGCCCTTGCGTGGACTCGACCGTTGTGAGGCCAAGGCGGGAATCGTCCGCTTGTACCTGAATCTTGCCGATTGAGAACGACGCGAGTTGCTTATGGATGACCGCAACGTCGTTCTTGGTCTCTTCTTCCGGCATCAGGCCATTCAGCGAAAACCAGAACGGTTGAAAGATCGACGGATTGAAGTCTCTATGACAACAATCGCGTACGATTGGCGGTCAGGTTCAATCGAGGGCAAGGGGACTCTCCTTGAGCCAGGAATCCGGTAAAGCGGCGGACCTCCTCGGTCATCGACCGGCAATTCCCGGGCGATCTCTGGGGGCATCTCCAGCTTATCATGCGGAAACGGCGCCAGGCAGTGTCCGTGAAAAACCACGCTGGTCGGTAAGATAGGCCGCTACACACTGTAAAACGGTGCAACACCAAAGCCTGGGGGCGCGGTCGCGCTCGCACTCCAGGCGGAGAGCCTGGGAGACTGACCCACCGCAATAACCGGCGCACGGGCACGCGACTGCGGCATGTTCGGGCAAGTGGGGTGTCAACCGGATGTCGCTGATCGCGCCCGAAAATGATAACGGGGAGCGGCGGCCTTGATCGTAAGTTGGTCCACTTTGCGTCTGAGTGATTATCCCGCCAACCTCAGGAGGGACGACGACGAAGTTCGCGAAGACCACGAAGAGGCCAAAGAGCCAAACGCTTGCCCTCGAACTCCTCCTTCGTGGTCTTCGCGACCTTCGTGGTGACTCCACTCCAAGTTGAGCGGCCTATGATCAAGGACCGGAGCGGTTGTATCGGTTTCGGTGTTGTGGGCAACTGGGGCGTTTGGGTAAATGCTGTTTCAAGATCATTGACTCCGATCCGCAGCGTGTAAGTTGACCACTGGGAAGCGGCGACGTAGGCGGAGTCCGCCGGGACGCGCTTCGATCCCGCTGGAAGATCTGGCGGGCGGCAAGAACATTCTTGTAATGTGCTTTGTTGTTGCCATACTGGGAGGAAGGCCACTTCCAATCCAGCTGGGCAGGCGCGTGAATACTCCATTCGCTGAACTTAACCGCTATTTGGCTGCCGAACGGCGGAGGATCGAGTTTTGGCGGGAGAGCAAACCACTAAAATCGGTGGACGAAATCCGAGCTGAACTCCAGCCACGGCAGTTCATTCCCTCAGTCGCGCCCTTGCCAGATCCCGAAAAGGAAGCCGTCTCCCGCAAGTTCTGGGCTCGACTATATGCGGAGTTCGCGCGGGACGCGAAGTACGACGTTCGTCTGCTCACCACAACCACGATCGGTGTAGCCGTCCTGTTCCTTGCCTCGGCCTTTCTTGCCCCACGGGTGGTGGGACCAGTCACTGGAATCGCCGTTGCGGTCGTCGCCAGCGTCGCGGCGGCGGCGGCGGGGTTGTGGCTCACTTGGCATGCGCGCCATCTTGAAATCACTTCGCGAGCGAAGGAAGTGTTTGACAACCGCTTCCGTGTGCACTGGACGGAGTTGATGCAGCGTCATGCAGAACATATGGCTGACCATCACAACGCCTTGCAGCGGGAGCAAGCGACGTGGAATGACCAGGAACAACGACGGATCGCAATATTCAAGCAAAGAAACCGCGACCCCGACTTCGTCAAGTCTCAAGTTGCCAGCGCGTTGGCACAACAGGGGTTGCTTTCCCTGGACTCCCTCACCGTTTCCGCTGAACGGCAACTGTCCGTCGTCCTGCAGATACCGCATCTAAAGGACGCCATTGAAAGCAAAACGAAGGCTCTGTCGGAGAAGAGCGGCAAAGTCATCACAGCAACCAAGTCCAAGGAAGAAAAGGAAACGGAGTACGAATGGTTCGCGGCTGGCGCCGGCCTGAGCGCCATCGTTGAAATACTCAATTCCGCCCCTTTCTACGAGCACCTGCAGATTGCCCTCTATTCGGAAGCCAAATCACGCCGCGCGTATCACGTTTGCGGCAGGATAAGCAGATCCAACTTGCCGACTTTTTCGTGGGCCACGATCGATCCTCGAGCCACGCTCCGGAAATTCGGGTTCCGAATCGAGGGCGGGACAGCGAAAAAGGATACCGGCAAACCCGATTGGCTTGAAAGTCTGGATCGCGTCCGGATCGACCTGCAGTGATAGTATTCCTCGATTGAAAAGAACGACGGTCGGATCATGTACACATCACTCATCGTTGTCGCGGCACTTGAATTCGTCGGCCTGATCGCCCTTGCGTTCGTTTTGGCGGCGAAGTCCAAGAAAGCGAGACAGTGCGACAACGCGCTGTCGGAGTCTCAGAGAAAGCTCGAGTCCTTCGCCGGCGTCGCGGACGCTGAAGCGCACATGGAATCTTGCAAGCAGCAGGCCAATCAGGCGCTGCTGGAATTGGAGCGGCTCCGTTCTGATCAGGAGCATGGGACCAATGCCCATCAGGAGCAGCTCGACAACATCAAGCGGATGTCCGAGGAATACTCGGCCCGCGTGGCGAAGCTGAAGGAAAACAAACAAGCTCTCGAAAACGTCATCAAGCAGTACCGGGGCGCTGTCGGCGATTTTAAGTCGGTTGCCGAATTGCGGAATCGCCTTGGCGAACTTCGGCAGCTGGTTGGCGCCTTTCAAACCGCGGCCGAGCTTCGCGAACACATCGAGCAACAGAACCGCGAATTGCGGCAATGCGCGGAAGCCATGCAGGTTAGCGCAAACGCCCAGGAGATCCTGGCGAAAGTCGAGTACTACGAGAACCTCGTTGCGGTACTCAAGGAAGAGGTTGAATCGCTGGAAGAAACTCGAGACCTGCAACATTTCGGGGTGTACAGGCCGCAGTATAGCTTTGAGCACTCGGCGGAATACAAAGCCGCCTTGGACGAGGTGGTCCAGCAGCGCAAAGCAATGATTCAATCACACCAAGCTGTGGAGATTCCACAGGGCATCACGGTCGCAGGTGACGAAAGAGCTGGCCAGAAGCTAGGTCAGGAATACGCCAAAGTCATGCTACGGGCCTTCAACGGCGAAGCCGACGCCGATATCGCCAAGGCGAAGTACAACAACATGGCCATGCTCCAAAAGCGAATGACCAAGAGTCGCGAGCAGATCAATAAGCTCGGTCAGACGATGCAGATTTCAATCGCGGAGGAGTACTTGAACCTTCGTCTGCAGGAGCTGCGTCTGGCGTACGAGTGGGAAAGGAAGAAACAAGAAGAGCGCGAGGAACAGGCGTACCTGAAGGAACAGGCGAGAGAAGAGCAGAAGGCCAGAAAAGAAGCGGAAAAGGCGGAGCGCGAGGCCGCATTACAGGAACAGCAGGAACAGGAACGACTGGCCGAGAAGGAACGCATGCTCGCTGAATTGCGGAAAGAGTTCGAAGCTCAGAAACTGCAGATGGAAAGCCATGTCGTCCTCTCGAAAGAAGAAAAGGACAGAATCGATGCGCAACTGGCCGAGCGGGAGAGTGAGATCGCCAAGCTGGAAACTCAACGAGACACATTGATCACGGCGGTGACCGAGGCGCACGAACGGCGAGAACGAGCCAAGTCGCTTGCCGAGATGACCAAGCGGGGGTACGTGTATATCCTGTCCAACATCGGCTCTTTTGGCGAAGGGTGCTTCAAGATCGGCATGAGTCGCCGTGAGGACCCAACCGTACGGGTGAAAGAACTGGGCAGCGCCTCGGTGCCATTTCCCTTCGACATTCACGCCATGATCCTGACGGACAACGCGCCGGACCTGGAGAACAGACTCCACGCGCACTTCGATGCACGTCGCGTCAACAAGGTCAACGCCCGGAAGGAGTTCTTCTGGGTCACCATCGAAGAGATTCAGGCCGCCGTAAATAAGCTCGGCACGTCACCAGTCCAGTTCAAACAGATCATCCCCGAAGCGGCCGAATACCGCGAGACGCAAGCAATCCGGCAAGAACAACAGCCGCGCGTCCAGCCAAAGACGGCAACGGAACATTTTGCCCCACGAGACGCAGTACGGGCAAGTGCGAAGTAGGCAGCCCGACGCCGCAGGTCGTTCAAAGTTCAAGCCGGCGCCGTGGACATCACCCGCCAGTGTCCACAGTTCGACACCGCACTTGCCCCATCGCCCCTGTCGCCCACAACAATGAAACCGGTCCCCATTTCCGCCCCCCGAACAGTTACAATGCACACATAAAGGCTATGAAAACTTCAGTTTGGAGGAATAAAGTGACTCGCACGATTTGGAACACGCGCTCGTGTTTTGTTGTCGGAATCCTATTTGTTAGTGCTACCGGTTGCGGACCGACCACTTACGATTCCCCGGAGGCCGTGTTTGAGGGCTTAAAAAACAACGTAGAGGACGGCAATTGTGAAGCTGTGGCCCAATGCTTGACCGTCGATTCGCAGAGATTTCTTGCCGGGGCTCTGATGATACGCATAGCACACGCCTTTGCTGACGATGCAGCCAAAAAGGAAGAGGTCCAGGCCTTACTCAAGAAGCACGATTTAGGTGCCGAATTCACACTCTCTACGAACTCCGCCCATCAGTTTGAGAAGATACTCAATGACGATGGTGACCACGTTGCTTTGGTTGCAGACCTGGCAGACCTGCTTCAGAAGAGCGGAGAGGATTTTGTCCTGCCCAAGTGGCAGGCTAGAGGTGAGTTAAGTGACGTCAAGATCGACGGTGACAAAGCGATTGGTCGGGCCTTCACGTCAGAAGAGAACGTTGAAGCATTGTTCATGTTTGAGAAGATAGACGGTGGCTGGCGAATGGGATTTTTTCCTCTCGTCAAGCCGAGCAGTCTGTAGAACTGGTAGGAGAGTCGGCCTGCGAGTTCCGCGGCTATCAGCCAAAATCATCGACGCTCGCTGCCGTCCATGTCCAGAGGCGAATCGACCGTATTTGCCTAACCAGGATCGGAACTGATAATCGGCCTGCTCCGGAAGGCTGAAGGAGCGGCTTTGCTGAAACTGTTCATCCGTTCGCTGTGGAAGAACGGCGAATACCTGACTCGCATGGTTCACTGACAAACTTGCGCTGGGGCCGATCTCACTGCGAGTCATACCTTTGCACCCACGGCTATTGGTTACGCCGGGCGATTTTGCTGGTGATGGGGATCCGCTGCAACTCGCTACGCCGGCCAGTGTAGTATCACCTGCTGGACGCCAACCTGGACAGTTCAGCGCCACGGCGGAGGAACTGTTGGACGTTTGGCCAGCGTGGACAACGCTGCCGCATTGCCAGAGATCGTCAGCGCAAAGGGTTTGGATGTACCGCGGCGTTGTGGATTCTGATAACGTCAGCGTTTCCAGGGTTCTGTTAGATCCCACAAAGTGAATTGGCTGCCTGGCCCCGCCCCCGTGATGACCAGGGTCTTGCCATCTTCTGAAAGCACATGCGGTTTGCCCAGTCCCTGTATCATGCCGAACTGTTCCGGCACACCATCTTGAAGTCGCCAGAGCGTTACTTGGTTGCGTCCACCTCCGCTCGTGGCGAGCGTCGTGTCGTCCCCGGAAACAGCACCGAGTCTACCGATGATTTGTGCGGTCAGCCGTCGTGATCGCAAATCGTAGATTAGGACTCGCTCGCTGTCCGAGTCTCGAACCTCCTGAACTTTGACACTGCTCAGGAGCCATCTGCCGTCTGACGAGAAATAATGGCGAGGGTAAGGATAGTTTGGATAGTCAACGATGAGCCGCCCCCAAATGTAGCCAGGCAATCGATAATACGTACGATGTGGGCGGGTGTCGCCAAAGTAATCGACTTCGCCGCTTTCCAGATCCACGAGCCCGAATCCATGCGAGTTAGACATGGCGACGACGCGTCCGTTGGGTGATAACGCCATCGATTGAGTCGAGAGCCCATCATTGACGGGAGGTCCTGCGGTTGTCCTTATCTCTTTCGACTTCAGGTCGCCTGTGGCGACGTCAGCTACTGCGAGAAAGAGTTGCGTTTTTTCGGCCTGTATTCGCGAGGAGACCAGAAGCTTGGAACCATCGCTCGAGAAGGCCAAGTTAGCAATCGGCCAGGGCGCCTCGAAGGATCGCAGGGGGGTCGCCTGGGCGGTCGAGTCGAGAGTCAATTGCCAGATGGTCACTCGTTCCGGCTTCGTGTTCTCGACGGAGACCTTCAAATTGCCTCCGGGATCGCCAAGAAACGGCACGGTCCTCCTACCTTTGTGCGGCAAGCGTTCGGCGCCTGTCGCAAGCAGTTCGCGCGTCTCGCGACAAGGCGATCGGGCAATACCTGGCGAGGTCCTGTCCTCGCTCAAAAGTGACTTCATGGGAACGGTCCGTCCGAGTATTGAAGATATGCACGCGGAGTCGGTCATCATGGACCTGATCGGTTGAAACAACAACCATCGTTTCTGGTCCGGGCGAAATCGCCATCAGGCGAGTCATTTGACTCATTCCCCGCGGTTTGGTCGCGTTAGCGGCAAATAGTCTGCGTGCTCCCCGCCTATTTGGCACACTGAAGACTCCCTGCCCTGAAGGTGTCCAGGGAAAGAAACGTGGCAGATGTCTTGACCGACTATCCAGGTCTAGGTCGCCGGCAAATCGTGGGAGGGTTAGACAATCCAAATCCTCGAGTTTAGCGAGCGCCTCATATGTCGTTTTGGCGCCAACGTCCTTGATGCGAAGTCCCAGTACCTTGAGGTTCGGGAAATCCGCCAGGCGCCGAAGACCCTTTTCGGTCAACCCCGTGCCGCTCAGATCCAGTACTTCAAGACTCGCCAGCTTTGCCAGCAACGGCAGAGAATTGTCTGTGATGTCGGTGTCTATTAGGAAGAGCCTTTTTAGATTCGGCAGCCTAGCGAGATGGCCTACTTCTTCATCTCCAACTCCTGCACCGCTTAGATTCAAGAACTCCAGACTAGCTGCGCAAACCCTCGGAACATGCCCAAGCCGGCTTCTTCGAGTTCCCGATCGCTAACAGCGGTTTCCCCGAGTCGAAGACTCTTGACCAACCACAATATACCTTCATCGCCGGAACTCCAACCGAGTTTCTCTAGAGGTCCCAATGCATGCGTGGAGGTCTCGATCGGTGCGTGGCTCCCGGTTAAAGCTTGGAGTTCTATTTGATTAACTTGTATTTGATAAAGCATGATCGCAGCCAGATGTCTCCTTACCTTCAGGTCGGCTGTTAAGATCCTTTTTTCTAAGTCGGCAACTTGTGTTTCCCGTTGCGATTTGTCTCGCAAAGTGCTGAGATACTCAACCAGAAAGGGCTTCCAGTCGGGTTGCGGGCTCTTGTTTCTGTCAGGGGTGGATTGCCCCGACAGTTCGGAAACGAACACAGCCGCGATGGCGAAGGAGCAGAATATAGCTCGTTGCACTGGACCCTTTGAAGTGAACATAGACGTGGCGCCTTATCGAGGGTGGAGGCATTGTCAGAACTTACATCAACCGGCAGCGGCTCAGCGTAGCACCCCTCTTCGCCGCCCACATCCACGGAGGACGAATCGAACGGCCCGTGTCCGACAACGAGTGAACACCGGTATCCAGTCCCGGCGGAGCCGTCGCGCCCGGATCAAAGTAGCGAAACCCCTTCCAGGCCGCCGCCTGACGGTCCGCGAATCGCTGGGCGTAGTCGTCCCACCTGGGCGTCTCGCCGCGCCGCACGCGAAGCTGAGCGTCCTCCGCGACCAATTCGGCGAGCAGCTCGTCGCGTAAAGACGCGGGGGCTTCGTCCAGGAGAGCCTCGAACGGAGCCGGCTCGCCGGCCTTGACCGCCGCCCGGAATCGCTCGCAAAAAGCGTCAATCACCGTCACGGGCGTCCCGAGGCGCGGGGGTGCTCTCCGGTGGCGGAGTCTTCTCAGTCGTCATCGCGCATTCCTGGACAGCTCGAATCCCACATCACCAACAGCGGCAGTTTACAGGCCATTCGGGTGGGAATCAAAACAGCCCGCCGTCGGCTGTGACGCTACCGACTCGAAGGCGAAGAATCCGCCAGATGAAATCGAAGACCAGCGAGGAAAGCACCTGCAGCTCCGTCGGCTATATTGGCTGGCTCGAGCTCAAGAGGAGCAGTCACGAACTCCCAGGGCGACTCCGGCGGCGCTGCGAACATCATCCGAGGTCGAGCCCAGCGTTGGGGCCGTCGAATAGCTGTCGCTACAGGCGATAATGACCAACTGTTCCCCGTTGGGGGAAACCCGCAAGAGCCGACTCAGCCAACAGATGTAACCACCTTAAGCCGAGAGACAACATGTCCAAAAAGCCGCCCCATCTATTAGTCCTCGCGGCCCGCAGCGATGACGCCCGTTTCGCTCCCGGGGCCGTGGCGACCTTGGACAAAGGCATTTGGCAAGCCAAGGCGATTCGCAATGAGGCGAATCCCGAGTTCTCGGCGTGGACGGCGTGGAGCGACAAGCACGCTTGGTTAACTAGTTTCGCGATCTGGTCTCCGCAACTCCGCAACGCCAACCCCGAGCACGGCCGAGAAGCGGATCGCATTCGAGTGGATAAGCACGTCCTCAGCGACACGATCGAGGAGGCTTTGGCGCGAGCACGTCCCGCAAGATTCAGCATCAGTGCGCCCGCAACCGTCCTATTCTTCATTGACGACACGTTTAACGATAACCAAGGCGGCGTCACCATCGAATTGAACAAGGTCTCGGATACCCCCGATTAGCTTCCCTCCCCTAAAAGAGACCCAGCGGCACGCAAAGTGGAACACTACTGCTTGTACCGCCGGAGCAGAATCCCTGCTGTCCGACTGGCTGCGGAAGGTCCAACGCCGATTTCGCGGGCGATGTTATCGAAATGAGCGGCTCGTCGGGCGCAACGCGATGACCGTGGACCTGAACAGGTAGGCCAGCTTGTTCTCCAGCGCCCAGCGATACACCGGAAGGTAGATCAGGCGACGAGCCTCGGGGTACGGCGCCAGCCGTTCGCCCGCTTGATGCCCTGGCACTCCGCCAAACTTCCGGACCGTCCTCTTGATGCCCTTCATTGACGTGATGCGAAACTTGGACGGATCGACGCCGGCTGACTCAAATACCTTCAAGCCCTGCCAGATTCCCTCGACGCTCTCTGCCGTGAGGCCGTCAGAGAATGGCATGGGAATGCCGCCATGAGGGTAGAACGGGCTAAACCGCACCCACGGATGCTCGGCTTTGAAAGTCAGGTCACGAAGCGCGGCTTCCTGGCCGAACTCGCGTCGTAGCGACTGCTCTGCTCTGTTCGGCGACGGCTGGCGACGTGAATTGCCACTATGTTTAACCTCGAGATTCGTCGAGTCCAACGTTTCGTCGGTCACCTATTGTCGTCCAATTGACGCCGCAACGGCAGCGGTCTCTCTCACCGCCTGCAGGTTCGGGTCCGCCTTCGCTACAGAAGTTTGTCCATCCGACGCAGGTTGGAGGTCGGCGCATCTGTAGTCGGTTGATGCGCCCGACACGACATAGGATTCTAAGCAGCTCCCGTCGTGCCGTGGACCTCTGCAAGTTAGTCGATGATGACTGATGCGAAGTCGATGCGGCGGCTTCCTATTTTCACTCTTGTTGGCCGCTCTGGCTCCCTCGCCCCCCGTTTCGGAGGTGAAGATGAGTTGGAGGCGGTGCATCCAGAAGTTGCTGGGAAACAGCTTGCAATATTAGTCACGGGTAATATAATCCTGGGGTGAAATTGCTTGCTGAAACTCGAAGCTTACAGGAGTCACACCATGGACTTGATAAATCCACTTGGCATCAAGTATCGCATCGTTAAAGAGGTGACTCACGAAGGCCAGCCCGCTCGGGTCGTGTCCGGTTCAGCTACCTTTGACACGGATCTCGAAGACATGTGGGACGCGGTGACGAATCCGGAACGAATTCCTAGCTGGTTTCTGCCGATCAGTGGCGATCTCAAACCGGGCGGACATTATCAACTTGAAGGACACGCGGGCGGCAAGATTAGTCGCTGCGATCCGCCCGAGGCGTTCGACGTCACGTGGGAGTGCGGCGGCAACGTCAGTTGGGTTCGAGTGCGATTGGACGCTCACGACGATGGTGCGAGGCTGACGCTCGAACACATCATGTTAAAAGACGAAGCGAGTGAAGAGCACTGGCGGAAGTATGGTCCCGGCGCAACCGGAGTCGGTTGGGACCTCAGTTTCTTGGGACTGCTTCTGCACTTCCGGACCGGCGAGTCGGTTTCGCAGGATGAATCCAATGCCTGGCTGACGTCGGAAAACGGCAAGACGTTCATTCGCGAGTGCTCGACGGCCTGGGGCGATGCTCACATTGACTCAGGCGAGGATGAATCGATTGCCAAGCACATGGCCGAACAAACCGCAAAATTCTACTGTGGTGAATAGGAAAGAGTTACCAATGCATGCTTTCGCGGTTCTTGCCGACCCGGTGCGACGCTGTATTGTTGAGCAGTTGATGGATCGGGAACTTTCTTCCGGAGAGATCGTCGATACCGTTGGCGAAGAATTCGGCATTTCGCAATCGGCAATTTCTCAACAGTTGAAGGTGTTGAGAGAAAACGGATTCGCAAGCGTCGCCATCGACGGAAATAGACGGCTCTACACGCTGGACTCAAAGGGCTTCGAGCAGATGGACGAATGGCTTGCCCCGTTTCGACGCTTCTGGGCGCCGAAGTTCGAAGCTCTGGCAAGAGAGGTGGCGAGAGGAAAACGCTCGAAGAAGAAGCTGTGAAGGTCGGACGGATCGGACGATGCTGAGGTGGCTTAGCATCCAACATCTTGAAACTATGCTTCGGCTCGCTTTTCGCGCGCACGACCAATCGAGTCGACAGTTTTCTGTCTGGCGCGAATCTGGCCAACTGCGGTAGGTGTCGATTCTATGACGACAACTCGGCGAGTTCATCGAATGGCTTCGAGCTGACGGTGTGACACACTTCGACGACCTGGCGAGATTCTCTCGACGCAGCGGATGCATCATCCTGCGCGACTTGGCTCAATTCCCTAGCCGCAAACTTGCCATTGATTCGTGCCCTTCCGGGCGAATTGTGCAGGAAGCTGCCAAGTCTGCAGGGGGCGCGACACCGACAGCAGGAAGGCTTCTCCCCACAATACGGCTCAAGACCGCTGCAAGTACCGAATCACGGGGCGGCGACTCACGCCCAGGAGGCGGCGGGCATCGAAGCCGACGAGACCACGGTGCAGAAGGCTGTAGCAGCCACCACGGGGCTCCCTGCGTTCCAGGTGGAGCAAACGACTGCGATGTCCCTGACGCCCGATGGGCTCGTCCTGAGCGATCTGTGGGAGCGTAAGAGGCAACAAATCGAACGCACCCCAGGACTGTCGGTGTACCGGGACGGTGAGACCTTCGAGGACGTGGGTGGCTGCCACAATGTGAAGGACTTCCTGTACCGGATCACCAGCGGCGGCAACGCTCCCCAAGCCATTGTCCGCATCGACGAGATCGACAAAATGCTCGCCGGCGACGGTGACTTGTCCGGCGTATCGCAGGACCAACTCGGGACGCTGCTGAGCTACATGGAGGACAACCGCTGTCGTGGACTGCTGTTCGTCGGTCCGCCCGGTTGCAGCAAGTCGTTGATCAGCAAGGCTGCGGGCAACGAAGCCGGCGTGCCCACGATCGAACTGGACTTGGGCGCCTGCAAAGGCTCGCTGGTTGGGCAGTCCGAACGACAACTACGGGAAGCCCTCAAGGTGGTCTCGTCCGTGTCGGGCAACCGCTCGTTGTGGATCGCCACAGCCAACCGCATCGACAACTTGAACACGGCGCTGCTGCGGCGGTTCCCCAAGACGTTCTTCTTCGACTTGCCCAGCGAAGAGGAGAAAGCCAAGGTCTGGGAGATCCACCGGCGGCGTTGCGGAATCGACGCGGCGATGCAGCGCCCCAACGACGAGCATTGGGCGGGAGCGGACATTCGCAACTGCTGTGAGGACGCTCGGGACTTGGGCTGCGAGTTGACCACGGCGGCTCAGTGGGTGGTCCCTGTTGGCGTGCGCTCCCGTGGCGAGATCGAAGCCCTCCGCCAGCAAGCCAATGGGCGATTTCTCTCGGCTTCGCATGCTGGTGTGTTCACGTTGGATGACTCTCCCAGCGGACGGCGTATCTCGCTGGACGACTAGCCCGACACGTCCCGTCAGCCAACCCGCCTTCGCTGGACTCCCATGTCGAGGGCGGGCTACTGGCTGGACCTGTCTCTCTGGCTCTTACCGCTGTCCAAGCCATTGCCTGTGCGGCGATTTCCGCATTTTTGGGCGACGTGCGACTTGTTGCTGCAGCGTCGCCGTTTTCGTTTCCGCATCACCAGTTCAGGAGTCAGATCAATGAGCACCACCGAACACACCAGCACCACCGATTACGCCGCTCGCTTGCGTGAGTTGTGCGTCGGCTGCCGACTCAGCAAGACACGCTGGGGAGTCTCCAAGTCGTTGGACAAGCATCAAAAGGCACAAGCCGCTGAAGTCTTTGGCGCAGCGAGCAACCAACTGTCCGCCAGCAAGCGGCTGATCGACACGGCGGACGAGCGCTACCGAGCCGTCACCACGGTGATGTCGCAAGTCACCGAACACTGGAAGCAATGCACGTTGCCTTACCCGGAGAACGGGCTGCGACTGTTGCGGCGTGATCGGGTTGAGGGCTTCGAGCGACAGGTTGCCCAGTACCAAACCGAACTGGATCATGCCGTCGCCGCACTCAACTCGGCGTATGGCAGCCTGCTGTCCAGAGCACAGTCGCAGCCTGGGCGATCTGTTCCGCCTCAGCGATTACCCGCAAACGCTGGAAGGCTTGTTCGCCATCACGGTGGAGTATCCGTCGGTGGAGCCCGATGCCGTCGCTGCTGCAAGTCAGCCAGGGCTTGTACCAGCGTGAACGGGAACGCATCGCCGCCCGGTTCGACGAAGCTGTCGCCATGGCGGAGTCCGCCTTCGCCGCCGAGTTTCAGGGCTTGGTGGAACACCTCTGCCAGAAGCTGCAAGGCATGAACGACGGCACGGTCAAGCAGTTCCGGGATTCCAACGTCGAGAACCTGCAAGACTTCTTCGATCGCTTCCGTTCGCTGTCCATTGGCAGCAACGAGGAACTGGAGCAACTCGTCACCGACGCCAAGGACGCCGTGAAGGGCATCCCGCCGGAGTGGCTGCGAGAGTCGCAACCGCTGAGAGACACGATTCGTGAGCGGCTGGTGGGCGTGCAGTCCCAGTTGGAGAGCCTGATGGTGGCTCGTCCCAAGCGTGCAATCAGTTTTGAGGAGGAATAGCCGGTGGATTGCCTACGCTAAGCCAAAAAAACAACGTGCCCGCCATTCCCATCAGGAACAGGATCAACAAGAACCCGCCACCAAGCAACACCATGTCCCAGCGACCACGAAAGATCGGCAAGCCGCCAAAACGGGGCGAGGGTTGGTCTGTTGTCTTCGGCGAGTCATACGGGTTCTGATTCACTTCGTTCATCCCCAAAGGAGAATCCAATGTCCCACACCGCAACCGTCGATGTCCACGTCAAAGACAAGATCGCCTTCGAGAAAGCCTGTCGCCGGCTGGGAGTCGAGTATTCCCTGAACGACACCGTCAAGCTCTTCGATGGCGCCACCCACACCGGCATGTCGGTGAAGCTGCCCGGCTGGAAATACCCGGTAGTCTTCGCAGACGGCAAGGCGCACTACGACAACTACAACGAACGCTGGGGCTCCACCAAGGAACTGGATCGCTTCCGCCAGACGTACGCCGTGGAAGCCGCCAAACGCAAAGCCCGGTTGCAGGGCTTCAAAGTCCGTGAGCAGCAACTCGGCGACGGAACCATCCGCCTCACCTGCCAGCAATAGGAGCATCGAACATGAAGAGCATCATCATCACCATCGCAACCGATGGATCAGCGAGCGTGGACGCTCAAGGCTACACCGGCAGCGAGTGCAAGGACGCCACCAAAGCCATCGAGCGGGCCCTGGGTGTCACGTCCCATGACACCGACAAGCCGGAGCTGCACCGAGCCAGCCCACAGCAACAAACCAGGAGGCAAGAGCAATGAACATCCACGTCGCACCCAACGGCGAGCTGCGGTTCATCTACAACGATGAGTTGCAGCCGCTGTTGGGTTTGGGGCAGGCGACTGTCCAACGCGCCTCCCACGTCGAGCCGAACAATGACGGTGAGTGGATCGCCGATCTGTCGCCGGTCCATGGTCCGACACTCGGTCCATTCCCCCTCCGCCAACAAGCCCTGCAAGCCGAGATCGCGTGGCTTGAGCAACATGGCTACTGAACCAGGAGCAACCCGATGAATGAACGAGAACTACTGCAACGAGCCATCACGGCGCTGATCTGCGCCCTGGCACACGACGAAGCCGCCCAACACGGTGCTGATTCCGAGACGCTCACCGAACTGCGTGACAATTGGGTGCACGACGCCGAGGCAATCGTGGACGAAGCCGAGCAACTCAACTTCCTGGAGGACGACGATGACTAAACCACTGGTCGCCTATTACCGAGTCAGCACCCAACGCCAGGCACGCTCTGGCTTGGGACTGGAAGCACAGCAAGCCGCTGTCGCTGAGCACACCCGGCACACCGGCGCACAACTGCTCGCCGAATACGTCGAAACCGAGAGCGGCAAGAAGTGCCAGCGCCCAGAGCTGGAGCGAGCCATCGCACACGCCAAGCGAACTGGAGCCACACTCGTGGTCGCCAAGCTCGACCGCCTGGCCCGAAACGTCGCCTTCACCGCCGCGTTGATGGAATCCGGAGTGGACTTCCTCTGCTGCGACAACCCCAGCGCCAACCGCCTCACGATCCACATCCTCGCCGCCGTCGCCGAAGATGAAGCCCGCCGCATCTCCGAACGCACCAAGGCCGCCCTGGCAGCCGCTAAGGCTCGTGGAGTGAAGCTCGGAGCATCCAACCCCAGATGCCGCAACCTCACCCCAGAAGCCCGCAGGCGAGGCACACGGGCGTCCAGCAAGACGTCACGCGAAAGAGCAAGTATCGACCCAGCGATCCGCGCCGTGATCGCTGAGCTACAACCACACCTGGGCAACACTCACATCGCCGAGGTGCTCAACCAACGAGGCTACCGAACCGCCAGAGGCAACCGATGGACCGACGTGGCGGTGCGGCGAGTTCGCGCCAGCTCCGGTTCAGTCCGCCCCTGAGCCACTGTAGCTGTCAACGAAACCTGCGTGTTTCTCGGTCGATTTTGGGTTTCGTGGAAACGTTGACGTGTTGTCGTTGGTGTGCAACCGACATTCGCTCTGCCGGGCAATTGAGTTGCCTGGCGGGAGATTCAACCTCGGTGGAACGCATCAATGACCTGCTGCGCTTCCGGTCGGGAAAGCACCTTGGGTTGAAGAACGCTCCATACGGAATCCGGGCTGGCGGAGAGGCAAGCGACGATGCAGCGGTACACATCATTTCGCCGCTCACGCGATTCTTCGCCGTTTGTGAATTGCAGATAGACTTCGGCGGCGTGGACCCAGACCGCAATCTCACCCTCTGGGTCCGCATCGCGTCGGAACCCGTCCTCCCACTGATCAAATGTGAGGCTACGGTGCTCCGAGAATGCCCTCTGGATCTGGACGATGCGGTTTCGCTCTCTTTCCCCAAACGGCGGATGCTTAATCGTTCCCTGCTTCAACTGCTCTGGGCGAACCCATACCAAACCGTCTCTTCCCTGGATCCGGACCTGAACTGTTCCGGGACTCAGCTCACAACGAGGAATTTGCACGATTGCACCAGTATCCAAATCCAGGAATGGAACCATGTCGTCGGGCTGCGGCTGTTTCGAATTGGGTCTCGGCAGGTCTTCATTTCCCATCGACAAGACTCCCTTGGGTGACACGCAGACGCGGTGCATTGTCCGCCTGACTGCTGGCGTAGAGACGCTGACGACTCCCGATAGGTGCAGGCAGCTCCACGTCAAGCCCTTGTACCACGAGCCCTTGCACCACGGTGTTTCTGTTCCTTCTTTGCGTCAACAGTCAACGGAACCTCGAAATACTCCGGAGAGACGTGGGTTCCGTTGACGGTTTCTTATGGTGGTTCGGTTTGCCCCCCACCTCGGAAGCTCTGGATTAGATTCTGCGGCTCAATATGCAGTCGTCGCGGAGATTCAGTTCTCCACCGCGCGAACGGGCTGCGCCCGGTGAGTGGTTCAGCCTGTCCTCGGCTACGCCCTCCGTGGCGGCTTGGGCGGGAGCAGGCTCCGCCCTACGCTCCGCGCCGAGCCTCCACTCCTGGCTCCGCCTACTCTGATTCTTGTGCTGGCCTCGGCTTGACGGAACTGCGGAGCACGCGGAAGCCGAGCTCGGTGCTGCGAGCGGACGGCGTAACCCTGCACGGTAGCGCGGAGCGACAATCCGCGGGGCGAAGCCCCAGCTGCCGCCGCGAAGGACGCGGTACGCGTGCCCTCTGCAGGTCCCGTTGGCGCCGACTCCTGACCGTAACCGCCCATCCCAATCATGGCACCACTCAATACGCGTTGCCGTGCATGTCAAACAAGCCCCGCAAGCGTCGGACGAAGCGACCGCGGGAACGTGACTCTGCTCGCCGCTATTCGCCTCATACCAACCGTAATAGCCCAGCAGACTCGCGTCCCCGCCAAAGCTGAACGCCGTCCGCATGCCTCCGCGACAACCCGCCTCCCATTCGTGCTCCGTCGGCAAACGAAAACCAGCTGCCTCCAGGTCCACCGGCCAGTTCACGATCCCGCCCTTACCATCCGCCCGGTCCCGCTCGTACTCCGCTGCCGGCAGGCTCGCTGGATCCGCCGTAGGCCTGCGAATCGCCGCATACCCAAGCTGATCGCTCAACCAGCGGCAATATCGCACCAGTCGTACCAGCTCGGACCAAGCATCGCACAATCCGAGCCGTAGGACACCACTTGTCGATTGTTGAGTCTGTGCCCGCTGGACTCGTACTCGTCGCGCTTGTAATCTCACGATCCAGAATCCAGAACCCGCCCACCGCCTGACGGTGTTCCAATTCATCGTCTCCCGCTCCGGTTCATCCACCGGCGAGCCAAACTCATGCTCGCCCGCTTCAAACAGCACATACGTTTGGTAAATAGCCTGCTTGAGCGGAAGCCCAACAGCCTCAGCCACGTCGAATCTCCAGTTTCACCGTCTGCCACTCCCAGCCCTCCCGCTCTGGAACCTCCCGTTCATCCAGTTGCTTGGCCAGGTCCTCGCACGACGGCATCTTCCGCACCCCACTGCCGCAGCAACCAACCCGCCGCCGCATGGACGCCCGAACTCTTGTCGTCCCGGAACAAGTCCGCAACCTGATCCCGCAGGCCGGCTCGGCGAGCCTCCGGGATTTGCCCCCAGGAATACTCCCCCAGCGCCAGCAGCAAGACCGAACAATTGGGAGTCCAACGACTTCCGGTCCGCCACCGGCAATGCGTGACGCTGCAAGCAGCTTCGGAACCTCCGGCAAGTCCCACAGCTCCAGCAACTCGGCAACGGTCACGTCCACGCGCCTTGCAGCGATGAACGAACTGCGTCATCGCCTCCGGGATCGTCGTCACCTCCAACACCTCCAGCAACTCCGCACGATTCCAACCCTTCCGCAACAGCGTGATCGCCGCCGTCGCACGCTGCTTGCCGTACTGTACTCGCTCCACCGAACCAAGCGTCTCGGCGGGCGGCGTGCGGACCAAGGTCAGCATGTCCTGATCAAGCGCGGCGTCCTTGCTGCACCAGCGGGTAGAGGATCTGGTATTGCTCGCCTGTTCCCAGCAACAGCAGCGGCATCAGTCTGTCAAAGTCGTCTTTCGTGGCGTTCTCGGGAAAGAAGTCCACCACCGCTTTCGCCGCCGCTTCCCGTTGGACTTTCGTCAGTTGCTCGTCCAGGAATACGTCCGCCAAAGGCTGCGTGAGTACGTTCGCATTCAAGCTCAAGCTCTTCCGAATGACGCCGTGAAACTCGGGGTTGGTGTCCAGGTATTGCGCGATCAGGAATTGACCGTCCTCCTTGGTCCAGGGCGACTCGTCCTCGGCTCGCCCAGGTGCGTAACGACACAGCACCAAGCCTGCACGAAACCGCACTTCCGCCGGCAACCTTGGATCTCGCATGCGTTCCCAAAGATCGCTGGTGAAGTCGGCATTGGCGGCGGTTAAGGCGTCACCGATTACCTGCAAGTACTCCAAGTCGAACGACTCGTCCAGCAAAGCTTGACGAAGAGACTCGTGCTGCTCGGGATCGCTATTCGCCAGTCCGATTTGAGCATGCAGTTGTCGCCGCCGCTCTACGTCGCTCGCCGCTTCGCTGGCGGACAGTGCATTCAGCCGAGGCTTCGCCCAGCGCAGGTAGGGTTGCAGTCGGGCGGCTACGTCAGGCACGTCGTCCACGTTTGCCTGAATCAGGTTGTCCACCAACGCGCTCGCTTGCAGGCGTCCACGCCACTCACGCGCAACAAACCCGCCGATCACCAGCAGGACAACCGCAACGCAGAGTCCCAGTGCTGCTCGTGGATTCCTTCGCCGCCAAAGCCACGCTTTCTCCACCAGCCCCACGCGGCGGGCGACGATCGGCTCGTTGTTCAAGTAACGCCCAAGATCATCAGCCAGTTCGCTGGCGCTGCCGTACCGGCGGTCGGGTTCCTTGGCGAGCGCCTTCAGGCAGATCGTCTCCAAGTCCTTGGGGATGCTCTGGTCAAGCTTGCGGGGCGCGACGGGCTCCTTCTCAATCACCGCCTTGATCGTGTCCAGGGGACTAGCCGCTTGATGAGGCGGACGCCCAGTCAGCGTCGCGTAGAGGATGGCGCCCAGCGCATACACGTCGGATCGGGAGTCCACTTGATCGGTCAACCCCAGCGCCTGCTCGGGCGGCATGTAGCTGGGCGTGCCCAGGATTTGCCCGGTCGCGGTGAGGTCACTGTCGCCACCGATGCGCTTGGCGAGCCCGAAATCGGTGACGTGCGGCTCCCCCGCCTCGTCCAGCAGCACATTGCCGGGCTTGAGGTCGCGGTGGATCACGCCTTTCTCGTTGGCGTACGACACAGCCTGGGCGATCTTCTGGACCAGGCTAGCCGCTTCGGTCGGCGGCAGTGGACCGTCATGCAGTCGGGCGGCGAGGCTTCGCCCCTCCACGTAATCCATGGAGAAGTACTGTTGCCCGTCGTGCTCGCCGATTTCGTGAATCGGCACGATCCCTGGATGCTTCAGGTTGGCAGCCGCCTCCGCCTCGGCGAGAAAACGCCGGACCTCCTGGTCGCCGGCGAGTTGTCCCGCCAAGATCATCTTCAGAGCCACGACACGGTTCAGGCTGACTTGCCGAGCCTTGTACACGACGCCCATCCCGCCGCGAGCGATCTCGTGCAGGATCTCGTAGCTTTCCCAGCCGCTGAGCTTAACGCTGGCGGTCGGGCGCTCGGAGAGTCCAACCGTCTCGTCAGGGTCCGAGCCTCGGAGGGAACGTGTCGGCGAATCGCCTTTGTTTTCGGCTTCAGCGCGCGAACCTGTGGGCTCGCCATCGGAATGATCAACGGGCTCGATTGCCTTCAGATGCTCCAAAAGGGCAAGTCGCTCGCTTTCCTCGACGGGCGTTTCCGCGCCACTCAGGCGTTTCTGTTCAAGCTGCTCCAGATAGACCCTGAGCGTGCGCACCCGATCCCAAAACTCGTCCTGTTCACCCGCAGGGACGTGCTCGCCAGTTTGGTCGTGCGGGTCGTTCATGCTGAACTGAGGATGTCGGGACTTCGGTGGTGCGAACGGTGGCTCTGGCGACGATACGCCATCGTAAGTGGCTGGGAGGGCGGCTGCAACGCGATGAGCGGCATCAGCGCTTGGGCTTCAGCAGACCGTGCAGGACGCCGCTGGAGGGCTGTGGGGCTACCTGCTGAGCACCGATCTCGTCAGGCTCCACAGTCTTCGCACACCGGCTCCACGCGCCATTCAGGGCACCGCGCTGCGGCGGCAATCACGATTTGAGGGTTGTCCTGGAGCAACCTCATGACATTTGCTTGGAGTGCCTCATTCAGTTGCTCGTCCGACATCTCGCTGGCAAGTCCTGCGTCTCCTGCTGACTGGCAACCAGCGTCAGGTCCATCAGCGCCAGCAACATCCGGCACGCGCTCGCCGAACGCCGATTGCGCTGCGCCTCGTCCATCGCCTCAAAGTACAACCGAGCCACAGCCTGAACGCCGCCAAGCCGGCGGGTGATCTGAGCCGTCAGTCACGCGTTTACGCTGCATGCCATACCGAAGGACTCTCACGACAACTCGCAGCAGTTCATTGCCGTAGTCTCGTGCGTAGCGGCGCCGAATCAGCTCGTCCTTGAACCAGTCGTGCGAATCGACGTCGTATTCGCTTACCGGATGATCGCCGAAGATCTCCACCAAGATGCGGATCGCGGCAGCGGTGTGGTGGGGCTTACGATCCCTGGCGGCAATGCGGGCGGCGTACTGTTGCGCCAAGTCGCGGACCGTGAAGATCTCGGGACCATCGCGTTCCTCGCGTTTTGGGTGTTCCTCACGGAGCCACGCGGCACAGGCGTCCTTGTACTTTCGCCGGGACTCGGGCGAATTGTACTTGCCCAGATAAAAGCACTTCTGCTTTCCATCAATCGAGAAACGCACAACGGCTTGTCCGGTTGCCTTGTGCAGCCCATAGGCGGGGAGGCGAATATCCATGATGAGGCTAGCCTTAAGGTAGTGACTACCTTAGTCGGTTGCCTCACCAGCGAAGAACGCCTTCGATGGGATAGTCGTAAAACACGACCTAGACTGAGTTTAAGTTGAGTGGGCGATACTGGATTCGAACCAGTGACCTCTGCCGTGTGAAAGCAGCGCTCTAACCAGCTGAGCCAATCGCCCGGGGTGGTGTTATGCTACAGGGCCAGCGGGCTTTCGTGAAGCCCGGCTTGGGGTGTTCCTGGGCGGCGTTTTTCTTGGGGACGCTGGACTACTCTTGGGGTTCGCTCGCCGGCGGTTCGAATCTGGGGGCGGACGGTGCTACGTAGTCGTCGTAGTCGTCGTCGGCTTGGTAGGCATCCCTCTTGCTCGGCGTCGTGGAGCGGGAATCGAAGGAGGGGTTCACCGCCATCTGCGATTGGATGTCCATCAAGCCCTTGCGAAACTCCCGGTAGCTGCCGCCCAAGTTGCGGGCCAAGTCCGGCAGCTTGCTGCCAAACAACATGACCGCGATCGCGCCGAAGATCATCATTTCCGCTGGACCGAGTCCAAACATCGAAGCACCGTTCGTCAAAGAACCACGAAGTCGCCTAAGTGCGAATAAGACGCTCAAGCCGAGCGAGACAGTCGCCTGGATCGGAAGCCCGCTACGCCGCGGCGCTCGAACTCGCTATTTCTCGGCTGGGAGGTTCTCGTCCTCATCCATGCCTTGAACGCCTTTCTGAAACTCCCGCGCACTACGACCGATGTTCCGCATCAATTGAGGCAATTTCGTGCCTCCGAAAAGCACCAGCAGAATCGCCAGGAAGATCAACATCTCCGTGGGCCCTGGCATCCCGATGGCCAGCAGCGAAGCAAAAAACAAGAACGTCATGGACGTTGCCCTTCAAGAATGGAACCGTGAATTGCTAAAGCGCACTGCAACAGCGGCGAAAGCAGGCAGACGCCCAGAGGGGCTGAGCCAGGACCGACTCGTGCGGAGGGAATTGCCGAGCGACGCTCGACAAAGCTCTTCCCAATTTTAGTGGAAGCGGGCCCGGTGTCAAACGCGATCGGCCAAGATCAAGCGGCGAGCAGCAACGCTCGACGAGGACGAGCCCCGTCGGGGCGGGAGGGCGACCTGCTTAATGGCGGGCGGTTCGGGCGGGGGATTCGCTGTAGAGCGGCAGGTAGCGATAGTACACTTCCAGGCACAGCGTCGCCATCGCCGTTGAGTACACGCGGCCGCCATAACCGCCCCAAAGCGTCTCGTCCGACCAGCTTCCCGCTTGCGGGCCGGTTTCGATTTGCAAGGGAAGCAGCTGATCCTGCATCATGCGGTTCCACCAGGTCCAGGCGTCGCCTTGCTGTTGAAAGAGCGCGACGGTCCCGTAATACATGCCGTACAGGTTCAGGCGGTTGTTGGCCCGCACCGGCGGCTGTTGCAGCAGATAATTCACAGCTTCCCGTGTTTGAGCCTCATTGGTTGGCAACTGCAGCATCGTGCGGCTGGCCAGCGCCTCGGCCGTCATGGCCGAACTCGGCGCCTCGCCGGCGCGATAGGCCGCCAGTCCGGCATGCGGCCCGGACGCCACGCTGCGAAGAAAACGCTCCATGAGCACGCGAGTGGACGGGGTGATCGGCGTCCCAGCAAGTTCCGCGCTGCGCAAGGCCATGGCTTGCCAGCCGAATTGACTGGTGTCGCCCAGCGACTGCGGCGTGTACCGCCAGCCGCCGCTGGATGGGTGCTGGCTGCGGACGGAGTATTCCGCCGCCCGCCGAACCGCGGACTTCAGCTGCGCGTCGCCGGTCATCCCCAGCCCCTCGCTGAGCGCCAGGAACGCCATGCCATGGCAATAGGTCCGTGCGTACGGGGAGGCCTGCCCGCACAAATCGCCATTGGCCGATTGGACGCGTTGCAAGAAGTGCATGCCGCGAGCGACCGTCTGCTG
Source organism: uncultured Planctomycetaceae bacterium (assembly GCA_963698545.1). Taxonomy (GTDB): domain Bacteria; phylum Planctomycetota; class Planctomycetia; order Pirellulales; family Pirellulaceae; genus CAVORG01. The sequence goes on from CAVORG010000004.1 coordinate 92,831, forward strand.
ATAATCGCCCTCCAATTGCGTGTGACCCGCAGCCAGAAAGGCCAGCAACGCCAGCCCGGTAATGCCGGTATCCGCCTGACTGCCCGCGCCGCCGCGGGCCTGCCCGAGCACATAGTCTTCACGCCCGGCGCCGTGAACCGCCGCTGACCATCGTCCATCGGCCGCTTGCTGACGGGCCAACCATTGCAGGGCTTGGGAAACCGCTTCCTCGGTGCGCGGGCTTCCCCCATAGCGGATGGCGGTCGCCAAACGATCTCCCACGCGCGCCCGATAGAAGCTTGGCAGCGGTTGGCCGTCGCCCAAACGCATCGGTTCGCCGGCGGCGGACTGGCCGACGGGATGAACCGCAGGCGCTTCGGTGATGGTTCGCCGCAAGGGGTCCGACGCCAAGGGCGTTGGGAGTTGGTCCGGCCCGCGCGCGATCTCGGCTAACTCGGACACCATGGTTTCGTCCAGGCTGGCCGGCGTCGCCGCGTCGGACAGTTGATCACGCTGGACGTCGAGCCGTTCGGCCCGCAGCGTTTCCAGCGGCGGCGACGGCTCGGCGAAATCCACGGGCGGCGGCGCCGCCAAGGGCGCCAAGTCCGGCGCCTGCTCCCTCGGCGGTTCGGAGGACGCCAAGTCGCCAGCGTCCTCCAAAGGCGCTGCGGCAAGCGGATCCTGCAACGGCGGCGGCGCCGCGTCCATGCGACTGACTTCCGGCTCGGGAAGTTCCGCGGCGCTGTCGGGCGAGGTCTCGGCGACCGCTTCCAAGAACATTTCCTGCAGCATCTCGCCGCTCGGCTCGCCAGCGATCGTCGGCAGCGGTTGCTGTTCCTCGGGCGGCGGCGACTCCACATGCGGTCGGGGAACATCGCCCAGATCTTGGATATCGCCGGGCGCCATGCCGTCGCTCGCCGCCCAGGGGGCTGCACTCTCGGCGTCCACCGTCGGCGTCGGCTCTTGACTGAGCATTCGCACGCGAATGGGATTGCCTGGAGTCGGCGGTTGAGTCGGCGGCGCTTCGAACCAATGCGTGGTGTACGCGAATGTAAAGAACAGAACATGAGCGAACATCGACAAACCGACGCACTTCGACAAGGGCCGTGCTTGCCCCCAACGCGTGCGCATCAAGATCAGCAACGCGATGGTCAGCAGCGCCAGTCCGCTCCATAACATCACGCCGTAGACGCGACCGTCCTCCAGCCAAAGGCCAGGCGACCAATCGGAATACGAGAGCTTGGGCATTTGGTTCTGGTTCTTGGTTCTTGGTTCTTGGTTCTTGGTTCTTGGTTCTGGTTCTGGTTCTTGGTCTTGGCTTGTTGGCCCCGGTGGTCAGGCTGCCAACCGCCAACCAAAAGTCTCATACGTCCATCTTGTATCCATGGATGGGCGCCGTCCCGTTGGGACTGATTTATGGTCCCTCCTCACATTGCGAAAGCTGCTACGGCGTTGCCCTCCAGGCCTGTCACCCATCTGGCGACACAACCGAACCAGGAACCAGGAACCAGGAACCGAAGAACCAACAACTACCTTCTCTTTTTTACGGACATGTAGATATCGAGTATTTCCAGCGCGTGGCAGGTTGCGACGACTTCGGCGACTTCCTGGTAGTTGGCTTCCGCGTCGCCGCGGACGATGACGCCTAGGTCACGGTATTCCTTGACGGCGCCGTTCAGCCGGTCGTACAGACCAGGCTGGTCCATCGCCTCGCCGTCCAAGGAGATGCTGCCGTCGCGATGGACATTGATGACTCGGCGTTGCGGCGCCTCGGTGAGCGTTCCGGTTTGCTTGACCTGCGGCACGGACACCGGGATCTTCTGCTCTAACTCCGTGAACTTGGTGCCCACCATGAAGAAGATGATCAGCAAAAATACGATGTCGATCATGGGCGTCAGGTTCAGGCTGGGTTGTTCTTCCCAGTGAGTTTTCAGGGGCATGTTCGCACTCGATGGGCCGGGGAGGGAACAGGGTGACTAAGCGGCGCGTTTGCGTTTGCCTTCGTTGCGCGCCTCGCCAGAGATCAAGGCCACGACTTGTTGAGCGTGCATGTCGATATCCATCACCAGGCGATCGACTCGACTGACGAAGAAGAGGTAGGCGATCAACGCTGGGATGGCGACGCTCAATCCGGCGGCGGTGGTCAGCAGGGCTTGGCTGATCCCCGTGGCGAGCAGTTCAGGGCGGCCCATGGCGTCGGCCGAGGCGATGGCGTTGAAGGCGCCGATCATGCCCAACACGGTCCCCAATAATCCCAGCAACGGGCAGATGGTCGAGATGCCGTTGAACAACCGCAAGTAACTGCGTAACCCATTGGTGACTCGCTCGCCGGCGTCGATCACGGCCTGTTCGACTTCGACCGCGGGACGCCCCCATTTGGCGCAGGCGGCGGCGAAGACTTCGGCCAGCGGACTACGGTTTTCGCCGCAGCGTTTGAGGGCCTCGGTTTGATCGAGTCGGTTCTCCTCAAGTTCCGCCACGAAGCGTTTGAGAAACGGACGAGGGATCACTCGCGCTCGACGCAGGCTGATCGCCCTTTCGAAAACGAAGACGCAGAGGATAAAGGAACAGAACCCGATGGGAATCATCAAGGGCCCGCCGTCGCGCAACATGGCCAGCAGATTTTTGGTGGGAATGGAGGTCTCCATGACGCTCGTCCGTTCGCCGGTCATCGCTTGATCGGCGTCCGTGCCCGGCGGCTGGGAAGTCGCCGATGAGGCGCTTTGGGCCCCGCCGTTCGCTGCGCCGTCGGCGTTTTGATTCTCTTGCCCGAAAGCGGCCTGCAACGCGCCCAAGGCGAACAGCAGAATCAGCGAGGCGGCCAGACACATCAGCCAGCGCCACGTGTGACGGTTGATCATGGTTGCTCCTTGGGCAGTCGGGCTTGCCGCGTCGTCGCTGGCCGCACCTGACCTAAGAGCCTGGTGGCGTCGACGGCGGCCGTGGTTTCCGGGTAGTCCTGCAAGAGCTGGCGCCATAGTTGGCGGGCCTGCTCGCTCTGTTGCAGTTGTTCGTGGCACTTGCCGGCCTGCAACAACGCCAGCGCTTGCCACCGCGCGAAGGAGTGCTCCATTTCCACGAGGTGGTAGGAGTCAATCGCGTCAGCGTAGCGACGTTGATGGAAGTAGGTTTCCCCAATCATCCAGCGCGCCTTGGCGGCGGTCTCGTTTTCGGCGGCCCCAGGCGAGCGCAGCGCCGCGAGGTACGAACTGCGAGCCTCTTCGAAGCGTCCCAGCGAAGCGAGGCAGCGCCCTTTCAGGTAGTCCACTTCGATCAGCCAAGTCTGCTCCGCATCGCGGCGGGAGACTGCGGTCGCCGTCGAGGCAGCGTGGCCGTCGCTCGCGTCCAGGACGTCAGACCAGGCGCCGAAATGATCTTGCAAGGTTTGCAGCGCTTCGCTCCACTTGCGCTGGTGGGCTTGGGCCTGAGCGATCCGCAGCGGCGCCGCGGCATGTCGTCGGACGTTGCGATCGTCGTGGGACAACGGCAGCGATCGAAAACGCTGGATCGCCTCGTCGTAGCATTGCGATTGAAACGCACTCTCGGCCAACCAGAATTCGGCCTGGACGGCCAGTGGATGCTGGGGAGCGCTCTGCTGCAGCTCCCGCCACTGCTGACTCGCTGACTTCCATTCGCCTCGCTCGGCCGCCATCCGCCCGGCGAGCATCCGAGCGTAGGCTTGCAGGTCCTGCGAAGCCGACGGGTCGCCGAGAATCTCGTCAGCCCATTTCAACGCATCGTGCGTGCGACCGGCCAAGGCGGCGCGTTCGGCCAACCGCCAACACGCGTCGGGACGGTACTTGCTGGCGGGAAAGCGGTGGACGAGTTCCAACAGGCTATGACGCATTTCCAGATCGCGACCGAGCGATTCCAGGATCCACGCTCGCTGGTAACAGGCGGCGTCCAGCTGCGGGTAGGCGGGATGTTCGGCCTCCAAACGGGCAAGCATCTCCAACGCTTCGTCATATCGCCCCTGTTGCTCGAGGATCTCGGCGACGCGCTTAGTGCGCGGCTGGCGTGTTTGGGGGAACGTGCGTGCCGCGCCACGTCCAAGTAAGCTTGCAGAGCGTCGGTGTGGCCGTCGTCCGCTGGATCCTGATTCGGCGGCGATTGATCCAGCAAATTCGCGAGCGCCGGTCGCGCCGCCTCGGCGAAGGGAGAAGCTGGGAAACGCCGCAACAGCTCGGCGAATTTCTCTCGGGCCGCGGCGTTCTCCCCCTGTTGCAACAATGACCAGGCCCAGCCTGACAGGGCGGCGTCGATCGGCGGAGCTTGGTTGGCGTAGAGCCAATGGTGCAATTCGGCGGCGATCTCCGGTTGGTCGTGCTGGTAGGCGGCTTCCGCGGCGAAGCGGGCGGCGGCGGCAATCCGATCATCGCTGGCCAACAAGGCGGTTCGCGGTTTGAGCCAAAGCAACAGGACTTGAAATTGCTCGGCTCTGGCGGCTTCGATCAAGTACTGCGCCGTCGCGAAGCGAGCGGCGGTCGGACTTACCGCGGCTTCGGCCAAGCCGCGGTAGACTTCCATGGCCGCCGGATGCCGGCCGCAAGCCGCGTGACCTGACGCCAGAATCAAACGCAACGACGCTTCGAGCGGCGCCGACTCGATGCGCAACGCACACTCCGCGGCCGCAACCGCATCGGCGCCTTTGCCCGACGCCTGATAGGCCAGCGCCAGCAGGTACCAGGAAGCCGCGGGGTCGGGATCAGCCGGGCGGCCCGCCACCTGCTCCATACAACGAGCGGCCTCGGAAAATTGCTCGGCGTTGAATCAGTTCGCGAGCCAACTCGCGGCGGACCGCCCAAGCTCGCGGGTGTTCGGGCCATTGTTGAAGCATGGCGTGGGCCTGCTGCACCAGGGACTCGTCTCCCCGCGCGACGGCCAGCATCACGCGATCGGCGGTCGCGTCCGCGCGATAGATGCTCGTCGGCCAACGCTGGTCCAGGTTGTCCAGCAATGCGGCGCAACCTTCCTCGTCTCCCGCTTGATGCAGGGCGCGAGCCGCGAAGTAGGCCATCTCGGCCGCCAACGGATGCTTCGGATTGGCGTTGGCGCCGCGTTGAAACACGGCGGCGGCGGGTCGCCAACGTTCTTGCCCGCGAAGACTATGTCCCAACCAGAAGCTCGCTTGCGGCGCCAATTCATGATCGGCCAGCTTCGCCAGTGACTCAAGCAGCTCGGTCGCCGCGACGAATCGCCGACGTTCGAATTCCAAGCGCCCCAGATAAAGCCGAGCTTGGTTGGCCAAGTCCGCGTGTCGCGAATGCAGAATCAGGCGGTAAAAGCGTTCGGCTTCTTCGAGCTTGCCGGTTTCATGCACACAGCGAGCCAAGCCCAGGCGACACGCGTCGGCGATCTCGGGGGACAGTTCCGCTTGCAGCGCCAGTCGGTAGTGGCGGTCCGCATCGGCCCAGCGGTCCTGGTCCGCCGCCAATCGACCGAGATAGCTTTCGCTCAAGCCGCGCAAGGCGTCTGCTGGATAGGATTGAACAAATTGACTGAGATCCTTCTCCGCCATGCTGCTCTGGCCGACCAGCATGGCCGCTTGACCGCGGCGGAATAGCGCGCGCGGCTTGTGGGGCGCCTGTTCGGCGGCGAGCGCAAGGAACGTCGTGTAATAAGGCAACGCATCCGCGTAGCGAGTCAACTGCATGTGCGATTCGCCCGCGTAGAAATGCGCAGTTGCCGCGCGAGGATCGTCCGGGTGAAGATCGATCAGGCGCTGGAAACCTTCGGCCGCTTGCAACCAGCGTTGGCGTTGGTAATGGCCAGAAGCGAGCTTATAGGCTTGATCCGCGGTCAGCGAAGCGTCCGATAGTTCATCCGGGCTGGCCACGGTTTTCAAGGGCTGCGGCGGCTCCACGGCGCCGCATGCATTCCATGACCCGCTTGCCCAGCAGAGGAAGACGCACAGCAGCATTCTTGGGATCCGTTGGCAACGCATGAGTTTCGCTAGATGGCTGTCGCCGCGTTGCTCATGCGGCGGGAAGACGTGGAAGTACGCGCCCTGGAACCAAGGGCGCACGCAGCGATCGACTCAGGTGCGAAAAGATCGGGGCGGCGCGGCGACAAACGAGCTCGTCAGCTGGTCCATGTAGGAACATCGGCTGGAACGGCCACCGATGCTGACGTTTTTCACGGATTGCGCTGCTCGAGGTTGTTGGATTTCGTCCGTAAGGCTTGCTCAATCAACGGAAGTCGCCCGGCTTCACTGCCTTTCCGATCCTGCGCAAGTCAGGCAACCCTTGAAGTATCCCGCGATCGGCTCGATGCGAAAATCACGCACTTGCCGAAGGCGCGATCGGCAAAGCGGCGTCCGCGGCCCAATTAACTAGAAGCAATTGCGGAGATGTTCCGATTGATCCAAGGACCCACCGCGACGGATCAGGTGGTGATTACGCGCGAACCGAACGGATGTAAATATGATGAATGCCTCAAGAACCCTTCGAGCGACCATCGCGGCCATGACCGCGCTCAGCATGGTCGCGGCTCCCTGCCAGGGAGCGCTCTCGACGCCGACCCACCACGATATCGTCCTGGTAGACGGCGCCCTTCATGGACAGTGGGTTCGACTCCGCCGGCAAGGCCCAGGCCCAACGCGAGTTTGCGTTGATCGACAGCAGCGGCCAACGCCGAACCGTGAAGACGGACGCCCAAGGCGCCTTTCAAGCGACTCAGCTAAGGGCCGGCGTCTATCGAATTCAAATTGACCAGACGATGGCGACCGTGCGAGTGTGGGGCGCCCAAGCCGCGCCGCCCTCCGCGAAGCCAGCGATTCTGCTGGTCAGCGGCGGACAACTGCAACGCGGTCAAGACGGGACCACCAACAGGGGCGTCCTGCTGGTCGCTGGTGTGGTCGTCGCCACTGCGATCATTGTGCCCATCGCCGCCGACGACGACGGCAGCTAAGCAAAACAAGGCTTCCCCTGTTGGACTTACGGCCGCGCGGATTGATTCCGACGCGGCCGTTTTTCGTTCTGGGGGGTTGATTGTGCGCAGCAGCTCGCGGCGGGCGTGCTCGCACGGCCCATCGTGAAGGAACGGTTGGGATTGCGCCCCTTGGAAGCTGGGGCTCATGCAGGGTTTGCGAAAGGCAAGCAGACTTTGCGGGTCGTACTGCTTGTAGGGCCTTTACCGGCCGCCACAACGCCGCCGTCATCGATAAATGCTGCACAAGAGGCTTGTTCGGAACCGATGCGATGATCGGGAGATTGCACCGCACTCATACAACCGGCAATATCCGCTTTGTCGCAAAGGGACACCTTGATGATTCGAAAACGTTTCTTCCGGCTGCAGCGCTTGATCATCGGGGCGCTGATTGGCGCGATGACCATCGCATCCACGGCACACGCTCAGTCGCCAGCGGCGATCGCGCCGCGGGATGTGCGGATGTCCGCCGACGGCAAGCTGCAAGGCGTCGCCATGGACGCACAAGGGCGGCCGCTAAGCGGACTGGATGTGAAGATCCAGCGCGTCAATGGCGAGATTCACTCGGTCAAGACCGATGCGTCCGGCCGCTTCGCTGTGGCGGTGCCAGCGGGACCGTACATGATCGGCGCCAATGGCGGGCGGACGCTGTGCCGTGTTTGGACGGCCCAAGCGGCGCCTCCACGCTCGCAAGCCGGCGTGTTGCTCGTGGCGAGCGACCGGGTCGTGCTTGGTCAGGACAACGGCGGCAAGGCGACGGCGCTGGTGGTCGGCGGTTTGATCATCGCAGCGGCCATCGCCATCCCGGTCGCTCTTGACGATGACGGCAGCTAACTCGAATTCGCGACTGAACGCCCGACGTCTCGACGTCTGACAGCAATCGCAGTTGTGTTGCCTGCACCATCGAAGAAGGACTCCTTCATGTTGACTCGACGCCTCTTGGTTGCCGCGATGATCATCGCGTTAACCTGCGGGCCATCCTCTTGGGCGGCCGAACGATTCGTTGCAGGAGCACCGCCGTCGGCTTCCACGACGATGCGCATCCTCGACGTACGACTCAGCGAAGCCGGCGTGCTTCGCGGAGCGGTCGTTGACGGGCAGGGCCGGCCTCGAGCGAAGGCTGTCGTGGCGTTCGAATCAGCCGATGGAGAATCGGCCAAGTTGCTGACGGATAATGCGGGCTGTTTCGCCGCGTCCCTGCGCGGCGGCGTGTATCGAGTTCGTTGCGCGGAGATCTCGCAAACCTGTCGAGTGTGGTCGCAACGCCGCCGCTCCGCCGCCGGCTCAAGACGCGATCCTGGTCGTGGCTGACTCGTCGGTCGAGTTGGGTCAGTTGGGAAAGCGTTTTCCTGGCGGCCGTGGACAAGCCTGGTTGATCGGCGGCGCCTTGCTGACCGCCGCCGTGGTGCTGCCCATCATCGACAATGGCGAAGGATCCGCGGATTTCGAGGAACCGCCTGTCGCGAGCACCGCCGTGGTGGTGCCCGACAACGACGACGGCAGTTAACGACGTGGAGTTGGTCGCTCAATTTTTCTTGCCAAACTGCTCTTTGAGGATCCAGCCACGAGTCAGTATCTTGATCGCATCGTCATCGCGACGAAGACGCTCGAACATTCAAGGCGGCCCCGACCAAGGACCCACCACCATGAGCGATTGTCGTCAAGTCATTCGAGGACTGCGATCCACACGGACCGACGAGCGGCAAGCCGCGGTCGAGCAATTGCAGTTCATGGGCCAGGAGGCCCGCTTCGCCCTGGTGCCTTTGGTGCAGATCTGCGGCGATGAAAACGAGGAGCTTCGGGCCGCCGCCACGGACGTGCTGGAAGAGATGGGACCGCCCGACCCCGAGGATTGTCCGGCCCTGGCGCTGCTGCTGTCCTCATCGGATTACGACACGGTCTTCTGGGCGGCCACGATGCTGGGCCGCGCTGGACGAGCCAGCGCCGCCCAGGTCCCCGCGCTGCAGGAAGTCCTTGAGGAGCCGCATGGTCCTCAACCCATGTTGGAGCGCGTGGCGTGGGCCTTAAGCCGCATCGGATCCGACGGCGCCATTCGATGCCTGGAGCGCGTCGCCCAAACGTCCACTCCGCTCGGCGACGCCGCGGCGCGTTGCTTGATTGAAAACTAGCCGGTAAGCCAGCGCCGGTGGATGCGGCGCGGCGGGCGAACCGTACAACGCAAGGACGCGACTCGTTGCCATGGATGGCTTTTTTCGTACTCTCGCGCTCCCCTCGTTGATCTGTCTGCTTTGCGGACTCGCCATCGGCTGCGACTCCGCCATCACGGGCGAGTTGCTGGGAGCGGCGGACCCGGGCGCGGCGGATCAGCTCAACGCCCCTGCGACCACTCCGCCCCGTCCGGCGGACCGCATCCGCGTGGCGACATTCAACATCCAGACATTGGGGCCGACCAAGATGAGTCGGCCGCAGTCGGTCTCGGTGATCGCGGATATCATTCGTCGCTTTGACATCGTAGCCATTCAGGAACTCCGCTCCAGCGACGCGAGCGTGATGGAGCGGTTGGTGGAGCAGGTCAATGCCGAAGGCGGCGCGTATCGTTCCGTGATTGGCCCGCGACTCGGGCGAACCAGCAGCAAGGAGCAATACGTCTATGTGTATGACTCCGCGCGGATCTCGGTCGATCAGGAGTCGGTTCACACCGTTTATGATCCCTACGACAGGATGCACCGCGAACCGTTCCTGGCTCGCTTCATCGTACGCGCTCCGCCGCCCCAGGAACCCTTCTCGTTCCTGCTGGTCAACGTGCATACGGACCCGGATGAAGTCGAACGAGAAATGAACGTGTTGGACGAAGTCTATCGGGCCGCCGCGGAGAATCGGGGCTATGAAGACGATGTCATCGTGCTGGGAGACTTCAACGCCAGCTATCAACGCCTGGGCCAGTTGGGCCAGGTCCCGGGACTGATCACGGTGATCCGGGAACAAACGACGAATACTCGCCGCACGGAATCCTACGACAACATCGTGCTGAACCGGGACACGACCACCGAGTTTCTTTCCGCGGCCGGCGTGCTCGACTTCGAGCGGGAATATGCGCTGTCGCCCGAAGAGGCGTTGCAGGTATCGGATCACTTCCCGGTTTGGGCCGAATTCTCCATCCTGGAAAGCCCGCCGGCGAACCTGGTTCGTGGGCCAAATCCGACTATGGTGCGGTGATCGCTTCGTCGAAGTCCCCACGCATGTCTCGCCACACGCAGTGGATGTGGTTTGCCGGGTTGCCCGCCGCGTCGGGCTGCGTGTTCACGAACTCGATCAAGAACGTCGGCCCTTGCACTCGGTAGTAATGTCCGACGCCGGGACGGTCCGGACCGGCCCAGGCGAAATGCACGTTGTCCCAACCGGCTTCTTCGATGTCCTTCATCCGTTTTCGGGCAACCTCGCCAGGCATGTTGGCGGCGTAGGCGCCGACCAGCGCTCGCAGCGTCTGTCGTTGCTGCGAATTCATCGCGGCAAAGTCAAGCCCGCTCGCCGGATCCTGAGGAGGCTGCTTTTCACCGGCGGCGCGGATTTCCTGCAACGCCTGATCGGCGATGACCGCTTTGTCGCGCTGTTTCGGCGTCAACAGATGCACGAGTGAAAACGCCAAGAGTTCCTCGGCGGCCAGGACGCGCGTCCCGACCAGCGTTTCTCCCACCGTGTCTTTCAATTCCGCGGGATTGGTCGCAAAGAAGGTCGGCGTGGAGGAAACAAACGCATCGCCTTGAAAGACAAAGTTCAGCGATAAATGGTGTCCCTCGATGCTCAAACCCCATTTGTCTTGCTGGGACGGCGTGCCAAAGAGCGTGAAGTAATAGCGTTGCGGATCCCGCACGGCGCCGCCGCTACGGGCCTTCTCCAACTCGCGGAGCACGCCTTCCAGCTGCATGATTCGCGAAGCCTTCTGGTAGCCGGCCGCGCTTAAAGAAGCTCGCAAGAGCCGCATCGCGGACCGCCGCTGCTCGGGCTGCATGTTCTTGACTTGCAGCCCTTTCCGCTCGTCCTTGGGGATGAAGTGCCATTCGAAACGTTGCGGCGTGGCGTAGTCCAGCAGGGCCGTTTTCTTCTGATCGACGTTGAGCGTATTCAAGAAAGCTTGGGCCGCCGAGACAACGCTCACAGGCTCGCGCTTCTCTTGCAGCGTACTCCGCGCCGTCATTACCATGCCGGCGCCGAGGACGCTCACCGCGCACAAGCACACCAAAGCGCGTCGAAATGCGGGACAACAATCAAATCGTGCATTCATCTCGAAACAACCCAGCAAGAGCGGCATGAAGCGGTCTATCAATGTGACGCGAGTATATTATCTCGGCCAAGCGACCGCCAGTCGCGGCGAGCGGCGAGTTCAGCTGAAAAAAACCTGCAACCCTGCTTAGTCGGCGGGCGTCCGATCGGCGTGCATTTGGTTGAAATGCAAATGCAAATGCGGGAAGTCGGACGCCAGACCGCCCATGTCCTCCTCCGGAACCGGTGTTTCGTCGAGATACAAGGACTCCAACGTGGGCAAGCTCGCGATCGCTCGCAAGCCGTGAAGCGTCACCGGCGGCGCGAATAAATGCAGAAATCGCAGCGACCTGCTCGACGCCAGCCGGGCGAGTCCGCGATCCGAAATCCCCTGACCTCCCGCCCGCACCGACTGCAATTGTGGGGCTTCAGCCGCCGCTTGTAGCCATGCATCGCTTAACGGTGCATCGGGAAGGTTGACGATCTGCAGGGTCGGGCAGGCGGTTAACCAATCCGCTCGACGACTCGCCACGCCTCGCAAAACCAAGTGCTGGAGCCTGGGAAAGCCGGCCAGCAGCATCAAGTCCTCGTCGTCCAAATCTGTGAACTCCGCCCGCAGGGCCGTCACGGCCTCCGCGGCGCCGGACGTCACCAGGCGCGTCAACCATTCCTTGTTCAGCTTAGCGACCCGCAAGGTGAGATCGTTTCGCTTTCCCACCAGCAACTCGGAAAGCTGTGCCGACAACTCATCACGGCCGGTGGTCGCCGACGCGACGGGTGAGCTGAAGACAAAAATCGGGGCCGCCAGCAGCGCCAACAACACCAAGAGAGCAAGAGCCGCGGCATTCCAGCGGCGACGCGGGTCGGGTGATCTCGGGTTCAACGATATCGGCATGAAGGACACGTCAGCTGATAATTGGCCGTTCTCCCCTGGCTTAAGCGTACTTGCAACCGATCCCCACAGCGAGGACAAAAATCGTCCTCGGACAACTCGGGCGAAGCCGCCGCCGCGTCCTTGCACGCCGCGCAGAGCACTTCGTGGGGAAATAACTCCAGCCGTTCGGCGGGAATGGGCTGACGGCAGCCGCGGCAAGCTCGAGCCTCGGGCCAGGCCGAAAAATCATCGTCGTGATTCGATTGACCCGCGTCTCCCGCGACCGGTCGGTGGGCCAGTCGCACGACCTGCAGGCCCTCCTGTTCGCAGTGAGTGCAACGCAATCGCGGCGCGGTCGCGGCCAGCAGCTCCCACAGCAGCCCGACATCATCGGCCGCGGAGCGCTTCAACATCCCGTGCCGCTGCAGCGCTTCGGCGGTCTCCGCGGGGCGCCAGGTCTCGCTGACTCCGCAATGCACGCACGTCGCCCGTACCCAAGTCATGTAAGCGTCTCCCATCCGCGCGAGGCTCGTCGCCCCCGCCAGGAGAGCCAGACTAGAGCGCCGCGAGTTCCCTATGGGGATCGTTATCCCGCAACAATCCCCGCATCTCCTGAATCGCCTGCCAATCCTGCTGATAATCGCCACGTCGCAGAAGCCGCTGCAGATCGTCGAGAATCCGCCACACCCACTGGCGATGCGTTACCGGCAGAAATGAAATCGGTGCTCGCAAATCGACGACGCTCCCCGCCGCGAAACGCTCGCGACATCGCTCCGCGGCTTCCAACTCGGTCACGAGCCGGCCGCCCAGGGATGGGTCGATGAGCAAAGCGCCCTCGGAGTTGGCCCCCTGATCCACGTTCTTCACCCGCACCAAGAAATGGCCCGGCAACGCGACGCCATCGGTTTCCAAACCTAAACGTCTCGCCGTCACATGGTAGAGCAGGCAGAGAATCACCGGCAACCCGCGACGGTAAAGCAAAACAAAGGGCACAAAGGCTGCGGTGGGGTGACGACTAATGAAGTCGTCTCCGGTGAGTTGCTGCTCGTCGAACCACTCGGCGTGCAAGTGACTTAACACCGCCAACGGATCGTCGGTCTGCAACCTGCGTTGCACACGTTGCTCAATGCGTTCCAAAGACGCGTTCACCTGGTCGGGGCAACAATCATCCACGGCATGCATCGCGACCGCCGTTGCGCAAGCCAACAGCCCTTCCACCGAATCCACCCTCTTGAGGTTTTCGCGAAGGAACTGGTAGGCGCGGTGGTCGCAAAAGAAAGACGTCATCGTGGAGACTCGCGAGAGGCTGGACCGACGCGGCGGGGCACAGGAGGGAATTAGGCGGGGGCCGCGGTCATTCCCCTTAAGAACGCCGGCCAGTCCGGATTCCTACGCGGAATCTCCAAAGATTCCGCGAATTCCGATTTCCAGCGGACCTTTCGCCGGAACACCCAAGTGGAATCCTCCCCTCGACGGTGCTAAGATCCAACCGCTCCCCCGACAGCGGACTCCCGGCCGCCAAAGCGGGATGCACCCCAAAAGAACTACACCGGAGCCAAGCCATGCTGGGGAACCGCCGCCGTCTGCTTCAGTCCGCCGCCGCAGCCGCCGCCGCGTACTTCGTACCTCGCCACGTCTTAGGCGGGGCGGGTCACGTGGCGCCCAGCGACAAGGTCAACATCGCTTTGATCGGGGCGGGAGGACAAGGCCGCAGCAACGTTCGCAGCTTGTTCGAGTTGCCCGATGTGCAGGTCACCGCGGTCGCTGATCCCGCGGAATCGTTCAGCCTGGAGAAGTTCTACTACAAAGGACAAGGTGGGCGGAAACCGGTCCGTGACGAGATTGAGCGACACTACGCGAGCAAGTCGCCCAACTTCAAGGTGGCGGAGTACGAAGACTTTCGCGAGATGCTGCAGGTTGACCAAGACCTGGACGCCGTCTTGTGCGCGACGCCGGACCACCAGCACGCACACGTCACCGTGCTTTCCTTGCAAGCGGGTAAGCATGTGTTTTGCGAGAAGCCGTTGACGCACAACATCTGGGAGGCGCGTCGCGTCGCTCGAATCGCGCGCGAGTCGGGGTTGGCGACGCAGATGGGCAACATCGGGCACTCGCGCGACACGATCCGCGAAACCGTCGAGTGGATCCGGGATGGGGCGATCGGCAAGGTCAGCCATGTCCATGCCTGGGTTGGCGCCGGGCGCTGGAATCCGACCCTGACCAGCAAGCCGGCCGATTCGCAAGCGGCGCCAGCCGGGTTGAATTGGGATCTGTGGCTCGGGCCTCGAGAAAGCCGCCCCTTCCACTCGGCCTACTTCCCGGTCGCCTGGCGGGACTTTTGGAGTTTCGGCGGCGGCAACATCGGCGACTTCGGCTGCCATGATCTCGATTCGGCGTGCTGGGCCTTGAACCTCTCGGCCCCGTCTAGCGTCGAGTTCTTCCCCGTAGGACCCACGGATGCGGAAATCGGCCCGCATGGCTGCATCGGCAGGTACCACTTCCCGTCGCGAGGCGAGCAGCAAGAGGTTGACGTGACGTGGTACGACGGCGGTTTAAAACCAGCTCGTCCCGACGCGATGCCCGCAGACCACGAATTGCCGTCGCGCGGCGTGCTGTTTGTCGGCGAGCGAGGCGCCATCCTATGCGGCGGCGCCGGCGGGCCCAACACGCTCTTTCCGGCTTCCCTGGATGCTTCCTACCAACGACCTCAGCCATCCATCCCTCGCAGCAAGGGCCACCATCGCGATTGGATCGACGCGATCAAGACCGGCCACGCTTCCAGCGCCAACTTCGAATACGGCGCCCGCCTCACCGAACTCGCCTTGTTGGGCGTACTGAGCCTGCGAACGCGCAGCCGCATCCATTGGGACGCTGATAAAATGGAAGCCATCAACCTGCCCCAAGCCGAACCCATGATTCGCGAACCCACTCGCAAAGGGTATTGAGGGGTGGTTCTTGGTTCTTGGTTCTTGGTTCTTGGTTCTTGGTTCTTGGTTCTTCTCGGTTCTTGGTTCTTGGTTCTTGGTTCTTGGTTCCTGGCCGGCCGCCGGCGAGGCGACCGTGCGGAGGTGCGATCGTTGCGGCTCGCTGCAAAATGCAAAGTGCAAAGTGCAAAGTGCAAAGTGAGTCCCAACGCCAGTCGCGGCCACGAAGTCCCAACGGGACGACCCCAAATCAGCCCAGGGTGCAGTGCAGTGCAACCCTGGGTAACCGACGCCAGTCGCGGCCACGAAGTCCCAACGGGACGACCCCAAATCAGCCCAGGGTGCAGCGCACGCAACCCTGGGTAACCGACGCCAGTCGCGGCCACGAAGTCCCAACGGGACGGCCCCAAATCAGCCCAGCGCAACCCTGCAACCCTTAAATTCAAAATTCAAAATGCAAAATGCAAAATTCAAAATGCAGCGTGAGTCCCAACGGGACGGCCCCAAATCAGCCCAGGGTGAGCCGGCAACCCTGGGTAACTAACGCCAATCGCGGCCTCGAAGTCCCATCAGGGACGGCCCAAATCAGCCCAGCGCAACCCTGCAACCCTTAAATGCAAAATGCAGCGTGAGTCCCAACGGGACGACCCCAAATCAGCCCAGGGTGCAGCGCAGCGCAACCCTGGGCAACTAACGCCAGTCGCGGCCACGAAGCCCCGACAGGGACGGCCCCAACCCATGGATAAAAGCCCAAATTGACATGTGGGGAACCAAGAACCAAGAACCAAGAACCAAGAACCAAGAACCAAGAACCAACCAACCATGCCGGTTAAGATTGTTTGTCCTACATGCCAGAGCGGCTTTTCGGTTTGGGATGATCTCGTGGGGGAGGTGGTGGAGTGCCCTCAGTGCTCGACGCGTCTGGAGGTTCCGCCGGCTGACGGCGGGGCGGTGAGTGCGAGTGCGCCGCCGGCGGCCGGCGCCGTTGAGGAGGAAGACGAGTTCGAGTTGCGACTGGCGCCTCCCGAGGAGCGGCGGTTGCTGGAATTCTCACTGGATGAAGTGGCACACCAGGGCCCTTCGCCGGCGGATGCAGTCTCCCCGCAACCGACGGCGGGCGACGAATCGAAGTGCCCTGAATGCGGCGAGCGCCTGGGCGCCGATGGGATGCTCTGCACCGCCTGCGGATACCATCTGATCTTGAAGCGCAAGGTCAACGCCGATCTGTCCGATCTCGAGGAAAACGAGAAGGTCGGTTTTGATCGCTGGTTGGCCGATCAACTTGAAGCCGGGGAGTCCATTGAGACGGTGCTGTTCTGGTTGGACCTGGTGGTGGGCGGCGTGTTGATCCTCATGGCTCTCGTGGGAGGCCTCTTCGGCAAGCTGCTGGCCCTGCTACTGGGCGGCGGCTATATCTTCTGGCGGATCGTGAATCGGCGGAAGCGGCAACAGGAGGGACAGGTGATGGGCCTGCGAGGCCCTCACTGGCGGGTCGCTTTGCGAATTCTCCGCCTGGCCCAATGGCGAACACTCAGCCATCCCGCGAGGCCGCTGCATTGCCTGAACTTACGCGAATCGAACCGGGCGGACGACGCCCTGGCTGAAGCAGATTTGGGCGGCGTGGAAGTCATCGATTGCGATGAGTCGAGCTTGACGGATGTGGGGTTGTTGGCGGTTGAAAACGCGCTGGAATTGAAGTTCCTGATCGTGTGCAACACGCAGGTGACTCGCGAGGCGTTGTGTCGGCTGCAGGAACGCCGGCGGGATTGTTGGATCTGGTACTAAAACCTAGCGAGCATCAGCGCCGTCTCTCCGTGCCTTGGGCCTCCGTGGTTACCTATCGAGCGTCGGACTCTCGGGCATTTCCGCCTGCAAACCGAACGCGGAAGCCACGCGATTGAACAAAGCGAACAGGGCGGCGACGTGCACGGCCTCCGCAATCTGTGGATCGGTCCAGCCGTGATTCCTCAGGCGCTGCGCGTCCTCGGCCTGCTGAGTGTGCGAATCCAACGTCAACTGTCGAACGTACTGAAGCAAGGCCGCGTCCTTGTCGGACAACTCGACCAAGTCGGTGCGGCCCTCGCCCAACGCCGCCGCGTTCTCGCGGGTTTCTCCCTGCAACTGCAGGAAATACCGGTGGCTGCTGGTTCAGTAAACGCAGTGGTTCAAGCCCGAAACCAACGTCGCTATCCGTTCCTTGGTCTTTTGGTCCAAGAAGCGGTTGGTGAAATGCAATGAATAGGAGACGTGCAGGATGCAACGAAGCAGGTCGGGATGGCTGCTGAAGCACTTCAAGATCGATGGAAAACAATCGCGGCCCGGGTTCTTTTCTTTCCAGGCGGCGTACATCTCGGCGACCTCGCCGGTCGCATCCTGATCATCGACCCATTGGATCCAGGGCGGTTTCATTCGTCGCTCGCTTGTTCCAGGAGTTGCTTCCAAAACGCTGCTGGATTCTGGCGTCTGGTTTGGTAGGTCCGCAAGTACGCTCGATGCGCGGGCGTGTCTGGAAAGGCTTGTTCTGGTTCATAGGGATATTGCTTCATGGCGTGAAAGGGCAGGGGCTCGCTCGACTGGCCATGGTAGGTGTTCAGATCGGCGTCCTTATCCCAGCCAACCGCATGCAGGAAAAAGTCCCGCGTCCAACCTGGCGGCGGTGGATCGTCGGCTTGGAATCTAAGCGTCAATTCATCTCCCGGTGCGCACACGACCATTTGATCGTCGGCGTGCAGGACCAACGGCCGCACGTCGCCATACCGCGTGAAGCGTCCGTCGATGGGCGGCCACTGCGGTTGGCGAAGAACCTGGTCATAGCGATACCGCTCTGGACGATGGTCGGCGTAGGGGACTCGCTGCGAGAATCCTCGATAGTGCAAGTCCGCGTCGGTGAGGGCGAGCACCGTTCGTCGATATTCGGCGTCCGGTTCATCCACCGTGAAGAACGCCTCGTCCCAATACAACTCGGCTGATGAGTGGACTCGCAAGCGATAGTCGGACGTAGCGAACGCCTGAGACAAGTCAATCGCGATCGTCTTGGTCTTGCCGCCCGGAAACCCCGTGTACGCAATCGCTTCGCGCCACTGCCCGTTTTCATCGATCGTCTCGATCCATGGCAGTCGAGGACCATCCTGTTCCGGATTCTGTCCGAAGGCGATATTGAGCGAGGTGTTGGTGGGATAGATCCAACCGGTGAGGAACAAAGTGATCTTCCTCGGTCGGTTCAGATCGCCCAGATCCAGTTCGAAATAGTGCGGCTCGGTCAGTCCTTGGCGGATTTTGCGGGCGAAGGGACGCAGGTACTCGTCGTCGCGAGCCGCAAGCAAGGGCAGCACGTCGGCGCCTGTTTGACTGAGTGCTTGGACGGGCAGACGGCGCCGCCGCACGGTGTGAACGTGCTCCTCGGCGATCGACGGAGGTCCCACTTTCTCGTTGGAGTAGATTTCGATGTTCGCGGGATGATCGATCGCGATCAACTCCACTTGATCGAAGTAGGCGATCTCCCAGAGTTCCTCGGTCAACTGCAGCACATATTGGCCGTCCCGAGCTTGCAGCATCTCGCCGGGGACCTTGAGGTATTCCCAGCTGCGACTGGGCGTCAATTGGCCTGGCGCCGACTGCAGTCCCAGGGGGGCCGCCCAGAGGCAATCGGTGACGAAGGCGAATTGTTCGCCGTCCCAACAGTACAGGTAAGGACAGGACCCCTTCAACGTCATGCGCTCGCATAACTCGATGTTGGCGGCCGGATGAAGCACGGTTTGCGGAACGCCGTTGGTCCAGAGAATGCGAAGGGCGTCGGCCTGCGGTTGTTTGTTCAAGCCGAAATGCGTCATCTGGCCTTCAACAATCCGCGCCTGGTAACGCTCGCCGCTGCGAATTTCGATCACACTGCCGATGCCCGTGTGTCCGGCGCGGCCGGCGTTATCCGCTTGTCCCACGGCTTTAATCTTCAGCCATTGATTGCCCGCTGGGAGTTGGTTCAGCAATAACTGCACGCCGTCCTGGGTCAGGGCCAGCAGGTCGAGATCGCCATCCTGATCGAGGTCGGCGAGCTGAATTTCGCGCGCGCCGGCGGGCAGCTGCTTTGCAGCACACTGGACGCTTCGCGATGCGTCGGCGGCGACCATCAGTTCGACGCCCGCTTCTCCCGCTCCGGCCGCGACAACGTCCAACCAACCATCGTTGTTCAAGTCGCCCAACTTGATGCTTGTGGCGCCCTGGGAAGGAACCTCCTTACCCTGCAACGCTTGGATGCGGCCGAATCCCAACGACACGGTCATCCGCGTCGACACTTGTTGATCATTGACGGCTACGAAGTCCCAGGAGGCGTTGCCGTCGAATTCGCCGACGGCGCCGCCGCGCGACGCCGCAACTTGCAGCTCGGCGGGAAAAGGCGACCAACGGAAGCGGCCATGTCGAAGGTTCTCCAGCACGCCGCATTCGGTTTCGCCGAACATCACCACGTCCAAGTCGGCGTCGCGGTCCCAGTCCACCGCGGTGAGCGAGTGAATCGCGAGCGACGGAGAGGGCAGCACGGACCATCGGCTCTCATTCGCGAATGTCATGTTGCCGCGGCTCAGTAATAACTGAACGCCGTCGGCGCCGACAGCGATCAGATCCAGATCCGCATCGTGATCATAGTCCACCAAGACGCCGCCACTGAGCTCGCGGAGTTGCAACGTCTCGGGCGATTGTTCCACGGCCTGCAAGATGCGCCCGCCGGCGTCGTCGAGCGTGTTTCGCAGGATGCTGACGCCGTCGCGTCCCAGCACGACCACATCCATGTCGGCCTCGTGGCTGCAAGCTCCCGCGGAATCGTTGGAGCTCGTATCCGCGGGATTCGCGTCTGGCGTTGGTTGAGGTGCGTTACCGGCGTTGGTGTTGGCGGCCGCCGCGGTGATATCGTAGTCCAGATCCCCCAGCAGCAATCGCACGCCTCCGGCGACTTCATGACGCATCAAAATCCGCCAGTTGCTCAACTGCCCATCGTGCCGCCAGACTTCCACGGCCTGCTCGCTTAACGTGATGATCTCGACCACGCCGTCCAGGTCCATATCAGCGGCCGCCATGTCGCGGACCGAGTCGTTTCGAGGCGGCGTGGAGTTCGCCAAAGTGAACTCCCAGGGGGACAGCTCCGCGGTGATCTTGATTGCGGGCGTTTCACTCAAGCTCCATTGCATCATCTCCAACGGATGCGGTTCCAGGCGAGCCAGATCGCTCTTGGAGACTTCCAAGGGATAGGTGACGTTGCGGAGCTGCATGCCGGCTCGGGTGATGGCGGCCCAGTTCTGTTGTTCGGCGCCGCTTTCGGCGCCTTCAACAATCCGCATCACATCCGGTCCGCCATTGATTTCGGCGGCCACGACGCCAGCCAGCGACTCCATGACTTGCCGCGCGACCGTCAGAGTTTTTGAGACGTCGGGCGACTTCTGTTCCGCCTGCAAAAGCAGCAGATCGGGAAACACATGCGTATTCTCGGGGGCTAGTCGAAAGCAGGCGTTCAAGGCGCGACCCGCGTCCTGCGAGTCGTTGGCGGCGTTCTGCGCGGCCAGGTAAAGCGTTCGCCAGAGGACGACGTCCTCGGGATACCGCTCGACCGCTTGCCGCAGCAACTGAATCGTCTGTTCCGAGACCTCCGCATCGCCGGCGTCCGGTTGACTCGCCAGCAGGATCTGACTGGCCAGGTAAAACGCCGCAGCCGAGGGCGCGCCCGCAAGCAACTCGTCCTTGATGAGCAGCGCCGCGGGAACATCAGGCTGTTTATTGACCTTCAAGTCCAGCAAGCGAGCGATCGCCAGGTTGCGAAGCAGCGCGGGCTCGTTCGGCAGCTCTCTCCGCAACGTCTCGAACAGGTCGATGGCTTCAGCCAATTGTGCGGATCCCTTCGCGAGATCCTCGGCGTTTTCCAACAACGCGTTGGCTCGATTGAACGTTCGACGTTGCGCTTCGCTGATCTTGGGCGGCCAGTACAACCAGACCCCAACGAGAACCACAAGCAGAAGGCCGAACACCAGGCCCCAACGCAGCAAGCGTGTTGCGGACGAGTTGGTTTGGGAGGCGGGAGACGGTTGGCTATCGGCCATGAATACTTTCCTCGAGTGAAGACGCGTGGCTGTAATCTAACAAAGATTCCTCCTGGGTTGACGCGGACTACCTTGGAGTGTCGGATATGCTACGCTTGAAGGCGGTCTGGCCGTTGTTTCCAACCCACTTCCTAGCGATCGATTCCCCTGCTGTTGATCACGTTCCGTGGCTGAGAAATCCGACATCTCCGTGTTCCGCAAATCCGCCTTGGCGAGTGGTCTTGCGGTGCGCGAGGACTTCGTGAAGGCCGAGCAGTTGTTGACGGCCGCCGGGAAACTCGACAAGGAAGGCGCCACGGATGAACAACTGGCCGATACGCTGGTTTCCATGACGGTGCTGACGCCCTACCAGGCGGAACAATTAAAAGCGGGGCGCACCAAATTGACCTTAGGCCCTTACCTGGTGACCGACTTCATCGGACAAGGCGGGATGGGCCATGTTTTCAAGGCGGAACACCAGGTGATGGGGCGGGTCACGGCGGTGAAGGTCTTGCCGCAGCACAAGTCCACTCCAGATGCGATCGGCAACTTCCAGCGCGAGATTCGCATGCAAGCGCAGTTGGATCATCCCAACCTGGTCCGCGCCTTCGATGCGGGACACGATGGCAACGTGCATTATCTGGTCACCGAGTACGTGCCAGGCATGGACCTCCGGCGTTTGGTGCGCAAACAAGGTCCTTTGACCATGCAACAAGCCGCCGGAATCATTATGCAGGCGGCGGTTGGCTTGCATCATGCACACCAACGCGGCTTGATTCATCGCGACGTCAAACCGGGAAACATCCTGGTGACGCCCAAGGGGGAAGCGAAAGTCTCCGATCTGGGATTGGCCGGCTGCGAAGACGACAAGCACGGCGAGGATCCGATGTCTGGAAAGATCGTCGGCACGGCGGACTATCTTTCGCCGGAACAGATCCTAACGCCCAATGAACTGACGTCGGCCAGCGACATTTATTCGTTGGGCTGCACTTTGTATTACGCGGTGACGGGCAAAGTGCCGTTCCCCGGCGGGACGACCAAGGAGAAGTCGCGGCGTCATTGCTACGATACGCCGTGGCACCCTCGACGATTCAATCCGGAGGTGAGTGAAGAGTTTGTCGAGATCATTGCGGACATGATGGAGAAGGACCCGAAGAATCGAGTTCAGTCGGCGGCTGAAGTAGCGGCTCGGCTGGAGATGTGGGCGGACTCGGGCGTGGCGCTGCGCCGCAGATGCTCATGCATTCGCCGTGGTTGCCGCCCCCGCCTCCGGGCCATGACGAATCGCAGGACACCAACGTCGGCTCGTATGATGATCCTGAGTTGATGTTTCAAGAGCTGAGCGACTCGAACAATGGGCAAGACCAGTTTTCGCAAACGTCTCAGACCTCGCAGGGAACCGAGCGCAGCAATCCTGCGTTGCAGGACACGCGGCCACGGCGTTTCACCGCGCCGCCAGTCACATCCAATTCCTCCTCGTCCAACTCGGCGGTCTCAAGCTCCAACGCGTCGTTGAAACCCGTACGTCGGATTTCCCCCAGCCTGGCCGTGGTGATCTCGCTGTCCATCGCGATCCCGATTTCGATGCTGGCCGGCGCCGGACTCACAATCATGTTGATGCAGTGGTTTCGCCAGTAAGAACAACCCTGGGTCGCCAGTCGCCGCCGCCAAGTCCCAACGGGACGGCCCCAAATCAGCCCAGGGTGCAGCGCAGCGAAACCCTGGGTAACCCGACGCCATCAAGTCCCGAAAGGGACGACCCCAAATCAGCCCAGGGTGCAGCGCAGCGAAACCCTGGGTAACCGACGCCAGTCACGGCCACGCAGTCCCAACGGGACGGCCCCAAATCAGCCCAGGGTGCAGCGCAGCGAAACCCTGGGCAACCGACGCCAGTCGCGGCCACGCAAGTCCCAAAGGGACGGCCCCAAATCAGCCCAGGGTGCAGCGTAGCGCAACCCTGGGTAACGGACGCCAATCGCCGCCGCGAAGTCCCCTGGGGACGCTTAACGCTGTTGGCCGGGGATGCGCGGCCAGTATTTCGGCGGCGGAGCGGTCCAGCTACACAGCTCCTTGGTCACCGGATGCATCAGCGCCAGTTTTGCCGCATGCAACGCAATGCCGCAGGGAAAGGGAGAAACCGCGCCGTATTTGGAGTCGCCCAGGATGGGCCAGCCGCAATGGGCCAACTGCACTCGAATCTGATGCTTGCGGCCGGTTTCCAAATCCACTTCCACGAATGCCTGCCCGGTGCTCAAGACATGCAAAGTCTGGTAGCTGAGCTTGGCCAAGCGGGCCCCAGCGACCGCCGTGGCGTGCACTAGCACCTTCCTTCGCCGCTCGTCCTTCCGCAGATAATTCTCGCAAACGCCGCGAGCCGGCCGGGGCGCCCGCTCGACGATCGCCTGATATGTCTTTTCAACCACCCCGTCGCGAAACTGGGCACTCAAGCGCGCGGCCGCTTTGGAGGTGCGAGCAAACACCAGCACGCCGGTCACCAGGGAGTCCAAGCGGCTCACCACGCCCAGGTAGACGTTGCCGGGCTTGTTGTACCGTCGGCGGACGTATTGTTTGGCCATGTCCAGAACGGTAAGACCTTCCCCGGCGGCGCCCATCGTCGGGATCTCGGCAGGCTTGTCGACGACCAGCAAGTGGTTATCTTCGTAGAGAACTTTCAGTCTCGGAGTCATCGTCAGCATTATGACGCTTGGTCCCAGCGCCGCCCACCACCGGCGCCTCGGGAGGAGCGTGCCCTCAGCAAGAATACGGTCCATGCCCTCGACTCATCAGCCTTCGCCCACTCAACCCGAGGCCCGGCTCATCCTGGCCAGCCAATCGCCCCGCCGGCGCGAGTTGATGTTGCAAGCGGGGTATCGCTTCGAAGTCCTGCGCCGCGGGGCCTGACGCGGAGACCCCGGCGGCGAACAATGAAGTTGCGCTGTGCGCTGGTCGCGCGGTTGGCGTTGGCCAAGGCGTCCGACGTCAGCCGGCGCCACCGCGACGCCTACGTGATTGGCTGCGATACGGTCGCCGAATGCGACGGACATATTCTCGGCAAGCCGCGAGACCGCCAGGACGCGAAACGCATGCTCATGTTGCTTCGGGATCAACAGCACTTGGTCCACAGCGGCCTGTGCTTGATGCACGAGCGCCGCCATGTCGTGAGCTTGCTGGTGGACACGACGCGGCTGTTCATGGACCCGGTCACCCAGGAACAGATCGAGCAGTACCTGGACAGCGACCAATGGCGGGGCAAGGCGGGGGCGTTCGGCTACCAGGACGGCCTCGATTGGCTGCACATCCTGAAAGGCGCCGAATCCACCGTCGTCGGCTTGCCCATGCATCGCTTGGCGGAACTGCTGGAGCGCGAGGCGTCCTGACGCCACCGAGTCGCCAAGCGGCAAATCGACTCTGCTTACCTCGCACGTCGCCAAGCGCACCCCAGGCGACATGCTAACGGGGTTCCGGCGCCGACCGCCGCCCGAGCCTAATTCGCTGCCCCAAACACACCAAAGCCAGAATCCCGGCGGCGGCGCCATAGGCCACGACCCATCGCGGGACGCCATTCATCACCGCTTGTTTGGGGCTCCACCCGTTTAGGTTCACTGTGAGGAAGACGGCGGTGGCGAACAACGGCCCACTGGCGCCGGTCCAAGCGGCCAACCACCACCCATCGACGACAAACCCGCGCGCCGCCAACAAAGCGCCCAGAATGAAGATCACGGCTCCGCTAAACAGGATGGTCTCGATGTGCCAGGTCGCCGCGTAGCCCCCGGCAACGCAAGTGATCACGAATGCGACGGCCAGCAGAACATCCCAGCGCCGCCCCCACCGGCCGCGAGTCGAATGGGCCGCGATCGGCGGTTGTACCGCTCCGCGGACATGTCGCGCGGGGCCGCGTAGGGGTTCTCCGCCGACCGGACGCGATCAAAATGCGAAGGCTTGTCCATGGAGGCGTTGGTTTCCGGATTGCTGCGCGACGCGGCTTGGTGCTGCACCGTGTTGCGGGGCTATCGGATGCGGTTCGGCGCCAAAGGCCCGCGGAGGCCGAGCGACTTTCCCAACGGTCGTGGGTTTTGCTAAACTGCAGGTTCGACGGACGCCGATCGCCAGTGACCGGCGCCCGGCGATGTTATCTTGATTCTAGCGATCTTAGCCGCCTCCGGTTGGCGTCAACCGCTGGGGCGATTCTTCCTTCGGAGCGAGCGATGAGCAACCGATGCAAGCTGGGAGCGATGAGCGTGGTGATGCTTGCGGCGGTTGGCGCCGCTTGGGCGGCTCTTCGCCCGCCCAGCATTACACCCGAGTTGCTGGCCGAAGGCAAACAGCTGTTTGAGCGCCGTTGGGCGGCCAATGATCCGCTATCGCCGCACGGCGACGGGCTGGGCCCAGTCTACAACGCGGAGTCGTGCGTCGCCTGCCACTTCCAAGGCGGCGTCGGCGGCGGCGGCGACAATTCCTTCAACGTGACGACGTTTCTGGTCCAACCGACCGCCAGCCGGCCTGACGTTAGTGAAGGCGTGGTTCATGCGTTCGCCATCGACGAATCACTTCAGGAAGGCCGTCAGTTGCTGCGGCGTTTGTTTCCCGTCATCAAGGGCGGATCCCGCTTCAATGACGGATGCCATCTCGTCGTCGCCGACAAGGACCCACTCAGCTTCAACTCGATCAATACTCCGCCGCTATTCGGGTTGGGACTGATCGAAGACCTGCCGGGTTGGGCGATCCACTATGACGGCGTGCGCCGAACCGTGAAAGCAGCGAGTAAGGAACTGAGCGGTGATTTCACGTCGACGTCCCCAGGTTCGCCGCGCGTCCTGGATAACGGAAGGTTGGGCCGGTTTGGCTGGAAAGGACAGTTCGCCACGTTGGAAGAGTTCGTCGCCGGCGCCTGCGCCATGGAACTGGGACTGTCCAATCCACTGAAAAAGCAACCAGCGCCAGGCAAGTTCGAAGAAGACGCGTCGGCGGGGCTGGATATGAACCGCGAGCAGCTCGACGCACTCGTCGCCTTTGTTCGTCACTTGCCGCGCCCCGAGCAAGTCTGGCCGGACGACGCCGCAGCAAAACGGCACGCGGAGAACGGTGAACGCTTGTTCGCGGAGATCGGCTGCGCCGATTGCCACACGCCCAACCTGGGCGGGGTCGAGGGGCTGTACAGCGACTTGCGGCTGCATGATGTCGAGACTCGCTCGCTGATCGCCGGCGGTGGGTATGGAATCATTATTGAAGAAGACGCGCCTTGGCCCATGAAACTGCCACGTCCACAACAATGGAAGACGCCGCCCTTGTGGGGAGTCGCCGATTCCGCCCCTTACTTCCACGACGGGGCGTCCACGACGTTGCAGTCCGCGATTCTGCGACACGCCATGGACGCGCAGGACGTGACCGATCGCTTCGAGGCGCTCGACGGACAGCAGCAAGACGAAATCATCGCGTTCCTACGGACGCTCAAAGCGCCGCAAACGCCGGCCCAAGAGTCACTCGCCGCGACGCCCTAAGCGCTGAAAGGCCCGCAGGGCAACGCCGTGGCGGATTCTCGCATGCTGCCTCGCACCGCAACGCGGCGCAACCACTGGCTTTCGGATCAAAGTTCCGCGAAAGTACTACCACAGAGAGCACCGAGGAACACAGAGGACAGACTATGGGGTCGTGCAGCGCACCCCGGGAACCGCGGTAAGCATGAGCACCTTGCCGAGCGTATCGGAAAGGCGGGCGGCGTCAGATGGCGAACGGATCTTCGAGATGCTCGGCCGCCTTGCGAATTTTTGCGATCGCCTTTTCGTAAATCTGACGCGCTCGTTCACGCGATACGCCCAGCGGCGCGGCGAGATTCCGAAAGCTGTTACCGCCTTCGGTCGGCGTCCATTCCAGTCGGCGAAGCACCAGCGACCGCTCGCGGTCGGTCAGCACTTCTTCGATGCATTGGCGCAACTGCGTTGCGACTCGCCACCGCCGTAGATGATCGACGTCGCTCGGCTGACTGGGCGCCAGAGGCTGCACGCCGGTGGTGTCCAAGGAGAGCAATTCACGCCGCCGAGACTTCATCACATAGTGATACAAACGCCGGCGAATCGCGTGCGTCGCATACGTGCTGAAACGAAATCCTCGCTCAGGATCAAAAGTCTCCAAGCAACGCAACAGAGCCTGGTCCGCCTCGCTTTGTAGCTCGTCGAGCGGGAAGCGTTGGTTGGTCATCTTGCGGGCAAGGGCGCCAGCCAGCCCTCGAAAGGCTTCGGCCAGCCGATTCCTTAACAGATGCTCGGCAGCGTGAGTGCATCGAATACGGTGAATCAGCAGCGAGTCCGGCAGTTGAGGATCAAGGACGTGATAGTCCGCGGCGAGACTGCGTTGGAGGGTCCTCAACAGATGAAACGCGGCGTATTCCAAGTCGGCGGGCAGCCTCTGCAGGTCGCGGAGTTGACCGGAGAAACGTCGCGCGCGACGGATCCAAACCGCGAGCGTGTCGCCGGAAACGACCTCCGCGAAAATCTCCGAAGGAGCCCGCGCCCTGCGCGGGAACTCAGCGATCAGCCGCTTGGCTTCGCGCCGCACACGTCGATCGAGAAGTGCGCGGTGGTCGCCGTGCAGACGCGACGCATGGGAGGAACGGCAATCACGGTCCAAGGCGTTGTGAGCGGGAAAACCGTTCATGGCGTGGGCGAGGTCGCGGCCTTTCGATGAAAGATTAGGAGTCAGGAGCGCGTTTGCGAAGCTTGCGTTGCAACGAGCGACGGTGAATCCCCAGACGCCGAGCGGCCTCGGAGATATTGCCGCCGCAATCGGCCAAGACGCGATGGATATGCTCCCACTCGGCCCGCGCCAGCGAGGGAGTGTCGTGCTCGGCTTCGGGATCGCTTTGGGGCGGTGTCGGGATTTCGCTCTCGCCGCGGCGGAAGGCGCCCAGGATGTCGTCTGCATCCGCCGGCTTGGGAAGATAGTTCGTGGCGCCCAGTCGAATCGCGTCAATCGCCGTGGCAATGCTGCCGAATCCCGTCAACATCAACACGCGAATCTCCGGCAGCGCTTCTTTGAGGTCACGAAGCACCTCGAGCCCCGATTGCCCCGGCATGCGGAGATCCACAATCGCCAAGCTCGGCTGAAACTTCCGTGCGCCCGCCATCGCCTCGTCGTAGCTCGCCGCGGTGGCGACATCCAAGCCGCGTTCGCGGAGCGCCCGGGCCAGCCGCTCCCGAAATACCAAACTGTCGTCAACGAGCAGCAACCGATGATCTTCAATGGCTTGACCGAACAGGACTTCGTCCGACTCGACAGCCTTGTGTCCAGCGATTCGCGATGTGGCTGATGTCGATGTGGATATAGGATGGTTCACGTCGTGTACCTCGATTTAAAACAGTCTATCCGCGAACTAGCTTATCATAAGGCGGCAAATTGTCGCATCTCTCGCGGCGCGAAACAGGTTGGCCAATCGCCGCTGGCCGGGACCAAAGTCTGTGTGCGCCTGTTTCCGAAAGAGCTGCAAAATCGGCGCCGCTTCTTCGGCGTCAGGCCCTCTGGAGATGGTCTTTCGGGGGAGTGATTCGGCGGGCCGATCAGCGCCCCCTTGGACCTACGTCGGCGAATCGGCCTGTGTTTCCAGCGGCAGGAAGATCATCGCCGTGCATCCCGCACCGGGAGCTGACTCTAACTCCAACCGTCCTCCCAGACGATCGATCACATTTCGAGTCAAGAACATTCCCAGTCCCATGCCTTTTCCGGGCTCCTTGGTCGTGAAGAAAGGTTCGCCGACGCGTGACAGGACATCGGCCGTCATCCCGGGTCCCTGGTCGATCACCCTCAGCAGCACCGCATCCTCCGTCGCATCGATCGCAACGCGCAGAGAGACCACCCCCGTTGGCGGCGACGCGTCCAGCGCATTCTGCACGACGCCGCGAATCGCTTGAGCCAGACCTTGCAGAGGAGCCGTCAAGAACCGCCCCGCCGCCTCGACGGGCATCTCGACCTGGACCTGCTCGGGGCGTCGCAGGCCAGCGGTGACTTCGTGGACGAGCGCGCTCAGGCTCACCGGCAGCATCTCTTCCCCAACGGCTTGCCCCGCATTGCCGGACGACATCCGATCCAGAATCGACCGGCAATGATCCAGTTCGCTGCGAATCAGCGAAACGTCCTCGAGCACGGTGGAGGGAACATCCGCTCCCTCCAAGTGCCGCGACAATTCGTTGGCCACCACAGCGATCGTCGACAGAGGCGAGGCCATTTCATGACCGGCGCCCGCGGCCAACGTCGCCAGCGCTTCGAGCCGCGCGCTTTGGGCTCGCTTCTGCTCGGCGATCCGCAGATTGGACTCCAAACGCTGAAGTTCCGCGGAGACCTGCGTGATGAAATAGGTCACGACCACCGCGCATGTGGCGTAAGCCGTCAAGACGCCCACTCGACCCAGCGTTAACTGACCACCATCGGCCAACGGCCACGCCAAATCGGGCAGGGGCTTGTGCCACCACGTGAGAAAGGCAATGCCCGCCAACGCCGCCAGGGTCAACATCCAAGCCCATCGCACGGGCAAGAGAATCGCCGCCAACGCCAAATTGACCGTGTAGAAGACAATGAAGGGATTCGCCACGCCGCCGGAGTAGTACAACAAACCGGTCAGCAAGACCAAGTCGAGCGACATCACGCCCACCAGAAACTTGCGCAACCAGCGAACTTCCGCCTCATCGTCGTTTCTCCCCTTTCGCCAGCCGATCCAGGCGGTGAACAAAACGTTGGTGACGGCGGTGATGGCCACCAGAGAGACTAGCCGGACGTAGGGCAACTCCACACCCAGCCCCACCGAGGCCACCAGGACCGTAATCAACTGGCCCGCCACCGCGACCCAGCGGAGCATCAGCACCCAGGTCGCCTGGACGAAAAGACGCCCGGCGTCTGGTCCTCGAGCTTCGGGTCGTCTCGGATGTGATCACATGCTGCATGATGGCTTCGCTGGCGGCTCGGCGACCTCTGACGTTGGCGGACGCTCTTGCCGCCGCACTCCCGCAGATCAAGCGAATCGACCGGAGGATCGATCGCGCTAGGGTTGGCGACTGGCAGGCAAGGCGGCCGCGGCACTATAGCAAACCGGGTGGTTGGGGGCAGCTTGCGAAACAAATCCGCATACATATAATGCGTGTACGCAATACTTCCCGCCCGTACGGCCGCGGTCGACGGAGGACCAGGAGTTCACTATGTCCGATCCTTTTCCCATTCTACGCATTGATCACATCGAGTTTTACGTCAGCAACGCGAAGCAGGCGGCCGCGTTCTATCGTGATTTCGGTTTTCTGCCGACGGCGTATCGAGGCATGGAGACCAAGAGCCGCGACATCACCTCGTACGTGTTGGAGCAGGGCCGCATCCGGTTTGTGATGTCGGCGGCGACGGTTCGGGAGCATCCGATCGCGCAACACGCTCACCGCCACGGCGACGGCATCGGCGTGATTGCGCTGGAAGTACCGGACGCCGCGTACGCCTACGAATTCACCACTCAGCGCGGCGCGGAAGGCGTGGCGCCTCTGGAGGTGATCGAGGACGAACACGGCCAGTTGCGGGTTTCCGCAATCCATGGCTACGGCGACACCATCTTCAAATTCGTCGATCGCTCGGACTATCATGGCCCGTTCGCGCCGGGCTTCCAAGAGAAGGAGCGGCCGGCTGGCAAAACGCACGTGGGACTGGGATTGGCCGCGGTGGATCACATCGTCGGCAACGTGGAATTGGGGGCCATGGACAAGTGGGTTCATTTCTTCGAACACACCATGGGCTTCTCGTTGCTGCAGCATTTCGACGACGACGACATCTCCACGGAATACTCGGCGCTGATGTCCAAGGTCGTCCAGGACGGCTCGGGCAAGATCAAGTTCCCGATCAATGAACCGGCGGAGGGCCGGCGGCGATCGCAGATCCAGGAGTACTTGGACTACTACGGCGGTCCGGGCGTTCAACACATCGCCTTGATCACCGGCGACATTATCAATGTCGTCACGCAGTTGCGCGAGAACGGCATCGAGTTCCTCAGAGTTCCCTCGACGTACTACGAAGAGCTCGAAGCCCGCGTGGGCAAGATCAATGAGCCAGTCGATCAACTCGCGGACTTGGGCATTCTGGTCGACCGCGACGAGGAAGGCTACCTGCTGCAAATCTTCACCAAACCGGTCGAAGACATCCCCACGCTGTTCTTTGAAATTATCGAGCGCCACGGCTCGCGAGGCTTCGGCGTCGGCAACTTCAAATCGCTCTTCGAAGCCATCGAACGCGAACAAGCGGCGCGAGGGAATTTGTGAAATAGTTCTCGGTTCTTGGTTCTTCGGTTCTTGGTTCCGAGGGCGGCCGCTGCCGGCTTCGATTCGTGTACTGCCGCCCCGACAGAGAAGACCATTGTTGCCGATGTAGACATCGACACTTTCCGAGAAAGCCCTCTTGCTTCGATGCTCTGGGATTGACCCAAGACCCAAGACCCAAGACCCAAGACCCAAGACCCAAGACCCAAGACCCAAGACCCAAGACCCAAGACCCAAGACCCAAGACCAACCAAGCAAGACCAAGACCCAAACCAAGACCCAAGAACCAAGAACCAAGAACCAAGAACCAAGACCAAGACCAAGAACCAAGACCAGAACCAAGACCAAGACCAAGCCAAGAACCAAGACCAGAACCAAGAACCAAGAACCAGGAACCGAACCAAGAACCAAGACCAAGACCAAGAACCAAGAACCAAGAACCAAGAATGTACTACCAACGACTTGGCGAAGTTCCGCATAAACGGCATACGCAGTTTCGGTCGCCGGCGGGTGCGTTGTACCATGAGGAGTTGATGGGGATTCATGGCTTCTCGGGGGCCCAGTCGTTGCTGTATCACTTGCGGCCGCCGACTCAAGTGGTGCGGGTGCAGCGTTTGGCGGACGCCAACGTGGAGTATGTCGATTCGTTGCCGTTGCAACATCGGTTGATTGACACGCTGGAATTGCGGGAGGCGGGCGACGCCGTGAGCGGCCGGGTGCCGCTGCTGGGCAACGCGGACGTGTTGATCTCGGTCGCGCGTCCCCAGGAGCCCATGACGTACTGGCGCCGCTGGGCTCATGGCGACGAGATGCTGTTTGTCCATGAAGGGCGGGGCGTCCTGGAAACGCAGTTTGGCGAGCTTCGCTACCGACCCGGCGATTATTTGATCCTGCCCACCGGCGTGATGTGGCGGATGGCGCCCGACGCCGATTCGGCTCAGCGACTCTTGATTGCTCAGGCCTGGGGTCATTTCGAACCGCCTCAGCGATACTTGAATCGGCAAGGCCAGTTCCTCGAGCATTCGCCGTTTTGCGAACGCGACATTCGGCCGCCGGATCGCCTGACCACGTTTGACGAGCAGGGCGAATTCGAAGTGCGAGTCGAAGCGCGCGGCGCCGTGACGAGCTACCTCTACAAGCATCACCCACTGGATGTCATTGGCTGGGACGGATGCCTGTGGCCATACGCGTTCAACATCGAGGACTTCGAGCCGATTACCGGTCGAGTGCACCAACCGCCGCCAGTGCATCAGACGTTTGATGGGCCTGGCTTTGTGGTTTGTTCCTTCGTGCCGCGGCTGTTCGACTACCATCCGCAAGCGATCCCGGCGCCCTACAACCACTCCAATGTCGATTCCGATGAAGTGCTGTATTACGTGGACGGCGACTTCATGTCTCGTAAGGGCGTCGGCCGAGCGGCGTTGACCATCCATCCCAACGGTATTCCGCACGGCCCTCATCCCGGCACGTATGAGGGATCCATTGGCAAGACCGAGACCGCGGAACTGGCCGTCATGATCGATACGTTTCGGCCTCTGCGATTCACTCGCCAGGCGCTGGGCTTGGAAGACGCGCAGTATTACGCGAGTTGGACTCCGAAGACCTGACGCCTGTCGCCATCGTTTTGCCGGCGAATGGATCGATTGCTTCGATGAAGGAGTTGGGATCATGGACCTGGAACGAACCTGGGATCCCGGTCGCAAGTCGTTCGTGCTCGTTGGAGCGGATGACGACTTTCCGATTCAGAACCTCCCTTACGGCGTGTTTCGACCAGTGAAGGGCGGCACGGCGAACTCGCTGCCGCGTTGCGGGGCGGCGATCGGCGAGTGGGTGGTGGATCTGGCCGCGTTGCAAGCGGCTGGCTTGCTGCCGCTTGCGGTGGACCAACCCGTGTTCGCCGAGCCAACGCTCAATCGTTTCGCCGCCTTGCCTCGGCACACGCGGTTGGAAGTTCGCTGCGCTTTGTCCGCGTTGTTGGACGCCGACAATGCTCGCTTGCGGGACGACGCGGCGTTACTAACTCAAGTCTTGCACCGACGCGCGGAAGTCCGTATGTGCCTGCCGATGCACATTGGGGACTATACGGACTTCTATTCTTCTCGCGAACATGCAACGAACGTCGGCGTGATGTTCCGTGGCCGAGAGAATGCGTTACAGCCCAATTGGCTGCATCTGCCGGTGGCCTATCATGGTCGCGCCAGTTCTGTGATTCTGGACGGTGCGCCGATCGTACGTCCATGGGGTCAAGTCGTCGCCCATGGCGAAGCGACTCCCGAGTTCGCACCTTCGCGGGCTCTGGACTTTGAACTGGAGGTGGGCGCCTATATCGCCGTCCCCTCCGAGCTCGGTTCGCCAGTATCCCTGAGAGACGCGGAAGACCACGTCTTCGGACTGACGTTGGTGAACGATTGGAGCGCGCGCGATATCCAACGTTGGGAGTACGTGCCGCTGGGCCCCTTCCTGGGCAAGAACTTCGCCACGTCGGTTTCGCCTTGGATCGTGACGCTCGAGGCGTTGGAGCCATTCCGATGTCGCGGGCCCCAACAGCATCCGCAGCCTCTACCGTACCTGCGTAGCGATGGGGCGGCGACGTTCGACATCAACCTGCAAGTCGAGCTGACGCCCGCCGGCCAACAAGCCGCCTTTACGCTCACTCGAACCAACTACCGAACCTTGTATTGGAGTCTGCGGCAACAGATCGCACATCACACCAGCAACGGCTGCCCCTTGCGGACAGGCGACCTGCTGGCGTCGGGGACCATCAGCGGCGAGCGCCCCGACAGCTGGGGCAGCCTGCTGGAGTTGACCCGCAACACCGCCGAACCGCTGCAATTGCCGACCGGCGCCAGAGCCGGCATGTTGCACGACGGAGACACCGTGACCATGAGCGGCTGGGCTCAAGGCGACGGATACCGCGTGGGCTTTGGGGCCGTTGGTGGACAAATCCTGCCCGCCCAGCCAGCCTCGACCAGGCTCGCTGAGGAGAACCCCTCATGATCTCTCTTGAAACGCTCAAGCACGCGGGACTTGACGGGGATCAAGCCAAGCTTTGGCGGCGCCAACTGGACGCGTTGACGGCCTCGTCGCACACTCCGGAAGCAGTCTGGCGGACCATAACGCGGGACGTGTTGCGACCCGACGATCCGTTTGAGGCCCAGCGACTGATGTGGCGGCATGTCTTTCGCGACTGGCCGACCAACCGCGGACCGATCCCCGCTTGGACTCCGACGGAGGAAGAGATCAAGGCGTCTAATGCCGCGCAGCTCGCTCGGCAAGCTGGGCTCGAGAGCGTCGGGGCGCTGCACGCCTGGTCGGCCTCCCATCGCGCTGCGTTCTGGCGGCTGGTCATCGAGCGATTGGGCGTCGTGTTTCAGACGCCCTATGACAGCGTCTTGGATTGCCAGGACGTGCGAGACCCGCATTGGCTGCCGGCCGCTCGCTTCAACATCGTGGACTCGTGCTTCCAAGCGGCGCCTGAGCGGACAGCGTTAGTGTTTCAGCGAGAGGGCGGCGATCTGGAGCACTACACGTACGCCGAGTTGCGGCGGATGATGTTCGCCTTCGCCGCGGGCTTGAAACGCTTGGGCGCATCGGCGGGGCGCCGATCGGAATGATGGCGCCGCTAACTCCACAATCCATCGCCGCATTGCTGGGCTGCATTCACGCCGGCTTCGTTCCGGTCGCGATCGCCGAGAGTTTCGCACCAGCGGAAATCGAGACTCGCTTGAACATCGCGGGGGCGCGGTTGCTGATCACCCAAGACGTGCTGGTTCGCGACGGCAAACAACTGGCCTGTTACGCGAAGAGCCAAGCGATCGAATGCTTGGACCGAGTGATTGTCTTGCCGCATCAAGGGGACCAGGCAGCGGTTCCTGTAGATGGCCGGACGATCTTGTGCGACATGCTGGGCGACGAGACGCCGACCGAAGCGGCGCTCGCGCACAGCCGCTCACCTTCCACCATCCTCTTTTCCTCGGGAACCACCGGGTGCGCCGAAAGCGATTCCTTGGACGCACACCACGCCGATCAAGTGCGCCTCCGATGCGCTCTTGCATCACAACACGACCAGCGACAGCGTGCTGTGTTGGCCTACCAGCCTGGGCTGGATGATGGGCCCCTGGTTGATCTACGCCGGCTTTATCAATCGCGCGAGCATCGCCGTGTTTGACGGCGGCCCCAAGGGTGTCGAGTTCACTCGATTCGTCCGCGACGCCGGCGTGACGATGCTGGGAGTGGTGCCCAGCCTGGTTCGAGCTTGGCGAGAGAACGCGTCGATTCAAGGCGATGATTGGCGAGGCGTACAGCTCTTCAGCTCAACGGGCGAATGCTCGCACGCCGACGACATGCTGTTCCTGATGTCGCGAGCCGGCTACCGCCCTATCATCGAATACTGCGGAGGCACTGAAATCGGCGGCGGTTATGTCTGCGGCGTGGTCACTCGTCCTTGTGCGCGGCGACCTTCAACACGCCCGCCATGGGGCTGGACTTTGTGATCCTGGATTCCCACAACGCGTCCAACGAGGAAGCAACCCTTGGGGCATCCGCCGGCGAATCCGGCGCCATCACACCCGCGGCGCCGCGGGACCATCAAGAGCAAGCCGAGCAGGGCGAGGTGTTTCTGATCCCTCCCTCGATCGGTCTCTCGCAAACACTCAGCAACGCCGATCACGATCAAGTGTACTACCAGGACTGCCCAACATGGCGAGGCGAGATTTTGCGGCGCCATGGAGATCAGCTGCAGCGTTTGCCCGGCGGTTGGTTTCGCGTGGCGGGTCGAACCGACGACACCATGAACCTGGGCGGCATCAAGGTCAGTTCGGCCGAGTTGGAGCGTTGCTTCGCAGCCGATCCCATGGTCCGCGAAGTCGCGGCGGTGGCGGTCGCCGACAAGCAAGGCGGTCCCAATCAGTTGATCGTCTTCGTCGTCGCCTCGACGCCCGCCGCAGAGCCCACCGAACACGCCTTGCAGCAAGCACTGCAACGTCGGCTGAGTTCACAGATCAATCCGCTGTTTCGCGTCGGCCGCGTGATACGGTTGCAGGCGATGCCTCGCACCGCGTCCAATAAAGTAATGCGCCGAGTGCTCCGCCAGCAAGCCGAAGAAGCTCTCTCTGAAGGTTCCCCGTAATGGATGCGCCCGCTCCGTTCGATAACTCAGACCTCGGTGTGGGCATGCAACTACGCACCGCGTATTTCGCCGTGCGGCGAGCCTCCAACGCGCTGTGCGCAAGTTACGGCTCCAACGGCGACCAATTCATCCTGTTGAAACTACTGGCCGAACAGCATGGCGTCACGCAACAAGATCTCGTGCAACGGGGAGGCTATGACGCCAGCACCACCGGCAACATGCTCAAGCAAATGGAGAAACAAGGACTGATCCGGCGGGAGCCCCACCCCGAAGACGGCCGAGCGAAACTGGTGTACCTGACCGACAAAGGCCGCACCCTCCAATCCCAGCTCTGGCAAGAATCCCGTCCACTCCGCCAAACCATCTGGAACTGCGCTTTCCCATCAGGAAAGGCAAGTCCTGGCGCAAGCCCTAGATAAAATAGCGGGAGTCGTTGGGGGGTAGAGGGTGGAGGTAGAGGGTAGGCGGTAGAGGGTAGGGTGTAGGGTGTGGTTGGCCGCACCGCGAAGCGGTGCAACCGCAGAGCCCGGGGTCGCGCAGCGCACCCCAGGTTCACGCAACGCCCCCAGACCTTGCGGGCGGGCGCCGCCACGCAAAAAACAAATGCGAAACGGCCTGGGGTGCGCTACCCCAGGCCTTTGACGTGAAACGGCTTCGCCGTTCTCGACTCCCTGCCGCCTACCCTCTACTCTCTACCTAAACTTCGCGTCGGGTCGGATCGAAAGGAACCATCTTTTCCAGGCGGCTTGGGCGGCTTGGATTTGTTCGGGTTTTGGGTCGTCGGGCAGGCCGACGCCGTCCAGCTTCTCTGGAGATCAACGCAGGGCGTCGCGGGCGGCGAGGACGACTCGGGGGTCGGGGTCGCTGAGCGCGTAGATCAACACGGGCACCTGATCGAGGTTCTCGCGTTGAGCGGCCAAAATACGCACGCCGACCAGACGATCTTGATACTTCTCGCTGCCCAAGACCTTTTGCACCAGGGATTCAAACTGAGTCTGTTTCTCTTCCTTCTTGATGACGAACATCGACGGATCGAAGTCGTTCTCATCCAGATCTTCTCGGTCACTCATCTCGGCCAAGAGGTCGGACAAATCCTTGAGTTGCTCTTCCGCCGTGGGGGCCTCGAGCGTACCGTCTTCGTTCAGCCGCAGGTTGGTCAGATCCTTGGGCAAGCCGTTGCCGCCGCGGAGTTGTCCTTCGCGGGTAATGACATCGGTGGCTTGCTTGGTTGACCGCATCAAGAAGAGAATCGCGAACGACGTGTTGACGCCCTTGGATGAGGCGTGCTCCTTGCTGACCCAACCGCCATCGTCGTCTTGGGCGGAGATCAGAAACTCAACGCCGTCGTTGTACCAGAAGGGTTCTTTTTCTTCGGTCCCTTCCACGATTTCCTTGAAGGTGTGATACCTCTCCATTCCATACATGTAGTAGTATTGCCAGCGGTTCGTTTCGATGCTGTAGGTGCGGTCCAGGTAGTTGGTTGCGTCGGACAGTGAATTGCGCAGCCGGTCGGCGCTGACCGCCGTGCTCCGCATGCCTTCTCGCAGTTCTTTGCGGCTCTTTTCGGTTTCCACTTTCTTGGCGACCGAGTCCAGCGTGTTCGCCGTCTCATCCTTCCGTGATCGTTTGCTTTGACCGAGCAGATCCGCGGTGATGTAAAGGCTGCCGGCGCCGGCGGCCACGATTGAGGGACGAATCTGATCCTGGCGTTGGCGCTGGCCCCCTGGACCTGGGTCCGCGCCTTGGTATCCCCAGGCTCCGGTGGGATCTTGGGTGCGGATTAACCAGTTGCTCAGGCTCTCGACGCTCTCCTTGGGAACCTCGGCGACTTTATAGTTGTAGATTTCCCACATGCTGAAGGCGGCGTATTGCGTTTGCGACGTGTCGCCGGTCTTGTTGTTGGGATAACTCCAGGAACCGTCGGTGCGTTGCCGCGAGAGCAGCGTCGCCCACAACGAAGCCATCAGCGGTTTCGCGTCGGGTTCGTCTTTCAGGACTTTGGCCAGAAAGTTGATCGCGAAGCCCAAGTGGTAGTTGGCCGGATCCCCATAGCGGCCGCTGGAGACCGCTTGACGACACGCATCCATGGCTCGTTGGACCCTTGGGTCATCTGCCTCTTGAGTCACCGAATAGATGGCTTGCGCCGCCAGGCAAATCCCACCCAGCGTATTGACCACCGTGTCGTTGGCTTCCACCGACCGCAGATACGCGACGCCACGCAGCGCCAATTCCTGTACTTTAGGATGAGTGGGATCATAGGCACGCGCCGGGGCCAGCGCCGAAGAAACGGCCCAGAATGCGACGAACGGCAAAACCCAGACCTTGCGTTGGCTGGCCAGCATGGCGGACTCCCAAGAGCGGCTATCCCTAAATAGAATCGATACTTAAGTAAACAACGCGCCTGTCCGAATGTCAATCTACGCGGTCGTTGCGAGCGCTAAGTTTGACCAAGGACGCACCGATTTCGACCATTCCAACCACTCGTTGACCCGCCGCCCGCATGACGCCCCAACAGCCTTCCTCGCTCGCCGCACAGAGCCGCTCCCTGGCGGCTGGGCTGTGCACGTTGTTGTTGGCTTGCCTTGCGTGCGAGCCCAGCAGCCCCAGGGGGCTGGGGGGTGCATCGAGCACCGGTCTTCGCCGCCGGCGCCGTGGCCGCGATTCTGGTCTGGCAGGGAGCGACGGCCCGATCGATCCTGTGGTTGGGGCTGTTTCTTTCCACCATCGCAGCGGGTCTGGCCGACTCGGACCGAATTGCGTTGTGGTGCGGCCTGGCGGGGATGGCGGCTTTCCACTTGGCGGAACGGCGTTTTTTGGCCGGCCGAGACGCCGGCAACATGCTGGCCAAGCCGGCTTCCGCGAAGCTGTCGTTCGCCGCGGCGAGCGTGATCTGCGGAGCGCTGCCCTGGTTTCCTCCATCCGCCTTGCTGGATCCAACCCATTCGCACGCCTGGCTGCCCGCTTGGGTCTGGCTATTGGCCTGGCTCGGCGCCGCGACCGCCCGTCTGGCGGATCCCGAGCACCTCGGTGAGCCGGAAGACAACCAACAATCCGACTCCTCGTCACCAAGAACGCTCGCTGCTCGCGGTGGGCAAGCGGCGGCGGTCGCCCTGCAAACCACCTCGATCTTCGCGTGGCTGGTCGCGGCTTTGGTGTTCACCGTGCAGTCGCGCAGTTTTGCGGTTTTGCTCATGATGACCGCGACAGCGGCGCCGGCGGTGATGCGGCGGATGTTCGCCGACGAGATCGCGGACTTCGACTCGGAATCCGATTGCGACTTGGAAATCCGACGCTTTGGCCGAACGGATGCGTCGTTGGGCGCCGCCGGTCATGCTCTACCTGGTGTGCGTCGCGCCTTGGAGTTGGTGGAACTCGGTCGCCGAGACAACGCGTTGGAATGATTGGACCGTGCTCTTGTTGCCAGTGCTTGCGAGCGGCGGGGCGGCCGCGGCCATCCTGCTGAGCGAAGGCAAGGCGACTGAGACGGCCAACGGCGGCGCCGACCCAATCCGCCGCGAGACGACGTGTCGCTCCATCGCCGTTTATGCGTGGTTGTTTCTCATCGCCGGCGGCGCGGCTCTTTGGCCGCCCGACCTGCAGGCTCGCCCCTGTTCGTTTTCGACCTGGTGGATTGGTTCGGCCGTGGTCGGTTCGCTGGTGATGCTGTCGCGAATGCTGGGCGTTGGCGAGCCCGCGCTGAACCGCTGGGCGAGCGCATGGATGTGGCTGATGCTGCTGGCTGGCGGCGTCCATACGGCCTGGTATTGGGGGCAATCGCTCAGCGATCTGGGCGGCGTCGACTCGTTCTACTTTTGGTGTTACGCGCGGGATATGTCGCAGGGCGTCGCCGTTTCCAGCGACGCATACCGCTATTTCCCTGGTTTCTATCTCGTGCTGCGAAACGTATTCGCCGTGGCCGGCCCGACGATGACCGCCGCTCAAATATTTCACGGGGTGCTGCTAGGCGCGAATGCTGGGATGGCGGGCCTGTTGGTCTGGCGCGCCACCAAGCACGCCGAAGCCGCCGTTCTCGCCGGGCTATGGTGTGGGGTGTTGGCGACGCGGTTTCAAGGGCTGGAAGGCGGCGTCGAGCCCTTGGCCACGCTGCCCATGCTGGCCGCGTTGGCGTGGTGGAACGGCCGGGTGCTGCGGGGTTCTCGAGGCGTGCGGGACGCTCTGGTCCTGGGCATCGGCATTGGCGCCTCCATGTTTTGCAAGCAGCAAGCCGGACTGCTGGCCCTGGGCGCACTTAGCTGCGTAGGCGGCCTGGGGACGCGACTGGATGCATCGCAACGGCATCAATGGCGGGCGCTGCTGATCATGCCTCTGGCGGCCGCTGGAAGCTGCCTGGGGCTACTCGCTTTGGAAGGCCTGCAACACTTGACGGCCGACCCAGCCAACCTCTGGACCCCGTTGCGCGAAGGCTTGCGGATGGCGGCGGGCTACCCAAGTCAGGGCGGACCGCTGTTGAACTTTTATGTCCTGCTGCGGACGGATGAATCCGCCGCGTTGGCCTTGGTGATGTTGTTGCTGGCCGCCGTCTGGGCTTGGCGACGCCACACGACGCAGCCATGGACTCGCACGGTGCACTGGCTGACATGTGCGGTCCTGGCGGTTGGAGTGCAGTTCATTTCTCGGCCCTACGGCCATTATGCGTTGCTTGGCGCGCCCCTGCTGACCGCCGCGGTCATGATCGCGGCCGTCCAAGTCTGGCGGCGACTTCCTCAAACCACCCAAGCCGACGCATTGTCACGTCTGTTGTTGATGGCCGCCGCCGCGTTTCCTCTCTGTTATGTGACGACGAATACCGAAGCCTTCACGGTGTGGCGCTTCCAACAGTCGTATCAAAGCAAGTTGTGGGCGAGCGATGAGCAGGCGGCCGAGGATCTGTCGGTCGTTCAGCGATGGGTCCGCGGCGGTCGCCTGGCTTATGTCGCGCCTTCCAGGCACGCGGAGTTATATTTTCGCCTGGGACTGCGCGGCTGGGCCCCACGGTTATCGCTACGAAACACGGCATACCGACGGCGAACCTTGGGACCGCGCCCAGTGGGTGCTGATCGTGCAGGGCAACTTGGACGATTCAGACCGAAAATGGTGGCCCGCTGAACGCCTGCAACAACTGCGTCTCGAATTGCAGCAGGCAGGTTTCCTGGTGACCGCGGATCTGCCCACGCTGTTGCTCTTGCAGGCGCCTTCAACGCCATGATCATCGTCACGGGAATGCACCGATCGGGCACGTCGCTCGCCACGCGGCTGATGCAGTTGGCGGGTTGCGACTTGGGAGATGCGGCGGGTCTTTATCCCGGAGACCGCTGGAATCCGGACGGCTACTTCGAGCAGCGCGATGTGCTGCGAATGAACCGCGCCCTCACTGAGGGCTGGCTCTGGAAGGCCGCGTACCTCCGACTCCCCAGCCCGGCGACGATTCGCCACCGTGGATCCCGTCGAGCGAACCAGTTGGCGGAACTGTGTCGCAAGCACGCCAATCACCTGGTGAAAGATACGCGTTTTTGCCTGACGCTGCCGGCCTGGTTGGAACACGGACTGCAGCTGGAAGGCGTGATTGTGTTGCTGCGTCACCCCAACGCGATCGCCCGCTCGCTGGCCAAGCGAAACCGGTTGCCCAGGGCCATGGCGCTTCGCCTCTGGGACACGCACATCACGCGGCTGCTGCCGGTGTTGGAAGGCAGAGCAGTGCGATGGGTGCGCTATGATCGCCTGGTTTCGAGTCGCCACGGCGTGGCGGAAATGAGCCCGGCCGTGCGATTGGCGGGGTTCTGCGCCGGATGCGGCGAAGCTGCAAGCCATCCTGGAGCAAGCCGTGCGGCCGGCGACGGCGTCAGGGGACGCGGGCGAGCGGGAGTTGCCGCCTCGACGGCAAGCGCTCTGGGATGAACTGTTGCGGCGACACGCGTCGCAGGGCCTGTAGGGCGGACGTCCTTGGCCGGAAGCCTGGCGCCGCTGGGACAAGCCCGAATGGCGTGGACTCAAGGCCCCACGCGGGCATGTCAAGGCCTGTCGCCACAAGTGCTTACGCGGCGAGCACGCCACGACGGGGCATGTCCCCGTCGAGCGTTGCTCCCCGCCAACAACGATCCCAGCCTGGACGCCGCCACAACGGGGCTTGCCCCCGTTGCGGCGATGCTCCTCGCCCACCGATAGGCGATGCTGCATCGCCCACCGAACAGCGCCATCTGGCGAGGAGCAACGCTCCGCTGGGACAAGCCCAGCGGTGGCGGCTTGCGGCCTTATGTCCACGCCATTCGGTCCCGCGCGACGCCGTGGCTCCGATAGCGACTGTTTCGTGGCGGTGTACCGCAGCTTCACCACCACGGCTAGAATTGGGACATCCCTCCCAGCCGTGGAACGATCTCCCGTATCAGCCCCGCCGACCTGCTTATGACGTCCGACTCCGCCTTTCAGGAAAATGCGACCTTCGAAAAGGTCAGCGTGGTTATACCGGTCTTCAATAGCCAGGAGACGATCGGCCCGTTGATCGATCGCGTGCTCCAGGTGCTCGAGCCGCGTTATGGCCAGGTGGAGATGGTTTTGGTCAACGACGGCAGTCGCGATAACAGCCACCAGGTAATCCTTCAGGCCCTGAAGCGTCATCCGGGCAAGTTGCGTTATGTGCGGCTGGCCACGAATTTCGGTGAACATAGCGCGGTGCTTTGCGGCTTGCGACATGTCACCGGGCAGTGCGCCGCGATCATCGATGATGACTTTCAAAATCCGCCGGAGGAGATCAGCAAGCTGATCGACAAGCTGCACGAAGGCTACGATGTGGTCTACAGTCGTTATGAACAGAAGCGGCACTCGCTGTTTCGCAACTTCGGCAGCGCGTTGAACGATCGCATGGCCAACTGGCTGCTGCGCAAACCCAGGGGCCTGTACCTTTCGAGCTTTAAGGCGGTGAATGCGTTTCTTGATCCGCAACATCGTCGCCTATCAAGGCCCCTTTCCCTACATCGACGGGTTGATTTTGCGGTGCACCAGCGCGATTGGCTCGCAGTTGTGCGATCATCACGCTCGAGGCGTCGGCCGCTCGAACTACACGCTGCTGCGGCTGTTGTCGCTGTGGTTGAACATGTTCACGGGCTTCTCGATCACGCCGTTGCGTTGCGTCTCGTTGATCGGCCTAGTATTCTCGCTAGTGGGATTCGCCTTGGGGGTCTTTTTCGCCGCCGTGAGATTTACTGGCGGCGTCTTCCTGCAACAGCAGATTCCACCCGGCTGGGCCTCGTTAATTGTCTGCATCACTTGTTTGTCCGGCATGCAATTGGCCGTGTTGGGGCTGATTGGCGAGTACCTGGGTCGAGCGCTACTGACGATCAATCAATCCCCTCAATTCGTCATCCGAGAAACATTCGGCGTGGATGACCGCGCCGCCTGATGAACACGCGACCGAGGGCGGCACCCGGTCGAGAAAACGCACCGACGGAAGGCGGCGACCGAATGGACTCTTTCACCGGCAAACGCGTCCTGATCCTGGGAGGCATGGGCTTCATCGGCAGCAATCTGGCCCTGCGTCTGACCGAACTCGGCGCGGAGGTGACATTGGCCGATTCCATGTTGCCGCAATACGGCGGCAACGTTCGCAACATCGCGCCGATTCAAGATCGGGTGCGCGTCAATTGGTCCGATATTCGCGATCAATACAGCCTGAACTACCTCGTTCGCGATGTGGACTTGATCTTCAGCGTCGCCGGACAGACCAGCCATGTCGATAGCATGACCGACCCGATGACCGACTTGGACATCAACTGTCGCAGCCAGCTTTCGATCCTCGAAGCTTGTCGCCGGCACAACCCCACGGTGACCATCGCCTACGCCAGCACTCGGCAGATTTACGGCAAGCCGCATTATCTTCCCGTGGATGAGGCGCATCCGATCCAGCCGGCCGACATCAACGGCGTCAACAAGCTTGCCGCCGAGCTGTACTACACCTTGTACTCGCAAGTCTATGGCATGAATTGCGTCTGCCTGCGGCTAACCAACACGTACGGCCCTCGCCAACACGTCGCCGGGTCGAGCCAGGGATTTGTGGGGATCTTCCTGCGCCAGGCTATCTCGGGCGAGACGATCCGCATTTTCGGCGATGGAACGCAATTGCGCGACTTCAACTATATCGATGATGTCGTCCAAGCTTTC
Organism: uncultured Planctomycetaceae bacterium; assembly: GCA_963698545.1. Lineage (GTDB taxonomy): Bacteria > Planctomycetota > Planctomycetia > Pirellulales > Pirellulaceae > CAVORG01. The sequence continues at coordinate 137,365 of CAVORG010000004.1, forward strand.
TTGCTGGCCGTCAGCACGTCCGACTGCCGCGGGCAAGTCGCCAATCTGGGCGCTGATCGATACTATTCCCTGTTGGACTTCATCGAATGCCTGCATGAATTCTGCGACTTCGAGCACACCTTGGTTCCTTTTCCTCCCGAGCATGAACGAATCGATATCGGCGATTACTACGCCGACTACCGTCGTTTTCGCGGCTGGACCAACTGGAGGCCGCGCGTGGAATTGCGCGAGGGGCTGAGGCGGACCGTGGAGTTTTTTCGAGCCGAACGCGATCACTACTGGCCTCGACCATGATCCCGACGTTTGATTATCGACGCGGCTTGCCCGATCTCGAACCCAAAGTCATGGAGGCCATTCACCGCGTCTTGCATAGCAACCAGTTGATCCTGGGCCCCGAGACCAGCGGGTTCGAGGAGGAATTCGCCGCCTGGCTGGGCGCCCGCCACTGCATTGCCGTCACGTCCGGCACCGCCGCGTTGCACGTCGCCCTGCTGGCGTTGGAGTTGCCGGCCGGCGCCGCGGTGCTGACCACGGCCAACACCTGCATTCCCACCGCCGCCGCCATTGCCGCCGCCGGCTGCCAGCCGACGTTCGTCGACGTCGACGCCAACACGCTGATGATGGACGTTCCACAAGTCGAGAAGTCCCTCTCGGAACATACGCGCTGCCTGCTGCCCGTTCACCTGTGGGGCAACGCGGTCGACATGGAGCCGTTGCTGAGCATCGCCGCCCGCCGCGGCCTGCCGATCATCGAGGATTGCGCCAAGCCGCCGGCGCTCGCTATGGCGACCGTTCGGTGGGCTTGTGGGGCGACCTGGGATGCTTCTCCTTCTATCCCACCAGAACCTCGGGGCGTTCGGGGAGGGCGGCGCCATCGTTACCAACGACGATCAACTCGCCGCGCGCTGCCGCCAGATTCGCGCCTATGGGGCCTGCGACGGATTGGCGGTCCGTCCGGGATTGAACGCGCGGATCAGCGAAATGCAAGCGGCCATCCTGCGCGTGAAACTGCCATCGCTCGATCAACAGAACGCAAGACGCCGCGAAATCGCCCGACGCTACCGAGAGCAAGCGTGCTCGCCGTGGGTCCGCGAACCCACAACCACCCACCATGCCCGCCATTGCCATCACCAGTATGTCGTCCGGTCCCCCCGTCGCGATGAATTGAAAGCCCATCTGCTGCATCATGGCGTGGCGACCTCCATTCACTATCCCGTTCCTTTGCACCACATGCCGGCATTCGCAGGCGGCGCGCGGTGTGGCGCCTTGACGAACACCGAGCAGGCGGCGGGCGAGATCCTCTCGCTACCGGTGCATCCGGAACTACTGGATCAAGAGGTCTCTCGCGTGATCGATGCGGTGCGCTGCTTTGGCGAGAATCCCTCATGAGCGACTCAGCGAATCGGGCGAATCCGACAGCCGACATGTTCGACGCCAATGATTCGGATCAGACGTGTTTTCTCTGCGAGAATCCGCGGTACACGCTGGTGCATGAGCTCTCCCATTTCGGCTACCCCATTCGGTTTCAACAATGCCAATGCGGCCTGCAAAAGCAGACGCCGATGCCCAATCAAGCGTTCTTCGATTGGTTCTTCAACTCGGACGTCTTCTTCAGTTCCGAAAAGACGCGGCGGCGGAACATCTGGGGTTACCACGATTACTTCGCCGACGAGCCCTGTCGCATGGCGACATCGCGGCGCCGCTACCGTGTCTTGCGACGCTGGTTCGAAGAACGCCCCGGTGCGAACATCATGAAGATCGGGCCCGCCACGGGAACCATGCTGCATGTGCTGCAAGGGCAGGGGCATCACGTCCTGGGCTGCGATGTTTCCAATCGATTCGCCGAATACGCCATGCAGCATTACCAAGTGCCCATCGACATCGGACGCTTCGAACAACAAGGATACGCCGACGGACAATTCGACGTGGTGTTGTTGTTCAACGTCATTGAGAACGTCCCCAATCTGGACGAATTCCTGGGAGAGATCTCGCGGACGTTGAAGCCAGGTGGTTTGTTGATTTTGAACTACGTGGACATGCGGGCCAATTGGGTTCATCGCTTGCAGGGCGCCAAGTACTTCCTGTACCGGCCGCCGGTTTGCTACATTTTTGATCGCGATGTGATCCGGCGAACGCTGGCGAGATATAACCTGCAAGTGGAGCGCTCGCTGCTGGACATCCGGCATCTGCACTTGGAGAAGATCGCCACCTTGTTGGGCTGGCGATGGCTGTGGTCCGCCGCCAAGTGGACGGGCGTCGCCCGCATCGCGTTTCCCATCTACGCTTACCCCTCGCGAATCCTGGTCGCGCCGCGGCGATTGATACGTTGTTGCGGTCGTGTCAACGGTTACCCAGGGTTGCGCTGCTGCACCCTGGGCTGGTTTGAGGTTGTCCCGTTGGGACTTCGTGGCCGCGACTGGCGGCGGTTACCCAGGGTTGCGCTGCGCTGCACCCTGGGCTGATTCGTCCCGTTGGGACTTGGTGGCCACAAACTGGCGCGGTTACCCAGGTCGTGCGTGCACCCTGGGCTGATTTCGGCTCGTCCCGTTGGGACTTCGTGGCCACAACTAACGCGGTTACCCAGGGTTGCGCGCTGCACCATGGGCTGGTTTGGGTTCGTCCCGTTGGGACTGATTCATGGTCCCTCTTCGCTTTGCGACGCCGCTGCGGGCGTGATCACCGTCGCTTGCGGCCCATGGCGTAAAGCGCGGCCAAGGCGATCAGAAACGGCAAGACGAAGAGCAGCAACTTCGGACGATTGACCAACACGACGGCGGCGATGGCCAGTAGGGCCCAGAGCCAGGGCGGCGCCGCCTTGAGAAATTGCAGCTTCGGCCAAGCCAGCCAGATCGCGGCGCTGAGCATTCCCGTGCGCAAGCAGGCCGAGGCGCCCATGACCGCCGACTGCCCAACGGTGAAGTGGAGGTACGCTCCCAGACCGAGCAAACCCAGCGAGATGATCCCCAACAAATGGCGCTGGAGCATGGCCTAAATTCGATCGAGGGCGTTCGACCCAACGGCCGATGGACTCCCGATCGCCGCGAGTCATCTCTTCTCCACCGCTATCGACCTGGGTCACCGGATGCTTCATCGCTCGCAATAGCTTGACCGCATCAGCAATCGGTTCGGCCAGCTTGCTTTGAAAGCCCGGCATGAAAAAGAACGCTCGTCGCTTCAAGGGGTCGCTGTCTGGCGGCGCGGCCCGACGGGGCAGGGCGGCGTCAAACGCGACAACGCCCCGAACGACTTCCGACGCGCTGAACATGGTTAAGATGGCCATGGCCCCGCCGGCTTCTTCGCCGCCGATCACAATCCGGTCCGCCGATACGGGGTATTCCTTGCGCAGTTGTTCGATCGCCTTCTCGACAACGTCGATTTCCGTCGGCGTCCAACGGGCGGGATCTTGGGCGATTGGCAACAGCAGCACCAGATGGTTTTGGGTGCAGATGTCCTTCCATTGCTCGATTAGCGCAGGAGCATCGCCAAACTGGGGCGCATGGAGCCAGACCAGCAGCCCGAACGACGCGTCAGGACGATAGTCGGCGGGAATGAACGCGTGGCACTTGTTAGCTTCCTCCAACAAATTGATCTCGACTTCCCCCGTCGCCAGGTTGTCCGGAGCGGCCCCGGGCGGATCGGTCGGTTCGGGCAGCACGTCGCTGGGAACCTCCTCGGGCAAGGCGGTTAGTTGAGCGTCGGCGGTCATCTCCTGATCGCCTCGTCGCCAGCGGATCGGGACCGTTTCATCCACTGAAAAACGCGTGATCAGATCCTGCAGCTGAGCAATTCCTTGGACGGCCTCGCCGCCAAGCCCCAGGATCACGTCAGCGGTCTGAATTCCCGCCTTGGCCGCTGGACTGTCGGCGAAAACGTAGCGCACGGCGACGCCTTCCTCCTGAAAATCGCGACGCGGCAAGACGCCCAGGAAGGGATGTTGGTATGGGAGAAGTTCATCAGTCAGCGTAGCGGCCAGTGGCAAACGCTGATCATCACGACGAACGATCAAATGGACTTGATCGCCGGCGTACAAGCGTCCCAAGGCGTGTTTCAACTGCGCTTGACGGATCGTGGGTTCGCCGTTGATTTCGACAATCTCATCACCGACCAACAGGCCGGCGTCGGCGGCGGGGGAGGCGGGCCGCACGCCGCCGATCTTGCAGGGATCGGCGTACACATCGGCGCCGTCGAGCACCACGCCCAGCACGCCAGGCTTCAAGTCTTGACCTTGCTTCAACGTCTCCAACCGCGCTAGCAAGTCCTCCCAGGCCACGGCGAAACCGATTCCTGAGTCGTACCATTCGCTGCCCGCCATGGCGTCATCGCCGCGCGGCGACATCGGGGCCAGCACGCCCAAGACGCGGCCTTGAATGTCAATCAACGGGCCGCCATAGTTGCTCGGCGAGACTTTGGCGTCGGTCTGCAGGGCCTTGCCCCAGACTCGCTCTTTAGCGCTGAGCACGCCAACGGAGACATTCAGCTGCTGCGGGTCGATCGCTCGGCCCAGCGCGATGGTCCATTGCCCGACTCGCCATTGGCTGCGCGGCGCGACTTCCGGCACCGCGAATTTTTCGTCGGTGTTCACCTTCAGCAACACCATCATGCGGGATTCGTCGCGGGCCACGATCTCCGCCGGCGCCCGCTTTCCACTGGGCGTGGTGACCAGAATCGACGAAGGCAATTGGACGAAATTGAACAGGCTGCTGACCAGGTATCCATCTTCCGAAATGGCGACGCCGGTGGTGGGTCCTGCGGCAATGGTGGTTTGCCCTACGCGTTCCAAGCCGCCCACCGTTTCGATCCTTAAGACCGACGGCGCGACGCGTTGGATGGCCGACTTGATGGCCTGCTGCTCCGCCTGCTGCACGTCTTGTCCCAAGGCCGATCCCAGAGGGGCGGCGGATGCGACAGCGAGGGCGATGGCAAGGAGGCGAGTCGTCATGGCTTGATTTCGATTTCGACCAGCTCTTGATCCCTTTGCACGGTCAGCCGTACAGGATCGATGCGATCGATATAGGAGAGTTCTTCACGTAACGCGTCGATTGAACCAATGATGCGTCCATCGACAAAAACAATCAGATCGTCCGGTCGCAAACCGGCGCTCTCAGCCGACGAGCCGATCACGACTCTCTCGACGAAAGGAGGCGTCTTGGGAAGCACCTCGGGCACCAGCACCAAGCCCCAGGCGACCAGGGTGTGCGGCGTGGCGGGCTTCTTCAGTTCCGGGTCGTCCGAACGTGGTCGGATGTTTCCCGAGAGGATGTCGTCGACCGATTCCTGCAGCGCGTCAATCGGGGCCGCGTAATTCAGCCAGGTGTTGTTTTGTGCGTTCACCAACTCGCGACCCACCAGGCCGGCCAGCCGACCGGTGAGATCGGTCAGAGCGCCGCCGGCGGCCCCGGGATTGTTGGTCATCGCATCCAGGACATAAATGGGACCGTCGTAGTTGCTCTCAAAAGCTCCCCGCCGAGCGCTAAGCGTCGAGCGCACCGAGACGACGCCGTGTTGGACGCTCACGGCTTCATCGCCCGTGGCTACGCCGTACAGATTGCTAAAGGCCAGCACGCGGTCGCCAGCCTCCAGAGTCACGGCTTCCTTCAAATCGTAATGCGGCAGCGGGTCCGCCACGTCGACCTTCAAAACAGCGATTTCGGTCCTGGGGTCGGCGCCCACCAACTCCGCTTTCAACTTACGGCCATCGTTGAGCATGATCACGACGTCGTCGGTGTCGAGCACGTAGCTCCAAATGGTCAGGACATGGCCTTCGCTGGAGATCAAGAAGCCGCTTTGATACGCTTCGAATCCTCGCAGTCCGCCCGCCCCGTAGATCTTCACCATCTTGGGTTGATGCTCGCTGACGACGTCGGCGAACGTGCCACCCGCGCCGGTTTGAGCGTATAAGTCGGCGCCGTAGCCCGTCCAGGACGAACCAACAGCGAGCAGCGAGAGCAACAGCGCGCGGCGCGAGAAGCTCGAATGCGGAGCGAGCATGAAGGGGTCCTTACTGGTTCTCGACGGCGGTGGTGCTATTCTCAGACGGGTTGACGGCCGCGATCTCGATGGAGAGCTCTTCCAACGTCATTACGCCGTAAACGCGATCGCCGAAGCGAACCTCAACACGCTGAGCCAGCCAAGGGTAGTCCGGGTGATCGTACGCATCGAAATGTAGCTCGCACGGATCTCGTTGCGGATCGCTATACATTTCCAAGACGACCAAGCGGTGCGATTGAGGATCGAAGTAGAAGCGACACTCCACGACATTGTGCGTGGCGACCAGAATGTCAAGGTGTTCGTTACCGCCGGCTTGTGGGCCGGTGCCCAGGTAGACCACTTCACCAAACTTGTCGGGCCCCAACGTCAACATGCGCTGCCACAAGTGCAGTGCGGTCAACATGCCTCCGCTGCCGGGCGGGGCCAATTGGTCCGCCAGATCGGTTCGCAGGTCCAGCGCTGCGGCGACCGTTGGCAACTTGGCCTCGACGCGCGGCGCGCCGAGACGCAGTTCCAGGGCGCCGCCGCCTTCGACCTGCCCCTGCAACAACCAGTCGCCCAGGGGCGGTTCGGCGCCTTGTAGAAAATCATTCCAAGTGCGGTCGCGGTTCAACCGGTTGAAGTAGTAGTTGGCGAAGCCGCGTCGCTTCTCGATCAGCCGAGCAATCTCCGGCGGCGTTTCGCGAGCCGCCGGCGCCGTTCGGCGACCAGGACGCTGGGGCGGCGTTTCGGGCTGGGGTGCATTCCGCCGCCCCGGCGCTGGTGGTTTGTCCTGGGGGGACGGCGCCTCGGGATCAGGAGCGGCTGGGCGCGGCCGAGTTCGCGGCTGCACCTGGTTGTACAGCTCCTCGGGGTGATGCACGCCGGAAAGCCTCACCAAGGTGTCGAACCGCTGGCCCTCACGGCGAAAACTGAGTGGAACGCGCCAACCACGCGGAAAAATGCCCAGCACATTCTTGAACTCGTTGACCGACGAGACGTCCCTGCCGCCCAGGGCGACAATCTCGTCGCCGTACTGCAAGCCGCGACGATAAGCGTCGGAGCTGGGCAGAATATTCGACACGACGACGCGCCCCTCTCCGTCGCTGGCGACGTTGGCGCCCAGCGTGGCGTGATCGACGATCCGTCCGCTGCGGAGGTAGCCCAGGAAGTGCTTGATCTGATTGATCGAAATCGCGTAGCCCACGCCGACATTGACCCGTCCGCGCTTCTCGAAGGAGCCGCGGCCGTTGATGCCGATCAACTCGCCGTCGGCGTTGAACAGGGGGCCGCCGGAGTTGCCGGGATTGATCGCGGCGTCCGTCTGGATGCAGTCGGCGTATTCCAGCAGCGTGCCCGCCGGGTATTGGTAACGATGGACGCCCGAGACGATGCCATACGACACGGTCGGTTGAAAATCCGTCGCCAGGAGGAAGGGATTGCCAACGGCGAAACACCAATCGCCCACCTTCACTTGATCGCTGTCAGCCAATTCCGCCTTGGGGAAGTCGTCGCGACCGAGCAATTGGATCAAAGCCACGTCGCCTACGGGATCGATGCCCACGATGACGGCGTCGTAGAGAACTCCGTCCGGCATGCTGCACTTCATGTGATCGCCGGCGGGCCGCACCACGTGGTAGTTGGTCAGGGCGTAGCCATCGGAAGTAACGACGACGCCGCTGCCGCCGCCGCGACCGCCGGGCCCAAAGACCGAAATCGTCGCGGCCGAGGCTTTGGCGATGGCCGCGATTCGAGCTTCTTCGGCCGCCAGAACTTCATCCGGCGGCGGTTGTTGCGCGGAGGCGACGGAGGCGACGCTCAACGCGCCCCAGAGCGCTAACCGAATCCATGCTCGCCAGCGAGCCGCGTGCGGGAAATCATTCATTTGATTAATCTTGCCTCGCCCAGGTCCAGATGATCGGCGATATCGATGTCGCGTCCATAGTCTACCAGGATCGTCAAGCGTTTGACGCCGCTGATGTCGAGATCGAGCTCCAGGGGCTCGGTGGATCCGGACACCTCGGAAGTGAACAGCGTCTTCCCATCCCCGGAAATCGTCAGCACGACATGGGCCTCCACCGATCCGTTGCGAGCTTGGTCGTCGATACCCGCCACGGCGCGGAACCGACGATAGTCGTCTTGCAGTCGGTAGGTAAGCAGAGTGCGGCTGTGCAGCGCCAGTCCCTTATCGAACCGCTTGCCGTGAATTTGCAGCGGCCCTTGAAAGCCTTCATCGCGGCGGGGGGCGAACCAGGCTTCCTTCAATCGGGACGGAATGTACGGCGTGAACTTGCTATCGGTCCAATCCAGATCGCTGAGGTAAGCGATATTCACTGCCGCGAAATCCACCTGACGAATACGATCCAAGGGCAGCTTCGCTTCAATGCCGGCCAAGGTCTTGACCTGCAGAGCGGCGTCCTTCAGGGCGATCTCTTGCACTCGCCAGCGACCGCCGGCGACGTCCACCACCTGGCAGACCTCCGCGGGCCATTCGTTGGTCGCGGTCTGCAGATAGACGACCGCGTCGATCTTGGCGCGTTTGGCGGCGGTGCGATTGCCGTCGAACTCGAAGTCCACCGTTTCGTCGTTGATATCGTAGACCACGCCTTCCAGCTGATCCAATTGGGCGTCTTTTCCTTCACCACGGCGGAAGACAACGATGTCGGCCTGCGCGACCGAGGTGCGGATCTCGTCCCATTGCCGTTGAAGTTCCAGGGAGACGTCCACTGGTTTCAGCAAGACCCAACGAATCTGTTTGGTCGACAGTTCCAGCACCGAACCGGAACTGCTCACGATCCGAGCTTTACCGGAGGCGACGGAGTACTCGTCGGCTCGCAGCAAGCTGCCGTCGATGAGTTCGATGACGATCTTGGATTCGGCCGCCTCGGCTGCCTTGGCGATCAGGGATCGGAGGGCGCCGGCCGGGACTTGGGAGACCTGATCTTCGACGAGCAGCTCGACATTCTCGCCAGAGACTGAAACCAGCGTCCCTTGCCGTGCTTCGCCGCTGAGCAGTTCCGCGCGAAAAACAGGCTCGTCGGCGCCGAGCAGGGCGGCGGCGAACGCGAGTAGGCAGGAGGTCATCGGCTATCCTCTGTGGGTCTCGGCAACACGAAGCCCGCATTCCATCTGTTCCCGAGCAGACCAGAGGTGCGTGGCGGCGGCGGGCGCTTCAGCCTTCTCATTGTACCGCGCCGGTCGGCGTTTTGTCTGCTGCGGCCCCGCGCTTCTCTGACGGCCAGGGCGCCGTTAGTAGCACTTGAAACGGCCGCGCCCGGCTAGAGGGCTGTGGCCGCGGCGCCCCCGCGGCCGCTTGCGTTCGAGTCCCAGCTTGGACCTTGGCCTAGCTGTCGGTGCGAGCCAGTTTTCGGAAGTACTCCTCGATCACCGATCGGAAATGGGCCGGCAGCTCCTTGGTGATCTCCTGCAGGGCGGCTTCGCGCTCCTTGGGCGGCAAGTCGCCCCATTCGCTGCGATTGCCGAGATTCTTGGGGGCGACGTTGCCCGGCCCCGTGCCTCCACCAGGTTGGCTGTCCTGCATTGGCCGCGAGGATTGCGCCGAGCCGCCCGCCGCGCCGGAGGATTGTTGCTGCTGCTCCTCGAGGTCCTTGATGAGCTTCTCGAGCTTCTTGACGATGTCGTCTTCCTCCTGACGCACCCGGGCGCCCGCGCGACCGAGGTCGAGTTGACGCCGCACATCGGACATCAACCGCGCGACTTCGTCCAACGTGTCGGTCTGCAACGGCTTCAAGTCGGCGGCCATCAGCTTGGCCACGGTCCGGTAGCGGCGCGGCAAGGCGTCTTCATTCTCCAGCAGTCGCGTCAATTCCGGCAGACACTCGTCCTTCTTCAGCAACCGGTGAAACGCCACGCTGCGATAGAATAGCAGGCCGGCGGGGTCAGCGACCTCGTCGGTTTGCAACGCACCACTGACTTCCAACGCTTCGTCGAGAAATTGATTTTCCACCAGCCACTTGGTCCACACCAGGCGCAAGTTGGCTCGGATCGCTTCGGGCAGCTTCTCGTCACCCAGCACCGCGGGCGCCGTCAGCACCGTTGCGGGCGTCGCTGGGACGCTGATCCTGGTCAGCAATTCGCTGGCGGGTTCATAAAGCGCCGCGACCGTTTCGCTGATTTTGGGCAGCACCTCATCGGCGGATAGCTCCATCTCCGGCGGCCACAGCGCATCCAACTTGAGCAACGAGGTTTCAGAATCCGGCTCGCCCTTCAGCCACTGCACCAACGCTTGACGCGAAGTCGCAGCTTCCGGCACGGACCAGGAAGCGCGCACCTCCAATTCATCGGCGGCGGCGCCCCAGCAGCAAATCGACATCACGGCGAACCCCATCGCCCCCATCATCCGGCCTAGGCCCGCGTGTCTTGCTTGTCTCGAACGCATCATGATCGACTCTCCCTGGCGCTTGCTAAGGGCGGCGTGAACCGCGCTTTGGTTCGGCTACTGGTCTCTGCTACTGATTCTTTCCCAGCACAATGTCGCGGGTGATCGCATGGATCCGCAGCTGCTTATCACCCAAGCCCTTGAGCGCTTCGACCAGGTCGGGCTGAGTCGCTTGGCCGGCCTCGTCCTCGGTGTCATCGAGCAGGCGAGCGTAGCGTTTCGTGCGACCGTTGATTCGCAGTTGCAGCGATCGGATCATGCGCAACTCCGCCAGTTGGTCCACCAAGGGCGGCTCTCCCTGTTGCTGCTGTCCGGGCTTTCCTTCGGAGGGTTTATTCTCCTGGTCCTGCTGGGCCTGCTTCAGAGCTTCGATCATCTCTTCCAGCGCCTGGATAATGTCTTCCTCCAGACCTTGCGTGATCAGCCCGACTTTGGACACGGACAAACGCTGCACCACCTGCTCCATGTCGTCGCGCATGTTGCGAACCACTTCAGGAAAAGCGATCGACGAGCCTTCCTCCTGCAAAAGGAGCAACGCTTTATCCGCTTCCATGGCGATTCGCCGCTCGTCGAAGCCGAGTCTGCCGGCCTGCACATCGACCTCGCGGCCCCTTTGGTCCTCGGGAATCTGTCCCAAGTGCCGCGTGGACTCATAGACCGTCAGCTGCATCTCCAGCATCTTTCGAAAACGCACTTCCAGCATCGCCAGTAAGCGGGCGACTTCCTCTTCGCGCAACTGCCGAAGAATCTGCTCCAACTCGGCCTTCGCCTTCTCTAACTCCTCCCGCGCCTGCTGTTGGGCCTCGATCGAGTCCTTGCGATTCGCCTCTTCCAGCCGCCGTTGCGCCTTGCGCATCTTCTCTTCAGCTTGCTGAATTCGCTGCTGGACGGGGTCCTGTTGTTCTTGCTGTTGCTGTTGTTGTCCCTGTTGTCCCTGTTGTCCTTGTTGGCCTTGTTGGCCTTGCTGTCCTTGTTGGCCTTGCTGTCCCTGTTGGCCTTCACCCTCCTTGGCCTTCACCCTCTTGGCCTTCACCCTCTTGGCCTTCACCCTCTTTACCTTCACCCTCTTTACCTTCACCCTCCTTGCCTTCACCCTCCTTGCCTTCACCCTCCTTGCCTTCACCCTCCTTGCCTTCACCCTCCTTGCCTTCACCCTCCTTGCCTTCACCCTCCTTGCCTTCACCCTCCTTGCCTTCACCCTCCTTGCCTTCACCCTCCTTGCCTTCACCCTCCTTGCCTTCACCCTCCTTGCCTTCACCTTCCTTGCCTTCACCTTCCTTGCCTTCACCTTCCTTGCCTTCACCCTCCTTGCCTTCGCCCTCCTTGCCTTCACCTTCCTTGCCTTCACCCTCCTTGCCTTCGCCTTCCTTGCCTTCACCCTGCTGGCCTTGGCCGCCTTGGTCTTGTTGAATCTGTTGGTTCAGGCGCACGGTGCGTTCGGCCGCTTGCTGCTGTTCTTTGGCAAGGCGATCGGCGTCGGCGCCGCCTTCATTTCTTCCCTGGATGCCTCGTTGGATCCGAATCAATCGATCGACTTCCTTGATGTACTCGCGGATTCGTTGTTGTTCGGACTTCACGCGGTCGGCGCGGTTCTCGCTTTGCAGCAGTTCGAGCAATGCTTTCAACTGCCCTTGGACGCTTCCTTGAGCGTCAACGGCGTGCGCGTATTTCTGTTGCGTGAGGAAATCGACGGTCTTCTCCAATTCCAATCGCGTCAGAGCGTCCTGTGATTGCTTGTAGGCTCGCGTCAACAGGGCGGCGCGTTGCGGATTCTCGGAGGCTTCGATGGCGGCCAGCTTGTAGATCAATTCTTCCAGGCGTTTGTAGCGATCGGCGATTTGGCTTTGGCGCAACGCCAAGGCGGCGCCTGCTTCGGCGGGCTGGGATTCGTCGCTCTGCGGCGCGGCGTCATCGGGGGACTGTTTCGCCGGAGCAGCGGGGGAGTCGGCGGCCTTTTCCTGCGCCGCCAGCGGCGCCGTGACGCCGAGCATCAGCCCCAACGCCAGGGGCAGCAACAGGCGTGTCGAGTATTTCTTGGCCAGCGTCATCGCGCGTCTCCGTGAAAATCCAAGTCGCCGACGGATGGCTCGCCAATCCGCCGCTATGGTCACTTTAGCAACTCCAGGGCTGCTTTCGCTCGCTGAGATTTTGTTTCGTCGCTAATTCGACCCTGCTCGTCCAACAGGGTCCGCAACAAATCCACCAATTCGTTATAAGTCTCAATATCCAGCATCTTTTCCAAAACGTCGTTCAAGCGGACGAGGATCTCGTCGGCTTGCACGACCAGTTGGTCGGCCTGCTCCGCATTTTCGGGCGTGGGCTCGACCTTATCGGTCATCGCCTCCAGACGCTCCACCAGGGTGGGGAACAGTCCCTCGCCGATTTCCTGCAGGGGGCTGGCCACATCGTCTCGCAACCGCTTCTGGCGATCTTCGCTGTCGACGCGATTGTTGATCAGCTCCAGCACAATCAGATCCAACGCCGACGAGACGCCGAAGATTTCCTGAGCGGACTTCTCGGCCTGCAACTTGGCCTGTTGAATTCGCAACGTGCGCAACGAGCGAGCTCGTTCCTCGGCCTTGGCGACATCTTCGGGCGATGCGGGCGCCTCGGGTTCCGGCGCGAGATCGCCTGGCTCCGCGCCGATTTTTTCACCGCCGATTTGTTGGGCGACTCGCACCAAGGAGTCGCGCATGGCCGTGAACTCCTCCACGACATGCTCCAACCGGCGGCGCTGGCCCAGTTCTTTTCGCTCCAAATCCTCCAGCAACTCATCCACCGTCACCACGGTCAGCTCGGTGCGGCCGCCAGCGCCGATGTTCGGCCCGCCGGCCTCCCCCGTTTCCAGGTTGGGCAGGTTGTAGGCGTCCGACGCTTGGACGCTGATCACCAGCTGATCCTTGGGTTGCAGCGTGAGCGGGGGCGAGCCGCTGGATTCCAGGCGAAAGTCCAGCGCGTCGTCCACAACGCCTTCCCTGTCAACCTTGAGCGGGACGCGGCGCGGCGCCGCTTGTTGGTTGATCTGCACGTCGAACCACGCCTCGGCGACCTTGTAGTCGTCTTCGATCTTGCCCGACATGGGCAGCAGCACGTTGGGCGTCACCAAGGCTCCGATGCCCGTCAAATTCACTTCGACTTGCGGCGCGGTGTCTTCGATCGCGGACAAGACGACTTGATGCGGCGTCTCACTGGCCACGTCGTCCTGATCCAACAAGGCCAACTCGAACCGCAGGTCGCCCACGAGTTCGGGCGCTTGAAACTCAACCACGCGACCGGCCAGATCGCTGTCAACGCCTTCGGTCAAGGGCTCCAGCACTTGCAAGCTCTCGCCTTGCGTCTGATACAGCAAGGCCTCCCGCAGCGGCTTGTTGGCTGTAATCCGGACGCGCACGCGGGCGCCCTGTGGCAGTCGCACGCCGCCGACCAGGTACGGTTGCGACCGAGGGGTCCAGGCGCCGCTTTGTTCATCGACCAAGTATTGGGGGAATTCGCAAATCAGCTCGGTGTCGATGACCAGGGGCGGTTCCACGACCTCGATGCGATAACCATTGACTCGATGGTCCAAGCCCTGGACGTCGAAGGTCAACGATTTCTGCAGGCCCTTGAAAGGTTTTTCGCTGATGGCGAATCCCTGGCGATCGTTTTCCTCTTTGCCGATTGGGTTCAGCACAACGCGTCCGCGCGAACCGCCTTCGTGGCGATAGTAGGCGGTGCAGAATTCCGGGACAGCCTCCTGCGAAGTGTCGGCGGCGACGCGCAATTCAAGTTGGGCGCCTCGTCCCACCTTGATCGTCTTGTTCTCGAACAATCGCATCTCGGCGAAGCGAGCTTGGGGTTCGCCTGGCAGGCGTCTCCGCACGCGAAGGCCAGCGACTTCAATGCGGGTCGAGCGCGGCCAGGGCGTGTCCTTCATGCCGTAGAATCGATCCATCCAGATGGAGAACGCTTTCGCCTGAGCGGTGGCGAACAGTGCGATTGGCGCGCACAAGACGAGGGCCCACACCCACTTCTTGATGAGCGGGCGGTTGTTGAAAACGCGGCGGACGTCGATCCCAACCGCCTGTTGCTCGGCGACCGATGCGGTGCGGGCGAGCATCTCGGGCTGCCACGACGCCGCTTCGGTGTGCTCGGCCAATTCGACGGTGGTGAGCAAACCGTCCTTCAACTCCGGATGCGATCGCTCCAACAACAACGCCATGCTGGAATCAGGCAACCTGACCCAGGCGCGGTGCAGCACCCAGTGGTACAAGATCCAAGCCAGCACCATCGCGGTCCCGGCCAACGCGACCAGACGGACTTGCAGCGGGATCTCGCTCGCCCAGAACAAGACCGGCAGATAGTCCAGCGCCAAGCCCACCCAGAACGTCAAGCCAAGCCAGATCGCGGCGATGGCCAGGCCTTCGAGCCAAACATAGACGCGGATGCGGCGGCGAACATCGCCCAGCAAGCCGCGCACCGAGCGGCTCAACTGCGGCGTTGCAGCGTCTGAGTTGGGAGAAGCCGAAGTGGTGCTCATAACCGCCACATATCCTTGCTCTACGCCAATTTGCTGAGCCGACGAATGGTCCATTCCAGACTCAACGCCGCACAAATCAAGGCCATTAACCAGGTCATCAATGATTGTTTCCAGTCGCGATCGACCGAGCCGGGCAGGATGGCCACTTGCTGCTGGGGTTGCAACAGGTTGGCCAAAGATGAGTCGCCCGAAGTGATCGCATCGTTCATTCCCACCAGAAAGGCGCCTCCGGTTTGCTCGGCCAGATCCTGCATGAGCACGTCGTTTCGCGTGGATTGCTCGGTCTCCAACGCCGGCGCTCGCGCCCGCACCTCGCGTTGCAACAAGTCATCCAAGGCGCCGCCTGGCGGAATCAACTCCACCCGATAGTCGCCTTCGGAAACGGCCGTGAAGAAGCCGACGAACGTCCCCGCCCGCGCGGCGTCCTGCATCAGTCCCAACTCCAACTCCTGTTGTTTGCCGTCGGGTCCAGTCACGGCGGCCATCACCTGATCGGCTTGCAAGGGTTGGAATTGGGCGTCCGTCAAGATCGCCGTCACCGAAACTTGATCGCGCAAGTAGCAGCGTTCCTTGTCAACCAGCAACACGCCTCGATTCGAATCGCGCAGCAGTCGCCCCTCGGAGGCCCAACGAATCAACTGCGTGTAGAACCTCTCCAGGTATCGCTCGTCCAACGCTCGCAGCCGCCACATTTCGCCGCTGGCCAAAAAGAACACGCGACCGGCGCCGTAATATTGGCCAGCCATGTAGATCGGCAACTCGTTGTCCAACGACGCCTCTTGAGGGTCGGAGAACTGAGCGAACACGCGAGCTCCTTCCTTGCGGTCCCTGACGGCGAAGTATCCGAACACGCCATCGAACTGCGCCGAGGCCGCCTCGCTCAGCCAACGCGTCGTCCTCCAACCAGAGGAACCGCGACTCCAAACCATCGCGAGTGAATCTCAGCGGCCAGGGCGTATCGCCGCCGACTTTGCCGGTGGACAAGGAGACCGATCCTTCACGGATAAACACCACCGGATACAGGGAGCGGATGATGTCGAGCTTTCGCTGGCTGCCTCGGCGAACTCGCGACCATTCCGGCGTGAACACCGGACCGGCGACAGTGATCAAACCGCCCGCCTTCTCGGAAACCCATCGCTCGAGCAATTCGATCTGCTGTTCATCCAAGGCTTGCCAATCTGGATCGAACGCCAGAATGCAGTCATATTCAAAGAGCTCATCCGCCAATCGCGGAAAATCGAAGATGATGTCGTCGGCTTCTTGGGCGACGCCCGGTTCCTGCGCTTTGAAGGAGCACGGTGGAATAGACGTCCTCGTCGCGGAACAGCACGCTGCGCACGAAGCGATACTCGCGGGTCGGCCCGCCAGCCAGGATCAAGACGCGGTTCTTGGTGTCGGCGACTTCGACGGTCGCCGAGCGTTGGTCGTCGTTTTGTTGGGAATCGCCGGCCGGCGCCACAACTCGCATGGTGTAGCGGCGACGACCTTCCTCGGCGGGCTTGGTCTGAAACAGCACCGGCAGCGTTTGTCCGTCGTCGCCCAACGTCGTCGTTTGCTCCTCGATCAGCGCCGGAGGGGCCGGCTCTTGTCCTGGCGCCGGCTCGGGGCCAGCCAGCAACTGCACTCGCACCGCTCGTCCCTGCCAGCCAAAGCTCTGCAGGAAGCCTTTGATCTCAAAATCATCGCCCGGATAAACTCGCGGCGGCGCTTCCAGGTTGACCACCTGCACGTTCGGCGGGCGACGATCGGCGCCCAAGCCGATAGGGTAGACGGCGATCTGAGCGTCTTCGGCGGCGAGGGCCGCCAGATCATAATCCGAGCCCGCGTTGCTGCGGCCGTCGGTGATCACCACGACGCCCGCGATGGGGCCGCCGCGTTCCTTGTTGACGACCCAACGCAGCGCGTCGCCCAGGCGGGTCTCCAGCCCTTTCGGTTCGAGCTGTTCGGCCCAATTGACGACAGGTTCCTCGACCTCCTGCTCCTCGACGGGTGCTTGCCGCTGCGCCCAGGCGTCCCAGTCAACCGGCGAGAACCCCAGTTGCGCGGCCAACGAGAAATCACTGAATCGAAGTTGGGCCACCGCCAGGATCACGACGCCGAAGAACAACGCCAGGATCGCGGCCAGCACCGGCCAGGCGGAGCTTTCCGGCGCCGCGTAGGCCTTTCGCCAAAACAACGCCGCCAGGCCGCACAGCGCCGCCAGGCCCAAGACGCCGACGCCGATCCAAGCCGTCCGTGACGCCTCGCCCAACAGCTTTCGCCCCCTGGCCACCGTCTCTTCTGCCCACTGGATTCGACATCGCCCAAGCGACGAAAGGCGGCGATCTCGTGCGGTTCAGCCTCCTCGTCGAATCGGTACACCATCACGTCGTGGTCGGCCCGCAAGCTGGGCAACAAATCGGCGCCGGCCATCGCCTCGATCACTTGTTCAATTCGCGGCCCAGCACCGGGATCCGACAAGCCCATGCTTTGACTGGTGTCGATCAGCATCGCGACGCGCGAGTTCTCGGTCACCCGCCGCTCGCTGCCTTTCTCCAAGTCGAGAAAATAGAACAGCACGCCGAGCAACGCCAATAGGCGCAAGGAGATCAAGACGAACGACCAACCTCGCGGCAGCTCGACGGTGTCGCGGAAGTACATGGTCACGACATAGGCGCCAATCAACACGCAGACGATCAGCACCAGCAGCCATTGCCACCATTCGGTCAAGGACTCGGCGCGAGCAAACCGGTAGTAGGTGCGAGCCTCTTCGGCCAACAGCATCGAGAGCATCAAGCGGCGCCTCCGCGGGCGGGATGATAGGTGTTGGCGTAGGCGAGGATCTGCTCGGCGGCGAGCACCAGGATTAGCAGGCCCATGATCCAGAGACTGGGATTGAACCCTTCGGCGCCCGCCAGGCGAATCCCCATGTCGTCGGCCGATAAGAAATCGAACGGCGCGGGATCCAAGGCGGTGGCGAGCTCCTGGGGCGTGGTGGTCTCCAAGTCGCTCTCGACCGTATCCACATTGTAAGCGTGGCGAGCGACGGAGACGCCGCCGCCGATGGCTTCGATCCAGGCTTCATAGACGCCCGGGCGATCGGTCTCACCCGCGGACGATGCGGGATCCACGAGCTCGGCGACCATGACTGGGCTGTTGGGTTCTCGTTTGGCGACTGCGCTCGATGACTCGAGGCGCATCGGCTTGGCGGCCGGGCGTGACGAACCGCACTTCGGCCAGATCCTTCTGAGCATTCAATTGAACGTCCAAAGGCTGACCAACCAAACGCTCCTCGTGCTGCCCGCGTGTTTCCGCCAGATAGGCTTGCAGTTTCAAGGTCACCAGCACATTGGGCCCCAGGACCATATCGTTCCAGACAGGAGCATAGGTCGTCAGCACCGCCACGACGCGGCCCCGCCCCAGACGTTTTTCGACGAACAACGGATCGCCGTTGTATAGTCGAGCGATCACGCGGGCGTCGGGATCGTTCTTGGCTTGCCACTGGTCGGCAGGTTGCAAGTAGCGATCGACTTTCACCAAGCGAATCACCGGGTTTCGCCCCAACAGCAGTTCGCGAAACACGGGATGACGCTCCTCCACGACGTCCACGTTGGGCGTGTCGGGAGAGCCGGGCGGCAGCAGCATCGCGTCGCGAGCCAACGGCACGGGGAACAGCCCTTCGCCGCCGCGGTGCAGCCGTTCGCGATAGAAATCCAGCGAGACTTGCTCGCCCATGAAAAAGGCGACGCCGCCGCCTTGGCGGACATACGCTTCCAGATTCGCGATCGCCCGCTCGTCCAAGGTGGGCACGTCGCAGAGGAAAATACCGGCGTAGGGCCGCAAGGAATCCTCGGTGGCGTTACGGAGAAAGTCCACGCTCTGCTCCACCGGCGTGACGCCGGTCTCGGCTCGTCCGCCCGGCCGAAAGATCGCATCCAGAAAGAACGCATTGCGTCGATTAGGATCGCCGTCGATGATCAGCAGCTGCTCGGAAGCCTGGATGTCGATGATCGCCGAGCGGACGTTGTCGGCGGGCGTCGCATCGGCTGGCAATTCGGCGCGGACGGCGTGTTGGCCTGCGTTGGCGAAGAAGGCCTGCACGCGACGGGTGACCGTTTCGCCCGGACCAATCTGCTCGATCTCGATCGTCTCGGCCTGCTCGATCGGCTTGACGGCGCCGGGCTCGGAGGCGTTTCCGGTTGCGGGATAGGTCGCCACGACGGCGGTGAGCTGAACGCGCTTGACCGGGACGGCGCCGAAGTTCTTGACGCGGATATTGACAAACAGGGGCACGCCGGCCGCGCGGGCGCCGCTATCGGGCTCGACCGAAAGCACGGCCAGGTTGCTGGGATTCCCGCGGTCGCATCCCACGATTTGCAGTTCGCCGCCGGCTTGCTGGATCTGTTGCAGCGTCTGCTTGATTTCGGCGGGCGACTCCCAGTCGGCGGTGCGCAGATCGGTGACGACATACACGCGATGCGAATAGTCCGGTTGTTGTTGCACCAAGCGGGCTGCGGTCTCCAGCGCCTCGGACGGACCGACCGCCAATAAGCTGGGCTCGAGTTTCTGACGCAGGTTCTCCAACAGCGTGTCAAACTCGCTGTCCACGACCACGTCGCTCAAGTCCGCCTCGCCGCCCCGCGACGCCCTGGAGAAGCGCAGCAACGTGAAGAGATGCCGGCCGCGGCGATCCTCCGAGGCCAACTTGCCGAGCTGCGCGACCACTGCGCCAACCGGCGTCGAACGCCGTCAGATCATCGGCCTGCTCGGTCATCGACAGCGAATCATCCAGCAGCACAATATGGTGCGTCGTACGCCCGCCGAATTGGTCGAACCAACTGCCTTGCGGCAACCATTGGGCCAGCATCATCACCAACAACGCCACGGCCGCCATCCGCGAAAGCAGCAACAGCATCTGTTTGAGCCACACCCAGCGGCGGTGCTTCTTGTAGCTCTTGAGCAAGAAGTCCATGGCCGCCCAGCGAACTCGCTGATGCCGCATCATGTTGATCAAATGGATCAACACCGGCAGCAAGACCAGCAAGAAGCCCCAGGTCAGCGGTTGAAACAGGAACTGCATGAATGATGGTGTCCGTCAAACGCGTCAATTGCGGTGGTGCATTCCCAAACGGTTGCTCAAGTACTTGGCCAACGCCGCGTCAAGCGGTTGACTGGTGCGGATCAGCGAGTAGTTGACCGTATGCTTGACGCAGCCGCGGCGGACCTTCTCGAGGTACTCGTTCACGGCTTCCAAATAGCCTTCGCGCAAGGATCGCGGGTTGCAGTTCAAGAAATCGTCGCTTTCCAGGCCATCGAACCGAGTGGGTCCCGTGAACGGAAAGTCCAACTCATCGTCGTCCATCACATGGAAGACCATGACGTCCTGGCCGCGTTGCCGCAATTGCTTGACGCCGCGAATGAAGTCGTCCACATCGGTCAAGAGGTCGGAGATCAAGACGATCATCCCGCGTTTGGCCTTCTCCGCCACGCGTCTCAAAATGTCCGCCATGCCGGTCTTTTCCCGCGGATCCTGGACGTTGAACATCTCAACAATCGACATGATGTGATTGCGGCGACTACGCATGGGCGTCTGACTGCGGATCGTGTCGTCGAACGTCACGCCGGACACCGCGTCCTGCTGCCTGAGGATCAGATAGGCCAGGCTGGCGGCCAGCGTGCAAGCGTACTCGTACTTGGTCAAGGGCCCTTTGCCATAGGCCATGCTGCCCGAGACATCGACCATCATGTAGCAGCGCAGATTCGTTTCCTCCTCGAACTGCTTGACGTACAGCCGATCCTGCCGAGCCCAGACCTTCCAGTTGACATGCCGGAGGTCGTCGCCCATCGTGTACTCACGATGCTGCAGGAACTCGACCGATTGCCCGAAGTACGGACTGCGGTGCATGCCCGACAGGAATCCCTCCACGATATGCCTCGCGCGGACTTCTAAACTGCGCGATGCGCTTGATCGCTTCAGGATGCAAAAATCTCTTTGAATCGGGCATCGCTTGTCAATTCATCTTCGCGGGAGGGAGTGGATTCGACCAATTGATCGACGACCGTGTCGGGCGTCACGCCTTCACTTTCGGCGGCGAAATTCACCACCAGACGATGCCGCAGCACGGGGCGGGCCAGCGCCTGAATGTCCTCGGTGGACACATGAGTGCGGCCGTACAGCAGCGCCCGCGCTTTGCCGCCCAGGATCAGGTACTGCACGGCCCGCGGGCCGGCGCCCCAATCGATCATCTCGCCCACATACTCCGGAACTCCGGGACTTCCCACGCGAGTCTGCCGCACCAGGGCCAGCGCGTAACGAATGACATGATCGCTGACTGGCACCTGCGCGCACGGTCTCTTGCAGCTCAAGGATCTCCTCGCCGCTCAACACGGGCTCGATGCTGTCGGTCATGGTCGTGGTCGTGCGCGTCGAGCGACTTCGAATTCCTCGTCGAAGGATGGATACTTGACGAAGACTTTGAACATGAAACGATCTTGCTGCGCCTCAGGAAGCGGATACGTCCCTTCCTGCTCAATCGGGTTCTGGGTCGCCAACACGAAGAAGGGACTCGGCAGGGCGTGCTTGTTGCCGCCCACGGTGACTTGCCGTTCCTGCATCGCTTCCAACAGCGAAGCCTGCGTTTTGGGCGGGGTTCGGTTGATTTCGTCGGCCAGAATCACGTTGGCGAAAATCGGCCCCGCCAGGAAGCGGTAGCCTCGCTCGCCCGTCGTCCGATCCTCTTGAATGACTTCGGTCCCCGTGATGTCGGCCGGCATCAAGTCGGGCGTGAACTGGACGCGACTGAACGACAGGTTCAAGCATCGCGAGAGGGTGCTGATCATCAAGGTCTTGGCGAGTCCCGGCACGCCTTCCAACAGACAATGCCCTCGGCTGAACAAGCAAATCAGCAGTTCCTCGATCACGTCTTGTTGGCCGACAATGACTTGAGACAGTTGGTCCACAATACGCTGGCGGGCGCTGCCTAGCTTTTCGATCGCAGCCGAGTTGACTTTCGGCAAACCGTCGTCGGTCATGAGCTTGTCCTGAAATCCTGGTGGGGGGCGTGGGTCTCTGGCTTACAGCTTAGTTGCGCGAGGCGACGATTTCGTTCATTCCCAGCCCATCAGGGGGGACCGAAGCTCGCCGCCGCTCAAAGATAGTTCCTAGCTAACGAGTTGCCTACCTGCCGGAGTCAAACGGCGAGCGTTCTCGAGGCAACGCCAGCTGTTGAGCGGCGGATTTCAGGATTTTGGCGGCGACTTTGCTGAGCTTTGGGGGCGCGGTTTCCCGGCTCAACAGCAGGTTGGCCGGCGGCCGGGGCGGCCGGTCCTCGCTGGTCCAGGTCGCGACGAATTCGCCGGTTGACATCTCCAATCGTAGTTCATGGAGCGAGGGATCACATTGAGCTCGATAGGACGAAATCGACTTGCCCTCGGAAAGGATCTCGGCGGCCAGCGAACCGTCGCGTTTATTCAACAGCACCACTTTGCTGGCGGCTTGCTTTCCTCGCCGTTCGTTGCGCATCAGCAACAGGGCGGGAAGATCAGGCGCCTGGTCGGCCGGCGCCGCGAACTGCTCCAGGGCGACCGGCGAGGGCCATCGCTGGCGTCCCTGGTTGTCCAAGCACCAGACATCGCCGACGAACATCTCCGCATGGGCCACGCTGGGCGCCCGCGAGAATTCTCGCTCCGCGGCGACCGCTTCGCGTTCACTGTTTCGCAAGATCAGCAGGCTGTCGCTGGCCTGGATCGCCATCACGTCCTTCAGCTCCGGCATCGGGGACAACTGGGTCCGCCACTTGGGACGCCCGGTGGCCAGCGACAACAGAGTGGTCTCGCCATCGACGTCGGCCAGCAGCAGCGCGTCGTCATCCACCAAGGCGGCCTTGACGGCGGGGCTGAATTGCCGCCTCCAGCGCGGCTGATCTTCGCGGAGATCCTGAGCGACGACCTCCAACTGCTGCTCGTCCGCAACGAAGCTGACCACCAAAGTCCCCCTGGTCGCAAGCTGCGAGTCGGTCGCTGGAGCAATCCGAGTCGGCAACTCGGCGCCGTCCTCAAAGCGAAAGGCGCGGGCGGGACCGCCTTGCTTCGCGCAAACAAAAACGACCTGATCATCTCCCACCAATTCACCGCCGGGGTCCACGTCACTGCGAACCCAGAGCGCGTCGCCCGTCAACGGATGACAGCAAACCAGTTCCACGCCCCGCCGAAAGATGACTCCGCGGCGGCTCTGTGGTCCCAAGGACGCCAAGACGCGGTTGTCCGCGTCGGCCGGCGTGTGCCGACGCAGCCCCAACGGCGTGTCGGTGACCTGCGTGGTTCTCCGCAAACTCGCCTGGCCCGGCAGCGAATTGGTCAAGGATTGCCGCCATAACACCACCGCGTCCGCATCATCGGGCTGCGTGAACGCGTTGATCGCGATCAGGTCGCAGGCGGTGGACGGACTCAGTGCGGCGGCGGCGACGAAGTGCCCGCTCCATTGCATCCTCCACATCAAGTACGCGTCGCTGCGCACCGAACCGGTGAGCGAGAACGTCAGCACCGGGCGGCCGAAGCGATCACGCAGGACCACCGACGAAGGTCGTTCGAGAACCATCGAATACGAACGACGAAACTGAGACGCCAGGCTGCCGAAGCGCCGACTGACGAGAGGGTAGGACCGCTTGCTGTAGCTGAGTCCATCTTCGCTGACTTGTTGCACTTGAACACGCCCATTGGGCCAGGCCGGCTTGGCCGGGTCGGCGTCGGCCTGCATGGATGCGGCGTTGCTCCAGGACTTGCTCCAGGGACTCCAACCATTGACGTCCGGTCGTCCCCTGAAGGTCCGCCGTATTGCGGTAAGGGCCGTCCAACATGCGAATGGCCCACTCCAGCGGCAAGGGGCGATTCCCTTCCAGCCAAAGACTGGCCAGCCGTCCCGTGGCGGCGGTCGCCAGGGCGGCGTCGGAGGACTGCTCGAGGCCCAGCGTCAACAACTCCGCCTCGAGCAGGTTGCCGCGCTCTTGTTGTCGCTGAGCCAACTGCAAACGCGCTTCACCGCACCGAGGCGCGGCGTCAAACACTTCGATCAGCCACCGCCAGCGATCGATCGAATTCACGCGTTGAGCGTTCGCCCATTCGCGCTGAAACCACTGTTCCAGGAGCCGCCGCGCCGCCAACCGTTGCTCCGCCTCCTGGGCCTTCGCCGCGGCTCGTTCGGCGTCGCGATCAGCGGCCGCACCTGGCGCCTCGACAAGCACGCTGGACCACAAGCGCCGCACCTGCACGGCAAGCCAGCGTTGAGGATCGATCTCGCGTTGGTCGTCCAACTCCAACAACTCATCCGGTCGCCCGCGCCGCATCAAGGTCGCGATCTGTCCGGCGGCGCCTACGGCGTCCGCCCAGCGGCGGCGCTGCATCAAGCCTTCCAAAGACAGTTTCCAAAATCGCAGCTCGTCGGTTCGCAGAAAGAAGTCAAAGGCCTCGCGAGCCGCCGGGGCGCCGCGATCGAAATCGTGCTCCATCCACTGCAGACAAGCATCGACGTACAGGGAGCGACTCGCAGCGTCGCCAAGATCGGACTCGACCAACTGCCGAAGTTCACCACAAGCCTCCTCCAAGCGTTGCTCTTCCAGGAGCAATTCGGCCCGTTGGCGTCTGGCCCAGCGGTCTTCCGGCGACGCGGCCAAGGCGGCTTCCAAACGCCGCGCCAACGGCGCTCGCAGGAAGAAGGCTTGCAACGATTGATGATCGACGGAGATCAGCTGATCCTTATAGGTGATCAGATTGCCCCAAGGCGACGCACTCGTTTGCCGCTGCACCAGCTCGCCGGTTTCGAGATCGATTTTCCAGAGTTCCTGGTTCGCCAAGGGCAAGAAGTAAAATCGCCCGTGCCGAAACCCACGCCCCGACGGCGGCGCGTCCAGCGTCAGGGGAGTGGACCAGGCCGCCTCGCCGTCGGCGAGTTGATAGGCCTGCACGGCGTCGTTGCCCACCACGCATGCTCGGCCCCCGTTGACCGCCGCCACATACAAACCGGTTCTCCGCGGGCGAACCCACAACAACTTGCCCGACAGGAGATCCAGGCAATGCAGTTGTTCCGATTCGGGAGGCGTCAGCAAGACATGCTGTTCGGCGATCGTCGCCGTGGCGTCATTCCAATAGGGTTGACGAGGGCTGGGGAGGGCGTACTTCGACGAAGAGGCGGCCGACCCTTGATCGCGATAACTGGCGTAGCGGTATCCCCAGCGCAACTGCGCGTTGTTGCACATCGATGGCGACGACGACGCCGGCCGACGTCGGACAAATCAGGAGCCCTCCCTCTAACGAAGGCGAGTCGCCCGCCTGCCGGCGAAACGCGTCGCGGGCGATCAGGTTGTCCTCCATATGCGCCAGTTGCTGCCGCCAGAGCACGCGCCCGCTGGCCGGATCCAAAGCGGCCACGCGCAACTCGCCATCGTATTCATACATAGCGAAGAGTTGTTCGCCGGCGGGCAGGGGAGGGCCCAGGAAATGGGCGCCGGTCAACTCCGGAACGCTGAGCTGGCCGCCGCCGACAATCCACCGCAGGCGTCCCTGAGTCCGCAGGTCGAGCGCCGCCAGACAGACCGACGCCGCGCCTTCGCGGGAGCGTCCCACGATGGGCAAGTCGCGCGGGGCTGGCTCCTCAACTTGCAGCGCATACAGCGTGTCGCGATCACAGCTGATCTGGCCCAGCGAGGCGTCGGACCAGAGGGCCGCTGAGAGGCTGGTTGTCTCGGTGTAACGCTTCCGCGAGGGATCACGAGCGGGGGCCAGATCGCGGAGCTTCTCGGTCAGCTCGTCGTCGCGCCACGGGGGGTAGCGCCAGACGCGTTTGCCTGTTCGACAGATCGACGGCGATCAACTGCGTCGGCGTGCGGGTCAACACCAGATTGCGCGTCGCCAACGGATGCAGGACCGGAATGGAGGCCAAGTTCTCGTGTTGGAATCCTTCCTGAAGCGCTTCGGCCAACGCGTCGGCCGGGGGAGCGTCATGCAGCCGCAGCCGCCACCTGGGTCGCAGCAGCGGCATGCCGCCGGACGCCTCGGCGTTGCGAGCGGCGTCGCCGCGATGCACGGTCCACTGCCGCCGTGGCGAATCAACCGCTCGCGACGCATCGATCCATTGATTGAGCCACCGCAAGGCCGCTTGCCGGTTGGGCAACGGCGGCGGAGGCGGCGAAAGCGCCAGTCGCCCCAAGCTGGCCCGCGCCGACCACAAGGTCTCGGTCGCCTGCTCGGGGCGATTGGCCAGCAGCAGCGCGGCGGACAACCAGAGCGACAACTCGGGCTGCAACACCCGGCCGGCTTCCGGCCAACCGGCCAGACGCTGCAATGCCGTCGCCGCGGCCAGTGGCTCGCCTTGATCCAGGAATAACTGCGCCTGCAGCAAGGCGGCCTGGTATCCGGCCCGCGTGTGAACGAAGCGGCGAGCAGCGTCGCCCAGCAACCGGGCGTCACGTTCGGTCTGAGCCTGTTCCAGCTGCCGTTGCGCCTGGCGGCCATAACGCAATTCGTATAGTTGCAGAACGTCGGCTGGAGTGCCGGCCAACAGCTCCATGGCGTAGGACCGAAGGCTCATCAGGTCGCCAGCGGAGTCCAAGACAAAAAAATCCTGATCGGAGAAGCGATCGTCGGCGGGTTCGCCGCAGAGGACGACGCCCAGCGCCTGCACCGCGTCGTCGAACCGCCCTTGCTCGATGGACTTGCGCGCCCCGAGGACGAGCGTCGTCAGCGCGCGCGGCGGCGGCAGAAAACGATTCCGCAAGCTCGAGTCGTCGCCGGCGGACGGCGACTGAGCGGTCGCCGCCGGGGACAACAGGATGACGCCAAGAAGGGCCACAACGCCCCGCCAGCGAATCGGCCCGCGCCGGGCGCCCTCGCGCTGGTCCCAGCCGCAGCGACGCGGCTGGCCGCCGCCCGCAAAACGGAACCGCCGGTTCGTTTTCGCGATTCGATGTGGAAAGACGCGGTTCATGGTCCTTGCTCCCTGCCTGGCTCAGTTCCCGCTTGCCGGCCGACGCCCCCGTCGGCCTCGTCGCAATGGTGGACTTCATGGTGGACTTCGAGGAACGCGTCCGCGGCCCCGCCGGGCCACGAACACGCGCGGTCGTCTTCCGTCCACGCCCTTCGGCGCCATTGCATGGCGGCCATGCGTTAAACGCAAGCCACTACCTATCTTAGGTATCCTGCCCGCATGGCTCAATCGGAACCGGGGTGGGGAAGAACCCTTGCAATAGGGGTCTGGCGGGGGCTAAATCCGCTGAAACCCCTAAAAACCCCGCGAATTATCCCGTTTTTCCCGCTTTCCTATTGCAATTTCACAAGCAAAGTTTTTAATCATCGGCCATCCGTGTTGGCGGGTGACGCGAGAAAACAACTTGTTTCATGTGGCCTATCCTCGCAAGGAAGGGTATTCAACGATGGCGAAGAAAGCCGTAAAAGCTCCGACAAAGACCCAGATTATCGCTACCATCGCCGAAAGGACGGAACTGTCCAAGAAGGAAGTTACCGCCGTCTTTGAGGCGCTCTCGGACGAGATTCGCAAATCCCTGGGTCGTAACGGCGCCGGCGTGTTCACGATCCCCGGATTGGTGAAGATCAGCAAAAAGAAGGTCCCGGCCAAGCCGGCCGAGAAGAACGTCCTGAATCGCTTCACCGGCGAGTACTACGATCGCCCGGCCAAGCCCGCGAGCACCAAGGTGACGGTGCGAGCATTGAAGGGCTTGAAGGACATGGGCTAGGCGGCAGCCACGTTGGCCCGCGCGAACCCAGCTACGCGGAGCGAGTCGGCTTGTTCGCACTCGATTCGTAACGACGCGACGCAAGAATGTTGCCGGTTGACTTTCCAGTTGGCCGGCGATTTCTTGTGGACGCGGCCTACCAGAGGCCCGGAATCAATCGCCAAGGCGCCTGATGGCGATACGCCTCGAAACCCTCATCAGCCGAGAGCAAACGCTCCTCTTGTACGATGCGCCACGCCAGCAACCAGGGCGCCGTCAAGATCAACGCGGTCGTCTCCCATCGAGGCGTGGCCAGCCAGCAACCGGCCATCATCAGCAGTTCGCCGAAATACGCCGGGTGTCGCAACCACCGATAGGGCCCGCGAGTCACCAGGGCTCGCCGTCCCGGCAAGACGGCGAAACTCTTGCCTAACGTGCTCAGAGCGGCCATGGCAATCAGCGTCCCGACGGTGAACACCAGGATCGCATAGATCGGCCACTGACTCGGCGGCGGTGCATAGGCCAGCGCCAAGCCGCCAATCAGGACGGCCGGCGCGCAGCTCAACATCGATAGCCAAGTCGCATGCTCTTGCGCCGGACGTCGCCGCAGGAACAGCCATCCAACCACGCAGCCCAGCGCGAAAACGCAAGCAGACACCCACGACAGTCCGTATCCGCCGCCGCGCACCAAGTCCACGACCGCCACCGCCAACACGTTGACGCCGAACGCCCAACTGATCCAACGCTCCTCGCGAGCGCTAGGTTGCCAGCGTCCTGAGAGCATGCATGGATCGCCTGTTCGAGTCGGACGAGTGATTCGCCCGCCAACGCTAATACGCCTGGGGCGCTACCAGAAGTAATATCCCCAGTTGAATGCGTAACTCAGGAAGTTCAACAACAACAGCAAGCCAACCCAAACCAGGATATTCGCGCCGCCCTTCATGGTGGATCCCTTATCACGCAAAAGAAAAAATCGCCCATGTGGCGACCCTGGCAACGGAGGCCGACTCGCCAACGTGCTGAAGTATAAGTTGTCACGCCGAACCAAACAACAAAAGGTACGACGCCCAAGTCGGCGCCAAAGTTCCCGGCCCGCGGCGGCCCCCAAAAACGTCGGATTCGGGGACGCTCCAACCGGCTTGCGAAATCCGTTACAGAGACTAGACTATTCGTTCGCTGACCCGGAAACACCGGGTCCTGGTCAGGTAGCTCAGTTGGTAGAGCATCGGACTGAAAATCCGAGTGTCGGCGGTTCGACCCCGCCCCTGACCACTCACGAAAAACGCCGCAAAGCCCCTGAAAACAAGGCTCTGCGGCGTTTTTTTGTGGCGTCGCGGGGCGCGCGGCAATTCTGCCTGGCGAAGAAGGAACCTAAATCAGTCCCAACCCACGGCCCCAATTCAGCCTGGGCAGCGCAACCCTGGGAAATCGCCACGGATGTTCACGGATTTACCCAGATGTGTTTGCTCCGGATTCGTATCTGTGTGCATCTGTGCAGATCCGTGGCTGACAATTTTCTCAATGGTCGCCTGGTCGATGACTTGATTGTGCGCTGAGCGGGCACTGCAACGACGCGACCGCATCCGCGAACGCGACCGAGTCAGTTCAAGGTCTCATCGTCCGCGATCTGATCTCGCAGTGACTTCCTAGGACGACCTCCGCTGCCCAGGGCGGCTTCGCTCCACCCTGGGCTGATTGGGGGCCGCCCGTGAGGGACTTCACCACAAGGACCCGCGTTATCAACGAAGCAACCAACGTTCACTCTTTCGATTCTGGAATCTCGGTCGTGGCAATCACTTCCTCGGGATTCTTTTGAAAGAGGTCGCAACAGGCTTTGCTGCAGAAGTGTGCTTCGTAGCCGTTGGCGTTTACGGTGTATTCCGGCTTGCCGTCCATGCCAAGTGCACACGCGTATCAGCGTTCAATGACATGATCCTCGTTGCCGTCAACACGATCAGCTTCAGCCAACTTCGCTGCAGCTTCAGTGGACACGGATAACAAGCTCGCGTTCTTAGAAAGGCGAATGATCTACCTCGTTCGCTGCGCGAACGCCGGCGTTCCAACCGCTTCGAGTGCCAAATGCAAATCAGTCCCAACCGGGACGGTCCCAAATCAGCCCAGGGTGCAGCGCAACCCTGGGCGACCGCCCAATCGCTAAGGCCCAGGCGCAACGATGCTGGTGATTCTCAGGAATCATTTGACTTCCTGCTTAGTTGCCTTGGCCCAAGTACTGCTTCAAGATGCTCGTCCATTGGTCCGTCTCCATGAACTCCAAGAGGGCGCGATTCAGCGGCTCGCGTAACTGGCTGCCGGACGGCACGGCCATGCCCATGTAGTGGTGATCGAAGGTCCCAGGCAGCACTTCCAATCGCCCCATGAACTCGTTCTTCGCCAGATACTTTAAGATGGGCCCCTGGAAGACAAAGGCGTCCGTTTCCGCGTCTAAGAGCGACTTCAAACCATCCCGCGGATTCTCGAACGAACGCTCCAGCTTAATTCCCCTTTTCACGAGGTAGGCCTCGGCGCTCGAGTCGGCCACGGTGCCGACGCGAGCAGTCGGCAGATCGCGTATTCCTCGCACCTTGCCGCTCAACGCACCGACGGTCAGTGAGCTAGAGATGGCCGCGGTGAAGCCAGAGATCAAAACGATCGCGGCAAACATCCAAACGACCCCAACGATCCGGCCGCCCGCAGTCTTCGGCGAGATATCTCCGTAGCCGACAGTGGTCATCGTGACGGCAGCCCACCAGATGCCCTGCGCAACCCCTTTTACGGGCCCGCCGCCGAACATTTCGCGGTTCCCGCGGCCTTCGAAAAGCCAAACGGCGACGCCGGCTATCAGCCACAGAAGCATCAACACACCAACGACCTGGAGGAAATCCAGTGAGAAAAAACGACTGGCGACACGGTACCAGCCGTGTCCCGCTTTTTGCGCAGGGACCACAATCACCGCTCCCGACAGGTAGTAGGCGCCTGAGAAGTCCACCAAGACTTCGCGTTCCGCCGTCATCGCTGTCATCGGTGTCAAGTCAACATCGCGTTTGACGAAGGCCTCCGTCAGCGCTTCGATACTGCCGTATTCGCGCAGCTCGAAGTCAACGCCCATCCTATCGGCGAGCTCACGCCAGAGATCGATGGAGATGCCTTCCCAGTGACCATCGACGGTCTTCATGGCGAACGGCTGCATTTCGACCACGGCGACCTGCAATGTCTTCAACTGGACGCCGTCGTCTTGCGCACCTAGTCTGCCGGGCGCCAGCGCGACAACGCAAAGCGTGATCATTCCTACGATCTTCTGATATTCACCCATGACCTGACGGTGGTTCCCGCGTTCTCCTAGATTGTCAAGATATCGAGGCGCTGCGAACAGTGTAGCTGGTCGATCGACATTAGCCAGCGGCGAGCAACGCCATGACGGGGCATGGATATCGTCGAGCGTTGCTCCCCGCCAGCATGCGCACGTGCGCATCCCCCCACCGCTGGGCTCGCTCGTCCCCGCGGGGCGCTGCTTCCCGCCGGCATGCGCTGTTTGCTGGGCGAGGAGCATCGCCCAACGGAGGCAAGCCCCGTCGTGGCGTGCTCGTAGTCGCGTCCTGGGCCGGAGCGTCGATTGACGGTTGCGCGAGTAGCGAGGTCGGCAGGAGTTCACGTTGGCGGTCGCCGAATGACGGCTGCAGCATCACCGCGTTGATTCTTCGATCAGCCGCACGGCTTGGTGCACTCCATTCTGATAGATCGGCGGCTTCGGCGGGCGCGGGCGCCGCAGCGTGCAGGCGGCGACTCGCTGTAAGAGATTATCCGCCTTCGCACATTGTGCAGGGCGCAGGCGCCGCCATTGCCGGTCGTAGAGCCGCGGCTGTGGGATCGCCAGCAGCGTCGTCTCGGTCGCTCGAGATTCGCAAACCGTGTTGTAGCCTCCGCCGCCGACCAACAGGTCGACTCCCGGCAAGAGGACCAAAAGCGGCCAGCAATGCACGGCGAGGGTCGGCGCCAGAGCTCGGGCGGCCGCGTCGAGGCAGACGAATCGCACGCAGGCGAGGCCCCCGAGGCGTTGTTGAATCGCTTCTGCCCAAGCCGCCGAGACGGGCCACTCCTCCGGCTTGCCCGAGCCGGAGACGACGACCAGTGGTTGGCCGTCCGCCGCTTCGAGTATTTTGCGGGACTGGGCCTGGGTCTTCAGTTCCCAGTCATCCGCGACGAGCCAGGGGTTCGTGAAAACAGCGGGCGGCAAATCGCTGAGCGGCCCGCGCTCGCCGGGCAGGAGAATCAAGTCATAGGCGTCGCAGGATTCTCGCACCTGGTTGCGGGCGGCGTAGCGTGGGTTGAGATCGCGATGGATGAGGACTTTGAAGGCGCGTAATTCCGGCAACAGGGTCGGCAGTTCGCCCGCCAGGCCGCGAGGAAACGTGTCCACGATCAGCACGTCAAAAACTTCCTGGCGGAGCAGAGCGGCCACGCGACCGCTGCACTGGTTGCGATCGAGATGCGATTCGAGTCCCACAATCCTGATCGAAGGCGGCCAGCTAAGCCAGCGATCCACGAGTCCGACGCCGGCCGCTGCGGGGCTGTTGTGCAGGATGGTGACTTGATGCCCGCGGCGAGCCGCTGCGCGGCTAAGGGCCAACGCTCGCATCCAGTGCCCAGCACCGCCGCCAAGCGCATACACCAGCCACCGTCCGCCCGCAACCGACGGGCTCCCAGCGGCGATCATCAGCTTTCGCTCATGTTCGTCTCGAAGTCCTCGTCATCGAACCCCGTTTCTTGCAGGCTTTCCGCATCGGCTTCCGTGAAGTCATGGGGCTCGTGCCGCCGCCCTTGGATGTAATGGTGACCCCAATAGCCGGTGGTGTAGCGACCATAGCCGTCGTAGTAGCGATCGCCATAGAAATAGGGATCGTCGTTATCGATGTGAGTGGACCGACCCGCTTGTTGACGCTGCTGTTGCTTGACGCAGGTGGTGCACAAGCGCTGACCGGCGGCGTCATGCAGATGCTCCGCGCAGAGCGGCTTTCTGCACGCGTCGCACTGAGCGATCGGTGCGTTGCCGCACTCATGTTGGAAGAGGAAGCCCGCTGTTTCGTTGCAGCGTCCGGGGCGCCAGAGTTCGGCCATGGATCAACGTTCCGGCTGGGTGGAGTCGTTCTTGCGGACCGTTACGGCCGGCCGCCAATCATCGTAAACAGGGCCATCCGAAGTCGCATGTCCTGGATCGCTTCCAATCCCAGACAAGCGAAGGCCAGCGGTTTGACCGGATCATTCGTGTAATACACCGTTTCTTCGCGAGCGTTGCGAAGCGATGTCTTGTCGCCATTGACTTTGACCTTGAACAGACTCGCTTCCTCTCCGGTTTCGATCTCGAATCCGTATTCTCTCTGCTTGATCTTGTAAAGCAGGTGTTGCTCACCGTCCTCCAGTTTCCAGTCGCCGTCTCCTTGGTCGATCAGATGATACTGCGTGTGTTGTTGGGTTGGATCCTCCAGTTTCAGACCTCGACGATTGGCGACGACATAGCCGAGGACGTTGTCCTGCGCGTCCTTGATTTTGAGTTTTGCCGCGGAAACCGTGTAGCGAGCGAGCTCCTGTTCCTGGGCGTCGACCAACTTGCCGCCGTCCTCCTTGGGCTTGACCGACATCGCGGTTTCGCCGGCGCCGTTCTTGATTTTGATCTTGGTCGTCAGTCCACGCCAAGGCGACTCAGCGGCCGATGGCTGGTCGCTCAGCGCCTGGCTGTCGGAAGGCGCCTGGCCTGGCGGGTCAGCCGGGTGAATGGCTTCGGCGAGTTGATCGCCTGGGTCGTGTTGGGGCCCTTCGACGGATTCGCCGTGGCCGTCGGATTCGATCTGGACCGCGGATTCCGCTTGATCGTTGGTGTCGCCGCGATGCTCCGCTGCGGGCGGCGGCGTCGGCGGCGCTTGACCGCATCCGGCAAGCAGCAGAATGCTGGCCATCATGATCAAAGGCGTCGTCGCCGAGTGGATCGGGCTTCTCATTGCGGTGGTCGTTTCTTTTCCGCCTTGGACATGGCGCGAGAGAGATTCAAGATTTGATAGAGGCTCAGGAACATCATCGCGATCATGTGCACACCGTCGCGTTCGGGCTGCTTGCCGCGACTGGCGATATTCCAGGGAGCCTTGGCTTTCACCTTCAACGTGAGCCCGCGATCGGTGATGTCAATCGACTTGAGGGCCACCCAATCCGGCAACTTGACAGCATCCTTGGCGGCCTCGGCCGAGAATTGCACCGCGTGTTCGTATTTCGTGATTTTTGGCCGCAAGCAAAGGACCGCCTCGGTGGCTGTCTTGGTTTTGCTCTTGTGCTTTGACTTGCCGCTAGCGCTTGTTTTCCAGCGGCTGCGATATTGGGACAATTCAATGGCCGCGACCTGAAAGCTGGTCCCATCCAATAATCGTCCTTGGAGCTGCAGCCAAGGATCTCGATAGAACTTGACTTTCCACGGGCCGGCGGAGCCCTCGCTCACGAACTTGTCTCGCGTATCCGGGCGACGCAGGTCGAGTCGCACCTGAAGTTGGGCTTCCTGGGCGGTGTCCTTGCCGATCAGATGCAGCAGTTTGCCAAGCAGTCGATAACGCTTGTCGTCGAAGTTGCCGCGGCCGTATTGGAAACGCACCACGAGTCCCACAATCAGCGCGATGGCGCCTGAAGCGAGCAGCCCGCCGATCAGCACTCCGGACGCGAAACTCGTGGCCACTCCCAGGATGACCCCGGAGACCAACAAAAGACCTCCCAGGCCGGCGACGGCGCCCCATTGCCCCATGCGTTGCTCGTGATGCTTGTCGCGTTCTTCGAGCCGACCAACATCCTCCAGGATCTGAGCGACGGCGCCAGTTGTCTGGTAGACCTGTCGCCGCTGGGCCTGTTCAATAGCCGGGGACATGCGTTCCACCAAGTCAAAGAGGGGTAGGGCGACAAGGCTTGTCAAGCGTCTCAAATTTTAGGGCCCGTCGCAGGAGAGTGCAACAAGACGAATGATCTATGTGTCCTACGACCGCTTGCCGGCTCGCAAAGGCGCCGCGGTGCATATCGACGCGTTCTCGCGAGCCCTGGGGCGGGCCTTCGGACCGATCGATCTGGTCACCGTCGTCGGCGATCCGCGTCAGGGATCGCCCGCCTTGCGCCATCCCGGCGTGCGTCACTGGCAGTTGCCCGCGCATGGCGCCAACCTGATGCAACGCGTCTTGAACTTCCGTCGAGCTCTATCGCAATTCCTGAGCGGACGTCGGGTGGAGGTGATTCACTTTCGCTCCATCTTCGAAGGCTACCCGATCGCGCTCAGCAAACGTCATTATTGCAATAAGCTTATTTATGAAGTTAACGGCTTGCCTTCAGTGGAGTTGAAGTACCATTACCCAAGGGTGGCCGACGATCGCGAGTTGCTGACGAAACTTCGCGCCCAGGAGCAAGTTTGCCTGGAAGCCGCTGATCTGATCGTGACCGTGAGCGAGGTCACCGCCGCCCACCTGATGACGCGCGGCGTGCGTCGCGAGCGCGTGGTCGTGATTCCCAACGGCGTCGATACGACGATCTTCACTTACCAACTCCCTGAACGCTCGCCCCATGATCCGACTCGCTTGTTGTATAGCGGAACGATCGCCAGTTGGCAGGGCGTCACGACGGCGCGAGAGCGCTCGCGCTGTGCCTGCGCGATTTTCCGCGCGCTTGACCATCGTCGGTGAAGCGCGACAACGCGCCCTGAACCGACTGCAGCGGCGGGCCCGCTCGCTAGGCGTGGAACAGCACGTTGAGATACTGGACGCGGCGCCGCAGTCCCGTCTGGCCGCTTTGCACCATGCGTCTCATATCGCCTTGGCGCCGCTGCGATCCAATGATCGCAATCTCGTCCAGGGTTGTTGTCCGCTCAAGGTGCTCGAAGCCATGGCCAGCGGCACGCCGTTGGTGGCCAGCGACTTGTCGGTGGTCCGCGCTTTGGCCGCAGACGAAGTCCAAGCGGTTCTGGTCAAACCGGGCTCGGCCAAGGCAATCAAGGACGCGGTGTTGCGATTGCGGAACGACCCGGAACTTGCGCGGCGATTGTCCGTGGCGGCTCGCCGCCGCATTCAGGAGGCTTTCACATGGGCGCATGCGGAGCATCGCCTGCTGACCGCGTATCAACGCGAGTTGGGAATAACGCCGGCCAACAAGGCTTGCAGCGCGTCCGCTTCGACGGACGGGTGAAACGCTTCGGCGACGCGTTGACGCGCTCCGCTTTGCAGGGCCGCTCGATGCGACTCGGGCAGCGAGAGGACTTCCAATGTCGCTTGCCCCAGTCGATCGAGCTGATGCCGAGGAATCATGTATCCGCTGACTTCGTGCTCGATCACCTCGGGAATACCGCCCGCGTCGCTGGCGATCACGATGCGCCCGCAGGCCATCGCTTCCAGGAGAGCGTTGGGCAGACCATCCCAAATTGATGGTTGCAGGACCACGTCGCAAAGTCGCAAGCGCCGCGCGACTTCCCTGGGCGACGGCAAGTGCCCGGTGACGAGCACGCGCCGCGCCGTCTCGCTGCGGTCCGCCAGATATTGAGACAGGGCCGCTTGTTCGCGGGAACGCACTTCGCCGATCACCAGCAAACATGCTTCACGCTCGCGGCGGACTTCATCCAGCGCGCCCAGCAAAAACGGCAGCCCCTTCTTGTGTCGCAGTTCGCCGCAAAAACCGAGCACGGTTTCGCCGGGGCGAATCGCATGTTCGGCTCGTAGTTGCTCCTCCGCCGGTCCGGGTGAGAACGTGGCCAGGTCCACCGAGTTATGAACGACTTGCACTGCTGGATCTCGCCCTAGCAAGACCACGATTTTGTGGGCCAAATCCGCGGACACCGCGGTAATCGCATCCGCTCGCTGCAGGGTCCAGAGAAGCCGGGCGAAGTCGCCGGGAGGAAACATCAAGCGATCGACGTCATTGCCCCGCGCGCTGACCAGCGATGCGAGTCCCAGCGTCTGAGCCAACGTCACGGCAAGAAAACCCGCCGGGTAAAGATAGTGCCCCCAAGCGGCGTCAAAGGCGAACCTTCCGTGCAGCCACTGGACCACATTCATCGTGTGCTGCATCGTCAGGTCCCAATTGGCGAACAACCCCAAGCGATGCAACATCGGAGCGTCCGGGGCGTCGCTTTGCGGCGACATCGACTGCAGTTGGCCGGGGGGCAACGTCTTGGTCCAGGTCAACACATGACAGTCCCACCCCAGATGAGCAATCGCCTCGGCCGTCCGCCGCGCGCTGCGAGCCACGCCTCCCACATCCGGCGCATAGCGTTCCGTAAGAAAGAGCACTCGACCGCGCACGTGAGCGTACTCCGTGAAAAGGTGTCAGGCGGCCTTTTGGCAACCTGGGCGCTTTTATGGTCATCACTTGGGCCCAAACGCTGATCCCAATTGGAATGAGTCGCCGCCCCCCATCATGCCGCTGAACATCGTCGCGACACCGCGCCCAGGATCGTCGTTTGGCGTCGTCGCAGCGACTCCCGGGGTGACGATCGTCCGTTGAAGCTTGTCCCCGCCCAACCGTCCACGCGATCGCGGCGACCGTCGCCCGCCTTACGGCTCTCCGAGCCCCGTGTCCGGGCCTTGCACTGGCAGCCGAAAGCTGTACCAGAATGCCAATGACCATAAGCCGACTCCCAGGGGAAGAACCAACCATTGCGGTTTCAGAAGACCGGTCGCTGAACCGAGGTAGGTGAGTGCGGCTTGGATCGCGCCGGCGGCGGCGAGAACCGCCACGATTCGCAGCCGTCGCGTTACGGCAAGAGACTTAGACCGGGTGTCCATCGCAGATCCCACTGTGAGCGAGGATGGGTGAGTCACGCAGGAAACACTGACTGGTGGTCAGCTGGAAATATCCTCGAGTGAACTTCAGTCGCGTTAGTTCACTTCGGCCGATCCTGGTCCTGCTTCACTCTTGATGACCCATCATCACCTTTTGAAGCTCGAGTGTCCAACCATGTGATGGGATTTTCAGCGTCCGACGTCCGCCGCAGATGGTCGCCCGGCGGCGGAAGAGCACTGAAACGGAGGCAGTGTTCCAGGGAGGGCTCGGGGCGAGGGGACGACTGTGAAAACGACCCCAACTACCAAAAAAACTTGCCTGACGCCTTTTCGCGAGCTGACGCCTCTTCGCGAGGGGGGGCGGCGTGTCGCATGCCGCCGCCCCCTCCTTCGCGGCGCCCGGTTCCTTAGATGCGTTGCCGGTACTCGAAACTACTGCGGAACCCCCAAGGATCGAAGTCGTTCTTCTGCGTGTTGTAGCCGTAGATCATGTGGTCGCTTCCCGAGCCGCCCCGGAAGTCGGGCCGAGCGGCGTCGTTGCCGAACAAGCGCAGCACGTCGTCATGCGCGCCGAGATCCACGAACATTTGATCGTCAGCATCCGAGTCTCGGATTTCCACTTCGTCCTTGTCCCAGCCGCCGAAGAGGAACATGTCTTCCGCAGTGACTGAACGCAGCAATAGGTCGTCCCGTCCCGCGTCGCCCCGCATACTCAGTTCGTTGGCGACATCGACGGCCAACAAAGACATGTCGTCATTGTCGGCGCCGCCAACCACCGACAGGTTGTTGCCCACGTCGAGGTTCTGCAAAAACATGTCGTCGTGGCCCGAACCCAGGTTGATGACCAGGTTGCGGCGCACATCCGGGGCGTTTCCGGTCCCGTTGATAATCGAGAGGTTGTCCGAACCGGATCCCATGTTGATCGAGACGTCAGAGTGAAATTGCCCGATGACCCTCAGACCGTTAATGTCAACCCGGTCGTTTCCCCCAAGCATCTGAATATCCAGGTCGTCGCTGATCGTGCGAGTCACAAATCCGCTTTGACCATTGACCGTCGTGCCGTTCAAGCCGCGAACTCGCACTTGGCCGACGGCTGGAGAACTCACCTCGATCTGGTTGGCGAGATTGTCGCCGCGAATGATGACGTCTCGAGCGTCGCCCGAACTCAGGCCGAAGTACACGTCTCCAGCCAGGAGTTCTCGCTTCTCCAATCGCTGCATGTCCAATTGGCGTGGTCCCGTTTGCATGTCGAATTCTTCCTATGTGGTAGGCGCCCAAACTCAGGTGAGTGCGGGCCGTTGACGAGGCGAACCGAACAACTCGATTCGACTAAACCACACAGCGTCGAAACCGAGAGAATGCAACACCGCGGCAAACCCGAAAGCGGTGTCTTTCTCTCGCCGGATTTTCGCTTGCCGTCCATGCGCCCAGCGGCATCCGGCAGCGCAACCCTGAGTAACCGTGGACAACCCCTAAGTGCAAAGTGCAAATGGCAAAGCGCAAATTGCAAATCAGTCCCAACGGGACGGCCCCAAATCAGCCCAGGGTGCATGCAGCGCAACCCTGGGTAGCCGTGGGCAACCCCTAATTGCAAACCGCAAATTGCAAAGTCGCAAAGTGCAAATCAGTCCCAACGGGACGGCCCCAAATCAGCCCAGGGTGCAGCGCAACGCAACCCTGGGTAGCCGTGGGCACCCCCTAAGTGCAAATGGCAAATCAGTCCCAACGGGCCGCACCCCGCGAAATTGCGGTGTGGGAGATGCATTCAGACTTTTCCGAAATGCAAAAAGCCACGAATGAAAATCCGCTACGGCGTTGCCCTTCGGGCCTGTCATCCATCTGGCGACAAACCCGTGGCCTCACGGCCGCAACTAAAATTGTTTCGGCCCGTCGTCGGGCCTTGGATGCTGGCGTGCGGCCTCAAGTCCACGCCATTCGATCACTCGATGGGAACGATGTAGCTGATCGCTCCGATCGGCTCTCCTTCCTTGGCGTCGCCGTAGTGCTCGTGACACATCACGCATTTCTTCATCACGACGGGGACCGGGGTCAAAGTTCGCAGGACGAACTTGCCGTTGACGTTGACGACTTGCTCGTGAAGCGCGGCGCCGCCCTTGAGCTTCTTGACTCCCTCGCGTTCGAAGTCGTCCCGCGCGACATTCTCCGAATCATGGGGCTTGCCTGTCGCGTCGATCAGGCGGATCTTGTTGTCGCCGGACTTGGAGATATTGTCGAACAACAGGACCGCGGCGCTGCCCGCCGCAAAGTCGTCCTCATCATGCACGTACTTGTCGGTGACCAGGACAATGGTCTGCTTGAAGATGTTGTCCAACATGCGAGTCGTCTTGCGCGAACGCTCCACCGCGGCCTTGTCAGGCTTGCCGGCCGCCTGCTGGGCGGCGGTCGCCGATTGCGTCGGAAGCGACTGGACCGCGAACCACAAAACCAGGGCGGCGCAGACGGCGAGCAAAAACAGTTTCTTCATTTCAGATCCTTAGGTGGGAATTGGGAGAGGAACGAATCAAATCGCGAGTGTGAGTCGTCGTTTCAGGTCGGCGGCGAAACAACTCGTCCGAGTTGGCGTCTGGTGGGAGTGACGTCGGCCAAAGTAACGCCGTTCAGATAATCCAGTTGCACTCGCTCGGCTTCGGCCAGCACGCCTTTGAGCTTGCAGAATGACTGGATCACGCACACGTTCTCCGTATCGACGCATTCGAGCAAGTGCATGTTGCCTTCGAGGGCTTCCATCACTTCCCCTAGTCGAATCTGCTCCGGTTGGCGGGCGAGTTCGATCCCGCCGCCAATGCCCCGGATGCTGCGGAGATAGCCCAGCCGCGCGAGTTGGTTGACCACTTTCGCCATGTGGTTCGCCGAGACGCCGTACAGCTGCGCGACCTGAGCCGACGTCGCGCGGCCGCCCGTCGCGGCCAGATACATCAACATCCGAAGAGCGAAATCCGTATGTGTCGTCAGACGCATGGCGAGGGCGATCCGCTGAATTCGATAAAGTGGTATGGATTTAGCATATTTTCTAGCCGGGCGCCGCCGGCCAGTCAAGCGGTCAGTCAAGCGGTCAGCGCCGCCAGCATCCCGGGCTCAGGGATTCCCGTGCGACGTTTCCCTAGCGCGTCGCGGTCTGGCGGAGATCGTGAGCCAGTCTCAGTTCGGACCTAGCCACCACCCCTTTCCCAACTGCCTGGCTTTCCTGATTTCATGGCCAACCCGGCCCCTCGGGTCGGTGGCCCGCTTC
Source organism: uncultured Planctomycetaceae bacterium (assembly GCA_963698545.1). Lineage (GTDB taxonomy): Bacteria > Planctomycetota > Planctomycetia > Pirellulales > Pirellulaceae > CAVORG01. Next base: position 177,980 of record CAVORG010000004.1, read on the forward strand.
GCTGGCGGGTGGTGTGATCGTTACGACCGGGGGATTTCGCCTCAAGCGCAACCCCTCTGCAGTCGATACATCTTCACATGAACGTACTACCCAGCCAATTCGACATGCTTTCGCGCCTGCTCGATGCAACCGAAACTCGGCACCGCGCGATCAGCCAGAATGTCGCCAATGTGGATACGCCCGGCTACCAGCGGATGGACGTGTCGTTCGAGGAGGCCTTGGCCGAACGCCTGCGGCGTTCCCCAACAGCCGACCCGAATTCGGCCGCGATCGAAGTCACGATCGACACCACCTCGCCCGCTCGAGCTGATGGGAATAATGTCGATGTGGATCGCGAAATGGGACAAATGAACAAGAAACGCGCTCCTGTACCAAACCTATTCCCAGGTGCTGGCGAGCAAGATGGCCATGATGAAGAACGCGATTACGGGCAGGTAGTCACCGACGCAGCCGACCGCGCGGCCGACAACGATCGACTAACAGCAGCAACAGCAACAACAGCAATGCGATCGACGTGTCGCCGCGATGGCGGTGGGAGCATCCGCATGGGACTGGGAAACATCCTTTCAGCCAGCGACATCAGCGCTTCGGGCATGGCGGCCGAGCGGCAGCGAATGGAGTTGGTCGCCAACAACGTGGCCAACGCCTATTCGACGCGCACCCCCGAAGGCGGCCCCTATCGACGGCGCCAAGTCGTGTTTGAGTCGGCCCTGGATCAGGCGACCGACCCATTGCAGGCGGACGGCAAAGGACTGCGCGGAGTGCGCGTCGTCGGCGTGGAAATGGACTCCAGCGAGTTCCCGCGCGTGTATCAACCCGGGCATCCGGACGCCGACGACGAAGGGTTCGTGACAATGCCCAACGTGCAGCCGGCCGTGGAGATGGTCAACTTGATCTCGGCCAGCCGCGCCTATGAGGCGAATCTTCGCGTGTTGCGGTCGTTTCGCCAAATGGCCGAACAGGCGCTGGCGCTGTTGAGAGGGAGCTAATATCCGTGGCAGTCTCGCCAATCGGTGGGGCCAACGCTCTCACGCCGACCAATCTGGCCGCGCCACCCCCCGCGGCGAAATCCGGCGAGGGCTTTCAGCGCGCGATCAATGAACTGCTGGACCAAGCCAACTCGAACCAGCATCAAGCGGATGCCGCGTTGGATCAATTGGTGACCGGCGAATCCGACAACATGCACGATGTCGTGTTGTCGGTCGCCAAGGCGGACCTTTCCTTGAGATTGGTGCTGGAGATTCGCAACCGTTTAGTGGAGGCCTATCAAGAAATCATGCGGATGCAAATGTAACGCCTCCAGCGCGCGACGCTTCGACCAAGCCCTGGACTCATGCCTTGTTGACTGCTCGCGGTCGCCGGTCGTGCTTCACCGGCCACGGCTGCGTGCAACCGTCCATCAGCCGTTCACGCTCACGTTCCTGAATCGAGAACCGCCATGAGTTTCTTAAGCAATGCGTTGCGGCAACTCGCCGGCGTTTGGCAAAGCGCTTCGCTGGCAGGCAAGGCGGCCTTCGCCACGGCGACGCTTGCTTGCATCAGCGTGATTGTGGGAGTGGGCTTCTGGTCGGCGCAACCCGAATACGTGCTTCTCGCTACGGACCTGTCGCCGAAAGACGCCGCCGAGATCAAGAGCAAGCTGGATACCGAAGGCGTGTCGAACAAGCTGAACTACTCGGGTTCCGCCGTGTTGGTCCCCAAACAGGACTTCAACCGGGCGAGCTTGGCGGTGGGCGATCAATATGGTCGCGTTGTCGAGGCTGAATCGGACTGGAGCAGTTCACTCTGGCTGGATCCGATGACCAAGCACCTTCGCGCCGTGCGCCAGTTGGAGCAATCCCTGGGCGGCAGCATCATGCAGATGGACGCCGTCGAATGGGCGCGCGTTCATATCTCATTGGAGGAGTCGTCGCCTTTCACTCGCGACCGAGTGCCGCCCAAGGCGAGCGTCATCCTGAAGCTCCGCCCGAGTCCCACGGCCGCCGACCCCACGCAGTCGGTCATCGCGCTGGTCCTGGGCGGCGTCGAAGGCCTGGCCCCTGAGAATATCTCCATCAGCGACAATCGCGGTCGCGTCATGCATAGCGGATCCGACGCCTTGGCCGGCCAGTTGAATCGTCAGCTCGAATACCGCCGAAATCTTGAAGTGGAACTCGCTGCTCGCGCCCAACGCATGCTGGCGCGGGCGTTGGGCGAGGGCAAGGCGGAAGTCCGCGTCACCGCCGACGTTGACTTCACCGACATTCAACGCGTCGAGACCATCTTTGATCCCGACGGTAAAGTGAAACGAACCGAGAACATCAACACGATCGACAAGACGGGATACTCGCCCGCCGCCTTGGGACTCGCCGGCGCCTCGGCCAATCTGCCCGGCGCGGCGGGAGGTCAGTCGCGGCTGACACCGACGTCCGATCGCGAAGAGACCATCACGACCGAATACGAATTGAACCAAACGATCGACACTGTCAACAAACCGGGCGGCGCCATCAAACGATTGACCGTCGCGGCCATGGTGGACTTGGGCGGCGTGATCGATCCCAATGCGGATCCCAGCGCCGCGGCGGGCTCCAATCCCAGCGTCACGGTCGAGCAAGTGGAACGAATCGTTCGCAACGCGATTGGCTTCGATCAAGCTCGCAACGATCAGATCGAGGTCGTCGCCACGTCCTTGACCGGCACTGGCGGCGGCGGCGTGGAGCGTGAAGACGCGCTGGTTTGGGACCGCTACAGTACGATCGCGCGTCAAGCGTCGTTGGGCGTCGCGTCGCTGCTGGCCTTCACGATGGGGCTGTTGATCCTGCGGAAGCTGAAACGCGTCACGGAATCCAGCGAAACTGCCGACAGTGCGCGCGTCCGCGCCTTCAACGAATTGTCCGAGTTGGTTCGCAAGGACCCGGAGACCATGTCGCGAGTCATCGTGAACTGGCTTAACGGCGCCGCGGCAACCACCGCGGACTCCCGCGCGGAGACGGCGAAAACGCCGCCTTCCCGGCGAACCGCGGCGTAGTCCGTTGGGCCGCCGCGACCGCCGCCCTCGTTTCCTCCACGTTCAGCCATTCTCCGAACGATGAAGACGGCCACCATGGAAGAACGCGTCGCCATCTTGCTGAACCTCTGCGGTCCCGAAGTGATCGACAGCGTGCTCAAGCAATTGGACTCCGACCAGCGTCAGCGGATGCTGAAGCTCCTTTCGGCGGCCGACGCCAAACCACCCTCGGCGGCGGAAATCGACGACGTCCTCAGCGAATTCCGACGCGCCTACGACTCGGCCGCCGGGGACCAGAGCGGCGCGAACACACCCAAGCTCAGCGTGCTAGTCGGCGACGATGACGACTCGTCCCACCAGGGCGCCCCAGACGGCGAATCGCGCCGCCGGCGCCCAGACGGCTCGGCAGAGAAGCGACCGACAAGCGAGGATCAGGATCAAGCCCCGAAGCCACCGGAGGCCGACGCCGCAGCATGCTCGTTGAGCGGCGATCCCATTGCGGACCTGGGCCGCCTGCAGGCGTTCCAAGTCGCCGCCGCCTTGCTTGGCGAATCGCCCAAGACGATCGCCATCGTGGTGAACTGTCTCGAGCCCGAGAAGGCCAGCGCTCTGCTGCGTGAATTGCCGGCTGACGTCGGTCGCGACGTCTTCGCCCAACTGCCCCGCGCCGCGCGGAGCAACGCCGCTCATCAAACGTATTGTGCAAGCCACCGTCGCCAAGGCCAGCACCGTGCGCCGCGATCCGCTGGCCGCCGATCGCGATGAGAGTGATCGCAGAATCGCCAGCCTGCTCCGCTCGATGGATCGCAAACAACGCAGCGATATGCTCACTGTCTTGGATCAGAGCGATGGCGAGACCGCCGAGCGGATTCGAAAACATCTCTATGTTTTCGAGGATCTGGCGAGAATCGACGATATGTCCATGCAGAAAATGCTGCGCGCCGTGGATATGCCCACGCTGGCCAAGGCCTTGTCCAAGGCGGCCGAGAACATCATGGCCAAAGTCATGAGCAACCTGGCCAGTCGAGCTCGCGCCGCCTTGAATGAAGAGCTTGAGATGTTGGGACCGATGACGGACGATGATCTTCAACGGGCGCAAGACACTCTGGTCGCCGAAATCGCTCGACTGGATCGCGAAGGGCAGCTCACGATGTCCGACGAGTAACCCAAGGCAACCACCGATGCTGATCGAACACATTCGCTTCCATCGCCCCTTGCTGGATGTCCGCGACGCCGGAGGCGCCCTCATCGATCCTCCGCGGGACCAACGGCCTGTCGCCGACGCCCGCCCTCATGCCGCCGCGGCAACGCCGCCGGTTGTCGCGCCCGCCGGTCGCGACGCTCCCTCCACGCCGCCCGCCACCAAGCAACTGCTGGATAATCTGATGACGTCCATGGCTCAGTCCATTGATGAACTGGAGCAACGCCGCAGTCATTCGCTGGACGAAATGAGACAGGCCGTGATTGAATTGTCGGTCGCCATCGCCTCAAGCATTGTGCAGGCCACGATTCAAGCGGATCAATTCAACATCCATGAGCTGGTGCGACAAGCCGTCGCCCAAGCCGACGACGGCGTAACGCTGGCGATCCATCTGAACCCGCACGACTTGGAAATGGTCCTGGCGTCGCTGGAACTCCGCGGCTCGCCCTGGCCGCGGGGCGTTGAGGTGCGGCTGGAAGCCGATCCCTCCCTGGCCCGCGGATCCTGCCGCGCCGAAGGTCCCGACTTCGGCTGGCTCTCGACCGTCGAGCAACGCTTGGCGGACATTCGGGAAACGCTTCTGGAGCACCTGGGGCAAGCGACCGTCGATCGCCGCACCTCGGAAGCCGCCCAGCGCGGTTTTGGCCGAGTCCCCGATCGCCGCGGCGCGGGCTGAGCAGAAATCGGACGAGTCCCAGCGGGCAACGCCGTAGCGGGCTTCTATTCGGCGAAGAAGGACCGTAAATCAGTCCCAACGGGACGGCTCCAAATCAGCCCAGGGTGCAGCGCAGCGCAACCCTGGGTACTTACGCCAGTCGCAGCCGCGAAGTCCCAAACGGCCTCAATCCGCGAAATTGACGTGTGGGAGATGATTTCGGATTCTTCCGAAACGTGAAAAACCACGAATGAAAATCCGCTACGGCGTTGCCCAGCGGGCGGGTCGTCCCAGCTTGTCCAGATCGCCCCAACGATGAACCTCCTCGCCGTTTCTCCACCCGGGTTGGCAACGCGTGTCCGCTAGTCAAGGTTGACCGCAACGGCCGTCGCAGCTACAGAGGGGTCTGCTGTCCCCGCCGCGGGCGCCTGGGAGGTCTATCGTGCTTCAAGAAAGTCGCTGATGACAGGGAATATGCGGGCGTCCGCATCCTCCAACATGTGGTTGGCCAACCGCAGCGAGCTGGTCCTGTCCCTCGCTTTGCTGGCGGTGTTGGTGGTGTTGTTGCTGCCGTTGCCCGCGATGTTGCTCGACATCTTGCTGGCCGCGAATATTGGGGCGTCGATCCTCCTGTTGCTGATCGCGATCAGCGCGACTCGGCCATTGGAATTGGCGGTCTTCCCCTCGCTATTGTTGCTGATGACGTTGTGTCGTCTGTCGTTGAACGTCGCCACCACGCGGTTGATTCTGCTGCATGGCGACGCGGGTCGGATTGTGGCGACGTTCGGCAACTTCGTCGTCGGCGGTGATCTGATTGTCGGCGTCGTGGTGTTTTTGATCCTGGTCGTCATCCAGTTCATTGTCATCACCAAGGGCTCGGGCCGCATTTCGGAAGTCGCCGCGCGATTCACGCTGGACGCGATGCCCGGCAAACAGATGGCGATCGACGCGGAGCTGGGAGCGGGCGCCATCGATGAAGTCGAAGCTCGCGAGCGGCGAGATGAGATCACTCGGGAGGCCGAATTCTATGGTGCGATGGATGGTGCCGGGAAGTTCGTGCGGGGCGACGCGATCGCCGGCTTGATGGTCACGGCCGTCAATCTGGTCGGCGGCGCGATCCTGGGCGTGACCCACGGAATGAGCATCCTGGAATCGATCAAACGCTACTCCATCCTGACCATCGGCGATGGTCTGGTGTCGCAGATACCAGCGGTGATCGTTGCGACAACCGCCGGCATTCTGGTCACCAAGGCGGCGTCGAAAATGACGTTGGCTCAAGAGATCGGGTCGCAGATGCTGGGCAACAAACGCCCGCTCTGGATCGGCGTCGGAATTCTCGCCCTGTTGGCGTTGGTCCCGGGACTGCCCAGCTTGCCGTTCCTGATCTTCGCCGGCGGCTTGGCGCTGTTCCTGCGCAACTTCACTCCGCCAGTGGAAGAGGTCAAGCAAGAGGCGCCGCCCGCCGAAACACCGCAGGACCGCGAGGTCAGGCAGTTCGATGAGTTCCTGCAAACCGATCGAATCTGCGTGGAAATCGGCGCGAGGTTGGTGCCGTTGGTGGACTCGAACGCCAGCAAGGGGCTGACCGATCGCGTCGCCAGTCTTCGTAGAGAAACGACCCGCAAGCACGGGATCTGGGTGCCGTCCATTCGCTTGCGAGACAACATGCAGTTGGATCCGGACTCCTACCGGATTCTGATCGGCGGACGCGAAGTCGCCCATGGCAGCTTGCGCACCGACAGTCTCTTGGCGATTGCGCCGGAGAAACCAAACTGAAGTTGGAGGGGGAAACAACGCAAGAGCCGGCGTTTGGTTTGCCGGCGGTTTGGATTCAACCATCGGCGCGTCAGCGAGCCGAGATCGGCGGGTACGCCGTCGTGGATCCGCCGACCGTGCTGATTACGCATCTGGGCGAGGTTCTCCGCAATTTCGCTCATGAACTCTTGGGCCGCGAGGACCTTCAGAAGATGCTGGACCGATTGAAGGAAACCTCGCCATCGTTGGTCGAAGAAGTTCGTCCCGACGTGCTGCGGATGGGCGTTCTGCACCAGGTCTTGGTCCTGCTGCTGCAAGAGCGAGTGCCGATCACCGACCTGACGCGAATTCTGGAGACGCTGTTGAACCATGCGCCGCAAGTCAAGGATCCGGTCAACCTGACGGAGAAAGTGCGGGAAGCCCTGGGCGCACGGTATGTGAACGTTTTCGAGACGATGAGGGGCACGTCCGCGTCGTCGTGCTCGATCCGCGACTGGAGAACTACTTGCGCAATGCGCTGCGAGACCACGCCCTCACCCTGCCGCCAACGCAACTCGAGCGAATGATCGTGAAGCTCAGCGAACATTGGCGAAAAGCCAACGCGGCCAGTCAAGAGGTGGCGCTTCTCTGCGACTCGTCGCTGCGGCGTCCCTTGAGGCGCACCATCGAACGGTCCCTTTCCGATCTGCCCGTCGTCGCCTACACGGAGATTCCCGCCGATATGCTGATCAACGCGGTCGCCATGCTCCGCAATGAAGACATCCAGCCCGAAGAACAAGACAACACTTCACGAAACCAAGCGGCTTGAGTAGAGAGTAGAGAGTAGAGAGTAGAGAGTAGAGAGTAGAGAGTAGAGAGTAGAGAGTAGAGAGCATGGGCCTCTGTGTCTCCGTGGTTATCGCCCGCGCACCGCATCCCCGACCCCCTTACCCGCAGATCGCCATGCCCGACGCCTCAAGCTTCATCCACCTACGGTCGCACAAGTTCGTCATCCTTCCTGGCGAAAAGGAGGAGTTGATCAACGAGGGGACCTACGGGAAGGCCCTGGCCATCCATCTTCAGGAGGGATTACAGCGACGGGGTTGGACGGCGCCCTCATACTGTTGCGAGGATTGGGGATGGTGGGTCGAGGTCAAGGGTCAACCCTTTGGGCTTGGCCTGTGCATCTACTGCCTGGAGCAGGACGACGAGCGCCTCGACCTATGGGTCACGGTGGAGCCAGCCGCCGGAAGAAGGTGGAGTTGGTCGCGGTTTCGCTTTGTCGATACGACAGCGGCGGTCGAGCGACTCTTCGCCGAGCTCACCGTCTTGCTAACCAACGACTCCGACATCGAGGTCCTCGGGTTCCACGAGGAGTTAGGGGAGGGGGAGGGAGGAGGGTAGAGAGTAGAGAGTAGAGAGTAGAGAGTAGAGGCCATAAAACTGCTGCGGCCATCGTGTCTCTGCTCCGAAAATCTGGCGACTGTGGTGATCTCCCACGCCCTGACGGTTTTGGATCACCACGGAGAGCACGGAGCGGCACAGAGGTCCGGCGACTGGATTTCATGCCATAACGGCAAGGCTTTCGCCAACGCAGCCCACTCAGCACCCTTCAGATCGCGCGGACCACCCACAACCCACAACCCACAACCCACCACCCACCACTCTCTACCCACTACTCTCTACCCACTACTCTCTACCCTCCACCAATCCCAGGGCTCGGTATTGTTTCATTTTGTTCGCCAGGGTGCGGGAGGTGACGCCCAATTGTTCGGCGGCTTGCGACTTGTTGCCGTTGAAGCGGCGGAGGTTCGCCAGAATGGCGTGGCGTTCGATCTCCTCCAGGCGCATGCGAGTCCAGGCTTCGGCGGCGCGATCCGTTCCGCTGGGTAGAGCGCCGCTGGGTCCGGCCGGTATTTGAATGTCCACGGGTTCGATCAGTCCGGAGTTGGTCAGCAAGCATGCGCGATGAATTGTATTGCGCAGCTGGCGGATGTTCCCGGGCCAATCGTAGGCGTTCAAGACTTCCAGCGCTTCCAGGGATAGACCGGTGACGGGGATGGCGGCGTCGCCGCGAAAATGCTCCAGAAAGTGCATGGCCAGGGGCGCGATGTCCTCGCGTCGTTCACGCAGCGGCGGCAGATGGAGCGACACGACGTTCAGATGATAATAGAGGTCGGCTCGCAAGTCTCCGGCCTCGACCGCCTGTTCCAGCGCGCAGTTGGACGTCGCCAGGATCCGCACGTTGACGGCGTGCGGGGCGTGCCCTCCCAGTCGCTGGACTTCGCCGAGTTCCAGGACGCGCAAGAGCTTCGGCTGTAGCTCCAGCGGAATCTCACTGACCTCGTCCAGCAGCAGTGTCCCGCCGTGGGCGGCCTCGAATTTGCCGCCGCGATCCTCCACGGCGCCCAAGTAGGCGCCTCGCTCGTGACCAAACAGCTCGCTTTCAAAGAACCGCGAGGACAAGGCGGCGCAGTTCAGCGAAACATAGGGTTGCTCGGCCCGTTAACTTGTTTGTTGAATCAGTCGAGCGAGCAGCTCTTTGCCAACCCCGCTTTCCCCGGTGATCAAGATCGCCGCATTGCAACGGGCGAACCGCTTGGCTCGCGCGAGCAAGTCGAGCATTGCCGGACTGCGCGTCACCAATTGACTGGGAACGCTGGGCGTGCGACGCCCCAACAGGGCCGTCAAGTCGTTCAAGGACGCTTGCGGGCTGGGTCCGCCGCCAGATTTTGCGGGTATCGAAGGCATGGTCGCGCCGTTCACTTGTCGGTGTCTGCAATGGCGGCGGCGGACGCGTAGGCGTTTCGCATGCGGGCGCTGCGCGATTGGATTTCCAATTGCGGCGTCAACCGCTGCTTAGCGGCTTGCACGGATTCCTCGGCCTGGCCGATCCAGGGCAACAGTTTTTCCAACGACGACTGCAGGGCGTCCAGCAGCGTCTTCATCTCGGCGCCGGGTTTGCCGCCTGAGGCCAACCAGCCTTCTTTCGCTGCGCGATGCAGCGCCTCGATCTCCGCCGCTATTCGCAGATGCTCATGTATGCGTGCGATCGCGTCTGGCGGCAGTTGGCCGCTCTGGAGATGAGGACCAAGCTGCTCCGCCAGTTCCAAAGCGCCGGCGTACTGCTCGCCTTGTTGTTGCAAGCAGGTACAAAGCTGTTGCTCGATGTCATGAAGGGAATCGCTCATGTGCCGAGGGCCTCGTCTGCTTGAAGATAAGAAGTGATGTCCTGCAAGTCTTGCTGAACTCGTTTGCGCTTGCCGATTGCGTCCAACCACCAACGGCTGTAGCCGCCCAACGGATCCTCGCCGGCGAGGCTAATCACCAGACGATATTGCCGCTCGGCGTCGTCCAATTGCCCCAACCATCGATGACAACCGGCGATTTGATAGTGGACCCAGGCTTGCTCGCCCTCCGCGAGCGAACCAGCCGACAGCGTGCGATAGATGGGCAAGGCGAGATCGTACTTCCCGGCCCCGTAGAGGTTGTCCGCCAGGGCCATCCGATCCACGACGTCGTCGGTGATGGGTCGCGGCGAAGGCGTCGCATCGGCCAGTTGCGGATCGGCGATCGGCTCGTCCAAGGCGGTTGAGTCGGGCGTGGTCGCGGCGGCCGTGGTCGAGTCGGGCGTGGTCGAGTCGGGCGGAGCACTCGGAGGCGGCGGAGCGGGGGCCGGCGAGGTCGTGTTCACTGACGCGTCAACTACGGGGCGCGGCGAGGCGGGCGGCGATTGCTTCTGCTTCAGCAATGTCCGGAGTTGCTCGATCTGTGATTGAAGCCGTGTTTGCCGGCTACGATGCCGCTGCTCGAAGCCGTCGATGTTCTGCTTCAGATCGTTCAATTCAGCGGGCGTCGGCAAGCGTCGGCTGTCAACGCCGACATTGGTTGGCGGAACGATCCGCGGCGCGGCGCGGCGCGGCGCGAGAGCCTGATTCGCCGAGATGTCGGCCGCCGGGTGGGGGCCTTCCAAGGCGCCCGCGAGGCTCTGCCGCTCCTCAACAAGCTGTTCGAGCAACTGGCGGATGCGATCGGGTTTCTCGACCGTCTGACGTGCGCGAGGCTCTCGGCCTGAGGTCGTCGGCGGGTCGCTGAAGTTGTCGGGCAAAGCCAGCGGTTCGGCGTCGCGAACGACGGGCGCTGGCCGGGATGGTTGAGGAACCGACGAGGATTGTCCGCCGAGACTGACGCGAACTCCCTTCGATTCATCGGCCGCGACAACCGCACTGGACAGGGCGAAGCCAACGACCAGGCACCATCCCACTAGGCGGTGGACGGCCCCGCGCGTCCGCGCCCGTGATGGATGAGCACCCCAGCAAATCGTGTCTGTTTGTTTGCAGCCCATGATGGTTTTCGCCTTTTGCGGAATCGTGGTCGCCGAGTGGTCGTTGTCGGATCGCCGCGGGCCCGACGTGCGGCGTGTTTCCTTCCGCCTTCCGTCTTCGACATGAGGCTTGGCGGAACCGCGCTACTGTTGTTGATCTGCCTGTCCTGAATCGCCAGGCGCGAGCCCGGAAAAACAGAGCGCCGCTCGATAGTGATCGCTTCGCCGTTGGTAAACGCGCCCATCAACTTCAGCAACGCAACATGCTGTTCGGGTTGGTCGGCGGTTTCCAAAAGCGCTTCACAGGCGGCAAGACATGCGTCGTCATCGCCTAGGTCAAGGTGAATTTCGGCAAGTCGAATCCGAGCCGCCTGGCTTCCATCCAGCGAGTCCGTGTCGCGGGCCAAGGCCTCGAGTGTTGCGCGGGCTTCGGCCAGCTTGCCGACATTCAGGAAATGGTCGGCCAGCTGTTGTCCCATTTTCTCGCGAACCCAGGGGGCCGGCGACTTGGCCAATCCGACCTCGTAGATGGCCGCCATTCGCTCGGGCAAGCCGATCTCGTCGTAGGCGGCGCCCAAGAGCAAGTAGCCGTAGTCGCCAAAGAAATCCTCGGGAACGACATGCGCGACGGTGTTCACCAAGGTGCGCCCGACATCGCCATTGCTCTCAGGATCCGTCGAGCGAAAGCGGGCCAAGGCGGTCAAAAACGCGGCGGCGTCCGCTCCATCACCGCCAGCCAGCGAGGCGCGATGCTGCGCCAGAGTCGTCAGGGCCGCCGTGGGACTCCCCTCGGTCAAATAGCACCCCGCGAGCGTCAGCGCAGCGACGTCCAAGATCTTCTCGTTGGATGAGAGGACCAAGGCGCGCGTCAACGGCTGAACGGCCCGCCGAGCTTGGCCGCCGTCAATCAGCATCCGAGCAAGGTAGAGATACGAAATCGCGTCCAAGGGATCAGCGCCGCCGCGGTCGATGACGTGATAAAAGGACTGCCTGCAGGCTTCCTTTTCGCCCAATGTGAACAGCGCCTTGGCGGCGTTGAACTCGGCTCGCACGCCGACCGGCGACCGCGGGTATTGGCGGTTGATCTGGTCGTAATAGTTGACCGCGAGCTCCAGATTACCTTGCTTGGCGGCCAGATTGCCGAGCCACAAATAGCAGGGCGCCGCGCGCGACTCGTCAGGAACGGCCGCGATGGCGCGTTGCAGGCAGCGTTCGGCCAATTCGCTCCGCGCGTCCCCCTGTTGCGGGTCGCCGGAATCGCGCCAAGCTTCGATCCGCAACGCGTTCTCTTGGACCGACCAAAGCAAACCATGGGGCAGCAACAGCAAGTCCAGCGCCTCGGCCAAGCTAACGTCGGTGAGCGACAAACTGGCGGTTCTGGGGGCGACCGCCTGCTCCAGCTGCGACGTCCAATGCACGCTCAGTTCGGCAACCGCGCCAATCTCCTCCACCAGATGCACCAACGATCGTCTCGGCGCCTGGATATTGGCTTGAATCTCCTGCAGCTTGTCGCCGAACCGTGCGACGATGCGGAGCTCAACCTCGCCCGCGGCAGTCCGCGGCAAGGTCGTGGAATCGCCCGTGGCGCTTGACGGAGCTTGGCTGGACAGCGCGCCCTGGGGGCTTGCGTCTGCGGGCGCAACGCCCCTCGCCTGCCCGAGCATCAAGTCCGCCGGCGTGATGCGGAAACGCGGCGCCGCAACGCCCGCGGGCGCCAACAAGCCTGCTGTGTCGCCTTCCAGCGTCTGCCGAACCACCGCTTCGGCCAGCAGCGCATATGCTTGCGATCGAATCCGTGAATCGCCCTGGTTGTGCAACAGGCGGCACGCCAAGGCCTGGGCCGTCGCCAACTCGCCTCGAACGATCCAACAACGGATCTGCCCCAGCATGCCCAGTTCGCTTGTCGAGGGGGCGGACGCATCTTCGGTCAGCACGCTGTAATGCTGCAACGCCGCGTCAGCATGCCCCAAGAGCTCCAGGCAACCGGCCATGCGATATCCGAGCCCCGCGGGCAACGCCGCGGATTCGCCGGCGTACGCCTCGTACACTCCCAACGCGGCCGCCGCGTCGCCGGCTTCGAGCCACTTGTCCGCATCGACCAGACTCACTTCCGGCCTCCAGGACTCCAGTGGCTCGGACGACGGGGCGGCCCCTGGCGCAGGGCCGCTCGGGTCAACGCCGCGTTCGGTCGATCGACCGTCCTGGTAAAGCTGGTAAGCCAGGCCGGCGGAAAGGCCCCAGGTCGCGAGCGTCAACATGAGGACGGTTTTTCGCATCAACTTCGGCAAGGACGATCCAGCCGGCGCTGATCGCGGGCGTGGATGTGCCTGTGGGCGTGTCTAGTGTGGTCTTCGCCGCCGCCATGCCGTGCTTCCCATGCGTTGAATTGCCGAACCCGCAGAATCGTTACAACCTGCATAGCTGATCGACCTTCTCCCCCTTATGACTTGAGCAAACCCCCTTTGCTGTTTTTGCGAGCAAGTTTTGGCCACGGCGTTCGATGAGTGACTGCGACACACATAGCCAAGGGGTTTGTTCATGAACATTCGCGGACCATGCAACGATTCAACGGCTTCCATCCGCCACCTCAAGCCAGGAGCGGGAAAGCCCGCTCAGGGCGGCGAGGCCGCTGATGGAGCGAAGCAGACAACGCAGCGAACGGATTCGCAAGCGGGTGGAGTGGCCGAACTGGCTCAGCAAGTTCGGGACATTCCCGAGGTGCGCGAGGAGGTGGTCCGGCGGGTCGCACAACGACTCGCCGACGGCCAGTATGCAACTCGAGAGTCCGCGGAAGGCGTGGCTCGCGCCTTGATGAACGAAACCTAGGCGGCGGCCGGTCGCGACCGGTCGCCGACCTGCTCCTCGCCCTTACGATTCCTTTCCTGTTCCTGATTCGATGCACCAGCTGACCCACCGGGAGGTCGCCGCTTGCGGCGACTGAATCCACGAGATTTGCTCTCGGCGGCAGCGCAGTTTTTTGGAGATTGTTAGATGCTATCTATTGCCAACAACGTGTCTTCGTTGAACGCACAACATAATCTGAATCGTTCGTCCAACGCGATGAATCGTTCGCTGGAACGGTTGTCGTCGGGTCTCAAGATCAATCGAGGCGGCGACGGTCCGGCGGCCTTGGTGATTTCAGAAGAGCAGCGAGCACAGATCGCGGGCTTGAACCAAGCCATTGAGAACACCGAGAAAGCGGTCTCGTTGGTGCAGACGGCTGAAGGCGCTTTGAACGAGATCAACAGCCTTCTGGTCAAGGTCCGCAGCTTGGCGCTGGATTCCGCGAACGCCGGCGTGAACGATGCGGACGCCTTGGCGGCCAACCAGGCGGAAATCGACAACGCCTTGTCGACCATCGATCGCATTGCCAACAACACGCAATTCGGCACCAAGAAGCTGCTCGATGGATCGGCGGGGTTCAACGCGATCTCGACCAACGACAACATCACCAACTTGAACGCCGCGGCCACCACGTTGAATGGCCAATATAGCGTGACAACGACGCAGAACGGCCAGAAGGGCCAGGTCAGCGTGGCCACCAACGAGGCGCCGGTCACGCACTTGGACAACAGCAACAATCTCGGGCAGAACGAGACGGTGACGATCAACAGCCAGGCGATCATCTTGTCGGCCGGCATGACCAACACGCAAGTTCGCGATGCGATCAACGCCTACAACGGCGTGACGGGCGTGGATGCGTCGCTGGACAACGACGGCAAGCTGGTCTTGACGGCGCAGGATTACGGCTCGGACTTCACCGTGGTTTCGGATGTCGACGACATCGTGGCCAATACGGGCAACACGGGCCTGGGCACCACGACCAGCGACACCAGCGCCGGCGGCAACCATGTCTCGCTGCAGGGCCAGAACCTGCAGTTGGACGTTACCGATCCGGACTCGAACGTGGTCAGCTACGACGTCGCGGGCAACAGCATCACGTCCAACACGGGCGCCACGGCCGGCTTGGCGTTCAGCGTCGCCCCCTCGGCGGGCAACAGCGCCATCACTTCCGCGTTGACCGCGGCGTCCATCGTCGTCTCGGACGACTCGTTGACGTTCCAGATCGGCGGCAACTACGGCCAAACTGCAACGCTGGAGATCTCCAAAGTGAGCTCTGACGCGTTGGGGCAAAGCCAGGTGAACAACCAGTTCGCCAGCCTCGCTGAAATCGACGTGACGACCACCAGTGGATCGCAAGACGCATTGGCGGTGATCGACCAGGCGATCGACGACGTCACCAACCTGCGTGGCTCCTTGGGCGCCTTCCAACAGAACACGTTGGAGTCCACGGCGAACAACATGCGGACGACCTTGGAGAACACGGTCGCAGCCGAGTCGGTGATTCGGGACACCGATTTCGCAGCGGAGACCGCTGAATTCACCAAGCAACAAGCGTTGGTTCAAGTGGGCGCCTCGCTGCTTGCCACGGCCAACCAAAGCGCCAACCTGGTTCTGTCCTTGCTGCAGTAATTGCGGCGAGGCTTCGACCCAGGACGGATTTTCCAGCGAACGGGAGGAGCTCGCCCTCCTCCCGTTCGTTCTTCGCCTTCTTCAGGAATCTCGCTCATGTTGTCAATCGACGGACTGGTCTCCGGTCTGGACACGACGGCGATTATTGACGGCTTGCTTTCCATTCAGCAGAAGCAAATCAAGCTGCTGTCGGATCGGCAGAAGAAGGTCGTCTCAGAACAGACGGCGTTCAAGGGCGTTGAAGGCCAGCTGGTCAATCTCAAGAGCCGTTTGAGCGGGCTGTCCAATCGAGCCAACAGCGTCTTCGGCGCCAAGCAGGCCAAGTCCAGCAACGACCAGATCCTGGCGGCCGCCGCCTCGGACTCGGCGGTCAAGGGCGTCTATTCCGTGCGCGTCAACAGCCTGGCTCGGACGCATCAAGTGGCGTCGCAGGGTTTCAGCGATCCCGATAGCGTCATCTCCGAGGGAACGCTCGATATTCGCGTCGGATCGGCTCAGCCGCTGACGGTCGCCATCGACAGCTCCAACAATACACTCCAAGGTCTTGCGGATGCGATTAACGATGCGGGCGGCGATGTTTCCGCATCGATTATCAACAGCGGTTCCGACCAGGATCCGTATCGCTTGCTGCTGACTTCCAGCAAGACCGGCGCCGCGAACACGATCACCATCAGCAACAACCTCGCCGGCGGCTCCAGTCAACCTCAATTCGATCTGGACAATCCAGTCCAGGACGCGTCGGACGCGTCCATCACCTTGGGAAGCGGCGCGGGCGCCATCACGATCGCCAGCGCCGAGAACACGGTGGAGAATGTGATCCCCGGCGTGACCTTGGATCTTCTCACCGCCAATCCGGATCAAGACGTCACCGTGGAAGTCCGCGCCGACACCGAGGCGGCCCAGACCGCGATTAACGGTTTTGTTGATTCATTCAACGCCTTGATGTCCTTTATCGATGATCAAGTGCGTTACGAAGCCGAGACCGGACAGGCCAGTCCCTTGTTGGGCAATCGCTCGGTGATCTCCATCCAGGACGACGTCCGCCGGGCGGTCAGCGACGTGGTCGCCGGCGTCAATTCGGACGCCAATCGGCTGACGGCGATTGGGATCTCCTTCACCGACAAGGGTCAGCTCAGCGTCAATCAGTCGAAGTTGTCGCAAGCCTTGGCGGGCGATCTGGAGGGAGTCGGCAGCGCCGATCTGCGCAGACTCTTCGCGCTCGACGGCGAGAGCACGAATCCAAATATTGACTTCGTGGTCGGCAGCGCGAGAACCCGTGAGTCCACCGACGGTTACGGCGTCGAACATCACTTCGGCCCCCGAACGAGCGCGCATCACGGCGGCCAATAATCTCTCGCGAAACACGACAATTGACAGCTCCAACAAGGTGCTGGAGATCAAGATCGACGGCGCCTCTTCAGGCGAACTGCTGCTTACCGAGGGCACATACTCCCGCGAGGAACTGGCGCAACACATCGAATCGGTGCTGAACTCCACATCCACGCTGGCCGGCCGCAGCGTCTCGGTCGCTCTGGACGGGCGCAAACTACAGATCACCTCGGACGTCTATGGCGGCAAGTCGGAAGTCACCATCGTGGGCGGATCGAGCCTGAACGACTTGGGGTTTGGCGGGTCCGAATCCGATCTTGGCCAGGATGTCGCCGGTTCGTTCATCGTCAATGGCGTCGCCGAAGAGGCGACCGGCCGCGGCCGGTTGCTTGTCGGAAAACCCGAGAACGCCAACACGGCCAACTTGCAATTGCGAGTCACGCTGCCCCCAGGGCAGGTGCAAAGCGGCGTCAACGGAACGGTTAAGGTCACGCGAGGGCTGGCGTCGCGGTTGGACAAGCTGTTCGATTCGCTGTTGGACCCGGTCACCGGCCGCTTCGCGTCGCTCAATCAAAGCTACGACAGTTCGGTCAAGGACATCCAGTCCTCCATCGACCGCCAAAACGAAATCTTCGAGACCCAACGAGCGTCCTTGGAAGCTCAATTCGTATCGTTGGAAACCACTTTGGCTGATCTGCAGTCAACGAACAACTATGTCTTGAGTCAACTGGCCAGTATTCGATCCTTCAGGTAGACCTGCACTTTCTGAAGTGCCGGAAGGCGCCGCGATGCAAGAAGCCGCCTCGACGGCTGAACGATCGGCGACCTGCCCAACAAGCAAAGGAAGCACATGAATCCACGGAACGCCTACGTCCTGGGAAACGCTGCGAATTGGACGCGAGTCAACCTGCTGGTGGCGTTGTACGATCGAGCGTTGCATCACTGCGAGCAATGCGTGGGCGGCGACGAACAGTCAAGCGTGGGAAAGAACGCCGCCGCGTTCCATCGCCTGCGCGTGCTGCGGATCCTAATGCATCTCCGAATGGGGCTCAACTTGCACATGGGCGAGCTGCCGCAGCGCATGAACGAACTGCTGGAGTTCGTCCAGGATGGCGTGATCTCTGGTGAAGCCGCCCGCATCCAAGATGGGATGCGGGTCCTGCAAACCCTGCGCGCGACCTATGCCGCCATGCGCGAAGAAGCGATCGAGTTGGAAAGAGCGGGCGAAGTACCGCCCCTGGAAACCGGCGCCTCCGTCGAAAGATTGGTTTGAGTCAGCAGCCCCAGGCCCGAGAGGCTCGCGGCGAATGAACGCCTGGACGCCGGGTCGCAAGGAATCACCGCCCTGGTTCGCAAGGAAATTGTTTCGAGTCCAACAGGAAAGGTTTTCCGCGATTATCAGAGCTCGCCGCGACGATTCACACCATGGCGTGATCGGCAAAGACTGCGTGGCCGGGAAAGTCAACTGCGGCGCCGCACGGACCTCGCCCTCCTCTCCTGCAAGGCAAGCTCATGATCTCGGGACTCTACAACGCGGCTTCGGGACTGTTGGCCTCGCAAGCCAACCAGGAGACCGTCGCGCAGAACCTGGCGCATGTCAACGTGCCCGGCTTCCGTCGTCAGTTGCTGGCGTTCGAGGCCATGAGCAAGTTCTCACCCGACGAACAACTTCAGGGAACCCGCACCGACCAACCGACCACGGACTTCACGCCGGGCCGGATGGTCTATACCGGGCGCCCCTTGGATGCGGCGATTCAGGGTGACGCGTTCTTTGTGGTCCAGGGCGATCAGGGGCCGCTTTACACGCGCAACGGCGCGTTTCATTTGAACGCCAAGGGCGAACTGGTCACCGGCGATGGTCGCCAAGTCCAGGGAACCGGCGGTCCGATCGTGATTCCGCCCGAGGTCTCGCCATTGAATCTGAGCATTCAACCGGACGGCACGGTTCAGTTCCGAGAGTTTCGGTATGGGCAATTGAAGCTCGCGTCGTTCGCGGACAATCAACAGCTTTCCCGCGTGGGAACGACGCTCTTCGCCGCTCCCCCGGGCGTCTCGCCGCAGGACGCGGGAGACGCGTCGGTGATGCAAGGAACTCGGGAGCAGGCGAACGTGACGGCCGTGGACGAATTGGTCCGCATGATCGCCGGGATGCGTCACTATGAAGCGTCTCAGAAGGCCTTGACCACCTTGGCTGAAGCCATCAGCCACAACACGAATCCGCAAGCGAGCTAATCCATGCTACGAGCACTCTATACCAGCGCCACCGGCATGAAGGCGCAAGAGTACATGATTGACAACACGGCGAATAACCTCGCCAACGTCAACACCAACGGGTTCAAACGCAGTCAGATCGACTTCGCGGACTTGATCTATATCACGCCGCGAGAGGCCGGCGTCGAGGTGGGCGGAGCCCAGCAAACCCCCACGGGCTTGCAGATCGGCACCGGCGTTCGGCCCGTCGGCACCACCAAGAGTTTTTCCACTGGGGCCCTTGAGCAAACCGGCAACGAGCTGGACATCGCGATCGAAGGCGATGGATTCCTGCGATTGCTGCTGCCCAACGGCGAAGTGCGTTACACACGCGACGGAGCGATTCGCCGCGACGGCAACGGCAACCTCGTCACCGGCGACGGCTACGCCTTCGACATTGGCGTGAATCAAATCCCCTTGGGCGCCAGCCAGATTGCGATCACCGCGACCGGCAATGTGAGCGCTTTGCAGGATGGAGTGCAAACAGCGGTGGGCAACCTGCAACTGGCGAGGTTCCCCAACCCCGCCGGCTTGATGTCCGAAGGCGGGAATCTCTACCGAGCGACGCCCGCGTCAGGAGCGGAGGTCGTCGGCACGCCGGGCAGCGACGGGCTCGGCCAAGTACGTCAGTCTTTCCTGGAGCGATCGAATGTTGAAGTCGTCACGGAATTGGTGTCGCTGATCACCGCGCAAAGGGCCTATGAAGTGAACGCTCGGGCCATTCGCGCCGGCGATGAGATGCTGTCGGTCACCAACGAAATTGTGCGGTAACAGCATGGTGAAACGAATGCGAAACAGGCCGGTTCTCTCGACCCTCTGCACCACGGTTGCGTTGCTTGGCGCCGCAACCAGCGCGGACTGTTGGGGACAGTCGCGGACCGAGCCGGTGCGCGTGGCGCTGCGTCCGCGCACCGAAGTGTCCAATCGCATCGTACAACTCCACGAGTTGGCCGACCTGAGCGGCGGCGACCCCCAACTGCGGGCCCGCATGGCGCAGCTGGATGTCAGTGAACCGCCGCCGAAGGGACGCTCCTCCATCGTCTCCCGCACGCAGGTCGCCATTCGCTTGCAACTGGCGAATATCTCTCGCGACGCCTTTGAAATGACCGGCGCCGAACGGGTCTCGTTCATCTTGAAGCAACCGCGGATCAGCGACGAGGAAGTGCTGGATGCGTTGCGTTCTCCCCTGGCGCGGCAACTGCAGATCGCTGTGGAGGACCTGGATATCAGGCTGATGCAATCGATCGCCTCCTGGGCGGATCTTCCCAGCGAGGCGGAGTCGGCGACGCTGGAACCCATGCTGCCAGCCGCCGTCCGCTTGGGCCCCCTGCGCGTCATGATGGCGATACGAGTCGATGGCGATTTGCTGCGCACCGCGGCCGTGTCGGTGGAAACACGCGTCTTCCGCTCCGTTCCCAAGGCCACGCGACCCATCCAGCGCGGCGAGTTATGTTCGGTCGACAATATCCAGCTGCAGCGCGTCGCCGTTTCGGCCAATGTGCTCAAGGACCTGGACGAGAACGTCTTCGGAAAGAGCGTCCGCCGATCCATGGATCTCGGCGAGATCGTCCGGAGTTCGGACTTGCAGGCCGCGCCGGAGCGCGAGCAACCGTTCCTCGTCCAACCTCGCGACGTCGTCCGTCTGATCGCCCGCAAGGGCGGCTTGACCGTCATCGTAGATTCCGTCGAAGTGCTGCAGCGAGGAAGGCTGGGCGATCGGGTCCGCGTGCGCAATACACGATCACGCCAAATCGTCTCGGGAAAGGTCGTGAGCGCCTCGGAAGTCGAGGTTCAGCTATGAAAGGAACTGCGATGCTCTTTCGAATCCTGCTCGGCGTGACGGTGATCACCTGCTGCGCGGCGCTTCCGCGGGCGTGCCAGGGACAGCAATCCATCTGGGATCGGCGGCAGACTTCGCAGGTGTTCCTGTTTCACGACACGAAGGCCAGACGAGTCGGTGATCTGCTGACCATCATCGTCCGCGAGAATACCGACGTCGATAATCGCGATCAGCGTCAACTACGGCGGGAAAGCGGCGGCGGCGGCGTGTTCGGGCTGTCCGGCAGCACGGCCGGCGGCGGCTCTTCGTCCGTGGAAGCCGATCTGGAATCCTCGGCGTCCTATCACCAGGAGTTTGACGGCCGCGCGCAATATAGCGTCGCCCGCGACTTCACCGACCGAATGACGGTCGCGGTCTTGGACGTCTTGCCCAATGGAAATCTCGTGATCGGAGGCAAACGCAGCCGCTTGATCTCCGGCGAAGAGCGGACGCTGTGCGTCTCAGGCGTCGTCCGACCCAGAGACATCTTCGCCGACAACACCGTGGAGTCTCGCTACATCTCCAGCTTTCGCATGTACTACGACGGGCGCGGCCAGGAGTCGCGTCACACGAACAAGTGGCGCTTTCCTGATTGGCTTCGCTGGCGGCGCTAAGCTGGACGTCAGGGCCATTAATTAGTCTCAACGGGACGGACCCAAATCAGCCCAGGGTGCAGTGCAACCCTGGGTAGCTATTTCAACAAAGCCTAGTTCATTTCATCCCAATCCACTCATCGGTCAAGGTTGAGGCGCATGAACCATAGTCGCCAGACACCCGCGGGGCGCCCACTCGCTCTCGACGTTGCGCGACGCCTCCGCACGACGATCCTGTTGCTGCCGTTCTCGTTGGCGACGACGGCTGATTTCGCGTCGGCCGAAGTGCGGATCAAGGACATTGTCAACGTTGAGGGAGTTCGCCCGCATAAGCTGATGGGCTTTGGCCTGGTCACCGGCTTGAACGGCACCGGCGGCAAGGCGCCCATCACGCGTGAGTTCGCGCTGAACTTGTTGGAACGATTCGGCGTTACCTCGGATCCTCTCCTGCGAGCCCGGATTCGAACCGACGCGCAACAGAAGACCGACAACATGTCCGTGGTGACAGTCACTGCCGAGGCGCCCGCCTTTGCTCGCCCGGGGAGCCGTATCGACGTGACGGTCTCCGCCTACGACGATGCGTCCAGCCTGCAGGGCGGCACGCTGATTTCGACGCCCTTGATCGCCTATGATGAAGTCGTGTACGCCATGGCTTCAGGCCCCGTTTCGGTCGGCGGTTTCAGCTTTAGCGGACAGGCGGCCAGCGTCACGAAGAATCACCCCACGACGGGCCGAATCCCAAACGGCGCGACGGTCGAACGCGCGATCGGCGGAGAGTTCGTGCATGACGGCGTGGTCAAGCTGCTGCTGCGCGAGGCGGATTTCGAAACCGCTCGCCGCATCGCCCGGGCGATCAACGCCGAGATTCCAGCCGCAGCCGCCACCTTGGACTCGCGGGCCGTGCAAGTGCTGATCCCGCCGAAGTACGCCGACAACCCGGTCGCCTTTGTCGGACGAATTGGCAACCTGCTGGTGCAGCCTGACAATCTGGCGCGCGTCGTGATCAATGAACGCACTGGAACCGTGATCATGGGTGAAAATGTGCGCATCGCCAAGGTCGCCATCACCCACGCCAACCTCTCGGTCATCACTTCTGAATCGCCCCAAGTCTCGCAACCCGAGCCTTTCAGCCGCGGCGGAGAGACGGTTGTCGTGCCGAGAACGCAGATCGAAGTCAACGAGGACAACTCCTCGATTCAGGTCGTCGATGAAACCGTCACCGTACGGGACTTGGCTCGAGCCTTGAATGCGTTGGGCGTCACGCCCCGAGATCTCAGCTCCATCTTTCAAGCGTTGAAAGAGGCCGGAGCCCTGCACGCCCAACTGGAAATAGAGTGAAACCGCATGATGATTGGAAACAGCCTCGCCGTCGCCTCAATGGCCGCCGCGAAAACTGAAACCGCGCGAGCGGAAGCGGTTCACCACGCCGCCCAGGAACTGGAGGGGTTCTTCATGTCCATGCTGCTGAAGCAGATGCGGGACACCGTGGGCGGCGAAGGGCTCTTTCCCGGCGACAAATCGGATGTTCAAGGGAGCCTGTTCGATATGTTCCTGGGCAAACATCTCGCCGAAGCTGGCGGGTTGGGCGTCGAGTCGTTCGTTGAGAAGTACGCCGATGCAGAGCGAATCGCCTCGGTGTCGCTGGACGCGTCCGCATTGAACATCTCCGACAGCCTCTAAGCAACAAGCGATCCCTCCATGCCCGCACCCATTCCAGTCCCGCCCCGCGTGCTTGCCGAGTGCTTCGAGCACATGGATCGCGAGCAAGAGTCGTTGGATGCTTCCCTGGCGGCCCTCCGCCTGATGCGCGACGCCCTGGTGCGACGCCGCCAGGAAGACGTCCTGGCCGCGGTGACTCGGCAACAAGAGACCGCTCAGTTGTCGGCGGAAATGACACGGCGCGAGACGCCTACGCCAACGGTTGGCGCCCTTGCTGCGCGTTCCCGTCGCGGAAGTGAACTTCTCGGCCCTGGCGGACGCCATTCCCGAACACGCAGCCGAAATTCGCCAGCGACGTCTCGCCTTGCTGGAGAAAGCGGAAGAAGCCGATCTGCTGAACCGCATGAATGTCGCGCTCATTCAACAAGCCATCGACCTGCTCGGCGGCGTGCTGGCGTGTCTGGCGGGCGAGGACGTTGATCAGCGCTACGATCAAGACGGGTGCAAAGGCGGGTCGGTCAGTGGCTCGTTGATCCAAAAACAATGCTAAATATGAATAGGGCGAAGGACGCGACGCTCTTCGCGTCGCGACCCGTCTGGATCTGGGGATCGAAGCATGTTCAACTTCTCGACCGGCCTATCCGCTTTAAGAGCAAGCCAGGTGGCGTTGGAGACGATCTCGCAGAACATCGCCAATGCGAATACGCCCGGCTACCATCGCCAGGTTGCACAGCTCTCCAGCCGTACTCCCGTTCTTCGCGACGGTTTCTCGATCGGAACCGGCGTGAATGTGGCTCAGATCCAACGAGTTCGCGAAGGCGCAATCGAAAACGCGTTGACCGGCAACATCTCCTCCCAGGCCGACGCCTCGGTCCGTCTGCGAACAGCGTCTCAACTGGAATCTTTACTGTCTCCCGGCGGCGGCTCGGTGCACGATCGCTTGCAGACGTTCTTTCAGCGCCTGGAAACACTGGCCGGAGATCCGTCCAATACGTCGCAACGACGCGGCTTCCTGAGCAGCGCCGAGGCGTTAAGCAACGAATTTCATGCGTTCGCGTCGCGATTGGATGGGATGGACGCACAACTGCGTTCGGAAGTCTCCTCCACGGTGGAGTACGTGAACGGGCTCTCCACGCGGATCAGCGATATCAACCAACGCGTGGCGGCGCTGCAAACGCAAGGAGTCTCGCCCAACGATTTGCTCGACCAGCGAGACACCCTGGTCAATGAGTTAGCGGAGTATGTGGACGTACGCGTGCAGGACCAAGGCGGCGGGCGGGATGTCGTCCTCGTGGGTCAGGGCACGGCGTTGATCGGCAGCAAACCGCTGAAACTCGAAGCCGTGGCCGGCGCGAACGGTCGCTTAGAGATCGTGCGACAGGGAACCAACAAACGCGTTGACTTGGCGGGCGGGAAACTCGCTGGCCTGTTGACGGCGCACAACGACCAACTGGGCGGCGTCCGCGAACGCGTGGAGACGCTCGCCCGCGGCCTGATGCAGGCGGTGGATCGGATTCACAGCACCGGCCTCGGGCCCGCCGGATCGTTTTCATTTCTTCAAGGTCGCCGTGGGGCCGAGCACATCGACGCTCCTTTGTCCGCGGCCGGATTAAGCCTGGACGTTCAAAGCGGCGACCTGTTTGTAGCGGTCACCGAAGAATCCACGGGACAGCGGACAGTTCAAAAGCTTTCCATCGACGTCTCTTCGCAGAGTCTGCAGGATTTCGCGAGCGAGATCTCAAGCGTCGCGAATGTGCAGGCGTCGGTCGATGCACAAACCGGCGCTCTTTCGATCTCAGCAGCGCCAGGATACACGTTGGACTTCTCGGCGCGGTTGGAGTCCTCTCCAGATATCGGCGGCCACACCGGCACGGCCATTCCCCGCCTGCATGGCGAGTACACGGGATCGGCCAACGACCAGTTCACCTTCGAAGTCCTGGGCGGTGGAACCGTGGGCGTCGATGCCGGACTGCAAGTGGAAGTTCGCAACCAAGCGGGCGACCTCGTGACCACGCTGGATGTGGGAGCGACCTACGAGCCGGGAACAACGCTGGAGATTGCCGATGGCGTCGCGATCAGTTTCGAGTCTGGAACCTTGAACGCCGGCGATACGCTTGCGGCCGACGTCGTGGCCAACTCGGACACCACCGGTCTGCTGGCCGCCCTGGGAGTCAACACGCTGTTTGTCGGCGAGGACCTACGGAACATCGCGCTGAACCCGGAAGTCCAAAGCGATCCCGATCGGTTGGCCGCTTCGCGGAGCGGGTACGTGGGCGACGATTCGAATCTGGCCGAACTGTTGAAGCTGCGGGAACAGGGGACTAGCGCGCTGAATGGCCAAACGCCCGAACGGTTTTTATCCACGATCCTTAGCGACAATGCGACGGAAGTCCAAGACCTGTCCTTGATGTCGAGCAGCCTGGACCTGCTCAGCCAGCAACTGCAAGGCGAGCGGGACAGCTACTCGGGAGTCGATCCCAACGAGGAGTTGGTGCTGATGTTGCAGCATCAGCGGTCCTTCCAAGCGGCGGCCCGCTTGATCACCGCGGTGGACTCCACGTTAACGGACTTGATGAGAATGGTCGGCTAATCGGACGACACAATGGCGAAATTGCAGCAAGGGCCGGGAGAGCGAGCGAGAATAAACTCGCGGTCATGTGGAGAAGCAGGGGAGACGGATCATGCGCGTTACGCCTAACATGATGATGCTGCGAGCGATCGAAAATTCTCGACGCCATACGAACTCGTTGGCGGACCTGCAATTGCAAGCCGCTACCGGGCTGCGCATCAACAAGCTGTCGGATGATCCAGCCGCCGTGCAGTCCTTGCTGGAGCGGAAGTTGATTCGTGGCCGCTTTGAAGCGCAGCTCGGCGCCGTGCAGACGTCGCGCACTCGCCTGAATGGCAGCGTCGGGCAACTGCTGGACGCCGCCGATGTCATCACGCAAGCCAAAGACGCTGCGCTGGAGGCGGACCCGTCAGCCCGACGCGACTTGTTGGCCGTGGAAGTCAATCAGTTGTTCGATCGACTGGTCTCGATCGCCAACAGCAGCAGCGGCGGCCAATTCTATTTTGGGGGCGCCGCTGTGGACCGAGCGCCCGTCGAATCCAATGGCGGAGTCAGTCAGCAATCGACTTCCGAGCTCAAGACGTGGGGGCCGAGATTCGCGGCGGCGTGTCCATCGGCGATCTCTCCATTGACGTTCACTACACGGCCAGCGAGGTGTTCTTTACTCGCGACCGCGGCCCCACCCTTTTTCAAGGCGCCACTGGCGCCGCGCCGGGTGCAGGAACAGACAGCGGAATTGGCGAGGACCAACTCGTCGTTCGGCACGCGTCGACCAGCTACTCCGCGGGCTCAGGCATCGCTCCCGGGTTGAGCTCCGCCGACGGCGACACCGTTTTGGGGCCGCCCGGCGCCCATCGCCTGACGATTTCCTCGGGCTTGATTTCGCTCAACGGCGGCAGGGCCGTCACGTTCGACGGTTCGGAGACGGACCTGCAACTGGTCGGCCCGGAAGGCGAGATCGTCTATGTCGATACAACCGGGGTGGCGCCCACATTCAACGGCGATGTTGACATCACCGCCGACGGAACTTTGTCCTTGGATGGCGGTAAGTCGGAAATCGCCATCGACTTCACCGCGAATCAAGTCGTCGCCGATTCGGAAACAGGCGAAGTCGCGCATGTTCGACAGCCGACTCATCCGATTTGTCGGCGTCGAACATGTCGAGTACCCAGGAACCGTCAACGCCTTCCATGCATTGATCAGCCTGCGGGATACGCTGCTGAACGTTGACGACCTGCCCACCGACGAAGTCAACCAGGCCTTGCAGCGACGCATCGGCGACTTGGAACGCATCCATAGCCATCTGCTGTCGGTCGTCGGCGAGCAATCCACCACTTTGGAAAACCTGGACGCGATCCAACTACGGACTGAAGATCAGAATCTCGAGACGCAGAAGATCATCGGTGAACTGGAATCCGCCGACCTGGCGGACGTCGCCGTCCGACTGCAAAGCGAGCAGACGCTGTTGCAGTTCACTTGGATGTCCTCAGTCAGTTTGATGAATCAAAGTATTCTGGATTTCCTCGGCTAAGAGAGTCCCAACAACGTGCTGGGAGTCCCTACAAGGCCAACAGAGTCCCAACGGGACGACCGCAAATCAGCCCAGGGTGGAGCGTGAGCGCAGCGAACCAGCGAAACCCTGGGTCGAACCGCAGCAAACTCAGGCAAACCCCGCAGGGGTGGCCCCACGCGTCGCGGCCCCAAGTCTGTCGAAGGAACGACTCCATGGAACGACACTCGCCGCCCAGACCGCACTTCCTGCCGACAATCGACGCCGAGCATCTGCAGCGCGTGGCGAAAGCTGTTCAGGACGAGTTGGATCTAAGCGAGCTCGCCGAGTTGGTCGCCGCGGTCCCGCCATTGGCCGCCCGCGTCTTGCAAGCCGCCAACTCCGCCAGCCACGGACTTCGCCGGGTGACCGACCCGGCGCACGCCGTGTTGCTGCTGGGGCCGCAGCGAACGCGCGATCTTGCCGCGGGCCTTGTCGCTCAGCGCCCGGGTTTCAGCCCGTAAACGTAGGCCAGCACTTCGGCGATCGCCCGGAACATGGATTCGGGAATCTGTTGCCCAACGGACGTCGAGGCGAACAGCGCTCGCGCTCAGCGGCTTGCGTTGCAGGACCGGTACGCCGTTTTCGCGGGCGATCTTGGCGATGCGTTGGGCCAGCAAGTCGGCGCCTTTGGCCACCACCACAGGCGCCGGCATGGTCAGGCGGTCATAGCGCAGGGCCACCGCAAAGTGTTCGGGATTGGTCAACACCACGGTCGCGCGAGGCACGTCGCGCAGCATCTGTTTCTGTACGTACTCGCGTCGGAGCTTCTTCAACCGCGCTCGAATCTGCGGATCGCCTTCATCGCGTTTATGCTCCTCGGTTAGCTCCTGTCGAGTCATCTTGAGCTCTTCTTCGTGGCGAATCCGTTGATAGAAGTAGTCCGCGATCCCGACGACGAACAGTCCCGTCGATACGACCAGCATCACATGCACGGCCAAGTCCCAGGCGACGTCAATGGCGCTGATCAACGAGACTTGACCTGAAGCGGCGATCACTCCGATTCGGCCGCTCAGGGTCCAAGCGACGAGTGCTCCAATGGCCAGCAGCTTTGCGACGGCCATCACGCCTCGCATCGCCGATTTCTGGGACAGCAAATTCGACCACCCCTTGGAGGGCGAGAGCTTCTCCCAGTTGGGTTCCAGCGCCTTGCCGCTGAACCGCACGCCCGCCTGCAAGACGCCAACCAGCATCCCCGCCACCGCGACGGCCACCAACAAGGGCGCAAACACGAGCCACATCCAGCGTCATGCGAATCAACATCCGCGACGCCTCGGTCGCCGTCAGTTCCTGTCGGCTGATCAGCGCGATCTCACTCCGCAACAACAGCATCAGGCTCTTGCCCATCTTGCCGCCGGCAAGCCAGAGGTAGCCCGAACCCGCCAACAGCACCAACCCCAACGACAGGTCGCCGCTCTTGGCGATGCGGCCTTCGTCGCGAGCCTCCTCGCGGCGCCGCTGCGTGGCGCTTCGGTGCGTGATTGATCGTTGTTCGCCATGAATCCAGGTTGGCTCCCGGCGGACCGGCGCCAGGGACTTTCTTAAAGCGGAATGAAGTACGCCGCCTGACTGAACAGTCCGGCCATCATCGTCAAGACCTCGGGCAAGAAGGCCAGCGTTGCGACAAAACCAACGGCCAACCTCAGCGAGAATCCGATCGAGAGCAGGTTCAATTGCGGCACCGCTTTCATGACCAAAGCCAACACAATCAGGATCAGAAAGAGGCAGACGGCGATGGGCGCCGCCAGTTGCAGTCCCCAGTGATGGGCTGCGGTAAGACTGGTAGTCAACGCCGTAATCGGCGTCTCTCCCGAGGCGGCGCCGGCGGGATGCTTGGCGAACGAAGCGTCCAGGACCAGCAACAACACATGGTGCACGTCCAGGGAAAAGAAGACCACCATCGCGAACATCTCCAGCAGAACACTCAGCACGTTGCTTTGCGAGGGACTACTGGGATCGGCCAGCGTCGCCATGTTCAAACCCATTTCCTGACCGATGTAACTGCCCGCAATGCGCACCGGCAAGATCAGTAGCCCCATCCAGTAGCCGAGCAAAGCGCCAAACAACGCTTCGCGAGCGACGCTCAACGCCATCGACAACCACCGTCCCTCGCCATACGCCTGCGCAGTGGCGCCGATCGACAGGGGCTCGACGCTAAACCACAGATACGTCAAAGCCAGCACCAAGCCGACTTTCACCATCCTCGGTACGCCACGGTCGCCAAACCAGGGCGACATCATTACAAACGCGCCGACTCGCGTCAGGATCAAAAGGAACTTGAACCCCAAGACGGCCGGAAGATCCGACGGAATCATCGCGTGGCCTCGCCCATCAAGAAGATCATCCGCACCGCGAAGTTCGCCAGCACCTGCAACGTCCAAGGCAGGGTGAACAACAGCACCGCGCCCACAGCCAGGATGCGCGGCGAAAGGTCAGCGTCTGCTCCTGGATGCTCGTGACCGCCTGAAAGATGCTAATGATCAAGCCCACACCCATGCTCACCAGAATCGTGGGCAAGACCAACAAGATGCCGGTGGTGATCAATTCGCGACCAATGCCGACGATCAAGTTCATATCCATACGGCGCTCGCCTCCTATTCACCCGCCGCCGCTGGGCTTGTCCCAGCGGAGCGCTGCTCCTCGCCAGCCGTCGCAAGCACGTCAGTGAAAGCTGACGCTCAGCGCTTGCACGATCAGATGCCAGCCGTCGATGATGATGAACAACAGGATCTTGAAAGGCAGCGAGACAACGACGGGCGGCATCATCATCATGCCCAAGGACATCAGTACGGTGGACACCACCAAGTCAATCAACAGAAAGGGAATATAGAGACAGAACCCCATGATGAAGGCGGTCTTGAGTTCGCTGATAATGAAGGCGGGAACCAAGACTCGCATCGGAGTCTCCTCGGGCGAATTCAGCGATTCGGACCGGGACAGCCGCAGGAACAAAGCGATATCGTTTTTGCGTGTTTGCCGCAGCATGAACGCTTGCAGTTCCTTGGACCCGGCGCGGATCGCATCGACGCCCGTCATCTGATCATCCAGGTAGGGCGCCACCGCGTTGACTTGGATGGCGTCCAGCGTCGGCCCCATGATGAAGAAGGTGAGGAACACCGCCAATCCAATCAATACGGGGTTGGGCGGAATCTCCTGCGTCGCTTGTGCGCGGCGGACAAAGGAAAGCACGATGATGACTCGCGTGAACGACGTCAAACTCACGAGCACCGCGGTCAGAAAGGCCATCCCGCCTAAGAACAGGGCGATCTGCAGCGGCGGCGCCATGTCTTGAAAGGCGGCCGATTCGGTGGCCTTCTCCAACATGTTCAAGGCGTCCGGTGATTCAAGCAGCATGACGCGTCTCCAATCGCGAGCGATAGACGGCCAGCAACCCTTCCTCGTCGTCCGTCGGATCGCTGTCGTCCTCCACCGCGTCCAGAGTCGTCTCGAAGGCGGCCTCCAGGGGAACCACGGTGCGGATGCCGCGCGAGTCGCAGGCTAAGAGCAGTTTGCGTTGGTCCACTTCGACCAGCTGCACCCAACATCGCGGCGCCACGACCAACGTCTCGATCACCCGCACGCGCTTTCCCGCGCCTCGCTGCCCGCGTTGCAGCCACTTGGCCGCCCAGGCCAGACATAGGAAAGCCGTCAACACGAGGGCCGTCCCGAAACAGAGTCGCAGGGCTAACGCCCGCATATCCAGCGGTTCGGGAAACGACGTCCTCGAGGGCTCGCTCCAAGCCTCGGAAGTCGGAGCCGCTTCCCCACCGCGAACGTCGCCGCCGCGAATTTCCGGGCCGTGAACCTCATCGCCCAGGGTGGCCCGGGCCGGCGTCTCGGGGGCCGCATTTCGCCCAACACTCGAGGCCGAAGGGGCGCCAGGCGGCCAGGCTGCGGGCAGGGGCGGTTCGGCGGAAATCCAGGCGCCCAATGCGTCGGCGGCGGATGGCGGCGGCTGCGCGGCGCCCTTGGTCAGAAGGGAGGCGCGGGCGCCTTGAGGCAGCGGGGCGCGGCGGGAGGGTTCCTGGCCCAGCCCCCTGGTGGAAAGGGCCGCCAGCCACCCGAACAGCGCGGCAAACACCAGCCACCGCACGGCAATCGGCCCGCGGCGAAGGGGACTCGCGCCGTCGCATGCCGGCCTCCTTACTTCTCTGCAGAGGGGTTAGTGAATAGCTCTACAGGTAGTCTCGGCGCGAGGCTAGGTAAATCTTGAGGATGATCCGGATTTTGACGGTTAGGCGACTGGGAGGAGCTCTCAGTGCGAACGCTTTTCCAGCTCCGGGAAGCCGCTGGCGAATCTTTTTCCCCGCCGCGCGGCAAGCTGAATTCGCGGGACGCCCTGGACGAAGATCAGCCAGCGGGGGGTTCCAGTCCAGCACAAGAGCTGTTCGCTGCGCCCGGGGCCCCACCCACATTTTCAGCCCACTCACCTTTCGCTCCCCGCGGTACGCCATGGATATCGCCACCCTCGTTGGACTCGTCCTGGGTCTCGGGCTGATCCTGGGATCGATCGCCCTGGGAGGCGGCGGACTGGGACCGTTCGTCAACGTCCCCTCGATGATGATCACCATCGGCGGCGCCTTCGCCGCTTTGCTGATCAACTTCCCGATGGGCAGCATTCTGGGAGTCTTCGGCATCGTCAAAAACTGTTTCCTGAGCGGACTGCCCACGGCCAGATCGGTCACCGAGCAATTCAAGAAGATGGGCGCCACCGCCAAGAAGAACGGCTTGATGGCCCTGGAGGAACAGTTGGGCGACATCGATTACGACTTCATGCGCCGCGGCGTCGAGATGGTGGTCGGCGGCATGGGCAAGGAAGACGTGGTCTCGGTGCTGGAAACCGAAATCAGCTACACCGAAGAGCGGCACAAGGTCGGCAAGAAGATCCTCGACGCCCTGGGGGCCGCCGCCCCGGCGTTCGGCATGATCGGCACGTTGATTGGGTTGATTCAGATGTTGCGAACCCTGGATGATCCCAGTCAAATCGGCGGCGGCATGGCGACTGCGCTGTTGACCACGCTGTACGGCGCCGTGATGGCCAACCTGTTCTGCATCCCCTTGGCTGGAAAACTCGAAACACGCAGCAAGGAGGAAGTGCTGATTCGCGAGTTGATCCTGGTGGGTCTGGTCGCTATTGCCGAGAGCCAATCGCCCAGCGCCATTCAAGATCGGTTGGCCGCGTTTCTCTCTCCCAAGGAACGCCACCATGCCGCCACGAACCAAGCCGCTTAATCCAAGATGCACGGCCGTGAAACCGCCCGACAAGGAAACGCTGGATGGCTAGAAAAGCCAAGCCG
>CAVORG010000005.1:0-210605 GCA_963698545.1 uncultured Planctomycetaceae bacterium
CCCGTTGTCCTATAGAGTTTTCTGGACGGTGCTGTTGTGCGATGGGGAGCGGTCGCGACTCCCTCCCCTGCGCAGTTTGCGGGGGAGGGTTGGGGAGGGGCCTTTTTGCGCTACACGCCCCCCTCGCGCCATCAGAATGGCGTTTCCCCCCGTAACGCCGGTCGAAGACTCTCGGCTACGGGGGGGAGGACGCGCGCGGTTCTTCTCCCTCTCCCGTGGCCGACTGTCTTCAGTCGGCTGTACGGGGAGGGCCAGCCATTCCGATGGCGCGGGGTGGGGGCCTGGGGGCCTCTTGTTTACTTACCCCGCCGCCACCGGCGACGGGTGCGGGGCGCGGCCATCGCCCCGGTTGATTCGGCGTACTCGGTCTCTTCTGTCTCCTCGCGCCGGAACTGGCTCATGTACAGGTCGTAGTAGCGCCCTCGCTGTGCCATCAACGAGTCGTGCGTGCCCCGCTCGACGATCTCGCCCGTCCTCGATCACCAGGACCTGGTCGGCGTTGCGGATCGTGCTCAGGCGGTGGGCGATGACGAAAGCTGGTGCGCCCGCTGGAAAGCAGCAGTTCGCCCAGGGCCTGCTGGATCAGCAGCTCGGTGCGCGTATCCACGCTGGAGGTGGCCTCGTCCAGGATCAGGATGCGCGGGTCGGCCAGGACGGCGCGGGCGATGGACAACGAGCTGCCGCTGCCCCTGGCTCAGGTTGTGCCCCCGCTCGCCCGATCTCGGTCTCGTAGCCCTCGGGCAGCCGGTCGATAAAGTCGTCGGCGTTGGCCAGCTTGGCCGCCGTCGATCACCTCTTCGTCGCGTGGCGTCCAGCCGCCCGTAGCGGATGTTGTCCATCACGGTGCCGGAAAAGAGAAAGGTGTCCTGCAGCACGATGCCCATCTGCTGGCGCAGGCTGGCGCGGGTCACGCTGGCGGACGTCGTGGCCGTCGATCCGTGATCGCTGCCCTCGTGCACGTCGTAGAAGCGGATCAGCAGGTTGACGATGCGTCGTCTTGCCCGCGCCGGTCGGCCCCACCAGGGCCATCGTCTGCCCCGGCTCGGCGGTCAAGGATGACGTCCTGCAGCACCGGCTCGCTCCGGCTTGTAGCCAAAGGTCGACGCGGTCGAAGGCGATGCGCCCCTGGATGGGAGGCAGCGTCGTCGGCGTCAGGCGCATCCACGATCTCCGGCTCGGTGTCGAGCAGCTCAAAGATGCGCTCCGCGCCGGCCAGCGCGGACTGGAGCTGGTCCACAGGCTGGCGATCATGCGGATCGGCTCGGTAAAAGCGGCGCACATAGGTCAGAAAGGCGACGATCATGCCCACGGTGACCAGCGGCGGCGCTGAAGACCAGGACCAGATAGCCGCCGTAGCCGACCACGATGGCCAGGGCAATGGTGCTCAGGACGTCGAGCGCGGGCGAAAAGGCCGAGGTCAGGGTCTGCGGCCTGCACGTTGGCGTCGCGGTTGCTGGCGTTGACCGCCGGAACTCGGCCACGTTCGCCGCGCTCGCGGGCAAAGGCCTGCACCTCGCGCACGCCGGAGATGTTCTCCTGCAGCTCGGCGCTGACGTCGCCGATCGTCTCGCGCGTCTCGCGAAAGGCGACGCGCGCTCGCTTGGAAAAGACGGTGGTGGCCAGGAGCATGACCGGCAGGATGGCGAAAGCTGGCCAGGGCCAGTCGCCAGTTGAGGCTGACCATGGAGACGACGATGCCGACCAGGGTGAGCGACATGCTCGAGCATGCGCACGATGCCGCCGCCAAACACCTGGTTGATCACCTGGGTGTCGTTGACCAGGCGGCTCATCAGGTCGCCCGCCTCGTGCTCGTCAAAGAACTTGAGCGAGAGGGTCTGGATCTGCTGGAGGATCTGGGTGCGCATCTGGAGCAGCACGCGCTGGCCGACCACGTCATCAGGTAGAACTGTCCGGCACATCGAGCAGCCAGCGCAGCAGGTAGGTGACGAGCAGCAGGATCATGACCGCGGTCAGCCCGTGCTGCGGCTCGCATGCCCTGCGGCGCGAGCCAGGCCAGCCAGGCCGGACGCGGGTTGTCGCCTGGGCACGATGAACTGGTCTACGGCGACGCCGATCAGGTAGGGCGCCAGCGACGTCGAGCACCGAGTTGAGCACCAGCAGCACGCCGACGACGATCAGCAGCCCGGCGAAAGGGCGAAAGTAGGGCAGCAGGCGGCGCAGCGTCCCGACGCTGTCTTTGGCCGATTCTTTTTCCGTGCCAGCATTCTGCCTGTGTCCTCCAAACATCAGCCACTCTCCTCGCCTGAGACTGCCCGACCAGGCGGTCCTACCGCGCTATCGGGTTGGTACGCATCCGGTGCGGACCTATCGCGCCGCGCCGGGTGCGACCAGTGCCTCGGCCTGGGCCGCCACGGGTTCGGGCGCGCCTGCCTGGCCCAGAGCGTCGTCGGGCAGCAACTGCGAGTAATAGATCTCGGCATAGATCTCGCTGTCGCGCAGCAGCTCTTCGTGCGATGCCCCGGGCCACGATCTCGCCCTTGTCCAGCACCAGGATCTGGTCGGCGTTGAGCACGGTGGCGATGCGCTGGGCGATGACAAAGCTGGTGCGCCCCTCCATCAGCCGCTCCAGCGCCTTCTGGATGCGGTACTCGGTCTCCAGGTCCACGCTGGAGGTCGCGTCGTCCAGGATCAGGATGCGCGGGTCGAGCAGCAGCGCGCGGGCGATGGCCACGCGCTGCTTCTGCCCGCCGGAGAGGGTGACGCCGCGCTCGCCCACCGGCGTGTCGTAGCCGTCGGGAAACTCGACGATAAAGTCGTGCGCCTCGGCCGCCTGGGCGGCGGCGACGATCTCCTCCATCGTCGCCTCGGGCCGGCCAAAGGCAATGTTCTCGCGGATCGTGCCCGCAAAGAGGGTCGTCTCTTGGAGCACGATGCCGATCTGCGAGCGCAGGGTCTCGAGGGTCACGTCGCGGACGTCGATGCCGTCGATCAGCACCCGCCCCTCGGTCACGTCGTAAAAGCGCGGGATCAGGTTGATGATCGTCGACTTGCCCGAGCCGGTCGCGCCCAGCAGGGCGACGACCTGGCCCGGCTCGGCCGTCAAAGCTGACGTCGTCCAGCACCGGCTCGCCGCTGCTCAAAGTAGCGGAAGGTCACGTCCTCAAAGGTCACCTGGCCCTGATGGCGGGCAGCGGCGGGGCGTCCGGCTTTTCCACCACCTCGGACTGGGCGTCCAGGATCTCGAAGATGCGCTCCGCCGAGGCCCCGGCCTGCGAGATCATGGCGATGATCATGCTCAGCATCAGCATGGGGAAAAAGGCCATCATCATATAGTTGGCAAAGGCCACCATCTCGCCCAGGGTCAGCGTCGCCGCGCGATGACCTGGCCGCCGCCGATCCAGTAGACGCGACAGCGTGGCCACGTTGGAGATGAAAAAGATGATGGGAAAGACCAGCGGACAGCGTCCTGCCGATCGTCGATGTTGATGTCGTACAGCTCCTGGTTGGCCGCCGCATAGCGCTCTGCCTCGTACGGCTCGCGGACAAAGGCCTTGACCACGCGCACGCCGGCCAGGTTTTCCTGCAGCACGGTGTTCAGGTTGGCCAGGCGCTGCTGCACCTCCTTGAACAGGGGACGGATGCGGCTGGCGACCGTGCCAAAGATGCCAAAGGTGACGGGCACGATGACCAGCATGACCAGGGACAGCTGCCAGTTGGTGACAAAGAGAAAGACCAGGCTGCCGATCATCATGAGGACCGAGCCGACGATCATCAGAAAAGCCCTGGCCCACGAACCGCTGCACCATGTCCACGTCCGAGGTGGCGCGGGTCATCAGCTGGCCGGTCTGCGCCCGGTCGTGATAGCTGAAAGGAGAGGGACTGGATCTTGGCATAGATCGGTTGCGCATGTCATAGGCGATGCCCTGCGCCGTGCGCGCCATCAGCGCGCCCTGGAGAAAGGTAAAGACAGCGCGCATGACGGCAAAGTCAATCATCGCCACCGCCATCCAGATCACCATGGCCATCTTCCCGGCCTCGGATCCCCGGTCCACGATCAGCCGGGTGAACTGGGGCTGGATCAGGTTGGCGGCGTTGGCGAGCAGCAGGCAGATAAACGCGCCGATCACCAGCCACTTGAACTGCCCTAGCAAGCGACCTGCTCGGAGTAAATGTTTCACGAGTTCCTCCACGACGGGCCACCCAGCCCGTCCATCAATGCGTCTACCGATTCGATCAATTTGTCCTCCAGGGAGAGTTCTGTGTTACGTGTTGCGTGTTGCGTGTTACGTGTTGCGTATTGCGTATTGCGTATTCCGTGTTCCATGCCTTGCTCCGGAGAAGAAGGGGCGTCCTTTGCGGGAGCCTCCGGCGGATGTGCCTCGGCGGATGCCTGGCGGATGTGTCTCCTGCGGATGCTTGCCCGCCGGATGGTGAAACCACATAAAGTGGTAAAAAGCGCCGGTGAGCAGCAGCCTGGCAGTCAGTCCGGCGTCGACGTCAGCGCGGATCTCGCCGCTGGCCTGCCCCTGCTGGACCAGGTCGCTGCATAATGCTGCCCAGGCGGTGGGCGCTCTCGTGCCGGATCGGCGCGCTGATGCGGGCGATCAGCAGGTGCTGGGGCAGCTCGCGCTCGGGCGAAAACTCGGCGGCCATAGCCCGGACCAAACTCTTGATGCGCGCCACGGCGCCCTCGGGCACGTCGTCCGCGGCCAGCACGTGGTTCCCTATCAAGTCGATGCGCCACAGGGCCAATTCGTCCAGGAGGGCCTCCTTGGTCTCGAAATAGTTGAAAAAGGTGCCCTTGGCCACGTCGGCGGCCTCGGTGATGTCCTCGACCGTCGTGTCGTCGTAGCCCCGTTCCTGGAACAGGTTCCACGCGCATTCGAGCAGGCGCTGGCGCGTCTCTTGTTTTTTGCGTTCTCGGCGGGATGGGGTCCGCTGCATCTTGACCTTGCTCATCTGTGACTAGGGTATAAAGATGACCACGGTCATATTTTAGCACGAGGAGGGAGATTTGTCAAGCGCAGTCTGCCTTTGCGCCTTTGCGGGGAAAGGATCAGCTTTGAGGCTTGCGCGGCTCCATCCCCAGCAGCGCGCCCAGCGCCAGCGCCCCTGCCAAGCCCGCCAACCCGGCCGCGCCCCAGCCCGGTCCGGCGAGGCGCTGCCCAAGGCCCGCTCCCCAGAACCCATACCCCAGAAAGACCAGCATGCCGCCGCAGCCAGGCCGCGAGGATCGAGCGGGCGGCGCTCGATCGTCTTGTGGCTTTCTCCTGCCGCTGGAAGCGGCGGTCAAACAGCCCCAGCCCGCCAAGCGCCCCGAGCAGTGTCCCTCCCAGCGCGGCCAGCAGGTCGACCGGCCGGCCGGACCAGGCGTCGAGCAGGCTGTCGAGCGCGAGCCGCCGGGAGGAGGATGGCCGACCGCTGCTGTGCTCATCGGCTGTGGTCTGCGGGGTGGGTGCGGCGGCAGTGGGCTGCCTGGCCGGTGTGGCCGTCGGGCCGGAGAGGGTGTGGGCATGAGGGTAGCCGTTGGGAGAGCCTCGCCCGTCGGTGTGGGCGGCGGTGGGTGGGCGTGGGCCGGGCGCGCGCGTTGATCGTGAACGGCTGACCTTCGACCGCGTCGCCGCTGCTGGCGACGATGACGATTTGTCCCGGCCGGTCGATGGCTAATTCCGCTTCGGCGCACGCCGCCGCCGGTGGATTCGTCGGACGCAGTCACGCCGCTCGTCGTGTCGAGGGTCTGGCCCGAGGCGCTGTCGCGCGCCACAAAGCGCACCAGTGTGCCGTCGGGCACGGGGTTGCCGTTGCGGTCGCGGATCGGCGCGGTACGCACGCGCACGACAAGGGGGACGGTGCCCGATGGCATCCCGCGTTCCGCGGGCGCGGGGCGAACCGGGCTTAACGCGATTTGCTGCGCCGGATCGGGTGACAACTGGGTGCTCAGGTCATAGTTGGTGCCTTCAACGCTGACTGGCGAGCGGCCCTGCGGCCGCACCTCGCCAAACAACGTGCGCACCGAGGCCTCGATGGAGGGCTGGACCTGGCTGTAAAAGACGTAATAGGCGGTCAGCTTGCTGATCCGGTGGCATCCAGGTAATAGGGCGCGGTGTAGGCCAGGACGATCACGCGGGCGTCGTAAATGAGCTGCGCGTTTTGGGCCAGGAAAAGCTGGAGCGCGTCCGAGTCGGGATAGCGGGGGTCGGGAACGAGCATGGCAAAGACGATCCAGTCCGCGTCTTGGAGCAGGGCGCGTAATTCCGGTTCCTGTTCACCCGCAGAGGTGAGAACGCGCTTGAGTCACTTCGCCGGGCTAGCCACCGCCCCAGAATTCGCGCGCCGTGGGCCAACGTCTCCTCGGCCTTTCGGCGTGTCGTGCTCGCCTCCGGATCTGGTTGCCGGATCCTGGTTGCCGATCTGGCTGCCGGATCCTGGTTGCCGGGCCGCGTTTGGTCGGGTCGCACGCGGCACGTGGGCTTTGCAGCGGGCTCTTCGCGCGACAAACTACCAGAGCCGCTGACGAGCTCGGGCGGGCCTGTTGCGCCGCCCGACTCACCTCCAACCGCTCGAGGGATTCGATTCGTGATTCGTGACATCGCCAGCATCCGCAACATCGGCGTTATTGCTCATATCGACGCTGGCAAGACCACCGTGACCGAGCGGATGCTGTTTCTCTCCGGCGCGTTCGCATCGTGTGGGGTCCGTCGATCAAGGCACGACCGTGACCGACGACAATCCGGAAGAGCAGGAGCGGCGGCATCACCATTTACGCCGCCTGCGTCAAGTTTGACTGGGGGCCGGTCACCGTCAACCTGCTGGACACGCCGGGGCACGTGGACTTCACCGCCGAAGTGGAACGCTGCCTGCGAGTGCTGGACGGCGCGGTGGTGGTTTTCAGCGCCGGGAGGGCGTCGAGCTCAGAGTGAAACGGTGTGCGGCAGGCGGACCGTTATTCGGTCCCCCGCGTCGCCTTCATCAACAAGATGGATCGAGAGGGAGCTGATTTTGAAGCAGTGTTCGCGGAGTTGCGGACGCGTCTCGGCGCGAAGTCCGGTCGCGATTCAGATCCCTGTCGGCGCCGGCCCGCCGCATGTCGCTAACCCCTTCCGCGCGGTCCTGGACCTGGTCGCCATGGAGATGCTGACTTTCGATAAGCAAGCCGATAACCGGAACGTGATTCGCGAACCGATCCCCGCAGAGCTGCAGGCCGACGCCGAGATGTGGCGCAAACTCATGCTGGAGCAGCTGTACAATTACAGTAACGAGTTGATGGAGCTCGCGTTGCAAGAGCACGCCATACCGAAAGAGTTGATTCAGAAAGTTCTGCGAGCCAGCACGATCGATGGGCAGATCCAGCCAGTGCTCGTCGGATCAGCCCTGCATGGGATGGGCGTGCAGCCCGTGCTGGACGCCGTCGCCGCCTACTTGCCCAGCCCGCTTGATCGCCCGCCCGTCAAGGGCTTCGCCGGAAACCCGGACAAGACCATCGCTCGCAAGCCCGATGTCAACGAGCCGCTGTGCGCTGGTGTTTAAGGTTCTGCCCGCCAAGACCCGGCGATATTGCTTGGGTTCGCGTGTATTCCGGGAAGTTGACCGCCAATTCGCCGGGCGCTCAACCCGGGCGCGACAAGAAAGAGAACGTCACCCAGTTGTGGCAAATCCACGCCACCAAGCGCGAGCGCGACGGCCAGATTCCCGAAGTGGGTTGCGGCGACATTGTCGGCGTGATCGGCCCCAGGAATTCGATTACCGGCGACACGCTGTGCGATCCGAAGTCGCCGGTGCAGCTGGAATCGATTGTGTTTCCC
Source organism: uncultured Planctomycetaceae bacterium (assembly GCA_963698545.1). GTDB lineage: Bacteria > Planctomycetota > Planctomycetia > Pirellulales > Pirellulaceae > CAVORG01. The sequence goes on from CAVORG010000005.1 coordinate 7,764, forward strand.
GAGACGGTCATCTCGATGGCCATTGAGCCCGAGAATTCGACGCAGCGCGACAAGCTGAACGAAACCCTCGCGATGCTCAAGAAGCAGGACCCGACTTTGGGCGTGAAGATCGGGGAAACGGGGCAAACGCTGGTCAGCGGCATGGGTGAACTGCATCTGGAGGTCGTCGAGAACCGACTGCTCCGCGACTTCAGCCTGAATGTCAAATTCCATAAGCCCGAGGTCAGCTACCGTGAGACGATTCACCGCGGCGTCGAGGTTACCGGGGAGTGTCATCGCCAGGTCGGCGGGCAGCAGTTGTTCGCGAAAGTCAGGGTTCGAGTCGAGCCTATGGAGGAGGGCGGCGTCATCGTGCTGACGGCTTGTCCGCCCGAGCAGTTGCCGCCCGAGTTCGTCCAGGTCGCCCTGGAAACCCTGCGGGAGACCGGCGAGGGCGGCGGACTGATCAGCGGCTTCCCGCTAATGAAGCTTAAGGTCACGCTCCTGGGCGGCGAGTTCAGCGAGCAATCGGACGAGGTCGCGTTTCGCATCGCCGCCAACGACGCGTTTGATAAAGCGTTGCGCGAAGGCGGGCCGGTTCTGTTGGAGCCGGTGATGAAGCTTTCCATCACGACGCCGGACGAATACATGGGCGACTTCGTCGGCGACTTGCAGCAGCGTCGCGGCATTATCCACAAGACCGAGTCGCGGGGCGTCGTTTCCGCGATTGAAGCCGCCGCGCCCTTGAAGGAGCTGTTCGGGTACTCCAGCGCAATGCGCAGCTTGAGTCAGGGCCGCGCGGGCTATTCCATGGAGCCTCTCAGGTACGAGCCGGCGCCCAAAGCGGATGCGGATCGCTTTCAGGTCTGAGAATTCCCGATCTGGTGTTGACGACCCGCTGACGCCGCTTTACATTCACCTGTTTCCCCAACGCCCATTCGGCCAGCCCATGCCGCCCCCTTAGCGGCCAAGCACGACGCAATTCGCCACGGCGAATCGCCCGCTTGTTTCGTCAGGAGAGTCACCGCCGTGCCCGAGGTCATTCGTATTCGGATGGAAGCGTACGATCACGCAATTCTGGATCAAAGCGCCCAGGATATCGTGGATACGGCGAAGCGGACAACTCGGAAGTGCACGGGCCGATCCCCTTGCCGACGCGAGTGGAGCGGTACACGGTGCTGTCTGGGCCGCACATTGACAAGAAGGCGCGTCAGCAGTTCGAGATTCGGACGCATGACGCGCTTGATTGATATCGTGGAGGCTACGGCCAAAACGATCGAGGCGTTGAATAAGTTGAATTTACCCGCCGGCGTCGATATCAAGATCAAGGCGTCTTCTCGCTAGACGAGTCGCGCGTTGGGTTGAATCGTTCAGTCGGACCGGAGTGATTGGAATAGGCATGCAACGGAAGTCGGTCAGGTAATCTGAGGCCTTCCTCATGATCCTGGCGGCGAAGCCATAGCAAGGGCGGAATGCAATGACAAAGGGAATACTCGGTCGTAAGATCGGGATGACGCAAGTCTATGATGAAGGCGGCAACGTTGTTCCGGTGACCGTGATTGAAGCGGGTCCCTGTAGTGTGTTGCAGGTCAAGACGCCCGAGCGTGATGGCTATGAAGCCGTGCAGATCGGTTTTGGCGTGAAGCCTCGCCGTCTTGCCTCGCGTTCCGAGCGCGGTCGTGTAGTGGAGTTGTCCGGGCGTCGCTCGCAGAAGCGGCGAGCCGCCGGTGTCGAGCCGCAGCCGAAGGCGGGTGGTGAGGCCAATCGCTTTGTGCGTGAGTTCCGCGGCCCGGTCGGCGAATTGGAGGTCGGGTCCGTGATCTCCGTTGATGCGATGGCTGAGATCAAGTCGGTTGATGTGGTCGCCACCTGTAAGGGGCGTGGCTTCTCCGGCGTGATGCGGCGTCACAACTTCTCCGGTCAGCGAGCCACGCACGGCGTCAAGAAGGTGCATCGCCATGCCGGCGGCACCGGCATGAGCGCCGCGCCAAGTCGTGTGTTCAAGGGTAAGCGGATGGCTGGTCAGTACGGCAATGCGCGGGTAACCGTCCGTAATCTGAAGCTGGTGCGGGTGGATTCGGAAAACAATCTTCTCTTGGTGGCCGGCGGAGTGCCGGGCCCCAACGGCGGTTACGTCGTGATCCGCGAGAGCAATAAGTTGTAATGCGGTTTGCGGTGGTCGCGGGCGCCGCTGGGCGTCTGTTGGGCTGTCGCGGCGAATGAGGATACGGAAATGGCGACGTTGCCGGTGTATGACCGAAAAGGCAGTGAGGTGGGGAGCATCGAGATTGCTCCCGAGGACATTGCCAAGGCGATCAATAAGCAGTTGCTGCACGACGCGGTCGTGATGTATCAGGCCAATCTGCGGCTTGGCACGCATCGCACCAAGTCGCGAGCCGAGGTCGCTGGTTCGACAAAGAAGATGTATCGGCAAAAGGGAACGGGCAACGCGCGAGCGGGTTCGAAGCGGTCTGGTGTTCGTCGGGGAGGCGGTCATATTTTCGCCCGTCGGCCGCGGGACTACAGCTATCGGCTGCCGCGAAAGGCGTTGCAGGCGGCGACTCGTATGGCTGTCGCCAGCAAGTTGCGCGACGGTCAGGTGGTTGTCGTGGATCAGTTGCATTTCGAGCAGCCGGCAACGCGCGAGATGGCGGCGACATTGAAGGCGTTGAAGATGGATCAGCACACGACGCTGGTCAGCACCGCCGGGTTGGACCGCAATGTTTATAAGAGTCGCGGAATATCGCCGGGGTCACGGTTTCGCCGGTGTCGGAGTTGAACGCCTTGAGCGTGTTGAAGCCGCGCCGAGTGTTGTTCACCAAGGATGCGTTGGAGTCATTGAGGCGAGCGGCGCCTGGCTCTGCGGCGGTGGATGCGCCCGAGGCGGATTCGGCGGCGGCTGAGTGATCGCGACGAGCGGACGTCCCTGGAAGATTAATTCACGAGCGGCGAGTCAATGAGCAAAAAAGAAGTGGCTGTTAAAGAAGCGGCAGTCAAGGGTGTGGCTGTCAAGGAAGTGGCGGCCAAAGAGGGGGCGGCCGGCCAGTTGCCGATCGGTCAGAAAACCCGCATGCGGCTGGAGTCGCATCAGATCATTCTGCGGCCTTTGGTCACGGAAAAGGGGATGCATCGAGCGAGTCGAGTGAATCAATACGCCTTTGAGGTGAATCCGCTTGCCGGCAAGGAAGATGTGCGGCGAGCTGTCGAGGATTTGTTCGACGTGAAGGTGTTGAAGGTGCGGACTCAGAATCGCAAAGGCAAGCCGCGGCGGCACCGTTTTCATTACGGCCGCACGAAGGCTTGGAAGAAGGCCATTATTACATTGAGTGAGGAGCATCGAATCGACTTCTTCTAAGCGGCCCCAGGCGGGTCGGTGGAGGCGTTGGCGGTGTTTCGGTTCGGGCGGCGGCGGGTCGCCAGCAAAGGATGAGATCAGATGGGTATTCGACGATATAAGCCGACTTCTCCCGGTCGTCGCAACGCAAGCGTCAGCGATTTCAAAGAGCTGACCAAGGGCGCCAAGCCGGAGAAGTCGTTGCTGCGCCCCTAAGCCGAAGAAGGGCGGCCGCAATAATCAAGGCAAAATCACCGTGCGGCACCGCGGCGGCGGGCACAAGCAGCAATACCGGGTCATTGACTTTCGCCGCGATAAGGACGGCGTGCCGGCGAAGGTTGCGTCGATTCAGTACGATCCGAATCGAAGTGCTCGCATCGCATTGCTGCACTACGTGGACGGAGAGAAGCGTTATATCATCGCCCCGGACGGGCTGACCGAAGGGGCCAAGGTCGAGAATGGTTCGGAGGCGCCGCCGTCGGTTGGCAATGCGATGCCCTTGACCAGCATTCCGTTGGGCACCGCGGTGCATTGCATTGAGATGAATCCCGGCGCGGCGCCAGGCTTTGTCGCAGCGCCGGTTCCTATGCGACGTTGGCCGCTCGCGAAGCGGATTGGGCTCAAATCACACTGCCCAGCGGCGAGATTCGTCGTATCCCCTCAAAATGCCGGGCGACGATCGGTAAGGTGGGCAACTCCGAGCACATGGCCATTGAGCTTGGAAAGGCGGGTCGCAAGCGTTGGATGGGGCGTCGGCCTCATGTTCGCGGCACCGCCATGAATCCGATCGATCATCCGCACGGCGGCGGAGAAGGTCGCACCAAAGGCGGTCGGCATCCGGTGAGCCCAACGGGCAAGCCGGCCAAGGGCGGGGCCACGCGGCAGCGACGCAAGCCGTCCAATAAGTCCATCGTCCGGCGGCGTCGTTCGCGGCGGTACGGGCAGTTGCGATTGAAGAAGTAGAAGAGGTAAGGGTCTCGCGTTGCGTATCAGTTGGTTCAGCGGGCGGCCGTGGGTCGCGGATTAGGACAGGCCGCCGCGGCGGCAAGTTGATAGGGATCAGGCGAAAGAACTATGAGCAGGTCGAGCAAGAAGGGTCCTTTTGTGGATCCGAGGCTGTACGTCAAGGTCGAGAAGCAACATGCGGCCGGCTCCAAAGAGCCGATCAAGACGTGGGCTCGAGCTTGCACGATCGTCCCGGAATTCGTCGGGGTGACGTTCATGGTTCATAACGGCAAGCAGCATTTGAAGGTGTTCGTCACCGAGGACATGGTGGGGCATAAGCTGGGCGAATTCGCCCCCACGCGGACCTTCCGCGGCCACGGCGGCAAGGGCAAGCGGTAAGGCGGTCAACGACACGGCGTTAGGGACGGCTCGGCCGGTGTGCGGCAAGAGCAGGGCGAGCACAAACAGCGAAAGTGAAGTCATGGCGTTTCAAGCAACTCATCGACATGCTCGGATCAGCCCGCGCAAGGTGCGTCCGTTGGCGGACATGATTCGAGGCCGATTTGCGGATGAGGCTCTGGATCTGTTGCGTTACCAACCGCATCGCGGCGCTCGCATGCTGGAGAAAGTCCTGTTGAGTGCTTTGGGCAACGCCAAGGATCCGGATCAGAACGCGGGCTCACGAACGAATTCGGAGCGTTTGATCGTCATCGACGCGCGAGTTGACGGCGGACCGATGTTCAAGCGAATACGGCCCCGAGCTCGCGGCATGGCGTTCATGATCCGCAAGCGGACAGCACATATCCACGTGGTTCTGGAAGACATTAACAAACTCTAGTCGAACGGTTCGCTCGTCGCTCTTCCCGCAGGAGATGCAACGTGGTGAAGGAATCAGGAAGCTGATATGGGTCAGAAAGTCAATCCAATCGCCTATCGCACCGGCGTGATGGTGGGATGGAAGAGCCGCTGGTACGCCTCCAAGCAGGAGTTCGCGGACCTGTTGATTGAGGATCGCAAGATCCGGCATTTCATCAAGAACCATCCTTCCAAGTCGCAGTATCGCAACGCCGGGATCGACCGCGTTGAGATCGAGCGGACGCGTGACGAAGTCAAGGTCGTGCTGTTCGTCGCTCGGCCGGGCCTGATCATCGGCAAGAAGGGCCAGGAGGTTGAGATTCTGCAAGACGAGCTGCAGGGTTTGATCGGCCGGCGAGTGAATTTGAAAATCGAAGAGATCAAGCGACCCGAGCTTTGTGCTCAACTGGTCGCCGAGGATATCGCCCAACAGCTGGCCAAACGCGCCAGTTTCCGCCGGGCGATGAAGCGGACGATGGAACAAACGATGGATGCTGGAGCGACGAGGCATCAAGGTGCAGCTGGCCGGACGGCTAGGCGGCGCTGAAATGGCTCGTCGAGAAAAACAGATTTCCGGGTCGATCCCGCTCAGCACCTTGCGAGCGAAGATCGATTACGGGTTTACCGAAGCGAAGACCGCGCAGGGTCATATTGGCGTGCAGGTCTGGATTAACCAGGGAATGTACGGAGGAGAGATCGATGGCTCTGATGCCAAAGAGGGTCAAGCACCGAAAAAGCCAACGCGGTCGTTTAAAAGGTAACGCGACGCGGGGCAACCGCGTGGTGTTCGGCGACTTTGGCTTGCAGTCACTGGAAGCCGGCTGGGTCAAAGCCCAGACCATCGAAGCGGGTCGTATTGCCGCACAGCAATACGTCCGTGGAGAAGGTCGGCTGTATGTCCGCCTGTTTCCCCACAAGTCGATTACCTCCACGCCGCTGGAAACCCGCATGGGTAAAGGCAAGGGCGAACCGGAGTTTTGGGTGGCCACCGTTCGGCCGGGAACCATCCTGTACGAACTGGCCGGGGTGACCGAGCAGCAGGCGAAAGTCTGTTTCGCGCGGTTGGCCCACAAAATGCCGATTCGCGTGCGGATCGTGAAGCGTCGCCCCGTGTGAATGCGGCGAACCGGTCGCGGCCAAGCGGGTTGCGGCGGGGCGAGTCGTGGCCGGGCGATCAGCGGCGAGCCGGGTGAGTGCAAAATCAACGTAGCGAGTTTGAGAAATGAAGACGTCGGAGTTGCGGGAGATGAGCGACGAGCAGCTTGGGCTCACCTTGAAGGAAACTTGCGAAAGCTTGTTTCGCTTGCGAATCCAAGCTCAAACGGAGCGATTGGACGCGCCCAGCGTGTTGAAGCGACAGCGGCGATTGGTCGCGCGAATCAAAACGTTGCAGCGTGAACGCGCGATGTCCGCCGCCAAGAGCTAGGCCCGGCGATCGACAGGTGCAGCTCAAACGGGATTGAGGCGTGCGAGTCAGAGGCAGGCGGCGAGCCGTCTGCGAGGAAACAACAGGGGCCCCAGCGAGCCCGCGGAAAACCGACGGTAAAGAGCGATGCCCAAAAGAGTAGCAATCGGCGTAGTCACCAGCGACAAGATGGCGAAGACCCGGCGAGTGGAAATCGCTCGTCTGGTGCGCCATCCAAAGTACGGCAAGTTCATCAAGCAGCGCACCGTGTGCTACGTGCACGATGAGAATGGCGACTCGCATAGCGGTGATCGCGTTGAGATTATCGAAAGCACTCCCCGCTCGAAAACCAAACGCTGGGATTTGGTGCGGGTGATTGAGCGGAGTCGCGAGGTGGACATGGCGGCTTTAAAGGCGGCTCGAGCGGCCGCGGAGAGCGACGAGGAATCGTCCTAGCGAAACGGGGCCGAAGCGAAGAGTTGGCGTCCCCAAGGGTTCCGAGTTCAACGACAAACGGTGCGGCTTCGGCCGGCAATGGTGAAGGCATGATCCAACAAGAGACACGATTGGCCGTCGCGGACAACACCGGCGCCAAGGAAGTGATGTGCATCAAGGTTCTGGGCGGATCGCGACGTCGATTCGCTGGGCTGGGTGATGTGATCGTTTGCAGCGTCAAGAGCGTCATTCCCGGCAGCGATGTCAAGAAGAAGGCGGTTGTGCGAGCGGTCATCGTGCGTTGCAAGCAGCCGACGCGCCGCTCCGATGGCAGCTATATCCGTTTTGACAGCAACGCCGTGGTGATTATCGACAACGACCGCAACCCCCGGGGGACGCGCATTTTCGGCGCTGTCGCTCGAGAGCTGCGAGAACGCAACTTCATGAAGATTGTCAGCTTGGCCAACGAAGTGGTTTGAGCTTAGGGGACGCGACACAATGAAACCGCGGATGCACGAAAAATACGAGCAGCAGGTGTTGCCGGCGCTGGCCGAGGAACTCGGTCGCAGCAATCGCCTCTCGCTGCCTCGTTTGGAAAAGATCGTCGTGAATATGGGCGTGGGCTCGGCGATCCAGGAAAAGAAGCACCTGGAAACCGCCGTGGACGCGATGGCGCAGTTGACCGGCCAGAAACCCGTGGTGACCCTCGCGCGAAAATCCGTCGCCGGGTTCCGTTTGCGGGAAGGCATGGCGATTGGCTGCAAGGTCACGCTGCGGCGACGACGAATGTATGAGTTCCTTGATCGATTGATCTCCGTGGCCCTGCCGCGAGTCCGCGACTTTCGCGGGGTCAGCCGTACGGCCTTTGACGGCAATGGAAACTACAGTTTGGGACTCACCGAACAGTTGGTGTTTCCCGAACTGAACCCGGACAAGTTTGTGCGGCCGCAAGGTCTGACCATCTGCCTGGTGACCGCCGCCTGCACCGCCGACGCCGAAGCGCTCTCGCTGCTGCAGAAGATGGGCATGCCCTTCCGCGGCGTCGAAGAGGCGGCCGGGGCCGCCTAGTGACGACACAAGTAATTGGGACAATTAACCCCCCAGGAATGAACCGTGGCGAGTAAATCCAAAATCGCGAAGGCGAATCGCGAACCGAAGTTCTCTTCGCGCCAGGAGCGACGCTGCAAGCTGTGCGGCCGCCCGCGAGCGGTGTACCGCAAGTTTGGTATTTGTCGCATCTGTTTTCGCAGGCTGGCTGATCAAGGTGTGATCCCCGGCGTGCGCAAGGCAAGCTGGTAGCCGCGGGTTCAGAAGGGAGAATCCTGACCAATGATGACCGACCCGATCGCCGACATGCTGACCCGGATCCGCAACGCTGTGCGAATCGAACGCCCCGTGGTGGACGTTCCGCTCAGCAAAGTCAAGCGAGGCTTGGCTGAAGTGCTGAAACGCGAAGGCTACATCTGGGACTATTCCCAGGTGGACGAAGAGCCCTGCCCCTTGCTCCGCATCGAGCTGAAGTACGGCTTGAGTGGAGAACGCGTCATTCAGAAGATTCGACGGATCAGCAAGCCGGGCTGCCGAGTCTATCGCAAGGCGCGTGAGTTAAGACCGGTGCTGAATGGATTGGGCATTACCATCATCAGCACCAGCCGCGGCGTCATGAGCGACCGCGAAGCGCGTCGCGATAACGTGGGCGGCGAAGTGCTGTGCGAAGTCTGGTAAGGCAGCGGTCCGCGGCCGGTGACGCGTCGCTGGACGCTCGCCGCCAAGCGGCCGCCGCCCACGCAGTTAATCTTGAATCATGAGTGAAAGCCGGGACGCCTCTCCACAGCGGCGGCCCTCCATCTAGCATACGGGTGAGACGATGTCTCGTATTGGAAAGAAGCCGGTGACCATCCCCGCCGGCGTGAAGGTGTCGGTTCAGGGCCGGGCCATCCAGGTCGAAGGGCCCAAGGGGAAATTGCAGTTCGAGCACCGCCCCGAAGTGAAGGTGGAAGTCGGCGAGAACGAGGCCGTGGTCACTCGCCAAAACGATACCCGCGTCGCTCGAGCCATGCATGGACTGACCCGCTCGCTGCTGCAAAACATGGTCTTGGGCGTCAAGGATGGATACGAAAAGCGTCTGGAGATCGTCGGCGTCGGCTACCAAAGCTCCATCAACGGCAACCGACTGCAGTTGCGAGTTGGCTACGCGAATGAGATTCACAAGACGATCCCCGCCGAATTGACCGTCACATGTCCTGACGCCACGCATGTGGTGGTGCAAGGGTGCGATAAGCAGAAGGTCGGACAGTTCGCGGCGGAGGTTCGAGCGGTGCGAAAGCCAGAGCCCTACAAAGGCAAGGGGATTCGCTACCAAGGCGAGCAGATCAAGATCAAACCCGGTAAAGCAGCCAACTAAAGCGGCCCAGGGCGAGGGAGTCGGCTTGGCGCCGCTCCACCGTCGAATGGACGCCGCAGCGGTGATTCCAAAGTGCGGCTCCTGGCGGAGCCTGACAGCGAGAGCGAATCGATGGACAAGAACAAGGTATTGGGCAAACAACGGCGGCGGCGCACCTTTCGAGTTCGCAATAAACTGCGAGGCGATGCGCAACGTCCGAGATTGTCGGTGCATCGCAGCCACGCCAACATCCTGTGTCAGATCATCGATGATGAATCCGGCAAGACGTTGTGCGCCGCCGGCACAATGGACAAGTCGCTCAAGGGCGACATCAAGTATGGCGGTAACTGCGACGCCGCCCAAGCGGTGGGCAAGCTGATCGCGCAGCGGGCGCTGGAGGCGGGAATTCAAATGGTTCGCTTCGACCGCGGGCCGTACAGTTATCACGGCCGAGTGGCGGCGTTGGCCGAGGCGGCCCGCGAAGCCGGTCTCAAATTCTAGGCAGTCAGCGTTTTTTGCTCGCCCTCGCGGCGGCGGGATAACGAATCGAGGATCATTGTGGCGACCGAGAAACTACCCGGCGACTTTATTGATCGCGTGGTCAAAATCAAACGATGTGCGGCCGTGGTCAAAGGCGGACGACGCTTCAGCTTCGCCGCCATGGTGGTGGTGGGCGACGGCAAGGGACGCGTCGGCTGGGGATACGGCAAGGCGAACGAGGTTCCGCCCAGCGTCGAAAAGGCGCAGAAGCAGGCTTCGCGAGAGCTGGTCAGCATTCCCTTGCTTCCCGGCGGAACGATCCCCCACGAGGTGAAGGGACGCTTCGGCGCCGCGAAAGTCGTGCTCCTTCCAGCCGGGCCCGGTACCGGCGTCATCGCCGGGGCCGCCGTGCGATCGGTCTGTGAAGCGGCGGGAATCACCAATATTCTCACCAAGAGCTTCGGCACCAATAATCCGGTCACGCTGGTCAAGGCCACCATCGACGCCTTAAAGCGGTTGCGGACGCAAGACGAAATCGAGCGATTGCGGGGAGTGACGCTGTCATGAATCTGGAAGAAGTCCATCAGAACGTACACACCCATCGCAAACGCAAGCGTTTGGGACGCGGGCCGGGCAGCGGTCATGGGAAGACGGCGGCGCGAGGGCATAAGGGCGCCAAGTCGCGGTCCGGCTACTCGCGAAAGCCCGTGTTCCAGGGCGGCGCCATGCCTTTGATTCGCCGGATCCCCAAACGCGGCTTTCACAATCGCTTCGCGTTGGTCATTGCGGAATTGAATGTCGGCGACTTGGAGTCCGCTTTCCAGGCCGGCGACTCGGTCACGCTGGAGGCCCTGGGTCGCAAGAATCTCGCCCGCGGCCACTTTGATGTCGTTAAGGTGCTAGGCAACGGCGAATTGACCAAGAAGCTGACCGTCTCGGCCCATCGCTTCAGCAAGTCGGCCGAAGAGAAGATCAAGCAGGCCGGCGGCGAAATAGTGGTCTTGCCAGGGCCCACCCCTGTAAGCGAAAAACAACAAGCGGCGCGAGAAGCCAAGAAGGCCAAAGGCAAGGCTAAGCCGAAAGCCTAACGGCCGCCCCCCCGTGTTTACAACGGAATCAGTCTCGATCAACCAGTCGCCGCGACGTCGCTTGCCGACCTCGCGGCGATTGTAGGATCCGACCCACCGACCCGACGGATGAAGCCATGTGGGAAAAACTGCGAGTCATATTCACCATTCCTGAGCTGCGGAAGAAGGTCTTCCTGACGCTCGCCCTGTTGGCGATCTATCGCATCGGGTACTTCATTCACCTTCCGGTGGTGGACCCCGAACGCGTCACCAGCAGCATGGCCTCCGAAGCGGGCGGCGGTTGGGGCGACTATATCGAGCGCGTCGCCGTGTTCACCGCGAGCGATTTGCGGCAGGCCACCATCTTCGGTCTGGGCATCATGCCCTACATTTCGGCTTCGATTATCTTCCAGCTGCTGGGAACCGTCTGGACGCCGCTGGAAGAGCTGAAGAAGGAAGGGGAGGCCGGGCGGAAGAAAATCAACGAATACACACGCTACTTGACGGTCGTGCTCTGCCTCTTCCAAAGCTATGTCTACGTCAAGTTCTATGTCATGCAGACCACGCCAGGGCAACCAAGCCTGGTGCATGAAGCGTTCCTGAACGCCAGTGGGCAGCTCCATTTCGGGTGGATGTTGACCTCGGTCATGATCATGACCAGCGGCACCGTGTTCCTCATGTGGCTTGGCGAGCAGATCGACGAATACGGCATCGGCAACGGCATCAGCCTGCTGATCATGGCCGGCATCCTCGCCCGCATGCCCGAAGCGCTTGTTCGACCTGCTGCGCAGACATGCGAGTGGAGCTTGCACGGGTTCGGTACGGGCAAGCATCGGTGTGGAGATGTTAATCATCCTGATCTGCCTCTTTGTCGTGGTGGTGTTGGGCGTGGTGTTCATCACGCTGGGGCAACGACGAATTCCGACGCAGAGCGCCAAGCACGTTCGCGGCCGGCGAGTCTACGGCGGCACTCGACAATACCTGCCGCTGAAGATCAACCAGGCCGGCGTGATGCCGATCATCTTCGCCAGCAGCCTGCTGATGTTGCCGGGCATGGTGTTCAATTGGTTGTCCGGCGGTTTTCCAGAGCGACACGCTCGCCTGGATCTCTTCGTATGTTCGGTCGGCAACGGCGTTGGTTTACAACCTGATGTACGTCGCGATGATCTACTTCTTCTGCTACTTCTGGACGGCGATTACCTTCAACCCGAAGGAAATGGCGGATAACTTGAAGAACTACGGCACCTTTATTCGCGGGTATCGACCGGGCAAACGAACCGCCGATTACCTGGAGAAGGTCATGGTGCGGATTACGTACGTCGGCGCGGGATTCCTGGCGGTGGTCGCGATCGTGCCGACCGTGATCTCCTCGTCGCTTGGCGTGAGTTACAGCATCGCGGCAGCTTCTATGGCGGCACCGGCTTGCTGATCGCCGTGAGCGTGGCGTTCGATCTGGTGCAGAAGATCGACAGCCACCTGGTCATGAGAAACTACAGCGGGTTGCTCGAAGGTTAGTTGCGGAGAGGGGCGGCGTCGCGCCTCGCGTTGCACCGTGCGAGGGTCCCGATGCGAATCGTCTTTTTGGGTCCGCCAGGCGCTGGCAAGGGAACACAAGCTCAACGATTGCACGAGTGGTTGGCCGTGCCGCATGTCTCCACTGGCGAGATCCTGCGTCAGGCAGTGGCCGCCGGGGACGAGCGAGCCCGGGCCATTGCCGAATCGATTGATCATGGTCACTTCGTCAGCGACGCCGAAGCGATGCGATTGGTTGTGGAGCGGATCTCCCGGCCGGATTCGATGAACGGATGGATTCTGGACGGTTTTCCGCGTACGCTCGCGCAAGCCGAGATGTTCGGGGAATGGTCCGCCCAGCAGGCGAAGCCGGTGGACCTGGTCCTGTACCTGGCCGTCGAGGATCAGCACCTGCAAGGTCGCCTGGCCGAGCGGGCTCGGCGCGAAGCCCGGGCGGACGACGCGGCCGATGTCGTGTTGGAGCGGCTCCGGGTCTACCACGACCTGACCCAGCCGTTGATCGTCAGCTACCGCGCCGCCGGGTTGCTGGCGGAGGTCGACGGACTGGGCGAAGTGGAGGACGTGGCGTCTCGCGTGCGAGACGTCGTGGACCGGCGAAAGGCCGCTGGAACGGACGACTAGGCCCCGAAAACGCCGCGGAAACGCCGCGGCGGAGAGCGAGTGCGGTCGTCGTTGGCCGTCTGGCCAGGCGAAGTTGCGGCGCGAAGGTTCAATCACCAACAAAAGCAATTCCCGTACGGCGATGGCCTTGCCCGACGTCGGGAGCAAGGGCTATACTGACTCGCTTGTCAGTGCCCAACTGGAGAGGCGGAACGATGAAGGTTCGAACAAGCGTCAAGAAGATTTGCGAGAACTGCAAGGTGGTTCGTCGTAAAGGACGCGTTTATGTCGTGTGCAGCAATCCTCGCCATAAACAACGACAGGGCTAGGCTGGAATCGGGCTCGTGGTTGCGAGTCGGCGGAAAGCAAGCTCCCTTTTGGCTGGTGCGATTAGCGCGACAAGCGCGTTGGTCGAGCGGGCGGCGCGGCCGCCGCGCGGCAAGATTGATTTAGCATATTTGAGCGGAGAACGAAGATGCCTCGTCTGCTTGGCGTGGACATTCCCAACGACAAAGTCACGCATATCGCGTTGACCTACCTGTACGGGGTCGGACCCAAGGTGGCCCGCGAGCTCTGCCAGAAAGCTGGAGTCAATCCGCTCGGCAAGGCTCGCGAGTTGGCCGAGGATGAAATCGGTCGGCTGGCGGCGCTGATGGAGCGCGACTACACCGTCGAGGGCCCCTTGCGCCGTCAGGTCGCCCAGAATATCAGCCGGCTTCGCGATATTAAGTGCTACCGGGGCTTGCGGCATCGGCATAATCTGCCCGTCCGTGGTCAGCGGACCCGGACCAACGCACGAACACGCAAGGGTCCCAAGAAGACAGTGGCGGGCAAGAAGGGCGTGAAGGACCTGAGGTAACGCTCGGTCGAACGCGTCCCTACATTTAACGCGATTATTTCCTACAGTCACGGTCCGGAGACTTTCAGCGGTGGCCAAGAGCAGTAGCAGCAGCGCCAAGGGTCGGCGCAAAACGCGCCGCAATGTGACGACAGCTGTCGTTCACATCAAGGCGACGTTCAACAACACGACCGTTACCATCACCGACACCAAGGGCGATACGCTCTGTTGGGCAAGTGCCGGCTCCAGCGGCTTCAAGGGAAGTCGAAAGAGCACGCCCTTCGCCGGGCAGTGCGCCGCCGAACAAGCCGCCGAAAAGGCGATGAAGTTCGGGGTGCGCGAGGTCGATGTGCGGGTCAAGGGCCCAGGGTCGGGGCGTGAGAGTGCGATCACCGCCTTGCAGGCCGCCGGCTTGACCGTCAAGGTGATCGAGGACTGCACGCCGATTCCTCATAACGGCTGCCGACCGCGGAAGAAACGCCGCGTCTAAAGCGGATCAAATTCCCCTTGGGTAGCATCGTCCCTGCGGCCGCCAACGCCGGCCCGGATGATCTGGCCCACATTGACTTGGGTCTGTGCAAGCCGGCGTGATCCCGCTTCGCCGGAACCGCCTGCCCCCCCCGGTTTTCCCTCGAAGGACGCGACAATGCATTTTCGATGGCGCGGATTTGAACTGCCCAGCAAGGTTGAATGCGATATCGAGACGCTCACGCCCACCTACGGGCGATTCTGGGCCGAACCCTTCGAACGCGGTTTCGGCGTCTCGATCGGTAATAGTCTCCGGCGCGTGCTGCTTTCGAGCCTCGAGGGCAGCGCGGTCACGCAAATCAAGATTCGCGGCGCCCAGCATGAATTCACCACCATTCCCGGCATGCAGGAGGACGTCACCGACGTCGTCTTGAATGTCAAATCGCTGATCGTCAAGAAACACACCGAACAAACCAAAGTCATCACCGTCGAACGCAGCACCGCCGGCTTGATCACCGGCGCCGATGTGCAAACCGACGCGGATGTCGAGATCATCAATACGGATCATGTCATCGCCACGCTCAACGCCGACGTGCCGTTCCAAATTGAAATGGTCGTCGAGAACGGTCGTGGCTACGTTCCGGCCACCGAGCAGACCAGCGGCGATCATGAAATCGGGATTATCCCCATCGACGCCGTCTTCAGCCCCATCACGCGAGTGCGGTACGAAGTGGAAGAGACGCGTGTCGGCCAGAAGACCAACTACGATCGCTTGACGCTGGAGATCTGGACGGACGGTTCGATCGGGCCGGAAATCGCTCTGGTCGAGTCCGCCAAGATCCTTCGCAAGCACCTGAATCCCTTCGTGCAGTACACGGAATTGGGACACCAAGTGCATGCGGCGCCGCGCGTGGGCGGGACGGGCGACCCCGCGTTGGAAAGCAAGCTGAACATGACCGTGGACGACCTGAACCTGAATCAGCGGGCCGCCAACTGCCTTAGCTCCGCCCGCATCATGTCCGTCCGGGAACTGGTGCAACGCACCGAAGATCAATTGTTGGAACTGCGTAACTTCGGCTCGACCACGCTGGACGAAGTCCGAGCCAAACTAGATGAGTTGGGATTGCGACTGGGGATGCGAGTCGCGCCCCGAGCTTGATCGCCTCGTCGCTTCGACAACGATCTGCTCGTTTTTTGAATGAACCGAATCGAGTACTGTCATGAGACATCGAAGACGTGGACGTCAACTTGGCCGCAACTCCAGTCATCGCAAGGCGATGTTGCGGAACTTGGCCAGCAGCCTGTTTCTCACCGAGCGCGACGCGGAACTCGACGACAACGCCCCCAAAGTGAAGGGCCGCGTTGTGACCACCTTGCCAAAGGCCAAAGAGGTGCGCCCGCTCGTCGAGCGATGCATCACCGTGGCTCGGCGCTCCCTGAAGCACCAAGCGGCCGCCGCGGAGTTCGAAAGCAGCGCTGACCGAGGCACCGAAGCCTGGAAACAATGGCGTAACAGCGAACAGTGGCGGCAATGGGCCGTCGCTCGAGCGCCTGTGGTCGCGGCTCGCCGCCGAGCTCTGCAGATGCTTGGAGACAAGTCGGCCGTGCGCATTCTCTTCGATGTCGTCGCGCCCCGTTTCGAAGATCGCCCCGGCGGCTACACGCGCGTCGTCCGCCTGCCGAACCATCGCATTGGCGACGCCGGAGTCCAAGCTATCCTGGAATTCGTCGGCGTGCGTGATCGTGTGGCCGAGAAGAGCCAAAAGCCGGCGTTCGATGCCGATGTTGACGAAACACCGGCCTCCACTCCCGTCGCGGCGACCGAAGCGCCGGTTGCCGCCGAGGAAAGCGACGCCGCCGGCGAGGACGAGTCGAAAGAATAGTGCTCCGTTACCACCGGATCTTCGGGTAGCCGCGGACGCGGGGCCTGCGGAAGGGAGTGTCCGCTCCCGCGTGATCTGAAGCCTTCAGCTTGAGCCCGCGCGAGCGCGTTAGAACGCGATATCCGCCGAAACCCAGGCGTGGTCGCTCAGGCGACTGGCGCCTTTCCGGGCTCGCAAGACCGTCAGCGGACGTCCAACCCAGATCTGATCCAGGCACATCACCGGCGCTGGCATGGGCCACGTTGGCATGTAGCCGCGGCCGGCGACGTCGAACGCCTGCCGATAGGACCCTCGCATCCAGGCGAAATGCGCGGAGTCCGTGGGCGTATTGAAGTCGCCCAACAGGATCACGTGCTCCTCGCGCACGTGCTTGGCGATCCACTTCCGCAGCGCCGTCATGGGCACGTACCGCGACGTATGCGGTGAGGCGTGAAAGTCCACCACGGCGACCCGCACCGCCCCGCCCGGCAACTCGGCGCGCGCCG
This sequence comes from uncultured Planctomycetaceae bacterium, assembly GCA_963698545.1. Taxonomy (GTDB): domain Bacteria; phylum Planctomycetota; class Planctomycetia; order Pirellulales; family Pirellulaceae; genus CAVORG01. The sequence continues at coordinate 24,454 of CAVORG010000005.1, forward strand.
ACAAGACGGCGGCGTACCAGCTGAAATTCGCTTGTTTCACGTCGCTTAACGGGTAGCGTGACGCGAGCATCATGCCCATTCCCGCCCGCCAGTTCAGTCCGTTGAAGCGGCGTTTCATGAACTGCGCGATATTCCGCGGCAAAGCAGCCGGGCCGCGAGCCGTCTCCACGACGCCGATCACATCGGCGTCGATCTGGTTCAGCACCGCAGCGCCCTGGGCGGATCGAAGTCGATAGGCCGCATTCCACTCCGCCACGCGAAAGTCCGCACGATCTGCAGGGACGGCGTTCCAACGCCAATCGGCCCTAAACCAGAAGACGGCGGCCGCCACGGCGCCGGCCAGCGCGATTCGCGTTCCCCAGCGTGAGCCGGCGATGACCCATAGCCAGGCGATCACCAAAGCGCCGAACATCAACACCACCGGCGGAGTGACGTGAAAGAAAAGCTGTGTTGACGCCCACGCGTCTCGCACGCTGATTCGGACACCCAGAGCGAGCAGCCAGATCAAGCTGGACGCCAGGGCGGGAATCGACCACGCGCAGCGCAACAGAGCCCAGGGCGGCGGATCATTCGGGCTGGGAGCCATGCGCAACGCTCACGGGGACGAGTTTGGGATGGGGAAATCGCCAGCCGACCACGGCGCCATAGCGGCGACGGACTTCCGAGAAGGAGCCGTGGAGGAAATCGTACAGCGTTGAGGGTGGATCCTGTTGCAGCCATCGGCGAGTCAAACGCTGGATGTGGGCGTCGTACTCTTTTTCCGAACGACCATGAGCGTAACATCGCCCCGGATATCGCCGCAGATCCCCGTCAAATCTGGGGCCGACATGCCACAACTCGTGAACCACTGTCTCCAGCTTCTCCACCACCGAGAGGCCATCGAGGAACCGGGGCAGGAAGACGGACAACACATAAAGGACCTCGCGGCCCCGTTCGTCCACGACGCTTTGCATGCGGTGTCGCTGGCCGGCGACATTCGCCGTGCGGCGCCCGCCCTGGAATCGCAGCGGCGTCAGCGTCGCCAGGGCGCCATATTCGACGTCGGTCCGAGCCTGCGCAACGGCGACTGCAACTTGGTTCATGTCGATATGATGCAGCTCGGGGAGTCGCTCCGCCATGTCCTCGCAGAGCTCGCGAATGCGCTGGAAAAGTTCAATCCGTTCACAGGTTGTTCCTTCAACCGGGGCGGCCTGACTCTAAGGCCCGGAGGGCCGAAACAATTTTAGCCGTGGACGTGAGGCCACGGTTCGCGAACAACAGGACCGCACAGGCCCGCAGGATCGACCCAACCGGGACTTGTGCCGGCCCTTCGGCGGCCGTCGCCGATTATAGAGCACGAAACGCCCCAGGAGCGTTGGGGCGCAAGATCCCAGCCGGAGACGACAGAACCGCATTCGGCTCGTTTTTTTGGCTTCCGAACGGCGGTTCCAAAGTGACGGCCGGCGCCTCAGGCCTGTTTCGCCAACAGCGGGGAACGCCTACCATAGGGCCGGGTCGACAGCGCTTTGAACCGTTGAGGTTCACCGGCGCGCGGCATTTGAGCCGGCCGGCGAAACACGTGGCGGGCGCCTCCCATCGGCTCCTTTGCGATCGAAGATGAACATCGTGATTGGCTGATAACGGAAGAAATGAACCTCGCGGCGCAAGGTTTGAGCCTCATTGCCAAGCTGTTGAGCGGCGCGACGGTGCGCTGGATCGACAACTCGCCCAGCACCCGTCAGCGTGTGTATTTCGCCAATCATACCAGCCACTTGGATGCGGTCGTGTTGTGGTCCTCGCTGCCGGTGGAGTGTCGCGAATTGACGCGGCCCGTGGCCGCCAAGGACTATTGGGAGCAAGGTTGGCTGCGACAGCGGCTCGCCAAAACCCTCAACGCACTGCTAATCGATCGCCGGCGGATCAAAGTGCATCAGAGCCCGGTGGACATCATGCTCCGTGCGATCGGCGACACGCATTCGCTGATCGTCTTCCCCGAAGGCGGCCGCACGTCCGGCGACGATGTCGGCGAATTCAAGAGCGGCCTGTACTACCTGGGAAAAAAGAGGCCGGACCTGGAATTGGTCCCGGTTTACATCGACAATCTAAACCGCGTCCTGCCGCGAGGCGAATTTCTGCCAGTGCCGATGCTCAGTTGCATCACCATCGGGCCGCCCATGTGGCTGGAAAAGGGGGAATCCAAAGTGAAATTTTTGCGCCGCGCCGAAGCGGCGGTCCGTCGCCTCAAAGAGGCGTGAGGTCGCCACGGGAAGCACGACAGTTGGGTCCCAACCCGCCGGCCAACCCATCCCGGCGGCCATGGGCCAGCGATCCTCGATGACCAGCGCATCGCCCCATGGCGAAGGCTCCCATCCTCGACAAGACGAGAACACCAACCCCCCATGGCAAGTTTGTCTGCAACGCTCATCGGCCTCTTTTGGAGCAACGAACAAGTCCAGTTGGATATGCGGACGCGTTGGCTCTTGGCCGTGGTTCTGATTGTCCTGGCGGTGCTTTATGTTGTGGGCCGCATCCTGCGCTCAGCCCGAAGGGGTGATCAACCCGGCGTATGTCGAGATGTTCAATCAGCGGGTTCGCGTCTGGTGGCTGATGTGCGCGATTCTCGTCGCGGGCATCTCGCTGGGCTACACGGCCTCGTTGGTGTTGTTCTTCCTCGTTTCGTTTTGGGCGCTGCGCGAATTCATCACGATGACGCCGACTCGGCGAGGCGACCATCGCGCCCTGTTTTGGGTGTTCTTCATCTTCACCCCCGCCCAGTACATCCTGGTCGGTATGGGGAACGACTATTACCCGCTGTACAGCATCCTGATTCCGGTATACGCCTCGTTGCTGATTCCCGCGCGGATTGCCATCTCTGGCGACCCCAAGCGGTTCTTGGAGCGATCGGCGAAGATTCAGTTCGGCTTGTTGCTGTGCGTGTACGCTTTGAGTTACACGCCGGCCTTGCTGCATTTGAAGCTGCAGACCCTGAAACCCGGCGCCAACTGGCTGCAGGGTAACAACATGCTGCCGTGGACCGGCTCCAACGCCGGCCTCTTGTTCTACTTCGTGCTGATGGTCCAGCTGGGAGAGGTCATGCAGTGGACCTGGGGCAAGCTGATTGGACAGCATGTCATCGCTCCCACGATCAATGCGACGCGTACTTGGGAGGGTCTGCTCGGAGGCGTCGCCAGCACCTCGTTGCTGGGAATCTTGTTTAAGTGGTTCACTCCGTTTGGCATTTGGGAAGCCGCCTGCATGTCCATGGTCATCGCCCTCATGGGATTCGCCGGCCAGATGACCATGTCGGCAATCAAAAGGGATCGAGGAGTCACCGATACCGGGACGTTGGTTCAGGGGAGACGAGGAGTCTTGGATCGTTTGGACTCGTTGTTCTTCGCCGCGCCGGTGTTCTACCACCTGACCAAACTCTTTTACGAGTAGTCGCTATCCGCGATCGCGTTGAGCCTGATGGCGGCGCCTTGGCGGCCGAGTCGTGGCGGAACGAAGATCCGGCTTTGGCGTTGCCCGCCGCGCAATCACCCAACACAACGAATGAGAGAGGCGCCATGTCGTTCGCCCTGGTCTTTGTGTACGGCACATTGAAGAGGGGGTTCTGCCGCCATCACTACTTGGAGTCGCAACAGTTTCTCGGCGAAGCGACAACGCAGCCCCTGTATCGGATGGTGGATTGCGGCGATTATCCCGGCTTGCTGCCGGCCGACCGCGAATCGGGGCGAACGATCCAAGGCGAACTCTGGCAAGTCGATGCGACATGCCTGAAGATATTGGATGAGGTGGAGGGCGTCGCCATGGGTTTATATGCTCGCCGTACGATCCATTTGCAGCCGCCTTTCGATCAGCGGCAAGTCCAGGCGTACATCTACCTACGCGACGCGAGTCGCATGAGCGACGCTGGCGGCGACTGGCGGAGCGGATAATGAGCGGCGAATCGACCCGTACGCAGGCGCCTTGGAGCAAATTCCCGCCGCCGCTGGGCTTGTCCTTAGGTTCGCCACAAGTGCTTACACGGCGAGCAAGCCACAACGGGGCTTTCCCCCGTTGGGCGTTGCTCCTCGCCAGCAACGATTCCGGCGGGGACGCCGCCGCGATGCTCCTCACCCAGCAAACAGCGCTCTCTGGCGAGGAGCAGCGCTACGCTGGGACAAGCCCAGCGGTGGCGGGAATTACTTTCTACTTTGTCACGAGGTGATCGATGAAGCCCGTAAGCAGCAGCCCATGGTTTCCGAGTGTTGCCGCCTGCGTCTGCCTGGGATTCGCCGCGGCTCACTCCGCCGCCATGGAGCCGTGCTGCATTCTGGTGGTCGATCAGGACAACGGCTGGCCTGTGCCGCTGGTGGAGTTGCGAACAACGCATCACGTCCGTTTCGTCACGGATAACGCGGGGGTGATCGCCTTCGACTTGCCGGAGTTGATGAACCGGGAGACATGGTTCTACGTTGAGGGCCATGGCTACGAGACGCCTAAGGATGGTTTTGGCTATCAAGGCGTGCGTTTGACGCCGCGCCCGGGAGCGACCCTGACAGTGAAAGTCCAGCGGCGATTGCCCGCCAAGCGACTTGGCCGCATCACCGGCGCGGGCCTATTGGGCGAAAGTCAGAAGCTGGACCGGGAGCTGAACTGGCGTGAACAGGGGATCATGGGTTGCGACAGCGTTCAGAACGTGGTGCATCAAGGCCGCCTGTTTTGGGGGTGGGGCGATACCGTGCTGCCGCACTATCCCTTGGGCCGTTTTCATATGATCGGAGCGACCACTTCGACGCGCCCCTTGGAGTCCTTCGAACCGCCGCTCCGACTGCGGTACGACTACTTTGTGGACCAAAGCGGCGCGCCGCGGAACGTCGCTGAGATGCCCGGCGCCGGACCCACGTGGCTGAGCGGCTATGTCAGTTTGCCGGACCAACAGGGCGTCGCCCGGCTAGGCGCCGCCTACGTCAAGATCAAGCCGCCGCTAACGGCCTACGAACACGGGCTGTGCGTTTGGAACGAGCAAAGCAAGGTCTTCGATCACTTGAAGACGATCTGGCGCGCGGCTGGTCGTGGCGACGCGTCGGCGACCAGCTCGCCCTCGACGGGCTCTCCGCCGGGAATGCCCCAGGGGCATCCGGTCTCATGGCGCGACGAGCAGGGCGATTCCTGGATGCTGTTTGGCGACCCGTTCCCCGCGTTGAAATGCCCCGCCGCTTTTGAAGCTTGGAGCGACCCGAAGACGTGGCAAACTCTGCAGCCGCAGCAGCGCGTGACGGTGCGCGGGGCCGAGGGCGTCTTCGTCACGCCTCACCGCGGCGCCATTGCGTGGAACGAGTACCTGCGGAAATGGGTCACGGTGTTTACTCAGGTGAACGGATCGCCGTCCCACCTGGGCGAGATCTGGTATGCCGCCGCCGATTCGCCGTTCGGCCCGTGGCGGAACGCCGTCAAAGTCGTCACTCATTCGAATTACAGTTTCTACAATCCGCAGTTGCATCCGGAATTTACAGATCCGGAATCGCCCGTTCTGCTTTTTGAGGCGACCTACACCAAGACATTCTCACGCGCGAAGGTCGCCACGCCGCGGTATGACTACAATCAAGTGCTCTATCGCCTGGATCTGGATGAGCCCCTCCCCTGAACTTGATTCTGACTTAGGAGCGCGAAGATCGTGAGTCCGCCAGTTCGCCGACGTCGTCCTTGGACGGCGGGTATCGTCGTGTTGATATTGTTGTTCTTGGCGGCTGCGCCTTTTCTGTGGATCTTCTTTGGGCAGCTGCGACGCGACCCCGTCGATGAGTTGTTGAACCGTCGTCAATTCGATCGGGCGTTGCAAAGAGTGGATCAAGCGATGGCGAACGCCCCAGGCGACGGTCATCTGCTTTGCCAACGCGCTTTTGCCTACTGGGCTCTGGGCGATTTCGACCAAGCCGGCCGGGCCACCGAGCAAGTTCTGACCGGGAAGTCCCGTGATGGACTCGCCTACGGTGTAAGAGCGCTCATGCTCATCGTTCAAGGAGACACAACCGAGGCGGAGTCTCAAGCGAATTCGTACGTGAGTTCGTCCAGCAAGCAGTGGCGAGCTTATTGGGTGCGAGGGATCGTGTTGCGAGATTCAGAGAAGCTCGATGCGGCCTTGTCGGACTTTGACGCCGCCATGCAGTTGGCCGGCGAGCCCGAGCAGAAATCGCTTTGCTACGCGTATCGAGCCAGCGTTCATCTCCAACGCGACAATCAGAGCGCTCTGCGCGACGCCGACATCGCGGTGAACCTGGCGCCGGAGATTCCGATCGGTTACTTGATCCGAGCCATCGTACTGGAACGGATCAAGAACCATGCCGAGTCACAACGGGACGTACGAACTTACGCCCGCCTTGTACCTCAGGAAGCGGAAGCGGCCCGCCTGATTGTCCAGGAAGTCGCAGCAGGAGCGGCGTACACCGAACAACTCGCCGCACGCATCCGTTACGCCATCGCGCAACCCAACACGGCGGCGCCCTAGCTAGGGGTTCGCTCAGGACCGCGCCAAGGCCATGCGGCGACTCGCGAGTTTCCAACCACAACCCGCTTCTCGCCCCATGCGGCCACCCCTTCGGGGTTTTGTAGGATACCGTGGTTCGCGACCCAGGGTTGCGCTGGTTCGCTTCGCTCACGCTCCACCCTGGGCTGGATTGGGGCCGTCCCCTTGGGACTGCGCCAAGGCCATGCAGCGACTCGCGAGATACCGTGGTTCGCGACCCAGGGTTGCGCTGGTTCGCTTCGCTCACGCTCCACCCTGGGCTGGATTGGGGCCGTCCCCTTGGGACTGCGCCAAGGTCATGCCGCGACTCGCGAGATACCGTGGTTCGCGACCCAGGGTTGCGCTGGTTCGCTTCGCTCACGCTCCACCCTGGGCTGGATTGGGGCCGTCCCCTTGGGACTGCGCCAAGGCCATGAAGCGACTCGCGAGTTTCCAATCCACAACCCGCCGGAACGTCCAGAGCTTTACTCTCGTGTGTCGCTGAGTCCGAGTTGACGCAGCCACTTACGGCCTCCGCCGTCGCGCTGGCCAGGGGTGGCGCGTTCCAGTTCCGATTCCAGGCGGCAGAGCTTCTCGGTGAGTTGTTCGTGCTCTCGCGTCAATTTGGCCCGCTCCAAAGAGAACTCGACCTCGGCTCGCCGCATCTTATCGCGCCACTCGTCCTGCAGCTGCTTCAGCTTGGCTCGTTCTTCCTCGATGTCGAGATGGACTTCTTCCGCCTCGCACGAATTGGCGTGTTGCAGCTGCTCGAGCTGTTGTCGGAGTCTCGAGATTTCGGCGTCTTTCTCATCCAGGATCTCATCGGCCAGCCGCAGCGTGCGTTCAAAGGGAACCTGCGATCCGTCGTCCATCCAGGCGACGGCGCCGAGAATCCCTTCGTCCTTGACGGTTGGCTGGTCGGCGACATCCACTCGGCTTTCCATTTCTTCCTTGAGCGAAGCCAGTTTTCCTTGCAATTCGACGCGGAATTGCCGTAAGGCGTCCAGGGGTTCATCCACCAAGGCGGCGACATCACGGCGCAGCTGCGCGACAGCGTCTCGCACCTGGTGAACGGCTTGTTGGGAGGGATTCGGAACGGACTCGAGGATCTGCTGTGACACGGGCGGCGGCTCCTGTTGTGCATCAATCGCGTGCTTTATCGGCACAATCGTCATGACCGGACACCCTGGGTTGACATGGATGTCCCAAGAGTATGTACTTCCGCATTGGGATGGCGTCAAAGCGTAAGCCGATTTGTTGGTGCAATCGACGTGAAAGTCGCGAGCGCCCCCCCGGTCCAGACGCTCCAACCCGCGTGCTCCACTGGGAATGACCAGTCATGCCGCCAACGTTGACCGGCGCCGTGGGATCGGCGATGATCAGCTCGATCCCGGAAACGCCATTTGCGTCCTTCGTTTCGTCTCGAGAATGACCGACGTCGCGCACGCGAGAGACGCTCAAGAACTCCTCGGAAAACGAGCGTTGAAGAGCCCCGCTTAAGAGAAACCGCCCGATGACAACGCAACTTTTGGAACTTGGTTCGACCCTCATCGAGGACACCTTCGCCGAAGCATTCGACATGCGTTACGCCTGTTTGGAGGTGACGGCCGTTGACCGCTACTGGCTGCAAGCCGCGGTAGACGAATTCTGCGGTTATAGTTCCTCGGTGATTGCTTGCGATGCCGAGACCGGCGTGGATCATTGGTTGTCGGATGAGGAGACATTCGATGGTCGCGTGGGGGCGCAGCTGCTGGTCTTTGGCTTTTCTCGCGACGCGTTGAGCAAGTCCGTTGTCAATCGCGCTGGTCAGTGTTTGATGACCTGCCCCACCACGGCGGTGTACAACGGCATGCCCGACGCCGCGGATCGCATCCCGTTGGGGAAGCACATTCGCTACTTCGGCGATGGTTTTCAAAAGAGCAAACTGCTGGGAACTCGTCGGTTTTGGCGTGTGCCGGTGATGGACGGCGAGTTCATCGTCGAGTCGATGGTCGGCATTGGCCGAGGCGTTGCTGGCGGCAATCTACTGTTGCAAGGTGTTTCGCAGCGAGCCGCGCTGGAGGCGGCTCGGCGGGGAGTCGAAGCCGTCCGCGCGACGGCGGGCGTTATCGCGCCTTTCCCAGGCGGCGTCGCCCGCAGCGGCAGCAAAGTCGGCAGCCGTTACCCCGGGTTGAAGGCCTCGACCGCCGACGCTTATTGCCCAACCTTGAAGGGACGAGTCGCGTCGAAACTGCATCCCGAGGCGCGGTGTTGCTACGAGATCGTGATTGACGGGATCACTCCAGAGTGCGTCGCCGCGGCGATGACCGCCGCGATCAAGGCCGCGGTGGGTGACGGCTTGGTGGCGATCAGCGCGGGAAACTACGGCGGAAAACTCGGGAAGCATCAATTCCATCTCCGCGAGTTGTTGGCGGCGGACGCTTAGATGGGCGCGTCATCGGCGCCGCTGCCTAATTGGCGCTTTTGAGAAACGCCACCAGATCCGCCAACTCCTGATCGGAAAGCAACTTGTCCAACCCTGCGGGCATGATGGAAACGGGACTAGGTTGACGAGATTCGATGTCCCGCTGAGCGACGCGAACCGTCTTGTTCGCATCCAGATACACCAAAACGAAATCGCCCTGGTCGCGGCAGACGCCCGAGAATACGCGGCCGTCGCTCAATTGAAGCGTCTCCGGTTCGAAGCTGCGGACCAGGCTTGCGCTCGGAAAGAGGATCGATTCGAGCAGATCGCGATCACTGCGGATGGCGCCGATACGACGCAAGTCGGGACCGACCTCGCCGCCGACATAGCCGAGTTTATGGCAGGCCGAACAGGCGGCCCGCTCACTCTGAAAGATCCGTTGACCATTTCGCGGATCGCCCTCCAGAGGAAGCACCGATTCGAGCTTCCCCCATTGAGCTTGATTCGCTTGAACGATGCTGTTTTGCAGAGCCTCCGCACGCGACCGCGACTCCTTCGGCAAAGCTGTGAGCGTCTCGTTTAGCAGGCGTTGATCGAGCGACGCGACGACGTTATTGCGGCTCAACGCCGCGAGAAAGCTGTGGGCGAGTTCCGCTTGCCGCACGTTGCGATACAAGCCGACCAGGGCGGACAGTTCCAGCGGTCCAGCCTTGGCGACCTGCTGTAGCAACAATTCGAGTTGAGGCGTGCTTAGCTTGGCGAGTTGCAGCGCATCGGCAGCCAGCGTCCGGATCCGTACGGTTTGTCGCGGTTCGAGCTGCCCCGTCAAGAATGCGAACGTTGCCTCGTCGAGTACCAAGTGGTCGCCGCGGCTTAGCACCAAGAGCGCCTGCAGTCGCTGCTCCGCTGGCGCCGTCTCCTGAGCCGCGAGACGTTCGAGGGTCGCGGCGAGATCCGCGGCCGGTCGTAGCTTGGTGGAAGATTCGAGCGCTCGCAGCCACGGACCTCTCAGCCGAGCGTCGCTTATCTGTTGGGTAATCGTCGGCAGCAACGGCGAATCCTCCAACGCTGGGCCCGTCGCCGCGACCATCTCGGCGATCGTCGTCGCCACCTTGAGGGGAGCTGGATTTCCCGCATCCGGTTGCAGCAAACTCGTCAGCATTTGCTGGCAGGCCGGCAGGTCCAGCGAGGCGGCGGTTCTTGCTTGAACCTTTCGCAACGCCGATTCGGTGTCCGCTGCGCGCCATGCTTCCCGAAGTCGCTCCAGAAACGCGCCGCGCCACGCCTCGCGTCGTTGCAGCGCCGACCAGGCAATCTCCCGCACCGATTCGTCTTCGTCGTCCAAGGCCGACAGCACATCGTCTCGCTCAAGCAACTCGGACGACGCCTGGTCCAACGCGATGAATGCGGCTTGACGCACCTGAGCCGACGGGCTGGCTAGTCCGCGGCGTAAGCCATCGGCGTCCGCCAATTCGATCAAGGCGTACGTCAGCGAATGCTGCAAGACACGATCGAGTTCGCTGGATTGGAGGGCCTGCAACAAGGCTGGGATCGATTGCGAATCGCCCAGGCGTCCGATCGCCTCGGCCGCGACTCGCTGCAGATGCGGCGCCTTCCGGCGAGCCAGCAGACGCTCGATGGCCGCGCGTGAATCGCGGTCTCGCAGCACCGAAAGCGAATGAACCGCCGCTTGCACAACGCCGTCGTCGTCATCTTGAAGCGCGAAACGCAGTGCTTCTCTTGCCGACGATGTCGCGATGCGGGTCAACGCCCAAACCACGTCGCGACGGTGGGCCGCCATGGGACCCCCGTGATGTTGCAACACGCGAAGCAACTCCCGCACCTGCGTCTTTTGATCCTGTGATCCGGCGATCTGCTCCAGAGTCCGGCGTCGGACGGCGGGTCGCGAATCGCCCAAACGCAGCGCGAGCTCCGCCGGCTCGGGGTTGGTCCAATTCAATGCTGCGCCCAGAAAGTCGGTCTCCTCGGCCGCGGCCGTTGGCTTTTCCTGTTGCAACCGGTACAGCCCGCCCAGGATATCCGGCTTGTGCAACTGAGACGTCGGGCAACACAGTTTGTACCAGCCGCCGGTGTCGACGATTAATAAGCTGCCGTCGGGGTTTTCCAGGACATCGGTCGGGTGGAAATCCAGGTCGTCGCTGGAGAGAAAATCGTGGGTGGTCGCTTCGAACGTGGCGCCTCGCGGGGTCAATGTCGTCGACGTGATCTTGTGCAAGTTGAAGCAGGAGGTCAGCACGGCGCCGCGCTGCGACTCGCCGAAGTAATCGCTTTCCAGCCAAGCGAGTCCGCTGGGAGCGGCCGGACCCAAGTGTTGCAGGACGGGCATCAAGGGACCCGTTCGCGGATGGCCTGATAAGACGCCATGTTCCTTTCCATAAACGCCGCCATAGATCGCGTGAATCAGACCATCGCGCCGTCCGCCGGCCGGATGCTGCAGAAATGTCGTGTTGAAGATCCGCTCGCCCTCCGGAGTGAACACCAGTTCGACCGGGTTGTCCATGCCGCCGGTCATTACCGGTTCGATCGGGCCGCCCTCGGGACGGCGGCGGAAGATGTGGGCCGCTCGCGTCGCCCAAGGTCTTCCATTCAACGCATAGTGTTGTTCGGCGAAGGCGCCCTTGCACCAATAAATCCAACCGTCGCGTCCCAAGTACGGGCCATGCAAATCGTTGGCGCACCCGGTGAGCGTCTGTCCGTCGAACCAGACTTCTCGTTGATCCGCGACGCCGTCGTTATCGCTGTCGGTTAACTTCCAGATTTGCGGCGGCGCGGCGACATAGAGCGACCCCTTGCGCCACAAAACGCCTTCGGGGAACATCATCTTGTCGGCGAAGACGGTCCGTTGATCGAAGCGACCATCTCCATCGACATCGATCAACCGCAAGATACGGTGGGGCAGTTGCTCCAGTTGCACCTGGACACGATCATTGGCGCCGCTGGATTCGGATACATACAGCCGCCCGAGATGGTCGTAGTCGGCCGATATGGGACGCTCAACCAGGGAGCGATCAGCGGCGCGGACCAATTCCATCCCCGACGGAATGTGGAAGGTCCGGCCGTCGAGCACGACCGCCCGCGGCGCGTCAATCGTTGCTTGGCCGTGGGCTCCTTCCAGCGCGGAGAGCGCGCCGAAGACGGTCGCCAGAAGGCGCCCGAGAAGCCGGCAGGTGGTTGGATGGACGGAGTCGCGGCTGGCATGGCGGGGCATGGGTTCGTCCCTGAGCGGTCGATAGCGAAAGGAAACGGTCACCGTAACCGGTGGTCTCTCGACGACGGGATCAGACGGCGAGACAGGGCTCGCCGTCGTGACTCCGCCATCCAAGATTCACTCATCCAAGATTCACTCGAATTGCCTACTTGTCTTCCGGCCGAATGCCGAAGCCTTCTCGTTTGGGATAGGACGGTCGCGGCGGAGCGTTGTAGGGCGCGTCCTTGAGTTCCTGCAACATATGCTCGATGGCCGCGTCGAGTTGCGGATCGCCGCCGTCGATCATCTTGGCTGGATCGTCCACCACCTCGATGTCCGGATCCACTCCATGACCCTCGATGCCCCAGGTGCCGTCCTTCTCATAGTAGGCGAAGGTCGGCGCCGTCACGGCGGAGCCGTCGATCATTTGCGGATTGCCGGAGATGCCGACCAAGCCGCCCCAAGTGCGCTTGCCGATCAGCTTGCCCAGTTTGGCTTGACGGAAAAGTGCGGGGAACATGTCGCCGCCGGATCCAGCCAGGCCGTTGATCAGCATGCACTTGGGACCTTGATGGGAATCGGGCGGCCATGTCCAGTCTTGACCGTCGCGGCGAGCCCAATAGTTGGTGACGGGTCGATTGAGCAGTTCAATGAAGCGCGTCGGAATCTGGCCGCCGCCATTCCAACGTTCATCGACGATCAACGCGTCTTTCCCAAGTTGTGCATACAGGTAACGCACCAGGTCGTTCTGCCCAGGGACCTGGGTGTTGGTGACGTAGATGTAGCCGACGCGCCCGCCGCTCTTTTCCTCGACATGCTTCCGATTCTGTTCAATCCAGTGGCGGAACCGCAACGATGAATCGCTGCCAGGCACGTTGATGACGACATCACGACGGTTCTTGGCGCCGCTCGCGTCCTCAGCGAAGGTAAACGTCGCGGTCTGGCCAGCCAGGCCCGCCAGCGAGGCGAATGCGCTGCGTTGCATGTCGACCGGGATGTTGTTGACGGCCAAGAGGTACTCGCCCGCCGAAACGCCGGCGTCTTTCAAGGGATTGCGAGCGTCCGTGTCCCAGGCGGCGCCTTCGAACAGGCTGCCGATTTTCCAGGCTTCGTCCTCGAGTTCAAAAGTGCATCCCAGCACGCCGGTCTTGTCGTCGGGGAGATCCTCGCCGGGGCCGCCGCGGTAGTAGGCATGACCGACGTTCAATTCCGCGATCATCTCGCCAATCACGAACCCCACGTCCGATCGCGACGCACAGTCGTCCAGCATCGGCTCATACCGCCGCCTCACTGCTCGCCAGTTGACCCCGTGCATCGTCGGGTCATAGAAGAAGTCGCGTTCAATTCTCCAGGCGTTCGACAAAAATCTGACGCCATTCCGCATGCGGATCGATGCGAGCGTTCATGCCGTCGGTCTTGATGGAGTTTTCCAGCTTTTGACCAGGGGCCGCGTCAATCATGTAGATCCCGCCGCGCGCCAAGGCCAGGAGCTTCTTGCCGTCGGCTGAAAGCGTGAACTGACCGGCGCCCGCGACGACGGTTTGTTCTTCTTTCTTCTCCGCCGACAAGTCAAACAGCTGGATCGTTGGCGGTTCGCTGACGCCCCGGCTGGAGCGTCGCGAATAGATCAGTTGTCCCTTGGCGTTCACGGCCAGGCCGCCGAAATTGCCCTGTTTGATTGGCAGCAAGATCACGCGACGGTCCGCGCCGTCGAATTCGATCTTCAGCGGTTCCGTCTTCTTGTCCTGATCCTTGGCCGCAGGGTCCGCATCGGCATCCTTGGCGGAGTCCTTGCTCTCCTGACTCTTGGCGGACTTGGAATCGCCGGCGGCGTCCTTGGGGGCGTCCTCCTTGCGATCGCCTTTACCAGGGTTGTTCTTGCGAGCATGGTTCTTCTTGCGGCGCCTCCTTTTCTTCTTTTGCTGGCGGGAGTCGTCGGCCTTGGAATCGGCCTTATCCTTCTCCTTGCCGCCATTCTCAACCTGCCCGGCCTCCTTGTCCTTCGCTTTGTCGTCGGCCTTGTCTTCCTTGCCCTTGGCCTCATCGTCCTTGGCTTCGCCGAACTTCTCTTCATCGCTCTTGGGCGCAAGGGGGTGTTTGATATCGCTGCGCAGCGGCAACGCCAACAGAACCTCGGTGTCGGAATAGATGAATGTCGTGCCGACGTCTTCGTATTTCGGCGAATCGAACGCGCGGTTGCTGGAGAAGTACAGATAATCGCCCTTGCGATCAAACGTGGGCGACTCCTCGTTGTAGAAGCCGCTGGTCAGTTGCGCCGCTTCGTCGGAAGCGAGCGAGTACGCCCAGATCGCACTGTTCTGATTCTCACGGCTAATCGACCGGGAGTACGCGATCCAATTGGAATCATGGGACCAGCTGACGCCGCTGCGATTGCCCCAGGGATCCGAGTCCACGCGTCGGGTCCTCTTGTCGTCAAGGCTGTAGATCCAGATTGTTAACGTCTTGTCTTGGAAGGCAATGTGCTGGGAGTCGGGGGACCACACAGGGTCGTATCGAAAGCACTCGCCGTTATTGGTCAACTGCAACGTCTCCCCAAGCCCATCGGATTGGGTGGCGTACAATTCATACTCGCCGCTGGCGTCGCCAAAGTAGGCGATCCATTTCCCGTCTGGACTCCATGCGGGCGAGCGTTCGGCGACACCGCTGGTTCGAGTGAGATTCCTGGGCGCGCCATTCTTGGCGGGCGCGGTCCAAATGTCGCCGCGAGCTTCCACGGCGACACGCTGACCGGTCGGGGAAATGTCGCCGCCGTTGATCAACGACGAGACATCCATCCACTGAGGTCGCAACTTGGGGCGATCGCCGGGAATCCGCACTTCGACCGAACGCGGTTCGCCATCGGGGAGCGCCACCAGATACAGGTTGGCGCCGTTCTGCACCACGATCTCGCCTTGACCGTCAACGCCGGGCCCCATGCCGGGCCATTTGCAGTCGAACCGATCAAAGCGAGTCACCTGACGTCGCTCACCGCTGTCGGTGTCATAAGCCCAGATGTTCAGGCGATGTTCTTCGCCCTGGTCCGACAGGTAATAGACGGTGCGCCCCGCCCACATCGGAATCGAATCGGTGCCTTCCCAATCGGTGATCTGCTTCGATTCATGGGTTTTCAGATTCAGCAGCCAGATGTCGGACGCCATCCCGCCGCGATAGCGTTTCCAGGTGCGCGTGTCGCGGCTGTATGGCGTGTAGGCCAACCAGTCGCCATCGCCGCTGATTGCCGCATTGTCGCCATAGGGCACAGGCAAAGGCTTCAGCTCGGGATGTGTCGGGTCGATCTGAAACAACTGCATCATGCGGCCCAGGCCGGCGAAACCGTTGCTGGAGAATACCAGCGATTTGCCGTCAGGCGTCCAATCCCAGAGCATCTCATTCGCGGGATGGTACGTCACGCGTTGCGGCGCGCCGCCCGCGGTGGGCATCATGTACAGGTCGCGGCCCCCCTCATAGTTGCCCACGAAAGCAATAGACTTTCCATCGGGACTGAAGCGAGGAAAGAGCTCGTCGCCGGGAGGACTCGCCAGCGGGGACGCGGTTCCGCCATCGCGGGAGACGGTCCACAAATCGCCGCCGTAACTGAACACCAACTGGTCCGCGGAAACGTCGGCGTAACGCAACATGCCCGCATTGGGGGTTGTCTGAGCCAACGCCGTTGGAGCGGCAACGGCGAAACTGAAGAAACACAGCGAGAGAATCTCCCGAACAACTCGGGCGTGTCTTGCAGACACAAGCATGGTGGCACCTCGGGGCAAGAAGCAGAAACAGGGATCCAACATCATCGGCCGCCAACGCCCATTGTCGCACGGGATGCGGGGCGCCGCCACAACACACGGCCGGAGGCCGCTGCCTATGCCGCCTCGAATTCACTCACACGCAACGCGGATGAAGTGATCATCGACGTCACGCACCGTTTCGACTAAGCCCAAGCGAACGGGCAGAATGAAGCGGAGTTTGCCTGCCGAGGTCTTCTTGTCGCGCCGCATGGCCGCTAACAAGCGGGACGCGGGCAGGCGGGGCGGTTGCACCGGCAAGTGCAACGCTTCCAGCAAGTGCTGCTGTCGCTGCACGAATTCGTCGCGAACTCGACCCAACAATCGAGCCAGGCGGGCTGCGCAACACATGCCCATCGAGACGGCCTCGCCGTGCAGGTACTCGCCGTAATGGGTCTCCGCTTCGAACGCGTGAGCGAACGTGTGACCGTAATTCAAGACAGCCCGCAGGCCGAGCGTCTCGCGTTCGTCGCGTTCGACAACGTCCGCCTTGAGACGACAACAGCGAGCGATCACGTGCTGCAGCACCGCCGGATCGCGCTCATTGATCTTCGCGACATGCTGTTCCAGGTAGGCGAAGAACGGTTCGTCGAGAATCACGCCGTACTTCACCACTTCCGCGAGTCCTGATCGATACTCGCGGTCGGGCAAGGAGGTCAGGACATCCAAGTCGATGACGACGCCCTTGGGTTGCCAGAATGCCCCGACCATATTCTTGGCCTTGGGCAGGTTCACGCCGACTTTGCCGCCCACGCTGCTGTCCACCTGAGCCAGCAAGGTCGTCGGAAATTGCAGCCAATCCAGACCCCGAGCGTAGCCAGCGGCGACGAACCCCGCCAAGTCGCCGACCACGCCGCCGCCCAACGCGGCGATCAGCGTCTGGCGATCCGCCGCCAGATCCATCAGCTTGTTCCAGAACCGCTCCGCCTCGGTCACGCACTTCGATGCTTCGCCGGCGGCTGTCGTCAGCACATCGACTCGAGGTCCCAAGGTCCGCAGGGCATCGGCGAGCGACATGCTGAACAAAGGCGCCACGACATCGTCGGTGATAATCACGACATGATCGCGCTGCTGGACAAGCGGCCGAATGACGTCGATCTTCGTCAAGCCGCCCGCGCCGATCTGAATGGAATAACTCCGCGACTCCAAACGAATGTCGACGGTTTCCATGGTTAAGCGCTAAGCCGTTCCAGATCAGCGGACGTCACCGTAATCTGACGACAGAACCCGGTGTGAACCCGAACATATTCCAGCTGAGCACACGCTTGGGGATCTTCGTGCAGTGCGCGTTCGATCCGCTCCCGTTCGGGACCGTTGACGACGTTCAAATCCGCCGGCCAGACGGTGACCTCTTCCATGATAAGTGACTCACGATAAGGATCGAATTTGTCGGGCATCGCCATCCAACCGGTGAACATCGGGTGAGGAATTGCAAAGATCAGCCTCGCTGATCGCCGTACCAGTATAATTCTGTAACCGCGAAGGCAAAATACACCCACCACGAATCACCGCGGAAGCCCAACACGAAGCACGCGTATGAAGACCCCAGGCAAAATCGTGATTGTGTTGATTCTGACCGTCGCCCTTGGAATGGCCGGCTTCTCGGTCTGGCACCGGCGGGCGGGAACGCGTCGAGCGATGGAGTTCTGGGGGCCCCAACGCGCGATGCTGCTGCAACGGGCCAATTCCATTACGCTGAGCCGTTTGGCTCCGGCGCCGCCCGGCGAGCCGTCAGTCGCCCAGGAACGCTTGAAACTCGACTCCCATGACTTCTGGGTCGGTCCGTCAGTTCCGATTCTCACCTATCCGGGCGTCTTGCACTTGCAGACGTATCTGATCGAGGATCGCAGCTATGATTGGGGGGCGGACGCCAAGCCGCGCGACGATTGGCGTTTCCTCTTGACGTTTTCTGACGGCCAGGATGAACTTCAACTGGCGGTGACCGGCGACGCCTTGCAAATCCAACGACTGGATTCGGGGGCCCGCGCGGCGACGACGCCGCTGGCCCCGTTCTTCCTGGACGTGCTCTCGCGAGTGCCGCCCCAGGCGTCGGTAGGCGACGCCGCGGTCCCGCCGTCACCGTAAAAAAACCGCCTGCGCGGCCCCGAAGCGCGCCGCAGCGAGCGTTTTGCGCCCGTTCTCGACCCACCCTTGGTGGGGGCCTCCCTCCGTCCGGCCGGTTCTTGCCGCTGAGCAGTGGGTATTTCCTACTGCTTGGGTCCAGGCGGCGACGCGGAAAGGGTCCGGATTGTGCTTTTGGGCGGCTTGTTCGTCCCTTAATGCGCGAAATGAAGGTCGATGAATCGCCGTTCGCTTCCCAGGGAATTTTCTTGCGCGGTAGTTGCAGACGTTAAGCTTGGTTACGACGGCTTTGGTCGCCCAAGATCCCGATGGATGAGAGGTTCAAAACATGATCCAGTCGCAGAAGAAATCCGTGGATACGATCCCGCCGGACGCGGAAGCTCGTCGCGCCATGCAACGCGCCGTCTGCCAGGAAGGGGTGCGAAATGTCGCCAAAACCCCTGCGACCGACAAGCCTAAACCGCAGTCGGAACCTCAAAAACCGCGTTAGACCACCCTCCGAGGAATCTGGACGCGCTCGGGGCGTGTGCGCGTTGGCCGCGGCTATAATCGAGACTCGTGCGGCGCAGCGTTGCTGCCGCCTGGATGAGTGTTCGATTGGCGAACGGGTGGCTGATTGACGCGGTTGCAGGACAGACTGGATTGGTTGCGGCGGTCCCGCCGGGCAGCCCGCTGTCGTCGGTTGGGATTCGCCTTTCTGGGACCCGCCGCGCTCCTTCTGGCCGCCGCCATGGTGGCCGACGAGCGACTGCAGCCCTCGTCGGTGGTGTTGCAATGCGCCCTGGCTGGGGCCCTGGCGGCCGGCGGCTTGGCTTTCTGGCGCCTGTCGCCGGCATTGGAATCTCCCGTCACAGCCGCCCTGTTGGTCGAACAACGGAATCAACTCCATCAGGAATTGGTGGGTGCGTTGCAATTGGACGGAGCCCAAGGCGATGGGCTCGACCCGTTCGGCCAATCCCTTTCGCTGCGTCGCGCAGTGGCCGCGCGGGCCGATTCAATCGCCACAACATTGGACTGGAGAGCGGCCGTCCTGGATGGCGAGAGGTCGCCCTGGCCGTTGCGTCTGGCGCTCGTCGGCGGGCTGACGCTCGCCGTCGTCGTCGCTTTGTCGCCGGTCAAAGCCGGGCTCTTCTGTCGGCGCGTCTTCGGAGCTGAAGCGGCTTACCCTCGGCGAACGCTCATCGACTCGTTGGCGATCGGCGGCGCCTTGTGGAGCGGGCAAAACAACAAGCTCCCAAGCTCGTCCGTCCCGCCGGTCTTTTCCACGCGGCAAGCCTTGCGGTGGACGGTCCGCGTGCAGGGCGCTGCGCCGCCCTACCTGCAAGCCGAGTTGGCCGCCCCAGATCAGCGACGCCGCAACATCGTGCTGAGACCCTTGGAGCGAGCCGCCCTGGAAGACCGCCTCGATCGTCTGCGACAGGCCGCCGACGCCATTGCCCATTGGCGGGGCGCGACCGTCAGCGACGCCGCAACCGCCGCTTTGATTGCTGACCTGCTGCAACCCGAGCTTCCCTCATCGGCCGACCTGGTTCGCTGGCAAGGCGACGTTATGGCCGCGCCGCTGCGTTTAACCACGGCCGCTCATCTGTTGCGTGAGATCGAGCGTCGTCAAGATTGGCTGAAGCAAGCTGGCGAAGGTCGCCTTTATGAAGCCCTGTGGCAAGCTTCGACGGCCGGCGAGCATTCTCTGCGGATGACCGCGGGCGACGCACCGCCCGTCTCCTTCGCGTTTCATGTCGCCCAACCGCCTCGACTGCAAGTCGATCTTGTCCAGGGCTAGGGAGCGACGGCAATCCAACCAGCGCCGGCGACGCCGAGTCGCTGCGGGCCGGGCAGTACGCCTGGTTGGAGGGCGCCCAGTTGTGCATCGAAGCACGCGAGTTGAATCGACGCCGACTGGACCAAGTCATCCTTTGGACAGCGCCCGCTGGCGCCGATGGTTGGGAGTTGGCGGATGGCGACAGTCGTTCCGACCCGCGCCGATCGAGCCAGCATGGACCGCTGTGGCGAATCGCGGAGGTGAACGGGTTGAATCCACTCTTGGCCCCGCTTCGGTTACGGCTGGTGGCTCAAACCGCCGATGGATTGTGGACGTCCGAACCGACCCTCTTGCACGTGAAGACCATTCCGGACCTGCCGCCCACCGCCGAGCTCGCCATTCTGCACGACGTCGTTCTGCCGACGGCGACGCCGATCGTGGAGTATCGCATTGCCGACGATCGTCGGTTAAGCCAAGCCAGGTTGGTGGTGGAAATCGAGCCACGCGAGCCTTCGGGAGAGTCAGCAACGGGAGACCCGCTCGGCGAACCGGGAGCTTCGCCCACCACCCGCCGCGTCGCCCAGGACTTGCCGGTCGGCTCGGGCCGAGTGCACCGGGGAACCACGCCCTTGAGCCTGACCCCCTTGAACGTGTCTCCGGGCGATTGGCTGAGGGTGACGGTAGAGGTGGCGGATCAACGCCAGGGGCGGACGACGCGGTGGAGTCGTTCTCCGTCGGCCGCCCTGCGAATCGGCGATCTGCAAGAAGTCCTGGCGGCGATTTCCAGTGCGGATCAAGCGACCGAGGACAAACTTGACGCCTTGATCGACGGGCACTTGGGCGGGCGCTTTGGCGGAGACGCGCCATGACGCCTCGCCCACGTCGACTCGCCATGCTGCGGTTCGCTTCGAGTTGCTCCGCGGCGATAGGGATCGCGGTCATGTGGATCGCCGGTTTGGCTTCTGGCGCTCCGGCGCTTGCCACGCAAGCGACGGCTGTGCGGGCGACCGGCCCAAGGGGCGGTGAGCGGCCTGACGCGAACCTGCGATTGGCGCGCGACTTGATCGACGTGACGCTCGCCGGACAGTTGCGGAAGCTTCGTGAGAATGGACTCGCGGACCAATCGCTATACGCCGAGATTGAGGCGATGCGGTCGGCGATCCAAGAGCTCGCGGAGCATTCGATGGTGGAGATCGCCGACCTGATACGCCAAGCCGAGAGCCGCTCAGTCGGCTCGGACCAGCGGCGGCAGCGGATCGCGGAAGCACGGCGACTGGCTCGCGACGTGGCCATGGGCTTGATCGGACAACGACAAGCGTTGCAGCGCCGCCTGCAAGCCAACAGCCTGGTCGAAGATTGGCGCAGCTTGCTCCAACGCATGCAGGCGAGTGGTGACGCTCTAGGATCGCTTCGCAGTCTTGCGGATCGTGAGCAGGAGGCGATGCAATTGCAGCTCGTCGAAGATTTGAACGATGTTGCGCTACTGGAGAGCGTTTGGCGGACCGAGGCGACGGCGATCGCTGGACAGGCGGGGCCATTTGCGGCGTTGTCCGCGGCGGCCGCTCGCACCCTGGAGCAAGGCGGCACCGAGGCGTTGTTGATCGACGCTCGGCGAAGTCTGCGGCAAGGCGATTGGGACGCCGCCGCCACCGCGCTGAAACAGGCGGAAACGGTCTGGTTCATGGTCTTGAGCACGCTCTCGGGCGGGCAAGGCGACGGCGCGGCCTGGACGGAGGTTCTGCGGCGAGTGCGGGGCCTCGCGGAAGATCAGCAAAACCTGCTTCAGACGACTCGCGACCTTGACTGGAATGCACTGGACGCGATGGATCGGGCGGCCGACGCGCAGCAAACACTCCATCAAAGCCTGACGGAATTGCAGCCGCTGTTGGCGGGCGAGGAGACGTTGGCGCCTTGGCTGGCTGCCACGCAACAGTCCGCCATGAAGGCCATGTCGGCGATCTTTCAGGGCCAGGCGACCTCCGCTCTGGAGCATCAACTCGAGACGCTGCAAGGGCTGCAGCGAATGCAGCAATGGTTGCTGCAAGCGGTCGGCGAGGAACGTCGCGGCCGCAGCGCCGCCGATCTGGGTCGAGAGGCGGAGCGACTGGAAGAGCTGAATCGACGACTCAGGCCGTTGTGGAAACGCGTTCGCCAGGAGTCCGCCGATTCCGCCGCGGAGGTCGGCGCTGAACTCGCCCGCTTGCGCGAGGACGTCGCCCCCTGGGACTGGATCGCGACGCGACGCGGCGAGGCGCAACGCGCTGCTGAAGCGGCCGCTGAGGATCCATCGCCTGACGCGCTGCAGCGATTGGAGCAAGCCTTGCAGCAACTGATCTCGGAAGTCAGTACGCGCGGCAAGGACGCGCAGCGCGAACACCTTGCCGTAAGCGTTGGTGAATTGGCCAGAGCCGCCGAGGCGCTGGAACGCGTCGCCGCGGCGCTCCGCGAGACAGCGAGCCGCATTCCGCCGGCGACTGAGGAACAGAACTTGGCTGAATTGCAGACGCTTGCGCGGCGCCAGGAGGACGCGTCGCGTTCGCTGCAGTGGATCCAACAAGGCGTGCAGACCGCGTCGCCGCAGGCGGCGACGGGAATTCATGCGGCGTTGCAACGTCTTAGCGAAGCCCGAGAGCAACTCGCCGCCATCGATCCGACAGCGACGACTTCGCAACTTGGTGCGGCTCGTTCGGCCGAAGACGCAACGCGGACCGCAAGCGATCACTTGCTATCGGCCGCCGAGCGTTTAAGACGTCGGCAAACGGATCAGGCGGGCCGCTTGGCGGAGCTGGCGCAAACCCAGGCACTCGAAGTCCATGACCTGGCAAACAGCATTCAAGGGCCCGCAAGCGAGTTCCAGCCGACCGCCGCCGCGGTTCAAGCAGCCGCCGGTTTGCGGCAGGCCTGGCAATGGCAATTGCAAGCCATCGGCGATGTGCAAGGCGCCGAGCATGATCGCTGGTTGCAAACGCTGGACGAACTGCAGCACGCCGATCGCGCCCTTCAGGGCACGCGAGCGCAGCGCACGCGCGATCAACGCGCCGTCGAATGGCGCAGCGTCGAACCGGTCGTGGGACGCCTGGTCGACATCGCGCGGCGACGGGATTGGACACGACGTGGGCGACTTGCCGAATCGCTACAGCTGCACGCGACCGCAATCCAACAGGCCATCGTGCGCGGGGCCGGCCGCGCCGAGCGACAAGCGCTTGCGGCGTGGGGGGACAGCTTGCGTCGGTTGCGCGACGACGCCGGCCAAGTCGCGCCGCTGCCCCCGGTCGAGCCGCAGTTTGCGGCGCAGCGACAAGCCCAGGCCGAATTGGTTGACGTCGCCGCGCAACTCGATGCATTGACCGACGCCTTGACCGACGCTGGACCTGGCGACGAACAGCCACCGGTAGAACGCTTCCCCCTCGCGCTGGCTGTCGAGTGGCGCCGCCAACTTGATGACGTCGCCCGTGAGATCGCCGAGTTGTTGGACGTGTGGCCCGCCGATGCGACGCTCTCGCTTACACCGCCCTTGCGCGCGGCAACAAGAGATTGCGCCGCAAATGCGCGAGATGCTGTCGCAGTGGGAAGCGACCCTTGGACGGATTGACCTGCGGCGACAACAGCGGCTCGCTGAGACCGCGCGGAATCTGCGCGGCATGGTCGATCGCGCCATGGAAGTGGACGCCGCCGCAGCCGCCGCGCTGCGATCGTTGCCCGTCATGAATCGCGAGCCGCAGCGCGACGCGGACGGGCCCGGCGACGTCGAGCCGGAAGCGGACGCCCGCGCTCTGTCCGGCAGGGTCGCCGGCGGCCAGCCCAGCGATGAGTCCATGACGCTCGAGCAACAGCAGGGCCGCTTGACTCAGGCGTTGCAACAGGCTGCTGGCAGTCTGGCGTTGCGCGAAGCGCGGATTCAGCGAGATCTGATCGCGGCTCAGGCCATGATCGCCAGCGTTCAGCGGCAAGAGGAAGCTCGGGCGGTTATCGCGCAGCAGGCGGCCGTCCTGGAGCAAGCGGCGATTCAGCCCGCCGATGACTCTTCCGCCGAAGCCGTGGGGCAAGCCGCGGAACAACTCCAGCGCGCCGCCGAAGGGTTCGCCGAATCGCAACGGGAAATCGGACGCCGGGCGGTTGAGGTGTCCCGCCAGCGCGACGTGGCGAACCAGCCGCTGAGAGAGGGTTTGCAGGCGGCCTCGGACCTGGCGGCTTCGATCGAGGCGGGGGCCGGCGCCGCAGCCGACGCGCCGGCTGGCGACTCCACCGCCGCAGCCGATCCCGCCGGCGACGCGGCCCAGGCGGGCCGAAAGGCGGACGCCACCGCGGATCCGCCCTTGCCCGAACAAGCGTCCGGCGCCGCGTCCAGGGAAGGCGCCGATTCCCAGACTAGCCGCGCCGACGACAACCGCGTCGGAATCGATGACGACAGCGCCCCCGACTCGCTGGGATCAGGTTTGATTCCGCGAAGCCCGGAAACCACGGCGCGACAGATCGCCGGGCGTCGGGCCATGGAGCAAGCCGAAGCAGCAAGTCAGGCGTCCACGCAGGACGCGACTTCGCAGGCCGATTCTCAGGCGGGTTCCGAGTCCGGGGCGAGCGGACAGGCCAAGGCGGGACAGCAGGGCAAGGGCGCCGACGCCGCACCGACCGCGCAAGACGAAGCGTCAACCGCCGCGGAGTCCAGCGCCAAGGCCGGCGGTTCGTCGGGACTTGGCGCCGACGCGGAAGCTGGCGCCGACTCCGCGGAGAACGAGCTCTGGTTCCTGCGCCTGCCCGCAAGCCTGCAGCAACAGTTGCGAAACCGCCCTCGTCAACAAGCACCGCCAGGATATCGCCAGCGTATGCGAAAATACTTCGGCGGCGGATAACGCATGCCAGCAACCGCCGCTACGATGACGGGCGCCTCAGTCGGTTGAAGCGACAGGTGACGCGTCACTTCGCCACGCCACGCCCAGAAACACCCTCGCGACGTAGAGAACCGGATGAGCAACAAGCCTGTTGACGATGTGCAGGCGGTGGAGCAAGCACACCGCGATTGCCTGCGACTGCGCGAAGAGTTGCGTAAGACCATCGTCGGTCAGGACGATGTCGTTGAGCAGGTCCTGATCGCGATGTTGGCTGGCGGACACGCTTTGCTGGAGGGCGTGCCGGGCGTGGCCAAGACGTTGCTGGTGCGTTGTCTTGCCCAGGCGTTGGACTTGACGTTCAAGCGGATTCAGTTCACGCCGGACTTGATGCCTAGCGATATTACCGGAGCGGACGTGATTCAGGAGGACCCGCAGACTCGCGAGCGGGCCTACCGTTTTCTACCGGGACCCATCTTCGCCAATCTACTGCTGGCCGACGAAATCAACCGCACTCCGCCCAAGACGCAGGCGGCGATGCTCGAAGCGATGCAAGAGCGGCAAGTCAGCGCGGGAGGTTGGATGCATGACTTGCCGCGGCCCTTCTTCGTTCTCGCCACTCAGAATCCGTTGGATCACGAAGGGACCTACCCCCTGCCCGAAGCGCAGCTCGATCGATTTCTGCTGTATATACGCGTCGATTACCCTTCGGGCCCTGAGGAATGGGAGATTGCGCGGCGGGGGCATTTGGCTTCCATCCAGGATGTGCAACCTTGCCTGGACGGCGCCCGCGTTTTGTCGCTGCAGGAATTGGTGCGTCGCGTGCCGATCAGCGACCAGGCGTTGGGGTACGCCTGGGCGCTGGTGCGTTCCAGTCGCCCCGGACCGGAAGCGGCCGAAGCCGTCTCCAAGTGGGTCGCCTGGGGCGCCGGGCCGCGAGGGTTGTTGACCCTGGTGGCTTGCGCGAAGGCGCGAGCGGTGATGGAAGGCCGTTTCCAGGCGACCATCGAGGACTTAAAACGCCTTGCCAAGCCGGCGTTGCGGCATCGCATCGCGCCCAACTATGCGGCGCAAGCCGAGAAGATCGACAGCGACCAGCTGATCGCGTCGCTGCTGGAAGCGACGTCGGAGAACCGGGAGCATCGCCCCCAATAAGATGCGATTCGTAGCAAGGGTTCGCCATTCATGAAACAACCGATTCTATCCCGCTACCTTCCCCCCGAGGTTCTTCGGCGTCTGGCCAACGTCTCGTTTGAGCCGAAGCAGTTGGTGGCGGGGCACCTGGCGGGCGCCCATCGCAGTCGGGCGTCGGGATTCGCCGTGGAGTTCAGCGGCCATCGGGAATATGTCGCCGGAGATGATCCCCGACGCATCGATTGGCGCGTTTATTTCGCTCGAGAGAAATTCTATGTCAAGCAGTATGATCTCGAGACCAACCTCACGTGCCACTTAGTGTTGGACACCAGCGCCTCAATGCGGTACCAAGGCGCGTCGGAATCGAAGCAGCGCCGCGCGGCCCAATTGGCGGCTTGCCTTGCGTACGCCATATTGAGACAGAGGGATCGCGTTTCCCTGGCGCTGGCCGCTGAGGGCGTGATTCGATACCTGCCTCCGAGCAACGCTTTGGATCAGGTCTTGCGGATGACGGCCGAACTCGACGAAGTGGCGGCCGCCGGAGGCTCGGACCTGCCCGCCGCGTTGCACGACCTGGCCGGTCGCTATGGACGGCGAGAAATCGTGGTGGTGGTCAGTGATTTGTTCGTGGACCTCGATCCATTGGAAGAGGCGCTGCAACGCTTGCGCTACTTTCAGCACGAGGTGGCGCTGATTCAAGTGCTGGATCGAGATGAACTGGAGTTTGAGTTTTCCGACACCGTGAGGTTTATTGGGCTGGAAGACCCCCGATCGTTGACCCTTCGGGCGCCTGAAGCTCGTACTGCCTATGTCGCGGCAATGCAGAAGCGCCTCCAGCGAGTCGAGGACTTGGCGACTCGCAATGCATGCGACTGGTTGTTGTTGCGAACCGATCAGGACCTGGGGGCCGCCCTGCACGCCTATTTACACCGACGCCGCGCCGACCGAGGTTAACAAACAGCGATGCGCTATTCCATTCGTCTGGCAGAATTGGTGGGACACGTTCCTGATCCCCGCAAACGGCCTGGGACGATCAAGTCGATCGTCGAGCATACCGGATTGGATCGGCATCAGGTCGCGGCGCTGTTGAAGAACGAGGCCAAGTACCTGCCGCTGGATGCGTTGTCCCGCATTTGCGAGTACTTGATCGAACAGGGAGTGACCACGCCCGATCGCCTTCCCGGCGCCCTGTTTGGCGTCGAGCCCGAACAATTTTGGGATCTGCTGGCCCGCCGCCGCAGGTTGGAGATTTGTTTGGGAGTACGCTCCGCTGAATCCATGGAGGGCTCTTGGGTTGTCGCCGCCGATTCCGTGATGATGGGCGAGTTGTTGAACGGCATCTCCAGCCTGGGCGGCACCTCTCGACTGGCGGGACACGCTTCGCGGCGCTCGGAGACCGAGTACATCAAGCAGTCGCTGGTGTGGAGTCCCGGGAGCGCCGACGGTACGGAGGTGCTAGGCCGCGCGAGTCAGGTGTATCGCGACTTCCTGCAAACCAACGGCGATCGCGGTCTCATCGGTTTGGGAAGCGTGAAAAGCAATCCGGTCGTGGAACTGATGCTCGCCGAGACCTTCGATGCGCAACCGTTCATCACGCAAGACGACGTCGCGTCGCCGGCGGATCGCGCATGCCCGTTCTTTCTCCGCTATCGGGATGACGATCCGCAACATGCTTCGTGCAGCGCCGGTGTGAAGTTGGCCAAGAACCACAACACAACCGAGCCCGGAATCTATTACGAGACGGCCGACGGCTCTTGGAAGAACGTGCACTGCGAAGGCGGACGACGCGATGCGGCGTTTGTTTTCTACGTGCATCGTGAATCCATGGGGCGGCTGGAAATGGCGCTCGGCGGATTCTCCGGCCGCGCGACGCGAGTCATGTCCCGCGTGCTCAACGGACAGGCCGACCTGTTTTGGCCGCCGGTTTTCGAACGTCATGGAGTGCAAGTCGGCGCGTTCGTCGCCGAGATGCACTTCGCCAATACGGTCAGCGACGACCCGCTGCGTCTCGAATCGCCCGACGAGTTGAACGTGATTCGACTCGACGAGGAGACCATCGACCGGCGGCTGACGAACGCGTGATCGCGCCGTTGGAAGCCGGTGCTCATCAGACGTCAGCCACCCAGGGTTGCGCTGCGCTGCACCCTGGGCTGATTTGCGGTCGTCCCGGTTGGGACTGCATTCCGATCAGCGACGCGACACCCAGGGTTCATCCCTGCTCCCTGCTCCCTGCCCCCTGCCCTAGACGTCGGCCGGAAATAGCCAACCGACGAGTTGGCGTTTGATCTTCAAGGTCAGTGAGAACAGCGTTGGCACCAGCAGCAGCGTGAACACCGTCGAGATCAACAGGCCTCCCAGAACGACGCTGCCCAAGCCTCGATACAACTCGCTGCCCGCGCCGGGGAAGAGCACCAATGGCAACAACCCCAAGATGGTTGTCAGCGTCGTCATGAAGATAGGTCGGATGCGAGTGCGAACGCTCTCCAGCACTGCGTCCGACGGCTCCATACCTTCCTCGCGAATGTGATTCAGGGATTGATGGACGATCAAAATCGGATTGTTCACCACCGTGCCGATCAGAATGACGAATCCGAGCATGGTCAGCACATCGAGCGATTGAAACTGAAACAAGTTCAGGACGTACAACCCGAGAACACCGCCGACGGCTCCCAGGGGCACGCTGAAAATGACCACCAAGGGATACAACCAGGACTCGAACAGGGCCGCCATCAACAAGTAGGTGATCAGCAAAGCCAGACCGATATTGAAGCGAATCGCCAACCATGTCTGTCGCAATTTGTCGGCGGTTCCGGCGACATTAATGCGATACTCGCCGGTAAGTTGGCCGCTCGCTTTCAGGGGGCCGATGACTTGGTCATTGAGCAGCGTCATGGCCTCTTCGAGCGGCACCTCGGGCGGCGGCGAGACTTCGATCGTAATGGCTCGCAAGCGTTCGCGGTGATCGATCTGCTCGGCGCCGCTGCTGGGTTTGACCCAGGCGATCGCCGAGAGCGGCACGACCTGCCCGATCGGAGTGGCGATCGGCAGCGCTTCAATCTCCTGGATGCTGCCGGCGTACTGTTCCTCGCCCACAATGGTCAAGTCGATTTTGTCGCCGCCGAGAAAGAAGTCGCCCGCGTAGGCGCCGTCGATCAGCGCGTTGGCGGCGTAGCCCAAGTCGGCGGTCGTGACGCCCATCTCCGCGGCCTGCAATAGCTTGGGCTCGATATGCAGCTCCGGGCTGGAGAGATCGAGACTTGGCACCGGGCGCGCCTGCGCGGTCGGCAGCAACTCCTTCACTTTGCCCAGGACTTGGCGCTCCCATGGCGACCAATCGCGTCAAGTCAGGTCCGGTGATCTCCACGTCAATCGTGCGCCCCGCCGTCAGGCCTCGTTCGAACAGACTGGATTGCTTGGCGACGGTGATGGTGCCGGGAATGCTGGCGCCCACTTTTTGGACCAGGGCAACCAGTTCGCCGCACCGCGATGCGTCGTAGGCGCGGATGCCCATGAAAACCTGCCGACCGCGAGCGACAAAAAAGAAATCGCCGATCACGGGAAAGTCAAGCTCCGCCGCCTCCGGGCTCTCCGGATCGACATCCCAGTACGGGCTAAGCTCCGACTCGACGTGTTCGCCCATCTCCATGAGTTGGTTTAAGTTGTAGCCGGGCGGAGGCAACAGGATCCCAAACACGAGATTGCGATTGCCCGACGGCAGGTACTCCACGTTCGGCCAGAACCAGATACTGAGCACCAGCGAAGTGGCGGTTAACGCAGTCACCACGCCGATCATGCGGAGCCAGTCCTTTTGGACAAAGCGATTGATCTCAACAACGCCGTTGGCGAACCCGCTGCCGAAGAGCGTTAGCGCGCCGGCGAAGCGGTTGGAGCCGATGCTCGCCATCTGCTCCGACTGAGCGTCGCTCTTGCGAAACAGTCGCGCCGCCGCCGTGGGAATCACTGTCATGGACACCAACAGCGAGAATGAAACCGAGGCCGTGATGGCCAAGGCGATGTCGCGAAACAGTTGGCCGGCTTCCTCCTGGATGAAGACAATCGGCAGGAACACGGCCACCGTGGTCAACGTCGAAGCCACTACGGCGCCCCAGACCTGTTGGGCGCCCTTGACCGCCGCCTGCATCGGCGGCATGCCCTTATCATGCAGGCGATAGATGTTCTCCAGGACGACCACCGCGTTATCCACAAGCATGCCGACGGCGAACGCCAAACCCGCCAGGCTGATGACGTTCAATGATCGATTAAGCAGCCCCAAGATCAAGAAGGTGCCGACGATGCTGATGGGAATCGCCAGCCCAACCACCAAGGCTCCGCGGGCGTACCAGAAGCCCGCGGTGAGCAAGATGACAAGGCAAATGGGGAAGTAGATCGGCGAAACGTAGGCGGACGCCAACGCGGTCGCCAGGATGGCCGGAATGAACAGCAATGTGCGGACGCCGAAGTGCAGAAACAGCATCAGGACGATCATGGTGAAACCGCCGCCGATGAAGATGTTTTGCTGCACCAACTCGACCGAGGAATTGATGTAGTCGGTTTCGTCGTAGACTTGGGTCAGCGTCAGTCCGCGGGGTTCCAGTAACTCCTCGTTCAGTTCCTTGTTGGCTAGTTTCAACCCGTCCATGACGTCGAGTACATTGGCGCCGGTTTGCCGCACCGCGTTGACGGAGATGCTGGATTCGCCAAATCGACGCACCAGGCCATCGGGTTTCTTAAAGCCGAATTGCACTTTCGCCACGTCGCGAATGTAGACCGGGGACCCGTCACGGACGGCCAGCAGTTGTTTCTCCACTTGATCCGGATCGCGAAACTGCCCCAGGGTGCGAACCACCCAACGCCGCTTGGTTTCCCAAAAATCGCCGGCTGAAACATCCGTATTCTGGCTGCCTAGAACTCGCCGCACATCGCCGATCGTCAGCTGGCGGGCCGCAAGCTGCTGCGGGTCGACGATGACTTGCAACTCGTCCTCCAAGCCGCCGATCACGTTGGCTTGCGAGACGCCGGCCACGCGCTCGAAGCGGGCCTCCAGGTTGTCCTCGGCGAAGCGCCTTAACTCGGTAACGTCGATTTCCGGGGGCAGCAGTTCGGCGGCCAGCGGATGCTGCTTGACGACGCGTCGCAAACGCATGATGGCCAGGCCCGAGTTATGAGCGCTCAACACCTCGGCCAAGGGCTCTCGCAATTCCGGATGCTCTTCGATAAAGGCCCGGATTTCCTCACGCGTCGGCGGCTTGGTGCTCAGGATGAACCAGGCGATTGGTCGATCCGATGCATCGGCGGTGGTCACGGTGGGCTTGTCCGCGTCTTCGGGATACTCCCGGACTTGCTCGAGCCGACCGATCACGTCCACGATCGCCTTTTCCATGTCCGAACCGACAAGGAACTCGAGCGTGATCGTCGCGCTGGAGTCAGCGCTCTGCGACGTCATTTTCGTCAAGCCCTCGACGCTCTTCAGCTGCGCCTCCTGTTCAACAATGATCTCGCGTTCGATTTCCTGAGGGCTGGCGCCCGGCCAACGTGTTTGGATCGTGATGGCGGGCGTCTGCACTTCCGGCGTCAGCTGCATCGGCATGCGCAGCAGCGCCACCAGGCCGAACAAGGTCACCAATAACACGCCGACAGCGACCTTGACGGGACTGTTGACAAAGGCTTGGATGAGATACATCGGAGCGGACGCCTGTTGGTGGGAGAGCGTAGCGGAGGGGGGCTTTTTGGAGGCGAGTCAGCGGAGCGAGAGTCGAGAACTACTGCTCCGTTGCTTGAGCTGACTCGGCGCCGCCGGGCGTCGTCGCGGCGGCCCACGCCGGAAGCGGGAGTTCCTCGACCACGGTGATCGGTTGCCCCGGTCGCAGACGTTCGTTTCCGCGCACGACAACCAAATCGCCGGGTTCGCAAGCGCCTTTGATTTCGACGTAGTCGAACACATTCGCGCCTGCTTCGACGGTCACGAAAGACGCCTTGAGTCCGTCGGTGTCGCCGGGCCGAACAAGGCAGATTTGCGGCGCGGCGCCGCCAAGCACTTGTGCGTCTTTGGGCACCAGCATGGCCATGTGGGGCGTTGAAGTGGGCAGGTTGACCCGGGCCAGCATGCCGGCCTTCAAGAGCGGCCCCGATTCGCTGATTGTGTTCACCACTTCGATCTTCACCGGAAATGTCCGAGTTCGAGCGTCGGCTTGCGGGACCACGCTGACCACTTCACCCAGGAACGTCCTCGTTCCCAGAGCCGGGACCATGACTTCGACCTTGGCGCCCACATTGACGAAAGGAACATGCGACTCGGAGACAAAGGCCTCGATGTTCGACCTTGTCCAACGCGACCACCTCGGCGACGGGATCGCCGCGTTTGACCCACTGCCCTTCTTCGGTGTGTTCGGTGACGACGTATCCGCTGAATCGTGTGATCACCGTGTGCTTCTTGATTTGATCCTCGAGCTTCTTGACATTGGCCTCTTGCGTGCGAAAGCGAGCCTCGGCTTGAGCAATGCGTTCCGGACGCGGCCCGACCACCACTTCCTCCAATTCGGACGCGCGTTGCCGCAAGAGCTCTTCCGCCGCCGTTTTCACGGAACGTGTTTGCTCAAGTTCGTCGCGCGACACGGCTTTGCCTTGCTGAAAGAGCCGCGTCATGCGTTCCAGGCGTTGCGTGGCGTATTGCAACGCGGCTTCCGCGGCTTCCCGCCGCGCCTTGGTCTGGTTGACGACTTCGCGGCGTTCGCCATTACGCAGCTCGTCCAATTCGGCTTGTCGCAAGGCCAAGTCTTCTTGGGCTGCTTCAAGATCCAGTTTGATGGTTTCGGTGAGCAGCTGCGCCAGCGCTTCATTGGCTTCGACACGTTGCCCCTGGCGAACCTTAAACTCGGACACTCGGCCATCCACCGCGCTTCCCACCACGGCTCGCCGCTTGGGCACGATCGTGCCGACATACGACTGCGTCGGTGCGATTTGGTGCTCGATGACTTGGGAGACCGCGACCGGCGAAGGACCGGATTGAGCCCAGGTTGGGGCGCCAGGCGCCAGGAGCGCCAGAGCAAGGGCGAACCCAGAAAACCAGCCAGCCAATCGCATAAGACACCTGCCAGGTCCAACGAAACTCCCGATCATTGAAACACCAGTTTACCTTGTGGTTCTGGGGCTGCGAAGCATGTTTTTGCACCGCCCCCGAGGTTTCCGCCGCTTTCTCGCGCGACGGCCGCGCTCGGGCGCGTTCGGCCGATTTGGCTTGGCGTCGAGCCTCGCCAGACGGACCGCCGCCACAGCCAACAGGCGAAACCAACTTCGCCGAGCACCCGGGAAACAAAAAAAGCCCGCCGACTCGGAAAAGAATCGGCGGGCTGGCTATGGAGATCGGCTCGTCAGCCGTTACGGGATCAATACATGTCGTAGTCGCCGCCGTGGCCGTGGCCTCCGCCCTTCTTCTTATCATCCTTGGGCTTTTCAGCGATGAGTGCGTCGCTGGTTAGAAGGAGTGTAGCGACACTTGCCGCATTGGCTAGGGCGTAGCGAGTGACTTTTGTCGGGTCGATCACGCCGGCCTTGACCATATCTTCGTACTTGTCGGTCAAGGCGTTGTAACCGAAGTTGCCTTTTCCCTCGAGGACTTTTTCGCAAACGATGCCGCCGTCTTGGCCGGCATTGTCGGAGATCATCGTCAACGGAGCTCGACAAGATCGCAAAACGATGTTGTAGCCGACTTGCTCGTCGCGGCTCAGTTCGCCAGCGGGCTTGACGCTTGAGGAAGCACGCAGCAGAGCGACGCCGCCGCCGGGGAGGATGCCCTCTTCGACCGCAGCGCGGGTGGCGTGCAACGCATCCTCGACGCGGGCCTTCTTCTCCTTCATTTCGCTTTCGGTGGCGGCGCCAACGTTCACCTTGGCCACGCCGCCGGCCAGCTTGGCCAGTCGCTCCTCGAGTTTCTCACGATCGTAGTCGCTCGTGGAGTTCTCGATTTCGCGGCGCAATTGGTCGATGCGGGCCTTGATTTCGCTGCTCTTGCCGGCGCCTTCGATAATGGTCGTATTGTCCTTATCGACGATCACCTTGCGAGCTCGTCCCAAATCGGTGATGGGAACGGACTCCAGCTTGACGCCCAACGCTTCGAAGACCGCCTGACCACCGGTCAAGATGGCGATGTCCTCCATCATGGCCTTGCGGCGGTCGCCGTAGCCAGGCGCCTTGACGGCGCAGCAGTTGAAGGTGCCGCGAAGGCGGTTGATGACCAAGGTCGCCAGAGCTTCGCCTTCGATGTCTTCGGCGATGATCAACAGCGGTTTGCCTTGTTGCAAGACGGCTTCCAACAGCGGCACCAGATCGCGAATGTTGGTGATCTTCTTCTCGAAGACGAGGATGTAGCAGTCCTCGAGCACGCATTCCATCGACGCGGTGTCGGTGACGAAGTAAGGCGAAAGGTAGCCGCGATCGAACTGCATGCCTTCGACCCACTCTTGCTCGGTGGTCAGGCTCTTGCCTTCATCGACGGTGATCACGCCGTCCTTGCCGACTTTCTCCATCGCGGTGGCCAGCAACTCGCCAATCTCACGATCGTTGTTGGCGGCGATGGTGGCCACGTTGGCCATGGCTTCCTTGTCCTTGACCTTGATCGACATGCTGTGCAGCTTTTCGACGATGTCGCTCACCG
Organism: uncultured Planctomycetaceae bacterium; assembly: GCA_963698545.1. GTDB lineage: Bacteria > Planctomycetota > Planctomycetia > Pirellulales > Pirellulaceae > CAVORG01. The sequence continues at coordinate 58,771 of CAVORG010000005.1, forward strand.
CTCGTTCGATGCCGGCCTTCATTTGGACTGGGTTGACGCCCGCCACGACCGCCCGCAGGCCTTCATTGAAGATCGCTTCGGCCATCACGGTCGCGGTGGTGGTGCCGTCGCCGGCCACATCGCTCGTCTTGCTGGCGACCTCGCGGACCATGCGGGCGCCCATGTTCTCATAGACGTCTTCCAGGTCGATTTCCTTGGCGACGGTGACGCCGTCCTTGGTCACGGTGGGCGAGCCAAAGCTCTTCTGGAGAATCACGTTGCGGCCCTTGGGTCCGAGGGTGACCTTCACCGCTCGGGCCAGTTTGGAAACACCGCGGCGGATAGCCTCGCGGGCCTCCTGCTCAAATGCAATCATCTTCGCCATGTTGATTTCGCTCCTCGTAGCGAGCGCCCCGCTTGGCCGGGGCGTTGGAAAAGGTGCGCGTCGGTCGGCTTTCCGCCGTTCAGACCGCGCCGGTCATGTCAAATTGCGGGCGAGTTGGACTTACTCGATGACCGCCAAAATGTCGTCTTCTCGCATCAGCAGCATGTCGTGATCGTCGACCTTGAACGTCTCGCCCGCATAGCTGCGGAAGATGACGCGATCGCCGACTTTGACTTGCATCTCGCCACGGGTGCCGTCATCCAGCAGCTTGCCGTCGCCGACGCTGAGCACGACTCCGCGAGCCGGCTTGTCTTTGGCGCTGTCAGGCAGCACGATGCCGCCGGCGGTCGTTCCTTCGGACTGCTCCCGCTCCACCACGACCCGGTCGCCCAGCGGTTGAAGTTTCACTTTGCCTTTTTCTTGGTCGCTGTCGCCATGCTCCGACTTCCTCCAGGTTTTTTCTCGTTTGCTCTGCAACGATTATCAACGCGACTCGCCGCCACAATGCGACTGTCATTTGTGCACCTCGATCGTGCCGTCGCCTCTAAGAGGCAACTGGTGCGAAACTCCATGAAAGCGGATGAACTCGCTTGGCGAGCGGGCTTTGCCGGCAATTGTGGCTCGGCGCCCCAGCTTCGGGCCGAAAGCCAGGCCCCCGGCAAGTCAACTCGTCGCCGCCGCCAGCTGCCATTTTGGCGGGAGCAGGGCGTGGAGATTAGGGGGTGGAGATTAGGGGGTGGAGATTAGGGGGTGGAGATTAGGGGGTGGAGATTAGGGGGTGGAGATTAGGGGGTGGAGATTAGGGGGTGGAGACTAGGGGGTGGAGATTAGGGGGTATTCTCTGGCCTTGATCGTAAGACGCCCGAAGGACGGGCACGGCGCACGGGCTGGCGAGGAGCAGCGCCCCGCTGGGACAAGCCCAGCGGTGGCGGGAATGGGCACGGCGCACGGGCTGGCGAGGAGCATCGCTATGCTGGGACAAGCCGGACAAGCCCAGCGGTGGCGGGAATGGGCCGGCTAGTCGCTATTCGCTTCATGGTCAGCTTTAAAGGGTTCGCCTCACAGCCACGGCTAGAATTGTGTTGGCCCTCCGCCGGGCCTCGGATGATCAACCGCCTACCCTCTAACCTCTACCGCCTACCCTCTAACCTCTACCGCCTACCCTCTACCCTCTACCCTCTACCACCTATTCTCCACCCCCTACCCCTACCGGGTCGTTGCCGATTGAGCTGACGCCGTTCAGAATAGAGCGGGCCGCGGCGCGGGAGGCCCTGTGCCTCTACATCCGCGTCAGCCAGCGTTCGAGTCGCCCCACGCGAGGTCCCACGATGCCGATCCCCGTCCAATGTCAGTGTGGTCAAAATCTGAAGGCGCCGGACAATCTGGCGGGCAAGCGCGTCAAATGCCCCAAGTGCTCTCAGATCATCCAAGTCCCGGCCGCCGGGGGCGGCTCGGCAAGTAAGGGGGCGGCGGCGCCCGCCCGCTCCGGCGGCTGCCCTCAGTGCGGTGGCGAGATGCAAGCCGGGGCCGTGATCTGCGTCGCCTGCGGATTCAACACGAAGACCGGCAAGGTCCTCCAATCGCATGGCGTGCACAAGGTCGCCAAGAAGAAAGAGATCGCCCCGGACCTGTCCAAAATGTCCGAGACTGAACGGATGCTCGCCAAGGCCGAGGCTGAACTTGGCGACGGTCCGTTGCTTTCCGACGAGAATTATGGCTCCAGCGCCGACAACTGGGGACTGATGTTCGGCTGTATCGCCTTGACCGTCTTGATCATCGGCGTCTCGATCGCCTTCTTTAACTTCCGAGAGGCGGCGCGAACGAACTACGACCCCAAGGACGACCGGTCCCAACAAGAGCGGCAGGTTGACGTGCAGCGCCCGCATTGTCGGCCCGGTGTTGTTGACATCGCTCATGACGGTCATGGCCGTTGGCGGCATCATGGGCCTGGGAGGCTGGTTCGCCATCGTTCGCAACGCCGGCAAGGAGAATCAGATGCAGGGCAGCATGTGCCTGCTGGGAGGGCCGCCTTATGCTCTGGTTCTACGGCTTCACCAATCCGGACAAGAACAAGACCTGGGCCGCGGTCTGCGGCGGCGGATTTCTCCTGGTGGCCGTGGCCGCCGGCGTCTGGGCCATCATGCGCTCCCAGGGCGTTTTTGGCTGACCTATACGCATCCAACGGGTCACCACAGGGGGCACGAAGGAACACAGGGGACAGAATCGCATCCACCTCCGTGGTTCTCAGCGTCCTCGGTGGCGAATTCCGTACGGATTTTTCTTAGCTTGATGGCGAGGCGGCGGCGCCCCATGGCAGCAGTTGTTTGTATTCGCCGTTGGTCCAACGCGGCACATCGCTGCGGTAGAACTTGGAGAATCGATTCTCCGAGGGGCCGCCGGGAAGATTGGTCCACGCCCCCGCTTCACTCAGGTCCGCGACAAAATGATAGGAGGTGCGAAGGTCGATTCTCGCTTGGCGGTGATCAGCACGTGTCCCTGAAAGGGCGTTGCTGGGCAACCCGGCATGGCGTAGCGACGACTTTGGTAGCCCAACAATCGGCCGACTTGATGGTTGCCGAAGTAGCGGTCCGTGAAATGGAAGTAGTTCACCTGCGACCATGGTGGAGCGGCGTTGACATCCACCCGCTCCGCGCGCGGCGCACCAGCTCCGCTTTATCGCGCCCGTGCCACCAGAACGAATCATCGCGGAGCATCAAGCGATCGGCGGCGGTCAGGACCATCTGTGAATAGCCGGCTCGCGTACACAGGTACACCATGCGGCGCCAGCCGATTCCCTGTTGATGGCCGAGCACTTCCAGGATCATATTGCGATAAAGCCGCATGAAGAGGGAAGCCTCGCGGCTTTCTGGCGCGAAGTCGCAGCTCCACGCCGCGAGACGCGTTTTCAAGTCGCCCGCGGGAAGCAACGGCAACCAATGTGCGAGTAGATCTCTGGCTTGAACGCTGACAACGTCGTACTGCAGACGTTGCATCTCTTCCAACGTCGCTTGCGGCAGATCATCCAAGCGTTCGCGAATGCGGGTCAAGCGGTAATCGCTGGCCGGTTGCGTGACGAACAAGGGGCGACCGAGCGTGTTGCATTCTTCATTGGCCGACGCGACAAAGCCTTCCGGGGGATTGCGGCGGGACGGCAATTCGCTGGAATCAACACGTCCGCGCCAATGATTGACGGGGTCCCAGGCGGGAATGGGAGTGAGGCCGTTGTATCCGCCGCCCCGGATGGGGAACGTGCCGCAAGCTTGCAAGGCGATGTCGCCCTGAGCGTCGGCCATGACCCAACACAGCGTCGGTTGCGGACAGCGTTTGGCCACGTCCATGGCTTGGGAGACATTGGCGCAGTGGATCATCTTCAGCCACGCCGCGATGGAGCCTTCGCCGCCGTCGTGACGCCCCGTCCAGGCCACCGAGAGCAACAAGCCGGCGCCCATGGAATTGGGATCCGCCTCGAGAACGCCTTGGGCGTTTTCATAGACGAGCATCTCTTCCTCGGCGCCCCCTTGCGCCGAATCGTCTCGCGTCGGCATGCATAGTCCAGCCACCGCTCGTTTCGGCGAAACTGCCACCGTGGCGGGTCGCCGCTGGGGGACTCGGCGGCGGGCGATGCGGGATCGGCCGAGTCGGCCGGATCGAGGGGGTCGGCAAGCGGCGCACGGGACGCTTCGGCGAGTCGAGAGTCCTCAACAAAGAAGTCGATGGTGTCGCCTCGCATATAGGTCACGCCCCAAGCGAGCTGCGCGGTGCGGGCCACCGCGAACAGCGGGCAGCCCGGCAACGTGGCGCCGGCCACATACGCGTCGGAATCCCAATTCAACACCGCCTCATACCAAATCGCGGGCAAGCGATTGACTTCCAGATGCGGGTCCGACGCCAGCAGGGCGCCTCCGCTGCGGCTGCGATGCGGCGCCACCGCCCACGCGTTGCTGCCCGCCAGACGCGGCAAGTCCGAGAGCAGCTCCAACGCGTCGTCGGAGAGCTCGTTGGCCATCTTCACCTGGCGCAGCATCGCGAAGTCCACGCCATCCAAACGTTGGGCGAAGAGCTCCTGCAAGGCCCGCGGATTGACGTTGGCGTGGATCAACTCCATTAGCAGGCGTTCGCTGTGCAGCTGACTGATTGCCAAGCCTCCAAAGCTGAGCAGCTTGCCGATGAGCAAGACCGCTTCCGCGTTCCACGGCCGCATCGAGAAATCCGTGGCCCACATGGGCCATGTCCGCCCGAGCCCCTGCAGGCCGGCGTTCACCCCGTCGCAATAGGCGTCAACGTCTCCTCGCGATGGTTCGTCAAGAGCGGCGACGGATTCGGGGCCGTGCAAGTGCAGGCCCATGCGGCGAAAGAAGCGATCAGTCTCCAGCAACTCCTCGGCCGCCGTGATCTCCTCGGCGGCCCGGCCGCTCGCAATGCTGCGGGCGAAAAGCAGTTGCGTACCGCGGTCCATTCCGTGCATGTAGCCGAGTCCGAAGAGCGCGTTGCGCCAGTTTCCGGCCTGGATCGAGGCACGCCCGCATCGTCCCGATGGACGGACACAGCGCGTTCGGTTCTCAGGTCGATGGGTTTCAAAACCAGGAATCCCGGCGAATGGGGGAGCACAGCGATGGATCGGCGTCTTCGGAACGGCTACGAAGCGGCGGGTTCCTCACGACCTAGCATGCGTAAGAACTCGAACGTGTAGATGCCCGTGTTGCAGCCGTGATTGAATTGCAGCGAGTACGCATAGCCGCCCACTGGCCGCATCGAATCCAGGTGCAAGGGTTGGGCTTCTTCGGGCTGGATGACCGCCAACAACGGCGGCGGCGCCTTGCGCTTTTCGCGGCAATTCGCGCAGGGGCAGGCGTCCTGAAGTTCGCGAAGACCATACACTCGCCGTTGTCCATCACTCCACTCGATGGCCAACTGCCTGTTCTCCAGGCGTTCGATCTTGGTGGGGTGAGGGATGTCGCTGCTATCGGGGTGCATCGCGGTTCCAGGCGGGTTGCCCAACGCCGCGGGGCGATCGTCGTTGCACGATCCGATCGCCCGGCCAGCGGCTGTTGGTGGGTCGATTTTCACACGAGGGTCTTCTTCGCGACGGTGCCTTCCTTGGTGGTACGCACTTCGTAACCGGCGTCAATGATCTGTTTTCGCAGGTCATCGGCCCGTCCGTAGTCCTTGGCGGCTCGCGCCGCGTCGAGGTCGGCGCACCATTGGGCGACGTTCGCATCGTCTCCATTTTCGGCCTGACCACTTGGTTCGAACAACGACAGACCCAGAACGTCGTCCACTCGCTGCATCACGGCCAACGCTTCCTGTGGATTGGCGGGTTTGCCGCCGGCCCACGGCAACAGCACTCCCAGGGCGCCCGCGACATTCAAGTCATCCGCCAGCGCCTCGAGGAACTCGGCCAACATCGGCTGCGTGTTATCGATTTCCGCCGCTTCGCCGCCGGCGGCTTCCTGACAGGCCGCGGTGAATTCGGTCAGTTTGCGAATGGTCCGAGCAGAATCTTGCAGACCCTTGGTGGTGAAATTCATGTTGGTGCGGTAGTGCGACTTGGTCAATTCGAAACGCAGCACGGCGGGATGCACTTCGCGTCCGGTGGCTCGTCCTTCCAGCACGTCCCGCACGGTGAAGAAGTTGCCTTTGCTCTTGGACATCTTCTCGCCTTCCACCAACAGAAAGCGAGCGTGAATCCAGAAGCGAGCGAATTCGTCGGCGTCGGAAGCGCCGCATGATTGGGCGATCTCGCATTCATGATGCGGGAAGATCAAGTCCTCGCCGCCGGTATGGATATCGATCACGTCGCGCTCCAGGCGTTTACGGGCCATGGCGGAGCATTCGATATGCCATCCGGGGTACCCTTCGCCCCACGGCGACGGCCAACGCATCAGGTGCGTCGTGTCGGGTTTCCAGAGCAGAAAGTCAGCCGGATGCCGCTTGTTGGACTGGTTCTCTTCGTTGACTCGCCCTCCCGATCCTTCCCGCAACATCTCCAACGTATTGCCGCTGAGCTCGCCATAGCGCGGGAAGCTCTCCACGCTGTAATACACGACCTTGTCGGGGCCGATGTAGGCGTGCCCGTTGTCCAGCAGTTTCTGAATCATCGCCTGCATGACATCGATGTTATGCGTGGCGTACAGAATGCGATCCGGTTCGGAGGCGACCTTCAGGCCCAACCGCTTGCCATCCTCAAGAAAGCAATTCGCATAGAACTTGGCGATCTGGTAGGGATCATCGGGATTGTCGATGGATCCTGGAGGAGCCTTGCCGGCTTTTCTTGTCCTCCTTCAGACGCTTGGCGGCGACTTCCATGCGGTCTTCACCGCCTCCGTCGGCGGCGTCGGCTTCGGTCATATGGCCGACATCCGTGATGTTCATCACATGCACGACGTCGTACCCGGCGACCTCCAGAAAGCGGCGCAGCAGGTCGGCGGATAGGAAGGATCGAAAGTTGCCCACATGGGCAAAGTCGTACACGGTTGGACCGCAACTGTACATTCGCACGACGCCGGGCTCCAGCGACTGAAAGTCCTGCACTCGGTTGGTCAGCGAATTGAAGAATCGGATTTGCATGGAGTCCCTCTCCCTAGGGTGCGGCGAACGACCAAGTCCTGGTGGAAGCAAGCGGCGCTTCCCATCGTCGGTCAACGCGGCAATCAGATGTCTTTGGGGCCGATGGGTTTGTCGCGGCTAATGACGTTGGGGCCCTTGCCAGCGGTCTTTTCGTAGAAACCATCGCCGGCCTTGACGTACTTGGTGAAGCCCAAGCGGTCCAGCTTCTTGTCGTCCGCCACGCGTCCGTGCATCGCCCGGTCCGACCAGCGGCCGCCGATATTCGGCGCGAACAGCACGCGGCGCACCGGTTGCCCCGATTCTGGATGCTGGCTCAAGGGCGGCTCACTGATGGTCTGAAACAACTCGAACCGCTCGCCCGGCTCGCCGTCTTCGCGCAGCACTTCATAGACGTACATCGGCATGGAAGCACAACCCATTGTCTTGGGAGCCGCTGGCGAGCATAGCCACCCTGGCTACTCGGACTCGCCGTGAAGTCCCAGCGCCTTATTGTACGCGGAATCCCGTTTCGCATCCAGGAAGCTCTGGAGCGGGGAGCGGAGGAAGCGATAGGCGCCTCGGCAACTACGCTCGGCAACTTGCCGACGAGGAGCATCGCCCAACGGGGACATGCCCCGTTGTGGCGTGACCGGTTTTGCAGCGTGTGCTGGCGGGGAGCATCGCTCGACGGGGACATGCCCCGTCGTGGCGTGGCGCCGGCGTGGTCCATCTGGTCCCAGCTAGATGTAAGCGAGGCTAAGACCCGGCACTACGGTCGCAATCCGCCGGGCACTCCCTTGACGGCGATCGCCACGGCGTCGTGCGGATGCAGACTTTCCAGGTGGGTCGCCTTCAGGTGGTAGTCGCCAAGGTATGTCTGGGCTTCCAGGACGCTCCGCAGGCGTCTGGCCGCATCCTCGCAGAACATCAGGTTCGATCCGTTCATGCGAGCGAACTCCTGCTCGTCGATCCGCTTGACGGCGGTTTGCACGGCGGTGCCAAGGGCCAACTCAAGTTCGTCGATCAAGTCCGGCAGCGACCAGCCCTTTTCGGTGAGCGGTACAATCGTGATGTCAGCGTGGCTCCGCTGGCTGTGAGGCGTCGCCACCGAACCGTTTTTGTTTAACCACTCCGACACGCTGGCGACGTCCAGCGGTGCGTCACCGAAGGCCTTTTCGAATTCCGTCTGCAGGACTTGCGCGACAACGCCGCCGAGCACGGGCAGGTGCTGGAGTAAACAAGACGGAACCACAGCTTCATCGCGGTTTGTCCCTCCGACAGTTCCGCGGTGAGGCGCACCGGGTAGCTTCTCCACCCGGCGTTTTCGCTGAGCAAGGCTGGGCGTTCGACCATCTGCTGATATTCCACTTCCAGCACCGATGACCTGGAGAGCGGCGCATGGGTCTGAACGAAACGTCTCAAGACGCTGGGCAGCATCGCCAGGTGAAGTTCCTGGTTCCGCATGGCCTCGTTCAAGGCGAGAAACAGGCGGGACATGTGGATGCCCTTCGCCGTCGGATCGTCCAGGCTGACATAAGCGGACGCCCGCCCGGGCGTCCAGGACAGCTCATTATTGAACGCTCGGACTTTCACGGGGATCTCGATCCCCGACATCCCCACGCGATCCAGTCGGCCCTGGACGCGTGCCGTGGTGTCTTGAGCGATGTCCGGCAACGACTTGGCCGCCGCCGCCGGTCGGCGGGGCGTCGAGGTCGCGGGAACAACGGCGGAAATCGGGTGGCCGTTGGATGGGTCCAAGTGCGTCATGGAAAAGCGTTCTTTGCAGCGTGTGGTAATGAGACCAATCGTTCTTGCAGCGGACGTGGCGGGTTCGCCAGGGCCGGGTCATTATAGGCGGCTGGCAACGCCGGCTCGAGGAAATCTTTCCGGCGGCGCAGCGCGCTCTGGGAACCAACCGCGAGTTGGGGCAGGCTGTTAACGCCGCACTTCATCGCCATGGCTGGAGTGGTGTAGCCGCTCGTACCAGGGGGCGCCCGTGGGCGCCGCTGCCTACCTGCTTAGTGGGTCTCCGCCGGCAAGTAGATTCCGTTGGCTGTCAGGATTACATTGCCCAGCGAATCTTTGACGCCCTGGCCTTGAACAAAGACCTTCTGGCCGGCTTTGACGCCTAACAGTTTGCGGGCGTCGATATTCAGAATCCGGCCCTCTTGATCGAGGAACTGAACGACCACCATCGGTCGATTCTCACTCGCCTTCTTACAGAATGGGCAATTGTCGTGATCATGGTCGGCCGCGCCATGCTCGGCGTGCCCGCCAGGCTCGGCGCTCTCGTGCCCAGCACTTTCGTCGTGTCCGGATTGTTCGTCATGTCCGGGTTGCTCATCATGCCCGGGCCCCTCGTCATGCCCGGCTTCTTCGGACGGCGCGGCGTCGCTGATGTTCTCGGGCAGCATCTCCGGCGGGCTGGGCGCATCGTCGCCGACCAGCAGATCGTCTTCGACGTCCGCGTCGCTTAACAAGAAGGCGGCGCGTCCCTCGTCCCACGGTTCGGCGATCGCGCCGACCAGAACGATTTGTCCCAAATCCTTCGACGCCTCGGCTTGTTGCTTGGCTTGGCTGACCGACAGGGCGCCGGCAGGGGCGACCTTCAGCAGAAACTGCCGGCCTTCCGCCGAGATTCCGGCGACATTGGAAGGCGAGTTCGAGCAGCCAAGGACGGCGGCCGCAGCCAAAACGATGCCTAAGTTGGACAGTCTGATCATCTTCGGACAACCTCCAGCTGTGGTTTCCCCTGGATTGATACTCGTTCGGAAGTCCGCCGAGCCAGGCTGCGAAAATCCCGCCGCCCCCCTCCAATCGCCCCGCAGAACTCGTAGACTAGCGTCATTATAGCGAATCCCCGGAGCAACCCGCCATGGCAAGACGACGAGAAGAACCCGCGGACGTCCTCAAAGAACACTACGAAGTCCAACGCACACAGTTCCATGCTTTTGTCGGATTATCGCTCGGCGGTGCGAGCCTGGTGCTGGGGCTTTCGCTCCTGGGTTTCGGCTCGACGGCGGGTTATATCATCGCGGCCCTGTTGATCCTGGCGGGAGGTTATGGAGTGTTCCGCGGAGTCACGCTGCTGCGCAACAAGGACCCCCTGCTCGTCTTTCATCCGCAGGGACTTGAACCGCGAGGCTGGAGCGGCGACATGCCCGTGATGATTCCCTGGAAGGACATCCAGCGTTGCGAGGCCTTTCTTTGCCCCGGCAACAACGCTTGCGATTACCTGGCGATCGACTTGTTCCCTGACGCCCGGGAACGCTTGAAACCCAGCAGCCGGCTCGCCAAGCGGTTCGAATCGGTGCGTTTCAAGTACAACGTCGACTTCCACATCCTGCTCGAGAATTCCCAGTTCGCGTCGCCGCTCTCGGAAGTCGCCAAGGAAGTAACTCGCCGCGTGAAGGCGGCTCAACCCAACCCTTACACCAAAGAATAACGGCGGGTCTTCAGGTGGCGAGGAGCATCGCTCGACGGGGACATGCCCCGTCGTGGCGGCGCCTCTGGCGGAATCGTTGCTGGCGAGGAGCATTGCTCGACGGGGACATGCCCCGTCGTGGCGGCGCCTCTGGCGGAATCGTTGCTGGCGAGGAGCATCGCTCGACGGGGACATGCCCCGTCGTGGCGGCGCCTCTGGCGGAGTCGTTGCTGGCGAGGAGCATTGCTCGACGGGGACATGCCCCGTCGTGGCGGCGCCTCTGGCGGAGTCGTTGCTGGCGAGGAGCATTGCTCGACGGGGACATGCCCCGTCGTGGCGGCGCCTCTGGCGGAATCGTTGCTGGCGAGGAGCATTGCTCGACGGGGACATGCCCCGTCGTGGCGGCGCCTCTGGCGGAGTCGTTGCTGGCGAGGAGCATCGCTCGACGGGGACATGCCCCGTCGTGGCGGCGCCTCTGGCGGAATCGTTGCTGGCGAGGAGCATCGCTCGACGGGGACATGCCCCGTCGTGGCGGCGCCTCTGGCGGAGTCGTTGCTGGCGAGGAGCATCGCTCGACGGGGACATGCCCCGTCGTGGCTCCGCGTAAGCACTTGTGGCGACGGGCTTGGCGGAGAATGGCGTCTCTTGGGGGGACTCGGAAGAGCCGTGGGAAGAAACCGCAGGTTGCTCGCTTGAAAACGCTGCCTACGAAGCGATCACGATGCCGCGGATCGGGAAGCAAAGCAGGGGGATGACCAGGGAAACGACGCCTAGCGCGACCCGAAACCAACCGAGTTGCACGCGATCGTCGCGCGTGGGCGGATGGTCGATCCCCATCATCATCACCAGAATCAGCATCAGCATCCAAATCCAGACATTGAAGAGGATCACGAAACCCGCCGCGGCGAACATAAACAGCCGAGCCATCCAGCGACTATGCTTGCCAAACACCGTGTAAGTCACATGGCCTCCGTCCAATTGGCCGACGGGCATCATGTTCAGGCCCGTGATCAGCAGGCCGAACCAGCCCGCCATGAAGTAGGGATTGCCTTTCAGGTGTCCCAGCCAAACGCGGCTGACTTGCATGTTCTCCGGCCCCGCCCAGGCCAACATCCATTGCACCATCAGCGGCAAGTCCAGCATCATCCCGCCTCGCCCCTGCTGGTTTAAGTTCAGCTGCGTCACGCCGTAGTACATGATCGGAATCGCGAATACCAGACCGGCCAATGGGCCGGCGACCCCGATATCGAAGACCTCGCGTCGATCCGCCCGCCGCCCGTCCATGCCAATCACCGCCCCCATCGTTCCGATCGGCGTGAATGGCGTGGGGATAAAAAACGGAAAACTCGCCGGAACGCGATAGTACACCGTGGCCAGGAAGTGCCCCATCTCATGGCTGCCCAGGATTAGCAGCACGCAAACGGCGTAGATGGCGCCCGGCTGCCAGTTCTCCAGCACGATGCGACGCAACGGCATGGCGTCCATCGCCAGGAACGAGGCCAGGGCGTCCGACGGCGCCCACCAGGTGCAGCCCACAAAGAAGGTTGACGCCGCCGTCAACACCAACAGCGTCAGCGGCAACAGTCGGCGGCGCGGCGCGGCGGCGGCAGCAAAATCCCATCGGCCGACATTTGCCACCCATCGTAGGGGTGGCCGGCAAGGGGCTGGCCGGGTGCGAGACTCCCAGCGGAATGCCGACGCGCCGCCTCCAAGGAAGCGGGGTCGCCTGAAATCGGATCATCCGGAAGTTCATTCATAGCGACTCGATCATAGCAAAAGCTCGTCGCCCAAAAGGGTTGTGGGCCGCGGATTTTTCCTCGCCCAAGCCCAATGATCCCTGCCGCTTCGATTGCCAGGGCGAGCGAATCGCCGCGCCCTGTCGCGCTGGTTCGACGGACGCTGATTCGACTGAATTGGCGCCATCGGCTCGCCAGCGCGCCGTTCGAGCTTGGAGCAGATGGGAAAAAACACTATGATCCGCGAGCCGCCAGGACGGCGGCCGCCGCTGGACATGTACCAATCGTCCGCTAACGCCATCCAAGGAAGGTCATTGCCATGCCCGCCAATGCCTCGGTCCACCGTCGCACGAGGATTCAAGTCTTGGTCTTGACGGCGACGGTCTGCGCGTTGGGCGCGTGCTGCGTTGAGTCGGCGCGAGCGATTGATGATCCGCCAGACGCGATTTCCGACGTGGCTTTCGTCGATGCGATGAACGGCGTCCTCGTTGGCCCTCGCGGCCAGTTGTATCGCACCGAGGACGGCGGCAGACGCTGGAGCCGCCTCAACGCCGGCGTCGAATGCGATCTGACTCGAATCCAGTTCATCGACGCCAAACAAGGTTGGATCGCCGGCGGGTGGACCCATCCCTACACTCATCGTTCGACCGGAGTCCTGTTGCGCACCAGTGACGGCGGCCGAACTTGGCGGCCCATGCCCAACACGCTGCTGCCTAAATTGCTGGATGTTCGCTTCTTCAACGAACAGCAGGGTTGGGCGATCACCGAGCCGTCGTCGATGTTCCCGAGCGGCATCGCCTGGACCCGTGACGGTGGACGTCGGTGGGCGACGGCGCCGGTCTCGATCGAGGGAGGCGTGAGGTGCGCCGCATTGATCTCGCCGGAGTCGGCCTTGGTGGTGTCGCGGCGCGGAGAGGTGATTCGCGTCGGGTTGGATGGCGCTCAGCCGGTGAATCTGCCTCCTCAAGCGGGGCGACACGCCTTGGCTGCGACGAGCGATAATGGGCGACTCTGGTTGGTGGGCGCGGCGGGAATGATTCTTCGCAGCGACGACGAGGGACGCAGTTGGCAAGACTGTTCCTTGCCTCCTCAAGTGGGCCAGCAGTTCGATTTCTCGCTGGTGCACAGCGACGGCCTGCAGTGTCATGTTGCGGGCTCGCCCGGCGGATTCATCTTCAGCAGCGACGATCAAGGCGCCCATTGGCGACGCTGGGCGACCGGGCAGACGCTGCCGGTGACCGCCTTGCGATTCGAGGGACCGAGCCTCGGCTGGTTCGCCTCGGCGGCGGGCGGGTTATGGGCCACCGGCGACGGCGGCGCCCAATGGAATGAACTGCTGATGGGCGGGAAGCGGATGATTGTTCTGGGCGTGCACCAGGGCGCCCCCCGCGACGGGAATGCGGCGTGGGAACTATTCGCCCAATACTGCGCGGAAGAGGGTTACTTTGCAGCTTGGGAAACCTGGTCCAGGAAGGTCCAGACCGGCGAGCAGGCGGCGGCGGAAAGTCGTTGGATGGAAGCGGCGAACTCGCTGCACGCGTTTCCCCAGCGCGTCATTGGCCACCAACCGCAAGAACTGGCGGACGCTCCCGGGCAATGGACGGCCCGCCTGGTGAAGTCCATTCGGCAATGGCGGCCGGACGTGGTGGTGATCACCGCCGATTCGCCGGCAATCTGGGCCGACACCGTCCGCGAAGCCGCGGCGGCGGCCTCGGATCCGAGTGCTTTTCCCGAGCTGGCCGAGTGCGGCTTGGAGCCCTGGCAAGTGAAACGAGCGGCGGTCACCGGCGATGGCGATGGCGCGGTGATTCGCCTGACGACCAGTCGTCTGGCGCCGGCGCTAGGCCAAAGCGTCGGGCAATTCGCACAGCGGGCCCGGCAACTTACAGAATTGGATTACACCGCGCCGCCCGGGCACGTTGAGTTGACGGTCGCCTGGAATCAGATTGGCGTGGCGCCGCGTTCCGACAATTTACTGGCGGGCGTGATTGTCGCGCCGGGCGCCCCCGGACGACGCGGCGTCGAGCCGACGGCCGAATTGCCCGGCTTGCAAAGGCGTTTGCAGTTGCGCCGGAATCTGGAGGCTCTCTTCGGACGCACCGGCCGCCATTCGCCCGGCGTCCTACTGGGACAGGTTGACCAACTCACCCGTGATCTCCCGCCCCGCGACGCGGGAGAAGTGCTTTTTCAATTGGCCATGACCTATGTCCAACAGGGCTACGCCGAATTCGGCGCCGAAGTGCTTGAACGGCTTGTGGATCGACTACCGGATCATCGATTGTCGGAAGCCGCCGTTGTCTGGTTGGTTCATTACCAGGGCAGTGTGGAGCATCAGTGGCTGAAGCAGGGCCTGGCATCGACGGTGCGGCAAGCGTCCGTTCAAACCCCTGCTGCTCCCTCAAGGCAAGCCGACTCGCCGGTGATTAATGGCGTCCAGGCCGCTGTCTTTCAACAAGCGGCGGAGGAGGCGCCAGGGGCCTTGGTCCCCGCCGGTCACGCTTCCACCGAGCGGGCCGCGTTCCGATCCTGGATCACCCGCTTGAGCCAGCAGCGTCCAGAACTGCTAATGGACCCTCGAGTGCGGTTCTCGATCGCCGCCGCCGACCGCCGCGAGGGCCGCGCCGAAGCGGCGCTGCAGACCTACCAGGACATCGCCCGTCATGGGGAGCCGACGTGGGCCGAGTGTGCTCGCTGGGAATTGGATCTGCTCCAGGGCCCGCTGTCGTCGCGCCGCCCGAGTTATGGCTGCAAGTTCACCGAAGAGAAACCGAGGCTCGACGGCTTGTTCAACGACGCGGTCTGGCAAAAGGCCGAGATCATCGCGCTCTCGCATCAGTCGGGCAATGACGGACCGGACGCGACCAATGTCATGTTCGCGTATGACGAGCAATACTTGTACCTTGCCGCACGATCGCCGAAACCGACGCGTGAGACCGGCCGGGCCACTTCCAGCCAGCGTCGCCGCGACATGGATCTTAGTCGCCGAGATCACCTGGAGCTCTTTCTCGACTTGGATCGCGATCACGCGACTCGCTTTGAGCTCGCCATCGATCATGCCGGCCGCACCCATGATGCGTGTGGTCGCGACCCATCCTGGGATCCCACCTGGTACGTCGCCTCCGACCAGCAGGAAGCCTATTGGGCTGTCGAAGCGGCCATCGCTTGGAAAAGCCTGGGACCGTCGCCGCCGAAGAAAGGCGACGTGTGGTTGATGGGCATGATTCGGCGTATCGCCGAAGGTCAAGAGCAAGCATGGACCGTGTCGCCTGAAGCCGCCGAACGCGGTGAGACGTTTGGCGCCTTGCGATTTGATTGAACACCCGATCGCAACGTCAGCAGCGCGAGTTCCGGCGGGCAATTCCACCGAATGGGCTCCAATCCGCCGACCCCGCGAGTCACATGCAGGTAGGTGGGCGGTTCCTGGAAGAACCCCTCGGCGTACTTCAATCCATAGAGGCTGGGTACAAAAAACGGGCCGATCCCCGGCAGTCGCACCTGGCCTCCGTGGGTGTGGCCAGCCAGCATGACATCGAATTGGCGGCGCGCGCGCCAAGCGATTTGATCCGGGGCGTGGCTGAGCAAAATGCGAAAGGATCGCTCGTCGCCGCCGACGCTTCCCGTGGAAACCGCCTCATCCCAAGGGGGAGGTCCAAACCAGGGCTGCTCGGTGCCGGCCAGGATCAGCGCGTCCCCCGCGGCGTTGGTCAGCGTCTTAACGTGGCTGCCAAGGTCGACGAGCCCGCACGAAGTCAGCCGCCGACGCAGCCCGATCTCGTCCTGAATGCGTTGATCGTGATTGCCCAGAACGAAGAAAACGCCAAGTTCCGCCTGCAGACGGGGCAAAAGCTCTTGGATCCACGGCAAAGCCGCTCGGCTATCGACAATATCGCCGGTAATGGCGATGAGGTCCGCTCCCAAGCGGTTGGTCTCATCAATGACTCGGTGGAAGTAGTCCAACCCGACGGCCCCTTCGAGGTGCAGGTCCGAAAGGTGAGCGATCGTAAGCCCATCCCATGATGGCGCCAGGTTCTGCAGACGCAGCGTCTTGTGCGGCAAGTGCAGGCGAAACACCTGATTGCCGGGAATCGCCCACAGCATGCGAGCCTTGACGCCATGCACGGGGGGCCCGCCCAGTTCGTTCGCAATATCGATGACCCGGTTCGGCCGCTCGGTGCACGCCGGCGGATTCGCTTGGCATCGAATCGCCGCCCATTTGGGGAGCAAGTGCACGCCCGCCAACCAGCAGACCGCGATGTAGGCGGTGATGAAAGGCCAAGGACCAAAAACGGCGGCGGCATGCGCCAGAGAACCAGGGACCACCTGCAGCCGCACGCCATCCCAAGCGAACCCAATCATGACGCCGATGACGGCCAAGGCAAAGATCGCCTCGGTGCCGTGCAGCCAGCGGTGGTTCAAGTTCAGAGCGTGCAGCCGGTTGAACAAGGCGAAGCAGAGAGCGACGTGCCCGACGAACGCCAGCACCCCCAACACCAAGTCGAAGCTTGTCATCGCTTGTAGCGTCCTGCAGCATTCGAGTTGCGGCCTGATGCGATCTCCCACGGCCGAGTGGGGCTCCGTCAAACCGGGTAAGCCAAGTCGAAGGACGGGTCGATTCTCGGGGGACCGCCGCTTGGCTTGCGACAAGGCGTCGCGCCCTTCAAGCTTGGGACGCTTATGGTTCGAGGTCAAGCATGACTTCGACCGTCTTCAGTAATTGATCCAGACAAAATGGTTTGTAAAGGACCGCTTTGGGATGCAGTCCGGCTTGGCGGGCTTTGACGATGGTGTGCCCTGGGTCGTAGCCAAACCCCGTCATCAGCACCAGCGGCACAAAGCTGGTGGTCTCCTTCAGTCGTTGAAAGAGTTCATTGCCGGCCATGTCGGGCAGGCGGATGTCGGCGATGATCACTCGATAGGGCGCGTCGGCCGGGCAATTTCGCACCATGTAAACCGCTTCGCCGCCTTCGTGCGCGGTTTCGACGACGCAACCGTAACGCTCGAGCAAGGCGTGCGCGTCGTTGCGGACTTCATCGTTGTCGTCGACCACCAGAACTCGGCAATCCTGAAATTTCGGATGAGGCAGCGTTTGTGCGGAAATCGGCACAGCCTGCACAGGCGTCATCTTGCGTCCCACCTTCTGGATGACCTGCTTGATATCGCGTGCGTTTCGGAGGATGCGCTGCAAGCGTTCCAGGACGCTCGTCTCATGGCCGATGTAGCCTTCCATGACGTTGACGGTGTCGTTCAGGATTTGGTCGATTGGCGAAGCGACCGCGCTATGAATCGCCTCGACGCTTTCCAAGGCGGTGTTTGCTTTCTGGGCGACCAGCAGCTCGAGCGTGTTCAGCGACATGGCGACGTCGCGACAGAAGATCTCCAGGAACAGGAGATCGCTTTCCGTGAAGGCTTGAGGTTCCGGACTCTCCACATTGAATGTTCCGATGACTTGCTCGTGCCAGATCAGCGGCACGGTCAAGGAGCTCTTGGCCCCTTGAAATCCTGGCAGATACAAGGGGTCTTCGGCGGTGTCCTCGCAGAGATAGCTCTTGCCTGTGGCGGCGACAAAACCGGTGACGCCGTTGTTCTGCGTGGAGGCTCGAAGGGGGCGTCCGCAGGCCTCTTCATCCAAGCCGGTCGAAAGAAGGGAGATCAGCTGCCCCGTCTCTTGATCCAGCAGCCGGATTTCCACCACATCGAAGTTCAGCAAGTCCTGGGTGTGATGCAGAATATTCGACTTCAGTAACTCAATCCGCTCGTCGACCTCCATGTCGAAGATCTCGGTGGGCTTCAGTTGAGCCAGTTCGATGCCCGCTTTGTGAATCGCCTCCATCTTGTGCTTCTGCAGCACTTCCTCGGTGACATCGCGGACAGTCACCACCAGATGTTTGGGAAGTTGCTTGCCTTCCCGGACTGGAGCCGCGTGGACTTGAAAGAAGTGCGAATCGCCGACTCGCAAAGTCGAACTGCTTGGCTGAAACGTCGCCATGGCCGTATGAAACGGACAGAAGTCCGGCCCTAGCATGACCGGGTGGGTCAGGACGCTGTAGAAATTCAAGCCAATGGTCTCGGGAGTTTCGGCCCAGAGGCTGAACTGCTTGTTGGCCCAGAGAACGTTGTTTTCCGCGTCCAGGAGCACCACGCCATTGGGCATCGCGTCCAGGATCCTCTCGTTCTGCAGCAGACGTCCGATCCAGGTGGGATCGCGAAAGCGACCGGACGATACATAAACTCCAGCATAGGTATGTTGGCAGAGTCGCGAGATCGCTTGTTGCGGGTCGCTGACGGTGACGACATCGAACGAATCACGAATGTCCGCGGGAACATCCGATTCGCTGTCCGCGTCGTGCACATACAGGATTTTGGGTCGTTCGGCCAACCCTTCGACGCTCATCGAGCCAACCCCCGGCGTGTAAAGTAGGAGTCGAACCTGTTCCGCAGCCTCACCCAAGGGGTGGGCTGGGGAAACATGCAGGCAGTTTGCTGCCGGATCGGTTTCGGTGGATCCGTCTGCCGTTACTGAAGTTTACTCTTGCCGGCTGGCCAAGGCGACCTCGTCGCGCTGGAATTCCGACCGCTTCGCCCTGACGGTCAGGTTTTCCGCCAGACGCTGCGGATTTCAGGCGTCCGCCCTACTCGCGGTTGAGGGATGTTCCATACAGGATCGCGACGACGCCCGAGGTTCCCAGCACCCAGGGCGCCCAATCCGGCGGTTCGACAGTTCTCGTAGCCGGCAATTCCCCAGCGGCCGCCGTTTCGTCGGCAAACAGCACGGCGAATCCCGAATCGTGCACGACGGCCTCATCAATGAGGACGCTTTCCAACCCCAGGACCAATAAGATAGCGCCCGCCGCCATAAAAAAGGCTCGTCCCATTCTTGCTTATCCCCGTCGGAGGAAACAAAGATCTCCTACTCGTTCTTGATCGACGTTGACAGGCCTGGTCTGAAGCCGCGCTCGCCCGTCAGGACTAAACGGCGTCCTCGCGCTATTCGTTGCGAAGCATGCAATGCTCTCGGGCTTGCCCGTGTCGCCCCCGCTATGTTGAGCATCCCGCCATAGCGGAGGGTTCGCCCGGTTCGACGCAACTCGCGAACCGGCGCCATCGTTACACACGCTCCAAAACAGCCAGCTTGACAGCGCGAGGGAATGCGGCGACGTCGCAGCGACCCCGTGCGCGCTTGTCGCAGGCGATTGCCAAACATACAGTAAGCGACATATCGTGATGGGACATTTGTGGCGGGACACTTGAGTTTTGGCGTGGCGGAGCATTCATGGATCAGCGTTACGATTGTGTGGTGATTGGCGGCGGTCATAACGGATTGGTTGCCGCGGCGTACCTGGCCAAGGCCGGCAAGACGGTCTGCGTGTTGGAGCGGCGTTCGGTCTTGGGCGGCTGCGCTTGCACCGAGGAGACCTGGCCGGGCTACCATGTTTCCACAGCGGCGTATGTTGTGAGTTTGCTGCTGCCCGAGATCATTCGTGATCTCAAGCTGAAGTCTTACGGGCTGCACATTCTGCCGCGATCCCCATCGTCGTTCACTCCCATGTTGGATGGGCGCTATCTGCTGATGGGGCCGGACCAGCAAGAGACAACGCGGCAGATCGCCAAGTTCAGCCACAAGGACGCCGAAGCCTACCCGCGTTATGAGGCGTTCCTGGAACGCGTCGCCGGGCTGTTGGAACCCGTACTCTCGGCGGCGGCGCCGGACCCTCTGCCGCTCCCCGCGTCGGTCCGCAAGCTGGGCTTCGGCAAGCGCCTGCGAGATGGCAAGGCGTTATGGAACGCCTACAAAACGCTGCAAGCGCTGGGGGAGGACATTCCAGAAGCGTTTGAGTTGCTGACCGGCGCCGCTCGGCCGATTCTCGAGCGATGGTTCGAATCGGAAGTGTTGCGAGCCACCCTGGCGACCGACGCGGTGATTGGGGCGTTCGCCGCTCCGTCGTCGCCGGGAACCGCCTACGTGCTGCTGCATCACGTCATGGGAGAAGCCGGCGGGGCCCGCGGCGTTTGGGGCTACATTCGCGGCGGGATGGGAGGCTTGGCGACGTCGCTGGAAAAGGCCTGCACGGATCTTGGCGTGACCATCCGTCGCGATGCGGAGGTGCAAAAGATATTGACGTCGCAGGGAAAAGTCCGCGGAGTCAGCCTGGACGGCCATCAAGTGATTGACGCCGATGTGGTTGCCTCCAGCGTGGACGCGCATTGGACGTTCGAGCGATTTCTCGAGCCGGACGATCTCCCCGACGCGTTTCGCAAAGCCGTCGGCCGTATCGACTACGCATCGGCTTCCGCCAAGATCAACCTGGCGCTCGGCGAGGCGCCGCGGTTCACCGCCTGGGACGAAAGTTCGCTGCGAAACCTGCACGGCACGATCCACTTGACGCCGACCATGGACTATATCGAGAGGGCCTACGATGACGCCAAGTACGGGGTACCCAGTCGCGAACCGATCCTGGAAATGACGATGCCAACGAGTGTTGACGACACATTGGCGCCTCCCGGCAAGCATTTATTGTCCATGTTCGTGCAATATGCGCCCTATCGCCTGGCCGACCAGTCCTGGGACGCCATCAAGGAGGACTTCGCCGACCGCTGCGTTGAACAGGTCGCGCGTTTCGCCCCCAATGTCCCCGCCGCGATTGAGCATCGTCAGGTGTTGAGTCCTCTGGACCTCGAACGCGAATTCCGACTCACCGGCGGCAACATCATGCAGGGCGCGATGCACCCTCATCAGCTCTTTTGTTTTCGACCGACCGCCGGGTGGGCTGACCATCGCACGCCGGTGCGAGGCCTCTATCTATGCGGCGCGGCGAGTCATCCGGGGGGCGGCGTGATGGGCGCCTGTGGCAAGAACGCCGCGACCGAGATCCTCCGCGACCAATGACCGCCGCCGACTCCGACTGGAGTTGCAGCCCCATTCGCGGATTACCCGGCCGGCGCGATGTACACCAAGATCGTCATGAAGTGGCATGTGCTGCCGGCGATGACGCAGAGATGCCAAACGGCGTGGAAGTGACGTACGCGGTTGTCCAGGATCAGGAAGATCGTGCCCACCGAATAAAAAAGCCCGCCCACCAGCGCCCACCACAAGCCGCTTGCCGGCATGATCTTGGACAAGGACGGGGCTGACACAATGGGCAGCCACCCCAGCAGGAGGTAGATCCACATCGCGACTCCCTCGATCCGATGGGCCCAGATAACTTTGGAGAGGAAACCACCAATCGCAATCACCCACATCGCGCCCAACAGGATCCACCAACCGCTGGTGCGCAAGAAAGCCAACGAGAACGGCGTGTAGGTCCCGACGATCAGCAGATAGATGAAGGCCTGATCCAGAATCTGAAAAAAGCGTTTGCGATGCGGGCGTACGCAAACGTGCGAGAGCGTGGACATGGCGTAAACCGCCACCAGACTCAGCGCATAGATCAGACATCCCAGGAATCGCCAGCCGTCTCCCTCCCGTGCAACCCGCATCATCAACACGACGGCGCCAATCACGCTCAGGGCGAACCCCAGGCCATGGGTGATCGTGTTGGCCGACTCTTCCGGATCGGTCGCCCAATCTCGTAGCGGGTGGATCCAGTCGCGATTGGGGGCCATTTTTCACTCTCGACTCAAGGCGATTTCGACGCCGCCATTTTAGCGGAGCGACTGCGTCCAGCCCACTGACCCGTATTCCTGACTCCGGCCGCCGCGGCGTTCATGCGGCAAGGCCGCCAGCCGAGCGGCAATTCGCGCTGTCCGCCTTACTCTTGTTCGCCGTTTCTGCGCCGCTATACTCTCATCGGAGCGGCGGTCCAGCGACTCAAGCCGGCGAGAACGATTGCGTTGCTCGCCTCTCCAGGGCTACCCTGGGGGATAGGAAAATTGAGAGATGGCTTGCACGGGCGGCCCATGGGCTTCCGCACATGAATGGCCCGCGCCCCAACTGGACTCGTTGTTTCGCTTGGCCGCCGCTCCTTCTGAACCAACTCGCGTAAGAGTCCCGCATGGAAACCACTCGGTTTCTTGATTGGTTAGCGCGTGTTCTCGCTTCCGGCGCCTGGCCGCCCGACGTGGCGAGCCATCTTCCCTGGTCGAAGGGCGAGTTGCCGGGGCCGCGCTGGGCGGCAGGGTTATCCAAGCGATTGCAACGACGGTTCGCCGGTCAACCGTCAGTCCCCATGCTTCAGGCGTTTCTTGCACGCCGACGAACCACTGCAACGAGCTCTGGCGAAGCAGGCGAGGAAGCGACCCTTGCCGATTCCTACGATGCTGCCAAGCCACGCTCGCCTGGCGCAATGCAACTTGCCCGCTTGTCGCACACGGAGCGAATTGGCCGCGTTCTTGGAGTTGAGCGGCGATCAACTTGCGCATCTGGTCAGTCGTCTGAGCTGGCGCCCCGCCGCCTGCGAAGCGGCCTTCCCCTATCGATACCAATTGCTGCGCAAACGCTCCGGTCAATTACGGTTGATCGAAAGCCCCAAGGCGGTGCTCAAGACGGTCCAACGCCGCATTCTTCATGGAGTCCTCGATCTCGTTCCGCCACACGAAGCGGCGCATGGATTTCGCCGCGCTCGAAGCCTGCGCACCTTTGTCGATCCACATGTAGGTCAGGAGTTGGTGTTGCGAATGGATCTGCGGGATTGTTTTGTTTCGCTTCGATCCGTTCGTGTGCGAGCGATCTTCCGCGCCCTAGGATATCCGGACGATGTGGCCTACCTCTTGACTTTGTTGACAACGGCCGCCGCGCCTCAAGAGCTCTGGGAGTCGAGCGGCTTGCCGTTCGCCGCCCGACAACACTGTCGAGACCAATACGCTGCGTCGCATCTGCCTCAAGGAGCACCGACCTCGCCGGCCTTGGCCAATCTCTGTCTCTATCGACTCGACCTGCGTCTGGACCGTTTCGCCGAGAAATGCGGCGCACGCTACACTCGCTACGCCGACGACTTGGCCTTCTCCGGCGGGCCCTCCTTCGCGCGCCGCGCTTCGCGTTTTCGCGACCACGTTGGCGCTACGATTCTTGAGGAAGGATTGAGAGTCAATTTTCGCAAGACCCGCATGATGAGAAAGAGCGTTCGCCAACGCCTTGCCGGCGTGATCGTCAACCACCGGCCCAACGTGTCCCGGGAGGATTACCAGCGGCTGAAGGCCACGCTCCATAACTGCGTCCTCCGCGGCCCCGCATCGCAGAATCGGCGCGGGCATCCGAGTTTCAGGGCGCATCTGCTCGGCCGCATCGCCTTCGTCGCGTCACTGCACCCGGAACGGGGAGCCAAGTTAAAGCGGGAATTCGACCGGATCGATTGGACGTAGTCTTCAGCCAGATCATGTCTTGGTGTTGTGGACGACGTCGCGAAGCGCCGAATTGCGTGGGGTCAGCCTTCCCAGGAGGCGTCGTGTCGGCGCGCGGTCGATGGAAGTCAGGCCTGATTTCGCCTATGATAAAGGCGTCCCGCACGTCCGGCCGGCGCCCCCTACCCCTCCGGCCGATTTTTCCTTCCTGCATTCGTTCCGAGTCCTTGCCGATGCTCGCCAAGCGAACCCTCCGCTTGTTCATGAATTTCCGCCGCCTTGCGTTCGGCCTGGCGATCCTGGCGGCGTGGATGTGGACGCCAGTGGACCTTGCCCCTGCTCAGGACCAACCGCCGGCGCCGCAACGAAAACCCTCGCCGGACGACCTGAAGTTCTTTGAGCAACAGGTTCGCCCGTTGTTAGTGGAGCATTGTTGGAAGTGTCATAGCGGCGCGGAGCCCAAGGGCGGCTTGCGATTGGACTACCAGGGCGGGATCCTGCTGGGAGGCGACTCGGGGCCGGCCGTCTCGGTTGACACGCCCCAGGACAGCTTGCTGCTGCAAGCCGTGAACTATGACGGCCTCGAAATGCCTCCTCGCGGCAAGTTGCCTTCCGCCTCCATCGCCGTCCTCGAGCAGTGGGTGGCCAAAGGCGCTCCTGCGCCGGCTGAGGCGCCGACCAAGGCCCCCGCCGCACATGCTCCCCCGCGGGTGACTGAAGAGACCCGATCGTTTTGGTCCTTTCGGCCGCCCGCGCTCGTCGAGGTTCCCCAACTCGACGACCCCTGGGCCGAAACTCCCATCGACGCCTTTGTTTTGCGAAAATTGAATCGCGCCGGGCTCCGGCCCGCCGGTCCAGCGAACAAGACGGCGCTGCTGCGGCGGGCGTTTTACGATCTCACCGGTTTGCCGCCAACACAAGACGAAGTCGCCGCGTTCATGCTGGACGAGTCCCCCGACGCCTTCGAGCATCTTGTTGATCGCCTGCTTGCTTCGCCTCACTATGGCGAAAAATGGGGACGCCATTGGCTGGACCTCGTCCGGTACGCCGAAACCAACAGCTACGAACGCGACGGCGCCAAGCCCTTTGTCTGGCGATACCGCGACTATGTCATTCGCTCCTTCAACGAAGACAAGCCCTACGATGAGTTCATTCTCGAACAACTCGCAGGTGATGAATTCGAGAATCCCACCGAAGAACAACTCGTCGCCACCGGCTACTACCGCTTGGGCATCTGGGACGATGAACCGGTCGACGCCAAGCAGGCGTATTTCGACGATCTGGACGATATCCTTTCGACGACCGGCCAGGTCTTCCTGGGCTTGACCGTCGGCTGTGCGCGATGTCACGACCACAAGCTCGATCCGATTCCCCAAGCAGATTACTACCGCATGTTGGCGTTCTTCACCAACATCCGGCGTTATGGAGTTCGCGGACACGATACGGTGCTGAACGCGTCGGTTCGCATGGCCGGCCCCTTGGATCTGGTTCAGCGCCGCGAGGAGGAAATTGCGGCTTGGCGCCAGGATCAACGTGACAATCAAAACCAGCTGAACGAACGCGAGAAGCAATGGAGAGAGCGGCTGAAGGGCGGCGAACGCGACGACTTTCGCGACGAAGCGTCGCGCATCCCCATCTTAAAGAAACACGTGGGTGATTGGATCACGCCAGAGCAATTGGAGGAGTACGTTCAGCTTGTCGAAACTAGAGACAGCCTGCGGAAGTCCGAACCCGAGGGGTTCACGCAAGTGCTGTGTGTCAAGGAAAACGGGCCCCAGCCGCAAGTCACGCACATCCTGGGGCGCGGCAGCGCAGCGGCGCCAGGAGAGGAAGTCCAACCGGGCTTTCTCAGCGTCTTGGGCTTCGATCCGCCGCAAGCCATCACGCCTTCGCCTGACGGCCTCTCCAGCGGGCGACGCACCGTACTGGCGCGCTGGATCGCCGATGCGAAGAACCCGTTGACGGCTCGCGTTATGGTCAACCGGATCTGGCAATTTCATTTTGGGCGGGGCCTGGTTCCGACGGCGAGCGATTTCGGCTTGCAGGGCGACGAGCCCACGCACCCCGAACTGCTTGACTGGTTGGCCCGGGACTTCGTGGATGGTGGTTGGCGGATGAAGCGTCTTCACAAACTGATCATGCTATCCAATGCGTATCAAATGTCTTCGCAGTTGGATCCGCGCGCGGAAGAGAAGGACCCGCTGAATCATCTGTTGTGGCGTTTCAACATGCGTCGCTTGCAGGCCGAGGAGATTCGCGATTCGATTCTCGCCGTTACCGGCAACCTGAATCGCGAATCGATGTTTGGTCCCAGCGTCTATTCGCAAATCCCCGCCGAAGTGCTGGCCGGACAATCGCAACCCGGCGCCGGTTGGGGGAACTCGCCGCCCGACCAACGGTTCCGACGTTCGATCTACATCCACGTCAAACGTTCGCTGTTGACGCCCGTCCTCGCCGCTTTCGACTATCCGGAACCCGACTTTACCTGCCCCATGCACTTTGTCTCCACGCAACCAACTCAGTCTCTCGGCATGCTGAACGGAGACTTCATCAACCAACAGGCCGCGGATTTTCGCGCAAATGCTGAGCGAACAGCACCCAGGCGACACCCTGGCTCAGGTGCGGGAAGCCCTGCAAAGGGTTCTCCAACGCGAGCCAACGGAAGTCGATGTGCGTGAGGGCGTTCAGTTCATCGAGGAACTGCAACGCGCCTATCCCGAACTGCCTCGTCGCGATGTGCTCAAGCAGTTCTGTTTGTTGGCGCTGAACCTGAACGAGTTTGTCTATCTGGATTAGCCCTCGGCGCCCTCGACGCCGTTGTTTGCTGAGATTGCAGTCATGGCCCGTCATCACCCATCAGAACCAGTCAGGCTCCGGCAGCGCTCATTACTCAACCAAATCCCACACGCGACCCTTGCTCGTCCACGGTCCCGGTCGCCGCATTTGAAAGCTTGAACCCATGAATCCGAATCAGTTTTGCGGTCGCACGCGTCGCGAATTTCTCTGGCAAGCTGGAGCAGGATTCACGGGCGTGGCGCTGACCAGCCTCTTGGCTCAGGACGGTTTTCTAGGCGGTCAGGCTATGGCCGCGGACGGCCAGACGCCTTTCCCGAATCCGTTGGCGCCGAAGAAGCCGCACTTCGAACCCAAGGCCAAGAGCGTCATCTTTCTGTTCATGTATGGCGGTCCCAGCCATATCGACACGTTCGACTACAAGCCAGGCATGATTGGCATGGATGGCAAGACGGTCGATGTGAAGACGTTTGGGCGAGGCGGCCATCGCAACCAGGGCCGCATTGTTGAACCTCGGTGGAAATTCCAACAGTTCGGCCAATGCGGGAAATGGGTTTCGGACTTGTTTCCGCATACGGCGCAGCATGGTCGACGACATTGCGTTTCTGCACTCCATGACGGCCGACTCGCCCATCCACGGGTCCGCCATGCTGATGATGAACTCGGGCAAGATCTTGAGCGGAAGTCCATGCCTCGGGTCCTGGGTCAACTATGGATTGGGGACGGTCAACCAGGACTTGCCGGGGTTTGTCGTGATGTTGGATCCAAGAGGCGGCCCCATCAGCGGCGCCAAGAACTGGAGCAGCGGCTACATGCCCGCGGATTTTCAAGCCACGGCGTTGCGCACCAAAGGGGCGCCAATTCTCGACTTGCAACCCGGCCATGGCGCCACTCGCCCAATGCAGCGCAGCCTGCTGGACGCCCTGCGGAAATTCAACCAGCGACACGCCAACGCGCATCCCGACAACAGCGAATTGTCGGCCAGGATCGCCAGCTACGAATTGGCGTATCGGATGCAAACCGCTGCGCCCGAAGCGGTCGACCTTGGCGAAGAATCCGCCGAAACGCTCGACATGTACGGCGTCAACGAAGAGCGTTCTCAGACTTTTGGGCGGCAGTGCCTGCTGGCCCGGCGCCTGGTTGAACGCGGCGTTCGCTTTATCCAGATCTACTCCGGGGGCAACCACAATGACGCGAATTGGGATGCTCACGGCGATTTGGAGAAAAACCACAATCTGCACGCTGGCGAGACGGACAAGCCCGTGGCCGGCCTGCTGCAAGACTTGAAACAACGCGGTCTGCTCAAGGATACGCTGGTGGTCTGGGGCGGCGAATTCGGTCGCCAACCCACCGCCGAGTACGCCAAGGGGAGCGGCCGAGATCACAATAGCTATGGTTTCACTATGTGGCTCGCCGGCGGCGGGGTGAAGGGCGGCGTCTCGTTCGGCCAGACCGATGAACTCGGCAGCATGGCCGTCGAGGATCGTTTGCATGTCCGCCACCTGCACGCCACGATCCTGCATCAGTTGGGATTAGATCCCAACCATTTGAGCTACTTCTTTGGCGGCTTGGACCAAAAACTTGTCGGCGTCGAAGGCGCCGAGCCCATCCACGCGATCCTGTAGCTGTCCGCCGGCCCGATCGTGTATGGGCGGCCGCGCGGCGCCGCGTTGCGCGTCTTGACGTTCGCGCAGGCCGTCGCAGCAGAGCGCGAAGTCGCCGCGTCGATTCACGCCAGGATCTCGCGAATCACTTTTCCCGCCACATCGGTCAGCCGAAAGTCGCGGCCGTTGTAGCGATACGTCAGTCGTTCGTGGTCCAGGCCCAGGAGGTGCAGGATGGTCGCGTGCAGGTCGTTCAAGTGCACTCGATCGACGGCGGCTTTGTAACCGATTTCGTCGGATTCGCCGTAGGTGACGCCGCCCTTGACGCCGCCGCCGGCCAGCCAGGCGGTGAAGCAGTGCGGATTGTGGTCACGGCCGGGCTTCGCCGCCACTTGGGCGATGGGCAGTCGGCCGAATTCGCCGCACCAGATCACCAGCGTCTCGTCCAGCAATCCTCGTTGTTCCAGGTCGGTCAGCAAGCCGGCGATCGGCTTGTCCGTTTCGCCGGCGAATTGAGCGTGATTGCCCTGAATGTCGTTGTGCCCGTCCCAAGAGCGCTGATTCTCCATGCCGCCGGAGTAGATCTGCACGAACCGAACGCCTCGCTCGACCAGCCGCCGGGCCATCAGGCACTGTCTGGCGAAATGATCGCACCGTTCGTCGCCGATCCCGTACAGGTCTTTGTGTCTGCTGGCTCTCCGCGTCGACGTCGAGAACCTCGGGAGCGACCGACTGCATGCGGTAGGCCAGTTCGAAGCTCTCGATGCGGGCCGCCAGTTCCGTTTCGCTTTCATGAATCAAACGATGTCGCTCGTTCAGCTGTTGGAGCAGGTCGAGTTGGTTGCGCTGCAATCGATCCGTGACGCCGGCGGCGAGCTTCAGGTTGTCGATCGGTTCGCCAGTCGGCCGCAAATGCGTGCCCTGAAAGACGCCCGGCAAGAAACCGGCGCTCCAGTTGGCGGCGTGTCCCTTCGGCAGTCCGCGTCCCTTCGGATCGCTCATCACGACAAAGCCGGGCAGGTCGCGGCTCTCGCTGCCCAATCCGTAGGTCACCCAGGAGCCCACGCAGGGAAATCCCATGCGGGGAAATCCGGTATTCATTGCGAACAGGGCCGGCGAATGGTTGTTCGATTCGGTGAAGCCGGAATGGATGAAGGCCATCTTGTCGACGTGTTCGCCCAAGTTGGGGAAGATCGACGAGACCATCTTGCCGCATTCGCCTCGCGGGGTGAACTCGAACGGCGACTTCATCAGGTTGCCGACGGCGTCCTTGAAGAAGCCGGTCGTGTTCTTGAAGTCGGGTCGAACTCGCGGATGCTCTTGCCGTCCCATTGGTTCAACGCCGGCTTGTAGTCCCAGGTATCGACATGACTGGGACCGCCGTTGATGAACAGCCAGATGACGCGCTTGGCTCGAGGCGGAAAATGCGGCGCCACGGGCGCCATCGGTTGCAGCGCCCGCTGCTTCCAATCCCGCTCGTCGGCGAGCGAGCGGCTGAGCAGGCCTTCCTCGCTTAGCAACGCCGCCAAGGAAACAGCGCCAAATCCACCGCCTGCTCGAGCGAGCAGTTGGCGGCGAGTCCACGTTGTCTCGGTCCATTGCGTCATCGCTGCGTCTTTCATGGTTCGTCGCTATTCGATGTAGATAAATTCACTCGAGCTCAGCAGCGTCTGACAGAGATCCGTCCACGCCTGCCGCGGAGCGTCTTGGACCCCTTCGGCCTCGTATGCAGCGGTCTGTTCCGCCACAAAACGCGACGCCAACTCGCCTTCTTGAGCGGTCGGCGAGCGACCGAAACACCGCTGAAACAAGCGATCGATTCTGTCGTCGACGTCCGCTTCGCCCAGGGACGCCGACAGGCTGGCGGCGAGCTCTCGCACCAGTGGGCCATTCATGAACAACAGAGCTTGCGGCGCGATGGTCGTCGTCGCTCGTTGGCCAATGCTCACCAGGTGCTCCGGCCAGTCGAAGAGCATCATCGTCGGGATCAGTTGACTACGCTTGATGAAGAAATAGACGCTTCGGCGCCGCATGTTGGAGTCCAACGTTCCGGGCCCGTACATGGTTGGGTCAAGTTGACCAGCGGCTGTTAGCATCGCGTCGCGAATGGCCTCGGCCTCTAACCGCTGCGGAGTCCATCGCCATAGGCGGCGGTTTTCCGGATCCAGCGACGTCGCGGGCTTCGTCGTAGTCGGTGTTCTGCATGTACGTTCGGCTGGACATGATCAGCTTATGGATTCTCTTCAGCTTCCAATCGCCCTCGATCAATTGGCTCGCCAGGTAGTCCAACAGTTCGGGATGCGTGGGCGGTTCGCCGCTCCGACCAAAGTCGTTGGGCGTGGCGACGAGCCCTTTTCCAAAATGATGTTGCCACATGCGATTGACCATGACACGAGCCACCAAGGCGCCCGCGCCGTGCTCGACATCGGTCATCCACTGGGTCAATCGCGCCCGTTGCAGACTCGTTCGCCAGTCCGACTCTGGCGGTTCAACGCGCCAATCCGCTTCGCTCATTCCGTCGACCGTCAGAACCTGCACGAAGCCGGCCGAGACTTCCTCGACCTTTTGTTGCGGATCGCCTCGTCGCAACAGAAAGGTTGTCGGATAGAAATGCGGAAACCCTCGACCATCCGCATGATGGGAAAGATGCGGAAGTCCTTCCGAGCAAATCATCGCTTTGGACAATTGCAGCGTGGGTCCCTTCCGCTCCAGATCCTGCACGACTTGCTCGAGCTTTCGATAGGCCGGCAGCGCCGTCTTGAACCACGCGAGTCCCCGTCGCCACGCAGCCTGGTCTTGGTCGGTCGTGGCGGCCAACCGACGCAGCAGGGACTTGATCTCAGGAGCGATCGCATCGTCGCCCACTTCGACTGGAGGGGAGGCTTCGGCGGACAGCGCAAAGCGAAGCCGGCCAGGGACATGCCTTCCATTGGGATGATTCCAGGCCAACTCGATCCGCAGCGGATCGCCCGCGTGAATCTCTTGATCCGGCTCCAGGAAGAACACCGCCGCCTGGCTCTTGCCGATTTGGCCGTCGACCGCCCAGCCACTGATGGGGTCGTCGTCGATCGACGCGGCGACGGAGAGCGATGCGCTATTCTGTTGATGCGTCGCGGCGGCTTTGATGAATCGGAGGCGGCTTTCTGGTGGGTTCGCATCGCCAGCAAGTCGAAACAAGCGAATATCGCCCAGCGCCAAATTGCCGTTGCCAGCCCGTCCAGGACCGCCATGAGGAAGCGAGGGGTCCGCCAGGACTTCCAATCGCAGGGCGGTCGCCTTTTCCACTGGCGCCGCGGCGCGAATGGCGATGGTCTCCTTGTTCGCGGCTTCGCCCTGGGCCAACCACGAGCCGTCTGGCTGAACTTCAAACGGGGTGCCCGCCGACGAAACGGGCTGTCCGTCAAGAATGCGCCAGGGGCCCGTTTCCCAGTGATCGCTAGGCGTCTCGGCAAGACGCTTGCGGAACAACGCCGGCAACTCGTTGACTTCGAAATCCGCGAGCGCTTGCGCGCCTGCCGCAAGCTCTGTTCGAATTCAGCGCG
This sequence comes from uncultured Planctomycetaceae bacterium, assembly GCA_963698545.1. Lineage (GTDB taxonomy): Bacteria > Planctomycetota > Planctomycetia > Pirellulales > Pirellulaceae > CAVORG01. The sequence goes on from CAVORG010000005.1 coordinate 90,054, forward strand.
TCGCTTTTCGTTCTCCGCCGGCGCCAAGTCGATCTGCACTTCCGTGCGAATCGTCTTGGTGAAGTTCGCGGCGAAGCGATAGTAGTCGCGTGTCGAAATCGGATCGAACTTGTGGTCATGACATCGAGCACAACCTAAGCTCAGGCCCAGGAAAGCCACGCCCGTCGTGGCGACGATGTCATCCAGTTCATCGTACCGCGCCGATTCGAACTCGGCTTCGGTCAGTTGAGTTGGAAAGGCGCCGGCTCCCAGGAATCCCGTCGCCATAAGAGCCAGCGGGTTATCCGGATCCAATTCGTCGCCCGCGATTTGCCATTGGACAAAGCGGTCGTACGGCAAGTCTTGATTGAAAGCTCGGATCAAGAAGTCGCGATAGTGGAATGCGTTAGGGCGATCGTAGTCTTGCTCGTACCCGTAGGATTCGGCGAAGCGCGCCACGTCCATCCAATGGCGGGCTTGCCTTTCTCCGTAATGAGGACTGCTCAGCAGCTCGTCCAACAACGCGGAGTACTCATGCAAGTTAATTGGGTTGTCCGCGTCGGCGCCGATCGACAAGCGTGCTTTCCAATCGGTCATTTGCGCTGGCGTGGGCGGCAATCCAAGCAGATCAAACCACGCGCGGCGAATCAGAACTTGCGGAGTCGCAGACCCATTGCCGTGCAAGCCGAGTTCTCGAAAACCAGCTTCCACATAAGAGTCCACGCTGGTTTGCGACCAACTGGAGCCCGTGGGAGGCTCGGCGGGCGCCAAGGATTGAAAGGACCAGAATTCCCGCCCCGCGGCGTAGTCGATTTTCGCATCAACGAGTTTCTCGGCGGTCGCTCGTGGATCCGGCGCACCCATCTCGATCCACTTCACGAAGTCGGCAATCACGGCCTCGGGCAGTTTGCCTTCCGGCGGCATTTCCAGGTCCTCGTACCGCAAGGCGGACAACAAAGCGCCCTTGTCGGCCTGATGCGGGACAACCGCCGGGCCGCTCTCGCCTCCCGCGAGCAGGGCCGGTTTCGAGTCCAATCGCAACCCGCCCCGCAGCTTGCCTTCGGCGGCCGCTTCCGTCGAATGGCACGCATAGCAATGCGCGACCAACACCGGGCGAATCTTCGTTTCAAAAAACTGCAACTGCTCCGCCGTCGGCTCCTCGGCCCAACCGATCGAACACGCAATGCAACAGACCAGGCAGGTGCGCACGAATCCACCAAGGTGAACGAGCCAGCATTGGGAGACAATTCGAAGGGAAACCATCGGCGGGAGCTCGCAGACTGGGCGGGGGGAGAGAGGTGATGCGCGACACAGGACAATCTCGCGAACCTTCAATTTCGCACCCCGCCGCATCAGGAACAAGTCCCAACGAGACGAAGAACCGCGCAGCACGCCCGGACCCATATATCCCGCTTCCGCACCGCAACGCGGTGCAACCCCAAAGCCTGGGGTCGCGCAGCGCACCCCAGGAACCGCGCGCACGCCCCCTAGGCAATTAAGAAGAATCCGGATGCGAACGACGGAAAACCACCGACGCGTCTGCCATTCCTTCCTCTGTGTCGCCCTAGGCTCTCCGTGGTGGCCCGTTTCACGACTTCGCGTCCCGTTTGGGACGGCGTTGCCCTTAGACGGGGGCGTTTGCGCATCTAACCATTTGTCCCCAGCGACGAAAAATCTGTGAACCTCTCGCTCGCTCCAGCGTCTAAACTCCTAGAAGAACGACAATTCGCGGCTCGACGAGGCCGCACCCAAAAGGGAACTGGAACAATGATGTGCTTGTGGTTGAGTTTCGCGTTGAAACGCAAATGCGATGCGGGTTTCGCCTATCAAGAGGCGAATACGCTGCCCGCGCATCCTCTGCGTTTGTGACTCTCGGCTGCATTTCTGTGAGATCATCAGAAACCCGGTGTCAGAAACGACGTCGGGTTTTTTCGTGCCCGCACCACGAGAATTCTTGGCCCGCCAGCGCACAGTGTGTGCGCACCACACAACACGGCCCGTTCGACTTCGGGTGAGGTCATCGGTTTTTCAAGCCGAGCAGGTTGGGTTCGACTCCCACACGGGCTGCTGTCATTAATGGGCTCAGAATTCGCGTACCGGAAAGTCGGAACGCCGAGTGCGGTATTCGAGAAGCAGCGTCAAAGGCGAGGCGCTGGGGGGGCGAGGTCCCACGGAAGGATCGTCAAAGATAAGGAGCTCAAACGGGATTGAGGTGTTAGCGGCAGCATCCCTGGTTCTTACCCAGGCGGGTGAGGGTTCAAGTCCCTCCGGTCCCACTCAAGTCAGGCGTTTCGTCGGATCGCTCGGCCGCACAACTGGCACTGGTCGTCTAGCGGCAAGGATCCCGCCTTCGTAACGCGGGGACGTGGGTTCGATTCCCACCCGGTGCTCCTTGGTGGTTCTTTGAAAATCGATGCAACTCACCAGCGCCCATGATGTAGCGGTAGCCTGTCGCTTTGCCATGGCGGACGTGCGGGTTCGACTCCCGCTGGGCGCTCTTGATGGAATTTTGCGTGTCCGTTGCGCGGGACGACTAGCGGAGCCCAACTGCGCCCGTATTGGCTCGGAAACGGCCGGACGACGCGAAGATCGATCGACACCGCGATTCAGGATGTGGGGTAGCCTGGCAACCCGCGTGCCTTGGGAGCACGAGACCGCTGGTTCGAATCCAGCCATCCTGACTGACTTGATGCGGAGGTGCTCGTGCTGGTACGGGCGGGCGGCTGTTAACCGTCACGGCGCAGGTTCGATTCCTGCCTCCGCAGCTTTTCGGCGACCCGCGAGCGCGACGCCTGTCCGGGAACCAAATGACGCGGCTCGGTTCCGCAGTTGTGGCGTGGATCAGGTGGTCCACTGAAATCCCCAGTCCCGTGGTCCAACGGCAGCGACGCCTGGCTCTCAACCAGGAGGCCGTTGGTTCGATTCCATCCGGGAATACTTCCGATGGGAACAATGCGCCTGATCGCCAACTGGCAGAGCGGCTCGGCTCAGACCCGAGGGTTTGCAGGTTCGATTCCTGCTCTGGGTACTCGTACACATTCGTCCTCGTGGAGCAGCGGAGTGCTCGCCTGCCTGTCACGCAGGAGATCGTGGGTTCAAATCCCATCGGGGACGCTCGACACGGCACGGTACGCCAACGGGCAGAGCGACCAAGTTCAAACCTTGGTGGTTGGGGGTTCGAATCCCTCGCGTGCTACTGAATTCACCACGCGTCGGCTGGGCATTGGCGAGCCCAAGTGCCTGTAACGCAGCCGCCTTCGGGATGTGCAGGTTCAACTCCGTCCCGGCGCACTTACGCGATGTGATGGAACCAAACAGCCTGACGGATTGTCAATCTTCGCGAAGGTTCAAGTCCCATGATCGCCACCGAACACAGGCCCGTTCGTCTAGCGGCTAGGATGCGAGACCCTCATTCTCGCGGCATGGGTTCGATTCCCATACGGGTCACTGGGTCTGGCCGAGTGGCGAAATTAGAAGACGCGCGACGCTCAGAACGTCGTGTCCGCGAGGACGTGGGAGTGCAAGTCTCCCCTTGGCCACTGAGTATCGCAGTTGCGGTCGGCGTGCAATCGACTTGCATTACGGACCATGTACAGACGCCCAAGTCGAACACGGGTCGGGCTACTGATCGACAACACGAAACGGAAGGGCAACCCGATTGGCGACGGGACCCGGTTGGAAGCCGGCTGAGCCTTGCGACCTTGAGGGTTCGATTCCCTCTCCTTCCGCTCAGAACATGATGGTGTCCGTGGTGTACGTGGTAGGCACGTCTGCCTGTGAAGCAGAAGGTATGGGTTCAACTCCCGTCGGTCACCCCTTTGTCGTCCCGATGGTGTAACGGACAGCACAGGACTTTCCTAAGGTCTTGGTCCTGGTTCGATTCCAGGTCGGGGTGCTGACAACTTGCCTTGCGAGTGTGATGGACGCACGGTGGTCTTCGAAGCCACAAGACGGGGTTCGACTCCCTGGCGAGGTGCTGAGACGGCCCAAAAGGCGCCAGGCGCCTTTTGGGCCGTTTGGGTGAACTTGTGGCGACAAGCCTTGGCGAAAAATGGAGCCTCTTTGGGGAGACTCTGAAGAAACTCCCCTGTGGGAAGAAACTGCAGGTTGCTAGCTTTAAAGGGCTCGCCTCACGGCCACGGCTAAAATTGTGTCGGCCCTCCGGGCCTTAGAGATGCATATGCGGCGAGCACGCCACGACGGGGCATGTCCCCGTCGAGCGTTGCTCCCCGCCAGCAACGATCCCCGCGTGGACGCCGCCACAACGGGGCTTGCCCCCGTTGGGCGATGCTCCGCCCAGCAAACAGCGCTAGTTCCATTGATTTCAGATTGGTGGTTGGCGCCCATTGTTACCCAGGGTTGCGCTGCGCTGCACCCTGGGCTGATTTGGGGTCGTCCCGTTGGGACTTCGTGCCGTGATTGGCGTTTGCCTCCTTGCGTCGCACTCCTGGATGCAATTACTCTTGAGGTGGGGCTGAGGACTGGGGCGTTGTCTTGTTTGGTCCAACGCGACCATCAGAAACGTCGGTTGCGACCTCAGCGGGCGGAGAGAACTGGGACATGTCTTTGATGCGTTGACGACGATGAGCGTCCAGAATCACGCGATATCGCGAATGAACAGGAGTTGAAGACGGCATGAGCAACGTTCTGAAAAACACTTTGGTCCTTTTCCTGCTGGCCGGCGCGATGTGGCCCCTTCAGACTGCGGCGCAGCGGCGCGGACCCGGAGGAGGCGGCGGACGCGGCTCATCGGGCGAGTCCAAAGAGGACGCGGGCGAATCCAAGATCAAGCCCTATGACGAGGTGATCACCGACGAGGCCAAGACGCAGGCCGGTCTGTTTCACGTTCATGAATTGAAGGACAAGCTTTACTACGAGATTCCGACCGACAAGCTGAACAAGGACATGTTGTGGGTCGCGTCGTTGGAACAGACGCAAGCCGGATTTAGTTTCGCTGGGATGCCCATCGGTGATCGGGTCGTCCGCTGGGAGCTGCGCGGCGAAAAGGTCTTGCTGCGGGACGTCAAGTACTCGATCCGCGCCGAGGTCGATGATCCCATCCAACAGGCGGTGCAGGCGACCAGCGTCGCGCCCATCATCAAGGTGTTCGCCGTCGCCGCCTGGGGCCCCGACAAACGCCCGGTGATCGACGTGACTTCGCTGTTCACATCCGACAGCTCCGAGTTCAGCGCCAAGGATCTGCTGGGCGCCGGAAACATGGATTCGGCGCGTTCCTTTGTGGAGGAAGTCAAGGCGTTTCCAGAGAATATCAATGTGGAGGTGTTGGCGACCTATGCACTGAACGCCGCACCCTCGGGAGGCCGAGGAGGCCGCGGCGGCGATGAAATCCGTCGCGACCCCACTCAATCCTCCATCACAGCGGTTCTGCATCACAGCATGCGTCAGTTGCCCGAGAATCCGATGCAGCCTCGCGTCTTTGATCCTCGGGTCGGCTTCTTCACCGTCCGATTTCAGGACTTTGGCGACGATGCCGATCATCAAGTGAAATCGGTGCGCTACATCACGCGGTGGCGAGTCGAAAAGAAGGACCCCGAGGCGGAGGTCTCCGATGTCGTGAAGCCGATCGTCTTCTACGTCGGACGCGGAGTGCCCGAGAAGTGGCGGCCGTACGTCAAGAAGGGAATCGAAATGTGGCGGCCCGCGTTCGAAGCGGCGGGCTTTCGTGACGCGATTGTCGGCAAGATGGCGCCGGATCCCCGGGAAGACCCCGACTGGGATCCTGAAGATTCGAGAATCTCGACCATTCGCTGGCTGCCTTCGACTACCGAAAACGCCTTCGGTCCCCATGTTCACGACCCGCGGACGGGCGAAATCCTGGAGGCGGATGTTCGCATCTATCACAACGTCCTCAAGCTCGCTCGCGATTGGTATTTCACTCAAGCCTCTCCCAACGACGAGCGGGCCCAGAAGCTTCCCCTGCCGGATGATCTTATCGGGGAACTCTTGGCGTATATCGTGGCCCATGAAGTGGGTCACTCGATCGGCTTTCCCCACAACATGAAAGCCTCCTCGCACTACACCGTGGAGCAGTTGCGGGATCCCGACTTCACCAAGAAGAACGGCACCGAAGCATCGATCATGGACTACGGCCGGTTCAATTATGTCGCTCAGCCCGGAGACGGAGCGACGTTGATTCCAACCGTCGGGCCCTACGACTTCTTCGCCGTGAAATGGGGATATGGGCAGCACAAGTCCGCGGAAGAGGAGAAGAACGGCCTGGCCGAGCTTGTCGCGCAACAGAAAGACAATCCCATGTTGCGATTCGGCAATGCGGACCCAAGCGAAGATCCGACGCGGCAGACGGAAGACCTCGGGAGCGACGCCCTCGCGGCGACCGAACTCGGCATGAAGAACATCGACCGTGTCGCGGATAACCTGGTGGCCGCATGCGGTCGGCAGGGCGAAGACTACCAGTTGTTGCAGAACATGTATGATCAACTCATGGCGCAGCGCACCCGTGAATCGGTGCACGTCACGGCGATGGTTGGCGGTTTCGAGGAGGTCAACTTGTACTTCGGCGACGCCGATCAGATCTATCATCCGATCCCTGCTGAAAAGCAGCGCGCGGCGATCAAGTTTCTGATCGACCACGCTTTGCATACGAATCCGAAGCTGATCGCCCCCGAGATCACTCTGCGGTTGGAAAGCAGCGGGGCCCCGGATCGGATCCTGTCGAGTCAACGAACCGTATTGTCTTCGCTCATGCGCGATGGTCGGCTGGCCCGCATGGCGGAACACGTGGAACGGACCAAGGCGTCAGCCGACGGCGAAGCGGTTTACGCTCCCGAGGAGTTGCTTGCTGACTTGACCCAAGGCATTTGGTCGGAACTGGACGGCGAGGCGATCGTAGTCGACCTCTATCGCCGCAACCTGCAGCGGATGCACGTCAACATGTTGAGCGAGAAAGTGAAACGCGGCGGCGAAGCGAATGACGTCGCGGCCCTTTGTCATAGAGAGTTGCGGCGATTGCAGGGGAAGGTCGGCAAAGCGTACGGGGCGTCCAAGGATAGAACCACGCGCGCGCATCTGGCTCAACTAAAAATGGTCATTGCCGCCGCGCTCGATCCAGCGGTCCAGCCCGCGACCCCAGCGGCCCAGCCTGCGCCCACGGGGCGACGTGGTTGACGGTCGCTCAAGAAGGGCGCGAGCCTCGGCGCAGGCAGTCCCAACGGGACGGCTGCAAATCAGCCCAGGGTGCAGCGTGAGCGCAGCGAACAGGCGCAACCCTGGGTCGCGAACCAGAGTCCCGTTCAAACCCCGAAGGGGTGGCGGCATGTGACGAGCAGCAACGCTGAACGCTCAACGTGGACAGGCTCCGTCGCGGCGGGGCGCCGCCATCATTCCTGGGATTCACGAAGGCCAATGCACCGTCAATCGATAACAACAATCACTTCCGCTGTGATGCTCGTTCTGGCGGGGACGGTCTGCCTCCACGCTGATGATGTGGTCGTTCGGCCGCTGTCGGAACCGGGGCCGCTCGACAATCCGCTGAAGGGATGGTGCCCCTACACAGATGCCGGGGAGATTCACCAACCGTACTCAATGGTGCTTCTGTACGTCCCATGGAGTGAGCTTGAGCCACGCTCGGGCGACTATCGGTTCGATGCTTGGGAGAAGTCATGGAACGTCGATGCGGCTAAAGGCAAGCACATCATCTTCCGAGTTTACATCGACTATCCGTCGCTCCCGTCAGGACTGCCAACGTGGTTGCGGAAAGCAGGTGTCAAGGAGACGGCGTACAAAGAACATGGCGGGGGAGCTTCTCCCGACTACAACGATCCAAAGATGGTCGCCGCCATGGAGCGACTCGTCGACGCTCTCGGCCAGGCGTTACAACAACCACTCCACGAATCGCATTCATTCAGATGGGCTTGCTTGGCTTCTGGGGCGAGTGGCACACATGGCCTCTTGGCAGAAATGTATGCTTCGACGCAAACAGAACGTCGGATCATAGACGCTTACCGTAGGGCGTTCCCTGACAAGTCCCTCATGGTTCGCTACGCCCGTGACTACGCTGGCGGGCAGCCGTGGATCGGATTTCACGACGATATGTTTCCTGAGGACACCGACAATGGCAAAGACTGGAGTTTTCTGTCGGGTCTAAGAAAGTCGGGCAGAACAGACAACTGGAAGGTGGCGGTTGTCGGCGGCGAGATGATGCCCAACCAGGCAAAGCGATGGTTGAGTCAGGACTACGAAACAACGATGACCATGCTGGAGCGAGCCCATTTCACTTGGGTTGGCCCTTATTGCCCGCCGTTGGAACGCTCGAGTGACGAGGAATTCCGCCGTCGTAGCCAAGCTCTTGTGCGGAGGATGGGCTACGAGTTTCAACTGAACGAACTGCGGCATCCAGGTGTGGCCAAGGCGAATGATCCCATCGATATTTCGCTGAAGGGACAGAACAACGGCGTAGCGCCCTTTTACTATCCATGGTCGGTGGAGTGGGCTTTGATCGACACGGCGGGGAGCGTCATCACGACTCGGCAAACACCGTGGGACGTGCGACACTGGAAACCCGGTTCATTCGCGGAGAACGCCGAAGTTGCATTCGACGTGCGACCCGGAGATTACCGACTGGCGCTGGGTATCCGCGATCCTTGGCGGAATCGCCCTGCGATCAGGTTTGCCAACCAATTGCAGGAGGTCGACGGCTGGGCGGTTCTATCCAAGCTAAAGATCACTCAATGAGAAAAACAATAGGCGCCGCACTTGCGACCGTCAAAGGAATGACGCTGGAATCGGCGCATGACGAACTGCACAATATTTGGATTGGCCAATGCGAAGCCGCTGAAGGCGTCGAAGATGAGTTCGGCGCACCAAAGGCCCTCGAAGACATCGTCGGGGATAGTCGGACTCGCTACAGATGCACACGGATCGACACAGATATGTTGGATCCGGATTCACGTCTGAGATGATCTGTGGCTTCGAATTCCAACGAAGAGTCAGTCTGTCGCGTCGTTCCAGGCGCCGATTGAAAAGTGCGCCACCGCCTTTTCTAGATCGCCTTTGGCTGGATGGCGCCCTAGGTTTGAAGGAGCGAACAAGTCCCGAAGGCTCCGTTTAGCGGGAGAATCCACGATGCCGCGACTGATTCTAGCAATTGTCCTTTCTTTATCCCTTGCACCGACTTGCGCGGCGAACGACGACGGCGAAGCCTGGCTGAAATTCTTTGTTGGTGAATGGACGCGAAAGATCGACGGCTGGGCCCCCAAAGGCGAATGGAGAGACTCCTCGGACTGGACTTGTGAATTCCAGGCAGGCGGCAGGGCGACCTTGTCCCGCGGCACTTGGAAGGCCGGCGGCCCAAGTTGGCTAGTGGTATCGAGTTGGAAGCCCAACGTGGTCCATTTTGAACATGGAGTCACCGCCGACGGAATCAGCTGGACGATCGAGTTCCAACAGTTCGACCGCGACAAACTTCTTGGCAAGGCGACTGCTCACCTTGATGGTGAAGACTTGAAGGGGCCGGCTACGATCAGCCGACTCAGCCCGAACGCGTACGAGACAACTCTCGAGCTGAAGAACGCCTCGGGAAAGCTGATCTTTCGAGCGGTCACCCGCAACGAGCGCAAACGCTAACTGGTCCGAATGGGTTGCAAGCACGTCGTGGCCGTAAACAAAGTTGCGCGACGCCACGCGAAGTTACCCAGGGTTGCGCTGCGCTGCACCCTGGGCTGATTTGGGGTCGTCCCCTTGGGACTTCGTGGCCGCGACCGGCGTCGGCGTACTCTTGACTCGCTTCTGTCGATGATGAACACGCCAGAATTTTTTGGCGCGCGGATTGCTCTAGTTTACCTGTGACGTTCCCCGCGGAGAAAACGGCCAATTCGTGCATCCATGCGCTGCTGGATGTGCTGAAGAGTCACAGGCTTGCTGTGCGGGCATGCACGCAGTTGGAGCATTCAAGATGAACGAATCCTCATCGCATCCAAGTGACGCCGCCATGGCGGCTCGTCAACAGACCCTCAATCGCCAGCAGACCCAGGCGGGACGATGGTTATTGGTTGCCGTCACCGTGGTCGTCCTTTTCATCCTCCCACAGTACTTGGCGCCGCCCTATGACAGCGTGTCCATGGGGTTTGGAGCCGCCAGCATCTTAACGGCCTACTTTTGCCTGTATCCGGAGTCACTCCGCAGCCGCGGCGGCTCGCTCGTTCCGGCCCTCTGCCTGGTCGTCGCTCTTTGGGCGTCAGCCGTGGTTACCACCGCTCTGTTGCTCTTCGGCTGACTCTCGCTCGCTGGAGATATCGGCGGAGCACTTTGCACTTTGCACTTGGGGTCGTCCCGTTGGGGCGGATCATTCTTCATTTGCGAAACCCGCATGGCGTTGTCCTCCGGCCTGTGACGTGACCGACAACGAAGTTCGAGCCTCCGAAAAGAGGTGAATATTGCGCCTCGACTTTGCCGATTAGATGGATGTTGCCAGTTAGTGAAAGCAGGTGCGTGCGCCGCGTGCAGACGGACGTGAGGCAAGCGGGGAGACGGAACGGCGGCCATACCGACGATCCATCTCAGCGAGTTGGGCGAAGGGATCCTGAGCGGGCCGGCGGAGGCGGTTGTCGCAATACCGGCGGACTTGTTTTGAAGTCGTGCGGGCAGCATTGAGCCGGGTGGCTGCGGAGCGCTCACAGTGGCGTTGCCGTTTGGCGGATCTCTGGGCGACGCCGTTGGTCTTTCCTTCCAGTGGAACGATCCGTTCCTGGAATCGGGCGTCCTGGACGGTCGGCTTGCTCAACGGGCGATGCCGACATGTCCCTGCCAACCTACTTGCCCACGAATGAGCGCCCCATGTGGAACCAGTTCGCCGCCTCGATCGCATTCGCCCTTGCCCTGGTCACCGCGACATCGCCTGTGGGCGGGCAGGAAGTTTCCGGCTCTGGCGCCGCCGGCTCTCCCCCTTCCGCTCGGCCACGCCGCGAAGTTCCGGACGTGTGGCCCAGCTTCACGATACCGGCGGTGCGGGAAGACTGGTTTGACTTCAAGGCCGAAGTGGATGCCGACAAGGGGTTGCTGACCAGAATCGCCCCCGAGAAGCGTCGGCAACTGGCGGACCAGGGGATCGAGGTATTCGGTTGGTACATGATGGCGTTTCAGGGGAACGCCGCCGGCGGGATCGATCAAGATTTCGAGGCTACCGGCCTGAACGACTTCGGGCTGGATTTAGACCTGGAGAAAATGTGTTGCGCGGATGGCCTCTCCGCGCATGTCTCCGGCTCTTGGGCGTGGGGCCCGAATTTGACGGATGATGTGGGCGCCACCATTCCGGTCAATACCGTGTTCAGCGGAACAGCTTGGCGGTTCTTCGAGATGTATTTCGAGCAGTGGATGCTGGATGATACGGTCTCGCTCCGTGCAGGCAGATTGACCACGGGCTGGGAGTATGGTTTGGACTACGACTTCTTCACGCAGTATTTGAGCGGCGCGTACCGCTTGAACGTCGGCGGTCTGGGCCTGAACTCGCCCAACTTCGGCCTGATTCCCTACGCGAATTGGGGGGCTCGCTTGAAGTGGCAACCCAATGACAACTGGCAATTCAAAGCTTCCTTCATGAACGGGTTTCCCAGAGACTTTGCGGATCCTAAGTACGGCGGCTTGCAATTGGACTTCCGGCCAAACAAAGGAGCACTCTGGATTGGCGAGGCCGTTTACCGTTGGCAAGCGACCGAAGCGGAACGGACGGCCTCCGGTCAACTTCCAGGCCAATTCAAATTCGGCGGATACGCCGATACTAGCCAGGCCGATTATGTCGATGGTTCTCCGCGCAAGGAAACGGGATTGGGCACGTTGTACGGGATCCTGCGTCAGAAGGTCTGGGAGCCAGAGCCGGTGTCCCATCGTGGCGTTCACCTGTGGACGGCGTTTTCCTACGCCTGGGAGGATGAGATCGTCACGTTCCCCTATTACTGGAATGGAGGCATGGTCTGGCAAGGGCCGTTTGACACGCGCAGCGAAGACACCCTTGCGTTGGGCTTTGCCCGCGGCTGGTACAGCGACACGTTGCCCCAGCAGTCCACGGAGACCGTCCTGGAAGGCGCGTACAACTGGTACATCAACGATGTGCTCACGCTGACGCCGAACATCCAGTACGTCATCACGCCGGGCGGAACCGGCGATATTGACAACGCCCTGCTCCTGGGGTTGCTGACATACATTACCTACTAAGCAGGGGTGGGGGTATTTTCCAGGCAAACTTGCTGAGGTCTCTGAGGCCCGAAGGGTCAACTTCAGTTGGGCCGTGGCCGCGAGGCGCGCCTCGTTTGCCGCCAAGGCCTGTCGCCGCCAATGCTCGCGCGGCGAGCACGCCACGACGGGGCATGTGCCCCCGTCGTGCGTTGTTCCTCGCCAGCAACCACCCCGCCGCGGACGCCGCCCTAACGGGGCTTGCCTCCGACGGGCGATGCTCCTCGCCCAGCAGACAGCGCGGGCCTGCCGCGCCGCGCTCGGACGTATGCCCATTCGGCGAGTTCCAGCCTGCGATCAAGGCCACCACGACTAATGCTGGAAACCGCCCGACTGCTCTGCGTCACTCCGGTGAACCACGGGGTTTTTCTTGAAGTAGTCAATGCACCGTTTGAGGTCGTCAACCAGCAGGTCCGCCAGATCCCGGCTGAAGCCGTGGCGCACCAGAATCCGCATGATCACCAAATCCTGGCGCTTAGGCGGCATGGCGTAGGCGGCAATCTGCCAGCCACGGCTGCGGATCCGGTCGGAGAGATCAAACAGGTTGAAACCCGGATCGATGCCTTCTTTCAGCGACCAGCTCATGGCGGGAATGCCCCCCTGGCCGTTATAGATGATGTCAAACAGGCCTAATTTTTCGATCTCGCCGCACAGGTACTGGGCGGTGTGGTAGCAGGCCTGATGGATCTTGCGGTAGCCCGCCTTGCCCAGGCGCAGGAAATTATAGTACTGGGCCGCGATCTGCCCGCCTGACCGCGAGAAGTTCAGCGCAAAGGTGGGCATGTTGCCGCCCAGGTAATTCACCCAAAAGATCAAGTCATCGGGCAGATCGCTCTTGTCGCGCCAGACGACCCAGCCAACCCCCAAGGGCGCCAAGCCGAATTTGTGTCCCGACGCATTGATCGATCTGACGCGAGGCAGACGGAAATCCCACTCCAGGTCGGGCTCCGCAAAGGGCGCCACAAAACCGCCGCTGGCCCCGTCCACATGAATGGGGATATCGAGGCCCGTGTCTTTTTGCAGTTGATCGAGGGCGTCGTTGACCGCCTTGACCGGCTCGTATTGGCAGGTGAAGGTGACGCCAAGGGTTGGCACCACGCCGATGGTGTTTTCATCGCACCGCTTGACGACCTCTTCCGGGGTCATGATGAGGCGCTCGCCCTCCATGGGGATCTCGCGCAGCTCCACATCCCAGTAGCGGGCGAATTTGTGCCAGCAAACCTGCACGGGACCGCAGATCATGTTGGGCTTGTCAGTCGGCTTGCCAGCCGCCTTCATCTTCTCGCGCCATTTCCATTTCAACGCCATGCCGCCCAACATCGCGGCCTCGCTCGAACCGGTGGTCGAGCAGCCCAAGGTGTTGGCCGCGTCGGGTGAGTTCCAGAGGTCCGCAAGCATGTGCACGCATCGGCTCTCGAGTTCGGCGGACTGCGGGTACTCATCCTTGTCAATCATGTTCTTGTCGATGCACTCATCCATGAGCTTGTGCACCTCGGGCTCCATCCAGGTCTGACAAAACGTGGCCAGATTCTGGCGGGAGTTGCCGTCCAGCATCAACTCGTCATGCACCACTTGATAGGCGTGTCGCGGATCTTGCTCGTTTTCCGGCATCTTGTACTTGGGCATGTTCACCGACAAATCGGTGGACGCATACACATCATCTTCAAGTTCCTCACGGATGTTGTCTTTTTCGTGGAGCGCCATTTTCTTACCGTTTGCCTTATTGATCAATTGAGTTGTGAAACCGGTTCAATGCCTCGCCGCCGCGCCACGGAGACGGAGATATTGTCCGAATCAAGTCGGTGACGATTTCAGCCCCGCCCTCGCGAGTTCCAGGAAGTGGAATGCCCATTGTATCAGGTGACCGCTTCACCATGGAACCGGCTTCTTAGAACGGCCGCGTCTTGCTCTTGAAACGGCCGCAATTCCCTCTCGTCCCCGTTGCAGGCGACCCGGATGCAGCCCTAGATGTCGCCGACTTCATTGGACGGGACTTGGCTGGCGAGGGAAGTCGCGTCACCCAGCGAATGTCTGACCGGCGCCGTCAACGCGGATGACTTGCCCACTCACAAAACGTGCGGCGTCGGTGCAGAGGAAGCCGACGACCGCCGCGACTTCCTCGGGGCGGCCGTAGCGATCCAGCGTGCCGTCGGTCGCCAGACGGCTGTCGTCGATTTCGTGGATCCGCAAGAAGCGTTCCGTGACCGTGCCGCCCGGGGCGACGCAATTCACCGGAATGTTGTGCGGCCGCAGTTGTTCGGCCAGGCACCGCGTCCAGGCATGGACTCCGGCCTTGGCGACCGCGTAGATCGAACCGGTCGCCCGTCCAACGCAGCCGGCGATGCTGCCAATCGTGATGATCCGTCCTGACTTTCGCTGCATCATCTCCCCGGCGACCTCTCGGCAGCAAAGCATGGTTCCCAACAGATTGCGGTCCATGACGCTCTGCAGGTCATCCAACGCGATACTCAAGCAATCGTCTTCCGCGGGCCGTCCGCCGCGCCCGACGCCTGTGCCTCCCGCGCCAATGTCGCCGCCGGCGCAGCAGACCAGAATGTCGATCCGTCCCCATCTGTCGCGGATCTCGCCGGCCACGCGACGCACATCGTCGACGTTCGCGACATCGCCCCAGGTCGCCAGCGCGTCGCCGCCCGACGCGTGGGCGATCCCCGCGGCGAGGCTTTCCATGGTGTCCCCTTCGTTGAAAGTTGAGGGACTATCGGGCCGACTCCCGTGAACCGCGATCCTGGCGCCCAAGCGGGCAAGCTCCTCGGCCATGACTTTTCCCAAGCCGCGCGACGAGCCCGTCACCCAGGCCACTCGATCAACCAACGGCTTGTTGTCAGGCGTCATGCGTCTTCACTTCCTCGAGGGGTTGCTGCTTGAGTCGTCAGGTTTGTCGAATTCCGCCCACATGGCGGACGCGGCGAGCCTGAGGGTCGCTTGACCATCCGCTTCATGATAGTCCGAAAGCACAAAGGCAAAGAAGCGCTGTGAACTTGGCGGCGTGATTCGCCGTGAAGCTGAGAACTCGACGCCGTCCGGGCCGGACCGAGTCGGAAGAGGACTTGATTGGCCTAAAGTTCCGCTTTTCACCCGCTTCCCCTTGTTTGGCCCGAAAAGTGCGGTCTGTCTCGCGTGTGCCAATCACTCACGCCCCTTGTGCCTTTCCACGACGCTGCGACCAAGTACGAGCGACAAGTCCGAGGCTCTCGTCGCAAACCAGTTGCTCTGTGAAGTTGACGGTCCCACCTTTCGAGGAGCCCATTCGATGACCAACCAAGCCACAACACCGAGACTACGATCGCGCGTCTGGTTCGTCGGGATCAGCGCCCTTGTCCTTTGGGGCCTGAGCCTGTTCACGCCGCAACCTGCCGCGCAGGAGATCGACAGCGGCGAGGTCCAGCCATCCACCCGCGACCTCAATATTGAATGCGCCCAGGCCAACCTGCAACTCGCGCGAGTCGAACTGCAACTGGCTCAGGAGTTCAACCGCGAGATGGCCGAACTCGTGAAGTCCGTCATTCATGAAGACAACAGCTTACGCCTGCTCGCTTCCAAGCAGTTGCCGCCGGCTACGATCGAACGTTTGAAGTCGAATGTGGCCGTCGCCCAGGAGCAGTTGCGGCAGGCGGAATTGGATTCCCAGGGAGGCGTCGAGCCCGTGCTCTTGCGATACGCTGAGGAGAAGCTGCGCCTGGCCAAGGTCGGCTTGGACGCGACGATGGCCGCCCAGGCGACAAGCCCCGTCCGCAGGAACCTGGATGTCAAGCGCGACAGCTGAAACACAAGATTTCAGAGCTGCAACTGTTGATGTTGAAGAACCCGGAGCACTTGCTCGGTACGGTGGAAAGCCTGTACTTGAAGACGGATCAGCTGAATGAAGCATTCGTCGTCTTGGAACAACGGATCGCAGCGTTGGAGGAACAAGCTCACCGCCATCAAGACTAAATCAATCGACAGCCGTTCTGAACGGTTGACTCGATGCGGACCCGCGGTAACGCGAAATGCGGCACAGTGGCGGGGTTGCTCAGATTGCATGTGCCGCGTGGGACCACAGATCCGCATGGATTGGTTCGAACCGCACCACGGCATCGTTGACCTCAAGACCTGCGACGACTTGACCTGGTTCGAGGCCGATGCTCGACGTTTCGGGTACGCGCACCAACTCGCCTTCTACCGCGCCGTGCTGGCGCAAGTGATCGGCGTCCACATGCCGGTCCATTTGATCGCGGTGGAAAAGAAGGAGCCATTCCGTTGCGGCGTGTGGTTGGTGTCGCCGGACACGCTGGCCGTCGCCCACCGGGACAACGAGCAGGCGATCGACCGTTTGAAAGCCTGCCTGGCCGAGGAGTTGTGGCCCACCGGGTACGAGGAACGCCGGCTCTTCGACTTCATCTGACACGCCGATACTCGGCGGAACGCGATCGGAGCCAGCACGTCATGGCCGAATAATGATGTTGGCCCGGAATCAATTCGTGGCCCCATGTCGGCGCAGCAATTCCGCTATTTCTTCATGCTCACAAGCAATGGCAAGCTGAAGCGGTGTCTGACCATCAGCAGTCCTCGCGTTAACGTCCTCGCCCTGGGAAATCAGCGCTTCTACTACGTCCGAGTAACCCTTTCGTATGGCGACATGGAGAGGATTCGATTGGTCTCCTCGAACGGTCGGTCGAGTAAGCTCGGGGGCTTTTTCGTCAACCTGTCTTCGTAGCAGTTCTAGTTCTTCGTGGATCGGCCACTTGAAGAAAACCAAATATGCCAATACGAGCCAGTTCAACGGCGTTAGCATGAGTACGGCGAAGCCAATTGCGGTCAAATCCGAATAGCCCATCTTTTTTAGCATGACGCCGATCAAGAGGACAACCGGCAAGCACACCAATGCGATGATGGCGAGCTCAGGGACGCTCAAGCTCAAACATAAGAAACTCTCATTACCTATCTCGGGATGCAACACGCGAGGCCTTCTGGAAGCACTCAACCAATTCTGGCAAGTATCGCCGCAGCAGATTCTAACTCTTGTCTCGGCTTCGCGGAAACGATGGATCGTTGGCAAGGCTGATTTTGCTGCCATTCGTGGCGTTTGTATTTGTATCCGCGCCGCTCACTCCACAAGGTTGGACAAACCGAGGGAGATTCGCAATTCGCCCTATCTCAGCGGTAGGGCACAGCTCTGTAGTTCATTGCACTCACGGCCGGGGCTTCATCGACCACAGCAGGCAATTTGGGGCCGAGCTACGTTGAAGTCGCCAGAGTTGGCGTGGAACGCAGAATTTGTTTGGTGTTTATTTCTGCCATCTATCCCACCTTCTCCGAACGTCGAGGCGCGGTTGTCACTGGAGGCCCCGGTAACGAACCGATCGCCGCTGGATGCGCGACACTCTCTATTCGTTTGGTGTGTACGACTTGGCAGCGGGACCCGTGACGGTCATCAAGCCGGAATCGCCAGACCGATTTCAATCGCTGCTTGTCATTGACCAGGACGAGTACAACCCTGTGCTCAAGAACGGCGCCGGTGAGGTGACGCTGTCGATCGATAATGTCGGCACACGGTACGTGATGGTGCTATTCCGCACATTCTGCGATCCGAACAGTCCCGAAGACATGAAGAAGGCGCACGCGCTGCAGGACGCGATTCAGGTCAAGCAGGCGTCTCCAGGCAAGCTCGACCTGCCGGACTGGGACGAAGAGTCGCTCGTCGCGACCCGCAAAATGCTCAACGCGCTGGCTCCAAAACTCGATGGTGTTCCGAATGCATTCGGCGCCCGCGGCGAGGTCGACCCCACCCAGCACCTGATTAACGCGGCATACGGTTGGGGGGGCAACCCGCCAAGCGGCGCGATGTACATCAACGTCGCGCCGAAAAAGAATAACGGCAGAACACCTTACACACTCGTCATGCCCAAGGACGTGCCAGTGCAGGCGTTTTGGTCCATCACCGTCTAAGCAGGGGCGCAGGTGTTTTTCCGGTAAACTCGGTGCGATCTCCGAGGCCCGGAGGGCCGACACAATTTTAGCCGTGGCCGTGAGACCACGGTTCGCGAAGAATACGACCGCACAGGCCCGGAGGGCCGACACAATGACCGAGTCCCGATTGTGCCGGCCCTCCGGGCATGTTACCCATCTGGCGACACAACCGTGGCCTCACGGCGAGCCCTTTAAAACTAGCAACGTGCAGTTTCTTCAGAGTGTCCCCGAAGAGGCTTCATTTTCCGCCAAGGCCTGTCGCCACAAGTGCTTACGCGGCGAGCAAGCCACGACGGGGCATGTCCCCGTCGAGCGTTGCTCCTCGCCAGCAACGATCCCGGCGGGGACGCCGCCGCGATGCTCCTCGCCCAGCAAACAGCGCTCTCTGGCGGGGAGCAGCGCCCCGCTGGGACAAGCCCAGCGGTGGCGGGAATGGGCACGGCGCACGGGCTGGCGAGGAGCAGCGCCCCGCTGGGACAAGCCGGACAAGCCCAGCGGTGGCGGGAATTTGCCGGCTAGTCGCGATTCGCTTCATGCTAGCTTTAAAGGGTTCGCCTCACGGCCACGGCTAGAATTGTATCGGCCCTTCGGGCCTGGCTTTACGTCAGCTCTTACTCCAATCCATAGGGCCCTGGGCGCAACAGAGTTAATGATTCGCAGGAAACATTCATGACTTCCTGCTTATAACAAGGACGGCTTCTTCACGCCCAATGACCGAAATGCCTACTCATTCAACAGTATTACGTCCAAACGCAACGAAGACGGCGCCGTCACAATCCACTTCCGGCCAAGGAGCTGCAATCGCCGCATGAGTCCAAGGATAGGCTCGAGCAGGTGGAGCTGTTGCGTGACGATTAGCTTTCGCCGCTCTTTCAAGCGGTGCGGGACGCCACCGAAGAAGCGGTCATCAACAGCATGCTGCAAGCCGTCACGACGACTGGTCGCCAGGGGCGCACCGCGGAAGCGATTGACGCGAATCGCGTCGCGGAGATCTGCAAGCGTTCAAGCGGCGAGTACCGTGGTTTGTTATGGTGGACGACGACCAAGGCGTCATGAGTCTCTTTCGTGTTTCGTAATCCGCCAAGCAGGCCTGGCCATGGACAAGCATCCAGAACACCGCAGCGGCGAACGCGACCTACTGTTTGGGTTGCTCGCATTCCAGAACGGGTTCATTGACCGTACGGCTCTGCTGGCCGCTTTCAATACCTGGGTGTCGGATAAGACCCGACCGATTGCCGATTTGCTCGAGGAAAACGGCGCACTGAGCCCCGACGCGCACCAGGCCCTATTGGCGTTGGTCACCGCCCATCTGAAGGACCATGAAGACGATCCCCGCAAGAGTTTGGCGGCGGTCGCTACCAGATCGACCATGCATGGCGAGTTGGAAGAGGTTGATGACGTCGATCTTCATAGCCTGCTCGCCACGGCTGTCAACGACGGCACTCAAACGAGCGACGGTTCGGAAGCGACGGTCACGTTCCATGAGCGCGGCCAGAGGGGATCAAGCGATCGGTTTCGGGTGCTGCGTTTTCACGCGCAGGGCGGCCTCGGTGAAGTGTTCATTGCCCGCGACGAGGAACTCGGCCGCGAGGTCGCACTCAAACGAATTCGTGACCGGGCGGACACTCCCGATAGTCGGTCGCGTTTCGTGCTCGAAGCCGAAATCACGGGTGGTCTCGAGCATCCCAATATTGTGCCGGTTTACAGCCTGGGGCGGGATCCGGACGGGCGCCCTTTCTACGCCATGCGTTTCATTCAGGGAGACAGTCTGCGCGACGCGATTGCGAGCTTGCACCAAGCGACCCCCAAGCCTGATCCCAACAGCGTTGCCGTCCGCGAACTGATCGGCCGCTTCATTGACGTGTGTCAGGCGATCGCGTACGCACATAAGAAGGGTGTTGTCCACCGCGATTTGAAACCCGGCAATATCATCCTGGGGCAATACGGCGAGACGTTGTTGATCGACTGGGGACTCGCCAAACTACTGGGTCAGCCCAGCCCAGAGACCGAGGGGGCGTCGGTTGCCTTCAAAGCCTCTTCCGGTTCGGACGTGAGCCCCACGTGCGCCGGCTCGCGTGTGGGAACACCGGCGTTCATGAGTCCCGAGCAGGCGCAGGGCGACCTAGAGTCCCTAGGGCCGGTCACCGACGTTTATGGATTGGGCGCCACCTTATGCGCTCTTCTTACCGGCAAGCCTCCGGTCTCGGGTGCGAACACGGATGAATTGCTGGAGCGGGTTTGTCGAGGCAAACTCGATTCACCTCGTTCGATCAACCCCCTGGTCCCGCGAGCCTTGCAGGCGATCTGCTTGAAAGCCCTGGCGTTTCGACCCGAAGACCGCTACGCGTCGGCCGTCGCCCTTGCCGATGACCTCGCACGCTGGCTGGCCGACGAACCGGTCAGCGCCTTACCCGAATCGATATGGCGGCGGCTTGGCCGCTGGACGCGTCGTCACCGCAAGGCGGCCATTGCCGGCGTTCTGACGCTCGCCGTGATCAGCCTCATTTCCACGCTGGCCGCCGTGATGATTCACCGGGCGCGACGCGGCGAACAGCGCTCGCTGGCCAAGATGAGGGACGTCTTTCAGACCGCCAACGAGCAGATCTCGGCGTATCCCGAATTTGTGAGCGACTACGCCGCTCTCAACGCAGGAAGTGAAGCAATTGCCGGCCTCCGGTCTGACTTGCTGAATCAGGCGTTCACTTATTACGAGACCTTCATTTCCAAGCATGAAGACGATGAAGATCTCGCCAAGGAGGTTGCCGCGGCCTATGATCGGCTCGGCCTGCTGCGAGCCGAACGCGGCGAGAAGCTAAGCGCAGTCGAAGATCTGACAGCGAGCATTTCTCGGTGGGAGTCGCTCATCAAGCTCAACGATCGAGACGAAACATCGCTTCGCGGACTGGCCGCCGCCTTGGAAAACCTTGGCCTTCAATTCCAGGAGCTGGGACGGCTTGACGAAGCCCTGGAGTCCTACGAACGCGCCATCGGCCTCTACGAAGGCCTGGCGGCCAGAATGCCTGACGACCCGGATTACCAAGACGATATCGCTTCGCTGGAAGACAAGCTGGCCACTCTGCTGGCTCGGCACGGCCGCAGGGAGGAAGCCCGAAAGCACTACGAGGCGCAGAATTCGTGTACATCCGGCTTGTGCATGACTGGCCCCAGCGCGATGGAAGCAAGCACGGGTACGCGAGCCTCAGCAACAACTTCGGAATCTATCGCGCGCAGCAGGGGCAACTCGAAGACGCCGGCCGCTTGTTTCGCAACGGCGTTGACTTGATGCAACAGTTGGTCCAGAACCAGCCGAACGAGCCGCGATACCGCTATCGACTCGCAGCCAACCTCATGAACCTGGCTCGGTTGTCGCGCGATCTGGGCAATCTCCAGGAGGCGCAGGCTCGAAACGAAGAGGCCATTCAACAATACAAGCGGCTGGTTCAAGATCTCCCGGGCGTGATCCGTTACCGATCGAGCTTGGCGCACGCCTATTCAAACTACGCCAACTTCCTGCGTGACATTGGGCAAGTCGAATTGGCTGAGGAGAACTACACCGCCGCCATCGAAGCGAGTGAGAAACTTCGCGTGGAGCAGCCCAACACTCCGGATCATCGCAGTGTTCAAGCCCGCATTTACAATAATTGGGGAAGGCTCCAGGAAGCCGAAGGCCGTCTGGAAGAAGCCCTTGAGAGCTACCTGCAGTCGAGAGATCTCCGCCGGGGCCTGGTTCACGACTTTCCCGAAATGACCGAGTATCCGCACGGCCTTGGATTGTCTGAGAATGGTCTGGGAACCGTTTATGCAAAACTCGATCGCGGTAAGGAAGCGGAAGATTGCTTCCACCGCGCGGTCGCCCTGTTTCAGCAACTGCTGGAAAACAACGCCAAGCTGAGCACTTCACGTGAAGGACTCGCTTGGGCCTATTTTAAGTTGGGGTGGCTGCGGCTCAACCAAGAGCGGCCTGCCGAGGCAAGAACCTACTTGCTCCAGACCGTGGAGCTCTGGCGAGGTCTGGTGGAGGACGACCCGACCGTCGAATTTCGCAGCGTCTTGGGAGGAGCACTGAACGATCTGGCCCTGGCTGAGCACGAGCTGGGGGAATACCAACAAGCGCTCGAGGGCTTTCAGGAGGCCGTCCGACTGCAAACAGAATTGTTAACGGCCAACCCGCAAACGAGACGGTGCCGTGAATATCTGAGTGAACACTATCGCGGCCTCGCCCACGTGCTACGTCAACTCGATCGAGTCGCCGAAGCCGCCGATGCTGCTCGCGAACGCGTCAAGCTCTGGCCCAATAAATCGACCGAGTCATATGCCGCCGCACAAGACCTCGCTCTCTGCGCGGCCATTGCGCCGGACACGGCGGATGCGGAGCGTTTTGCCAGCGATGCGGTCACAGCTCTTGAGCAAGCAATCGCCGCCGGATTTTCCGACGCCGAACAAGTCAAGAGCGATCCGGCTCTCGATCCCCTCCGGGACCGCGAGGATCTTCAACGCCTTCTCGACGAACTGCCGAATTGACGGGCATGTTTGCCTGACACACGCCGCTTCTTGGTGTCCCTGTTGCCTCGGTGTTTAGCTAGTTTCTGCGATTCGTTGGCAGTCGGGACCACGAATCAGATGCGATCCAAACAGATCCTTCCTTGCCGCCTGCCGCAAGGGAATTGCCATCCGGGCTGAACGCGACGACGCGGACATTGTCTGGGGATGGCAAGGCCGCGAGTTCCTTTCCCGTCGCCACGTCCCACACCCTCACAACCTTGTCGTCGCCGGCCGTCGCGAGATGCTTGCCGTCGGGGCTGAACGCCACACACCCGACCGACGCTGTCAGCCCCCATGCCGGCTGGATTGCCTTGCCGGTCGCGATCTCCCATAGCCGAACGGATGCTCCCGTATCAGCGATCAGCAACCCCGCCGGGGCGCCTCGGCTGCCGGCGGTGATCGGTACTGCGACCCGTCTTCCGTCGGGGCTGAACGCCACATCGCCGGCCGACGCCCACTCGCCCGGCTCCACGTCCGGCTTGATGGAGAAACTCCGCAGCGGCTTGCCTGTCTCGGCGCTCCAAACCCACACTTGGCCCGCCTCTGGCAGTTCCCCGCCCGCGCCGTTGGTTCCGGCCGCGATCCGCTTTCCGTCCGCGCTCCACGCCACGGAACCGGCGGCTGTTGAGAGCCTTTCGGACTTGTGGACGATCTTGCCGGTTTCCGCGTTCCAGATAGTCACGACCCCGCCGGGCAGGCCATGAGGTCCGCCCACGGCCGCGACCGACCCCGCGGTCGCGAGCCGTTTGCCGTCTGGGCTGAACGCCATCGCGAACACGTCCGGCCGGAACGCGGATTTTTCCCCGCGGTCCAGGATCGGGTCGAACGTGACTTGCACTCTGTTGTCCGCCACGGTGCGGATCGTGATCTCGCCCCAGTAGTTAACGGCCGCGACCTTCAGGTCCGCGGTGAACGCGACAACCGGACCGCCGTACCCGCCGCGCACGATCTCTGGCTGAACCGCGGTCTGCCGACCGTTGGCCGGGTCCCAGACCCGAATCGTCCGATCGTCGCCAGCCGTCGCCAGGGCCTTCCCGTCGGCCGCCCATGCTACCGCCGACACCGCCGCCGTGTGTCCCTTGAGTACGACTGGCTTTGGCGAGCCGGTCGTTTCCTGGATGAAATTCGTTGCCGCCGCGAGCACCACGGCCAGCGTCGTCGCACGCATCGCTATCATCGCTATCATCGCCATCGTCCCTCATGGGGCATTGAATTCGATTATTGATTAAGCCGCAAAGCGTTGGTGTCAACGACCAGTTGCTCGCGAGCAAGCCGCAGCGGCTTGCCTTCCTCGAACATCTCGAGTCGGCGTTGCATCTCCTTGACTACCGAAGGCGGCGCCTGGCTGGTCGCTTGGGCTTGCAGGCTTCGCGCTTCCTCAAATTCCCCGCGCTCGGCGTGCGCTGCGGCTTTCGCGTTCAGCCAATACCAGTTCTCATCGCCCAGCCATGTGGCCGCTTCCTCAAGGGTTTCCATGGCCGCCGCGCCATCGCGCAGGTCATCGACGTCGCTGGCGGCCAAGGCAAGACCCTTTAACGTCAGCGCGACGCCCTTGAATGCTCGTACCGCATCACTGACGCCCAGTGCATTGTGATGCATCGGTGATTGATCAACGAGCTTGTCGTTGATGCGCTTGGCATTCTCGATGACCTTCAACGCTTCCTCCCATTCGCCGAGATTCAATTCGGCTTCGGCGAGCGCCGTGTGAGTCACCGCCAGTTGTAACTGGTACCGAACATGCGCGGGCACGCGCTTCAGCAAATCCATCAACTCGGCTACTGCTTGCTTGATTTCTTTGTGACCCTCCTTGTGCTTTCCGTCGCGAACCAGCGCCAGTCCGATCGCCTGACGCATGGAGGCGGCGGATTCGGCGAAATCCAAGTAGGTCGATTCCTTTCCTTGGATCTCCTCGGCCATCGCGAGGCCTTCCGAGAAACACTCGATGCTGTCGCTATAACGATTGAGTTCCATCAGCAGCAAGTCTCCCATTTGGGCCAGCGATTCCATCAAATCCGTGCGAAACCTCCGGTCAGTGGGAAACTGCTTGACGGCCGCGCGTTGTTCGAGCACCGCGGCGTCGAATGTCTTGAGAGCGTCCTCGAGCTGTCGATTGAAACGCTGAGCCGACGCAAGTCTCTGCAGGCTGAGAGTCTTGAGTCTCCTCAATTCTCCGTTGGCGGGATCCAGCGTGCACAATTCCTCTCGCAGCTTGATCGCCTTCTGGTTCATTTCGACGGCGCGAGAGTAGTCGCCCATCTCCAGGCTCAGGTATCCCAGATTGTTGTAGCTGTCGGACAGATCCCTCTTGTGATCCAGCGACTGTGGAAAATCGTCGACCAGCTGTTGTCGAATCTGCAGCGCTTGATCGAATTTCGCTTCCGCGTCGGCCACGTCGCCCATGTAATGGAGTACGATTCCCAGATTGCTGTAGCTTCCCGCCAGATTGTTGTGATGCTCCGGCGCGTCCGGCAGCAATTCATGCACCTTCGTGCGCAGCTCAATCGCCTTTTCGTATCGGCTCTTCGCCACGTCCAGTTGACCGGCGTCGCGAGCACTTGTTGCGAACTGATCGGCGGCCATTCCATAATCCGCAAGGTAGTGCACATTCTCGGGATGGTCCTGGATCAACTTCTCAAAGAGTCCGAAGGCCTCTTGAATCGTCTCAGCTGATTTTGAGAAACGGTTGGCTTTGCGGTAGGCGTCGGCGAGGTTCTGCAGGGTTGAGGCGAGGCCGTTGCGGTAAAACCCGACAACCGGATTCTCGTCGCTCAGCCGCCGCAGGAGGCTGATGGCCTGTAAGTAGTGCTCCTCTGAAAGCGGATGGTTGTGATGTCGCGAAGCGGCCGCGGCGCAGTTGTTATGTGCGTCCGCCAAAGAGATGATGTCGTGCGGCGTGCTTTCCGAGGATTCCACGATGGGTTGCAGTAGGGCAACGGCTTGCTGAGGCCAATCGAGACTCGCGGCGGCGTCTCCAACTTTGTCAGCGCTCATGCCGCGAGCCAGGAAGACTCTGGCGAGTTGGCGATTGAGTTCGGCGGTTGGATCGTCGGCGAGGAGCTTTCGCAGGTCCTGCTCACAACTCTTCAAGATGGACTGGGACTCCTGATACTTCTCTTGTTGGATCAAGACTTGGGCCAACTCGAGCTTCAATTCAGGAGTCGTGGGGACAATCGCGTTTAGATGACGAGTTGCCTCCACAGCCTCTCTCATCGACGCCTCGGCTCGTTCGTCTCCCACTAGGCGATACATGACGCCCAACCGTCCCAGGGCCTGCACCAGACCGAGAATCGATACCTGATCCTTCATGTCCCGGCTGCGCAGTTCTTGGAAGAGATCGCGAGCAACTGAAAAACGCTGTGTCGCCGTGTCGTATTCATCGATGGCGTTCAACACATCGCCCAGGCGAAGATTCGCGGCGGCCAACTCGCGCTTTGACCGCGACGTTTGTTGCTGACTTGCTTGCTCCAGCCAATAGTCGCGGGCCTTTTCCAGAAGCCTTCGACGCAGTGTTTGTGTACCGGGCGCTCCCTGCAATAACTCGGGGCTTTCGCTCACTTCGGTAAAATAGTCTTGAATGAGTCTCTCAGCGCGTGTTGCGCGGCCCGCACGCTCTGATTCGCTTCCGTGAGTTTTGCATTGGCCCGCGTTACCTCTTGATAGCTTCTGGAGACCACGCCCAGAGCGACAAAGAGGCTGATGAAAGCGATCAACGCCGCCACGCCGCCGCTCACCACTTGCGATTGGTGATTCCGAACCCACCGCCAGGCTCGCGTGATCCAGGGTTCGGCAAATGCGGCAACGGGTTCGTCGGCCAGCCAATGCTCCACCTCGTCAGCCAGCTCCGCAGCTGATGCATAGCGATCCTCGGGATCGCGCACCATCGCCTTCATGCAGATCGCTTCGAGAGCCTGCGGGATTGCCGAGTTTCTCGTTCGCGGAGGCGCGTATTCGCCGAGCTGCACGGCGCAATAAGTCGCTCAGATCGGTTTGACGATACGGCAATCCGCCAACCAGAAGAAAATACAACGTCACGCCGAGACTATAGACGTCGCTGCGTGGATCAAGCAGGTCGTGCCTGCCTGCCGCTTGCTCGGGCGACATGTAATGCGGCGTTCCCAGAGCAGTCCCCATCTGGGTGATTGCCGATTCCTGGCCGGAGTAGGATCGCAACGGTGGTTCTTCCAATTCGGTTTCTTCGTCCTCTCGCCCGATGACCTTGGACAGCCCCCAATCGACAACAAGCGTCTCTCCGTACTTGCCGAGCATGATGTTTCCGGGCTTGAGATCACGATGCACGACGCCGCGGGCATGCACGTACTCCATCGCGTTGCAGACATCCACGAAGCGACCGAGCAGTTTACGGAACTCAAGGCTCTGAAAGATAGGCGCCGCTTCACGGCCATGGTCTCGGTGGAATTGTTCGCCAGCCGTCTTGAGGCTGTGCCCTCTAATGAAACGCATTGCGTAGAATGGACGCCCATTGCGATGGGCCCCCAGTCCATAGACGGGAACAATCCCGGGATGCTCCAAGCCGCCGGTAATCTCGGCTTCCATGATGAACCTCGTCCGCGCGTCCATGTCGTCGGCGTGACGGCTTTGGATTTCCTTGAGGGCCACCTCGCGATTGAGTTCGCTGTCCAAGGCGACGGAGACTTTCCCGAGACCTCCCCTGGCGTGCGGGCGGAGAATGTGAAACCGCACGTCATTCGATCGCTCGCCAAGATCATTCGAGCGCCGCGATTCCACTGACTCTTGGAGGCGAGGGGAATCCAAGTCCGAGGGGTTCGATTGCCGCACGAGCGGGTCTGCGATGGGATCCTCCCGCCGCAACAACGCCTGCACTCGATCCAGCAGTTTTTGGTCGTCGCCGCAACGGCTCGCCAGCCACGCGTCGCGCTCCTCGACGGGCAATTCGAGAGCCTTGAACAGGACATCGCGTTCGGCGTCCGATGGGTCGCCGGTCGACGCCCGTTGAGAGACTGTTTCCTGACAGGCCGGGGCCGTGCGATCCGCGTCCGTGCCGTCCAGCGACTGGGCCGTCGATCCGACTGTTTTCGCGGAGTCCGCGTCAACGGATTGTGCGGAGTCCGCGTCAGGCTCATGATGCACAACAAGCTTGCGCACTTCCGCGGCGATGTCGTCGGCGATCCGCCTCTGAGCCAGGAAGTCCTCCAACAGAGACCCGGAAAGCGTCTCCCGCCATTTCCTGAACTCAATCAGGACTTGCGAGGCTTGCATATTCAACGAATGCTCTTGCATGATGACTCCTCGTTTGGTTGCGCAGTCGCCCAACGGGCGCCATGAACAGGCGATAGAGAAACGCTGGCAGCCCGCGCAACGCGAGCGGGGATAGCGCAGTGGATCGCGATTCCCGTTATTGTAAGCACGTGTGCGGGCGCGAGCGACGGTGTTTTCGCAACTCGCCCTTGAGTCACAGGTCCGATAGTCGCGGAGCTGATCAGTACATTCGCCGTCGGGACAACCACAGAGAGGTCTCTGTGCGGCAGACTCAGGTGGCTTCCTTGAAAGACCAGTGTGAATCCTGAACCGGATCCAGTCCGTTCGAGGCGCTGGTCCATCTGGCTCTGATGGTGGCGTCTTTGCTGTGCATAACGGGGACAAAGTCCCTTTGAGGCTGATTTACGATCGTTCTTCGCTGTGCGAAATCCGCTACTTCGTTGCCCGGAAGGCAACACAATTCTAGCCGTGGCCGTGAGGCCGCGGTTACTCTTTCCATGACGGCCACGGCTAAAACTATGTTGTTTCGGCGCAGCCCCTTGATCTCTCAAGCCCGAACAGCCATGTAGAAGAAGAGAGATCCCAAAACCGATATCTGCGTAACGAGCAGCAAGTAGGCGATCGTTCGCTTCGGACCGAGGCCTATCATCCAGATCCCGATCGCGAGTTCAAACGCGGTCAAGAGAAACCTAAGCCACGGCGTATCGTGCATGTTCTGTCCGAACAACCGGCCTATGAGTGCGGCCGGAACAAATGCTGGCATGCCGGCGAACATCACCGCCAGTGTCGGCAGGAGCCGGCCAAGCTCCTTGTAGCCGACCACCCAGGCGTACGGCAGCGACATGCACGCAAGTAAGGTCGCCGTCGCCAGCCGATGCTGTGGATTGCGCACGCCAAAGATAATGACGCAGGCATACGCGCCGGCACAGACAATTCCGCTGATGACAAGCGGCGACTTGACAAGCAGGGCGATCATCACCGCGAAGCTGGCGGTGAGCATCATTAGCGTGCGTAGCGAAAAACGCACGGGCGGTCGCGCCTGGCCGCTTGACAATTTGCCTGGGACGGGCAGCCACGGCAGCGCTAAACAAAACGCAATCGAGACGATCGCCGACGAAAGCGGCAGTTGCCAGAGAAGCGGCGACGGGCGGCTCTGGTCGGAGTCCGTCCATGCATAGAACTCGGGAATAAGCCAGCCGACGAGCAAACTCGCCGCGATGAAAAGCGGGTAGATCGGTATTCGTGACGCCCGCTTGCAGATTTTCATGTTTTTCCTTGAGCCTGTTTCCGCTCACCCACGGCGCCCGCGATTAAAACGAAAGCAAACGAAAGGGGGCGTTGGACCTTGATCTGAAGCTGATCCACCGGCCCCCTTGGAAGGTAGTGTACAGCGGCCGACGCGAATGTCGAACTTGGACGAGCCCCGCTTCAGCAGGCCGACAGCCACCGAGTCGTCTTGACGCAGACTGGTTTGTGGTATAGACTAGTCCGTGATGTAACTAAGGTGGGGGGAGGTACACTAAGATGAGTGCAAGCTCTTATTTTCAAAACTTCCGCACGGCGGCGGAAGCTGACGCGTACCGCGATGGCCTTCTGGAGATCGTCGTCGGCGCCTTGTTCTTTATTGTCGCATTAGCGACAGGCCGGCCAGCATTTTACTGGACCTACCTGTTCGCGATCCTGATCCTTGGTCCGGGCCTGGAACGGCTCAAGGCGAGGTTCACCTATCCACGCATCGGATACGTTCGGCTTCCTGGCGAAAAGTCGAATCGGTTGCGGCGAGGAGTGGTTACCTGGGTGCTCGGCGTGTTCCTCTTCGTCGCGGCGGCGCTGACGCTCACCGGGCGCCTCACCGACAACCTCGCTTGGCGACGTGCTGCTTCGCTCATCGCTGGATCGCTGTTTGCTGGAGGATTTCTGTATCTGGCTCAGCGTTCACGACGCTGGCGTCACTATGCCTTGGCAATCGCCTCGGCGCTAATCGGCGCAGTGATGACTTGGCCGCTGGAGTCGGAGCCCTATGGCAATCTACGCGTGTGGGCGCTGCTGATGGCGTTGTTGAGTTTAGCGACGGGGGCCTGCGTGCTTCGTCGGTTCTTGCGGGAGAACCCGATCGTCAGGGAGCGGATGCCCGATGCCAACTGAAGCCGGCAAGAAGAACATTCAGGCTCTGGCGAGTATCGATCGCGTGGTGCACGAACCGGCGCGTTTGCTGGTGCTTTGCCACCTTTACGTCGTCGAACCAGGCTGACTTCTTATTCCTGCTGCGTCAAACTGGACTGACGAAGGGGAATCTATCAGCACACGTGCGCAAACTGGAAGAATCCGGCTACGTCAACGTCGAGAAAACGTTTGTTGATCGTCTGCCCATGACCATCTACCGACTTACCAAAGCCGGCCGGAAGGCTTTGCGAAAGTACCGGGAGCAAATGATCTCTGGGCTGAATGTCACGTTTGGAAAGTAACGCGACCCAGAGCTCACCTGCTGTTCCCGCAGCTCTGCCAAGCGTTCGATCGCACCGAAGGAGGTAATGGGGGCGTTGGGCCTCCCTCGGCGCTAGTCAAGCCCATCCACGGAGCGTTGTGCTGTGCACCGCTCCGTTGGCTCGTCCCAGCGGGGCGCTGCTCCCCGCCAGAGAGCGCTGATTGCTGGGCGAGGAGCAACGCGGCGGCGTCCCCGCCGGAATCGTTGCTGGCGAGGAGCATCGCCCAACGGGGGCAAGCCGGCAAGCCCCGTTGTGGCGGCGTCCCCGGCGGGATCGTTGCTGGCGGGGAGCAACGCTCGACGGGGACATGCCCCGTCGTGGCTTGCTCGCCGCGTAAGCACGTGTGGCGACAGGCGTTGGCGGAAAATGGAGCCTCTTCGGGGACACTCTGAAGAAGCTGCAGGTTGCTAGATTTAAAGGGCTCGCCTCACGGCCACGGCTAGAATTATGTTGGCCCTCCGGGCCTCCGATGCAGCTCCCCATCTCTCTTCTGGCATGCCATCCGAGCTACCGCAACCAACAAACTGCTCCCCGTTGTGGTCTGCAAAGTCACCACAATCTGAGCCAGGTGGAACACCTTACGATCAAGTCCCAACGCCCCCTTTCGGCTCGCAAGGGACCAGTATCTTGGAGCCGGCCGGGCGATCCGCCACTAACATCGCATGGAATCGAGTCAGTGCGATGCTCCAAGTGCTTCTCTACTCGGAATTGACTTTCCCGCTCGTTCCCAGTGCGATATCATGCCGCTACGACCGGTGCCTGGGCGCCTGGTTCGGTCGCGGGTTGGCGCCTGTTCAGCCGTTTAGGGTCGCCGCCCGCGGCGCACACGATGGGAAGGCGTTCACGTTACCGGGGAGGAGGGGGGGATGAACCGCACTCGCTATGAGAAGCCGCCTTGCTGGTATTCGCCTCGGTTGAATCCATGGGCGATTCGCTGTTGGCGGCCGCTGCGGCGACACTACCAGCATCGCGCAGAGGCTGATGGAAGTGGAGGTGCGAGGTGCGGAACACGTCCATGGTCTGCTGCGCGAGAAGGCCGGCGTGTTGATTACGCCCAATCACTCCAGTCATGCTGACGCGATCGCCTTGTATTCGGCGTCGGATCAGTTGGACTCTCCCTTCTACGTCATGGCCGCCTGGCAGAACCTGCACTATTGCCACTGGATCAAGCGCGTCATTCTGCGCCATCACGGCGTGTTCAGCGTGGATCGCGAAGGCGCCGATCTGGCCGCCGTCCGGCAGGCCCGATCCGTGTTGGAGAAGGAGCGGCACCCGCTGGTCATCTTTCCTGAAGGCGAGGTTTATCATACCAACGAGCGCGTCACGCCGTTCCGTGATGGTCCCGGCGCCATCGCCTTGATGGCCGCCCGCAAAGCCGACCGAGCGGTTTACTGCGTGCCTTGCGCCCTCAGGTACGAATACCTCCAGGATCCGACGCCCGAGTTGTTGTCATTGATGGATGAACTGGAGACCGCTGTCCATTGGCGCCCCCGGCCGCATCTGGATCTAGCGGAGCGAGTCTATCAATTGGCCGAGGCCATTCTGGCGTTGAAGGAAATTGAGTTCTGCGGCAGGACGTTTGAAGGCCGTGTGCCACAACGTATCGCTCAACTGATCGAAGCAGTCTTACAACCCATCGAATCGCGTTATGAAATCGACTCCGGCGGCCTGACGGTTCCCGAGCGGGTCAAGGCCGTTCGCCGTCATGCCATCAAGAAGCTAGAGGAATTGGCTGACGACGACCCAGCACGACAGGCGTGGATCAACGATCTCGATGATGTGTTCCTGGTGATTCAGGCGTTCAGCTATCCAGGCGATTACGTGACGGAGAAGCCGTCGGTCGAACGCATCGCTGAGACCCTCGACAAATTGGAGGAGGATCTGCTCCGCGAATCCGCGACGATTCGTGGCCAGAGGCGAGCGACGATCATCTTCGGCAAACCGATCCAGGCGCCATCGCAGAAACGAGGCGGGCTGAGCGGCGAGGAGTTGACGGACCAGTTGGAAGGGGAAGTGCAGCGCCTGCTCGATGAATGCTGCGGGCGGCACGGTTCAAGTTCGGCCATCTCCGGCGCCGTTTGACGGAACGAAATCATGGCGTCCAGTTCCGCGAAGGCCGGCCTGTTCTCACGCAGCTTTGCGGGGCTGCTGGCGACCCAATTCTTCGGCGCCGTCAATGACAATATGTTTCGGTGGCTGGTCGTCCCCATCGGCAAACAAGCCGTGGAGAGCGAGCAGGCGGCGTTAGCCCTGTCGCTCGGGTTGGCCTCGTTCGTAGTGCCCTATCTGGTGCTGGCGTCGATCGCCGGCTACCTGGCCGACCGATTCTCCAAACGCTCGGTGATTGTCGGGTGCAAGGTTGCCGAGATCATCATCATGGCGCTGGGAGTGGCGTCGATTCTGAGCGGCAATCTGTACGCGATGTTGGGCGTGATCGCCATGTTGGGCGCCCAAAGCGCGCTGTTCTCGCCGTCAAATTTCGGCGTGATCCCCGAGATTGTCCAGCGCGATCGCGTCGCGGCCGCCAACGGCGTGATGGGCATGGTCAGCGTCGTAGCGGTGGTCTTGGGCACGATCCTGGGTAACCTTCTGTTCGTGTCGACGACGCTGTTGGGTGAGGACGGCGAACTGCTGAAGCCGGCCGGGCAACATCAGTGGTGGATTTCGGCCGCCGCGTTGCTGGGGGTCGCCCTGGCGGGATGCGCCGCCAGCCTGTTCATCGCGCCGCGTCCCGCAGCGGATCCTGGACGGAAATTTCCATTCCAGATGGCGCGTCAGACCATTCGGGACCTGAAGTTGCTCGGCTCTCAGCGAGCCTTGTTGCGGGCGGCTGTCGGCTGCGCGGTGTTCTGGACCCTGGCCGCGATCGCCCAGATGAACATCGACTTGTTCGCCATTACCGAACTTAAGGTCGATCAGTTTCACGTGGGCGTCTTGTTGGCGATTCTGGCGGTGGGCGTCGGCAGCGGCAGCGTCCTGGCGGGACTCTGGTCGTCTCGTCGGATCGAACTGGGACTTGCGCCTTTGGGCGCCGCCGGCATTACCCTGTGCGGTGTGGCGTTATTCGCGACGCCGTCGTTCGGCGATCCGCTTATCACAATGCCGCGATACATTTTCGCCTCGGCGGCTCTGTTTCTCATGGGATTCAGCGCGGGCATGTACAACATCCCGATTCAGGCGTATCTGCAGAACTGGGCGCCGGAGGATACGCGCGGATCCATCCTGGCGGCCAGCAACTTCCTGGCTTATTCCGGCATGCTGTTGGCGTCGGTCCTGTTCTGGACGGCTCGCGAAGTACTGGGACTTTCGGCGCGGGAAATTTTCCTGTCGCTGGGGCTGGCGACCATTCCGGTTTGCCTGTACATCGTGTGGCTGCTGCCAGGAGCGACGGCTCGCGTGGCCGTCTTCCTGCTCAGCAAACTTGTTTACCGCGTACGGCTGCATGGTCGCGACAACCTCCCGGATGAAGGCGGCGTGCTGTTAATCGCAAATCATGTCAGCTTCATCGACGGCGTGCTGCTGTTGTTGTATTTTCCTCGAGAGCCGCGAATTGTCGCTCGCGCGGATCCCGAGCACGGTTGGATGTACCGCAGGCTGGCGGAAGACCTGGGTACGATCTTCATCGAGCCGGGCAAACGCTCGCTGTTGGAGTCGCTCGACGAAGCACGGCAAGCGCTGTTGAACGGCGAAGTTGTGTGCGTCTTCCCAGAAGGCAAAATCACGCGGACCGGAGAACTCGGGGAGTTCCGTCGCGGCTTTCTGCATGTTCTGGAAGGGGCCCCCGCGGCCGTAGTGCCCGTCTTCCTGAACGGGCTATGGGGCAGCATCTTCAGTTGGGAGGGAGGCAAGCCGTTTTGGAAGCGGCCGCGCCGCTGGCCGTACCCAGTCGAAATCCGCATCGGACAAGCCCTGGAGCCCACGCTGGACCTCGAACAAGCACGGCGGGCGGTCATCGCGTTGGACGAGCGGCGTCAGTCGGATCCGCAATCGTGAACGACCACAGCAGACGGCACTTTGCATCTCGCTCACGCACGAGGAACATGTAGCTGCAAGCATCAAGCCTTACCGGATGGATCCCTGCCGGCCGGACGCCGAACCTCCGCCGCCGAGTCCGCCGCCGGTGGAGGCGTTGCGTTGAGCCGCGTTGAGGACCGCTGGCCGAAGCCCGCGCCGCGGCATAAGCTCGAGCTCGAGCTCGAGCTTGAGCCTGTGCGCCGGCGCCCGCCAAACCGGGTCCGCCGCCGGTAGCGACGGTGTTTTTCGACTGCCGCCGCTGCAGCGCGGTCAGCAATTGCATCATTTGCGCATTGGCCGCATATTGCTGCTGCAGCGCTGCAAGCCGAGCCTGCAATATCGTTTCGGCTCGCCGCCTCACCGCCTCGACTTCCTCCTGACTGGCGGCCCCGGCCGTCTCCTCGCCCGATGCTGCTTCCCGGTAGGCCTGGTAGATCTCAAACGCCTTGGGCTCTTTGTTTCTGAGCTGTTCCGCCGAACGGGCGAAGTAGCGAGTGGCTTTGTCCACGCCGCGGACAGTCTCCACGACGGTGACCGTAACGCCCAAGTTACGCTCACTGATGCGGATCATGCGGTCGTGTTCGATGACCTGAATCACGCGATTACCGTCTTGATCGACCTGTTCGGTACGCGCTACGGCCGAGGAGCCCGCCTGTTCTTCCTGGGAGACGCTCGCCCCGAAAGAGAAGACACTCGGCAACAGACAGATTCCCGCCGCGGCGGAGGCAATGACGACTGCTCGCAAAGACATGAGAGACTCCTTCTGAATCTCGAGTTCCAGTAGATATGCGGCGCGAATTCTGCTCACGCCAGCGCTCCGCGGTCGGCTTCTACGTCGTCCGCTCCCTTTCGAAGGTAATGAAAACAGCCGACGCCTGTCAAAAGCCGAAGCGTGCAATTGCAAAGTGCAAAGTGCAAATCAGTCCCGTAAGGGACGGACCCAAATCAGCCCAGGGTGCAGCGCAGTGCAACCCTGGGAACCCCCGACGCCAGCCGCGGCCACGAAGTCCCAAACGGCCTCACCCCATGGATACAAAACCGAAACTAGCATTAGCGTGGGGAAGAGGAACTCTGATTATTCCCGAAACGCCAAAACCAACGAATGAAAACCCGCGACGGCGTTGCCCGAAGGACCGACACAAGTCCCCATTGTATCGGCCCTGAACAAAGACAGCGCCGAAGCCAGGCAACGAAAGCCGACGCCCTGACAAAGCCGGCTCACAACATCGTGAACGCCCCCGCAAGAAACGACGACCCCACAGTCGCCCGCGTACTTCGTGAAGAGTCTTGACCGAATGCAACGCCCCCGTGGGATGTGGTACCATTGAGTTTGCGAACTCTGTTCTCCGTCCATTTTGCATCTGTCGGCCTTCCCGTATGTCCAAAAGCACGAATGTCAGCCACTGGATTGATTTGGTGAAGGCCGGTGATTCGGCCGCCGCGAATCGCATTTGGCAGCACTACTTCGACCGTCTCGTGCGTTCCGTTCGAGCCCGGTTGTATGGGCAAAATCGAGCCGTCTCGGACGAGGAAGATATCGTGTTGAGCGTCTTCGACAGCTTCTACAACGCGGCCGAAAACGGGCGGTTTCCGGACTTGTCCGATCGAGACGATCTTTGGCGGCTTTTGCTGCGAATGGCAGCAAGGAAAGTGGTCGACAAACGAAGACACGATCTGCGGCAGCGACGTGGCGGTAACGTACGGCTCCATTCTTTGGACCACGCTGGTGACGATGAAAAAGTCATTGAAGCCATCGGCGACGAACCGTCCCCGGAAATGGTGCTGATGATGCAGGAATCTGTGGAACAACTTTTTTCTCATTTAGGTGTCGGGCAGCTCAGGGATTTAGCGGGTGCCAAGTTAGAAGGGTATTCAAACGCGGAACTCGCACAGCGTTTTGGCTGCTCTGAACGGACGATAGAACGTCGTCTGCACCTGATTCGAGAAAAATGTCAGCAGGAATTGGTCGACCCCAATGAGCATCCGTCAGAAAAAACTACCGATCGCAGCCCTGGAACGCATTGATGATCTCTGCGCAGATTTTGAACGAAAGTGGCAATCCAACGAGCCACCGACGATCGAATCGGTCCTTTCCGGAGATGTCTCTCCAATCGAGCGAGACGTCTTGCTGGCGGAACTCATCGTTCTGGACATCGACTATCGACGACGTCGCGGTGAAACGCCGACTAAGCAGGAATACCTCGATCGATTTCCGGAAAGTTCAAAAGCAATCAACGACGCCCTAAACGAAGGCGACAAACGGACAGGCGTGTTTGAACCGCCGACCGTAGGCCGTCTCGCTGAGCTTTTCCCGTCGCTGGAAATCATCGAGCTCATTGGCGCAGGCGGCATGGGCGCCGTTTACAAGGCTCGCCAATCAGGGCTCGACCGTCTTGTTGCGCTGAAGATTCTGCCGGAGGAATTTGGTCACGACGTCAAATTTGCACTGCGCTTCACGCGGGAAGCACGGACGCTGGCAAAACTGAGTCACCCCAATATCGTGTCCGTCTATGAATTCGGAAATGTCGAAGACACCTACTACTTTCTCATGGAATTCGTTGATGGTTCAACGCTCCGAGATGTTGTTAAAGCAGGACAACTGGCGCCCGAACACGCGCTGGCCATTGTGCCGCACCTCTGCGATGCACTGCAGTACGCACACGACAAGGGTATTGTCCACCGCGACATCAAGCCCGAGAACATCCTGATTGCCGTTGACGGTTCGGTGAAGATCGCTGATTTCGGTCTCTCGCGGATACTTGGAAACGAGAGCCAACAGGAGATGCTCACAGGAACGCATCAGGTCATGGGCACACCTCGGTACATGGCTCCCGAACAGTTGGAAGGTTCGCGCGGCGTCGATCACCGCGCGGACATCTATTCGCTGGGTGTTGTCTTTTACGAAATGCTGACCGGCGAACTCCCGATTGGACGTTTCGCAGCACCGTCGAAGAAAGTCGAAATCGACGTACGGCTCGATGAAGTCGTACTGCGTACGCTTGAGAAGGAGCCGCAGCGCCGCTATCA
This sequence comes from uncultured Planctomycetaceae bacterium, assembly GCA_963698545.1. Classification (GTDB taxonomy): domain Bacteria; phylum Planctomycetota; class Planctomycetia; order Pirellulales; family Pirellulaceae; genus CAVORG01. Next base: position 127,511 of record CAVORG010000005.1, read on the forward strand.
GCACGCCAGCCAGATTAAGTCTGACGTGCAATCGATTACTTCGACCAGCGATCCAGCGCTTGCGCGTACCGTTGCCACGATGCGAAACCTCAGGACGACCAAGAAACCGCAACCGCGAGTCTGGCACAGCAGGAACTCGCCGGACGGATGTTGTTGACACGTCGCCAGCTGATGGAACGTGTCGAAAAATCACTGCGGCCGCTCTTCCGCGGACAGGTGCTGCAGGTGCTGATTGGCATTGCACTGATTGTGCTCGGAGTGCAGTGCTGGGCTCGAAATACGCAGATTCCGCATCGCGTTGTGAACGGAGTCATTTTGCACGTGTACGGCGTGATCGTGATATCTCAAGCGTTGCTCGTCTGCACCAGAATCCGAAGAATCGACTACTCGAAATCCGTTGTCGACATCCGCAGCAAACTCGACAGCCTGCGATCCGGCTACCTGCGTGCCGGTGTCATCATCGGGTTTGTGTGGTGGCTGATGTGGATTCCCGTTGTCGTTGCCCTTGGCTTCGACGCCGTGCTGCATCCGCAGCTCGTCTGATTGTCTCGTTAGTCGTCGGGATCGTCGGTTTCGTTGTCTCGGTCTGGCTGTACTGGCGCGCTCTGAGATCCGGCAACGCATCCTCCGAATCGTGGAGAAGGAAACTCTCTGGCGAGAGCATTGCCGCCGCGTATCTCGCACTCGACGAAATCGAAAACGCTCAAATCCGCTGAAACGGCCGGCTGAATCATGATTAACAAACGAATGGGACGAGCGATGAAACGAGCCAGTGATCAACTACTTGAAGAAGCGGTCTACCCGAACCTCGCCGCTTTTTTGCGGTCTGGTGGCACGTTGGAAGCTAAAGGAGCTTTCTCGGTCGGGACGTTTGCACGGATTCGCAAGGGGAAACCAGAAGTCATTGACATTTGGGCTGACTCACGCCGACAGGAACGATCTCCCCAGAAACGGTCAGCTTCGCCAAGGCGTTGAATTGCTCCGTCACGGGTTCAATGAACGATCACCTGCATGCGGCCAAGTTATTCACTGATGAACGTCACAACTCGTCCCGAAGTCATCGAAGACCAGCAATCGATCTGGCACGTCAATCAAGCGGCATTCGAAGGCGATGCCGAGGCAAACCTTGTTGATGCCCTGCGTGAAGGTGGCTTTGCTGATGTTTCACTTGTGGCGGAGGTTGATGGCGAGGTTGTTGCCCACATTCTCTTCAGTCGAATAACCATCGTGACAAAGAGCGAGGCGATAGATGCGTTGTCGCTGGCGCCGATGGCTGTGTTGCCAAGTCATCAGCGGCAAGGCATCGGCACGAAGCTTGTGGAGTCGGGATTGGCTGCGTGCCGAGAACAAGGCCACAGGATCGTCGTGGTGCTTGGGCACCCTGAGTTCTACCCCCGGTTTGGATTTTCAGCAGATCAGGCACAAGAACTTGAATCACCATTCGGCGGCGGTGAAGCATGGATGGCCTTGGAGTTGTCAGAAGACGCTTTGAGGGGAATCGAGGGACGAATAGAGTATTCGCCGCCTTTCATGGCCTAGGAGTAAGCAGGGTTGCAGGTGTTCTTCAGGTGAGCTCGTTGCGATCTCTAAGGCCCGAAGGGCAACGCCGTAGCGGCTTTTCATTTCAAGGGGCCATCGACGCAAATCGTTTGGATTTAAGGAACAGACATCATCAACGCACCCCACTTGTTAATGCCTGCCGCCGCGCATGACTACCACGAAGGACACGAGGAGCACGAAGAGATCAGAGAACAAAACGCTTGATCTTTCACTCTCGTGTTGTTGAAGTTGGCCAGCCATCCATTCTTCGCGCCAGCGACTCGCGACTGGTCCCAGTCGCCAATGGACTTCGATAACCACATGATGCGACAGGTCCGTCGGACTCCACCTTCGTGATCTTCGCGTGCTTCGTGGTGACAATTTTTGGGCGCCAACGTGGTCAAAGCAGGAAGTCATGAATGTTTCCTGCGAATCATTAACCCTGTTGCGCCTGGAGCCTATAGATTGGAGTAAGAGCTGACGTAAAGCCAGGCCCTCCGGGCCTCGGAGATCGCACCGAGTTTGCCTGAAAAACACCTGCGCCCCTTCCTAGGAAGCACTTGAACCTATCTTGACCGCCGGTGCTGTCATGTGACGCAGGAGGTCGATGCCAATCGGAGGCTCTGTGAGCATCGGAATCACGGCGAGGCGTTGGGCCTGAATGTCTCGCACTTCGGCGATGAACGGCCATTCGCTGGCCCGCCTCTGTTGCAACACGGGATCAGTCACCGCAAGCGGTGCGAGGCTTTGGTTGATGATCCAGGCGAACGGTTCGATTTCTGCACGCCGCAGATCAGCTTGCAGTTGCGTGGCTTCGTGGACTGGAGTCGCTTCGGGATGGGTCACAATCAGTACGCGTGTGAACTCCGCGTCACGTAATCGCGGTAAGAGATTCTGCACCGATTCCGACAACTGCATCGACTGCCGGCTGACTTCTCGGTGATACGCCAGAGCGGAATCGAGCAGCAAGATCGTGTGACCGGTTGGTGCGGTGTCAAGGACAACAAATTTATTCGCCCCTTCGGCGACAACGCGTGCGAATGCCCGGAACACGGCAATTTCTTCCGTGCAGGGAGAACGCAGGTCTTCTTCGAGTAATGCGCGACCAGCATCATCCAGCGAGGCCCCGGCAGTCTGCATCACTTCGGTGGTGTAGTCCGCTGTCTCCTGGACCGGATCAATCCTGCTCACTGTCAGATGCGGCATCGACTCAGCCGCCAACGTCGCCGTCACATGGGCTGCCGGATCGGTTGTCGAAAGATGCACCGCATGGCCCCTGTCAGCCAAAGCGACAGCAATGCTCGCCGCAACAGTCGTTTTCCCGACGCCGCCCTTGCCCATTGCCAAGATCACGCCGTGCCCCGGAGCTTCGAGGTCCACCAGTAATGAGTCGAGGCCGGGCAGCGTCAAGTTCGCTGCTTGCGTATCTTCAGTCGTCGACGTGCATGTCGCTTTACCGGAGCCGATCATTCGCAGCAATTCGATGCCGAGCACATTGCCGGCTGTCAGAGGGACATCAGTCCGCGGCAAATCCGCGAGTGCGTCGGGCATGTCGTTCAACACCCGGGTCGAACGCGTTTCCATGGCCAACGCCAGGGGGTCGTTCTGTTCGGTTGCTACGAACAGACCATTCACGATCAACTGCTGGTTGGCGACACCCAACTGTCGCAGCTCCCGACTGGTGCGAGCCGCTTCATTCAATGCCGAAGCATCGGGTCGCGTCACCAAGACGAGCGTTGTGCTTTGCCCATTCGACAGTGTGGCCACGGACTGCTGATAGAGTTTCTGTTGAGCCTGTAGTCCGGCGAGCGGTCCCAGGCACGACGTACCCGTGGTGTTCGTCTCCATGAAGCCGGACCAAGCAGACGGCAGCGTGAGCAAACGCAACGTGTGCCCCGTTGGCGCCGTGTCAAAGATGACGTGGTCAAACTCGGACGTGGCCGCCTCATCCCCGAGCAGGCGGGAGAACTCGTCAAACGCCGCGATCTCCAGAGTGCAGGAACCCGAGAACTGTTCTTCCATACTGGCGACAGCAGATTCGGGCAGCACTCCGCGATACGGACCTACCATGCGCTCGCGATAAGCTCGGGCCGACTCCGCCGGGTCAATGTTCATCACAAACAGGCTGGCCACGTTGGCAATCGGCGTCGGCGTATTGCCGATCTGGGTAGCCAGTACATCCTGCAGGTTCGAGGCCGGATCGGTGGAAACCAGCAGCACTCGCTTCCCCTGGTCGGCGAGTTGCACGGCGGTTGCGCAGGCCATGGTTGTTTTGCCGACGCCCCCTTTACCGGTGAAGAAAAGAACGCGAGTGGGGTGATCGAGATGTTTCATGGCAGTACCTCAACAGCAGTCAGAGTTGCCGCAGCAGTCACCGGCGTCGTCCGACACCACGGGCAAGACGGAACCACTCAATGGCGTCCCCGTCCACAATGCGAGATTCTCCCGAGTTGGATACTCGCTGCGACTCATGATTCGGCCGTCCACCAGCAACAGCGGCAAGCAATCAACTCCTTCTGTTTGCAGCATCTGCTGGACGGTTGGATTCTTCGCGTATTCCTCGGGCTGTTGAGCCAGATTGAATCGCTCGACCTGGTGACCTTTCGACTTCAGCCATTCCAGGTCACTGGCGAACCGTGGTAGCCGGGGGTCAACCTGCGGTCCGCAGACGCCCGTCGAGCAGCACATTGCCTTGTCGTAGATCTGAACTCTCGTCATCATGTTTTCTCCAAGGAGAAATGGCCTTACAATCGCTCCACCCTGGGCTGTGCTGGGGCGCGCCCCTTTGGGACTCACCACGCCGGACGTCGTTTTCTCGAGCGTGGCCGAAGTCGGCTACGGCGTTGCCCTCCGGGACACAGCGATCACGGGGAGTTTGCCTGGAAGATGCGTGCAACGCGGCTTAGTCGGTTGAGACTGCGGTTTCGAGTGCAATTCTCGCCATACAGAGTCTGTAGCAGCTTTCAAATTCCGGACACTGACGGCAGTCATCCCACTGCCGTATATCGGTCTCGATGTGCGGGTGGCAGCGCATCGTTCCTGGCGGTGCGTCGATGCACAGTGAAAACACTTTTCCTTGGCGCTCGACTCCTTGGATGTGGTCCGGGAAGATGCTCCCGAAACAGTGTTTGTGTTCGACGCTATTCATCACATCGCCTCCTGTTGGGATACTAAATCCGGTTCTCTCAATTTGTCTTCGACGGAAGATTCGGCTGGGAACCAGCGTTGCGTTTTGAGGCAAAACTTGACCAAGCCCAGCATCAATGGCACTTCGATCAGTACGCCCACAACGGTCGCCAGGGCTGCCCCAGATGACAGTCCGTACAACATTGTGGCCGTCGCGATCGCCACTTCAAAGTGATTCGATGCTCCGATCAATGCTGTCGGAGCGGCGGACTCGTAGGTGAATCCCATCGCTTTGCTGATCCCGTAGCCAAGTGCAAAGATCAACAGCGTCTGAATCGTCAACGGAATGGCGATCCATAAAATCGTGAGCGGGTTTTCAACAATGGTTTCGCCTTTGAAGGAAAACAACAACACCAGCGTTGCGAGTAGTGCTGTGATCGTGATCGGCGTCAGGAAATGCAAGAACTTTTCGCGAAACCAGGCTTCTCCCCTGGAAGCGATCAGCCATTTGCGCGAGATGTAACCGGCCCCCAATGGCAACGCGACATAGACGCCGATAGACAGCAAGAGCGCTTGCCAAGGAACGGGAAGCTGCCCGATTCCGAGCAAGAACCCACCCAGAACTCCGTACAGAACGAGCATCGTCAGCGAATTGATGGCGACCATCACGAGCGTGTGTCCGTCGTTACCCTTCGCTAAGAATCCCCACACCAAGACCATCGCCGTGCAGGGAGCGATGCCGAGCAAGATGCACCCCGCCAAGTAACTTCGCCAAAGCGGAACTTGCAGCATTTTCACGCCATCGACCAACACGACTTCGCCAGCACCATACGTTGCACCGACCTCAAGATTGCTCCCCAAGGGGGCTTTCACGTAATCGACCGCGTCGGGACCGATGAAGCCAAGAAACAGCGTGCCGAGAAAGAAGCTGGCGATCGCGTACATCGTGAAAGGTTTGATGGCCCAGTTGAGCAACAGCGTCAAACCAACGGGACGAATCGCTTTGCCCGCTTTCACGACTTCGCTGAAGTCGATCTTGACCATGATCGGGTACATCATGAAGAACAGGCAGACGGCGATAGGAATCGAGATCACCGGAGCTTCGTTGACATGGATCGCCATTCCGTCGAGTGATTTGGCGATCCCGGGAGCGATCTTCCCGAGCACGATTCCGGCGACAATGCACAGCCCAACCCAGACGGTCAGGTAGCGTTCAAAAAAGCCAATGCCCTTTTTATCCGCGAGGCAAGCGTCGGGTTGATTCATCTCCGCGTCGTCCATTCAGAGCCGCTATCGTCTATCGCCGCTAGACGATAGATGCGAGCAAAAAAACAGTTACAATTCCGCAACGAGCGCCTTGAGTTGTTCGAGTCGTTCAGGGTTGATGCAGTAGCACACCTTGGGACCTTCAATCTCTCCTTGAACGAGACCGGACTCCTTCAGGATTTTCAGGTGCTGGGAGACCGTTGACTGAGCAAGTGGCAACTCGGCAACAATCTCGCCACACACACACGCTTCCCGGCTGATCAACAACCGAACGATTCGTACTCGAGCCGGATGCGCAACCGCCCAAGCCAGCTTGGCTAAAACATCTGCGCTCCCAGCGTCCGGCAATTTGACCGGCCGCGAATCACACTTTCGCTGATTCTTCTTGGCGGTGGACATTTCACTCCTTTATCGTCGATCTACGATGAATCGTACGCGGTGCTTTTCGATGAGTCAATGCGGTGGCTAAGAATAGTTGACGCTGTAGCCCCGCAAAACTCGGTGCGATCTCCGAGGCCCGCGAAAAGAAGCGATATTTGCACGGTGAATCGCCTTCTTTGCCTGACTGGGAGTTCAGATTCGAGTCCCTCGATGCAGCCCGAGGAGCCGTGGCGGTCGGCAAGTCGATCACCCTGAAAGCCGGCGATACGCTGGCGATTGAATGGGATTCGGGCGGGGCCAGTGATCTGGACACGTTGGCGCGTTTCCCGGCGAATTGGTGTTGGTTCGGCCAGGCGGCCCGCACTGGAGGAACTCCGCCAATGTTCAATGGCGTTTATTCCCCGAGCTCGAGCGAAACCGCTTGCGTTCCCAGCCGGGTGCGCCTTATACCGAGGAGGGCGACACCCACTTCCTGCTCATTTCGGAGCAGGATCTGGACGGTCGCTACCTCCCGCGTGCTGCGGGGTTCTACTTTCGCGGCCGCCTGTACGCCCGTGAATCTCTTTCTCGAGCCGGCCCGGTCATGTCCAAGCCAAGCGTTCGCCAGACGGTTGAGATTGCCTTCGCGATGGGAGGCCTGGCCGGAAACAACTTCCACGGACTCGGTTTTCTGCACGCGGTGCTGGAACGGTCGTTGACACCGGACATGATCTCGTGCACCAGCGGACAGATCGACATCGTCTGGAAGTACTTGCTCGCCAAGAACGGCCGGCTGCGGGAGCGTTACGGCGTTGACGACCTGGAGTCTCTGGGCAAGGTCTACATGAAGCGAGCTGAGATCCGACCCAAGCTCGCGCTGCCACACGTTCTCGACGATGTTCCGCAACTTGCCCTGGCGTCCCTGAAGCACATCACCGATGTGAAGAGCATGTGCGAGAGCCCCTTTGGCTACATCATGAACGTCACCGTCAACAGCGTGCCGGCGCGGTTGCTTGCCCCAAAGATCGCTGAAGGCGTGTTGGAGTCCATGTGCGACGACTTCAACAACGAGCAATCCGTCGCCATCGCCTTCAATAGCTACGATCCCCAAGCTGGGCGAGAAACCGTGCACCTCAATCCGTGCGCCCAGGATCTGTTGAACCGTCGCGTGCCTAAGAAGAGCAGCTTTCGCAACACGCAGGGACACGCCACGTTCTACGCGCCGATCAACGCAGAAGGGCTGCTCAACGCGCTGTGGATCTACGAGTACGGATTCGCGGAGCGGACGTCGATCGACGGCGCCTATTTCCGAATGGTGATGCTGGCCGAGTTGAGTCGGGTGCGCTCCATCGTCGTCGTCCGACCGATCCAGGGTCGCTGGATGGACCAATGGCCGGTCACCTACGGCGAACGAGAGGATCTGAAGACCGAGGTCTCCTTCAATTCAGCGTACCTGGGCGAACGTCTTCGGATCGAATTGGTCAATCGACTCCTGAAGCAGCGCGGGCTGAAGCGAAAGTTCGCCCGCCGCGAGGGGTACCACCACATCGATCTCTACGAGTTCGAGCCGCGGACGCCGCAACCGTTTCTGGCCTATTTCGCTGAGGATTCCAGGGTCTTTCGCGAAGCCTGCGAGGACGCCCGAGCGTTCTTCGAGACTCTGCCCGTAGCATGATCCGCGCCAACGCGTGCAAGGCAAAGCTGTCCCTGGCCAGGCCCCAGCGAGCTGGGCCGACAGCGAAAGCAGAGCCGGTCACTGCTGCACCGCATCGGCCCCCGTTCTGGTCTTGCTCGTCAAGTGCCAACCGCGACACACCTGGCAATTGTAGGCTCGCTGGGGAATCACTTCACGTTCGCTGGTCACCAGGAAATGGTGCTTGATCTGGATTGCCGCGGACTTATCGGGCAACCTCAACTTGCCGCACTTGCAGTACCTGCGACGACATCGGCCAGTGGACATCTCAGACCTCCGTGTGAGACGGGCGAGGTGCATCCCGCAGTTCCAGTGAACATATCCATGGCGGGTTCGGCCTGGGATTCAGGCGGAGCTCGCAGCGGAATTCACTTCGCCGAGACGGAGTGGGCGCCTTCGGTCGCGGCCAAGGACGGGCGGCCAGTTGGTCCTGGAGCGGAACAGGGCCGACCATGAGCGGGGGCCGCTGGCCAGCGGCGGCGGAGTGGCGTTTCACTGGGGAAACTCCTGGATTCCATGGGACGCAATACACTCACTGCGTTGGCCACAGAACCGTTCCGTCCGCGCTGCCGCGGGCGGGAGGGCAAGGCGTTCACCTCGCGTTGGAATCCTACGCCAGCCCTGCCGGTTGTGCAAGACCGCGTTTTTCTCCCTCAGGCGAACAAGCGAAGCGGTCGGAAGGACTCCCCTGAATGCGGCTGAATTCGCGTGACTGGCGTCGTGTGTGCTCGCTCGGTACTCTGTGAAAAGGCAAGCGACCGTCTTTCGCACACGCGCCTGCACTTCGCAGTTGCTTGCCGCCCTTCGGCGTACGGGTGAACGTCGCGGGTTGGCCGGGTGGTTGGGGTCGCCTTTTCGGAGCGTCACAAGTCGATCGAGGTCCGGGAATGAATGAGCGTTCACTTATCCAGCGGGTTTCGGAAGCGATGGATGAATTTCGTCGGTGGCGCGAGCAAAATGCTTCGCGCGGCGTGAACGAATTCATCGCCGAGCGCGCCGTCGAGCAGGACGTTGCCGCGCAACTGCGACAATTCGCAAGGAGCGAATCGCTGACGAATTCCGCCGCTGCGACGACCGCAAAGCATCACGAACCCGACGGCTCATTGGATCGCACGGCGGACGCCGGACTAGAGACGGATGCGCCTCGTGCATCCGCGGAGGATCGACTGGATCGAGTTCGCAGCTTGTTCCTGCAGGCGATCGAGAAGCCGGACGAACAGCGGGACGCATGGCTGGCCGAACGGTGCGGTGACGACGCACAGTTGCGAGACATCGTTCAGTCCTTGTTGCAGCACGATCACTCTGGACCCGACCGCCTCGCCGAAGGCGTGCAAGCGCTGCTGCAGGATTCGGACGCGCCAGATACGGCCGGGGATTCGAGCCTGGCCAACGAACGGTTCGACATCGTGCGGTTTCATCAAAGAGGCGGCTTGGGAGAAGTCTATGTCGCTCATGACCGTGAGTTGAATCGGCACGTCGCCCTGAAACAGGTTCGCCGGGATTTTGTGCACGATCACAGCGCCAGATCGCGGTTTCTTTTGGAGGCCGAAATCACCGGCAAGCTCGAGCATCCAGGGATTGTGCCCGTGTATGGCTGCGGCGTTGGCCTGGATCAGCGACCGTACTACGCCATGCGGTTTATTCGCGGCGACAGTTCTACGGGACGCCATTCGGCGCCGACATGATCCTGGATCGCGGCAGTCCCAGGAAACGAGCTACTTGGACCTCGAGTTTCGGCGTTTGCTAAGCCAGTTCGTCGCGGTCTGCCAGGCGGTCGACTACGCTCACAGCAAGGGCGTAATCCATCGCGACCACGTCGGAGGCCGGCCCCAGTTCGGTGATCCGACTGGGCACGCCGGCCTACATGCCGCCGGAGCAAGTGAGCATGCAATACAGGGTCGCACCCAGGCTGTAGCTGGCTCGGCTCTACTTTTTGCTCGGGCAAACAGCCGGCGCACAACAAGGCCGCCAAGCTGCGCCACGCCGTCGCGCGTTTCGAGACGCGCCACACGGTCCCGCCACAACGAAGCCACTTCCGGATTCGCAACACGTCCCCTACTCGACTCCAGGCCAAGGGAATGAAAAACAACTCCTCAGCCTACCCCCCGCGCCGAGACGCCTAACCCGTACGCTTACCAAATTTCGGGGCGGCTGAGTATTTTGACCCCCACGCCTACGAGACCCGTTACTTGCTGCTGATCAATCATTGCATCTCGCGGTCGCGTTGTCGCTTCAAACGCCGCGCGTTTGAGAGGTTCTCTGCCGTTCCCTGACTTGAGGGATCCAGCCGTAACGCTTCTTCGAAAGACTGTATTGCCCCGTCCAAGTCGCCGCTCATCGCGCGGACAATCCCCAAGTTGTCGTGCGCGTCAGGCAGATCGGCGTCGATTCGAATCGCTTCGGATAACGCCGCTTCGGCAGCCTCGAGGTCGCCCATGTCGCGCAAAACATTGCCCAAGCCACTTAATGCTCGGGCGTGATTCGGATCCAAGCGAATCGCTTCACGATGACACGATTCGGCTTCGGTCAGCTCGCCTCGCTGCCGGAGCAGGATCCCCAGATTGTAGTGTGCGTGCGGGAGGTACGGATCGAGCCGCAGCGTTTCGCGCAGCTCGGCTTCAGCCTCCTCCGAATTGCCCTGCGCTGCGAGCGCATTACTCAGCCCAAGATGCGATGCGGCTTGGAGGGGAGCGAGAGCGGTCGCCTTTCGATGGGCGGCCTCTGATTCTTCAAAATCGCCAAGGTCGAAGAGTGTGAATCCCAACGTGGTCCATGCACTGAATCGGTCTGGATACTCGTTGATGATTTGACGGCACTCAGCGATCGCTAGGTCGGGCTCTCCGCTGCGTTGCAGGAGCGCCGCCCGGTTTGCCCGCACCACATCGTCCTCCGGTCGCAGACGCATTGCTTCGTTCAACGCGTCGAAAGCAGCTTCCAAATCACCACGCTCGATCAAGATACTGGCCAAGTTGTTGAACGCGTGCGCACTCGCGGGGTCAAGTCGAATCGACTCTCGCACGGCTGCTTCCGCCCGATCGAATTCGCGCAGGTCAAGCAAGGTCGCCGAAAGATTGTTCCAAGCGGCCGGATTGGTTGGATCCACGGAAACAGCAGCCTGGAACCAGATCAGGCGTTCATCCTCCCGTGTCTCGCCGTGCAGAGGGAACAGGCTCCCCATGAACATGAGCAATTCAACGTCGTGCGGATCTCTGAGGATTGCAAGCTCGAGCAGTGCACGTCGCTGCTCTTTCGGGATTTCGTCTTGGTCTCCGAGCGTCGCGATGAAAGCGCTCGGTTGTTCGTAGGCCCTCGGATCAGCAGCGAGCTCGTTTAGACGACCGAAGTCTTGCAGCGATAAGGCGTCGCGGAGGGCGTTTCGAAAAGGATCAGGATCAGCCGACTTCAAGGTCCGCAAAACGCGTTCCGATCTGGTGTACCATAACTGCCAATCGAGGCCCGCAACCAATTGATCTCGAATCGCTGAAGTCCGAATCAAGGTCGCAGCTTCTTCGGGAAACAAATCATCCCAGTCCACGTTGAGACGGCCAACTGATCGCGGGCTTCCTCCAGGAACCGTAGTGTGTCAACCGGAGCGGACTCAACACCTTCGCGGGCGTTCCACCGATTTCGTTGGGCGGCAGCATAATCGTTCAAGAACTTCAGCTCGGCACGGTGCATCTCAATTGGATCACGGAATGCCTTGGCGCCTCCCTCTTCGGTGCGTTTGGCGGCTTCGTTCAATAAAGCTTCAGCTTGACGTCGCTCATTGGCTCCCAGCGCAATTCTCGTTCGCTCAACCAGTTCCTCGACCGCCGCCACGTTGCGGTCCAGGCGAGCGGACTCTTGCAGGCGTTGTTCCAGTTCGGTTGCTTCTCGCAACATGGCTTGACGTCCTTGCCACCAGATCATTCCGCCGCCACCAAGGATCATTGTCACAACGGTGATCGCCAGCGCGGCTTGGACTCGCCGGCGTTTCCGTTGTTCGGCGTTCCGGACTTCGGTCCGCGCTCGCTCCTGCTCGGCGGATCGCGCCCGTTCCTCGGATTCCGCCAACAGCTTGGAGACCGCATGGGCAACCGCACTTGCATCGGCTGGCCGGTCGTCAGGAGCAGGCGCCAAGCATTGCCGGCACAGGTCGATCCAATCGGGTGTCGCGCCACAATGGTTCAAACGCGAAAAGCACTCGGTCAATTCCCCGGCCGCCGCCACGCGTCGAGCCGAGTCTCCGTCGGATGCACTGAAAGGCGGCTTGCCCGTGAGGATCACAGCGAGCACCGCGCCCCAAGCCAAATACGTCGCTATGCTTGCCGACATCGGTCGCGTTCGCTCGGGCTTGCTCTGGCGGCATGTACGCCGGCGTGCCGAGCACGCTTCCGACGTAAGTGCGATTGCTGGCGGTAACCGACAACGTGTCATTGATCACGTCGCTTGTTTGGCCGGCTACGGCCTCGTCCTCGTTCGCCAACACCTTGGCCAACCCCCAATCCATCACTTGGACTTCCCCATAGTCTCCCACCATGACATTGGCTGGCTTCAAATCGCGATGCATCACTCCGTTGGAATGCGCAAAGGCCACCGCCTGACAAATCTGCTCGAAGATACCCAGGTACCGCCCCTGGTCGATGAGGGGATGCGAACGAGCCTTCAGTAGCGAATCGAGCGTTTGGCCACGTATCAGTTTCATCGCCAGGTAAGGACGTCCGTCCGGCAGCACACCAAGATCAAAGACAGGAGGAATCGCCGGGTGCTGGAGTTGGGCTGTGATTCGTGCCTCATCCTCAAACCGGAACAGTGTCGCCGGATCGTGACCGAATCGCTCCTGCACAATTTTGAGCGCCACCACTCGATCGAAGACCGTATCGATCGCAAGGTGCACGGCCCCCATACCACCACGCGCCAATTCCTCTCCGATGCGGTAACGCCCCATCGACTGCGAATCCGATGAACCCAGCGTTGGCGGGGCTTTCTGATTCTTGCTAACGGTGGAACGCTCAGGCGACGAGGTCCCCGTTGGTTCCGTCGTCTCCGCGTCGCTCGGTGCAAACCCGGGTCTCAACGACTGCGTGGCATCGAGGCTCGCAGCCGGACGTTTTCGTTCAGCCATCTTAGTTTCGCTCGTCAATCGTAGCTTGACGCACCGATCAATGACACAAGGAGATCGTGCGACATCGACACTTCGACCTTTTCGTCCATCACCTCAAGTTCAGCCACGCGGCTATCGATCGACCCCTACCGGGCCAAGCATTTTGCTCTCAAGCCTATCACAGAGAGGGAAACGGGGAGCAGAGAGAGGGAAACGGGGAGCAGTTTCATTGTTGTGGAGCTTTACGGGGAATGGAGAGGGAAACGGGGAGCAGTGGCCTTGATCGTAAGGTGGTCAACCCGACTCTGTCCGAGGCCCGGAGGGCCAACACATTTCTAGCCGTGGCCGTGAGGCCACGGTTACCTTTCCAGATCGGACACAGGCCCGAAGGGCCGACACAAGTCCTGATTGTGTCGGCCCTTCGGGCCTGTGGACCCGTTTCCGTTGACGTTCCGTGGCCTTACGGCCACGGCTAAAATTGTGCCGGCCCGTCGGGCCTGCTACCCTCCCAGCTGGACCGGCTTACGATCAAGGCCGGGGGCAGTTTCATTGTTGTGGAGCTTTACGGGGAATGGGGGCCCTACCAAGAGCGTTTGGGGATGGGAAACGGGGGGCGGTTTCTCACCAGGCGTCGAGGGTCTGTCGGCCGATGCGGTTTTCACCGCTTGGTTGTGATGGTTGGTGTGCGGAAATGGCGGATTCCCTCGCGGGAGGATCCCATCGCATGTCCCGACCCAAAAGAAGCACGCCCGGCGGCGTCGTGCAGCATGTGCTCAATCGTGGCAATGACCGCAAGCGGCTGTTCACGACGGACGCGGACTACGCCGCTTTCATTTCCATTGTTCTGGAATCGCTCTTGCTTCATCCCTTACGAATCCTGGAGTACTGCGTGATGCCTAACCATTGGCACTTCGTTGTCTGGCCCGCGGGCGACGGTGATCTGTCGGCGTTCATGCACCGGTTGACGACGACTCACGCAACTCGCTGGAATGCCTGGCGAGGCAGGACAGGATGGGGACACGTTTACCAGGGGCCGTTCAAGAGCTTCCCGGTGCAAGCCGACGGCCACCTGCTCACCGTTTGCCGCTACGTTGTCCGAAATGCGCAGCCGCGCCAACCTGGTGGAGCACCCCCAGGACTGGCCTTGGTGCAGCCTGCACCTGGAGCAGCCGATTCTCATGAACCCATGGCCCATCGCCAAGCCGCGGAACTGGCTCGATCGGGTGAACCAAGCGCTGACCCGCGCCGAACGAGAATCACTAGACGCTTCCCTCAAGAAGGGCGCGCCCTTTGGGAGCCGCGAGTGGACCCAAGACACGGCAAGGCGACTAGGAATCGAACACACGCTCCGCGCCCCCGGCCGTCCCCAAGGCAGCCGCAACAGGCCTTCTACCTAAACAGCGTAAACCTCCACAACAATTAAACGGCTCCCCGTTTTCGCCTCCTCAAGCTGTGATCACTTGACGATGAACGCACTGTCATGGTTTGGAACAGGTGTTTCGCGGTCCTGCTGGTATTGGCCTGGCCGTGGCTCGGCCGACGTTCGACGAGACGGGCAAGGTCAATTCTTCGACGGCGCCTCGACGACTTTGACGTCGTCCGGCAGCTTGAGCCTGAAGTCTTCGTCCTGAAGCCTTGCGTCGTCGCCAAGTTCCAGCTTCGTCACGGTAAACTTCGTACGGCTGCCGAGAATCGGTCTCCCGTCAACGTCGCTCTCGTCAGACCAGGCGGTCCACATGATTGTCTTCGCGGCCCACACACCGGGGCGGGCCTGGAAGAAATCCTGAAACTCCACTTGCGATTGGAGCCGATCGCCCATGCGGGATTCAACGCGAGTCGGCAAGTAACCACGACTGGGAGCGATCCCAACATAGCGCACCGAGATTTTAGTTTGGGGGTCAGCAACCTCCACATCGATTTCATCGCGACCATCACGAGTGATCTGAGCGATCGTGGGATTGGGGCCGAACATTGGCTGGGGAAACGCAATCGCCGACCTTCCCCAGAAAAACAGGTTGGGAGCGTAGGCGAGCACGCCGGGCCTCAACGCTCCGTAGGCGATGGTCCCGGTCACGCGGTTCCACGAGTACACTCGATTTCCATCCTGACCCGTTGTCCATTGCTCCGGCTGCAATTCGATGCTGCCTGTTCCTGGAACCATCCGATCGCTTTCGATGCGAGTCATCCCCCCCTTCTTCAGCCAGCGGGCGGTTCCCGTTGAAGTCACGAGCTCCAGCTTCTGATCCTTCGTTGGCCAGAGCGTTTTGAATTCCTGAGTCAATTCCACGCGGCCATCGAACAACTCGCGTCCAGCAAACTGAATCTGCTTCTCAAGCTCCTCCGCCGTGATGAGCTTTCGATCCGTCTTTTCGATTACTGGCACGTTCCCGGTTCGAGTCCACAACAGATCGCCAAGTCGCGGAGTATCGGATTTCTTTTGAGCGTCTATGTCTGTCGTCCATGCTCCGCGAATTTCACCGTCAACTAGCCGCAAAGACAGTCTTCCGCCGCGGTCATCACCTATTCCCCATGTGCCATTGAAGCGGCGTTCGACGCGTGACCAATTCAAATGAAGCGTGCCCGACTTGACCCGGTCGGAGCCGGTGAAAGTCCCGCCGGTTGCTTTGGCTTCGATAATCACGGTACCCCATTCTTCGCTGTTCCATTGTCCGGCGATGTCGGGCGGTTCCGTCGCTTGCCACAGCAGCGTCCCTAGAAGAGCCACTCCAATCGTCCCAAGCATGGCGATCACTCCTTTCCGACGGACGTTAAGAATCGAACCGCGGCCAGAGGCTTGCGGCGCAAGCCAAGTTGGCAAGGGCATGGAAGCGTGGCGTTGAAGATGCGACAGGCAAAGCTCCAGCAATTCGCTGACTGCGTTCGCAGAGGCAAAACGCTGAGTCGGATTCTTCGATAGCAACCGCTCGACAAGTGAACAGAACCACGGCGGCAGTTCGGGTGCGAGCGACGCCATTGATGCTGGCTTCTCGTCGACGATCCGCCTTAGAGTCGCGATCGTCGAATCGGCTCGAAATGGCGAAACGCCGGTTGCCATCTCGTACAAGACACAGCCGAGACTGAAGAGATCGGAGCGGCCATCGAGTGCATCGCCGCGAGCCTGCTCGGGTGACATGTACTCCGGCGTTCCGGCAACGAAACCTTGTCGCGTCATCGAAACGTCGTCCGCCGCGCGGGCAAGTCCAAAGTCGGTGATCACGACTCGCTCGACCCCTTTCTCCAGGAAGATATTCGCCGGTTTGACGTCGCGATGCACCAGCCCCTGATCATGGGCCGCCGCCAATCCAATCGCAGCCTGCATGCCAATCCGCAGAACCTCCGTCAATTCCAGGGGGCCGCGCGCCTTCAAGCGTTGCGCCAGCGATTCACCGGTGAGTAAAGGCATGATCAGAAATGGAAGTCGGCCCGACGGGCGAACATGATGAATGGCAATTACATGCGGATTGACGACCGCGGCCGCGGCCCGCGCTTCCCGTGCAAACCGTTTGCGTGCAACCGAACTATGCGCAAATGCGGCGCCAGCGCCTTGATCGCCACATAGCGTTTCAGCTCGCAGTCGAAGGCTTTAAGGACGACGCCCATTCCACCGCGACCGATAACTTCGATCACTTCATAGCCACCGAGCCGCCCCAAGGCCGCACTATCGTCGGATGGTTCGAGGTGCTCGACGACGAAATCTGCTGCTGATTGGTCGCATTGCCGCGGCCAAGCATCACCGAGTTCATCAGGAACGAACATCGAAGCGATTTCTTTTGTCACTTGCTCTCCTCCCGCAAGTCGTTCAATCTCCGCCGAGCAATACTCACAGTCGTCCAGGTGACGATGCAGCATCGATTCCTCATCGGTGCTGAGCGATCCCGCCAATGCGAGCTCCAATCGTTTGTGTGAACAGTGATGGTTCACGTTGAATTCTCCAATACGACAACAACTTCGCGCAACCGCGCAATTACTCGACACTTGGCAACCCGCACCGCACCAGTTGTCATCCCAAGTTTGCTTGCGGTGTCAGCAACTGAAAGGCCTGCCACAGCGACGTTCCAGAATGCTTGCCAAGTCTGGGGACGGACTTCGTCCCTTACTTTTTCCGACGCCAGGTGAAATAGAGCTCGCCGCACTTCGCGATCAAATTCACTCGTCTCCGGGTAACTATTTTCTGGCGATGACTCCAGCAACGAATCAAGATCAAGGGCGCTGTCGCCACTTGTCGTTTTTGTCGCCGAACCCAAGAAACGACCAGGTTTCGGGTGACGCGGCCTAGCCAACCTCGAAACGAACCGTGTTCAGCTCCATGCTCCCAGCGTTCGATGTTGCGACTTACGGCAAGCAAGAGATCCTGCAACACTTCTGCGGCGTCGGCATCCTGCAGTCCGGTTCTCCGCAATATGCGGTAGACCACAGGTTCATAGACCGACACGAACTCCACCCAAGCGTCATGATCTCTCGGATCGCGAAGCCTCAACAGCAAGCTCGCACGGGTTGTCGGAGTAAGCGTCATAGTTGTTTCCTACCAGACTACACGCTATCAAGCCGGAATCGTTACACGATACGAGCGAGTTTTTCGCCGAGGATCCCTCTCGGGAAAGCAGGTCTTGGGGCGGCGGAGAAGGCGTTCCAACGATCCGCGTCCTCGCGGAAGGCCAAGGGGACACCGAGGACTTGAAGACTCGGAAGATCACGGAGTTGAGGGCCAAGGCGAAGGAGGCCGCCTCCGAGCTGATGAGGGAAAGTCATGGCAAGAAGCACACGCGCCCAGGTCGGTTCCCGTGTGTTGACCGTGCGACAACTCGTTGCTATTTACTGAGATAACGATGTTATGCTCCTTCCCCGGCGAGGATCCAGCAAGTGGTTGCGCAAACAAGGGGGAGAAGTGGGTCAGCCGTTGTTCTTTGTTCAAGGAAGCCGCTGCGCGGCAGGGGAGGGAGTTCGGTTTGATTGTTGGTGCATTCTAGCATCGGCTTGGTGAGTGCGCGTCATCCTGGAGGGACGTTTTCTTTGTCCTTTCCAGGAGATCACGATGGCTACCAGTGATTGGCATGCGCGGATGTCGGACGATTTGCATTTGCGGGGCTTGAGCGACACGACTCGCAAGGCCTATCTGAACGGGGAAACGGGGAGCAGTTTCATTGTTGTGGAGCTTTACGGGGAATGGGGGCCCTACCAAGAGCGTTTGGGATGGGAAACGGGGGGCGGTTTCTCACAAGGCGTCGAGGGTCTGTCGGCCGATGCGGTTTTCACCGCTTGGTTGTGATGGTTGGTGTGCGGAAATGGCGGATTCCCTCGCGGGAGGATCCCATCGCATGTCCCGTCCCAAAAGAAGCACGCCCGGCGGCGTCGTGCAGCATGTGCTCAATCGTGGCAATGACCGCAAGCGGCTGTTCACGACGGACGCGGACTACGCCGCTTTCATTTCCATTGTTTTGGAATCGCTCTTGCTTCATCCCTTACGAATCCTGGAGTACTGCGTGATGCCTAACCATTGGCACTTCGTTGTCTGGCCCGCGGGCGACGATGATCTGTCGGCGTTCATGCACCGGTTGACGACGACTCACGCAACTCGCTGGAATGCCTGGCGAGGCAGGACAGGATGGGGACACGTTTACCAGGGGCCGTTCAAGAGCTTCCCGGTGCAAGCCGACGGCCACCTGCTCACCGTTTGCCGCTACGTTGTCCGAAGACCTGCAGCCGATCCTCGGTCAGCCGCACCCGGAGCAGCCGATTCCCATGAACCCATGGCCCATCGCCAAGCCGCGGAACTGGCTCGATCGGGTGAACCAAGCGCTGACCCGCGCCGAACGAGAATCACTAAACGCTTCCCTCAAGAAGGGTGCGCCCTTTGGGAGCCGCGAGTGGACCCAAGACACGGCAAGGCGACTAGGAATCGAACACACGCTCCGCGCCCCCGGCCGTCCCCTAGGCAGCCGCAACAGGCCTTCTACCTAAACAGCGTAAACCTCCACAACAATTAAACGGCTCCCCGTTTTCGCACTGCTGAATGGCCGCACGTTCCGCAGCTTGGAGCATCTCAATGAAACCACGCGTTGGTGGTTGGCCAACGTCGCCGATGTGAGGAAGCATGGCACGACGGGCAAGACGCCCTTGGAGTTGCACGCCGAGGAGGCTCCTCATCTGCTGCCTCTGCCCGCGCATCACTACGACACCTCGAAAGTCGTTTATCGCCAGGCTTCTCCCGAGGGCTTCGTCTCCTATGCGAGCAATGACTACACGGTTCCCTGGCGGTTGGCTCCGGCGCTGCTGCCGGTGCGGCTGACCGAGGATCGGCTGCAGGTCTACGATCAACACTTGAACATGGTCGCCGATCACGCGTTGTTCCCCGCACATGTCAAGGGAGAACAACGCATTGTCGCGGAGCATCAACCGCCGCGGAGCCAGCGCGTCCGCATCGAGTGGCTCCGCGAGCGGTTCGAGCAGTGGGGCGAGACGGGGACGCGGTTCCTGGAAGGCTTGCTGACCAAGCAACGCTACGCGCGCTCTCAAGCGGAAGCCGTGTTGGCGCTGGAACGTTTCTACCGCCGCCAAGATCTGTTGGCCGCGATCGAGCGCGCTGTTCGCTATCACGCCTATTCGTTCCAGGCGTTGGAACGGATTCTCAACAGCCAGGCTTCGCCGCAGCCAGGTTGGAAGCATCTCTCCGATGAGGACCTGGAACTGCTCAAGCAGCTTCCCGGCGATGCGACGGTCCGTCCCAGCAGCGAGTATCAACACCTCCTATTCGACGAGCAGGCAACCAATGAGAAGCAAGAAGAAGAGCGGCGGCAATCAGACTCGCGACAGGATCCTGGAACACCTCCAGACGCTGCGGATTCCGCTGACTGAAGAAAGGCTCGATGCCGTTCTGGGGGAGGCTCAACGCCAGAAGCTGTCCGGATTGGAAACGCTGGAACGCGTCTTGGCCGAACCGGCTGGCACGCGCAAGGAACGCACCGTCGAACGGCGGATTCGCGACGCCAAATTCCAAGACCCGGGAACGCTCGAGACGTTCGACTGGAGCTTCAACGCCAAAACGATCTCTCGCGAACCATTCGAGGAACTTGCCCAGGGCGAATTCGTGCACAGGAAAGAGAACCTCGTCTTCGTGGGGAATAGCGGCGTCGGAAAGAGTCGGATCATTCAAGGCATCGGCCGCCGCTGCTGCGCGGCGGGATACAGCGTGCGGTACATCACCAGCGCCGAGTTGATCGAGGAGTTGACCGCCGCCGCCGGCGACAAGACCTTGCCCAAGCAAGTCCGCCGGTTCACCCGTTGCGACCTGTTGATCATCGACGAACTGGGATTCGACAAGTGGGAGCGGACGGAACACCCCGACGCCTCGAGCTTGCTGTACAAGGTCATCCACGCCCGCCATCAAAAAGCGTCCACGGCGCTGGTCACCAACATCCCGTTCGAGGACTGGACCGATTACTTCGGCGATCCGCCCCTGGTCATGGCCCTGCTGGACCGAGTCGTCTATCGAGCGCTCCTCCACCACCTGCAGGGCAAGTCCTATCGAGCCCATCTCGCTCAACCGCAAGACTCGGCCGCCAAGCCTCGCGATGACGTCCAATAGACCCGGCCGACTGCTGGACTACGCCGCCCTCCGAGCACGCATCTCCATCGCCGAAGTGCTCGCCCTCCTGCACTATCAGCCCCGCCGACAACGAGCCGCCAAGTGCCGCGGCCGCTGTCCCTTGCACCAGAGCGACCAGCCGCTCGACAGCAAGTCGACCTGCTTCTCCGTCGACCTGCAACGCAACCTCTTCCACTGCTTCGCCTGCGGCGCCAAAGGCAACCAGCTCGATCTCTGGCGGCTCCACACCAAGCTGCCCCTCTACCAAGCCGCCCTCCACCTCTGCCAACAAACCAACATCATCCCGCCCACAACCCCCAAATCCGCAACTCCAAAACCAACCACCCCCGAACCACCACCCAGCAAAAACAACACCCCCACCCACCAACAAACTGGCCCCACGCCCCACCGCCATTGAAAGCGACTGCGGCAGGATGTACAGCGGACGCCGGCCAGCTCCCGCCCGGCCACGGCCCTGCACAGAAACACGGATCGCCGGGAGGCTCGCTATAATTGAGCGTTCGCTTGTTCCCGCGGCCGTTGATTGCTAGGCTCGGTGCAGGCGGTCCTTTCCCTGTTGCCTTCGAGTGCCGTTATGCCAGCGCCCCACTGTTGCTCGTCTCCCAGGTCGCTCCGACGTTGGCTTCGGCTGGTGCTGACGCTGATATTGAGCAGCATGATGACTTGCGGCGGGCCGGCGAGCGAGGCCGTTGCTCAAGAGGACGCGCGACCTTTCGGCGACGAGTTTCCGCGTCTGGACTCGATGGCCGTGGGCTCTTGGTGGGAGCGGCCCGAACCACGCCCCAACCAGAAAAAGAAAAAGAACTCACCCGCCAAGCCCTTCATCGAGATGGACGTCCCCCGCGATCAAGTTGTCGCGTTCGCCGTCTATACTCACGACCAGGGCGTGTTGAAATTGACCGCCCAGCTGTTTCCCCTGAGGCCCGACGAGGAGCGCGTCGTCAGGTTGGAATTGGAGCGCAACGGCCGTTGGCGGCAGGTCTCTCAGCAACCGGTCCTCTATCCAGGCTGGAACTGCGCATTTTCGCGTCAGAAATTGGGATAACGCCCGCGACGTGAAGTATCGCGTGCGCCACGGCGAGCAGGCCGTTTTCGAGGGGTTGATCCGCAAGGATCCGATTGACAAGGAAGAGATCGTGGTCGGCACGCTCTCTTGCAACTCCAGTCGCACCGCCGGCCCGCGTCCCCAGATTGTCGCGAATCTGAAGCATCAGGATCCGGACTTGCTTTTCTTTGCGGGCGACCAATCGTATCACCACACGGAACATACGGCCGGGTGGCTGCAATTTGGCTTGCAGTTCCGCGAGGTGCTCAAGGATCGTCCGGTAATTACGATCCCGGATGATCATGACGTCGGGCAACCGAACCTGTGGGGAGAATACGGCAAGCGGTCCACGCTGGCCGGCGCAAGTGACGGAGGCTACACCTATCCGCCGTCGTATGTGAACATGGTCCAGCGCACCCAGACTTGGCACCTGCCCGATCCGATCAGCGAAAAGCCGCTGCGGCGCGGCATTGGCGTCTATTACACGCGATTGCGCGTGGGCGGCGTTGACTTCGCCATCCTGGAAGACCGCAAGTTCAAGAGCGGGCCAGCCGGCAAGATTCCTCCAATGGGTCCGCGCCCCGACCACATCAACGATCCCAGCTACGATCGCCAGGCGATTGATCTGGAGGGATTGAAGTTGCTAGGCGAAGAGCAGTTGGAATTCCTGCACGATTGGGGCCAGGACTGGAGCGGAGCTCAGATGAAGTGCGTGCTGTCGCAAACCGCCTTTTGCGGCGCCGTGCATCTGCACGGGTCTCCTGACAATCGTTTGCTCGCGGATTTGGATTGCAATGGTTGGCCGCAAACCGGTCGCAACCGCGCGTTGCGGGAAATCCGCCGTGCTTGGGCCCCTCACCTGTGTGGAGACCAACATCTAGCGGTAGTGGTGCAGCACGGCATCGACGAGCCTGCGGATGGTCCGTTCGCGTTCACCAGCCCGGCGATTGTCAACACAATTTATGGTCGCTGGTGGCGTCCCCTGGATGAGCAGCCAGGGGAGGATCCTCCCGCCGCAAGCGCCTTGCCTTGGACCGGCAATTATCTGGACGGACTGGGCAACCGGATTCGAATGTTGGCCTACGCCAATCCGGTGGATCGCAGCGACTCGCGACAGCGGGCCGACGGTTACGGCCTAGCGCGGTTCAACAAGACCACTCGGAAGGTCACGTTTGAATGTTGGGGACGTTACGCCGACGTTGCGGCGGGGGATTCCCAGTTCGCGGGGTGGCCGATTCAATTCCACATGGCCGACAACGACGGTCGGCGGCGGACTCACCAGTTGCCCGAAGTCACGTTGACGGGCCGGGAGAATGTGGTGCAGGTGGTGCAGGATGCGACGGGTGAGATTCTGTACACGGTGCGCGCCGCCGGCGATCGTTTCCAGCCTTGGGTGTATGAGGCGGGCGAGTACACGATCCGGGTCGGCGAGAATCGCCCCACGCGTGATTGGATGCGGGGCGTAACCGCCATGGAATCGACGACCAACTAACGCAGGAGCAGGACGCCAGAGCATGGACGCCTACCGCTTTCGTCTCGGTCCGCCGAGCGTCTCCGAGCTTGTCGCTTTCTTACGGTTTTTCTCGCCGCTCGGTCCGCCGCGCGTCGCCGAGTTTCTCGCTTTCTTGCAGTTTTTCTCTCCGCAAGTGACCAGACGTGTCACAACGCTCGCCGAGAATGTTGCTCGGCAACGCGTCGCGAATCCCTTCCGATGCGGGCGGGCTTGGCGGTTGGCGAGAGCGGCGCGCCGGCAAGGGGCGTGGGTCGAGTGCGGGGAGTGCGGATGATGTTTACGTTTTTGCATGCAGCGGACATTCATTTGGATAGCAAGCGCGCCGGGTTGAGTCACGGCGCGGGGGGCGGGGAGTCGGTCGGTTACGGTTTCTCCGCGGACGCGGCTGATGAGGGGCTTGGCGGGGAGGCGTTGTTCGCAGCCGCGCCGCGCCGCGCCTTACAGAAGCTGGTCGACGAAGCCATCCGCCGGCAGGTGGATTTCGTGGTCATTGCCGGGGACTTGTACGACGGCGATTGGGAGGACTTTCGCACCGGGCTGTTCCTGACCCAGCAAATGCAACGGCTTCGCGAGCGTTCTACGCCGGTGTTCCTGATTTCCGGGAATCACGACGCAGCCAATCGCATGACCAAGTCGTTGCGACTGCCGGACAATGTGCACTGGTTTCCAGCCGACCAGGCCGGTACGTCGTGTCTGGACGAGTTAAAGGTGGCCGTGCATGGGCGAAGCTTTCTGGATCGAGCCGAACAGCGGAATCTGGCGGAGACGTATCCGCCGCCGCGAGAGGGTTGGTTCAACCTGGGGGTGCTGCACACCAGTGCGCACCTGGGCGGCGGCGAACATGATCCCTACGCCCCTTGCTCCCTGGAGACGTTAATCGGCAAGGGCTACGACTATTGGGCGTTGGGACACATTCACCAGAGGCAAGTGTTGCACCCGACTCGTCCGGTGATCGCCTACAGCGGCAACCTGCAAGGTCGTCACGTGCGGGAGACCGGTCCCAAGGGGTGTTGGTTGGTCGAGGTGGATCAGAATCGCCAGGCGCACTTGGAGTTCCTGCCGTTGGACGTCGTTCGCTGGGAGCGGCGCCGCATCGAGGCCGCCGGCTGCGTTGCGCCCGAGGAGGTCTTGCGGCGAGTGGAAACGGCGCTGCAAGACGCCGTCGAGGAGGCTCAGGGGCGGCCGCTGGCGGTTCGCCTCGAATTGCAGGGGGTCTGCGAGGCCCACAACGCGCTGCTGGCCGAACCGGCGCGGTGGTCCGCCGAGTTGCTGAACACCGCCGCCCAAGTCAGCTCGCGGTTGTGGATCGAGCAGATCAAATGGGAAACGCAAGCGGCCACGCGAGAAGTCCCCTTGGAGGAAGGGGCGGATGAGTTGGCCGAGTTCCTTGCCGCCGCGGCCGATGATCCCCACGTCCTGCAAGCGGTCCGCGACGCCCTGCAGCCGCTACGGGAAAAACTCCCCGACGCGGTCTTCGCCGACCGCGACCAGGCCAACTGGGACGATCCGCTGGTCATCCGCGAGCTCATTCGGGAAGCGCAAGCCGTGCTGCGTTTCCGTCTGGATCCCGCACAACCCTCAAGGACGGACGGCCGATGAGAATCCAGCAACTCCGCCTACAGTGCTTTGGTCGCTTTGAGGACTTGCAGCTGGACTTCGATCCGGCGCCTCCGGGAATGCACATCATCTACGGCCCCAATGAGGCGGGCAAGAGCACCACGCTAACCGCCCTGGGCTACCTGCTGTTCGGCATTCCCACGCAACCCGAAAAATCCTACAGATTTCATTACAAGCAAATCCGCCTGGCCGCGACGCTGCAAGACGATCAAGGACGGCTGCTGCGCGTCGTGCGGCGAAAGGGGAACAAGAACACCCTCCGCGACGGCGACGACCAGGATCCGGTGCCCGAAGAAGCGCTGCGCAACATGCTGGGCGGCGCCTCGCCCATGTTGTTCGCCCATTCCTTCGGGCTCAACCATCAGCGCCTTGTCGAAGGCGGTCAGGCGGTCGTTGCCGGTAATGGCGACCTGGGCGAATTGCTGTTCGCCGCACGCGGCGGTCCAGGGCTGAAAGCACTGCAAGCGAAACTGGTCAACGAAGTCGAAGAGCTGTTCAAACCACGCGGACAGAAGCAGATCATCCCCGGCTTGATCAAGAGGTATCGCCGCCATCACGAAGCCGCCAAGACGCTGCGGGTTTCACCGCAGCAATGGGAGAAAGCCGCCTCGCATCGTGATGAAGTGGCCCAGCGGAAACGCGATCTGGTCGAGCAAAGGGAATCATGGCGCCGCGAACTCCAGCGGACGCACCGCCTGCTGAAGGTCGCCCGCTTGGCCCCCCGCTGGCGCGACGCCTGTCAGAATCGCGACGCGTCCAGCACCGCCACGCTCTTGCCGCCCGAATTCTCGCAACGTCGCCAACAACTGCAAATGGAGTTGGCTCGCCACGCCGCGACGCGGAAGCAGATGGGGGCCGAGCTGCAGCGCCTGCAGCAGCGACTGGAGGAGTCGCCCGCCATTTCCAGCGAGCTGCTGATGCTGGGGCCGGTGATCGAACCGCTCCGCAGCGACGGACCCGGCTGGACGGCCGCGGCCCGCGACCGGCAGGAGGTGGAACAAGCCCTGCAACTGCGCCGAGGCGTCACTGCACGAGAAACTCCAGCGAGTCGGCGCCGCCCTGGACGCGGCGCAGGCCCTGGCGCCCCTGAAAAGGCAACGCTCCCTGCGAGCCCTGGCCGAGGAGTTTCGGGATTTGCAGCGCCGCGAGATCGAGCTGGAAGCCAGCCTCCGCCGCTTGCGGGCGGAGTTGGCGTCGGTCGAATCGCGGCGGGGACGCTTGCCGCACCCGCAACAGGTCGATGCGCTCTGCGCGGCCGTGCAACAGGCTCGCCGCGACGGGGCCCTGCAGCAAACCGCCGCCGCGCAAGAACAGCAGGTGCATGAAAAGCAGCGCGAACTACAACACGCCGCGCGACGTCTGCCCCTTTGGAACCGGCCTTGGAGCGAGTTGGAGTTGCTGCCCTTGCCGTCGGAAGCCACGCTGCAACGCTTTGAGCACGAGCAACGGAAATTCGACCAACGGGGCGAGCAGCTGGAATCTCAAGGTCGGCAAACAACCGAACAAATCGCCGAACTCCAACAGCACCAAGCGTTGCTGCAACGCCACGGCCCCGTGCCCGCCATCGACGACTTGAACGAGGCCCGACAAGCGCGCGAGAAGGGGTGGTTGTTGCTCCAGCCGTTTCTCTCGCTCGGCCCCCAGGACGCGTCGCAGGCGGACCCCGACGCCATCGCCGCCTATGTGCAACAGCTGGGCGGCGGGGACTTGCCCGCCGCATTCGCCCGCTCGGTCGCCGCTTGCGATGAGCTTTCCGATCAACTCCGTTTGCAAGCTGACCGCGTCGCCGAAATGGAGCAGCTCCGCGCGGAGCTCGAGAAGGCGCGACGGCGTTTGCGAGAGAACGCCGCTTCGCAGGCGCAATGGAGCAGCGAACAGGAAGCCTGGCTTGAGGCCTGGCGCGAGGCCTGGAAGGACTGCGGGATCAGCCCCCTGACGCCCGTCGAAATGCGCGACTGGTGCGACCGAGCTCGACAGATTCGAAACGAGATCCTGGAGATGCGGAAGGCGGAGCGGCAATGGCGATTGCTCGTGCAACAGGTGGACCAGCATCGCCAGCGCATCGCACGACGCCTCGATGAAATCGCCGCCGACGGCGCCGCCGACGGCGACGCCGCGGAGCGCGCTGCGGCGCTGCGGGCATGGAGGCGTTGGAGGCAACGCCGCCGGCCCTGGACCCCGCCTCGCTGCCGCTGGACGACTGGCTCGAGCAAGCCGAGTCCATGATCACCGAGCATGAGGAAATCCAACGCGTGCGGTCGGCGTTGGAGCAACAAAGCGAACATCTGCGCCGCGAGTGCGATCAATTGGAGGGCGAACAACAAGAAGTCGCCGTGCGGTGGGAGACATGGCGCCGCAGCTGGAGTGACGCGGCGGAAGCCCTGCCCCTCGCCGCTCGCCAGTCCCCGGATCACGCCCTGGACTGCCTGGACCTCCTGGCCGAGGCCGCTCGCGATCAAGAACTCGTGCGGGAACGCCGCGAACGCCTCGCCAAAATGGACGCCTTTCTGCAACGTTTTGAAGCGACCATGCGCAAGCTCGCCAAGGAACCCGCCGTCCGCGCGTTGGGCCTGCAAGGCGAACCGGGACGACAAGCCGCTCAATTGCTCACCGCCTGGGATCGCCTGCAGCATGAACAGCGGCAACGACGGACGCTGCTCCAGGAACTGGACGACAAACAGCGCGAACTGCAAGCAGCCAGCACCCAAGAGCAACGCTTGGCTTCCCAATTGGAGGCCATGTGCGGCGAGGCGGGTTGTGCGACGATCGAGCAACTACAGCAAGCGGAAGTCCAGTCCGAAACGCGACGCGAAGCCGAACGACTCTATCGCTCCCTTCGCGAACAACTGCTGAACTTGGCCGAAGGCGAGGAAACCGTCGAGCAACTGACGGCTCTGGCGCAGACGCAAGCACCCGAAGACTTGGATCGCCAGGGTGCGGCCATCGATCGCCAACTGAACCAATCCAAGTCGGATCTGGACGCCTTGGACGCCGAGTGGCTGGCGGTCGAAAAGGAGCTGCATTCGATGGAAGGCCCGGGGCAAGCCGCCGCCGAAGCCGAGGCCGCCAATGACGTGTTGGTCGAACTCGGCGAGATGACCGCCATGTATGCGAGATTGAAGACGGTGCAAGTGCTGCTCCAGGAAGGACTGGAGGACTATCGGCAGCGACAACAAGGACCGCTGCTCGCACGTTGCGGCGAGTTGTTTCGGACGCTGACCTGCGGAGCGTTTCGCGGAGTCAAAGTCGAAGTCGCTGAAAGCGGAGCGGCGGCGCTGGCCGGATTGCGCGGCGGGCAGGATGATCTGGTGCCCGTCCAAGGCATGAGTGATGGGACGGCCGATCAGCTGTACCTCGCGCTCCGCCTGGCTTGGATCGAACATTACCTGGACAACCACGAATCTCTGCCCGTGGTGGTGGACGATCTCCTGATTCAATTCGACGACCAACGGTCCGCGCGGACCTTGGAAGTGCTTTCCCAACTCGCCGGGAAAACCCAGGTCTTGTTCTTCACGCACCATCTGCATCTGCTGGAACTGGCCGAGAGACGCATCGGCGGGCGTTTTCAAGAGCACCGCCTGCCAACCTTGGACGGCGACGTTGCCGACGCCGGCGCCGCGCCGCCATCCAACCAACCACGCGGTGAAAAATCGGCGGCCGCCAGGCGCTAGCCGGCGTTGCGGGCGGAATCCGCGATCACCGATCATCGACGCCGGATTTCCCGTTCCGCCAGCAGGCAATGGATGCCGGAAGGGATCACCACGAAGGGCACGAAGAGCACGAAGGATGGAATTTGACGATCTATCGCGACGCGTGATCGGATGTGCTATCGAGGTTCATCGTGAATTGGGACCGGGATTGCTGGAATCCACATACGAACAGTGCTTAGCCCGCGAACTGAGCTTGCATGGGATATCATTCCAACTGCAGCATCCGCAGCCTGTCGCATACAAAGGGATCCGACTCGATTGCGGATATCGAATCGACGTACTGATTGAGGATGAACTGATCATCGAATTGAAGGCTGTCGAAGAAATCAAAGGGATCCACGAGGCGCAACTCCTGACCTACATGAAACTGGCGGGCATTCAAAACCGGCTTGCTGATCAACTTCAACGTGACGAAACTGAAAAACGGCATTAAACGATACGTCCTCTGACCCCTTCGTGCTCTTCGTGTCCTTCGTGGTGACTCCGTGGTGCTGAAGTCTCGCATGGGCCGGCAGTGGAAACAAGACGGAGGCTGATCGACTGATGCCGAAAAGGCGGAACCATGCCATGCACCGGAGTGGCGGTGGCCGGCGGCTTCTGAAATCACAGTCAACTCCCGCCACCCGGTGATGGCGGTCGATTTTCCGATTTGGCGATTTGGCGACGCGTCAATTGACGCGGCCGAATTCGCCCATCACACTAACGGAAGGTCCTGCCCGGTCCCTCGGCCATGTTCCCGCCATTTCGCTCCCGCCCCTTTTGACTCTCCGAGAAAAACGCATGACTCACCAGGTTGGCGCCCGCCGCTTCCTTGTGTGGTTGCTTCTGTTCTTGCTGGCGGATCGCGCTTCCGCCCAAGACGCCGCGACCCTGGCGCCGTTGGCCAACCCTGACGCCGTGGCGGCCGAACCCAAGCAAATGAAGCAATACGCGGAGCGGATCACCGATTCCCGCGCGAAGATTGCGATGACCCCGATCCCTGGCGGCAAGTTCCTGATGGGCAGTCCCGAGTCCGAGGCGGATCGGGAAGACTGCGAAGGACCGCAGCATGAAGTGGAAGTTGAGCCCTTCTGGATGTTGACGCATGAAATCACCTGGGACGCGTACGAGGTCTTCATGTTCAGCACGGACGTGATGCGGCGACAATTGCAAGGCGAGGAAGCCTCCCCTCGAGACGTCTTGGTGGACGCCGTCACGCGGCCCACGAAACCCTACACGGACATGTCCTTCGGCATGGGCAAACGCGGCTATCCGGCAATCTGCATGACGCAGCACGCCGCCCGCATGTTCTGCAAATGGTTGACGGTGAAGACCGGGCGATACTACCGCCTGCCGACCGAAGCTGAATGGGAATACGCCTGCCGCGCCGGCACGACGACCGCCTATTCGTTCGGCGACGATCCGGCGCAACTGGGAGAGTACGCCTGGTTCTATCGATAACTGCGAAGACCAGTACCATAAAGTGGGCCAGAAAAAGCCCAATCCATGGGGCCTGTACGACATGCACGGCAACGTCGCCGAGTGGGTGCTGGACCAATTCGGCGAAGAGGGATACTCCCAGCACGCCAGGAGCAATCCTCTGGTCATTCCCACGACCTTGTATCCTCGCGTTGTGCGAGGAGGAGCGTGGGACATGACGGCCGACACGTGCCGCAGTGCTTCCCGACTGGCGTCCGATGAATCCTGGAA
This sequence comes from uncultured Planctomycetaceae bacterium, assembly GCA_963698545.1. Taxonomy (GTDB): domain Bacteria; phylum Planctomycetota; class Planctomycetia; order Pirellulales; family Pirellulaceae; genus CAVORG01. Next base: position 157,755 of record CAVORG010000005.1, read on the forward strand.
GGATCAGGATCCGCAAACCCCGCAAAGCATTTGGTATCACACCGACGCGTTGGGAGTGGGGTTTCGCATCGTGCGGCCCTTTCGCGAACCCTCGGCCGAGGAGAAGGCCGCCAAGTGGGAGAAAACCGAACCCGAGCAGCGGGACGAGGAGAAGTAGCGTCCGCCAAGTTCACGGCGAGGCGCCACAACAAGGCGTCCACAGCGCCAACAAGGCGTCGCGGGACACAGCTTAGTACAATTCAACCACAGCAAAACCTACATCAACAAAAGGCGATGGATGTCGCGGCCGCGCACGAGCGCGGACTCGCGCGTCCAAGCCAACTCTGGGAGATCTCAACATGCGTCAGCAACCTGCGCAGGCTTCTTCGAACACGCGGCGCACCTTCCTGAAGAACTCGACCGCGTTGGCCGCGGCCGCGACTTTGGCGGCGCCGATGCGAGTCCATGCCGGGGAGGACAACACGATTCAAGTCGCCTTGGTCGGCTGCGGCGGACGCGGCACAGGCGCCGCGATGAACGCGTTGTCGGTCGATAACGGGCCGATCAAACTCGTCGCCATGGCCGACGCCTTCAAAGACCGCCTGGACATCAGCTACAAGAGCTTGCACGCCAACAAGCCAGGGCAAGTCGATGTCCCCGAAGACCGTCGGTTCGTCGGCTTTGACGCCTACAAGAAGGCGATCGACTGCTCTCGTCCCGGCGATGTCGTGATCTTCGCCACGCCACCCGCCTTTCGCTGGGTCCACTTCACCTACGCGATCGAGAAAGGCGTGAACGTCTTCATGGAAAAGCCCGTCACCGTCGACGGGCCGACCAGCAAGAGAATGTTCGAACTGGGCGAGAAGGCCTCGGCCAAGAACATGAAGGTCGCCGTCGGGCTGATGTGCCGCCATTGCAAGGCTCGCCAGGCCCTGGCCGAGAAGATCCACAACGGTGAACTTGGCGATGTTCTCGATGTTGCGGGCGTATCGCATGGCCGGCCCCACCGGCTCAGCCGCCACTGGGCCGGCGCCGCAAGGCATGGACGAATTGGAATGGCAGATCCGCCGCTTCCATGGCTTCCTGTGGGCCAGCGGAGGCGCCGTCAGCGACTTCCTGATCCACAATATCGACGAAGGCTGCTGGGCGAAGGGCGATTGGCCGGTCGAAGCCATCGCCTCCGGCGGTCGGCACTATCGAGGAAACAACATCGATCAGAACTTCGACACGTATTCGATCGAATACACCTTCGGCGACGGCACCAAGTTGCTGGTCAACGGACGCACGATTCCGGGTTGCAATAACGACTTCGCCACGTACGTTCATGGCAGCAAGGGCTCGGCCGTTTTCTCAACGGCCGGCCACGTACCGGCCAAGAGTCGAGTCTTCGAGGGACAGGGAGTCGGCAACGGGAAGTTGCTGTGGTCCTACCCGGAAGCCGAACCCAATCCATACCAGGTCGAATGGGACGACTTGATCGCCGCCATTCGGCAGGATCAACCCTATAACGAGGTGGAGCGCGGTGTGAAAGCCAGCCTGGTGACGTCCATGGGACGCATGGCCGCCCATACCGGGCAACGCATTACCTACGAGCAAATTCTGAATTGCGATCACGAATTCGCACCCGAGGTCGATAAGCTGACTCTCGGCGGGCCGGCGCCCTTGCTGGCCAACTCCAACGGCAAATACCCCGTGCCCATGCCAGGTCTCAGCCCCGAGCGCGAATACGAGGAAGACGTTTAGGGGATCGAGGATTCAGGCCGTTTGTTTGCCCGCCGCGCCTCGATGGTTCTACCGCTCCAGCTTGCGGGAGACCTCGGGCGCACGCGGCAACAGCGCGAGCGCCGCGGTGAACGACTCGTCCTCGCCGGCGAATCGATCCATCATCTTGTCCTGGATGGTGAACACGTAGGAGGCGCGACGGCCGTCTTCGGCGGTGGCGTGGTAGTAAATCCAATTCACCTCCACGTCCGAGATCATTCCCGCCGCGGAGACTGCGCAGAATCTGCAGCCCGGCGGGATTCGCAAACTCCTTGGCTTCGATCAACGTCGCATTGTAGTTCTTCAACGCAGAGACCACCTCCGCTTGAAACGCCTCGAGGCGAACTTGTTTGCCGGGAGCGATGCTGTCCAACGGAGAGAAGTTCGCCTGCGCGACAAAATCACCCTGATTCACCAACCGCATGATGACCACATCGCGTCGCTCCAGCATCACTTGCCAATTGCGATCCAATAGCACCTCGAAGCCGCCCACGTCGGAGCGAAGCTTGAGCAGCTTCTGAGCGTCGTCGAAATCCAGCGGCAGTTCCGCGATCACCGAGTCGGCGAGTTCCGGCGACTCCTGCAGCGGTTGCAACTGCATGCGAATTCGAGTCCTCGCTTTCACGCCCGGTTGGCCATGTCCGATCGCCCGCTGTTCGTCGTACGAAATCGCCAGCCAGGTCACGGCTTTCGTTTCCACTTGGAAGTTGGCCTTGCCCACGAGTTCAAAATCGCAGGCGACTCCCTTCAGGGCGGCCGAGAGCTTTCCGGCGAATTCAATGACGGCGATTCCCTTCTCGATCCTCTTCAATTTCGCGGCGACATCCGTCTGGGTGACTGCGTCCAAGTCCAAGAGGATCGCCAGTGCGTCGCCATCGATCTTCCATGTTTCGTCGACTCGCACTTCGCGGCCGGGCAGGATGAGTTCCGCGGCCAATGAGTTCAAGGGAGCGTGGATCAGGTCCAATTGGTCTCTGGTCAGGGGGCCCGTCGGGCTGACCAGCAGCGGGCCGTCGGGGCCGATGTCCGACAGGATCCAGCGGTGGTCTTCGGACAACACGGGAGTCAATTCGCCGTCGGCCAGGTGGACCTTGGCGGCGACTTCGCGGTGATATCGCAGGGACCGTCGATTTCTGGGACCCTCGATGGATAAGTACCGCTCGTCATATTTCAATTCGCCGCGAGCACGCAGCGGCAGTTCGCGCAGCGAGTCGTTCTTGGTCGTCTGAGCTTCCTTGGCGTTTTCGGCCGCGCTTTTGCCGACTTTAGGGGCTTTGATTTGCACCGCCCCCTCGGACTCGGCGACCAGATGCACGCGTCGCATTTCTCCCGCTTGGGGACTGGCGACCAAAACGCAGGTTTCCTGAGCCGGAGTCGCCGAGGGGCATGCCGACAGGATGAAAACCGGCAGAATCACGTTTGCGATCCGGGCGATGCGACGGGCTGTCTGGAAGGAAAACATGGCGGCTTTTTCGGATTAAGGGATTTCCGGAGCAGGCTTCGGAGGGCTCCGCAAGAAAAAAACTGAAAATATCCGGAAGACGAAGCCGGGCGGGATCGTCTACTGGTAGTACTGCGGGGCGAACGGATCGGGACCGTCTGCGGCGCGGCATGGTCGAGTACCACAGCGCTGTCGTACTAGAACCATGATCGACTGCGGCAATGCTGGCGGTTAAGTCGGGTTGCAGCGTGCCGGTCAGGCAAAATGGCGTATCCAGACGTCCCCGCACGGCGGCCCAACGGGGCCTCAAGATGGCTGGTTGAAACAATCGGGAGGAGAGCGCGAACTTTTTGGCCCCAACTTGCGACCAAGAAGCACGGCGAAAGCCTCGCGAAGACGAACAAGAATCACCGTAGGTTGTTGACTGCAAACAGTTTAAGACGCCCGCCGAGTGCGACTCGCGAACCGTCGCCGGCGAGTTAGCGTAGAGTTAAGTGGGGGCGGCCACCCAAAGGTTGGGCCGCTGCGAACGAAAACAGGTTGGTCTAGCAAAGAATGGGTCTTCGGACGAATTCTCCTGCTGGCCGGGCAATCGAGATACCACAGCGAATCACGAAAGAGGTTTTTGTCACGAATTTCGGATTGCGGGGGCGCCCCGGGAAGGGGTGCTTTCCATCAGGAGGATCGCGAAGTCGGGCGATGGGAGTCGCAGGGAACACCGGCTTTTGCGTTAGGGAAGAGGCTTGATTTCATGCATACCGACTATCAAAACCCGACGCTTCGGCAGCTGCGCGACCAGCAGGTGCGATATGCGCCGCGAGATAAGAAACTGGAGCAAGCGGCGCGAGCCGAGCAGCTACTCACCGAGTTGGACCCCGAGCGGGTCTATACCTATGAGTATCTCTGCTTCCGCATCACGGACTTTCGCCCGGAGGCGACTCCCAACCCCCGCATGAGCGGCGAGCAAGCTCGTCATGACCTGCGGTTGTTCGTGGAAGATGTTTCCGACTCGGCGGACGTCCGCGTCGAAGACGCCGGCGAACGCGTCCACACCGTGGAAGAGCTGAGCAAGCTGTTTAACGTCTCCACGAAGACGATTTCGCGATGGCGCCAACAAGGTCTGGTGAGCCGCAGGTTCATCGTCGATGGACGGAAAAGGGTCGGCTTCCTGCATAGCAGCGTCGAACGCTTCGTCAGCCGCAATCGTGATCGGGTGGCTCGCGGCGAACGTTTCAGCCAGCTGAACGATCGCGAGCGATCGGATATCATCGAGCGTGCGATGCGCATGGCTCGAGCCGGCGGAACGTTGGCGGAAGTCACGCGGCGGATCGCGAAGGACATGAACCGCAGCGTCGAGACCATTCGCTACACACTGAAGCAGCACGACAAGCGGAACCCGGGCCAAGCGATCTTCCCCGATTTGTCGGGGCCGCTGACCGAGGAAGCCAAGCAGCGGATCTATGAGCTGCACCGTCAGGGAACGCCCGTCGCCGAATTGGCTCGACGTTTTCAAAGGGGCCGCGGACGGATCCACTCGATCCTGACCGAGATGCGAGCCAAGCGGATTCTCGAGTTGCCGTTGGATTACATCCCCAACGACTGCTTCGAGGACGAATCGCAGGAAAGCGAGTTCCTGGGCGACACCCCGAGCGCCGACTTCCACGCCGCGCGTGTCGCGACCGCCAGCGGGCTTGCCGTCTTACTTGGCGTCATTGTACGACGTGCCGTTGCTGAATCGGGAGCAGGAAGCGCACCTGTTCCGCAAGTTCAATTACCTGAAGCACAAGGCTTCCAGGTTGCGCGAAGAACTGACGCCCGCGGTCGCTCGCCCTGCGTTGATGAGCCAGATCGAGGAGCTGTACGCTGCGGCGGTGGCCGTGAAGAATCAGATCGTGCAGGCGAACCTGCGCCTGGTGGTGTCGATCGCCAAGCGGCATGTCACGCCCGACGAGGACTTCTTCACGCTGGTCAGCGACGGCAACATGTCGCTGATTCGCGCGGTCGAGAAGTTCGATTACGCTCGCGGCAACAAGTTCAGCACCTACGCCACTTGGGCGATCATGAAGAACTTCGCGCGGACCATTCCCGACGAATACAAGCATCGGGATCGATTCCGCACCAGTTCCGACGAGATGTTCGTCGGCAACGGAGGACTTGCGAGCGGACCAGTACGAGCAGGAGAACGCCCAGCATCTTCGCGAGTTGCAGATCAACAAGATCCTGGACCGCTTGGACGAGCGGGAGCAGCAGATCATCATCAGCCGCTTCGGGCTCAACCACAAGCAGGAGCCGTTGACGCTGAAAGAGGTCGGGGCCGAGATGGGCGTGACCAAGGAACGCGTTCGACAGATCGAGGCGCGAGCGCTCAGCAAGCTACGTCAAGCGGCGGCCGACGAACGCATCGACGTACCCGAGTAAGTCGCGCAGCGGCCAATCAAGCGTCCTGTTGCGGCGGAGCAGAACCGGGGGCGAGAGCCACCCGCCTTGTTCTGCCGCCAAATTCCCCGCACCGTTCCGGATGGAATTGACCGCGGAGGACACGGAGAACCACGGAGGCGGATGCAATTCTGTCCTCTGTGTTCCTCCGTGCTCTCTGCGGTGACCCCTTAACGGCCCCGCCGTCGGTTGACGGCGCCACAAAAACTGAGCGATCCTTTTGAAGGACTCGGCTGTCTTCGAATCTGGGTGACGGGACACTCTCAAAATCCCCAATTCGCCCTGGGTTGGGGCAACTCGTCTTGCAAGGCCTGATGGGTTCACTATATTAACCGGTTTCGATAACTGGCCCTAAGGCCAGCGTAGCTCAATTGGCAGAGCAGCTGATTTGTAATCAGCAGGTTGTGGGTTCGAGTCCCTCCGCTGGCTCTGGCGATGCAGCCTTGTCTGAGCAAGCAGGGTGAGCGTTTGAGAGCTGGAGGAGCCGCGGAACGAAGCACGAAGAATCAACTCCCCCGCCCACGCCTGCAGGAAAGCGTCGCCTGGGGCCGGCGGGAAACCAGGATCGGCAAGGGGGGTTTCCCGAGCGGTCAAAGGGGTCAGACTGTAAATCTGATGGCAATGCCTTCGCAGGTTCGAATCCTGCACCCCCCACTTGTCTGGAGGAGCTGATCGTCCGTCAAGGAGATTTCATACGCGGGTGTAGCTCAATGGTAGAGCAACAGCCTTCCAAGCTGAAGATGAGGGTTCGATTCCCTTCACCCGCTTGTCGGCCCGGCGCTGCCGGGGCAGGCCTGGGTGATTCGAACGCCGAGTCGCCCAGTTAGATGGTTCGAGAATTTGGTTCGCAATGCTGCTGTAGCTCAGTTGGTAGAGCGCGTCCTTGGTAAGGACGAGGTCATGGGTTCGAGTCCCATCAGCAGCTCTACCAGGGCGGGGGGCTATCGGTCCCGCCGCCGAGTCGTTACAGACAGAAGTTACAAATCCTTCACATCCTTTCTTTAGGTGTAATTCACAATGGCCAAGGAAACCTTTGAGCGTAGTAAGCCTCACTGCAATGTCGGCACCATCGGCCACATCGATCACGGCAAGACCACTTTGACCGGGGCGATCCTCGCGGTGCAGGCCGCCAAGGGTATGGCGAAGGCGAAGTCGTATGCGGATATCGCCAAGGGCGGCACGGTCCGCGACGACACCAAGACGGTCACGATTGCGGTTTCGCACGTCGAATATGAAACCGAGAATCGTCACTACGCTCACATTGACTGCCCTGGCCACGCTGACTTCATCAAGAACATGATCACCGGCGCCGCCCAGATGGACGGAGCGATTCTGGTCGTGTCCTCGGCGGACGGTCCGATGCCGCAAACCAAGGAGCACGTCTTGCTGGCTCGTCAGGTCAACGTTCCGGCCATCGTCTGCTTCATGAACAAGGTGGATCTGGTCGATGATCCCGACTTGCTGGATCTCGTCGAGATGGAGATTCGCGACCTGTTGAATAAGTACGAGTTCCCTGGCGACGACATCCCGATCGTTCGCGGTTCGGCTTTGCCGGCCTACCAAAATCCGGCGGACCCGGAAGCCAGCGCCTGCATCACCGAGTTGATGGCGGCGGTTGATGCCTATATTCCCCAGCCGGAGCGTGAAGAAGACAAGCCTTTCCTGATGGCCATCGAAGACGTCTTCTCGATTGAAGGTCGTGGAACGGTCGCCACCGGTCGAATCGAGCGCGGCAAGGTGAAGGTTGGCGAGGAAGTTGAGATCGTGGGGTTGGTCGGCGCATCGCGCAAGACGACCTGCACGGGCGTCGAGATGTTTCGCAAGCTGCTGGATGAGGGCAAGGCGGGCGACAATGTGGGTTGCTTGCTGCGAGGCGTGAAGCGAGACGACATCGAGCGCGGGCAAGTCTTGGCCAAGCCGGGTTCGATCACGCCGCACACCAAGTTCGAGGCTGAGGTGTACTGTCTTTCGAAAGAGGAGGGCGGCCGACACACGCCGTTCTTTAGCGGCTATCGTCCGCAGTTCTACTTCCGCACGACCGACGTTACCGGCACGGCCAATCTGGTCGGCGCTGACATGTGCATGCCCGGCGACAACGTCAAGGTCACCGTCGAAATGCACAAGCCAATCGCCATGGATGATGGCGTTCGCTTCGCGATTCGCGAAGGCGGCCGCACGGTCGGATCCGGCGTTGTGACGAAGATCCTCGAATAGGCTCGGCTACGGAAATAACGCAGGGGTGTAGCTCAATTGGCAGAGCGCTGGTCTCCAAAACCAGAGGTTGCGAGTTCGATTCCCGCCGCCCCTGCCATTTTTTTCAAGGTTTGCTGCTGCTCGCCAAGGCGGGCTGGCGCCTTCGCGCGACATGAGCGAGTCGCTGAAGGCGTGGGCCGGGCGGGTTGCAGGTGAATTGGAAGTTGCGATGTCCAGACAGAAGACGGTGGATTCGGCCTCGTGGCAGGTGTTTCTGGGCGAGTTGTTCCAGACCCGCGTGTACAAGAAGACGCAGGGGCGGGTGACTCGCCAAGTGACGTTCGTGTCGCTGCTGGCGATCGTCGTCATTTCCGCATGGACGTTGTACGAAACGCTCAAGACACAGTCGGATCAAACCGCCGTGTTCATGGGAGCGCCCCTGCTGATGCTGGCGGGCGGCGTGTGGCTCTCGTACCGCGTGGTGAATACGACCCGCTTCGCTGAATTTCTGATCAATGTCGAGGCCGAGATGACCAAGGTGTCATGGCCGACCTGGGCCGAACTGCGCCGTAGTTCGGCGGTGGTTATTTTTGTGATGTTCTTGTTGGCGTTCCTGCTGTTTTTCTACGACTTCATCTGGCAAACGCTATTTACCATGTTGGGAGTCGGCTAATCGCTCCGCCGGGGAATGCACGTGAACGCCAGTCAATCCAGCGATAAGACGCCCGAGGACGAACTCCAAGACGACGCCGTCACGGAGCCCTCGCCCGAAGAAACCACAGCCGACGCACCGCTCGCCAGCGATTCGCTTCCCGCCAAGGAAGCCGCAGGCGGCGAGTCCGAGGCGGACGCAAGCGACGCCCCCGAAGTGGCGGAACCCGACGACAGTGCGGCGGAGGCCGCCCCGGAGTCGGATGCTCCCGCCGCCGAAGAAGCGGAGGAGGAAGCCCCCAAGGCGTCCAAGCCGCGGGCGCGCCGCAAGCCCAAGAAGGATGACGACGACGACGTGCAACCGCTGGTGGAATACGCCGATGAGGAGGAAGAGGAAGAGGCGAGCGAGCCTCAATGGTACATCCTGAAAGTGCAGTCCAATCGCGAGGACTCCATTCGCGACGCGCTGTGGCGGCGGATCAAGATGTATGGCCTGGAGCGGTTCGTGCATGACATCGTCGTGCCCACCGAGGATGTCGCCGAATTCAATAAGAGCGGCAAGCGACGGATCGTCAAACGGAAGCTGTTCCAGGGATACATCATGGTCCACATGGTCATCAACGATGACACCTGGTTCGCGATTCGCGAGACGCCAGGCGTCGGTGACTTCACTGGCGCCGCGGGCAAGCCGACTCCGATGGAGGCGGCCGAGGTCGCTCGCTATATCAAGACCGGCCAGGAAGAGGATGAGGAAGAGGCCCCGATCAAGACCGCGATTCCTTTCAAGACCGGCGATCGCGTGCGGGTCAAGGAAGGCTACTTCCAGAATTTCGAAGGAGATGTGGAAGCGGTCGATGAGACGCACGGTCGCGTGACCGTGATGATCAATATCTTCGGTCGGCCCACGCCGGTGGAGTTGGAGCATTGGCAGATGGAGTCGGTTTGATTCGGCCCGCCCACGGCGAAACACCGGCGCCTGCACGATAAACAAGATTTTGAGCGTTTCCACCTTCGCGCCGAGCGAAGATGCGGTACAACAATGGGTCTGTTCCTGCAGCATGGGGATAGGCGGTTGCGGTTCACTCCCTGCGGATGAGCGGCCCCTCGAGGCCGAAGTTTGATGGCGAAGGCGAAGCAATTAACGGCACAGGCGAAGCTCCAATGCCCCGGAGGTCAAGCGACTCCGGCCCCGCCGGTCGGCACCTCCCTTGGTAAGTTCGGCATTGATCTGCGGCAATTCTGCCAGAGCTTCAATGACCGCACCAAGGAATATGCAGGCACGCCCATTCCGGTCGTGGTCAGCATCTACAGCGACCGCTCGTTCGATTTCGTCACCAAGAGTCCCCCGGCCGCCTCGCTGCTGAAGCAAGCCGCCGGCATCGCCAAGGGCGCCGGCGTTCCCAATAAAGAGAAGGTCGGCACGGTGACGATGGCTCAAATCGACGACATCGTGGAAAAGAAAAAGGCCGACCTGAACGCCGCTTCCACCGAGGCCGCCCGGCGGATCATCGCCGGCACCGCACGCAGCATGGGCATTGAGGTGATTGACGGCTAACGCCGCTGCAAGGGCTCGCCCGGAAGTGCGTCGTCGGCAGGTGCGGGCGAAAGCCGGCGTCCCCTCCAAATATCAGACACAAGCATTCGCCCGCCTTTCAGCGGGCAAGCCAGTTGGGTGCGAACATGACGAAGAAGTCGAAGCGTTTCCGCGAAATGGCCAAACAGCAACCCGCCGCCGCGTTGCCCCTGGCCGACGCGGTCGCCGTGGTCAAGAAGTTCGATACGGCCAAGTTCGATCAGGCCGTTGAAATTCACATGCGCCTGGGTATCGACGCGAAGCAAGCGGATCAACTTGTTCGCGGATCCATTGTTCTGCCGCACGGAATCGGCCGTACGCAGCGTGTCGTCGTCTTCGCCAAAGGCGATCTGGCGGCGGCCGCGGTCGAGGCCGGGGCTGACGAAGTGGGCCAGGAGGACCTGGCGGAAAAAATCAAAGGCGGTTGGGTGGATTTCGACGCCTGCATCGCTTCGCCCGACATGATGGGCCTGGTCGGTCCACTGGGTCGAGTGCTTGGTCCGCGCGGCTTAATGCCGTCGCCCCGTGCCGGAACGGTGACGCCCGACATCGCCAAGGTGGTGCGTGAATACAAGGCCGGCAAGGTCGAATTTCGTAATGACTCCGGCGGCAACGTCCATGCGGTCGTGGGGCGGATCAGCTTCGACCCGCAGAAGTTGCAGGAGAACATTCAGGCGTTCATGGAGCACATCCTTTCGCTGAAGCCGGCGGCGATCAAGGGGACTTACGTGCGTGGTGTTTCCATCACCGCCACGATGAGTCCGGGCGTCAGGGTCGTCGCCTAGCTCGGCTGGTTCGCCGCATTTGGCTCCCCCCACGCCCGCCCTGTCCCTTCCGCCGCGAAAGCGCCTGGACGCTGCGATCGGCCAGCCTTCAGTGCCGAGTGTCGCTCGATCCCACCCAAAACACACCGACCGATTGTCGAAAGTCCGACCGCTCTTCAGGCTGATCGCCTGCCGCGGCGAAAAAGGTGAAACCATGAGCAAATACGTCAAGGACCTGGTAACTAACGATCTCCGCAAGCGGTTTGACGGCGTCCAGGACGCGGTGCTGGTCAATCTCATGGGGCTCTCGGCGAACAAGGCCGTTCAGCTGCGGCAGTCGCTGCGGGAAAAGAACATCGAGCTCTTGCTGGTCAAGAACAGCTTGGCCCGACGAGCCACCGAGGGCACCCCGCTGCACAACGCCTTCACCGACATGGGGGGTTCGCTGGCGGTCGCCTGGGGCTCCGAGGATTTCGTGTCGCTCGTCAAGGAGGTCGTCGCTCTTGATAAGAACGACGACACTTACCCCCAGTTTGAGGCCCGCGGCGGCGTGATGGACGGCGAGCAGCTCACCGCCGATCGCGTCCGTGAGATCAGCAAGTGGCCCAACCGCCAAGAGCAGCTGAGCATTCTCTCGGGCCAGATCTGCGGCGTCGCCGCCGAACTCTCCAGCCAGTTGCTGGCCATGGGCGGGGCCCTCGCCAGTCAAATTGAAGAGGTTGCGAAAAAGCGGGAAGAAGAGGGCGGAAGCGAAGGCTGATCCGCCGTTGCAATTCATCGACAGGGCTTGCCGGTCGGCCCGGCAACGCCTAAACTTGTCAGTTTTCCGGTTTAAAAAGCGATTCCAGCATGGTACGCTGGACTTGCTGTGAAGAAGTGTGAAAGGTAGAAGCCGCCATGTCCGAAGAAGCCGCGAATTTCTCCGACGACATCAAGTCGCTGGGCGACCAGATCGCCGGCTTGACGCTGAAGCAGGCCAAGGAACTCAGCGATTATCTCAAGGATGAGTACAAGATCGAGCCGGCCGCCGGAGGGGCGGTCATGGTGGCCGCTCCCGGAGACGCCGGACCCGCCGCCGAGGCCGTGAAGACCGAGTTCGATGTGGTGTTGACTGGATTCGGTGAAAAGAAGTTGAATGTTGTGAAGGCCGTCAAGGCGATCACCGGCGCTTCGTTAATGGACGCCAAGAAGCTCGTCGACAACGTGCCCTCCACCCTGAAGGAAGCCGTGCCCACGGACGAGGCCGAAAAGATCAAGGCCGAACTCGAAGAAGCCGGCGGCTCGGTGGAACTGAAGTAAGCGTCCCGCAAAGACGTTCGCCACGTTCGTTGTAGCCGCAACCAGGATGTTCAGTCGCCGCGAGACCCTTATTGGAAGGGGCTCGCGGAAGACTGACGATGAAAAGCCCTTGAATAGAACTGCTCTCCACCGCAAGCGCGTTGCGCCCAGGCGTTCTGTGGAGAAGGTGCGCGCTGTCAGCAACCTCGGTCGCGGGGATCCGTCCCCGGCCGTTGGTTTTCTTTAAGCCTGCATCCCGGTCTTCAATCCCCAGCCCCCGCGGAGACCCTGCGCTCATGGCTATCAATGCCCAACGTCGCCTTAGTCCACAAGAGGTTCGCCGCTTCGGTGCGGGTTTTGAACGCCATGTCACGCCGGATCTGACGCAGATCCAAACGGCCAGCTATCTGGCCTTTCTTCAGGAAGATCTCGATCCCGACCGCCGCAAGGTCCAAGGGCTCGAGTCCGTGCTGCGCGAGATCTTTCCCATCGAAAGCTACGACAAGCAGGTTCGCTTGGATTACTTGCGATATGAACTCGGCAAGCCGCGTTTCACCCCCGAAGAATGCCGGCAGCTGCGGTTGACCTACGGCAAGCCCTTCAAAGTGTGGCTGCGTCTTAACAAGGAAACGCCCATCGAGGAAGAGGTGTTTCTGGGCGAACTGCCCGTCATGATGGGCGGCGGCGAATTTATCATCAACGGCGCCGAGCGAGTCGTGGTCAGCCAGTTGCATCGCAGCCCCGGCGTCGACTTCGTGATGGAGCAGGACGGCACCAGCGATCGTAAGTTGCCCAGCTGCCGAGTGATTCCCGAACGCGGCAGCTGGATCGAAGTCAATGTCAACAAAAAGGAATCGCTGACGGTACGGATCGACCAGAGCGGCAAGTTCTCAGCCATCACGCTGTTGCGTGCGATGGACCCCAAGTACAGCTCGGACACCGCGATCCTGGGCGCCTTCTACAAGATGGTGACCGAGAAGGTCGTCGACGGGCGCAGCGTGTCCAAGCTCGAAGGCAAAGTGTCCGCCGAAGACGTCGTTTACCCAGCCGAAACCGAGAAGGCGGGCGAGATTCTTGTCGAAGCGGGCCACCGCATCACCAAGGACGCCGCGGAATTGATCTGTACGTCGGGCGTGAAGAGCATCTCCGTTTTTGATGCGCCCAAGAGCAGCCTGATCCTGAACAGTCTGGCCGAAGACGCCACCAGCAGCCATGAAGAGGCGTTGCTGCGAATCTACCAACGGCTCCGCCCGGGCAATCCGCCTCAGCTGGAAAAGGCCCGCACGCTGTTCGAAGAGAAATTCTACGACGCCAACCGCTATCGGCTGGGACGCGTGGGCCGCTTCCGCATCAACCGCAAGCTCAAGCTCGAAGTCTCTGAAAAAGAGATGACGCTTCGACCCGACGATCTGATCGCTTCCATCCAGTACCTGTTGGATTTGGTCGAGCAGACCGGACGCGCCGAGATTGACGACATCGATCACCTGGGCAATCGACGCCTGCGAACCATCGACGAACTCGCCTCCGATGAGCTTCGCAAGGGATTCCTCAAGCTGCGGCGCACCGTGCAGGAGCGAATGAGCTTGAAGGACGCCGAGGACATGACGCCCCGAACGCTGATCAATCCCAAGAGCATCTCGGCGGCGATCGAGTATTTCTTCGGTCGCGGCGAACTGTCCCAGGTCGTCGATCAGACCAACCCGCTCAGTCAACTCACGCACGAACGGCGGCTTTCGGCGCTGGGCCCCGGCGGTCTCAATCGCAAGCGAGCCGGCTTTGAAGTCCGCGACGTGCATATCTCTCACTACGGACGCATCTGCCCGATTGAAACGCCGGAAGGCACGAACATCGGGCTGATCTCCAGTCTCGCCATCTACGCTGGCGTCGATGAATATGGCTTCCTCGTGACTCCCTATCGCAAAGTCAAAAGCGGCAAGGTGACCGATGAGGTTGTCTGGCTGCGAGCCGACGAGGAGTCGGAAGCCAATGTGGCGCCGGCCGACACCGAGACCGTGGACACGAAGTTGCAGGCTGGCCCCAACCTGATCGCCCGCTATCGAGCGGACTTTCAGATCGTTCAGCCCGAAGAAGTGCAGTACCTGGACGTTTCGCCAGCACAGATGGTGGGCGTTTCCGCCGGCTTGATTCCGTTCCTCGAGCATGACGACGCCAACCGCGCCTTGATGGGCTCCAACATGCAGCGGCAAGCGGTGCCGCTGCTGGTCACCGAGCCGCCGATTGTCGCCACCGGCATGGAGCGCGAGGTCGCACGGAACTCGAGCATGGTGATCCGAGCCAAGCGCGCGGAAAGGTGTCGTATTGTGACGCCACGCGGATCGAAATCGGATCGGATGTGTATGAGCTCAAGAAGTACGTCGGCTTGAATGAACGTACGTGCTTGAACCAGAAGCCGATCATCTCCCTTGGCGACAAGGTCGAAAAAGGCCAGGTGTTGGCCGATGGCGCCGCGACCTATCAAGGGGAACTCGCCCTGGGCCGCAACGTCTTGGTCGGGTTCATGTCCTTCGATGGCTTCAACTTCGAAGACGCGATCATCATCAGCGAAGAGTTGATGAAGTCGGACACCTACACCTCGCTGCATATCGAGGAGTTCGATGTCGAGATTCGCGAGACGAAACTCGGTCGCGAGGAATTCACCCGCGACATTCCCAACGTTAGCGACAAGGCGCTGCGGAATCTCGACGAGAGCGGAATCGTGCGCATCGGCACCTATGTTCGTCCCGGTGATATCCTGGTCGGCAAAGTGTCGCCGAAATCAAAGACGGAGCTGACGCCGGAAGAGAAGCTGTTGCACGCCATCTTCGGCCGCGCCGGCGAGGACGTGAAGAACGATTCGCTGGAAGTGCCCTCGGGCATCGAAGGCATCGTGATCGACACCCGCAAATTCTCGCAGAAGATGAGCCTGACGCCGGAAGAACGCAAGGTCTACGAAAAGGATCTGGCGAAGGTCGAGGAAGATGGCAATGAGCAAATCGCCATCGCCTTCGACGAAATGCTGCGATCCCTGGAGAAGGTCCTTGGCAAGCCGATCACCGACGATGACGGCACGCCGCTGACCCGCGACCAGCATTCCAACTTCCTCGCCGAACAGGCCGCAAAGTTCCGACTCGATCCGCTGCTGCAGACCATGCGGAGCGAGACCAAGATCACCGACGCCAAAAAGGTCTTTTCCGCTGGCTGGCCGGCGGTGGACACCGCGATCGAAAATCGCGACCGAGCGATCAACAGTATGAAACGCGGCGACGAATTGCGGAGCGGCGTGCTGCAGATGGTCAAGGTCTATATCGCCACCAAACGCGTGATTTCAGTCGGCGACAAGATGGCTGGCCGGCACGGTAACAAGGGCGTGATCGCCAAGATCCTGCCGGTCGAGGACATGCCCTTTCTGCCTGACGGCACGCCCATTCAGATCATGCTGAATCCGCTGGGCGTCCCCAGTCGTATGAACGTCGGCCAGATCCTCGAGACCCACCTGGGATGGGCGGGCGCCCGGCTTGGCTTCCAAGCCATCACGCCCGTCTTCGAAGGCGCCTCGGAGGAAACCATTAACGATTGTCTGGAGGAGGCCGGCCTGCCGCGCAACGGCAAAGTCATCCTGCACGACGGACGAACCGGCGAGGCGATGGCCCAAGAGACCACGGTGGGCTACATCTACATGCTCAAGCTCCATCACTTGGTGGATGACAAAGTGCATGCCCGCAGCACGGGCCCCTATTCGCTGATCACTCAGCAGCCTTTGGGCGGGAAGGCCCGCTTCGGCGGACAACGCTTCGGAGAAATGGAAGTCTGGGCCTTGGAAGCCTACGGAGCCGCCTACATTCTTCAGGAGTTGCTCACGGTGAAGAGCGACGACGTGGAAGGACGCACCAAGATCTACGAATCGATGGTGCGAGGGCAGAATACTCTGGAGGCGGGCACGCCCGCCAGTTTCGACGTTCTCACCAACGAAATTCGAGGGCTCGCGTTGAATATGCAATTGGAAAAACGTCGCGTGTGAACCCCGGGCTTGACACCCTGTCGGTACTCTCACACACCCACCCTGCTTGCACCAGGGACCCCCTTTCAAGGAGCAGCGGCACATGGCGATCGGCGAAGCCACTTACGATCGAATTAACGACTACGCCTCGGTGAAAATCAGCCTTGCCCGGCCTCATGACATTCGCAGCTGGTCATTCGGCGAAGTAAAGAAGCCGGAGACCATCAACTACCGCACCTATCGTCCCGAAAAAGACGGCCTCTTCTGCGAACGTATCTTCGGCCCGGAAAAGGACTGGGAGTGCGCCTGCGGCAAGTACCGCGGTATGAAGTACAAGGGCATGATCTGCGACCGTTGCGGGGTCAAGGTCACCCATTCGCGAGTTCGCCGCAAACGGATGGGGCATATCGAACTGGCCGCGCCCGTCGTGCATATCTGGTTCTTCAAGGCCATGCCCAGCCGCCTGGGCAATCTGCTCGATATGAAGACCACCAGCCTGGAAAAGGTGATCTACTTCCAGGACTACGTGGTCATCGATCCGGGCGAGACCGAACTGCAAGCCCAGCAACTGCTGACCGAAGAGGAATACCGGGCCGCTCGCGACCAGTACGGCGAGACCGCCTTCGAAGCCGACATGGGCGCCGAGGCCGTGCGGAAGCTGTTGGGCCGCCTGGACCTGGTCACGCTCTCCGAAAGACTCCGCCAGGAATTGGTGCAGTCCACGTCGAAGCAGAAACGTAAGGACCTCACCAACCGCTTGAAGATCGTCGAGTCGATTCGCGACAGCGATAACAAGCCCGAGTGGATGGTGCTCGATGTGATCCCGGTGATCCCGCCGGATCTTCGTCCGTTGGTGCTGCTGGACTCGGGCAACTTCGCCACCAGCGATCTCAACGATCTCTATCGACGCATCATCAACCGCAACAACCGTCTGCGGAAGCTGGTGGATCTGAACGCCCCGGAAGTCATTATTCGCAATGAAAAGCGAATGCTGCAACAATCCGTCGACGCCCTGTTCGACAACAACCGCTGCAAACGCCCCGTGTTGGGCAGCAGCAATCGACCGCTGAAGTCCCTGACCGACATGATCAAGGGCAAGCAAGGTCGTTTCCGCGAGAACTTGTTGGGCAAGCGCGTTGACTATTCGGCGCGCAGCGTGATCGTCGTGGGACCGAAGTTGAAGCTGCATCAATGCGGTTTGCCGAAGAAGATTGCGCTGGAGTTGTATCAACCCTTCATCATTCGTCGTCTTCGCGAAATGGGTCACGCCGACACCATCAAGAGCGCGAAGAAGATGCTCGAGCGAAAGGACGAGGAGGTCTGGGACATCCTGGAAGCAGGTGATTCGCAATCACCCTGTGCTGCTCAATCGCGCCCCCACCCTGCACCGCATGGGCATTCAGGCCTTTGAACCGATCCTGGTCGAAGGCAATGCGATCCACCTGCACCCGCTGGTTTGCAAAGGATTCAATGCGGACTTCGATGGCGACCAGATGGCCGTTCACCTGCCGCTGTCGATCGAGGCGCAAGTCGAAGCGCACACGTTGATGATGTCGACCAACAACATCTTCGCGCCCTCCAACGGCCGACCGATCATGAGTCCCTCCCAGGACACCGTGATGGGTTGCAACTTCATCACGCTCGCCCTGCCCAATCGCAAGGGCGAGGGGATGCACTTCTCTTCGCTGGAGGAGTCCGATCTGGCGTTCTCGCTGGGAGTGATCGATCTGCACGCCAAGATCAAGGTGCGTCTGCCCAAGGATCGACGCGTCAAGACCGACGACGACAAGTCGGAACTGGGCGCCTTGATCGACACGACCTATGGTCGCGTGATGTTCAACATGATGCTGCCGACCGGCATGGACTATTACAACACGCCGTTGAAGTCCGGCGACCTGGCCCGAGTGATCTCCGATTGCTATCAACGACTGGGCGCAAGGCCACGATCGAACTGCTGGATGACATGAACCAGCTTGGTTTCCGCGAAAGCACCCGCAGCGGTTTGTCTTTCGCCACCGACGATCTGGTCACCCCGGACAGCAAGACCAAGATCATCGCCGAAGCCGAGAAGCAGGTGATGAAGTTCCGGAAGCTCTATGATCGCGGCGTCATCACGGAAACCGAACGTTACAACCAGGTTCTGGACACCTGGACGCACGCTCGTGAAGCGATTACCGGCGAGATGATGGCGGCGATGGAGGCCGATGATCGCGGCGGCTTCGGTTACGTCAACCCGGTGTTCCTGATGGCGGACTCCGGCGCCCGAGGCGGCGTCGAACAGATTCGCCAATTGGCCGGCATGCGTGGCTTGATGGCCAAGCCGACCGGGGAGATCATCGAGACGCCCATCAAGGCCAACTTCCGCGAAGGCCTGACGGTGCTCGAATACTTCAGTTCGACCCATGGCGCCCGCAAGGGTTTGGCCGATACCGCGTTGAAGACCGCCGACTCGGGTTATCTCACGCGAAAGCTGGCCGATGTGGCCCAGAACGTCGTGGTCACCAGTCACGACTGCCAAACGACTCAGGGCATCACCAAGGGAGTCATCTATCGCGGCGAGAAGGTCGAAGTGCGGTTGGTGGACGCGATCAACGGCCGCGTCAGCCGCCAGAATATCGTCAACCCCGTCACTGACGAGATCATCGTTCGCGAGAACGAATTGATCACGCCGGAAATCGGGCGCCGCATCGAAGATATGGGGCTGGAGCGAATCCAGGTCCGCAGTCCGATGACCTGCGATGCGTCGCTGGGCGTGTGTCGCTTGTGCTACGGCATGGATCTGTCCACCGGTTCGCTGGTGGAAGAAGGCATGGCCGTCGGCATTATCGCCGCTCAAAGCATCGGCGAACCCGGCACTCAGTTGACGATGCGGACCTTCCACATCGGCGGCGTGGCCGGTACGAACATCGAAGACAGCGAAAGCCGTGCGAAGAAGGCGGGCATCGTCAAATTCACCCGGATGAAGTTCGTCACCAACAGCGAAGGCAACGACATCGTACTGACTCGGAACGCCGAGATTGCCTTGATGGATCCCCGCGGTCGTGAGCTCGAAAAATACGAAGTGCCGCTGGGCGCCGTGCTTCGCGTCAAGGAGGATCAAACGGTCGAACCCAACGAAGTGCTCTGCGAATGGGACCCCTTCAGTATCCCGATTCTCGCGGAAGTCTCCGGTATCGTTCGCTTCGAGGACGTCGTCGAAGGCGAAACGATGAAACTCGAAAAGGACCCTTCGGGCTTCATTCGCCGCTTGATCGTCGAACATAAGGGCGAATTGCATCCGCAAATCGTCCTGGAGGACGCCGACGGCAAACCGCTGGACGTGTACTTCCTGCCGGAATACGCGAACATCGAGGTCAATGAAGGCGCTACGATTTCCGCCGGTTCGGTGCTCGCCAAGACGCCCCGCGAATCGTCCGGCATCACGGATATCACCGGCGGTCTGCCGCGAGTGACCGAGATCTTTGAGGCTCGCAAACCCAAGGACCCCGCCGTGATCGCGGAAATCGACGGCGCCGTCGAGATCAAGGAAAAGCAACGCGGCAAGCGCAAGATCGTCGTCAAGAGCGAGATCGGCATCGAACGCGAGCATCTTGTGCCGCACAGCAAACGTTTTCTCGTGCATACCGGCGACGAGGTGAAAGCCGGCCAAGCGCTGGTGGACGGACCGCTCGTGCCGCACGATATCCTGCGAGTCTCCGGCGAGGAGGCCCTGCAACAGTACCTGGTTCATGAAATCCAACAGGTTTATCGCAGCCAGCGCGTGGATATCAACGACAAGCACATCGAGATCATCATCGCCCGCATGCTGCGGAAGGTGCGGATCGAGAATCCCGGCGACACATCGTTGCTGCCAGGACTGGAAATGGATCGCTTCGAATTCCGTGAAGCCAACCAGGCGCTCGCTCAATGCGTGAAAGTCAGCAGCCCTGGCAACACGCCCTACGAGAAGGACGTGATTGTTCCTCGCGAAGCATTCCAGGATACGAATGCTCAGGTGGAGTCCGATGGCGGCCAGCCCGCCAAGGCCGGGCGCCCCAAACCGGCGACCGCCAGCACGCAGTTGCTGGGCATCACCAAGGCGTCCGTCCAAAGCGCGAGTTTCATCTCGGCGGCCAGCTTCCAGGAAACCACCAAAGTACTGACCGAAGCCGCCCTGGCGGGCAAGGTCGACAACTTGGTGGGCTTGAAGGAAAACGTGATTCTGGGCCACCTGATTCCAGCGGGCACCGGTTTCCACACTTTCCAGCAGTCCGAACTGCAATGCCGTCCGGACGCCACCAGCCAGGCCGTTCAACGCGAGACATCATTGCTGGACAGCTTCCCCTTGCTGCAGGAAGGCGCCGAGGAAGACGGCAATGGAGCGAAGACCTCCGCTTCGGAAACCGCCTCCTCGCCCACCGTGGACAGCCTCTTCTCCTCCAACCCTGAGCCCGAGACGGAAGAGTAATCCGCCAACCCGGCGTACACGCCGCGGATGGCGTTGCCTGAAGACCGCAAGCCGCCGCCGCTGGGCTCGTCCCAGCGGCGTGGACTTAAGCCATGCCTGCGATCTCTGAGGCCCGGAGTCGCAATTTTAGCCGTGGCCGTAAGGCCGCGGTTACGTTGCAAGACGGGATACAGGCCCGAAGGCCACAAGTGCTTACGCAGCGAGCAGGCCACGACGGGGCATGTCCCCGTCGAGCGTTGCTCCCCTGGCCGTGAGGCGAACCCTTTAAAGCTAGCTTGAAGCGAATCGCGACTCGCCGGCAAATTCCCGCCACCGCTGGGCTTGTCCCAGCGTAGCGCTGCTCCTCGCCAGCCCGTGCGCCGTGCGCATTCCCGCCCGCGCCAGCATAGATCCCGGCGGGAAGGCCGCCACAACGGGGCTTGCCCCCGTTGGGCGATGCTCCTGGCCCAGCAAGCAGCGCGATCTGGCGGGGAGCATCGCCCCCGGCTAAAGTTGTTTCGGCCCTTCGTCGGGCCTGGCAGGCAGAGGCATTTCTTGAGTCCACGCCATTTGGGCTGGTTCCAGCGGAGCCATAGGCTGGCGTCATGAACCTTTTTCGACGGCGCCTCTCACTCCATCGGACAGCCCTCCGATTTCGATCGGTCACTGCATTGAAAGACCGACTCCGTGAAAGAACTCCGAATCAACGCCGGTTGCGGCTGCTACTTGTCGCCGCTCCGCGCCGACGACGCGGCGGCTTTGGTCCGATTGCTTAACGATCGGGACATCTATCGGAACACGCTTCGAATTCCCTTCCCCTACACCGAGTCGGACGCGGAGGCGTTCATTCGCCTCACAGCCGAAGCGGCTTCCAAGCAGGGGCATCCGGTGCATTTCGCCATCCGTGACGCCAACCACCAGCTCATGGGTGGCTGCGGTTTCGAGAGCGTTTCCTACGGCCATCGAGCGGAGATCGGCTATTGGTTGGGCAAGCCCTATTGGGGGCAAGGCGTGATGACTGCCGTGGTTGGCTCAGTCTGCGATTTCGCGATCGCCCAATGGAAGCTGAATCGCATTTCCGCGCACGTCTTCGAATTCAATGTTGCGTCCGCGCGAGTGCTGGAGAAGAACGCGTTCCAATGCGAAGGAACCCTCCGGAAGCACCACCGCAAGGACGGCGAATTTCTCAACTCCAAGCTCTATGCGCTGGTGACTCCCGATGCTTGACGCGATTGCTACGGCTGCCGTGGCGTCGTGGCACGAATGTAGATGCGAAGGGCTCTGGTCACGCGCTGGCCTCACGGCGACACGATGAGACGTCCCTATCAGCCGTTGTTCACTCAATTGCCCTCCCAGCGAGACGAATGCTGGCGTCAAGCGGCCAAGTTCATCGAGTTCTGGCATGATCCGCTCAGCGATCGTGACGGCGCGAGCGACGACGAATGCGAAGCCGCCGAGTTGCGGCTAGGAGTTCGGCTCCCCATCGCACTCCGCGAGTGGCATTCGCTGGCGGGAAAACGATGGAAGCGTCTGCATCAGGGCGCAACGGCCTTCGCGGTCAACGAGTTCGTCATCGGGGGCAATGCGCTTACATTGCGGACGGAGAAGGCGTTCATGAATCGTCTGACCATCCCGTGGGGCATTCGCAAGGAGGACTTGGCGAACGAAGATCCGCCGGTTTGGACGCTATGGCGTCACATCGAACCGAGCATCTGCGTCAACCACTTCTCGCACTTCACGATCAGTTGCCTAGTCTACGACGCGGTCCGAGCCGATCGCTTTCGTGACGTTCCAGCAATGAACGAGGTTCCGTTTCCAACCAACGGCAAACAGATGGCGTTCCCCGAGAGCTTCGGCGTCATCAAGACGAAAATCCACGAAGGCCCAAACTGGTTAGCGTTGGTTTCCGGATCCGATTGGTACCTAAGGATTAAAGACCCCAACACAGGCCAGGACGCGCTCATCAAACACGAGGTCCGCAACCACGAAGAAGCAAGTGACCCGCCCTAACCGCCAAGCTCTTTTCAGAGCGTCCCAAGACCAGTAAACTCAGGCGAGGCAGTCAACCCCAGAGAAGGCGTACGCCCCGCCCCCCAAGTCCCCGTAGCTCAATTGGATAGAGCGTCGGCCTCCGAAGCCGAAGGTTAGTGGTTCGAATCCACTCGGGGATACTCCTTCTCGCCCGCGCTGCGGATCGATGCAGCCAGCCCCCACCGAGTGCAACTCGGTGCAAACGTCCCACGACGTTTGGAGTTGCGACGACTCTCCCGCGGCCAACGCTCGGCCCGCGCCCAAGTGCAGCGAGATGCAAATCGATGCGAATCGAGCCCAGGAGAGGAGAGCTGTATGTCAGTTGGTACCGCCGGAGAAAACGCCAGCGTTTTCATCGGTTTGGGCGCCAGCGTTTCCTTCCCCCCCTTGAGAGTATCTCATGGGTTTCCTTCTTCGTTTCCTTCCTGCTTTTTCCGTGATTATGCTGTTGTGGAGAGCGTGGATCGGTAAATAAAGATGCCCGGAGAGGTTCTGCAAAACCTCCCCGGGCGGCCCGCACGGGACTAAGACTCCCATGGGACAACTCCAAGATACTCAGCGGGGCGCCGGAACTCCAAGTCGGCGGCGTGTTGGGGCTCGTAATTGTCTTCGCCGAGGATGCGATTCGGTTTATCTGCCGTCGCGGTGGAATCAGCGTTATTGCCGGGATCCGGATTGCCAGCGTGAAGTCCGTCGTTGGCAGGCGGCGAAGCGGCAGCGCGTTCATCGCCAGTCGCCGGCCAACCGCCAGCGGCACGCGGAGTCCGAGGCCGAACGCCGTCGCCGTCTGCGGGCGACCCGGCCAACGCCTGAGGATGGGCTGGAGCCGCGGCCCGCTTCCGACAGCCGCGCGTGGTCACGCGGCGAGAAGATTCCCGAAGATTTCTGCGACCGTCCTGGGTGCTATGAAGCGGTCGATGCGACGGCGCGTGCGCCCTCGAAGTATTGCGGTCGCGATTGCCGACAGGCGTTGCGGCAAGTGCTGGACCGTGAGCGCAAGTGGTTGTTCCGCAACACTTATGCTGGGCAGCTTCAACGTCAACGGGAGTATCAGCGTTCGCGCGCCGCGCTGGAAACGCGTTCGATGACGATGCGAGAGACCGCCGCGGCAATGAACGTGGAGTCGGTCGGCGACTATCGAAATGGCGAAGGCGAATCACTAGCATGCCAAGCCATCGAACCCCGCCAATCGCTCCAGGTGAAGCCGCATGGCCATTCAAAAGCGAATCTTGATCCTCGATCGCGTCCGCCGCCCTCCGAGTGACGGCTTCTCTTGGGTCGATCGCGGGTTCTTGCGTGAATTTGCCGTGCGTCTTTCCGGCGATGCGGTCTTTCTCTATCTGTTTCTGGCGGCCGTCAGCGACCAGCATGGATTGTCGTACTACTCGGAGTCCACGCTTGGCCTGCGTCTGCGGGTGAGCGAAGCGGCGGTGGTCGATGCTCGCGAGGAGCTGATCCTCTTCGACCTGGTCGCCTTCCAGGCGCCGCTGACCCAAGTTCTATCGCTTCCCGCGCCGCCGCTGGAGCGCGCCGCTGCATGGAGAACCAGGCGTTCATGAAAGCTTCCCTGTGGGCCGAGATCCGTCGCTTGCACGAGGTGGAGCGATTATCCAAGCGGGCGATCGCCGAGCAATTGGCCTGCTGTCAAAAGACGGTCGCCCGCGCGTTGTCCTTGGAGCAACCGCCAAGCCAGGCGATGGCGGCAAAGCGGGTCAGCAAGCTCGAAGCATTCAAGCCTCAAATCGACGAACTGATCGCGCGCTATCCGATGCTCTCCGCCGTCCGCGTGTTGGAGGAAATCCGCCGGGGCGACCACGGCTACGCCGGCGGCGTCACGTTGGTGCGAGATTACCTGCGATCGATTCGCCCGGCGCGTGGCCGAGTGTATCAGGAAGTGGCTTATGAGCCAGGCGAGGCGTTGCAGGTCGACTGGGGCGAGTGCCATCGACTGAAAATCGGCGAGACTTCCCGGCGGGTCTCGGTGTTGGTCGCCGTGCTGTGCTACAGCCGCCTGTGCTATATCGAATTCAGTCTCGCGGAGAAGAAGTCCGACTTCTATCGCTGCATCGTCAACGCCTTGAAGTTCTTTGGCGGCAGCCCGCGCAAAATCATTTTCGACAATTTAAAGTCCGCCGTCATCAGCGGATCAGGTCGCCATGCATGCTTCCACCCGGAGTTCCTGGAGCTTTGTGGACACTTCTACCTGCAGCCAATCGCCTGCGCGCGACGAGATCCCGAATCCAAGGGGATGGTCGAAACCAACGTTCGCTACGTCAAACAGAATGCGTTGCAGGGGCGGGATGATGAATTGACTTGTTGGGAGGACTACGGAGCGTTGGCGGCCTATTGGCGAGACCAAGTGGCTAACGCGCGAGTTCACGAAACGACTCGACAACGTCCGGCGGAGCGGTTCGAACACGAACAGTCAGCGCTGCGTTCCCTGCCGTCGGCTCACTTCGATTCCGACGAGATTGTGTCGGCTGTCGTCAGTTCGCACGCCCGGATTCGCTTCGACTCCAACCGCTACTCCGTACCGCCACTGTTGACCCGCAAGACGGTTGTCGTGCGCGCGAATGAACGTCATGTTCGCGTGTTCCATCAGGGACAGCAAGTCGCCTGCCACGAACGCAGCTTCGAGCGACGGCAATTGATTCGCCATGACGATCACCTCCTGGAAGCAAAAACGCTGCGACGCCGACAGCGGAAGCATGCGGTGGAGGAAGCCTTCGATCAGCTAGGGGCAGCGGCGAAGACCTTTCATTTGAAGCTTCTCTCGCGGCCGATCAAGCCGCTGGTGCACCTGCGCCGACTACTCGCCATCGCGCAACTCTATGGTCGCGAGCAGTTGTTGGCGGCGGTGGAGCAGGCGCTGAGCTACGAGACCTACGACGCCAGCTATGTCGAGGCGATCGTGCATCAAAGGCGTCGCCAACTTGAGCTTCCCTCTCCGACCGAAGTGCTGCCCCTTCGCCCCGAATGGATCGAGGAAACCGACTACGATTCGCCGGATCCTTCCAGCTACGACCGACTACTTGACGACCACGAGGAATAGAGCGCATGACCCCGCCGGGAGATAAGAAACGCCACGAACAACTTCAAAAAGACCTTCGACAACTGCGCCTGAACACCATTCTGGAGCAATACTCCGAAGTTCTCGATGAAGCGGCGAGGAAAAACACTTCCATGCTGGACACCCTCTGTCTGCTGATCGGAGCGCGAGGCCGCCTCGCGATCCGAGCAAGCGATGACACGCCGCATCGCCCAGGCCCGCCTGCCGAAACGGAAGGCGTTGGAGGAGTATCAATTCGAGCGCCCGAGGAAGATTCCCAAGCAGAAGGTCCTTCGGCTGTTCGACTGCGAATTCGTGAGCAAGCATCAGTGCGCAGTGTTCATTGGAGGAACCGGCATTGGCAAAACGCATCTGCTCACGGCATTGGGTTATGTCGCGTGCGAGAAGGGGATCAAAGTTCGATTCACTCGCGTCGTGGACATGATCAACGTGCTGACGACCGCTCAGATCAATGGCACGCTCGAAAAGAAGCTGCGAGAGTATGTACGTCCCGACCTTCTCCTCCTCGATGAGCTGGGATATCTTCCCATCGACAAACGCGGTGCGGACCTGATGTTCCAAGTCGTCGCTGCCCGTTATGAATCCGGATCGATCGTCGTCACGACGAATCGCAAATTCCGAGATTGGGGCAAGATCGTTCGACGTCGACAACACGCTGGCCACCGCCATGATCGATCGGTTGATGCATCACGGAGAGGCGATCTTGATCGAAGGAGAGAGCTTCCGCACAGGCGAATCCAACGAGTAACTCGCCCGCAATGCTCGGCTTCCGCTCACCCGAGGCTCCGCGCCTCACGCCGAGCCCATTCCTGAATCCAGCTCACCCTTCTTGAACGGCAACGTCAAGAAGCGGCCAGTGAGCCTCTGACGTGTCAATCGTCGCGCAACGCTCTATGTGGACGTTCCGCGGAAATCGCGGCAACGCACCGTCGCGTATCCGGTTCACGTTCCACACATCGAATGTCGCGACAACCGTGCCCGCCGGACCTCGCTAGGCGGTGATCAGGAAAGAGCTCGACTCGCGCACGACTCTCCGAGCACTCCAGCCCTCGCATCGCAACAACAAGAACAACCCAACTCCGCAAAAATCAACGCGCCGAGCGGCGCCAAACCACGCGCCCACAAAATTCAACCCCTCACCGACCATCAAATGCGGGCGCCCAAACCGGTCTGTAGGGATTTGAGGGGTGATTGGTTGGTTTGGCCGAGTTGTTGAGAATTCTGGAGAGGCGTTTGGCGACGAGGCCGAGCTGACGGCGGGCACGGTGGGCGCGCAAGCAAGGAAGTCCGACCGCCCCGTGGGTGGGGCGATCGGTTGGGAGAAGTCGGATCAAGATCGGCGAGGCCGAGAACCGTCGGTTAGGTGTTACGGGCCGAATTGTGATCGCACTTTTGGCCGAATTATCGCTGTAGGGATTTGAGGGTGATTTGGCGGGTTTGGCCGAGTTGTTGAGAATTTTGGAGAGGCTTGGGGCGAGGGCTTCGGGCTGACGTTGGTGGCGGTCAGCACGTGAGGGGATGGCCGATCGCCCCACTGCCGGGGCGATCGGTACTGGAGAAGTCGGATTGAGATCGGCTTGGTCGAGCGAGTGGGTTACGACTTCGTGCCCCTGCGATGCTGGAGGTGGTTTCGCAACCATTGCTCGAGCAGTTCGACGGCCGCGAGGAAGTCGTAGTCGAGGCTCATCAGCACGTCGATGTTGTTGAAGTTGCGGCCGCAAGAAAAACAATGGGCCAGATTATTGCGAGGGTTGACCGTGCAGCGGAGTTCTCCGCAGCCCGGACAGAGGAAGCGGAAGTAGCCCTCGAACTCTTTCGATGGCGGCGCCTGGCGGCCGAGCTTGCCAAGGGCGACCCGCATCGGCAGGTCGGTGCGAATGGCTCGCAGGACTTCGTGGTTGATCATGGTCGGGTTCCTGGAGAAGGGCAGTCGTCGAGAACCAGGATCTCAAAAATCCGCACAGAATCGTTGGCGGTCCCCGTCCACTCGCGATAACATGAGCGTTGAACACCTCTCAACACTCGGCGGTCGAAATGGAGACGAACTATTTCTGGGACGCCGTCACCGGTACATGTCTGGCAGAGTTGGACGAGAACGGCGATGTTACCATTCAATACACGACCAATCCTCAGACCGGCGAGTTAATCTCTGAAAACCACGCCGGCGAGGAAGTTTACCATCACTACGATGGCGATGGAAACACTCGCCAGACTGCGGATTCCGCCGGCGACGTGCTGGGAGAGGCGACCTACAACGCGTTCGGTGAAACGGTCGCCGAAGGCGGCGACATGAAGACAGCTTATCGGTTTCGAGGCCAACAGGGATTCGCCACTGATCCGCGCACGGGAGACGTGTCCTTCGCGAGTCGGAATTATAGTCCAAACCTTGGTCGCTGGCTCTCGTCGAGCGAATTCGGTGCAGCCGGCGCCTACTTTCCTACCTTGTTCGCACGGGATGAACAGCGCCGCCTCCCCGAGAAGTCGCTGGGTGGATGCAATGCCGCTGAAGCCCTCTGTATTCGCAAGGCCGTCAACTTAATCAATAGCCGATTGGCAAACTCGCCGCTATGGCCCCTAGGAAAGAAGTTGCCAGACGGAGCAACCAAGAGTCAAGTCTGCGAATCAAAGCTGCGCGAGTGCGTGATCGAGACATTAAGGTATATCCAATTCCCGTGCAAGGATAGCGGAGCTGTGCGTGACGGCAACCTGCTGGAGTATTGCGGCGCAGACAAGAGAGGGGGAAGGAACGGCACTATTGCAATTGGGAGCTGTGTTCGGGCAAAGATTCGGGGAATTCAGTTGTGCCGACAACGTCAGTTCGAGTGTGGCACAATTGAGGTCCAGGGGGACCGTGTTGAGGCGAATCCAACTTGCGACGCTTGCCAACCCTCCGATCTGAGAGATAGTGCAATTGTGCTGTGTAGGGGCGGGGCACTCCCGAACCCGCCGATGGAAGGCGATCGATGGTGCGACAAGAATATTAAAGCATTGGCCAAAACGATCCTGCACGAAGCGTTGCACCATTGCCTGGGGGCCCATCTCAGCAAGGGCGCCAGAACTGATTCTTGCTTTCGACCGGATGTGAACATGATCATTCGCCGACCTCTTCTTTAAGGTGCCTGCAAGTGGACTCTCGGTATGGTCGGATTTGGACCGCGATAGTCTTGCTCGGTTTCTCAATTCTGGTGGCAGTGGCAGTCACCGCCGTAGGGCAAAGGGCGGCCAAGCGACTGAGCTGCCTTATCGAGCTGAGAGCGGATTGGTCCGACAGCGGGGAACGCTGCGATTCAAATGATTTCTGGCAGGCTGTCAACTTTTCACCGGCTGAAATCGAGGAAGTCGAGCTCAGCTCGAGCTCCGCAAAGCTGCTTGCTTCCGCTTCACCTGTGAAGTATTTGATGATAACAGCTGTCGAAGATGAGAATCTCGTCCGTCATACATTCACCAACTTGCCGGAGCTTGAAGGGATCGGGCTTTACGGCACCGGTTCTTTGGCGTCCGCCAAACTGCTACGGATACTCCCAGCTCTTCGCACTGTAAGTCTTCATGAAGACGACAGGAACATTCAAAATGCTAAGGAAATGGCGCGAGCAGTGCTCTCGCTGGACCGAATTAACTACTTGGCTCTAGGCGTCTCCCTCACGGCGGACGACCTAAAAGAGCTCCCAGTGCCGAATTCTCTGCGGGGACTGGATCTAGTGTGCCCCATACTTGGCGATATCGAAGTCGCTGCCCCATTTTGGTCCAAACTTGGCCGATTGGACTCCTTTCGTTGTGCTAGCGGCGGCGTCTGTGATCATGTGAAAGACCTTCATCCCAGAGTGCGAGTTGACTACGACCTTGTGATAGACAGGTAGGTAACTGTTACGTGTTAGGCTGACGCCGTAGTCATACGGAAGCTATACCTAGCAGAACTACCACGGCTATGAAGCATCGCCTGTGTCCCACATTGTCGGGAGAGCTGTTTCGCCAAATCATTCACACGCATGGTTTGACTTACTCCCTAGGTACGATGGCCGGCCAAACGGCCACGGTTTGCTTCCAAACATTGTCAATCAAGGTATCTCCCGAAGTTGCCTGAAAGCTTAGGCAGCGACGGAATACATCAGGCGCACGTTGTAAGGCGGGTCCGTGTTCACAAGATGGATCGGCGCTCCGTCCAACAAGCGATCGACGTCTTCGGCCTTGCTGCTGTCGCCGCAGAGAAGGCGATGTTCGCCGAGGATCCACAAGTCGCCGGGTTGAGTTACGGCCTCGTCCGGCGGCTCGGGGATGTCGTCCGGATCGGTGAGGCCGTCTTTCACGCCAGGATCGAGCAGCTTGGCGAGTTCCTCCTGATCGAAACCGAGCGACTGCAAGTCGAAGCCCGCGCCTTGCAACTCCGACAGCTCGATCGGCAGCAGGTCGAAGTCCCAGGTCGCTAACTCGCCGGTCTTGTTGTCGGCCAAGCGGTAGGCGCCAATCTGCTGGGGGGTAAGGTCCCGTGCCACATGGACGGGGACGCGCTCGAGCCCCAGCTTTACAGCGGCCTTGTACCGTGTATGTCCACAGATGATGACGCCGTGTAAGCGCACGGGTTGGGCATGGGGTTCGTTTGGGGGGGTGGCGGTGGGGGCTTGGCTCGGCGGGATTGGGCGGGGAGTTGGTCCGCGGGTCTAGCGTTGGCCGTCGCCGGTCTCGCGGGCGTATTCGAGTCGCTCGCAGAGATCGTAGGCCTTGTTTTGGACGGCGCGGCTGACCTTCTCTTCCTCGACGAAGTAGTAGATGTCGGCGATGAGGCGGTCCAACTCGAACGTGCTGAGCTCCACTGTCTTGACGGCCCGGCTGGAGGCGACCGCTTGGAGCGCAGCTTCGATCTGTGAAAGCGGATGGCCGTAGCGGACCATCAGGGCTCGCTCGGCGGCCGTCAATTCCACGTGGACCGTCAACGGGTCCTTGTCGCGCGGCATGGGTTGTCTCCGATAGCGGGTTGGTTGGTCAACGCCGACATCGTAGCAAGACGGGCGATGCGGAGAGCGCTGTCAGCCGAAGAGCGGAGAGCGCTGCAAGCGCACCGGCGGCCGCGCCCCCGAGCAAGAGAGAAAGAGCTGCCGCCTAAGCCTCAAGCGGCCTCGTCCGCTTCAGCCAGCTTCAACTGCCGCTACAAGAAGCGAATCTGCTTGGCCTCCTCGAGGTCCTCGCGTTCGTTCAGCCGTGAACGATTGACCGATGATGGGTTGGCTAACGCCCATCGATCCGGCAACAAGGCGCGGAGATACTCGGAGCCTGGCGTGAGCAATTGAGATTGTCGCTGACGCGCCTCAGCGAGTTTCTTCAGGACGTCCTGAAAGTAGTCCATCATGATCAAGCCGTGGCGATGCGCGCTGCTGGCGATGCTGAACAGTTGCAACCGCCCCGCCGCGGCCTGGGGATGACCCAGGAAGGTTCAGTTGCGGCGCCCAATCACCAAGGGTCGAATCGTTCGCTCCGACTGATTGTTGTCCAGCGGCAACCGCGGGTCGTTCAAGTAACGTCGCAGGCATTCCCATTGATTGTTGATGTAGGTCAATGCCTTGCCCAGCGGACTCTTGGGCAACACCGACTTCAACTCCTCGCTGTCCAACCATTGACGGAACGCATTCCAGATCGGGACCGCCTCACGCTGTCGTCGGGCCAGCAACTCCGCCGGAGTGTCTTCGGCGATGCGGCCGAATTCCTCAACATCGTAGAGCAGACGATAGAAGGCCAGCGCCTTGGACGCCTCAAGCGGATGTGTCTTCTCGGCCTTGACGAACTCGCGACGCGCATGCGAGTTGCACCCGGCGTGAATGATGCGCCCGTCGCTGCGTTGCTCGAGGCGCGCATTGGGGCCCGCGGCGTCGCCCAGGAACACGCCTTCGAAATCACTCAGATGGGAATCGATGCAGCAGTTTTCTCGAGTCAGCGTCCAGTGAAAGATGTTGTAGGGACAGTCGTCCAAGCCGGTGTAGAGCCAAGCGTAGCTATTGACCGACCCCGGCGGTCCCTCCCGCCCTCGCGAGTCAACTCGCTTCTGCAACTTCACGATCTCCTCGTCGGTCAAGGCGCCTCGCGTCAGCAGACGTACGCGAGTGTCGTCTCCCAGCAGAATCGATTGCCGCAGCAGCGTTCGCCACATCTCATCGAAGAACGGCTCGACGACAAGAGCCGAGTAGTTGAACAAGTCGTTGAGCGTCGAGCGGCTGATCGCGTAACCCGCTTGTGCGAAGATGTCTTGCTGGCGATACGTCGGTTGATGAAAATTCAATTTTCTTAGATGGCGGATCAAAGTGCATGCTACCCTGACCAACACCTTGCTCGTCCTCTTCGCGACTTCCGCTGGCGTTTCAGCGGGTGAGGTGCTTTCATTCCGCACGAATCCGTACCACGTGAATGCCGGTGTCATCGCAGAGGTCAACGCCAATGGCATCGTGTTGATCACCGACCTTTCCAATCCATGGCTCAATTGGGGGCAGCAGGAGTTCACGGACATCAGCGAGGGTCACTATCTCGCTTTTCTGGGAAATGATACGGACTTTGCTTTCGACGCTTTCGAGTTGCCTCCGGACGAGACGTGGGTGTCGCCTATCGAGATAGTCAGCGTCGCCGGCAAGAATGAAGCCACTGCAAGATTCCCGGCGGACGCCATGAAGCGCGTGCGGATCGGGCAGAGAGTCGCGGTCTTCAGGCCACCAGGTGCAACGACTGCTGCCGTCAAGGCCATACCTGTTGCCGATGTTGAAGAACCATCCGAACTTGTCCGCGCCATTTCACAACTGCTGACGATCGGGAGCGCCTTGCATAACTGGCGGGATACCTTTGGCGGGTTTCCGCCTCCCGTTGTCCGTGGTCCTGATGGCTCCCCATGGCATAGTTGGCGAGTTTTAATATTGCCCTTTCTAGGCCACTCAGATCTGTACAACAAGTACGAATTCAAAGAGCCATGGAATGGACCGAATAACCAGAAGCTGCTGAAGGAGATTCCCAATGTCTATCGGTTTAGTTCCGACGAGCGTTTTCCTCCAACGGCTACACATTTTGTTTCGATCGTAGGCGCAGGGACAGCATTCAAGCCGGAAGGCTTGATCAATCATGATCCCGACCGTTGGCTCATCGGTGATTACACGCCCGGCGTCCACGGCACGAAGCTCGAGAATTTCACCGACGGTCCAAGTACTACCCTGCTGATTGGTTCGGCGAGTCCGCAGAGCCCCGTGGACTGGCTCACCGCCTAGCGACGTTCTCTTCTCAGAACAAATGAATGCGCCCGGCAACCTTGGAAGCTTCGGCTCTTCGATAAGCTCTCAGCGTGACCAAGTCGGTGCCTTTCTTTGGGCTGAC
The DNA here is from genome assembly GCA_963698545.1 of uncultured Planctomycetaceae bacterium. Classification (GTDB taxonomy): domain Bacteria; phylum Planctomycetota; class Planctomycetia; order Pirellulales; family Pirellulaceae; genus CAVORG01. The sequence goes on from CAVORG010000005.1 coordinate 190,693, forward strand.
GGCTCGGCCAGCACGATCGCGCCTCAGATCAAGCCGTCTGTCTTTCGGTCATTGTTCACGATTAGCGGCAGCGAGGAAGCGATCCACAACGAGAACCGTCCGGCAACCATTTCACAACCGATCGGGTCAATCCGTAGCGCAACTTACAAAATTGAGTTTGTGAACGTCCAAGGGCGCTCAATGGCTCGCATAACATTTGCGGACTAAGTGTTACGGGCCGAATTGTGATCGTACTTTTGGCCGAATTGTCGCTGTAGGGATTTGCGGGCTGATTGGGCGGATTGGCTGAGTTGTTGAGAATTCTGGAGGGGTTTGGAGCGACGACTCCGTGTCGTTGTCCGCTTGCAAGTCTGCCTGCCCACAGCTAGACTTTAGGCAGATTCGAGCGGGTCACTGGACCGGAGCGGGTCACTGGACCGGAGAGAGCGCGAGTTACGAAGAGCGTTCAACTTGGGGAGCTTTTGGTTTTTCTACGAATCCGTAGGCCATCCAGTTAACGCCTGCCGCCGAGATTTCGGTAGGTGGGCGTTTGGCGTTTTAGGCCAGTCCTGGCAACGACTTGCGACGACCGGCCTCGACGGTTGGCGCTCTCTGTTTCGAGAGAGACCAAAGAGGGTGCGAAAGCAACCCTCGGGGTTGCGTTCGGATCCCGAATTTTGGTCCAATACTCTCGGAGTCTCGGATTAACAGACCCCGCGGAGTTAACAACCCGGTTGCTCTCGCGCCCCGAAAGCAACCCTCTCGAACTCTCGCGCCGGCGGTTAACATGATGCGGGAACCGAGCGAGATCACGGGGCGACGACTCAACCTTGAGAGGCTCCGAGATGAACTGGCAAGACCATATTTCTGTTAATCCTCAAGTGTGCCACGGCAAGGCGTGCATCAAGGGCACTCGCGTCATGGTGTCGGTGATTCTCGACAATCTCGCCGCTGGCGTCAGCCCTGAAGAGATTCTGGCGAGCTATCCGTCCCTGGCAAGCAAAGACATTGAGGCAGCGCTCGCCTACGCTGCAGAACTGGCGCGAGCGCGTGGTGCCGCTCGCCGGAGGCGCAGCGTAGATGCTCTTCAAGGTCGACGAGAATCTGCCCGTGGAAGCCGTCGACTTATTGCGTACCGCGGAGCACGACGCGCTTTCGATCCACGACCAGCAGATGGTCGGCAGCCTTGATCCGCATGTAGCATCGGTTTGCCAGTCGGAACAACGTGCGCTGGTCACCTTGGACTTGGATTTCTCGGATATCCGCACTTATCCGCCTGGCGACTACCCCGGCATCATTGTGCTTCGACCGCGCAATCAGGCGAAACCAACCGTGCTCCAACTGCTCGATCAACTGCTTCCGCTGCTGACAACTGAACCACTGCCGGGCAATTTGTGGATCGTGCAGGAAACTGGGCTGCGAATCAGAGAAGGTTAGAGATATGTCGCGTCGCCGAGACGCACCTACCCGCCGCTTGTCCGCAATAACCAGCATGTAGAGGTCAACGAGTCCCTTGGCCGTCCACATCGGCTTCGATACGAAATCGCATTGCCAAAGCGTGTCGGCATGGCGGGCGAGGAGAGTCTCGATCTGCGGTCGGTCGTTTTTCCCGCTCCGAGTTGTGCGTGGCGCAATCTGCTGAAGTCGATGCAACCTCACATCCAAATCGCCTTGCCGCCTGTCTTTTCACGGCCATCGCACGACATCGCACGACGCCGACCGATTTGATTGTGTTCGAGCGCGTGATCCGTCGGCAACGATGAAGGCAATATCGGTGATATGGAGTTGATGCGGGATGGCATTGGGAACAAAATGGGGCCCCGTGTGTCGCCCCTGTTCGAGAGAATTCATGACGAGCGACGACCCGCCACCAACTGTCAACACCACGCCGTCGGGTAGGCCCCTCAGAAGCCCGGCACGGGACGCCGGTTCAGACTCGGAGGAAGCCGATATCCGAGCTGAATCTGCGGCTGATATGCCGGTGCCATTCGACCGCGTGCAGGCGGCATGTCAGACATTCACCGCGGAATGGCAAGCCGGCGGTCAGAGTGATTTACCTTCTTACCTCGTCAAAGTCGTCAAGGACGATCAGGCGACGCTGCTCCGAAATCTGCTTGAGTATGAAATCCACAAACGTCGAGAGCATGGGGAGTCGCCCCGCGCTGAGGACTACCTCGACCAACTTCCCAAACACACGGCGATCATTCGTCAGGTATTCCTTGAAACCAGCCGTCTTAGCCTCACGGGCGACCAACTCCCAGTCACAGAGGAATCTCCGCGAGGGCAGTTACCGGCGTCAAGATTGGGTGACTTCCGACTAGTTCGGGAACTCGGTCGGGGCGGTATGGGGTCAGTGTTTGAGGCGGTTCATTTGCAACGCGGGCATCGTGGGGCGAAGTACGGGCATCGTGGGGCGAAGTATGTCAGGCTTTGCTTTTTGGTTTCTTGTGCTAGCGTTGCTGTCGTCGAAAACCAAGAACCAAAGCCTGACGTACTTCTCCCCCCTCGATGGAGTTGGCAATGCTAACGCGATATCTTTGGGACTACGCAACCAACACTTGCCTGGCCGAGATGGATGAGCAGGGAGAGACCTTGGTCGACTACACCGTCGATCCGCAAACCGGCGAATTGATTTCCGAGAATCGCGGCGGTCAAGAGGTCTATCATCGTTATGATGGCGACGGCAACACTCGCCAGACTGCGGATTCCGCTGGCAACGTGCTGGGAGAGGCCACGTATTCAGCCTTCGGTGAAACCGTCGCAGAAAGCGGCGACATGCAAACAACATATCGGTTTCGTGGTCAACGCGGATTCTCCACCGATTCGCTCACGGGAGACTTGTCCCAGGGCAATCAGATCTACTCACCTTTGCTCGGGCGATGGCTTTCCGCAGCCACTTTGGGGGGCGGTCAACGCAATGCGTATGCCGCTAACGAACTCGTGAAGGCAATGATAGTGCACACCGCGCAAAGCGGGTATCGCGAAGGCAGGGTTGCCGAGCAAGTTGCGGCACCGCAAAAGCGGTATGAGGACCGTTGTACGGCGGACGTTGCCTATCGTTATGACGTCAAGAAGTACCGCCACGCAAATGATGGACGGAGCGACCAAGAAAAAGATGCCGAAATACTTGGCGACGTGAGAAAGTCGCTCAAAGGCTACCGGTACACGCGCGGCATTCCCGAGACCGGACACTTCAATCGGTTCCGGGATGGCAGCGGCAGCAAACCGATTGGCATCTCCGGGTTCGCAATTGGGCTGGATGTGCAGCACAGCTGGAATAGCTTCTTGTGCTGCTGTGACTTCACCGGAACTCGAATGAAGTTCGTTGGCGTTGCAGTCGAGGCGACGAAAGACGAGGGTTCTCGGCGAAAGGTGTGGTTTGGGCGCGATTCTAGGGGACGAGATGTGTGGGAATACGATGCAGAAGATACACTTGATCACGAGTTGATGCACATAGTCGGGGTGAGATTTGACCTTGCAGACATCCAAGACCGAATCCAAGAAAAAGTGTACCGAAAGCCAGGATTTGAAGCGGGGGCTGACCCAGTTGCATCTCTTTTGAAGAAGTGCCTAAACAAGAAGTTCGATCCGCCGGCAACCAACGCCGAGGAATGCAAGAAGCGGGCGCTGGAGTGTCAGGGAAAGTACATGTCAGCTACGGCAATGCGTTGGGTGCAAGAGCATGGCCAGTGGCACTCCACCATAGCTCCATCCGGGTTTTCCTATCAGTATGTAAACTCTCCGCCGCCAGACGATTTCTAGCATTGTAGGGCCAGCGAGCGCTGGTCCCAGTCGAAATGGCATGATGGGTAGGCGAGCGTGATGCGATTCAGATTAAAGACAATGTTGTGGCTAACTTTTGTTTTCATGATGACTTTTGGATTTGCCGTAACGTTTTACTCACGAGTCCAAACGTTTCACGAAACATTGAGTTTTGCGGACCTCGAGTCGTACGGGCAGTATTCCCGTTTTGTTCTTGACGAGTCAAGAACGGATGGGAGCTACGAGGAGTTTACGGGGCACACCCAAGCTCGGGCTAGCTGGGACGCTTCGTATTTGTCAGCGGAATACGAGGCTGTTGCTCGACCATTCGTCGGGACGAAGAGGAATGGTGTCAGGACGATCAGAGACCATTCGGGGCGTCTTGTCCGCGTTGACCACTGGCGCGACGGAGTTCTTCATGGGCAGCTTCTTGAGTGGTGCGGAGACCAGTTGATTACGTCAGGGGAGTACGATCGCGGGAACAAAGTTGGAGTATGGACCTACAATGAATTCGACGGGGGTCTTTTGCAGTCCGCAGAATTCAAAGACAATGAGCGGATCAGGTCAACAGCTTGGTACGGCGATTGGAAAGTGAGTTCCGAAGGCGGTTTTCATGGCGAGCAATTGGAGGTTTTTCTGAAAGGCAATGCGATTGCAGCCTTTGCAGCGCGTGACGGGAAGATCAACGGCCGAGTCAGGCTTCTTCGAAGGGACGGTACGTACCTCGCGGTCGGGGCGCTCGCGAAAGGGCGTGTCGTGTGGCCGTGGAAAGTTGTCGGCGGGAAGTTAATCACTGCCATTCCAGGTGTGGAGTACGGCGCCCCGGCGGATGTGCAGGCCTCGACAATGACTGACTATTGCCGCATAGTTCACCAAGAGCGTGGGATGCCGATACTCTTTTTCGGCAGAGATATTGAATTGAGTGTCGATGGCACGGCGGCGGTTCCGCCCATTCTGGGTCTGCAGATACTGGCTGCGGAACGAGATTTAAGGACAGAGTGCGTTGACGGGATTCTCTGCATCGGAGCCAAAGGCTCCTCATTTAAGCTTCCGATGTTTGATCCCCCAAGTTGTCAGGAAGTCCTCAAAGCGGCACTTAAGGACGAAGTCATCGTTGGTGCGGAGCACTTAGCGATTTCGGATTTCCTGTCCCTCGTAGAGTGGTCCCATGGCCTCGAAGTGGATTGCCCCATATTGACGCGCCCCGAGGTGGCTTCGCTCTATCTTGCGACCTGCGAGTACGACGCTTTTCTAGCTGTGTGCATCGTGCTGGGAGTAAAGACAGTTGTGTGGGACGGCCGCGCCAATATTGTGCTTATTATGTAGTGAATCAGGGTGTAATCTCTCCAGGGCGCTGGTTTAGGCGGCGATCTGGCGTTGTTTGTTGATGTTTGGTGCGTAAGTTCGGATCTCCGCAGTTTTGTGCGATACGCTTGCGCCCGTAACACCTAGGCCGCTTGCACTCACGCTCGATGGAGTTGGCAATGCTAACGCGATATCTTTGGGACTACGCAACCAACACTTGTCTGGCCGAGATGGATGAGCAGGGAGAGACCTTGGTCGACTACACCGTCGATCCGCAAACCGGCGAGTTGATTTCCGAGAATCACGGCGGTCAAGAGGTCTATCATCGTTATGATGGCGACGGCAACACTCGCCAGACTGCGGATTCCGCCGGCAACGTGCTCGGCGAGGCAACCTACGACGCCTTCGGGGAAACGGTCGCCGAAAACGGCGACATGAAGACAACGTACCGGTTTCGTGGACAACGGGGGGTCTCCACCGATCCGCTCACGGGTGACTTGTCAAAGGCCAAACAGAACTATTCGCCCTTGCTTGGTCGAGGTCTGTCCGCAGCGAGACCTAGCTATCAGCAACGGCCCAAAGGCCTCGTGCCAGCCGGTCAGCCGCCGCATGGCTTTCCGGTCACTGGCAACCGCAACAACAGCAGCTACTTCCAGGATCCGACTGGGGGCATTGCGATTATTGTCTTTGGCGAGGCGACATTGGAAGCAAAGGCTGGCCGTAAGAATACGTTTCGATGTGGTGGTGAGGCTACCTACAACTTCCGGGTCCAACCGGGGGCCCCATGTGATGGATTCATCGTTCAACGAGTTTTATACAGCTGTAATGTAGGCGTTTGTGTGCCGCGGATTCAAGACGTAGGAACGTACTTCGAGGCTTGGTTTATTGCGGAGGGCGAAAAGACGATGACGCCGCAACTAAAGCGGGCGATAACCCGCACGCGCGGGAACGACGCGATGGATACGGCAAAGTTCGTGTCCGCCGGGGAAGGCGTGTACATCCAAAACGGAGTTGTTCGCTTCTTCTGCATCAGTAACCTACCGGCAGGAACTGTAGGTCCGCACGACGGACTAGAGCCAACTCTAAGGGGATGGGCTCGCGATCAGTTATTTGGAAGCGGTAGGTGTTCCACCTCTCCCGGACGGCTGCAAGCGACTCAAGGTCCTGTAATGTGGTTCGGGGGAGGTGTGGGGCCAGTTGGGCGTCGCTTCAGAGTGACATGGGGTTGCTGTCCCTGCGCATTTAAGAGGGCGAAGGTCAATTCGTCGGTCGGACCAGATGTCACATTCAAGTACATTCAGAGCCCGTGGTCAACCATCTTGCACATGATACGATGAGAAAGCGATTCACACTTCGATTTGGCCTGCTGCTTGTGACATTGGTATGCGCCGGAGCCGCGGGGTGGCGCTTTGTCCGGGTGCAGTTCTTACCTGTGAGTTTGCTCAAGAAGAGTGGTTTCGAAGTCCTATTTCTTGCTGACTGGACCGTGTGCGCCCGCAATGAATGGCGGCCCGAGCCACGGGAGACTGAAGGCCAAGTTGGGCTTAGTGCTCGCTTAGGTACTTCGTCTGCGGTCATCGGCGCCAGTGGCCCTAAGATCGTCCCGTCGGTGAGATTTCTATCGAATCTCCGTTGGCTTGAAGTTTTGCCAACGGGGTGGGAGGCTGACAACTGTGGTAGCTTCTCGCACCTCATGCGGATGGAAAAGCTCAGGCGGTTAGAGTTCGAGCACATGACCAACGCCGATGTATCCAGTTTGGCCGCTATTGCGTCTTTGAGACAGCTCGTTCTAAAAGGTCCTGATCGCAGTTTTGATCCTTCTACGTTGAGCAAATTGCAGCAGCTAACGCACCTAGTCATCACGGGCGCGCATTTGCCCAGCTTAGAGAGCGTTGGCCGCCTACGTAATCTCCGTGGGCTGCACTTGTGGGACTGCTCGTTTCCCGATGATCTTCAGCCTTTGCGAAGACTCACCAACCTACAACAGCTCGAACTGGATGGCTTGTGGTATCATGACTTAAGCCCAATCCAAGACTTGTCGAAACTTGAAAGCCTGGTCTTGTATGGTCGCGTAAGCCTCCAGCCAATTCGCAAGATCCGTAACCTTCGACGGCTCCAACTCCGAAATGGTGATCACAATCTGAGCGACCTTGGAGCGCTTCCAAGTCTCCGGTGTCTACTGATCGATAGACGTCTTGGCAATCCAGACCTTTCCGGTGTTGAGGCGTTACTTGGCCTGACAGAGTTCTTCTGTTTTGATTCGCCTGGTGTCGATTTTACGGCGCTCGCTGACTGTGTTTCATTGGAGAAAGTCGTCACGAATGTTCCGAACTCGACACTTTCCAACATCAATCTGCCGCTCGATTTGGAGCTGCAGTCGCGAGATTTCGCGAAGCCGTTCGACCTCACAATGCTCTCCGAGATGTCCAATTTGAATCGACTAGTGTTGCGTGCGTGGGACGACACCGAATTCTCGAATCTCGAAATTCTGCGTCTGCGACGTCCCGAACTGCGGATTGAAACGCACTTCGAGGATGATGGGACATACGTACCGAGAGCCAATGTTGTCCCAGCCGAGCTCTTTCGCTGGCACGACCATCCGCGGCTGCCATGTGCCGATTCGGGATCGCACTTCTGACCGAATCGTCGCTGTGGGGATTTGTGGGGTTGCTGGTTGGGTTGGCCGAGTTGTTGAGGATTCTGGTGTTCGGCGACAACATTCACTGCGCTTTAACGACAATTAGAATTACCCACCTCTTCCCCCGCCGATTTGGGCGGAATGGAAGGAGGCGCAGCCGACTGGAATTCCGCCCAAATCGGCGGGGGCCGGTCGCGGGGGGGGCGGGGCCGATGCTACTTGTTACGGGCCGAATTGTGATCGCACTTTTGGCCGAATTATCGCTGTAGGGATTTGAGGGTGATTTGGCGGGTTTGGCCGAGTTGTTGAGAATTTTGGAGAGGCTTGGGGCGAGGGCTTCGGGCTGACGTTGGTGGCGGTCAGCGCGTGAGGGGAAGGCCGATCGCCCCACTGCCGGGGCGATCGGTGTTGGCGAAGTCGGGATTGGGATCGGCTTGGTCGAGCGAGTGGGTTACGACTTCGTGCCCCTGCGATGCTGGAGGTGGCTTCGCAACCATTGCTCGAGCAGTTCGACGGCCGCGAGGAAGTCGTATTCTCAGGCAGACGACCCCCGACTGGATCAACGACCACAGGCGTATGCGCCCGATCTCTTGAGCTTCACCGCAGCGATTTCAAGCAAGGCAGCGTTACTGCCCAAGGCGAAGATCGGTGCAAAGAACAAAGGAGGAGTGGAAAAGACACTTAAGTGTCCCTATGTCAAAGCCAGCCAAACTTGGAAATTCAGCCTCACCGTTTGGCCTTGCCGCACGGACATCGGCTACATGATTCAAGAGGTTACTGTCCACTGCATGGTGTGCCCGTGTAATTTCAAGGGCGGCTGCCATTGGTCACATGGGAATAAGTCGGGCATTCTACGGTATTGGGAGTCGTTTCCTGTCAACAAAGGCAGGCGTATCCCGGGCCATGTTGGCTATCGCGACATCGTGGATACAGCCCAGTTCGAAGTCGGCGGAATAGACACGATAGGATACTATCGGCAATCAGGGATTCTGAGGTTCTATTGTTTGGCGCCTCCAGGGAGGCCAAGTGAGGATGGCGAAGTTGCCGCACATGAGCTTGAGCGCTGGCCTGCCGGAGAAATCCCTGCCGGGGCTTGCACGACGTCGTCCGGCAATTTGCCACGAACTGTCAACAAGCCGATGATTTGGAGTCTGCGCGAGCTGCAGAGGGAAAAGGTCGGTATTTCTCCATGGCTTGGAATTGCTGCAAGGGTAAGAATCACGTTTGTGCAAGCTCCCGGATTAAGAGGTAATTGCGATGTTACGTGTGTCGGTTCTCCGAGTGCTTGCTATCTTGGCCGTTTTTGGCGGCGCTTTTCCTGCGAGAGGGCAAGCCCCCCCTCCCCTTTTAGAGCGTTTTCCCTCGCGGCTTATGCCCGAATTGTACCCGCCACACTTCCCAGACGTTTGGGAGGTGTTCCCAGGAGATGAAACAGGCCGAATCGGACCGCTGGTCTTTACGTACGAATTCTCGCTGGACCTGGGACCGCGGCGGGCGCGCCTGCGCCCACTTCACCTGCAGCAATTAAGACCCTCGAGAAGGGAGCGTCGTTTACTCCAGTCCATTGTCGGGAAGGGGCGCCCCATTGTTGGGGAGGGGCTCCGGTTTCGCCCAGGACAAGTCCGGTATGACTTTCACTTGCAAACCTGGGTAGCAACTTGGGAGCTGCACCAGATGGGTGGGGCCTCAGGGATGCCCCACTTGTACATGACGGCGCAGCAAAGGCGTGATCGCGTAACGGCGTCCTACCACCTGTTTGACGTATTTCGCACGGCACCGCACGAAGCTGTGTGGTCTGTGCTTTCCTTGGATACGAATGAGAGAGTCCTGCTAGGTCCCGACGACGGCGGGAAGATTGCGAGCCTTGCACGCGCGGCGTTGCCAGTTGTCGGCGAACGCAAGTGGACGATGCATTGGCTCGACCGTATCCCACTGGCACTTCCTTGGCGGCGCGGGAAAACGAACTTCTTCGCCGTTTCGTTTTCACTGAGCAATGACCCCAACGGCGACCTGCTGACGATCTGGGTGTCGCCTAGCGGTCGCGCAAGTCGTGTCGCCGGCCGCCAAGTTTACAGCAGCGGTCGCCAAGGAGGGAATTCCAATCGCCCCATGGGGGAACGGGAGGGTGCATGAAGTCTGGCCTGGATAGGTTGGAAATTGGATGCTGGGAAGGGAAGTACGTCAGGCTTTGCTTTTGGGTTTTCGATGACAGCAACGCTAGGGGAAGGGAAGTACGTCAGGCTTTGCTTTTGGGTTTTCGATGACAGCAACGCTAGTGCCGTTTCAACTTCGTAACTTCCGCGATTCTTAAGGTGCTGTGGAGAGCGAAGATGCAGCGTGTCGGGATGACTTTCTGGCGCGAGCTCTCCATGGCTCGACAACGATGTCTCGACGACCATTTCGCCAACTCAGGTAGCTCTTGATCGCTTCCTGCTGTTCGTCGTGAGTCCTGTAGTCCGAGTTGTTGAGGGCGAACTTCTTTAGAGCAGTGAAGTGGCATTCAATCCGGTTCAGCCAGGAGGCGTTGGTGGGCGTGCAATAGAATTTCACGCGATGGCGCCTCGCCCAGTCCCACACCTCCTGCTTCATATGAGGAGAGTAGTTGTCCATGACGATGTGCAGGGTTTCGGAGCGATCATACCGGCGACGAAGCCACTTCAAGAACTGCAGAAACTCGATCCATCGTTTTCGCTGCTTGAACTGGCCGAAGAGCCTGCCCGTTTCCAGATCGTAGGCGGCCAGAAAATGGCGCACGCCTCCGAAGCGGTGGAAGGTCGCTCGATGACGCTCCACCGACTTCTTCTCCTTGTGAGCAAAGCACTTCCCGGCCCTGGGCTGCAGGTTGAGCGGGCCGAATTCGTTGACGCAGATCCGTCTTCCATTGACGGGCCGACGTCCGTAAAGCCGGCGGATTTTCCGGTACTTCGACTGGAAGTCCGGATCGGTTGACTCCTTCCACGTCTTGGTGTGGCGCCAGTTGATGCCCAGTCGTTTCAGCAACTGTCGTAGCCACTCCAGGCTGATCGCCCCTACAATCTTCTGAGCCTCCAGATACTCGCGCAGCTTGCTGAGCGACCACTGCGTCATGCCAATCAGGGCTTTCGGTGATGACAACGCGATTTCGCCGATCTGTTCCACGACATCCGAGAAGAACCTTCGTGGCCCGCCGGGAGCATGGTAATACGGATACCACTGGATGCTTTCCAAGCCGCCTCGATTGAAGCGATGAATGATCTCCCGCACCCATCGCGCCGTGTAACCGACGCGCTCTGCAATCTCCCGATTGCAAACACCGCCCGCGGAGAGCAAAATGACGCGTGCGTGGCAGCTGTTGACTTGATTCTTCCGCTGTCGCTTCATCCAATGTAATTTCCGCCTTTCATAAGGCGCTATTCTCCGTGATCTGACCATTTGGGAGCCTCCGTGTCGGACTAAGACACACAAAAGACACGGAGGCTTCTTTATCACTTTTCTCTCGTGCTAGCGAATATCGCGCAGCAGTCGCCGTGGCTTGTCCTCGTCACACGCGGAAGTCACTAACTGGAAACGGCACTAGCACAAGAAACCAAAAAGCAAAGCCTGACGTACTCCTCCCCCTTACCATCATCAAAGCCCTAACCAGCCCGCTCGACCAAGCCGATCCCAATCCCGACTTCTTCAACACCGATCGCCCCGGCAGTGGAGCGATCGGCCTTCCCCGCCCGCGCTGACCGCCACCGCGTCAGCCCGGCCCCGTCGCCCCAAGCCCCAGCAGCGACAATTCGGCCCGTAACACGTAGAGTGCGCGTTGCGCAGTCCGCGGGAATCATAGCCGTAGGTCGTGCGACAACGTCATTCCGATTCAGCGGACCTAAACTTGCATTGATTCTCATCCCAAATCAATCCGTCAAATTCCATTACAAGACGCTGATTCCAATCCGCCCATCTAGCGATTTGGTACGCCACGTCACGGAGGTCAGCACGAGCTGAGTGTTTGTAGTGAAGACGCAAAAGTTGTTTTGTAATTGTTATTCGAAAGCTAAATGTCAACATATGTGGTCGCCAATCAGGATGTCGAAATAGACCATCTATCGTGGCCTCAATGCTGACAGCGTCTTGACTGAGCGGTTGAGCACGTCTCCCGCGAAGTGTCAAGAGAAACTTACGAAGCGATTCCACGCGTGACTCAAGCGGTCCGCCTTGGTCGTGATCCAAAGGGATACTGAGCGGGATTCCGCGAACTAGATAGATCGGAAATGTCCGCTCCGCCGCAGCTTTGGTGTAAGGCGAAAGCTTCGCAGCGAATCCTGGGTAAATTGCGCGTATCACTGTTTCAATACGGTCTAGTTCGGGAGGCGACTCATCAATTGAGAACAAGGACAGGTAGTTGAATAGAACAGCAGGCACATCGCATTCGGACTTGGTCAATAGCTTTGCTGCAATCAGCATGCGACTCGGATCGAAGTCGTCCGTCTGAATGTCCCTAATCGCGGTGAAAAGGCTACGACTTGACTTGCAGGAAAGGTCGAGACGCTTTTCGCGGTCGGGAATCGTGCCAACAATCGTCCCCGCTGGCATTGAGATAAACACGCGTCCGAGAGTTGCCAGCCCATGGCGACTCTCGACACCATAGCACAGGACAAGTATCCAGTTCTTGCCGGACCGGTCCGCAACTTGGACTTCGTCAGGGGGCCCAAGTTCAGAAATGGCGTCGTTAGCGTTTGAGCCGATTCTGACCATGGAGAGCTTATTTTGGAACGCAGAGTCATCGTCCTGAGTTGTGGCTAGGCACAGAATAAAATACAAGATAATCACGATTGTCTGCCTCATCTACGTCCCTCTCGCTAGTTCAACTAGCACTAGCCTAGCGGAAAGGGAGTTCTACACGTCACGAAACGAGTGCAAGTCGTAATCCTGCGACTCGCAACAACACCAAGACTGAAATACTGACCTTCCCTCCGTCGCAAGGGCGCGATCCCTCCAAAAACCTGGTTTCTGTGTCGTGCTTGGAGCGGTGCGGCTATGGGGATGCTTGCTGTCCTTCCACTTCTCCTCCAGATTCCCTGTTATTTGAGCCGGGTAGAATCGCAGGAGGCCGACGGTGATGGTAACACCGTACGTCCCGTCGCTGCCCGGACGTTGGGATAGGTCGATGGCGAATGGTTTTTCCTTGCTAATTGGGAATGCCTCCCAGAAGTGTTCCGTGGGCTTTGTCGTTCTTGCGGGCGAGAAAGGGGATTTCTTCCAACTGTTGAGGCAACAGTATGGGATTAGGTTGAAGCTTCTATCCACAGGGCAACTATGGCTCCAATGGTACTCAAGTATTTCGTAACCGTTCACGGGCAAAAAACTGATCTTGCCTGATTTTTTTGATTTCGGCTAGCTTGTCGAAATCATGGCAAGGACTCGACAAAAGTGCCGGAGGTGCAAGGAGTTGGAGGCGGAGCTGCGCCGAGTGAAGGCGGAGCTTGCGGAATTGCGTGAGCAGTTGAGCAAGCTGATGAAGAACTCCAGTAACTCCTCGAAGCCTCCTTCCAGCGACATTATCAACCCTTCCCCGGACGGCGGCAAGAAGAACGAGAAAAGTACGGGCTCGGGCAAGCGGAAGCGCGGGGGTCAACCTGGCCACAAGCGGCATGAGCGAGAAGCCTTTGAGTCGCATGAAGTCGATCGTCATTGGGAGTATCGGCTGGACGGTTGCCCGTGTTGCAGCGGCGAACTTCAGGATCTATCGGGTGATCCTGTGCGGACATTTCAGCAAGTCGAGCTGAACCCCAAGCCGATCGTCGTCGAAGAGCATCAAGTCATCGGCCAGTGGTGCCCGCACTGCAAAAAGCAGTATCAAACGAGCCTTCCCGATCATCTGCTGAAGGCGGGATTGGTCGGCCCTCGTCTCACGTCGCTCGTTGGCTGGCTTCATGGCGTCTGCCACATGTCGATTTCCGGAGTTCGCCGCTTCTTTCGCGATGTCATTGGTCTTCGCGTCAGCAAGGGGTTCATCGCCAAGGTGGTCAGCAAGGTCAGCGAAAGCCTAAAGGACCCATATGAAGCGATGCTGGAGCAACTCTGTCAGGAAGACGTTCTGAACGTGGACGAGACCGGACATAAGAACAACGGCAAGCGCATGTGGACTTGGTGTTTTCGAGCTCTGGGCTACACGGTCTTCAAGGTGTCGCCGTCGCGCGGCAGCGAAGTGCTCCTGGATGTCCTAGGGACGGACTTCGACGGGCTTCTGGGGTGCGACTACTTTAGCGCCTACCGCAAGTACATGAAGCTCAACGAGAACGTGCGACTGCAATTCTGCCTGGCTCATTTGATTCGCGACATCAAATACATGAGGGACCATCATCTCGCGGCCAATCGCCGGCATGGCGAGGCCCTGCTGGAACTCTGCCGCGAGTTGTTTCGTACAATCCACCAACGCGACCACTTCGCCACCGAAATCGCCTTCCGCACTCAATTGGAATCGATTCGCAACAACATCTCCTGGGAAGCCACAATCGACGCCCCCAACACCAAGGAGGCCAATAATCTCGCCGAGCGATTCTACCGTCATGTCAGCGAATACTTCCAATTCATCACGGATCCCGAAGTGGCGGCCACCAACAATTCCGCGGAAAGAGCCATTCGCTTCGTGGCCATCCATCGACGCCTGACCCAAGGAACACGGGGCGAAACGGGCCAACGATGGCTCGAGCGAATCGCCACAGTCGCGGTCACTTGCGAGAGCCAGTCGCGATCCGCCTTCGACTTCATTCATCAAGCCGTCGAGGCTCTCTTTCATCGAAAAGAAGCCCCCACGCTCCTAACCGCTCCCAACGGCGCGTCTCCGTAGCGAAGTTCTCGCTCATCCGCTGCGAAAGCGCCTCTCTCTCACCCATCTCACAGAGACCCGCGCTCAGTCTCTGCGCTCAACCGACGGAACCGCCGAGCAACACGCCGACTCCTACTCGACTATTCTCTCTCAGTATGTCGAAACTATGTGAAAATCCCGTGAACGGTTACAGTATTTCTTGCACAACGTACCCTGAGGGAATATCCGATTCTGATACGATAGAAAACCTGAATGTCACACTATGCCCGCCACACCCAGAATTGAGTGGTCTTTTTCCGACAGTATTAACGGCAATCGTAACCACATCCGCGGCAGGAACCGGTTGGCTGCGCCGAAAAAACGCGTTGAATGAGTAGGAGCGACGATCGCTTCCGTCGAGACTGTCAAAGGCACGGCCGGAGCTTACCAATGAGAGCTGTCTCCCGAGTGAGGGCGAGTAATTCTGATGAGTCCTAGAGACGTCTCCTGTGAGCGCATCGGTGGAGAATCCGCGTTGGCCTTGAAACCGGTACGTTGTCTTCATGTCTCCGCTTTCGGCGACCGTTTCCCCGAAGGCGTCGTAGGTTGCCTCGCCGAGCACGTTGCCGGCGGAATCCGCAGTCTGGCGAGTGTTGCCGTCGCCATCATAACGATGATAGACCTCTTGGCCGCCGTGATTCTCGGAAATCAACTCGCCGGTTTGCGGATCGACGGTGTAGTCGACCGTGGTCTCGCCCTGCTCGTTCACTTCAGCCAGGCAAGTGTTCGTTGCGTAGTCCCAGAGATATCGAGTCAACATGTTCGACCTCCGAATCAGGGTGAGAGGCGGTCGCGGTCAGGTCCGAACGGGACGGGCGGCGCTCATTGTATCGCCGTTCGACGAAGACCGCCAAACGATTCTCAGGTCAGGTGCTTCGCGGGCACCTGCATCGCGTTGGCATGCCTTCTATTTTCGAGGCGTCATGACGACGTGGACGTTTTGCGGTCCCCGCACTCCACTATGCAGGATCCGCCACTTGCGTTCCGTGTAGTGCGGTGCACTTTCCCCCAATGCCGCTCGGGATCCAGGTAGTCGAAGGATTGTTCGTGCAGGTGCCAACGATGGGTCGGGTCGATCCAGCTGCTGACCCCTTCGTGATGCGGCGTACGGATAAAGAGCTCTCCGCCAGCCCGCATGACGCGCCACGCCTCGTCGCAAAACTCAATGGGATTGATGCCAAGATGCTCGACGATGTCTTCGGCCACGATCGCGGCGACAGAGTCGTTGTCCCAGGGCCAAGGTCGTTGCGCCAAGTCCCAGGCCATGTCAACCGTCTCCCCTTGAATAACATCGACTGTCGTGTAACCGGCCAGCGATTTCCTGCCCGCGCCCAGATAAAGTCTCCGCTCGCGAAGCTCCTGAGCAATCCCGGCGGCGTCGATGTGGTGCGACGGCGGATCGAACGGATGCAATTCGGGCAGTCGGTGCGGCTCGCCCATCCGCTCGAAGCACAACGCCAACATGCCCGTGATTTCCTGCTTCCGCTCGGCTGACTGCTCGAGGCTTTGGCTCAAGTAGCACTCCGCGTGAAAGTAGTTGCCGCGAAGAAAATGGTGCTTCCCCAACTGAAACGCATGTTCCCCGCCCCGATATTGCATTAAATCCTCCTGCAACCAACGCGGAGACAAGTGGTTCAGCCATCGCCCTCCATCGCTTGCCAGAATGGGCAGGTCCAGCTCTTCGATGCGGCCGCCGGCCTGCCGGATGGCCGCTTCCAGGTCGGCGCCGGCCAGATAGGCGCGGCGAATGGAGGTCGCATTTCGCACCAGGCGGGTTTCCCATCCCAGGAAACAACCTGTTCGACCGTCTCCAATCGGCAGGCGGTAGCCATCCGGCGGATCGCCGCGGGACAATTGCGACTTCAGCCGCTGCAGCGACTGGATGGGCAGGAACTCGGTCGCGTCCAGGGCGAGAATCCAGTCTCGCGTCGCCTTCAGGAATGCCGCGTTCCAGCAAGACGAGGGCGCGTCGGATGGATCGCACGCATAGACGCGCGCGGAGACTCTCGCAGGATGGCCAAGGTGCGGTCACCCGAGCCGCGATCCACCACTACGATCTCATCCGTCGTCGATCCGGCAGCCAGCGTGTGGGCGATCACCGCCTCATTGTCTTCGGTGACGGTGCAGATTGTCAGCGACGCGGCGGGCCCGGTGCGGGGCGGCCGTTGTCTGAGGGTTGGACTCGTGCGAGATGCGAGCTCGCCAATCCGCTCCGCCATCACCCGGCAGCTCTTCTCCCAGGTAAAGCGCTCGCCAACGCGGCGTGCGGCCAAAGCGCCTTTGGCTCGGGTTCGAGACTGGTCTTCGAAGGCCTGTCGCATGGCGGCCGCCACATCCTCGCAGAGAAGAAAGATGGACTGCCCGGCAAACATGTTGGCGAGATAGGCCGGGTTTCTATCATTGCGGAAGAAGTAGGGAGCAGTTTGGATGAGGGACTTGTCCATGTCGGCGAATCCAACGAAGGAAGGCGGACCGACCCCAGGCAAAATTGTTTGACTCCCACTGACGCAGTCTCTACACTCCCCATTGTAGCGGAAGATCGACGGAGACCCGCGAAAAAGAGGGCGCCATGCCCACGGTTGGAACCGACACGGTTCACAAATCGAGTCTCAGCGGCGGCGGAGACCAACGGGATTATGGTTGCCAGCTTTTCTCTCCCATGGCCAAGGCAAGTTGGGGCGAGTCGCCGAATCTGTTTGCGGCGACCAGTCAAGTCTATCCCATTGCAAAAACGTGCGGGAAATGCCCGAGCCCCGATGGAGGCGCCCATGGCGGTCAATCCTGGGGCGGCGGGATCTATTTCGAAGCCGTCGCCGCGCAACCGCCAGGCGAAGAGCCCTCCGGCTGCTGCCCTGACTCTGAGGGCGGGACTTGCACTCCGGAAGGCTTATGCGGACCAGGGCTGCTCAACACGTCGAATGGAAACGTAATCTTCAGCCTGCGGTACCCCAGTGCCAGCCCGTTCGAGCCTGACGCGCGCCTGATCTACAATTCCCGTTCGACGGAATCCGCCAATTACGGGTTCGGTTGGACCTCGCGACTGCACCGCTGGGTGGAAGAGGTGACGTTCCAGGACGCCGATCTCCACGAAGGCGACGGCACGGTCTACAGCTACACCAACCACAATGTGTTCAACCGGCTATTACACGCCGCCCGACGGCGCCACGTCCGCACTCAAGCGGGACTTCACCGGCAAATGGACTGAAGAACGTGCGGACGGATTCGTCTTGGTTTACGACTCGGCCGGCGATCTGAACACCATCCAGAATCCCGCCGGGGGCGTCTGGACCAACAACTACACGGGCACGCCTCCCAAGTTGCACTCCGTCGTCGATCCGTCCGGCCGACGCACGACCTACAGCTACGATGGCGGCGGGATGATCTCCAAGATCACCGACGCCGCCGGTCGCGAGACGCTGTTTGAAGTTGACGGCAACGATGATGTCGTCAAGCATGTCACACCCGAGCTGTGCACGACCAGCTTGACCTACGATGGCAGTCATCGCCTGATTGCGTACCAGGACCCCGAAGGCCACATCCACAGCTATGGCTACGACTCCGGTCGTCTCGCCTCCTACACCAACCCGCTGGGCCACACCACGACCGTCGCATTCGACGGCTTGACCACGACGGTGATCAACGCCCTGGGCCATCGCACCACGCTGACCTTCAACTCGGTCGGGCATTTACTTTGCGAAGAGAACGCGCTGGGCAATCGGACGACGCACACCTGGGAGGATGCACGGCTCAGGGCGACCGAGAACGCGCTCGGCTTTGTCACCACCTACGCCTATGACGCTACGTCCCACGCCGGTAAACGGCTTCAAAGCATTACCAATGCACTTGGCCATGTCTGGACCTACGAGTACGACTCGAACAACATGCCCCAGGCGGCGATTGATCCGCTGGGGTCGCGAACGACGGCGGTTTGGAGCGGCAGCGAGAAAACTGCCGTCATTGACGCACTGGGGTTTCGCACGAGCTTCGCCTACGGGGCCACTGGCCGCGTGGAATCGGTGACCAACGCCAATGGCGGCATTCGCACCTACGTGTACGCGTCCGGCTCGATCAACCTGATTGCCTCGGTGGACGAGTTGGGCTATCGAACGACGGCGACTTATGATGACGCGGGAAAAGCAATTGCTGTTCAGAACGCCCTGGGGTTTGTGACGTCCGTGACGCGCGACGACATGAATCGCGTGCTGGCAATGGAAAATCCGCTGGGATTTCGGACCAGCTTCAGCTACGACCTCAACGGGCGTCGAATCGGTGTGGAGGACGCGCTCGGAACACCGCACCACCACCGTCTACGACGTCAATGGCAGGACAATTGCTCAAGTCAACGCCCTGGGAAATCGCGTCACCCAGACCTACGGCGCGACCGGACAGCCGGTCGCTTCCGTCAGCCCGCTAGGTTTTCGAACCACCGTTTCTCTCGACGCGCTCGGTCGTCCCGCGGCGACCATCCAACCCAATGGCGTACCGACGTCCTACACCTACGACGTCGCCGGACGGCAAGTCGCCACCGAGACGATGGTTGGGGCGCGAACCACGTCGGTTTATGATCGAGCCGATCAGCTCGTCGGCAACGTCAACGCGCTCGGTTGGCGCCAGACGATGGTTCTACGACCGCGCTGGCCAGACGATTGCTCAAGTGGACGCCTTGGGAAATCGAACCACGTCGATCTACGATGTCCGCGGCGAGCAGATTGCCAGCACCGACGCCCTGGGCGCCAGGAGCACAACGATCTTCGACGGGGTCGGGCTTGCCGTGGCGACCATCGACGCGCTGGGATACCACACGACCACTGTCTATGATCAAGCGAATCGACCGATCGCCTCGGTTAACGCGCTGGGCTATCGGACCACCAGCGTTTTGGACGGGCTCGGTCAAACCGTCGCCCGTGAATGCGTCTGGCCTGCGCGTCAGACTCAACTCTACACGCCATCCAACCAGGTGTTGGCCAGTGTGAAGGTCGGGATTGGGCACGACCATGTCCTATGACGCCGTCGGTCGTCGAGTCGGGGTCGAGGATGCGCTGGCATCTTGCGCGACAACACTCTACGACGCAATTGGCCAGTACCTGTGCGCAACGTGGATCCCGCTGGCTATCGGACGACCACGTTCTACGACGCCGACGGCCGCTCGGTGGCGACCATGAACGCATTGAGCCAGTTGGCCACGACGACTTATGACTCGGTTGGCCAGGCCATCGCCAACATCGACCCGCTCGGCCACCGTGTCACGTCCTACTACCTGCCGGATCGCGAGCAAGCAACCGCCAACGCTCTCGGTGATCGTTCCACGACCCTCTTCGATCCGTTGGGTCGAACCAGCGCCACGATCAACCCTCTCTGGCTACCGCAGCACGATGCTCTACACCGCCACCGATCAGG
>CAVORG010000006.1:0-104457 GCA_963698545.1 uncultured Planctomycetaceae bacterium
GGTGGGCGAAACGGGGAGCCGTTTCATTGTCCTGGTAAGCTGCGAAGCCTGGGAGAGCTCCACCATGCCGCGCAAAACACCCCATTCCTCCCAAACACCGAAACAATCAAACTGCTCCCCGTTTCTCCCCCTCGGTTCAACGCCCAGCCAGCGGGCCAGAGGAAAAAAGAGCGAAACGGGGAGCCGTTTCATTGTCCTGGTAAGCTGCGAAGCCTGGGATTTCCACCGTGCCCGTGCAAAACACCCCATTCACCCCAAACACCCAAAACAATCAAACTGCTCCCCGTTTCTCCTTCTGCCGAGTTTGGCTCAGGACTCCGAAGCGGCCAACCCGCCGCCGCGACCGGACATCGAGCATCGAATCTCCTGCCGTGTTGAAGAGTTAGTGACGCATTGTCACCATGTGGTCGAAGTCCAGAAACAAACGGCGAAGCGTTTCCCGGGAACTGGCGGAAGCGGACGAGAAAAAAAACGGAACGGAGACGGTCTTTCGACGCTGGTTCTGTCTTCACCCCACGAACCTCGAAACGACGAGCGAGCAGTGCGAAAACGGGGAGCCGTTTAATTGTCGTGGGTGTTTGCGCTGTTTAGGTAGAAGGCCTGTTGCGGCTGCCTTGGGGACGGCCGGGGGCGCGGAGCGTGTGTTCGATTCCTAGTCGCCTTGCCGTGTCTTGGGTCCACTCGCGGCTCCCAAAGGGCGCCCTTCTTGAGGGAAGCGTCTAGTGATTCTCGTTCGGCGCGGGTCAGCGCTTGGTTCACCCGATCGAGCCAGTTCCGCGGCTTGGCGATGGGCCATGGGTTCATGGGAATCGGCTGCTCCGGGTGCAGGCTGCACCAAGGCCAGTCCTGGGGGTGCTCCACCAGGTTGGCGCGGCACGCATTTCGGACAACGTAGCGGCAAACGGTGAGCAGGTGGCCGTCGGCTTGCACCGGGAAGCTCTTGAACGGCCCCTGGTAAACGTGTCCCCATCCTGTCCTGCCTCGCCAGGCATTCCAGCGAGTTGCGTGAGTCGTCGTCAACCGGTGCATGAACGCCGACAGATCATCGTCGCCCGCGGGCCAGACAACGAAGTGCCAATGGTTAGGCATCACGCAGTACTCCAGGATTCGTAAGGGATGAAGCAAGAGCGATTCCAAAACAATGGAAATGAAAGCGGCGTAGTCCGCGTCCGTCGTGAACAGCCGCTTGCGGTCATTGCCACGATTGAGCACATGCTGCACGACGCCGCCGGGCGTGCTTCTTTTGGGTCGGGACATGCGATGGGATCCTCCCGCGAGGGAATCCGCCATTTCCGCACACCAACCATCACAACCAAGCGGTGAAAACCGCATCGGCCGACAGACCCTCGACGCCTGGTGAGAAACCGCCCCCCGTTTCCCATCCCAAACGCTCTTGGTAGGGCCCCCATTCCCCGTAAAGCTCCAAAACAATGAAACTGCCCCCCGTTTCCCCGTCCCCCACCGTCTTGGCAGGGCCCTCATTCCCCGTAAAGCTCCACAACAATGAAACTGCTCCTGGGCCGGTAAAAATCGGCGGATGGGGCGATGAATTGGTGTTTTAGAATCGTAGCAAATCTGTTCCAATCTTGCCCTTGTTTACTTTCTTGCAAGGAGGCAAGTGATGCCGACAGATTTCGCTTTCAGGAGTCCTTCGCGGAAACTGGCGCGTTTCTTCGAGTCTAGCCGCGATAAGTGGAAGGCCAAGGCGGACGATCGCAAGCGGTTGTGCCGGAAACTGAGCAATCAAGTGCGTGCGGTGGAAGCCAGCCGGGCGAAGTGGAGGCAAGCGGCCCAGGAAGCCCGGCGAACAGCCCAGGCGGCCGAGGAAGAACTGGCTCGTCTTCGCCGCGAACTGGATGAGCAAAAAAAGGGGGCCCTGAGCCCATAGCTTCGCCAGTCTGTGCGGACCGCCCTGTCGCACACCGCTACGGCATTCAAACGATCCTGCTGTTCGTTCGCTTGATTCTTCTCGCCAACAGCAGTTTCCGCGGCGCGGCGAAGGCGTTTCAGATTCTGCTGGGCCTCGGTGGAGCACTGCTCGGCGCACCGACGGCCAACTGCGGCCGCCTCTGGCTGATGCGTCTGGGACTGTACGAGTTGCAGCGCCCGCTGCCGCACGCCGACGATTGGGTTTGGATTGTCGATCACACCGTTCAAATCGGCAGCCAGCGTTGTTTGGTGATCGTGGGCGTGCAGCCGTCGGAACTAGACGGACATCTGTCGCCTGAACTCAGCGACTTGTCCGTCATTGCGATTGAACCGGTCGAGCGTTCCAATGCCGACGTGATCCAGCAACAGTTGAGCGACGCGATTCAGCGAACAGGCGTTCCTCGGTTGATCGTCAGCGACGGCTGTCGCGAGTTGAAGAAGGGCATCGCACAGTTCATTCAAGCCCATCCCGCCGCCGACACAGTCTACGACATCAAGCACAAGGCGGCGTTGATTCTCAAGAAGGCGTTGGAGGCGGATGGATCCTGGCGTGAATTCAACCAAGCCGTGAACAAGGCCCGGCAATCGACCTCGCCCACCCGTT
Organism: uncultured Planctomycetaceae bacterium; assembly: GCA_963698545.1. Classification (GTDB taxonomy): domain Bacteria; phylum Planctomycetota; class Planctomycetia; order Pirellulales; family Pirellulaceae; genus CAVORG01. Next base: position 2,534 of record CAVORG010000006.1, read on the forward strand.
GGGCTCACTTGATTCCGCCGGCGATAAAGACCAAAGCACGATACATGAACATGGGTCCGCTGATCCGCTGGGCCCAGAACATGGTCAACTACATGCAGGCCCCGTTCTCGCCAAACCCGGACGAACCATGCGAGGCCGGGCCGATCAACATCCACTACAAATGGATCCTGAATCATCGGGAAGACATCGCCGAGTGGCTGTGCCAGATTCGCGTCTTGGATACGGTAATGGAGTATTGTCGGCGGCACGGCTACCATCAGAATATGGTCGCGCGCCTCAGGCCAACGCTGGACGCCATCGCTCAAGGCCGCCGCAGCCAAGACACGGCCAACATGATCTTGGCGTTTCTTCAAGAGCAATCGGCCATCGCCAAGGAGGGCGAAGCGCTGCTGGCCACCAGCGAGTCGATCGAGTCGCTGTTCTCCAAGGGAAAGCACCTCCAACGGCAGCAGTCAGCCAGCGGCTTTACCTCACTCGTTCTCGGCTTCGCCGCCATCGTGGTTCGCAAAACCGAGACCGCCATTCGAGAGGCCTTCGCGGCGGTGAAAACCGACGACGTGCTCAAATGGTCCGCGCAAAAGATCGGAATGACCGTGCAAGCCAGACGAAGAAACACCCTCGGAAAAACCGCCGCGGAACAAAAACGGCGTAAAACCCCCTTACCCTACGCCGCATGATTTTTACCGGCCCAGGAGGAGTTTCATTGCCCTGGTAAGCTGCGAAGCCTGGGAGAACTCCACCATGCCCGCGCAGAACATCCCATTCCCCCAAACACCCCCAAAACAATCAAGCTGCTCCCCGTTTCTCCTTCTGCCGAGTTTGGCTCAGGACTCCGAAGCGGCCAACCCGCCGCCGCGACCGGACATCGAGCATCGAATCTCCTGCCGTGTTGAAGAGTTGGTGACGCACTTGTCACCATGTGGTGGAAAATGCAGAAACAAAAAGACGGCGCAGCGTTTCCCCAGGGAACTGGCGGAAGCGGACCAGAAAAAAAAACGGAACGGAGACGGTCTTTCGACGCTGGTTCTGTCTTCACCCCACGAACCTCGAAACGACGAGCGATGAGGGGCTGCGGATCACAGCGGACTAGGCGAGCGAAACGGGGAGCCGAGCAGTGCGAAAACGGGGAGCCGTTTAATTGTTGTGGAGGTTTACGCTGTTTAGGTAGAAGGCCTGTTGCGGCTGCCTAGGGGACGGCCGGGGGCGCGGAGCGTGTGTTCGATTCCTAGTCGCCTTGCCGTGTCTTGGGTCCACTCGCGGCTCCCAAAGGGCGCGCCCCTTCTTGAGGGAAGCGTCTAGTGATTCTCGTTCGGCGCAGGGTGGACACTTGGTTCACCCGATCGAGCCAGTTCCGCGGCTTGGCGATCGGCCATGGGTTCATGGGAATCGGCTGCTCCGGGTGCAGGCTGCACCAAGGCCAGTCCTGGGGGTGCTCCACCAGGTTCGGCACGGCGCACATTTCGGACAACGTAGCGGCAAACGGTGAGCAGGTGGCCGTCGGCTTGCACCGGGAAGCTCTCGAACGGCCCCTGGTAAACGTGTCCCCATCCTGTCCTGCCTCGCCAGGCATTCCAGCGAGTTGCGGAGTCGTCGTCAACCGGTGCATGAACGCCGACAGATCATCGTCGCCCGCGGGCCAGACAACGAAGTGCCAATGGTTAGGCATCACGCAGTACTCCAGGATTCGTAAGGGATGAAGCAAGAGCGATTCCAGAACAATGGAAATGAAAGCGGCGTAGTCCGCGTCCGTCGTGAACAGCCGCTTGCGGTCATTGCCACGATTGAGCACATGCTGCACGACGCCGCCGGGCGTGCTTCTTTCGGGTCGGGACATGCGATGGGATCCTCCCGCGAGGGAATCCGCCATTTCCGCACACCAACCATCACAACCAAGCGGTGAAAACCGCATCGGCCTACAGACCCTCGACGCCTGGTGAGAAACCGCCCCCGTTTCCCATCCCCAAACGCTCTTGTTAGAGCCCCCATTCCCCGTAAAGCTCCACAACAATGAAACTGCTCCCCGTTTCCCCGTTCATGGCGCGGACGCTCATCCCGGCGCCCAACGCGTCGCGGTTCCGCACGAAGCGCTCAGCTCTGGCGATCCCTGCCCGGAATGCGACGCGGGAACTGCCTGTCGCACGCCGCCCGGAGTCGGTTTCCCAGGGTTGTTGGCGCTGCGCTTCACCCCGGGCTGATCTGCGGGCGCCCCGTTGGGCGAAACGGGGAGCCGTTTCATTGTCCTGGTAAGCTGCGAAGCCTGGGAGGCTCCACCATGCCCGCGCAAAACACCCCATTCCTCCCAAACACCCAAAACAATCAAACTGCTCCCCGTTTCTCCTTCCGGCCAGCGAGCACGCCTCATTGGGCAAGTACTGGTTGGCCGAAGCCCGTTATCGCCAGCACTTGGTCACCAACCGTCGCACGGCGAGCCTTCATGCGGGCTTGGCGATGGCGATCCTTGGGCAAGAGCCTCATACGGACGATCGTCTGTTGGAGGCCCATGAACACGTACGTGACGCGATCCGATTGGAACCGGCGTTTCTTTTCTTGTTGGCGGCGTTTTTTACGGACACGCTCGATGGCGGCTCGGCCTGGGCGACCGCCAAGACGAACGCCTCCGGGTCGCCCTTCGTCTCGACGCTCGACTGCGAAGCGAAGATACTCTCGGCTGTCTTGAGGGAGTCGAACCAGATTCTCGCAGGCGAGATGGCGTCGAATCCCAATGACTGGCAATATTTGACCGCTTGCGCTAAGGCGTTTGACTTGTCCGTTCATTCGACAGACAAAAGCATTCAGAGAGAAGCCGATGCGATGTGCCGCGGAGAGCTGGCGAAGAGTCCTGGAGAAGTTGCCCGACGAACCCGCCAATCAAGATGTGTTCGAGGATGCGATCGTGGCCCTGGTTCGCACCGGCAACACCTCGGAGGCCATAGACTGGTTGTTGAAGTTTAAAGACGTGCTTCATGTGCCCCTGATGTTTGCCGTCGCTCACAGCACGAATCGTGTAACGGCGGTGGAGCTGCAAGAATTGACGCGCGCCATGGGCGAGGCTCCGTCCCCGGACGCCGTGAATGGACTCTTGCATCGCATGGGGCATGCCACCGATTACCCTCGCTATCAATAGCTGAGGACCGGGCCGGTTTCCCAGGGTTGCGCTGCGCTTCACCCTGGGCTGATCTGCGGCCGCCCCGTTGGGGCTTCGTTGCCAGGGCCGGCCGGTTTCCCAGGGTTGCGCTGCGAGCGGAACGGGGAGCCGTGCGAGCGAAACGGGGAGCCGTTTCATTGTCCTGGTAAGCTGCGAAGCCTGGGAGGCTCCACCACGCCCGCGCAAAACATCCCATTCCTCCCAAACACCCAAAACAACTAAACTGCTCCCCGTTTCTCCCTCCCCGTTTCTCCCGTCTGGGGCTTCGTCGCAGGGCCGGCGTGGTTTCCCAGGGTTGCGCTGCGCTCCACCCTGGGCTGATTTGGGGGCGCCCCGTTGGGGTTTTGTCGCCAGGGCCGGCGTGGTTCTCAGGGTTCGCTGAGGGTTGCGCTCCGTGCTGGGCTGATTTGGGGCCGGGCGAAAAAAGGCGCCTGACGCCTTTTCCGGCCCGCTATGATGCCACGGGCCGATTTTCGAACTCTGGGAATACCGTTCATGGCTGGTCAAACAACCCTGGTTCCGCCTGTGCGCATACGTCAGCTATCTGCTTCCCGGGACTTGAATGCCCGGGGCGATTTGGTGCTGTATTGGATGATCGCCCACCGTCGACGCCGCTACAACTTCGCTTTGCAGCATGCGGTGCATCACGCGCAGCGGCTGAAAAAACCGCTGGTTGTGCTCGAGGCGCTGCGTTGCGGATATCGCTGGGCGAGTGATCGCTTGCACCGCTTTGTGATGCAAGGCATGGCCGCCAACCTCCAGGACTTCGCCAAAAGCTGCGTTTGCTACTACCCCTACCTGGAACCGGCCGCCGATCACGGTAAGGGGCTTTTGCAAACGCTCGCCGAGAAAGCCTGCCTGGTGGTGACCGACGAGTTTCCATGCTTCTTTCTGCCGGCCATGGTACGGCGAGCGGCCGAAGTGCTGCCGGTGCGGTTGGAGTCGGTGGACTCCAACGGCGTTCTGCCGCTGCGGGCCGCCGACAAGGTCTTTCCCACCGCGTACGCGTTTCGCCGGTTCCTGCAAAAGACCTTGCCCGAGCACTTGCCGCAGGCTCCCGAAGCCGATTCGCTGGCGTCCGTGAAGTTACCGCGAATTCAGATCGACCCCGCCATCTTGGCTCGCTGGCCGATGGCTGATAAGAAGCTGCTGGCGGCCGGCGACGCCGCACTCGCGAAATTGCCCATCGATCACGAAGTTCAGCCGGCGCTGCTGGAGGGCGGCGCCCATGCGGCCGCGACTCGCCTGGAGCAATTCCTGCAGGAGCCGTTTGCCCGCTACGGCGACGACCGCAACCATCCTGATCATGACGCCAGCAGCGGTCTCTCGCCCTATCTGCATTTTGGGCACATCAGCGCCCACGAAGTACTGCACCGGATCGCGGAGCGCGAAGATTGGACGCCGAAAAACGTCAGTTCGGCGAGGCATGGAAAACGTAACGGCTGGTGGGGAATGTCCGAACATGCGGAGTCGTTCCTCGATGAACTGATCACCTGGCGTGAGTTGGGCTACAACATGTGCAGCCTGCGATCCGACTACGATCAATACGACTCACTGCCCGAATGGGCTCGCACCTCGTTGCAAAAACACGCGACCGATTTGCGCGATCCGGTCTACGAATTGGAGCATTTCGAGGCGGCCCAGACTCATGATCCCGTGTGGAATGCGGCGCAGCGCCAACTGATCCGCGATGGCAGAATGCACAATTACCTGCGGATGTTGTGGGGTAAGAAGATCCTGCACTGGTCGCCATCGCCCCGGGAGGCGTTGGAGACGATGATCCATCTGAACAACAAATACGCTGTGGATGGCCGCAATCCCAATTCGTACAGCGGCATCTTCTGGTGCTTGGGACGCTACGATCGAGCTTGGGGGCCGGAGCGGCCGATCTTTGGAAAAATCCGCTACATGACCAGCGACAGCACGCTGAGAAAACTGAAAATGAAGGAATACATGAATCGCTACGGCGGCGAGTCGGACCAGAAGCGACTGTTCTAGCCGCCGGGCGGGGTTGCCCGTCCATTCCATGGGGAGCATCGCTCTGCCGGGACGACCAGGATGAGTCGGACGAGCGGTAGCGGGTGGCGGCCTTCCGTCCAGGGCGTTTGGGAGCCCGTCCCGCCGGGATGGTTGTGTTAGACTGGAGCGTGGGTCCTCACTTCTGGAAAGTTCCACCATGTCGTTGCGCCTTCGCCTTGATCCGCTGTCCATTTCCCTGATCGCGGCGTGGTGCGTCTTGAGCGTTTGCCGGCTCGCCGGCGGCGCCGATCATTTCCTGGTCATCGCGGGCGGATACTCGCCGACCGGGAATCAGGCCTCGCTGGAAAAGAACGTCCTCTTTTTTCAACGCTTGATCGACAAGACGTACGCGACCAAGCCCTCGGTGGACGTGTACTTCGCCGACGGTTTGGCGAACAAGCCCACGCTGCAGGTGAAAGACGCTGATTCGCTTCCCCAAGCCAATCGACTGATGGCCGAGTTCTTTGGCTCACAGCGCAACCTGGGACTTACCTATCGATCGCATCAGGTTCCCGGCGTCCGAGGAGCGACGTCCCCCGGCGAGATCCGGAGTTGGTTCGCCGAGGCGAAACAGCGAGTCGTCGGCGGCGACCGCCTGTTCCTGTACGTTTCAGCGCACGGCGGCGCGAGCCGCGCCAGCCGAAGTCCCTTCGACACCAGCATCTACCTCTGGAACAATCAGCGCCTCACGGTTAGCGAATTGGACTCGCTGCTGGGCCAACTGCCGGATGATGTCCAAGTGATTGCGATCATGGTGCAGTGCCACGCCGGCGGCTTTGCGCGGTTGATCTTTGATCAGACGGAGCCGGATCGCGGCGTTGCCCGTCAGACTCGATGCGGTTTCTTCGCTACGGTGCATGATCGCCCCGCCGCCGGCTGCACGCCGGAAGTTGACGAGGCCGACTATGAAGAATACAGCAGCTACTTCTGGGCGGCTTTGGCCGGGGCCGCACGAACCGGCGAGACGATTGAATCGCCCGACTATGACGCCAATGGGCAAGTGACTTTCAATGAAGCCCACGCCTACACGCTATTGGCCTCCAACTCGATTGATCTTCCCATCAAGACATCAGGAGAATTCCTGCGTCAAGCAAGTCGGTTCGCGGAAACCGAGGATGCAACTGAAGGCGAGTTGCTGGGAACGAACATCGAATACGATCAGCTGTTGGAGCTGGCCGGCCCCGTTGATCGCGTGGTCTTGGAGAGACTCTCCGAACAACTGAATCTACAAGGACCACAACGGCTGCAGACCGCGCGCCGCGAAGGCTCGCGACGACCGACACGAACGTCGGGGCGAGGACGATTCGGCAGCGGCGGTCGTGGAGGATCCAGCGGCGGCGAAGTGGCGAGCCTCCGGCGGCGCATCGCCGACGACGTGCGAAAGCGTTGGCCCGAGCTCGCCAATGTCCTTAACCCCGTCGCGATCGACTTGCTGACCAGCCGGGCCGATGAATTCGTCTCCGCGATCGAGTCGCACAAGGACTATCGGCGTTATCGGCAACTCGCGACGCCCGCCACCAAACCACTCAATGAGGCGGAACGGCGAGTGAAGTACGAACGATTCGCCCGGGTGGCCGACAACGTGATCCTGGCCGCGAACCTGAAACATGTGGTCGGCCAGGAGCAACAGAGGCAACTGGAGCGCATCCTGGCTGCCGAAGCGGGCGCCTGGGGCCCCTGATGCACCGTCCAGCGGGTGCACCGGTCCGAAGGCCGCACTCCGCCAGCATCCGCTACGCTCAACGGCCCGTTTGCTGCCTGTAGGTGCTTTCGAAAATCTTGTCGGCGTTGCCGGCTTCAAACCCGTCGCGGCGATGGCGACGTTCGACTTGATCCGCGGGCAGGTTGTTGAATTCGGGAAGCACTTTACGTTCCGCGAATTCGACATAGGAGCCCGAGATCATCTTCTTCAGCGATCCGCCTTGACCGTCGGAGAACTCAGCCTCCACCATCTGAGCGACCGTGGAACTCTGCAGCAACAAGCCGTCCGGGCTGACTTTGATCTTGCCGCCGGCATCGTTCAGCCGCAGTCCCTGGGACTCCAGCAATTCATCGAACCGCTCCAGCGAGTCATAGGGGGCGGGAAGATTGTGCACGCTGATCGTGAAGTGATTCAAGTAGTAACGATTGTAAATGACCCAGGCCGCGTACTCGCTTTCGCTGGCCAGCGTTTCATAGTCGCGCCACGTCGGTGTGCGCCAGAGCGGCTGATGCAGGAATGCGTCGACCGCCGCGCCGTCGTTCAAGTCCAGACCGTCAACCGGATCGCTGAGCACTTCGTCCGTGTAGCTGTGAATGATGGCTTGCGTCTCTCTTGACAAATCGCCGACGCGCAATTCGCTGATGAAGATCCGCGGATAACGCGGCTGGGGAGGCGAATACCAGAACGCATCGAGCTTCTTCTGCTGAAAGAAATAGGCGTCGCGTTTCTCGTAACCGCAATGCAAGAAGATCTTCTCGAAGGAGCCAATCCCCAGATGCGGAACCCCCATCGTTCGGAAGGCGATATGATCGTTCTCAATCTCCTCCGGTCCGCGAATCGCCCCCGCCTGAACCAAGGCGTTCAGCGCTCGGGCCACGTCGGGAACGCGCTGTTGATAGCGCGACATCAAACCGTCAAGAATCGTATCAAGTGGAGAGGCGTTCATCGCGAAACCAACCCCAAGAGGTCACAGGTCCAAACCGCTCAACCAGCCAGACTACGCTCGCGGAGGTGAATCAGCAAGCACGCTTCGCTCGGCGCCTGACGGAGAACCAGGCCCAACAGGCTGCGCCGCAGCGGGTTTTCATCAAGCGAAGAAGGACCATGAATCAGTCCCAACGGGACGGCCCCACATCAGCCCAGGGTGCAGCGCAGCGCAACCCTGGGTAACTTCGGAAACGGCTTCCCCCATAGATCAATAGATACAGAACCGAAATCGGAGCGTGGGAGACAATCATCGCGATCAAGACGATCGCGGGGCGGCCACAGCGAGCACCGAGACCGACGCCGTTCTGGCGTTGAATTCTCCGCGCCCACTGTGGCGATCCTACCCGCGGCGGTTCAGCTTGATCGAGTCTCAATTACGATTGGGCGGCGCGTTCCGATGGCTGGGGTGGTGCGGTTGGGAATCGTGTTCGCCCTGACGTTGAGCGGCTTGGCGATCGAATTCTTTTTGGTCCTCCATGAAGTCGCCCCACGAGATTTCCCAGAGGTCGCGATGCGCATCGGCGGAGAAGACAAAGTCATGGTCGATCGAACTGCAATCGAACATGCTAAACGTGGGCGTCGGATCATCCCGCAGCATCTGGCAACAGGGACAATCGTCCATCAGCATGGTGTCCACGTCGGCCAGCAGCGGTATCCGCTGGCGTTGCAGGTCAATCGACTCGCCGGGCGGCTCCTCGCCATCGACCGTGGGCGTGCAGAACCAAGTGTGTTGCCGTTCGCACATCTGCTCCAGCGCATCGCTGAATGCGCCCGAGTCCCATTCGCCCCGCCAACGCCGGGCCCTTCGCATCGCGACGGTCGCCAGATCTCTCACCAACTGAAAGTACAACACATGCTCCGCCAGGCTGTGTCCGCCAGCGATATAGGCCGTCGCTTCTCGGGCCACCGACCTGGGTTGGCGAAGATTGCGCGACCATTGCTGTTGGCGATCCCACAGATCGCGCTCGATGTGATCGTGGTGTTGTAGAGCGAGGAAACGAGGGGTGTAGCCTCGGAGATCCTCCCGCGGCGTCATGAGCCATTGAGCGTGCAATAAGGCGACTTCGTTGCGCCGCCGCTGCTCCCGAGTGACCTCCTCGATCTCTCGGTCCAGGATGGAGTAATCCGCCTTTCGACCATTCGCCAATTCCACGGCGCGGTTCAGCAGGAACTCTCGCAGGGGCGCTCCGTAAGTGATTTGCCGATAGTCGAACAATTGCGGCGCGCTGTTCGATTCGCGACGCCGCCTGCCAAAGAGCCTCTGGCAGATCGTTGGCGAAGTGCCACTCGCAATTCAAATGGTAGGTCGTCCAAACTTCCTCATCGATGGCGACCGTCCGGTCGCGGACGCGGCCATAGAGGGACTTTTCCTCGCTCACGGGGCGCCCGGCCAACAGACTGCGCGGGAAGATCCAGCCAACGAAAGGGCGAACCGGGCCTGAGTCGCGCCAGGGCTTCTTCGCGAGTCATCCGCTCCCAGGAGGCGAACACATCCGGCGGCGCCCCAAACCGCATTGCGGCCGAGGCGGCTTCGGCAAGCGTCTCCGGGTCGGCGCTCAAACCAGCCACCACGGACTCCGCGTCATTATCGGCGGCCGAACTGAACACGGCGCACTGTTGATCCAAGACAACGGTCGTCAAACGATGATTCATGGCACTTCCTTGCGTGCAAGTGAAACGGACAGGCGTCAACAACGCCCTCGATCCTGACGCTCCCCACCGCAAAGGACAAAGCCAAATGGCCGGCTTCAGGCCGCCAAGTGCCAAGCGCCTGGAAGACGCCCACAGGCGGTCCGCCAAACTGCTGTCGCCGCATCGCGACGCAAAGAAAAAAGCCGCCCCGATTCGCGTCGGAGCGGCTTGCAGCGTTGCACGTGCGCTTGGCGAGGGCGTGCTACCTCATCGCGACTTGCTCGATCACCGAGTAGCCGTAGATCGCCAACATCTGCCGCACATAGGCCTGGTCGGCGGCGCTGAGGCGTTGCATGGGCACCGTGGAGAAGCGTCCGTTGTTCTTTAGCAGTCGGACGCGGTCCACGAGAATCTGGTGCAAGCGTCCGGTGACTTGGAATGTGCCCGTGTTGTCCACCCAGACCCGCTCGGGGCGGGTTGGCGTTGCACCGACTTGAAGGGATCGTCCTGGCCGCTTGCCGGCGGATTGCTCGGCGCTGTCGCCGGAGGGTCGCCAAACAGATCGGCCGGCGGGTCGTTGCTGGGGGCGGGATTGGCGGCTGGCGCCGGCTTGGCCGGGTCGCCGAACAGATCGTCCAGGCCGCCGGAATTGGCGGGCGCGGGATCGTTAGGCGCCGGGTCGGCGGGCGCCGGCTTGGCCGCGGGATCCCCGAACAAGTCGTCCAGGCTGCTCGGGGCCGCAGGCGTAGTCTCCTTTGGCGCCGGCTTGGCCGGATCGCCAAACAGATCGTCCAAGCCGCCGGACTTGGCGGGCAAGTCCGCCGGCGGCGCGAGCTCCGCGTCGCCGCCTGGCCCTTCGCCGCCCGACGGCATCGGCTCCACCGTCTTGAACAGGTCGTCCAACGGGTCGGCGGGCGGGTCGCTCGGCGGCGGCTCGACAGGGGCTGGCGCGGGGTCGGCCGGAACGGGATCGGCCGGAATGGGATCGGTCGGAATGGGATCGGGGATGGTTTCGCTCGGCGCGGGATCGGCCGGATCCCCGAAGATGCTATTCAGGTTGTCCGCCGGAGGATCCGCCGGAACGGGCGCCGGATCGACCACCGCTGGCGGTTCAAACGGCGCTTCCGACGGGTCGGCGGGGGTGGGATCCACCGGACGCTCGGTGGTCGTTTCGTCCGCGGCGCCCGCAGCCGAGTTCTCTTCGCCCACGACGCCGACGCCTTCACCCAGCGGAACAATCGGTGAAATCTGCAACGGCGGGCAGCAGATCACGGGAGGACAACAGACGACCGGCGGGGGGCAGCAGGTTGGCGGAGGGCAGCAGACCACTGGCGGACAAACCGTGCGACAGGCGCGACGACTCCGCCGAGCCGCCAAGCTGATGTCCACCGACAGCGTCACGATCATGACCCAGGCCAGAGCAGCTCGAACCAAGCGACCAAATCTCTTCATCAGATTGTCTCCATCGACCAAACTTCAATCGTCCCAGGCTCAATGCGCGACGCGGTCCTTGAGGAGGGCACGCGGCAAGCAACGGCGTTGCTTGCTGTTGCGACTGGCGCCATCGGCACGCGCAGCAGCGCAGCATGCAACCCAGCGCACCATGCTAGAGCGCAAAAAGAGCCTGGGCAACAAAAACGCCGCGAATTCACCGTGTTTCGCAAGCGTTCGGGTCAACCAGGCCCTTGCAGATCGGACGACATGACGCGGGAGCTTATTGCTTAAAGTCGCCGGCGGTGACGACCACCAAGCGGTCCAGGTCGATGTATTTCCGCCAGACTTGATTCACCTCATCGACCGTCAATTCCGCGATGCGTTGTTCAAATCCTTTTTGGTACTCCATGTCTCGCCCGACAAACAAGTTGCCGGCCAGCAGGCTGGCCAGGCGGGCGTCTTGCGTGCGACTCAGCTTTTGGCTTTCCAGATAGCCTTGCTTGGCCCGAGTCAACTCCTCGTCGGTGACGCCTTCATCGGCAAGCCGCACGAGTTCCTCCTTGATGACGGCCATCAGCTTGTCTCGGTTCTCCGGATTAGCGATGGCGAACACCATGAAGTTGGTGGACTCGTCAACCGGATGCGAGTTGAGGTGCGAAGCAACCGTATAGGACAGACCTTCTTGTTGCCGCACTCGATTACCCAACCGCGAGGAAAGCGAACCGCCGCCGAGGATGAAGTTGCCGATCACCAAGGCCGGGTAGTCCGGATCGGAGTCCTTCATCGCCAACGCCATGCCCGCGATGTAGAACGAGTTGGCCTTGTCCGGCGTCAGGATCGTCTCCTCGCCGCCAGGCACGCTCTCGTTGGCTGGATCGGGAACGCGAGCATACTTGGCGCCGGGCTGCCAGTCGGCGACGGCCTTCTGCAACTCCTCGGCGACCTCGTCGATGTCGAAATCACCGACGATCGCGATCTCGCCATGGACGCCGCCGAGCATTTTGTGCAGCGTCTGAACTTGCTCGACCGTCGCGTCGCGATAGCGCTCGATCTCCTCCACAATCGTGGGGACATACCGCACGTCGTTCTTGGGTTGAGGCGAGAGCGTCCGTTGCAGGGCCCGCATCGCCAAGCTCATGGGCTCGCTTTGCTGCGCCTCCATGCCGGCGATCGCTTCCCGTTGCACGACTTCGAATTCCGCCGCATCCAACCTGGGCTCCCGAATGGCTTGCCGCACCAAGTCCAAGACCGGCGCGAGGTTTTCGCGTTTCACATTGACCGACACGGTCAGCAATCCCGTGCCGCTGTTGGTTCGCATGGTGGCTCGGTACTTATCCAGTTCTTGCTGGAATTCGTCGTGCGAGAGGTTCTTCACGCCCCGCGTCAACATGTCGGGCAGCAACGACATGGCCGCGTGCATGCCTTGCAGCGTCGCTTGCGAGCCGTATCGCAAGTTCAAGGTCATTTGCACGGCGTTGCCGCGAGTTTTCTTGGGCAGCAGCGCCGCTGTGATGCCGCCGGGAAGTTCGACGTAGCGCGTTCGTTGCTGAATCTTCAGCGGATCGGTATCGATTTGTTCGCCGACTTGCACGGCTTCGCGGCCTTGATATCCGGCCACCAGTTCGTCGACGTTGGGCGCGCGGGCACCGCCACACGCTCGGCCTTTTCGGCCGGAATGAACAACCCGACGGTGCGATTGTTGCGCCGCAGATACAGTTGCGCGACGCGCTGCACGTCCTCAGCCGTCACTTGCTCCAGACGATCGCGGTGCAAGAAGAACAGCCGCCAGTCCCCGCGGGCCGACCACTCGCTCAGCTCCGAAACCACTCGAGTGACATCGTTCGTGGTCTTTTCTCGCTGTTTCAGCAGGATCTGCTTGGCCCGCTCCACCTCGTCTTGATTCACGCCTTCGCCGGTTGACTCCACGGCTTGCAGCAAAGCCGCCCGCGCGCTTTCAATCGAGTCGCCTTGGGGAACTTCGCACCCCAAGAACAACATCCCCGGATCATGCGTGTCGAAGGTTGTACTGTAAGCGCTGGTGGCGATCTTGGTCTCGACCAGCTGCTTGTAGAGTCGGCCGGCGGGCTCCATTCCCAGGACAGTCGAAAGCACTTCCACGGCCGGGTAGTCTTCGTGGGAAGCGGCTGGGATATGGTAGGCCACACCGACGAGTTTCACATCGCCGACGCGACGCAGCACCACGGTCCGCTCGCCGTCCTGCGGAGGCTCCTCGGTGTACGTCAGTTCTTGGCTCGTTCGGGCCTGGGCAAAATGCCGAAGTACTTCTGGACCAGCGCCATCGCCTCTTTCGCCTCGAACTTGCCGCCGATGATCAGGACGATGTTGTCCGGCTGGTAGTGGCGTCGATAGAAATCACGCAGGTTCGTGATGGGCACGCGTTCGATGTCGCTGCGATTGCCGATGGTCGACTTTCCATAGTTGTGCCATTCGAAAGCCGCCGATTGAATGCGCTGCATGAGAACTCGTTGCGGCGAGTTTTCGCCGCGTTCGAATTCGTTCCGCACCACGGTCATTTCGGATTGCAGATCCTCGCCGCGGACAAAGCTATTGACCAGGCGGTCCGCTTCCAAGCGAATGGCGAACTCCAGGTTGTCGCCCTCAGCCGGCAGCGTTTCGTAGTAGTTCGTGCGATCGAGCCACGTCGTGCCGTTGAAGTTGGCGCCGCGGTCCTGCAGCACCTTGGGCACATCCGGGTGAAGTGGAGTTCCTTTGAAGAGCAAGTGCTCCAACAGGTGGGCCATGCCCGATTCGCCGTAGCCTTCGTGTCGCGAACCCACCAGCACCGTCATGTTCACCGTGACGCTGGACGCCGAGGGATCGGGGTACAACAACACGCGGGCGCCGTTTTCCAAAACGTACTCGCTGACTCCTTCGACTTCCGCCACCGGCCGCATTGCGTCGCCTTTCTCTTGGGCCATGACCAAATCGCTCGTGCCCATCAGGCAGATGCTCGCCATGGTCGCCGCCAAAAACGTTATGACCCCTATCGCCCGCTCACTCATCTCCGGCCTCCTGGAAACCGCCTCCCAGGCAGCCAACGGGCCCTTGCTTGCGCAGGCCCTACAGACTACCTAGTTGAATATCTATCCCCGATCCACACATCTTGGTATATCGCGCGAGCAGCCGAGTGGCGAGGGGGCGGAGCGGTCGCTCGAGTGGATCCTTGACCATCATTAAGCTCGTTTTTTGGGAAGCTTCCATGCCCATCGCCCTGGTAACCGGTTCGGCTGGCTTGATCGGCGCCGAATCGGTGCGATTCTTCACTCATCAGGGCTTTCAAGTCGTTGGCGTCGATAACGATATGCGGCAGCGGTTCTTCGGCCCCGAGGCGTCCACCTCCTGGTCCCGTCAGCAACTGGAGCAGACGGTCGAGGGGTACGTGCACCGCGATCTCGATATCCGCGACCGCGACGCCGTGGAGCGGCTGTTCGCCGAGTTCGGCGCTTCGATCGAAGTGGTCATTCACACCGCCGCCCAACCATCGCATGACTGGGCGGCCCGAGACCCGCACACCGACTTCACGGTCAACGCCAACGGCACGCTGACGCTCTTGGAAGCGACGCGGCAATATTGCCCGGCGGCCTCGTTTATCTTCACCTCAACCAACAAGGTGTATGGCGACAATCCCAACAAGCTGCCCCTGGTGGAGCTCGAGACGCGGTGGGAAGTCGCCGCCGACCATCCTTACTGCGACCACGGAATCGACGAATCGATGTCCGTCGACCACACCAAGCACTCGTTGTTCGGCGCCTCGAAGCTGGCCGCCGACGCGCTGGTGCAGGAGTACGGACGGTACTTCGACATGCGGACGGTCTGTTTCCGCGGCGGTTGCCTAACGGGCCCGCATCATAGCGGAGCCCAGCTGCACGGCTTTCTGTCCTATCTGATGAAATGCGCCATCAGCGGGCAGCCGTACACGATCTTCGGCTATCGCGGCAAGCAGGTGCGCGACAACATCCACTGCTTCGATCTGGTCAATATGTTCTGGCACTACCACCAAAACCCGCGCTGCGGCGAAGTGTATAACGCGGGCGGCGGGCGGCATAGCAACTGCTCAATGCAGGAAGCCATCGCGATCTGCGAAGAGCTCACCGGCCGAAAGATGGCCGTGGCCTACCAGGACGACCATCGTGTGGGAGACCACATCTGGTACATCAGCGACACCCGCAAGTTTCAGTCGCACTATCCAGAATGGGACTATCGATACGACTTGAACGACACCCTCCGGCAAATGCACGAAGCCATGTCGACGCGGGTCGTCTAGGAGGACGAGCACGCCACGACGGGGCATGTCCTCGTCGAGCGTTGCTCCTCGCCAGCAACGATCCCAGCGTAGACGCCGCCACAATGCGGCTCTTGCCCCCGTGGGGCGATGCTGCTCGCTTGGCAAACAGCGCGATCTGGCGGTGAGCATCCTGGGGTGCGCCTGCGCCCCCAGGCTTTGGGGTGGCGTCGCGTTGCGGTGCGGGAGGCTGCCTGACGGTCCTCCGCGGTCAATTCCATCCGGATCCGGCTTACCTTCGTCAGGTTACCACGGGTAGTAGTAATCGGACTCGTAGCGCGGCGGATACAGGGTGGGAATCGAGTCCGCGGTGATTGGCCGTCCGACGATGGTGGGTTGGGCTTTCGGCACGATCTGGATTCGCTGGTCGTAGCTGGGAGCGGAGATGGCCCAGGTCATCATCGGTTCGCCGGGCAATTGCGTGGTCACCGTGCCAACGGCGACGCGAAAGCTGCGGGCCTTCTTCGCGGGAATGACAAACTCCGTTTGATTGATCTCGATGGTGCGATCGAGTTCGGTGGTGTTCTCGACGTGGAATATTCCCTGCGTCGGCATTTCGCTTTGAATCGCTTTGGCCAATTGCTGCCGCAGGTCGGCATTCTCGATCAAAGGACGAAAGGTCGTGATCCGTTCGCCTTCACCTTCGCCGTCTGGCGTTTGTTGCTGCAGCGATTTCTGGATATCCTTCAAGGTGGCCATCATCTCTTGCTGCACCGTGGAGTACTCCATCAGCTTGAGCTCCAGGTCGGCAATTCGCTGCGGCGTATCCTTGTTGGCGTTGACATGATCGATAATGGCGTCCATGCTGGTCGTCATCTTCCTCAAGTTCTGCTGCATGGCCGCCAACTCGCGGGTCAGTTCGGCGTTGGTCAATTCGCGAGCTTCGCCGGCGGGAGGGGCGGGGTCCTGCTCGTTGGCCGGCCCGCTCAAACCCTGTGCGGCGGCGCCAACAACCGTCATACTCCACAGGCCGCAGGCGACCATGATTTTCCGTAGTTCCATCGCTGATCTCCTCAGAAACGCCCGGCCGATTCCACGCAGGCGCCATGCCGATGACGAATTGCCACCTAATTTGCGCGGTTTTCCAACCCTGATCTTAATGCCTGGGACGCGCCGTTCAAGTGGCGCGGCTCATTCGGCCTGCAAGGAATAAGAAAAACTTGCCGGAATCTCCGGCGGAGGCCCGCAAATCTTGTGCGTTTTGCCGAAACGAAGCACAGGCGGTTGGCTAGAGGGTAGCCGGGGACGCCGCCACAACGGGGCATGTCCCCGTCGAGCGTTGCTCCTCGCCAGCCACGATTCCGCCGGGGACGCCGCCACAACGGGGCTTGCCCCCGGTGGGCGACAAGGCCGCTAAAAACCCTTTTGCGCCTCGGAGATCGCGTTCAGATAGAAGCTCGCGAATCGGTAGATGAAGTAGATTATGAACGACATGATGGCCAGCCAGATGGCGCCGACGGCGACGCCGATCAGCAGTTGCGCGCCTTGCCGGGCCCTTAATTCGTATTCGCGAGCCAGCACGTGCATCGATTCGGAGTGGGTTCCCGAGAGCTCCGCGGTCTCCAGGCCATCGATGAATTCCTTGGTGAACCCCGGGCAACGGCGGATGCTCTTGTGAAACTCGTGGCCTTTCTCCAAGTCAGCGTCGATCGACCGCGAGTACGCCGTGAAGTAGCGGTTGCTGGTGCTCTCCAGGGCCAGTTGCATCGCGCCTCGGGCGTCCATTCCCGCATCCAAGGCGACCGCCAACGACCAGGAAAACCTGGCCAGGGCGGTATCGCGGAGAACCTGTCCCACCTTGGGGATCTGCATGGCGATGCTCATCACGCCCGGTCCAAACCAACCTCGCAGCACGCCGTTGGCGGCGAAAATGAGTCCGCCCACGATCCCGAAGACGATGGACAGGAAGATCAACGCTCCGCTGGTTCCGATCAAGCCAAAGCCAAGAATGTCGTTGTTGACCAGGCCCTGAATCCAGATGACCAGGGCGATCACAAAGACCGACATCACGAACTGCAGGCCCGGCCAGGCAATGCCGGAATAGAAGTCGGTCTTGAGTTTGTGCAGTTGATCGTAGTGATCGGAGAGCTGCAGAAAGACGTCCTCCACGCGGCCGGTCATTTCGCCGACGCGGATCATCCTTCGCGCCATCACGGGGAAATAAGCTTCGCGTCGGTCGAAGGACTCGCCCAGGCTGTGTCCCTGGTGAATGTCGTCGGCGATGGCCGAGAGATTCTGCCGCAGGGCCCCGCGGCTGCGGTCGGCCTCGGTGCGAAACACCCGCCGCACGTTCGACTCCCGCGCGAAGCGCGGTGCCGACGCGCTGGCAGACCTGGGCGAGCGGACGCGTCGCGATTTTGGGCATCGTGGTACCTTGCGGTGGTGCGAGAAAACCGGCATCCTCAGATTACCACCCGCCTAGCCGCTCGTCATCCAGCGACAAGCAGGGAACAGCGCACGCGTCCCCTAACGCCAAGCAGTCCAGCCCTGTCGCCAGGCTGCATCGAGTCGTCAGGGGAGCCAGGGCGGCGCCGCTGCGAGTCCTCCCCAAACGCACGGAAATGATCGATGCCGCGTTGGCCGAAAGTTGTCATTGACGGTGTCGGGCTGATCGGCGGCTCGATCGGCCGGGCGCTGCGAGAACAGAAACTCGCCGAATGCGTGATCGGCCTGGGACGCTCCCCGCAGCGACTCGAGCGAGCGATCGCTCTGGGGGCGATTGACCAGGGCGTGTCCGACGACATGTTTCCAACAGCGACGGCCGACCTGCTCCGCGAAATCGATGTTGCGATCGTCTGCACTCCGGTGGATCTGATCGCCCAGCGAGCCCTGCGGCTGACCCCGCGACTGGGGCCCAGCGGTTGGGTGATGGACGCTGGCAGCACGAAGGGAGCGATCTGCCGCGAGTTGCGCGACCGGGACGCCAGCCAGACTTTCATCGGCGCCCATCCCTTGGCGGGCGCCCATCAGGCTGGGGTCGAGGCGAGTCGAGCCGATTTGTTTCTGGGAAAGTCCGTGATCCTGACGCCGATCGCAAAAACGCCCGATCGGATCGTTCAGCAAGCGGCGGAGTTCTGGGAGGCGTTGGGCGCGGTCGCTCACCGCATGTCGCCCGAGGAGCATGATCGCGTGCTGGCGTTTACCAGCCACTTGCCGCATTTGGCGGCCTCGGCGCTGGCCGCGGCGACGCCCTCGGAGCTTCTTCCCTGGACGGCGTCGGGTTGGCGAGATGCGACGAGAATTGCGGCGGCGGATCCCGATTTGTGGATCAGTATTCTGGAAGCCAACCGCAGCCACTCCTTGCGAGCCCTGGACAACTTTGCGAAAGTGCTCGCGTCGATCCGCGACGCGCTCGAGCACGGAGATCCCGAGGCCCTGCGGCGATGGCTGGAGACCGGGAAAAAGAATCGTGACTCTGTGGCAAATTGACGTCTATCCGGGCATCGGCCGCCCCGATCCCGCCGCCGACGCGGTGCTCGCCGAAGCCGTGGACCTGGGCCTTTCCGGCCAGCTTCGCGCCGAACCGCTCGCGGCTTTCTGATCGAAGGCGACATCGATCGCGAATTCGCGGAGCAACTGGCTGAACGCCTGTTGGGAGATCCCATCGTCGAACGCACCCTGGTGGCCCCGTGCGGCGATCCCGACTTGAATTCGCCGCCAGCAGGATTCTCGCAACTGGCTCATGTCTTGCTCAAGCCCGGCGTCACGGATCCCGTCGCTGAAACCACGGCCCGCGCGATCTTGGATCTGGGCGCCGAGGTTCGCGTTCGCACGCTGAAAAAGTACTGGTTCAGCGACTTGGACTCCGACTCGCTGCTGCTGCTGGGCCGCAAGGCGTTGGCCAACGACTCGATTGAACAGCTGGTGCTCGGCCCGCTGAGAATTGAGCGTCTACAACTTGGTTCGTCTTATCAATTCGAGCCGCTGATCCAGCCGCTGTTGGACTTGGACGACGAAGGCTTGCAACAGCTCAGCCGACAAGGGCAACTGTATCTGACTCTGGTGGAAATGCGGACGATCCAAGATCACTTTCGCTCCCAAGGTCGAGAACCAACGGACGCGGAACTCGAGACGATCGCTCAGACCTGGAGCGAACACTGTAGTCATAAGACGCTGGCTGGACGCATCTCCTACCAAGACGAACGCGGCCAGAGACAGTTCAACAACATGCTCAAGGAAACCATCTTCGCGGTGACGCACGAGATTCGCCAGGAGCTGGGCGAAAACGACTGGTGCGTCAGCGTCTTTGAAGACAACGCCGGAATCGTGCGCTTCGACGACCAATTCAATGTGGTCTTCAAAGTCGAGACGCACAATCACCCCTCCGCGATCGAGCCCTACGGCGGCGCCAACACCGGCGTCGGCGGAGTGATCCGCGATCCCATGGGCACCGGTCTGGGCGCCAAGCCGATTTGCAACACGGATGTCTTCTGTTTCGCTCCGCCAGACACGCCGCACGACGATTTGCCGCCTGGCGTGCTGCATCCGCGACGCGTCATGCGAGGCGTTGTTTCCGGCGTCCGCGACTACGGCAACCGCATGGGCATTCCGACCATCAACGGCGCCGTCTATTTCGACAGACGTTACTTGGGCAACCCCTTGGTCTATTGCGGCAATGTGGGTTTGATCCCTCGCGACAAATCACGCAAGCAGGTCCAGGCGGACGACTGGGTCGTGGCGATCGGCGGTCGGACGGGACGAGACGGCATCCATGGCGCCACGTTCAGCTCGGCGGAACTGACCAGCGAAAGCGAAATGCTCTCCGGCGGAGCGGTGCAAATCGGCAACGCGGTCACCGAGAAGATGGTCTTGGACGTGCTGCTGAATGCTCGCGACCAAGGGTTGTTTTCCGCCGTCACCGATTGCGGCGCCGGCGGGTTTTCCAGCGCCGTCGGCGAGATGGGCGAGAAGATCGGCGCCGAGGTCTACCTGGACCAAGCGCCGCTCAAGTACGAAGGGCTGAGCTACACCGAGATCTGGATTTCCGAAGCACAGGAACGCATGGTTCTCGCGGTTCCCCCACATCATTGGGAGCGGCTGCACGCCTTGTGCGCCAGCGAGGGCGTCGAGGCCACCATCATCGGGAAGTTTGTCGCTACCGGTCGATTGAAGCTCATGTATCAAGGACATGTCGTCGGCGACCTGGACATGCGTTTCCTGCATGACGGCCGCCCGCCCGTCGTCCGCAACGCCAGCTATCAGCCGCCGGTACAGACGCCCATCGTCGTGGATCACACCGTCGATTTGCAAGCGCTATTGCCGGAGATCCTGGCGGCGCCCAACGTCGCCAGCAAAGAGTGGATCATTCGCCAATATGATCACGAGGTGCAGGGCGGCAGCGCCGTCAAACCGTTGGTCGGCGTGTGCAACGACGGGCCCAGCGACGCGGCCGTCGTGCGACCCGTTCTCGATTCGATGCAAGGGCTGGCGGTCAGCTGCGGGATGAACCCGCATTACGGCGATCTGGATCCCTATTGGATGGCCGCCAGCGCGATCGATGAAGCCGTACGCAATTGCGTGGCCGTTGGCGCGGATCCCAACCGAATCGCGATCCTGGACAATTTCTGCTGGGGCTATACGGATCGCGCCGAGACGTTGGGATCGTTGGTGCGGTCCGCCTTGGCGTGTTACGACGTCGCCAAAGAGCTGCGGACCCCGTTCATCAGCGGGAAGGACAGCCTGAACAACGAGTTCTCCTATGAAACGCCCGACGGCAAGCAGACGATCGCTATTCCGGCGACACTGTTGATTAGCGCACTGGGACAGGTGGCTGATGTCGCCCATTGCGTGACCATGGACTTCAAGTCCGCCGGCCACTCGGTTTACCAGATCGGTGCGACGCATGACGAGTTGGGCGGCTCCCACTTGGCCCTGGAACTGGGCCTCAGCGGCGGTCAACCGCCTCAGGTTGAACGCGGCCTTGGCTCGCCGCACCTTCCAGGCGGTGCATCAAGCGATCCAAAACGGGTGCGTGCGAGCCTGTCATGACCTAAGTGAAGGCGGCTTGGCCGTGGCCGCGGCGGAGATGGCGTTCGCCGGCGAAGTGGGCGTGGAACTGAATTTGGCGGCGGTGGCCAACTCCCTTGCCGAGAACGTCCCGCCGTCGCATCGCGATGCGGTGCTCGCTTTCGCGGAATCGAACACGCGTTTCCTGATCGAAGTCGCGCAGGGACAGGAAGCGAAGTTCGAGCAATCAATGCGTGACGTGCCATGCACTCGGATTGGCCAAACCACGGAGGCCCGCCGAGTTGTCCTGCAGTCGGCCGCTGGCCAGGGCGCGGTGATCGATCTTGACGCCCAAACGCTAAAGAAGTCCTGGCAAGCGACGCTCAACTTCTAAGTCCCCCTTCGCCGCAGTCGTCATCAACGCTTCCTCTTTCGAGAGCCCGACCGCCATGCAACCTCGCGTGCTTATCTTGCGAGCTCCCGGCACCAACTGCGACGAAGAAACCGCTCACGCTTTTCGCCTGGCTGGCGGGCTGCCGGAGACGGTGCACATCAACCGGTGGCTGGAAGCTCCCACGCTGGCTCGCCAATTCCAGATCCTGTGCCTTCCCGGCGGGTTCAGTTACGGCGATGATGTCGCCGCCGGTCGCATCTTGGCCAATCAAGTGCGTTGCCGCCTGGCAGACGCGTTGTGGGAATTCCAACAAGCGGACAAGTTGATCCTAGGCATCTGCAACGGCTTTCAAGTGCTGCTGCAATGCGCCGTTCTCGCTCCTCCGGGGACAAGTTCGGCGGCGGCTTCGTTGACTTGGAATGACAATAGCCGCTTTCAAGATCGCTGGGTCCGACTGCGCACCGCCGGCGCCAAATCCGTCTTCCTGCGCGATATCGACGAATTCGATGTCCCGATCGCACACGCGGAAGGCAAGTTCGTCTTCGCTAGTCAACAGGTGCAAGAGTCCATGCTGCAGCACGATCAATTGGCGCTGCGTTACGCTGGCGGCGATGGCTGCGGGATCGGCGGTAATCCCAACGGATCGGAATTGGATGTCGCCGGCGTCAGCGACGTCACTGGTCGAGTTTTGGGGCTGATGCCGCACCCCGAACGATTCGTCCATCGAACCCAGCATCCACAATGGACTCGGCTGGAGCTGCCTGAACAAGGCGCCGGGTTGCAGATGTTTCAGAATGCAGTGAACTACTTCGCCTAGACTCCCGCTGCGTTGGGAGCGAAGGTGTAGCGGGCAACGCTTCCAGGCACCGAGGCTCCGCCGTCGAACGAGCGTCGATCCCGCGGTCGGCCGCCAAGCAAAGAAGGCGTTGCCGGTCTGGTATAACTCACGAGTTGTCGTTGGCGGCTGGATGGTCCGGAACGCCAGGCCGCCCTGAAGCGGACTACCGCGAAGCAGATGCGAGTTGCCACGTGAGTGAGAAAAAGGTGATTGTGGTCGGCGCCGGCCTGGCGGGCCTCAGTTGTGCTCGCCGACTTCATGAAGCGGGCCGCCCGGTCTTGGTGCTGGAGGCGGACGAGCGCATCGGCGGTCGAGTCAAGACGGACGACGTCCAAGGGTTCCAACTGGATCATGGCTTTCAAGTCCTGCTGACCGCTTATCCGGAGGTCCAGCGTCAACTGGACCTGCCGGCGCTGGACGTGCGCCCGTTCGCGTCGGGGGCGCTGATCTGGTGCGGTGGCGCTTGCAACGGCTCAGCGATCCCTGGCGAGAACCTCAAGCGCTGTGGGCGACGTTGACCACCAACGCCGTCACGTTCATGGATAAGCTGCGTGTGGCGAGATTACGCCGACGGGTAGCGCGAAACGGCTTGCAGGCTCTTTACGATTCTCCCGAGACAACGACCGCGGCCATGCTGCGGGACCAGGGTTTCTCCGACGCCGCGATCCAGCACTTCTTTCGTCCTTTCCTGGGCGGTGTTTTTCTCGAACCCAAACTCGAAACATCCAGCCGCATGTTCGAGTTTGTCTTTCGCATGTTCTCGAAGGGACGGGTGGTCCTGCCCCGAGAAGGCATGCGTGCGATCCCCGACCAACTCGCCCAGCGACTTCCCCAGGGGTCGATCCGCACATCCACCCCAGTCGCCGCCGTGGAGCGTCACGCAGTCGTGCTTCACGACGGCGCAAGAATCGAGGCCGAAGCGGTAGTCCTGGCGGTCGAAGGCCCAGCGGCCGAACGCCTGCTAGGCGGGTCGCGGCCGCAACGACCGGGTCATGGCGTGACCTGCTTGTACTATGCGGCCCCGCGCCCGCCGCTGACCGTGCCGATCTTGGTGCTTAACGGCGCCGGATCGCAGGACGGCCCCGTCAATAACTTCTGCGTCCCAAGTCAAGTCAATCCGCAGTATGCGCCCGCCGGCCAGGCGCTGATCTCCGCTACGGTCTTGGGCGTCGATCATGACCTGGAGGCGTTGCAAGAGAGCGTGTCGCATCAATTGCAACGTTGGTTCGGGGAACAAGTGAGCGGTTGGACTCCGCTGCGGCATTACGCTATCCGCTACGCTTTGCCCGACCAAGCGCCGCCCGCGCTCTCGCCAGTGATCAAGGCGCCGCGCGACGCGAGCGGCGTTTACATCTGCGGCGATCACCAGAGCACCGCGTCGTTACAAGGCGCGATGGAAACCGGTGTTCAGGCGGCCGACGCAATCCTGGCCGACACGAACTGAAATTGCGCCGGCCAAGTCCCCGAGGCGATCGAAACCCTTGCGCACGAGGGCTCAACTGATTCGTGCGATGGCGGCCATCCCCCCGGATTCATGCTTGAACGACAGCTTCCGCTGAAAGGGCGTCCATTCGCCAGTTGTCACTTTCGCGCGCGGCGATACTGTACCACATTGTCGCACGCAGCATTCGCTGCAGCACACGTTTCCCCCGACTGATAGCGAGATGGAACTGATGAAAATCCGTGGAATGGCTTGCCTGATTGCTCTAGCGTTGTGTCTCCCGACGACCCGCGCTGCTGAACCCCAGAACATTGTTGAGACCGCCGTCGCCGCGGGCTCGTTCAAGACCCTCGCCGCAGCACTTGAGGCCGCCGACCTGGTGGACGCCCTCCAAGGCAAAGGCCCCTTCACCGTCTTCGCTCCCACCGACGAAGCGTTCGCCAAGCTGCCGCAGGGAGTCATCGCCGACTTGCTGAAGCCTGAGAACAAGGCGAAGCTGGCTGGCATCCTGACCTACCACGTCGTCCCCGGCAAGGTCATGGCCAGCCAAGTGGTCAAGTTGGCCGGCGCCAAGACGCTCAATGGGCAGCGAATCGACATCTCCGCGAGCGGCGATGGCGTGACGGTCAACAACGCGAATGTGGTGAAGACCGACATCGAGTGCACCAACGGCGTCATCCACGTCATTGATTCGGTCATCCTTCCCGAAGCCAACAACATCCCGACCGTGGCGAGCAACGCCAAGGCCTTCACCACGCTCCTGGCCGCCGCGAAGGCCGCTGGTCTGGTGGAAGCTCTTTCCGGGAAAGGGCCGCTGACCGTGTTCGCACCGACCGACGAAGCCTTCGCCAAGCTGCCCGCGGCGACGTTGAAGTCGCTGCTTCTTCCGGAAAACAAGGGCAAGCTGGCCGCCATCTTGAAGTACCACGTCGTGGCGGGTCGGGTGTACTCGGAAGACGCCGTGAAGGCCAAGTCCGCGTCGACTCTGGAAGGCCAGAATATCTCCATCTCGGTCACGCCTGACGGCGCCATGATCAACGAGGCGAAGTTGCTGACCACGGACATCGACGCGAGCAATGGCGTGATCCACGTCATCGACTCGGTCCTGTTGCCCCCAGCGAAGAACGCCGCCGCTCCTTTCGATTGCCGCACGATGATCGAGGGCGTGGTCGCCAAGGGTTCGCACATGTTCAATGCGGGTCATCACGGCGCCTGTGCGGAACTGTACATGCAAGCCATGACCACCATGATGCAATATTCCGACCAAATGCCGACGACGATCGTCTCGCATGTTCAGCACACCATGGCTTCCGCCGAGCAAATGACGTCCGCGACCGACAAGGCCTGGGCCCTCCGCCGAGGCTTGGATCAGGTTTACCTCAGCTGGGCGGCTCGCAACTAGCTCGAGCGAAACCACGAGGTTGAGATGAAGAAAAGCCGCCGGGCGCGAGGCGCCCGGCGGCTTTGTTTTGTTGCGTCAGTCCACCCAGGGTGCGCTTCGCGACCCTGGGCTTTGGGGTTGCACCGCGTCGCGGTGCGTTCTCTTGCGGCCTAGCGGCCTTCCACATGGAACCAGGTTGTTTTTCTCTTGATCCGCCGCAAGACGACATAGAGAAACGCCGCCGCGGCGAGGAACGCCAACCTGGCGTTGGAGAGTTGCACTTCGTTGGCGATGGCCCAGTGGCCCAAGAGCTTCATGAACGTGAAGCAGACGACGATCACGAACGCTCCGGTGTACTCACGACGCAGGAGATTCCGGAAAGACGCCGGAAGATTGGGTTTCCGCCATAACATTGGGTTGGGAAGAAACGACGGGACGCGGGCTGACCAGCGCTGGAACTCCTGCCCGAATTTTCCTTGCAAGAAGGACTCCTCGGCCGCCATGATTCGCTCGTAATAGAGCCCGAATGACGTGCAGTACAAAGCGGTGACCCACCAGTGCGGACGCCATCAGGGCGATTCCAAGACCAATCAGGAAGTTGCCTACGTAGAGCGGATGTCTGACGATTGAATACCATCCCGTCGTATTCAACTCGGCCGCGATCTGCTCCACCGTGTTTCGGCCGGACGTGTTCTCGGCGCGTGAGCGACGACATGACAGCGAATCAGGAGTCCAGCGACGGAGACCCCAAGGCAGACCATCTCCCAGGCGAAGCCGGTTTCGGCCTCGGGATGGTCCACGGCGGCGCAGATCGCGATTCCAATCATCGTGATCGGCAGATAGCTGCGCCAGCGGAACAGCCAGTTGCCGTGGGCGACCATCTGGCGATAGAGCCGCGTGGCGGCGAGTTCGTTTCGCCGCTCAGCTCGCGGCGTCGCATGATCTTGCTCGAGCTGCTGGACAAGAGGACTAGCTGCAGGCGAACCCGGGTTCATGGTGGCCAACTCCAGGGCGGAAGCGTGAGAATTCACGAGAATCTATTCGAAGAGCGCGTCGGGCGATTCTGAGCGGACGTCAAGCAAGTCGTGCAGTTGACGGCCGCCGTCAAAGCACTCGTAGTCGCGAACAACCACGCCCGCTTCTTTCAAGGCGGCGGCCGTCCAACTTGGCCAAGGGGACCAGGCGCTGCGCGAGCTGGAAAGGAGATTCACCGGCGGGAAGACCAATGTCGCCAGGCAGGCCCCTCCGAGCAGGATGCACGTCGTGGCCCCCGCCCCCAAGCCTCGGGCTGCACGGTTCCCATCCCCTTGCCGAATTCGGACTAGTTCCGACGCTTGCCAGGCAAGTCGCGACACGGCGCCGACGCCCCAGAGAACCGAGGCGGCAAGCCCCAATCGCAGCTGCCAGCGCAGTATCGTTCGCACCAGGGCGCTCGACTCCGCCTCGCCAATCGGCGCCAGTCCGGCGGCAAGTCGCAAGTGGGGAAACAGCAACGCGTGTCCGATAACGGCCAGCAACAGCAAGTGGCAAGCGAACCACAGGCGACACGCGTTGCGGCAAGTCGTTTGGAATCGGCTGAGAAAACCGGCCAATGCGACCAGCAGGGCCACCTGCAGCGTCACGCCGGCCATGACTTCCCAGAAGAGCAAGGGGTTCATTCAACCGACTCCAAATCCGCGACCGCTTGACGGAGCAATTCGATGTCCGCTGCGGACATCTTGTTGCTGTGCAGCAGACTGAGCATGAGTGACTGCGGCGAGCCTCCGAAAATCCGCTCAGTAAGCTCCCACACCATGTCGCGACGAACTTCTTCGCGGCTGACCGCTGCGCGGTAGATGTACGCTCGACCCACCTTGCGATCGCGCAGCAACACGTTCTTGTTTTCCAGGATTTTCATCGTGGTCATCACCGTGGTGTAAGCCAGTTCGCGGTCGAGCGAGTTGACAACGTCCTGAACGGTCGCGACCTTGCGACGCCAGACTATGTTCATCACTTCCGCTTCACACTTGGTGAGTTGAATTCGATTCATGGCTGCACATTAGGTTCCAGAGGCTTGCGGCAAGCTCGTCCCGAGCTAATCCCGTAGTCGGGCCAGCTTGTGGTACAGCGGCAAGTCGATCTGTTCTTGGAGGAAGCCCACGTGTCCGTCCGCCCATAGGAAGTTGGCGCCGTCGTGGTGGCGGCTGGAGAAATCGCATTCGTCGGCGTCCCGCCGATTGAGTCCTTGCAAGGCGGCTCCGACAAGACGCGCTACGGCGTCTTCGCCTCGGAGGTCGACGGTGTACTAAAGCCTTAGGAATTCGGCAAGACGGATTTGCTCCCGGCCGCGACGACCTGCAAAGACTGGCCTCACGACGAGCCCTTTCAAACTAGCAACCTGCTGTTTCTTCCCACAGAGGAGTCTCTTCAGAGTCTCCCCAAAGAGGCTTTATTTTCCGCCAAGTCCTGTCGCCACAAGTGCTTACGCGGCGAGCACGCCACGACGGGGCATGTCCCCGTCGAGCGTTGCTCCCCGCCAGCAACGATCCCAGCGTTGACGCTGCCCCAACGGGGCTTGCCCCCGTTGGGCATGCTCCGCCCAGCGAACAGCGCTATCTGGCGAGGAGCAGCGCCCCGCTGGGACAAGCCCAGCGGTGGCGGGAATGGGCACGCACACGGGCTGGCGGGGAGCAGCGCTACGCTGGGACAAGCCCAGCGGTGGCGGGAATTTGCACCGCACACGGGCTGGCGAGGAGCAGCGCCCCGCTGGGACAAGCCCAGCGGTGGCGGGAATTTGCACCGCACACGGGCTGGCGAGGAGCGGCGCCCCGCTGGGACAAGCCCAGCGGTGGCGGGAATTTGCACCGCACACGGGCTGGCGAGGAGCAGCGCCTACGCTGGGACAAGCCCAGCGGTGGCGGGAATTTGCACCGCACACGGGCTGGCGGGGAGCGCGCGTCCGCTGGGACAAGCCCAGCGGTGGCGGGAATTTGCACCGCACACGGGCTGGCGAGGAGCGCGCGTACGCTGGGACAAGCCCAGCGGTGGCGGGAATGTTGCACCGCACACGGGCTGGCGGGGAGCAGCGTCCGCTGGGACAAGCCCAGCGGTGGCGGGAATGGGCACCGCACACGGGCTGGCGGGGAGCAGCGCCCCGCTGGGACAAGCCCAGCGGTGGCGGGAATGGGCACCGCACACGGGCTGGCGGGGAGCAGCGTCCCGCTGGGACAAGCCCAGCGGTGGCGGGAATTTGCCGGCTAGTCGCGATTCGCTTCCTGCTAGATTTAAAGACTGGCCTCACGCCCCACCCCGCCGCCACTGGCCACAAGTACGAAGACGCCCGTTGCGATCAAGGCGCCAATGCTGATGTAGGTCCGTTGGCTGACGTGGGTTCAGCCAGATGCGCGACGGCCGCGGGCGGTCTGGTAGGCCAGCAGCGCCCGGCGGTTTGAGGGAAAAGCCATCTCTTCCAGTACGCGTTCATCCAGTTTCGCGAATTCAAACCCCGCCACTTCGCTGGTTTCCATCGAAAGCTCATGCAGCGGGCCGACTCGACAAATGAAGAAGAGATCCGTTACCGAAACCGAAACGCCCTGATATGCGTAGCGGTTGGGGAAAGAAGCGAAGTACTCGAGTCGGGCGACCCGTAGGTTGACTTCCTCTCGGATCTCGCGAATCAAAGCCTCTTCGGCGCCCTCGCCGGCGTCCACGAAACCGCCCGGCAGTCCGAGCTTGCCTTTGCCTGGCTCGCGGGCGCAGCGAGATCGCAAGACTTCGCCCGCGTCGTTGGCGACAATGCCCGCCACAGCACATACGGGATTAAAGAAGAAGGCGAACGAACAGGTCGTGCAACGGAAGGGAACATCGTTATGGGATGGCGACGCGGCGCCGCACCGCGGACAGTATCGAAAGACCTGCTCAAGCAATTCGCCCATGACTTCCCCAGTCAGCGACCCCAGCGTGGCGCTCGCCAGCCCTCGGGCAAAGCCAACGCGACACAATCATCCCGCCACATCATAACCAACTCTTCCTGCGTGTCGCGATCCTGCGACGCGGCTGGACTTAGGGTCAAGAGGATGACTACCACGAAGGACACGAAAAGCACGAAGAGAGCACGAAAGGCCGCGCCAGCAGGACCCCTTCAACCCGTACAGGCCTTTCAGGTTGCAACGATCATCAGGTTGAAGCCAGCCTGCTGGAACTATCCGCAACTCGCCAGCCAAGGGATAACGCATAGTTGCCTGAGCTTGCGACGCTGGGTCGCAAACAGGCAAAGAGGCGATGTCATGAGCGGAACAGTTCGGGAAACGGTGCAACAATCGATCGCCGACCCTCTGCCGCAAACGGAGGCGGGGGAGGGGTGTTTGCTGCAGATCCATCCCTTCGAGCTGAATTCGAAGCTGGCGCCGTTGGTCAAAGAGCGATTCGTGATTGGTCGCGACAGCGCCTGCGATCTGTGCGTGCAGGACACTTCCATTTCACGACGTCACGCCGTGATTTGGAAGGCGCCGCTGGGATTCGTGGTCGAGGACTTGAAGAGCACCAACGGCACGTGGGTGAATGAACAACCCATTGAATCGCATCGGATCGTCCCGGGAGACCGGCTCCGAATCGGCGGCAGGATCTACAAGTTCCTTTCGACCAACCACATTGAGGCTCAGTACCACGAAGCCGTCTATTCCATGATGACGCGGGACAGCCTTACTGGGGCCTGGAACCAGTGGTACTTCCTGGAAGCGTTGGAGCGCGAACTGGCTCGCGGCTTTCGCCTACGCCGGCCCGTGGCCTTGATTCTGTTGGATCTTGATTTCTTCAAGGCGGTGAACGACCAGCATGGGCACTTGTCGGGCGACGAAGTGTTGCGACAAGTGCGTCACCGACTGGGTTCCTTGTTAAGCAGTGACGATGTGCTGGCTCGCTACGGCGGGGAGGAGTTCACGGTGGTCTTGAGCGAATGCAGCCAGGAGCGCACCGTGGAGTTGGCCGAGACGATGCGTCGCAACGTCGCCGCTCAACCGTTTTCAGTGCTGGCCAACGCGTTCTGGGTGACCTTGAGCATCGGAGTCGCCGTCACCGATCCGGAAACGGAAGCCAGTCAGCCGCCAATCGCCACCGACTTGATTGAGCTTGCCGATCAACGGCTATATCAAGCCAAACGGTCAGGACGAAATCGCGTTTGCTGGTGATCGCCAAAGGGGAAGCGGCGAATAGCGGCCGCCCAGCACGGCGTCCGCATCCCAATCCAGCCAATGCTTCAGCAGGGATGCATAGACCTGTCGGAAGTCCGTGTGATGCTTCAAGTCGCCGTCCTGCAGGTCGGTCAAGCTGGGACGCTCGCCGAACAGGCCGGGCTGGATGGTCTTGCCCACGAGGAACAGGGGCGCAGGCCGCACCATGGTCGGTTCCGCCACTCGCATTTTCCTCGACTCGCCGGCCGAATTCGCTGAAGCCCACCAGCAACGTGCGATCGCCATGGCCGTGTGCTTCGATGTCTTTCCAGAAGGCCGCGGTCGCGTCGCCAAACTGTCGCAGCAACGCGGCGTGAGCGTCGGCTTGTTGGGAGTGGGTATCGAAACCGTTTAGCTCGACATAGAAGACTCGCGTGCCCAGGTCGGCATCCATAAGCTGCGCTGTCAGTTTCAACTTCCGCGCGAGTTGCGAATCGGGATACTCGACCTGCGGCTGATAATTCCGCACCCGGGCGGCCACCCGATCGCTGGCGGCCAAAGCCGACGCGGCGCTGGATTGCACGAAGCCCAGCAAGGGGTTGTCCGCGGGCGCCGGGATCCCGGCGGCCTCTCGAACCAGTTGCAGCAGCTCTTCGTCGCCGCCTTGCAAACGGAATTGCTCCAGATTCCGCAACGAGGGAACATGCGAGGCCCGCGCCGCCAACGCCAGAGGTTGTTTTTCATTCCCGAAGTGGAGCGCCTTAACGGCCTGGTCGTCCGCGACGCTGCTGGCGTCCAGGTACCGCCCCAGCCATCCCGTCGCGCGTTGCGACTTGTCCTGCGTCGCCGTGTGCCAGATATCCATCGACTCGAAGTGAGAGCGATTCGGGTTGGGGTAGCCGACGCTTTGGACGACGCCCAACTTCCCCTCTTCCAACAGATCGGCGAAGCCTCTCAAGGCGGGATGAAAGCCGCAGTAATCGTCGATCTTCAGGACATCGTCGGAAGTCAGGCCCAAGGTGGGACGTTTGTTGCGATAAACATCGTCCGCATAGGGGGCGACCGTGTTCAAGCCATCGTTGCCGCCCGAGAGCTGAACAATCACCAACACCGTTTCGCCCAAGGTGGAATTCCTCGAAGCGGCCGCTTGCATCAAGAACCGCGGCGGAAGTGCTCCCAGAGACAAGACAGCCGAGGCGCCGAGCGAATGGGAGAGGAATCTACGTCGATCCATGAGATGACTCATTGTGATTGGGGGTCTGTGATCGCCCGGCTCATCGGCCCGAAGGGCGCGGTCGCCGAACCGCTTCCTCGCGGCAACATGTTTCGCCAGGGAGTTCGCGGATCAGCACAATTGGAATTCTGGGGTCGCCGCCAAGGCGTGCACCACGCGATTGGCGTGTTCTTTGTCACGCAAGCTGCCGCTATCGGCAAGTTCGATCAGGCTGGCCCGCACGGCGCTGCTCCAGGGAGTCGCCAACAACAACGTCTCGAATCTATCGATCAAGGCCTCGCCCGTGTCGAGGTCTTGTTCTCGAAGGTATCCCGCCAGATCCTCTCCGGCGAAACGCGTGTTCTCATCATGCAACACGTCGTAAACCAGGTTGGCTCGGCCGACCAGCGTCGAGGAGTTAATCCAGGTGCGGCCGCCGTCCCAACCCTTCACGTTAGGCGGGAAGAACAGCGATTGCCCGATTCCGTCAGTCAACTCCGCCAGGCGAAAACTGTTCGCCGAGCCCTCCAACGCGCAGCAACATTCCACAAGCCAATTCGATTGGGGAGCGGATCTTCGCGCTACGGACGATCTGCGAGTAGAAGAAGCGGCTGTTCAGGATCTGTTGCACCACCGGACGCAGCTCCCAATTGGAGTCTCGCAAGGTTGTGGCCAGAGGCGCCAGGAAGCGTCGGTCGGGCGCCGGTTCATCCATCACCAACAAACGAAACAGCTTCTCGGCGATGAAGTACGGCCCCGCTTCGTTTTGCAGCACCAACGCGACCGCCTGTTCACCGCTGAATTCGCCCGTGCTGCCAAAGATGGTCTTCTCGCCAAAATCATGATCGTACCGGTTGAAGCGGAACTTCTCGCGCTTGATCTGCCAACCGGTGAAACAGCGGGCGATTTCGCGAATATCCGCCTCGGTGTAGTTGCCTTCGCCTAAACAGAACAGCTCCAGTAATTCCCGCGCGAAGTTCTCGTTGGGGTGCGCTTTGCGATTGGTGACCGAATCCAGGTAGATCAGCATCGCTGGATCGCGAGAGATCTCTTCGACCATCTTGGAGAAGGATCCGAGCGCCTCGGCCCGCAGCAAATCATGCTGTTGCTGCATCATGCGGGCGTCGGTCACTTTTTCGCCGCTGGTGGCGAAGTGGCCATGCCAGAAAAGGGTGGCCTTCTCGTGAAGCTGGCAGGGAGTGTGCAGCATGCGGTGCAGCCAGGCGCCGGCGAGTCTCTTGGGCTCCCCCGTGTTAACCATGGCCTGCGCCATCGTGGTGAACTCGGCGGCCTGCTCGGGCGACTCATTGCAAGCGACCAGTGCGGAGACGAGCTCCGCTGGCGATTGCTGCAGTCCCGCTTGCAACTGTCCCCAATTCGCCGCGAATCCGGCGCGACGATAAAGGTGAGCCACCGACGCCAGGTCCCAAGGTTGCCCCTCGTCCGGAGTGAAACGGCTCCACGCCAGCTTGGCGTCGATGTCTCGAAAAAATTGCGACTTGGAGTCGATTCGCATCAGGCTTCTCCGGCGCTCGTGGAGCGAAAACTAGGGCGGCCCATCCCAGGCGGCCGAGCCTGGAGGCCGGTCACGGCCGGCGAACTGGAAGGCTATTCCAGATCGCTCAGCTCCACAGACATGTCCAGGTGCAGGTTTTGATCGGCCACTTGCAGGCTCAGCTCGGCATTGGAAAACCAGCCGACGATGTTCAGCAACGTCTCGATGGCTTGTTCCGCTTCTTCCCGAGTGTGGCCTTCTTCAATCATGTTTTGCGCGACCAGCTGGTCGAGATTATCGCGCAGGGCGGCGGCCAGCGGCTGCGCGTTCAGGCGCAAGACCGTGTTGGGTCGCTTGGCCGGCGGCTGGGCGGCTTCGCCCGGCGCCTGCATCAACTTCTCCACCAAGGTGTTCGTGCTGCTCAACGTCATCTGATCCTTATCAAACAACGCCGACGGCGAAAAGTTGTAAACAATCCTCGCGGCTTTGGATTGCCGCTCGTCCGATTCGGGGATGTAGCGGGATTTCAGAGTCTGCACGTCGCCGCGCCGCTCGGTCTCAAAGTCCAGTTGCGGATTCCCATTCTGGGCGCCGACGACGTTCAAGAATCCCAGCAGACTCTGCAAGGTGCGGCGGAAGTCATCTTGCATTTCATCGCCTTTGAGCAACCGAAAGCGGGCGGCGAATTCGGGCAAGCGGATCGCCGGCTGCGGCAAAATGTCGCCGAAAGTCTGGCGGGCGATCACCAATTGAATCTCCGGACCCAGCGATCCCAGCACGTCCTCGCCGAAGTCCTTCCCCGAGAACAGCGTCGTGAACGTGCTGTCGGCTTGGGCGAGTTGATCATTCACATTCTGATCGAACAAGTCGCCGGCATGGACCCACATTCCCGCGATATCGCGATGCGCGGCGAGACTGAAGATCGTTCCGGGCGGATCCAACAGCTGGGGCGCCTGACCGCCGCTGTCCAAGCCGAGGTAGAACTGGCGAGATTCCTCGATCCACGATGGATCATGGGGCGAGACGAAGGACATCTTGAGACCACTCTGCTGAAATTCCATGCTCATCGTGAGCAGTGGCGTGTGTTGCAGGTGGCTGAGCAACCCGCCGACCAGCAACTCCGCCAACGGGTTGTCGGTCTTTCCGGCAAAGAGCTCCTTGGCCGCGCCGGCGGAGCGGAGCGTGTCGATGTCCAGGTACGCCCAGACGGAGGCGGACGCGGGCTTGGCCGTCCGGGCCTGCTGGAAGCGTTTCTTGGTCGACAGGCCCTGGCCTTGATCCAGGTAGCGGTCGATGATCCCTTTGCCTAAATCGCTCTTATTGGTGATTAAAATGCTGGATCCCAGGCGAACGAATCGCGCTTCGCCGACGCGATAGGCCTGCAGACCGCGGTATTCCACCTGTTTGACGATGTCGGCCGGGCTGGCGGGCGTGGCGCGAATCCGCTTGAGGGCGGCGTCGAGCACTTTGGTCAGGGACGCCTCGTCGCGGGCATTCAGCAGCAGCGCGGCGCCTCCATCGCTGGCGGGGTCGAGGCAGAAGCTGGCCCCGCGGGCGGTCAGCGTTTCCAATGTCTCCAGCAGGGGGGCGCCGAGCTCCTTCTCGAGGGCCTCCACCGTGGTGCGGGCAAAGCCTAACTCCGGACTTGCCAGAGCTTTGGCGACATCCGGCAATTCTTCGATGCGTTGTTTCAGCGGATGCTCGTAGGCCCCGCGAACCAGGGCCCCCAGGTTGTCGGCCTCCACGAAGACGACCGCGGATTCGGGAAACAAATCGGCGGCGTCGGGCGATTGGCCGAACGCCGGCCCGATCACCAGGACAGCCGTCAACAGACAAGTCAGAGTTCGAATTCGAATTCGCATCGTTCGGCCCGCCAGGCAAAAAGGAGGTGCTCGCGCCGCGCGGCGAATCACCGCACTTGCTCTACGATACACTACCCAATCGCGATGGGCGGAGATTCACTCAGGCCCGCGGTTTTCTCGCGACGGCGTCCCGCTGACGGCGGGGAGCATGGCGCGCGTCCGCCAGGACCGGGATCATCTGCCGTCGGCTTCGAATTGCCGCGCCAGCTCCTGAGTTTCAGGCGTATCGTGGCGGAACAACGTCGATTCCTTGGAGATCACGACGATTCCGTTTTCGGTGATCGTGAACCCTCGCCGACGATCCTTCTCCAGATCAAACCCGATGCTGTCATGCGGCGGGATGTGAACCCGCTTGTCGATGATCGCGCGGCGAATCTGTGCATGGCGCCCCACATCGACTCCCTCCAAGAGAATGGAGTCCTCGACGGACGCATAGCTGTTGACGCGAACCTGCGGCCCCAGGATGGAACGTTTCGCGGAGCCTCCCGAGAGAATGCACCCGGGACAGACAATGCTGTCCAAGGCTTGTCCGCGCCGATCCTCGTCGCCCAGGCTGCCGAAGACGAACTTGGGAGGCGGAAGCGTTGGCTGATGCGTGCGAATGACCCAATGATCGTCGTACAGGTTCAGTTGGGGGTCGATCGAGACCAAATCCATATTGGCTTCGTAATATGCGTCCAGCGTGCCGACGTCGCGCCAGTAGGCGTCGGTCTTGCGGTTTTCGTCCTTAAATGGAAAGGCAAAGACCCGATGGGTGCGAATAATCGACGGGATGATATTCTTGCCGAAGTCGTGGGCGCTGCCGGGCACGTTGGCGTCATGACACAACTGCTCGAACAGAAATCTCGCCGTAAAGACGTACACGCCCATGGATGCGAGGCAACGGGTCGGATCGCCGGGCACCGTTTGCGGGTTGGCGGGCTTTTCCTCAAACCCGATGACCCGCTGCTCGGAATCGATTTGCATGACGCCGAACTGTTGCGCGGCGATCGGATCCACCGGCAGCGCGGCGACCGTCAGGTCGGCCCGGTTCGCGCAATGCGAATCCACCATCTCGCGATAGTTCATCTTGTAGATGTGGTCGCCTGCCAGGATCACGACGTATTCGGGCGATTCTTTCTCCAAGGCGTAGATATTCTGGTACACCGCATCGGCGGTGCCTTGATACCACTGCTCGTCGATGCGTTGTTGCGGCGGCACCAAATCAATGAACTCGTCCAATTCGCGACAGAAGAACCGTCGCCAACCGAGGTTGATATGACGATCGAGGCTCATGGCCTTGTACTGCGTCAACACCAACATCTTTCGAATGCCGCTGTTCAGGCAGTTGGAGAGCGCGAAGTCAACGATGCGATACCCGCCGCCGAAAGGCACCGCCGGCTTGGCTCGATCCCGGGTCAACGGTTCGAGCCGGGAGCCTTTGCCTCCGGCGAGAACGACAGCAAGAGTGTTCTTCATCAGCGTCATTCCTTCCGTGGGAGCTTAGCTTGGCGTCGCACAGAAACGTCCCCGGTTCCGACCGCGACCTCCGCTGCGGCGAAGGCCTGGCGGGCGGTGGTGCGTCAGCCGCCAGCCGTCGGCGCGATTGTACCATCGGTCGCCGGATCTGGCGACCGGTTGCGGGACGGTTCGCCCCAGGTTCGCAGCCATTGCTCCAGCATCAGCAGCGCCCACAACCGGTAGCTGTGATCGAACTGATGCTCCTGGTGCTGGCGAACCATTTCTTGGATCGCGTCCGCGCGGAAATACGCGTGAACTCGGGTCCCCTCGCCCAGCAGCAGATCGCCGACAAGCTCGCGCAGCTCGTTGCGAAACCAGGCGTCCAAGGGAACGCCAAAGCCCATTTTGGGCCGGTTCCAAATCGCCGCCGGCAGCAACTTGCCAAACGTATCGCGCAGCAAACGCTTCCCCCTGCCGCGATGATACTTCAGGTGCAACGGCAAGCGCGCCGCCCACTGCACCAGGCGATAGTCCAGGAAAGGCTGACGAACTTCCAGGCCATGCGCCATGGAGGCCAGGTCCACTTTGGTCATCAAGTCGCAGGGCAGATACGTGGTCAAATCGGCCAAGGACGCGCAGGTGATCGGATGGCGACCGCCGCCGCGTCGCCAGGCCTGGATCAGGAACGCGGCGGGATCCGCTCCAGGGAGTCGGGCCAGGAAATCATCGCGGTACAAGGCGGCCCGCCTTGATTCGTTGAAGATCGCGATCCACTCCAGGTACCGGCGGCGAGGCTCCAGGTTCATCGCTTCGCTGAAGCGTTGCAGCCTTCGAGCAAAAGACTTCTGCCGACTACCTCCAGGCAACCGGCGCCAGACCCGGGCCGTGACCAATTCCTTGACACTGGGCCAGGCGTCCAGAGCCCGCCCCCAGGCGACCGCCCGATAACGCGGGTAGCCCGCAAACAGCTCGTCGCCGCCATCGCCGCTTAGTGCGACCTTGACCTGCTCGCGGGTGTGCTTGGAGACGTACCAGGTGGGAATGGCGGAGCTGTCGGCGAACGGTTCGTCGAATTGCCAAGCCAGCTCGTCCACAACCTGAGCGCACTGGGATGTCACTTGAAATTCATGGTGGTCGGTTCCCAAGTGACGAGCCGCCAGGCGCGCGTACTTGCTTTCGTCGTAAGCCTTGTGGGGAAACCCGATGCAGAACGTCTTGACGGGCGACGATGCTTGTTGCTGCATCAAGGCCACGATCAACGACGAATCCACTCCGCCGGAAAGGAAGGCGCCCAGGGGCACATCGCTGCGCATCCGCAACGAAACGGCGGACGTCAAGAGCTCCCTGAGATGCTCCGTGGCGGCGCGACGCTCCACATCGTCCTCTTCGGTCCAATCCGGTCGCCAGTAAGCGGAGACTTCCAACCGCCCATCGCGAAAGACGGCGCGATAGCCCGGCGGCAGTTTGCGCACGCCCCGATAAATCGTGTTGGGATGGGGCACATATTGGTACGTCAGGTACTCGTCGATCGCTCCCGGATCCACTTCCCAATCCAGCCCCGGGACTTCGCGGAGACTCTTCAGTTCGCTGGCGAAAAGCAAGCGGCCCTGGTCTTGTCGGTACACGAGCGGCTTCTGTCCCAAGCGGTCGCGACCGAGGACAAGTTGGCGCTTGTGGGCGTCCCAGATCGCGATGGCGAACATGCCATTGAGATGAGAGAAACAATCGAGGCCCTCATCCTCGTAAAGGTGCACAATCGTCTCGGTGTCCGATTCGGTGCGGAACGTGTGTCCCGAACCCTCCAAGCGGCGCCGGAGTTCCTTGTAGTTGTAGATCTCTCCGTTGAAGACCACCCACACCGACTGGTCTTCGTTGCACATCGGTTGGGCGCCGCCTTGCAGGTCGATAATCGACAAGCGACGAAATCCCAAGGCCACGCCGGGCAGATGGTCCAGGGGCGGCCGCAGCAAGTAGTCCTGACGATAAGATCCATGATCGTCCGGGCCGCGACGCTTGAGCGCCTCGGTCATCCGCTGCAGCGTTTCAGCCGACAAGGGAAGATCGGGATCATTCCAGACCGCGCCGGTAATTCCACACATGTTGCTAATGATCCGCTTCTATTCGCGAGCGAGAAATTCTCGCCCGCCAGCTTAACTGACTTCCTGATACATCGCAGCATACGCGGCGATCATTCGTTCCAACGAGAATTCGCTGCGCATCCGTTGCTGCGCCGCTCGCCCCAAGGAACGCGCCCATTGCGGGTCGTCCAACAGTCTCACGGTTTGCCGAGCCAACTCGGCTCGATTGCCGACCGGGAACAGCAGGCCGTCGTCCTCCGGTCGCACCAGATCCCGATTTCCCGCAATGTCGCTGACCACCGCCGGCACGCCGGCGGCCATCGCTTCCATTAAGGCGTTGGATTGTCCCTCGTAACCGCTTCCCAGCCAAAACACGTCCAGCAGCGGCATCCACTGGGCGACGTCCTGCCGGTGACCCAACATGCGAATCCGGTCGCTGAACCCCAGTTGGCGCCGATATCTTTGCAATTCGTCCTCCTGAGGCCCCTCGCCGGCGATCAACAAATATGTGTCGTCTCGCGCGGTGGCCAGCAAGTCGGACGCCCACATCAAGTCCTTATACCGTTTCTGCGGCCAGAGTCTGCCGACCGCCCCAATCAAGCGAGCTCCTCGAGGCAACTTCAATTCGTCCAAGAACTGATCTCGATCCCTGACCTCCGCTTGGCAAGGCGTGATGGCGTTGGGGATAACGACGAACTTTTCCCGCGGCAATCCATGGGCCGCATAGAAATCGACGATGCCCGTTGAATTAACCGCGATGCGCGTCGTCCGTCGAGCGAGATAACGATCGACCGCGAGTTCCTTCCAGGATTTCCAGAGGTCGACGCAGCGTTCTCCCGCGATGATCGCCGGCGTCTTGGCCGCCAAGGCCGCCTGCCTCCCGTAGCTGTTGGCCGCGAAAATCCAGGTGTGCACAATATCGGGCCGCAGACGCAGAATCAAACGCTTCAACCGCCAATAGGCCATGGGATCGACCTTCCAACGCTTGCCGATCAAGGTCACCGGAATGTCGGCCTGCCGCAATTCTTCCAGCCGCGGCCCCAATCGCGTCAGTGCGCAGACCTGCACGTCGAACGCATCTCGAGGCAGCCCCGCGGCAAGCAGGCAAAGCTGCTTCTCCGCGCCGCCTTGATCCAGGGTGGGCAGAATGTGCAAGACCCGTAGGGCTCGGCGAACACCATCCCATCGCTCCGCGGTTCGCTCGGACTTCACGACTCGCTCTCCCATGCGGCCACGTCGATCACCTCTGTCGCCGTTCACGGCGTCGCGGCGTGATTGGCGGCCGTCAATCCCAGGCACTCCAGATGGCGACGCGCCATCGTTGCGACATCGTACTCGCCCATCACGCGTTGGCGCGCCGCCCGCGCCAAGTCGGCGCCAAGGACCGGGTTGTTCAGCAGCGAAAGCAACGACATCGCCAGCCGGCGGCTATCATGAGGCGGCGTCAACAGCCCGTGCGCGCCCGCTGTGACGAGCCGCCGATTTCCCGGAATATCGCTGGCCACCACCGGCAATCCCGCCCCCATCGCCTCCAACAGCGACAGCGACATGCCCTCCTCGTACGACGGCAAGACGAACACATTGGCCGCGGCAAGCACGTCGTCGATGTGATCAAAGGAGCCGGGAAGGAGGACGCGTGAGCGAAGATCCAAATCGCTCAATCTCTGGTACAGCGTTTCCCGATCAGGACCGTCGCCGATCAGCCATAAGCGAGCGTCAACGCGGCCTTGCAGGACGGTGGGCCACGCATCGATCAAGTCGAGGAGACCCTTGTGGCAATCCAGCCGACCGGTGTAGACCACAACGGGCGCATCGGCGGGACATCGCAAGTCGGGGTTCGCATCCCCCAAGGCGGCGCGGGCGTTGGTCCGCTGTGTGGAAGTGGCCGGCGTCCGGGCGCATCGACTCCGTTGGGAACGAATCGAATCAACTCGTCGGGATAGCCGGCGGCGCGCAATTCATCAGCGATCGCTTCACTGGGCGCAATGATGGCCGTGGCTTGGCGACAGCGGCGGCCAATCCGCGCCGAACCGGTTGTCTTTCTGCCATTGGCAATCCCCGGTGGTCCCGCCGCCCTCGGCCCGCAGGACGATGGGGACCGTTCCGGCCAGCGCCGCGAGCACCGTGTACGCGTCGTGTTTCAGCATCGAAACGACGACGCCGTCGATCTCCGCCCGGTGACGATGCAGCCAGCGCCGCAAGCCCAACATGTAGCGCAACGTGCCCCAACCGCGCAGCGTGGGTTGGGGGATGCGAATCAGCGGCGCGTCTCGGTGCACCAACTCGCGTGGCCACTCGGGCCGCCATTGAGCGGTCAGGATCGTCGTGGCGGCGCCCAGCCTCGCCAGTCCCTCCCCGAGCGCGGCCATGACCCGTTCAGCGCCGCCGATCAGGGGCCAGTACCGCCGTGTGATCAGGGCGATCCGCGGGCTCATGGCGCCGAGTCCCGCAGGTCGCTCGCTTCCAGCACAGCGACGTGCGGCAGATTGCGGTATTCATCGCAATAATCCAAGCCGTAACCCACCACGAATTCATCGGGGATGGTGAACGCGACAAAATCCGGCTCCAATGGAACCTCTTGCCGGCCGGTTTTCCGCAACAACACAGCCGTAGCGAGCGACGCCGGTCCCACGGCCTGCATTTGACCGAGAACTTGCTTCAAGGTATGCCCGGTGTCAAAAATGTCGTCCAACAGCAACACGTGCCGTTGACTGATGTCGGGCGTCCATTGATCGTTGATGGTCAAGTCGCCCCGCTCGGTCGCGCCACGATAGCTGCTTGCCTGAATGACTCCCAACCGCAACGGCATTCGCAGTTGCCGAATCAGGTCGGCCATCAGCACCAGGCAGCCGGTCAGTACGCCGATGATGGTGAGGGGCGTTTGGCCGTAATGCGCATTGATCCGTTGGGCCATTGCGGCCACGCCGTCGCTTAGCTCTTGTTCGTTCAACAGGACTCGCATGGCATTGCGTGGGGCGGGGGCGCTGGGAAACTCGGGATTCGCGGCGGGCCGAATTTGGGGCCGACGGCCCGGCCTTCTTTCAACTCGATCGCCAGGGGCGGCGACTTTTGACCACACGATACATGACGGCGTCAAACACTGCGAGCCATGGCTTCCAAACGCTCGACGAGAAAGCCAATGGTCTTTGCGGCCATATGGTTGTAGTACGTGAAACCGCGACCGCCATGCGAGGTGTCCAGATCCGCCTCGTGGGGCACTCCTAACGAATACAACTTCATTCGCAAGCGATCGCCGCCATCCCACCAGTCGTGATCCTCGGGATCACAGCAAAAGAACTGATGCCTCGGCCAATTCAAGGGGTGAATGTGCAGCAGAGCGGTGTCCTGCCGAGCTTCCTCCGGCTCGGAGTACATCCGCCACAGAGTCTCCTCGTCGGGACGCGCCATGCGCTGGTGGTAGTCGAGCGCTGGAGCGATGGCGGCGACCACCGGGAATTTCTGCGGATGCTTGTAGGCCAGGCGGAGGGCGCCTTGCCCTCCCATACTGGTCCCAAACAGGCCGATCGACGGCGGCTGAACGCTAAACCAGCGTTCCATTTCGGGCAGAACCTGTTGTAAGACATGCTGTTCGGCGGAGATGCTCGGATCGAACTCCTCGCAAATGCGGTCCGTCCACCAACTGCGGGCGGTCCAGGGCGCCGCTACGGCCAAACCGTGCTGTTCGAACAACTCGGTAAAGGTCGCCTGGTCGCTCAACTTCCCTAAGTGAACGCCGTGCAGGTACAGCAGCGTGAGGCCGAGCCGATGTCGGCGGCTGGGCTCGAATACGTCGCAGGCGTGCCCGGCGACTTCGCGTTGGCTCCACGGCATGGGTGTTCGACGGGTCCAGTGGTTGAGGGCGATCAACCCGCGGGGCGTTCGCCACGAAGCTTCGCCAATTCGTAAATGCGGTCGATCATCGAGTTCAGTCCATTGCTCCGCGAGCGGCTCAGGTGGCTCTTCAGGTCCATTCGCTCGAAGACGCTGCGGACATCGGTCGCTAGAATTTCCGACGCCGTGCGGTGGGACAGCAACATCACCAGCACGGCGATCAGGCCGCGGACGATCTGGCTGTCGCTGTCGGCCAGAAAGCCGATTCGCGTGGGATCGTCGGCGTCCGGTGCTTCGGAGACGATCCAGACGTTGCTCTGACAGCCCTGCACGCGGGTGTCCTCGGTCTTCAATGCCTCGGGCATCGCGGGCAGTTCGTCGCCCAGTTCGATGATGTAGCGATAGCGGTCGCTCCAGTCGTCAAAGGACTCGAATTCCTCGAGCAGTTCCTGCTCGGTCATGGGGCTGGGACTGTTCACGGCACTTGGGCGGGCTAGGGGACTTTTTGCGCGGCGGTGCCGGGCTTTCGCAGGAACAGAAAAACGTCATCGCTTCGCCGGCAGCCGAGCGAACCAACGGACGACCATCAGCGGAGCATCCATGGTAAGGTGAGACCTCCCCTGTCGTCTGCTGACTCCCCTATTCTAGCCGCCCGACCGAGTCTGACCAATGACCGTATTCGCTCGTCTGCGCCGGCCGCTCGACTTCGCCCGCCCGCGATGTTCGCGGTCAGCGAATGTGGCCGCGGTCTGTGCGGTCGCTCTGGGGCTGGCGCCCGAAGCAGCCTGGGGCGCTGAGACCGCCGTTGGCTCGGGATCCGGTCTGCACACGATCGACTGGATGATCCTGGCGGTGTATGCGGTGATGATGTTGAGCATCGGCTGGTGGTACAGCCGCAAGCAGGAGACTTCCGACGAGTACTTTCTGGGCGGCGGCGCCATGAAGCCGTGGCTGATTGGCGTGTCACTCTTTGCGACGCTGCTGAGCACGATCACCTACCTGGCGGTCCCCGGCGAAGTTTGTGGCAAGGGGCCCATGGAGATGACTCGGCTGCTGGCCCTGCCGGTGGTCTTTCTGGTGGTCTCGCTGTTGTTGATTCCCGCCTTGATGCGGCAGCGGGTGACCAGCGCCTACGAGTTGTTGGAGCTGCGATTGGGGCTGGGGGCCCGCTTGATGGGCGCCGCGATGTTTGTCGCGCTGCGGCTGGTCTGGATGACGTTGTTGGTTTACAAGACCGCCGAAGCACTCGCCGTCATGATGGGCGTGGGACCGGAGTGGATCACCTGGATTGTGTTGGCCACGGGCTCCATCGCAGTCGCCTACACGACCATGGGCGGCTTGCGAGCGGTGGTGATTACCGACTTCGTGCAGACCGTGATGCTGTTTGGCGGCGCCTTGCTCGTGCTGCTGCTGGTCACCGTGGATTACGGCGGCCTGGGTTGGTTTCCCACGCAATGGCAGCCGCATTGGGATCGGCAGCCGATCGCGAGTTGGGATCCCGGTACGCGAGTGACGTTGGTGGGCTCCACGTTGGCGATGACAGTCTGGTTCATCGCCACCTTGGCCGGCGATCAAGTCTCGGTGCAGCGTTTCATGGCGACCCGCGATGTGGGCGCCGCCAGGCGGGCGTTGGGAATCCAGCTTTCGGTAACGTTCATCGTGAACATGGTTTTGACTTTGGTGGGCCTGGCGTTGATGAGCTACTTTGTGACTCACGCCGATCGACT
Organism: uncultured Planctomycetaceae bacterium; assembly: GCA_963698545.1. GTDB lineage: Bacteria > Planctomycetota > Planctomycetia > Pirellulales > Pirellulaceae > CAVORG01. Next base: position 46,549 of record CAVORG010000006.1, read on the forward strand.
GCCCGAGAACATGTCGGTGCGCACGAACGCCGATCAGGTGTTTCCCCTGTTCATCGCGCATCAACTTCCCATCGGCGTTTCCGGGTTGGTCCTGGCCGGACTGTTCGCGGCGGCCATGTCCAGCATCGACTCGGGCGTCAATTCCATCACCGCGGTGGTGATGAGCGATTTCTTGCAGCGATTCGGTAAGGCGCCGGTGTCGCCCCGTGGACGCGTCTGGTTCGCTCGCGGATTAGCCTTGGTGATCGGCGCCGTCATTGTCTGGGGCAGTACGAAGATCGGCGCCGTGCCGGGGAATATCTATTCGGTGACCCAGAAGACTTCCAACCTCCTGACGGTGCCGATCTTCACTCTGTTTTTCTTCGCGCTGTTCTGTCCAGGGATCGCGCCGCGACGCGCGGTGCTGGCGACCACGGCGGGGTTGCTCACCGCGGCCGTCATCGCGTTCTCGGGCCCGCTCGCCGGTTGGCTGGCGGCGAGCTTTGGCGTGGATCCGGCGGTCTGGGGATCGGCGTACGTCGCCCATTCGGTCGCCGATCCAACGACCGGATTCCGCCCGGTTGTCGATCCGATCTCCTTCCAATGGATCGGCCCGGCGGCGTTGGTCGTCGCGTTGACCCTGGGACTGTTCCCGATCACTTCAATCTTCCGAGGCCCAGTGGAGCGCGACCCGCATTGACCTGCAATAACGCGCGGGGCTCCTTCTTGAGCAGCTTGACCAGTTGACTGGTGCTGCAGTTCAGGCGTTCGGCCGCTTGGGTCATTTGCCAGTTCTCCTGAGCCGCCACATCCAAAGCCTCCGCCAAGAGACTCGGGAAATCCTCGTGGGATTCGTTCACCGCGATCCGGCCCTGGACGCATCGCTTCAGCCAAACGGCCGATGGCGGCGCCCGCCATGGCTGGCGAACTTGCAGCGCGAGATTGATGCGCAAGCGAAACAGGGCTTGCTTAAGGTTCTGCGCTTGGCTTCTGCGTTCGGCGGCTTCGGCCTGCACGCCGGTGGGTCGATGCGTCAGGACAATGGCCGTTTCCACCTTGTTGCGATGCTGTCCCCCGGGACCTCCTCGTCGAGTCCGCACGGACTGACACTCGCTGAGCAGTGCTTCCTCACCCAGATCGGCTGGATGGGCGCGGATCATGAGGGTGCGGTGACCGCATCGCCGCTATCGGCTTCGCTAAGGTCCAGCAGATAGGGCGCGGCTTTGGCCGCCCATTGCTCGGGCGTCGGACAGGCCCGAGCGCCGGCGGCGAAGCAACTCCGCAACATGTCGGTGTCGATCACCCCGGGATTGAACGCCACCGCGGCCAGTCCGGGCGGCAACTCGGCGGCCAGAGCGGAAGTGAGTCCCTCGATGGCGAACTTGGTGGCGCAGTAGGCGCGACATCCGGCGAAGCGGTGCGTCCCAGGTGGAGCTGAAATTGACGATCACCCCCGAGCCGCGATGGATCATCGCCGGCGTGAAGTGGCGGAGCACGTGGAACACGCCCTTAATGTTCACATCCACCACGCGCGAAAATTCCTCGACCGGCACTTTCCACAATTCCCGATTGGCGTTGATCAGCGCGGCGTTGTTCAGCAACAAGTCCGGCGCCCCACCGCGCAAGACGGATTTGGCCCATTGGGCGACCTGGGCGTCGTCCGCGACATCGACGACGGCGAACTGGTGCGGGGCTGGGTGGGCTCGCGCAGGGAGGCCATCGCGGCGGCGTCGCGGGCGCAGCCGTAAACGACGTGTCCGCCGGCGATGAATCGCTCCGCCAACGCTCGCCCCAACCCGCGGCTGACGCCCGTGATCACAATCCTGCGGGCGGCCTCGGGCGAGTCGCTCATGTACTGGAGCCTTGTCGTAGCGTGGTGGGTGTCGCCGGCGCCGAGCGAGCTCGCTCGACGGGGAATTCCTCCTCCAAGTTCCGGAGCCTCTCCGGAAAATCGGCTTGTCGGGACAGCTTACCGTCGTCGCCCCACCATGCCCAGTCGCCAGTCGGGTTTCCCTCGTAGTACGCCCCCTGACTGCGTTTCAGCCCGTTGGCGTGCCACCACAACCAACGGCCATCGCGGCGCCCGTCAAAGTACTTGCCTTGCAAGGCGAGTTGACCGTTGGGATGCCACCAGGAAAAACCGCCGACGGGCTTATCCACGTCATACTCGCCGCGCATTTGCAGTTGGCCATTGGCATGCCAGACGCGCCATTGACCTTGGCGGTAGCCTTCGCCCACAGCCTCATACTCCGCCAACTGCATGGCCCACCAGTCGTCGCGGGTCTTCAGGCTAAGCTTGGCGTGGTAGTACAGACCCTCGCTGCGCTTCTGCTGGTTGGGATGTTTGGCGACTTGCAGTTCGACGCGGCGCCCCGCTTCGAACCGATAGTTCTTTGGTTCGCCGCCCGGCGTGGTCCAAATCCGCTGCGCTCCATCAGGCAATCCGTCCGAGTAATAGGCTTCTCTCAAGATCCCGCCGCTGGGAAAAAACCAAACGGCCTTTCCATGACGCAGTCCCTCGTGGAATTCGATCTCAAAGACTTTGCGTTTCATCCGGTCGCTGAGGAGCCACACGCCATGGAGTTCGCCTTCGCGGAAGCTGGCGATGGAAAGGAACGGTCCCTGAAAGGAAGTGTAAGGCGGCTTCTGCAACGCCCCCGATTCGGCCGGCGACACCCAGCGTCGCCAAGGGCCTTCGGCCTTGCCAAAGTGGTACTTCCCCTCGGCGATCGTGACGCCGTTAGGGTCGTACATATGGTAGGGGCCATGGTTGACGTAGTTCTCTTTTCATCCAGGGCGACATGACGCTCGACGCGCACCCGCCCGCCAGGATAGCGCTGGCGGACGATTTCGCCGCCAGCGTCGGGCAAGTCCTCGGGCGGCGACTTTGCCGGCGGGGGAACGCGGCGCCGGGGGCGGCGTGGTCGGCTCGACGCTCGGACGAATGTTGGGGAAAAATGGTTCGTCGTCATCTAGCGGAGGAGGCAGGGCTTCCACGGGATCGATGGACTTCAAGGAAGACTCGGGGAAGGGCGACGGCTCCGTCGAAGACTGCGCAAGCAAGTCATCGACGCCCATCCAAACGACGCCGGCGGTGATGATCCAGCGCGCCAGCAGCAGCCTTGTCGCCACGGCGCAGTTGGGTTGGCAGAATGCACATGATGTCCCCCTTAGCGCAAAACACCCCGTCCTTTCCATCGTCCCCAACTCCCAGCAAGCTTCAAGGCCGCGGCGAAGCGATCGTTTAGCGGGACTGAAGGCGTGCCAGCGAATGCAGCGAAGAAATGAGTCTTCGCGCAAGTACGGCGCCAGACGTCGCTCGCGGGCAGGGACTCTCGCCAGGTCGGGGGGCCATTTGCCAAACGTCTCTCGGAAGGGGTCACCACAGAGTCACAGAGAGCACAGAGGACAACGCGGCACGGTACACATCTTTTTCTTACTTGTCTTGCTCAGGGGTCATAGTCGTCGGTGGAAACATGGACTCGATGACCGGCGTCCAGTCGAAAGGACGTTCAGGATCGGGCGGCACGGCGCCGACGTAGCTGGGGAAGTCGCCGCCGGCGCCCGCCGTGGCCAGGGGGGAGTCCGCCGGGGGCCGAGCAAAATCCGCGTCGGTTGGATCTCGCGACAGCAAGGTCAACGACTCGGCCAGCGTGTCCTCGGGGGAGGGCGGCATCCAGGCCGCTGCGAAAGGAATGGTCGCCGGCGGCGGAACGGCCTCGCGGAAATTGGCTTGGCGGACCCAGGCCTTGTTCAACGCCTCGAAATCGCCCGGGCCTTTTGGCGTCGTCCTGCTGCCGCCATTCTCAAAATACGACCAGTCAAAACCACCGCATTCGAAGGACAAGTTGTTGATCACCTTGACGGACTTGCCTTGCTGTTCATGGCTCCAAAGCCGTACCCCAAAGCGACAGCCCTTGATGGTGTTGTTGGCGAACAGGATATTCGAAGACGATTCGGTCAGTTGTTCCAGTTGCAGACCGACGGTCTGGCAGCCGTCGATCAGGTTGCCGGCAACGAGGATATTCCTCACATCTCCCCAAACCAGGATTCCCGTGTTGGCGTCGGTAACCAGGTTGTCCAGCAACTGAATGTTGCGAGACATCGATGCCGTCTCGTAGTCATTCTGCATGCCGGAGATCATCAGGCCGGTATCAGCGCCGTCGATCTTGCAATGGCGGACGATGATCGGTTCGTCGTGGATCTCGCTGTCGATCCACTCCAGCGTCACGCCGAAATTCCCAGGAATCGTCGATTTGCTTCCGTCCACGGTAAGCGATTCGAGTCGCATTCCAGGACATCGCTCATTGACCAAGACAGCCACACTCGTCTTAGCCCCCATCTCAATGCGAAACCCGCCGATCCTCACGCCGGGGACTCGACGAATGGTGATCAGTTCTCGCAGTCGGTCGCCGGCGGAAATGGTGGCGCCGGCGGTTGCCTCGAGCGTGATGTTGGCGAATCGCTCGGGTTGGTCAATCAACAAGGACTCCTCATAGACGCTGTCATCCGTGACGCGAATGGTCATTCCCGGCTGGACGACTTTCAGGGCGTCATTCAGGGAACGGTGATGGGCGACGTCTGTTTTCGCCACCGTGATCACGTCTTCTGGCAGCCTGGAAAAGACGACGGCTCGCGCGAAGGCTTGCTCCCAATCGAAGGGCTCGGCGCCCTCAGGCGGCACGGCGCCAGCGTACGCGGGAAACTCGCCGCCCATGCCTCCGCTGGCGATGGGCGAATCCACTGCGGGCCGCAAATAGTCTTCCGACTGCGAATCAAGGGACAGCAGTTCGATCTTCTCCTGCAGCGTGCATGTCGGCGAAGGCGGAAACCACCCGCGATAGCGGGGCGCGTCCTTGGGCGGCGGAACGCCTTCACGGAAGTTGTTGGCGAACGTCCATTCGCGCAAGTAAGCAGCGGCGTCTCCCGGCGCGTCGATAACTTCGAGGCTCGAGCCGACAATCGTCTCCCAATCGGCGAGTTGGGTGCGCACCGAGACATTAGCGACGACCTTGGCCTGCGCCGGCATGAACTGTTTTTCCCATAAGCGGAATGGACTCACGGATTGATCGATGGAGTTGTTGGCGACGACCAGGTTGCGGGGATCATCCATCAACCACATGAACTGCACGCCAGAGATGTTGGCTCGTTGGATCGTATTGCCAACAATCCAAACGTCATGAATGCTGCCGGCTGCCACGATGGGCTGTGCTACGTCAACGAAGTGGTTGTCGCGGAACACCAGGCCGCCGCAAGGCAATCCTGAATTGTCGTTCTGCAGGCCGCTGAGGCGAAGCCCCATCGGGCCGCTGGTAAAACTGCAGTTTGCGACGGTGAAGGGTTCTTGTCCCGGTTCGAAGCTTAGTCCCTCGAGGCTCAAATTCGCGGACGCTCGACTGCCATTGGCGAGGCTGAAAACGCAGTCCATGATGCGGGATCCGTTGATCATTCCGCCAGCGACGCATCCAAAAGCGGCATCAGGGCCGGCTTCAATCTTGAATCCTCGCACGGTGACTCCTTGCACATTGAACAAGACGAGTGAATGTCGGCCGCCCGCCGCCGCCATCAAGGTCGCCCCGCCAGGGGACTCGATCGTCAGGTTCTTGAAGCGATCGGCGGAGGCGAGTTGCACCGTCTCGCGATACACCCCCTCGTCCAAGACCCTCACCGTGTCGCCCGGCTGCGCCGCCACGACGGCGTCGCCGATCGTCTGGTATTGTGCGGAGCCATCCTGCGCCACGGTCAGGACGCGGGAGGCTGCTGCGCCCGGCTCGTTCGTCTTCCCCAACTTGTCTGGCGATGCGGGCTCCCAGGCGGCTTCGAACAGGGTGGCGTTCCTCGAGGCGATCGTCACTCGATCCGATTTAATGACCGTGCCGTCCTCCAGAAAAACACGAACCTCATGTTCGCCGGCCGGCAACTCGAGTCGATAGTTGCTCTTCGATTCCGGGTCGGTGATCCGCAGCTTGCGAACGCCGTCCACCTCGACAATGGCGCCCTCGACAAAACACTTCACAACCAAGGCCCCGTCCGGGGTGAGTAAGCGCAGGACCAAGGGGACTCCCAGAAAGCCCGCGCCGCCAAGAGCCAGTAACAGGGCGACCAGCGCCACCCATCGATTTCGCGAGCTCGGTCGGCGACTCGCTTCGCTGGCCGCCGACTTCCCTTCTGGCGACAAATTCAGCGTGGAAATCAACGACCGCTCGGGCAGCTGATTCACCGTGTCCTCCAAGGCGCGGCGAATATCCGTGTCGGGTTCAGGAATATCGAGCTGCACATTCAGGTCGTTCGGCGCGTCGGCGAGGCAGGCTCTGAGGTCTTCACAGAAATCGTGCGCCGTCTGGTAACGCGCCTCGGGGTCCTTGGACAGGCAGCGCTGAAACACCGCGTTGAGTTTCTCATCCGCCTCTTCGGTCCCATCCACCAATGCCGGCGTCGGCGCCGCTTGATGGGCCATGATTCTTTCGACGACCGTATCCCTGGGAAACACCGGCTCGCCGTGCAACAACGCGTACAAAGCGCAACCCAGGCTGTAGATATCGCTGCGCTCGTCGGCGGATTTGGAGCTGACCGCTTGTTCGGGCGCCATGTAGTCAACGGTTCCCATCACGGCGCCGGTGACCGACAATTCGCTGGCCGCTGAATCCGCCGAGGCTGAACTCCAACGAGCCAAGCCCATGTCCAGAACTTTGATGCAGCCGTCGCGGCTGGCGAGCAGGTTGCCGGGCTTGATGTCGCGATGAATGACACCCTTTTCATGAGCGTAAGAGAGCCCCTCGCCGGCCTGCAATACGCAGCGAATTCCCGCGTCTCGGGAAAGCGGCCCCCGGTCTCGCACCAATCGAGCCAGATCGCAGCCATTGACGTACTCCATCACCAGAAAGTGCGTGCCGCGGGCCTGGCCCGCGTCATAGGCCGTCACGATGTTGGGATGCGTCAGCTGAGCCGCAACCTCCACTTCGCGTTCGAAACGACGGATCATCTCCTGGTCGCCAACAAAGTGTTGGGGCAACAGCTTGATCGCCACTTGCCGCTTCATCCGACGATGGACCGCCAGCAGGACCTCGCCCATCCCTCCGGCGCCGAGGGGACGAATCACCGTGTACTCACCGAGAGTGAGCCGATCGGCGCGTCCTGACAGAATGGCGACCAACTGATATGGGCTGATCCGGTCGGTGCGGACCAAGGCGTCGGCCACCACCTCCGTGTCCAGCTGCGGAGCAACGCCGGACAACTCGGCCTGGAAGTCGCCCAACTCCGCCAGGGACATCACCCCCGCGTCCACAAGCCGCCGACCGAAGTCGTCCAGATCGACCGAATGGCAAAGCTGTTCTAACTCCGCAACACCTTGAATGGCTGAGTGAATACCGCCTGGTTCCCGGTCGCTCATGATAGATCCTCGCCCAATCGTCAAGCCGCCGCCTACCCTTAAGAGCCCAGTCAGCGGACGATGGAGCGCAGAAAAAGGGAGCAGGGGGCGTTGTTTTTTTGGCGGCAGCCTGGGCGGAATTGGGTTCATGTGGCGACCGCGCCATCATTCTTGCCCAGAAATGACGTGTTGCCCCTGCGCCGGGGGGACTTGCCGGGTTGATCCAGCATGGGGTGCGCTGCGCGACCCCATGCTGTGGAGTTGCACCGCGTTGCGGTGAGGTGAGCTAGGGACGCAGCGGCCAGATGATGGGGATCAAGGTCAGGCTGGTTAGCGTGACGATGAGTGAGATCGGGCCGCCGACTCGCAGGTAATCGCTGGGGCGATACCCGCCGGGGCCTAACACCATCAGGTTGGTTTGATAGCCAATGGGCGTGAGAAACGCCAGCGAGGCCGCCATCGTGACGGCCAGGACGAAAGGCCGCGGGTCGTAGCCGCCCTCCCAGGCCACCGAGGCCGCCAAGGGCAGCATCATCGCCGCCACCGCCGTATTGGAGATCGTCTCGGTGCAAACCATGGACAACCCATAGATGACGACCAACAGCAGATAGGGATTGTCGCCCGCGAGGTTGATGAATGTCTGAGCGATCGCCCGCGCCGCGCCGCTTTCGTTCAATGCCGCGCCCAACCCCAACGCGGCCGCGATCGTGATCAACGTCTGGAGGTCGATCGCGTTGCGTGCTTCGGAGATCCGCAAACAACGGGTGGCGATCATCAAGCCGGCGATCGTGACCGCCGCCACCGCCGCCGACGTCAACGGCGCCAAGGGGCCGCCGCGATCCAGGAAGTTCGCCCCGACCAGCCAAACGATCAGCAAGACCGCCCAGGCGGCCGCCATCAGCAGCTTGTGGTCCCGCAGCGGTTCGGATCCCTGCACACTGCTTACCAGGTAGAAATCGCGATGATTGCGATAGACGGCGACAAAGTCGATCCGGGTCTGCAACAGCAGCGTGTCGCCGGGCTCCAAACGAATGTTGCCAATCTTATTGGTCACCCGCTCGCCGTTGCGATGCACCGCGACCACCGCCGCGTTGTACGTGCGCTCGAAAGTTCGCCTCGCGCAGCGTCTGTCCAATCAAGCGGTGACGACGGCGAAAGCACCACTTCGGTCAGCCGCCGTTGTTGTCGCGATTCCGGATTCACGTCGTAGCTCAAATCCGCGGCGGGAATCAGGCCCGGTATTTTCTCCAAGTCAACAATCGTGCTGACCACGCCGGTGAACACCAGGCGATCATGGACTTGAACCCGATGATGCGGGGCCACCGGCGTAATCACCTCGCCTTGACGATCGATTTCCACCAGGAACAACCCGGGCAAGCGGCGCAAGCCGGCGGCCTCCACCGTTTGACCCACCAAAGGGCAATTCGGCTGCACCAGCAATTCGACGAGATACTCGCGGCGATGCTCCCCGAAAGCCTCGACGAGTTCCGTGCGATTGGGCAACAAGGCGGCGGCTAATGAACAGCAGTCCCAGGCAACCGGCGACCGCACACGGCAAACCGACGTAGCCTGGCTCCAGGAACGCCAGCGGTTTCAGTCGTTCCGCGAACTGCTTGTGAAGTCCCTGATTCGTTCTGTCCGGCGGCGACGGCTTGCTGCTGATGAAACAGTTGCAGCTCCCGCAACTGGCCTTGAATCACGAGCGTCGTGCTGGTCCCGATCAATGTGCAGACGCCGCCCAAGATCGCCAGGTAACTGACTGGCATCAGCAAGTGAGAAGGCGAGACGTTTCGCCGCCGACACCAGTCCAAGACGACCGGCATCATCATCGCCACCAAGGCGGTGTTCAAAACAAAGGCCGAAGCGGCGGCCAACACCGGAGTCATGCGGAACAACGCAGCCCTGGGCGTGTCGGCCGATCCCAACAAGCGTCGCCCAATCCAGTCCATCACGCCGGCGGAACGCAAGCCCGCCGAAACCGCCAACAGCGCCGCGATCGCGACGACCGCGTTGTTCGAGAAGCCGCTGAACGCGGTCGCTGGCGTGATCACGCCAGTCAGCGTCACCAGCATCAAGCCGCCAAGAAAGATCAGATCGGCCGGCCCGCCGCGTCGCCACTGCAACGTGAGGAACACCAAGACGATGGCGGCGACGGCAATCCAGGGATGCAGGGCGGCGGGGATCATGACATTCGAAAAGTGTCTTGAGGGCGGGCTCCGGACTTCGGCCACGCGTGGGATGCCCCATCATCAATGGCGGTCGTGCAGCTTAATCCAAGCCGAATCGCTCGCGCAGTCCTGTGACGACAAATCTCGCCTAAGACTCCCGAATTCTCCAGCACGCGGCTTTGTCCTAATGGTTTGATCAAACGACTCCGATACATCTTCTATCGTCCCCGCAATTCGCCCCGTCTGGCTGAGTTGCCCGATTTATCTGTTCGGCGATCGACGCCGCCATGGATGGACAACCGCTTGATCCCGCAGCGGTTTGAGAATAGTCAGTAGGAGAGAAGCGATGAACCGGCCTTGCTACGCCCTTTCGGCTCTACTTACGGTGCTCGCAGGTTTCTCATGCATGGTGGCCCCGGCCACTGGAAAAGCGCCCCAACCTGCGGCGGCTCGACCAACCCGAGTCCATCTGCCTGGTGGTGGACGAGTCGCGTCATGATCAACCAACGGTGGGTCTGCTGGCCTCCGCCGTTATCGATCCGCCTCGCTGCCCCTACGCCTGGACCTACGAGCATCTCGATCCAGCGGCCGTCGCCTCCCAGACGCACGAGTCCAACGATCTGCGTCTCGGGGCGTGATGCCGACGAAACACCTGATCGCGGCGATCGCCCGCCGGCCCCCCAACGCGTCGCCGGCGGCGTCATGGTCTGGGTCTTCGAAGACGCCACGTCTTCGACGGTCGCCGCGAGCCGCCAGCGGCCGGAGGAATACTCGCCATACGACCTTGGCTGCGAGACCCTGGGGGCGGGACTTTCGCGGTGGTCGCACGAGATTGTCGAAGCGGAGACGCCGGCAGCGCCCGCGGACGACGCAGCGGGTCTGGCGGCTTCCGAGGCTGCGAAGGCCTCCGCGCCGGTTCATCCGCGACATTGCCTGCTGGGGCGGCGGACGGCCCTTTGGGAAGCGCCCTACCAGTTCAGCTTCGAAGAAGCCAACTACTCCTTGGCCGGGTCCGACACTTATCCTGGCGTCGGCGCCGCAACCGCCGAGCAGGAATCGATCGAGGCGACACCCAACGCGTTGGCCGGCGATGTTCTGTCGCCCGACGATCGTCCACCGGCCCCGTTGGCCAGCGGCGTGATCTTCCGCGGGGAGCTGGCTCGGGAGTTGGAGGAAGGTTGGGAAGCGTTGGGCTACCGGTATGAAAACGGCCAGTGGCTGCAGCACGGTCCCTCGGTGGCGGACTTGGCCGCCGGGGAACTGCCGAAGGCTGAGCGGGCCGTTGGTTCGGCGGTTTTGTCGGAGAACGAGAACGAATCAGAAACCGTGTTCGAGGCGGAGTCCAGCGCGACGGGCGGCGCGGGAGCCTTGGACGCGGGCACGGAGGCAGCCATCGACAGGGCGATTGCGAGCGCCTGGGACGAAGTTGATGCGCCGTACAACGCTTGGCGTGAAGGTGAGCGGAAAAAGACCGCCGTCTCTTGGAGAATCTGGGAGCGATGCAAGGTGGATGTGCGCCGGATGCATCAGGGCCTGGATCTCGGGACGCTTCACGCCGCTTGGGGGCGACTCGACGAGTCGGCCGAACGCATGGCGAGGCCGTACGAGCACTGGACGCAGCTGGCATTGGCCGCCGACCAGGGGCTTCGCCAGCACGCCGAACGACAGGCGGCTGAGCAAGAGGCTCGCCGCGGTTTGGCGTCGATGCTGCGGAAGGCCGCCGTTGGGATGAAGCAAGCGTCAGGCATGTTGGAGTCTTGGGCCGAGGCGTGGGACGGACGCCGTCAGGCCGGACAAACCGACGGAGACCTGCGACGCTAGACTTCGCCAGGACGGCGGAGTCATCACCCCAAGCAAGTCAGACCGGCGGACTGGGATCGCTCGCGCCCCAGTCCGCCGCGGGACATTGCGATTCAGCAGCCCCCCAAGGGGGCCCCCCAAGCATCAAGTTAAGAAACATTCGGATGGAATTGACCGCGGAGGACACGGAGAACCACAGAGGCGCGTGCAATTCTGTCCTCTGTGTTCCTCCCTGCTCTCTGCGGCGCCCCGTTGACGGCCCCGCTGGCGCCTCGCCACCGCCGTGCTTCTTCGTTATCCCAGGCAAACACGGCGCCGGCGGCCTGGGCGGTGCAACGCGATTATTCGAGGAAATCCTTGAATCCGAGCGCCGCGAGGGGTTTGGAGGAGGGCCTCGCCCCCCAAAGCCCGATTTCTTTCTCTGTCAGCCGTTGTTTATCCGCCAAGTTTCACTGGCTTGCCGTAGCAGCCTAAATTCACGCCTTTTTTTCGTTGGCGTACTGGCCTTCGCCGGAATAGAATGAAGGCACGGCTGTGTCACGATGTGCGCTCAGGTAGTCTCTCGGAGGAGGCTGGGCCAAGTTCTTTCGGAACAGGGAATTAGGCTCAATTACGTCGCGTTCTGTGCTTGGAGTATTTAGGCATGTCCAAACGCAGCCAGATCTTTGCAATTCTGGTTACCCTGTCAATGCTGTCCCCCGCGATAGCGGCGCAGCAAGGTCCGCAAGCCAGATGGGCGACCTTCCAGTCGGCCGCCGGCGAGCGATTCTATGCTCTAAGCGTCACCCCGACGCTGGCGGCGGAGGCGGCGGCGACCGATGTCGTTATCCTCTTCGATACGTCCGCCAGCCAAGTGGGGCTGTATCGCGAGGACGGTCTGGCGGCGGTCAATTCGTTGGTCGAGAGCCTGCCGGCTGGCGATCAGTTCCGTCTCTACGCGGCCGATCTGGCCGCCGTGGCCATGGATCAAGGGTTTCAAACGGCCGAAAACGGCAAACCGGCCATGGAGCAGCTGAAGCGGCGGACGCCCCTGGGTTCGACCGACTTGATTCGAGTGCTCAAGACGGCCTCCGAGGCGTTTTCCGACGATGCTCGCCGAGCTCGCTCGATCGTCTATATCGGCGACGGCATGAGCAAGGCCAACCTGGTGATGACCGATGAGTTCGCCGCCCTGGTGGATGATCTGACGTCCAAGCGGATCGCGGTGACCTCCCTGGCCATTGGACCGGATCGCGACGTGCAGATGCTGCTCACCTTGGCCAATCAGACCGGCGGCATGGTCATGATCGACAGCGATGCGCTCGATCCGCGGCAAGCCGGCGGTTTGCCGGCGCGGGCCGCTCGTGCGACCGTCGCCTGGCCCGTGGAAACCCACATGCCCAGCGTCATCGCCAGCATGTATCCCGCGACTTTCCCCCCGTTGCGAGCCGATCGCGACACGGTGGTGCTCGGCGAATTGCGCGACCAACCGCGCCCGGCCGAAGTCGCCATGACGGTCGAGACCGCTTCCGGTTCTCAGCAGCTGACCTGGAAAACGACTCCCGAAGCATCCAGCGCCCGAGTTTTCCTTTCTACCGCGATTGGTTCAGTTGGCCGCGATCCACAAGGGCGTGATGTTGCCCACGATGGGCTCGGCCGGCTTGCGTGAGACGGCTCGCCTGTTGCAGGACGTGCCGGCCGCTCCGCAAACGAGCCAGTTGATCTATGACGGTCCGACATTCCCGGTGACCTTCCAAGAACCACTGGGCGATGGCGCCCTGTCGTCTGGGCAACGACGACAATCCCGCCGACAGCTTGTTGGAGGATTATGAAGGCAATCTGCTCGATTCCGAAGCGGACCGTAAGGCTCGTTCGGAACAACGGCTCCGCGCCCTGGTCACCAACGAATTGGGAATGGCTCGCGACCAGATGCGGGAAGAGCCGGAAGACGCCATTCGTCGGCTGAAGATCCTGATGGAGGACGTCGAACGCGCCGTGGACGCCTCGCCCGAGGCCCGCATCGAATTGCGCCGCAGCCTGCAGTTCGCCCTGCAAGAGGCCAGCCGGATGCAAGTTGAATTAGACGCCCGCCGATCCCTGGAAGAGGAAAACCGCGCGATTGCTCAAGATCGACTTGCTTTGCTGGATGATCTCGAGCGTCAGCAAGACACGATCAAGAATCTTCTCTCCCGGTTCAACACCCTGCTGGACGAAGGCCGCTTCGACGCGACGCGTTACCTGGACGCCGACTTGAAGGTCGCCTCCGAACTGCAGAAGATCGATCCTCGCTCGGTGGTCGCTGAATCCACCGTCTGGCAGGCGCGATTCACGCGTCAATTCCGCGGCCTGGAGTGCTTTCGCTCCCTGCGACACAAGAATTACGCCGACTGCGCTTTACTCGGTCGAGGAAGCGTTGATTCCCTTCAACGATGATACGCCGATCGTCTATCCCGACGCCGCGTTCTGGGAAGACATCAGCCGCAAACGCGAGAAATACAAGTCCATCAATCTGGCCAGCGATAACAAGCGCGAACGCCGGATCTACGAAGAGTTGGACAACGACACGATCATGGAGTTCGTGGACACGCCCTTGAGCGAAGTCGTTGACTCGCTCAGGACCTACCACGACATCCCCATCTTCCTGGACAATCGCAGCCTGGAAGACGCCGGCGTCGATACCGCCACTCCCGTCAACATCAATCTCCGCAATATCTCCTTGCGGTCCGGACTGCGGATCCTGTTGAACCAGGTCGATCTGGACTACATCATCAAGGATGAAGTGCTGCGAATCACCACTCCCGACGTCGCGATGGACGAATTGGTCACGCGAGTCTACCCCGTGGGCGACCTGGTCCTGCCGATCATCAATATGGGTATGGGCGGTATGGGCGGCATGGGAGGCGGCATGGGAGGCATGGGCGGCATGGGCGGCGGCATGATGGGAGGCATGGGCGGCATGGGAGGCGGCGGCATGATGGGCGGCGGCATGGGAGGCATGGGCGGCGGCATGGGAGGCATGGGCGGCATGTTCGCCGTCGAGGAGGATTTGATTGGCAACGCCAAGAGCGACAATGACGCCAAACAACCCGCTGCCCAACAAGCTCGCTCCATGGAGCGTGGCGAATTGACGTGGGACGCCTACTTCCGCGCCAACCAGCCGACAGAAGCCGACGTGCGTTTGACCGCCCGTCGGCTAATGCAAGCTCGTCAGTTCGCCGAGACCAGCGAAATGCTCCAAGCGGCGCTACGCAGCGGCAACGTCCAGCCTTGGATGTACGAAGCCCTTGGCATCGCCATGAAGGCCGCCGGCGCTCCAGTGGAGGAGTTGGAACTCGCCATGATGTCCGCAATCGATTTCAGCAACAACACCGAAGAGATGCTGAACGTCGCCACGTACATGAATCGCTTGGGGCTGCACCGACTGCGCCCTGGGCGTGTACCAAGAAGTCGCTCAAGCTCAACCCACTCGCCCGGAGCCGTATATCCAGGCCATGAGTTTGGCGCAGCGTTTGGAAGACACCGACGCGCTGAAATGGGCCTGCGTGGGCATCCTCTCGCAAGCCTGGGCCAGCGAGCAGTTGTCGGTGCCGCACCGAGCGTACCGTTTGGCCGAGGCGGCCTATTACGACTTGGCCAAGTCGGGCAAGAAAGACGAAGCGACAGCCTTTGAAGCCGAAGTGCGGGAAGCCTTGCGACGCGACTGCGTCGTGCGGGTGACCTGGACCGGCGAAGCCGATGTGGATCTGGTCGTGCAAGAGCCATCCGGTTCGGTCTGCTCGCTGACCTCGCCGCGTACGGTGGGCGGCGGCGTGTTGGTCGGCGATGAATTCGCCGGCTCCAAGACGACGGGCGCCGACGGCTATTCAGAGCTTTACGTGTTGCCCAAGGGCTTCACCGGCAAGTACAAAGTGGCGCTGCGACGAGTCTGGGGCGATATCTCCGCGGGAAAAGTGAACGTGGAAGTGATCACTCACTACGGCTCGGACACGCAAAAGACCATGAGTCGGCAAATTGACTTGGGCGAGAAGGACGCGCTGGTTCTGTTTGAATTGAAGGACGGCCGACGACAGAACCTGGTCGAAGACAACGCGCTGGAGACCATCGTCCGCAATCCCGAGTTGGTAGGCCGAGCTTTGTTGGCTCAGCAATTGCCTGATGGCGGCGACGCGGAAGCGCCCGGCACGAGCGACTCGGACGACGCGGCGGCCCTGCGACGCTTCGAATTCTGGCGTCGGCAAATGGGCAATCGCTTCCCAGCGTTCTTTGGAGGTCGCGGCGCCGTGGGTTTCCGTCCTGAAATCACCACGCTGCCCGAAGGCGCCTCAATGAACGTCACGTCCGCCATCGCGTCGGCTGACCGTCGCTATGTGCGAGTTTCACCCTCGCCGTTGTTCTCCGGCATTGTCGAAGTTTCGACCTTTAACTTCGTTGATGGCGAGACGGGCAACAACGGGGGCATCGGCGGCGGCGGCGGCGGCGGCTTTGGCGGCGGCGGCGGCTTTGGCGGCGGCGGCTTCGGCGGCGGCGGCGCCCTGTAACACGCTGAGCCTTCTTCATGAAGCACGCGGCGGCTCGTCCTGAGGGGACGGGTCGCCGTTTTTTGTTGCGTCGGTGAGTCCGCGGGGCGGGGCCCGCTGACTGCGGCGGAAAGCCGCAGGGGGCGGCGGCTACTTGGCTGCGGCCGGCGACGGCCCTATAATCGCCGCTGCGTTTCGGCCGCCCCAGCGGCTGACCTTCTGGCGAGCCGCCTTGGACTCTCTCGCCGCTCCGTTTCGCTCATCCGCCGAGGCCCCGCGGGCATGAAGATTCACGAGTATCAAGCCAAAGAGTTGTTTCGCAAGGCCAATGTGCCTGTTCTGCGCGGCGTGATGGCCCAGACGCCGGCGGACGCCGCCGCCGCCTACGATGAACTGGGCTCGAAAATAGCCGTGGTGAAGCGCAGATTCACGCCGGCGGCCGCGGCAAGGGAACCGTGATTGGCAACGACGGCCAACACGGCGTGCAGTTGGTTCGCAGTCGCGACGAAGCCCAACAGGTCGCCGCGAACTTGCTCGGACACAAGTTGGCCACGATCCAGACCGGTCCCGCGGGACAAACCGTCGGCCACGTGTTTGTTGAGGAAGGTTGCGAAATCGCCCGCGAACTGTATCTGGGCATCGTCCTGGATCGAGCCGAGAAGATGCCGGTGCTGATGGCCTCTACCGAAGGCGGCGTGGAGATCGAGAAAGTCGCCGAGGAGACGCCGGAGAAAATCTTCAAGGAGCATTTCGATCCCCAAGCGGGGCTGCAGGCCTATCAGGTGCGTAAGCTGTGCTGGCAGTTGGGACTGACCGGCAAGCAGGTGAAGTCCGCTCACCAGTTCATGACGTCGCTGTGCCGGCTCTACGTCGACTACGATTGCAGCCTGGCGGAGATCAACCCGTTGGTTGTGACCAAGGACGATGAATTGATGGCCCTGGACGCCAAGATCACCTTCGATGACAACGCGCTGTTCCGTCACAAGGACATCCTGGAGTACCGGGATTTGAGCGAAGAGGATCCGGCCGAAGTGCGAGCCGGCAAAGCGGGCTTGAGCTACGTCAAGCTCGACGGCAACATCGGCTGCCTGGTCAATGGCGCCGGACTGGCCATGAGCACGATGGACATCATCAAACTGCATGGCGGCGAACCGGCCAACTTCCTGGATGTCGGCGGCGGCGCCAACGCCGAGCAGGTGACCGAGGCGTTCCGCATCCTTTTGGGCGACAAGAACGTGAAGGCGGTGCTGGTCAACATCTTTGGCGGCATCATGCGTTGCACGACGATCGCCGAGGCGTTGCTCGAAGCCTACAAGACGGTCGGCTTCAACGTGCCGCTGGTGGTGCGTCTGGAAGGCACCGAAGTCGAAGGAAGGCCGTCGCATACTCTCCGAAAGCGGAGTGGACATCATTACGGCGGAGGACCTGACCGACGCCGCCAAGAAAGTGGTCGCCGCGGCATCGGCTTGATGGCGACGTCGCAGCACCGCTAGAAACAGAATCCTTCGCGATGATTGGAAGCCGACGTCAACTTCATTCGGCTTCGCTAACGGGATAAAAGATCAATGAGTATTTTAGTTGACAAAGAGACGCGGGTGATTTGCCAGGGCATTACTGGAGCCTCCGGAGAATTCCATACTCGCGGTTGCCTGGAGTATGGCACGAAGATGGTGGGCGGCGTGACGCCGGGCAAGGGCGGCCAAACCGCGGAGGGGCTGCCGGTCTTCGACACCGTCGAACGAGGCGGTGCAGGAAACCGGCGCCAATGCGACGATGATCTTCGTCCCCGCCGCCTTCACCGCCGACGCGATCCTGGAAGCCGTCGACGCGGGAATCGAGGTGATCGTGGCGATCACCGAAGGCGTGCCGGTCCTGGACATGGTGCAGGTCTACCAGAAAGTCCGCGCCAGCGGCGCGGTCTTGATCGGCCCGAATTGTCCTGGCGTCATCACGGCCGAGGAATGCAAGATCGGCATCATGCCCGGCTACATCCATCAACGCGGCAAGGTCGGCGTGATGAGTCGCAGCGGAACGTCTGACCTACGAAGCGGTGTGGCAGACGAGCAGTCGTGGGCTTGGGCAATCGACCTGCGTGGGCTTGGGCGGCGATCCGATCGTGGGCACTTCCTTCATCGACCTGTTCAAGCTTTACGAGCAGGACGATCAAACCGAGGCGATTCTGATGATCGGCGAGATCGGCGGCACGGCCGAGGAAGAAGCCGCGGCGTTCGTCAAAGAGAATGTCACCAAGCCGGTGGCCGCTTTTATCGCCGGTCGCACGGCTCCGCCTGGAAAACGCATGGGACACGCCGGCGCGATCATTTCTGGTGGTAAGGGGACGGCCGTCGAAAAAGTGGCGGCCCTGAAAGACGCCGGCATCGAAGTCGCCGAGAGCCCCGCCGATATGGGCGACGCGGTGTTGCGAGCCATGAAGCGTTAGGCCGTGACTCCCTGGAAAGGACGAACGCCATGCTCGACGAAGCACGATCCCGCAGCGGTGCTCGAGCCATCTCTGGCGGCGCGATTTGGGGCGCCCTGGGAGTCGGCCTCGGCGCCTTCGGCGCCCACGCCCTGCCGGAGATGATCGGCGAGCGGTCCGAGGAGGATCTGCGGGCCGCTTTGGAGACCTGGCGGACAGCGGCCAGCTATCATCTCTATCACGCTTTGGCGCTGGTCGCGTGGGGAACTTATCGCAAGGGCGCGACGAATCCCTCGCTCACCGCCACTGGCGTGTGCCTCGCCACCGGGTCGCTGGTCTTCTCCGGCTCGTTGTACGCCCTGGTGTTGACTGATATCAAGAGCCTGGGGGCGATCACTCCCGTGGGCGGGGTGTTGATGATCGCGGGCTGGCTGCTCTGGGCCTGGTCGGCATGGCCACGGTGGGATGATCCCAAAGGCGCCGCCTGAGCCGTGTGCTCCGCCGGACTCAGTGCGTGACGCCTTCCTTCTCCAATCCCAAGCGTTTCATCTTCTTGTACAACGTCGTGCGATTGATCCCGAGCGAATCCGCGGTGAGGTTGCGATTCCACCCATTGGATTCCAGCACGTCGAGAATAATCTCGCGTTCGGGACCTTCCAGGGCTTCTTTCAACGTTCGCCCCTTGGCTCGCGGCGCTGACGTCGGAGAACAGGCCAAGACATGGCTGGGCAGATCATCGACGCCCACATGTTCGCTCTTGCCGAGCAACACCGCACGCTCGATGACGTTTTGCAGTTCGCGAACATTGCCGGGCCACGCGTAGCGTTGCAGCACGTCCAGGGCCTCGGTCGTGAAGCCCAAGACGCGGCGATTCACTTCGGCGACAATCGCATCCAGGAAGTGTTGCGCGAGCACCGGGATATCGGACGTTCGTTCCCTTAGGCTCGGCAAGCGAATGTTGATCACATTGATCCGGTAATACAAATCTTGCCGGAATCGCTGCTCCGCCACGGCCGTTTCCAGATCTTCGTTGGTCGCCAGGATGACGCGACAATCAACCTTGAACGTCTTGCCGCCGCCAACCTGCTCGAACTCGAAATCCTGCAGGACTCGCAGCAGTTTGACTTGCATGGAGGGCGATGCGGTGCCGATCTCGTCCAGAAAGATCGTGCCGTGGTCGGCCTGCATGAATTTCCCCATCTTGTCAACGTGGGCGCCCGTGAACGCGCCGGAAACATGCCCAAAGAGCTCGCTCTCCAGCAAGGTCTCCGGCAAGGCGCCGCAAGCGATTTCGACGAAGGGTCCGTCGCGACGCGCACTATGACGATGGACGGCGCGGGCAATCAAGCTCTTTCCCGTGCCGCTTTCGCCGGTGATCAATACCGTGGCTCGCGTGTCCGCCACCGAATCGATGGCCTCAAACACCTTCCGCATCCGCGGGTCCTGGCCGACGATGTTCTCCATGCCGAAACGTTGGTCCAACTGCTGGCGGAGGTGGCGGTTCTCCTCCATGACTTGTCGTTGCGAGATCGCTCGATCGATGGCTAGGGAGAGCTCTTCATCCATCAGGGGTTTGGTCAACAAGTCGAAGGCCCCTGCCCGAATGGCCTCGATGCCGGTTTCCACGGTCGCGTAGCCGGTGACCAAGATCACGCAGGTATCGGGGTGATGGTCGCGACAATGGGCCAGCACTTGGAAGCCGTCGCCATCCTCCAGTTGGATGTCGGCCAGGACGAGGTCAACGGCCTGGTTGTCCACCAAGGCGGCGGCGTCGCGAAATCCCCGGGCCTCCAGCACGTCGTATCCCTGGTCCCGCAGCCAGCCGGACATGGAATCCAGCACATGCGGGTCGTCATCTACGAGCAAGAGGGTTGTTTGCCGCATCGAATCCAAGCGCCTTCTGTGGTTTTCATGACATCTCGCCGGACGGATTCGCAGCGCTGCGACCCACGGCTGTTGAAAAACATCTACGTCACTGGTGAAAAGCGGTCAAAAGCCGCCCGCCGCTTCCGTGCCGGATGCCGAACTGACGGCCCGATTCGACGGTTTTTGCCGGTCATAGGAGGAAAAAACCCCTCTGCAGGCCGGATTTATTCCTCCGACGGCAGCACTTTCGTTGGGCGTTGATTACAATAGGGCGACAGGGCGGGCAGCTCGGCGGGAGAGGTGGCGGATACGTTCTTTTCAGGCGTTTTTCATTTGCTTCTGGGAGGCGTCCAAAGCCACAATAATGCGTCAGCACGCCCAAAAAGAATTGGAGAGCAGGTCTACGATGTCGATTCGCGTTTTGATTGTTGATGATCATGAGATCGTTCGGTACGGACTTCGCACGCTCTTTATGGAAACCCCCATTGAGATCGTCGGCGAGGCGACCACGTCGGACGAGGCGATGAACCAACTCGAGGCGACGCACCCGGATGTGATCCTCTTGGATGTCCGCATGGAGGATGGCAGCGGCCTGGAAGTGCTGGAAAAAATCGTCGCCACCAATCCGCAGGCTCGGGTGGTGATGCTGTCCACGCATGACAATCCAACGTATGTGGCCCGAAGCGTCGCCTTGGGCGCCACCGATTACGTGCTGAAAGGGTCGCCGAGACAATTGCTGCTGGATTCGATCGGTCGCGCCGCGGCGGGGGAAGGCCCCTCCGAAAGCAGTCCGTTGACGCGCGTGCGGGCGGCGATGAAGAAGCGCCGCAAGGCCGGCGACGACGAAGACATTCCGTTGACCAACCGCGAACTCCAAGTGCTGCGACATGTCGCCTTGGGCCTGAGCAATCGGGAAATTGGTCGTTCCTTGTCGATCAGCATCGAGACGGTGAAGGAACATGTGCAGAATATCCTCCGCAAGCTGACGGTCACCGATCGAACTCAGGCGGCCGTTTGGGCCGTGAAGCGAAGCCTGGTCTAGCGCCGCAACGTTTGTCGAATTCGCCCGCACCGCACGTTCCCCCGACATCCCATGCCCAGATTTCCGCCTGACTCGCTGGTTAATTTTGCGGCGAGGGTGCTCCAATCCAGCGGGGCCGACGACGACGAAGCGCGAACAGTCGCTGAGAGCTTGGTGTTGGCGGATCTTAGCGGCTACGCCTCCCATGGGCTGATGCGTTTGCCCTTCTACGTCGAGATGGTTCACGCGGGGGACATCGTGCCTGGCGCCGCTCTGGAAGTGCTTCAGGAAGGCGCGGCGCGACTGGCGGCGGATGCTGGATGGGGATTCGGCCGCGTGCAATGCGGGCGGTTGATGGATCGGTTGGGGAAGATGGCCGTGGCGGAAGGCGTCGCGGTGGGCACCTTGCGGAATTGCAGTCACATTGGCCGCCTGGGCGAGTATTGCGAGTTGGCGGCCGAGCAAGGCCTGACGTCGCTTTTGATGGCCAACACGCACGGCGCCGCGCACAGGGTGGCGCCGCCGGGCGGCGTGCAACCGCGGCTGGGCACCAATCCAATGGCGCTGGGCTCGCCATCCGCCAAGGGTCCGGTCGTGCTGGATTTCAGCACGAGCGCTACGGCCGAGGGCAAAGTCCGGGTCCATAAGATCGCCGGCAAACCTTGTCCTGATGGTTGGCTGTTGGACAGCCAGGGCAGGCCGACCAACGACCCGGAGTCGCTGTACGCCGACCCGCCTGGAACCATCCTCCCGATGGGCGGCGAGCAAACCTATAAGGGGTTTGGTCTGGCCCTGATGATCGACATCTTTTGCGGCGCGCTTTCCGGCGGCCTTTGCGCCAGGGAGAAACCGATCACGCCCAAGGGCAATTGCGTTTTCGCGATGGTTCTCTGTCCCGATCGTTTTGGCGGGCAGGAGCATTTCCTGCGGGAGACCGATCAACTGCTGGACTTCGTGCGTGGTTGCCAAACGGCGGATGGGATCGCGGGCATCACCCTCCCAGGAGATCCAGAACGCTCGCACCAGCAACACGGCCGGGAACACGGCGTCGAATATGAGCCGCAGAATTGGGACGCCCTGCTGCAGCTCGCAGCCAAAATGCAGGTCCCCGACCCGCCGACGCCGCTGGACTAAATCCAGTCCCCAACGGGACGGCCCCACTGCAGCCCTGGGTCGGGCGCGAGCGAAGCGGACCGGCGCAACCCTGGGTCGCGAGTCACGGTATCCCACCAACCCCGAAGGGGTGGCCGCACGTGGCGAGGATCCCCGTCGAGCGACGCCCGCAATCCCAATTCCCGCGGCGACGGGGCTTGCTTGTCCCTCGTCCAGCCATGCTCCTCATGGTTTGCTAGAATCGTGTCTGGCTTGGCGACGGCGTGAGCGGCATATCGCGCATGATTGGAACAAGCCGCAGAGCGATCGCGGATCATGGATCGCGTTTTGCCGCGCGGCGACCGCTGGCAACGTAAGCTACAGCATCCCTCTCTCCATTCAGCCTTTCGCACTCCGAGACATCGCAAGGAGCAAACGTTGGACGACAAAATTCGGGTCGGCGTACTTGGACTGACGCATGACCATGTTTGGGAGCATCTGCCCAGCTTGCAAGCTTCGCCGCGAGCGGAGTTGGTGGGGGTTGCGGACCCGCATGAAGATCTCATCGAGCGAGCGGCGAATGAATATGGTTGCAGCACCTACAGTGATTATGAGGTGCTGCTGGATTCCGAATCGCTGGATGCGGTGCTCGTTTTCGCCGACAATTCGCAAAGCGTCGATCTTTGCGTGGAGGCGTCCCATCGCGGGTTGCATCAGTTGGTGGAGAAGCCGCTGGCCGGCGATTTGGTCTCGGCCGACTTGATGATCGCGGCCGCGGCGAGCCAGGGCGTGCGACTGATGGTCAACTGGCCCTTCGCCTGGTGGCCTCAAATGCAGCAAGCGGTGCGAATGGCCAAGGACGGGGTCTTGGGCGACATCTGGCAAGTCCGGTATCGCGCCGCGCACGCCGGCCCGCGCGAGATGGGTTGTTCGGACTATTTCTGCGACTGGCTGTTCAATGAGGAACAGAACGGCGGCGGCGCCATGGTCGACTACTGTTGCTATGGCGCGTTGCTTTCGGCGTATCTTCTGGGTTGCCCCTCGCGGGTCTCGGGAGTGAAGGGACGACTGACCAAGGATGACATCACCGTGGAGGACAACGCCATCCTGGTGATGACCTACCCCCGCGCGATCTCTGTCGCGGAAGGTTCTTGGTCGGAGGTCGGGAATCTGTCAAACTACTTCACCTACATCTACGGCACGCACGCCACCTTAATGATCGAACCCCATAGCGGCGGCCGTTTGATGTTGGCCACGATGGACAACCCGCAAGGGCAGCCCGTCGAGATGGAACCCGCGCCGGCTCATTGGAGCAGCGCGACCGACCACTTCCTGGAGTGTCTGGCGAACGAAGAGCCGTTCTTTGGGCTTTGCGGCGTTTGCGCGGTGCGCGACGCCCAAGAGATTCTGGAAGCGGGACTTTGGTCAGCGCAACGGGGCAAGGAAATCTCGATTCCGCTTCGCGACGGGGAATTCTAGCCAATTCCCAGAGTTTCTCGAGGCGCTGGGCCCCTTCCCAAGCCTCCGGAAACAACGATGCCCCATTCCTCCCTGACGCAGCCGGTCGATCCCCCCACATCGCTCAGCTCGGATCGTGACCCATTTGGGCCCGGGATTGATCGTCGCCGGCTCGATCGTGGGCTCGGGCGAATTGATCGCCACGACCAAGACCGGGGCCGAAGCCGGATTCACCTTGCTGTGGTTGATCCTCATCGGCTGCGTGATCAAGGTGTTCGTGCAGGTCGAATTCGGCCGCTATTCGATTGTCAACGGCCGCACCACGATGGATGGTCTGGCCGAGGTGCCCGGGCCGCGAATCGCCGGGCGAGGCAATTGGATCGTCTGGTATTGGTTCCTGATGTTTCTGGCCAGCATCGCGCAGCTGGGAGGCATCGTGGGCGGAGTCGGTCAGGCGTTGGCGATCAGCATTCCCTTAACCCAGCAGGGACGAGAATTCAACGAGTACTCCGACGCCAAGACCGAGCTGCCAGTGCTTGAGGCCGTCGTTCGCCGAACGGCGGAACGGAGCAACGATCCGGAGGCCGCCAGCCAGCTTGCCGCCAAGCGTCAACAAGTGGAACAAGCCCGGCGACGCCTGGCGGCCATCGAGGACTCCTATCGCCAACGACTGACGCCGGAGGAATTCGCTCGCTTCGAGAAGGAGGGACCGCAACCCGGTCCGGACGTTTACCTCTGGGCCGGCGCGCTGGCCGTGGCCACCAGCGGGATCTTGTTCTTCGGGCGTTACGGCTTGATCCAGTCGTTCAGCACCATCATGGTCGCCGCGTTCACATTGATCACGGTGGCCAATCTGATTCTGCTGCAAAGCAATGCGGTGTGGGCGGTCACTTGGGGCGACATCGCGGAGGGCCTTCGCTTTGGTCTTCCACCGCGGGATCCGAACAGCAACGCGACGCCCGTAGGAACCGCCTTGGCGACGTTTGGCATCATTGGCGTGGGCGCCACGGAGTTGATTACCTATCCCTACTGGTGCTTGGAGAAGGGGTATGCTCGCTACGCCGGGGAGCGAGATGACACCGCGGCGTGGGGCGCCCGAGCCCGGGGCTGGATGCGCGTCATGCGGTGGGACGCTTGGGGCTCGATGGTTGTTTATACGTTCGCCACGCTCGCTTTCTATCTGTTGGGCGCCGCCATCCTGCACCGCTCGCACCTGAACCCAGAGAAGGACCAAATGGTTCGCACCTTGGCGGTGATGTACGAACCGGTGTTTCAGTCTCTAGCGGCGACCCTGTTTCTGTTTGGCGCCTTCGCCGTTCTCTATTCCACGTTCTTTGTCGCGAACGCCAGTCACGCTCGCGTCTTTGGCGACGTGTTGCGAGTCTTGGGTTGGGCGAAGGACGATCCCCAAGCCTACCGACAACGCGTGCGATGGCTCAGCGCGTTGTTTCCGTTGCTTTGCTTTGCGGTGTTTTACTACTACCCCAGGCCGACGTTTCTGGTGCTCTTGAGCGGCGTGATGCAGGGCGTGATGCTGCCCATGCTGGCCGGTGCGGGTCTATACTTCCGCTACTATCGAAGCGATCCGCGGGTCACGCCCCATCGCCATTGGGATCTCTGGCTGTGGTTATCGGCCATCGGCATGTTGATCACCGGCGGATGGACGCTCAAGATGAAAGGAGGCGAGTTGCTCGAATTCGCGGCCGGCTTGATGGGTTGGTGAACGCAGTCCCAATAAGGATCAAATCGCACCCGCAGAGCGGTGATCCGGATGGAATTGACCGCGGAGGACACGGAGAACCACAGAGGCGGATGCAATTCTGTCCTCTGTGTTCCTCCCGTGCTCTCTGCGGTGACCCGTTGTACGGCGCAACACCAAAGCCAGGCCTTGATCGTAAGCCGGTCCAGCTGGGAGGGTAGCAGGCCCGACGGGCCGGCACAATTTTAGCCGTGGCCGTAAGGCCACGGAACGTCAACGGAAACGGGTCCACAGGCCCGAAGGGCCGACACAATCAGGACTTGTGTCGGCCCTTCGGGCCTGTGTCCGATCTGGAAAGGTAACCGTGGCCTCACGGCCACGGCTAGAATTGTGTTGGCCCTCCGGGCCTGTGGACAGAGTCGGGTTGACCACCTTACGATCAAGGCCCCAAAGCCACAACAATCTCACCCGCAGACCGGCGTCACAGCAAGACCTGGGGTCGCGAGAAACCGGTCCCATACCCTGGGTGTGCGATTTTCGCGGCAAGAACGCCTCTTAGGTCTCCAAAAAGCAACGCGGCCGAGCGCCCGCAATTCGACGTAAACCGTTTACCAGAAACAAGATAGCCGCGACAGCCATGATCCGGCGCGGAGTTTGCGAACAACTGTGTTCGCACTCCGTCACTGAGGTTCCGATGTCCACCGCCCACCAAGCAGAAAGTCCTGACTCGTCGTCCTCGGCTGCGGCGCCGCCGAGCGAAGCGGTCCTGCACTCGCCATCGGTCGGCGCGGCGTGGGAAAGTCGGACGTCCTCCGCACGATCGTCTCCCTGATTGACCAAGCCGCGTTCGCGGCCACGACTTTCGGTACGGGCGTGATCATCGGGCGAACCTTGCTGGAGGCGGAATTCTCGGTCTACTATCTGACGATGACCGTCGTCATCGTGCTGCGGAACGTGCAATCGGAACTTGTTACGGCTCCTTATTCGGTCTTTCGTCAGCGATACGAAGGTCGCCAGAGGCAAGAGTACGCGGGAAGCGTCGTCTGCCACCAATTGGTGTTGTCGCTGACCGGCGTCTGCGTGGTTTTGCTGATGCTGCTGTTGGCCCAGTTGCATTGGATTACTCCCTCCATCACTCCGACGCTATGGGTCATGTTGGGCGTGATGCCCTTTCTCTTGTTTCGCAGCTTTTTGAGGTCGTTCAGCTTCGCCAGCTATCGCTTTTGGGCCGCGGTGGCGATCGATCTGACCGTCGGCTTGGGACAGTTGTTGGGTTTGATCGGGCTGTACTACTTTGGCTTGTTGACGGTTCCCCTGGCCTTTGCGGTGATGGGCGCCTCCTGCCTGGCGGGCATCCTGGTTTGGATTTGGACATCACCCGAGTCGCTACGATTCGCTCGCTCCCGCGTACTTCCTGATTGGCGGAACAACTGGCAGTTCTCGAAGTGGGCGCTGGCTTCGCAATTGACCGGCACCACGTCGCCCTACCTTGTGCCTTGGATTCTTGAGAGCGTTCATGGCGAATCGACGACAGGCGTTTACGGCGCGTGCTTCACGATTGTCGGGCTGTCGTTGCACTTTGTGACCGCGGTGGCGAACTACTTGACGCCGCGGGCCGCGGCGGCGTTTGCGGCTGGAGGACGGGGCGGCTTGCTGCATGTGCTGCGAGTGAGTACCTGGCTGTACTTGGCCGTCATCGGAGCGATCTGCCTGGGCTTCGCGGTGCTGGGCGACTTCCCTGTGCAATTTGTATATGGCGGAACTTATCAGCATACGGGGTGGACCTGCACGTTGCTGGCGGGCTGCACTTTGGCGATCAGCATGTCGGTCGTCTGCGGCAATGGGCTGTGGGCGGTGAACCGTCCGGATGCGAATATGACCGCCGACATGGCGACGATGGTCGCCACCTTGGGAGCCGCCGCTTGGCTGATCGGTCCTTGGGGCAAGGAGGGTGCGGCGGCGGCGATGTTCCTGGGGGCGCTGACCGGCGCGCTGGTCCGCGGTGTGACGTTGAACATGGTCTTGAACTCTGTCGCCCCGGAGCGATCCAGCGTCTCGCCCTCCGCCGCGCCGACGAAACCCCGCTAATTCCTGAACGAGAACTCCCGCGTATGCACGTTTCGACTCGCTCGCCAACGCCCCCACCCGCCGCCGACCCCGCCCGTCTCGCGAATGCCGCCGAGCGATCAGCAGCCGCGGTCGCTTCCGACGGCGGCTGCCCAGAAGCTCGCCGTTCCCTCCCGCTTCGATCAGGACACGCCGCCGATGATAACCCGGGACTTCCGCGTGGAGTGCGTCGATGCGCGTCGCCTTGACGCCCCAATGCTTCGCCGTTGGCGTGAATTGCTCCAGCATTCGGATGCCGAAAGCCCGTTCCTGCAACCGGATTGGACGGTGTGCTGCGCCGAACAGTGGGATGGAGTGGAAGTCGCGTTGTTGCATCTTGGCGATCAGTTGGTGGGCGTGCTTCCGTATCAGCGCGTCGGAAATGTCGGCCATCCGGTGGGCGGCACGTTCTGCGATTTGCAGACGTTGATTGCTGAACCGTCGGTGGAGCCGGATTGGTCGCGCGTGCTGCGGACTTGCCGCTTGTCTTCCATGCGTTTTCGCCATTGGCTCAATCCGCTTCCCAACATGGCGCCGCACGTCTGGAAGAGCTCCCAGTTTCATTTCATCGACTTGTCCGAAGGCTTCGAGGCTTATTCGGATAGTCGTCGAGGAAGCAAGCGACACAAGCTGCGCCGCGAGATCGGCCGGTCGAAGCGTCGCGGTGAAGACATGTTCGGCGAAGTCGCCGTGCGTTGGGTCCGGGATGACGCCGACGTGCTGGACCTTTTGTTGCAATGGAAACGTCAGCAGTCGGCCGAGATGGGCTGGTCGGTGAGCTTTTCCGAACCCTGGACCCGACAAATCCTTTGGCGCCTGTTGACCAGTCCCACGCCGCTCCTGGCCGGCGCCATGGCGGTGCTCTATTTCGGCGAGGAGGTCGCCGCGATTGAGTATTACCTGCACTGCGGCAATCGTCTGCATGCTTGGCTGCGGGCCTACGACGCCAAACACGCCAAGCTCAGCCCCGGGAACATCCTGTTCTGGGAGTCCGCCCAAATGGCCAGCGACGATGGCGTCACACGAATCGATTGGGGGGCCGGTGATGAACCATTCAAAGTACGTTTCGCCAGTGACTCGGCGCCGGTGCATGACGGTTGGCTGGATGTCTGGCGGTGGCGAGGCATCTCCGCAAAAGCGTCCGCGGCGCCGCGAACCTGGTTGCTTCGCCCGCCCTCCGAGAATCCATCCGCAAGTCGATCGCCTCTTTGAAGCCAGGGAGTAATCGCTGATGAGTACTGAGCCATTGGTTGTTCCGCAAACCCTCGAACCCGGCGCCTTTGATCGCCAAGTGGTCTGTGTGCGCCATCGCCTGCACGAGACGCCGTTGTTTGACGACGCGGGATTGGCGAAGATCATTGACCAGCATCCCCGGCACGCTCTGTCGATCTGCGGCATGGATGATCGCGAGCACACCGGATGGACGGAAGGACGGCTGGAGAACCTGGACGGCCAAGCGATCCTGGAGGCCCTGCAGCGCGGCCGCTTTTGGCTGAACGTGCGCGAGATCTACACGCACCAGGAGGTCTTCCGCGAGATGGTCGATCAGTTGTATCGCGAGTTGCTGGCCCTGGACCCCGACCTGCGAACCCTGTGGCGAAATGCGACGCTGCTGATCTCCTCACCCACGGCGTTCGTGAATTTTCACTTGGATGTGCCCTGCAACTTGTTGTGGCACATTCGGGGCGTCAAACGCGTCTGGATCTACCCTCGCGATCACCCCGAATCGGTGACTCCTCACGACTTGGCGGCCACCGTCGCGCAGGAGCAAACCGAAATGCTGCGTTACACTCCCAGCATGGACGCATTGGCCGATTGCCGCGACATGCATCCCGGGGACATGTTCTCCTGGCCGCAGAACTCGCCTCATCGCGTCGATAATCTCTCGGAGATTAACGTCTCCTTGTCCACCGAGCATCTGACGCCTGCAGCCCGACGACGGATCCGCGTGCTGCAAGCCAACCACTTCCTGAATACGCGACTGGGCATTCCCGCGCATTCCGACGCCACGCACGGCGCAGTCGCCGCCATGAAACGCCTGACCGCCGCGGGTTGGTTGGCCGCCCGCAAGCTGACCGGTCGCCGCGCCCGAGGCAAGGCCGGCTACCCGGTCACCTTTCGAGTCGACCCCAACGCGCCTCACGCGCGGGTGGAATTGACCTGAAACAACAGCGTTATTACGGCGCCGACGAGAAACGCAGCATCCACGGCCCGGTGCCCGGATTCCGGCGGCTCACTGCCCAAGCGCCAATGGTCATTGATCAGCGCACCAGAAGCCCAGCACCAAGACGGGCCCGTTTGCTGTCGGCGGATCCTGCAGCGTCGCCGTGGGATTAGGCAGCCACGCGCCGGCCATCCAGGCGCGCTGGCCGACCTTCCACTGGCCCTCCAGGGGGTTGCGGCTCACCACGATCGCCCGCTCGGAGTCGGACCAGGTCGCCTCGGCGACCGTCCAGGAACCGACGGTTTGCAGCGATTGGATCGTGGCCAGCAGGACGGCGCCTTCGTTGCCGGCGCGATCTTGCGAGCCGTTCAGCCAGAGCGTGGCGAACGCCGGCAGGATCGTCTTGGATTCGCTGTCACCGCTCAGAAAACGCTCCGCCAGAACGACCGCTTCGTCCGTCTTCCGTCGCAGCCGGCCTTCGCTCGCGTCGGCCAAGGCGGCCAGACGACCGGCGAGGGAAAACGACGCGTACATGTCCAGAAAGAGGCGCGTTTTTCGGACGAGTCGAGCAGCGGACTGCGGTTTTGCCAGGCGAGCAAGTCTCGTTCGGCCCGCGCCACCGCGCCGCTGAGGGCGCCAAAGGTCACGGCGGGACCGGGCGTCTTGAGCCAACTGGGCCCCAAGGCGGGGGCCGGCGCGGGGGTTTGCTGCGGCAAGTCCGGAGCCGTCTTGCCCGGTTCCACGACGAGCGGATTCTCTCCAGGGAGCGCCGGCGTGGGACTTAACAAGTCCGCCAGCGGGTCCGGATCAGAATCGTCCGCACGCCGCGTGGGAGCAGGCGGATCCGCCGCGTTCGGCGGGGAATCCGGCGCCCAGGCGCCGCCGCCGAACCCGCCGCCGAGCCCGCCACGATCGCGGCCGCGGCTCCGCGGCGGACCTTCCTGGCTCTGGTTCGGGGGCTCGTCCGATTGATGCGGCGGGAGTTCGGCGTCCCGCAGCGACGCCGGAACAATCCAGGCCAAAGCCGCTGGCAGCCGACGCGCGATTCGCAGCGGGTCGCGCTGATTGCTGTGCCACTGCCCTGGCATCCACCAGAGAATCGCCTGGCCGATGGCGAGCCCGGCCACGCCCCCGCCAACCACTTTCAGCATCCACCCCAAGGCGCCGCCCGCGTTGGACCGTTCTGATCGCGGGCGGCCCGCAGTCGTGGGGCCGACCGACGCGGCGGCGTTGACGCCGGCGGACTTGGGTTTCCGCGGCGCCGCCTGTTCCAAGAACGCGAACCGTGAATCCTCGGAGCCACTCGTCCCGGTGGTGGAGGACGCTGGTTGCAGCGAGTACTGCACCGGATCACTGACCAGGATCAAGCTGGGCGGAAGACGTTTCAGGACGTCGTCCAACCGGTATTCCTCGGCGCACAAGGGGCAGCGCACGGTGGCTTCGGATGACGCGTTTTCGGGGAGACGCACCCGGTCTCCGCAATGGGGGCACGCTGCGATTTCCATGCTCTTTCCGGCTCCAGCAAGTCCGCTCGATGCGGGCGCTTTGCCGCGCCCCTCGTCTCCTATAGTGTAGCAGCAAAGAACTCCTGGCGACTTTCCCTCTTTCCGGCCCAAGACGAACGTCGGTCATAGTTCCGCGGGGGACCACCGGTTGGCACAACGCCCCCGCTCGTCAAAAAACTGCCCTCGACGGAGCCGGTCGTTTCTGAGACAAGCGACGGGCGGAGGGCGATCGAAAACAGCGAGGCGCAGCGTTGCGGAGAAATGGTGCTATGAGTGCGTTTCAATCGAATCGGCGGCGGCCCCGGCGGGCGGTGCTCGGCTTGCTTTTCTTCCTGAGTTTCGGCATGGTGCTGAATGCCGGCTGCCAGTCCTGGCGGTCCCGCGACGATTCCGCCACCTTGCCGACGGTCGAATCGAGGCCAGGCGGCGAGACCAAGAAGCGACGCTGGCTGGAAAGTCTGCTGCCCCCACGCGGCGAATACTTCTACGACGAACGATCCCACGATATCGAGCGGAGCTTGCAGCACCGCGGCCCCAACGTGAGCTTCTAGCGGACCATGAACGACGCGACTCTTTGGCGGCAAGTCCACGATCATGCGCGCCAGACGGCTCTCCTGAATTCGGTGGCCGATCTTCTCGGGTGGGACGAACGGACGATGATGCCGCCCGCGGGCGCCGCGACGCGAGCCGACCAAATGGCGTTGCTGAGCCGGCATGGTGCACCGCCGCCGCACCGATCCTCAATTCGGCGAGTGGTTGGAGCAGTTACGGGCCGGACCGCTGGCCAAGGATCCGCACAGCGACCAGGGCGCCAGTATCCGTTGGCTGCATCGCAACTACCAGAAGCAATGCAAAGTGCCTCAAGACCTGGTGGAAGCCCTGACCCGAGCCACGGTGGAAGGCCAACAGGTCTGGTCCGCGGTGCGCCGCAACAACGACTTTGCAAGCTTCGCGCCGAAACTGCAGAAGATCCTGCAACTCGTGCGGGAGTGCGCGGAGGCGATTGGCTACCAGGAGCACCCCTACGACGCATTGCTTGACGACTACGAACCCGGCGTCACCACGGCGGACGTGGAGGCGGTGCTCTTGCCGCTAGGCCCGCCCTTGGCCGAATTGGTGGCGGCCACGCGGCAAGCCTCCAGGGGTCCCGACACCAGCGTCCTTCGCCGTCGCTTCGCCGTGGAGAGTCAACGGCGGTTGGGCGAACTCGCCGCGCGACAGATCGGATTCGATTTCCAGGCCGGTCGCTTGGACGTCTCAGACCATCCCTTCTGCCAGGATGTCGGCCCCGGCGATTGCCGCATCACCACGCGGTTCGCTGAGGACTATTTCCCCACGGCCTTTTTCGGCATCCTGCACGAAGCCGGCCACGGCATGTATGAACAAGGGCTCCGCGCCGATTGGTTCGGCCTGCCGCCCGGCGCCTACTGCTCCTTGGGAGTTCACGAATCACAATCCCGCATGTGGGAGAACCTGGTCGGGCGCAGTCTGCCCTTCTGGCGATATTTCCACCCGATCGCCCGCGAGCACTTTCCCGAGGCGTTGAAGGATGTCGCCTTGACCGACTTCTATGCGGCGATCAACGCGGTGCAGCCGTCCCTGATTCGCGTGGAGGCGGATGAAGCCACCTACAACCTGCACATCCTGTTGCGGTTCGAATTGGAGAAGGACCTGATCACGGGCGATTTGCAAGTCGCCGATCTTCCGGGCGCCTGGTCGGAAAAACAGCAGCAGCACCTGGGCGTGGCGCCAACCAACGACGCCGACGGAGTCCTGCAGGATATTCATTGGAGCGCCGGGTTGATGGGGTACTTTCCCACGTACGCCTTGGGAAACCTGTTGGCCAGCCAATTCTTCGCCAAGGCGCGTCAGGATCTCGGCGACTTGGATTCCGCGTTCGCCGCCGGCGACTTTCGTCCGCTTCTGCAGTGGTTGCGGGAGAAGATCCATCGACGCGGCCAGTGCTATTCCGCGACGGAGTTGACTCGCTTGGTGACTGGCAAACCGCTGGAGTCGTCAGCGCTCTTGGACCACCTGCGAACGAAGGCGTCCGAAGTGTACGGCCTCGCCTGAATCAACGGCCAACTAGGAGGAACCTCATGTCAACCGCCGCGCCGTTCGACTATTCCTCCGTGCCTCGCCTGGATGTGCTGGTCGTGGCCCCTCACCCGGATGATGCGGAATTGGGGGCCGGCGGCGCCATCTTGAATTTCCGCGCTCACGGGCTGCGTGTGGGCGTGCTGGATCTGACCAGCGGCGAGCCCACGCCGCATGGATCCTTGGAGACGCGAGCCGAAGAGACTCGACTGGCCACCGAAGTCCTGCAATTGGATTGGCGGGGCAACCTGGGCCTTCCTAATCGCAGCTTGCAACACACGCTTGACGCGCGGGAGCGCTGGCCGGCGTCTTCCGCATGGCCCAACCACGTTGGTTGCTGGCGCCCTATTGGGAAGACGCACATCCGGACCACCTGGCCGCCACCGAAATGATCGAGGCCGCGCGGTTCTGGTCGAAGCTGACCAAGTGCGATCTTCCTGGGCGACCGCATCATCCTTCGCGCATCTATTACTATTACTGTGTCCACCTGAAACTGGCCCCGCAACCGGCGTTTGTCCTGGATATCTCGGAGCACTGGGAAAAGAAGCGGCAAGCGATCGCCTGCTATCAAAGTCAGTTCGTCGTCGGCCGGCCGCAGGACCCGCCCACCTTCCTGGACCGCTTGCGAGATGAAGCGGCGTACTGGGGGAAGGCGATTGGGACGTTGTACGGCGAACCCTTCGCCAGCCGAGAGCCGCTCGCGGTTCGCAATTGGCAAGCCTTCGTCTAGCGCGGCGCGTCGCGTTCCATGTCGCCGACGCAAACGGCGTGAACCGCGCGATCGACGTAACTGGTCGCGGCGCTGCTCTTGCGATCGAAGCTTCTGACGGTCTTGCCGTCTCGGACGCAAGTGCATCGGCTCGCTTTCCGATAAGAGGATAGCGGTGCTAGGAGAGCGCCGCTTTCCCGTCGACCGAAAGGAGCTTGCGGTGCCACGCGATATCAACGTGCTAGCCCTCGTCAAAGGTGAAGAACGCTACATCTTCTTGTTTGACGACAGCAACCGCGCCGAGACGCTCCGAGCCCTCGGACGATATGCCTCCAATCCTGAGTTGAGTTTTTCCTGGTATGACGCCGCGGTGTTGAGCCAAAAGATTCGTCGCACCGCGCAGCGCGAAGAAACGACGTCCGCCCAATCCGCGCCGCGATTCTCGCTTTCCCATCCTTACCAGAACCCCAACGACAACAGCGAATAGATCGTTTCGCAACGTCGCCATGTGGTCCCCATGCAGCAAGCCATCGGTCGGTTCCTGCACCACTTGCATGTGGAGCGCAACGCAGCCGAGCTCACGATCAAGTCGTACCGCGAGGACCTGACCTCGCTGGCCGACTTCCTGACGGGCGACGCGGACTCGGCGCCGGACGCCGATCAGATCACAACGCCGGACCTCCGGTCTTATGTCGCGGCGCTGCATGAAGCCGGTTACGCCAAGAGCTCCATCTCGCGTCGTTTGGCTTCGCTGCGCAGCTTCTTTCGCTTCGCCCAGCGCGAGGGCCTGGCCCGCGACAACCCCGCCAAACCGCTCCGCAATCCGCGTAAGGAGCGCAAGCTTCCTCACTTCCTGACAACCGATGAAATCAAGGCGCTGCTGGAGGCGCCGTCGGCCGAGCGGCCGCAAGGCTTGCGCGATCGAGCGATCCTCGAGACGGTTTATTCCGCCGGACTCCGGGTCAGCGAACTTGCCGGCCTGAACGATGCGGACATCGACATCCGCCAGCAACTGGTTCGCATCCGCGGGAAGGGACGCCGCGAGCGTTTGTCTCCCTTGGGCAGCTACGCCATCGACGCGATCGAAGCCTGGCGGCGAGTACGGCGGTTGGCCGATGACGCGTTGACGGAACGACCCGTCTTTGTCAATCGATTCGGGCGTCGCCTGACCGTTCGCAGCATCGCCCGGATGCTCGAAAAGCACTTGGCGGCGGCGGGGCTTGACGCCCGCACCACCCCGCATACGTTGCGGCATAGCTTCGCCACCCATCTGTTGGACGCTGGCGCCGACATCCGCAGCGTCCAGGAACTGCTGGGCCACAAGAGCCTGGTCACCACGCAGATCTACACGCACCTCAGCACCGCGAATCTGCGCATGGCGTATGAGAAAGCGCATCCCCGAGCGCTGTGAGTGTGCGCTCACGTCGGCGACGTGAGCGGACGAACGAACAGTCCCGAAAGGGACGACCCCAAATCAGCCCAGGGTGGAGCACAGCGCAACCCTGGGTCGCGAACCACGGTATCCTGCAAACCCCGAAGGGCCCCGAAGGAGTGACCGCACGTGGCGCGGAGCAACGCTCGGGGATTGGCATCGGCTGGAAAACGACGTGGATTGGCGTGGCGTCCCTCGGCTCCGGGATTTGTCGGCCTGTTGATGTTTGGGTACGATGAGGGGCATGCAAACACATCGGTCAAGGTTGATCTGGTCCGTGGTGCTGGTCCTGGCCGTCGCCGTCTCTCCGTGTGTCGCCGGGGATCCGGCCGCGGAGCAAGGCGTGCGCTATTTCGAAGAGCACGTGCGGCCTCTCTTGGCCAAACGCTGCTACAGCTGTCACTCGACTCGAGCCGGTAAGGCCGAAGGCGGCTTGAGATTGGACAGCCGCGCGGGTTGGCTGAAGGGCGGCGACAACGGCCCGTCGATTATTCCAGGAGATGCGGACGCCAGTTTGTTGATTCGGGCGGTTCGCTATCGCTCCGACGACTTGCAAATGCCGCCGGATCAGGCGTTGCCGGCGGAAGCCGTCGCCCGCTTGGAACGATGGGTGAACATGGGCGCCCCTGACCCTCGGCAAGGCGACAGCCTCGAGAAAGCGGCGCCCCTAACCGACCCATCGGATCCGGTCGCTGGCCGCGAGCATTGGGCGTTCCTGCCCTTGAGTCCCATTCCGCCGCCGCGGGTGACGGCGATCAACTGGCCTCGATCCTCCATCGACGCGTTCGTGTTGTCGCGTTTGGAAGCCGAGAGCCTGGCGCCGGCGCCGGATGCGGATCGCCGAACTTTGGCGCGTCGTCTCTATTTCCAGCTGATTGGCATGCCGCCGACAGCGGATCAAATGGCTTCCTTCCTGGCGGACGCGCGTGCCGACGCTTATGAGCGATTGGTGGATCGCTTGATCGCTTCGCCGCATTTCGGAGAGAGGTGGGGACGGCATTGGCTGGACCTGGCCCGCTACGCGGATTCCAACGGACTGGACGAGAATTTCCTGTTCCGCGAGGCTTGGCGGTACCGCAACTGGGTGATCGCAGCGATCAACGCGGACATGCCGTTCGATCGGTTTCTGCTGGAGCAGATCGCTGGGGATTTGCTGCCCTTCGACACGATCGAACAGCGCGACCGGCAGCGAATCGCGGCTGGCTTTCTGGTGGTTGGTCCCAAAGTGCTGTTGGGCAATGATCGCCAAGAAGCAACGCATGGAGATCGCTGACGAACAGATCGATACGATCGGCCGCGCGGTCCTGGGTCAGACGCTGGGTTGCGCACGCTGCCACGATCATAAGTTCGATCCGATCCCGACGGCCGACTACTACGCGCTGGCCGGGATTCTGACGTCGACCGAAGTGATGGAGCGACGTTACATGCTGGGGCAGCAGCGCGTGATGGAGCGGCTCGTCGGTTTGGGATCGGATGGCGATGATGCGGATCAGGCGTACGAAATCTACTGGCGTGAGCGACCTAAGCTGCAGGAGCGGCTGCAGCGCGCCAATCAACGCTGGCCGCGCTCGAGAAAGAACGAGGCGGAAACGGTCGCCGATCTGTTGGCCAAGAGCCCCGCGGATTTCGCGGAGGCGGCCCGCGATGCAACGTTGACGCAGCAGGAGCGAATCGAGGCACAAAAGGCGCTGGTCAAGGAGCTCACCCACGCTTTCGCCAAGCCGCCGCCGATACCGCCGCGCGCGATGATTCCGATGGATGCGGAAACGACGTCCGACGATTACATTCGACTCGCCGGTCAGTTTGATCGACCGGGCGACCAGGTTCCGCGCGGGTTCCTGAGCGTTGTCGCGGGCCGGGGCGGAGATTCCTCCCGGTCAAAGCGGCCGACTGCAACTGGGCGGCTGGCTGACCGACGTGGATCAGGGCGCCGGCAGACTTGCCGCCCGCGTGCTGGCCAATCGCATTTGGCATCACCTGATGGGGAGTGGCCTTGTCCGCACCGTCGACAATTTTGGCCGCACCGGAGAGGCTCCCAGTCATCCGGAATTGCTCGATCATCTGGCCAGCGAACTGATCGACTCGGGCTGGTCGGTCAAGAGCCTCGTTCGCCAAGTGGTGTTGAGTCGGACGTTCACCATGAGCAGCCGACATGACCAAGCCGCTCATGCGCTCGATCCCGAGAATCGTCTGCTGTGGCGGGCGCATCGCCGCCGTCTCGATCCCGAGTCCTTGCGGGACGCGATGCTGTTGGCCGCCGGTCGCCTCGATCTCGCTCCGCTGGATTCGTCCGTCTCTTATCTCGGTGATCAGGCAACCGCCGTCGGCGAGAACAAGGTGCGCCGGCGTACGGATTTCCCCTGCCGCAGCGTTTACCTGCCGGTCATTCGCAATGATCTGCCGGAACTGTTTGACGTGTTCGACTTCGCCGACGCGCATGCGACCACCGGTATGCGACCGCAAACCATGGTGGCGACCCAGGGCCTGTTCCTGCTGAACGACGACTTGGTCATGGACGCCTCAGCGGCCGCGGCCCGGCGGTTGTTGTCGCAGGCCCAAGGACGCGGCCCAGCCGCCTGGTGGATGCGTTGATCGAGTTGATCTGGCAACGCCCCGCCAGCGCACAGGACCGCGACGCCTTGCTGGCGTTCATCGGCAAATTGCAAGGCGACTTCACGACCGCCGGCGAAGAGGAGCCGGAGCTCAAGGCATGGACGCTCGCTTGCCACGCCCTGTTCGCGTCCAGCCGCTTTCAGATTCTGGAGTAGAGATGAGCTGCCATCAGTTCTTGCGGCCGACCAATCGACGCGACATGCTGCGCACCAGCGCTTGCGGCATCGGCGGAATCGCGCTGGCCGCCTTGGCGGGGGAGACGCGCCGAGCCAGCAATCCGTCGTCGCCATCGCCGCGGTTGTCTGCGACATCGGCGCCGACGCCGCATTTCGCGCCGCGCGAAGCGCATCATCTTCCTGTTCATGTGGGGCGGGCCAAGTCACGTCGACCTGTTTGATCCCAAGCCCCGCCTTGCCCGCGAAGAGGGAAAGCCGCTGCTGGGTGAATCGGTCGGCAGCGATCGCAAGGAGCTCGGGAAGATCCTGGCGTCGCCCTTCCAGTTCGCTCAGCATGGCCAGGGAGGTGTTTGGATCAGCGAGCTGTTCCCCGAACTGACTCGACACGCCGATCGACTCTGCGTGATTCGCTCCATGCATACCGAAGGCAGCGCTCATGGCGAAGCGTTGTTGCGGCTGCACACCGGGCAGGCGAATCTGGTCCGACCCAGCGTCGGGGCGTGGGTCAGCTATGGTCTGGGGAGCGAGAACGAAAACCTGCCCGCCTTCATCACGATCTCACCGCCACGCGGCCACGGCGGCGTGCAAAACTACGGCAGCGCCTTCTTGCCGGCCTTGCATCAGGGGACCGCGATTGGGTCGGCTGAAATCCCCATCGCCAAGGCCGTAGTTTCCAATCTGACCAATGGGCGGTGGCGTCCAGACGTGCAACGCGAGCAATTGGATTTGATTCAATCCCTGAATCGCAGCCATCTGCAAGAGACGATCGCCGATCCGCGGATCGAAGGACTGATCGCCAACTACGAGCTGGCCTTTCGCATGCAGTCGACGATGCCGCAGATCATGAGCCTGGAGGATGAGACGCAGGAGACGCTCGACCTCTACGGCATTGGCTCGGAACCGACGGACAATTTCGGTCGGCAGTGCCTGTTGGCTCGGAAGTTCGCCGAGCGCGGCGTGCGCTACATCCAGGTCTCGACCAACTACACCTGGGATCATCATCAGAAAGTCAAAACGGGACACATCGCCGAGTCGGCCAAGGTCGATCGGCCCATCGCCGGTCTGCTGGACGACCTGGCGCGGCGCGGGCTGTTGGACGACACGCTGGTCGTTGTGGGGCGCCGAGTTCGGCCGCACGCCGATGGCCGAGAACGGCGACGGTCGCAATCATCACCCGCAAGCGTTCACGATGTGGATGGCGGGCGGCGGGGTGCGAGGCGGGCTCACCTATGGCGCCACCGACGACTTCGGCTACCGTCCCGTCGAAAACCCCGTCCACATGCACGACCTGCACGCGACCTTGCTGTACGCGCTGGGCTTGGATCATGAGCGTCTGACCTATCGGCACGCCGGACGCGACTTCCGTTTGACCGACGTTTACGGCAACGTGGTGAAGGACATCCTCGCGTAGCGACCGGTGCACCGCTTACTCCTGCGGGAACTGCCGAAGCGCCTCATAAATCACGATCGCCGCCGAACTCGCCAGGTTCAAACTGCGAGCCTCGGGCTGCATGGGGATCGTCAGGCTACGTTGAGGATCCCGCAGCAGGCTCTCGGGCAGCCCTTGCGTCTCGCTGCCAAACACCAGTACATCGCCTTCGGCGTAGGAAACCTCCGTGTAGCGGCGTCGCGCCGAGCGGCTGAAACACCAGCCAGACGCCGCCTGCGGCAACTCTCGCAGCAGCTGCTCCCAGTCGTCCACGACACGCCACTGCAAGTGCCGCCAGTAATCCATGCCGGCTCGCTTCAACCGTGAGGCGTCCAAGCGAAACCCCAACGGCCGAACCAGCCACAAGGCGGCGCCCGCGGCGACGCACGTGCGACCAATATTGCCCGTGTTCTGCGGGATTTCGGGTTGGTGAAGAACCACGTGCATTCGCGGTTGGACTGTCATGGGCGGAAAGGCTCCGATCAAATCGCCATCGACCGCGGGCATACCGCGTGAAATCGCCGAAGTAGGTTAGAATATAGGCGGCGGATGAGCAGAATCCCCGCCGGCGGCGCGAGCTCAGGGGCCCGCACGCGTTTCTCTCCCCGGCAGTCGTTCTTTCGCGTTGGTTCGCGGAATCACCTTCACGGTTTGAACATGATGAATCCAGAACTCCCTCGCAACCCCACGCGGGCCGTCCGGATCGGTACGGTTGTCATTGGCGACTCGAATCCGATCGCTGTGCAGAGCATGACCGCGACGCACACGCAAGACGTCGATGCGACCACCGCTCAGGTGCAGGCGTTGTATGAAGCCGGCGCCGATGTAGTCCGGATCGCCGTGGACAACCAGAAGGACGCCGCCGCTCTGGCGGAGATTCGCCGGCGCACGTCGGCCAACCTGTCCGTGGATTTGCAGGAGAACTACCGTCTGGCTGAGTTGGTCGCTCCCTGCGTCGATAAGATTCGCTATAACCCGGGCCACCTGTACCACCATGAGCGGGAGAAGCCCTGGCGCGACAAGGTCGCTTATCTGGCCGACATCGCCGCCCAACACGATTGCGCGATGCGCGTTGGCGTGAATTGCGGTAGCGTTGATCCTGACCAAAAGGAGAAATATGACGCCGACGATTCGATCTCGCCCATGCTCGACAGCGCCTGGGAGCATTGCGAGTATCTCGATGCGATCGGCTTCACCCGCTACTGCGTGTCGTTGAAGGACTCCGATCCAGCGAAAGTCATCGAAGTGAATCGCCGCTTCGCTGAGCAAATGCCGCACGTGCCGTTGCATCTGGGCGTTACCGAAGCCGGTCTGCCGCCGGACGGAATCATCAAGACGCGGATCGCCTTCGAGCAGCTGATCGGCCGGGGGATCGGCGACACAATTCGCGTGTCGTTGACCGTCCCCAACGCACGCAAGCCCGAGGAAATCGAGGCGGGGCGCCAGATTTTGGCCGACATCGCCGCCGGTCGCGTCCGCTCGGTGGTGGATTTCGGACGCGATTCGCTCAATATCATTGCCTGCCCCAGTTGCTCGCGCGTCGAGAATGAAGCCTTCATCGAACTGGCCGAACAGGTTCGCGAGATGACTCGATACGCTCAAGAACACGCCATCACGATCGCCGTCATGGGGTGCCGAGTCAACGGTCCGGGAGAGACGGACGACGCCGATCTGGGGCTCTGGTGCGGCCCGAATTTTGTCAATCTGAAACGCGGCAGCGAGGAACTCGGTGCTTTCCCGTACGACGCAATCCTCGATAAACTGCGGAGCGAATTGGATGTGCTGATCGACCAGCGACAAACAGCCTCCTAAGGATCAGTCGCCGAGATCGTTGTGATGCTGGACGCGGAGCTCCGGGCAGAGAGCTCGCCAAGCCGCCAAGCCCTTTTTCCGTTGAGGAACGCCATGTTGAAACAGGTTGGCACTCGCGCCTCGTTGCGCTGCATCGCATACGTTGTTTTCCTGCTCGCGGCCGTGACAGAATCCCATGCCTGGGCGTCGAATCTAGCGACGGGGGAACCTTGCAATCTGGGCGTCACAACGCGCTGGCAACGAAGCTTGCAATGGTGGACGGTCGCCGCACCGGCACTGGCGGCCTCAGCGATATTGGCCAGCCTCGCTCACTTCTCGCGGCAGACTTACTTGCGGAGATCAACCACGGGCGGCCGCTTTTGGGGCGCCTTGACGGGGGTCTTGCTGGCGGGCTTTACCGCGTCCACCTGCACCGCGGGATACGCGCTGTTCTGGGTCTGGCTCGGCTAAGTGGGTCGGCGGGCCAGAGACGCTTGCCGTTCGGGCGACGGACCCCGTAGTCTCCGCGGTAAACCCGTCTTCGCGGAACCGTCAACGCATCTGGACAGCCACGCGCGAGCGGGCCGTAAGCGGTCGTGGGTGCTTCGATGATCCAGGCGGAACTGGAAACTGCCCGCTTGCGACTCACCATGTTTCGCGGGACCGACGCGCCGTCGCTCCATCGCATTCGCAATACGCCCGCCGTGCGGCGCCATTTGCCAAAGAAGTCTCCCGAATCTCTGGCGACGACAACGGCGTTGGTGGGCGACATGATCGCCACGCATCTGCAGGGCAAGGCCTACAATCTCGCGATACGGTTCAAGGACGATGACGCCTTGCTTGGGTTCATTGGCCTATGGAGATTGGACGTCGAACGACAGTGGGGCGAACTGGGGTACTTGATCGATCGGCGTTATTGGGCCCAGGGACTCATGTCGGAGGCTTTAGACGCCGTGCTCGCGGAATCGGATGGGCGATGGCCGCGGCTCACGATTCAGGCGTTGGTCCATCACGAGAATACCGCGTCGATCCGACTGCTGGTGGGGCGCGGTTTTGAGGAGTGCGGACCGCCGGCCCCGCAACATGCGGCGGGGTTTCTGAATTACGAGCGGCGGCCGCGGCGGATCGAGTCCGCAGGTTAGCGGCACGTTCATGACCGAATGCGCAAAAAAGAAGGCCCGCCAAGTTGGCGGGCCTTCCGCAAGTTTGATCCGAAGACAGATCCTAGTTCGGCGGCATGGCAGGGCCGCCGGACGGGATATTCTTTCCGCCTTTCTCCGCACCACCAGGGTTCATGAATTCCTTCTTCGACGAAGGAGGAATCGGCGGAATCTCTTCGGGCTTCGGTTCGTTGATCTTCTCGCCGCATCCCGACACAAGCAAGATGCTTGCAGCGAGAAGTCCGGCTAGAGTGCATCGGAGCAGTTTCATTCGAGTTTTCCTGGTGTTGAAAACAGTGCGAACGCGACTAGTTCGGCATCTCGACTGCTTCGCCCTTGTTTCGCGTGGAAAGCATTTCGAGCACAGTCGGGACGGAGCCGGTATCGCCGTTTTGAGGTCCGTCGATGTTGTAGATCATGAACCGCACGCTGCCGTCAGCCAACGCCCAGTTGGCGCCGGTGGGATGGAAGCTGAAGAAGTGATAGCGATGGACCATACCTGGGTCGTTCGCTTCGCCTCTGCGGTAGAAGTCAGGTTGTGCGTTTTGGGATTCGGGACGTTCGTGAACACCCAGGACCACGTCGGCTGCGCCGAAGTGGGGGTAGTCGCCGGCGCCAGCCCATTGCCAACCGTATTCGAGACCGAACGCCGGGGGACGCTCGCCGATCAGCAGCGTGTTGCTGGAACCGTCGAGAATGTCCGCGAAGCGAACTCGGCTGTTGACGTACAAGATACCGTCTTGTCCACCGCCCAGAACGGGAGCGACCGGGGCGGTTGGGGTTTCCTTGAACTGGTGACGTCCGCTAACACCCAAGTAGGACGTCAATGCGGCCGCGGAGGAGCCGCTGCCCCAAACCAATTCCTCGGCGTTACGATAGTCGGACGGGCAAGAGAAGATGGCGTCGTGCACGCCGCAGACCGAGCCGCCGGTGGGCAGCTGTTGCCACCAAGGCCAGCCAGCGGGAGTGCCATCCATGTTGGCCAGAGCTTGCAGGTTCTGCATTTCGATGTACGGAGCGATCCGCATCATCCAGCTCCAGAACGGGCCTTCCGCCGGATACGAGCTTCCGGGAGTCAGACCGCCGGGAGGCGATTGACGCTGGAAAGGCGAGTACCAGGTCAAGCCGATCTGATGAGCGGACGGGAAACGACGCTTCACATCATGGAAGTTGTGACACGCCAACGCGATGTTCTTCATGTTGTTGACGCACTGCGTGCGTCGGGCGGCTTCACGAGCTGCTTGCACCGCCGGCAACAACAAGGAAACCAAAATGCCGATGATGGCAATGACGACGAGGAGCTCAACGAGCGTGAAACCACGCTGCTTGCTCCTACCGGACCTGCTGAACTTCATAACCGGGCTCACCTAAATAAGAAATGAGAATGAGGAAGCCGAACCATCTGGTTCGCACACACACTACGCTCTCTGCGGGCGAAAACCGCCGCCATGGCGGCGCCCAGCAAACAAGCATCTTACGACAGCGGCCCACTTGGCCCGAAAATCCCCGCGCCGCTGTCGGTCCAATCTGGCATAGTCTACCGGGTTTTCAATCGGACCGCAAGTTTTTCAAATAACTTTCGTGGGGTTTCGGCGAGCGGGCTCAACACTCCGTCACGTTGACCGCCAGCCCGCCCAGCGACGTTTCCTTGTACTTGCGGGACATGTCCCGCCCCGTCCGCCGCATAACCTCGATAACCCGATCCAGCGACACATAATGCGAGCCATCCCCGCGGAGCACCAGTCGAGCCGCATTTAAGGCCTTCACGGCGCCCATGGCGTTCCGCTCAATGCAGGGGATCTGCACCAGCCCGCCGATGGGGTCGCAGGTCAGCCCCAGATTGTGCTCCATGCCGATTTCCGCCGCCTGTTCGACTTGCCGCACATTGCCGCCCAACACCTCGGTCAGGGCGCCAGCCGCCATCGAGCAGGCGACCCCCACTTCCCCCTGACAGCCGACTTCCGCCCCCGAAATCGACGCGTTCTTGCGATACAACACGGCGATGGCCGCCGCCGTCAACAGAAAACGCCGCACCCCCTCGACCGACGCCATCGGGTGAAAGCGCACATAATAGTGCAAGACGGCGGGTAGAATCCCCGCCGCTCCATTGGTAGGGGCGGTCACGACTCGCCCGCCGGCCGCATTTTCCTCGTTCACCGCCAACGCCCAGAGATCCACCCAATCCAAGACGAGCAGAGGGTCCTGCACATCAGCGTCCGAACGAGCACTCAGTTGGGCGAACAACCCCGGCGCCCGACGCTTGACCTGTAAACCTCCCGGCAGGATCCCCGTCGTCCGACAGCCCTTCTCGACACACGCCTGCATCGCCGCCCAGACGCCATCAATTCCCTCCTGGATCTGCTCGAGCGAACGCCCGCCAAGCTCGTACTCCAGCATGATGCGGCTGATCGGACATTGCTTTTCCTCCGCAATCCGCATCAGATCCGCC
This sequence comes from uncultured Planctomycetaceae bacterium, assembly GCA_963698545.1. Taxonomy (GTDB): domain Bacteria; phylum Planctomycetota; class Planctomycetia; order Pirellulales; family Pirellulaceae; genus CAVORG01. Next base: position 91,547 of record CAVORG010000006.1, read on the forward strand.
GCGGTCTCAAAGGGCAAGGCCGCCGCCTGCGGCTCCGTCGCACTTTCCTCAGCCGCTTCCGCGGCCGAGATCACGAAGCCTCCGCCAATCGAATAATACTCCCGCGACATGAGCTCCTTTCCGCTGGCGTCGTACGCCGTGAATCGGAGCCCGTTGGGATGGTGCGGCAACTGGCGGCGGCGATGGAACAACAAGTCGCGTTTCGCGATCAAGGCGATCTCCCGCCGCCCATCCAAGAGCAGGCAACGCCGCTGAATGATCGCCTCCTTGCGAGCCTCCATCGTTTCGGGATCGACCCGCTCGGGCGTCTCTCCCACCAAGCCCAGTAACAACGCCTTGTCCGACCCGTGCCCCAAGCCGGTCAACGCCAGCGAGCCAAACAACTCCACTTGAACTCGCTCCACCAAGTCCAAGTCGGACTGCGCCCGCAACTCGGCCGAGAATCGGCCGGACGCACGCATCGGCCCCACCGAATGTGAACTGGATGGACCAATGCCAATGGTGAACAAATCGAAGATGGACATTGGTTCTTGGTTCTTGTGGAATTGACCGCGGAGGACGCGGAGAACCACAGAGGCGGATGCAATTCTGTCCTCTGTGTTCCTAAGTGCTTTCTGCGGTGACCCCTACACGCTGGCCGTCGCGAAGCGGGCGGCTTCTTGGGCCAGGACCTTGGACATGGCCTCGGAGTACATGAGATGCCGGATGGCGCCGACATAGTGCCTGCTCGGCCGCTCGCCCAGACCAGGGGTCAGATACACATCATATTCGTCGGGCAGCAACTCGCAGCCAAAACGGCAACTGGCCAAAGCCAGCAACGTCTGCTCGATTCGCCACATGTGTCCAATGATTCCCGGGAGACCGAGAAATTCCTCGAACCAGTCCAGCCGCAACGATTCGCGATGGAGCACCCCCAAACCCGAATTGAATCGCTCCAGCAATGGGAAACCGCAGGCAGCCAGGACGTCGTCGGGAGAAACGGTGTACGCCGAACTCACGTCGCGGTTGACGGTGTTCTGGCGATATTCCTGGCATTCGGCGCGTCGCAACAATTCCGCGGGGGCCGCGAAGAAAACCACATCGCTGTCTAGCAGCAACATGCGAGGCGCCCGCAAGTGGCGAGCGAAATCGAAGATCTTGGGCGCCAGCTGATTCGATTCTCGAAAAGCACGACAGCGCGGATAGTCGGCCAGTTGGGCTTGTGCTTCCCGGTCGGCCTCGTCCCGAGGGATCAGCCGAGCGGCGGGGAAATGCCGCCGCAAATGCGATTGGTGGTCCGTGGACAGCGACCCATCATCGTGAATGCACAGCGGGTAGCCGCGCCCGGACATCCAATAAAAGGTCTTGAGCGTCCAAACCAGATTCAGCCAATCGTACTGAGAGGTCAGGACATGGATTTCGCAGGCGCCGTCCGTGTCCGTGGCGATGGGCGCCGTGTTCAGAATGCGCGGCCGCACCCAGTCGCGATAGTAGGCGACGCGCAGCCCCTTGCCGTACTTCGTGCGGAATTGATAGAGCAATCGTCCCAGCATTGTCGCTCCAACCGCCTAGAAAGAGCGGCAGTCGTCCGCCGCCGCGGTTCGACCAGCGGCTTGCGCTCGGGGCGTTGCCGCCCCCTGTTCGATTGAGCGTGCGCCGCCGCTGAGAAATCAGAGGATGAGCGAGCAGCCGGTTTAGCCCGACGACTTGGCCACGCCCGGCTTCACGTCCCCTTTGATCTCGCCGGTGATCGAACACTCGGCGGCCGTGCCGCCATCCAGGTCGGTCAGGACGCGAACCTTACGATTCAGTTCCCCCAACGTTTTGCCGGCGGTGTAGGAGACGACCAAGACCTGCAGCGCGGCTTCCTTGGTCGGTTTCGTGAATTGGATCGAAGGATCATCGCACTTAATATCCAGAATTCGGAACGGCTTGTGCCCTTGAATCACAAGGTTCTTGGTCACTTTCTGCCCCGAGCGAATGACTCCCAACACCAGCGGCGAAGGTCGCATCTCCAAAGCGGCTTGGACGCGGCCAGTAACCGGCAAGACCAAAGCCTCGCGTTGTTGATCGTCAGTCACCAGCGTCAGCTGATCCTGAATGTAGCCCGGCGCGGCGTCCGGCTTCAACCGCACCAACATGGTGTAGTCCACGCGGCTGTTGAAGCGCACCGTCTCCTTCAGTTCGACCTCGAAATTGGGATTCGCGCTGCGAACGTCGCGAATCCGCCAGTCATTACGTCCGGCGTAGCTGACCTTGACCTCGGTCTGCGTACTGGCGCCAACGGCGACCTCGCCAAAGTCCACTTGCCCTGGATAGAAGACGACATCACTGCGAATGTAACCGTCCACCCGCAACTGCACTTCGGCATAGTACGGCTTGTCGATCACCACGGTGATGGTCGCGCCGCGTTTGCCTTGAAATTTCGAGGTTTGAAAATCGGCGAGGATCGCGCTCTTCTCGAACGTCTTGATGGTCGGCTCTTCAATCGTCGCGATCGTGCATCCGCAACTGGCTCGCACGCTGGCGATGTGGATATCCTCCACGAACGGATTGGTCATCTCGAAACGATGGATCGTTTTGGCGCCGCGAGCCACCGCGCCGAAGTCGTGGGTGAGTTCGCCGACGAACAGCTTCTTGCCCCAGTCCTGGGACAACGCGGGAGTTGTCAGCATCAACGCCAAGACGGCCGAAGTCATCAATCTCGCCACCACTCGACTCCTCCCAAACTGATTGCCCCTCAGGCGGCAATCGGAACTGCGATTCGCCCGGATCCGGCGACGGTCAGCCGCCGATTCTCTCCGGAACGAGTTTTTTTCGCTAAACCTCATCGCTACAACGCGTTTCGGCTCTGCTCGGCGGGACCGTACACCTTTTTGGACGCTTTTCCAGTCCGCCGGAAGAAACGTCTCAAATCGATACCCGCTGCGTCTTGGCCTAGGTGTATCCTACGACGTATTCCCCGAAAAGAGAAACGTAAGTCCACGCGGAAACGCACGCGAAATTATTTTACGGGCACAATAAGCGGTCTAGGAAGGGGAGGCAGTTTAGGTTGAGTAAGCGGGACGCAAACCAGAAAATCCACAAGCCGGCCGAGATTCGTTCAAGTGGGCAACACCAGCGCGGATTTTTTTTCGTGGTGTTTCGTGCCCCAGGGTTGCGCAGCACTGCCCCCATCAGCATCAAGTTAGGAAAAATCCGGATGGAATTGACCGCGGAGGACACGGAGCACCACAGAGGCGGATGCAATTCTGTCCTCTGTGTTCCTCCGTGCTCCCTGGGGCGGCCCGTTTCACGCGCTGCTGGCGCACTGCTGCCGAGCCAGGTGGACCACCTTGCGATCAAGGCCATGAAACCCCGCTGCGGCGTTGTCCTGCGGGGCCCAGAGTCGATCCATCCGACTTCAAGTCAAAGTGAAAGGCTTGCGCGGTGCTGGACCCAGACACTTAGGTGCGACGCCGAGTTGTAGCAGGCCGGGATCGTCAACGCCGGGGCGAAGTGTTCGGCTTCGCCCTCGAGTTCGCTCTCCTCCTCGGAAGGCTCGCGCATGGAGATCCGCACTGTTTTGGGGCCTGGCAACGCGCCGGGTTGCTGCGTGTTGAACATCAATCGGTACTTTCCCTGGGAGTCCGTTTTCCCGTGCGAGAACGTCTGGTCGGGGTGTTCGAATACGACGTAGGCGCCAGCCAGGGGTCGTCCATCGAGCTTGACCGCGCCGGTCACCTGCACCAGGCCCAAGCTGCGGTAGTCGGGGTGATGGGTGGCACATGCCGCGGCCAAGGAGAGTGCGGCGCCGACAAGGGCGCCCATGGGCCAGCGTCGCGGCGGCTGTTGTGTCGGCGTCTGCATCATGGCAGAAGAACTCCAGGTCGCAGGGAGGGGCGGCAGGCGGGTCGAATCGCCTTGATCGACCCGACGAAGACTAGGGCGTCGGCGCGACTTCGCCTCCGTCCTTGCTTCCAAGCGCGCGATAGACCGCCAGATCGATCGTCTCTGGCAGAAAGCGCACCGAACCGTCGGCCAATAAGAACTCGGCTCCGCCGGGGTGGTAGCTGCCGAAGGTGATCTCCATCAAGCGTCCGGACGCGGCGGGCTTGAGTCGGTGCATGTTCATCACGTCGATGGTTGTTCCGACCGCTTCGGTGAACTCGGTGCCGCCCGAACCGCCATCGCAACGGCAGGGATCGGCCTGCGGCGAACCCACCATCCAGAAGTCCATGCCGTTGCCGTCTTTGGCGAAGTTCGGGTCCGTGCGTGATTCGCCGACCAGGATCGTGTTGGAGAGTCCGTCCAGGATGTCGCGATAGCGGACCTTGCTGCAGGCGTAGAAGACTCCGTCTTGCTCCAGCATTTCCAAGGACTTGGACCCTGGAATCACGATCGTGCTCGTGTCGTCCGAACTGGCCTGACTGCCGGCGTTGCCGCGATAGCTCGACGGCTGGCGATTGGGAATGCCGCTGTTGGAGGCGACTTGCAGGGTCTTCATGGCGGGGCATTGAAACACGCTTAGCCGCGTTCCGCAGGCGATTTCATTCGGGCCGCCGTCGGCGCTCCAATTGCCCATTCCGCTTTCCTGGAAGATGAGCGTCGCGTATAGATTCTGTAGCTCCACGAAGTTCAGCAAGTGAGCCGACCACAGCGTTCCCCGCGTGTCCCAGCCATACGGCAGGACACGGATTGCGTCATGGTAGTTCTGCGAAGCCAAGCCGATTTGCTTCAGGTTGTTGCCGCAGGCGAGTCGCCGAGCGGCTTCGCGGGCGGCCTGCAGCGCAGGCAGCAGAAGGGAGACCAGCGTGCCGATCACGGCGATAACGACCAGCATTTCCACCAGGGTGAACGCGCGGCGACCGAATTTCGGGCGTGTGTTGGTCATGACAGGGTTCTCTCCATCGCATGAAATCCAACTGGGAAAAACTCCGTTCCAGCATCATTCAAACCAGCTTGGGCAGTCTCCACAACCGTTTGCCAACCAGTGGTCAGTGAACCGGCCAAGCCCCTTTTCGGCTCGCCGGGCAAGCTCTCTTGGGGGCTTGCTTGGTTGTCTTCGCGGAGCTGCGTATGAAGCCGAATGACCTGCAGCCTTTGCTGGCCAAGACCGCGTTCGCGTTTCGCGGTTACAACCACACCAACCTGGGGCGCAGCCACGAGTTGTTGCGGCATCCTCGTTACGGCGAACAGGTGGGCCAATGGCTGCGGCGAGTCTCCGAGTGCGCCGCGGATCTGCTGCGGCGTCCGGTGGATTTGAACGCCCGCGTCGCGGAGCAACGCGATCCGGGTTTGGACGAATACGCCGACGCCATCGCCTTGGTGATCGCCGTGGAATTGGCGCAACTCGATCTGCTTCGCGGCGAGCATGGCGTGGAATGCCGCCAAGGCGGATTGATGTTCGGCTACAGCTTGGGGGAAATCACGGCCTTGATCGAGGCCGGATCAATGTCGCTGGAAGACGCTTTGCGGCCGCCGCTGCAATTGGCGGCCGACGCGGCCGAACTGGCTCGCGGAGTGCGCTTGGGCGTTTTCTTTTCTCGCGGGCACTCGCTGGACATGAACCAGGTCGCTCGCCTGTGCATCCAGACCAATCAACTTGGCGAGGGCGCTGTCGGCGTCTCCGCGTTCCTGTCGCCCAACTCCGTGTTGTTGATGGGGCAAGGCGACACCCTGAGGAAGTTCAAAAAACTCGCGCGGGCCGCATTCCCGCACCGCACCCAGATGCGGTTGAACCAGCATCCCTGGCCGCCCCTGCACACGCCTCTGGTCTGGCAGAGATGCATTCCCAATCGCGCCGGCGTGATGATGCAATCCATGCAGAGCGGCGTCACCGCGCCGCGGCCTCCTATACTCTCCATGGTGACCGGCAAGACGAGCTACACGGATTGGAACATTCGCGACACGCTGCAACGCTGGACCGATTCGCCGCAACGACTCTGGGATGTCGTGTTGGAAGTGCTGTCGCGCGAAATCCAGGTCCTGGTGCATGTCGGCCCGCAACCCAACATCATCCCCGCAACGTTCCGCCGGCTGCAAGACAACGTGAAAGCTCAAGTCAGCGGAAGCCTGGGAGTTCGCACCCTGTCCAATATCGTCAATCGCCCCTGGTTGAAAGCGATGCTCCCCACTCGCACCGCCCTGCTCCGTGCGCCGAAGATCAGGCAAGTGATCTTGGAAGATTGGCTGTTGGAGGCGGGGTAGTTCTTGGTTCTTGGTTCTGGTTCTTGGCACTTGGTTCTTGGTTCTTGGTTCTCGGCTGCGGCGAGGATTCGCGCTGTCACGGCGCCTGTTGGGGCTTGTTGTCGGCCGCGTAGAATGGCGCCGGACGCCTTCTTCACGTGGGAAACTGCCGCAATGACTTCCAAGCCCAATTCTTCCCCTGCCCAGCGGCCGGCGCGCTGGCTGCCTGGCGCCGCGTTTTGCGTTTATATCGTGATCCTGCTTCTTGGCTCGGCGGCCCTCTTTCTTTTTGAAGTGACGCCCGATCACGCCTTGGACCATTTGATCGGGATGGGTTTGGCGGCGTTAATCTGGATCAGCATATTGACCTGGTTCACAGCTTTCAGCGCGTACTCGGCGACGCTGCGACGCTCGGTGTTCGTGCTTTCGGTCGTCGGCGTCGCGGGTTTTCTCGCCGTTTATCGCCCAGAGTTCACCGGGGAGATGATCCCTTACTTTCGAGCCCGTTGGGCGCCGACTGCGGATCAACGTTTGACGTCGCTGGAAGTGCGGGAACGCGTTGAATTCGGCGAGCCGGGCCCGAACGACTGTCCCAGGTTCTTTGGCGCCGACGGTCAAGGCGGCGTCGACGGCGCCGCCTTGGCCCGGACCTGGGACGATTCGCCGCCTCGCCTGCTGTGGCGGCGCCCCATCGGCGCCAGTTGGTCGGCTTTCTCGGCGGTGAATGGCCTCGCGACCACGCTCGAACAACGAGGCCCGGAGGAACTTGTCGTGTGCTACGACGTGCTCACCGGCGAACCCAAGTGGAGCCACGCGTTGGAGGTCCGCCACGAGTCCTTCATCGGCGGCGTCGGCCCTCGCAGCACGCCGACAATCGCTGACGGCAACGTGTACGCCGTGGGCGGCACGGCGGTGCTTCGCTGTCTGGATGGCGGAACGGGCGCTCTGAAATGGTCGGTGGACCTGGTCGCCGAGTTTGGATCGACGGCAGACGAGGAATCCGCCATCGTCGCTTGGGGTCGCGCGAATTCCCCGCTGGTCGCCGATGGAATGGTCATTGTGCCCGCGGGCGGTCGCCGCGATCGCCCCACCGCCTTGGCGGCGTTCGATAGCCAGAACGGCGATCGACTTTGGGCCAGCGGCGAGGACAACGTCAGCTACAGCTCGCCCATCGTGGGCGAATTAGCCGGAGTGCGGCAAGTCGTCGCCGTCAATGAAAAGACCGTCGCCGGCTATCGCATCAAAGACGGCCGGCAGTTATGGACCTTCCCCTGGCCGGGCAACTCCAACGCGGACGCCAACACATCGCAGCCGAGTATCTTGCCTGGCGATCGCGTCGCGGTCTCCAAGGCCTACGGCACGGGTGGAGCGGTGTGGCGAATCGAACGTTCAGGCGACGATTGGACCGCAACCGAACTCTGGGCGAATCCTCGCGTGCTGCGAACCAAGCTGACCAGCAGTATCCACCACGACGAACATCTCTACGCGCTGAGCGACGGGATCTTGCAATGCGTGGATGCTCAAACCGGCGAGCTAAAATGGAAAGGCAAGAGATTTCGCCACGGACAGCTGCTGCGTTCACACGACTTGCTGCTGGTCCTGTCCGAGAGCGGCGACTTGTCGCTGGTCGATTGCCGCCCGGATCGCTTCGACGAACTGGGCGCCTTCCCCAACGCGGTCGAAGGCAAGTGCTGGAACAACTTGTGCCTGATCGACAACCTGCTGCTGATTCGCAGTGAAGTGCAGGCGGCCTGCTACGAGTTGCCTCGGGCGCCCAGTCCTGAAAACAGTCCCGACGACGAAGCGCCTCAGGCGGCCCAGTAGACCGACCTCCGACCCGAGCGGCACGGCTTCGCTTTGCGCTCACGCTGGAAGCGTGAAGCTGAAAGCGTGACCGCAGCGAATCAACTCGAGTGCCGAATCAGCGCCAGTAGCTGACCCCCCAGCTCACTCCTGGTCGTCGCCCGGGGTGTCCCGGCCGCCCCCAGACGACGCGTGGGCCGGGAACGTGCACCTCCTGGACGACGATGGGCGGTGGTGGTGGTTCAATCACCATGGGCGCCACGGGACGCGGTGTCGCGTTCTGGAGGGCGATCACCACTTCGTTGGAGACTCCCGCATTGCGAAGCTCGATCAGATCGCTCACTTCCAGCGGGCGGGCGAGCCCGTGAGTTTGTACGTGATTGACAATGACCGGATCGCCCAGACCCGCCTGGGCCATTTGAATGACTTGCACGACGCCGACGCCGCCATGAGCCGCTTGATAGGCGGCCTGTTGAGCCCGATCCTCCGATTCGTCGATGGCTTCGCCGATGGCGGCGCCGCCGGCCGCGCCCAAGGCTCCACCCAGCGCGGCGCCAGCCAGCCCATTGCCTCGACTTCCGCCGATGGCGGCGCCGGCCAAGGCGCCGGTGACTCCGCCCACGCCGGCCAATTGTCCGGTATGCGTGCGACACCCCGATGGGGTCAGCACCAGCAGCAACAGCAACGCCCAACCCGCATGAAAACGCGGGCGACGATTCCTTGGGTTCGGCAAGTCCAATGCGTGTTCCATGAGTAGTTGTCCTGCGGCGGGATGGGCGAAGATGATCGTCCGCGGGCCCTGCCGCGTCAAGACGAATCAGGTAAACTGCCAACCTGATGGGCCCCGCCCTTCGTTCAACTGGACAACGCCTCGCCCGCGAACCAGCCCCTTGCCGTCTCCCCTTTTCGGTTCCACGTGCTCTCGCCATCCCAACCCACCCGCGAGCCCTCGCCGGGCGACGCCTTTGAAGTCCGCACGCCCAGTCGTTTGCACTTTGGTCTGCTTTCCTTCGGCGCCAAGGCCCGGCGAAGGTATGGCGGAGCGGGAATTATGGTCTGCGATCCTTGTGTTCGATTGCGGGTGGAGACCGGCGGGCGTTTCCGAGCCGTTGGGCCGCTGGCCGAACGGGCGGCCGAATTCGCTCGGGCGCTGGACGGCCTTTCATGGTTTGACCACCACGCCCGGCTGTTGCTTGCACGTGGAGCAGACGCCGCCGGCGCACGCAGGACTGGGGGCGGGCACCTCCTTGGGGCTGGCGGTGGCTTTGGCGTTGCAGCAGGTGCATGGCGGCGGAACGGCGACGCCGCCGAATTGGCGGCCAGTGTCGGGCGGGTTTGCGATCGGCCGTGGGCACCTACGGCTTTGTGCAGGGAGGCTTCATTGTCGAACGGGGGAAGACCGACGAAGAAGTGCTGTCGCCGCTGGATTGCCGTTTGCCGGCGCCCGAGGCCTGGCGAATCGTGTTGTTGCGGCCGGCTCTACCAGCCGGGCGTCGGCCGCGAAGAACAAGCCGCGTTCGCGGCGTTGCCGACTCCGCCACCTGATGTGACCGAATCGCTCTGGCGGGAATTGCGTGAGGAAATGGCAGGCGCTGTACGAGTCGCGGCGATTGCCGAGCTTTTGGCGAGCGTGTTTACCGCTTATGGTCGTTTGGGGCGGGTCTCTGTTTCGCGTCCGTGCAGGGCGGCCCCTACAACGGCTCGACCGTCTCGGATATCGTAGCCCGCGTGCGTGCGGCTCTGGGCGTTCCTGCGTGGGGCAAAGTTCCTGGGGACCGACGGTCTTCGCCTTCCTGGCCACCGCCCAGGACGGACCAGTTCGTCCCGGTGATTGGCGCAGGAGCAGCGGCCGCTCGTTAGCCCAAACGCTGGTCACCGCCTGCGACAATCAGGGCGTGACCATTGATTCGATCCAGGCCGCTCGCGGGTGAGGCGGCGGCAATAACCAGGCGAGAGAATCCATGATGGTGGAATTGGGAGTCAATATCGATCATATCGCGACGCTGCGGCAAGCGCGTCGGAACGTACCGAACCGGATCCGGTGTGGGCCGCTTCCCTGGCGATCCTGGGGGGCGCCGATTGCATCACGATTCACCTCCGCGAAGATCGCCGTCACATCCAGGATCGCGATTTCCAGTTGCTCCGCGAGACCGTCCCGGTGAAGCTGAATCTGGAGCTCGCCTGCTCGCAGGGATCCTTGAACTGGCGGCCAAGCACCACCCGGATCAAGCGACCTTGGTGCCGGAAAAGCGAGAGGAGGTGACCACCGAAGGGGGACTGGACGCGGTCTCGGGCCAGTCGGCCGTGGCCGACGCCGTGGCCCGTCTGCGCGACGCCGGCGTCAGCGTCAGCCTGTTCCTAGATCCCGTGCCGGCTCAGATCGATATCGCCGCGAAGCTGGGCGTGGACGCCGTGGAATTACACACCGGGCAATACGCGTTGGCCAACGCTGGCGAACGTGAGGGGCAATTGCAGCAACTGATTCAAGCCGGAGGCGCTCATCCGCCAAGCTGGGATGGCCTTGCACGCCGGGCATGGGCTGAACTACCACAATGTCCGCCCGGTCGCGTCGATCAGCGGCATGCATGAACTGAATATCGGTCACGCCATTGTCACTCGCGCCGTGCTCGTCGGCATGCAGCAGGCGGTTCGCGACATGAAGGCGCTGCTGAACTAAATCAACAGCCATGAGGGTCTGAAGTCCCTGGATCAAGGGCGGCCGGTCAAAACGCGCCGACCCTGCGGATGTCGGATACTTGCGTTCACATAGCGTCGCCAATCCATTCTGTCGGCCCTTTGGGCCAGTGACCCGTCGTGCACTCTCTGTTCTGGATTTTCTCTCATGCCTCGCAAAGGCTCTCAATTCGCCGGTCTCTCCGTCGCGCTCGTGACTCCGTTCCGTGATGGGCAAGTCGATTACGAGGCGTTGAAGCAACAGGTCGAATTCCAAATCGACGCGGGGACCGATTGTTTGTGTCCGGTGGGCACGACGGGCGAGTCGCCGACGCTGTCGCACGAGGAGCACGAACGGGTGATTTCGGAGGTCGTGGAGGTCAGCTGCGGGGCGCGTGAAGGTGATGCCCGGCACCGGCTCCAACAGCACGGCGGAAGCACTGCGGCTCACCGCTGGGCGGCCAAGGAAGGGGCCGATGCGGCGCTGATGGTCGCACCCTATTACAACAAGCCGACTCAGGAGGGCTTCTATCAGCATTACAAGGCGGTGGCCGAGGAGGTCGACATTGCCGATCTGCGTCTACAACATCCCGGGCCGAACCGGCAAGAATATCGAACCCGAGACGATCGCTCGTCTGGCGGAACTCGAAACATCACCATGGTCAAGGAAGCGACCGGTTCGCTGGATCAGGCCTCGCCGAGTCTCTCCACGACGGACCTGACGGTGCTCAGCGGCGACGACAGCCTGACGTTGCCGCTGCTGTCCGTTGGGCGGCGAGGGCGTCATCTCGGTCGTGGGCAACATCGTGCCGCGCGACATGATCGCGTTGGTGCAAGGCCTTCGCCGATGGCGATTGCCAAGCCGCCACCGCCTGGCACCACAAGCTGTTTCCGCTGTGCCGCGACATGCTCTCTCTGGCCACCAATCCCATCCCGCTCAAAGCCGCCATGCAAATGCTGGGACGAGACACCGGCGAATTACGACTCCCCATGTGGCCGCTCACGCCGTCGCAAGAAAAACAATTGCAAGCCACCCTGGAAAAGTATGGGGTGGGCAGTAGGGGGTAGAGGATCAGGGATCAGGGATCAGGGAGGCAGGGATCAGGGAGCAGGGATGCAGGGAGCAGGGAGTAGGGGAGTCGGGGAGCAGGGAGTAGAGGAGCGGGAGCAGGGAGCAGGGAGTAGGGAGCAGGGAGTAGGGAGCAGGGAGCAGCGGAGCAGGGAGTAGGGAGTAGGGAGTGAGGGAGCAGGGAGCGTAGGGAGTAGGGAGTAGGGAGCAGGGAGCAGGGAGCAGGGAGCAGGGGGCCGTCGGCCCTTCGGGCCTGTGTCCGATACGCGGCGAGCAAGCCACGAAGGGGCATGTCCCCGTCGAGCGTTGCTCCTCGCCAGTCACGATGCCGGCGGGGACGCCGCCTCAACGGGGCTTGCCCCCGTTGGGCGATGCTCCTCGCCCAGCAACGATCCCGACGGGGAGCAGCGCCCGGCTGGGACAAGCCCAGCGGTGGCGGGAATATGCCGGCGAGTCGCGATTCGCTTCATGCTAGCACTTTAATGGGTTCGCCTCACGGCCACGGCTAGAATTGTGTTAGCCCACCGGGCCTCGGACAGAGTCGGGTGGACCAGCTTAAGATCAAGGTCCTCTACTCCCTACCGATCCCTGATCCCTGCCCCCTGCTCCCCCCCTCCTGATCCCTGCCCCCTGATCCCTGCCTCCTGATCCCTCCCCCTACCCCTACTCCCTGCCCCCTGCCCCCTGATCCCTGATCCCTACCCCCTGATCCCTACCCCCTGATCCCTGATCCCTGATCCCTGATCCCTGATCCCTACCCCCTGCCTCCTACAACAAAAACGCCGCGACGTTCATGTAGATCAAGATGCCTAGGATGTCGATGATGACGGCGACGAAGGGGTTGCTCATGAGGGCGGGATCCCAGCCGAGTCGTTGAAAGACGATGGGCAGCGTTCCACCGGTGAGGGTGCCGCAGACGACGACCAGCAGCAGCGTGGTGGGGAGGACAAGCACTGGAGCGGGCCGACGAAGTAGAGGGCGGCGAGAAATCCCAGGAGTCCGAGGAAGGCTCCCAGAATCAGGCCGGTCCACATTTCACGCCGCACGACGCGCCACCAATCCAGCACGGTGACTTCGCCCAGAGCCAGGGCGGTGATCACCAGGGTGGCGGACTGGTTGCCGGTGTTGCCGCCGCTGGACACCACCAAGGGAATGAAGAGCATGAGCCACCAGGTTCTTTCGAGTTCTTCTCGGTAGCTATGCAGCGCCAGGGCGGTCA
>CAVORG010000007.1:0-276032 GCA_963698545.1 uncultured Planctomycetaceae bacterium
GACTGCCATTTCGCTCTCGGCCAATTCAACTCCCCGAGCCAACCCCGGTAGGTTGCGACCGATTGATGCTCGCAACACCTCTTAACCCAGGCGGCGTGAGACAGAGAGACGACCGAGAGTTTGGGGCGAATACGGGGCGTCGGAGGGCCGAGCGTGTGAATAGTCGGTGTCGCGCGCGAGTCTGGAGAGAGACTCGATCACACTCGCAAGCGTCGCAAACCCTTGCCAATCCTGGGGATAACTCGCCCCGTCTCTCACTCAGCACAAAACAAAACCCCACGGTCGCCGGATTTCGCTACCATGGGGTTGAAGTGGAGCGGGCCGAACTCCGTTCGAACGGTTGGAAGCAGGGAGGTAACGACGGGCGGTTCATTACCCGAGCGGAGGCGGTGCGAAATGCGGTTTGGGTTATGCCGTTTCTATTTCCGAGTAGTCACCAAGAATCTCTTGGTCGTATTCGTATCCCTCTTCATGCGGAAAGAGCATGTCAGTATCCGGAAACACGAGTTGCAAGTAGGAAAAAGGACGTTCTCCATAGTACTTAATCGATGCGAGCACGTACTCATGCAGGTCCGTCAGTTCGACGCTTATTAAATAGTAGTCGAACGGATCTGTCTTTCCCTTTCTAATTCGCTTGCCGACCGGGGGTGATGTTGTCTTGAACCGCCTTGCGTAAGAGTGAGCCAGTTCGCCCGAGAGTGCTGGGGGTAGAGACGAGATAAACAGTTCAGGGATGCCAGCTGTTTCGAAGAGCCCGGTGCTATAGCAAAAGGACGATTTCTCTTCTGCAGGCACGTAAGTCAGATGGAATCCGTGAATCTCAATATTTCGGATTACTTCTGCCGCGTACGACTCTGGCGTGAACTTTTTCATGTGGTCGCCTGTGGCATCACCTAGTGATAGGAAGTTTCTGAAAAACTTCTGTAGGCCGACATTGTGCGGCCTAACTGCAGGCAGGTCCTTTGCGTAACCTCAAGTGTAGCCGTTGGTGCTTCATTGTCACCACTCTTGCGGCGCGATAGGCCACCCTTGCCCATCGCTCTTTGGGCCAACAAGCCAGCTCGTTTGCCAGGCTTCGGACGCCGCGTCCGCTGCCAATCACGTCACCCACTCGACCATCGGATCCGGGATATAGCGGCATGTGAGGCCGGTGTCGATGAAGGTCGTCAGGTGGTTCCCTAACGCTTCATGCTTCTTGCCGATCCTGTGCATATCGCGACTGATGGCTTCTCGAACCGACTTGCGCACCTTTTCGATGTCAGTTTTCTGGCGGGAGCGTCCCCCAAGGCCCGTGGCTTCCGTCACTGCGTGCGTTAGCTCTTCCATCTCGAGCTCGAGCGATTCGATCATGGCGAGATCGTCATTCTCCCGCGCCTTCCTGAACCCCTCCTGTAGCTCACGGAACCGTTGGCCGTACTCCTGGCGGGCTTGTTCGTCGAGCAATTCTCCAGATGAACCGGTCATGACCAGTGGATCAATCCCAGATTGGAGCGACTGTAGCGTCACAGCCGGAATGTCCTTGTGTGGCTCGGAAAGCAGCCGGGCGATGTATTTCATCCCCACCGAATCCTTGAAGTGCTGCGTCTCGCCAGCGAATGTCGCCTGCCAGAATTCGCCACGCAGCTTGAATACATTTCCCACATCCTTAGCCGCGGCCGTGATTGCCGACAGGACGCGTCTTGCCTGAAATGCGATGCCAGATTCCGCCAGCTCGAACGCAGCGTCCAGTGTGAACACCACCGCCATGAGAAGTGGGTCAGCCGTTGTTGTTGGTTCATTTTTGCCAGCAAGGCGGCGTTGGCGGCGAGTACGGCGGATCGCATAGCGGGCACTGCTGATGCAGGCGAATGACACATGGCCGTCAGACGATTGAACCTTGGCGGTGAAGGTTGACAATGGGGGCGCTTTCTGGGAGTTCGCCATGTCTCGCCGCCACCGCGTGCAATACCCCGATGCGATCTATCATGTCGCCAGTCGGGGCGTTGACCGAGCCGACATTTTTTGGGACGACGAGGACCGCCAGTGTTTTCTCGAGCGGATGTCGCAAACGGTCGCCAAGTTCGGCTGGCTGGTGTACGCCTTTGCCCTGATGACCAATCACTTTCATTGGTTCTTTCGCACTCCCGATCCCAACCTTTGTCGCGGGATGCAATACCTGCTCGGCCAATACGCCGGGAGGTTCAATCGTCGCCACCGCCGCTCCGGCCACCTCTTTGAAGGTCGTTTTCGGCGCCAGGTCATCGAAGACGAAACGTATCACTGGAGCGTCAGTCGCTATGTCCACTTGAACCCGACGCCCGCGTTGGCGTTGCACCCGGCACAGTGGCCTTGGTCCAGCTACCCGGGGTTCTGCGATCCCAGCCAGAGGCTGCCTCGGGTGCGGTACGAGGATGTCCTGGCCGCGTGGCAAGGAGCGTTTGGCGGCGATCGCGCCGTCGGCTATCGGGAGTCCGTCGAAGCGGGGCTCGCCAGTGCAATCCCTTCTCCTTTTGACCAAGCGGCCGACGGCTGGATCTTCGGAAGCGACGCCTTCGTCGAGCGGGTTCGCGGCGTCATCTCGCCGGAGAGCAAAGAACCCTCATCGATCGCGGCGAGATTCATTCCACCCAGGAGGCGTTGGGCCACGCGGTCCAGGCGGGCCTGCAGCGGCGAATCTCGGGGGGCTTGTTGTGCTCGGCGAATTAGGTTGGGCACGCTGTCCCGACCCCCGAAACTTCGGCGAGCTCCGCAAGCTTGGCGCCGCTGAGGCGTTGCCCCAGGTAGGTAGGCTACGATGGGACGCGCGAGGCTGCGATCGTAGCGCTTGCCGAGTTGCTCAGGCGATACGCCGCAAACTTCGCAGGTCGCCTCGATGACTTGCTCAAGTGTGACTTCCTGCTTAGCCTTCTCCAGTCGGTGGGGAAGCTCCTCCTTCACCGTGACAGTTGGATGTCAGGCAATGGCCTGGCTGGCTGGTCCGGGGACACCGGAGCGACATTGCCGACCCTGGCGCTCCGTGGCGCTAAGCATGGGGAAGGCTGGCCGCGACATCGGGGATGCCCGCCAGGAAGACCGCATCGTGCTGGTGATGGTGATAGGCCTTGAAAACAAATTCGCTCCAATAGTGAGTCTCTGGCCCGTACTTGAGCAGATCGTGGAGCCGTGTTGCGTCATTGGGACCATCACACTGGGGCATGCTTCGTTTTAGGAAGGCCGTCCAGTCCGACTTGCTCGCCTCGGTGAGGATATAAGGGGGTGGTGGCCAGAGGCGGGCAGAGCCGCACATACCGGAGTTCGCCCGGCTTCCCGCCGTAACCGCTGGTGCAAAGTACGTCGAAGACCATTCCGGTCACCAATTCCCGCAGCCGAATCCGTCCTCCTTGGGCGCCGCCGTGTTCATAGATCCCCATCCGGGACTCTTGAAACTGACGGATAGCCTCGACCAGATCAGGGTTCAGTCCCAAGCGGTCGCTGACATCCAGGAGGCACGTCCCGATGGTTTCCAGGCTGTCGCCGAACCGGAAATCGAAGAAGGCCCAGGTCGTGAAGTAGCTGCCTGTCAGCGGGCTCATGGGCGGACCGCTGGGCATGTACTCGTCCTCGGCGGCGGCGATCACATCATAGAAGGGTTCCAGTTCGGGAAGCACCGAGACGCACTCCGAAAACACGGAGGCGATGTTCTGGATCGTGATGTAGACCGCATGAAGCGGATCGTGGCCGTCTTTGACGAGCGTTTCTACGTCACGCACGTCCTTCGGAATGTGGATGCTTTTGACGCTCCTGCCGGAAGTGGCCACTCCATTTGGTGAAACGGCGAGCGAGCTTCTTGCTGATTTGTCCCATGAAGACCTCCGTTCTCTTTGTGCGTTGTGCATCCCGAAGCATTCCAAAATTGGATCGGAGTGATGATCAGGTTCACGGCAAGATTTATAGCGAAAGGCTGCGCCGCCATCCACGCACCTTCTTCCTGAAAACCTGTACGAAGACGAAGCCGAATGTCACGTTGATGATTGGGTGGAGAATCCGCCGGTGACAAGGGACCGTCGCGAAGGCGGCGAAAGTGGCGAAAAGCATCAACGCCAAGGAAAGTTTCGGCTTGTCCCGGCCAAGCTCTCGCTGAGAATTCACTAAAGAGCGAGCGGCAACGGAGCCGGCTCGACGGATAGTTTTCTTTTGGCAAGGAGCTCAACCATGGACAACACGAACCGGGATCAGGCTGAACTCGCGGCCCGCTACGATGCGCTCAAGCGCGAGATTGAACGCCGAGGGGGAGTCGTCGGACAATTGACCGAGAACGTTGTCCCGCTTCCAGTGCAAGTGCAGTTTCTGGAAAGAGTGCTTCGCTGTGACGATGAGAACCATCGCGAGCGGCGGAACTGAGACAAAGGCGTTGAGCAGTCAGCAGTGTGTTGGCTGCTCACGCTGTCTCGAACGGCGAAACGTCCTGATCGGTTCCTGCGCGGCTCGCCGATCCGCACCGCCAAGCGGTGCAGCCCCAAGCTTGGCGTCGCGCAGGGAGGGGGAATAGGCGACAAGGGAGAAGAGGTGCCTGACGGGCCTTGATCGTAAGGTGGTCCACCTGGCTCTGATTGTGGTGTCTTTGCAGACCACAACGGGGAGCAGTTTGTTGGTTGCGGTAGCTCGGATGGAATGCCAGAAGAGAGATGGGTAGCTGCATCCGAGGCCCGGAGGGCCAATACAATTCTAGCCGTGGCCGTGAGGCGCCGTGTGCCTTCTCTTCCGTCTCGAATCGTCGCACCGGATAGCGTGCAAAGTCATCCTCCAAATGGTCGTCGAAGAAGGCGACAAGACCTTCGTGCAACGTGGGCTGATTTCCTTTCGCGGCCAAGCAGTAGTCTGCCTTGGCGTCGACAATCTTCGCCGCGATTTCCGTTTGGCAACCCATGGCGTCAATCGTCACCAAAGCACCGGAAATCTCGATCAATTCAAGCAGTTTGGGGATCGCCGTAATCTCATTACTCTTCGCATCGACGACGACTTGGCCGAGGCTGATATGATTGGCTGTGGCCCATGCGCTGACCATGTGGATCGCCGATTTGCCACTGGCTTTGTCGTAGCTGCGACGGAGCGTCTTGCCATCGATCGCAACGATTTGTCCGTCACTGATCTCTTGGAGAGAAGAGGCGTTTACCCTTTCACTTGCAACATACAAGGCTTTGTTTCTCGGTTTCTTGTGCGTAGCGTTGCTGTCATCGAAAACCGCCGGCCACGCGTCGGCCACGCCGTTTTAGAGAAGCGAGTGCATCGGCCATGCGGTCGCCAATCAATTCCTTCTCGAACTCGGCGAACGTGGCGAGCAAGTTGAGCATCAGCGTGTCGTGGGCCGTGGCGCCCAAGTCCGGCAAGCTCGCGACGCTCAAGGCGATCTCGCGCCGGCCAAGCTCCTCCAGCATCGACGTGCAGTGCGCGACCTTGCGCGAGAGACGGTCGAGGCGATGGATGACCACTCGATCAATCAAGCCGGCGTCGAGGTCCGCCCAGAGCCTTTTCAATCCTGGCCGATTCGCCGTTTCACCGGAGCTTCCTTCGTCGTCATAGCGCAGGTCGCAGTAGCTCCAGCCTACGCTTGCCCGCGACTTGATGAATTGGAAGCAAGTCTCGAATTGCGCCTCGCACGACGACCAGGCGCCGTCCGACACGCGCGACTGCCGAGTGTACATTGCGCAACGACAATGTGGGGAGCTTGCCTTGGCCATCAGGGACGACTCGCGCGGCGGGTTGGACTACTGTCGAGGGCGACCTGCGCAACCGAGCCAACTCTTCCTTGAGCGGTCGCCAGTAGGCCGCGTCCAGCTCGCGCTCGGTCTTTTCCTCGGCGTCGAGTTCTTGCTGGATGCGATTCAGGTCGCCAAGATCGATCGCTTCCAACCACGGACGAAACTCGGCGATGCTTCCTAGCTGTTGCCGGTTGCCTTGCGCGACGCTTTGAAGCAACTCCGGTGTGCGAAGCTCACGCAGCCAGAAGTGAATCATGGGCGTGGTTGGTTCATCGCGGAATTGCCGATGGTGGGCTTCAACAAGGCGGCGAACCATCGGCCAGTCCTTGTCGCGTTGCGTCTTCTTCGCTCGAACAAGATCCTCGATGGACAAGAGTTCGTAAGTCATGCCTGTCTGCTCGTCCTCGATGGACGTGCGGCGATTCCACAGCGTGGCGAAGTCCTCGCAGCCGCGCATCTTGGTCATCACGTCCAGCCGGATCTTGTCGGCCTCGGGGTGATGGCAGCGGAAATGCACCGCATGGCCGCGAGCGAGATACTCGGGTTGGAACTCTGGAAACGCGATACGCTCGGCCTGAAGCTCGGCCGCCGCAGCGGAGAGGCGATCCAAGTTGTCGCTATCGGACAGGATCACGATATCGCAGTCGCGGCTAAACTCCGCCGCGCCGTAGAACACGCAAGCCTGGCCGCCCATAAGCAGGTGGCGTACCGTGTGGCATGACAGCGTCGAAAGGACTTTGACTATCGGGTTCGGGATCAAGTGAGCCGCCAATCTGCAAATAGAACTCCCACAGCTTACTTGATTCGTACCAGCGCTCCAGCGGCGTCATGCTGTACCACTCGAGCCATGAGTCCTCGTCCTGGCGGGCATGTTCCTTAGCCAGAGGGTTTTCGGCTGCGTCGGACATGGCGTGCTCTATCGGTGCGCCTGGCGTTCAAAGTGTGCTTGGCCGTGTCGGCTTGATTTCGCGGTGGAAATCAAAAGCTCCCCGAAAGGAACCCTCTTCGTAACCATACTCTCTTTTTGGAATGACGTCAGCCGTTGCGATGGCGGATGTTGCCGAGTTCGGGTCTCTTTCGGTGCTTCCGCGACGGTCGCAACCCTCCTCGAAACGCTGCCAGGATTCGCGACGTCGGTCAGGACACCTCCTGCAACTGGCGCTTATCTGCTGGCCATCGGTCCAGGCGGAACCAGCCGTGTTGCTCAGCAAGCAGCAACGTCCCTTCCGCGCGTAGGGGATGTTCTGCAGCGACTGCAAACGCGCTCGAGCGATGCGTTGGACAAGCAGGAGAACAGTCCGGAACAACGGTGCGCTGAAATCTTGAAGTTG
This sequence comes from uncultured Planctomycetaceae bacterium, assembly GCA_963698545.1. Taxonomy (GTDB): domain Bacteria; phylum Planctomycetota; class Planctomycetia; order Pirellulales; family Pirellulaceae; genus CAVORG01. The sequence continues at coordinate 7,049 of CAVORG010000007.1, forward strand.
TCACCACAGAGAGCACGGAGGAACACAGAGGACAGAATTGCGTCCGCCTCTGCGGTTCTCCGCGTCCTCCGTGGTCAATTCCATCCGGATCTTTCTTCACTTGATGCTTATGGGGTGCGCTGCGCGACGCAACCTGCTCACGCGGCGAGCACGCCACGACGGGGCATCGAGCGGACGCCGCCGCGATGCTCCTGGCCCGAATGACGTCCTGCTTAAACCCTTTTGAGCCACTGGATCTGGTAGGCGGCCAACTCGATCGCTTCCGAAGCAGCCACGCTGAATCCCGTGATCGCGTCCTCGAAAAACCGGCCCAAGCCGGCGGTCCGCAGCACGTTCGCGTCCACCTCTTGGGGCGTCTCGGAGAAATTCGCCAACACAATCAAGCGATGCCCTTCGTGGATCCGGACGAATCCCAGCAGGTGTGGGTTGGCGAGCGAAATCAGCTCCATGGTCTGACCGGCAAACGCCGGCATATCCTTCCTCAAGGCGATCATCTTCTGCAGCGATCGAAAGATCCGTTGCCGCATCGAGTGATCGGCGGAGTCCAATTCGCTTTGCAGCCTCTCCACATACTCCCATTTCATCTTGGGTCGATGGATCCAACGCGTGTCGCCAGCCTTGGCCGGATCCTTCACGAAATCATAATCGTTCAGCATCCCCCATTCCTCGCCAAGGTAGATCAACGGGATCCCGCCGATGCTCAGCGTTACGCCATGCAACAACAAGATCCGGCGTATCGCCAATTCGATCAGCTCGGCGTCGCCCCGCTCAACCGCTTGCTCCAAGCCCGCCAAAGACGCCATGGTCCCCGAGATCCGCATGTCGCCGGTTTGTCGGTTCTCCTGAAAAGGCACGCCGCGAGCGAAGGAACCGGGAAACTGCCCCGTGAAGAACTGATTCAAGAAGCGGCGATGATCGTACCCATTGATGCCAATGGCGGCCGCATCCTGATCGTCAAACGTCCAGCCAATATCGTCATGGCAGCGGAGGTAATTCACCCACGCCGTGTGCGGAGGGAGCCGGTGGCGGTGACTCAATGATCGCGTTAACAGGGAGACTCGACGCGTGGCCAAGGACTCCCATAGCAACGCCATCAGCGTCGGGTTGTAGGAGATTTGGCACTCCCTGGGATCGATGTACTTGACGACGTCGTCGGGGTGGACGATCGCTTCGGACTTGAACACCAGGCTTGGCGCCGCGATGCTGGCCAACAGATTAAAGGCCTGGATCAACAGATGGGCTTGCGGCAAGTTCTCGCAACTGGTGCCCATTTCCTTCCAGATGAAAGCGACGGCGTCCAGTCGCAGCACTTGGACGCCGGTGTTCGCAATGAAGAACATCTCCTCCAACATGGCGCGAAAAACGGCCGGGTTGGAGTAGTTCAAGTCCCATTGAAAGCCGTTGAAGGTGGTCCAAACCCAGCGCCGCACGCCGTCGTGCCAGGTGAAGCTGCCGCGCCGCACGGTGGGGAAGATCTCGCGTAAGGTCCGCTCGTATTGGTCGGGCGTTTCGCGATCGGGGAACATGTAGTAGTACTGCTGGAATTCGCGATCGCCGGCTTGCGCCGATTGAGCCCATTGGTGATCGTCCGAAGTGTGGTTGAAGACGAAATCCAAAACCAGGCAAATGCCGGCTTCGCGAAGCGCGTCGGCCAACAGCTTCAGATCATCAATCGTCCCCAAACGCGGATCCACCGAACGGTAGTTGCTGATCGCGTAGCCGCCGTCGTTATCGCCCGGGCGGACCGCGAACAAGGGCATCAAGTGCAGGTAGGTCAGCCCCAGTTCCTGGAAATAGGGAATCTGACTGCGGAGCTGGCCAAGGTTCTCGCTGAACAGGTCAACGTACAGCGCACCGCCCACGGTCTTTTCGGAGAGAAACCAATCGGGATTGTTGATGCGTTGATGATCCAACTGCTTCATGGCGAACGGACGTTGGCGCCAGGACCGCACGGAGGTCAGCAGGATCTGCTCCAAATGATAAAAGAAGTCGTAGCGGCCGCCGTACAGGGTGTACAAGAGCGAGAAGAGCTTCGGCCAATGCAGCTCCAGCCGGCGATCGAATGCTTCGATGTCGGCGCCGGTGGTCTCATGGGGAAGGTCGGCGGCGGTGATCGACCCGGTCGGCGCGTAATCCGACGGGACGATCGCTTCGCGCCAAGCCGACTCCAGGCGCGGCCGCAGGCGCTGCAACGACAAGGAGGCCTCAAAGGCCAGTCCATCCGGGGCGCCGTTGCTGCTAGATCCGATCATTGGGGATGACAATATTGTCCAGGAAGTTGTAGTACTCCACCCCCTCCAAGACGCCGGCCGCATGATGGGCCTTGGCGAAGTAGATGCGGGGATGATTGCGCAATCGCTCTAGCTCATGGCTGTAGTTGCCCACGACCACGCCCAGCGTGCGGCCGACCAGCATTCCGGCGTCGTTGCCGGAATCACCGGCGACCAGAACGTGTTCGGCCGGAAAACCCCACTTCCACAGCAAATGCCGCATCGAGAGATCGCTGCCTCCGCGAACTGGAATGATATCCAAATACATCTCGAGCGATAGGACTACTTTAGCACGCAACCCCGCTTCTCGGATCTTTTTCTTGATCTGCGACAGCTTCGGCGCGAGCGACGCGTCCAATTCGTAGCTGATCTTGAACTCCGATTGATGGCCTTCGTCCTGCAAGTACAGGCCGGGCAGCTTGTCCAACAAGGCGCGGATTTCGTCCGGTTTCCAGGCGTAGCCGATCTGGTTCCGCCAGGAGCGATCCGCCGTCAAGGCCTCGCCGTAGTGCAGTTGCGTGCCCACATCGGTGTCCAACAGATCGGGGCGCGGCAACCCGAGCTCCTCGATGAGCTCCAGAGCGCTGTCCAGTCGGCGGCCGGTGGCGATGCCAAAGCCGACATGATCGTTCTCCCGAATCACATCGACGAATTCCGCCAGGGCGTCGGCGTCGCCGGTCAACGTGTTGTCCAGGTCCGTGATCAGCAGCCGATCGAAGTCCGGCAAGCGTCGCAGGCGAGGCGACTGCGCCAGCGTCGGCGTGGGCGTGTGCTTGAGAATGTCGTCCAAGTCCCTCAGGTACCGTTTGGCGTGATGGTCCCAACAATAATGCGCGCGAGCGCCCTCGAGGCCGGCCTGCGACCACTCTTGCCAAGTCTCCGGTTCGGTCAACGCGCGGGCGATCGCCTTGGTGATCGATTCCCGATCCAAGGGATCCACCAGCAGACCATTGCGGCAATTGGCGATAATGTCGCGCAGGCCCGCCGTCGTTGGTGGCGATAATCGGCAGGCCGGTCGCGGCCGCCTCCAAGAGAGTCAGCCCGAACGGTTCGGTGAGCGCCGGATTGACGAACACGCCGTGGGTGGTCACACCCAGACGGTACAGATCCGCAATGTCCTCGGTCGTGTGCGCTTTGGGATAGGCGACCTTGCCATAGAGATCATAAAGATCAATCAGGTACAGGACCTCATTGATAATCTCCTGCTGCGGGCGCGGCAATTCGCGAATGTCCTCGCGTCCCCCCATGATCAAGGTCAGGTTCGCCCTCTCTTGCAATTCCGGACTTTCTCCATAAGTGCGGACCAGCATCGGCAGGTTCTTCCGCTCGTCCAGTCGCGCCATAGTCAAGATCAACGGCTTCTCGGGCTGGTTCAGGAAGCGAGCGAGTTCCGTGGCGATGGGCGGCGCGAAGGCGGGTCCGGGCGGCGAGAACGCGTCCAAGTCCACCCCCGGCGGAATCACTTCCATGCGATTGGTTTGATAATGGTCGTACAGAGCGTATTGCTGTTGCACTTCCTGGTTGGTGCTGGTGACAACCATCGCCGCCGTCTCCAAGGCGATCTCCTCGGCCTCAATTCGCTGGGTGAACTTGAATTTCTTCTCGAGGGTCTCCAGGTTGTTCTTGCCGAGGCTCATGCGTTGCTTCTTGACTCGGCCCAGGGAGTGGCCAGTGAAGACAAACGGGATCCGCAGCAACCTGGCCAACTGAGCGCCGGCCAATCCGGCGTCGGCATAGTGGCCATGGATAATGTCCGGCAAGCCCTCGCGCTTGAAGTGCGCCAACGTTTGATCGATGAACATGTCGAGGTAAGGCCAGAGACTCTCCTTGCGAAGATATCGCCCCGGTCCAAAAGGAATGCGAACCAACTTCGCATTCTTGGCGATCGGCTCTTCCAAGCGGGCGTAGGCGGGCCCAACTTTCTCGTCGACGATCTGCCGCGTCAGCAGCTCAACTTCAAAGATGTTGGGCTGGGCGGCCAGCGTGCGGGCGAGTTCCAGGACGTATTTCACCTGCCCGCCGGTGTCGGCGTCGCGGCCCAATTCCGGCCGCTCCACGCGAATCAAGCCATGCAGGCTGATCAAGGCGATTTTGACGCCGCGGGAGGCGTCGCGAGCGATGGTTTCAAAGCGTGGTTCGCCTTCACGCGCCTGCGCGGCCTGGCTCCCGGCGCGGCGATCAGTGGGGGCGGGCGAGGTGTTGGAGGACATGGTGTGGAAATCCCGGCGGAGACAGACTGGCCGGGCCAGAGGACCGCGTCCCACAGACGGCGCCGGCGGAGCGTTTCCTGAGAGGCCGCAAACCGCGTGCCGGACGGCGACGGCCGCAGGGCTGACGCCGCGCGGCGGCAACGAGACGCCTGTGACTCAAAAAACGAGCCAACGGCGGCTCATCCCCGCCTCTTAGGCTAGAATTGGGACAGACCTGTCTCATGACTGCGGTGGGTTGCGGGCCCCGCGAGGGCGATTCCGCACGCTTTTCTTGAGGAACCGCCATGAATTCGCCTCTGTTGACCGTCCGCTTGCCCTCCAAGGAGGCTCGCAGCCAACTCCAAGCCCTGGGGTTCGACTTGGCGCCGGTCGCCTCCCTGCGGCAACTGGCCCGCCATCAAGCGCCCCGCCCCCCGCGGCTGTTCGTCGTTCAGATCAACGCCGCTGAGACGGATCTGGCCCAGACCGTGCTCGGCTCGCTCGCCGCGCACTGGCCCCTGACCGATGTGGTTTTCTGGGCGCCGCGAGCCGCCGGAGACCTCGTGCGAACCTTGTTCCGAGGCGGCGCCAGGGACGTGGTGGTGAGCGCCGAGATCAGCAAGCTGACCGAGGCGGTCGAGGCCGCCGCGGCTCGACAGCCCATCCTCGCGCGCGTCAATGACCTGGGCAAGCAACGACTTCGGGGCAGCAGCTTCGAATCCATGCTCAGCCGCAGCAGCGCCATGTGGGACCTGTTTCACCTCTGTGCACGGATCGCGCCCGCCGACGCCACCGTGTTGATCAGCGGGGAAACCGGCACCGGCAAGGAGCTTATGGCTCGAGCCATTCATCGCCTCTCTGGACGGAAGGGCCGCTTCGTGGCCGCCAACTGCGCGAGCATCTCGCCGGAACTGGTGAACTCCGAGCTATTTGGGCATGAACGGGGCGCCTTCACCGGCGCCGACCGCGCCAAACGCGGCTTGGTCGCCGCCGCCGAACGCGGCTCACTGCTATTGGATGAAATCGGCGACATGCCCGCCGAGGCGCAGCAAAGCCTGTTGCGGATGCTGCAGGAAAAGAGGATCCGCCCTTTGGGCAGTGCTCATGAAGTGGCGGTGGATGTCCGTGTGATCGCGGCGACCAATCGAGATCTGAGCGCCGCGGTTCGCGAGCAGACGTTTCGCGAAGATCTGCTGTATCGCCTGGACGTCATCCGGATTCAAATCCCGCCGCTGCGTCAACGCCCCGAAGACATCTTGCTGCTCTTCGGGCATTTCACCAAACGGCTGTCGAAGCACTACGGGTTGGATCCGCCCACCTTCACCGACGGCTTCCTGGACGCGCTTGCCTCGTACGCCTGGCCGGGCAACGTCCGGCAGTTGGAGAACTTCGCCGAGCGGCTGATGCTCGCTCGCCCCAGCCGGGCTTTGGGCGAGCGCGACTTTCATGAACTCCAAACGCCCGCCGGCGATTCGCTGAGCGATCCGCAAAGCGGCGCCGCGGCCCCGTCGCCCGCCAACGTCGACCTGAATCGAACGCTCGCCCAAAACGTGGAGCCGGTCGTCGAGCGATTGGAGTTGGCGTACCTGCAAGCAGCGCTGCGACTGCACCACGGGCGGATCGAGGAGACCGCTCGCCAAGCCGGCGTCAGTCGCCGCACGCTGCTTCGCAAAATGAAGCAACACCGCCTGGACAAGAAGCAATTCAAGGATCCGGCCCCACCGGAAACGCCCGCGCGCGATCAGGTCAACCGTTAGCGCGCCGCTGAGGGCAATCAACTGGGCCGCGTCAGGCCAAACCGCGGAGACTCGCCGCCGAACAACCCGCCGCTACCATTGCCCGCCTTCCCAATCCATCACCAGCTTGACGCCAATGTCGTAAAACGGACCGCGCTGTTGTTGATGCACGATTTCCACAAACAGCGGATCAAGTTGCCGATCATTCAACTCGAAGCGGATGGTGGCGAAACTGCATTCCAGATGCTCGACAATCAGGAACGCCAGGCCCGACACCGAGACATTGCGACTGAGCCCGGCGATCACTTCGCCCACAGGCTGGTAGTTCTCATCCAACGCTTCGATCAACACCGGCAGGTAGATCACCGTGCGGTCCGCCTGACGACGATCGCTCGCTTGCAATTCCTGAGCGTAGTCGATCACCTGTTCCAGTTGTTCGAAAACTTGATCGGGCGGCTGCGGTTGAAGGTAGGTACTCATCGCTGCACCTCGACAAAAAGGGGGACCGCGGCGGCTGCTGCGCAATAGCGCGCCTCGGGCGACATCGCCGAGGCCCAGGCGCATCACGAGGGAACGCCGCAAATGGGATCACTCTTCAAACGTCGCTCGACCCGCGCGGCGCTGCGCGGGATTTGTGATCCTGTTCACAGATATCGCCCTCGGCGTCGTCGCCCCGCGCTGATTGGCGCGATCGCAGCGGTCGTCCGGATCAGATTGGGCTGCGGTGGCGGGGAACTCCCAGCGGCGTTGTCGCCCCGACGGTGGAAAGCGGCGCGGACGGGTGAGCGTCCGAGGCTCGGAGGGCCTGGGCGCCCTGGGCGGATTGGGCCGGAAATTGCCGTGGCTGCGCCGCCGCCGCGCCGCGAAAAGCTTCAATCGACATTGCCCGTTCCGCCGATATGGGATAAGGGACGGTTTGGATACAGCAACACACGCCCTTGTACTTGCGAGTGAGTTAGCCATGTCACGGACGACACTGTGTGGCGCGATCGTTTTGGCGTCATTGTCTTGTGCTCCCGCGTTTGCTCAAACGGGCACCCAGCGGGGAGCGGTTGTCGGCGGCCTGACCGGCGCGATTGCAGGGGCCGTGATTGGCGAAAACAGCGGTGAAGCCGGCGCCGGCGCGGCGATCGGCGGGGCCATCGGCGCGTTGTCCGGCGCGGTCCTGGGCAACGCTCGCGACCAAGACCAGATGCAAGCCCAATACCAGATGCGGCGCAGTGCGCAAGCCTACCAGCAGCAAGCGGTGTCGCTGGCCGACGTGATCAACATGTCCCGTAGCGGTCTCAGCGAAGCGGTGATCATCAACCAACTGCAACAGCGCGGCGTCGCCCAGAAGCTGGCGGTCAATGACATCATCTACCTGCATCAGAACGGCGTCAGCGACGTGGTGATCACCGCGATGCAACAGGCGCCGAACACGCCCTACGCGGCTCCAGCCCCTCCGACCCCTGTGTACTCGCAACCGCCGGTGGTGGTCGAGCAATACTACGTGGCTCCGAGGTACGTCCCTGTGGGTCCTCGCTACTATTACCGTCCAGCGCCGCACCGACACTATCGCCACGCCCCGCAAACGCGCGTCGGCACGACCTTCAACTTTCGCTTCTAATTGGACAGAGGCGACCACGGAGGACGCGGAGAACCACGGAGGCGGAGGCAATTCTGTACAGCCCGCAAACGGATCGCTCCGCGCCGTCAGTTCAGCTCGCCGCGAATCGAGCCAGGTTCAGGAACTGGATTTCCAGTTCCGTAGCGCCTTGCTCGCAGAGATCGGCGAGGGCCTCGCCCAACGCCGGGGCGAACTTGAAGCCATGCCCAGACAGTCCCGCCGCGAAGCAGACTTGCGGCCATTGAGGGTGTCGATCGACCAGAAAATGGTGGTCCGGCGTCATGGTGTAGAAGCACACGCTGTGGCGCGTGAATTGGCGGGCTTGCGTGGGCAAGCGTCGGGCCACGAACTTCGCGACCCGGTTAGCTTGAGCCGGATCGCGTTGGCGGGGATCCGTCAGCGGATCGCGGATCGGCTCGCCGCCGCTGTGTTCGGCGACTTTCAATCCGTGCTCGTCCAATTCCGGAAAGCCGTAGAAGAAGTCGTTTGGCCCTTCCAAGCTGCGCTCTTCGAAAAAGAAGACGGGCAGAGCCCGGTCCGCCGCGGTGTCGCGACCCCGCAGCCAGAACTGATGCTTCTTGACGACTTGCAGCGGGACCTGCAGCGAGTCCAGCAGGGACGCTGACCAAGGTCCCGCCGCGAGAACCAGGCGATCGGCGCGGTAGGCGCCCCGATTCGTGGCGACCTCGACGCCGGCGCCTTCGGGCCGCCAACTCTCAACGGTTTCGCAACGCCAAGCGGCCCCCTGGTGCAGCGCGGCGTCCAACTGGGCTTGCACCGCCTGTTCGACCAACAGATAGCCGGCGTCGTTCTCGACGACGATGAGGTCGTCGTCAGAAAACGAAAAAGCTGGAAAATCCGCGCGCGCCTCCGAGGGCGTCAAGCGTTGGATGGACAGTCCATGCTCGGCGGCGCTGCGGAGCACGCCGGGAACCACTTGGCCGTCGGCCGGCCCCGCTTCGAGCAACCCCACGCGAAAGAAGAGACTCTGTTCGGTCTCGACCTCCAACTCGTCCCATAATCCATACACTCGGCGCAACAGGGGCACGTAGTCCGGGTGTTCGAAATACGCCTGTCGGATGGCGCGGGTTTTGCCGTGCGAGCTGCCTTGATCGTGGGCTTGCCCGTAGCGGTCGAGCCCCAGAACGCGCATGCCTCGCTTGGCGAGCCGCCACATCGCGGCCGAACCCACCGCCCCGGCGCCGACCACAATTGCGTCGTAGGTTGTCATAATGACTCCGATGGCGACTTCGGCGGAGCGGGCGTTCGCCCCAGACGACTGGCGAAATTCGTTGTCAAGGTTTAATTTGTTTAAGCGGAGGCGACGCCGGCCGATCCGGCTGGCCGTCAGGAAGTGGACGCGAAAAGCTCTGTTGCAAAGGATACATAAGAATGACGTTGCAGAAACTCTCGCTGGGGCTGGCTTGTTTGCTGACCACCGTGGCTGGCTGCGATTTGATGAGCATGCTGCCGCAAACGGACTGGGTGGCTCAAGCACGCACGGACATCAAGGATCATCCGGTGATCGTCGAGCATATCGGAGAGATCACCTCCTTTGAAGTTGACGACGACGCGTCCGCCAATTTTCCGGGCGAGAACGACTTCGTGTTCCGCATCCAGGGCTCCAAGGGCAGCGGCACACTCACCGCGACGTGCGTCACCATCGATGAATTCACCGAAGACATCACGGCCGGGTACCTCGAGATTGACGGCCAGAAATATGAGCTGTTTCCGGGCGTGAGTATGGAATCCGAAGCGATGCTGGACGATGGGCTGGAAGCATTCGCAGCTCAGGTCCTGGCGGATCTGGAAAACAACCCCGTGTTGGCCGAACACTTGGGCGCGATCACCAGCATTACCTACAACGAGGAAGTCAGCAACAGCTTGGACGGCGAGGACGATTTCGCCTTCAACCTGGTGGGTGAAAAAGGCAAGGGCGTCATCAGCGCCACGTGCATCACGATCGACGAAGATCATGAAGACGTGACGGCGGGCACGCTGAAGCTCGAGAACGGCGAGGAACACAATCTGTTCCCGCAGTGAGTTCCCTTGCCTGCCCGGCAGCACTACTTCAACAATTCTGGATCCAGTCCGGCGATCGTGAATTCCACTTTCGCCTGGCTGGCCTTGTTGGCCTTGAGATCTTGCATCGACAGGGTCAACGTGTATCGACCCGGTTCGATCGCGCGAGGCATGTATAAGCGATACGGAACAAAGTAGTCGCGTCGCGCGTTGCGGCTGCTTTGTCGATCAATCACAAAGTCCTGCTCGGCCAGACGACGACCGTCGGCGTTGGTGATCAGGTAACTGCCCTGCAATTCGGTCTCGAATCCTTCCGCGGATTCCGTCGTCGCGAAGTTCTCGACCTCGACGTACAACAGCACCTCTTGGTCAGGGTAGAAGATGGTTTTGGGGAAGGCCTGGTAGCGGCCGAACCCCTCGACTCGCGTGCAGAACGCAAGGTTTCGCAGCTCCAAGTTCGCCCCTTGCGCCAATTCATGAACGGCGATCCTTAACTGCCCGAGCGCGCGAGCATCATTTCCAGGTTCTGGATCCAAGAGCAGCCGCACTGCGGACTCCAGAGCGCGCCAATGCCCAGGCAGCGCGTCAGCAGACTCGGCAGCTCCCGCGTCGGCCGAGACAGGCGCGCTCTGCGCGTCTTGAGACATGGCCAGCAAGAGCGAGCGGATCTTCAGCAATCGTTGGCGCTCCGCTGGCGTCAACTCTTGTCGGCGGGACCGTTCGGTCGCGGTCGCCGCGGCCCGTTGCAATAGCTCCGAAACGCTCGTGGGGATCTGCGGGGCGGCCGTTCCATCAGCCAACGGCAAGGAGGAAGCGAGTGGGGCCCCGTCCGATTCGCCGTCTGACGCGGCCTGGTCGTAGTGTGCGAGCGCGACCGCCGGCGGCGCCATGTCGGCGGGCTCCGTGGAACTCGCCAAGGCGACGTGGTTGATCGCCTGATTGGCGGGAGCCGCCGACTCGCTGAGCGGCGGAAGCGGCGGCGTGATCGGTCGCTGGCGTCGCGGGAGACTCAGCACCGACGAGCAACCGCGGGCCGGAAGCCTCCAACGCCGCGGTGGTCAACGGCGCCGCTCGATTGGCTCGCCAGTGGCCGGCCAACGCCAGAGACTCAAACCAACTAGGGGCGTGCTGGTCGTACCAATCCGGCGCCGGCGCCAACGTTTCTTCCGCGTCGGCTGCTGGAACGGGCGATTGAGCCACCTCGGTATCGCTCGGTGTTGCTGTCGAAGATGCGGCGGCCGGTCCATGGTCCCTTGGGGGCTCGCCGAGGGGATCAGCGGCCAACGGGTTCCCTGCAGGCCGAGTCTCGGACGGAAGCTCCGGTTTCGACAAGCCCGTCCCGGGGTAGGGGGTCGATTCGGCGGCGTCCCAATTGAACGGCAGTGGCTCGCGAGTCGCCGTGAGCGCATGGGCGGCGGACTCCAAGGACGCATCAGGAGCAATTAACGAGGCGCGTGCGCCTTGCGAAACCGCGGGCAAACGATCCATCTCGACATCCGGCGAAACCATGCTGGCCTTGACCCCGCGGCCTGAGGGCGCCGGCTCGGCAGCCGGATCGTGCTGTACGATACTAGCCAGCCGTTGTCCCGTTTGCGCGGGCGCCAGACAACCTGTCGTCAACACCAGCATCAAGCCGCAAGCCCTTCGCCAATTCATCGCTACTTGCACCTCATTCGATAGGTTCGGGGAGCGGATGGTAGACATCTCGCCGACTTTTGGCAACAGAGTTTTTGGGGCTTGATTGCTGGTTTGCTGGTCCAGTTGTTGGTGGGGATTTGATCGTAAGGTGGTCCACCTGACTTTGATTGTCGTGTCTTTGCAGCCCACAACGTTCGGACTGCCGGCGAATCTCCGCCACCGCTGGGCTTGTCCCAGCGTAGCGCTGCTCCTCGCCAGATGGCGCTGTTCGGTGGGCGAGGAGCATCGCCCAACGGGGGCAAGCCCCGTTGTGGCGGCGTCCAGGCTGGGATCGTTGTTGGCGGGGAGCAACGCTCGACGGGGACATGCCCCGTCGTGGCGTGCTCGCCGCGTAAGCACTTGTGGCGACAGGCCTTCGCGGAAAATGGAGCCTCTTTGGGGACACTCTAGCCGTGGCCGTAAGGCGAGCCCTTTAAATCCAGCAACCTGCAGTTTCTTCGCTCGTCCAATTCCGGAAAGCCATAGAAAAAGAGAACTCTGCCGGCCCGTCCGGCCTGGCTTTTGCTCGAACGTGATTCATCCACGCACCCTACCTTCCAAGGAGCAGGGGGACCGTCTTACGATCAAGGCCGTTGGTGGGTATTTGGGGCTCTGCTTCTTGGCTTGTTGACCTGGTTGGAAGAATCCTTCAGATTGACTGCCATGAGCACGCCGCAGCACGTATTTGACCTGGCCGAGGCGGACTTGCCTGAAAGGGCGGCGGTCCTGGTTTTGTTCGGCGCCGAGTCCTTCCTCCGCGGCGAAGCCTTCGCGTCGGTGAAACGTCGTTGGGGGGTTGATGCGGACGCGAAGTCGCTGGACGAAAAGGCCGCTTGGAGCGACGTGATGGACGAACTCTCCTCACGCAGCTTGTTCGGCGGAGGAGGTCCCACGATCGTCGTGGTGAATCCGGCCGACGACTTCGTGAAGAACTACCGTTCCGACTTGGAAAAGTACGTCGCACACCCCCATTCCGGCGTGCTGGTGCTGCACGTCGCGGCCTGGCCCAGCAACACCAAGCTGTTCAAGCTGATCGCCGCCCATGGGCTGGCCATCGATTGTCGCCCGCCCGCGGGCAGAAAGAAGGGCAGTCTGGATGCGGATCGGATGACCCGCTGGCTGCAAAGCCGCGCCGCCGAGCATCATGGCTTCCAACTCGGCATCCAGGCGCCAAGGAACTCATCGAATTGACCGGTGCGGACCTCGGCTTGATGGAGCAAGAACTCGCGAAGCTCGCGCTCTTCGCTGGCAAGCGGCCCGTTTCGGCCGACGTGGTTCGCAAGATCGTTGGCGGTTGGAAGAAGCAGACAGTCTGGGAGCTCATCGACGCGGCGGCTGATGGCAACGTCGCGGAAGCACTGCTGCAATTGAACCGACTGCTGCAAGCTGGCGAATCGCCGCAAGCCATGTTCGGCCAGTTGTCATGGGGCCTGCGACGCTTCGGCACAGCCGTCGCCATCTTCGAGATCGCCGAACAACGCGGAAGACGCATGCGATTGGATGAAGCGCTCGAACAGGCCGGCTTCTATGGCTTCGGCATCAAACGAGCCAAGAGCCAGCTGCTGCAGCTAGGACGCCCTCGAGCACGCAAGATCCATCGCTGGTTGCTGGAAACCGATCTCGCCCTCAAGGGAACCCACTCCAGCGACTCAAGGGCACGCTGGGCGCTGGAGCATCTGTTGATCCGCCTGCATGCGGGGTAGGTGGTGGTTCCTGGTTCTTGGTTCTTGGTTCCTGGTTCCTGGTTCCCAAACAAGCCCCGAAGGGGCGTCCCAATCTAGGTTGTGATTTTTTGGGAAGTCACGGAGATACTTGAGAACTCGGTTGCTGAAACTGCCCCTCTCGCTCTTGAGATTGCTTTGGTCATCGCAGCTTGAGGTCCGTTTGGCGAGCGGCAGCGAGTTCAACCGCCACCCCTGGCTCTGTAGCTTGTGCACTTTCGGACAAACCCAGCCGGGGCGGAACCAAGAACCAAGAACCAAGAACCAAGAAGCCAAGAACCAGAACGAACCAAAAACCATCACCCAAGATCACCCAACTCCAAAGCGTTTCCATAGCGTCGGAGGACCATTTCCTTGAACCCGCGCCACGCGGGATCCTGGTATTGGTGAGTGGTTTGCAGCAGTTGGCGGGCGTCGTCAAAGGCCTCTTGCAGCCATGCTTGATCGCGGTGAAGGTCGGCGACGCGGAGCGGCGGCAGGCCGTGTTGTTGCACGCCGAACAAGTCGCCTGGCCCGCGTAGTTGATAGTCCCATTCGGCCAATTCGAATCCATCGGTCGATTTCAAGAGCGCCTCCAGCCGCTGTTGACTGGCCTCGGTCGTCGCATGGTCAAACAGGGCGACGTATCCCGGATGAGCGCCTCGGGCGACTCGGCCTCTCAATTGATGCAGCGCGGCGAGCCCGAACCGTTCGGCGGATTGGATCGTCATCAGCGTGGCGTTGGGCACATCCAACCCCACTTCGACGACCGCGCTGGCGATGAGCACCTGGGTCAGGCCTTGTTCGAATCGTTGCATGGCCGCGTCCTTGTCGGCGGCGGTCAATCCGCCATGCAGGATGTCTAAGCGCAAGTTCCGCAGCGGACCACGCGAAAGTTCCAGGAAGACCGACTGGACGTTGGCGACTTCGACCGCCACTTGGTCCAGCTCTTGTTGCTTCGCTTCCTCAGCGAGATCATCGCGATCGGTGGGGCGGAGCGGTTGCGCGGGATCCGGCGGCTCGGAAGCCGGCGGCTCGGAAGCCGAACGTTCGCCCTCATCCAGCGCAGCGGCGTCGGCGGCGATATTGGCCAACGGGTTGGGGCCTTGTGAATCGTCTCCTTCTAGTTCGGAAGCCGGCGCGGCGTCGCGCGGTCCCACATGCGGAGCGACGACATAGGCTTGCCGGCCTTCGTCGATCTTCTTGACCACAAACCGCCACCAGGCTTCCTGTTTGTCGTCAGCGACGCGGTAGGTGTGTACGGCGGGTCGTCCGGCGGGGGGCTGCCGTAGCGACGAGACATCCAAGTCGCCGTATAACGACATCGCCACGGTGCGCGGTATGGGGGTGGCCGTCATGACGAGATAGTGCGGCGACTTTGGCCGTCCGCCGCAGCATCCCGCGCTGCCGCACGCCGAACTTGTGTTGTTCGTCAATGATCACCAGCCCCAGCTTGGGGAGAAGATCCTGTCGATCGCTTAAGGCGTGCAGTATGGCTTGCGTGCCGACGATCAAGTCCAGTTCGCCGGCGACGGCTTGATCGATCAGTTCCTGGCGTTGGCGGCTGGAAAGCGAACCGGTCAGCAACCCCATCCGCACTCGGCTTCGCCTTAACCGGCGGTCGAGCGTGCGCATATGTTGTCGGGCGAGCACTTCGGTGGGCGCCATCAGAATGGCCTGCCCGCCATGCGCCACGGTCAACAGCATCGCGTAGATGGCGATCACGGTCTTGCCGACCCCGACATCTCCCTGCAACAGGCGATTCATGGGAACCGAGCAGCCCATATCGCGCGCGACTTCCTCGATGGCCTGGCGTTGATCCGGGGTGAGTTCAAAAGGAAAGAGCCGCTTGATGCGAGCGTCGATGCGAGCCGTGGCCGGGAATTGCCAGGCCGGCGGGCCTTGCTTCATGCTGGACTGCCGCAGGGCGAGCGCCGCTTGCAGCACCAACAGCTCCTGATAGGCCAATCGCCGTCGAGCGTGCTCTAAGCGCTCGGCGTCGCGCGGAGCGTGGACTTCGGTAATCGCTTCCTGAATGGACAGCAGATTCTTCTCTCGCCGCCAGGATTCCGGCAGAACATCCGGCAGCAGGGGCGTCAATTCCGCAACCGCCTTGGTCGCCAGATTGCGCAAACGCGTCTGCGTAACGCCCTCGGTGAGGCGATAGACGGGAATCAGTCCCAATTCCGTCGTCGGCGTGTTCTCCACCACTTCGTATTGCGGATGCGACATCTCCCAGCGATTGACGCGTCTCCGCGGTTTTCCGGTGACCCGGACTTTCATGCCGCGCCGCAGCCTTCGTTCGTGGAAAGGCTGATTGAACCAGACGCACCGCAGATGATCGACGCCGTCGAACAGCAGGATCGAAAAAATGCACGATTCGCCGCGTTCCAAGAGGCCGGTCTCGACCACATCGGCGGTCAGCGTACAGAGCTGCTGGTCTTGCATCTCCCCAATGTTGCTGGTGAGCCCCGGATCCTGATAATCGCGAGGGAAATAGAAGAGCAGGTCCCTGGCGCGACGAACGCCCAGTCGATGCAGACAGCGCGCGACATGATCATCGCAACCGGGCAGTCGCCGGATGGACGACGAGAGATTGAGAGCGTCGGACGATACGGAATCGGAGTCGTTCATGCCCCTATTCTAAGGCGCACGCCTGAGGCGAGAAGTCGTCGGACATCCCTTGGTCGCCGCGGCGCGGTTCAGGTCCAAGCCCCCAGTCAGCGATCCTTCAGGCCCTTGGTGAACACGCACAACCTCGGCGACTTGCATTGACGCACAATGTAACGCAGAGTTCAGTGAGCGATGTGCAAGGCGTCTTGCTTGCGTTGACCAACGTCAGTCTCCATCCGTTGCATCTCAAGTTGGTTGCGTTCGCCAACGATCAGCACTTGCCTTTCGAAAAAACTTCGCAAGAATTCGCTGACAAGCGCTTGTCAGTATCTCGCTTTGTCAATTAGTCTTGAAGAAGTGAAGAGAGTGGCGAGCCGCGATGGTTCGCGAAGTTGCTGTTGAATTGTTGCGTTGTCGCTCGACATTCAACATCCAAGCAACCTGCGAGTCGGCGTCACTAGATTTGCGACAGACGTATCTTGGCACTTGTGGAAGCAACCGCATGTGGGAACAATTCGGCGACCTGCTCCAAAGACCGACACGGCGTCGCTACTTGTCGCTGCGGCAGTCGATCTTGAGCGGCGATCCCGATCACCGCGACCGTCGCTGGTTGGATGAATTGTCCAACCTCGCGCGGCAGGCGGAATACCAATCGGCTGTGGAGCTGATGGACCAAATGAACGACGCCTGGGCCCTCAGCCCGGCGTTTCATGCGTTCTCGGCGATCGTGTTGAAGGAACTAGGACAGTTGGAAGACGCGGAATCCGAGGCGTTTCTGCGGTTGCGTTGCGTACAAGGGTTGGCGGCCGCCGGGGACGGCTCCGCCGAAGATCCGTTCCCCGTCACCTATCCCGGCGACGCGGCGGAATTGCTGGCCCATCTGGGATTCGAGCCGGCGCGTCGCATGCTGACCACGTTAAACCACGATTTTCTGGACGTGGTCGAGACGACCTGTGGACGAAAAATCTGGTTGCAAGCGCCGGACGTTCAGACCACCAGTCCCGCCAAGCTCGCTCAACAACGCTCCTCTTAAGGTCGTTGCCGCCCGGGCTGATCCACCGCGCCGCCTCTTGCGCTTGGCACTTGGCGCCTAAGGGTTGCCCAAGAGGCCGACGCCTTAAAACACGATGTCGAACTTTGCGATGGTCGTCAACGCGCAAAACGCGCCAACTGTATTGCTGGTCCCCGAGCAGCAACAACGATTCATGAAAGAAGCCGCCGATTTCCGAGAGATCGGAGCGGCTGGCTTCTTCGGGGGACTTGAGCTTTCGATTGGCCGAAATGACCAGCAGATAATATCGCCCTCGATCGGGCGAGCGTAAGCGGTACCGTCCTTGGCGATCGACGCGAGCGTAGTCGCCGCCCATCTTGCGAATCGCGCGAATGGCCTCATCATTGGCTGGAGGCGGCACTTGCAAAGGTCCCAGACGTTCGCCGGGGATGCGTTGGTCTCGGCTGGGGCGTTCATCCCGCGGCAGCAGCACGACGACGGCTCCTTCATCCGCGGCGGGCGCTTCGGCGCCTCGAGCGTAGAGAACTTCTCCCGTCACGTCACAGGGAGATGCTTCCAGATTCGCCACCTCGGCTGACGTCCAACCGCCGCCGAACAGCATCCCCAAGCCAAACGCGGCCACGGCGAGAATCAGCGACGCCGCCATCGCGGCGTAAAGCGAAGTTCTCGAGATCGCCACATATCGCGGGTTCGCCGGCGGGCCCTCATCATCGTCCTCATCATCCTCGTAAACCCACTCCGCCTCCTCGCGCTTGTCGGCAATCAGGACGACAGGGCCAGGACCGGACGGCGATCCGGTCGAGGATGACGAACGGGGGGAGGAGAGGTCGGCCAAGCGGTCGGCCACGGCGTTTAACGACGATCGACGCGGCGGAGCGGCGGCGGCGTTTGCGGAGTTCGAAGAAACCGTATCGAGCTTGCGCGAACCGCCTTTTTCGTCCGCCGTGGAGGATGGCGTCGGGGGGCGCGGTGCTGATTCGGCCGGCGGACCCAACCCATTCGGCGCCGGCGAATCCGCATGGCTTGGCGGCGACTCGGCGGACGCATTCGGCGTGATGGGATCCGGCGCGGCGGCTGAAGTCGTCGCCTCCCGCGTCGTTGGCTCAGGCGGCGGAGGCGGCGGCGTCAAGAACCAATCGGGAACCGGCGGCGGCCGCAAAGGAGCGGCCTGCTCCCCCCACAATTCGTCGTCCAAGGAGCTGGCGGGCGGCGCCACTTGCGACGCCGAGGTGGAGGAAGTCGGTGGCGCCGTGCGAGAGTTCGAGGAGTTCGACGAATCGGGCGCTGGCTCGGAGGCTGCTGGCAGGGAGGGAACCAAGACGCGTTTTTGGCATTGGGTGCAGTGCACCTGGCGGCCCGCCATGCGCGTACCGATGCTCAGCCGCTGACCGCAATGGGCGCACTTGAACTGAATCGGCATGAAACGCTCCCAACTCGTACACGCTTGGCGCCGCGACGACTCGGACGCCGCGGGGCCGCTGCAAGCTCCAACCTAACCGCGCTGCTCCCGCTTGAATAGACAACACCAACAACGGTCCGCGTCGCCAAACGCCTCCACGCATTTGCCCGGAAAGCGAATCACGGAATCACGGCGAGCGAAATTGACGACAAGCATCCGCTGCGGGCACAATAGAGAATGAAGACGAGTCTTGAGAGAATGCACATGCATCACGCGGATTTGGCCGATATGACGAGTCGAAGCACGATGCGGCGGAGGCCGGGGCTCGCCTGGGCGGCGGTCCAACGCGGTCCCCGCTGGCTCATGACGGCGTTGCTGCTGATCGCACCGACGGCGGCGCCCGTGGCCGCTCAAGATGTGGCTCGCCTGAAAAACGGACTGCAGCTGGAAGGCGATTTTCTTCCCATCGGCGGCATCTGCGACGCCAAGGCCAGTGCGGCGCCGCAATCGGTCAACGACTTGCCCCAGCTGCTGGTGACGATGGTGGATGATGGTCTGCGGCGCACGTTCTTTCACCAGAACAACCTGGCGACTCAACCGCGACCAGCCATCGTGCGGCCGGAGCGAATTCGCCTGGAGCAGGATGTCCAGAAGTCCGGTCGGCAAATCGCCTCGATCGGCTCGATGATTCCGGGGCCGTTCGATGAACGCGGCCGACGCGTCGTGAGGATGCGCGACGGGGACGGGACGTTCTACGTGCTGCAAGGCGTCAGTGAATTGAATCCGACCTGCGTCGTGCTGGAGGGACTGGCGGGCCGTCAACCGTATGAGTGGCGTATGAGCGTCGCCACCAGCTCGGTTCCCGCCGACCTGCTGAGCCGCATCGTCGCCAACCATCTCGATCAACAGAACATCGACGACCGAATGCGCATGGTCAGGCTGTACACTCAAGCCGATCGCTACAAGGACGCCCGCGACGAACTGGCTCGCATGCTCGAGGATTTCCCCGACGTCGCCCAGCTCAAAGATCAACTCGACGCTCTGCAACAGCAGTGGGCCAAACAGATCGTGAGGGACATCCGTGTTCTTTCGCAAGAGGCGGGACGCCACCAGTTGGCCTACCAGATGTTGAAGACGTTCCCGGCCGAGGGCGTGGCGACCGAGACGTTGCTGGAGGTTCGCGAACTGTTGCGCGACTACGATCGTCAGTTGGATCAACAAGCCCAAGTCAAACAACACCTGGCCGCCGACATCGCCAGCTTGCCGAACGACGCCCGGCGCCAACGTGCGGAGCTGGTGCTCAGCGAGCTGGAATTGGAATTGAACATCGAAACCCTGCGTCGCGTCAACGACTATTTAAGGCTGATGAACGACGCCGCGATCACGCCGGATCGCAAGGTCGCCCTGGCCGTCGGCGGTTGGATTCTTGGACCCGGCGCCGGCGTCCAAAACCTGGATCTGGCCGCCGCCTATGTGCGGCTGCGGGAGCTGGTCGCCGAGTACCTCGAAGGCGAGACGCTGCAGCAGCGCAACCAGGTATTGGAGCAGATTCAGTTGCTGGAGGGCGCATCGCCGGAAGTGGTCGCCCGGTTGCTGGCGAACATGAAGCCGGTGCTCGGCAGCGAAGGCGCCGTCGAGCTCAGCCCCTTGCGGTACCGCATTTCGACGCCGGTCGAAGGTCTGCTGCAACAAAAGGAAGCGTCTTACCTGATCCAGCTTCCCGATCAGTACGAGCCTTATCGACGCTATCCCTGCGTGGTTTCGCTATGTGGCGCGACCAATACACCGGAATCTCAACTGAATTGGTGGAGTGGCGGAGTCGGCTATCATCGCGATCATCCCGCACGTCGCGGCTACATTGTGATCGCGCCGGAATGGACCAAGGAGAAACAGGGGCGCTTCGAATACTCGGCCCGCGAGCATGCGTCGGTGTTGGCCAGTCTTCGCGATGCTTGCCGTCGCTACTCGATCGATACCGATCGCGTGTTCTTGAGCGGTCATTTCATGGGCGGGGACGCGGCCTGGGATATCGGTTTGGCGCATCCCGATTTGTGGGCGGGCGTGATCCCCATCGGCGCCTCGGCCGACAAGTACGTGACTCGCTATTGGCAGAACGCAGCCGGCCTTCCCTGGTATTTCGTCGGCGGCGATCTGGATGTGGGTCGGCTCCAAGCCAATTGTTCCCTGTGGGACCGCTCCCTCAAGTCTGGACGATTCGACACCGTCGTCGTACTGTATCAGGGACGCGGCGAGGAGGACTATAACGACGAATTGCCGCGGTTGATGGGCTGGATGAGCCAGCAGCGGCGGACTCTGGCGCGAGCAAAGTTCCGCTGCGACGCGCTGCGCCCATGGGACAACTTCTTCTGGTGGGTCGAAGTCGATGACTATCCGCCACGGTCCCGTGTTCCGCCCTTGGCCTGGCCGATGGACAAATCGCGCGAGGCCACCACCGAAGGCGAAGTACTGCCCGAAAACGCCAACGCCGTGCGAGTCACCACCGACGCCAATGAGGCCACCGTCTTTCTCCTTCCCGATCTGCTCCGCCTGGATGAGGAAGCCACGGTGTTTCTCAACGGCAAGAAAATCACCGCGCCGCCCCCTTCGGTGGAAGTCATTCTGGAAGACGCCCGCACCCGCTGCGATCGACAACATCCCTTCTGGACGAAAGTCGAAGCCCGAGCCAACATCCGGTAGCGGTTATCCCAGTTTGGTTATCCCAGTTTGGCTATCCCAGTCTGGCTATCCCAGTATCTCGCGACGACGTTCCAAATAGTCCCAGATGACATACCGATCCAGGTCCCGACCGGCGGTGAAGATGACGCGTCCGTGAGTGCTCTCGGCAAGCCGATGCGCGAAGCGAATGTCCTCGGAAGACTGCGACCAGGTGGGCAGCAAGAACAAGTTCAGCACGATATCGTCCTGGGCGCAAGGCGGCCCTCACGCATCGTCGCCTCCTCGGTTCGCGCGTGCGGCGGGTACAGCAGATACAGTTGCTCCTCTTCAAAATGCGCGGTGGGCAGACCATCGGTGATCACGAGGATTTGCCGGTTCGGCGTGTCTTGTGTCGCCAATAACCGCCGGGCCTGCTGCAAGCAATGCTGGATGTTCGTGAAGTGCGGATGAACGAAGTCCTCCAGCATGTCCGGTTGGCTCATGTCGTAGCGCAACTGCACCCAAGGCTCGTGCAGCGTCACGGGTTTGGGCATCAAGTCGATGATTTCGCCGCGTTGCCGCACTTTGGCGAAGGTGTACATCTCGATGAATTGCAGGAAGTCGCCGGGGTACTCGCGGCGAATCAGTCCATCCAAGGCCAGGGCCATGCGTTTGACGTTAATGTACTGGCCGTCATAGCGCATCGACCCGCTCATGTCCATGACCACGACCGTGGCGCACTTCGGCGAGTTGCGGGTGCGGTGGATCTCAATGTCTTCCGGCCTCAGCCTCACCGGGCCGCGGCCCCCGCTGCGGAGCATCGCGTTAACGAACGTTCCCGGAACATCCATGTTGGCGACCGAATCGCCGAATTCATACGGTTTGGTTTGTTGCAGTTCCACGGCGCCTTCGCCCACGACGGTTTGTTCTTGGTGGCGTCCGGTGCGCGAAGCTTGTAGTTGGCTGAAGATCCGTTCGAGCAGTTTCCCTTGA
The DNA here is from genome assembly GCA_963698545.1 of uncultured Planctomycetaceae bacterium. Lineage (GTDB taxonomy): Bacteria > Planctomycetota > Planctomycetia > Pirellulales > Pirellulaceae > CAVORG01. The sequence continues at coordinate 28,924 of CAVORG010000007.1, forward strand.
AACACGCGATACGCCTCAGGCGTCAGGCGGAAGCCGTTCTCGCCTCGTTCCAAGCCCTGCCGCTCCGCCATTTCTCGCGTGTACTGCTGCACCATCTCTTGCAGTCGCTTCAGCTCGGCGATGTCCGCCCCATCGGCGAATTCCGCCAAAGCGTCCATGTCGATCATCGCGATCTGCGCGTCCTTCTTGGCCTTCTCGAGTTGCTCGAGCAAGGCGTCGATCGTTTCCAGCTCCTCCTTGACTTGCAGCGCCTGGTCCACCGTCATGGACTCGCGACCCGTGAAAGGGTACTTGGCGGAAAGCTCGTCAACTTGGTATTTGTCGCCCAGACGATCCATGAGTTGAACGAGTTGCCGAGCGAATGGCGAACCATCGTCGCCCAACGAGTACCAGAGGCGCTCAAGATCGTAAAGCTGCTCCTCCTTCACGGCCTGACGAAAGCGTTCGGCGGCTCGCTTGGCGGGCTTGGATTTCTTGGCAAGTTGCTCGTAACGGCGACGAGCTTGATCGCGAGCGTGTTGGGTTTCGAAGGTGGCGAGGATCTTCTCTTTCCGTTGCTTGAGCATCGCGATCAAGGCGTCAAGGCTTGGTCCCAGGCCGGCGATTTGACTGGGGTCAAGTCTCACGGCCCGAGCAAGTTCCTCTTCGGTCAGCTCGCGCATGCCGCCATAGGCCATCATGTGCTCGAAGGCCGGCGAGACCATATCCGGCGGAGCTTCCGTGGGACTCGGAAACTTCATCGGATCGAACTTCTGATAGACATGCACAACGCCGCCGGGTCGTCTTTTAGCCATGGATACTCGATCGTGAAGCAGGGGGTAGGGAGCACTGCCGTCTCGCACGTCCCATTGTAGCGCAGGGGCTCGCGGGACGACCAACGGCGCGGCGGCGGATTCGGTGGCTTGGGAGTGCTCGGAGCCTAGCTTTCGTAGGTGATCACGCCGCGATGCTGCAAACGAGAAATCCGGTCGTGGGCGTACAATCCGGCGAGGACAAATTCGACACAGCTCGCCCTGACGGCCAGGTCTTGAGCTGGATTGGCTTCGAAAGCCTTCTCCCAAACCGCCGGCACGCGCTGCAAGCGTTCGGCGTAGACGGACGAGGGAAGCATATCCCCGACCTCCACCTTGACGCCCTTCGAGAAAATCTCGGCGATCTCGTCAAGTCCATGCTTCTCGACATATTCGTCGAAGACATGTCGAATCGCCTCGGCGACAATCGCGTCCAGCACCTGATGCTCGCTCATCTGATGGCTGCCCATCAGGTCCAGCTCCAACTTGCCCAGGGACGACGAATACAAGTGCCCCAGGTCGCTGATTCTCGGTGCGGCCGGACGTTCGCCCAGCACCACCGCTCGTTGGCGGGCGCTGGCCAACATCATCCGGTAGTTCGCCAAACTGAACCGCGCGCTGACTCCGGATTGCTGATCAATGTATCGCGACTTGCGGGCTTGGATGGTGATCTGCTCGATGATCTCGGACATGAACCGAGGCACCACCAGCGGATAAGGACCGTCCAACGAAACGCCAGCCTCCTGTTGCGTGATCTCAATCCCCATATCCCGCTCGCGCGGATAATGGGTGTGAATGATCGACCCGATGCGATCCTTCAACTGAGGAATCACCTTGCCGCTGCGGTTGTACGTCGCCGGGTTGGCCGAGAACAAGATCAACACGTCGATATCAAACCGCACGGGAAAGCCGCGAATCTGGACGTCTCGTTCCTCAAGGATGTTGAACAAACCAACTTGGACGAGTTCGTCAAGTTCGGGGAGCTCATTCATCGCGAAGACGCCGCGGTGCATCCGAGGAATCAGGCCGAAGTGCAAGGCCTCCTCGGTCGACATGCTTACGCCATCGGCGAGCTTCGCCGGATCAATTTCCCCGATAATGTCGGCGAATTTCGTTCCCGGCGCCAAACGCTCCGCGTAACGATCCTCGCGACGCCACCAGGCGATCGGCACCGCGTGCTCGGCGTGCTCCTCCAGGAATTGGCGCCCAGCCGACGTGATGGGGTGGTACGGATCCTCATGAACCACGACGCCGGGGATATTGAGATACGGAATCGCCTCGTCCAAAAACTGTGAAGCCAGCATTCTCATCAACCGGCTCTTGCCCTGACCCTTTTCACCCAGGAACAACATGTCGTGGCTGGACAACAGGGCTAGATTGATCTCCGGGATGACCGTCTCGTCGTAACCCAGGATGCCCGGGTACAACACTTCGCCCGCGGACAGTTGCCGCAGGAAGTTGTCATAGATTTCCTGCTTGACGGTCTTGCTTTGCCAACCACTGGAGCGCAAATCGTGGAGCGTCGCGGGAAGTGGGGTGGTATTCATGAATCCCAACGGGTTGCAGGTAAGAGGCCGCCTTATCGGCGGCCGGGAGACGCGCACAGTCGCTCCCAAATCATTCGCGGCGCCCCGGCAGTTGACAAGGTTCAAATGTGACGCGTCTCCGATCTGACCGTCGCCCTCGACGCTCAACGAGTTCGGAAGAGATTCAACGTCAGATGGGCTTGGCCCTGATGGTGCGCCTCATGCCAACTCAAGATGCCCATCACCTGACCAAACGTCAGGCGGCGGTCGCGAATTTGAGCCACTTCGTCGTTCCATTGATCGACGGAAAACGACTTCAACGTTTTCAGCAGCCGGCTTCTGGACTTGCTCAGAAGATCGCGAATCTGCTCGTCGGTCGGAACATCGTTGTCAGGCTTGCTGCCGCCGCGAAACCGCGAAACGAGCTCCGGCCATCTCGGCGAGGCGTCCGGCGCCAGTCGCTCGCTGGCGAATAATTCCTCGGTGACGCCAATGTGCATCAGCTGCCAGGCGATGTGAGCTCGACCGGGCCCGGGGCGCCATCCCAACGCCTTCTCCGACGCCAACGAAGCAATCGTATCCAGCAAGGCCAGCGTCCGCTGCCGATTCAAATCCAGCCCCGCCAACAGAACATCCATGGGCTCCATCATTCGCATTCCTCACGAGTCCGGCTCGAGATTCAATCCGATTTCGACAGCTTCAAGGGATCGCACAGCTTTTTCTTCTTTGACGCCATCCTGCCGCACTTACGGCAGACATGGGTGAAGTCGCCGGTCGGCTTCTTGCCGTCCTTGGATTTCCGCGATTTGCAGAGCGTCTTGGACATATACCCCTCGTCGCTTGTTGATACCTAGTCTCATTCTCCTCTCGACCGCTGGCGAGTCAAGCCGCCTCCAAGCGAATTCGGCGCGCCGCGGTGGCGCGGACTTAAGCAATGCCTCGGCCTGCCAGGCCCGAAGACAACGGTTCTAGCCATAGCCTCACGGCGAGCCCTTTGCAGCTCGCATGAAGCAAAGCGCGACTAGCCGGCAAATTCCCGCCACCGCTGGGTTCGTCCCAGCGCAGGCGCTGCTGGGCGAGGAGCAGCGCCGAACGGGGGCAAGCCGGCAAGCCCCGTTGTGGCGGCGTTCCCGCCGGGAGCATTGTTAGCGAGGAGCATCGCCCAACGCGGACAGGCCCGGGGGCAAGCCGGCAAGCCCTGTCGTGGCGGGCGAACGCCACTTGCCAAAGCCTCCTCTCTCAGGCCACACTGGCAGGCTATGGAATTGCTTGGAACAAAGGCCGACTCGTTCACGGTCGACCAATACTTTGATGTACTGCAGCGTTGGTTGGCGTTGGAAGGCGCGGCGGAGCGGCAACGCATGGCCGATCGGCGCCATTTGAAGGCCAGCGGCGATGCGGAGCGGTCAGGCGAGACGATCGTCAATTTGCGACTGGCGGATCATCGCATCGGTCTGGCCGGACGCTTGCTATTGGATCTGGTCAAGCTGGGCAATCTGCCGCTGCCCATGAATCGCCTGAAAGTGGGCTCGCCGATCATCTTGTCCGACGGCGAAGACCCGCAGGATGAAGGACTTCCAGGCGTGGTCAGTCGCCGCCAGGCGGACTTGATTCAAGTGGCCGTGGAGCGTTGGCCCGATGGAACGCGATATCGCTTGGATCTGTCGCCGGACGAGACGACGCGGCGGCGGCAATTGGCGGCCATGGCCGCAGCGCGGCATGCGCGAGGCGGCGCGCGCGGCTGCGCGATATCCTGCTCGGCAATCGAGAGCCGCGATTCGACCCGTGTCGCGAAACGAAACTGGTCACTCAGCTGAATCCGCCTCAACGGGACGCGGTGCAATTCGCGTTGTCGGCCCGCGATCTGGCCATCATTCATGGTCCGCCCGGAACGGGAAAGACAACGACGCTTGCCGAGGTGATCGTGCAATCGGTGCGGCAAGACATGCGCGTGCTGGCCTGCGCTCCCAGCAATACGGCGGTGGACAATCTGTTGGAGCGGTTGGTGGACCTCGAGTTGGAAGTCCTTCGCGTCGGACATCCAGCTCGAGTCTTCGAATCGCTACGGGGCCACACGCTGGACGAGTTGGTCGCGGCCGATTCCAACTCGAAACTGGTTCGCGAAATTATGCGCGACGTCGAGGACTTGACTCGGCAGGCAGCCAAACTGGGCCGCGGCCGCGAAGCACGGCGGGCTCGAGGCCGACTGTTCGCCGAAGCCGGCGCCTTGCGGGCGGAAGCCAAGTCCCTGGAGCGTTCGACCATCGCCCACGTGCTCGATCGCGCGGACGTCATTTGCACCACGACCACCATCGATGAAGACCTGCTGGTGGACCAGCATTTCGACCTGGTGGTGATCGACGAAGCTTGCCAATGTACAGAGGCCGCCATCTGGCAAGCTTTCCTGCAAGCCGACCGGATCGTGTTGGCGGGCGATCATTGCCAATTGCCGCCCACGGTTGTTTCGGATCAGGCGGCTCGCCAGGGCTTTCAACGCAGCTCGATGGAACGATTGATCGCTCGCTTTGGGCACGAGGTCTTCCGCCGCTTGACCGTTCAATACCGCATGCACCAGGACATCATGGAATTCTCCAGCGCCACGTTCTACGACCAGGAGTTGGTGGCGGATGAATCCGTGCGGCGACACCGGGCGACGGATCTGGAGCATGTCGATTGCGCCGACGAGGAGCTTCCCGTGCTCGAATTCTGGGACACCAGCGGGGCCGGCTGGGACGAAGAGCTCGAACCGGATGGTCAAAGCAAGCGCAACCCAAGGGAAGCCGAGTGGGTCGTCGATCAAGTGCGGACACTGATCGATTGCGGCGTGCAACCAGACCAGATCGCCGTGATCGCGCCCTACGCCGCTCAGGTGCGCCTGTTGCGCGATCGAATGCCCATCGCGGGGCTGGAAATCGACACCGTGGACGGATTTCAAGGCCGTGAAAAAGAAGCCGTCTTGTTGACGATGGTGCGGAGCAACGCCGAGGGCGAAATCGGTTTTCTCAAAGAGATTCGCCGGACGAATGTGGCCATGACGCGAGCCAAACGTCTGTTGCGAGTCGTCGGCGATGGAGCGACGTTGGCGACTGATGACTTCTATCGCCGATGGATCGAATACTTTGAGTCCCTTAACGCCTACCGAACTGTGTGGGAGCTGCCGTAGCTTCGTTCACGTTGACGCGGACAATCGACGCGAACTCCTGCGCCGCAATTCCACTCCGCCTGCCGACAGCTCAATTGGGCGCCTGGCGCGCGATCTGGATGCGTTGGCGAGCGGGCGCCGCGCCTGGCCGCACGGCCGTTCCAGCGGCGATCGCCGGCAACATGCCGGTGCGAGCATCGAACAGCAGCAAGCGACACTCCCCGAGATTGGGGCCGGCCAAGGTCCAAGTCAGTTGATGCTGCCCGGCGGTCAGCCAGACCTCGTGCGCCTCGGCGGTCAGCGATTCGGCCGCAAGGATCGGGCGTCCATCGATGCTCCATTGGACGCCGCCGCCAGGGGCGCCGCCGCTGACGACAAAGCCCAGCCGCGTCGGCTCAGCGAGTTCCAAGGTTCCGCTAAGACTGACGGCCAGACTTCCTGCCGCGACGCCCTTGGTCTGCAGGAAATCGACGACCGCCGCGCCGCTGAAGCCGACTCCCGGTTCATACTCCACTCGCGTCCCCACGTCGCGTTGGTCGATCAGCAATCGCCCGGCCAGCCGCGCGGAAGACAGTCCCATCGCTTGCCATCGTCGCTGGGCCTCCTCGGCCGCTTGGGTCAAGCCGGTCTGTGGCGCGGCCGTTTGATCGATGCGTGCGGTGACGCGTTGCGCTTCCAATCCCGCCAGCAACGGAGCCGCACGTTCATACCAGTGCACAGCGCGACGGCGCGCCGCATCGCTCCAAGGCGCCTCTTCGGAGTCCGCCAGATTCCACCAACGATCTCCCAGCGCAACTTGCTCCACGGGCTGCGCCGGCGCGGACAACTCCGCCTGCGCGGCTTGTGCATACTCCTTGGGTTCGACTTCCGCCAACAGCGGCAGCCCCGTCTCCCAGCGATCTCGCAGCAGGCACATGGTCTTGGCGACCAGGCAGCGCGCCGACGCGTCGTCGCGGCCCGCTTGCAGGGCTTGCTCGGCGCGACGAGCTTGATCCAACGCCCGTTCATGCTGATCAAGGAACGAGCGCAGCGCCACCGCAAGGCGTTTGAAATCCGCCGGGCCTCGGCTGGCTTGGGAAGCCGCCATTTGCGCCGCATCCGCCGCCATCTCCCAGCGGCCCGATTCGGCCGCCTGCCGAGCATGAAGCCAAAGCAATTGGGCGATCTCCAGGCGCTCCGCGGGACGAGCACGTTTGGCTTCTTCTCGCAGTTGCTCGGGCAGCCAGGCCTCGATCGGGATCGGCGCCTCGGCAGCCGCCTCCCAGGCGATGGGCAAGGCCAAGGAGAATCCGGCGCTTTGCCGCAGGATGTCAAACGCTTCCGCGTAGAGCCCCGCTCGCTCCACGTCCCGCAGTTGCTTGTCACGAGCCTGCCGCAAGAGCTTCCAGCCGATCTCCAGTTTCTGGAATGGTTGTTCGGCCAGCTTCCATTGCGCGTCCACCATCTGGTGTGCGGCGGCTTGAGCCGCGCGAAGTTCGGCCAACGTCAAAAGCGGCGACGACTTCACTCCGATTCCAGAATCCGCAGCGGGTGTTTCCTCGCCCGGCTGCCGCACATCATCGGTCGGCGTTGTTGGCTCGCTGGGGTTGTCTGTCGCCCAGGGCGAACCGGCCAGCAGTTCGTCGCGGGCTGGCGGACGATCGTTGGGCGCCGCCGCAGGCGGGTCCTGTTCGCGAACTCCGCCTGCGCCATCCGACGAGCGAACACGGGGGGAAGTCGCGTCCTCCGCATGCCCCGCTTCACCGTCGCCCGCTGGCGACTGGATGGCGGCGCCCGGCTCGCCGGCGACCGCCTGATCGCTTGGGTAGAGGTCAGGACTGTGCGGGCGACCGTCGTCCAGCGACTCGCCATGTGCGGTCTGCTCGCCGTGATTGGCCCGCGGGGAAACTGGTTCGACCGCCGACGGCGAAGAAGCGACGACGGAATCCGAGACACGGACGCCGTCCAAAGGATCCTCGGGCCGCTGGCCCTGACCGACCGGGCCAGGGTTGTTCAAGACAGCGACCAATGCGGCAAGGCCGCCGGTGGCGACAACCACGATGGCCGTCCACATCAGCATGGATCGGCCGCCTGACGAGTCGCGGCGCGTGGCGAGCGGACGGCGCCCCGCCAGGGGCGAGGTCGTCACGCCAACGGAAGCTCCGGCGGAACTGGAGCCGGCCGGGGTGGAGCGGGGAAAATCGGGCGCCGACGGCGCTGGGCGTCGTGACGGCGGTTTGTTGCCGGACGTGGCGGCCGGCGACTCCGCCTTGCGCGGAGGCCGCCGCGGTGCGGGAGCGGGCTTGGCGGATGCTGCCGCGGTGGCCTCGGCTTTCCGTTCGGAACGCAACGCCGCGTCATATCGGCGGCGGGACGCGGGGTCCAGCAAACAGGTGCCCGCCAACGCTAACTCGTTCAGGATCGTCTGAGACAGGTCCCCTCGGCGTCCGTTTTGGAATGTTCGTACGTACGCTAACCGCTGGTCGAGCGCATGTGAAATCACATCGACATTGCCCTCGAATGGCTGCACGCCAAGCAAGCGGTAATGGTCGGCCGGCTGCTGATGCGGAGGGATTCCCAGCCACGTGTAGTAGGGATCGAAGGCGGTGGGATTCGATCCCGCTCCCTCGAGGGGTTCGTGAGGAGAATTTGAGTCGTGGGGCTCCATCGCCATCCCATCCTTGTCCCGGGTTGGTGGACCAGCGCCGACTAGCTGTCGTCCAGGAAGCATACCTCGTCCAGCGACCTGGTTGTCCATCGTTGCCTCGCCGATCGTCTTCCGCGCGCTGCTCTCGGACCCATCGCCCACTTTCGCACGTCCCACCACTCAGTAGACGTACAAACGGGGCCAAAAGTTTCGCGCGGCGTCAGGCAATTCGCGGCAAGTCCTTTGATCTTGCCGGGTTGCCTCGAAAAACAAGGCTCCGCGAAGGCCGGCAAGCGAGGCCTCAGCCCAGGGTTGCGCTTCGCTTCACCGTCGGGCCTCAAGGTAAGGGATCGGGCTTCGATGCCGTCCTTTTCCGGGCGTGGCGATGCGCTAACGGGACGTAAAACGGGTCGCCACAGAGAGGGCAGAGGAACGCAGAGTTCAGCATTGCATGTTGAGACCCTCCCGGCTGGGACCAATTCTGGAGCCATCACGCATCGGTGACGCAGCCCTCGGAGGCGGATGCGACGTTCTTGATGTACTTGTAGAGACAGCCGCTGGCGGCCTTGTAGGGTGGAGCTTGCCAGGCGGCCTGGCGTTGCCCGAGTTGCTCGGGGGTTAACGCCACGTCCAGGCGATTGGCGGCCACATCAATCGTGATCTCGTCGCCGTCTTGCACCAGGGCGAGGGGGCCGCCTTGCTGTGCTTCGGGCGTAATGTGCCCCACGATAAACCCGTGCGAGCCGCCAGAGAAGCGACCATCGGTCAAAAGGGCGACGTCCCCGCCCAGCCCAGCCCCCATGATGGCCGATGTGGGGGTCAGCATTTCGGGCATGCCCGGCCCGCCTTGCGGTCCTTCATAACGAATCACGACCACGTCGCCCTTTTGGATTTTCTGATCCTCCAGCGCGTGCAGCATGTCCTCCTCGGAATCAAACACCCGCGCCGGGCCGCTGAATTTCAACCCTTCCTTGCCGGTGATCTTCGCCACAGCGCCATCGGGCGCGAGATTGCCGCGCAGAATCTGAATATGTCCGCTGGCTTTGATGGGGTCGTCCAGCGTGTGCACGACCGTTTGCCCCGCTGCAAGCCCTGGCAGATCGGCGATGTTCTCAGCCAACGTCCGGCCGGTGACGGTCATGCAGTCGCCGTCGAGCAAGCCGGCTTGTAACAAGTACTTCATCACCGCCGGCGTCCCGCCGACTGAATGGAGATCCTCTTGGACGAACTTCCCGCTAGGCTTCAGGTCCGCGAGATAGGGCGTGCGGTCGCTGGTCTTCTGAAAATCATCGATCGTCAAATCGACGCCGACACTGCGAGCCATGGCCAGCAGATGGAGGACCGCGTTGGTTGAACCGCCGAGCGCGATAACCACCACCATCGCGTTCTCGAAGGCCTGGCGAGTCATGATGTCGCGGGGCTTCAGGTCAAGTTCCAACAGCTTCAGAATCGCCTGCCCAGCTTGGCGGCATTCCACTAACTTGTCCGGATGCTCGGCGGGAATGGACGCGCTGTAGGGCAACGACATGCCCAAGGCCTCAATCGCGCTGGCCATCGTGTTGGCCGTGTACATGCCGCCGCATGCTCCGGCGCCAGGACAGGAGCGTTTGACGATCTCTCGCCGTTGGGTCTCGTCAATCTCGCCGGCGAGGTACTGCCCGTAGCATTGAAACGCCGACACGATGTCCAGTTTCTCGCCATCGCGGAAGCCCGGCTTGATAGTGCCGCCATAGACCATGATCGCGGGACGGTTCAAGCGTCCCATGGCGATCAGGCAACCCGGCATGTTCTTGTCGCATCCGGGCAGCGCGATCAGTGCGTCGTACCATTGAGCGCTCATGACCGTCTCGATGGAGTCGGCGATCAGGTCCCGCGATTGCAAGGAGTAGCTCATGCCCTCGGTGCCCATGGAAATACCATCGGAGACGCCGATGGTGTTGAAACGTAGTCCCACCAGGCCCGCCGCCTGAACGCCTTGCTTGACTTCGGCGGCGAGATCGTTCAAGTGCATGTTGCACGTATTGCCTTCGTACCAGACGCTGGCGATGCCGACTTGGGGCTTGGCCATGTCCTCCTCGGTCAGACCGCAGCCATACAGCATGGCCTGCGATCCTCCTTGGCTCTTCTCTTGCGTGATGCGACGGCTGTAGCGGTTGAGTGGTTGCGACATGGTGGTCAGCTGACTGGAGAATGAGGGGGGACTTGAGATGGAGGGGGCGGCTTACCGCCTTGATTTCGCGACGCGATTTGCGGGACGTGATTCGCGGGACGTGATTCGCGGGACGACATGCTTTTCGACAGCGAGGGGCGGCGGCTCAGTAATTGAAATCGAAGCCTCGTTGTCGCAGGTCGCGTCCTAACTGCACTGCGCCTTGAAACAAGACCGCGTCCCAGCCCGCCTCTTTCGCGCCTTGCACGTTGTCCGGCAAGTCATCGACGAAGAAGATCGCCTGCGGCTCCCGGCGGGCGGCCAGCGCGGCTTGATGATAGATCTCGGGCGTAGGCTTCATCGCCCGCAGCTTGTAGCTCAAAGCGAACGTATGGAAGCACTGGGTCAAGATGCGGTAGTGTTCGATGCAAAAGCGCCAATGCCCCTCGCACGTGTTGGACAGCACGCCCATGGCGGCGCCGCTGGCGGCAAGCTGTGCAACCAGCGGCGTCATCGTCGTGTTGAGGTCGAAGATGGCGCTGCTCGCGTACACCAAATCATCGGGGGCGACATCGGTCTTGAGTTCAACTCTGCAGCTCCGAACCGAACTCGGCGGTGGTGATGTCGCCGTTCTCGTAGCGCGTCTCCAGCCCGCTCTGGAACAACTCCCGGCGGGCGTCTTGCGCCGAACAACCGCAGAGCTCCGCGAGATTCTCGCACGCCCGTTGATGTTCGAAGTTCACCAGGACGTTGCCCAAGTCGATATAGACGAAGGGAAGCTGCGCGGGGCTCATCGGCCGAGTTCCTTGATTCGCAGGTTCCGGTACCAGATTTCCGCGGGCGGACCGCCGTGGATTTGGACCGCGATCACGCCGCGGCGGGCGACCTGGGGATCCTCCTCGCGGAAATCCGTCGTCTGCTCGCCGTTGACCCAGATCTGAATGCGAGGCCCTTCGCAGCGGACTCGCAAGTGATTCCAATCGTCGGGCTTGACGACTCGCTGCAGCTGCTCGGCATTCGGCTCTACCAGAAATTTGCGTCGGCGTGATTCGTCATACAGCGCACCCCACACGGGGCGGCCGGCCACGCCGATGTCGCATTGGTAGCCGATGACTTCATGATCGTCGGGGATCCGCCGGCTGCGCAACTGCACGCCGCCGTTTTGATTTTCACCGATCACCTTGGCCTCGAACGACAATTCGAAATCGCCGTAACTCTGTTGCGTGCAGAGAAACTCGTTGCGGGGAATCGCCTCTTTCAGCGACCCGGCGACGATCGCTTTGTCCTCGATGCGAAACCACTTCGCGGAGCCTTCCCAGCCCTTGAGCGTTTCGCCGTCAAAAAGAGCCGCTCCTGGCTGGGCGGCGTCTTGAGCGGAGGATGCAGCGGGGACCAGCAGCATGATGGCGATAGCGAATCGGTGGAGCATGACGCGGCTCACGAAACGAGGAAAGGGCGGCGCGACGCGGCGGGCGACGCGTTGGATTACATGTAGCGATTCACGAGGTTCTCGATCATTTCCTGACGTCCACTCTGATTGGCGTCGGCTTCTCCCTTGGCCAGCATGTACTGATGCAGCGCGGCGAAGTCCGCCTTGCCGGCTTCAATGTCGGCGCCAATTCCCTGGTCCCAGGAGGCGTAGCGTTGCTCCAGCAGCGACGCCAGTTCGCCGTCGGCTCGCATCGCCGCGGCGATCCGCAGCCCGCGAGCGAAGGCGTCCATGCCGCCGATGTGAGCATAAAACAAGTCAATCGGCTCGAAACTCTCCCGCCGAACCTTGGCGTCAAAATTCACGCCGCCCGGCGCCAACCCGCCGTACTTCAGGATCATGTACATGCATTCGGCGGTGAGATAGAAATTCGTCGGAAACTGGTCCGTGTCCCAACCCAGCATCAAGTCGCCGGTGTTGGCGTCAATCGAGCCCAACATGCCTTGATGCCCCGCGTAATCCAGTTCATGCATCATCGTGTGGCCAGCGAGCGTGGCGTGGTTGGTTTCCAGATTCAACTTGAAGTGGTCCGTCAAATCGTACGCCCGCAGGAAGTTGATGCAGGCGGCGGCGTCGGAATCGTATTGGTGCTTGGTGGGCTCTTTGGGCTTGGGCTCGATCAGGAATTGCCCTGTGAAGCCAATTTGCTTCGCGTAGTCAACCGCCAGGTGGAGAAACCTCGCCAAGTGATCCAGCTCGCGGCGCATGTCGGTGTTCCACAGGCACTGGTAGCCTTCGCGCCCGCCCCAGAACACGTAGTTCTCGCCGCCCAGTCGCTGCGTGACTTCCAGGCACTTCTTGACCTGGCACGCGGCGTAAGCAAACACGTCGGCATTGCACGAGGTCGAGGCGCCGTGCATGTAGCGAGGGTGGCTGAACAGATTCGCCGTGCCCCATAGCAGCTTCACGCCGGTGCGCTGCTGCTCCTGGTGCAAGGCGTCGGCCACTGCGTCGAAGTGCTCCTCGCTCTCGGCCAGCGTCGCACCCTCGGGGGAGACATCGCGGTCATGGAAGGCGTAATAGGGGGCGTTGATTTTCTCGAAGAACTCAAAGGCGACGCGAACTCGCCTGACGGCGTTTTCCACCGAGCCTGATCCATCATCCCAGGGTCGGAGCATCGTCTCCGCACCAAACGGGTCGCTGCCTGTCCCTCGGAACGTGTGCCAATAGACGATGCTGAATCGCAAATGATCCTTCATCGTCTTCCCCTCGATCACTTCGTCGGGGTTGTACCAGCGAAACGCCAGAGGATTGCGCGACTCGGGGCCTTCATAGACGATGCGGTCAATTGCTGGAAATGCGGGGGTGCTCATCAAAACGCGTCCTCGGAAGGCGGAAAATGCTCGCCTGGGCCAGCGAAGCGTAGGGAACTCTCGGCGGCTGCCTGACCCCGTATCGTGCCAGATGCGTTCCGCCGGTTCAACGGGGAGCCGGCGAAGTCGCCGCGCCCCGCCTCGTCTTGTAACAAACCACCCTGGAAGACGCTGGAGAGTCAGTCGCCCAAATCCAAATTCCGCTATTTCCAAGGAGACGTCACATGCGCACGATCATCTACACCTTGCTCGCCACCGCCGTCATCGGGATGGGAGCCACGCAGCGAGCCCACGCTCAATTCGCCGGCACTTCTGACTACCTGTACACCGTCTTGTACGAAGAGACCTCGCCCAACGTGTCGCTGATGGATCTGTTCTACGACTACGAGCTGTACTTGAAGGCGCCGCATACGGGCCACTGGCAACTGGTCGCCGTCTATCCCACACGAGCCGAAGCCGAATTCTGGGCCGCCATGTCGTCGCAATATGAAACGCAAATCATCGCGGTTTACGCGCCGGCGGTCTTTCCACGGTATCAAGCAACCGCCAATCGAGTCCAAGTCCGCGGCGGTCCTTGACAGGAGGCTCCGCCAAGCAAGCCGCTTCATCGCCGCGTGGCCAAGGGCAGGGCCGCCGCAATGGCCTGCCGGGGAACTCGGGAATTTCCTCGCTGCTGCGGTTAAGCCTCGGCGATGACTGCGGTTTAGCAAGGTTGTGCTGCAAAAATCCCGTCTGCTCGGTCCGCTCAAAAGGCTCCCTCATGAAGTTCCGTTGGCGTTCGTTCTGGATCTTGGCCCTGGCGCTCGCGTCGGTTTCCGTCTCCCAGGCTCAGCAGTGGCCGCAGTTTCGGGGTCCCCATGGCAACGGCGTTCTGGATCGCCTGGAGCATCCCGAAGTCTGGGGGGCCGACGCTAATCTTGCCTGGAGCGTCGAAACGCCCGGCGGCGGTTTGTCTTCGCCGATCGTTGCCGGGGAACGCGTGTTCCTGACCACCGCGGTCGGCGCCAATCGTCCCGTCAGCTTCGCGGAAGGCGTGCGGGACATGCGGCCCAAGCGACCGGAACAAGCGCTGAAGTTCCAGGTCATCTGCCTGAGCCTGAAGGACGGCTCGAAGCTCTGGGAGAAGACGATCGAGGAGAAGCGGCCTGAGTATCCCATTCACGCCTCGAATTCGTACGCCACCGAATCCCCGGCCACCGACGGCGAGCATGTCTTCGTTTACTTCGCGGCCACCGGCACGGTTGCCGCGCTGGATTTGGCGGGCCAGGAAATCTGGCGCCAAAACGTGGGCGCGTACCCGACGGGTAACGGGTTCGGCCCGGGAAGCTCACTGGCCTTTGGCGACGGCAACGTCTTCATCCAATGCGACAACGATCAAAGCTCCTTCGTCGTCGCGTTTGACGCCGCCACCGGCAAGCAGGCTTGGCGGAAGGATCGGGAGGGCCGGACGTCCTGGTCCACTCCGCTGTACTGGAAGAACCAGAACCGGTCGGAACTGGTGACTTGCGGATCGGGCTTTGTCACCTCCTACGATCCCAAGACCGGAGAGGAGCTGTGGACCTTGACCGGAATCAGCTCCGCCTTCAGCGCCTCGCCAGCCGCGGATGAAGAGCGGCTGTACTTCGGCAACAGCGGCCCGCGCAGCAGCGGCCCCTTGATCGCCGTGAACAGCAAGATGACCGGACGCCAGGCTTTCTCCAGCGACGCCGAAATGCAGGATGTGGCCTGGTCAAAGATGAACGCCGGTCCTGGAATGTCTTCGCCGGTGTCGCTGGGCGGATATCTTTACATCCCCGGGCGCGGCATTCTGACATGCTACTCGGCGGCGGATGGCGCGGTCGCTTTCAAGGAGCGGCTGCCGCTGCAATCGATGGCCGCGTCGGTTTGGGCGGCGGGCCAACGCGTCTTCCTGTTGGACGAGAATGGCAAGACCGTGGTCTTGGAAGTCGGTCCTGAAATGAAGATCGTCGCCACCAACCAAATCGACGATCTTTTCTGGTCCACACCAGCGGCGGCCGGCAATTCGTTGTTGCTTCGCGGAGTCAAGAAGCTGTATTGCATTCGCCAGGAGTAATCGCGGCGCCGGTTCGCTGCTCAGCGCCAGATAACGCTGTCTTGCCAGGCGAGGATCATCGCCCAATGGGGGCAAGCCCAAATGGCGCGGATTTAAGAAATGCCTCTGCCTGCCAGGCCCGAAGAGCCGAAACAACTTTAGCCGTGGCCGTGAGCCGAGCCCTCTAAAGCTAGTATGAAGCGAATCGCGACTAGCCTGCAAGTTCCCGCCACCGCTGGGCTCGTCCGGCTCGTCCCAGCGGGGCGCTGCTCCTCGCCAGCCCGTGCGTCAAACCCATTCCCGCCACCGCTGGGCTTGTCCCAGCGGGGCGCTGCTCCTCGCCAGATGGCGCTGTTCGGTGGGCGAGGAGCATCGCCCAACGGGGGCAAGCCCCGTTGTGGCGGCGTCCAGGCTGGGATCGTTATTGGCGGGGAGCAACGCTCGACGGGGACATGCCCCGTCGTGGCGTGCTCGCCGCGTAAGCACTTGTGGCGACAGGCCTTGGCATACCCGCGTGGGGCCTTAAGTCCACGCCATTCGGGCTCGTCCAAGCGCAGCGCTGCTCCCCGCCAGATAGCGCTGTTTGCTTGGCGGGCAGCATCGCTCGACGGGGACATGCCCTGTCGCGGCGTGCTCGCCGCGTGAGCATTTGTCGCGACGGGCCTTGGATTGCAACTCCGCTGGGATTTGGTAGCCTGCGGTCGTTTTGCGACTTCGGTGCAGCCTGTCATGCTTTCACCCCCATTGCGACGCCGCATCGTGCGCAACATGCTGGAAAGCCGTTGCCTCGACGAGCGGCTGATTCATTTACAGCGACAGGGTCTGGGGTTCTTCTGGACCGGAGGGCCGGGCGAGGAGGCGTTCAACTCCTGCCTGGGCGCGATGCTTCGCGTGGGCCGCGGCCCCAACTTTGACTTTCTGCTGCCGCACTATCGCAGTAGTGCGATCGCGTTGATGTGCGGCGAAGCCAGCATTGACTTTCTGCGGCAGATGCTGGGCCGAGCGACGGACCCCTACAGCTATGGTCGTAACTTCGCCAACCACTTCTGCAGCGTCCAACGGAATCTCGGGCCGGTGAGCTCGCCGGTGAATTCGCAATTCGTCTTCGGCTTGGGAACCGCGCGAGCTCAACGTCAGGCGGACGGGATCACCATTGTCGTCGGGGGCGACGCCAGCACCCATCAAGGCGACTTCGCGTCTCTGCTGGTCTGGTCGTCGCGCCCCGGTGATCCGCTGCCCATCTTGATCGCCGTCACCAACAATCGGATCGGCATCTCCACGCGGTACGAAACACAACACGCGCGTCCGCATGTCGCCGACCGAGCCGCGGCGTTCGGCATCGAGTCGGCTTGCGTGGATGGTTTGAGCGTGGACGCCAGCCACGCAACATTGCAGCAAGCCGTCGCTTACGTTCGCACGGAGCGGAGGCCGTTCTTGATCGAAGCCAGCGTGTCGCGGCTATTCGGTCATGCGAGTTCCTCGGGCGCCCACCGCGATCCCGAAGCCGAGGATCCCTTGGAGCGTGAATCGTATCCGTCGGAATGGCGGCGCGAAATCGAAGCACGCTTGCAGGACGAAGTGGATCAAGTCCTGCAAGAACCGGAAGTGGATGGCTCGTCCGCCGAACAGTACATCTGGGGAGAGCCGCGACCATGGCCACCATCGCTCAAGCCATCCGCCTAGCATTGCGCTACGCGGAATGCGAATTGGGACTGCGGCACGTCTTCGGTCAGGACGTGGGTCCGCCGCTGGGCGGCGCCTTCACCGTGACGCAAGGCCTGGATTCCGCCTGGAACTCCCCACTCGATGAACGCGGCATCATCGGCACGGCGGCTGGTTTAGCCATGATGGGTGAAACCAGTGTTTGCGAGATCCAATTCGGCGATTATCTGCTCAATTCCATCGACCTGCTGCGACTGATTGGCAACACCTGCTGGGCGACGCGAGGCCAATTCCCGCTGCCCATGGTCTTGATGACGCCGGTGGGCGCGGGTTGCCAAGGAGGCATGTATCATTCGCACTCCATCGAGTCGATACTGAGCCGCCTGCCAGGCTGGAAGATCGTCATGCCGTCTTCCTCGCGCGACGCCTATGGGCTGATGATCAGCGCCCTCCTGGATGGGAACCCTGTGGCGTACCTGATCCCCAAGGCGATTTGCTTGCGGCCTGACGAATCCCTGGAGGGCGAGCCGGCGGATCTTCGCCAGCGCATTAACGCGCCCGTTCAGGGACGCGACGCCTGGAAACCCGCTTGGCCGGAGATCCAGCCCATGGCCATTCCTCTGGGCAAGCTGCGAATTCGCCTCTCGGGCGACTCGCTCACCATCGTCAGCTACGGCCGCATGATCGACGTGGTGCGGCAGGCCTTGCAGTCGCTGCCGGCGGATCGAGTGCAGGGCAGGGTGGAGCTGCTGGATTTACGCACGCTGATCCCGTGGGATCAAGAGGCCGTATTCGCTTCGGCTCGCAAGACCGGCGCGGTGTTGATCGTCAACGAAGACACCGAACAGACCAATTTCGGCGAGCATCTCTTGCGGCGCGTTGGCGAAGCTGCAACCCCTCGCAGAGCCCGCTTGTTGGCCGCCCGGCATCTTCCCGGCATTGGCTTGTCGCGAGCCTTGGAACAATACACCGTCCCCACGCCGGAATCCGTGCGACGCGCCATCGAGGAGTTGCTGGCCGACAATCCGCCCCCATGCGACGGCCGCAATCGAAGCTGAGCGTGGAGCGAAACGCGACGCTGGGAACTGACTCAGTGGTCTTGGCGTCCAAGCGCCTCATCGCCTTCTCTCGTCAACGTCTGCGCTGCGCTTCTTAAAGCTGTCCGTTCATCCGCATGCACATCACATACAGCGCGATGACCGCGCCAATGACGGGAAGGGCGATGGCCAGCGCGATCAATCCAAAGATGGCGAGCAACGTGGAGAGGACTCCGTAGAACGACGCCGGCGGCGCTGCGCGGGGAGGGCCGCTGCGTCTCAACATAGTCGGCAGGAAGGTCGCCCACCGCCACCAACGCTTGCATTCTCCTGACGCGGGCGCGGTCGGCTTCTCGCTGTTGGCGATCGTTCTTCTCGACCACCGCCACCATACCCGCATACACCACCGCCGCTGCCAAGAGCCCGTAGAGCCAAGGGATTCCCAGATTGGCGGCCAAGGCGGCCATCGCAGGAATGATAACCAGCACGCCCACAATGGTCAGGACGACCACCAACACCTTGGAGTCCTGCTCCACTTCGCGACGTGTGGGCGAGAACTGCAGCGGCGCTTCGCGACGTTTCTCGAGCGGGGCCTTTGGCGGGACGGCAAGCTCTGCTCTGACGGGCGCGTCCTCCGGCTTGTGAAAGGCGCCGCACCCTGGGCAGTAAGGCGACTTCGCCGTGTCCATGACCTCGCCGCACCAAACGCAATTGATCAAATTCATGAGGACTCCTCCGCAGCGTCGGCGACAGCGGGCTTCGATTCGATGACGTTCGCCACAGCGACGACACGGTCGGCGTAGTCCCTCGCCAGGCGCAATGCTTGCCGAACGCTTTGGCCGGCGAATAATCCGCCGGCGCCCAGACCAAGCAGGAAGATCACATGGTGCTCCACGGGGACTTGCGTCTCCGGCCGAACCCATTTGGAATTCCCACAGACGGCGCCATAGGACAACGCCGCCGCCAGCGTCGCAAACCAGACCAAAGGCAAATCCAATCGCAAAGGGGCGGATAACAGGATCAAGAACAGCAGCAGCAGGAACGGGCTGCGCGGACCGCTGGAGAATACGATCAAGGTCGTCGCCATCAAGGCGTCCCAGCCAACCACCCAATACTGCAGCGACTGGATCGGCTTGCTGCGCGACAGGGCGATGTGGATCAACACCGCCGCGGCGACCCATGACACCGCGATCGCGGTCACCGTCAGATGGTATTCGCCGCTCAGCTCAATGCGTCTGACGTAGTAATTGATCAAGTGATAGCCGTAGAACACCGCGATGGCCAACAAGCGCAGCAAGTTAATGCGGACTTCGCCCGCATGCGCTTCGGCGGCGCGGGCGACTCGCCAAGGAGCGTCGTCCATTGGCGGCGGCGCGGAGGCGCCGGACGGTGATGCAGTCATGACGCCCTCGCTGTGAGATGAGTGGTCGTGGACAAAGGCCCTTTCGCGGACGTTGACTCTTTCGCGGATGCCGGCTCTTGGCGAACAAATTCATGGAAGGCGGGTGGAACGGGGGTCGCTTGCGGCAAGTCGGTTCTCCCAGGACGATGGATCGTGGAAAGCTCGCCGGCCAACCACGTGTTGACCGGCACGACCAGACCCGGCGCCAGCAGGCTGCCGCCCAGGCTCTTCGCATTTTCTCGCAAGACGGCGCCCAGAAACCGTCCTTGGTAAGGGCGGACGCCGTGGGACGTCAAAGCTTTGATCGGCTTGGCGTCGGGCCGATAGTCCATCATGATCGTCGCAAAGGCCGCACTTCCGCTGTGGAAGCAGGAGAATTGATACGGTCCGTGAATCAGGAACACCTGATCTTCGACGTGGCAGCGAAACAGCACCAGATCGTGCATCAACCAACTGCCCGGGCCGACGACGGAACACTCCACCTTCGCCCCGTCAAAAAGCTGGGCGCCTTCGCCGATGTGACTGTAGCGTACTACGCAGTGGGCCCCTACCCGTGCACCGGCGCCGATGACCGAACCTTCGACCACCGCGGTGGGATGCACATCGGCGGTGGAGTGGATCCGGGACCACGCCACACTCGCCCGCCGAGCCCAATTGCCGCGGCGGCGACTGAACGCGCCTCGAAGCCAAGCGACCGGACTGCTTCGCAGCTGACGCGCCAATTCGGAGAAGACGGCGATCTGATTGGCGAACAACCAATCGAACTCGCCGTGATACTCCAGCAGCAACGCCATGGGCGTCATGAGCTGCATCGGCTCGGAAAGAGAACGAGGATAATCGGCTTCCTTGGAGAAGTAGTCCAAGTGCAAGTCGAGCACATCACGACGAACACTGGGACCCGCGCAGGCGCGATGCGCCGTAACTGGCAGCTCGACGCTCTCGTCGACCAGGCTCGCGCCCAGCGAGTAATAGTCGCGGTAAGCCGCCGGATGGAGCTTCAATCGGAAGCGAATCTCGGACGCCGAGCCGCGATAACATCGCAACGCCTTAACAATGGCTCGCAGTCCGGCCGCGTCGAACAGCAAGTCGGCGCCAAGCGAAACTCGCCAGTCCGTCTCGCTCGACCACTTTCGTCGCCGCCGCGGCGAGCATGTGCTTCGAATCGCATCCTCGAAGAAGACGGGGCAGGGCGTCGTCAGCAGGCGGCGTTCGCGAAACTTGGCGGACGGCCCCGCATAGTCAATATGCATCAACCCGTTGCCTCCGATAGATGAGAAGAGTAACGGCGTCGCTTCGCCGTACGCATGACGATCTGATACAGGCCCACCGCAAAAAGTCCCAAGGCGAGCCACTGATAGTAGCCCAACCCAATCCACTCCCTGGCGACAGGCTCGCGGAGGAACTCCAGCCCGCACCTCAGCAGGCCATACGCGGCGAAGAGAATAAACAAACGACGGTTGGGAAACACGTTCTGACGATGCCAGAAATCCAACAATACGAAAAGCACGAAGACGAGGATCGCCTCCAACGCTTGCACCGGAATCCGCGGCGTCCCATCGCCAAAGTCATAGCCCAGCCAAGCCACAGTGGGACGGCCAAAACAGCAGTGTTGTGCGATGCAGCCAAGGCGACCGATCGCCATCATCAAGCAGCCGCCGCGGGCGAACGCGTCACTGGTGTCATACGCCACGCCGGTCGCTTTCTTCCATGCCGCGACAGCTAGAAACCCGCAGAGGATCCCGCCCAGAATCGTCTTCGGCGACAGCAGGAAGTCCGCGGTCTGCGTTCCCACGTAGCCGCCCGCGAGAAAAGCCGTGCGCTGCGCAGCCGGCCAACGAACCCATCGCGGCGACGGCCAGAATCATCCACCGCGTCCTCGAAGGCAGCGGCCAGGCCTCACTGTCGCGACGGATGAACCACCCCCCGAGAACCGCGGAGACGACCACGGCCAATTGATACTGAAACCGGTCACCCGCCTGAAGTATCGCGTCATACGCCTCGTAGTTGTCCACCAACTCAGGCCCTTTGCGTTTTCGCGCCGTCGCGCGATCTTGTCCAATCGCCAGTTATGCCAACCCTTATGGCCGGAACGCTCCCACAGCGCAGCGGCGACTCCACTTAACGGACCAGCGGCGTTTGCTTGGCGGTCCACCGCTGATGCTCCAAGTCCACCGCCTTCTTGTCGTCCGCCGTGGATCGATCATTGGGCGTGTCGGCTTCCCGCACCAGGCGGGGCGACCGCGATAGAATCGGTTCGGCAAGGTGCGGTGTGGGAATCTGGGGCGCGGCGGGGTCCGCTTCCAATGCACGCCACGACTTGGTCGGCTCAGCGTGATGTTCGTGATGCAGGCCATTATTGAAGAACGCAAGGTTGTACCAACGACTGCGCGTGTAGCTGGCGACATCGGTCGGCGACGCGGGGGGATGCTGACCATAGTTATGGATACTGACGCACACCCAGCCGAAGTAGATCATCGCGGCGTACAAGACAGCGAAGCGCCGATCCACCAGGCCAAGCGTCAGCAAAGCCGCGAAGACCGCTGCGCTCTGCCGCCTCATGGAGCGTCTAAGACGCGTCAACCGAGCCGAAAGCGGTCTGGAGCCATCCAGCCAGCGAAGCATCCGCACCACCTGCATTGGCCAGCCGAAGGCGTATCGCCAGACGCCGTAAGCAAGCGGCCCCTGCGGCGTCGTGCGCCAGGTTCGCGAGAAATCCTGCTGGCCGTTGTTGTGCTGGTGATGATTGTGGTGATGCACGCGATAGCCGTCAAAGGCGACTCCTGAGATGATACTGATCAATACGTTCATCCAGAATGGCAGAGGGCGGCGATCGCTGTAATGCAACAGCTCGTGTGCGCAGATGTGGATGGTGAAGTTCAGCGTCAGGCTGCTAACCAGGAGGCACGCGACGGCCCAACCCGGGTGCTCCGCGATAAGCAGACACGACAGCAGGAAGAACCCCGCCTGCGTGATGGGAAACACAAGCAACACCAGGACGCGTTGCCGCAACTCAAGCTGACTCACGAAGCGTCTCCTCCCGCTGCCGCTGCCTATCGATCTGCTGCAAGGCTCTTCGCAGGTCGTTCTTCAAGTCGTCAACGGACTCCAAGCCAAAGCAGAGACGCACCAGGCCTTGGTCGATTCCCATCTGCGTTTTTTCGTGGCTGGACAACGATGCGTGGCTGCCGCTGAAAGGCTGCGCCACCATGGAGGTCACGCAAGCCATCCCCGTGCCAGTGTCGAACCACTTCAAGGCTTGCGCAAACTCCGTGTATCGAGCCGCCAGATCGTCGCGCAGCGAACAGAAGACGATGCCGCCGTAGCCTCGCAGTTGTTCGCCGTTGACGGTGGGCAGATACACCTGCTTGATCTGCGGCGTCGTGCGGAGCCATTGCGCCAGGGCCGCGGTGCTCTGTTGATGCGCCTGCATGCGAAGTGCAAAGGTCTGCATGCTGCGGCGCAGGAGCCAGGCGCTGTGCGGGTCGAGAATCGCGCCGCTGTAGAATCGCTCCTCCCTCAATTGTTCGGCGAGGTCATCGCGATCGACTGCCACGACGCCTCCCATCACGTCGCTGTGCCCAGAGAAGTACTTCGTCGCGCTATACAGCGAAATGTCGGCCCCATGCTGCAACGGCTGTTGAAAAACCGGAGTCGCCCATGTGTTGTCGACGACCACCAACGCGGATGGGTTCAGCGACTTGGTCCGCGCCGCGACCGCGGCGATGTCGATCGTCTTGAGAAACGGATTAGTTGGCGTCTCAAGGACGACCATGCCCACATCAGACGGCAGGCGGTCCAGGCTGGCCCGCTCCGTAAGATCCAGCACCGTGAGCCGCAGGCCCAGAGACTGTTGCAGTCGCTGAAAGTACTTGTAGGAACATCCGTAGATCAAGCTGTTGACCACGAGATGATCGCCGGGGCGCAGCAAGCGGCAGACGATCGAAATGGCGGCCATGCCGGTGGTCACCGAGAGGGCGTGCGAGCACTCCTCGAAGCGTGCGACCACACGCTCCAATTCCTCAAAGTTGGGATTGCTGTGGCGGGTGTAGAAATACGGCGAATCGGCTTTGAAGGCGCTGGCTTGATAGAGCGGAGTGACAACGGGATGCGTCTTGGCGTTGTCGATCCTCTCGTGAAGTGCTTGCGTGACCGCATCGGCCGATTCGGGTGGCGTCATCGACAGAGCTCCTTGCCGCTAGGCGACGTCCGACGTCGTTGGTAGAGACGCGATTTCCAAGTGTTGCTCGGCGTCGCGCCATCCGGCGACGGGAAAATGCGCGCGGTCCAATACGGGGAGTATTCTTACCTGCTGGGGGCCGCTCCACCGAATCTGAATTTCGCGATCGCAACGGTCTTGCTTCGACACGATGGCGCGTTGCAAACCGCCGCCCAACCGCAGACGCTGCACCGTCCCGTTGCCGACATGCTGCACCGAGATGTCGAGCGGCGCCGCATCGGTCTCATCGGCAAGCGTGAGATGCACGCTGCTGACATCGACGGACCAGGCAAAACTCGCTTGCCGCGTCGCCGGCGTCTCCCAGCTCGCCAAGGCGATCTTCATCTGGCTTGCTTCCCAAGGCTGGCGAATCGGCGACGGCCGATCACAAGCGGCGCAGCGGCCCTGTGCGGTCACGCCAACCATGTTCGCAGTCAATCCGTAACGCGCCACCAACGTCTGGCCGCAGGCGCAATGCGTGTCGCTGACTCCGTCGCGGTACACGTTGCCCAAGTAGCAATACTTGACGCCCGCCTCCAACGCCATGGATCTCGCCGTCAACAGGTTCTCGGTGGACGTCCTTGCGACATGCGTGTAACGATAGGCCGGGTGGAAACCGACGAAATGAAGCGGGACTTCATCGCCAAGGTTCTCCAGCACCCAGTCAACCGTCTTCGCGATGTCCCGCGGTTGATCATTGCGTTGCGGGATCATTAGCTGGCTGACTTCCAGATGACGACCGGATGCATGCACTTGCCGAGTCCGCCGCAGGACCGGCTCCAGTTCGCCCTTGGTGATCTTGCGATAGAAGTCCGCGTCCAGCGACTTCAGCGAGATGCTGAAGATATCGATCACGTCCAGCAGTTCACGAGTCGGTTCTTCCTGGATGTACATGGCGGACTTGTACAGCGTTCGAATCCCGTGGGCCTGTAACAGCCGCGAGGTGTCACAAACAAACTCATGCCAGACCACTGGATCGTTGTAGGTCCAGGAGACCATCTCGATCCCATGCTCCTGGCACAAACGCAAGACTTCCTGAGGCGTGTAGGTGCGCACGGCCGAGGCGTTCAGGTGTCGTATCTGCGACGTCTCCCAGTTCTGGCAAAAGTCGCAGGCCATCATGCAGCCAATGTTGCCCAGGCTGAGAATGCGGCGGCCAGGCGAAAAATGATAAACCGCCTCGGTCTCGATGACTTCCTCGGTGGCGGCGACCGACTTGCCGTAGTTCAGCGTGTGCAAGCGGCCGTCGATATTCTTGCGGACGCGGCAGAATCCTGATTGACCAGCTCGCGGTTTGCACTCGCGAGGACAAAGGTTGCATTCAACGCGCTCGCCGCCCTCATCGGCGTGTCGCCAATGAGCGGCGATTCGCGAATCACGCCGCAGGGTGGTCGCAACGGCATCGTTCACAGCGTTCCTCGCGAATGGCGCTCACATGGCGGGCGAATGGGGCGGAATGCTACCAAAACAGCGAATCCCGAGTCAACATCAGTTTGGGCGCGTTCGTCTAAAACGACTCCGTCCCAACAGAGTTGCTCTCTGGCCTCTGTGGTTGCCCGTTTCGCGGCATGGTCCCTGGGCCGATTTGGACTCGTCTTAGTTAGATGGGCTGTTCGTAGTATTCGCTCAGTCGCCGCATGCGGCGCACCTGGGCGGCGACGATGCCGCCGATGATCATCAGCGACGTGGCGAAGACAACACAGATGTGGGGCGCGGCGCACTGTTCGGGTCGCAACAACAACACGCCTCCGTACCCCAGGACGGCGGCGGCCGTCATCGCTACGACCAGACGCACGTGAAAAAACAGTCCCCAAGCGGCGATCAATAAGGGATAGACGATCAACAAGGGACCGATGGGCGGCGGCTGCAAGACGACGATCACGGTGGCGAACGCCGCATCGAGGATCGCCCAGATGATGGCGCCGGATTCCGCCCATCCGTTCCGCTCGACCAGCTTCTGCATCACCACCGCGACCGCGATCCAGCTGAGCAGAACCATGGTGTTCTTGAGGTGAAACATCAGGTCCGAGCCGATGAGCACGTACGCCATCTGGATGATGACCAGCACGACCATCAAGGCGCCAATATGCGCGGCCAGCGCCGGCTCTCGGCGAGCCCAACGTCGCACGCGCTGCCAGGCGTTGGCTGGCCGCGCCTCCACTGGATCGCCGCGGAGAAACCGATCCAAGTCTTCGGCAAGGCTGGCCGCCGAGGGATAACGGGCGCCGGCTTTCTTCTCCAAACAGCGCATGCACACCAATTCCAACTGGCGAGGTATCTCGCGGTTCAGCTTGCTAGGGAGCGTGGCCTCGCTCTCCAAGACCTGCACCAGCGTGTCCAGAGGCGTGGACGCGTCAAACGGAGGGCGGCCGGTCAAGAGAGCGAACAGAATCGCGCCCAACGAATACACGTCGGAGGACTCGTTCACTTGATGAATTCTACCGGCGGCTTGTTCGGGCGGCATATAGGCGGGCGTGCCCAGGATCTGGCCGGTGGCCGTCAGCGCCTGTCGTCGCCCATAATTTTGGCGAGTCCAAAGTCCGTGATCTTCGGCTCGCCGTGGCAGTCCAAGAGAATATTCGCCGGCTTCAGGTCGCGATGGATCACGCGGCGCCGGTGGGCGAATTCCACCGCGTCGGCGATCTTCCGCATCAACTGGGCGGCTTCACGAGGCGCCAACCGTCCCTCGCGCAACCGCGCCGCCAGGCTTTTTCCTTCGACAAACCCCATCGTGTAGAAATGCTGCCCTTGGCACTCGCCAACATCGTAGATCGGCACAATGCCGGGATGTTCGAGGTTGGCGGCGGCTTCGGCCTCGGCGCGAAATCGCTGGACGTCTTCGCTGCAGGCAAGTTGCCCAGAGAGGATCATTTTCAGTGCGACGATCCGGTTCAGTCGAATCTGCCTGGCCTTGAAAACGACGCCCATCCCGCCTCGAGCAACCTCCTCCAGCAGCTCGTAGTCGCCGAATGTGCGACGCTCGGTCAAGGGCGTCAAAGAAACGGAATCGAGTGGACTTGGAAAGTCCAGCGTCGCATCGGCGTCCTGCCGCTTGGGCGGCAGCGTGGCTTGTTCCGCATCGGACGTCAAAGGCGCCCTCGAAGTTTCCCGTTGATTGAGGGCGAGCATCGCGCCCATGCGGTCATGGTTGGCGAAGAACTCGCGCAACGGATCGGCCAGATCCGGATAGTCGCGGATCAGTTGCTCGCGACTCACTGGCTGCCCGTCGGCGACGTGAAGCAGATACTCCGCAATGACTTCGTCCAAGCTTTGCATGCCGCCTTCGGACATCATAATGCTCCAGCGATAAAACTACTCGAGAGTCAACGCCTTAAAATCCTCTCGCTCGCGAAGGAAGTCCAGCGAGTCCGACTGCAATTGCAGGGCTTCGATGGCGTGTTCCTCCAAACACTGGCGGAGCAATTCGACGGCGCAGCGTCGCATACTCCTGAGAAAGCCGCAGGGCGTTTGCGGCGTCGGCCTCTGAGGCTTCAACGGCTTCTCGATCGACAGCGGCCGCCGCCAGGGCGAAGACTCGAGCACATCGCCAACGATCGCCGCCGTCAACTTCGTCCAGCGATAACGCCGTCCGAGCGTCTTCGACCGCGGCCCGCGCTTGACCGGGAAGTTCGACGCGGGTCAGGCCACGCCAGGAAATCCGACTCCGCATCTCCGGATCTTTCTCAAAGGCCAAGGTGAACGCCCGGTCGGCGGCCGCCCACTCCTCCAACATCAGCAACGATCTTCCGCGGAAATAATGCGCGAATCCATAATCCGGTTTGGCCGATACCGCGACGTCGAATGCGGTTGCCGCCGCACGATAGTCGCCGTTTTCAAAGAAAGCCATGCCGCGCATGAAGAGCAATTCCCCATGATTCGGAGCAAGAGCCAAGCAGATGGAGAGCGCTTCTAGCTGCCCGGCTAGATCCCTTTTCTCCCGATAGGCGTAATACAGCCCGAAGGCGGCGCCAAGGTGATTGGGTTGTCGTGCCAAGGCCCTGCGGTAGCTTTCGATCGCGTCATCGGGGTTCTTCAAGATATGAAGCGTTACGCTGCCTAGTAGATAATCGTCTAGCGCGGTACGCGGCAACTCCGGCACCAGGGCTTCCCTGGCCGCATCGGCGGCCTCTTCCTCGCCAATTCTTCGAAGGAACAACATTCGGCACATCTGGATGCCCAGCGAGTTCGGTCGCCGCTTCTCGGCGGCATCCATCAATCGCAAGGCGGCCCTAGTATCGTTGGGCGTCTGCTCCGTCTTGCCGTCGAACATGCCAAGTCGCACCGCCTTCATCAACATCAGCTGCACCGCGAGATCTTCTGCGACCTGCACTTGGTCCTTGCTGAGACCGGACTGACGCAAGGCCGTCGGCCAGTCTTCGCTTTCTTCCAATCCGAAAAGGGCAAGTGTCTCGGTGCACTGTTCAGCGAGCATGTCGGGACGCTCCTGCGAATCCATGGCGTGAATGCCGGGGGCGAGGATCGATTCCGCCTTGCGCTGATACGTCCGAAACCGTGTCCAGGTTTCCAGTGTTTCTTCCGCGGTGTTGGTTCGCTGAAGAGGCGCCCCAAGCGTTGTGGGCTGGGACTTCTGAAGCCCAGCGGCCAACGCCATGAAGCGAATCGCCGCATCTAGATCGCCGTTTTCTTGATATTCCTTTGCGGTGGCGACCAACGTCTCGACCTGCGCCCTAAGCGTCCGCGTCTGCTGCCACATCAAACCAAAAAACAACGTCAGCAAGGAAGTCACGACGACAATCGAAGTCAACAGCGCGGCCGCAGCGGCTTGATGGCGTTTCGCCCACCGCACCGCCCGAGTGAACCACGATTCACGAAAGGCCTCCACCGGCTCATCAGCCAGCCAACGTTCGACCTCCTCGGCCAACAACGACGGCGAGGCGTAGCGCTGGTCGGGGTCGAGCGCCATGGCTCGCAGGCAGACGGCTTCCAGAGCCCGCGGCGTGGCTGACTGAGCTTGGGTCGGAGGGTCGAAATCGCCTACGCGAACGGCGGCGAGCGTTGCTTCGGTGTCGTCGCTCTGAAAGGGCGCCCGGCCAGTCAGGACGTAGTACAACGTGGCGCCCAGACTATAGACGTCGCTGCGAGGCCCCAGGCGATCCAAGCGTCCATTGGCTTGCTCGGGACTCATGTAGCTTGGCGTCCCGACGGCGCTGCCCATGCGAGTCTCGGAGGAGCCGCTGGAAGCGGACGGACGCAGCGTCGCCTCATCGGTCGTCTGGGTTTTCTCCTTGTGACCAAGCGGCTTGGCCAGCCCCCAATCCACCACCAACGTTTCGCCGTACTTGCCCAGCATGATGTTGCCCGGCTTCAGGTCGCGATGCAAGACGCCGCGACTATGGGCGTACTCGATCGCCTGGCACACGTCCACAAAACGTCCCAACAAACCACGCAACCGCAACAGACGTTCTGAAGCATCAGGAATCGCATCGCTATGAAATCGATCGACGGCCTCCTTCAAGCTGTCTCCGCGAATGAATCGCATCGCGTAAAAAGGCCGACCGTCGGCGTATTCCCCCAAGCCGTACACCGGTACGATTCCGGGATGCTCCAGGTTGCCCGTGATTTCCGCCTCCATGACGAACCGAGCACGGCTCTCGGGGTCCGCCGCATCGCGCGCCTGAATCTCCTTGAGAGCGACTTCGCGATGCAGTTCCTCGTCGCTCGCGATGGAAACCTTCCCCAAACCGCCGCGCGCGTGGGGCCGCAGCACACGAAACCGGGCGCCGCGCGTGGTCGGCTGATGCGTGTAGTCAACCGTCGCGTCATCGCCCTGAAAGGTGGAGCGTTCGCCGGCCTCGGTGGCCGCCTTGGTAAGCCGGATCGAGGCTTCCAGTTGAGCGTCGCCGAGCGCTTCGACGCCCTGTCTCACGGAACCCAAGCTGCTGACCGCGGCCAGGCTCTTCTTCGCATCTCCGGAATGTTGCTCGAGATGCTTGTCCACCAAAGCCATCAACAACCCGCGCACGTCCTCCGCGATGAACCGGCGCTCCAAGAGAATTTGATCGACGGACTGCGATTTGTGCGTCACCCAATGACTCATCGTATCGACCAGCTGCTCGCGATCAATGAAGTCCATCTGCAAAGCCAACACGGCGATCAACAAGTTGCGATCCGCAAATTCCGCCATGCCGCCATCCCCGCTGGTACGATGCGTTGCAAGCGTTGGACGCTTGACGTCAACTCTCCAACTCGCCTCCGCCCTGGACGCTTGATCCCCCATGCCTCCAGCGCTAACGAGTCTCGAGCCGATTTGCATTGTAGGCCAGCGCGCCGACGGCTGCAGGATCGCCGCCGAAACGGTTGGGTCGCCTCTGCTTTGCGCCATCGCGCTGAATCGCTCCGGCGTTGCTCGCAGATTGCCGCCGCCCGCTGGGCGGGGTAAAGTAGCGAAGTCGCGATGGGAGCCGGCGTTCGCGCCGTCCGCATCGCCCAACGTACTCTCGCAGCGAAAGCTCAACATGACGATCTACTTGCGTTGCGCCGTGACGCTGGTTTGGCTGGCCTTGGCCGGCCTGACGGCGCCGACATCGGCCCAGCAGTTGACCGACGAGACCTTTGCAAAACTGCACGCCGAATTGCAACCGGCCCCTGACGAGCCTTGGCGGACCATCCCTTGGAAGATCACCTTGCTGGATGCGCAACAGGCCGCGGCGGAGCAGGGGAAGCCCATCTTCATCTGGGCGATGGATGGTCATCCGTTAGGCTGCACGTGAAACAACGGAGTGCTCGACCGTGCGTCGACATTCGCGGATCCTGTGATCGTGGAACTGCTGAAGACTCGCTTCGTACCCGTCGCCATTGATCAAGCCTATCAACGGCGCCAAAAGGACGAGGAAGGCGAATTCTATCGCAAGATCGCGGGCCAAGGGCCGCGAGATAATTTCGAATCGACAACACAGGGCTTCTATATGGCTTCGGCCAATGGTGAATTGCTGCTCTACAACAACAATCGCGACCCCGCGAAGCTGCGGCGCCTGCTGCAGCAGAAACTGAACGAGTTGCCGGCGCACGACGCGGCCTCGAAGCCGTTAGAGCGCTCCGGTAAACCGGATCCGCGTTACCATCTCGAACCTCCCGAAGGCGGATTGGTGGTCCGAATTCACGCCAAGGTGCTCGACGGCTACGCACCGACGACGGATCGCTGGCAACGCATTTTTCAAACGGCCCTGTCGCGAGACAACCTCTGGATTACGCGGGAAGAACACCAAGCACTGGCCGCCGGGCGCGTTCCCGCAGCGTTGCAACGGAGAATCGCGCGTTTTCATCTAGTGGACAACACGCGAGGCGAGCCGCCGATGTGGCAGCCCAACGAGCTGCGTCAGGTTGACGCCGAGATTCAGGACGGACGGCTGAGCGGCTCTTGCCATCTTGAGACCAACGACGGCCAACGAGGCTATCAGGCGCAATGGAAGGGGATCGTTGAAGTCAACGACGGCGCCGTCACGAAATTCGATTGCGTCGTGCTGGGGACGTTTTGGGGCGAAGGGCCCTTCACCGGCAATGCGCCCCCTGGCAAGTTCCCGCTGGCAATCTCATTCACGTTGGCCGACGGATCCGATATCGCCGACCGCATCCCGCCGCAAGGCGCGCGCGGCTGGCTGCAGGGCTATCTCCGCTGATCCGCACCGCCAGCAGCACTGCTCCTCGCCACCACGCGCTCCCAAGTCCACACGCCACGACGGGGCATGTGCCCCCGTCGAGCACTGCTCCTCGCCACCACGCGTTCCCAAGTCCACACGCCACGACGGGGCATGTCCCCGTCGAGCACTGCTCCTCGCCACCACGCGCTCCCAAATCCACACGCCACGACGGGGCATGTCCCCGTCGAGCACTGCTCCTCGCCAACGCACGCCTCGCCCGAGCGTCCGCGCTCTCGAGGTGGTAGAATATGCGTACCCCGCTTCCCACGTTTTCACACTCATCACGCAAATCGCCGCATCGCATGCTCCGAGGATTCTACATCGCCGGTTGTTGCGTTTTGCTGGGTTGGCTGGCCCCGCACTTGGCCGCCGAGTCGCCTTCCGAACGTGTGGTCAACTTTGAGCGGCAGATCCGTCCGATCTTCAATTCACATTGCCTGAAATGCCATGGTCCCACCGCGCCCGAGGCGGAGTTGAACCTCACGCGTCTCGATTCAGCGCTGGCCCTTGAGGCGATCGTGCCGGGCAAGCCGGACGCGAGTTCACTTCTGGAGCGCGTCACCGCCACCGACGCGTCGTTGCGGATGCCGCCAGAAGGCTCTGCACTGTCAGACGCCGAGATCGCCTTGTTGCAAAAGTGGATTGAAGCGGGCGCAGACTGGCCGCAACACTGGGCCTATCGCGCCTTACAGAAGCCGGCTGCTCCCACCCTAAGCTCAGCCGACTTGCAACGCTGGTGCCGCACGCCCATCGATCGCTTCATCGCCGAGCGATTGGAACGAAAAGCGTTGCAACCATCGCCGCCAGCTGATCGCTTGACATTGCTGCGGCGAGCCTCCTTCGACTTGCTTGGCTTGCCGCCGACGCCCGCCGAGTTGGCGCTGTTTCTGAATGACGACTCGCCGAACGCGTGGGAACAGTGCGTCGACCGGATGCTCGGCTCGCCGGCTTATGGCGAGCGTTGGGCGCGACGGTGGATGGACTTGACGCACTTCGCGGAAACACACGGCCATGATCAAGATCGCCCGCGAGAAAACGCGTGGCCTTTTCGCGACTACCTGATCGGCAGCTTCAATCAAGACAAGCCCTATCAGCAGTTCGTAGCCGAACAGATCGCCGGCGATGTCTTGCGACCATTCGATCCTCAGGCGGTGACGGCGACCGGATTCCTCGCCGCGGGTCCCTGGGATGAAAGCTCGCTGCGCGATATCCGCGAAGACTCCATCGACCGCGTCATCGGACAGTATCTTGACCGTGACGATATCGTCACCACCGTCATGTCCACCTTCGCCAGCACCAGCGTGCATTGTGCGCGTTGCCATGACCACAAGTTCGATCCGATCACGCAGGCGGAGTACTACGGGCTGCAAGCGGTGTTCGCCGGAATCGACAAGGCCAATCGCAAGTACGACCCCGATCCGGAAGCAGCCAGGAAACGCGCCGAATTGGAAGCCCAACAGGCGCAGTTGCAACATCTCTATAAGACCTCGCCAACTGCCTTGTTGACTCCGGAACGCAACACGGAACTGGCCGCCTGGGAGCAGCAGCAGCAAGCGGAACACGGCGTGCTCTGGAAGCCCGTGCAGGCGACGTCCTTCAAGTCCCAGGGCGGCGCCACGCTCGAACTGCTGGACGATGCTTCGTTGCTTGCCGCAGGCGCTCTCCCAGACACCGATGTGTATCTCGTGGAAGGCGCGGTCGCGTTGCAGCGCGTCACTGCGCTGCGACTGGACGTGCTGCCCGATCCTTCGCTGCCCCAACAAGGTCCGGGGCGAGCCGAGAACGGCAACTTGCACTTGAACGAGGTTCGCATTTCGCAAGTCTTATCCGCGGCGGACGACTCGGTGAGGGAGTTGACCTGCACCGCGCCGCATGCGGACTTCAATCAACAAGGCTGGGCCATCTCCGCTGCCGTTGATGGAAATCCTGATACCGCATGGGGCGTTCATCCTGAAGAAGGGAAGCCTCATCACGCCGTGTTTCCCTTGACGGCGCCCGCGGCCGCCGAGTCGTCGATCGTGCTGCGAATTGAATTGCATCAGATTCACGGCCGTGCGCATCTGATCGGGCGATTTCGCATTTCCGCCACCGATGCGGAGGTCGATCGCCTGCAGCAAGCCGCCGAGATCCCTGGGGAGATCGCCGCAATCCTGGCGCTCTCGGTCGCCGATCGAAGCGAATCACAGCAAACGCAGCTGGCCTATTGGTACGCGAAGCATCAAATTGAACAGCAGCTCTCCGCCTTGCCGCCGCAAAAACTCGTGTATGCGGGAACCAGCCGGTTCGAGGCCGACGGGTCGTTTCGTCCCGTCGCATGCGCCTCGTCCGATCCACGTGCTGCATCGTGGCCTGGTCGCCGAACCGTTGCAGGAAGCGACTCCTGGAGCGCTGGCGTGCTGCCCGGACGCGCCCGCCTACTCGCTGCGCGACGTGGACGATGAAGGCGATCGCCGTCGCGCTTTGGCCGATTGGCTGGCCGCCCCGTACCATCCCCTGGTCACGCGCTCGATCGTCAACCGCGTGTGGCAAGCCCACTTTGGACGCGGGTTGGTTGATACGCCCAACGACTTCGGGCAGATGGGAGTCGCGCCCACGCATCCGCAGTTGCTGGACTGGCTGGCCTGCACCTTGCAGGAACGCAACGGTTCGCTCAAGGAGCTGCATCGGTTGATTTGCACCAGCGCGGTGTACCAACAGTCTTCGGACATCCGGCCGGAAGCAATGCAAGAGGACGCCGACAATCGCTGGCTGTGGCGGATGAGTCGGCGGCGGTTGGACGCCGAATCCTATCGCGACGCGGTATTGCAGGTCGCCGGTACGCTGGACCGATCCGTCGGCGGTCCCTCGGTGCGGCAGTTCATTGAAACGCCGGGCGCCCACGTAACCCCCAACGTGGACTACCAGGGATTTGATGTGGACGCGGCGGCCAACTACCGCCGCAGCGTGTACCGCTTTGTGTTCCGCACCATCCCCGACCCCTTGATGGAAGCATTGGATTGTCCCGACGCTTCGCAACTGGCGCCCAAGCGCAACACGTCCCTGACGGCCCTGCAGGCGCTGGCCACGCTGAACGACAAGCTGCTGGTCCGCCAAAGCGAGCTCTTGGCCGAGCGGCTCGAACGCCAGGAGCCTCTGCCGACGCTTCGCGTGGTCGCGGCGTTTCGTCGGATATTGAGTCGTGAACCGGCTGGGGATGAGTTACAAGCGATTGCCGCTTACACGGAAAAGCACGGCTTGGCCAACACGTGCCGCTTGTTGTTCAACGCCAATGAGTTCCTCTTTGTGGATTGATCTCATGTCGCCGAACACCTGCAGCAGCACGGCTCCAGTCATTGCGCACGTCGCACGTTCTTGGGAAGCGTTGGCGGCGGCTTGGGCGCCGTGGCGCTGGCGGATCTCCTCTTGCGCGACAGGGCACAAGCCGGCGCGTTGAGTGCTGAGGAGAAACACGCCGGCGGCTTGCATCATCCAGCCAAAGCACGACGGGTGATCCAACTGTTCATGAATGGCGGCGTCAGCCAAATGGACACGTTCGATTACAAGCCCGAACTCGACAAGCGTCACGGCGAGAAGATGGACTTCGGCATCAAGGCCGCGGTGACCAGCGCCGGGCGCCTTGATGAAGTCTCCCTTCGGTTTTCAGCAGTATGGCGAGTGCGGGCGCTGGGTCAGCGATGTGTTTCCCAGCCTTGCCGAACATGTGGATACGCTCGCATTCCTGATGGCGCAACGCTCCCAGAGCAACGTGCATGGGCCGGCCAGTTACTTGCAGAACACGGGATTCCTGAACCCGGGATTTCCCAGCCTCGGCGCCTGGCTCAGCTACGGCTTGGGAAGCATGACGGACAATCTGCCCAGCTACGTCGTGCTGCCCGATCATCGAGGTCTGCCGTACAACAACACAGGCAATTTCTCCGCCGGATTCCTGCCAGCCGCCAACGCGGCGACGATCATTCATCCGAACAAGGCGGTCCCCATCCCCAATCTTCATCCGCCGGCGTCGGCGAGACAAATCACGCCCGAAAGCGAACGGGACGGACTCTCGCTGCTGCGGACGCTCAATCAGCGGCACGCGATGGCGCATCAGGATGACGAGCAGTTGCAAGCCCGCATCGCCTCGTTCGAGTTGGCGGCCCAGATGCAAGCCAGCGCGCCCGAGGCGTTGGATCTCAGCAGCGAATCGCAAGCGACCCAGAACATGTACGGCCTGGACGACGAAACCACGAGGCCATTCGGTAGAAACTGCCTGCTGGCCCGACGCCTGGTTGAACGCGATGTGCGTTTCGTGCAAGTCTGGAGCGGTATGGGCGGTCCCAGCAAGAACTGGGACAATCACGCCAACATTCCCGAAGAACTGCCTT
Source organism: uncultured Planctomycetaceae bacterium (assembly GCA_963698545.1). Classification (GTDB taxonomy): domain Bacteria; phylum Planctomycetota; class Planctomycetia; order Pirellulales; family Pirellulaceae; genus CAVORG01. The sequence continues at coordinate 64,349 of CAVORG010000007.1, forward strand.
TCATTGCGCGAACGGTCGACCGCCCCATCGCCGCGTTGCTTTCGGATTTGAAACGAACGGGGCTGTTTGAGGACACGCTGGTCGTCTTCACCACCGAGTTCGGCAGAATGCCCTTCACCCAAGGCGCCACAGGCAGAGACCACAACGCGGGCACATTCGTCAGTTGGTTGGCCGGCGCCGGCATCCGCGGCGGAACGTCCCATGGACGCAGCGATGATTTTGGCTACGAGGCCGTGGAGCAAGTTACCTCCGGCTACGACTTGAACGCCACCATCCTGCATCTGTTAGGCATCGATCACCAGCGACTGACCTACCAGCACAATGGCCTGGACCGCCGCCTGACCGATGTCCACGGCCATGTCGTTCAAGAGATCCTCAGCTAAGTTTCGTTCATTCGCCGACGGCGACGATCCGCTCCGCGAAGCAGTGCAACACCACAGCCTGGGGTGGCGCAGCGCACTCCCATAAGCATCAAGTTAAGAAAGAAATGGGTCACCACAGAGAGCACGGAGGAACACAGAAGACAGGATTGCGTCCGCCTCTGTGGTTCTCCGCGTCCTCCGTGGTCAATTCTATGCGGTCGCGCAGCGCACCCCAGGAGAGCCTGAGTTGGCCAACTGATTCTCGGTTAATCGAGCTTGACCTGAGTCTGCTTCTGGACATCATCGCGGAACTCCTCGAAGTCGGCCGTCTTCCACAGTTGATCGCCCGGCGCACGGCGGCAATCGCCTTGGACAAGTAACCAACGACGCTGGTGCGATACTGGGCCACCAGCTTCTCGCGCCGCTCGTTGCTGAGCGTTTGATCGTCGCGCGCGAGTTTCACACATAGTGCCAGTCGCTCGGCGGCGTGGCGCCAGTCCCGCCAGGCGCCCAGCGGCTCCGGCAAGTGCTTCGCCGCTTCAGCGAGGCGTTCGTGTTCCTTCAGTCTGGCCAGCGAGTCGCATTTCGCCGCATAGTGATTCCGCAAGTACAATCGGTATTGCTCCTTGTCGCCGAAGGTGAGCGCAAACTTCTGTCGATTGATGGCGGATTCGAAACGAATGATCGCTTCGGCGTCCCGTCCAAGATCCTGGAGTGCGAGTCCTTGATTACTTTGGAGTGCGCCATTCAATGAAGACGCCTCGGCGCCGATCCCGTTCTGCGTCGCACGTTGGATCAACTCGAGTGCTTTATCAAACGTCTCCACTGCGGCTTGTGCTTCGCCGCTTTTGCTCTCAAGCAAGCCCAGCATATTGCCCAGACGGGCGGCGCTCAGGCACCAGTCTTGTTGATCCAAGTCGATTGATCCTTGCGTCGCCAGCCTGATCGCCTCTCGGTACTTTTCGATCGCCTGTCGAACAAGTTCTCTCAAGGTCTTCCCCTTCGTTGTTCCTGCGATGCTCGTACGCCAGCTTCGCGAGACGTTGCGCTTCATCGGCGGCGGCCATCGCCGCGTTATCGAAGTCCGCTTGCTGCTTCCTCAGCGCTGCCGCATTCTGTCCGAGCGGCGCGTCGCCAGGACGACGGCTAGTCGCCTCGGCCGCGTCAATCGGCGGCGCCACAGGCAGCTTGTACGGCCGCAGGATCTTGCCGTTCGATTCAGAAGGCTTGGAGATCTCTGGAAGCAAGTCGCCGTCGCCAGCGCGAAAGACCTGAGAAATGGCGCCGGTAGCCGCCAGAAAACGCTGGTCGCCGCCAAACTCCAGACTCGACCAATACGGGGCCACGAATGTCGTAGCCGGTTCGCCGGTAACGATATTCCAGCATGTCAGCTCAGTTCCCGCCGCAACCGCAAGCGTCTTTCCATCGCGAGAAAAAGAAAGGTCGCGAACGCTGCTCGCATGGCCCATGTATTCCGCCATTGCCGACTGTTTCCGCACATCCCAGAGCAACACCGAGCGATCACGGCCTCCGATCGCCAAAATACGGCCGTCTTCGGAGAACGTCAGGCAATTGGTTCGCGGATTGCCCGAGATCCGCGCATAGACTTGATCCGATTCGTAATTCCAAAGAATGACTTGGTCATCCTGGTTGACGACCGCCAACAAGTCTTCAGCCGGAGAAAAAACCAGAGTTCTCGATTGCGATGGAGCGGCATACTTGCCATCCAGCTTTCGCGCAGAGGATCTGTCTTTTCTCGGGTAGAGCCAGACCAACCCATCCGAATCGATGGACGCGAGCCACAGGCCGTCGCGGCTAATATCGAAAGCCCGTGTATTGATGGCCGCCCAGCGTTCGAGGATTTCCCCGTCGGGCACGCGCCAAAACACAATGTCCTCTCCACCAGTCACCAGTTCCTCGCCATTGGGCGTGAACCGCAAGGCTTGTAGATAATGCGGTGAATCCGTTTCATAGACCATCCGTCCCGTTTGGCTCTCCCAAAGCGACCACGCCCGCCGAGCACCAGTCGCCCTCGCAATGAACTCACCATTGGGCGATACGGCGAGGTCTGCTCCGCCATGCGTCTCGAATAGGGGTTCGTCGACTGCGAGGCTCCACAAACGCACGACGCCGTCGTCGCCCCCGCTGAACACCAAGCCCGTTTCTAGGGGAGCGGCCAACGCCGTCACCGAGCTGGCGTGTCCAACATACTCGGCAATCAAGGCGCTGCGGGATCGGCGCCAGACCCGCACACGGCGATCGTCGCCCACGGTGACGAAGCGATTGTCGTCCACAAACTCGACAGCCCGGGCGGCGGCGGACCATTGGCCAGATCTTGCTCCGCTTTCGACCGACCACATCGCCACATCGCCCACCGAGTCAACCACGGCCAGCCAGCGACTGTCTGGCGAGAACGCGAAGTCGCGAGCTCTGCCTTCTCTGCTGGCCGATTCCCACTGTAATCCCGTATGCGTGTTCCAGACCACGTGGCGTTCGGCCCAAGGTTGAGAAAACACCACCCAGGCCCCATCGGGCGAAATCTTCAGCCAACGACGCGCGCCATAGTAGGCGACCTGGGCCTTCGTTTCCGGGGGTGCAAAACGCCGGATCAGTCGTTGATCTGGAATATCCCAGACCGTGACGCTCAAGTTAGCGTGTCCCATCACCAAAGTGCGACGATCCGCGAAGGCCAACGCCACGGAGAACCCATGCGAATCGGAGGAAATCTCGTGCACCAGACCGAAATCCAGCAGGTTCCAGACGCGTACGCCGCGGTCGAACACCGCCGCCATTTGAAGAGAGTCTGGCGAGAAGGCGACGGCGCCACTCCGCTTGCCTGTATTGAGAGTCCGCACCAATCTCGCATCAGCGAGGTCCCAAAGTTTGAGAACTCCCTCGGCTTCGAAGCTGTCGGGGCAGGACGTGGTCGCCAACCAGCGGCCATCATTGGTTACGGCGATGTCCTTCACTGGAGCTCCATGAGGGAACGTCGCGGCGAACTCGTGGCATTTTCCCTGCCAGTGGCGCCATAGGAAAGTGCGCACATCGATCTCGCCGTCCGACGGGACATGTCGAGCCAGGAGTTGCTGCATGCGACCGTAGTCGGCGTTCCCCCAAGCGCGATGAATCTCGCGCATGTCCGCGACATAGAGCAGCCTGCGCGTCCGCAGGGCCTGCTCTTCGACGCGCGTCAGCGCCTCGGCGGTTCGCCCCGCCTGCCAAACCGCTCGCCGCCATTGCCAGGTAACGCCGCTGACGCCCAGCAGCATCACGACGGCGAGTGCGAGCAACATGCCGGCCACCGCCGGGCGGCGCTGGCCCCACCGCCAACATCGTCCCAAGGAGCCAACGGGTCGCGCCTTGATTGGCCGCTTGTCCAGCCAATCCCGCAACTCCTCGGCAACCTCCGCCGCCGACTGATAACGCCGCTCGGGACTCTTCTCCAGACACTTCAGGCAAATCGTCTCCAGGTCGCGCGGGATGCGATGGTTCAGTCGGCGGGGCGGCCGCGGTTCTTCGGTGAGGATCTGCATGATCAACATCTGACGCTCGCCGCGAAACGGGCGTTCACCAGTCAGCAACTCGTACAACATCACGCCCAGCGCATAAATGTCGGTGCGCCGATCCGCGGCGTGAGCCTCGCCCATCGCCTGTTCGGGCGACATGTAGGCGGGCGTGCCCAGGATTTGGCCTTCGATGGTGATCGTGGCCTCGCCGGAGTCGCGCTTAGCCAGTCCGAAATCCATGATCTTGGGTTGACCGGCGGAGTCCATCATCACGTTGGCGGGCTTCAGATCGCGATGCACAACGCCCGCTTCATGGGCGTGATGCAACGCGTCACCGATCGTGGCGCAAGTCGCGCGGCCTCGGTCGGCGAGGGCGTTCGCTGCGTCAACCACTGCCGCAAGTCGGCGCCCTGGACGAAGTCGCTGGCGATGTAAATCAACTCGTCCTGCATCCCGGCGTCGTGGACGGCGACAATATGAGGATGCGATAGCTGGGCCGCAGCGCGAGCCTCACGCAGGAACATCTCCGTTTCCTGTTTGCTCAGCGTCTCGCGGCGCGGGATCTTCAGCGCGACGATGCGATCCAAGCGGGAGTCGCGTGCCTTCCAAACGACGCCAAATTGCCCTGCGCCCAACTGCTCCAACAATTCGAAGGGACCGAGTCGCCGATCCCGCAAGCCTCGACTGGACTCCGCTGCGATGTCCGCCGCCAGATGGAATTGACTGCCGCAATGCGGGCATTCGACGCGGTTTCGCCGATTATCGGTGGGGAAAGTAACCACCTCGCGGCAGTGCGGGCATTGCACGCGGCAGAGCGCGGTGGACACCGGCGCGGCCGGTAAGGTCCGATGCTCCGAGTGTTCTTCCGAGATACGCGTTTCCGACGCGTCTTCCCGCGAGCGGTTGTCTGCCACGTCCGACTCCCTTGTTCACGCCACCGTGGTGTCGCCCCGCCAAAGAGTATAACGGTTTCCCTGGGTGCTCCCGGGATCGATAATCTTGAGGCGCCCGCCGACTTCGCCGAACCCGTTCGGCCGCGCGCACGGCTATAATGAAGGCTTTGGGGCTGAGCTGCCTTTTCCGGCTATCTGATGAACAAGTGGAATGATCCAACTGGAGAACACTTCCCTGAGGGTGTTCGGCAGGAGCAGTTGCGAGTCATTCATTCTTCCCTGAATCGCACGATCACCGAACGATTGACGCCAACACCCTCAACGGCTTGCACTTCGCCATTCGGCCAGAAGATTTGCAAGCGGACCGGCTGCTGCGCGCGCCGAGTCCGAAGTGCAAGCTGAGATCGTTCTGGTTGCCCTGTCCCGTACCGGCTTCGACCTGGCGCGTCAATGTTCGATCGCCCAGTTCGATCCGAACCTGCGCACCGATCGCCGAGCGGTTGATGGCAACCCCGTCCCCCTCCAGCCGCACCGCCAGCCAATCGCCCTTGGCCATGAGGTTCTCAAACAGCTTTCCCGCCGTGACAAGGTCGAGGTCGCCATCCTGATCGTAGTCGGCCCACGCCGCCTGGTATGTCGGTGGCAAGGATGTCAGCTTGGCGGCTTGCGTCGAGTCGGTAAATGCAAACGCGCCATCGTTCCGAAAGAGGACGGGATTGTTCTTGCGGCCGAAGGACGCTCCGGCATAAACGGTCGTGAAGAACAAGTCCACATCGCCATCGTTGTCGAAGTCGGCGCAGGCGGGACTGGCATATGACTCTTGGTAGAAAACGCCGCAGGGGCCACGGTCTTGAAAGCCGTGATTCTTCGTTGGGCCGAGATTCTGGAGGAATCGCGACTTCGGCTGATCGCCGCGTGCATCCACATGAGCGAAGTTGCCCACGAATAGATCGAACAGACCGTCATTGTCGAAATCGCCCCACGAGGCGCCGATCGAATGACCGCCGCCAAAACCGGGCGACGTCCCGGCGGCATTGGCTGCGGCAGTCACGTCTTTGAATTTCCCTCTTCCGTCATTCTGCCACAGCACGTTTGGCTGCAGCCGGTAATTGGACACATAGACGTCGAGGTCGCCATCTTGGTCATGATCGCACGAGGTGACACCTCGTGCGCGATACCGAGCCTCGCTCCATGCCAGCTTGAACGTGATTCCTCGATCATTGATCAGCAGCAAGTCCGGGTAGGTGATCCCCGCGTTCCAGTCCTCGTAGCCGCCGACATACAAATCGGCAAACCCATCGCCATTGAAGTCTCCGCAACACGCGCCTTGAGAAACGCATTTGGGAAGCCCGGTGATTTCAACAGGCTCAAAGCTTTTCCCGTTGTTGTTGCGAAACATGCGCAACGCGGACCATGAGAACAGATCTGGAAACCCATCGTTGTCGAAGTCGGCAGCCACGACATGAGCGAAACCGTCAGCCAACTTGACGAACTTACGGCCGCCATCGTTTCTCCAGACGACTCCGCCCGAGCATAGGTCAACCCATCCGTCGCGGTCGACATCGATCCAGCACGCCTGTGAGTTGGCCAGCTTCAGCCCCAATTCTCCTGCCCGTTCTCGAAATCCATTCGGCGGTGGTTCTTGGGCGTTCGCGGTCCAACCGCTTGCCGCCACGTACGCGAGCGTGATCCATCCGATGGCGAAAATTCGCTTTTGCGACATGTGTTTCGTATTCGGCATGGTGGATTTCATTCGCTAGAATGTCGAGTGATTGTAGCCTTAAGCCTTTTCGTCGTGGCCGTTATGCAGATGCCTCTGGTCGGATGGAATCGTGACGCTGACGGCGTACTCGCGGATGGCGCGGCTTTTCGCGTTGCGCCTCGCGGAACTCGAGGACACAATGACTTGTTCGCGGAACTGGAGCCGAAACTCAATGGCGGCGCGCTGCGGTTGTTTCTCGAGCCGATCATTCAGACGATCAACGAATTGATGGTTGATTATCGCGACGATCGCCCCGGCCTGCTGATGATCGGGCTTTCTGGAGGCGGCTGGACAACTCATATGGCGGCTTCGTGCGTTCTTCCGCGAGCGACGCCCGTACGGATTGCGTTGAGTTTACTTTGCAAGTCGTTACCCAGCAATGAACCAAACAACCGCACCTTCGGCGGGGCCGATGGCCAAACGCTGTTCATCATCGCCGGACACAAACTGGGGAGCTTCCCCAGGCACATGGCGGGAGTCAAGATTTCCGCGGAATCAACGAATCGGTAAGGCTGGCCGGGATCAGCGACGACTTGCTTCCATCTCAATCCGACCCCTGAAGGAGAGAACCTTGGGCGACCAATCCAACGAAGAACGCATGTGGGGCTTGATTCTGCACTTGTCGGTGTTCGCCGGCTATGCCGCGGGGGGAGAAGTACGTCAGACGTTGTTTGTTGTGAAGAGTTGCTAGCCAACGAGTTCCGCGAGTCGCGACGCGAAATGTCTCACGATCGGCAATCCAACATTCGGCAACCTGCTTGCCGGCAACTTCTGGTTCACTCACAGGCGTCTCCGGCAGCGTTCCGGCAGGGATGCGAATCAGCGTCAGGCGTTCGCCGCCAAACTCCTGGATCGCCCAATCTCCATGCGCCCCCGAGGACACGACTGGCTCCGGCAAGCCCCAGGTGCGCAACAACCAGCCTGCTGCGCCATGCGTGACACCGTCACCATCCCGCTGAAACCAGTCCTCAGCAACCGCTTGCCAAGCTTGCTTTGCTGGCTCCAACAAATCGGCAATCTGCCCAACACCCATCACAACGCCTGAACGCAAACCGTTTTGCTCTGGGCGATCCCATGTCCTGGCGACGTCAGCCAACGCAACCACGTCACCGTGCCACTTCGGAAACTCGTCCATGAAGATCGTGCGCGTCTGATTGGATCGGGGCGGTTTTCGATTTGCAACATGTGCATCGCGTGATTCAGGTTTGACAGGTGCAACGCAATAATCGCTAATCGCGTCTCTTCTGCTCGTCCGCGGTCGTCCGCGCCGCTTCGACCGCTCCAGCAAATGCTATAGGCCGGCGTGCCGGCGATCTTGCCCCTCTGGTCGTAGCGTATCGTTTCATGCAGGGCCAGGCCGAAGTCGGCGATGTGAGGGTTGCCGTCGCGATCGACCAGGATGTTGGCTGGCTTCAGGTCGCGGTGCGTGAAGTCCGCCTTGTGGGCGTACCCCAGCGGCTCGCACAGTTTGACGACCATCGTCGCGACGTCTCTCGGCGTCGGTTGTACGCGCTTCGCCCAGGCGTGCAGATCTTCGCCGTCAATGAACTCCTGCACGATCACCGGCAAGCCGTCCTCCTGGGCAAAGACGTCATAGACGGTAACGACGCCGGCGTGCTTGAGTTGCGCGGCGGAGCGAGCCTCTTTGAGGAAGTTGGCGCGGTCTTCGTCTGTCCGCAACTTGTCGGGGCGTGGCGTCTTGAGCGCAACAGGACGATTCAGCTCAGGATCCTGCCCAAGATAGACGACGCCGAAGCCGCCCTTGCCGAGGCGTCGGACCACTTCGTAGCGTCCTAAATGGCTTGGCATGGGGGGCGAATGATCGGGTTGCCTCATGGGCTGGAACGATCCCGTGGGGCGCCCGAGAACCCCCCCGAGGTGTTCTCGCCGCCCGTGTCAAATGCACGCTGAACCACGGCGGGATGCTGAGGAAACAGCGACAGGTAGGAGTCCATGGCGGGAGTCTCGCCCGCTGCAACCCGCAACTCCACCTCCAGCGCGATCAGTTCCGCCAGCACGGCGTCGTAGTGCTCAATAGGACAGTCGTCCAGAATTACGCGAATGCTCTCGCGCGAGCCGCTCCGCCAACCAGCTGTCAAGCGGGAACAAAGCCGTTCCGCCCAAGGATGAAATCCGTCAGGCGGCTGCGGATCACCGTGACTTGAGTCGTTCATTGCTCGCCCCCGCCCTTCGTGGCAGCCATCCACATCGATGAGTCATGGTAAGTGGCCGGTGGGGTGGCTGCAACGCTGAGCGGCGGACAAGGGGCTGGGGCGGTTGATCGACTGAATCAGGGCGCCCGCCAACAGGCCCAACAGCGTGTTCAACTCGTAGCGGACCGCGCCGCGTTCGTCGGAGCGGAGGTAGCGGTGAGCGTTTTTCAGGCGGCACTTGACGGTGGCGAACAACAGCCTGTTCCGTCAAGCGGGAAATTCATCCCATCCGCGGAACTGCGGAGCACGCGGAAGCCGTTGTTGGTGTTGCGATTGGACGGAGTATTCGTGTTGCGGTTCGCCGAGCGGCCATTCTGCGGGGAGTTGTCCCAGCTGCCGCCGCGTTGGACGCGGTTCGCGCCCTCGTGGCTGCTCACCGATAGTCTTGGGCTGACATTGCGCCGCCAGCGGGCGATTGATTTGGGGTCGCACCCTCGCGCCGGCTTTGTTGAAATACGAAGAAAGGGAATTGTTCGGCGCGATGTCCGGGATAGGCCGCACGTTTCGGGCCACCCCTGCGGGGTTGCCGATGTGGGTGGAATGGCGGGTGGAATGTCCACCCAGGGTTGCGCGACGTTCGCTGCGCCCGCCGCTCCACCCTGGGCTAACATCGGGCCGCCCCGTTGGGGCTTCGGCATTGTGAACCCAACCAGACACCGAGACCCAAAGCGAAACCCACGCGTAACCTCGCGCCCGCAACCCGGCGCCTGCGCCTTCAACCCCGCAGGGATGACCCTCGTCGGTTGCAGGACAGTTCAGGCTCGGCGCAACCAATGCTGCAACGAGCGGATACGCAATCTTTGCAACTTGGGCAAGTTGATCGTTGGTGAACATCGGGCCCGATGCCGAACTGCATGTATCGCTGGTATTCGAGGGCTTCTTCGAGACCCTCTTGTGTGAAGCCGAGAGCGCGGGGGATCTTGTCCGCCATGATTGCACCCTACCGATAGGGCCGGCTGCACTTAGGGGCGGCCGAAAAATAACGTCCCGATTCGATCGCCCGGCGTCTTGGCTTTCGGCGGTGAAACTGGTCGCAGGTCGGGAATCTGTTTTTCGGCCGCCCCTTAGGTACATGTCCGGCTGCGGTGTCGGCAAAGAAGCGGCGGCCAATCGCCGCAAGTCCTTTGCTGACAAGGTGGCCGAGGCGGGGGTCGAACCCGCACGCACCTTACGGTGCACGGGATTTTAAGTCCCGTGTGTCTGCCAATTCCACCACTCGGCCAAGTGGTTGCTGTGTGACGAGTGGGGCCTTCCAACGCGGCGTCTGAGTACGCGCGCCGGACCTCTCTTCACCGCTCCGCACGTTGCTCTGCTGGTTGGACGCGTGATGGGCTGGCGACGCGTTTTGACGGCAACGCTGCGTAGGCCCACAATTCTACTGCCTCCCAGGCTTCGACGAAATCCGGTGCGTTCTTTCCGCTGTCCATGGGCTGCGGACTGGCCGCGCCGTGGGTGCGAATCAGGGGCGGCCGCGATCAAGTATCATGAGCCAAGCGACTTGGTACGAATTCAATTCCTCCCGCGATGGAAGCACCGTTATGGCCGACGCCCCCAGCCACGGTCCCCCGCAACCTGGTCCCCAGCATGCGTTGCTGGCGCCCTTCGTCGGCGTGTTTCGCTCGCGCGTCACGATTCAATTAGGTCCGGATCGGCAACAGACCTCGACGGGGGTGATGGTCAATTCTCTGCAATTGCAGGGCCTCTATCTGCATCAGGACTATATGGGCGATGAACAAGACGGTCCGTTCCCCAGCTTCCAGGGCAAGGGCTATTGGGGATTCAATACGACCACGGGGAAGTACGAGGGGTTCTGGATCGACAACGCCTCCACTTCGATGTCTGTCGAGCAAGGAGACGTCGACGCCGCTGGCAAGGTCTGGGAAATGGTGGGCCAGTTCAAGCACCCGGCCACAGGCGAGATGATCCAGCGGCGCAGCGTCATCACGCTCATCGACAACGACCATCATCGCATGGAGTCGTATATGGGAGGGCCGGACGGACGGGAGAGGAAGACCGTGGAAATCGAATACGCTCGCACTGAATAATCGACGCCAGGGTACGCCTGCGCCGCTGTGGTCGCGGGCGAGTCGATTGCAACTTCCTTGGCAACATGAGACGATGCTTGAGCGTTGCAACGAAGCGGGTGAAACGATCGTCAACCCATCACTCATTCAAGCGCTGGAGAAATCCCCATGCGTAGAACGTCATTGCTCGTGCTGGCCTTGCTGCTGGGCGGGGGGTGTGCCGAAGCTCCAGATGATCCAACTTCCCAAGTCAGCGGTCCCGCTCCGGCCGGCCCGTCGCAGGAGGCGCGTCCTTCGGCGGCCCCAGGATCCGAGCAACAGGCGGCTTCATCCGACGCGGTCGCCTCGGAAGCCAATGCGCCGACGGAGACGCCCGCGGTGATCGATGCGGAAAGCTTGCTCGCATCTACGCTGCAGCAGGCCCAAGCGGAAAACAAACGCGTCATGGTGCACCTTGGCGCCCCTTGGTGAGGGTGGTGCAAAAAGCTCGAGGAGTTCCTCGACATGAACGCCGCCTTGTTCGCTGACGACTACCTTGTTCTGAAGATCGACGTTGACGAAATGGCGAACGGCGACGAGGTCGCCAAGAAACTCCGCGGAACGCGAACCGGCGGCATCCCGTGGATCGTGATGCTTGATGGCGACGGCGCGGAACTGATCAGTTCCGACGGCCCCAACGGCAATATTGGCTGCCCGATCACCGTGGACGAATGCGCCTACTTCATGACGATGATCGAGCAGACCAGGCAACACGCGCCCGCGGAACGGGTGAGCGAAATCCAAGACGCCTTGGAGGCGTTCGCCCAGCCAAGACGTTGACGCCGCGGCCGACGGCCCGGCCCGCGTCGTCCCCGCGTTAATCCGCGGGCGTTCGTCGGTCCAGTGCATGGGTTGCCTCGAACACGGCGATTTCGTTGTCGTCCCATTGTTTGACGCGCGCCACGTCGTACCAAAATCGGCGATAGTTTAGTCTCACGACGACCGTCGCGGTCCGCTCTGGAAATCTCCACGTCGCGCGCTGCTGGACTTGGGGACGCAGGCGTGTGTCTTGGAGGTCTACGCTGGGTCGCCAGAACGGCGAGGGGCGCGCGCCGTCGATTCCGGTTAAGACCTTCGCGAAGAGCAGCCCGCTGGCGCCGTTTAGCGATGGTCCGACAAGGTGATCCAGTTGCGGACCCTCCTGGGCGGCGACCGCCGCGCCGGTCAAGTCGTGGCCCTGCAGCGATAATATCAAATGACGATCGATGAATCCGGTCGGCACGGCATGGCCGACATGGCTGGCCTCGACGGCGACGGTCACGTCCCAGCCGCCGACAAGGCCTTCCGCTTGCACATTCACTTGCAAGCAGCTGCGCAGCATCGCCTCCAAGCCCCCCGGCATCAGTTGATGCGAGGCGATGTCTTGCGGGTCGCGTGGCGGTCCGCCGTGTCCCGGCGCGGTGTTGGTCATTTGCAGGTCGGGCTTCATGTGGCACGACTGGCAATTCTCTTGGCGCTGGGCCGCTGGGCTCTCACGCCATTCCGACCAGGTGCTGTAAACAGGCACGCCGAACAGCGTTCCTTCGTGGCAAGCGGCGCAGAAATCGCTTTGCTGATGGATCGGCGAGTGCGCATTGTCGGCGCCCAACGCGTCGGTGCGCGGGCCGAACACCAATTGGCCTTGTTCCGGTCGCAACAACCGCAGGGCGTATTGCCCATGAGCCCATCCCAACTGGCTCTGTTCGCAGACGCCGTTCACTTTGTGACAGAAGTCGCAATGCACTCCCATGCGCTCGACGCCTTGGGCGGTGCGAATATCCTCCGTCAGATTCTCGGTGCTGATCGACGGCGCATGGCAGGACTGGCAGACGCCGGCGCCGCCGGGATGATCCCGCAGCAGACTCCAACCGACGTCTTGGTTGCCTTGCGCATCGCCGCCGTCGTAGAGATTCAGGAATCGGCGATTAACGGCCGCGCGGGCGTGAGCACTGCCGCTCCACTGTTGGAAATAGTCTTGGTGGCAATGGCCGCAAGCGTCCGGAGCAGCGGGCGTCGGATCCACCCACTGGTAGCTCGCCGAGTCGTGCTGGGGAAGTTGCTCCATGATAATCGTGGTCGGCAACTCGCTTGCCGCGATGTGTTCGATCTTGTGTCCCGGCTTGAAGACCGTGAGGACCTGGCTGGAGTCGTCCGGAGCATGGAAGCCGCCATGCTCGTCCGAGACCGCGACGACCTCGCCGCCGGGAGCACGCACAACGGCGCCCGCGAGCGGCCCCTGGAGGTTCTGCACTCGGGTTGCCGGTACGGCGGGCCGATCCACCTTCGATTCCGTAGCCGCTGGTTCTGAGCTTGGCGGTCCTGGGGGCGCTGTCGCATTCGGCCGGCAGCCGGCCAGCGACGCCGTGACAGCCGCCAGAGTGCACAGCCGGACGAGCCGCTGGCTCATCGGCTGGCCAGCCGTTGCCGAGCGACACGGGCGGCCGGAGCATTCGGATAGTCCGCGACGATGCTGCGATATCGACGAGCAGCGGCTTCCGAACTGCCGTCGCGATCGAGTTTCTCAGCCATCGCGAGAATGCTGGCGGCGGTGTCCTCCGCGGAGTCCTTGACTTGATGTCGATCAATCGACTCCTTCAAATCCTCTCGAGCAAAACTCCACCATCGCCGCCAATGCTCAACCGCTTCCTTGCGATCCTGCGGATCGGCGTCGAGTAAGGGACCGTAGTCTTCGCCGCGCGAGATTCGCAACAACGCCTCATGGGCCTCATGGCGAACGTCGGGGTCCGCGTCGTCCAGCAACCCGGCCAACGCGTCAACATGCGGCAATCCGCGCACCGCGGTCAGCCGCGCCGCCGCCCAACGAACATCCGGGTCGGCGTCGTTCAATCGTTCCCGCAACTTCCGCGGAGATCGGCCCAAGCGACGGACCAGCGATTGACGCGCCCGCTGTCTCGCAGCCGAAACGGCCCTCTGCGCGGCGGGGAGGTCGGCGGACTGCAGTTGCCGGCGAAAAGAGACCAGCCGACCGGCGTAGGGAGCACTGTCGGGAATCCCCTGGCCAACATGCGCCAAGACGTACTGCTTGTATTGCGGATCGTCCGATTTAGTCAGCTCTGCATTGAGCTTGCTTTGAATCACGATCACCGGGCAACTCTGATTCAAGTAAGCGGATTGATTTAAGCCCCAGACAAGGGCCGGTATGGAGTCTTCGCCCAGGGCGTTGAATTCTCGCTGCGCCCTGGCGCCTGCTTCGCCTCGCAGCGCACCGATGTCGTACTGGATGAACCGAGCGACGACATCGACATACGGATCGTTCTTCAGGTCGTCTGGAGCCAATTCGACAGACGAGCGACCGGAGGGCGATCGGCTGATGCTTCGTTTGAGCGGGACGGGTCGCATCAGGTCCCGAGCGTTGGCGCCTGGCGCCAAGGCGCCCGCCGCAAATCTGTCTGGGGCGGCCAGTTCCATGTCCTCAAACGGAACCGTCACTTCCAGCGGATCCAGCGGCAAATTGACCATCGGATCCAATTCCTGGCGTCTTGGCTGCAAGACGGGAACAGTCGGCTCCATCTTTCTCAGGATCACAGGCTGCGCCGGTTCGCTGGCGGTAGCGGCCAACAGCGTGAGCGGTTGGCGGGCCTCGTAGTCCGTCGCCCAGGGGGTGAGGGCCAAGACGAGAAAAGTCGCCGCATGGCAAATGGCGCTCACTTGGAAACTAGCGACATTCGCGCACCGCTCGGAGATGGGCGTCATAAAGGCCTCGCGAAAACGGGTCGTCCAGCTCCCTCAATGTAACGCCCTGGTCGGCGGTAGGCAATTTAAGAAAAGGTGGCGGCCTCATCGCGCGACGTTGAAGGCCCCGTTATGGCGGAAATGTGTGCGGCGCGTCCGCTGGCGGCGAGTCGTATCGAACGGATCGACGTCCACCCTTGAAGGCACCTTCCGCAACCGGCTAGGATCGTCCCTGCGGCGCACGCCCGCCGCCTCCCGTGCCGCGAGCACTCAAGGGCCCTCAATGGAAACTCCTCATCGCAAGAAGCGTCTTTGGTCCAGGCTTCCTCGTTGGTTGCGACGCGTAGTGATTGGATTCGCATCCATCGTCGGCTTGATCACGTTGTTGGTCGGCGCCGGCTGGTGGTACGTGCATCCCATGGTTGCCCGCACCAACGGAGTCGTGTACGGCGAACGCCACGGAAAACCACTCTTGCTGGACGTTATTCGACCGGCGAAGCCCAATGGTCTGGGCGTGGCGCTCATGGTCAGCGGTGGGTGGCGATCGGAAGAACCCGGCGATGCGCCGACATGGATCATGTCGCCTTTGCTGCGACGCGGTTACACGATCTTTGCGATCTACCATATCTCACAGCCCGAGGCGACCGTGATGGAGATCATTGCGGACGTCAACCGCGGCCTGCGTTATGTGCGACATCATGCTCGCGATTACGGCATTGACCCCGAGCGAATTGGCGTCACCGGAGGAAGCGCAGGCGGGCATCTCAGTCTCATGCTCGCCACGCGCGGCGGACCGGGTCCGCCCAACGCCGAGGATCCAGTCGACCGCGAGAGCAGCGCCGTGCAGGCCGTGGCGATCTTCTACCCAGTCACCGACCTGCTGAACTTGGGCGCGTCAACGGAGAACCTGGGGGACGGAGGACCGCCGAAGAGTTTTGTGAATTCCTTCGGGCCTGAGGCCTCCGACATGGACGCCTGGAAACAAATTGGTCGGGACTGCTCGCCGATCTACCACATCAGCTCCAGCCTTCCCCCGACGCTGATTTACCATGGCGACGCCGATACGCTGGTTCCATTAGAGCAATCGGAGTGGTTCCGTGATCGCGCCGCGGAACTGGGGCATGACGTCGAGATTGTGGTGCATCACCAAGGACAACACGGCTGGCCAACCATGATCTTCGATCTTTTCAAGTTCGCCGACTGGTTTGACGCGCATCTGCTCGGCGGGCGATGACGTGCAACGGAGGCATGCCGGCGCAGTTCGATGTTGCCTGGCGAGGTCCGAACCCGAGGCGCACCGCTGCCGCGGACGGCTTGCCTGATGACTCGGCTACGCAACGACCGAAATCACCTTCCAGCCGTACGTTTGAGCTTGGTTGCGCGCGTGCGGCGTGGTCGACTGGGGGATCTCCCACGCCCCGACGGTTTTGGATCACCGCGGAGAGCACGGAGCGGCACGGAGGTCCGGCGACTGGATTTCATGTCGTGACGGCGAGGCGTTCCCCAGCTCAGCCCACTCAGCAACCTAAAGCAATGACGGCCTTCCCGCCGTTCCTAGCTCTGTGTTTCTCCGTGCTCTCCGTGGTGATCCAGACAGGCTGAGCATCAGAGTCAAAAGAACCATTTTCATCATCTCGGGCGCCGCCCGCGGCATGGGCGACTGTGGCGCCCCGTTTCACAGCCCCGCGGCCCCGCGGGGCCGTCTGTTGGGACGGTGAATTGCGGGGATTCCGCATTTCTGGGCGTTTTCCGTTTTTCTTGAGGGGCCAACGCGGTGGGGCGCAAGACCCTTGTTGTCGGCCGCTTGGCCGGCTCCTACACCCCAGCACTTCAAGGCAGCCCCCATGAAAACCGCCACCTCAGCTCTCGCCATACTTCTCTGCTCGATCGCCGCCAACAGCGCCTCAGCTCAAATCGGACTTCGCATCGGCCGAGTGGGAATCGTCGCACAACCCACGGCGCGTGGCAATTCCACAGGTGGTTATGCTCAGGCCGGCACAGGCCGCGTTTCCTACGGCCAAACCTCTTCGCCAGTGTATCAAAACCCTCTTCCCAGCAAGGGCTACACTCGGCAGACGAAGCCCGTTGGCAAAGGACCGTGGTTCATGGGGCGCTGGACCCTGTCTTCGAACGACTATCGATCGGGCAACTACAACGGCGCCACGTTGATCCTCGGACAGAACGGTTACACCTTGGTGAACACGCTGGGACAACGCGAGAGGGGCGACTGGTTGCGACGTTTCAGCAGCAGCGGCGACACGTTCCGTTTCGCCTTGAAGTCGCCGCTTCGCGGAGAAACTTTCTTCCGCGGCCGCTGGATCGTACCCCAGCAGCAGTTCGTCTTAATCGGCGAGAGCTCCGGAGTGCGTTACACGCTTCACCGGTAGTTGGCCGTCGAGAAGTACCGAAAAGTGTGGGGCCCGGGCGATTGCTTGGGCCTTTTTTTTGTGGTCGTCAGCTACTTCGTAGCCGGAATCAAAGCACTAGCTGGCTGGTGCCAGGAGCACGGTTTGTGCCGATTGCCCACTGCAAAGTGCGATTTTCCGCCGACTGGCAGACAAATTCGGCGGCAGAACTCTGTGCCTCTCCGTGGTCTCCGTGGTGATCCAAAACGGTCCGGCAACCTTCATTTTGCATTTTGCATTTTGCAATTCGCAATTCGCAATTTGCAATAGGCGCAATCCGCGCTCCTCGCGACGCTAGGCCAACCATCTGGCTTCCGCGTCCGCCAACAAGCAGGCGCCAAGGCGTTGGCTGGCCTAGAGTTGGGATGGGCGCCTAGGCGCCCGCCCGTTGGTGCTAAGCCTATGCAAGACAAGGAACAACAGACATGACCAGGCATGGCCTCAAAGTTGCCCTTAAACACGCCGAATCGCTCCCTTCGTTTTCGTCACTGGAAGAAGCGGAGAAGTTCCTGTTCGGACTTCGCGATACGCTGTGCGAGTTGCTCGAGCACCTTGCCGAACAATCCGACGTGAGGTTGGATTACAGTCCGGAGAGCTTGAAATCGCTCGAGAAATGGTACTTCGATCTTTGTGCATGCGAAGGCTTCGGCGCGCTGGGCGTAACGCTCGAGGACTTCGAGCGATGCATGGGCTTCTACAGGGGACGCGTGTACACCAAGAACCATCCGGAATTCGACTGGATCGTCAAGGAGAGCCCCTTCCACCCAGGGAAGTTCGAGATCGGCGTGTCCGCTCCCGGTTTCACGTTGATGATCGGCCGCGTCGCGCACTTGCAGGAGTTAAAGCACAACGTTCGAAGGGAGAGCATGTTTCGCGAGTATCGGAAGTGGACAACTCCGGCGAAGGCGTCAAAACAGCCAATCAAAGGACATCGGCGCAACAAGCCCTGTCCGCATTGCGGCGAACCGCTTCGCACGAATCAAGCACAGCAGTGTTTCGATTGCGGCGCGTCCTGGCGAACCCAGACACCGTCCAACGTTCTAGATTAAACGCCGCAGCGGATTCTAGCCCGTCCTGCGCGAACCTCGGTCACGCAATACCTTCACTGCCGAGTGTCCAGAACCAGCCAAGCGTTCTAGTCGCCTTCAAAACGCATGGTGGCTGAGGAGCTCATGTTGCTGATCCCGCCGGCGAACGCCGGCGTTGGCAGCCAACTCACGTCGGCGTAGGGCACCGTCACGGTGACCGTGATCGGATCATTGGCCAACGCTGCCTCCGGCGCAGGGGATATGTCCACGTCGCTCTCGCTGATAGGCACCGAAGTATTGGTCAGGTAGTTGGCGACATAGGTCTTTACGGCGCTTTCGGTCGCCCCCGCCAAGACGGCGCGGCGCGCCCCTTCACGCGTGGCATTGGTAAGCAGTTGTTGCACCAGGATCATTCGCCCGGCTTCGATCATGCCGAACGTCAGCATGATGAACAACGGCGCGACCAGTGCGAATTCGACCGCCGCGGCGCCGCGGCGGCCGTTTTTTTGTTGAGATGCTAAGGCCATGGCCCCCTCGTTCTTCAATCCACCAGACTGGGTTGATCGACTCCACGACCAATCTTTTCAAACAAAACCATCAACGCCGAGAGGTCGCCATCGGCGACGTGATGGTAAGTTCCTCCCGTCAAGGCGCGTGGCGCTGGCCAAGGCCGCGCCAGCCGCGTCGGAGCCCAGCGTCACGCCGTGAAGCACGACCTTTTGGTTCCGCGCGACGTCGGCATAGTAGTCAATCGAGTTCCAGGGGTCCGTACCTGGCGGTTCATGTCGGGTGGCGTGACCGTCGGTTAACACCAGGAGCACCTTCTTGGCCTCTTCGCCCGAGAGTCTGGGGACAGCCAAGGCCTCCAAACCAGCGCGCATGCCGCCCGCGATGTTCGTGCCGTTGCCGCCGCCGTAATACCCAGGCGTCAACAACCCAACGCAATTCGCCGCCGGTGCGTGGTCCAAATTCAAGCCGGTCTCGATATGGCCGGTGCTGCGATTGCCATCGGCCGGGTCCGGCCAACTGAACGCACAGATCGAGACGCGGTCATTGGAAGACAGGGCGTTAATCAACGCCAGGGCTGCGGAACGCGTGTACGTCATGCGATTGAAATCCGCCATCGAGTTCGAGCAGTCGATCACCACGGCGACATCCTGCTTGTCATCCAACATGATACGAGCCGTGGATTCAGCTTCCACATCCAGTATGTCGCGCCCAATGAACCGGCCGATGAACGTGCGGCGTCCAAAGGGTCGAATCAACACGCGGACCGCGTCCGTTTGGTCGGCGGGGGCCGGGTCGATCGACCGGGTGGTCTTGTTCCAGGCGCCTTGTTCGACCACTAATTCGTCGTCGCCGTCGAGCACCAGTCCGTTGGCCGCGATGTAGAAATCGACAATGTTCTGCACATCCGCCGACGTACCGCCTTCGCCCACCACGTCAACGCCCGCTAGACTCGCGGCGTCCGACGCCAACTGCATGCGGGATTGTTCGCACATCGCAGCGCCGATGTCGACTGCGAGGGCGACCAAAATGAACATCAACGACAGCACAAAAGCGGCCAGGACCGCCATCACGCCCCGATGGCGGAAGAGACGACCTGCTGCGGTTTTGTTCCTGTCCATTACCGTTTTCCTGTCGCTCAAGTCAGTAGCTCCCGACGTGGCGACCGACCGATCCTGGCGGCCAGCGCAGGCCGATTTCCCAGTCGCCAGTTAAAGGCTACTTCACAAATAGCGTTTTTACGGAGAAATCCGCCCTGATTCGGCGCAGGCGCGGCCTCTTGGCCACGGCGAGTACGGATTCGGTCCTCCGATATTCACATCCCGCCCCTGAAGTCCACGCCCAACAGGCCTGAGGCCGGGCCGAGAGCTAGGCTTTTCTGGCTTCCAGCCGTTCCAAGGAACCAGCATGCGACCATCGCTTCCGCATCGAGATCCAAATCATGGCGACGCAGTTGAATCCCTACCAGGCGCCCGGTGCGTCGCCCGAGATCCAGGTCAATCCGAACCGCTTGATTCGATTCGATGGCTCGATGACGTTGGACGAGGGCGACCAAGTCGAGCTCCTGATCAACGGCAAAAGGAGGCGCCGCCGGCTTTCGACGTTTGACCTGTTGTGTTGCGGCGTGACGGTCTTGGCGGCGGCGACGTCGTTGGGAAGCGAACTGCTGTATGACCCTTCGCTTGGCTTCGGATTGCTCGCCTTGACCGCTGTCGTCTTGGCCGCCTATTGGCAACAGCGGAATCGCCGGAAGGGGCGCGTTGCGTTGCACGCCGCCGGAAAGGGCTTGTTCGCGAGGGTTAGCGGGCAAGTCACCGCGACGGGCGTGGAGTTCGCGGCCGACGGGTTCCCTGTGCGCTTTGGCTGGGCGGACTTTGTCGGCTGCCGGATGGACGACGACGCCGCGGTGCTGTTCGTGGATTATCCCAAGGAAGTGAACTGCCTGGCGGCGTCGTGGTTTGCGTGCCCTGAGGAGTGGGCGATGGTTCAAGAGATTGTTGGGCAACGCGTGCCGCGAATCCCGAATTCGCCCTGGCGCGCCCCGAAAGCCGCCAGTGTTCGCATGCAGCAGATCAACGCGGGTTTTCGTCATTTGAATGCGGAGCAGTGGCGTGAAGCCGGCGTTGAATTCGAAAGCCTCTTGGCGAAGGATCCCGAGGATCTGCAAGCGCTTCAGGGACGGGCCATCGCCTTGATCGGCTTACAGGAATTCGAGTCCGCGATGCACGAGATCGATCGCGTCGCTGAAATGGGCGCGGCCGACCCGAGCACCCGTCGCCTTCGCGCCACCGCTCTCCTGCACATGGAACGGTATCCTGAAGCGATCGAGGAACTGGAGTGGCTCGTCCAACGCAGTCCGGACGATGCGGATTTGCTGCGCGATCGAGGGCTGGCCTACCTGCAGCTCGGCCAATTTGACGCGGCGCTCCTTGACGCATCGGCGGCGATCGCGCGGAACTCGCGGGACCCCATCGCCTTCAACAATCGAGGAGTCACCTTGATGAAACTGGGCCGCCTGGAGGAGGCGATCACCGATTTGCAGATGTCCTTGCAGATCGCGCCCCACTTCGCGCGTCCCGCCGAGCACCTGATGCGCGCTCGACGGTTGCTCGCTGAATCCTCCGCGGCGTCGGTGGCCCCAATCGTTGACGATGGCGGCCGGACCGGCGGGACGGAGTCCAGCGTCATGGTCCCTCCCGGCGCGGAGCGATGACTCACTCGACGAGTTGAATCAGCAGGGGCCCTTGGCCGACTTGCACGAGTCGGCCGTCGCGGCTGATCCAGAAGTTGTTCTTCAGCGGTTCCACCATGCATTTGAAGCACTCCACCTCCCGCCCGCCGACCTGCAGTTTTTCGATTTCGCCCACTTCGAAGGAGAGCGGAATGATCTGCAAGCTGGACGGATGAAACGTGCGAACGTTGATGGTCTTGCCGGACTCCAGTGGAAGTTGCGAGCAAATCAAGGCGAACGAACCAAGAAGATTATTGTCAAAACAGCGGACGGAGGAGTCGATTTTGATGTCGCGCGACATGTTCACATCGCCGGTGATCCGGGTCTTGACGACATCGCCTTGGAAGTCGCAGTCCATCACGAATTTTCGCCCCGCCGCGTCCAAGTTGCGGTGAAAGGAAATCGGTTGGGCGTTCCTTTTGGCGACGAGCAGCGCCTCGCCCTTCACGACAACGGCGCCATCGACGAGATCCAGCACATCTCGCAGTTGGATTGTCGGCTGGCCATCGACGTCGGTTTGGAGAAATCGAAATGTCTCCTTACCGATATCCTGACCGCTCTTGGTGTATTGATACACGTACTCTTGTCCGTCTTTCCAGGGCAGCGGTCGAGCAGCGGCTGGCTGTTCGGCCGACAACTCGCGATTTGCCGGTTCATAGGCGATCACTCGAATCGAATCCGGCAGCACGCCGCCCATGCCTTCGAACAACTTGATATGCGTCGCATTCATTTGCTCGGTCTCGCCGGTGGTGGGATCCAACGACACCCAGCCGGCCTGGCCCATATGGACTTCGACCCAAGCATGTTGACCGAAGGTTCCGCCAAACGAGGGCGTATAAAGGACGCCGCCAACCAACTTCGCCGGGATGTTCAACGCTCGCAGCATGGCGACCAACAGGGTCGAATGCGGACCGCAGTCGCCCTTGCGGACCTTCGGCGCGAACGCGCCGAGGGCGCGTCGGCAATGGCGTACTGGATTTCTTTAGTGACCCAGGCGGCGAGCGCTGCACCGCCTCCCAGCGCGTGGTCGCGCCGTCGGTCAATTGCTTGGCCAGAGCCGCAATCTCGGCGTCGTCGCTTTCGATCATCGGTGACGGCCGCACCCATTCGGCCAGCGCATCGGCGGGCGGCTCCAGCGTGGGAAACGCCGGCGCCTGCTCGCCTTGGTATGACGACGAACGGACTGTGACGGTTCCCTTGATCTTGGCGCCGTCTTTCTCGCCGTCGAACTGCTGCATGGCTGTCTTGAGAATCCCAACGTCATTGGCCAGCCCGGATCCAAACACAGAGACTTCGATCGCGGCTTGGGTGAAGACGACCTTCATCATGTCGTCGAAAGCGACATTCGACTGCACGAAGTTCTGCGCCATCACCTCTTGCGGTCCAGCGTTCTCCAAGACCTGCACGACCGCCTCATCGGCCAGTCGGATGACTGTTTTTTGTGCAGTGACGTCCATTCTCACGAGCTGCCGGGAATCGACGTCCGCCAAGACCGTAAGACCTTCTCCTTGCAGGCTCCATTTTTCGCAGTTTCGCGATTGTCCGAGGATCTCAATCGACTCGACGCCCGCCTTCTTTAAGGCGAACAACGCTTTTTGCTTCATATCCGGGAGAAAGACCGGGACGATCGCGGATCCGTCTTGGGCCTGCTCGATGGCTCGCCGCAGGACCACGCCCCAGTGGCCAAAGTTATTGCTGCCCAGCAGGCAAGTGTTTTCGAGCAGTTCGGTGACCGTCGGCTCGCCCTTCGGATCGCCGTCGGCGTACATCCAGGTGCTGACTGTCTGGTCCTTGAATTCGCATTCGATATGACCAATTTGTCCGTTGGTGTCCGTCACCAGGCGGAAAGAGACCGGCAGGCCGGTGGCGGCGTCAACCGTCGTTTGCGAACGACGCACCATCAGCCGTTCGGCGCCGAGCAGTGCGATCTTCAACACGGTCTGAGACTGGACCGAAAGGAGTTTGCGCCCATCCAACTCCACGGGATTTGACGTCACGATGGCGTAGCCGATCGGCTTTTCGTTCATCTCGATGGCGTAATAGACCGGTTGGTCCGCCCGCGCGGCCGCGAACAGGCTTAGGAGAATCGGGCAAAGGGCAATGACCATGCGGCGCATATCGGGGATCCTTCAAGGGCGAGAGATTGGCGGGAGCTGCTTCGTTTCGACGCCCCCGCAACGGCGCGAAGGCGGCGGGGCAAGTGGACGCTACTCGCACGGGCGCTCATCGTTCGCCTGCGCGGGCCGCGCCGGAAAAACTACACTCTCAATTCTGGGATCTTCTGTTCCAGTGAAAACAAGCGGTTGTCGGAAAGCCGCAAGCGACGACTCACTTCACGGCCCATGTTCATCATAATCAGGGCGTACTGCTCCAGCTCCTGCTTATAGAGCTTATGCAGCGAAGAGAGCGTGATCTCGATGGCTCGACAATCCTCCTCGGCGAGCACCGACGCCGAACGGGGCATCATGTCAATCAGCGACATCTCGCCGATGCAATCGCCGTCTCGCAGCCTGCCCAGCACCACCGGCTTATCGCGCCACACACGTTCAATCGCAACGACGCCTCGTTCCAGAACAAACAAGGACTTGCCGCGATCGCCTTCATGAAAGAAATAGTCGCCAGCCATCACTTCGACGACATCCGATTCGCCGACGATCAAGTCCAGAGCCCTGTTGTTGAGCCCCCCGAAGACCGGCATGTTCCGTAGCAGCTTGAAATAAGCTTCGGACATAAGTCCCCCCGTTCGCAAGCAGGCGACAGCTCCGATCAACCTACGCGAGTTGATGGATGGACGCAAGCGCCGGCGAGCGAGACGACGTGGCGAAGCGCTTAGAGATGGACGGGGATCCAACGCGTCTGCTCATCGGCGCACGGCGGGGGCGGCGGTTCGAGCAAAGCGATTTGCTCTTGCCGCTTGAGGCTCTCGGCCATCCTGCCCTTAAACGCCGCCGCCAATTGACTTAATGCTTGACGCTCGCTCGCCGCAGTGCATTCCAAGCCGGCCAGATTCGCCACCCGAGCCCGCACGCCTTCCGGACAGGACGCCACGTAGACGATGCAGTTGAATACAGGGACCTTTTCGGGCTGTAGCGGATTCATCATGGGCGGCGTTCACCGGATGGGTGGATGGGACGCTGCGGATTAAAGCACGAACGCCAGAACATAAAATCCCCATCCCGTCACGGCCGTGCCGAACATGCCAATGGCCGCCAGTTGCCCCCAACGGCGATGCCAGTTGCCGTGAGCGTTGGGAAGGGGAGGGCGGGGAAAATTCCGCAGCGCCCGGGCCACCACCCAGATCCACAGAATCGTCGTCGGCACCGCGAAACACAGATGCACGACGAGCGACAACCAGACCAGGCTCCAGCCCTCGCTGGAGTAGAAGGGCGAAGCGGCGGCTCGCTCCTCCCACTTGCTGAAGAATCGCATGTCGACCTCAAACGCCGTGACGGCCAACAAGAGCACGCCGGCGAGCAGCAACTGGACACGCTTGTGCAACGCGTAATTCTGCTTGTGTTGGACCAGGCGAATCGCCCAGATCATCACCGGCACCACGGCGAACATCGCCAGGAAGACCAGGTCCAGCATGAAGGACGCCCTCGATCCTAGAAAACCGTTCCAGCCAGCGAATTGCTGCCCCAAGAGACAACTTAACGGGGTGGCGATCAACATCCGGAAGGCGCCTTCGGCAGAGAACAGAGGATTCATGGGCTTCGCCAAAAACGGGTCTCGGACGGGCGGGCGAGGGCCCGCACCGACGCGGCGCCCGCGGGGAGGTGGATCCCGTATAATCGGGCGAGTGTTAACAGAATTGCGGGACGAGCGTCGTCTGGCAAGTCCTCTTGACGTGTTCTCTCCATTTACCGGAGCCGGCCCATGATGCGACTCGGGTTCGTCAGCGCCATCCTGCCCGACCTGTCCCTGGAAGACGTGCTGCGAATCGCCTCGCGGTTGGGATACGCCACGGTGGAGGTCATGTGCTGGCCGGTCAGCAAAGCCGAACGCCGCTACGCCGGCGTGACCCATATCGATGTGACTGATTTTGGCGAAACGCACGCCAAGGGCGTGTTGGAGTTGGTCGATCGGTACGGCGTGGCGATCAGCGCCCTGGGATACTACCCCAATCCACTGTCCTCCGACCAAGCCGAGGCCAACCAGGCCGTGGCCCACCTGAAACGCGTGATCCAAGGCGCCTCGCTGTTGGGTCTGAACACGGTGAACACTTTCATCGGACGGGACTGGCGAACCTCGGTCGAAGACAATTGGCCTCGGTTCCTCAGCACCTGGACGCCGTTGATTGAATTCGCCGAGCAACATCAGGTGCGGATCGGGATTGAGAATTGCCCGATGTCGTTCTCCGCCGACGAATGGCCCGGCGGTAAGAATCTGGCGGTGTCGCCCGCGATCTGGCGGCGGATGTTTGAAGCCATCCCCTCGCCCAGCTTCGGTCTGAACTACGATCCGTCTCACCTGGTTTGGCAGCAGATGGATTACACGGCGCCGGTTCGCGACTTCGCCGATCGCATCTTCCATATGCACGCCAAGGATGTTCGCATCGATCGTCAACGACTGGATCAAGTCGGAATCCTGGCTCATCCCACCGCATACCACACCCCCAAGATCCCCGGGCAAGGCGAGATCCACTGGGGGAAATTCCTCGGCGAAGTCGCCGACACAGGCTACGACGGTCCGGTCTGCGTGGAAGTCGAAGATCGCGCCTACGAAGGCTCGCTGGACAAACGCATCGAGTCCCTGCGCCAAAGCGCCGCGCATCTTCTGCAGTTCATGCCTGGCCAAGCCGCCCCTTCGGATTCCGGCTCGCAGTGAAGCGTTCCTCCGCACGACCCGCGCAGCGCGAATCGCCGCCCGGTCGGTTGCCAGACGCCGAGCAGTCCTTGCAGCAGGGGCAATTGTCCATTCGGCGTTTATTGGCGGCGACGACCAGCATGGCGGCGTACTTCGCCTGGTCGCGCGGAGCCGACGCCGTGACCAACAGCCTGCTGCTGTCCACCTGCTTGGGCTTTTCGATTGGCGTGTTGCTTCGCGGCCCGGAGGGTGGATTCGCCGGCGCCGTGATCGGAATGCTGCTTTTTCCCATCTGTTTGTTAACACTCTTTCTGGCGGGCCTGGCGTTCCTGGGCTAGGCGAGGCGAGGCGCCAAGCCCGAGCGGTGTTGCCGCCGCATCTTGAAGCGGAACGATCGGCCGGCGCCCCCACCCTCTGCGGGCCTGGCAAAGTGAAGAACGTACTTGCCCGCCGGACGGCTAAAAGGATAAACTTCCTTGGATGCGAGGGCTGTGCTGGCGTGGCGCGTTGCCTGCGGCGGCGTCCCTATTGGCGGAGTTTCGCACATGTTGACAATCCATGGTCGGAAACAGGGCGGTTTCTGTGACGGCGTTTCGCGTCGCGGTTTCCTGCGGATCGGCGCTCTGGGGCTGGGCGCCGCCGCGCTGAATCTGCGAGACATCTACGCCGCCGAGGACGCTCAACGAAGCGCCTCGCCCCACAAGGCCGTGATCCACGTGTTCTTGGGAGGCGGGCCGCCGCATCAGGACATGTGGGACATCAAGTCCGAGGCGCCGGTGGAAGTCCGCGGCGAGTTCGCCGCGATTCCGACCACAACGCCAGGCGTGCAAATCGGCGAGGTCTTTCCAGGGATCGCGTCGCGGTTCGATAAGTTCGCCGCGATTCGCACCGTCGTCGGAGTGGTCGATCGGCACGAGCCCTACCAGGTGCACACCGGTTGGCGAAGAGAGAGCCTGGCGCCGCTGGGCGGGCGCCCAGCGTTGGGTTCAGCCATCGCTCGCCTGCAAGGCCCCGTCGAAGCGAGCGTGCCGCCGTTTGTCGGCTTGGCCAACGTGGGCGTTTGGAAAGATCCCGGCACGCCGGGCTATCTGGGTCCGACCTATAGCCCGTTTCAACCCGACGGCCCGGGGATGGCCAACATGACCTTGAACGACGTGACCCTGGAACGGCTGGGGGATCGTAAGCGATTGCGCTCCAGCTTCGATCAGTTCCGCTCCATTGTCGACCATTCGGGCAAGGCGGACGCCATGGATTCGCTGACGCAGCGCGGCGCTCGATGTGTTGACCTCCAGCAAACTGGTGGACGCGCTGGACCTCTCCAAGGAAGACCCCCAACTTGTCGCCCGCTACGGCGATGGGAAGCCCTTCAAGTACCAATATGACGGGGCGCCCACCATCAATGAGCACCTGCTGATCGCTCGCCGTCTGGTCCAGGCGGGCGTCCGCGTCGTGACGCTGACCTACGGGCGTTGGGACAGCCATGGACAGAACTTCGACTTGGTCCGTGATCATGGCTCGAAGTTGGACCAAGGGCTCTCAGCCTTGGTCGATGATCTCGAACAACGCGGCATGCTTGATGACGTGACCGTGATCGCCTGGGGAGAGTTTGGACGCACCCCGCGCATCAACAAGGACGCCGGCCGAGATCATTGGCCTCGCGTGAGTTGTGCTCTGTTAGCCGGGGGCGGCATGAAGACAGGTCAAGCGATCGGCGCGACCAATCGCTTGGGAGAAGAACCCAAGGACCGTCCCGTGGATGTGCAAGAGGTCGTCGCCACGCTGTATCACAATCTCGGAATCAACACCGCCAGCACCACCATCCGCGACCCCACGGGCCGCCCGCAATACCTTGTCGAACATTCGCCCATTCGGGAATTGGTGGGGGGGTAAGAGGTAGAGGGTAGGGGGTAGAGAGTAGGGGGTAGAGCGTAGGAGGTAGAGAGTAGGGGGTAGAGAGCAGGCGTTAGAGCGTAATTGCAAATCAGTCCCGAACGGGACGGTCCCAAATCAGCCCAGGGTGCAGCGCAGCGCCACCCTGGGTAACGGACGACGGCGCCACGCCAAAGCATGAATTCTCCTGGCCACCCCAGGCTACGTTGTGACGCCCTTTCCGGGGCGCGGCGTCTAGCATCCCGGCGGCAAAACATGACGGCCATGTTGATCCAGCAACAAGACATGTAGCTGGCGAACGGCCGAAAGGGGCAGGGGGGCGTAGAGGTGTGGGAAGAGCGCGCCGCCGCGCGAAGGCTCCCACTTCAGGTCGGCGCCCAGATCGGTCGCCGCCACGCGGATCAGCAGCAGGTCGTCCTGTCCTGCGAAGTGTTTCTGCAAGGTCTCGGCAAGTTGCTGGGCTGTGGAGAAGTGAATATAGCCGTCCGTCAGATCGACTTCGGCCCCCAGCAATTCGCCACGGGCTTCCGCCTCGCGCCACAGGCTGCGAGCGACGACCTTATAGATGAACTTCGTCTCTGGTTTCACGGCGTTAGTTTCAGCGAGGGGTGTCTGCTGGGGCGGCTCGCGGAAGCGATGGCGGGGCGTCCATCATAAACGAGGCCCTGTCGAGGATAAACTCGGCCGGTTTGAGCTGATAGGAAAGGACGCCGAACACGTCGCCTTCCCGGCCGGCATGACACGCCAGGCAAGCGGTCCTGGCCTTCAATGGCGCCAGGACATACGCGTGGGGCTCCTGCGAATGGAAAACGGCTTCGCCGCCACCGCGCAGATAGGGCGTTAACTCGAGCTCAATCCTGGTCAACGGACGCGTTTCATAGTTGTCGAGGCTATCCTTGGCGCGGGCTTGCCAGCCGCCGTTGCGATACGCCGTTGGCTTTCCGTCGGCCGCCAAGAAGCCGATGAGCTCCAAGTTCTCGAGTTGATACTCGCGGCCTTCGATACTCACGCTGCGCGTCCAAGGTTCATCGATTCGCACAATTCGGCTGGGGCCGAAACCTTCGCTCTTGATGAACGCGTTCTCAAAATGACGATGCATCTCATCGAACGAGTTCCATTGGTTGGGCAATCGTTTTTCTGACTTGCTGGCAAAGTGAATCACGCCCAAGCTGGGGCCGGTCCATTGTTGCAGATGCGCCAGGATCTGATCGCCGAAGACGTAGCTGAGCGCGCCGGTTACGCCGAAAGCGACCAACAGGGCGCAGTAAGCCGAATTGAAGGCTGGGAAGTTTCATCGGGGACTCCTGCCGCGTGGAGTGTGGAAGAAGGGGCGACTGGAGCGCAATCGTAACACGGCCGGCGTTCAAAGGAAGGTTTGTGTTGCGCACATGTTACACGGCGCCGGCTGGCATCCTCGCCGGACTTGCGCTTGCTGCGGCGGGTCACTTCAGGCGCGCGAAGGCGACAATGCAAGTGTCGTCGGCTTGTGGGCGCTGAGCGTGAACGCGGCCAGGTCGCTTT
This sequence comes from uncultured Planctomycetaceae bacterium, assembly GCA_963698545.1. GTDB lineage: Bacteria > Planctomycetota > Planctomycetia > Pirellulales > Pirellulaceae > CAVORG01. The sequence continues at coordinate 93,708 of CAVORG010000007.1, forward strand.
GCAGGGCGGGGACGCGCTGATCGGGCGCCATCGAGGCCTGCATGAACTGCTCGATGCGCGGGACGCCGTACATTTGCCCGGACGGGTTGCGGGCGTCGCTGACTCCGTCGGTGTACATCAAAATCGATTCCTCGGGCTCCAGCTGGAACGTGGTTGTCTCGAACCGCCAGTCGGGCGATACGCCCAATGGAGGTCCATGACGGCCAGCGCCCATGTGCTCCACTTCGCCGGACTTTTTTCGGCGCAGCGGGGGCGGATGACCGGCGTTGACCAGCGTGACCTGATGCGTCGTGGTGTCCAGCACGCATAGCACGAAAGTGACGAAGCGATCATAGGCCTGCATCTCGCACAGCAAGGCGTTCAAGCGATTGGCGGCCGCCCCCAAATCCGACTCGACGGCCAGGCAGTAGCGAACATCGCCACAGAAATGCGCCATCAACAAGGCGGCTGGCAGCCCTTTGCCGGCGACATCGGCGATGGCGAATCCCCAGCGTCCGCCTGGCAAGGGAAGGTAGCCAAAGTAATCGCCTCCCACTTCGTCAGCCGCCGCGTAGTAGTGCCGCACCGAATAGTCCGGCACATCGATCGGCTGCTGCGGCAAGAAGTGCAGTTGTACGCGTCGGGCCACTTCCAGATCATGTTGACGCCGCTCGAACCGCAGTTCGCGTTGATGCAACCTCGCATGCTCGACGCTTTGTCCGGCGAGGTTGGCGACGTTGACCAGAACGGCCAAGTCGTCGCGCGTGAAGCGGCGTTGGATTTCGGACGAGTCCAGTTGAATCATGCCCAGAGCGGCGCCCTGTGCTCCCAGGATGGGCGCGCAGATGATGGACCTCAAGTCCAGTTGATAGATGGAGTCGCTTTGAAAGCGGTGATCGGCGCCGGCGTTGTCGCTCAGCACCGCTTGACCGTCGGTCATGACTTGCTTGGCGATCGTGCGACTGATGGAGGCGCACCCGCTGGCGTGGGGATCGCGATGCTTGACGGCTTGCGGAACCAGTTCGCCGGCTGGGCCTTCGGCCAGCAGAATGCAGCCGCGCTGAGCCTGCGGGAAGATGCGAAAAGCGCACTCCAAAAGGTTGGGGAAGATCTCGCGCAGTTCCAGCGAGTTGCCCAGGTTGTGTACGATTTCCAAGAGGGCTCGCAGCTTCGTGCCCGCCTGTTGATCCTCCTGCAACAAGTCGCGGACCGACATCATCGTCGATGGATGTTCGTTGCTGGTGAATTCGGCGTAGGCCGTTCCTTGGGCGACGAAGCGCAGAACATGCTCGCCAATCTGCACATGATCATCATGCTTCAGCACGTGTGTCGTGCGGAGATTGCGGCCGTTCAACAGCGTGCCATGATAGCTGCCTAGATCTTCCAGGACATAGTCATCGCCGCTTTGCAGGATACGAGCGTGGCGCCGTGAGACGTAGCTTTCGCGAAACACGATATCGCATCCGGCGAAGCGGCCCAACACCGACTCATCGCCCAGGTTGAAATGCCGGCCAGCCGACGGGCCCGCGACGCTTTCCAAGCGAGGGAACGTGTTCATGGGGTGGCTCTTTCCTCTACGGATACGCTGCGTTAGGCGCGGCCGGCGTCGCCGCCTGGGACGGCGTCGCCTTTGGTCTTGGCAATGCGATTGATCGCGGCCAGCAGGGCTCGAATGGTGGCCTCGACGGTGTCGGTGGAGACGCCGCGGCCGCGGTAGCTTTGGCCCTCATGCTCGACCTCAACGGTGGCTTCGCCTTGTGCGTCGCGCCGATCGTCGCGCTGCGGACCTGGAAGTCCTTGCATACCGCGTGAATGCCGGTGACTTTCTCGATCGCCCAAAACGCCGCGTCGATCGGCCCATCGCCATCGGAGGTTTCGGCGGAGAACTCCTCATCGCCGCGTTTCAGCGCGATGCGCACTTGCGGCGATCCGGAGCTGGAGGATTGCGCCTGGAAGGCGCTGAGCGTCCATTGCTGATCTTCGTCGCAGCCCAGACGTTGTTCCAACAGAGCCAGGATGTCGCCGTCATACACCTCCTTCTTCTTATCCGCCAACTCCTTGAACTGCTCGAACAGCGTCTGCAGATCCTCGCCGGTGATGCGGTAGCCCAGGGCGCGAGCTCGATCGGCGAGTGCGGCGCGTCCGCTATGTTTACCCAGCACCAGGTCGGTCTTGGTGAACCCGACGTCCTCGGGCGCCATGATCTCGTAGGTGCTGCGCTCCTTGAGCATTCCGTCTTGATGGATTCCGGCTTCGTGAGCAAAGGCGTTGCGACCAACAATCGCCTTATTGCGTTGCACTTGGATGCCAGTGATGGCCGACACCAGGCGACTGGCCGGGACCAATCGCCGCGTCTGGACGTTGGTGCGGCAATGATAGTAGTCCGCTCGGGTTTTCATCGCCATCACGACTTCTTCGAGCGAGCAGTTGCCCGCCCGCTCGCCAATCCCATTGACCGTGCATTCGATTTGACCGGCGCCGTTTTCGACGGCCGCCAGGCTATTGGCTACGGCCAACCCCAGGTCGTTATGGCAATGCACGCTGATGACGGCCTTGTCGATGTTGGGCACTCGGTTGCGCAGCATGGCGATGGTCGCCGCCATGTGTTGCGGCGTCGCGTAGCCGACCGTGTCGGGGATATTGACCGTCGTGGCGCCGGCGGCGATGGCGGCCTCGACCACGCGGCAAAGGAAGTCATGCTCGGTGCGAGCGGCGTCTTCGGGCGAGAATTCGACATCATCGCAATAGCGGGCGGCCCGCTGGACGCCTTCGACGGCGCGTTGGACGATTTCCTCCTGGGTCATCTTGAGCTTGAACTCGCGATGAATCGCGCTGGTGGCCAGGAACACGTGAATGCGTGGTTTCTCGGCCCGCTTCAAGGCCTCCCAGGCTCGGTCGATATCCAAAGCACTGCAACGGGCCAATCCGCAAATGACCGGCCCGCGAATCGAATTCGCGATTTCGCCAACGGCTTCGAAGTCCCCTGGCGAGGCGATGGGGAATCCGGCTTCCATAATGTCCACACGAAGATCGGCCAACGCCTGGGCCACTTCCAGCTTCTCCTGCAAATTCATGCTCGCGCCCGGTGACTGCTCGCCGTCGCGCAAGGTGGTGTCGAAGATCTTGATCTGTCGCAGGGAATCAGCGTCGGCTGTCATTTCGACTCAACTCGCTTACTTGTGGGAACTTCGGTGAAATGCCAGGGGCGGGAGCGGACAAAAAAAAACGCCCCGAAGCTGCGGGCTTCGAGGCGGCTGTGATCAACAAGGATGTCGAGTACGCTGCACCTAACGCCCGTAAGGCGAGGTCCATAGAAGTCGCAACCGAAGGATGGAGCGCATGTCGCAAAACTCGCTTGCCAGCAGTGAACTCAACTGGCGTCAATCCTAGTCCTCGCCAACGCGAGCGTCAATGCCGAGCGAAAATCCGTCTTGTCCCGCGGCTCGCGTTCTTCTAACATCCGCCGCCTACTTTGGGGAGCACTCATTCAGATGATGCAGGATTATCAAGACGTTCAGCGCTGCACGCGACGCTGCGCGGCCACCGATCGCGAACTAGCCGCCGGCGAAACCTACTACTCGGTCCTGCAAGTCCAAGGAGCCCAGGTGGAGCGTCTCGACTATTGCGAACAAGCCTGGCATGGACCTCCGGAAAACGCCCTGAGCTGGTGGAAGGCCGCCTTGCCCCAACCAGATCATCAAGCGGTTCAATGGGCGCCGGACCAAGTCGTCCTGCAATACTTCGAACAGCTGGCGGATCATCCCGAGCAAGCCGACCAACGTTACGTGCTGGCGTTGCTGCTGGTGCGACGCCGCATCTTGCGCTTAGATCGGCAGGAGGAATCCTCCCCGGGCGAGAGAGTGCTGTGCCTGGTGCATCCCGATTCGGAGCGAGAGTATTTCGTGCCCGAGGTCGAGCCGGAGGTTGAGCGGCTGGAGGCGATTCAGGCCAGCCTCCGGCAATTGCTGTTCGCCGGCGGCGCCTGACCGTCCCCGCCGAATCGGCCGCCATGGTTGCTCGGCAAACGCATTGTTCCAACTCGTCCACGTTGCTGCGGCAGGGAAGCCATGCGACTCCACCTTCGTTTTCCAGGCTTTCGTTACCTGGGCTTCATGATCAGCGTGTTGCTGTGCGCCGGCGGCGCCAGTTGCCCCAAACGGTTCTACCAAACGCCGCCCTTAAGCCCGTCGGCGCCCGATGCGTTTGTCACCGCCAGCGCGCCCCGACTGCAGGACGTTCTGCGCGCGGTGAACACCAACAGCGGTCGAGTGCAGAATCTGCGCGCCGATTCGGCCAAGCTTTCGGTGACCGGCTATCCGTCGTTCGCGCGGACCTGGCGTTGGAGCGTCCTCGGAATTTCCGCTTGAGAGCCAAATTGCTCTCGGCCCCCATGCTGGATGTGGGCAGCAACAGCGAGCTGTTCTGGTTCTGGGTTCGTGAGGCGCCGACAAGGGCGGTGCTGTTTTCCCGCCACGACCAATTCGCTCAATCCGCCGCGGCTCAGATCCTTCCCATCGAGCCCACCTGGCTGCCCGAAGCGCTGGGGCTGAGCCTACCTGGATCCCGCCGCCTCCCATGATGGCCCGCGAACCAACGCGTCGGGAAATCTGGAGATCAGTACACGCATCCAAACCGCATCCGGCCCCAGAGTGAAAGTGACCGAAGTCCATCCCCGTTATGGTTGGGTCTTGCGACAAGATGTCGCGGAAGTCAACGGCCGGCTGCTGGTTTCGGCAAGATGCTCGGACCATCGCTACTACGCTCTGCCGCCCGAGGGCGGCGTTTCGCTGCCGCACATGGTGCAGCTCTATATGGCCCCCGAAGGCCAGCCCGCCATGACGCTTGAGATCACCATCAGCAGCTATTCCGTCAACCAGCCCTACGCCACCTCGGCTGAAGCCTGGCGAATGCCGGAAATGAATGGCTATCCGCCCATGAACCTAGCTCAAATGCGGTTGCAAGCACCGTCGTCCATGGCCGCCGCTCCAGCCGACTGGCAACGCGCCGCGCAACCACAAATCCAACCGCCGGCCATGCAGTTCCGCGGTTACTCCCAAGACACCCCGGGTAACCAGACCACCTACATTCGATAGAGCGTTGATCGTAGGGAAGCCAAGCGCGATAGCGCTGTTTGCCGGGCGAGGAGCATCGCCCAACGGGGGCAAGCCCCGTTGTGGCGGCGTCCAGGCTGGGATCGTTGTTGGCGGGGAGCAACGCTCGACGGGGACATGCCCCGTCGTGGCGTGCTCGCCGCGTAAGCATTTGTGGCGACAGGCCTTGGCATACCCGCGTGGGGCCTTAAGTCCACGCCATTCGGGGACATGCCCCGTCGTGGCGTGCTCGCACCCGTTACCCAGGGTCTGCTGCGCTGCACCCTGGGCTGATTTGGGGCCGTCCCCTTGGGGATTGATTCAGAGATCCTTCTTCGCCTCACGAAAACCCGCTGCGGCGTTGCCTATTCAGCGACGGTGCGAAGTTTGGCTCGAGCGCGGGTGAGGGTCGGCCCAATGCTGTTCTCGGGCATCCCGACGCTGAGGCTGATCTCGTGGTAGGACTTGCCTTCCAAGTGGTACATCCGCACCACATCCGCTTCTCGGTCGTTCAAGCCGGCAATCAGCTGCTCGACCTCGTCGCGATCGGTAATGCGCTGCAGGTCGGATGCTAAGGGATCCGACCCCGCTGGCAGCGGACTCATGCGATGGTCCAGCTTTCTCGCTAATCCCTTGACGACAACGCGGCGGGCGACGGCGGTCAGGTAGGTGGCCAGACAACTTTCGCGTCGGAACCGCCGCAGGACATGGAAGTCGCGATCGATGAAGGCGAGAAAGACGTCGCCCACCAGGTCTTCCTTGTCCTGCTCGGTCAGGCGTTGATTCCGCAGCAGCTGAGTTTGATTAACGACGTGGACGACCAGGCCCAGATAGCGGTCGACAAAGTCTTCCCAAGCCCGTGGCTCCTGGGCCAAACAGCGATCGAGGAGCGTTCGGTCGTGGTTGGTAAGACCCACGGAAATGCCTGTCTCTGTCAGCAAACCGGTCGCGACGCCCACTTTTGGCGGCGGTCGCCCATGTCCCTGGCCGGTTCGCGAGGTGAAAAATCGCCTGATCCCTACAGTCGATTCTAGATGCCGCCGGACAATCGGGCAAGAGAAACACCGGCGGCCCCCCCTTCTTCGGTGATCGTCGGCCCTCCGCCATGCGGGGCGCCGCCCGAAGGTGGAAGCCTGAGGTGCAAACCTGCCGCTACTTCCTGCCAGCAGGGTGCGACGCACGGGTGACGTGTGCGCTTGACAGTTTTCAGGCCCGAAAGTACGATTCGAAGGCCTCGAGACGCCGCCGCGATCGCCGTGAGCTAACATCACCGAGAGGGCGGATTCGAGGTAAATCCACAGTTCGCCAGCCAGCTGGATGGGTGGACGGTCATTGGCCGCCGACCGCTAGATTGCTGGGACACCTGCGACAATCTGGACCAAGCCCGCCGCGGGCGATGTTCAGCGCCGAGTTGCCAGGATAAAACTGTGGGGAAAGGCCTGGGAGTTTGCCGAGAATAGCTCCAACATCCACCGGATTGCCGGCTTACTGGCTGGCGTGAAACCACACACGGCTACGACGAGGAGACTTTCCACCATGACGCATGTTGTGGCTCAACCCTGTTTCGGCTGCAAATACACCGACTGCGTAGTCGTGTGCCCTGTAGAGTGCTTCTACGAGGGCGATCAGATGCTGTACATCCATCCCGAGGAATGCATCGACTGCGAAGCTTGCGTGCCGGAGTGCCCGGTGGAAGCGATCTTCCACGAAGACAATGTGCCAGAGGAGTGGGCCGGCTTCACGGAGCTGAATGCGGAGCTCGCGGCGCAATGCCCGGTGATCACCGAGAAGAAAGACCCTCTCTGCTAAGCAGGGAGTGGACGCGTCAGCCGCGGGGTGCGGATGCGTCGGAGCGATCAAGACCCCGAAACCAACGGGCCGCCGCTTGCCTGGCAAGCGACGGCTCGTTTTCGTATTCCCCGTCTCGCCCCAGACGGTCATTTCGCGTGGTTGGGCAGGAAGGTCCGCCAACTCGCGTACTTCGGGTTCTGCATCTTCATGGCCAGCATCGGGTTGTGACGCGGCTTGCTCGGCGGTCGCATCAACTGCATCTTGGCCTCGCGGGGCGTACGCCCTCCCTTCTTGGTGTTGCACCGGACACAAGAGCAGACGACGTTGTCCCACGTCGTTTTTCCGCCCCGACTGCGCGGCATCACATGATCGACGCTGAGCTGTTGGGTGGGGAAGTTGTCGCCGCAATACTGGCAGCGATGGTCATCTCGAGCGAACAGATTGCGCCGGTTCAGCCGCAGCGTTTGTTGCGGTTGGCGATCAAAGCAAATTAGGCGAATCACGCGCGGCACCTGAATCGCCATATTGACCGCTCGAATCCAGTCGTAATGCAGGCGCCCCTCAGCGTCCAGCGACGGTTCCTCCAGCGAGTACGCTCGTAACTCGCTGACTTCCAGCCAGGAACTGAAGTCGTAGTTCGCGAACTGGCCGTCCTCAAAGTCGATCACTTCGGCGTTTTCGCGGTACAGCAAGGCGAACGCTCGTCGAACGTTAACCACATGAACGGCCAAATACGACCGGTTCAACACCAAAACGCTGGCTTCCAGCGCCTTGCCATCTTCGCTCAGTTGCATCGTCGCCTCCTGTTTTCAGGCGATGTTGTCCAGGAATGACGCCGCGCACGCCAGACCAGCGAAGCCTGCCCCAGGCGGACGGGGCGAGTGCTGTGGTCGAGGCGGCTTTCGCGGTGGGTTTGCGCAGCCTACTTGTTCAAAATCGACACGGATCAGCCAGCGGGCGTTCGCCACGATTCTAACAGAAAGCGCTCCAAGTGCCGAATAAATCAATCGCGCCGGAGACGGCCCACTCTCGGGATGGCGCGCATGGCGACGCCCTCGTTTCGAAATCTCACCGCTGCGGACCGCTAATTATATTGCCGCAGACAAGCGCCGACCGGTACCATGTCCGCGATCGCCGGCGCAATGTCGCGCCCGCACGTCGTCGCCAATCCAGAAAGGAACGGAAGTGATTCACTACTCCTGCGATCGTTGTCAACGCTCGCTCGGCGAGGACGATCTTCGTTATGTCGTGCGGCTGGAAGCGTACGCCGCCATCGAGTCGCTGGATCAGCAGTCGCCGCCCGATGACGACCATCTCCTGGAACTCGACCAAATCCTGGAGCATCTTGACGATGCGGAGAACCAGGCGTTGGGAGCCGACATCTATGACCGCCAGCGCTTCGATCTCTGCAGCGATTGCTACCGCGTTTTTTCCCTGAGTCCTTTCGAAGGCGCCGCCCAACGCCCGTTGAGGCTCAGCGACAACTAATCCGCGACGTGGGAACTTCGTTGCCGCGCCGGGCGTGAAGCGAATCGCGACTAGCCGGAAAATTCCCGCCACCGCTGGGCTCGTCCGGCTCGTCCCAGCGGGGCGCTGCTCCCCGCCAGAGAGCGCTGTTTGCTGGGCGAGGAGCATCGCGGCGGCGTCCCCGCGGGGATGGTTACTGGCGAGGAGCAACGCTCGACGGGGACATGCCCCGTCGTGGCTTGCTCGCCGCGTAAGCAAGGTGGACCGCCTTACGATCAAGGCCCATAACAACCGGGGTGGGTTGCTGATGCTTGATCCTTGAATTCCAACGATTTACGTCGCTGGTATCAGCGCACCCGAGCGTCCGCTTTCGCTGCTATAATCGACCGCGCGACGTTCTGAATGCGTTTCGGCGAGCGTCCGCGTCCCCCTTCTTCGCAGCGAGCTGAGTCATGAAAATAGCCGTGATTGCCGGCGATGGCACCGGACCCGAAGTCACTCAAGAAGCACTCAAAGTGCTGGCGGCCGTATCGAAGATCGACGGGTTCTCCTATGACCTGACTCCCTTGGACTTCGGCGGCGAGCGGTACTTGAAGACAGGCGAGATCCTTCCCGCCGGCGCGGTCGAGACGTTGCGGGCCCATGACGCGATCTATCTAGGCGCCGTCGGCCACCCGGACGTCCCCCCCGGCGTCCTCGAAAAGGGACTCTTGCTGCAACTGCGTTTCGATCTGGACCAGTACATCAATCTGCGGCCCGTGCAGTTGTACCCCGGCGTGGAAACGCCGCTTGCGGGTAAGGGCCCCGAGGACATTAACTTCGTGGTCGTTCGTGAGAACACCGAGGACATGTATTGTGGAGTCGGCGGCTTCTTGAAGAAGGGGAGTCCGGACGAAGTCGCGACCCAGACCGCGATCTACACTCGGAAGGGCTGCGAGCGTTGCATTCGCTGGGCCTTCGAATACACCCGCAAGCGAAACAATCCCAAAGGCAAACGCCTGACGCTGGTCGCCAAGAACAACGTGCTGACCTTCGGTCACGATCTGTGGTGGCGGACCTTCCAGGATGTCGCCAAGGAATTCCCCGATGTCGAAGCGGACTACAATCACGTCGACGCCTGCTGCATGTGGATGGTGAAGAACCCCGAATACTACGATGTGATTGTCACCACCAACATGTTCGGCGACATCATCACGGATCTGGGGGCGATGCTGCAGGGCGGAATGGGCGTGGCTGCGGGCGGCAACTTGAATCCCGACGCCGGCGGTTGCAGCATGTTCGAACCCATGGGAGGCAGTGCGCCAAAATACACCGGCAAGAACGTGATCAACCCCATCGCCGCAATCAGCGCGATGGCCATGCTGCTGGAGCACACCGGACAAGACCGCTCGGCGACTCGCGTGATGAAAGCCGTGATGGAGGTGACCGGGACGAAGATGAAAAGCCAAAGCGCCGGCAAAATGGGGTTTGGCACCAACGAAGTCGGCGACCTGGTCGTCGCAGCGTTGGAGAAATAGATCAACGTCCCAGACGCCCCGCACCGCCGCCCGTTGGTTTTCGCCGGGAGCTACGGGGCCGAGGCGACATCGGTTGCTCGCAGCCCGTCAAGTCTTCGCTTTGCCGCCAGGAAAGCCTCCGCCGCGGCGCGAACCGAGTCGGGCAAGCGATCCGCGACCTCGATAAGGTCGTCGCCGCGTGAGAAGATCAACGGAACCCACCAATCGGCGGGAAGCCCCGCCGGCTGCCGCGGTCTCCAGAGGCTGGACAGTTCCCCAGCCAAGCCATGCGCCGCGGTTTGGCTGGCTCGCTGGTGCGTCAGAGCTTGGCGCCGAAACTGGTTCTCCGCCAGAACATATTGCCTGACCACCGCATGGGCCTGGGCGTCGTTTGGCAGGTACAGTGGGATCACGAAGTCGGCCGCGCCCACCTGCACGGTTTCTTCGCGGAGCAAGGTCCGCCGCGTGGCCTCGGCTCGGCAATGCAGGACCAGCTTCCCAGTTCGCCAGGAGCGAGGGGCTTGAAACACGATCGCCAGTTCCTGAGCGCCCTCCAACGAGGTTTGCCGAGACGGTCGGAATTTGAAGTAGGCCCCGCGACCTCGCCCCCAGGTGCCGGCGGAGGCCAGCAGTTCCTTGGCGGCGACGACCTCGTAGCGGACGGTCTCTCCCCGCTTGCGATCGAATCCTAACTCCAGGTGGCCGCTGGCTAGCAGCGGCAAGCCGCCCGCGCCGCCCAGGCCCGCCCGCGCGGCGCCTTCGTCCTTCTTCTCGACGGAAATTGGGCCGTTCAGGGCCGAGGTGAGCTGTGTCTGGGGCGAGTATGCGACGATCTGCTCGCCGCCATTGAGCTCGAGTTGGAACGCCAGTTGGCTGGGAGCAGCGCCTTGATGGAGAAACGTGGAAACGCTCATCCGCGCCTCCAGCAAAACGACGCCGGGCGGCAAAGCGCCATCGGAGGCCGCCACACCGCACATGATGCTGGGCTGCACGTCGAAACGCACCGACGGCGATTCGCCCACCGCCGCCGCGCACATCCCCCAACCTTGCCAGATCCCTAACAACGCCCACATCGCCATTCGGCCCATCCATGCTCGTGCAGCGCCCGCCGATGCATCCAGTGCCAAGCTTCTCATAAGAAAACGCCTCGAGGCCGCCGCAGTCGCGGCAAACGGATTGCGTGACATATTCGCTCGTGTGAGCGTTCACCGAGCGAAACCTTGCTCGCCAAGGTCCGCGCACCGTCATGGGCGTGAAGAAGGCGGACGTCATCCTGAGCGGCCCGCGGCGAAATTCTAGCGACGGCCCCGCAAAAGGCAAGTCACTTCCTGCACATTCTCGCGTTCATCGTGCAGAGAGGACAGAATTGCATCCGCCTCTGTGGTGCTCCGTGTCCTCCGCGGTCAATTCCACCACAATCAGAGTCAGGTGGACCACCTTACGATCAATGCCTCTTCCACCATATCAGGGTGTCTCCGTGGTTCATCCCTTCCGACCTCAATCAATGGCTCTTTCCAGGACCACTTCGTCGAAGCTGTGGATCACCGGATGTGGGTGGGGGCCGACGGCTGGATTCTCGGGACGCTGGCTGAGTGCTGTCTTCCAGCCCGCTTCGGCGGCCGCGTCCAATTCGGCGACGATATCGCTTAGGAACAACAAGTGCTGCGGCGGCTGAGCAAACTCCTGGGCGATGCGACGATAGCTGTCCGCTTCTTTCTTGCCGCCGATGGTCGTATCGTAATGCCCTCGAAACAAGTCGAGCAGATTCCCAGCTTGGCTATGGCCGAAGAAGAGCTTCTGGGCCTGCACGCTTCCGGAGGAGTAGATTCGGAGGTCCCAGCCGTCGGCGCGCCAGGCCTTCATGCACGCGGTGGCGTCGTCGTAGACATGGGCCGTCAAGCGGCCGCCCTCGAATCCATCCCGCCAGATCAGCCCTTGCAACTGCTTGAGCCCGGTGGTCTTGGCGTCCATGTCCATCAGGCGATGCACCTCGTCGCGGACGATTTCCGCGCGGGGCGTCTGGCCTCGCGAGGCTCGCCAGGTCCGCCAATCCTCGTGGCCTGCCTCGACGGCCATTTGATCGAGCGCCGCGAGCACGTCCGGATCGTCCAACCGCGCGGCCAAGTACTGATCCAGATGCTCCCGCACGTAGGGGAACATCACCTCATGCACGAACCGCACCGACGATGTCGTGCCCTCGATGTCCAGCAACAGGCCGGCGCCATGAAACCGCATCTCTAGCGATCCAAAGAGGGTTTGAGATCGTCGGCGGTCGGCAGATAGTTAGGCCCCATGCACAAGGGCGTGTAGCTCGCATGCACGCCGCCTTCCACATATTCCGGAGTCCAACCCGACTTGTCTTGAAACAATCGAATGCAACGAATCGTGCGATCATCACACAGATCAAACCAATGCTTCGTTCCCGCGGGCACATTGATCAAGTCGCCGCTTTCGACCTGCACGGCGAAGACGGGACCATTCTCCGGGTGGATGTGGAACACGCCGCTTCCCTTGACGGTGAACCGCACTTCGTCCTCGCTATGCGTGTGCTCCTTGGCGAACTTCTCGAGCATCGCGTCCAGTCCGGGAGTGTCGCTGCAGACATTAATCACGTCGGCCGTGACAAAACCGCCGCGCTGCTTCAAGACCTCAATCTCCTTGGCGTAAGCGTCCAGAATCTCCTGATCCTCCGCGTCGCGGCCCACGCGACCTTCGACATCCCAGCACTCATACCAAATCCCATAGGGCGCCAGGAAGTCGCAAATCTCCCGCACGTCCGTAATCTGTCGGTTCTCGTCAGCAATCCGAATACAAGCCATGGTTCTTGGTCCTTGGGTCTTGGTTCTTGGTTCTTGGTTCTTGGTTCTTGGTTTTGGCTTCTTGGGTCTTGGGTCTTGGGTCTTGGGTCTTGGGTCTTGGGTCTTGGTTCTTGCGGGCAACGCCGTCGCGGGTTTTCATTCGTTGTTTTTCGCGTTTCGGGCGCGTCAATTTCGGTTTGTATCCATGGGTTGGGGCCGTCCCGTTGGGACTTGGTGGCCGCGACTAGCGTCCGTTACCCAGGGTTGCGCTGCGCTGCACCCTGGGCTGATTTTGGGCCGTCCCGTTGGGACTTGGTGGCCGCGACTGGCGCCTTGGTGGCCGCGACTAGCGTCCGTTACCCAGGGTTGCGCTGCGCTGCACCCTGGGCTGATTTTGGGCCGTCCCGGTGGGGCTGTGAAAAAATGGAATTCGGTCGGAATCTCGCAACCTAGTTGGGACTGATTGATGGTGTGTGGGCCTTACGGGTCGGGCGTACTCCTTCGTCTTTTGTCAACCAGGAACCAGGAACCAGGAACCAAGAACTACCCCCCAACCAACATTCTTCGTCGGGCTTCGCATTCCATCAGGAACTCAAAAATCTCGATATGGCGGCGTGCTTCTTCCAGGTCGCGTCCCCAGGTGTAGAGTCCGTGGCGGCGGATGAGAAAACCGTGCGTCAAGGGCGATTGCTCGTCGTTCAGGCGTTGCCGGACCTGTTCGGCCAGATCGGGAATGTGCTGCGTGTTTTCGAAGATCCAGAGGCGTTGCGTATGCTGGTGCGTGGTGACTCCGTCCAGGCCCTTGAGCATCTCGTAGCCGGTGAACTCCAGGTAGCCTTGTTCGAAGTACAGATCCGAGAGCAAGGTGGCCCAGGGCGAATGCGTGTGCAACACGGCGCCGACGGTCGCTTGCTCCGCCGCCATGACATGCAACAGGGTCTCGGCCGAGCTCTTTGGCTGGCCTTCGGTGACCGGTTGGCCCTGGGCGTCGATGCGGACGAAGTCCGCTCGTCGCAATCGCCCCTTGTCCATGCCGCTGGCGGTGACCAGCAATTCGAGTGGATTTCGGGACAAGACGACGCTGTAATTGCTGCTGGTCCCTACCGACCAACCTCTTTGGTGAAACTCGCAGCCTATGGCTCGCAGCGAGTCCACCTCCGGGACAAACTCGGCCAACAAATCCGGGATCGTCAGCACGTCGCTTTGGGGAAAAGTCATGACGGTTGCGGGAGTGCTTATGGCCAGTGGGACGACGAGCGGCTATTGTAGCAAGTCCACCTCCTGAAATCACCGTGGGCGACCAGCCGCCTTCCGGGCTCGCCCTCGTTCGTCCGGTCCACTCGATCAAGCCGCTCCGCCATGACGACTCGCCAACGTTGGGTGTGCTTTGGGATCGGGGTGGTGTTAGGCGGATTGCTCGCGGTGGCGGTGCGACTTCGGACTCGGCCGATCGGGTCGCAGGCGGATCCACCGTCCTTGGAGCTGTCGGCGGAGCTCCCGCCGCGTCCCCATGACTATGTGGGCAGTCAAGCGTGTGCGGAATGCCATGCGGACTTGTTTGACGCCTACCAGGGCCATCCCATGGCGCAGTCGCTGGCGCCCGTCTTGCAGGCTCGCGTTATCGAGAACTACGGCGCCGTCTTTCCCAGCGAAGCCCGGGCGCTCGCCGAAGCGGCCCCTGGTTCGGACGGCGACAATCCGTCTGGATTGGCGGAGCCGCAACAGGGGGTGCGGTTCGCCGCGAATTCGAGACTCGAGTATCAAGTTCAACGCACCACCGAAGCGGTGCTGCATCACGAGATCGGCTTGGACGCGGAGCACGAAGTGATCTACGACCAGGCGGTCGCCGTCCAATACGCTGTCGGTTCGGGCAGGCATGGCCGATCGTATCTGACCGAACGCGACGGACTGCTCTATGTCTCGCCCATCTCTTGGTACACGAAGTCGCAGCGGTGGGATCTCTCGCCGGGCTATCCGCCAACGGGCCATCCTCGTTTCGAGCGCCTGGCGACCGAGCCCTGCCTTCAATGTCATGCGGGACGCCTCGCGGAGCCTCGCGAGGGTTTTCAAACGGCGGGCAATCTGTTGCCGAAGTACCAAGACCCGCCGTTCTTGGAGTATGGAATTGGCTGCGAACGCTGCCATGGCCCCGGAGGGCGACACATCGCCTTTCAGCGTGACGGCGTGGGCCAGGACGCCATGATCAATCCCAACTCACTGGCGCCGTCTCGCCGAGAAGCCGTCTGCAATCAATGCCATTTGCACGGAGAGCATCGCTCGCTGCGACGCGGACGAAGCGACCGGGATTTTCGCCCGGGCGATCACTTGAACGACATCTGGACCGTCTTGATCCCGAACCCTTCCACGACCGACGCATCGCATTCGGTCAGTCATGTCGAGCAGATGCGGATCAGCGCCTGCTACCAGGCCGATCCACAACGGCTCAGCTGTGGATCTTGCCATGATCCGCATCAACGGGCGCCGCAGGACGACAAGGCGGGCTACTATCGACAGCGCTGTTTGACTTGCCATGCGATGGAATCCTGTAGCGACACTCCGCCGCATCGCAAAGCGGCCGGCGACGCGTGCGCCCAATGTCACATGCCGCGCCAAGCGACCGAGGACGTGCCGCACACGACACAGACCGATCATCGCGTGCTGCGACGCCCTGAGCTCTCGCAACGGAAAGAGCAATCCCCCGCCGAGCAATCCTCGCCCGCTTCGTGGGTGCTGTTCGAGCAGGATGCGGCGCCGTTGGCTGTGGCCGATCGCGACCGCGCCATCGGCTTGGCGCTGGCCGACGCGGCGCCATGGCGGGCCGACGACGCCGACGCCCGGCGGGCGGTCGATCTGTTGAGCGCAGCGGTTCGGGCCGACGCCAAGGACGCTCCGGCCTGGCATGCTTTGGGAGTCGCCCACATGGCGACCGGTGAAGAACGGCTCGCCGTGGAAGCATGGGAGGAAGCGGTGGAACTCGATCCCCGGCGTCAGGACACGCTTTACGCCTTGGGCGATCACTTCCTGCGCACCGGGCAAAGCACCGAAGCGGAGTCCTACTATGATCGACTTACCCGCTTGAACCCATTTCGAGCAGACATCAGGCGGCGCCATAGCGAGGCCCTGGCTCAGTTGGGCGTGCTGGGCGAGGCCTTGCGAGAAGCCGCAGAGGCCGTACGGATCAATCCCGCCCGCACCGACCTGCAACAATGGCGCATCGAGCTCTTACGGCAGGCCGGCAAGACCACCGAGCGGCGAGAGGCCGAACAGGTTCTGCAGCGAATGCAGCAACCGGCGCCGTAGCCAACGCTACGAGTGCATTCGCGGCAGAGCTTCGCCCTCGGCGATGATCTTGGCCTCTTCCGCCGCCAGTTCCTTCAAGCGTTGACGGACTTGCTCTTCGGGTAGGAAGTCGGCCGCCAAACGAACATAGGTGGAATGGTGGCGAGCTTCCGATTCAAACAGACTATCGTAGAATGCGGCTAATTCCTGATCGGGGACATGTTGTCGCAGCAAATCGAATCGCTCGCAGGACCTTGCTTCAATCAACCCGGCGATCAGCAAACGGTCAACGGCCCGTTGAGGCTCGAATTTGCGGGTCAGATCGTTCAGCTTCCGACCATAAGCGCTGGGCTTGAGTCGGCGAAAACGAATGCCGCGGCGATCCAACAGGTCGATCACTTGATGGAAATGATCCAGTTCTTCGTTCACAATCTCGGTCATTTCGCGGCACAACCGCTGATGGTCGACGTAGGCGAACAGCAAGTTCATCGCCGTGCCCGCGGCTTTTTTCTCACAATGGGCGTGATCGATCAAGATCTCGTCCAGGTGTTCGTTGACTTGCCGCAACCAGCGTTGCGAAGTTTCTGATTGAAGACTTAGCATAAGGGTTTTCCCAACGACGGATCGCAAGCCGTTTGCTGCTGGCGTTACGATAGCGAATCGAAATCATGATGGAATTGAGCGTCCGTGGGATTGTAAAGCATTTTGGGCCCGAACCGGTGCTCAGCGGCGCCAGCTTTGAATTGCGGCGCGGCGAACGCGCGGCGCCGATCGGCCCCAACGGCGCCGGCAAGTCCACGCTGCTGCGGATCATCAGCGGCTTGGAGTCCGCCGATCAAGGGGAAGTCGTGACGCGGCCCAACGCCGTGTTGGGCATCCTGGAACAGCATCCCGAATTTCCCGGCGACGCGACCGTCTGGACCCATGCCGCCGAAGCTGCTCGCCCACGTCGAACAATGGACGATCCAAGCCGAACAACTCGCCGCCCGCATGGGCGAACTCAGCGATCCAGAACAACTGCAACAGCTGGGCCGCCAATACGACGAGCTGCAACATCGCTTGGAGCATCATGGCGGGTACGCCTGGAAGCACAAAGTGGAGCGAGTGCTGGACGGACTCCAATTCAGTTCCAGCCAACGAGACCAGCCCGCCAATCAACTGAGCGGCGGACAACGCAACCGGCTCGTTCTGGCCCGACTCCTGCTGGAATCTCCCGACGTGCTGATCCTTGACGAACCGTCCAATCACCTGGATGTCGAAGCCACCAGTTGGCTCGAGGATTATCTGGTGGACTCGGCCAGCGCGCTGCTGATCGTCAGCCACGATCGCTACTTTCTGGACCGCGTCGCCACCACGACGCTCGAGTTGCTGCACGGCACGATCGACGCCTATTCCGGCAACTACTCGCATTACGTGCAGCAAAAGGAACTGCGTCTGGAAACGCAGCGGCGAACCTACGAACGGCAACAAGCCGAAATCGCTCGGATGGAGGACTTCGTTCGCCGCAATATGGTCGGCCAGAAACACGCCCAGGCCGAGGATCGTCGGAAGAAGCTGGAGCGCATTGAGCGAGTTGAACCTCCTCGCGAAACGCCGTTGCCGCCCATGGGACTGTCCGAACCCGAGCGCAGCGGAGACATCGTGCTGCGAGTCGAGGGACTGGCCAAGGGATTCGACACGCCGCTCTTCGCCGACCTGGGGTTTGATGTTTTGCGCGGCGAGAAATGGGGCGTCCTGGGGCCCAACGGTTGTGGCAAGACCACGCTGCTGCGATGCCTGTTAGGAGAACTGCCGGCGGATCAGGGCAAGGCGCAACTTGGCGCCAAGGTCAAAATCGCCTACTTCGATCAAATGCTGGCCAACCTGCCGCCCGAGGAAATCGTCCTGGAAGCGGTGCGGCCCGATGGAAGTTCCTGGCAGGAGCAACAGCGCCGCGATCTGCTCGCCCGCTTCGGCGTCACTGGCGACATGGTGTTTCAGCCGATTCGCAGCCTCAGCGGCGGAGAACGCAGCCGCGTCGCCCTGGCCCGCTTGTCGGCCACCGAAGCCAACTTGCTGGTGTTGGACGAGCCGACCAACCACTTGGATCTTTGGTCGCGGGAAGCGCTCGAACGCACCTTGAAAGGCTTCGCCGGGACCATCCTGTTTGTCAGTCACGATCGATACTTCGTGCAGCAGATCGCCGATCACCTGCTGGTCTGCGAAGACGGCCGCTTTCGAATCTTTGAGGGCGGCTACGCCGAATATCTGGCGAGTCGCAAGAGCCGCGGCGACAAGACGGAAGCGCGAACCAACCCACAAAGCGTTAAAGAGCGATCCCCGCGACCGGCAACGCTCCGCCAGCGGCGCGAATCCACCGCCGCGCTGGAAATTCCCGTTCCGCAAGATCGTCGATATCGAGAACGACATTGCCGCCAGCGAGAAGAAAATCGAATCCCTGCATCAGCAATTGACCGATCCCAACGTCCTGCGCGATGGCGAGAAAGTGAAAACCTCCGCCGCTGAATTGGCGGAGACCGAGGAGCGTCTGGCCAACCTGCTGGCCCATTGGGAAGAGGCTCATCAACGATCAGGCGCTTGAGTCCCAGGGTGGCCGTGAAACGGGTCACCACAACTGCGTCCGCCTCTGTGGTTCTCCGCGTCCTCCGTGGTCAATTCCATCCGGATCAATGCAGTCCCAACGGGACGGCCCCAAATCAGCCCAGGGTGCAGCGCAGTGCAACCCTGGGTAACCGTGGACATGAATGCAAAATGCAAAATGCAAAATGCAAAGCAGTCCCAACGGGACGGCCCCAAATCAGCCCAGGGTGCAGCGCAGCGCAACCCTGGGTAACGCCGCGGCCACGGCCGGCCATTCGCGCCTTGGATAGGGCCGCAAGAAAAAATGGCGACCGCCGCAAGACAACACATCTTAGCGGCGGCCGCCAGGCGGGGGACGCCTGATATTTCGTGACTCTGCTTGTCCGTGACTCTCTGTCGCTCAGCAGATCAGCGGAACGCGAACCATCCATGACCGCGGCGACCTGGAAGCTCGCGTTCCGCTGGCGGCGTCTAGAAGCGGAAGAACATGGATCCGCCTAGACCAGACTGGTACCTGAATCCAACGTTCGGAGCCGGCGCCGGGTAGGCGAGCGGCGCGGGATAGACCGGAACGCGGTAGCGCGCGGCGGGTCCTGGATAACGCCCGGCGGGTCCTGGGTAACGCGCCACGGGTCCTGGATAACGCGCGGGTCCTGGGTAATGCCCGGCGGCGGGATAGCCATAGGGCGCCGGCCGACCATGGCGCCTCTGGGGAGCGCAGATTCCATAATCCCAACCGCGCCCCGCAGGAGCGCCATAGCCGGGACCGGCCGGATAGCCGGGTCGATAGGCGGCGGCGCCCCGACCTCGATCAACCGGGCCGCGCCCGGGTCGGCCGCCGTGATCGGCGCGCACTTCCATCGCTGACCACCCCGCCACCATTGCCAATGCCCCCATGACTAACCAAGCGCGGTTCCACATCATTCGTTACCTCGATCGAAGGGAGAGACTCGGCCGGCAACCGCCAACCACGCTTCCCATACAAGGCATACCGCGTGCCAAACCGCGAAAAAGAACCGCAAACCCTTCCAAGGAAAGGACTTACGAAATACGCCCCGCAGCAAGTGAGGGCGGCCAGGCGTCGCGATGTCGCGACACACTGCCGTCATTTCTTGGACGGCTGGTGGCGGAAACGCGTGCGATCGGCGGCTATCGTCAGAGGGACGGCAAAGGGCGGAATTCCGGCCAGCGCCGGGCCGGAAACGGATCCCACAGAGAGCACCGGAGGACGCGCAGTCGCCGACTCGCGTCACGCGGCCACGGCGTCCGCCTCGGTGCTCTCTCTGTGGCGATCCAGGGGAGGGCGAGGCCCAGCCCAAGATGAGTCAAGAAGCGACAGGACGGCGGACTAGTCCTCGGAAGCGACCAGCTTGCAGCACAGCGCCGAACCCGCGTTGAGACCGCATTTCTCGCACTTCTCGGCGCCCTCGGCGCAACACTTCTCGTTGCCGACGACTTCGCCGCACTTGGAGCACAGCTCGGATCCCTGCAAGCTGGGATCGATTCCCTTGCAGCACAAGGGCTGCGCCCGCGTTCATTCCGCAATGCTCGCAGGCCAGCGAGCCTTCCGCACAACAGGCTTCGGTGTGCGCTTGCTCGCCACAGGTGGCGCAGTACACGAGGGTGTCGCCGTGGTCATGGCCCGCATCGCTCGTGGTGGTCCCGCTGTCGGCGCCTCCGCCACTGGCGGGCGGGGGTGTCGGCGCGGGCGCCGGTTGGTTGCAGCCTAGAGCGGCAACGGCCGCCACGGTCAGACACACCATCATCCATTTACGCATCGTGCTCTCTCCCTTGGTGGGTTTGCGACGGCCGCGATGATCCGCCGCCGGTGGCGATGGACGTTGCTGAGCCAGTGGACTGACCCTGCGGCCGAAATGTCTTGGAACGACGTCAACAACTCGCCGCGTCGATCTCCCCTATTGTGGCACAGATCTTACGCAGAAGGAATCGGTTGCTCATTCCGACTCTTCGCCACGCCTTGAGGGCTACCATTCTCAACAGAATCGGCGCGATCCCTACAATCGTCGCCAACCGAATGAGGGTTGTGACGAAACCAGCGGCAAGTCGCAAGATTCTCATCGCGAGACAGATTCCCGAGGCGAATAGCATAGGTTTTCTGCAGCTCAAGGCAACGCCAGCGACGGAATAGACGAGGCGCTGCGTTGGCTGTCTCTTCTTCTGCATGAATAGGTCTCTTGTCATGAAATTGCCACGCACTCGGCGCTGTGGCGCCTCGGCGGTGGAGTTCGCCTTGGTGGCCCCTTTGCTGTTTCTGTTCGTCATGGGCATGTTCGAAATCGGACGCATGGTGATGGTCCAACAAGTGTTGACCAATGCGGCCCGCGAGGGCGCGTGCTTCGCGGTGATGCCGAATGTGACCGAGGCCGCCGTCAATTTGCGCGTGGAGAGCTTTGCCGCCAGCGCTGGCGTCTCCGGCGTGGAGGCGAATGTGGAGCCGGCGCCGGAAGCGGCCGGCCCGGGCGAAACCGTGACCGTGACCGCGAGCATCCCAATCAGCAGCGTCGGTTGGTTGCCGACGCGGTGGTTCGTGGGATCGGGGCAACTGCGATCGCTGACGGCCATGCGTAAGGAGGGCATTGAATAGGCAGGCGCGAAGGCGTTCTGCGCAGAGACGTGATCGGCGTGAGAAAGCAACGCTGTTAGTCTTTGCTTGAACTATTGCAACCTTGAATTCCACCCCTGATGAGGCTCGCCATGTACGTTCCCCTGTTCACTCGATCCGCTTTAGGACTAGCTTGCTGCTTGGCCTTCACCAGCGCCGCACTCGGCGACAACCCGGGAGATATCGTCAAAGTCGAAGAGGACTGGCGTCTGGTGGTTGGCCAAGCCAATGCTGAGTCCGCGGCGCCGCAAGTCGCCACGGCCATGTTTGTTGCGGGCGAATCGCCAAACTCCTGCGCCATGTTCCTGCTCAATTACCGCAATTCGCACAGCTTCACCGCGGGAGGCATGGAAGTGCAGATGCTGGCCGGCGACGCCATTGTGGAAAGCGACTCGGCTCATGACCACGAACAGATGGAAAACGCCAACGAGGTAGTAACTTGGACGCAGCGTCTAAGCGTCGAAGGCTGCCAGCTGAAGTTTGAAGTCCTCGATGGGCATTCTCAGACTTGGGGCGAGTTTGGCGACAGTTCGCATCTGCGGCTGCAACGTAATTCGCAGTGCTCCAACCTGAACTATTATTCCGCCGCATACTCTTGGGAAAACTCCGGGGTGCAGTTCGGCGCAAATCGCGTGCAATCGCTGCGATTGGTCGGCGGTCGGCGGTACACTCGCGACGGCCGCGTTTACTCCTGGTCGGTGGCGGAATAACACCGGATCCGATGGACCTGCGCCTTGGCGGGTTGACTCTCACCGGGGCGCCGTCCCCGGCGCCTTATCTATCGAGCCTTATCATGCAATCGCAAGAGAAACTTTCCCGTCGCCCCAAGCGGCGCGGCGCGGTGGCCGTCTTGACCGCCTTGCTCCTTGTCGGACTGTTGGCCGTGTTGGCGTTCTCGCTGGACTTGGGCGTCGTCTTTGTCGCGCAGGGTGAAATGCAACGCGCTGCGGACGCCGCCGCCTTGGCCGCGGCGTGGCGTTTGGCGGAGTCCAACGTCTCCGGCGCGGAAAGCGAGTCCACGCGGGAGTGGGCCGCGAAACAAGCGGCGATCAACATCGCCGCGGCCAACTTCGTGCTCGGCCAATCCCCCAGCGTCGACACGTCGGACGTCGTGCTGGGTGAATACTCCGACTTGGAGGAGGGAAGCGGCTTCAATGCGGAAAGCGAACGCCCCAACGCCGTGCGCGTGACCGTTCGACGCACCTCGGAAAGCAATGACGCCATACCGTTGTTCTTCGCTCGCGTGCTCGGGAGAAGCAGCCTAGACCATGAAGCGACCGCCACCGCCGCCGTCGCCACACGGATCAAGGGATTCCGCATCCGCACGCCGGGCGAAACGCTGAACATCATTCCGATCACGTTGGACCAGGACAGCTGGAACAACCTGATGGGTGGGGGAGGCACGGACGACTTCACCTGGGATGCGGAAACCGGCGAAGTTCAATCCGGCGGCGATGGGATCCCCGAAGTCAATCTCTTCCCCCAAGACACGGGCTCGTCCGGCAATCGAGGAACGGTCGACATCGGCGGCTCGAACAACAGCACCAACGATATCGCCAGACAGATTCTGCATGGCGTAACGCAAGCAGACCTGGATGCGATTGGAGGCGCCTTGGAATTGGACGACAATGGTGAATTGTTCCTGAATGGCGACACCGGCATCAGCGCGGGCGTCAAGGATGAACTGGCGGAGATCATCGGCAAACCACGGATCATCCCCGTTTTCCGTGAGGTGCATGGTCCGGGCAACAACGCCATGTACACGATTGTGAACTTCGTCGGCGTGCGGGTCATGTATGTGAAGTTGACCGGTCCGATGAATAAGAAGCGGGTGATGATTCAGCCGGCGACCATTGTGAGCAAGGGGATTATCCCGGCGACCGAAGCGTTTGTCGTGGAGCCGCACTCCTATGTCGCTTCGCCCGCCTGGATCATTAACTGAACGCGCGAGAAATCCGCATTCACCAACGCGTCACCTGGCGCCGAGCGGTTCGCCCTCGGCGCCTTTTTTGATTTCCACCGGCAATGTCAAGTCCGGCAAGCGGACGGGGGCCGTGGATTTGCTCTCCAAGATGGACTCGATCTTCCAGACCGCCGTGGAGGTCGGTCCAAGCTTCAGCCGCAGCAGGGCCGCCTTGGAGAGCAGCTCTTGCAACTCGGTGAGACGGGGCCCCGACAGAACATAGGCGGACGCTCGAGGCTCATACTCTAACTCGATCGACGCGGAGTCCGCCAGCGTGAAGGACCGCGTTCCCAGTTGTTCGGTAATGGCCACTCGAAGCGTGGCGTCCAACGGCGGATTGGCGCCGCGCGAATCGACAACGCGCCGATCGCGGTGCTGGCCGACTTGCCGTCTTCGGTCAAGCGGATCTCGGCCGCCGGAGCGGGCTCCACCCATTGCGGATCGACAATCGCCGTTGACAGGGAGGCGACAGCTCGCGCGGCGACAGGAATCAGCAAGTGACTGCTGGCCCCATAGGGCGTCGCGAGATGCACGTCGACAAGCGATCCCTGGGCGTCAACAGCCAAGACTGCCGGGGGCGCCTGCACCTCCAACACCTGGCGGCTCAACATCCGAAACGGCGCCTCGCGACCTCCCACGATCACGCGGGTCTCGAGCACGCTGAAACGATCGCCCACCAAGAAGATCGTTGTGGGAGAGTTCAAGTCCAAACCCGGCGCACCGTACCAACCGTCCAACTCCGGTCCCAAGCCGCTGACACCGCTTTCGAACATGTCAAAGCCGCCCAGGGTATTCTCATGCGGGACTTGCACGGTCATCATCTGCAGCGGCAAGCGTTGCTCCAATTGGTCGATGGCCGTTGTCAGGCGGGCGACGTCATCGGCGCGACACCAGCGCGAATCGCTCAGTTGCTGCACGTCGCAACGGACTCGCTGATACGTGTTGCTGATTCGCATCGCGTCGCGCAGAGTCAACTCCTTGCGCTCGGGATCATTCAAGGCGAACCAGTTGGAGCGGCTTTCGATGGCGACATAGGGCACGAACGACGGCATGATGACAATGGCCATGCATTCGTGTTGCGCCGGCTCCATGCACCAACTACGTCGCTCGCGATCCCGCGAGGGCCCGCCGAACAGCGTTTGCCCAAATGCACCCAGCGTCCCAGGCGTCGCCGGAGTTTGCACGCGAGGGAAGAAGCGCCAGCCAAACGTGTCTCCGCCATGGGAAAACCCCACATCGGTGCGATGCAAGGCGATCGTTTCGAGGTCGCTCTCCATGCGGCGCACGAACTTACCAGCCGCACTGGGACTGAGATTGCCGGTGGCCACGGCCACGGCCGCCGCCAACTGCAATTCGCGCCGACGACTAAAGGAATCGGCGACGTTCTGATCCTGCGTCACCGGGTCCAGAGCGAAGACCAGGATTGGCCAGCGCAGGGCCACGTACTCTTGAAAGGCTTGCCTGGCTTCCGGCGAGAGCGTTTCACGGGGACCGACAAACGAGAGCCCTTCGCAGGCCGGCAGTCGCCCGCCGCCTTTGGACGCGAGGGTCTGTTGCATGTCTTTGATCAACTGATGTTCCAGCAGGGACGCTTCGACCAAGACGCTCCACGCCAGACAGGCCGCGCCGGTGTAGCGCAGCGCCGGTCCCAGGTCCGTGAGAAAACTCTCGCGCAATTGCTGCACTTGCAGGTAGTCCCGCGCACGAATCGCCGCCGCTCACGGCGGACCGCCATAACGCCACAAGTGCGCGCGCTGCGGCGACTCCAGCAACTCGTAGGCGGCCTGCGTCTCTTCGCCCACATAGCTGCGAATATCCAACAAGTGCGTGCGGGGACGATTGGCGGGTTGCACGGCCAGCGTGTTGTGTGCATCAACCGCCATGGCCAGAAACAGCTCGACGCCAAACGCCAATTCATATTCGGTCGAGGAGAGTGGGCGACGGGCGCGGCGAGAACGCGTCGGCGAGAGGCTGGGGTAGCGTTCCAAGATCGGAAAATCGAAACGGATGCCCGCCAACTCCTTGCTCAGTTCCTGAAGTTGGTCGCTAACGAAGGTCTGCTTGTACGCCTCGATCTGATCGATGGCCTCCCGCATTCGCGTCATCACAAAATCGGCGGCTTCCTGCTCGCTGGCTTGGGACGCATCGATCTGTCCCGAAGCGCCTTCTTGCTTCCGGGCGCAGGCAGCTCTTCCCGCGGCGCCTTGCTCTTGAGACCAGGTATGACGCGCGGGGGAATGATCTCCAGAGGCAGGCTGCGACTGCGCGCAATGTCGCGGACTCGCGCGTCTTGGGCGTCCGCCAACAAGGAGACCTGCAGAATGACCGGCACGTCATTGATCGAGGCGCGGAAGGGCGTGGTTGAATAGCCCGCCGGCGACGCGGGGCTCAGCTCCTGCTGTTGGGCGGGCGACGCCGCCAACAGATCGTCCAACGCGTCGGCCATCGCCTCGTACGTGAACGAAATCGTGACATCACGATAGGTGAACCCGAAGCGTCGCGGCTCCACGTGCTCGCCGCTTACCGCCACCGCGATCTGCGCGAATCGGAACGCCAGGTAGTTCCTTAAACTGGCGAGGTACTCGAGTCCGTCGGCGGAAAGCCCATTGGCCTGCAGTGTCTTGAGCCAGAGGTCATAGCCGGCCATCCAGCGACGTTGCCGCGGCAAAGCGCGGACAAGGCCATCCAACCACTCGCCCGCGGCCTCGGGATCGTTGTTGAACAACCGCGCTAGCGGCAGGGCGTGCTGGTCAACAATGTCATTGACAATCAACGATCGCATGGTCGCGGGCAACAGATCGTCGCTTAACACCGGCGAAATCGTGAACGAGACTTCGGCGCCGTATCCCTGCCTGGTTCGTTTGCCGGGCAGCACGGAGATGGGCAAGCGAATCAGGTTCAATGAATATCCCGGCGAGTCCGCCGTATCATCGCCTTCATTGATCCGCCGCAGCGCATTCAGATGATTGAGATAACGCGATAGCTGATTGGCTTGCAGGGAGGGCTCCAAGGAGAGACGCACTTGGGAGTCGCTCTTGGCCACGCCCAATTGGTCATTCAACTCGGACGTTGGGTTTCGATTCAGCGGCGCATCCGAACCGCTCATCGGCGCGACCATCGTGTTGATGTTGGAGGTCGTGGCGGTGCTTTCGGCGCCCAGGGCGAAAGCGAGCGCCAGGTAGCTCTGGTCGCTGCGACGCATGGCCGCCTGCAACCCTTGTTCGAAGTTGCTGGCCGTGAAGCGACTGGCGAGTTGCTTTTCATATTCCGCGCGATATCGGGTCAATCGCGATTCGCCCCATACATCCGCATGCTTGGGCGTCGCGGATCCAAAGCGTTCGATCTCGTGCTCGAGATAGTCAACCTCGCCGGCCAGGTTTTCCAGGTCGGGATTCCTATCGCCCGTGGGTCGCTGGTTATCCCAGACTCTCCGCTTGACGTGACCCACGAAGTCCACGGCTTCGCGGAGCACTCGCTGCGCTGAAACCTCCGCCGGCAAACAGAGCATGCTCGCCAGGCACATCCAAGTCAGCATGAATCGTTTGTGCATAGCGCCCCCCTTAAGCCTCACGACCAGCAAAACCGGTATAGATTATCGGCTGCAAAACCCCCACGTCTTGGGCGGTATTTTTGGTTTTGCCCCGCGCGAACCGGGAGAGAGGCATCCAATGAAGGAATCGGCGGCGACGCTGCATTGTCCGATGCGCCAGCGGGGCCGGGAAACAGGTCACCACCGAGAGCACCAAGGACAGAGGACAGAACCATCGGCCTCCGTGTTCCCCGCGCCCTCCGCGTTCCATTCGATCCTGATTTTTTTACTTGATGTGACTCAGACGCGTCTCCGCGATCAAGGCCCGCGAGACCGCATCCCCCAAGCGATCACGGCCAGGCCCAGCACCGACGCGGTCCATTGCATGACGGCGTCGGTCGCATCGGCGACTCGCCCGGGCAACAGAACCTGAGCCGCTTCCACCGTGAACGCCACGACTCCCAAGAACAGGGCGGCGCCAACCAACAAGGCCGCTTGCAGCCGCCGCTCGCTCAACGGCTTGATGCAGCACGCCATACCCGTCGCCAGTCCCAAGGGAAAGAACCAGGCTAATTTGCTCAACACCGCGAACAGGCCGCCGACATGCGAACCGGCCTGCAACCTCGCCATCGGCGGTGCGAAGAACGCATCGATAGCCGCACGAATTTCGTTGGAGTCGTTGCGAAAGTCATAAGGGGCCCAGAAGATCATTGCCAGAAACAACGCGTAGGCGGCGGCGACGAGCCACCAGGTCGCCGTCGATCGCGCGGCGTACTGGGCGGGCGGGGCTCCTGGCTGTGGATCGCGGCCAAGGAGCGTGGCGTATCGCGCGAGGACGATTCCCAAGGCGCCCCCGACCAGCGCCAGCAAGATGTCGGTGATTGATGTGAAGCGACTGCCAATGAAGATCTGCAAGAACTCCACGCTGATCGCCCAAAGCGCGACCCACGCCAACGCCACCGGAGCTGAACGTCGCGCGGCGCCGTTCAACCAACACCAACTCGCGGCCAAGCCCAGCGGCGCGTACAACAGCACATCACAGAAATAGCTGAACGCTCGTTCCAAGACCGAATCGTAAGCGTGCGTAAACGGCGCCAATTCGATCATGCCGCCGCGATACTTGGCCATCAGCTCGTTAGGGCTTGTAATCAGATCGAAGGGCAACATGCTGTAGGCAGCGAAACCAAGAACATAGGCTTGCAAAAGCCACTCCCAGTAACCGAACTGAGAGCGGGCCCAGACCAGGGGCGCAGCCAGCGTAGGAAAGCAGCCCCGCACGCGCGGTACGTCGCAATCCCGATGACGGCGCCGATCATCTGCGCAGGATATCGTGCCGCGAAGCCACTCTTGCCGGAATCCACACCTGCCCAAATTCCACCAGCAAGGTCACGCCGAAACAACCGACGCAGGCCATGATCGACAGGAGCCAGGCGCGGGCGCCCTGGCGAGGCGTCCATACGGCCAAGACCGCATTGGCAAGAAAGGCAAACGGCGCCGCGATCGTGAAATTCAGCGCCCAGTCCAGGCGCCCCGCGGGTCCGGGACTTTGCAGGATGTTGACGAAGGAGCTCCAGCCTTCGCTCAACGAGAGAACCTGAAAGCGAAACGGCGCCCACGAACCGAGAATCAGCATCAATGCCACGCCGGTCCACATCGTCAACAGCACACCGAACATGCGGCGCGCCAGCCGGCGCTCGTCGGTCGCGGATCTTGGGCTGGGCCCCACGATCTCTCGGATCGGAGTCCGAATACGGTATTCGCCGGAGGATCTTGGGAAGGCGGCAGCCGATTCACCGCCCGCTCCCTTCGGGCGAGCCCCCCAGAGGGGAAATCGGAATTGTGACAATGCCGCCCCCAGGCTTAGCAGTCCGAGGCCCGTCCACCAGGCGATGGCCAAACGGGGCGCAAGCTCGCGATCCGGAAGGTAATGGTCGCGATCGGGGCTGAACAGGAATTGCCTTGCGGCGAAGACCTTGTCGTATTTGTCGAGGCTTGGGTTGGTGGCGCCCACCAGGGCCTGCCACGCCAACGGCGTGCTCGCGGCAAACGCCAAGATGACGAACAAGTGCCCCCAAGGTCGATGCAGACCGGCCAGGCGACACCAGGCGGCCGCGCGAGCCGCCATGGCGCCAGAAACAATCGCCGCGGCTGCGGCGATGGCCGCGAAACGCCAATCTCCACCCCCTCGCAGCAGTTCGACGATGTTGTCCGTTCCCGCAGCGACAACGACAACGTAATAGCCGACAGCGGCGATCGCCGCGGCGGCCAGAATGGCGGGCAGGTCGAGCCGCGAAATCCGTCCACGGGCTGAGCCGAGCTCCCACAATCAACAGCGCCAAGGGCCATGCCGCCAAACACAGGAAGCGAAGGCCTTGTTCGGGAAACCGACCGATACGCCAGGTGGGAGAGCCAACAAGGTCGTCAATCGATTCGCCGGGGGCCAGCGTCCAGAGCACCAGAAACGCCGCCGCGGCCCCGGCATACATCAGCGGCGGCGCCCACAGCGCGAATTGTAGCGGGCGGGCGCGCCACCAGCCGCCTAGAGCATCCGCCGCCGCCGCAACCAGAATCAACAGGGCCGTCAGGCAGGCCCCAATCGACGCAGGGGCGGGCGCCAGCAATTCGCGCACATTGTAGGGCGTGGCGGCCTGTTGGGCGAACCAGGGCCCGAGCCAGGCGGCTAATGCCGCCATCCCGCATGCGAGGGCAATGAGCAGCGCGTCAAAGACTCGACCGCGCGCGTCGGGGCGGCCGCCGAGTCCTGCTGCTGGCAAGGGCAGGGCGAGAAATAGGAGCACGATCAGCCCGCTGACCAACAGGGACCAGGGGCGAAGTGCGGGCGTCAGGAAGAGATCGACCGCGTCCAACCAAGCCAAAGCGGATCTCCGCTGCGAGGCGCCTTGGCAAGCTGCTGAGAACGCCGCTCCGACTTACCCGGACAGAAGATAGCGACGCGGACGGGACTCGAACCCGCAACCACTGGATCGACAGTCCAGTACTCTAACCAATTGAGCTACCGCGCCGGAGCTCGGCTGATCGCGACGTTCCGTGCCGCCGCGGCCAGACTTCTATTCATAGCAAGCAACTTGCTCGCGTCCAAGGGGATCAGCAAGATTCCCTGGGACTTTTCATTTCGCTGGAGAATTTAGCGACGAGTTCTTCCGGCTGCAAGGGTGGTGTCAAGAAACTTTGCAGCCGGTGGGCGGATCGGCGTGGGATTCGCCTATGATTGCGTCCTACACGCTCCCTCTGGAGGGTCCACTCTTTTGGCGGGCAGGGCGGTGTCGGATCGGCTTGCCGGGCGGGAGTCCGTTGGCCGCTGCATGACCGCCGCCAGCGGTTCCCAGGGCGAGCGTTTCGCCCGACGGGGCTCAAGCCCTCCCGATAACAAGAGGAATCGCGGCATGGAACGACTTCGGCAAGCCCTTCTCGACGGCGCGTTTCTGCTGGACCTTCCCACCCATGACTTGACCGCGACCTTGTCGCAGGCTCTGGACTTTGTCATCGCTCGTAAGCTTCTGGATCGGACGGACCGTCAGCTGATTGAAGCGCAGCTATTTGAGCCGGAGCGGTTCGCACAATCGGCGATCGGCCACTCGGTCGCCATTCCGCACGCTTACTCGCCGGCCTTCGCGGCGCCCGTGATCCTGTTCATCCGCTTGCGGCATGCGGTCAACATGGACGCGCCGGATGGGGTTCCCGTGCGATTCGTGTTCTTGCTTCTGGGGCCCAAGGGCGCCCCTGAGGAGCATTTGGACACGCTGGCGGCGATTGCTCGTCTGGCCAGCGACGACGAGTTTCGTTTCGAAGCGATTCACGCCGCGACGCAGCTGGATCTGGTGGCGGCACTGGACCGATTTGCGCGCCGCAATCGCCCCCGCGCGTCTCCTAAGCCGCCGCCGGACGACGCGGGGCTGGTGTATTCCGGCGTTTGGGGCGGCGGGTTGTGGCGCGACATCCGCACTCGTTGGGCTTGCTACGCCAGCGACTTCCGCGACGGTCTGCACCCCAAGGCCTTGGCGGCCGTGTTGTTTCTGTTCTTTGCCTGCCTGGCGCCCGCAGTGACCTTCGGCGGCGTGATGGCTGAACACACGGGCAATCAAATCGGCGTGGTGGAAATGCTGTTGGCCACCGCCTTGGGCGGCATGATCTACGCTGTTGCCAGCGGCCAACCACTGATCCTGCTGGGCGGCACGGGGCCGGTGCTGGTGTTTACGGCGATTCTCTACGACCTGTGCCTGCAGTTGGGGCTGGAGCCGTATTTTCTGGAAACCTACGCCTGGGTTGGCCTCTGGACGGCCGTCTTCCTGGTTCTTTTGGCGTATTTCGAGGCCAGTTGTCTGATGCGGTTTGTCACGCGTTTCACCGATGAGACGTTCGGCGCTTTGATGTCGATCATCTTCATTTATTACGCAGTGGCCGCGTTGGGCGGCATTGTGGCGGAAGTCTATGGTTCGCCGACGCAAAGTCACGATGAGGCGTTGGTGCCCTTGCTGTTGACTGGCGGCACGTTCTTCATCGCTTTGAGCTTGTCGCGGTTTCGCCGCAGCCGTTACTTGTTGCCCAAAGTCCGAGAGTTTCTCGCCGACTTTGGGCCGGCGATCGCCATGACCGCGATGACCGTTTTGGCGGCGACCTGGTTTTGGGATGTGGAGACGAAGACGCTCGCCGTGAAGGGCTCCTTCGAACCCAGCACCGATCGCGCGTGGCTCGTGAATCCCTTTCGCGCGCCCAATGGGTCTGGTTGGCCAGCGCGGCGCCGGCGGCGTTGGCCGCGCTGTTATTGTTCATCGTGCAGAATGTGACGGGGAGGTTGATCAACAGCCCGGAGAATCGACTCAAAAAGGGCGCGGCGTTCCACTTGGACCTGGCGGTGATCGGGCTGCTGATCGCCTTCTGCTCGCTGCTGGGGTTGCCGTGGTTGATCGCCGCGACAGTCCGCTCGCTGAATCAATTGCGAGCGTTGGCCGATGTGGATGAAGTCGTCAGCCGCGACGGGGTCACGCGCGAACGGATTCTGCATGTGCGCGAGACGCGGGTGACCGCCTTGGCCATTCATCTGTTGATCGGGGCCTCGCTGCTGGTGCTGCCGTTGTTGAAGGACGTGCCGATGACGGTGCTGTATGGTCTGTTCCTTTATATGGGCGTGGTGTCAATGACGGGCAATCAGTTATTCGAGCGAATTTGGCTGCTCGCCACCGATCCGGGACTGTACCCGTCGACGCACTATGTGAGGCGAGTGCCCTTTTGGACGTTGCACGGGTACACGCTGCTGCAAGTCGTCTGCCTGATTGGACTCACTTGGGTGGCGTTCAGCTCGGTCGCCATCATCCTGCCGTTGCTGCTCGTGCTGCTGGTCCCCTTGCGAATGCTGCTGCGACGCTTTGTGAGCAAGGAATACCTGCAGGCCCTGGACGCCGCGGAACAACCGGATGATGAAGAGGAGCATTGGTTGTAGTCGGCCGTATACCTCGATTCTTCCGATTATCCGGGCGGCGTTGGGAAGCGACTCTGGAGGCGTGGGGCTGAGAATTCCGTCCTGGTGAGAAACCTTGGGCTAGGGTTAGGTAGTTCTTGCCGAAGGCTCTCCTCGGAGCTCCCATCGATGCGTCTGATCAGCAAAGCATTCAACGCCTGCTTCTCCTTGTTCGCCGGGCTATCGGAGCAGCAATGGTGGTACGTGTTGACCGCTGTCATGGTGCTGGGGTTCTTCATGATGAGAGGCTTCGGGTCAAGAAAGAACTACTGAACCGCACGCTCCTCTTTCGGCTGGGCGAGCCCGCCGCAACCGACCACCGGATCGAATCATGCAAGAGTGGAACATCGGACTGCCGATCCCCGTCGCCCTGGCCCTGGTCACGCTGCTGGGCTATCTCGTAGGTCGCATCCAGGGTCGCTTTCGCAACACGCCGCGAGCCAACGCGCAACGGGTGCTGGACCGCGCGCGGGCGATCGTGCGCGAACTGGAGGCAATCGAGCAACAGATTCGCGGCAGCCTCGCCGCCCATCACTCGAGCATCGCTTACTTCCGCGAACGCGTGAACGAAATGGGCCGCCGCGTCGATGGCGTCTCCTGGGAGGAGCTCTCGCATGAAGCCGAAAACATGCTGAAACCGACCATGTGCCTGTCGGCTCAGATCGCACACGGCTATGACCAACTTCGCCAACAAACCAACCTGCTGATGACGTTCACCGAGGTGCGCACCGATCCGTTGACTGGACTTCGAAATCGTCGCTCGCTGGATGAAACGCTCGAATCGCTCGTGGCGCTGATGAATCGCTACGGCAAGCAATTCTCCGTCGTGGTCATCGATGTCGATCACTTCAAACAGGTCAACGACGTCAAGGGTCACTTGGAAGGAGACCGCGTGTTGCAGCAGCTAGGCAAGCTGCTGGACGACTCCGTCCGCGACACCGACGTGGTCACGCGATTCGGGGGCGAGGAATTCGTCGTCGTCATGCCGGAATCCGATTTGCATGGGGCGAGCATCTTCGCCGAACGCCTGCGCAAGACCATCGATATCGAAATGGAAATCAGCATCAGCGGCGGCGTCGCCGCGGCGCTGGACGGGGACACCGAACAGACCCTGTTGAACCGAGCGGACTCGGCGCTGTACATGGCCAAGGCGGGCGGGCGAAATTCGATCTATCAGCACGACGGCCATCAAGTGGAACCCGTGACGCAACGCCGTGCGGCCGAAGAATCGCCGGCCGAGCAGGCCGCCGACAATCCGGGCGAAGCCCAACAACCGCCGAGCGAAGTCGAGCAAGACGAAGTCTCGCCGCGAGACGCCGATGCGCACTCGACGCCCTCGGAATCCGTCTAAAGCGTCCAGTGGGACTGATTCATGGCCCTTCTTCGCTTCACAAAACCCCGCTACGGCGTTGCCCTCCGGGTCTGGCCAATCGACGCGGCGAACGTCCCTAATACAACCGCGGTCCGGGCGTGAAGCCCAACTGGCGCACTCGGCGCAGATCCGCCCTGGATCGACGAGGCGACGACTTCTGATACGCCAACGCCCGGTGATAGCGGATGACGGCGACCGATCGCTTCATGAGCTCGACTTGCAGAAACACGGGCCGCATGTCAACTCGCTGCAATTCCTGAACGGGCAGCGATCGCAAGAGCAGGGTGGTCAAGCGACGTTCGATCAACACGACCGCTTGATCCAACTCGGTCTGCGCCGAGCGGATTTCGCCCCGTTGATAGCGGATGAAAGCATGCGTATCCAAGATGGATGCGACCGCGTCATTCGAGTTCAGGGGCGCGACTCGACCGCGCTTTCCCGCCTTTCGGGCCAACTTGTTCTGGAGCCGTTCCTCCTGGGCCATGTTCAATGCTTCGGCGGCCTCCGTTGCGGCCATGTCCAGGTCGGTTCCCGCCAAGGCGCGAGCGTAGGCCGCGCCATTCAATGACTGCTCGAGCAGGCTTCGCCAATATCCGGACTCCACCGCCTGAACCGTCTTCAGCCGTTGCCGGACGGCTTCGGTCATCTGGGCGGCGACATCGGCCGCCTCGGCGAAACGATCGGCCGCTTGGAGTAATTCCAGCTTCGTCGACCAGCTCTCAAGGGGCGGTTGGGCCTGCAACTCGGCGGACCGATCACAGGCTTGCAACGCCTGCTCCCATTGCTGTTGCCGAGCATATTGACGCGCCAGAGCCAACAAGGTCGCGGGCATCTCCGGCGCCCAATAGACCGCGGCTTCGATATTCCGCGAGCGCGCTTCGCTATCGCCCGTCCAGAGCGTGTTGTCCGCGGCGGCCAGCCGCCAACGGGCGATCTCCCACTTCCATTGGCCGCTCACCAGAAACCAGATGAGCCAGAAAAGCAGCAGCCAACGCCCCCACAACACGGTCAGCCCGATTCCCCGAGCCACCCAACCCAGGAGGCTCCGCGATGGGCGACGAGGAGAGGAGCTCATGGTCGAATTCTCGAGGAAAGACGCCGGCGGGCGCCAAGGGACGATCAGGTCAGAAACGCCGTGAATCCGCTTCGTCCGACGAAACAGCGGGGCGTCCAAGCCGCCAATGGCCTCAAACTAGCCGCAGTCGCCGCAACGATCAACCATGCCCAGGCCGCGACAAGGCCCCGCGCGGCGAACGCGGAACCTGGCAGATCCGCCGACGACGCGTTGACGATCGGCGGTCGGATTCGTACGATCGGTCAAGCGTTTGCCGAGCCAATTTCGGGCTCGGAGTCCCGCATTTGGAGGTTAGCGGCATGCCACTGTTCGAAATCGAAACCAACGCACACATCATCATTACCTGGGCCGACGACGATACGGCGGCCGAAGAAGTGGTCAAAGACAAGTACCCGGGAGACCATGTGATTCGCATGACCCGGCGGCCGAGGGACACCTGGGTGATCTCCAAAGCGGCTCTTGGTTTGACCAACGAGTCGTTCGATCCTTGCGCGACGGCGCGCGATTGCCTGGAGAAAGCGGCTGGCGACAAGGTCCACGCCATCCGCCTCTACATGCACGAGACGGGCACCGATCTGGAGCATGCCAGGAAGGTCATTGAGTCCAACATGGTCATGGGTTGGTAGCCGCAAACATGTCGTTTTCACTCGCCGGCAAAGTCGCATTGGTGACAGGCAATTCCACGGGCTTGGGAAAAGCCATCGGGCTGACTTTGGGTCGAGCCGGCGCCAAGGTCCCGGTGAACTACTGCCACAATGAGCACCGGCGCTGGCGGCGCTGAAGGAGTATGAAGCCGCCGGCGTCCAAACGATGCTCGTGCAGGCCGACGTAACCGACGAAGGGGATGTCGCTCGTCTTTTCGATCAAATCGAAGCGGAACTGGGCGCCGTGGACG
Organism: uncultured Planctomycetaceae bacterium; assembly: GCA_963698545.1. Lineage (GTDB taxonomy): Bacteria > Planctomycetota > Planctomycetia > Pirellulales > Pirellulaceae > CAVORG01. The sequence continues at coordinate 129,121 of CAVORG010000007.1, forward strand.
TGATCGTCCCCAATGCGACGTGCGAACAGCCGCTGAAACCCATCGAAGAATACGAGTGGGAATTCTATCAACGGATGTTGGATTTCTTCGTCAAGAGCCCTTATCTGCTCACCCGCCGCGCACTGCCGGGAATGAAGGAGCGACGCTGGGGCCGGATCATCAACATTGTCAGCGAAGTCTATCACCGTAGCGTCGCTCCCTTTAGCGCCTATGTCGCCGCCAAAGGGGGACAGATCGGTTGGACGCGGAGCATGGCTACCGAGTTAGCGCCGTTTGGAATCACCGTCAATATGATCGCGCCAGGGTGGATTCCCGTGGAGCGTCATGAGAACGATCCTCAGGAGATGAAGGACGAATATCGGGCGTTGATTCCCGTTGACCGCTGGGGAACCCCACAGGATGTCGCCGACGCGACGCTGTACTTCGCCAGCCCGGAAGCTTCCTTCGTGACCGGCCAGACGCTCTGCGTCAACGGCGGCATGACGCCTTGGTAAAGCTGCTCGCGCTCCCGCCCCGCATGGCGCAGCCCAGGCCGGCCGGCGCCAGGTGTGGGCAATGTTGTTTCGCTTAACGCAAAGCGGGTTTTGGCGCCGGTTCTAGTCAATCGCTGGGCAACCCGCTATGCTGCCGACGTCTGTTTACCACGTCCAATGCGACTCTCCTGGTTTCACAAGCGAGACCCGAAATGCCTTACGAACTGCCGAAACTTCCCTACGCCTATGACGCCTTGGAGCCTCATATCGACGCCCGCACGATGGAGATCCATCACACCAAGCATCACGCCGCGTACATCGCCAAGGTCAACGCCGCGATTGCTGGAACTCCCTTGGAAAGCAAGTCGATCGAAGCGCTCGTGTCCGACTTGAACGCCGTTCCGGAAAATATCCGCATGGCCGTTCGCAACAATGGCGGCGGGCACGCCAACCACAGTCTCTTCTGGACCGTGCTGTCGCCGTCCGGCGGCGGCGCCCCCAGCGGCGAACTGGCCGCGGCCATTGACGCAACCTTCGGCGGACTGGACGCGCTGAAAGAACAGTTCAACAACGCCGCCGCAACGCGATTCGGCAGCGGTTGGGCCTGGCTCAGCGTCGCCGAGGGGAAGAAGTTGGTCGTGGAAAGCACGCCCAACCAGGACACGCCGCTATCGGAAGGCCGTACGCCCATTCTCGGACTCGACGTCTGGGAGCACGCCTACTACCTGAATTATCAAAATCGACGCCCTGATTACATCGCCGCCTTCTGGAATGTCGTCAACTGGGACGAAGTGGCGAAACGACTCGCCGCCTGCTAAGTAGCTCACGCGGCGCGCTCGACCGGGGCAACCCCGTCGTGGCGCGACGGACGAGCTTGCAAGTTCCCGCCACCGCTGGGCTTGTCCGGCTTGTCCCCGCGGGGCGCTGCTCCCCGCCAGAGAGCGCTGTTTGCCGGGCGAGGAGCATCGCCCAACGGGGGCGAGCCCCGTTGTGGCGGCGTCCCCGCCGGGATCGTTGCTGGCGAGGAGCAACGCTCGACGGGGACATGCCCCGTCGTGGCGAGCTCCCCGCGTAAGGACTTCTCCCTGTGGGAACGTCTCTTGCGCCCTGTTACTGCTGGGGGCAGGTGCTGCAGACGCCATTGGCGCAGTCCTGACAGACGCCGCCCGTGTTGGATTCATACGACACTCGCTGAACCGACATGTCGGTGCGACCCGTGCTCCCTGGCAGGTAGGATCCCGGCTGGCTGGCGATTTGCGCACCGTTGCCCGATCCCTCGGCGATGTAGCCCGCGGTACTTGCGAAGCCGCTGTCTTGTCCGTCCGTATTGCTGGCGCCGGTGTTGTATCCTGGCGCGGCGCCCGAGTTGTAGCTCGGCGTCGTGTTGTAGCTCGGCGTCGTGTTGTAGCTGGGAGCGGTATTGTAGTTCGGCGGCGTGTTGTAGCTGGGCGCCGTGTTCGTGTTATAGCTGGGCGCCGTGTTCGTGTTGTAGCTGGGCGCCGCGCCGTAGTTGGGTGCGGCGGAATTGCCGGAGCTTGGGGAATAGCTCGGAGCGACATTGTAGGCGCCGTTGGCCTGCGGCGCCGGGCTGTAGCTTGTGGACGGCGGGTAGGGATTCGACGTCGCGGGATAGGAGTTGGACGCTCCAGTGGCGGGAGCGCGGAACGAACCGGGGTTGCCATAGAGGTCCGTTGTTCCCGCCGAACGGCTGTCTGCCGAGTAAGCCGTGGGGCCGCCCGCTGCGGCTTGTGTCGGGTCATACGTCATCGCATTGTTGTACGCCGCGGCGCCTGCATTGTACGCGCCCGTCGCGTAGCCGTTCGCCGTGTTCATAGCGCCATTGGCGTATTGCTGCGTTGAGTTGGCGGCGTTCCGCATCGCGTTGGCTGTTTGGTCAGCGTAGGACTGGGCGGCGTTGGTCGCCTGCTGCGAGTAGTCCTGGGCGCTGGTGGTCGCCTGGTTGACGTAGTTCTGCATGGAAGCCGTCGTGTTGGCGACCGTGCTTTGAGCGTTATTCAGATACTGGTTGCCGGCGGCGCCCAGCGCGTTGCCGTAATTCTGCGTTGTTTGGAACGCGTTCTGCGCCTGCTGGGGGTAGCCGTTCGCACCGTAGGGCGTCGCCTGAACTCCCGAGTCCCCGACGCCGGCCGTGGGGGTGGCTGAGGGGTTCACCGTCGTGCTCGGCGGAGGCAAGGTGGTGCTTAATGTGGTTGGCGGAGGATCGCCAGTGCGGCTGAGAAACGGAATGTTGGAGCCGATACCGCCTCCTCCCATCCCTCCGGATTTGCAACCGATCGCAGCCAAGCCCGTCACTGACAAAGCCAGCACGAAGCACCTAAGAGAGAATTGAAAGTGCATGGCGATGTATCCCGTTTCCTAATCCATGGGGGACCGAACCGTCCGTGTTTCTTTTCGGCCGTGCGAGGCTCGCTGATCAGCAAAAACATCGTAATCGTTACGTTTTGCCAAAAAATCCGCCCTCGTCTCGCCAAGGCGTCGCCCAGCGTCACCCAGTAGCAAGCGGCGGGATGGTAGGAAGCCGCCCGGATCAAGTCAAGCTCGGATTGACAAGACTTGACGAAAGTGGTTACAGATCGGTGGCCATGAAGTACGACTTGATGTCGCTCATCAGCCAGGACGCGCGGCGTTCGATGTCTTGCGTGCGGCGGTCGCGGCGACGTTTGGGCTGCACGTTCACATCCACCAGAGTTCCCCGCTGTTGTGGTTGGACGCGGCTGGCTTCCTTGGCTTCGACCTTCAGATCGCTGAGCCGCATTTCGACCACGAAGGTCGTCGGCCGATCCGACCGTCGAGCTGTATGGCTGCTGGGCAAGACGTCCAGGTGCAACAGCACTTCAGTTTCGTTGATCCGCACCAAATTCGCTTTGCGGTCGCTGATGAATCCGCGCAGCTTGGCGATAGCCACCTCCAACGGCACGCTGGACACCAGACGCGCTTCGAGGTTGCCCCGCGTCGCGTCGCGTCCCAGAAAACGCGACAAGGCGTCCGTCTTGATGTGGACGTCCTTCATGCCTCCGGCGCACATTTGAATGACGCGATTCCGCCCGTTTTCCTTGGCTTGCAAGAGCGCTCGGTCGGCCCGCCGCAGCATGCTTTCCGGCGTGTCTCCCGGTTGACTCTCGGTGACGCCGAAACTGGCGGTCATGCACGTCGAATTCAACATCGCCCGCGGTTGCGCGGCCACCTCGCGGCGCAGTTCATCAGCGCGTCGAGCCGCTTGTTCGACCGTACAATCCGCCAACAGCATGACGAATTCCTCGCCGCCGTAACGGGAGACAAGATCGCCTTCACGGGAATGCTCCTTGAGCACGGCGGCGAATTCAATCAACGCTTCGTCGCCGGCCTGGTGGCCATAGGTGTCGTTGATGCGTTTGAAATGATCGATATCGCAGATCACCAGGCTGCAGAGCAGGTTCAACTCGCCGTGCGTGTCCAGGAAACTGGGCAACATGCGATCGAATTCCGCGCGATTCGACACTTTGGTCAGCGGATCCCTCGTGGCGCGCTCATGCAGCGACTGCACGCGCTCCTCCAGATCGCTTTGGTGCGAAGCGTCATGCAGCAACAGCGCGGCGCCGGCCGTGCTGCCGTCCGGATTGGTGAGCGGCACAACATGGGTATCAACCGACAATCGGTGGCCATTCTTGCTTTGAATCGTCATGCGTTCGAACGACTGCACGCCGCTGAGCATCGCGTGGGAGAGCGGGCACGATTCGGGGGGACGCCCTTGCCGATTGCGCAAGTCGATCAAGCTGGTGGACCATTTGGTTTGCAGCACCGTCCCGCCGATGATCCCGGTCAAACGCTCGGTGGCGCGATTCCACACCACCACTTTGGATTCGGAATCGACGAAGATCACGCCGTCATGCATGCTGGACAACAGACGCGTGAACAACTGATTGTTCAGATGGGACGCCGTGGCGCTCTGAGCGGGTGAGGCGGCGCACCAGATTTCATTATTGTCGTCCGCCGTCAATTCGCGGAGCCAACGCCGGCCTACAGCGGCGTCCAGTTGGACCTGCTGCTGTGTGATCAGATAGATAAACTCCTTGACCAGCGCCGGATCAAATTGGGCGCCGCTGGCGTTCTTGATTTCGTCGATCGCGTCTCGCTGCGATCGCGGATCGCGGTACGCCATGTCGGAGATCATTGAGTCAAAGGCGTCGACAATCGCCAGCATCCGAGCACCGAGCGGCAAATCGCGGCCGGCCCTGCGGAAACCGCGCCGCGAGCCATCGAACCAGGCCGCGGAGTAGCGAAAATTATCGATAATTTCCGGCTTATTGCAGAAGCGCGACAGGATGTTCAACCCGGTCTTCCAGTGGCGGTTCAGTTGCAGCTTTTCATCGCCGCTCAATCGGCTGCGTTTCAACAACACGCGATCGGGCACGCCGATCTTGCCGATATCATGCAGCAAGGCGGCCACCTCCAAGGCCATGGCCGCAGACTCGTCCATGTTGCGGGACAACGCCCAACTGGAGCAGCCGGTGGCCACGCGCAAGCAATGCGACGCCGTCAACGCGTGCTTGGCTCGCAGCGCAACGAACAAGCCTGAGGCCAACCCCAAGCGGGCCTGGGCCATGCGGTTCTCCAGCGCGAAACGCTCAAGCTCTTGTGGGTTCATCAGGGCGTCAACAACGCTGCCCACGGGCCCCAGGGAGGCTTCAGTCGAGTCGGAGTTGGAATGCAAAGCGTCCATTCGAATCCACGCTAGAAACTTCGATCGCGGCCTGGTTGTCAGATCCACGCACACGCCGCTCGTGCAAGACGTTCGCGTACTCCCAGCGGGATGCGGCGCGGCGACAGGTGAGCGCGTGTTCTGCTGAACCGTAGGTCAAACCGTGTCGCGGGTCAAAACCCCGACCACCCCAGATTCCCCCATCGGCGGTTCCCGGCCGACTTGCCCTGGCGCAATCGACAAAAGCCGTACATTTAGGGAACTCTCGCTCTCCATCCCAGCCTTACCGTTTCGCCCCAGTTGGAACTTGCCGCTCGTGCTTCAGTGCTCGGGGCGATTCTGCCGAAGCTGTGGAGGACGCCGCGCCAAGGATGGCGCTTGCCCGGAGACGTTCCTTCGCGTCTCTTGGGCCGTCCTCTTTCAACCGCCGAGTCAATCACGGACGCTTGACCGTCACCATGCAATACACCCGCGCCGGTGCTCGCCGCCGTCGAGTCCTCGCTTCAGACGCCGCTGTTGACGCCCAAGAGACCGCCACGACAAGTGGTTCTTCGACGGCCCAACCACCGGTCCCCGATAACCGCTACGCCGATGGCGCCCTCGCCGAGCGACAGCTCCGGGTGACGGATCTCATCCCGCGGCGGAGACTGACGCTGGTCCTGTTGGCCGCGGCCCTGGCCGCCGTCGTCGCGGGGCTGGTCGATTTATACGGCTGCTTCTTCATCGACTCCTTTGCTGGCGATCGCGCGGCCTTGGCCGCGCTGGACCTGCGACGCCCCGGAAATCTCGCCGATTGGTGCGCCTCCACGTCCATGTTGGTGTGCGCCGCCGCCTGCCTGCTGGTTTTCGCCGTGCGTCGGCATCGCACGGACGATTATCGCGGCGGGTATTTCAACTGGGTTTGGCTGGCCGTGCTGTTCGCACTGTGCAGCATCTGGCTCGCCACCCCGGTCCGCGACGCGTTGGCCGAGGCTGTCTCACTGCTGGCCGGACGCGGCGTCGGCGCCGACGCCCTGCAAGCCAAGTCGTATTTCGTGCTGGGCGCCTTGGGAATTGTCGTCTTGGCGGCTCTGAGAATGGCTTTCGAAATGAGGGAAAGCCGCGCTGCGTTAGCGTGTCTGCTCGCGGCCGGCATGGGCTGGGCTGTGGCCAGCGCCGTGCGCCATCGGACTCCTCTTGCCGCCGGGCAGCCACGTCGCGGCCATCACACGCACGATCGCGCTGCTGGGAGCACAGATCTCGGTGCTGACGGCGATCCTTAGCTACGCCCGCCGCGTCTGCCTGGAAGCCGAAGGAGTTCTGGCCTCCCCGGCCAAGATGCGTAGCGAAGCCCAGGAGCAAAAGGCGAAACGGACGTCCGCCAAGGCGGCTCGCGGCGCACGCCAGGCGGCGGACAAGCAGTCGGCGGCCGAGTCCCGCTCGGCTCGGCGAAAACGCTCGGCGCCCGAGGCCCAGCCGGCGACCGCCGCCAAGCCGGCCGAGACGGCGAAAACCGCGGAGCCCAAGGCCGCGGCCAAGCCCGCTGCGGCCAAGCCGGCTACGGCCAAGCCCGCCGTCCTGAAGGTGAACGGGAATAAGTCGGCGAATTCCAACAACGAGACGCCGGAAGCGGACGACGCCGAGGGCGACGACGAATTCTCGCACCTCAGCAAGGCGGAACGCCGGCGACAGCGGAAGCTGAAACGCCGCGAACAACGTTCAGCGGCCTAACACGCGGCGGTGAACCAGCAAGACCGCAAGCGCGGAGACCCTTTCGGTCTTTTCTCGACGCTCGTCGGGCCCGTTTTCGCGATCAGCTTAGCCCGGGCGCCGCCTCGGGGAACTTGTGACAATTGGCGAACTCGCTACATTCTCACGGTGTCTCTGTGGGCGTCGGCGCCCGCCGCTTTGCGACCCCTCAACCCCATCGACGCTCATGGTCCGCACCCGTTTTGCTCCCAGCCCCACTGGATTTCTGCACATCGGCGGCGTGCGAACCGCTTTGTTTAACTGGCTTTACGCGCGACGGCACGGCGGGCAATTCCTGCTGCGGATCGACGACACCGACGAGCAACGGAATCTGGAGGCGGCCCTGCAGCCGATTCTCGACGGCTTTCGCTGGTTGGGACTGAATTGGGATGAAGGCCCCGAGGTCGGTGGTCCTTACGGCCCGTACTACCAGTCGCAGCGTGGCGAGCTGTATCAAGCGGCCGCGGAAACGTTGCTGGAAAAGGGACTGGCCTACCGCGACTTTGCCCGTCCCGAGGAATTGGCGGAGGAGCGAGAGGCCGCCGAAAAGGCCGGACAGCCCTTTCTTTACAGCCGCAAATGGATGGCGGAAACCGAGGCGCAGGCCGCCAGCTTCGCCGCCGCAGGACGCTCGCATGTCGTGCGTTTGAAGATGCCGCGCGAGGGCGCCTGTCGCTTTCACGATTCGATTCGAGGCGACGTCGAATTCGCCTGGGGTCAGGAACAGGACCATGTGATCCAACGCGGCGACGGCACGTGCCTTTATCATCTGGCCAGCGTCGTCGACGATCAGGCGTTTCAGATCTCGCATGTGATTCGGGCCGTGGAGCATCTGTCCAATACTCCCCGGCAGATCTTTATCGCCGAAGGATTGGGCTACGATCTGCCGCAATTCGCCCATCTACCCTACGTCGCCGCGCCGGGGGGAAAACAGAAACTGAGCAAGCGGAAGATTGGCGATTACCTGAAGAACCGCGACTTCCAACAGCTGTATGAACATGGCGCGGGAATCGCTCGTCAAATGGGCGTCGCGCCCGACGCGGATCAATTCAACCCGGTCCTGGTTGGCTTCTACAGCGAAGTCGGCTACCTGCCGTCGGCTCTGTTGAATTACCTCTTGCTCCTGGGCTGGTCGTTGGACGATCGCACGGAGGACTTCTCGCTGGAACAGATGATCGAGAGTTTTTCGCTGGAACGAGTCAATCAGGCGCCGGCCGCTTTTGATCCCGCGAAACTCGTCGCCTTCGAGCAGCGCCACATGGCGCGACTGGACGACAAGAAGAAAACGCGGCTGGCGGTGCGGATGCTGCAACGAGCGGGTTGGATTGCTGATCCGCCGTCGTGCGACACGGGCCCCAAGGTCGGCTCAATTCTCCAAGCCGCTGGCGATCGGTTTCGCGTCGCCGGCGACATCTTAAGCTATCCGGAGTTCTTCGTAGCCGACGAACAACTACAATACGACGCGAAAGCCGTGGCGAAACGCCTGGCCAAGGGAGACGCGGCGGAATTGCTGGCGGACTACGCCAAGCAAGCCAAAGAGCTGAAGGAATTCCCTTCGGCGGAGGAATGGGAAACCCACCTGAAGACCTTCCTGGAACAACGTGAGCGAAAAATCGGCGACCTGATCCACGCCGTGCGAGTCGCTGTGACGGGCAAGGGAGTCGGCGTGGGAATGTTCGAAACCCTGGCGATACTGGGGCGGGACGCATGTCTGCGTCGCATCGCCCTATCCATGAAGAACCTTGGGGAGACAGCTCCATGAGCGAAGCTCGCGCTAGCCTCGATTTCATTCGCACGCGAGTTCGCGAGGACTGCGATAGCGGCAAGTACGGTGGGCGAGTCCATACCCGGTTTCCTCCGGAACCCAACGGATATCTGCACATCGGCCACGCCAAGTCCATCTGTTTGAACTTCGGCATCGCCGAGGAGTTTGGGGGTCAGTGCAATCTTCGCTTCGACGACACCAACCCCTCCAAAGAGGAAATGGAATACGTCGAGTCGATTCAAGCCGATGTGCGTTGGCTGGGATTCGACTGGGGCGATCGCCTGTACTTCGCTTCGGATTACTTCGAGCAGCTCTATCAATATGCGACGCAGTTAGTGCAAGACGGTCTGGCCTACGTTTGCGACTTGACCGCCGAGGAAACGCGCGCCTACCGCGGCACGTTAAAGGAACCCGGGCGGGAAAGCCCCTACCGCAATCGCTCGGCGGAGGAAAACCTCGACCTGCTGCAGCGAATGCGCGGCGGCGAGTTTCCCGACGGCGCCCGCACCCTGCGGGCCAAGATCGACATGAGCTCCCCCAATCTGAATCTGCGCGATCCGGTGATGTATCGCATTATGCGAGCTCATCATCATCGCACTGGCGATCAATGGTGCATCTACCCAACCTATGACTTCACGCACGGTCAATCCGATTCGCTGGAGCGCATCACGCACTCCATCTGCACGCTGGAATTCGAAAACCACCGGCCGCTTTACGACTGGTACATCCAGAAGCTGGGCGTCTACGCGCCGCAACAAATTGAATTCGCGCGTTTGAACTTGACCTTCACCGTCATGAGCAAACGGCGGCTGCTGGAGTTGGTGCAAAAGAAACTGGTGAGCGGTTGGGACGATCCGCGAATGCCGACCCTGATCGGCCTGCGTCGTCGAGGGTACACGGCCGAGGCGATTCGCTCGTTCTGCGATCGCATTGGCGTCGCCAAGTTCAACAGCACGATCGAAATGCACGTGCTGGAAAACGCGTTGCGCGAGGACCTGAACAAACGAGCTCAACGCGTGATGAGCGTGCTGCGGCCGTTGAAGGTCGTGATCATCAACTATCCCGAAGGCCAGCAAGAAACGCTGGAAGCGGTGAACAATCCCGAGGATCCCTCGGCCGGCATGCGCACCATCCCGTTTAGCCGCGAGCTCTACATCGAACAGGAAGACTTTATGGAGGATCCCCCCAAGAAGTTCTTCCGACTGGCGCCCGGCCAAGAGGTGCGGCTCCGTTATGCTTACTTCCTGAAGTGCGAGGAAGTCATCAAGGATGATGCGGGCAAGATCATCGAATTGCGCTGTAGCTATGATCCTCAATCACGCGGAGGCAACGCGCCGGACGGGCGGAAGGTCAAAGCCACGCTGCATTGGGTCTCCGCCCAACACGCGGTCGCCGCCGAAGTTCGGCTCTACGATCATCTGTTTAACAAACCGGCCCCGAGCGATCATGCCGAAGGTGGAAGCTATCTGGACAATCTCAACGAGCACTCCTTGGAAGTGCTAACCGACTGCCAGGTCGAACCCAGCCTGCGAGACGCGAAGCCCGGCGACCGCTTCCAATTTGAGCGACTCGGCTACTTCTGCGTCGATCAGGATTCCTCCGATCAAAGCCTCGTCTTTAATCGAGCCGTCACCCTTCGTGACCAGTGGGTGAAAGAACAAAAGAAAAAGTGAGGGCGCGGCCAGAGACGCGGCGCGGCGGAAGTCTGCGAGGCTTTGCGCGAGGAATCACCAACCGTCCAGTTCCACACGCGGCGAGAGCCAATTGGCCGCGTCCCGCAGGTCGCCCTCGTCGGATCCTGGAGGAGCGTCTGGGGGCGTGGCGTTGAGTCGCAGGTGAATGCTATGGACGGCCTCGTCCAGGCGAATGGGCCCGAGTTCATCGTGACGGCGCCCGCGGCCGCTGAGGACTGCGGTCCGAACGGCGGCTGGCGCGGCCGCATCGTTCCAGGCGATTTCTCCTTGCACACAACCGCCATCACCCATCCTCCCGTCCAGCGCCAGGCCGCTGACCAATTGTGCGGGCAGGGGAGGGGCCGCGAAGGACAGTACGGCGGGCGCCTGGCACGCCCATCCCCAGGGCGCCGGTTGGTCCAGCGCATCGCACAAAACATCGCCGCGCAAGTCGCTGTTGGAACGGCAACGAACTGAGGGCGCGTCCCCCTGAATTCGGTGCAAGCGCGTCAGCGGGACGACGCGGGCGGGAAAGAACCGCCAACGCTTGACCCGCATGGGACGCACCCAGATGGGCTCCACGGCCCATATCGGCTGCAGGGAAACAGCCCAATCCTCATTGGCGGCGTCCGGTCGCGGCGCGAAGGGTCGCGCGGACTTGATCGCCGCGGTGACCCGCAGCGCGTCGGGGATCTCGGCCTCCACCAAGATGGCGTCGACGTCGCTGCTCAGTTCCCGGAGTTCTTCCAGCACGGTGTCCCAAACATCTTCGCGCCGGGGCAAATGCAATTCGGCGATATCGCTCAAAGCGTGTGTGGAGCGACCTTGGTCGGTCAGGCAGGTGACGCTGTCAGCCGCCCAGCGAATGGCGAACCAGGATAACCGCCGGCCATCGGCCAACCACAACGTCTTAGGGGCGTAGTGGTCCGCGACGCGGCGCCGGACGATACGCCGCACCCACGTCATGCGAACCCGGGCCGGCGGCGCGTCACGGAACGGCTGTTCCAACCAGTCTGGGATCCTCACTTGCAAACAAGCGGGAGCTTCGTCAACAGCCGCGGTGAACCGCTCGACCTGACCCGGCAAGAAATCGCCGTTGTGCAATTCCACCCAGGCGCCCGCCGCGGCGGTCGCCGCGGCGACGCGAGAAAGCAAGAGCCGCGCGGCGAGTTCTCCGCAGAGATCAAGCTCGCCCAGAAGCGGAAGTTGATTCGGCGACCGCCATTGCAACCGGTCGTCGCTGAACATGCGTCCGTCAGCGGTGACCGCGATGTAATCACGCAGTAGAGGCGCGTCGTTAGGGGGCGGTGCGAACGCAATGGGCCAGTAGGAAGGGGCTGGCGCCGATCGCACTCTCAAGGGCCGCGTCGCTTCCAACGACTGGGCCGACGACGACGCGGGGAACGCCAGTGGCAAGCAGAGCAACACAACAAGCGGACGAATTCTCATGGCGCGTTCATGGATGGGCGGTCGCCCGCCCCCTTCTCAATAGCAGGACGAACCCTCAGAATGGAGGTTCGAAAAAGCTCCAATGCGTCGCCCGTATCAGGCGGGTGGACCTCGTTGAAGGCCGGCTTCGGTCCCGTATCCAAGCTCGCGATGCTGGAACAGGACGCCTGTTCTTGCAGCAACCGAGTGTAACAGGAAAAAGGGCCCGACGCGGGGCCGCTCGCTTGGAGAAAGCCCGGGCACGAGAGGAAATCAACATGACTGATTCAACTTTGGATGTCGTCGGTATTGGCAACGCCATCCTGGACGTATTGACCCAGGCGGAGGAAAGCCTGTTGGAGCAAGAGGGTCTGCCCAAAGGCGGCATGACGCTGATTGACGAACAGCGCGCCCATGAGATCTACTCCGATATGGGGCCGTCGGTGGAAACCTCCGGGGGCTCAGCCGCCAACACGCTGGCGGGCATCGCCAGCCTGGGCGGCAATTGCGGCTTCATTGGGAAGGTGCGAAACGATCAACTCGGGGAGATCTTTCGGCACGACATCCAAGCTGCCGGAACGGTGTTTCGTTGTTCGCCCGCCGAGACTGGGCCGGCGACCGCGCGTTGCTTCATCTTTGTCACGCCGGACGCTCAACGCACCATGGCGACGTACCTGGGGGCCTCGGTGCACTTCAGTCCCGAGGATCTGGACGCCGAATTGATCACTTCGGCCAAGGTGCTGTACCTCGAGGGCTATCTTTGGGACGCGCCTCCCGCCAAGCAAGCATTCCTGGAGGCCGCCGACATCGCCCACAAGGCCGGCCGTCAAGTCGCTCTGACACTATCGGATTCGTTTTGCGTTCAGCGCCACAAGGCGGACTTCCTGCGGCTGATCGACGACCACATCGATATCTTGTTCGCCAACGAAGCCGAAATCACGACGCTCTACGATACCGATGATTTCGACGAGGCCGTAGCGGCGCTGATCCGAGAGGGGCATTGCGCGACATCGGCCGTGACGCGAGGAAGCCAAGGCTCCATCGTGATCCAAGGCGACCAAGTGCTGCCCATCGCCGTGCAACCGCAAGGGGAACTCGTAAACACAACCGGCGCCGGCGACCTGTACGCCGCCGGTTTCCTCTACGGCTACACCCGCGGCATGGAACTCGCCGCCGCCGGCAAACTCGGCTCCCTGGCCGCCGGAGAAATCGTCACTCAAATGGGCCCGCGCCCCGCCAAGCCGTTGAAGAAGTTGGTGGAGAGTAGGGGGTAGAGAGTAGAGGTTAGAGGGTAGAGGGTAGAGAGTAGAGGTTAGAGGGCAGAGGGTAGTGATCAACCAAGAACCAAGAACCAAGAACCAACCCCCATGACCATGGTTCGCTGTTTTGTGGCGATCGAACTTTCCGCCGAGACGCGTCGCCGCGCGGGCGATCTGATCGCACGCTTGGGAAAGGGGCATGATCGCATCAAATGGGTGCGTCCAGATCAGGCCCACCTGACGCTCAATTTCTTGGGCGATGTCGAATTGACTCAGGTCGCTCATTATTGCCGGGCGGCGACCCGCGCCGCGGTGCGCCTGCCGGCGTTTTCGATGCATTGCGGCGGGGCGGGCGCCTTTCCTCATCTAGCGCGCCCACGGGCTCTCTGGTTGGGCGTCTTCGACCCCGAGCCGGTTTGCCAAATCCAGGAGACGCTCTCCCAGGAACTCGCGTCGGTCGGCTGGACGCCGGAACACCGACGCTTCCATCCGCATATCACCTTGGGTCGTCTGCGAGGAGCACCCTCGCCCGACCTGGGCGAGCTGATCGAACGCTATCACGACTTCGACGCTGGAATCACCGATGTCGATGAGGTCGTGGTCTTCTCCAGCCGGTTGCAACCCGACGGACCAGAGTACGAAGTCCTGGGGAGAGCAGGGTTAGAGGGGTAGGCGTTGAGAGAAACTCGCGAGTCGCTGCGTGGGCTGGGCGCAGTCCCAACCGGGACGGCCCCAAATCAGCCCAGGGTGGAGCGTGAGCGCAGCGAACAAGCGAAACCCTGGGTCGCGAAAAAAACATCCGACGAACCCCGCAGGGGTGGCCGCACTGGCCGAGGAGCAACGCTCGACCCGTGGAAGCTCATTCCGGCAGATAGGGCCCAAGTAAAGCCAACGGCTCGCGGCGGCGCCGCGCCCAAAACGCGGCATCGGCGAAGGCGCTGTCCATCGGCGAACGTCCTTTCGCCGCCGCGATTGGCAGCGGCGTCGCGGAACGGGCCGGCAAGCAGCCATTCTCCAACTCGTCGCCGGCTTCGCCGTCCGCCAAGAGTTCGGCTTCGCCGCCGGTTTCGGGTTCCAGCAGGATGATCGCCAAGGCGGCGTCGAACAAGTCGCCGTTGGTGATGCGGACTTCCACTTCGGTTTGCCCCGGGCCCGACGCCGCCGTCGCATCAAAGCGGATTCGTCGCAGCACCTGCTCGGCGGCGTCCTCCGACAAGTCACTGAAAGCCAACGACGCCGCGGTCGGCGAATCCGCGCAAACATCGTCGACCGAGCCATTGGCGGAACAGCTCAAGAGCCCAGCGCCGGGCGCGACCGACACCGCCACTTGCAAGGCGACGCCCGCGGCCCGGACGGCGACATCTTGGTTGACGATCGCCACCGCTTCGCTTCGCCAAACGGTAAGAAAATCCTTTCCAGGCGTCGTGCTATTGTCGGCGTCCAAATCCAAGACGGGACCGCGCACGCGACCGAATTCGACATTCAACGGACCGATATCCCCCAGTCCGATTTCCCGCGGCGGACTGGATGAACTTGCGCCCGGGACGCTCCAGGCGCACGTATTGAAAGCGCCGCTGGCGCCGTTGGGACAACGCGTGTTCGCATCGGCGGTCAAGTCGAATTGCGGTGCATTCGACGACACCACGGCTTGGTTCAGGATGGTGCTGATTAACACCAAATCAAAGTTATCCACTCGGCCGTTGTACGAAACGTCGCTGTCAAACGTCGAGCCGCCGATCAGGCGATAGCGATGATCGGGACCTCCTGTGATGGGGAACAACACGTTGTCGTCTGGCTGAAACGTATGCGGACCGCGCAACGTCTCGTCGGCCGCCGTATCCGGGTCGTCCAACCAATCCGGATATTGCTCGACCACGCGAGATCCCTGCTCGACTCGAATCGCCGGATCGTAGAACAGCACCAGTTCCAGTGAATCGCCGGCGGGCAGGGAGAGAGGAAAACTCACGGGCAGCAATTGGTCGTCGGTGGTTTGCCGCAGCAGTCGCAGGAAGTCGACAGCCGAACGTCCGTCGATGGAATCGACGCTCCATTGCGGCGCCGCGATGGTCCATTCTTGGTCGCTTGGATTGTTCAGCGAGATCGACTGCCAAGGAGCCACCGAAGTGATCAGGTTGCTCCAAGCGGCGTATTCCGCCGGCTCAATCGCGCCGCTGGAGTTCGCATCGATGTGTCCAAAGAAGTCGTCGGACGGTCGGATCATGGGCGAATAATCGTAACCGCCGAAGTTGGGCTCTTCCGCTGAAAGAGCGTCCCCTGCGATCACTTGCCCGGCGGCCAATTGCACTTCATACACCGCCGCCCCGCTGGGAAACGTCGAGACGCGAATGGGACCATCATTGGCGAGCCCTTCCTCGCGAACGAAGTACGTGCCGGGGTCCAAGTCGGCGAACACATAGCGGCCTTGCGGATCGGTGGCCACGACGCCAAGTCGCTCGCCGGCTCCGTTAAGCAACTCGATCGCCCACCCGGGTCGCCCGGGTTCATTGGCGTCCCACGCGCCGTCCTGGTCGATGTCGTTCCATTTGAACCCGGAAATCGCGGCTCGTCCGGGCACGATCTCGCCGGCTTCACCGGGCGGCAACGTGCCCGCATTGCGAAACACACTTAACGGCGCGATGAATTGAACCACGCCTTCAATGGTCGGCGTTTCGATGATTTGATTTCCAAATGCCAAGCCCGGTACGGCGACGGCGGTCTGTCCCGGCAGCAAGGCGGCCAACCCATCAATGGCCTCGGCTTCCTCGCCGCTTCCCAGCGAGACTTCGATTACCGAGGGGGTAGTGGCTCGATACCCCGCCGCGGGGATCTGAGTGACGACGAACACCCCCGGCGCTAACAGCGTGACGTGAAACTCGCCCTGATCGTTCGTGGTCAGGTCCAGCTGATCTTCATTCCCGTCGCCATCGACATCGCCGTTGATCGTCAACGCGGCGCCGGCCAAACGAGGCTCGGCGTCGTCCACTCCGTTGCCGTTCAGATCATCGAAGACATAGCCATGCAGCGACGCTCGCAGAACATTCGGAATCGACAAGCCCGCCAGTTCGCTCACGAATTGACCGCTCAGCAGATCGGGAACGGGAATCGCTGTCGCCGGCGTCAGAATCTGGCCGCTGAGCAGCGTGAACAGGAGCGGATCTTCCGTGTCAATCAAGGCGTGGTCGGGAGGTACTTCCCGCAATTGGTAATCGCCCGGCGCCAGATCCTCGAAGCGATAAAGCCCCTCAGTGTCGGTCGTCGTCGAAAGCAACTCGCTGACGCCGCCGCCCAAATCGCGAGTCAGTTCGATCGTAATCCCCGCGAGTCCCGGCTCGCCGGCGTCTTGTTCGCCATTGCGATTCAGGTCATGGAATTTTCGTCCCACCACGGCGCCTTGCAGCGTATTGGCGACGAACAATTGATCGTTTGCGGTGACGAATTGGCCGGACTCGGGAGACAGGCCCGCCAGATCGGCGACGACAAGCTGTCCGCTTTGCACGATCAGCTCGATCGAAAACGGATCATCGGCGGCGTCGTGCGGCAGGGGGGATTCCGTCAGCGTGTACTCGCCGGGCGGCACATTTGAAAACGTGAAGACGCCGTTATCGTTCGATGTGGCGGTGAACTCATCACCGCCTTGCCCGACCAGCGTGAACAGGACGCCGGACATGACGAGATCGTTGGGACCAAGGGACTGGTCGCCATCGACGTCGTTGAACTTCAATCCTTGAACGGCGCCGAACAGGGTGTTCGGCGCGTCGAATTCCAGGGCGGTGTTGGCGACGAATTTCGATCGGGAACTCGGGAGCCGGACCTAGCACGTAGGCGGGCAGTTGCTCGCTGAGGACATAGCTTCCGGGAAATAAGTCACGCGAATTGATACCGACCGTCGCCATCGGTGATGGCGTTGAGCGTCTCGACGAAACCGTCGCCATCGGTGTCGCCGGTGAGCGTCATCACGACTCCGGACACGATGGGTTCGTCGTCTTGACGTTCGTTGTCTTGATTGACGTCGTTGAATTTCAGGCCGGTCACGGAACCTTGGCATTCGGTTGCGGCGACGAGGATGTCGTCGACGTACCAGCCTTCCGGATCAATGAAAACGTCCTCACCGGTGTCGAAGGAGAACACGAGTTGAATGGTCTGTCCCGCGTAGTTGCTTAAGTCCGCGACCGCGGTTCGCCAGGCGTTGCCGGTTTCTGGCAGCGTACCGTCGGCGCGGGAGAGGACAACGTCGACGTTGACGCCGTTGTCGATCCGCAGTTCGACATAATCCAAGTCCAAGGGCGTTCGCGTGTCCAACAAGTAATTGAAGCTCACGCTGGACTCGCCGCATGCGGGAAGCGAGATTTCCGGCGAGGTCAGAAGCCCTTGATGCGAGAGACTCAAGTCGTAACGACCACCGCCGGTCGCCGTCTCGAACAGGCCGTAATAGAAGCTGCTATCGGGCGTGTGATTCGGCAGGTTGTCGCGGCGGCGGCCTACTGAGTAGTGCCACATTCCCGCGTTGCGTCCGCCTGTATTGTCAACGGTGAAACCCGCGGTTCCCGATTCAAAGTCGGTTTGAAAGACGATCTCGGCCTCGCCCTCGGCGACCAGATCGGCGGGCAGGGGCAGCCCGGCGAGCAGGCGCCGCGGTTCGAGCGTTTCGGGCTGCAACTGTCCGGCGCCGCGCCGGGCGGCGCCCGCCGCCGCGCCGAGTTCGACCGCGGTAGTTCGAGCCAAACAGGATGGGCCGCCGCATCGCAATCCGCCTAACTCAATTGATCGGTAAACCGCCTCCTGCGTTGAGAACTGGTGAATCCCTCTCACGCAGCTCATTCTAGCCAGCACCGCCAAAGGTCAATACCGTCCCGATCGCGAAGGTTTCTGAATTAGAAACAACCGCGCGCACCCACCGTCACATTCGCTTAAACCGGCAGAGTCAACCACGCCCCACACTGGCAATTACGGGGGACTTTAGCGGTTCTGACGGTCGAGTAAGGCGCGGCGGCGAAATCCACCGAATGAGGCGGCGATAAGGGTTACCGAAGCCTTGACCGTATTGCGGAACCAAATTACAAGTAACTTTGTATGCATTGTTCGCGGCAGGCTGACAATGCGGGCATTCGCGAGGTGCGGATGAGTCAGGTGCGGGAGGCGAATTGGCTCGTTAGGGAGGGCGGAATCAACTTTTTCCCGGTGAGGAAACGATGAGTCGCTCCAAGCAACGAGATCGTAAACGCAACGCGGCGAGGCAAAACAACCGCCGTCTGTTCTGTGAATCACTCGAGGATCGCCGCATGTTGGCCGGCGTCGTCAATGTCGTCTGGCGGTGATGGGACGCTAACCTGGCGGAGTCGGCGACCACGCCCGGCTCGGACAACCAGGTCCAGCTGCAATCCACCGCCAACGCCGGCGAGTACCGAGTGACCGGCCTTAACGGCACGCAGGTGCAGTTGAACGGCGCCGGCGTCACCGCCCCGGATGTCTTGGTCAACGCCGTCTTCGGCGACATCACCATCAACCTGGGTCAAGGCAGCGACTACGCGGAAGTCGCCGCGGGCACCACCATTCCCACGAACTTGTCCGTCATCAGCGCCGGCGTGAGCGACGTCACGCGGATCGACGGCGTGACCGTGCTGGGCGACTTGACGTTCGACCAACTCCCCAGGCGCCGGCGTCTTGCCCGGCTCCAACCCGGCGGAAGTGGTCACCAATTCGCTGAACAGCGTCAGCGTCAACGGCTTTGTGTCCATTTTGAACGACGTCGGCAACACGAACTCGATCAGCGGTTCGACCTTCAATGGCGGGCTTTGGGTCAGCAAGAATGTCGCGGCTCCCGGGGCCAGTCATCTGGAGTTGACCAGCACGACGGTCGTCGGTCCCACGATTGTGACGAATGTGAACGGCGCCGGCGGCGGCGACACGACCACGTCGATCGTCAACAGTCAGCTGGTGGGTCAAGCCCCGCCGGTGGTCCCGGGCGGACTGCCGGGTGGAGTTCCCGCCGCGGCGGGTCGCGCCTTGGTGGTCACCAATGGCGAGGGGAATGACAAGCTGGACGTCTTGGGCAGCACGGTGATCGGCGAACCTCCGATCTTTGCCACGCCTGGCACGCTGGTCGCGGTCAACAACGGCAATGGCGGCAGCCTGACCACGTTCGGTCCGACATCGGGCAACGACACCAGCCGAGTCACCGTGTATGGCGGCGTGACGATTGTCAACGGTGCGAATGTGCCGGGCGTGTTGGATATGGCCAGCTTCAACCAGGCCGATGTCTCGGGCATGCTGGCGATTTACAACGCCGGCGGACCTGGCGCCACGAGCACGATGATCACCGACGCGAACCTCGGATCCTATCTGGCGCCGGCGGGCCCGCAGCTTGGCAGCCCTGTCGTGGTCATTAACGACTCGGGCGAAGACGCGTTCGCCATGGATAGTTCGACCGCATGGTGGGGCCTGTTCATCAACAATGACGACGCTTCGGGCGGGACGACGCCCTGGCCCAGTCAGACATCGATCGCCAACAGCAACGTCGGCACTCGGCCCGGCGGTCCATCGGATGTCGGTCCAGGCGGCGGCGCGTTGAACGCCGCCTTGGTGGCTGAAGGAATCGTCGGTACGAACCTGCCTGGCTTGATTTCTCCGGGCGACGCGTTGGTGGTTGGCGGCGGCACGGGAAGCGATGTGGTCAACATGAATCCGACCCAGGTCGGCGGTCAGATCAGCATCATCCTGCCCAGCGGCAACAACTCGATCACGATGCTCGGCGCGGCCGACTCGCCGTTGGTTTACGCCTCGGTCGTGATTTCGACGGGCAACGGCAACGACAACGTCCGGATCGAAAACATCAACATCCCGGTCGCCATTGACGTCCGTCTGGGTGGCGGCAACGACACGCTGGAACTGGCCGGCAACACGTCGCTTCCCCCGTTGAACGTCGGTTCCTTCATCATTAATGGAGGTTCGGGATTGGACACGTTGGACATTGAGGATTCGGTGACGCTGCCGGTGAACTTCGGTTCGCTGTTGGGTTTCATCACAAACTTCAACAACTAGGCGAACCACGAGCAAGGGCCCGTCGGCGAAGACCTACTTTCAGGCTCCGAGCCGAGGGCCCCGCTAAGGAAGCAGTTCGACGAGCGTCTGCTCGCGCACCTCCTGCCCTCCGCGTCGCGGCTTCTTGCCGCGGCGCGGTTGTTTTGGTTCTTGCGGGTTGCACGGATTGGCGGGGTCGGCTGAAGCCGCCTCGCGGCGGCGAGTTTTCCGGTCCTGCCGCCTGTGCTTGGGGCATGGGCCCGATTTTCTTCGCGGATCGGAACCAAACCGCGCCGCCAATCCCTCTAACTAGTAGGATCAATCTAAGAAGGCCCGCGGTCTCTTCCGGGAGAGTTTCCCCAGAGCGTGGGCGCCTCCTACCGCCCCCCCTGGGATCGAAGTCGCATGCGCCAGCATTCCTCACGACGCCTTCGCGAGCCTCGTCGTCGCGCCCGTCGCCTCACTTGCGAGTCGCTCGAAAAGCGATTGCTGCTCACCGGCGATTTGCAGGTTCGGTTTCAAATTCAAGAGCCGGACGGCGACGCCGTGGACACCCTGGTTGTGGGCGATCCCTACGAGTTGCATGTACTGGTGAAGGATGCGCGGGCCGCCCCCACCGGCGTGCTGCAGGCGTTTTTCGACGTGTACTACGACTCCAGTTTGATCTCCGTCGACGGGCCCGTGATGGTCAACCCGATCTACGGTCTGAACAGCGGCGGCGACGTGGACACGCCGGGGTTGATCGACGAGGCGGGGGGCGTGGACTTCAACCGCCTGCCGCCCGACCCGAGAGGCGCGGAATTGAACCTGTTTCATGTCCCTATTTCCGCCGATCAAGCCGGGACATTGCAGCTGACCGCCGACCTCTCCGAACGCGCGCCCAATCAGCCCTTCTTCTTTGGCGCCTTCAACGCGATTCGCCTGAACGAGATCGAATTTGTCGGGGGGACCGTCGAAATCGTCGATACGCCCAGCCCCAAGCTCAGCATCGCACAGTCGGCCGACGCCTCCGAGAGCGGCGCCGCGGGACGCTTTGTCGTCAGCCAATCCCTGACCACCTTGTCCAATACGGTGGTGAGCTACATCGTCGGCGGCACGGCGACTTCGGGCCAGGACTTCACTGCGCTCAGCGGGCAGGTCACGATCCCCGCCGGCCAAACATCCGCCAACATCAACGTCTCGGCCATCAACGACGCGATCGTGGAAGCGAGCGAAACCGTGATCGTGACTCTGTCGTCGATCACCGGCGACCCCAGCGTTTCCATCAACGCCGGCCAGAACCAAGCGACGTTGAACATCCTGGACAACGATTCCGCGATCGTCAGCGTCGCGGCCACTACGCAAGCCGGTGAAGCGCCCGGCAACGACGGCGTCTTCACGGTGTCTCAATCCGCCCGCAGTTCCACCGCGACCAATGTGCAGTACACCTTGTCCGGCACGGCCTTGCCAGGAGTCGATTACGCCTCGCTCAGCGGCACGGCGACCATCCCGGCCGGCGCGACGGCCACCACGATCGTCATCGACGTCAACGACGACATGCTGCTCGAGGGCGCCGAGCAAGTCACCGTGACGCTGAACTCCCTTTCGGGCGATCCGCAAATCACCCTTTCACCCAGCAACTCGCAGGCGACCCTCACGATCGCCGACAATGACACGGCGCAAGTCCGTGTCGCGGCGACCCGCGACGGAAACGAACAGGACGCCGTCGCCGGACGCTTTACCGTGTCGCTGACTCGAGCCAGCATCACCAACACCGTGATCGCTTACACCCTGGGCGGAAGCGCTTTGAGTGGAGTGGACTATGTCGCCCCTGGCACAACGGTGACCATTCCCGAGGGCTCCACCACCGCGACGATCGACATCACGCCGATTAACGACGCCATGGTGGAGGGAGCGGAAAACGTCGCGCTGCAACTCACTTCCATCACCAGCGGTCACCCGCAAGTCTCCTTGGACTCGCAACAATCCACGGCGACCTTGCAACTGCTGGACGACGACACCGCCGTCGTTTCGATTTCGTCGATCGCCAACGGCAATGAAGCCGGACCGACCGCCGGCCGCTTTCGCGTCACTCAGTCCGCCCCCAGCGCAAGCGACCACCATCTTGTATTCGGTTGGCGGCACAGCGGTCGCCGGAGACGATTATCAAACGTTAACCGGTTCGGTCATCATCGCGGCGGGCGCCACAACAGCCGAGATCCCCGTCAATGTCCTGGATGATCTGGCCGCCGAGGGTTCCGAGACGGTCGTCGTCACCTTAACCTCGATCTCAAACTCCTCCGATGGCGTCACGCTCAACAACCAAGCAGCCGAAGCCACGGTGACCATCACCGACAACGAACAAACCCTGGTCTCGCTGGAAAGAGTGAACGACGGCTTGGAAGCTGGACCAACCAGCGCCGTTTTCCGCGTGCGACAAACCGCCGCGACGGCGGAACCCACCGTGGTCGCTCTTGTAGTCACCGGCACGGCCGAGTCCGGAGCGGATTTCCAGGCTTTCAGCGGCCCGGCGACCATCGCGGCGGGACAGACGTCCACCACCATCAACGTTTCCATCCTGGACGACGCTCTTCTGGAAGGTGATGAATCGATCATCGTCACGCTGCAACAGATTACTTCCGGTTCGTCGCAACTGGCGATCGACGCCTCCGCCGACCAGGTGACTCTGAATATCGAGGACAACGACACGGCCACCGTCTCTCTTGCCGGAGGCAGCGTCGTCGAGGGCCAGACCGGTCAGCTCACGCTTACTCAATCCGCGGCGAGTCCCGAGACGACCGTGATCACTTACGAAGTCGCCGGCACGGCTTCCAGCGGAACCGACTTCCAACAGCTCGGCGGCTCGGTGACGATTCCGGCCGGAGCGACCACCGCATCGATCGATGTCTCCACTTTGCAGGACGCACTGGTGGAAAGCGATGAAACAATCCAGATTACATTGATCTCCGCCAGCGGCAGTTCACAGGTCTCGCTGAATCCCACCGCGTCTTCCGCGACCTTAACGCTGACCGACGACGATGCGGCACAAGTGAGCCTGGTGGCCGTGCGAGACGCGGAAGAGTCGGGCAGCGTCGTCGGCGAGTTTCAAGTCCGCCTTTCAACGGCCAGCGACAGCGACACCACCGTCCGTTACATCGTGACTGGCTCGGCGACAGCGGGAACGGACTACATCGCCTTAAGCGGATCAGTGACCTTGGCGGCTGGAGAAACAACAGCGACGATCATGGTCGCGGCCATCGACGATGCTCTCTCCGAAGGCTCTGAAAACATCGCGCTGACCCTCTCGCAAGTCGACGGCGACGAGGACATCACGCTGAACGCGGAGCTTTCGCAAGCCGCCATCGAGATCATCGACGACGAGACGCCGAGCGTCCGCGTGGAAGCAGTGCAGGACGCCGGCGAGCCGCAAGGCGTCGGGCGTTTTCGCATTTCGCAGACGCTGATGTCGCCCAACCCCACCGTCATCAGGTACCAGATGGGCGGCGTTGCCATCGCGGGGACCGACTACGTCGCGCTCGGCGGCCAAGCCACGATTCCGGCGGGTGAAACCAGCGTCTTGCTGGACGTTGCCGCGATCGATGACGACCGGGCCGAAGGCGCCGAGAGCGTCACCATCACGCTGATCGAAATCGTCAGCGACGACAACACTTTAGAGATCGACGCGCAAGGCGACTTCGCGGAACTGGATATTCTCGATAACGAAACCGGGTTGCTGCGTCTGACCGCCTCGACGTTAACTCTCGAGGAAGACACAACCGACGCTTTCTTCACGATCACGCAGGATGGCGTTACGGACAGCGACACCGTGGTTTCGCTGCAAGTCTTTGGCTCAGCGACCGCGGGCGAGGACTATCAGACTTTGCCGACTGAGGCGACAATTGTCGCTGGACAGACCAGCGTGATGATCCCGCTGGTAATGATCGACGACACTTTGGTCGAGATGCAAGAGTCGATCGAGTTGACGCTGGCCGGGATCGTCAGTGGCTCGATCGTCTTGGCGATTGACGACACCGCCGATGAGGTCACGACCGTGATCAACGACAACGACTCGGCGACCGTTTCACTGGGTGCGATCAGCGATACCATCGAAGGCGGCGCGGCCGGCGCCTTCGAGATCGTCTTAAGCCAACCCAGCTCCACCGACACCGTGGTCACGTACACCTTGAATGGTTCGGCGGACTCCAGCGATTACTCTCCGCTCTCGGGCGAAGCAACGATTCCCGCCGGAGCGAATTCGACGAGCGTGGTGCTGCAACCGGTTGACGATTCCGTGGTCGAGAGTTCGGAGTTCGTCAGCATCGTCTTGAGCGGGATCGTGTCGCCCAATCCGAACATCACCTTGGATGCGACGTCCAGCAGCGGGCAACTTGTGATCG
This sequence comes from uncultured Planctomycetaceae bacterium, assembly GCA_963698545.1. Lineage (GTDB taxonomy): Bacteria > Planctomycetota > Planctomycetia > Pirellulales > Pirellulaceae > CAVORG01. Next base: position 153,539 of record CAVORG010000007.1, read on the forward strand.
AGGACAACGACTCCGCCTTGGTTGCCGTCGTCTCCGACAACGGCGGGCGGGAGTCGGGTCAGCCGGTGCGCTTTATCGTCTCCCTGGACCGCGCAGAGCTCCAGCGACACGACGATCACCTACGCGTTGACGGGCATGGCGACGCCTGGCGTTGATTACACCGCGCCCGCGACGTTGCAGGTGCTTATCGCCGCGGGCCAAACCCAGGCGACGCTCGAATTTCCCGTGATCGACGACAACTTGATTGAAGGCATGGAAACGGTGGAGATCGAGTTGCTGAGCGTCGTGGGCGACGAAGACATCACCTTCAACCCATCGGCCAGTACGGCCACCGCCGAACTCGCCGATGATGAAACCGGTTTGGTGAGTATCTCCGCCGATCGCAATGGTGAAGAAGCAGGGCAGGGGGGCCGCTTCCGCATCGACCTGGATGGCGTTGTCGATCAAGACGTGATCGTTCAATACAGCGTCACGGGTTCGGCCACGCCCGGTCAGGACTTCGTCGCCCTCAGCGGCGAAGCAACGATCCTTGCCGACACCTCGACCGCTTTCATCGATGTTGTGATCGAAGACGACGAGTTGTTTGAAGGTTCCGAAACGATCGTCGTCACCTTGACCTCCGTCACCGGCGATCCGCGCGTCTCGCTGGACTCGCAAGCGTCGGCGGCGGAGATCCTGATCCTGGATGACGACATTGTCACTGTGAGCGTGGACGGTGCAACGTCCGTGGAAGAAAACGCAGGAACCGCTGTCTTCACGGTGCGACTGGATCGCGCTTCCAGCAGTCCGCTGACGATCGCTTATTCCGTGGCGGGAACGACCACGGCGGGCGACGATTACACCGCCCCCAGCGGCTTGGCGATGATTCCGGCGGGAGCGACCTCAGCGGAAATCGTCGTGTCCTTGATCGATGACAATCTCGTCGAAGGGGATGAGACGTTAAGCGTCGAACTGACATCGATCCAAGGCCAGCCCGATGGCGTGCAGTTGGACGACGCGGAGCGAGAATTCACGACGACGATCACGGATGACGACTCCGCACAAGTTCGCTTGACCGGTCCCGTCACGGTCACCGAAGGCGCGGCGAGCACCGCCAGCCTGACGATCACGATGACCAGTCCCAGCTCCACCGACACCACGATCGCCTTGGCGACATCAGGCAGCGCCACCGCGGGCGTGGACTTCGTCGCCTTGAACGGGACGGTCACTTTGCCGGCGGGAACCACCACGCTGCTGGTCCCCTTGGCGATCCTGGACGATCCGGATGTGGAGCCGACCGATCAGCTAACGATCACGTTGACAAGCATCGTCACGGGCAACTCCGCGATTACGTTGGATGATCAACAAGATGCGGTCACACTGGAGATCGTCGATAACGATCAGGCGTTCGTGGAATTCTCATCGGCCACGAGCTCCGTCTTGGAAGCCGCGGGAGAGAGCCTGATTCCCGTGCGACTCAGCATTCCTTCGGGCGGAGTCTTGCAAGGCGGCGTATCGGCAGATGTAGTGGTGACCGGCGGCACGGCGACCGATCAGGACTTTGTGCTCAACACGACGACGGTTCAATTCCCGGTCGGCAGCGGCGACGGCGCCACGGTGATGGTCTCCATCTCGCTTGTGGAAGACGAAGTCCTCGAGGACGCGGAGACCGTGCAATTACAGCTGGAGTCCATCAGCGGCCCGCCCGGAGCGGCGGCGGGCGCCACAACCCAGCATGTGCTCAGCATCACGGACGATCCCCTGACGGCCAGCATCAGCGGCGAAATCTGGTCCGACGCCGACCGGGACGGCGTGCGCGACGCCCACGAAGCGGCGGCGCCCGGAGTGTTATTGGTGCTGCGAGGAACAGACTTGCAAGGCCAATCCGTGGAAGCGCAAACCTATAGCGACGCACAAGGGCGGTATCGCTTCACGAACCTGCCCGGCGGCGAATACTCAATCGAGGAAGAGCAGCCGCTGATTTACGGCGAAGGCGCGGAAATCGTGGGCAGCTCCGGCGGAAACGGCGTCTCCAACGGTTTCACCAACATTGTCTTGGAACCCGCCGAGGCGGCGACGGGCTATCACTTCGCCGAGGGACCGTTGCACGCGAAGTATATCAACGCGAGACTGTTTCGCGCCCGTGCGTTGCCCTTGTCCGGACAGGCAATGCCATTAACCGCGGCGGCCCAAAACGCCGCGAGCCAAACACAAGCGGCGAGCATGATGCTCCGTGAAGCCGCACCCAGCTACCGACGCATCGCCGATGAGGTGCTGATCACGCTGCCGGCCACGGCGGCGGAGACGGTCGAAGTCCTGCCCGCCTCGGTCGGGAACGCCACCGAGCCGGAGCGGACGCAGCATGAGATCCGCTTCGCCAGCGGGCTGATGTGGCAATTCACTGCGTCTCAAGTCACAACCCTTGAATTCATCGGCGCCGGGTCCAACGATCAGCTGATCTTGCACGACACGCTGCAGGACGACCAAGTGCAAGCCGCAGGCAATCAGTTGACCGCTTCACTTGGGAACGGGTCCTACCTTGTGGAAGCGAGCGATTTCGCCGTCATCCGAACCATCGCCAGCGATGGCGACGACGAGTTGGACGCCGGCTTGATCGACTTTGTCCTGGAGCAAGAGGGCGAATGGCGATAAGCTCGCGTCAGCCCTGGTGGCTCGGCGACTCGGGGGTTGTTTCCGCGCGAAGCTGATCCCTGGCGACGGCGGCGCGCCTGCCAATAAACCAGGCCAAACCTCCCAGGCCGATCGTCCAGGGCGCAAGTTTCAACAACCATTCCGCGCCTTGATTGCTCCGCCCCTTTCCCGCGGCGCGCACGGTCGGCTCGGCGACGTTCGTGAGATAGTCGCGGTTCAGGAAATTCCCACGGATCTCCCAGCGATGCAATAACAGCTCCGGGGCCAGCAGACCTTGTGAGGCTGCGATGTTGCAGACGTCCTTGGCCTTCTTCTTGGAACGTACGTAGCCGGTGGCGGGATCGGGGCTCCGTGGCCCACGATAGGCGCCGACCAGGCGATCCCATTCCGCATGCTGTACGTAAAGCATGTGATCGAAGTCTTCGCGTTCATGGACTTCTCCATCGTGAATATGCACGGTGGGGAAAAAGATGCGATCCGTCCAGCGCGTCGCGAATTCGAAAGCGATGGGATGCGGTTTGCCCGCCAGGGACTTCAATTGAAAAACGGCGAATCCATAGTCCGAGTACCCAGGGATCTTCTCCCACGATTCGCGGGGAATCACGAACTGCGGATCCAGCCGCGAGAAATCATTCATGGTGGGCACGAAGGACGCGATGAAGTCGCCTACTTCGTGGACCTCCAACGGAGCCTTCCCCGTCGGCAGGGCCCGCGAGTTGACCCTGCCGGAAGCGAATTGCGGGGGACTGGGGAAGGCGCGATTCAAATCCGTGAAAAAGCGATCGTAGTCTTTTAGCGACTTGAACCGGACGGCGTCCTCGCCCGCCGGCGTCGCCACCGGCAAAGGCAAGATCATCGCGTTGGGACGTTCCGAACGGTACTTCATTTGGTACGCCAGCACCTGCTTGCCGTTTTCCAACAGGCGGGCGAAAAGATGCGTGTCGGAGACCGATAGGACCGGCTGAGCGAAGCAACACATGAGCGTCCTTTCTTCGATGAAGGAGGGGAGTAAGCGTCCGCGGCTAGGTTACGGTAACGTAGACGAGTTCGAAGGCAAAGCCTTAGGACTCACCCGGAAAGAAACCGCCCTCTGGCCGGTATTCGTCGCCCGAAGGGCAACGCCGTAGCGGAATTGCGTTCGCTGCATAACTCGACTCGGGAAGGTGCTCATGCGTGCCGCGACCCCCGGCTTTGGCGTTGCACCGCGTTGCGGTGCGGTGAGACTTCCCTGGAGGAAACTGCAGGTTACCCTGGGCCCGTTGCGGGAACGCCGGGCGGACGACCCCCTGGTGGGGTGTTTTGCCGAGCCATTCCGGGCCCCGACTTGGAACGACCGCGCCGATGCAGTCAACTGGCAGGGCGGTGCGCTGCGGAGCTTCGGCATCCCTCAAGTATTTCTTGCAAGATGAATGCGTTATCTATTATGGAGCGACAAAGCACGTCCTCGACTCTGCTTCTGGAGGCCCAGGCCGGCGGTGATTCCGCCTGGAGGACCATCCAGGAACTGTATGCTCCGCTGGTGTACTTTTGGTGCCGCCGAACCGGCTTGGGTGCAGCCGACGCGGAGGAAATCGGCGCCAATGTGCTGGGCAAGGCCTTCGGGGCGTTGGCCAGCTTTCGTCATAACGGGCGTCCCGGAGCATTTCGCGCATGGCTGCGGCAGATTACGAGAAACGAAGTCGTGGACCATCGACGAGTTCGCCTGGAGACGGTGTCGCTGGAGCGCGCCGATCAAGCCGCGCCGTCGGACTGGGACGATTCCGACGAAGGGACTCCCTCCGAGGAAGCGTCGATTCTGTACCACCGCGCGTGGGAGATGATTCAAGCCGAGTTCTCGCCTCGCGATCAGGACGTGTTTCGCCGCGTGGTGGAAGGCGGCGAGGAGCCCAAACTGCTCGCCGTCGAATTCGGCATCCAAAGATCCACCATTTATTCGATCATGTGCCGTATCAAGTCGCGGTTGAAGAGCCGCTTCGAGGGCATGCTGGACGCGTAGAGTCAGCCGTCGCCATTCCAACGAATCCAGTGCATCATGCAAGCTGAAGCCTTGTCCTACTGTCCGGAAGCGGAATTCTTGCTGGCCTCGGTCAGCGCCGCGCAGGACTCGCCGGAGGCGGCGACGATCGCGATGCATATCGAGTCCTGCGAGACGTGCGAGCATCGCCTGCGCGTCCTGCTGCTCGAGTCCGACGAAGTGTTCTTGAAACTTCGCGGGTCGAGTCCTTTGGCGCCGTACAGCAGCGAGGAGGAACTGCAACGACTGCTGGTCCAAGTCGAAAAGAGCGTTCCGCGGAATCCACCCAAAACCGGTTTCGCCGCCACCACCGCCGTAGGCTTTCACGAGGACGCGAGCGTCGGGGCCAGGATTCCCGCGCTGTCGTTTCCCGGCTACGTGCTTCTGGAAGAAATCAGCAGCGGCGGCATGGGCGTCGTCTTTCGCGCTCGCCAACCAGCCTTGGATCGGCAAGTCGCTTTGAAGATGATCTTGCCGGATAAGAGCAAGCCGCGATTGCTGGAGCGATTCCGCGTGGAAAGCACGGTGATCGCCAGGTTGCAGCATCCTCACGTGATTCAAATCATTGATTTCGGAGAGGTTGACGGCCAGCCCTACTTCACCATGGAGTTAATGGCCGGCGGTGATTTGGCCCAGCGACTGCACGATCACCCCATGGACGAGGCCGAGGCGGCTGAGTTGCTGGCCGTGCTGGCCGACGCCGTGCATTACTCGCACGAAATGGGCGTATTGCACCGCGATATCAAACCGTCCAACGTCTTGTTCACTCGCGAAGATATCCCCAAGATCGGCGACTTCGGTTTGGCGAAGTTGTTGACCAGCGAGTCGCGCATCGAAGAAACGCACGAGGACGCCGTGCTGGGAACGCCGGCCTACATGGCGCCCGAACAAGCTCGAGGCCGCCAGGATCAAGTGGGGCGGGCCACCGACGTGTACGGCCTGGGAGCCTTGCTCTATCACGCGTTGACCGGCGTCCCGCCGTTTCAGGGCGACAACAAATTGGAGACCTTGGCCAAGGTCTCGCAGGATCCAGTCGCCCCGCCGTCCGCGTTGCGGCCGAAACTCTGTCGCGAGTTGGAGGCCATTTGCCTGAAATGCCTGCAGAAGCAACCAGCGGCGCGGTATCCGGACGCACACTCGCTGGCGGAGGACTTGCGCAGCTGGCGGCAAGGGCGCTCCACGCAAGCTCGCCAGGAAAAACGGGTGCGCTTTGGCCTGCGCATGCTGGCGGCGGCGGCGAGTGTCGCTCTGGTCGCCGGCCTGGCATGGGCTTTCGCTCCCACCGATCGCGCCGCCCGCCGGACGATCGAAAACAACCTGGCCGCGGGCCTGCCCACCGAATTACAGGATGATCGGGGAGACCTCTTGTATTCGCGGATCATCGGCGAAACAGAAGCCAGACTCTCCAGCGGCGGGGCGAATCAGTCGTTTCGTTTCTCATCGATCGAATCAGCGATCGCGGTCATGGTCGAGGATCCACAGTGCGAGGCCTATCGCGTTTACGCCGAAGTGCGGCACGCGCAGGCGTTCGGAGTCGGTTCAGGGACAGGCGTTGTGGTTGGTTTGCAACGCGTCTCAATGCACGGACACTCGGTGTACACCGGTTGTATCATGCACTTTAACGACATCGAAGATCATCGCGACATCGGGCGACTGTTGGCGCCGGCAATCAAGGCCCAGGGACTGGCGCCGCCGGAGATCCCCGGCAATTTGCTGAGTCTGGTCCCCTATGTTCTGGTCCGTGGGGGCGGATTGCTGGAACCGTTCCACGCGATGCTGCCCGGCCAAGATCATTACTTTCTGGCCGGCCGTTCGGGCGACCACTGGCGGCGAGTCGAGCTGGAAGTGCGCCCTCGTTCGCTCACCGCTCGCTGGGACGACCAGCCGGCGTTGCATTTGGACGTAGTTCAGTTGGAAGCCGACGTCGAGCAACGCATGAACATCCTGCGGGAGCGTTTCGGCTCGGCGCCCACGGCGCCTTACTCCTTTAATCCACGAGGCGCCATTGGCGTCATGTCCCGCAACGGGGCCACGGCGTTCCGCAAGGTGGTGGTCGAACCGTTGTTCGACTGGACCTTGAAAGGCGCGCCCTGCGCGTGCAACTCGCAATACCGGCGGTAAGTCCGCACAAGAAGCCGTTTCCTTTTTGACCGAACCCTCAAGGACCTCACGATGACCTTTGCATTGAGTTATCCCGATAACAACGAAGTCGTTGGCAGCACGTTCGTCGCTCACGGATTGTTGGCTCCCGATGTGCTTTCAGTGACCGGCCGCCTGATTTCCTACGCTCCCACGCAAGTCACTTACGCCATCCAGATGCATCACTTCGGCCCCAAGGGTTGGCTGCTCGTCTTCACGGGGCTGACCCAAGGCGACACGTACGATCTCGAGATCCTTGACCACGTAGGCAAGTGCATCGCGACGGTGACGGGGTTGCAGGTCACCGGCGAAGCGACCGGTACGGTCATCTCCAACCCCAAGAATGGCGACACGGTCTGCCCCATCTTTGTCGCGCAGGGCACCGTGACCGGACCCGACCCTCACGTGAATTGCGCCCGGATCGTCAAAGGCGGCGTGACGACCAATGGAGCCGTCGGCGTCATTGGGCCGTATTGGTGGGCCTCCTTCGCCGCACCCGAGGATGGTGCGTATCAATTGTCGGTCGGCAAGAAGGCGGATTGCAGCGACGCCACGACGATCAACATCACGGTTCGACAGCGCGGGCTGCGGGGGCGTTACGATATGATCCCGCGCCGCCACGCCAAGCTGGTCATCCTGGCCTCGGCGATGGGCTGCCTGACCGTGGTTCAGACCGCCGTCTGCCAACCGCAACCGGCCGCACCGCGAGTGGAGCGGATCCTCGTCGGAGGCGGTCCCGAGGACTTGGCGCTGACGATTCACCATAACCAGTTGGGAGCGAGCTTGCGGCGCCCCAAGTCGCAGGTCCAAATTCCCGCCACCATCGCGGTCGGAATCGCCGGCAAACAGGTTCAGCTGGACCGGGCGGAAGAATCGGACCGGTGGGAGGATCTGGTCGTGTATTCGGTCCGCAGCGGACCGTTGACTCGACAAGATCAAGATGCGGTCGCCGCCGAGCTGCTCCGCAGTCAGGCTTGGGCCGACCGGGCCGGCCCAATCGCCCGCTATCAGGACGGGCAGCCCCATATCCTGCTGCGGACGCTGATCATCGAATTCGTCAACAGCGTGGCGCCGCAAGCGGGCAAGCAAGCATTGCTTGACGCGGGCGCCGCCACGGTCCGCAGCGACCGCCGCAACCCGCGTTTGTTTACCGCCGAATTCCCCAAGCGGCCGATCTTGGATGTCTTTGATGGATTTCACCAGGATGCTCGCGTGGCCTGGCAAGCACCGGATCTGCTGGTTCCGCACGTCGCTCCACCATCCACCACAGTCGCCGCTTGCGAGCCTTGGCACCACGACAATCCGGGCCATGGCGGTCAGGTCGCCGACGCCGACATCGATACGCCGTTGGCTTGGGCGTTCAATCGTGGCCAGGATGTGGTGATCGCCGTCATTGACAGCGGATTCGAGCGCGACCATCCCGATTTGGTCGGCAATCGCTGGCGCAATCCCGGCGAGATCGCCGGCAACGGAGTGGATGACGACAGCAATACCAAGGTTGACGATCTGTACGGCTGGAACTTCCACGATGATCAGCCGGATGTCGTGATTGGAACTGGGCATGGGACCAAGGCGGCCGGCTCGGTCGCCGCCGGCGGGCTGCATCAACCGCTCATTCTGGGCAGCGCTCCTCGAGCGAAGTTGATGTTGTTGCAAGCGCAAAGCGTCGCGAGTATTCGGGAGGCCATCCAGTATGCGTCGGACTACGCGGATGTGATTTGCATCGTGTACAACCTGGCGGCCGCCTCCGGTTTGCCAACCGCCGTCGCGGACGCTGTCGCCGATGGCCGAGCCGGCCGCGGTTGTGTGGTGTGCTGTTCGATGGAATCGGCCACGGGAAGCCATAAGATCAGCGAGCTTCCGACCGTTGTCTCGGTGCGCGACAGCGCGTCCGATGAAACCAGCAGTCGGCCCGCCGCCTTGGGCAAGGCGCTCAGGATCATGGCGCCCGGCGAGCGAATCATGACAACGCTGCCCACCACCTTTCCCGCCGCAACGCCTTGCTCCAAGGGATACGGCGCTTTCTGGGACGCGTCGGCCGCAACGCCGGTGTTGGCCGGCGCCGCGGCGCTGGTCTTGGCGGAAGCTCCCGGACTTTCCTGGAGGCAAGTGTGCGCGGTCTTGCAGGACACCTGCGACAAGATCGATCCCGCCGCGGCCGACTACGGCCCCTTGAACGGCTTGGGCGAAGCCTCCGCCAGCGCTTACGGCTATGGGCGGTTGAACGCGTTCGAGGCGGTGCGTCTGGTCGCGTCGCGCAGCGCCGGCGGACGCGCACGAGTGGATCTTTTGCTGCGCGACAATCCCTGGGATTGGGGCAATACCGAGCGGCCCAGCAATTCTCGCTTCGACGCCGCGGCGACAACGATCGCCCATTGGACAAGCCCGGACGTCAAGCTTCTCTCCGCAGCCGGCCCAGCGCCGACGACGAGTCAAGCGTTCGATGCGGCCGCCAGCGCCTTAGCGACCGTGGGAACTCCCTTGCGGATCGGAGTCCGCCTGCGAAATCGCGGCCCGGCGGCGGCCGACGGCGCGGTGGTCCGCGTCTTCGTGGTCGCCGGAACGACGCTGCCGGCGTTTCCCGGCGGTTCGGCGGGCGCCTGGACGTCACTGGGCGCATCGCCGCCGGTCAGCCTCGCCTACTCGGGCTGCTCGGCCGCTCAAGACCCCGCGTCGGATCCAGCCGCCATCCACGTCTGGGATTGGACGCCGCCGGCGGCGGGGGAGTACTCGCTGCTGGCCATCGCGGCCTGCCCGGACGATCCGCTGACGCCCGCGGCGGTGAGCACCGACGACGTCATCATCTCCCACAACAACGTGGCCCTGAAACGCGTGGCGGTGGAGTGAGCAGCCGCGGGATCTCGGCAACCGCGCTTTCGCCAGCGTCGCGCCTTTTGCGGTTAGGAGGAGAGCGAGCCTGCCGCGGTATGCTAGACTGAGCGTCTTGGGGCGGCGGGCTTTCCCCGTCCCTGTTGGCTTCCGGACCCACGGCCCCTGGTTGAGTGAACTTCATGCACGATTCGGTGACTGATCCGGCAATAGCGACGGAAGCTCGCTTGACCGATGACGACGTTCAGGCGATTGATGACTTGCGCGACATCTATGGACGCTTGCGCCAGGAGTTGCGCGGGTCATTGTGGGGCAAGACGATGTGATCGAGCGATTGGCCATCTGCCTGTTCGGCGCGGCCACGCGTTGCTGATGGGCGTCCCGGGACTCGCCAAGACCCTCTTGGTCAGCAAGCTGGCCGAAACCATGTCGCTGCAATTCAGTCGGATTCAGTTCACGCCCGACTTGATGCCCATGGACATCACCGGCACCGACATCCTGCAGGACAACGCCGCGGGCCGTCGTGAATTTCAATTCGTCCACGGCCCGGTCTTCGCCAACATCATTCTAGCGGACGAAATCAATCGAGCTCCCCCGAAAACGCAGGCGGCCATGCTGGAAGCCATGCAGGAGAGCCGGGTGACCGCGGTCGGCAAGACGTTCCACCTGACGCCGCCGTTTCTGGTTCTCGCCACGCAGAACCCCGTGGAGCAAGAGGGAACGTATCCTCTGCCGGAAGCGCAGTTGGATCGGTTCATGTTCTTGATTGAATTGGACTATCCTTCGGAGGCCGAGGAGATCCAGATTGCGCGCACCACCACCGGCGGCGCCTTGCCGGAATTAGCTCACTTGATGCACGCCGAGGACATTATTCGGCATCAAGACCTGGTTCGCCGAGTTCCCGTGCCCGATCACATTTACACCTATGCGGCCCGTCTGGTGCGCAAGACGCGACCGAGTGGAAGCTCGGCGCCGGATTGGCTGAAGCCGTTGGTGTCTTGGGGGGCTGGTCCGCGAGCCGTGCAGAACCTGATCCTGGGCGCCAAGGCGCGGGCCGCTTTGCTGGGCAGCTACATGGTGCGATTGGAGGACTTGCAAGCCGTCGCCGCTCCCGTCTTGACGCACCGCGTGATCACCACCTTCGCCGCACAGGCTCAAGGGGTGGGTCCGCGGGAGATTGTGGAGCGCCTGGTGCAAGAAACCGAATCCGACGCTTGATCGCCAACCACCCATGACTGAACGAACCACGCCCGAATTCCTGGATCCCGACGCCCTCGCTCGTTTGGCCCAGGCGCCCTTGTTCGCTCGCCGGCCAATGTTGGGGTCCGTTTCCGGACGCCACCCCAGCCCCCATCGCGGCGCCAGCGTCGAATTCGCCGAGTATCGTAAGTACGTACCCGGCGACGACCTGCGACGCCTGGACTGGCGGGCCTACGGACGATCGGACCGCTTCTATGTCAAGGAGTTCGAGGCCGATACGAATCTGCGTTGTTGCCTGGTCTTGGACACCAGCGGCTCGATGGATTTCGGTTCCGGCGCCGCCACCAAGATCCAGTACGCTCGGCGAATCGCCGGGTCGCTGGCGTACCTGGCGGTGCAACAAGGCGACGCGGTGGGACTCTCTTGCGTGGCCAATGGCCTGGTGACCAATGTCCCAGCCCGACGCAACGCGGCCCACCTTTCGCTGATCATGGACACGCTGAATCAAGCACAACCGCAAGGCGAAACCAAGCTGGTCGACGTCTTGCACGAATTGGCCGAGACGATTCGGCAGCGCGCTTTGATCGTCATCGTCTCCGACCTGTTCGTGGAGCCCGAGGAACTGCGGCATTGCTTTGAGCATTTGCGGTTCCGCAAGAATGATGTCGCGGTTTTTCATTTGCTGGATCCCGCCGAGATCGCCTTCGACTTCCAACGTCCCACGCGTTTCTTGGACATGGAAGGCGGCGCCCCGATCTTTGCGGAACCCAGCGAAATCGCCGACCGCTACCACAAAGCCGTGCAACAGTACCTGGCAGCGCTGCAGACCGTCGTGCTGGAGACGGCGATTGACTACCATCGCGTGGATATCAGCGAGGATTATGAACAGGCGTTGTTCCGATTCCTGGTGGGGCGAGCGACCGGGCGAGGAGTGCGATGAGCTTCCTGCAACCGCTGCTGTTGGCGGCGTTGCCGCTGATCAGTCTGCCCATCATCATTCACCTGATCAATCAACGCCGCTATCAGACGCGCCGCTGGGGAGCGATGATGTTCTTGCTGGCGGCCAACCGCATGTCGCGCGGCTATGCGCGACTGAGGCAATGGTTGATTCTCTTGTTTCGCACGCTGGCGGTGGCCGGGTTGATTTTCGCGGTCGCGCGACCTTTGGCCGGAGGCTGGATGGGATCGTTGCTGGGCGGACGCCCCGACACCACGATCATTCTGCTGGATCGTTCCCCCTCGATGCAACAAATCGGCGCCGGGGTGGTGCTCTCCAAGCTGGATAGCGGTCGCCGCCAATTGGCCGCCACCCTCGAGACGCTGGGCTCGACGCGGTGGGTGCTGATTGATAGTCAGAACTTGACGCCTCGCGAACTAGCGACTCCAGCCGCGCTGTTGGACTCGCCCGATTTGGGTCCGTCCAGCGCTTCGGCGGATCTGCCGGCGATGTTGGAATCCGCTTCCGCGTATATCGCGGCGAATCAGACGGGGCGCACCGAAGTCTGGATCTGCTCGGACCTGCACGAAAACGACTGGAATGCGGACAGCGGTCGCTGGTCCGCGCTGCGAGACAAGTTCCTGCAATTCACGCAAGGCGTGCGGTTCCATCTATTGGCCTATCCGCAACCGGCCCCCAACAACGCGTCGGTGCGCATCACCGACGTGCGCCAACAAGCATCCGGCGAGCGGCTGGAATTACTCGTGTCGTTGGAGATCATCCGCGATGGCCCGGCCGAAGGATCGCTGCAATTGCCGTTGCAGTTTGAAATCGAAGGCGCCCGCTCCGTGCTGGACGTCGAGTTCAGTGGTCCGCGGTTCGAATTGCAAAGCCACCGAATCGAGCTGCCGGCCAAGCGAACCCGCGGGTGGGGCAAAGTCTCAATCCCCGCCGACGCCAACCCGGCGGACAATCAGTTCTTCTTCACCTTCGATCAACCCGCGGCGCGGCATACCATCGTGGTGGCGGAGGACCCGCAAGCAGCGCGGCCGATGGAGCTCGCCGCGGCCATCTCGCCCGACCCCAACATCCCCTGCACGGCGGAAACCGTCAGCCGCTCGCAGCTGGCCGCCATCGCTTGGGAATCGACCGCTTTGGTGCTGTGGCAAGCGCAACTGCCAGACGCCGCGGAGACCAAACTGTTGGACGCGTTCGTCGAACGCGGCGGTCAGGTGGTCTTCTTTCCGCCCCGCAATCCCAATGACGCCGAACAGTTCGGAGTTCGCTGGCTGCAGTGGCGGGATGCGGCGAAGCAGGACGACGCGGCGCATTCGACGGTCGCCTCCTGGCGAGGAGACCAAGGCTTGTTGGCCAACACGCTCAGCGGCGCCTCGTTGCCCGTAGGACAGTTGAAGGTTCACGAGTACTGCAGCTTGTCAGGCGAGTTGACGCCTTTGGCGACGCTGGCTGACGGCGCCCCGCTGCTGGGCCGAGTGGCGACTGATCGCGGCGGCGTATACTTCTGTGCGACGACGCCGGCGCCAAGCGATTCTTCGTTGGCCAAGGACGGCGTCGTGTTCTACGGCATGACGCATCGGGCTCTGGCCGCCGGCGCCGCCGTCCTGGGAAGCACGCGGCAGTTGATCGCCGGACCGCCGCCCGCCGAATTGCCCGCCGATTGGAAGCAGTTGGACGGACCACTCGACGCGCTCTCCACGGATTATCCGTTTCACGCCGGCGTGTACTCCACCGAGGAACAGCTGCTGGCTGTGAATCGACCACTCGAGGAGGGAACAACGCAGGTGCTCTCCGACGAACGCGTGCGTGAATTGTTCGCGGGCTTGGACCTGGTTCGCGTCAACGATCAGGCCGGCCGCTTGGACGCCTTGGTGCAAGAGATCTGGCGAGTCTTCCTGGCCGCGATGATGATCGCGATGATCGTGGAGGCGTGCCTGTGCATGCCTCACCGCCGCGTCGCCGAAGGAGCCGCTCGATGAACGCCACGCAGACGTTGACGTTCCTCTGGACAAGCTGGTCGCTGATCGCTTCGCTGATCATCGTCGCGGTGGTCGCCGTCTTGTGCTGGGTCGCGTGGCGACGCAGCGACTACCGTCGCGATATCGGCGCCCTGGAACTGCTGCGGTTTGTCTTGGTGTGCGGCGCCGCCATTCTGTTCAATCAACCGGAGTGGATTCAGGAGTTTCGCCCCAGTGAAAAGCCGACCATTGCGGTGCTTTGGGATGATTCGGCCAGCATGAAGACTCGCGACGTCTCGCCCAGTCGTACGGACGTTGCGGATCCGGCCGACCCGAAAAGCCCTCTGACGCGTCGGCAGTCCATTGAAACCCTGTTGACGGAATCGTCCTGGAGCGACTTGCAGGATCGCTTCCAAATCGTAATCGAGCCTTTCTCATCGACGGCCGACCGTCAGGGAAGCAATCTGTATGAGGCGTTGGACGGCGCCGCCAAGAAGTTCAACCACCTGCAGGCATTGGTCCTGGCCAGCGACGGCGATTGGAACGAAGGCCCCCCGCCGGTTGACGCAGCGGCTCGGTTGCGACTGAAGGGAATCCCCGCCTTCACGATCCCCGTAGGCAGCCCAACGCGTTTGCCGGACATCGAGTTATTAAGTCTCGACGCGCCCACGTTCGGCGTGGCGGGCAAGACCGTCCGGATCCCATTCACGATCGAAAGCTCGCTCCCCCGGGATTACATGGCGACCGTCCTGTTGAAAACATCGGACGGACGGCAGGAAACCAAGGAAGTGCGGATCGCCGCAATGAGCCGCACGACCGACGCGATTGAATGGAAGGCGGAAGAGATCGGTCAATACACGCTGACCCTTACCGTTCCGGCGCATGCCGATGAGACGATTCTCGACAATAACAGTCTGACCGCGCCGATTGCGATTCGCCAAGAGAAGCTGCGGGTGTTGGTCGTGGAAACCTATCCGCGCTGGGAGTATCGCTATCTGCGGAACGCGCTTTCCCGCGATCCCGGCGTCGAAGTCTCCTGCCTGCTGTTTCATCCCGGACTGACCAAGCGAGGCGGAGGCAACCAGGACTACATTCAGCAGTTCCCCGAAGGCCTGGAGGGACTTTCCCCCTACGACGTTGTTTTTCTCGGGGACGTGGGCGTGGAGGACGGGCAGCTGACCGCCGAGCAGTGCCGCTTGCTCAAGGGGCTGGTGGAGCAGCAAGCAAGCGGGCTCGTGTTCATGCCCGGTTGGCAAGGACGTCAGTTCTCACTGTTGGACACGGAATTGAGCGAGCTTTATCCGGTGGTGCTCGATGAGGCCCAGCCCGGTGGATGGGGCTCGCGGACGCCGAACCATTTTGAACTGACCGAACTGGGGCGCCGCAGCCTGTTGACCAAGCTGGCCGATACGCAGGATGACAACATTCAAGTGTGGGAGAGCTTGCCGGGGTTTCAATGGTACGCTCCCGTGCTGCGTTCGCGACCGGGCAGCGACGTGCTGTGCGTGCATAAGGACATCGCCAATCAATACGGCCGCGTTCCCTTGTTGGCCACACGCACTTTCGGAGCGGGGAAAGTGCTGTTCATGGGCACCGACGGCGCATGGCGGTGGCGAAAGGGCGTGGAGGACAAGTATCACTATCGTTTCTGGGGCCAAGTCGTGCGCTGGATGGCTTATCAGCGAAACATGGCCAAGGGCGAGACAATGCGTCTGTATTACACGCCGGATCAACCCCAATTACGACAGACGATTTCCTTGCGAGCCAATGTGATGGAGCCCGGCGGCGAACCCTTGCACCAAGGCGATGTCGTCGCTCGGATTGTGGCCCCCTCAGGCAAGGCGGAAACGGCGAGGTTTCTTTCGGTGGGCGATGAGTGGGGAGCGTTTTCCGCTCGCTATGTGGCCGAAGAACCCGGTAAACATGAAGTGACGCTGACCTGCAAGCAAACCAAAGCGACCCTCGAAGCGTCTTTTTTTGTGCAGGGCGATGTCGCCGAACGCGTGGGAAAACCCGCTCGTCCCGAAGTGTTGGAGGAAATCGCCCGCGTCACCCAAGGGCGGACGACCCAGGTGGACAAGTTGCCGGATCTGCTCAAGGCCTTGGCGACGTTGCCCGAGCCTCCGACGTCCGTCCGCCGCCTGCAGTTTTGGAGCCACCCGCTCGTGGCCGGCCTGTTGGTCGCGCTGTTGGGCGTTTTCTGGGTGGGCCGCAAGGTTGTGGGACTGGTATGATGTGTGGGTTCGTGCTGCATCAAGTCACTCGGAAAAAGGCGTCGTGAATGAGTCTTGCCCCCGCTGCCCATCGCTTGGAACTTCCCGACTCCTTGCAGCAACAACTGCACGGGTACCGGCGTCGCCTCTGGGCGATCAAGATGGCCGAGGCCCTGGGCGCCGCCACCTGCGGCGTGCTGTTGGCTTGGTTCAGCGTCTTTCTGCTCGATCGAGCGGTGGATACCCCGGCGGTGATCCGGACCGTGGCGTTTGTCGCCGCTTGGGCGGCCTTCTCCATCGGACCCTGGTTCTTTTATCGCTGGGTCTGGCGTCGGCGCCATTTGGAGCACCTGGCGCGGTTGCTGAGTCGCAAGCTGCCGCTGGTCGGTGATCAACTGTTGGGCGTCATCGAATTGGCGCATAGCGACAGCGAACAGGCCCGCTCCCGCACGCTGTGCGCCGCGGCCATCCAGCAAGTCGCCCAAGACGCCAGTCGCCGCGATTTCACCACGGCCCTGCCCGCATCCCGATATCGTTTATGGTGCGGCTTGGCGCTCGCCGCCGTCGCCGGCTTGGTCGTCCTGGCGGCGCTCTGCCCGGAGGCGACCAGCAATGCCTGGGCGCGGTTCTCTGCGCCTTGGCGAAACACGCCGCGCTACACGTTCGCGTCGATCGAAGCGTTGCCGCCGGCGCTGGTCGTGCCGCATGGCGAACCGGTGGAAGTGAAGCTGAACCTGCGGCCGGATTCGCGCTGGTCGCCCGCCATGGGACAAATCATCGTCGGCGCCCAACAACCAGTACGCGCCGCCTTGGAGGACAACGCCTACACGTTCGACTTGCCGCCGCAAATCGAAGCGGGCTGGCTGAATGTGCGCGTCGGCGACTACCTGCAACGGGTGCGTCTGCAACCCGAATTGCGGCCGGAACTGAACTCCTTCACCGCCAGCGTCCAGTTGCCGGAATATCTGGGCTTGCCTGAACCGCGCCAAGTGGACGTTCGCGGCGGCGCGGTCTCCCTGGTCAAAGGCAGTCGCGCGACGTTCACCGCCCGCATCAATCGTGAACTCACCGCGGCCAGCGTCGACGGCCAAGCCGCCCAGATCACGGGCGCCGATCTTGTCACCCCCGAGGTCGCCGTCGATGACACAAGCGAAATGGTGATTCAGTGGCGGGATCAATTCGGCCTCGAGGCGCAGGATCCTTTCCGCCTGGTGGTCACCGCCAGCGACGATGAAGCGCCGTCGCTGATGTGCGAGGACTTGCCTCGACGGCGAGTCGTGCTGGATTCCGAACAACTGACATTCCGCGTCAAAGTGAGCGATGACTTCGGCGTCAAGCAGATCGGCATGCACTGGCGCGGTTTCCCCGACGCCGTGAAAGGTCAACCCGCCGAAGGAGAACGCGTCCTGGCCGCTGGCGCCCCCGATCAACAGATCTTGGATGTTCCCGGCTCCTTCACCGCACAATATCTGAAGATCGAGCCTCAACCACTCGAGTTGCTGATCTACGCCGAGGACTACCTCCCCGGCCGACCCCGCGTCTATTCGGCGCCCTTCCTGCTCTACGTTTTGAACGCAGAGCAACATGCGGTGTGGATGACTGAGCAATTGAGCAAATGGCATCGTCAATCGCTGGAGGTGCGCGATCGCGAATTGCAACTGCACGAAGGGAACAAGCAGCTGCGCGACTTATCCGCCACGGAGTTGGATCAACCCGAGAATCGCCGCCGCATCGAAGCCCAAGCTTCCGCCGAACGCGCTAACGGAAGACGCCTGGCGAGCTTGACCGCGATGGGCGAAGAGCTTGTGATCCAGGCTTCTCGTAATCCGGAGTTTGGCGTGGGGCACCTGGAAAAGTGGGCGGAGATGCTGCAACTGCTAAAGGATATCGCGGGCAATCGAATGCCCTCGGTCGCCGATCTGCTGCAACAGGCCGCCAAGGCGGAGAGCGTCGCCGCACAAGATCCGAGCTCGGGCCCGGTCGTCGGACAGGTGCGAACCACCGGCGGCGGGAAACCAGGCGAACCGGAAGAGAAAGCGGACGCGGCGACAAAACCTCAAGTACCCGCCATCGTGGACACGGAATCCTCGCAACAACCGCCAAGCGACAGCGAGCCGCCTCCCCCCGCCAACAGCGGCGGAACACCGAAGCTGAGCCTCCCGTTCACCTCTTTGTCCGGCGGCGGCGGGAAGGGCGAGGCCTGTCCGGTCAGCGAGAAGCTGGATGAGGCCATCGAGCAACAGCGGGATTTGCTGGCCGAATTCGAGAAGATCGCCGACGAGCTGAACACCATCCTGGGCAACCTCGAAGGCAGTACGCTCGTCAAACGGCTGAAAGCCGCGTCCCGCGAGCAGTATCAAGTCGCCGGCCGCATCGGCGAGTTCCTCGGCGACGCGTTCGGTCGCGGCCCAGCCCAGATCGAAGGCAAGACTCAAAAGCTGTTTGGCGAGTTGTCGGAAGTTGAGACCCGCAGCAGTTTCAAAGTCTCCACGATCATGGACGATATGCACGCCTACTTCGAGCGACGGCGGCTGATGCAATTCAAGACGGTTCTGGACGACATGAAGCAACAGGACGTCGTGGGCAACTTGCGACAGCTGAGCGCTGATCTGCCGCGAGAACACGGCCTCTCGATCGCTCAATGCGAGTACTGGTCGGACGCCATGGATCGCTGGGCCGAGGATCTGGTGGATCCCGCTTCGGGCGGCACGTGACCGGGCTCCAAGTCCAGCGGCAGTTTGCCGCCCTCGATCATTCTGGAAGTCATGCAAATCCTGGAAGCCGAAATCAATCTTCGCGAGAACACTCGCATCGCCGAACGAGCCAAGGAAGCCTTGCCCACCGACGAATTCGAACGCACGGCGCGAGAGCTTTCCGAAGTCCAGCAAGGCGTCGCCACGCGAGTCGACAAAGTGATTGACCGCATTGCCGAACTGCCCAAGGCCGCCGAGGAATTCGGCAAGGAGATGGCGTTGCTCGAGCACGTCCTGGCCGTGATGGACGACGCCACCGCGATTCTCTCGACTCCCGAAACCGGGGCTCCAGCCATCGCGGCGGAGACCGAGGCGATCGAACTGCTGCTGCAGTCCAAACGCATCAATCCCGGCGGCGGAGGCGGCGGCGCCAGTCCCGGCGGCGGAGGCGGTGGAACGACGTCCGACGCGGCCCTCGCGCTGTTGGGCAAGGGCGCCAACGAAAAAGAGATCCGCGAAGACCATCGCGTCCAACAATCGGTCGGCGACGCCGGTCCGTCGCTGCCCGAAGAGTTTCGCCAAGGACTCGACCAGTACTTCAATCGCCTCGGGAACTGACGACTGCGCCGTGCAGGCCACCTGCATCGCCAGTCGGAATTCCCCCCGCTTGAACCATCCAATGCCCATGTACTCCTTTCTTTTGCTCGCCCTGGCGCTGACCTTCGCCAACCCCAACGCAGCGGCCCAAGAGCCCGTACCGGCTCAGAAGCCCGTACCGGCTCAGAGGATCGTACCGGCTCAGAAAATCGTACCGGCGCAGAAGATCGTACCGGCCCAAGAGCCGCCGCCGCCGGGTTACGAGGATGCTCCGGTGAATCCGGCCGATCAGCCTGCGAAGGAAGCGGAACAAGCGGCGAACGCCGACGCCCCCTCCCAACAGGAATCCCACGACGCGCCGCCGGGTTATGAGGACGCTCCGCCGAACCCGCGCGATCAGAAGGCGAAGCAGGCCGAGGCCTCCAGCGGCGCCGCGCCGGCGGAGCAAGACGCTGTGGACGCCCCACCCGGCTATGGCGAGGCGGCCACCGCCGGCGAGGACCAGGCGGACGAAGGGCTGGCCGGCGAAATGGTCTACGGCGGCGCAACGGCCTACGATGCTCCGCCAGGCTATGATGGAGACCAGACGGACCCGTCATCAAAGAACGACGTGGAGCGTTGGTTGGCGGCGGATCTGGATGCGGAAGCCGTGGACAACAATGTGCGAGCGTATGAGCAACAGGTGCTTCCTCAACTGAGGATGCGTCTGCAATGCGAGCTCGCCTTTCTCAAACGCATCGTCCAACCTCTCACGCTCGAACAACGGAAGGCCATCTCGGCGATCGGACAGAAGGCCGCCAAAGTGAGCGCGAAGCTACGCTCAGGAACAAATGCAGCGACGTCGCCGTTTCGGCGCCAACCAGGAACAGCGGCCGGACGCCCTGGAGTTCCTCTCTACCGCCTTGGTGTACGCCGTGCGGAAGCACGTTTCGGAAGAGCAAGCCACGGGTTACTTCGACGAACTCGCAAAACGCTGCGCGGATGCGGCAACACGCGGGCGCCAAGTTGATCGTCGCGGAACTGGACCGCCGCCTGGTGCTTGACCCGCAACAACGTGAACGGCTCGTGGAAGTCATAGAAACGGGCTACCCCCGCGCCTGGGCTCACGCCGGGTACATGAGCTTGCAAAACAACCAGTACTTCCCACTGATCCCAGACAGGCTACTGACGCCCGTGCTGAAACCCAATCAAATCAGCGGCTGGCAAGCTCTACAGAAGGCGGACTTCACCAGCTGGGGAGTTCAGTTTCAATTCTCCAATCAATTCGGCGCCATCGACGACTTTCCCGTGGACGAGGAGCAATAATGCGAAGCGTCGCAGCCGCAGTCGCGTATCTCGGCATCTGCGCGCACCTTTGCTACTACGGCATGGGTGCGTCGATGCTGCTCGGCCAGGAGTTGGTCCAGGGCGTTCAGGCCATTGAGCTTGAGGACGCTCAGTTCGAGCAACTCGCCCAGGAGTTGGGCGAGGAAGTTCAGGTCATTGAGGTTGAGGAAGCTCAGTTCGAAATGGACGCTTCCGTCTTCGACCAATGGATGTTCGGCGTCAATGGCGTCGGCAGCGCAGACTCGGCGCGACGGGCGCTGGATTCGCAGATTGCATTATGGATGTCGGCGATTGACAGCCTTTGTCAATTATCCGACGCGCAGAAGTTCAAACTGCAACTCGCCGCCAAAGGAGACGTCAAACACTTCATGGACGAAGTGAACGTGGTGCGAGCAAGATTCATGCTGGTGCGACGCGACCAGAACAAGATCAACGAAATCTATCAAGACATCCAGCCGCTCGCCTTGCGATTTCAACGCGGCATCTTCGGCGATGAGGCGCTGCTGCAAAAGGTTCTGGCCAACACCCTGGATGACGAACAACTGGAAAAATGGCTTGAATCGGAACGCCGCCGCCGCGAGTTTCGCTATCGCGCGCGGGTCGATCACCTGGTGCTTGCCCTGGGCGAATCCCTGGCCCTTTCCAGCAAGCAAATGGAAGACGTCTCCGAGTTGATCCTCCAACGCACCAAACCAGCGGAGCAGGCGGGCCAATACGAATCCTACATCATGATGTATCGGCTGCAACAAATGCCGCAAGAGGAGCTCAAACCGCTGTTCGACGAGGCGCAGTGGAAAGCGTTGCAACAACAGATGCAACAAGCCAAGTCAATCGAACCCTTCCTTCGAGAACAGGGACTCCTGCAATGAGTGCTTGCGCGGATGTGCCGGAGATGAGCATCGCCCAGCGGGGACAAGCCCCATGGTGGTGCAGCTCGCGGGGGGATGCTTGCTGGCCGAGAACATCACTCGACGGGGGCAAGCCTCGTCGCGGCGGGCGACGCTCCGCGCACTTGGGCGGCCTTTTGTTGCTTTTCGCCTTGCTGCCGGGACGTGTTCTCTTCGCTCAGTTGCCCGACACCAACTATGGCGAGGCGGTGCCGCGCGACGTGCGCGAACTCTATGACCGCGGCCTCAAGTACTTGTCGGAATCGCAGAGCGAAGACGGCGGTTGGTCCGAAGGACAAGTCGGACCCGGGCAAACGGGCTTGTGCCTGATGGTGTTTCTCGCTTCGGGGGAGGACCCAAACTTCGGCTTGTATAGCGCGAACGTTCGCAAGGCGGTTCGCAACATCATCGAGTCGCAAGACGGCGTCACCGGTTACCTGGGCAACAGCATGTATCATCATGGGTTCGGCATGCTGGCCTTGGCCGAAGCCTATGGCGCGGTGGACGACCGCAACCTCTGGCCCGCCGGCGCCGCTGGCTCGCGGAAACGTTCGATCGGTTCCGCGTTGGAGTTGGCCGTCCGCTGCGCGATTACCAGTCAAAAGAAAAACCCGCTCGGGGCCTGGCGCTATTCGCCCGACGCGACCGATGCGGATACGTCCGTCAGCGGGGCCGTTCTCGTCGGCCTGCTCGCCGCCCGCAACGCGGGGATCGAAGTGCCTGATGAAGTCATTGACAAAGCGATCGCCTATTACAAGAGCGTGACGTCGTCCGGCGGCCAAGTCGCCTACTCCGGCGGCCTGGGGGGCTTTGACGAGTCCTTGGCCCGGATTTCGATCGCGACGTTGGTCTACGCCGTCGCCCGTCGCAAGGATTTGACCCAATACAAGGCGACATTGAATTACTTGACCCAAAGACTGCAAGCGACCCCCAGCCAGTGGCCGGAGTACACCTTGTACTATCAGGCCCAGGCCTTGTTCCAGGGCGACGTTGAATCCTGGGAAAAGTGGAACAAGTCCCTGATCCGCCGATTGAAGACCGAGCAGCAGGACGACGGCAGCTTCAACGGGGATTTCGGCAAGACGCTGAGCACCGCCATGCGTCTGTTGGCCTTGGCCCTGAACTATCGCTTCCTGCCAATCTACGAACGTTGACGGAGACGACGGCACGAGCACCAAAGCCTCGCAGTTTGCTCGTGACGCGGCGTCTTCAATAGCTCCATGGGAATCGCACTTGTGATGTCGAAGCGGCTAAGAACAGTGTTGGCCAACCTGCTCGTTGCGCGGCTGCTGATCGCGCTCACGACGGTCGTCGGGGTGGCGACCCTTTCGGCGCAACCACCGGATCGTCCCGTCGCCAAGGCTGCATCTGACTAATGGGGGAATCCTGCCTGGCCAGCTACTGGATGCGAACGATCCTTCCATCGTGTCGTGGAGCAGTCCTCTGTTCGCGGACCCGCTGGACCTCTTCGTGTCCGCCGTCGCCACGATCGAATTCCCGCAACGCGACATGCCGCGTCCGCCCACGGGGTACTGTCTGGAATGGGACAATGGCGACGCCGCGTACGGCGAGTTGCTATCGGCCGATTCGCGGTGGGTCGAACTGCAATCCGAGACCATGGGATTGCTGCGGGCTGATCGCAGCCATGTGCGGCGACTGTTCCGAGTCGACCACGTTGGCCAACTGATCTTCCTCGGCCCGCAGGGCATGCAGGATTGGGAGACGCCGCGCGGCGAGCAGGCCGCGAGATGGCGCGCCGAAGGCGCCCAGTTGATCGCCGACGCGGATAACGCTCGGCTTTCCAGCCGCTTCGATCTGCCGAGCCGGTTCACGGTCGAGTTCGAATTGTCCTGGGAGAAAGAGACGGATTGGATCCTGGAGCTTGGCGCCGATCGCAAGAGTGAGAAACCCGCCGCCTTGCGATTGGAAATCTGGGACGACTCTCTGGTGGCGGTCGCCGAGGATGATTCGCAGGCGGACGTCGCGCTGTTGACGGCCCTGCCCAACGACGGCCGTTTGAATCTGCGGTTGTTCGTTGATCAAACTCAAAACCTCTGCGTCGTCTTTAAGGGGGACGGTGAACGCCTGGGGCAGGCGAAGCTGATCACGACAGGCCAGCCCCTCCCGGTGCTCCGCTGGACGCATCGAAAAGGGATGACTCGCTTGGAGAATCTGCGTGTCGCCAAATGGATCGGCCAGGAAACGCCAGCGTCGCTGGCCAAGGGCGGCCGGATGCATTTGAGCTCCGGCGAATTGGAATCCGGCGAACTGGTTGGATTCGATCGCCAAGAACGTCGATTCGCCTTTGCCGACGGCGAGCGCGAATGGTCGCGGGATGAGTCCGAAGTGGAAAGTGTGATCTTTTCCAGCCAGCCTGCTTCCGCAAACAACGCGTTGCACGCGTCCCTGCACGACCGCAGCCGGATCAGCGGAATCCTGCAGCGAGTCCAAGACGGGAACATCGTGCTGCAACATCAGGGTCTGGAGCAGCCGGTCAAGATCGCCCTGGCCGATCTGGCTGGCCTGCGATTTCCGAAAGTCGGCGACGCCTTGCCCGTGATGCCCGTCGGCCGCGACGGTCGCCTGCAATCCAACGATCTGCGCCTGCGAGGCGTGTTGACGCCAGCGGCCAAAGCGCCCGAGCAAGCAAACCACGCCGCGAGCTGCCTGGCGTGGCACGCCTGGGGCGCTCGCAGCGGCGCGAGGCTGGCCGCCAATGCTTCGGCCAGCATCATCTATCGAGAGCCGGCGCCGACGGTGAGCATCTCCAAGGCCGAACGCCAGCGACGGATTCAAAACAACCGGCAAGGAGTGCTGGGCGCCCTGTTCGGGGCTTTCTCCAATTCGCCTCGGATCGAGAGGAGCGATCGGTCGTTGCATCTGCGAACCGGCGACACGGTCGTGTGCGACGCCCAATCGATCGACGAGCACGGAGTGACGTTCACCAGCGAGATGACCGAGACCACCTTCATGCCGCATGCGGAGATCTTGGCGCTGGAGTTGGCCGATCTGGTCCAAGGCGCTGAATTGAACGGACCCAAGCGAGAACGCTTGCTCACCCTGCCGCGTATGCAACGCAATGATCCACCGACGCATTTGATCGTCTCCACCAGCGGCGACCACCTAAGGGCCCGTCTGCTCGCCATGGACGAGGAGACCTTGACCGTGGAAGTTCGACTGGATGTACGCCAAATTCCCCGCAAGCACGTCGCCCGCATCATCTGGCTGCGAGCGGAAGATCAAGCCGACGACGATCCTGATCCGCTTGACCCGGCTTCCTCAACGGACGACGCTGCGGATTCGGTCAAAGGCGGCGTTATCAAGACGCCGGCCAGCTCGCCGGCGATTCACATGCAAGCCGTCCGCAGCAACGGAAAGCGCCTGACGTTCGACGTCACGGAATATCGCGATCAAATCCTGTCGGGCGACAGTCAACTGCTGGGCCCTTGTCATGTTTCGGTCGATGACGTGGATCGACTTCATTTTGGGGCGGACGTGGAAGCAGCGGCCGCCGAACTGGCGATCCAGCAATGGCGATTAGTGAACGCCGTGGAGCCGAAGTTCGTCACCGCCGACGGCCAGAAGACGCGCGTCGCCGGCACGGAATCTTCGCTCGTCGGCAAGCCGGCACCCGAATTCAGCCTGGAGTTGCTCGACGGCGATGAGTTTTCCCTCAGCCAACAGCGGGGTTCCATCATCGTGCTGGATTTCTGGGCCTCCTGGTGCGGCCCCTGCATCCGCGCCATGCCGATCGTGGAAGGGGTGGTTGAAGAATTCCGCGACGACAAAGTGCGTCTAATCGCGGTCAACCTACAGGAGGATCCCGACAGTATTCGAGCGGCGTTGGAGCGCATGAAGTTGAATCCGGCCGTCGCCCTAGACATTGACGGAGTCGCCGCCGCAAGATATTCCGCCACGGCGATTCCCCAAACCGTAATCATTGACCGCAAAGGGATGGTAGCACGATTGTTCGTCGGCGGCGGCG
Source organism: uncultured Planctomycetaceae bacterium (assembly GCA_963698545.1). Lineage (GTDB taxonomy): Bacteria > Planctomycetota > Planctomycetia > Pirellulales > Pirellulaceae > CAVORG01. The sequence goes on from CAVORG010000007.1 coordinate 178,966, forward strand.
CCGATTTTGGCGAACAGTTGCGTGAAGCGCTGCAAGCGGTGATCGACGAACAGCGCCGGGGAATAGACGCTGACCGAGACGCCCCCTTGATGCACTTTCGTTTCCCCTCCCACGTTCGCTCTGATTTCTCAATTCATCAACGCCCGCGAGGATGACCGTTTCCAGGTCATCCGCGCGTGCGGGTTGCGTGTACTTTTTTGGGAGAGCTCGCCATGCAAGTCGGAATTGGACCTTTGGAAATGCTCTTCATGCTCATGCTGAGCGGCGGCTTTGGGTCCGGAGTCCCCCAGGCCGAGGACCCGCGTTTGATGCAGATTGCGCCGGCCAAGTGCCTGGTGTATTCGACGTGGGCGGCGATGGAGGACGCGTCGGTCGACAGCGAGAATTTCACGGAGAAGTTGTTGGGCAACCCGGAAGTCAAGGGCTTTGTGGACAGGATGCGCGGCGGCATGACGGCCATGCTGCCCGAAGCCTCGCAACAGAGGTTCGCCCAGTTGTTGTGGGCCAAGGCGGGCGCCGTTTTCCTGGAGGACATGCAGGTTCGCAATCGCAACCAGGCGCCCTTACTTCGCGCGGCCGCCATCATGAACATCGGCGGCGACGCGGATGAAATCGGCGAACTCCTGGAAGGCCTCATCGCGAAGCTCCCCGAGGATCAGGTCCAGACGACGGATGTGTCGGGAGTAAAATTCTGGCGGCTCACATTGGATGAAGAGCTGCAACCAGTGTTGCTGGGAATGTCCCACGAATACCTCGTTGCGGCCATGGGCGATGGCGTCGCCGCTGGCGTGCTGGAGCGGATGAATCAACCGGCGCCGGATTGGCTGGTGCAACAGCGGGCTCGACAGACGATACCGCGAACGACCAGCTTTCTCCATGTCGACATCCGCGGATTGATGGACTTCACAGCCGAGTACAACGAGCTCTTCCAGAACGCTGGAACTCGCAGCGGCTTTCGCGCGGCCATGGCGGCCATGGGACTCGACGCTTTGGACACGCTTTCGCTGACCAGCGGTTTGGACGAGGTCGGCAGCGTCACCCGGCTCAGCGTACGAACTCACAAGGAGGCGCGCAGGATTTCTAGGGTGGTTCCGTGTGCCGGCGATGCAAGCCGAAGACGTCCAGCTCATCGACGCCGAGTCGCCTGCCGCTTTCGTCATGCAATTCGATGCGGCGAAAGCCTACGACGAGTGGATCGCCGTGATGGAGCGGCTCGACCCGACGGGACAAGGACGCGATGCGCAGGAAATACGGTCCAACGTCAGCTTCATCGAGCAGCAGTTGAATATTCGCATTCGCGAGGACCTCCTCGAATCGTTGGGATCCACCACGAGGATCTTCGCGCGGCCAGGCCCCGGCGGACTGGTGATGGGCTGGACGGCCGCCGTTCACATCAAAGACCGGACGCGATTCATGACGGTTCATGACTCGATCCTCGGCCTGGCCAAGAACGCTCTCGCACAGTCCGGCCCCGACGCCCCCAGCATCGAGACTCGCCAGGTGGCTGGACGCGAAGTGCATGTGCTCACGCTGGAACGAGTCGGCGTCTCCCTTCTCACCCGCTTGGTGTGTTACCGAAGATGAGATCCTGGCGGCGACGTCGGCGGACACCGTGCGGGCAATCCTGGAGGCGCAGGAATCGCCATCCATTGCCACGCGACCCGAGACCAAGGCTCTGTTTGCGGCGGACGCCCAAACGATCGCTCTCCTGTACGCGGACACCAGGCAGGTCGCCGAAGTCGTCGTCCCAATCGCCGCCCAGATGCTGAGCAACATGATGAACGATCCGAAATCCGGAACGCGGTCAATTTTGTGAATTGGTCCGACAACGTCGTCGCCTATCTGCGGCCTACGGTATGGTCGCTCGCCCGCGTGGACCAGGGCGTCGAGCTCACCATGCGACAGACGTTGCCCATCGGCAATCTGTTCAGTTCCGCGCCAGTCGCCGCGGCCTTGTTATTGCCGGCCGTCCAGGCGTCGCGCGGCGCCGCCCAACGCATGACGGGGATGAATAATCTCAGGCAGATCGGTCTGGCGATGCACAACTTTCACGATGTCTATTCCGCGTTTCCCGCCGGATACAGCGCCGACGAGAATGGCAAGCCCCTGTTGAGTTGGCGCGTGCATGTGTTGCCCTTCATTGAGCAACTGGCCCTGTATCAAGAGTTCCACCTCGATGAACCGTGGGACAGCCCGCATAACAAGAAGCTGATTGAACGCATGCCGCAGGTGTATCTCTCGCCCGCATCCGATCATCAAGTCACCGACGGCTTGACGAATTATCTGGGCGTCGGCGGCAAGGACGGCGTGTTCATTCGCCCGGCCAAGGGCGATCGTCTCGGGGCGCGAATACAGACGATCCTTGACGGAACCTCCAATACGATCATGACCGTCGAGACGGGTGACGACTCGGCGGTGATCTGGACGAAGCCGGCCGACTTCGCCCCCAACGCAGACGATCCAATACGCGGCCTCATGGGGCTCTATCCCAATGGATTTCAAGCGGGCTTCGCCGACGGTAGCGTGCAGTTCATCGCGGAGGGCGTCGATAAAGTTGTGTTGAAGGCGCTGTTCACCAAGGCGGGAGGGGAAGCGGTCATTCTGCCCTAGCCTAGCCTGGCCCGGACAGCGCCAGCTTCTGGCTCTGAAGCCAAGAGCCTCAAGCTTCGCGCGCAGGCCCGGCCCAAGCCGAAAGCCCAAATCGAAAGCAGACACTCACAAAGCCTTCCAAACGGCGGCCCTGCACCGGGCGGAAGGCAAGGAGTTCGGCGCGAATCACCATGGACGATCAGTTGCCCTCGGAAAAGTGCCCCGGTTGCGCGGATCTCGAGCGTCGCGTGGCCGCTCTGGAACGGCGGTTGACTCGGATTCCCCGGGGGTCAGGGAAGCCCGGCGTCGCCGCCAGCTGGTTCGCCCCTGGGGTGATCGGTGCGATGAGCGGATGGACGGGCTTTCAGTTGGTGGCGAGCGGCGGCGCGATGGCGGTCGGGATCGCGGTCTGGGTGAGCGCCGCCATGGCGCTCGTCATCCTGACGGTGCTCTCGACGCGGCGGCTGCCGCAGCGCGTTGGTCGAGCCGTTTTGGCCATGACCGCCTGGGTGCTGGGCGGCATACTGTCCCAAGACGACCCCGAAAGCGTCTGGGTCGTTTTGGGAGTCGCCTCGCCCGGGCTGGCCACGGCGATCGTGCTGCTGCGATGGACCTCCGATCGGCAGAAAATTCAACTGGCGCCGCCCGACGAGCCGCACATGGTTCACCGTCGCATCAGCATCGCCGGGCTTATGGCCGCGACAGGATTGGCCGCCGTGACGGTCGCCTCCTTCAAGGCGGCGATCGGCTTCGAGGCCGCGGGCGCGGCCATCATGGGCGTCGCGTTGCCGGCCGGAGTCGTTGCGGGCGCTCGTTGGTTTAGAAGCCGTCAAACTGGTTTTCGGTCCGCGATCGCGATACTGGCTCGTGGGCCTGTTGGGGCAATGGTCCTGCTTGGGGTTCGCCTTTTTGATGGCTGTTGTGGGGCTGGAGATCGCCGAAGGAGAACCTCTGGACGCGTCACGGCAAATCTTGCTTGGATTGCGTTCCGGCGTCTTCCTCCGAGATTACCTGGCGCCTTGTTTTGTTTGTGCGACATGGACGCTCGGATTGTTCTTGGGAGTGCTGTTCGCCTACCGGGGCATGGGCTACCGGCTCGCCCCGGGGCGCGTGAGGCGGAGCGAATCCCGTTCAGGGCGAGCTCCCCTGGCGACCGCCTTGCTTTGTTGCGCCGTGGTCTTTCCCAGCCTGTGCATGCACGACGCGGCATCCGCTCAAGACGCTGACTCCGTCGAGTCGCATGTTCGCCGCGCGATGCGTCGAGCCGCGGAGTATTTTCGCGAGCAAGTCGCCAGCCACGGAGGTTACGTTTATCACTACCTGCCGGATCTCAGTCGGCGTTGGGGCGAAGGCGAAGCAACCATCGATCAAGTTTGGGTGCAGCCCCCCGGCACGCCCACCGTCGGCCTGGCGTTCCTGCAGGCGTACGCCGCCACCGGCGACGGCTACTACCTTGCAGCCGCTCGCGAAGCAGCGCTCGCCCTGACCGCCGGTCAGCTTCGCTCGGGCGGCTGGACCAACTGCATTGACTTTGAAGTCAACGGGGAACGCGTCGCACAGTATCGTCATGGAAAGGGGCGAGGGAAGAACAATTCGTCGTTGGACGACGGGCAAACCTCGTCCGCCTTGCTGCTGTTGATTCGCGCGGACGCCGCGCTGAAGTTCCAGGATGCGACCATCCACGAGGCGGCCGAATTCGGGTTGCAGCGCCTGTTGGCCGCGCAGTTTCCCAACGGCGCCTTTCCGCAAGTCTGGGACGATCAGCCCAACCCCAAGCCGCCGATCTTGAAAGCGAGTCTGCCGGCTTACGACTGGCGCACCCAAGGAAGGATCAAAGCCTATTGGGACATGTACACCTTGAACGACAATGTCTGCGGCTACGTCTGTGAGACGTTGATCGCCGCGCACCAGGTGTACGCCGATCAAGAGTCCCTTGCGGCGTTGCATCGATTGGGCGATTTCCTGTTGCTCGCGCAGCTTCCGGCGCCGCAACCCGCCTGGGCGCAGCAATACAACTACCAAATGCAACCGATCTGGGCGAGAAACTTTGAACCGCCGGCAATCGCCGGCGACGAATCCCAAGAGGCGATCGAGACGTTGATGACGATCGCGGCCTACACGCACAATCGTCGCTACTTGCAGCCCATCCCCGCGGCGTTGGCCTACTTGCAACGGTCGCTGTTGCCGGACGGTCGCCTGGCGAGGTATTACGAATTGAAGTCGAATCGCCCTCTGTATATGCGCCGCGACGGGCGGGAATACATCCTGACCTACGATGACGCCAATCTGCCCGATCACTATGGATGGAAGACGGAGTCGCGCTTGGACAGGTTGCGGAAGCGATACGAAAAGTTGAATCAAGGAGGGCTTACAGAGGGACTGACGCGGGAGACTTCGCCAAGCAAGGAAGAAGTAGAGAACGTGATCAGCGAATTGGATGATCAGGGACGTTGGCTCAGCCGTTTCGATGGTCGTCGGCTGGTGGGCCAATTGAAACTTCCGCTGGGAACCGAGTATCTGAGCAGCGAACAATTCAGCAGCAACTTGACCTTGCTGTCGCGTTTCCTGGCGAATCGCCGACCTTGATCGTAAGGCGGTCCTCCCGACTCTGTCCGAGGCCCGCGTGCAGGGTTGCGCTGCACCCCACACGCATCAAGTTAACAAAAACACCGATGGAATCGGGCCTCTGTGGATCTCCGTGCTCTCTGTGGTAACCGCGTTCGCGCGGAACTCTGGACCGGGATGCCTATAGGGTTGCGCTACGCTGCACCCTGGGCTGGTTTGGGGTCGTCCCGTTGGGACTTGGTGTCGGGGCCGGCGTTGGTTTCCCAGGGTTGCGCTACGCTGCACCCTGGGCTGATTTGCGGCCGTCCCGTTGGGACTGATTCATGGTCTTCCTCCGCTTAGCGAAACCCGCTACGGCGTTTCCCTCCGAGCGTCAGAGACCGCAACGAGTTCACCTTAAAAACACCTGCAACCCTGCTTAGAATGAGGCGGGCTGCAATTCATCACTCCTTCGAGGAAAATCCCTATGCTTCGCATTGCGATTGGGCTTCTGGCGGTTGGTTTGGCGTCCCTTGCTTTCTGGTCTTCCGCCGACGGCGGCGAGCCGTTGCGAGTCATGACCTACAACGTTCGCTATGCGAGCGACCAGAAGCCCAACGCCTGGCCCGATCGCTTGCCGGTCGCGCGCGCGATGTTGCAACAGTACGCTCCGCACGTGATTGGCATGCAAGAGGCGCTGTATCGCCAGGTGAAGGACTTCGACGCGACGTTGCCCAACCATGAGTGGATCGGGCTGGGGCGTGACGGCGGAAGTCGTGGTGAATTCATGGCGGTGTTCTATCTCGCTGAGCGGCTGGAACCGCTGGAGTTCGATCACTACTGGTTGTCCGATACGCCTGAGATGATTGGATCATCGACATGGGGCAACTCCAATCGTCGCATGGTGACATGGGTTCGCTTTCGCGACAGAAGCAACGATCAAGAGTTTTACTTCCTGAACACGCACTTCGACCACCAAATCGAACTGGCGCGCCGGAAGAGTGCTCAATTGGTCCTGGAACGCTCGGCGAAGCTCACCGGGGCCCCTGTGATTCTGGTGGGCGACTTCAACTCACCCGCCCAGCAAGGAGCGGTGTATGACGCGCTCGTCGGCGAGGGCCGCTTCCGCGATAGTTGGCTGGAGGCGGACGAGAAAGGCGAATTGGTGGGAACCTTCAATGGCTTTCGCGGACCTGCCAACGCCAGCCAACAACGTATCGACTGGATTCTGCTCCAAGGGGCGATTCAAGTGCAGTCCAGCGAAATTGTGACGTTCCAGCAGGATGGGCAGTATCCCAGTGATCACTTCCCCGTGATCGCGGACCTGCAGTGGGCCAAATAACATCACGAATCCAGTTTTCTGCCTCTCGCCACAGGCCGTTTGGGAATTCGTGGCCGCGACTGGCGTCGGGGTTGCCCCAGGGTTGCGCTGCGCTGCACCCTGGGCTGATTTGGGCCCGTCCCGGTGGGACTGATTTGCACTCTGCACTCAAGGGTTGCCTGCGGTTACCCAGGGTTGCTGCGCTGCACCCTGGGCTGACTTGGGGCCGTTCCAAAGCTCTCCGAACACACTTGCTACGCGGCGCGACGGGTGGCGAAACGGCGACGGTCGCCGGGGGTCATGCTTTGGCGAACTCCGTAACGCGATCCCTCCATGTCGCCGCCGTCGGCGGCCCACTGCTCGGCGGCCAGAGTGTGCTGGTTCAGTATCCGCTCCACGCGTTGACGATGCATTTCGACTTCGTCTCGATCAAGATCCGGGGGCACTCGCAAGAAGGGACTGGCGACAACGCGAGCTTCGGCGTAGGGCAGGGGGACCGCGAACTTGTCCCAGGTCCCCAGGCGGCGGCAACGGCTGTAGCCCAGCCCCATGGCGACCAAGGGCAATTGCAGCTTCGAAGCCACATAGATCGGCCCCGGCGCCAGTTGCCGACGCGGCCCGCGCGGCCCATCGGGGGTGATGGCCAAGTTCTTCAACCGTCCCTTCTGATACAGCTCGCGCAGGGCTTGTGCACCGCCGCGAAACGACGAGCCGCGGATCGTGTCAAAGCCCATGTAGCCCGCGGCGTGCGAAAGCCATTCGGCGTCCCGATGCCGGCTAAGCAACATCGCGATCTCGCAATGCGGGCGCAGATAAAACAGCAAGGGAATGTATTCGTGCCAGAACAGGAAAATCGCCGGTCCTTGGAAATCAGGACTTGCTGGATCCACGGAATCGTCCGACATGGCGCCCCGATAGCGCAGGGTGCGCATCCAGGCAAAACTGCTCCACGCCAGCGCTAAGCCGCCGCGCGCATCACCAGGGGATGGTTGATCTTCATCTGGCTTCCTTGCCCGCGATGGGTGGTTGACGGAGTGCCTGTTCTGGGAAGTTAACAACGGACGGGCGGCTGCAATAGGCCGATTCAAGTGGTTGCCTTGCTCGTCAGGGCGGCGGACGCCACGGGGGACCATTGGCCTTGAAATACTTCCGCCGCCGGTCCAGTCATGAAGACATGGTTCGTGGTCTCATCCCACAGCAGCTCCAAATCACCACCCAACAAATGGATGACGACCTGTCGCTCGCTAAGGCCCGCGAGCACTCCCGCGACACAGACGGCGCTGGCCCCGGTGCCGCAGGCCCATGTCTCTCCCGAGCCGCGTTCCCAAGTCCGTTGCCGGAGCCGATCGGGGGCCAGTACTTCCACGAACTCAACGTTGACTTTCCTGGGGAAGGCGGGATGGACTTCAATCTGCGGTCCCAGGCCCAAGACCAATTGATCGGTTGCTTGTTCGACGAAGAGAACGCAATGCGGGTTGCCCATGGAGACGCATGTGGCGGTCAAGCGATTCCCGCCGACGTTCAAATCCACCTGGACCGGCGGATCGCCGGGCAGGGTCGTGGGGATTCGTTCCGCCTTCAGGATCGGCTCTCCCATATCGATGCGAACCTGTTGCACTTTTCCGTCGTCGGGAAAGACCTGCACGGGCAGAACGCCGGCGCCAGTTTCGATTCGCATATCGGTTTGTTTGCAGATCCCGTGATCGAAGACGTATTTGGCGACGCACCGTAAGCCGTTGCCGCACATCTCGGCTTCCGAGCCATCCGCATTGAACATGTGCATGCGGGCGTCGGCGATCTCGGAGGGACGAATCAGGATAAGACCATCGGAGCCGACGCCAAAGCGACGATGCGATATCCGCCGAGCCAATTCGGGGAGGTCGTCCGGCGTCTGGTGTTGAAAGCAATCGATATAGACGTAGTCGTTGCCCGCGCCGTGCATCTTGGTGAAGTGAATCATCGCCTGGAAGTGCTCCTCGATACGCGTTTTCAGCCTATTCTAGCCCAACCATCGCCCGACGGGACAAGCTCGGTGCGCGTGCGATGCTACTTGCCGCGGCGAGCCGGTCTACCGCCGCCAGCCGGCCAGGGGATTGACCGCTTCGTTCAGTCGTTGCAGCGGGCCTTGATCGTTGTCGTTCTCCTTGTTCGCGAGTTCCGGGAAGAGTCGCTTGATTGCGTCGTTAAGCTCGGGCAGCGGACGGCGTGACACCTTGGGATCGTCCGTCTTGCCGTCAACATCGATTTGCAGCAGTTGCCGACTGGCCGCGCGAAAGACGCGTCCGGCCAGGCGATTGTCGGCCTCGCCGCGAACGGCGGCGTAGAGGTTCGCGCGGACGTCCTTGTTGGTGTTGACTTCGCCGCTGCCGCGCAAGGTTAACGACTCGCCGCTGAGTTGGATCTTGTCCAGGTACAACTGGTCGCCTTCGATCCGCAGGTTGGCGTCGGCCGAACTGAACGCGTTGGATTCGGGGGGGCGGATTGCCAGCAGCGTCAGCAGCTTCATCATGAAGGGCGTTTCGTAGAGGTCGGCTTGTCGGAGATGCGCCTCGCCTCCACCGACCCAGGTGTGCCGACCATGCGAGTTGCCTTGCAGAAAGACCTCGCCGGACAGCAAGCCGCTTACCTGGCGATTGGCGGGCGAGAACATGGCCGCCGCTTGTTGCAGCTGCACATCGCTCATCCTGGCGTACAAAACGAACGGCGATTCGGGGGCGTTCAGCACGACGCCGCGGAGGGCGACGTCGCCGCCCAACGTCTTGGCTTGCACCTCCAACGGGGAATCGCTGCGCGTGGGTCCCGGCGGCGAGCCCAGGACGGATTGGCGTGGATCATTCCAGAAGGGGCCTCGAATCCCGGTGATCTGTGCTCCCTGGAGCATGAGCGAGTCGATGTTCAATTGCCCCCGATTCCGGAAACCTCGGGCGTCCGCGCTGCCGGCCAGATGAATCGAACCGCGGATCGAGCGAAGCGGGGCCCCGCAGTTCACGGCCGCGTTCTCCAAGTCCAGCTGCACATCCCAGGATGAACGCGTCCGCCGCGGGTCGCTGTCGAGCAGCAGGTCCAAGCGGCCGTCCAGCGTCATTTGTCCGCTGGGATGAAGGTGCTCGGCCACTTGCCGCAGGCCGCTCGGCGCGGCGGCTAACAGATCGCGATCCGCCCGCAGCCCCTCAACCACCAACCGATCAAAGACCAATCGGCGCCCCTCTTGATCGCTGAATACCTTGCCGTGCGCTTGCAGACTGGTGTTGTCATGCCGCGCTCGCACCTCATCAAATTGAAGTACCCCGTTGCGATAGATGAAGCGTCCACTGATGTTTTGCAGGGCGTAGGGAAATTGCTTCAAGAACATCGACATGGTCCGCCCATCCATGTGTGCGGCGCACGGATCCTGGCTGCCGGCCAGTTCCCACTGAGTCGTTTGGCGATCCGGATCGTGCGCGACGTTCACCACCAAACGATCCAAGACTCCGGCCGGCCGCACCTCGGCCCACATCGCTTGCCCCTGGGCGTCGAGGGCTTGATGCAATTGATCATCCAGAGGAACTTCGCGGCAATCAAAAGCCAGACGCAGCTTGGGCTCGGTCGTCGCGTCGCCATCCCACAAGCCGGTGCAGGTGATGGCGGCGCTGCCCTTGCGTCCCACCAGCCGCTCGATAACGCAGCGCGCGTCATCGATGACCAGTCGGCCATGGATGTCGTCGATCGGGTAAGGGAAATGGATGTAGCGGGCGGAGGCCCCCTGGACATTGACTTCGATATGCTTGCGAGTCTGGTTGCCGGTCAGAGCCTCGATCCGGGCGTGTCCGCTGACTTTCCCCGCCGCCTGCAGCGCGGCGACGACGTCTTGCTGAGCCTCAGGCAAGACCGACGTCAGCTCCTTGTCCAGCGTGACCCATTCATCGCAATGGAGCTCCGTCCACCCCACGACCTCATCTCCGGCGCGATTGAGTTGCGAGGCGATCTTCACCACTTGGCCGTCAACGATCGCTTGCAAATCCAAGTCCAACGTGTGGTTGGATAGCTTGGCGACGCCATGCAAGCCGCGAAACGTGTAGGGAAGCTCATGGTGTCGGGCGCTCACATCGCGGCACCGCACAATCGCCGTGGTGTTCCAAGTCCCGTCGCCGCGTTCGGCTTGCAGTTGCAGGTCCAACAAACCGAGCGGTTGGCTCTTCCGCCAGTCCTCCTGCATGGCCGCCGGCAGCAGCGAAATCATGGGGCGGGTGAGGCGGAATTGGCGCGCTGCCAGGCTGACCTTGGCGGGTGCTTCCGCCGTCCAACCATGCTGTACGACATCGAGTTGAACGAGACTCTTGCCGCACCATCCGGCGCAGGAGGAGAGCTTCCATTGGTTGGAGTCAGCGAAGAAACTGCCGGAAACGCCCGTCAAGGTCAAGGCGTCGCCCGGCGCATGCACCACCGCGTCATGGATTCGGCCGTCTATCTTCACCCAAGGCCGCGCCGCCTGGGCAGCTCGGCCGGCGGAAATATCGCATGAGATGCTCCCCGAGCCCGACCAAGGCGTCGCCGTCCTGGTCAACCTGGAGACCAACCAACGCACCCAGGACTCGCTGGCGGTCGCTTGCCGGATCTTGGAACGCACTTCCCAGGTCTGGTCGTCGGGGCGATACGCGACTTGTGTTTGCACCGCCCCCAACTGCGGGCCGCGGCCGCGCAACAGCAGATTCCATTGCGTTCTTCCTGACTGCTTCTCCTGGCTGGGATGCAAGGCGCCCTGGATCTCGCGGAGGGCGACATCGCCCAGTTGCGGATCGCCAAGCACCGCGACGCCATCCACGATGCGGACTTCGGGAAGGTTGTCCCAGTTCCACGCCATCGGCGCGGGCTGACGGAGTTTCGCCAACAGCGCGGCGGCGCACGGCGCCGTCAGCCGGGGACGTCGGAGAACCAATTGACTCGGGTGCGTGTGTCCCGCAAGCAACGATTCCAGGTTCGTCGCGCAGCGCACTCGGATCTCGTCCACTTCCAGAACGCGTGCCGCCGCGCCTCGCTGCAAGGGATCGGACACGACCAGACCGCGCAACACGATGCCGTACCCCTCGACCCGCTCCAAAGAACGAATCTGCACCCGCCATCCCGGCAGCCGTTGTTGCAACTCAATGGCGACTCGAGCAGCCAATTCGTCACGGAACAACCACAAGATCAGACAATCGCCGAACATGATCAGCGTGACGACGATCACCGCCACGGCGGCCCGCCAGCTAAACCAGCCGATACAGCGCGCCACGGGGTGGTGACCCGCCGGTCGCGAGGCATGCGGCGCCATGGCCGCCGAGCGACTCATGGCGAGCCTCCAACCGTCGCGGCACGGCGCCAGGGCATGACCGTCAACAGTTCGAAGAACGAGCCAACCGTATGCGTCCGCCGTGCAGCCATGAGGTCCAAATCCGCTGGTGAATCAAGTCGCCCTCCCCGGCGACAGGCGGCGGATAGTAGGAAAGAAGAGTCAGTCGGGTCAATAGAAGGTTAACACGGCGACGAAAACAGGCGCCTTGGGAGGATTGCGCCCGATAGGCGATCTCGCCACGAATTTCCGCGTCCGACGCTGCTATCCGCCCTGCAGGCGCCGCCGCGGGTCCGCTGTAACAAAAAGCAAGAAACCACGGGAGACGGTAAGGGGTGGACCGCGATGGGCGCAAGTACCTGCTTGTTGGCCGAGACCAGCTCAATTCCCTCTCCATCGCACACCTTAGAGGACCCCATGAAGACCCCACCCAAGACCGCCGTTCAGCTCACCTTGATCCTGTTAGGCATGACCCTGGCGGCGACGCCGGCTCGAGCTCAGTATGCCGTCCGCCCCCCCGTGGATGAAGCCCAGGAGGCGGCCTGGTTCGCTCAACTGCCGCAAGTCAATCCGGCCGCCCTGCAACCGGGCGACGTGCTGATCCGCAAAGTGTACGGCGCCGGCCATAAGGTCAAGTTGGCCCAGGAGACACTGTTTCAGACTCGAGGCGCCGGGGCGCCAACTTCGGTCCACGCGATGCTCTACGTTGGCAATGGCATGGTCGCCGAGGCCTCGGCGACGGCGAAACGAGTCCAGGTTCAACCGCTTCCCTCCGGCATCGATGTGATTGCCTGGAGACCGACCGACCCATCGCAAGCGGCCTCAGCCGTGCGAACGGCCTACTGGCTGGCGTCTCAGAATATCAAGTACTCGATCGCCCATTGCTTGATGTCGCTGCCGCGAAGCTCCTCGTGGGGTCCGCTGGCCACCCGGCGGGCAAATCAAATCGCTAATCACCAATTGCCAACCGGCGAGATGATGTGCTCGGAGTTCGTCGCCTTCGCCTTCCAGGGAATCGCTGGCCGACCCTACATCCAGCTGGATGCAATGCGAGTGGCGCCGATGCGGCTGGAAGACTACCTGAACTCGAATCCTCACCTGTTCGCATTCGTCGGTACGATCCCCGCCAACAACGCCGCCGGGCAATCCGGCTTCGGACCGTCCAACCCTGGCTTCGGAACGTCCAACCCCGGCTTCGGACCGTCCAACCCTGGCTTCGGAACGTCCAACCCTGGCTTCGGACCTCCAACCCTGGCTTCGGAACGTCCAACCCTGGCTTCGGAACGTCCAACCCTGGCTTCGGAACGTCCAACCCTGGCTTCGGACCGTCCAACCCTGGCTTCGGACCGTCCAACCCTGGCTTCGGAACGTCCAACCCCTGGCTTCGGACCGTCCAACCCTGGCTTCGGACCGTCCAACCCTGGCTTCGGACCGTCCAACCCTGGCTTCGGACCGTCCAACCCTGGCTTCGGACCGTCCAACCCTGGCTTCGGACCGTCCAACCCCGGCTTCGCACCGTCCAACCCTGGCTTCGCACCGTCCAACCCCGGCTTCGGACCGTCCAACCCTGGCTTCGGAACGAACAGCGGGCCCTATGGCCAGCCTTTGGCCGGACAGCAGGGTTTCACCTCCGGCCAACCGTCGATTATTCGGAGCCAAGGAAAGGCAATCGGGAATCGCTTGATCCAAGCCGCCAAGAACAGGGTTTTGGGCAAGTTGTCGCGGATTCTGCCTTGATCTAACCAGTGGGCCGGTTCCTTGCGGAGCCGGCCATTTTCTTTGCGTCGTGCCCCATCTTGCTTGCCCAAGGGCGCCGTGAGTCAGCGGTCGCCATGCTTCCGCCGGGTTTATTTCGGGAAACCGCGAAGATCCAGGACAGACGGCAATTACAATCATACAGTCCTGAGACGCGCCGTTGAATCGCCTCGACCGAGGCGAGCTCGCGGCGTTTTGCTGGCCGCCTACTTCGAGGAAGACACCATGTTTCATCGCTTAAGTCTCGCGCTGTGTGCTTGCCTGCTGCTGCTGGCCTACGGCAATCCCGCCCACGCCCGTAAAGGGAAATGCAGGTCGTCCCGCCAGGATTGCTGTGTGGTGGTCTGCGACGCGCCCTGTTGGCAAAGCAGTTGCCAAACCGCTTGTTACAGCCCCTGTTACAGCCCCTGTTACGGCCCGGGCAACGATGCCTGTGGGGTCGCTTGCAGCGGGTGCGGAATCGTCCATAGCGGGATGGTGATCGGCTCGGGGGGTGTGATCCACAGTTCGGTGATCGTTACCCCGATTGAGTCGGGCGAAGATCTCGACGACGACGACGAAGGCCAAGACGACGATCCGGACGACCCGTTCATTTCAGGCCATGGTGCGGGTCTCTCGGCGACCGCCATCGCCCACGCAGCCGCGCGGAGCTTGGACAACTCGCCGACGTTTGCCTCGGCCGAGGGATTGCCCGTCTCGACCGCCATGGCCCCGACGCCTGGCCGCCAGAATTCCGAAGTGGCTGGGATGTACTACGGTGAGGCGTATCACGCCTATTGGGCCGGCGATTATCGAGGGGCCGAAGCCCTGCTCCAGGCTGGTTTGGAAGCGGCCGATCAGGATGCTCGGCTCTGGTTTTACCGAGGCTTCACGGAGATCGCCCTGGGGCGCGAGTCGTCCGCCATCGAATCATTGGGGAGGGCGGTGCGACTGCAGTCGCTTCATCCGGAGCAGAACTCCAGGATCAACGCGTCGCTGGGGCGCGTGCAAGGCAACTTGCGAGCGGCGATTCAGCAAGCCCGCGTCCAATGGAACGCAAAGCCTGCACCGCCCGCGGCTCCCGTGCTCGCCGCAGTCCGCCGTTAGGCGCAGTTCCCCCACGTCCAATTCCCTCTCTCATTCAAGGACCATTCCATGCGTTGGATCAGCTTACTCAGCCTCGCCCTGCTCACATTGACATGGACAGCCGGAGTTTCCGCCCAAGACGAAGCGGAAGCAAACATCCCCAAGACTCCGATTCAATTTGTTTCCCTACGAGCCCTCGCCAACGGCGACTTGGAGCTGGTTCGGGCGGTAGCGGAAACCCGCGTGGTAGAACAAACCTACACGGTGAATGTTCCCGTCACGGAAACGATGCTTGTCGATGGAGAAGAGCGAACTGTCACCAAGATCGTTCCCGAGCAAAGAACTCGCACCGTCGCCGTGATGGTCATGAAACAAGTGGCGGAGTCCGTGCCCAAGGGTCAATACAAGCTTTATCTGATGAGCGGCGCCCGCTTGGATTCGGCATCGCCGAAGCCACAAGCCGCGGTGCTTGTCGGCCCCGGGGAGAAACTGGACGTCTGGTATCGCTCGCTGCTGAAGCCGGAGACCGTTGTCGTGGTCTTGCTCCCGCCGAAAGACCCAGCCGCCGGCGGCGCCGCTCCGCCGGAGTTGGTCCCGGCGCCGGCGCCTGCGCCGGTTCCCGATTCCGGTGGAGGGTAAGAGTCAGGCGGCTCGCGATTCCAGCAACACGGAGCCATTCAAGTCCAGAGGCCGGTTCACTGAGCCGGCCTCTGACTTTCTCATCCTTTCGGCGCCTCAGCCTTCGCGAAACTCAATCGCCAAGAGTCAATCCGCCGCCCACCACTCTCGGAGCCGACCACGTCGCCGGGCGAGCAGCGGCTGCAGGGCCGCCGCGGCCAGCACCGTGGCCGCCAACATCGCGGGCTGTCGGTAGCGAATGGACGCGACAAAGATGAGGTGCAGCGCGGTGAAGTAAAAGGCTGGGGCCGCGCACAGCCACGCCAGCGACGAACGTCGCCAGCGGATCAGGCCCATCATCGAAAGGGCCAGCAAGGGAAAGAATCCCACCAACGTGATCCATCGCGCGGCCGCCGAGCCGAATTGCCGGTCATTGGGAAACGGATTCCACACCCGCACGAACTTGACTCCCATCAATCTCACAACCTCGCTAGGATGGGCTTTCGCCCAGGCGATGGATGCGTCGCGCATGCTTCTGTCCAAGCGGACTTCGAACGGCTCCTCCGGCGGCTCGCTGGCTTGTTGATCGCGTTGTTGCAGTGCTTCGCGGAACCGCGGCACGAAACGCATGTCGCTGGCGCCGGTGGCCTCGGGACTCAAGCCGTCATACAGGCTGGCGCCGACCTGCAGAGTGGTGGGGGTCCAGGCGTGAACCACTCGGTAGTTGCGAATCCACCATGGCGCCATGCAGACGACGAACGCCGCGGCCATCACCGCCAGCTGTTGCAAACGCCGCCAGCGGCGGCCAGATGCGAGAAGCATGGCCATCCCCGCGACCGGCGTGAACAATAACCAGCTTGGCCGGATCAGGACGGCGGCGGCGGCGGCGGCGCCCGCGGCGGCCGCCCATACACCGGCCCGCCGAGGCGAGGCTTGCGGTTGGATCATCTTGGCCCAACAGACCAACTGCAGCACCATGACCGGGCAGAACGCCGCCTCGCTGAGCACCAGGACGCTCATCATGATGGCGCCCGGATACACGGCGGCCAAGGTCATGGCTGGAATCACGAACCGCGGCGCGAGTTGTCGTGCGAGCCAGCCGATAAGTCCAACGGCCAAGGTCCCCAACACCGCTCCCTGGAAACGCGCGGCCAGGACGGGTGGTTGGTCGCCGAAAATGAGAAACAAGGGCGCCAAAACGACGGGATAGCCGGGCGCTCGAAAGACCTTGGCGTCCGGCCCGCCGAACTGATAAGGCTCTCCCCTGGCAATCGTTCCGGCAAGGAACCAGTAGCTCTCGCTATCAGGCAGTCCAAAAGTTCGCCCCTCCGGCAGCCGGCTCTGCCACCAGAGAGCGGCGCCACACCTGGCGCCCAACGCCAGCAGAAGCACCGCGACAAAAGCGGCGCCAGCCCATCGTCTTTCCTGATCGCAATTCAAGTCATGACTCCGAAAACCCCTTCGCAAGGGCGTCGTATCGATGATGAAGGCCGCTGCGCCTCGTTGAACTTGGCCTGCGGGCTGGTTACTCTAGCGGAGTTTCCCATCCGGCACATCAAGCACAACAACTTTCGCGAGGCCATCGAGCATGAGTTCCATGAAAGATCCGAAGGACCTGAACTACGCAATCGCTCCGAACGCTCAACGATTGTTGTGGGCGGGATTCATGGCGATCTTGGCCGCCGGCGTGGGATTCGCGGTTCGTGGAGCAAGCGTGTTGGAAGCCTGGTCGCAGGATTTCGGCTTCACGCAGACCGAGTTGGGCGGGATCACTGGCGGCGGTCTGGTGGGCTTCGGCGTGATCATTATCTTGTCGAGTTTCATCGCCGAGAAGGTGGGCTACGGCAAGCTGTTGATCTTCGCCTTTATCGTACACTTCCTCTCGGCCGTGGTGACGCTCGCGGCGCCCATGGTGTTCGCCGCCGCGGGCAAGAACGCCACGTACTGGTGTTTGTTCGTAGGCATGTTCATGTTCGCCATTGGCAACGGCGTTTGCGAGGCGGTTGTGAATCCGCTGGTGGCGACGTTGTTTCCCAATAACAAGACACATTACCTCAACATCCTGCACGCGGGCTGGCCGGCGGGACTGATCGTGGGCGGCATCGCGTCGATTTATATGGCGGGCTCCTTTTCCTGGCAGGTGCAGATCAGCCTGTTCTTGATTCCCGTGATCTTGTACGGGCTGATGATTGTTGGGCAGAAGATGCCGCAGACCGAGGCGAACGCCCGCGGGGTCTCGTTCGGCGAGATCCTCATTCAGTTCCTCTCGCCGCTGTTGTTGTTCTTGCTGTTGATTCACGCGATGGTTGGCTATGTCGAACTGGGCACCGATTCCTGGATCGCCCGCATCACCGGCTCCATTCTCGATGAAACGACAGGCCGCTGGTTGTTCGTTTACACGTCGGCCTTGATGTTCGTGCTGCGATTTGTGGCTGGTCCGATCGTCCATAAGATCTCGCCGCTGGGCCTGTTGTTCGTGAGCGCCGTGTTGGCTGCATTTGGGCTTTACACTTTGGGCGGGGTCGCCGGCACGACGGCCGCTTTGCTGGCCCTGACCGTTTATGGCCTCGGCAAAACGTTCTTCTGGCCAACCATGTTGGCGGTGGTCTCCGAGCGTTTCCCCAAGGGCGGCGCCGTGACGCTGGGAATGGTCGGCGGCGTGGGCATGCTCTCAGCGGGCTTGCTCGGCGGCCCCGGCATTGGCTTCAAACAGGATAAGTTCGCATCCGAGAAACTCGAGGAGCAATCCCCCGACGCCTACGCCCGCTACAAGGCGGCCAATGCCAACCAGTTCCTCTTCTTCACCACCAATGGACTCGACGGAGCGAAAGTCGCGACGCTGGGCGATGATGGGGAGAAGCTCGATGGTGAAATCAAGATCCTTCAAGAAGCCGGCGGTTCGGACAGCAACCTCGAAGCGTTGAACAGTTGGTGGAACACCGAAGCCAAATCGCACGCCGCGGAGGACAAAGAGCCGGTGACCGCGGCGACCTTGTTCGGTAGCCGCATGGCGTTGAAGCTAACCGCGATCGTGCCGGCGGTGATGGCCGTGTGCTACCTGCTGTTGATCGGCTACTTCGCGTCGATCGGGGGCTACAAAGCACTGACCATTGATGGCGAACAGATGAGCGGAGGCATCGAAGGCCCGATGGAGGCTTAGGCGAGCCGAGGCGGCCCAGGGCGGAGCGAACCGGCGAAACCCTGGGTCGGCGGGGCCGTTGAAACGGGTCGCCGCAGAGAGCACGAAGGAACACCGAGGACCGAATTGCATCCGCCTCTTGGTTCTCCGTGTCCTCCGTGGTCTCCCATCCGGACTTTTCTTGACTTGATGCTTAAGGGGTCAGCGGCCCTTCCGCGTGTTCCCACTAGGCTCCGGCCGGGCCCGTGCGGAGTTCGAGCCCGAGCTTGGTGCGGGTCGCGCGAACTCCGCCTGGCAAGTCCAACGCGGCGTCCTTGCCGTCGGCCAAGAGTTGGGCGAGCTCTTGCCAATGCTCAAACGACATGCCGCGTTGGGGCCAGGCTTGCATTCGCCAACAGCGACGCAGCAATTCCCGCGCGATGAACGGTGCGTGGGCCGATGCGCGGTTGTTGATGAGCAGACCTTCACCGCCGGAGAGCGACTGCACGTCCTCGTCCCAGATCGCTTCAATGGCGCGTTCGATATAGTACTGAGCCTCGGCGGCCAGCCCGCCAAGGCGACAGAGCGCTTGATCGACCTGAGGATTGTATTGTTCCCGCAGCAATGGCAGCAGGCTGCGCCGCAACCGATTTCGAGTGAAGGCCGGGTTCTCGTTGCTGGGATCGACCTGATAGGGTTGGCCAAGGGATCTAAGATAGCTCAAGATCTGCGTGCGATCCACGGTTAGGAGCGGTCGCACGAGAACGGCGCCTTCGTGGATTGGACGGCGGGGCGGAATGCCGGCAAGGCCTTTGAGGCCCGCTCCCCGAATGATGCGATGCAGGACGGTTTCCGCCTGATCGCTGGCCGTATGGGCGGTCGCCAGATAACGGGCGCCGCAGCGGGCGACCGCGCGATGCAGGAAGGCGTAGCGGGCTTGGCGAGCGGCGGACTCCAAGCCGGCGCGGGGGCGGCGCTGCGCAATTCGTCGCTGGCTCGTTCCGCCATCAGCGGCGTTTCCAGTCGTTGGGCCAGTTCGGCGACGAACGCTTCATCATCGTCGGCCTCGGGACGCAACGCATGGTTGAAGTGAGCGGCGAAGACTCGTCCGGTGGCCGAGGGCGGGCGGGCTTGGCACACGGCGCGAAGCAAGGCCACGCTATCGGCGCCGCCGGAGACCGCCACGACCACGGTCACATCGCTCCATGTCTGGACGGGCCACGCGTCTTCCAACGCTGCGATGACGGAGCTCATGGCGACCAACCGGCATCGCAAGAGCCGGAGTTTGGGAAGGCAATGCTGGATCGGAACGTCTCCAACCTACCCCGCAACGCGGTCCTCCGCCAGTTCCGAAAGGGATCGCGTCCCGACCTCAAGAAAAGGCTTGACCCCAGCGGCGAAGCTGCTACCCACGCCGGCGACCCTCTGGTAGGATGTCCGGCGCCTTCGGCCAGCGAGGCCGCCGGCGTGCGCAGATAAAGAAACAGCATATCAACCGTGTGCGTGGCTGCGTGTTCGGACCCAGGAACCTGGGTGAGAAAGCTCTGACTCGACGAATTGATAGTTGACGTGTTCCAGACAACTCCGATCCAATCCATCGACAGCATCCGTTGGTCGCCGCAAGTGGCGATCTCGCTATGCATAGCCCGCTTGGCGGCGAGTCTTTCGTGGATCGGCGATTGGCGGGCTTCTTGTCGCTTCGGCGGCGCCTCGCGGCCGCTACGGCCGGCGAGCTGCGTTCAGGAAGGGACCGCCGTTGCTTGGCGGTCGTTTTCCAGCGACCAGAGGCGTGATTCGCGGCGCTGTCCCAGGGAGGATCCTGATTGGGATGCTCGCCGGGAATCCCCGAGCGCGGCCAGAGCGAGGCTTCCGCTCCGCAACAGCCCGCCTCCGCAATCTCCCCGAGTCGCTTGGCTGCGCCCTCCGGTGCAGCCCGGCGCGGTTTGTCCGTCGGAATAAAACCGTCCCTGCGCTCGCCTTGAGTCACTGCTCTTTCTCTCCCTCGAATCTCGAGGTCCGCGACGCCTCCACCCGTTTACATAACTGGAGGGGATCGTGCTTCCTGTCCTGAGCGCCGTGATCGCGGCGGTACTGTCAGCGATATCGACCTTCGTTCTTGTTCGCCTGCTCGACCGCCTGCAGAAGCGCGATGCCGAGACCAAGGCCCAAGAGATCATGGACGGCGCCCATCGCGACGCCAAAAACCTGCTCAAGGAAGCCGCTCTGCAAGCCAAGGAAGAGGCCTTGCAAACCAAAGGCGAGGTCGAGAAGGAACTGAGCCAAACTCGCGACGAATTGCGCGATCGCGAACGCAAGCTCGATAAACGCCAGGAACTGGTCGAACAGCAGGCCGAAGACCTGAGAAAACAGGAGAAGATCGTGGAAGCCACGCAGCGGCGAATGCGTGAGAAGCTCGACGAAGCGAACCAGAAACAAGTCGAACTGGATGCGATGATCGAACAACAGCGGACGGAAATGCACCGCATCAGCGGCCTCAGTCGCCAGGAAGCCGCGGACAAGCTGCTCACGTTGCTTGACACCGAATTGATCCAAGAGCAGGGGGCCCTGATTCGCAAACACGAAAAACAGCTGTCCGCGACCTGCGAGGCGCAATCCCGCGAAATGCTGCTCACGGCGCTGCATCGTTATGCGGCCTCGCATACCGCGGAAAGCACCACCAGCACCGTCGATATCCCCAACGACGAAATGAAGGGACGCATCATTGGCCGCGAAGGGCGCAATATCCGATCCTTCGAAAAAGCGACCGGCGTCGACGTCATCATCGACGACACTCCGGGCATCGTGATCGTCAGCAGCTTTGACCCCGTCCGCCGGGAAATCGCTCGCCAAGCACTCGACAAGCTGATCACCGATGGACGTATCCACCCCTCGCGGATCGAGGATGTGGTGACCGAAACGCAAAGCGACATCGAGAAGTTCATTCGTCGCAAGGGCGAGGAAGCCGCCCAGGAGGTCAACATCCATGGATTACACGAACGCGTTGTGTTCATGTTGGGACGGTTGCATTTCCGCACCAGCTACACGCAAAACGTGCTCCGGCATAGCGTCGAAGTCGCCTTCATCGCCGGCATGTTGGCCGAGATGATTGGCTTGAACGCCGATCTGGCGCGCCGTTGCGGCTTGTTGCACGACATCGGGAAGGCGGCCGATCATGAACTGGAAGGCGGCCATCCAAAAATCGGCGCCGACCTGCTCAAGCGAAACGGCGAGAAAGAGGACGTGGTCCACGCGGCCCTGGGCCATCATGACGATATCGTCGTGGAGCATCCCTACACGATGCTGGTCGCGACGGCCGACGCCTGTAGCGCTTCGCGACCCGGCGCCCGCCGAGAATCACTCGAGCGATACATCAAACGGATGGAAGAACTGGAGTCGATCGCGCGAGGATTTCGCGGCGTGGAACAAGCGTTCGCCATCCAAGCCGGTCGCGAATTGCGCGTGATCGTCGCCGCCAAGGACACCGACGACTTGAAAGCCGCCAAGGTCTGCCGCGACATCGCCAAAGCGTTTGAGGAGCAATTGACCTATCCCGGCGAAATCAAGGTGACGGTCGTTCGCGAGTCGCGATTCACCGAAACCGCCCGCTAGATCCGTTCACGCTCGGCCCCTCCGGCGGCATGCTCCCACCAAGCCCAAACTGGCGCCAAGCCTTCCACGTCAACTCAAACCGCCTCGACAGGTGACGCCTTGCGAATGCTGCTGATTGGAGATGTCGTGGGCAAGCCCGGCGTACGGATCACCGTCAAGGCGCTGCCGATTCTGCGACGACACGAGCATCTGGATCTCATCGTCGTCAATGGCGAGAACTCCGCCGATGGGTCCGGGATCACGCCGGAAATCTACCGCGACCTCATCGACGCCGGCGCCGATTGTATTACCCTCGGCGATCATATCTATCGCCGCCGCGAAATCTCCACCACCTTGGAGTCCGAATCCAGGATCTTGAAACCGGCGAATTACCCCGCCGAGGCCCCCGGCAGAGGCTGGACGGTGCTGGAGACCCAAGGCGGAGATCACGTCGTTGTGTTGAGCTTGATCGGGCGCGTTTTCATGCGACCGGTGGACTGTCCCTTCATCGCCGCGGATCGCGTCCTGGCCGAATGCCCCGAGTCGGTGAAGGTCCGCCTGCTCGACTTCCACGCCGAGGCGACCAGCGACATGCAACTCATGGGACGCTACCTCGACGGCCGAGTCTCCGCGGTGTTGGGCACCCACACCCATGTGCCCACGGCCGACGAGTGCATCCTGCCGGGAGGCACCGCCTTTCAATGCGATGTCGGGATGACCGGACCGCATGAGAGCATCCTGGGACGCAAGATCGAGCGCGTCGCCGAAACCACGTTGACCTTCCGCCCCACCCACTTTCAAGTCGCCAAAGGCGACGTCCGCCTGAATGGCGCCATTGTCGATGTCGATGACGCCAGCGGAAAAGCCACCGCCATCCGCCGCCTGGCGTTGACCGCCGAGCAGCTCGAGGCCCTGGCCAGGCAGGGGTAGCCCGCACGGCGCCCCTCCGCACCAGGCCCCGAAGACGCCCCGAGAATTGCCGGAAAACGCTCTTGTCCAGATGGAGCGCGGCGACTATGGTTGCCCCTCGCTGGAGACAGGGATGGTCCCCGGTTGCATTTTCAGGAGTTGGAGCCTGACGAACATGGAAGTGTCGCCCCAAGCGTCGATCAAACAAAGAATCCTGCTGGCGGTCATGCTGCTCGCGGTCTCGACCACCGGTTGCGTCTCGTTGATCAGCAACCTGCAGCACGCCATCCATGGTCCACCCAAAGTCCCGCCGTCGTTCAATAAGTTCCCCAGCAAGCGAGTTGCCGTCGTCTGCACATCGCAAGCTGATCTGTACGGAACGGGAGGCGTCGCCCGCTCGATCGCCCGCAGCGTGGAGAACATCCTCGCACAACAGGTCGAGGAGATCGACATCGTCGGTCAAGATGGGCTCGAAGACTGGATGGATCACAATGATTGGAACCAGCTGAATTACACGCAAATCGGTCGCGGCCTGAAGGCCGACTACGTTCTGGCGATCGAGCTCAACGCGCCGATCACGCTCAAGGAAGGTCCCACGCTGTTCAAGGGACGCGCGGATGTGACCGTCAGCGTCTATGACGTCGCCAAAAACGGCGAGGTCGTGATGCGAAAGCACTCGCCGGAACTCGCCTGGCCGGAAAATGGCCGATATGGCCTCAGCGAAACGGCCTTCGAGCGTTTGTTCCTGGCCAAGGTCGCCGAGCATATCAGCAAGAACTTCCACCCCTACGAAGCGAACTCCGACATCGGCATGGACAGCGTCCAGGAATAGCCGAACGCCGAGCCCTGATCGTAAGGCGGTCCATGAGCTGTGGCGCGGAAACGTGGAGCGTTTCACGCCAGTGGGGACTTAGTTGCCCGTTGGGGCTTGTTCTTCAGCGCCGCGTCCGTTCCCAGGGTTGCGCTGCGCTCCACCCTGGGCTGGCTTGGCGGCGCCCCGTTGGGGCTGATCCCTGATCCCTGATCCCTGATCCCTGATCCCTGATCCCTGATCCCTGATCCCTGATCCCTGATCGATCTTGTACAGGTGGTGGAACGTCCGCAAATACAGCGCCTCCAGCCACCGCCGGCGAAGCGCAGCTGGCCTTCCGCAAGCTCGTTGCGGTGGAGAATCAGGAAGGCGTCGCCGGTGCTCAACACCGACGTCACCCCTTCTTCGCTGCACAAATAGAGCTTGTCTCTGACGATGATGGGAGAGGCGACATAGTTGCCAGGTACACGGCCCTTCCAGATCTCCTCGCCACTGCGAGCATCCACGCAGGTCGCCACGCCCGTGCCGGAAACCATGTAGATCCTGCCGCGATGCAGTACGGGCGAGGCGAGCCTCGAGTTGCCCTTGGGCCGATCCCAAACCACATGCGTCTCGGTGACGTCGCCTCGCGTGTCGGAAGCCAATCTAACCGCGAGCAGGTTGGCGTTGGATGATCCGGTGTTGAGCAGCGCCAGGCCGTCCAGAAACAACGGGCGGGCCGCGGCGTTGAAGTCGTCATGACGAATGGTCCAAAGCTCTTCTCCTGTCAGCGCATCGTAGCCGAACGCGGCCCGCGAGCCCACCGAGACGATCTGCTTCCGCCCGTCGACCATCACCACGCCGGGGGTGCTGTACGCTTTCCGCAAGTCGCCCTCGCGTTGGGGTAATCCGTCCGGACCGATGTCGCCATAGTCCGTCGTGCGGTCGGTGCGCCAGACCGTCTTTCCCGTCATCTTGTCCAGCGCCGCCAAGTACTGCTGGTCCACGCCGTCAAAGGTCAGGATCAACAGCTCATCAGCCAAGACCGGCGAGGATCCCGGCCCGCGATAATGTCAACACGGCAGGTCGCGTCGCTGCCAGATGACCTCGGCCGTCTCGGCGTTTAGCTTCGCGGTCCCGTAGGACCCGAAATGCACATAGACCACGCCCGGCTCCAGGACGCACGAGGGCGACGCGTACGTGTTGATCGGATTGTTCAGCGACTCCGGCGACTCGTTTTCAAAGAGGATTTTTTTCTGCAGCAATTGGCCGGTAGCGGCGTCGAGCGAGACGACCCACATCCGCTTGCCGTCCTCGGTGGCCGAAGTGAGCCAGATGCGGCCCTCGCCAATAATCGGCGTCGAGTGCCCCAATCCCTCCAGCTCGACTTTCCAAGCGATGTTCTTGCCAGAGGCTTCATCCCATTGATCCGGAACTCCGCGGCTTTCGGAGTCAGGCGCGACGCCGTCGTAAGTGGGTCCGCTGCGATCCGGCCAAGGCAAGTGCGGTTGAGCATGAACCAACGTCGCGCCCAGAGAGACGCTCAACCCAATCATTGCGAAACACAAGACCACATGCCAACGCCGCATGGAAACACCTGACCAGCTGGGGAGGGAAGGGGAGTGAATCGGGCCGCGCCGCGCATGATGCGCATCGCGCTCAACCACTAGCCTACACTGAAGCCCCGCCCGCCGGAAATCAGGAGTCAGGCGTCCGGCCGGCTGCCGGCCTGGGGACGAATGAATTTACAGGCGGGGCGGCGTACGCTTGGGCTTGACGTCGATGCGTCGCGCTTGATCGTTTCGCGGCGGGTTGTTGTTATTGTTGTTGCCTGGATTGCCCTGCCGCACGGGGGCCAAATCCGTGAACTCCTCGGTCCACTTCCAACCCAAGGGGTCCTGAAGCTCCTTGGCGGCGATCAAGGCCCAGGGCGTGCCGGGATGGTCCTCAGCCACGCGCGTGAGATACATGCGGGCTTTGTCGGCGACTTTCTGAAGTTGGCTGTCGGCGATCGGCTCATCGCTGGGAACGAGTTGCCAGGTGTTGTTGTTGGGCTTCTCGAAGTTGATGCCGCGCTTGGCCTGGGCGAGCAAGGCGTTGTAGGCGTCCGCCCTGACTTTCGCCGCGGCGACTCGGCCCATCGCCAGGTCGAAGCCTGCTTGCCAACGCGGCGAGGTCTCCCGCTCGCGGTCGCTCTCGCCCTTCTTCAACACCTCGTAGAGTTGCGAGATCTGGGGGTGCAATTTGGCCGCGACTTTCTGGGCCTCGGTGAGTGCGTTGGCGAAAGCCGCCTCATCGCTTTTGACAAACCGCAGATTGGGAGTATCCATCTTGGAGATCCACGTCGCCCGCGCGGCGATGACCAGGGCCTGCCGAGCGAGATTCTCCTTCAACCTCCGTTGATACTCGGCGACACTCACATAGTCGGGTCGATAGCGCCGCATGACATGCTGGTCGAAGAAATGCGAGAGGTGCGCCGAAAACTCGGCGGTCTCGCGGCGGCTTACCTCCCGATTGACATTGCGGTTGGGATGCACGGCGAAGTAGATCCCGCCGGTCTCGTAGCAAAGCCGCGTGAGCGCGTAGGGACCAAAGCCGGAGTCAATCGCCTCGGACAATTCCGGCTCCGCCGAGAAGCTTAGCTTGACTCGCTCGGGCATCAGCGACTCGGGGCCTTGATTGACGATGGCCCATTGCGGCGACTGGTCAAACTCAGGGTTGGGGTCGACCCATTTCACGTAGGTCTCGACGCGGCCGAACGGGGCGGGAACGCCGACCACATACACCGGCATTTCCTGCCGTCGACAAATCTCGATCGTCTTTTCCAGCCCTTGAAGGTAATCGTCGCCCGCTTCGTCGGTGAAGGCGACCAGCATCACGTTGCGGTCGGGGACCTCCCGCCGACGGATCGGTTCGGCGATAGCCCTTGTACAGATCGGCGGCGGCGTAGATGGCTCGAAACACAAACTCCTTGCCCGAGTCATCCTGTTGGATCGCATTCACGGCGGCTTGAATCTGGGAGGGATCCGCGGTGGGCTCCTTGGTCATCAGCTGAATGTCTTGACCAAAAGCAATCACCGCGGACAACAGGGGAGTGTCCTTGTGCTTGGTGAAGGCTTCATTGCCCGCGGCTTCCAGGATGCCCAACTCCTCATAGATCTTCTCGAAGCGATCACGGATCATCTCTCGCTGCCGCGCGAGACTGCCGGATTGATCGAAGAGCCAGACAACGAGCGTCTTTCGGTCTTCCAGAGAAAGCAGGATCTCTTGGGTAATGCGATCGACCGCCCCGCTGGCGCCAGTCACGTTCTCGCCGGTGGAGCCGCGGACCGCGACGCTGTCGGTTAATCGCTCGGCCGTGGAGACATCGACCGCCAGATTCACATCAATGTCCGGTTCGGGCGTCTCGATGGTCTCGGCGAAATTGAAGATCTCCGAGACCGGGTCCAGCTCCAACGCCTGAGCCAAGGCGGCCTGGTCGCCATGAAACGAATTGGCGCCGACGTTTTCGGCCGGATCGTCGCTGAACTGAATGCGCTCGGGCGTGGACAACTCCTCCTCCACCACCTGTTCGGTCGGCAGCGTCAGCACTAACGCATCCGGCTGAGGCGGGGCCGTCAACGAAATCAAAGCCAACATCACCAACAACACCAGGTGGAAGCTGAGGCTGGCGGCGAACGGGCCGTAGTCCGTATCGGCGACCGGGGGTTGCGCGGCGTCTTCGTTTTGCCCGTATTTCACGAATTTTCTCCACCGGCGGCGAGCGCCGCATGTTCTCGCGGGTTCGTGGCGTGAGGGCGGCGGAGTCCGCGCCCCAAACGCTCTTGTTTCATTGTGACGCGGCGGCGACACGGACTGCAAGGCTTTTGTCGCCAAGGACTTTCACGCCCACGCGCCACTACCTACCTCCACTATATCGTCGAATCTGCTCCGATGTACTCGCCGGACGAGTCGCGGCGGCCGCCGCCGCCGTATTACAAACAGCGCAAACCATTGCCCAGAAACGCCTTACGTGGAACACGCCCCACTCATCGGTGATACGCTGAGGGAATTAACAGGTACTGGCTGGGTGATTCCTCGGCATTCTGATTTGACGCTGCCCCGCCAAGCGGCCTACCATGACAAAGGAGTAAGCAACGCCCGTCGAAGCGGCTTAAGGAGTTCCGCCGTTCCCGCGGAGAATTCGACGGTTTGGACATTTCAGACGAGGATCGACGATGATGGTGTATCGAGCATTGGCTTTGGCAGTGGTCTTGCAACTCGGGTTGGGAGGGTTCGCACAGGCTCAGCAGCGCAAGGTCGAGATGCCGAAGCCGGAGATCTTGACGCTGACGACCAAAGATCGATTGCCAATCAAGGCCACCTATTACGCCGGCGGCGTGCAGACGACCGACGGCGCAAACAAGAAGATCGACAACAAGAAGGTCGTCCCCGTCATCTTGATTCATGATCTCGATGGCCAGCGAGCCGAATTCGAGGGGTTCGCCCTCGCCTTGCAGAGTCTGGGGCACGCGGTGATCGTCCCCGATCTGCGCGGCCATGGGGAGAGCGCTGGGTCGGACCTCGACGTGAAGCGGATGAACAAAAGGCACTTCGAGGCCATGATCCTTGATTTGGCCGCCTGCAAATCGTTCTTGCTCGACGCCAACAACAAGGGTGAATTGAACATCGAGATGTTGACGTTGGTAGGCTGTGGATTGGGCGCCTCGGTGGCGGCTCATTACGCCGTGTACGATTGGTCGCTGCCTCAATTGCCGACTTATCGACAGGGTCGCGATGTTAAGGCCGTGGTGATGATCTCACCGGAGCGTTCGGTCAAAGGCTATACGATCAATGCGCCGTTAAACGCGGGCGTGCTGAAGTCCGAGGCGATCGCCGTCATGCTGATTGTCGGCAGGCGTGATAGTTCTCGAGCCGATGTCGCTAAGTTTCACAAGATCATGGAGTCCGGCCGCCCCGAGTTAACCGATGACAAGGAACGACGCGAGCGGCAGTCTCTCTATCTCTTCGAGCCGGACACGAGTCTTCGATCGACGAAACTGCTGTACGCTCGAGGCCTGCGGCCGTCGCCAGCCACTTTGGTGGCCGACTTCATTCGCCTGCGCCTGACCGACCGCGCCGATTTCTTCCCCTGGCAAGAACGACGCAGCCCACTCTCCGACGACGGCTAGGCCGGCGGCCGGATTGGGTGGCGGCGGCCGTTACCCAGGGTCGCGCTGCGCTGCACCCATACACATCAAGTTACGCAGCCGAAACGGATTAACCACGGAGACACGGAGAACGGTCAAGCTGTCCTCCGTGCCTCTGTGGTTCGCCTTGGTGCGGCACGTCTGGCATTCGGCCTGGGGCCTGCGGTGACGCGGGCGCCGCGTCCGCAGAGTTTACCCAGCTCTTCCGCTCCGCCGTGCGAACGCCGAGTTCGCTTGCTTTTCTGGCCTTGTCGCTTGTTTCCCTTAAGCTGCGGTGAAGGATGTTGTAGGCGATCTTTCTCGCCGAGCAGGAAGAGGAGGAGCGGCAGGACGCTTGTTGATCCAGGGAACGGACATCGCAACGGAGGACGACGATGATGCACGCTTGGAGAACTCGCGATGTCGCAAGAAACGCAATTGGTTGATCGGAATCGTGGTGATCGTTCTGGGCTTCTGTACGGCCCTGCCGTACTATCGAGAACGCCAGCAGGCGCCAACCGGCCCCAATGAATCGGCGGGTTGGCAAACGCCTCAAATCCCGCTGCGGGTGCAGCCAGGGCAGTTGGCCGACGCCGACTCGGTGTTGGCGCCGCTTCGCGAGCAATCGCTCCAGGAGCAGCAAGAGGCTTGGACGGCGGCCAACCAACGAGCCGTTTCGCAGCTCCAGCCGCAGGCTCGCTTCACGACTCCGCCAGCGCTCCAGCCCAACTTTCCCGCGGGAGTCCTGGACCCCGCACCCCGGCAATCCACCGCTATCCGCCAGCCAACCGAGAGCCGCTGGGGAACCGTCGCTGGGGGCGAGCTGAATCCGATGCAACCGGTCGATCGCGCCGCCTTCAACGCCAGCGGCGCCGCGATTCACGCGTCGCGTCCAGCCTACGTCGATCCCGACTTTGATCGCCATATCGTCCGAGACGGCGAATCGTTGCCATCCATCGCCGCCCGCCGCATGGGCGACCCCCAGCGAGCCGACGAGATCTTCCAGGCCAATCGCGACCTCCTGGAAAGCCCCGATCTGTTGCCCGTGGGAATCACGTTGAGAATACCGAGGTAGGGTAAGGGAGTAGGTGTTGGGTGGTAGGCGGTAGAGAGTAGAGCGTGCGCCAGCGAGACCGTAACACGGGTCGCCACAGAGCACACGGACGACAAAATGGGCTTACAACCAAGCCCACGGACTTGCACTCCCTACTCCTCTACCCTCTACTATGTACTCTCTTATCTCTTTTCCCCACTCTACGTTTCCTGCCAATGATTGGTCATCCAGAGCAGGGCTGGGGAAGCGACGAAGATGGAGCTGTAGGTTCCGACGATAACGCCGACCAGCAACGCGAAGGCGAAGCTGTGAATGCCGGGGCCGCCGATGAAATACAGAATCGCCACGACGATCAGCGTGGTCAACGAGGTCAGCAGCGTGCGGCTGAGCGTCTGGTTGATGCTGGAGTTGATGATGTCGCCGGTCAACAGCGGCGTCTTTCCTTTGACTTCTCGAATGCGATCAAAGACGACAATCGTGTCGTTCAGGGAATAGCCGATGATGGTCAGGAAAGCCGCCACCACCGGCAGGCTGATCTTGAATTCTTCGACCTTCAAGAACCCCAGCACGCCGACCAGGTAGGCACTGAGCGCGATCGCGCCCAGGGTGATCAGAACATCATGCACCAGCGCGACCACCGCGGCTAAGCCGTAGATCATGCGTTGAAAGCGGAACCAGATGTAGGCGACGATCCCGACCAGACTCGCGAACAACGCCATCAGCACTTGGCGGGTCATGTCCGAAGCCACCTTGCCGCCGATCTTGTTGGAGGCCAGCCAAACGGGTTCGCTGGCCATCTGTTGCCGCAAGGAATCGAGCAGCGGTTGGGCCTGAGTTTGGTCCATGGCCAGGGCGATTTTCCATTTGCCGTAGGGCGCGGCCATGCCGGGCCGCCAGTTGGGATCATCTTCGCCGATGGTGAGCGTCATCACCGGCGGGGGCTGCCCCAACTTGGTCGCCAGCTCGTTCAGGCGATCGCGAATGACGGCCTCTTGCACCTTGTAGTTGAAGGTCAGCAGCGCTTCGGTGCGAACCGAAAGATCGACTTCAGGATCCGTGGCCGCCGAGTTGGCCGCGGGATCCGCGTTCGCCGGATTCTGAGACGACGATTCGGCGGACGTATCCGCCGGCGGCGCAACCTCCTTCTCCTGCGGCGAGCTTTCCTCCTGGGCGAGCGTCGGGTCGAAGTCGCAATCGCCGGGCGTCGGTCCCTCGGGGGCTTTATCCGACTTGGCTTCATCCGACTTGGCTTCGTCCGACTTGGCTTCGTCCGACTTGGCTTCATCCGACTTGGCTTCATCCGACTTGCCGGCGTCCTTTACGGGGGAAGCCGCTGGATCCTGCGGCGGCGTTTCGCTTTCGGCCGGTTTTTCTGGCGACGTTGCTGGAGTATCGCCGGAGCCTGCGGCGGTCTTCCCGGGCTGGTCGCTGGTTTCGCGAATATCGTCAATCTTGACTTCGTAGGAAGCCAGTTGAAATTCCTTCTTGAGCGTCTCTTTCAGATCGTCAACTTCCTCTTGAGCCGTATCGACCTTCCAGGCCGTGTTGGCCGGTTGGCCATCGACATCCAGGCGAGTCAACGTGTAGCCTTCTCCGTCAAGAGCTTTGTCCAAGCGCTCTCGCATCTGCTCGTCGGTTTGGCCCTCGCCGTTCATCAGCATTTGGACCGAGACGCCGCCGTTGAAGTCAATGTCCAAGAGGCCGCTCGCGCCTCTTCCGACTACCGCGGCCAGGCCAATCACGATCAGGACGACCGAAACCGACGCGGCGACCTTCTGAAACGAGATGAAATCGATGGCCGTCCTGCCCAGGGCGCGGACCATCGACAATTTGGTGATCCAGCGGCGGCGTTCGGCGAGTTCGAAGACCGTGCGTGCACAGTAGATCGCGGTGAACATGCTCATCAAGATGCCCAACACCAACGTCACGGCGAAGCCCTTGATCTGATCGGTGCCGATCACGTACAGCACCACAGCGGTAATCAACGTGGTCAAGTTGGCGTCAACGATGGTCATTGTGGCGCGGCCGAAACCATTACGAATCGCCATTCGCAACCCGGCGCCGCGATCCAGTTCTTCGCGAATCCGTTCGAAGATCAGGACGTTGGCGTCGACCGACATGCCCACGGTCAGCACCAGACCGGCCAGACCCGGCAAAGTCAGAGGCGCGCTCAAAAAGATCATTAACGCCAGAGTCATCGACAGGTTGCCGATCAACGCGGCGCAGGCGATGATTCCCGCGAAGCGGTAATAAAGCAGCGTGAAAATCAGCACGGCGACGATCGAGACGCCGATCGCGGTGGCGCCTTGGCGGATCGTCGAGAGTCCCAGAACGGGTCCGATTTCATTCTGGCTGATCGGATTGGGTTCAATGGTCGCCGCAACCGCCCGGCCCGCAGGATACTGACGTAGAACTCGACTTCTTCCTGGGTGAAGTTGCCGTGGATGACGCCGTTGTCGGAGATCCGGTTCTCCAGATCCGGGGCGGTGATCAATCGCCCATCCATGACGATGCCCAGTTGGCGGCGGAAGCTGCCATCAGGCCGATTGGCGCCGGTGAGCGCTCCGAAACGAGCCGCCGAACCGCCGATCAACGAGAATTCGACCTGCGGCCGCATGACGCTGTCGAAGCCGGAACGCACGCCCAACAGGTCGTCGCCGGTGACGTTCTGTCCATCATCGACCGCGACCAGGACATCGATGTCGGTAACGCCGCGCTCCTTCAATTCCTTCTCGAACCAATACTCATCATCGGTCGGCAGGAACTGATTCAAATCCAGAATCCGGCCGGTGATGCTGTCGCGGACAAGATACCTGGACACGTCCAATTTGAGCGGGCGAATCCCGTTGGTCTCGACATCGCGATCGACGGTCACCCAGCGAGCCAGGGGCTGGTTGTCGGCATCGGTGACCAGCGTCCCGCGCCGCTCCACTCGCTTGGCGCTTCGGCCTTTTCGGTCGCTCTTTCCATGTGATAGGTATGGTCGCGGCGATTGCAAACAATGCGGAACTCCAAAGCGCCGGCGGTTTCGATCTTCTTCTTGATCTGCTCGATGCCGGTCTGGTCCACGTCGGGAACGATGATCTCAACCTGTTTCTCGCCGTAGGGCCGGACCACGATGTCCTCCATGCCCGTCTGATTGAGACGCACGCCGATATCGCTGGCGACCTTGCCGATCTCCACCGGGATGGGACGGCTCTCGCCATCGAGTTGTTCGCGGACCTGATACACCAGGATCACGCCGCCCTTGAGGTCGACGCCCAATCGGGGCTTGCGAAACAGAGTCAGATTTCCCTCGGCGTCTTCCGCTGGCGCGATCAGCAAGACGGCCGTGCCCGCCATGGCGAAGAGAATCCAGAAGTATCTCCAATTCATATCGGGCGTGCGCCACCAGGAGGCCAGCGCTTTGCTGAGCAGGATGGGCCCGACGACGGCCGCCAGCAGGGCGACGCCGAAGAGCCAGGCCGGCGGCTCGAAGGCCGCTAGAAGAGACGCTAGAGCGAGAAACATTATCGAGTGCCTTGTGGATAAAAAACGTCAAGCGATCGGCGTCGTGCCGGTGCGCGGAGGGCGACGGAGCGCGGCAAGATTACTTGGCGGCTTCTTCGCTTCCCTCTTTTTCTTGAATCACACGCGAGATCGAGCCGCGTTGGACCCGAATCCTCGTGTTCGTATTCTCGTCAACTCGCAAGACGACCGAGTCGTCCTGAACATTGACCACCGAACCGAAGATGCCGCCGGCGGTCACGACCTTGTCGTTCTTCTTGAGGCTGTTCATCATCTCGTCCTGCACTTGCTTCCGCTTACGATCCGGTGCAAAGACGATGAAATAGAACATCACTCCGATAATCAAATACACCGGCCACCAAGGCAGAGGCGGGGCGGCCGGTTCTTGGGCGAGCAGGATCGCCAGGCTTTCCATAGGGGCTTGTTTTCTTAGGGGGCGAAGGCTCGGCGTCAAAGGAGCCTGAACGCCGCGGCGGTTGCAACCGAGACTCCGCGATTCCGCGGTTGGAAACCGCTTATGTTAAGGCGTGGTCAACCGACCGGCAAGAGCAGCTAACCCTGCGAGGAGCGTCGCCAGAGGCGTTGCGCCGGCGAGTCCGGCGGGACCGCCAGAGTTGGACGCCGGTTTGCTCGCCGCCGCCGGCGGCGATCGCCCCAGCCCTGAGCCGGCGTCGCTATCCATCGCCAGGGCTTCGCCCAACGCTGCTTCATTTCCTGATGAAACTCGACAAAACGCCTCTCGGCGATCGCTTCCCGCGCTCGCTGCATCACGCGCTGGTAGTACCGCAGATTGTGCAGCGACAACAGGATCGGGCCCAGCATTTCGCCGGCTTGAAACAAATGCCTCAGATAGGCTCGGCTGTGGCGCTCGGCGGGGCAATCGCAGGTTGGATCCAGGCCCCTGGGATCCTGGCGATGTTTCGCGTTGCGGATGCGAATCACGCCGGAATCCGTGAACGCCAACGCGTTGCGGCCGTTGCGCGTCGGCATGACGCAGTCGAACATATCCACGCCGCGGGCAATCCCCTCCAGCAGATCAGCGGGAGTGCCCACGCCCATCAGGTAACGGGGCCGATCGGCGGGCAGCAAGGGACAAACAATGTCCAGCGCGGCGTACATCTCCGCCGCCGACTCGCCGACGCTGAGGCCGCCGATGGCGTAGCCGTCCAGGTCGAGTTGCACGAGTTCGGCCGCCGACGCGCCGCCGCAGCGCCGGATCCAGGCCTCCTTGAACGATGCCAAAGAGCGATTGATCGCGGCGAGTTTGCGCCGCCTGACAGCGCCGAGCCCAGCGAATCGAGCGTTCGCAGGCTTCTTCCAGCCGGGCCGCCGGGCTGGGCAACGCCGCCACGTCGTCCAACTGCATGATGATGTCGGCGCCCAGGCATTCTTGGATCTCGATCGCCCGCTCGGGACTCAGCTCCAGCTTGTCGCCGTTGATATGGGAGCGGAATTCGACTCCGTGCTCGGAGAGCTTCACGTTGGGGCCCAGGCTGAAGACTTGAAAGCCGCCGCTGTCGGTTAGCATCGGGCCGTCCCAGCCCATGAAGCGATGCAGACCACCCAACGCCGCGATCAACTCGGGCCCTGGCCGCAGGGCCAGATGATACGTATTGCCCAGGACGATGCGCGAGCCGCTGTCGTGCAGCTGCTCCACGGTGACGCCCTTAACCGACCCAACCGTGCCCACGGGCATGAAGGCCGGCGTGGGCGCCGGGCCATGAGGCGTCTGCAGCCGGCCGTGCCGGGCGGCGCCATCGGCGGCCAAAGGCTCCCACCGCACTGAACGAGGCCGGTCGGCGGGCGTGTCGGGCTGAATCGCGTCGAAAGGCAAGATGATGCGGCCGGGCGCCAAGCGGTAGGAGGAATTCCGGCTTATTCGCCGCGAAGCTTCAGGTTGTACTGGGACAGCTTTTCCTTGACCTCATTCAGACTGGTGACGCCGAAGTTCTTGCACTCCAGCAAGTCGTCGCCGGTCTTGCGAATCAATTCGCCGATGGACGTCAGCCCCAGGCGAACCATGCATTTGCGAGCTCGCACCGAAAGCTCCAACTCGGAAATGGGCCGGGAAAGCAAGGCCTGCTCGTCCGGCGACAGGTTGGAGGTGTCCACGACCGCGTCCTGCTCAACGCGTTGGTTGGCGTTTTGGCCTAGCTTCAGGCCCTTGGCGACCATGATCTCGCGGATCTCGTCCAGGGAGGTCTCGCCAAAGTTTTTGCTGGAGAGCAACTCTTGTTCGGTCACTCGCGTCAGGTCGCCGAGCGTGCGGATGCCCATCGCTCGCAGGCAATTCCGCGCCCGCACCGACATTTCAAATTCGGTGACCGGCGTGTTCAGCACGACCTCCATCTGCTCGCCCAGCTTGGACAGCAGCGGATCGACCTGAACTCCATCGGCCGCTTCGGCGGCGTCCTTCTGGAACAGGCGAGCTCGCGGATGATCCGGGTAGCTGGCCAGCACGCGCTCGTAGCAGTGCGTGGCCCGTTGGTACTCCTCGCGGTCTTCGTACAAGACGCCCAGATTGATCAGGGCGCCGACATGCGCGGGGAAGCATTGGGTGGACCGCTGATAAAGCTCAATGGCGATGACATCGTTGCCGCGGCGATCGTTTTCCAGAGCCAGTCCGAACAAGGCGCCGGGGTGTCGCGGGTTGGCTTCGACGGCGCGTTCGTAAAGAGCGACCACTTCGGTCGGATTGCCGCCCACCGCGGCGACGGTGGCGCCTCGCTGGTAAAGGTACTCGGCCGTTTGTTCGACGGGTCCAAACAACTGGTCCAGCAGATCCATGGCCTTTTGCACATCGCCGCTGACGCGATACGCTTCGGCCACGGCGATGGCGCACTGGTCCGCGTCATAGCCCGCGCTCTTCGCCTCTTGGTACTTCTCCATGGCCTTGTCGAATTGGCGCGAGGCCATGTAGGCGCGGCCCAAGTAGTAGAGCGACAGAGCACTCCCGTCGGCGTTGGAAAGCACCTGAATCGCGGACGGCAGATTGCCCAGCAAGTACAGCCCCAAGCCCAGACGGACGGACATGGCCGGCGTGCGATCCTCGCGCACTTCCAATTCCCCGACGGCGTCGCGCAGGCGGCTCACCTGGGAGAAATCCGAATTCAGCAGATGACGAATCTGATCCAGCTCGCGGGGGCCAAACGAGGAATTGGCCAGGAGCATTTCGCGGACATCCGGCTGTTGTTCAACTTCGCTTTTGGGTTGAGTCTGCACTGCGGCAATCCCTCGTGACGTTGCGTGAAACATCTTGCTGCCTGGTGGTTTGGAGGAAACGCCTCGGCGGACGCGCCCGTCCAATCTTCTCGCCGCTCCAACGAGGCTTGGACGTTGGGGGCGGATTTCGCAAAGAGCCAGCGGCGGGAGTCGAACCCGCAACCCCCGCATTACGAATGCGGTGCTCTGCCAATTGAAGCTACGCTGGCGTGGCGTGGATCGGAAAATCCAGTCGGCTCAATCAAACCATCAGGGAACCGACAAACCTTTTGTTATACCGTTGCCGCCGGAACCGGACAAGTGTGACCGGGCGCCCCTCTAGCGACTTCCCGGAGGATCCTCCAAACTCGTCTTTCTGGGGGATAAAGCCCGCGTGATCCCCGCTGCCCCCCTTGCGGTGTCTTCCATGCATTATCTTCCCAGTCACGCCGATACCGTGGTGATCCTGGCCAACCCCAAGGCCGGTCCGCGAGCGGCCCGCCCCACGGCCGAGCGGTTGGCCGATTCGCTGCGGCAACGCGGACAGCATGTCGCCTTGGTCCATTCGCCGGACGAGCTCACCGAGGCCGTCGCGTCGGCCCAGGACTCTGGACGGTTGCGGGCAGTCGTCGCCGCTGGCGGGGATGGCACCGCGGCCTTGGCCGCCAATTTGACATCGCCCGAGACCCCCTTAGCCGTCCTGGCCCTGGGCACCGAGAACCTGCTGGTGCGCTATCTTCGCCTTCCCTCTGATCCCGCTGCGCTGGCCGAATTGATCGTTCAAGGCGCCACGACCCATCTCGACGCAGGCTCGGCGAATAACCGCTTGTTCATCCTCATGACCGGCGTCGGCTTCGACGCGGACGTGGTGCGGCGGCTGCATCAGGCGCGGACGGGCCACATCCGGCATCTGTCTTACATCAAACCCATTCTCGATTCCGTACGTAGTTACTCCTATCCGCGGTTGAGAGTATATTGCCAGCCAACCGAAGCTGACGCTCTGGCCGCCGACCCATTGGAGGCCCGCTGGGCGTTTGTCGTGAATCTGCCTCAATACGCCGGCGGGTTGCGGATCGCCCCGCAAGCACTCCCGGCGGATGGAAAACTGGATGTCTGCACGTTCCGCCATGGGTCTTGGTTCCACGGGCTGAGGTACCTGGCGGGCATCGCTTTGGGACGCCATGAACGTTGGTCGGAATTTCGTTGGGAAACGTGCGTCAAAGTCCGCATCGAAGCCGATGGCCCCGCGTCCTACCAGCTGGATGGCGATCCAGGCGGCGACTTGCCCGTGGACATCGAGGTCTTGCCGCGCCGCTTGAGGTTGCTGGTCGCCGCGGATTGGCGCCCGCAGAATCACGGTTAGCCCAGCGGTCGCTTCGGGGAGCAGCCCCTATCATTCCCTTTCCGTTTTTGCTTCCTACCCAATCCATCGCTGCCGCGGCGTCGGATGCAAACCAGAGTCAGCGATGATCGTTCAGGTCGAGGATTATCAAGTAGGCGACGGGCAGCCCTTGCTGCTGATCGCTGGCCCGTCGTCATCGAGAGCCTTGAGCTGACGTTGGAAATCGCACAGGCCCTCCGCGCAATCGCCGACGCCCATTCAACGCCGCTGGTCTTCAAAGCGTCCTTTGACAAAGCCAACCGGACAAGTTCCGCGTCGTTTCGCGGCGTCGGGCTGGAGGAAGGCTTGCGAGTGCTCAGCGAAGTTCGGCGACAAACCGGCCTGCCGGTCACCACGGACATTCACGAATCCTGGCAAGCCGAACCCGTGGCCAAAGTGTGCAGCCTGCTTCAAATCCCCGCTTTTCTAGCGCGTCAAACCGACCTCCTCTCCGCCGCCGCCAGAACCGGCAAAGCCGTCAACGTCAAGAAGGGACAGTTCATGGCCCCCAGCGACATGCAGCATGTCGTCGCCAAGCTGAAGGAGCAGGGCTGTCAAAACGTCCTGCTTTGCGAGCGGGGGACCTTCTTCGGCTATGGAAGACTCGTCAACGACATGACGGCCCTGCCGCAACTGCGGCAAGCCGGCGGCGCCGTGGTCTTTGACGCGACGCATAGCGTGCAACAACCCGGCGGTTTGGGCTCGGCGACCGGCGGCAATCGCGCCATGGTCGCCCCATTGGCTCGCGCCGCCGTGGCGGTCGGCATCGACGGCCTGTTCCTGGAAACGCATCCCCATCCCGACCAGTCGCCCAGCGACGGCCCGAATATCGTCCCGCTGGATGAGGTGAACGACTTGCTGGCCGGGTTGCTGAGAATCCGCGCCGCGGCGGCGCCCAACCACGCAGAATAAAGGAATCCTTTGTCGTGAATCGCTTCCCAGAGGCGTCGGCCAAGCCGAGCCGCACGCGGGCGCTAATCCGCCCGGAGACTCGCGCCGCGGCGCTGGCCGCGGCGGTCTGCGCCCTTGTCGCCCTTGGCTGCACGCCATCGTCCGAGCGGCAACAGCACGGCCCTCGCGTCATGGGGGGATCGGCCCAGGCGGAGAATTTCGATCGCGCCCTGGATCTGCTTGACGGGAGCCTGGAGTTCGGCACCGACGAAGCGTACCTGCGGGCGTCCTTCTTCGTCAACGAATGGCTCGCCGCACAGGACCGGGCGGGCTGGCGGCCCGACCCCGTCCTCGAGTCACTGCCCAAGTCGCTTAGCGAACTGCCCGAAGTTAAGTCGCTCGCCACGTTGGAGGTCGATACCGAGGACATGCGGTACCTGGAAGCCGCGTTGATCGCCCGCCAGTTGGGCGATTGGATCGTCAAGGGCGAGACGCCGCCATTGACCAGCGATTGGCTGGAGCAAGCCGACGATCTTTCGCCCCAAGAGAAACTCGATCTGGCCAACGCCGTCAAGCTCTTCGACTGGACCACGCGGAACATCTATCTGCAGCAAGTCCGCCGCCGCCCCGACGCGGCCGCCGGTCAGCGCGTCGAGTCGTGGGTCGGCGACTGGATGACGACCCGCGACGTGCTGCTGTACGGCCAAGGGGATTCCTGGCAGAGAGCCCGCGTGTTCCTTGAGTTGTGTCGCCAACAAGGACTGGGCGGGGTGGTGCTGGCGTGTGCTCCCCAGGGCGTGCGTCCGGCCGAAGCCAGCGAAGATCTCACGCCCTGGGCCGTCGCCATCCCCATCGCCGAGCGGCTGTACCTGTTCGATCCGGCGCTCGGGCTGCCCGTTCCTGGACCGGGTGGAGCGGGAGTCGCGACGCTGACCCAAGCGGCCGAAGACCCCGGCGTCTTGGAGTACCTTAACGTGGGCCAGCAGCATCGCTATCCGATCGGCCCTGCCGAGATCCAACGCGTTTACGCCCTGGTTGACGCCTCGCCCGAAGCTGCTTTCCCTGCGAATGAAGTTGATCGAGGCGCGTTTGACCGGAAAACGTCGCGTGACCTTGTCCGCTTCGGTCGAGCAAACGGCGGCCCGCTGGAAGGACCACCCTCACTTGAAAGGCGTGTCCCTTTGGCGGCTGGCGCTGGAGTCCAATGCGGTCCGTCGCAACGTGCGCCGCGACATGCAACGCAATCCACAGCGTGGTTTTGAAGTCGCCACGCAACTGGCTCTGGTTCCCTTGGATGGCGAAACCTCCCTGGTCCAAGGCCGGAAACTGCACTTGCGCGGCGTCTTCGAACTCGACGCCAATGACAAGCCAGGGGCCAAGGGCAAGTACATGGAAACCCGCATCCCCCAGACAAGACTGGAGCTGTTGCCTACCGACGCGTCCGTGCAAAGAGACCTGGGCGTCAGCCGCCAGGGTGGTGAACGGGAAGAGGATTGGCGCCAACGCCTGGCCATGACCAACGTCTTCTACACACAGGCTCTGTGGCACACCAGCTATTGGCTCGCCCTGATTCAGTTTGAACAAGGCAATTACGAATCGGCGACCAGTTGGCTCGAGAAACGAAACCTGGAAACGCTGCCCAACAGCCCTTGGCTGGGCGGCGCCCGCTATAACCTGGCCCGCGCGTTTGAATTGACCGGACGCCTCGATGAAGCGCGTTCCATTTACCTGACGGATGACTCGCCGCAGCAACACGGAAACCTGATCCGAGCCAAGCTGCTCGCCCGGTGAGCTTGCCGCGGTGCAGATTCCTGGGCCGTTGATTTAGTCGGCGGCGCTGGTAGGCAAGGCGACCCCCACGAGGCGCTGGTAGGCTTCGAGGTACTTCTCGCGGGTCTTCTCGATCACGTGCGACGGCAGGGAAGGGGGCGGGCTGTTCTTGTCCCAGTCCGTGTTGTTCAGCCAGTCGCGCACGAACTGCTTGTCGAAGGAGACTTGGGGTCGGCCGGGTTGGTAGTCGTCGGCCGGCCAAAAACGCGAGCTATCCGGGGTGAGCGCTTCGTCGATGAGAATCCATTGGCCGTCGACCTCGCCCCATTCGAACTTCGTATCCGCAATCAAGACGCCGCGATCCAAGGCGAAGGCCGCGCCTTGCTGATACAGCTCCAGGCTCTGGCGACGCAGCGTGGCGGCCGTCTCGGCGCCGACAATCCGCTGCATTGTGTCAAACGTGATGTTCTGGTCATGCCCCGATTCCGCTTTGGTCGCGGGAGTGAAGATGGGTTCGGGCAGTTGCGAGCAGCGGACCAGCCCCGCAGGCAAAGGAACGCCGCAGACCGATCCGGAACGCTGGTACTCCTGCCATCCGGAGCCCTCCAGGTAGCCGCGGACAACGCACTCGATCGGCGCCACGTTGGCCTTGCGGACCAGCATGCTGCGCCCGGCCAAGGCGGCTCGATCCGAGCCGGCTGGCAACTCCAGGTCCTCGATGTCCAGCGACAGCATATGATGGCGGACCGGCAGCCGTTGG
The DNA here is from genome assembly GCA_963698545.1 of uncultured Planctomycetaceae bacterium. GTDB lineage: Bacteria > Planctomycetota > Planctomycetia > Pirellulales > Pirellulaceae > CAVORG01. The sequence continues at coordinate 220,303 of CAVORG010000007.1, forward strand.
AACCAGAAGGCGCTGATCTGCGTCAGCACGCGTCCCTTGTCCGGAACGCCTTGAGGCATGACCCAGTCGAACGCGCTGATGCGATCGGTGCTGACCATCAGGAGACGATCGCCCAAGTCATAAACGTCGCGGACCTTGCCGCGTCGAAGCGGCCAGGTCCCGTCGGGGATGGGAGCGTGCAACAACGCTGGGAACGGCATGAGCAGTGCTTCTCCGGGCGAGCAGAGGTGAAAGAGGGCGCGTTGCCGTTGCGCCTGCCTGTTTATATCCAGCGAGCCGCGGGCTTGCCAGGAGGACCAGCCCAACGGCGGCGATGGCCGCCGACGTGGACCACGTTCGCGGATCCGGCTTCCGGTGTGGCTTGTTGAACGCGTGGCCTAACGCGGTTACACTCGCCCGAGCGGGAGCAAGCGGTGGTTCGGCTGACCGCGCCGCGGCCCTGAACGACGCTTTCCGGTACGGCGGCTGGCCAGCGGCGGTCTCCCGATGACGGTTTGGCCCCATGAGTCAGGCGCCGCCAACCGGCTTGGAATCGAAACAGAATTGCCCAACACAAGGCGTCGGGAACTTATGGGTCAAATGCGGTTCCTTTCGCCAAGCAGCGGCATGGCGTCCAACGCAGTCCGGCAGGCGTATCTCGCCGGCTGGGACGGCATTCCCTGGCCCAGCCACAATCAATGGGACGGACGGCTGTTCACGATTCAGCGGCCCACGACCGAATCGGGCTCGCTGCAGGCGCCCTGGGTGGTCGAGGGATACGGCGAGTTGTTGTTGTTGACAGCCAGTTTGATGGAGCGAGAAAAGCCCTACCTGCTGCCCGTCGAATTGCGCGGGGCGTGGTGAGCCGACTACGCGACCAATTGTTCGAGTGGACCGAAGCCGGCGTCGATCCGCCCGCGGATTGCCGAAGACTGGTCAGCGACGCCACCGACGCCTTCATTCAAGCCGCGACAATGCAACACGATCCGGCGTTCGCGGCGCGGGCCGCTCAACGCTGCCTGGAAATCTCCCTCTCGGCGATCAACACGTTGGCCGCCGTCTATGCGCGCCAATCCTTGCAGGGGCGCCGCAGCCAATACGCCAGATTGCCGACGTTAATGGCCGTGTGCATGAACGACGCCCCCACCGATCCGGAAGTCGAGAGAGGTGTTCTGGAGGCCTTTCCCTGGGCCGCCCCCAGCATGCGTTGGAGCCAGATTGAAGCCAGCGCCGACCAACGCGATTGGGACTCGTCGGATCGCTTGATTCAATGGTGCGAGGACCATCAGCTCCGGGTTTGCGCCGGCCCTCTGCTGCAATTGGATCGCGCGAGCCTGCCGGATTGGATCTACCTGTGGGAGGACGACTTCGAACACCTGCGAAGCCTCGTCACGCAACACCTGCAAGCCACGGTGCGGAGGTACATGGGGCGAGTCCATGTGTGGCACGCCGCGGCGGGTCTGAATGTGGGCGGACCGCTGAATCTGAGCGAGGAGGCGCGGCTGAAACTCGCCTTCCGCTCGGTCGAAGCGATCCGCGCGATCGATCGGCAGACGCCCGTTATCGTCAGCTTCGATCAACCCTGGGGCGAATACCTGACCAGCGAGGAAATGGAGCTGACGCCGTTCCATTTCGCCGATGCGCTAACCCGCGCCGATGTGGGGCTGTCGGGCATCGGGTTGTCCATGAACCTGGGCTATTGGCCGGGCGGCACCTTGCCGCGCGATCTGCTGGAGGTCAATCGCCAGGTCGATCGCTGGAGCATGTTGAATATCCCTCTGCTCGTCTCCCTGGCGGCGCCCAGTCATCCGGCCTCCGAGGGGCGTGGTTGCCTGCAGCCATTGCCCAATTTCATGCGCGATGGCCCCACCCCCGAAGGGCAGGACGAGTGGATTGGGCGGATTCTGCCGTTGCTGGTCGCCAAGCCCGCCGTCCACGGGGTCATCTGGTCGCAGTTGATGGACGGACAAGGCCCGTTGTCGCACGCCGGCCTGTTCGACGCGCATGGGGTCGCCAAGCCCCTGCTGCGAACCATCTGCAGGTTCCGGCAGGACAATCTGGCCTAGGTTGCCCCGGGTGCATTCGTCAAGCACACTAAGGTAGGCCCAATCACCTGGATCGCTCCCGCCCAGTTCCTGTCGCGCTCACGAGAAACGCCGATGCTCCGCACTTCGATGGTTGTCTGCTTGCTGGCTCACCTGACCTTGGCCGAGCCAACGCCCTTCACGGCTCAAGCCCAAGACCCCGAGCACTCGCCGCGCCGGGCGTACCTGGAACCGGAGGAAGCCGATGAGGATTTCGCGGTCCAAGGCGAATTCTCTGGCGGGCTCGACGCCCCTTCGCGAACAACCTACGGCGTTCAGATTATCGCCTCGGGCGAGGGGAATTTTGGCGGCGTCCTGTACCCCGGCGGCTTGCCCGGAAATGGTTGGAATCAAGAAGCAGCGCATTCGCTTCGTGGGCCAGCGCGTCGCGCAATCCAACGCGCCCCGGGCGGAACTGCAAAGCGATGACGGCCAGAAGTTGCAAGTCAGCCCGGCCGGCGTGGAGGTGTTCACCGCCGCGGGCGAGTCGCGGGGCGTCCTGCCCCGTGTCCAACGCTCCAGCCCGACTGTCGGGTTGGCCCCCCCGCCAACCGCCATCGCGCTGTTTGATAGCGAGCCTCGTTTGCTGGAAAAAGCGCAAGTGGATCGACAGCTGCTGGGCATGGGCTGCCACACGGCGTTCAACGTCGGCGATTTTCGTCTGCACCTGGAATTCCGCACCCCCTACATGCCCGGGGCCCGCGGGCAAGGGCGGGGCAACAGCGGCGTTTATATCCAGCGACGCTATGAAGTCCAGATTCTTGATTCCTTTGGACTCGACGGCGCGGCCAACGAGTGCGGCGGCCTCTATCGGCAGACGCCGCCGGATGTGAATCTGTGCCTGCCGCCACTCAGTTGGCAGACATACGACATCTACTTTCGAGCTCCCCGCTGGGACGGCGAGGGCGAGCGAAAAACCGAGAACGCTCGAATTACCGTGCTGCACAACGGCTACCCGATTCACTTCGATCGAGAAATCAAGACCAAGACCGGCGCCGGCAAGCCCGAAACCCCCGAGCTGTTCCCGATCCTGTTCCAAGACCATCGAGATCCGGTCCGCTTCCGCAATATCTGGATTCAGTTCCCGCCGGCCAACGGGGATCCGCCTGGCATGCTGGCGCCGCTGGATCGAGGCGTATTCAGCCTGTGATCGCGGCCAGCGCGGGTCGCTCGCCAGGCGAGAGTCGCTCGCCAGGCGAGAGTCGCTCGGCCAGAGTCGCTCGGCCAGAGTCGGCGGGCCATCAGCGGGCCGCTGGCGGAGCGAGCTTCGCCGGCCTGCCGGACGCAATGCAACGAGGGGCTGGCCTTTCGGCCAACCCCTCGTGCTCATTCGCTTCCTTGAGCGAGACCAAGCGGTCGAAAGCGGGGGCCTGGATTCGTCCTGCCCCGTCAGTTCGAGCTGGCGTTCACGCCGCCCCAACCAGTGTCTTCGGACCACCTAAACACCGGTTTCGCGTTCACCCTCAAACCAACCTCCGGTTGCCCGGCGACTAGGCCAAGTCGCCCCGCCTGTCGACCACCCGTGTCTCGCACTGGGAATGCGTCCGTCGCAGGATCAGATCCAGCGGCCGCGAGTTTTCAACACCAAACCCCCGTGTTGGATGCTTGGCGTACCCCTGACAATCCGAACCCGCTGAAGAGTAACCTGCGATTAGTCTCAGAGAGGGGTGCGGCGGGTGAAAATCAAGAAGATCCTCAAGCAAGCCGCCGCACAGGCGGCACAAACCGTAAGGCTCCCGTGGGGCCAAACTCGCCAAAACCGGTCCTCCCGGGATCTTCCCGGGAATTGTCAGCCGTCGCAGGGCGCCGAGCGGGTCGGCTCGACCCCAGGCGGGGGCCGAAGTACCCCCTTCGGTTTGTCGCCAGCACAGGGCGAGCTACATTAGAGAACGCCTGAAAGGGGCGGTTCCTAGGGGGGACCGCCGCGGGATGCGCCGCCAAGCTGGCCCGCTAGGACTTGAACCTAGAACAACGGAGCCAGAATCCGCCGTGTTGCCAATTACACCACGGGCCAGTTTGGGAGGAACAGCCGGGGCGTGATGTCGCCGCGGCCGGTCCTCACCTAAACTACGGTTCGCCCGACCGGCGGTCAAGATCCGTTACGCACTGGCGGGGGCCTTGCGGAATTTACTAAGATGCGATTTGGCGGGGCCACCAGGGATAGTTCGTTTAAGTGATTGCCATCTCGCGAGGCCATCTCTTGGAAGGAAGAAGACCGTGGGTGCGTTGGAGATTCTGAACGGCAGTCTGAAGGGCCATCGTTACGAAGTCAGCGTTCCGGATTGCGTCGTCGGACGGCACCCGGAATGCCAGATCGTCGTCGATGAGAATTCGGTGAGCCGTCAGCATGCGCGGATCATCAAGAACGGCGCCAAGTACTTCGTGGAAGACTTGGGCAGTCGCAACAAGACCTATCTGAATGGCGAAGAGCTGGTGCCCAGTCAGCGCCGGGAGCTGCGCAACGGGGATTTGATCAAAGTCTGCGACACCGAATTTGCTTTCGCCGGCGACGTCGGCGGGGGAACCGGGCCGTTGCCGATTTTCAACACGGAGCACTCCAGCGCTTCCAACGCGGTCATGGTGGATGACCGTAGTTCCGGCTCGACGATCCAAGGCACGTTCGAGGTCTCCTCGCACTACAAGGGAAAGGGCGTCACGTTCAGCGCGACTCCCGAGTCGCGTTTGGGCGCCCTCTTGGAGATCACACAAAGCCTTGGCAAGGCCTTGAGTCTCGACGCGGTGCTGAATCAGATCCTGAGCACCTTGTTCAAGATTTTCATGCAGGCCGACCGCGGGTTCGTCGTGTTGGCCGACGCCGAGGGCAATCTGGTTCCCCGCTGGGTCAAGACGCGGCGCGAGTCCGACGAGGTGATTCGGATCAGTCGCACGATCATCAAATCGGTCATGGAGACCAAATCGGGATTGCTGTCGCAGGACGCGTCCAGCGACCAACGCTTCGAGATGAGCGAGAGCCTGGCGAATTTCAAGATCCGCTCGCTGATGTGTGCTCCTCTGGTGGACAGCGAGGGCAATGTGATTGGCGCCTTGCAGATCGATACGCTGGATCAGCGGCAGCGCTTCGAGCAGCAGGATCTCGAGGTGCTGGTCGGCGTGGCGATCCAAGCCGGCGTCGCGATCCACAACATGCAGTTACAGGAACGGGCCATCGAGCAACGCCAGATGCAAAGGGACTTGCAGGTGGCTCAGGAAGTGCAGGAGAGTTTCCTGCCCCAAAAACCGCCAGCGTTGCCCGGCTACAAGTTCTACGCGTTCTACAAGGCCGCCAACAAGATTGGCGGAGACTACTACGACTACATCGAATTGCCTGATGGCCGCGTGGCTGTGATTGTCGCGGACGTGGTCGGCCATGGGGTGGCCGCGGCGCTGTTGATGGCGAAACTGGCCGCCGAATCACGATTCTGCCTGGCCGTCAACCGCGATCCGGCGGTCGCCATCACCGACCTGAACAAGCGGTTCAACACTATGGAGTTGGGGCATTTCGTGACCTTGATCCTGGTGGTCCTCGATCCCGACAGCGGCGAGGCCGTGCTGGTCAACGCGGGCCATATGGCGCCGATCGTACGCCGGGTCAGCGGCGAGATCTACGAACCGGGCGAGGACGAGGGAGGGTTGCCGATCGGCGTCATGGATGGTTGGCATTATGAATCGGCTACCTTCGAGTTGCTGCCCGGCGAACGCGCCGTGCTGTTCACCGACGGCCTGAACGAGACGATGGTGGAGGATGAGGAATTCGGCATCGATCGGATTCGCGAAATGGTGGGCGGCGCCAAGTCGTCGATCGAGGACTTGGGCGCCGCCATCATGAGCAAGGTGGAGAGCTTCTCGAAGGAGCCTCAGCAGGACGATCGCTGCCTGGTCATCATCGAACGCACCTCGGCCTAAAGCACCGGCCAGGGAATCTTGAATCTGGACCGTTGCGACGGGCGGTTCCCTGGGAACCATCCACGAAGTCCCAAGGGGACGCTCCCTATACCGACGGCCTGGGCTACTCTTCGCAAGGCGCCAGGCTCGGCACAGGGGCCGTCTGGCTGAATTGCAGCGCCAACGCGGGCGTTGCGGCGGCGCCCTGGGCTGCCGGCCGAGCTCGATGGGCTAAGGGGATTTCCAAACAGAAAGTGGCGCCCCGACCCTCTCCCGGACTGAATACGCTAAGCGAGCCGCCCAGTTCCCTGGCCGCCAGAGCGGAGCTATGCAGGCCATAGCCGTGACCCTCCGCCTTGGTCGTGAAACCATGGGAGAAAATCTTATCCAGATTCTCTTCGGCAATCCCCACGCCGTTATCGCTCACTTCGATGACGACCGCCGCGTCGCCGCTGGTGCGGGCGGTGATCTCAATGATCCGCTCCCCAACGTCCTGTTGCGGTTGGGAAACGGCGTGCTTGGCGTTGCCGATCAAGTTCACCAGAATCTGCAGCAGTTTGTGTTTGTCGGACTCGATGCAAGGCAGCTGGTCGATATCCTGCCGCAACTCGACGCCGTGTCGCAAGAGTCCCGCGTCATTGATTTTCAGGGCGTCGTCAATCAGTTCGCGCAGGTCGATGGAATCGATCGATCCGCCAGTGCGAGCATAGGTCTGTTGCATCGCGACGATCTCCGTAATGTGGTCGACATGCTTTCGCAGCACACGCATTTCATCGCTCACGGCCTGCCGTTCGTCTCCCAGTTGCTGGCTGAGCTGCAACAGGTAGGGCGGCAGTTTGAGTCCGCGTTCGGACGTGATGAACTGGACGACCTCCTCGCGCTGACCGGACAGCAATTCGGCGCACTTGGCGAGTCCTGGGAGGCGCGAGGTGCGCAGCCGCTCCTGCAGCGTGCTGATCGCGACGCTGACGCTATTGAGCACGTTGCCCACATTATGCAGGACCCCCGTCGCCACCTCGGCCATGCCCGCTTGCCTGGAGGTGCGCATGAGTTCTCGGGTGAGTTCCTTGGCTTTGCGTTCGGCTTCCCGCCGCACCTGGATTTCATGAATCAGGTTGCTGTTCAGAACTTCGAGTTCATCGGTGCGTTTGCGGACCAGCGATTCGATGTTCTGGTTGGTGATCCGCAACTCGGCTTGCTGACTGCAGATTTCGCTGATCTGACGAACGCCGCTACGACACAGCGTCGCCAGCAGCACATATTCGAACGTGACCCAAAGGGAATGCTCCAACCAACGCCACGGTTCGACCCAAGCGATCCCAAACACGGACTGTGGCCAGAATACGCCGCGAAGGAAATGGTCGGCGGCCACAATCACCACAGCGGTGGTCAGGACCTGCCAGTCCCGATAGAACGCCAGAAAGGCCAGCGAGCCAAACACGTGGAAATGCGTCTCGATGCGCCCGCCCGAGAGATGAATCAGCAAGGCGGACCAGAGCATCTGAGCGATCGCCACGACATGCCGAGTGATGCGATGTCCGGGGAACGTGGATGAAAGCGTAATCGGGGCCAGCGTCACGCGCGCCTCCCAGAATCAGCGACATCCAGACGTGCATGTGCACTTGCGACTCGCCGCCGATCCAGGTCTGTGGCGAAACGAACATCGCCATCAACACGCCAATCAACCACTGAAACACCATCAAATAAGCGAAGAGTTGATCGGTGCGCTCGTACGTTTGCTCCATTTGGTCATGAAACAGGCGACTTGGACAGCTCGGCAAACGCGGGATCCAGCCGTTGTTGGTTCACCTTAGGCTCCTTCGGCACGACGCGGGGGTGGAACGCGGGACGATGCGGCAGCCGAACACATCGAAAGTGGCGGCGGCTTGCCGTCCAGTCAGGATGGCGGCCAGCAGCTCGTTGCCTCCAGCACTGTCGCCTTCATGCCCGCGGCCTGGAGTCACGCCTCCACTGAACAGGCATTCGCCATGTTCGTTCAACAGGATGCAGTGACCGGAGAATTCGACATGGCGACTTGCCGCCAGAGCACCGTCCACATCCAGTTCCAGGCAAGCTGTGGGGATCCTGGAGGCGAGTTCCCAAACCGCCCCCTGCGCCCAGTCGGAAGACGCGTCGGCGGGAAGGAACAAATGAAATTCCACGGGCAACGTGGGATCCCGGCTGATGATGCGACTTAGCTGCCGGACGCTCGCCAAACTACACGGGCACTTGGGATGCACGAACACCAACAACCGCCGCCCGCTTGGCGCCGCCGCGGCGGGCTCCCGCGTCGCCTGCTGCTGCTCGGCGCCGCGCACATGGTACTGCAATACCATGGTGTAGCCGGCCAGCACGCCGAACGCCCAAAAGGCCACGAGCCCATAGCCCCACCAGGGAGTGCGGCGAGGCGAGCGAGTCGCGGCCTGGTCGGGGGCGCCGACGCCGCTGGCTTCCTTGATCTGATCCATCCTACTTTCCTCCCTGTCGCAGCAATCTGGCGCCGGTCCAGACCTTCGTGCAATTGCGGCCGCCTCGCTTGGCCTCGTATAACGCTTCGTCCGCTTGCCGCAGCAGCTTATCCAAATCGGCTTCCGACTTGGAGCCGCAGTACGTCAGCCCCAAGCTAATCGACACGGGGATTTCGCCGCCGTCGAATTCGATCGGCTCGCCATGGACTTGCTGTCGAAACGCTTCCGCAAGATCAAAGCCGTCCTTCAGGGGGCAGTTCTTCAGCACGATCGAGAAACTCCTCGCCGCCGTAGCGTCCCAGGCTGTCGCCGTCTCCCAACGGCTGCTTCAAGCGACGCGTCAATTCCCGCAACACCTGATCTCCCGCGGCGTGGCCATGGTTATCGTTGACGCGTTTGAAGTGGTCCACGTCCAGGAACAGGATCACCACGCCATTGCCGAATTCCTCTTGCTGCAGGGTCTCTTCGAGGATGCCGAAAATCGCGTTGCGATTCCAAACGCCTGTGACTTCATCATGCGTCGCCTGATGCTTGACCCGCTCCCAGAGGGCCGCGCAGCTCCACTTCGACGCGTTTCCGCTCGTCGATTTCCGACTGCAGTTCGCAAGTTCGCTTCTCGACGATGTGCTCGAGGTCTTCCAGACGCAGCTTGGCCTGCGATCGCAGGTGGTATTTCTCGGTCAACGCCAGCGCGAGTTGGCAAACCTCGACATTGTCGAAGGGCTTCTTCAGAATCAACAACCGATCGGTGGGACCGAGTCGTTGCACCATCTCTGTCCAGGTGTAATCGGAATAGGCGGTGCACACGACGACCTGCAGGTCCGCGTCGACCTCCCACATCTTTTCGATGGCTTCGACGCCGTTGCAGCCCGGCGGCATTCGCATGTCGACAAACGCCATCGCGTACGGCCGCTCCGACTCGATCGCGCCGGAGACCAGGCGGACGCCGTCATCGCCCTGAAACGCGGAATCGATTTCGTATTCAAAATGAACGCGTTCGTTCCGCTCCCCGCCAAACAGCTCGGACTCCAGGTCGTCCAAAGCCTGTTTGTGCTCGTCCTCCGAACTGAGGATCTTGCCAAAGTCGTCGTGAATAGCGGGGTTGTCGTCCACTACCAAAATGCGTCGGTTCTTAAATTCAGTCGTGCTCATCTGCCCCTAAGCTCTCAACAAGTGTGTGGTCCCTGGCCGAGATCAGACTCCCTTACCGCGTTGCCCACCGCTTGTGCTTGGGCCCCAGGCTGTAGGAGTCTAGCTCGTGCTTATTCCACTGGGGGGAATTCACGTACCTCTATCGAGTGCCGCGTGACGCGGCTATGCCGCCTGCAACGACGAGGTCGCCGGCAAATTCGCGCCAATTCAAAAAATACGACCGACGTTGCTGACCAGGCGTAGGCGGACCCTCGCGTTAGAATCGCCGCCCGGCCAACGTCTGAAGGGCGGGGACTTAAGGAAGACATCCGCAGGCCCTGCGGGCCCGGCAGACCGTCCGATCCAGGGTAGCGCTGCTCATGATCAACGTCTCGCAACAACTCGCTCGCCGGCCGCTGGTTTTTGTTTTTGTGGCGTTGCTGGTGGGCGTCCTCTTGCAGCGGTGCTGGCCTTGTCCGCTTTGGTTCAGCACGGCGGTCGCGGGAACGAGTTTGGCGGCGGCTGGGTTGCTGGGCTTTGGCGGGCGTCCGGCGATGATCGCCTTGTTGGTCGCGGCGATGGCGACGGGCGCTGCGAGACTGGCGGCCCACCTGACGTTCGCCCACGACGATATCGGTCGCTGGGCGACCGCCGTGGAGCAGCCGGTGGTGGTTCAGGGAGTGGCCTTGGGCGCTGCGCGGTTGACGACGGCCGGCCTGGGGCGCGGCGACGGCAGTTGGTGGTTGCTGGAAGCAACGTCGCTTCGCGATTTGAATCAATGGCGTCCCGTCTCTGGCCGCATCCGAGTCACGGCCGGCTTTCGCGCCGAAATCCGCCGCGGGGATCGGTTGCAATTGTGGGGTCGGCTTTCGCGACCGACTGAGCCGGGGAATCCAGGACAGCAGGATTTCCGCCAGCGGCGATGGGACGAGAGAATCACCGGATCTCTGCGGATCGCCCAGCCCGATCATCACCGGCGAATCGGCGCACCCGCCTGGTCCGCAGGGGACGTCGCGGCGTGGTTGGATCGGCTGCGCGGGGGGGCCCTGACTACGCTGCAGGCGCGAATTGCCGGCCGGCACGCGAGACTTGGCGGCGGCCATGGTCTTGGGGCGACGGGAACAGTTGTCGCGGCCGCGCCAGAGACGTTTCGGCGGGCGGGCGTGATGCACCTGCTTGCCGTTTCTGGAATGCATGTCGGCATGCTGCTCCTGGGCGTCTGGTCGGGGCTGCGGATTCTGGGCGCGTCGCGGCGCGTCACGTTCACCGCGGTGGCGATCTCCGGCGTGTTGTACGCAGCGGTGGCGGACAGCGGCGCCCCCGTGTGGCGGGCCGCCGTGTTGACTTTGTTGGTCGCCGCGGCGCGCGGCGGAGGTCGTCCCTTTTGTTCACTGCATGGGTTGGCGGCGGCGGCCGTTGTGTTGTTGCTCTGGGACCCCACTCAAGTCTTCCATCTCGGCGCCCAGCTTTCCTTCTTGGCGTTGACGGCGCTCATCCTTGGCGCCGGTCGCCCGAAGTCCGACGATCCACTGGACCGAGTACGCCTGGCGGCGCGTCCGTGGTGGTGGCGATGGGGAACGTTGCTGGTCGAGCAGAGTCGATTCGCGATAACGGCGAGCTTCCGTGTTTGGCTGGCCACGGCGCCGCTTGTGGCGCATTCCTTTCATTACTTGTCTCCCTGGGGAGTCGCCCTGGCGCCATTACTCTGGCCGCCAGCGGCCGCGGCGTTACTGGCCGCCCTGGTGTTGGTGGTCGGCTCGTGGTGTCCGCCGATCGCCTGGTTGGCCAGCGGAGTGGCCCATTACAGCTTCGTGGCGATGTGGCGGCTGACGGCCGCGGCGGCGAGCCTGGGCGGATGGTGGCTGTCGGGCCCAGCGGTCTGGTGGGTCGTCGTCTGGCACGTGTTGCTTTTTGTCTGGGTGATCTGCGACTCGCTGCGTCTGATAACGCGGCGAGCACTCTGGATCTGGCTGGCCGTGGGAGTGCTGGCGGAGTGTTCCACTCCCGGCCCCGACGAAGTCCATTGGTCATGCACGGCGTTGGATGTGGGGCATGGTTCGGCGATCCTGGTGCGGGCGGCGGACGGCAAGTGCATGTTGGTGGACGCCGGGCGTTTGGGCAACGCGTGGCCAGCCCTGGATGCGGTCAGCCAATCGCTATGGAGAATGAAAGTCCGCGAGATCGATATCTTGGCGATCACGCATGCGGACGCCGATCATCTGAACGCCGTCGCCGGGTTGTTGCAGCGATTCCGCGTCAAACGCCTGATCGGCCCAACCCAGATGTTCCGCCGAGGTCCGCCGGCGATTCAGCGGATTCTGGCCGAGGCGCGTCGCCAGGGAGCGACGATCGAGGCGCAAGCGCGGGGTCGCGTTGGCGCCTGGGCGGCTTGACGGTGGAGGTGCTGCATCCGCCCGTGGCGGGCGTCCGCGGGGGCGACAACGCCAACAGCCTGGTGCTGCGGCTCACCGCTCTAGGACGACGCGTCGTGTTGCCGGGAGATGTGGAAGGCGAGGGGATGGACCGAGTGCTCGCGACCCGATCGCCCGGCGTGGATGTTTTGCTGGCGGCCCATCACGGCAGCCCGCGGAGCCGCCCGCGGGAATTCGTCGCCTGGTGTCGCCCGCGCCGTGTGCTGATTAGCGGCGGAGGATCCGCAAAAAGCGAACAGGTTCGTGCCGAATTCGCCAGCGGCGGCGCGAGCGTTTGGGAGACGCATCGCGACGGGGCCGTGCGTTGCGACCTGTTCGCCTCGCGCGTCGTCGTGCGGGCGTACCGGACTCGACCCTGGTGACGATTTTCAGGACGGGGAGCTTTTGCTTGAGCGGGCGGCCCAAGCTAGAATCCACCCCCGAGGACGTCCGTGCGGATCACGCCGGCGCCATGACGGGAACCAGCAACCGCGGGAAGCAACACCATGAACAACGCCCATTCACAATATCGCCGCGGAGGCCTGCGCACGGGTTGGCTAGGTTGCCTTTGCTGGCTCGGTTGGCTAAGCGGCCCTGGCGTGCTGGGAGGCTCGGCGATCGCTCAGCAACCGCCCCGCGTGCTGAAGTCCGGCCAGGTCGATGACGCCAGATTGCAGCCGTTGAAGGATCTGGATGGCTTCTTCCCATTTACGCCGTCCGAGACCGTCCAGCAGTGGGAGCAGCGCGGAGGAATTGCGGGCGAGAATGCGAATCACTCAAGGCCTGTGGCCGATGCCCGCAGCCGGGCCGTTGCACGCGGTCGTGCATGGCAAGCAAGACATGGGCGACTACACGATCGAGAAGGCCTACTTGGAAACGCTGCCCGGCTTCTTCACGACCGGCAGTCTGTACCGTCCCAAGCAGGAGGGCAAGCGTCCTGGCGTTTTGTGTCCGCATGGGCACTGGGCGAACGGTCGTTTCCATGACGCTGGCATGGCGGCGGCGGAACGTGAGCTCGAACAAGGCGCGGAAGTCAACCTGGAAGCCGCTCGCAGCCCCTTGCAGGCTCGTTGCGTGCAACTCGCGCGAATGGGATGCATCGTCTTCCACTACGACATGATCGGTTACGCCGACAGCCAACAGCTTTCCTACGACCTGGTGCATCGCTTCGCCAAGCAGCGTCCCGAGATGAACGGCCCAGAGCGTTGGGGCTTTTTCAGTCCTCGAGCCGAGAGCCGTTTTCAGCATGTCATGGGATTGCAGACCTTGTCGTCCCTCCGGGCCGTTGATTTTCTCGAGAGCCTGCCCGATGTTGATCCGAGCCGAATCGCCGTGACCGGCGCCAGCGGGGGCGGCACGCAGACCTTCATGCTGGCGGCGCTCGACCCGCGCATCGCCGCCGCGTTTCCGGCCGTGATGGTCACCACGGCGATGCAGGGAGGCTGCACCTGCGAGAACGCCTGCGGACTGCGGATCGACACCGGCAACGTGGAGTTCGCGGCCCTCTTCGCCCCAAGCCGCTGGGACTGACCGCCGCCAACGACTGGACCAAGGAGATGGCGACCAAGGGCTTTCCGGAACTGCAGCGGCATTATCGTTTGTTGGGCGCCCCGGACAACGTGATGCTCTCGGCGCATACCGAGTTTGGCCACAACTACAACTACGTCAGCCGTCGAGCGATGTATGAATGGTTCAACACCCATCTACGCCTGGGGCTCAGCTCGCCGATCGAAGAGCGCCCCTTCCAACGGTTGACCGGACAGCAGTTGACCGTCTGGGATGATGAACATCCGGCGCCCAAGGGCGGGGAAGCGTTTGAGCGCGAGATACTGCAGTGGCTCGAGCGTGACTCGCAACGTCCTCTTGCGCAATTGACGCCCGCGGACAAGGACGCCTGGAAGCGTTTTCGGGCGTTGTATTCCGCTCACCTGGCCGCCGTGATCGGACGCCAGGCGCCGCGGCCCGCCGAACTGGAGTGGAACACGTCGATCGAGGAGGACCGGGGAGCCTATCTGGAGTTCGGCGGCCTGTTGACTGAGCCCGCCCGGCGCGAAGCATCGCCCATGATCTACCTCTTTCCCAAGGAATGGAATGGAACGGTCGTGGTGTGGTTAAGCGAACAGGGAAAGGCGTCGCTTTATGACGAGGCCGGCCTCCCTAATTCTCTGGTCGCCAAATTGGTCGGGCGGGGCGTGGCGGTGGCCAGCGTCGACCTGTTTCAACAGGGCGAGTTTCTGGAAGACCCGAGCCAACCGTTGACCGAGACGCGTCGAGTCCAGAATCCCCGCGAGTTCGCCGGCTATACATGGGGCTACAACCATTCGTTGTTTGCTCGCCGCGTGCATGATGTGATGCGCGCGATCACGTTCATCGGAAACCATGAGTACCAGCCCAAGCGCGTCGTGTTGGCGGCCCTGGATCAAACCGGCCCCATCGCGGCGGCGTCTCGCGCTCTGTTGCCACCCGCCGCGGTGCACTCGGCCGCCATCGACACCCACGGCTTTCGCTTCGCCCAGGTTAACCGTTTGAGCGATCCGGCGTTCTTGCCGGGCGGAGCCAAATTGGGAGACCTGCCCAGCATGTTGGCTATCGCCGCCCCGGGACGATTGTGGCTGGCTGGCGAGACCGACGGCGACGGGCAGGCTCTGTACGCAAAGGCGTATCAAGCGGCGCAAGCCGACTCGGCCTGGCGCCAGCCAAAACCGGGCGCCGACGTGGAGGCGGCGTTGAATTGGCTTCTTCAGTGAACCTTTTTCCCGGCTCGTTCGTCTAAAGCATGGGAAAGTGCGTTGCAAAAACAGCTCGCTTTCGCTAGGAACAGAGTCATCAGGAAACCGGCGGGAAGGAACCCGTTTGCGGATGAGCCGCAAGGACGGCGGCGCGTGGAGGCCATGCGCCATGCAAGATCAAGACGCCAGCACCCAGAAACTCACGCTTTGCGACGATCCCAGCCTGGGACGTATTGAGGTCAATCTGCAGGACTTCTTCGAACTCAGCTTCGCCATCGCTGAGGACTACGAGGACTTCTTGGACCAATTCCGGCGGAAGTGGGATATTCAGCCGCCCAAAGCGCGCGCGGATCGCACCCTCTAAAGCGGCGAAACCGCGGCCGTACCGAGCAGCTTGAACCACGTGGCGGGAGCGTGCTCGTGGCGCCCGCCTGGCGGCAAAGGGTCGCTGACGGCGGCTGCAACGAAGGCTCGCCAACCAAGGCTCAGCGTCGATAAGCCCCGGCGTTTCCCGCCGGGGCGAAAAATGGCGAATCTCGTCTTGCCCCCCTGACCGGCTCTTCCTATACTCCGCCCTCGCGCAAATGAGGGTCGCGCGGTTTATGAAAACTCCGGGTTTCTTGGCGGATCCAGGGAACCTAGCATCGGTGCGACCCGTAGAATGAGCGTGCCACGAAGTCGGAGCTCGTCGCATCCTTGGCGGAACAACCCCTCGCGGGTGCAGCGCCAGCGTGGTGTTTCGCGAGTATCCGGTTTACGGTCGCCGATCAGCACAAGTGGCAGATCTGGTTCGAGCGTAGGCAACGTTACAGCAGTTCATGGAAAGGAATCCATCGAATCGCACGTGTTCGCGAACCGATAAGTTCGTTGCGTTAGCGAGGTCAAGTTTCCGTTCAGGACGGACGCCTCTGGACACGGATTGCGACGCACGAGAGTTTGGATTCCTAGAGTAAGCGACACGCGTCCGTACCCAACGACGTTCACCACCTGCACCGGGCGTAGCGGCGCCAGGGACTGCCGTCGAACGGGGGGAGAGCCTTGCAGATGCACATCCACGGTTCCGTTCAAATTCACCGCGCCCAGACGATCCACGGTCCGCATCGAGCGGCCGCGCCGGAACAAGGACCCCAGTTTCAAGTGACCGGCGCCGACGAGATCGATTTCACCGAGCAGATGGAGTGCATCCAACGCGTGCGCGACCTGCCGGACATTCGACACGACAAAGTCGCGCGGATCAAAGCAGCCATTCAAGCCGGCGTATATGAAACCGACGAGAAAATCGAGCTGGCGCTTGAACGTCTGCTTGACGAAATCGGCTAAGCCCCGCCTTGGGCGAGCACCGGCGCCAGGAATCGGTCCGGCTCTGCGAGCCTCAGGGACTCGCAGGCCGTGACTGCACCCCATGCGACGCTCGTCAACCGCAGCGCCCGCTGGACTTGCCCCCGAGGGGGCGAGCGCCGCCGCGCAGGGTCGAAGGTCGAGGTTGCAAACCCGGCTGACTCGCATCACAATACACTGGCAACCTCTGCTTGCTCTTCGCTTGAGTTCGCCTCCTCTTGTCGCGTGCCCCTCGGCTCGTCTATCGGATGTCCAACGACTACTCGCTTCGCTCGGTTCAGGTCTCGATGTCGCCCCAAGAGCGATTCGATGAATACCTGCAGAGCCGCGGCATGAGAAACACCGAGCAGCGTCGCGCCCTGGTTGACCTCGTCTTCGAGCGTCACGAGCATTTCGACGCGGAAGAGTTGATGGCCCAGGTGCCGCCTCGCGGCAAGACCGGCCATGTCAGTCGCCCCACGGTGTACCGCACGTTGAACGAGTTGGTCGACGCCGGCTTGCTCCGCAAGTTCGAACTTGACGGTCGCAGCGTGTTCGAACACGACTACGGTTATCCCGAACACGACCACCTCTATTGCAAGCGCTGCCGCAAGCTGATCGAGTTTCACAGCGAGGAGCTACTGCGGTTGCTCGGCGCCGTCGCCGAGGAGCACGGTTTTCAAGTCGAAGGACACCGCTTGATGGTGCATGGCGTCTGCCCCGATTGCAAAGTCCGTCGCCGCACCAAACGCAAGCAAGACCTCGTCTGAGAGCCTCGCCACAAGTGGTTACGCGGCGAGCACGCCACGACGGGGCATGTCCCCGTCGAGCGTTGCTCCCCGCCAACAACGATCCCGGCGTGGACGCCGCCACCGCTGGGCATGTCCCAGCGGCGCGATGCTCTTCGCCAACCCGCGTCGCAAACGCACCCCTCCGCCACCGCTGGGCTTGTCCCAGCGGCGCGATGCTCTTCGCCATAAGTGGTTACGCGGCGAGCACGCCACGACGGGGCATGTCCCCGTCGAGCATTGCTCCCCGCCAATAACGATCCCGGCGTGGACGCGGCCACAACGGGGCTTGCCCCCGTTGGGCGATGCTCCTCGCCAACCCGCGTCGCAAACGCACCCCTCCGCCACCGTTGCTCCTCGCCAGCACGCGTCGCATTCCCGCTCAGACGCGGATTTCCGCTCCCGCTGCATCCGAGTCGGCGTATCGCTGCTCGATCGGCGCCACCACGTTCTCCAGGAATTCATCCACCTGCTGGGGCGCCCGGCCGACAAAATCCCCTTGCTCGACGATGCGGCGGACGTCGACTTGGGCGAAAGCCGGTTCCGCGGCCAGGCGGTCGATAAGATCGTTGTCTCCACCGGCTTTGACTTGATCGGCGGCGGCGATGCTGTGCACGCGAATCACTTCGTGCAGCGCTTGCCGATCGCCGCCTTGTTGCACGGCCGCCATCAAGATGTTCTCGGTGGCCATGAACGGCAGTTCTTCCAGCAGTCGCCGCTGGATGATCGCCGGGTGGGTCGTCATCCCTTCGGCGATATTCCGCATCAACAACAGCACGCTATCGACGGCCAGGAAGGCCTGCGGCAAGACTAGTCGCCGGTTTGCACTATCGTCCAAGGTGCGCTCCATCCACTGCGTCGCCGCCGTTTGTGCGGTATTGGCTGGCAGGCTCATCACGAAACGGGCCAGCGCACAGATTCGTTCGCTGCGCATGGGATTCCGCTTATAGGCCATGGCCGACGAGCCGATTTGCTTCTCCTCGAAAGGCTCCTCCATTTCGCGGCGGCTGGAGAGCAAGCGGAGATCGCAGGCGAACTTGTGCCCGCTTTGGGCCACGCCGCTGAGCGCGTCGATGATCTGGCTATCGACTTTTCGCGGGTAGGTCTGCCCGGTGACTGCGTAGGCGTTCTCAAATCCCAACAACTCGGCGACCCGTTGCTCGAGGCGCCGCACTTTGTCATGGTCGCCGTCAAACAGCTTCAGAAAGCTGGCTTGCGTGCCGGTGGTCCCTTTGACGCTGCGTGCTCGCAGCGCCGCCAGACGATGCTCGATTTCCTCGAGGTCCAGGGCCAGATCGTAGGCCCACAAACAGGCCCGTTTCCCGATCGTGGTCGGCTGCGCCGGCTGGAAGTGCGTGAAGCCCAGGCACGCCAGATCGCGATGGCGCCGGGCAAATCGCCCGAGTGCGACAATCACGCCCGCCAGGCGATTGGCCACCAGCCGCAGGGCCTCCCGCAGCAGGACCAAATCGGCGTTGTCGGTGACATAGCAGCTGGTCGCGCCCCAGTGAATGACGCCTCGCGCTGCGGGACAAGCGTCTCCATAGGCGTGGACATGCGCCATCACATCGTGCCGCAACTCGCGTTCGTAGCGAGCCGCCGCATCGAAATCGATGTTGTCGCGCTGGCTCTTCAGCTGGTCGAGTTGTTGGGAGCTGATTTCGAGTCCCAATTCCTGTTGCGCGGTGGCCAGCGCGATCCACATGTCGCGCCACAATGCGAATCGACGCCGCGGTCCCCACAAGCGACTCATCGCGGGCGAGGCGTAGCGCGAGATCAGCGGATTCTGATAAGTATCGTGGGACATGTTCAACTTTGACGCGTGCGTGGGATCGAGTGCTGAACGACGCTGACCGCGGAGGAAGGCGGCCGCGACCGGCTACCCATCAAGTGCGGCGACCAGTCCGCGAACCACATCAGCCAAGGCGGCGAGTTTGCCAGCGCGATCCATGTCCGTCCTCTCCAGGACGCGAACCAACGCCGAACCGACGATGACGCCGTCGGCGACCGGGGCCAACGTCCGTACATGTTCCGGCCGGCTGACTCCAAAACCGATGCAAATCGGCAGGGGAGTCCGCTGTTTGAGCCAGGCGACGTTCTCGGTCAATTCCGCAGGAAGGGCGTCGCGGGCGCCGGTGATGCCGGTCACCGACACATAGTACAAGAAGCCGCTGGATTGTTCGGCGATCCTCAACGCGCGATCGCGGGGCGTCGTGGGAGTCACCAAGTGGATCAAGCTGAAGTCTTCTTCTCGACAGACGGCTCGCAACTCGTCGGCTTCGTCGGCCAACAGATCCGGCACGATCGCGCCTGCCACTCCGGCCTGCTGGGCTTGGCGGACAAACCGCCGCGGCCCCCAACGGTGAATCACCGCGTAGCTGACCATCGTGACCAAGGGCAGCGTACGCTGTGCTTGTGCGGCTTCCAGGGCCTCCAGAATCTGGGTGACGGTGATTCCCTTGGCGAGAGCTCGCGTATAGCTGGCTTGAATCACCGGGCCATCGGCGATCGGATCGCTGTAGGGGACGCCCACCTCGCACATGCTGCAACCGAGCTGTTGGAAGAGGTCGATCGCGGCGACGGTGGTTTCCAGATCGGGATCGCCAGCGGTCAGGAAAGGCATCAACGCTTTCCGACCTTGGCTGCGAAGCTGTTGGAAGAGTTGGTCGATCGCCGACATGCGGAATTCTTTCCAGCGGAAGTGGGAGGCTCGAAGGCCGCGAGCTGTCCGTCGTCGTCCAGGCGGACGCGCAAGCTACAGAGGCGCAGCTACGGTCGGCGGCGTCAGGAGGGAGCGCCGCGAAGCCGAGCGATCTCGGCGGCGTCCTTGTCGCCTCGACCCGACAAGCATACCAGGATCCGTTGGTCGGGCGACATCCGGCGAGCCAAATCCATGGCGGCCGAGACGGCGTGCGACGTCTCCAAAGCGGGCAGGATGCCCTCGCTTTGGGCCAGTGCGTCAAAGCCGGTAATGGCGTCATGATCCAACGTGTTGCCGTACTCGACCCGGCCGCTGTCCTTCCAGAAGCTGTGCTCGGGGCCGACGCCGGGATAATCCAAGCCGGCCGAGATCGAATGCACGTCGCAGGTCTGGCCATCATCGTCCTGCATCACGTAGCTGTAACTGCCGTGCAGCACGCCGTGTTGACCGTGGCTCAAGGGCGATGCATGCTCACCCGGCGCCGCGCCGCGACCGCCGGCCTCGACTCCATAAAGCTTGACTTCCTCGTCGTCGATGAACGGGTAGAACATCCCGGCCGCGTTGCTGCCGCCGCCGACACACGCGGTGACCACGTCGGGCAACCGGCCCCAACGCTCCAGGCATTGCCGCCGCGACTCGCGGCCGATCACCGATTGAAAGTCCCGGACCATCTGAGGGAAGGGATGCGGGCCGATCACCGAGCCGATGATGTAATGCGTGTCCTGGACCGAAGCCATCCAGTCCCGCATGGCTTCGTTGACCGCATCGCGGAGCGTCTTGGAGCCGCTGGAGACAGGCCGCACCTCGGCCCCCAGCAGCTTCATGCTGGACACATTCGGTTGTTGACGCCGCACGTCCTCCTCGCCCATGTAGACCACACACGGCAGGCCGAACCGAGCACAAGCGGTGGCGCTGGCCACTCCATGCTGCCCAGCGCCGGTCTCGGCGATCACCCGCTTCTTGCCCATGCGAATGGTCAGCAGTGCTTGCCCTAGCGTGTTGTTGATCTTGTGAGCGCCGGTGTGATTCAAGTCCTCGCGTTTGAGCCAGATCTCGGCCCCGCCGCATTGCTGGGAGAGGCGTCGCGCGAAATAGATCGGCGACGGCCGACCGACATAGTCGCGTAGCAGTTCATCCAGTTCCGCCTGGAAAGACGGATCGCGTTTGGCTTCCTCGTAGGCCTCGGTCAACTGCGTCAGAGCGAAGGTTAACGTCTCCGGAACGTACCGCCCGCCGAATACGCCAAAGCGGCCGCGCTCGTCCGGAACCTGGCTCAGCGGACGAGTCGGCTGGGAAGCGGGATCGGTCGACGACGAACTGGACATGAAGAGCACCAAGACAAAAGGCGGCGGATTTCCTATGCTGATAACGGTTCAAATCGATTCTGCAGCGAGCGAGTCCAGGGGTCAATGCCCGAACTTCCCGAAGTCGAAACGATGCGCCGCGGAGTCGCCTGCGTCGCAGGTCGCCAGATCATCGACGCTCGTCGGGTTTGCTGCCGATTGAAGCCGATCGTGATCCAACCGAGGATTGACCGCTTCGCCCGCGAAGTCCGAGGGAGACGGATTGTCGCGGTCAACCGACTCGGAAAACGCGTCGTCCTGCGACTGGATCATCAGAGCGCGATCATCATGGAACCTCGCATGACGGGTCTGGTCCTGCTGGCCGATCCACCCAATCAGGAACATCTCCGTTTTGGACTCGACCTGGCCCCACAGGACTCCGCCACGGCGCCTGTCACGGCAACGGGCGCCGCGACAGTTCCGGACCACCTTCCAGCGACCCTCTGGTTCTGGGACCGCCGAGGTCTGGGATCCGTCCGTTTGTTGAATCAACGACAACTCGAGGAACAACTCGGGGCCGACCGCTTGGGACCGGACGCGCTGGTGGTCGGTTGGCGGGAACTAAGCGAACGACTTCAAAAGAGCCGTCGAGCAATCAAACCCGCATTGCTGGACCAACGCGTGCTGGCGGGGGTGGGCAACCTGTACGCTTCCGAATTGCTGCATCGCGCACGCATCGCGCCCACACGAGCCTGCAGCGACTTAAAGCCCGTGCATTGGCGCCGCCTGCACGCCGCGATGCTGCACATCCTGCATCAGGCGATTCACTACGAAGGCTCCACGCTCTCCGATGGCGCCTATCGCAACGCGCTCAATCAAGACGGCTCCTACCAAAACCAACATCAGGTCTATGATCGAGCCGGCGACATCTGCCCCCAATGCGGCAAAGCCAAGATCATCCGCATCGTGCAAACCCAAAGAGCCACCTTCTATTGCCGGAAGTGTCAGAAGTAGGGGGTGGAGAGCAGGGGGGAGAGAGTCGAGGCTCAGCAGGAATCCGTCCCAACGGGGCGGCCCCAAATCAGCCCAGGGTGCAGCGCAGCGCAACCCTGGGTAACGGACGCCCGTCGCCGCCACCAAGCCCCAACCGGGACGGCCCCAAATCAGCCCAGGGTGCAGCGCAGCGCAACCCTGGGTAACGGACGCCCGTCGCGGCCACCAAGCCCCAACGGGGCGGCCCAAATCAGCCCAGGGTGGCAGCGCAACCCTGGGTAACGGACGCCCGTCGCGGCCACCAAGCCCCAACGGGGCGGCCCAATCAGCCCAGGGTGCAGCGCAACCCTGGGTAACGGACGCCCATCGCGGCCACCAAGCCCCAACGGGGCGGCCCCAAATCAGCCCAGGGTGCAGCGCAGCGCAACCCTGGGTAACGGACGCCCGTCGCGGCCACCAAGCCCCAACGGGGCGGCCCCAAATCAGCCCAGGGTGCAGCGGAGCGCAACCCTGGGTAACGGACGCCCGTCGCGGCCACCAAGCCCCAACGGGGTGGCCCCAATCAGCCCCAACCGGCCCCTGTTTGCCGCGGCAGGCCGCCTTCACGATTTCTTGTTTGAAATCGTGTATCCTCGGATCAGGCGGATCATCCGCCAGTCGCCTTGGAAACGGGAGTGTGATGATGCGTCGCAGATGTTGGTTGGTGCTGTTGATGGTTGGCCTTGGGGGACTACGGAATCCAGTCCTCTTCGCCGATTGGCCGATGTGGCGCACCGACGCGTACCGATCCGGGGCCAGTGAGCGGAATCTACCCCCGCAGCTTCACCCCCAATGGACGCGGGACTTTTCCGCTCGCCGGCCGGCGTGGGATGACCCGCTGAATCTGGACTTGATGACGTACGACCGCGTGTTGGAGCCGATCGTCCTGGGCGATCGGCTGTTCCTCGGATTCAACGACCGGGATCAGGTCCAGGCTTTCGATGTTCACGATGGACGACGCTTGTGGTCGTTCTTCGCCGACGCTCCCGTTCGTCTGCCGGCGGTCGCTTGGCGGGATCGCGTGTATTTCTGTAGCGACGACGGGTGCTTGTATTGCGTGGGCGCGAAAGACGGACGCGTGGTGTGGCGGTTTCAAGGCGCCCCCAGCCGCCAGCAATCGCTGGGAAACCAACGCTTGACCTCGGCTTGGCCGGCTCGCGGCGGCCCGGTGATTCGTGACGGGAGCGTCTATTACGCGGCCAGCATCTGGCCCATGATGGGGACCTTCCTGTACGCCTTGGACGCCGAGACTGGCGCCGTGCAGTGGGTGAACGACAGCACCGGCTCGCAATATATCAAGCAACCCCATAGCGCTCCGTCCTTTGCGGGAGTCGCGCCGCAAGGCGCCATGTCGGCCACGAGCGAGCATTTGATCGTGCCTGGCGGTCGCTCCGTGCCGGCGGTCTTCAATCGCCATGACGGAAGCTTGCGCTATTTCGAAATCAACGCCGGCGGCAAAGGAACCGGCGGTTCGTTTGTGGCGGCCGATGAGCTGCGATTCTACGTGCATACTCGCAAGAAGGGCGTCCGCGCATTCGATTTGCAAACCGGTTTGAAGACGGCGTTCATGCCGAATGAACCCGTCCTTCGCGATGGCGTCGTCTATTCGGCGGAAGAGCGAGACGGGCAACCCGTTGTGCGCGCTTACGGCAAGGACGATGCGGTGCTTTGGCAGGCGCCCGCCGATGGGAGCGGCGACTTGATACTAGCCGGTAATCGCCTGTACGCCGCGGGAGGCGGAGCGATCAGCGTCCTTCAACTTGCCAACGACGATTCACCACCCACGGTCGTTCACAAGATCCCAGTCCAAGGAGACGTGCAACGACTGGTCGCCGGCGGAAACAAGCTCTTCGCCGTAACACTGCAAGGCGCTCTGATTGCTTTCGGCGACGGCGGCGCGCCGAGTATCGAAGCGATCGATGAGCAACCAGCACCGCTCGCACCACCACCCCAAGCCGCGGAATTCGCCTCGACGCTGTTGGACGCCTGCGACGCCGAGGGGTTCGCATTGTGGTTCGGCGAGGCCGACTCACCCGCGGTGGAAGCGCTGGCGGCGGCGTCGCCCTTTGTGCAATTGGCGATCGTCGATCAAGACGTCGATCGAATCGCCGAACTACGCCGGCGTCTGGACGCGGCTGACTTATACGGCCGCGTCACCGCGCATGTTTCCACAGCTCGAGAATTCAAGGCGCCTCGCTACATTGCCAACCTCATTGTAGCGAGCTCCGAAACCGGCGCCGACGATCAGGCGCTAGCCGCCATGTATCAGTCGGTGCGTCCCTACGGCGGCGTGCTGCAATTGCTTGGCCCAGCCGACCGGAACGAGCTTGCCGACCACATTCGGGAATTGGGGTGGGAACAGGCCGAAGTGCAGGTTAACGATCTGGGCGTGCGCGTTGTTCGTGTCGGCCCTCTCCCGGGTTCCGCGGACTGGACGCATCAGTATGGAAATATTGGCAACACGATCAAGTCCAATGACGCGCGCGTGAAACTGCCGCTCGGGGTGCTCTGGTTCGGTGGAAGCAGCAACATGGACGTCCTCCCGCGTCATGGACATGGACCGCCCGAGCAAGTCGTTGGCGGACGCTTGTTCGTTCAAGGAATGAACAGCCTGAGTGCTCGCGACGTTTATACGGGCCGCGTGCTGTGGAAGCGAGAGTTCAAGGATCTGGGAACCTACGACGTCTACTATGACGACACCTACAAGGACACGCCGCTGGACCCCGCCTACAACCAGGTGCATATCCCTGGCGCCAATGGCCGCGGCACGAATTACGTCGTCGCCGAGGATCGGATCTACCTGATCGAAGGCGCACTCTGCCACGTCCTGGATCCAGCGACGGGCGAGATCCTGCGAGACATTTCCCTGCCCAAGGACGAGCAAGGGGTGCAGCGAGAATGGGGATATATCGGCGTGTATCAGGACGTGCTGCTCGCCGGACTCGGATTCGCGAAGTACCGCGAGCGGCATGAGTTGAAGTTGGCGTCCGACGCTGGACTCAGTCGCAATCGTCAAGGTTTCGGCGCCAAGAGCCTGGACCGCGCGGCAAGCAGGGGACTCATTGCCTTCGATCGCCATTCGGGAGAAGTGCTGTGGACGGCCAATGCCAATCACAGTTTCTGGCATAACGGCATCGTCGCCGGCGGAGGAAAAGTCTTCTGCCTGGATCGCAACCCGCGCACGATCGAGGAAGCGATGAGGCGACGCGGCATTCCGCAACCGGAAAGCTATCGGATCGTCGCCTTGGACGCCCGACGCGGCGACGTGAAATGGGAGGTGAGCGAAGACGTTTTCGGAACCTGGCTGGGATACTCCGAGGAGTACGATCTGCTGTTACAAGCCGGGGCGGCGGCCAGTGATCGCCTTTACGCTGAAACGGGAGAAGGGATGGCGGTCTATCGAGCCCAGACCGGCGAGGTGCAATGGAAAGACGATCAGGTCAAGTACGCTGGACCATGCATCCTGCACCACGAGTGGATCATCACCAACGCCAATTCCTATAGCGAGTCGGCCGGCGCCTTTCATTTGCAGGACGGCCGACAGAAAATGGTCGCCAATCCGGTGACTGGCGAACTGCAGCCTTGGAAAATGACGCGCGCCTATGGGTGCAACAACATCATCGCCAGCGAGAACCTGCTGACGTTCCGTTCCGGTGCGGCCGGCTTCTACGACTGGGTGGGAGATGCGGGCGCCGGCAATTTCGGCGGATTCAAGTCCGGATGCACGTCCAACCTGGTGGTCGCCAACGGCGTGTTGAACGCTCCCGACTACACCCGCACCTGCAGCTGCTCGTATCAAAACCAAACCTCGCTTGCGATGGTGCACATGCCCGAGTTGGACTACTGGACGATCCACCCGGCCGCCTCGTCGAAAAGCGTCGGCCAGTCGATCCAACACCTCGGCCTTAACTTCGGCGCCCCAGGCGACCGACGCGACGCCGACGGAACGCTGTGGTTGGAACATCCAGCGGTTGGCGGGCCTTCGGCTCCGTTTTCCGTGAAGCTCAACGAGACCGCGAAGTACTTCCGGCATCATTCGTTGTCCGGCCGCAACAGCGACACGGAACACGCTTGGGTGTACGCCTCGGGAATCGCGGATATCACGAGTTTGACCCTCGACTTGACGTTGCGGGAAGACGTCGGCTTGGCGACGGGGCTTCCCATCGACCATCCCGGTGATGACGCCGAAGAGCAAGAAGACGGCTCGGTCATTCTGGACAGCAGCGATCTGGAACTGGTGGAGGACACGGGAGTTCAAGTGGTTGGCGTGCGCTTCAACAACATCCCACTCGCCCGCGGCGCCAACATCCGCAGGGCGCACCTTCAATTCACCTGCGACGAACCCTCGGATGTCGCGACGTCGTTGATCATCGCGGGAGAGAAGTCGGCCAATGCCGCGCGATTCGCCGCCGAGAGTCATAACATCTCCTCGCGCTCGCGCACGCGCGCCGAGGCCGCTTGGCGAGTGTCGCCCTGGACCAAAGCCGGCGCCCACGACAGTGCACAGCGTTCGCCAGATCTTAAGGCGATCTTGCAGGAGATCGTCAACCAAACGGACTGGCGGCCCGGAAACTCGGCGGCCTTTCTCATCACCGGCGCGGGAAAGCGCGTCGCCAGCGCCATGCAGCCGCCGGGAACCGAGGCCGTGCGTCTGTTCGTCGACGCCGATGAGGTGGAATTGGAAACAACTTCCGAAGACGTCGGCGCGCCTACAAGCTGCGTTTGTATTTCGCAGCCCCGCGTGATTCCGAGCAGCGCCGCGTGTTTGATGTCGAAGTCCAAGGCGATCAAACGCTGCAACGCGTAAGTCTGGCGCCAGGCGAATGGGCCTCGCGGACCCTGCCGCGAATCGCCCTGCGAGACAAACTGAGAATTCGCCTGCGGCCCCTGGAAGGCGTCCCGGTTCTTTGCGGTTTGGAACTCCAGCGACTTGAGGAGTAGTGGGGTAGTGGGTAGAGGGTAGAGGGTAGAGAGTAGGGGGTAGAGAGTAGGGGGTAGAGCGTGGTAGGCAGGACGTCATGAACGGGTTACCCAGGGTTTCGCTGCGCTACACCCTGGGCTGATTTGGGGCCGTCCCGGTTGGGACTGCATTTTGGTCCTTATTCGCTGAATGAAAACCCGCTACGGCGTTGCCCTCCGGGCCTCAGAGATCCACCCCCACCCACCACCTACCCTCTACCACCTACCCTCCACCCTCTACTTAAACTCTTCCGGGTAGACGACTAGTTCGATGCGGCGGTTTCTTTGTTGGCCGACGTCGGTGGCGTTGGAGACTCGAGGGCGATTGCTGCCGTAGCCGAGCGTGAAGAGTTGCTTGGCGGGCACGCCGCCGCGGGTGGTGAAGTGCTGGTAGACGGCGAGTGCTTGCGAGGCGGACAGTTGTTGGGCGCCGCCGGGAATCCCCAGGACGCTGGCGTCGGTGTGGCCTTCGATGCCGACGATTTGCTTGGGGTAATTGCCGCGGATCGCGGCGGCCACCCGATCCAGCAGGGACGCCGCGGTCGGCGTCCATTGCACGCTGCCGCGTTGAAACAACTCGTCGGCGGGTAATTCGATGCGAATCACATCGTCTTCCTGGCTGACCTTCACGCCAGGGATGTCGATCGAGCGGAGCGAACTGCGGACGCTGTTGTTGGGTTTGAGCGTGGCCCCGCGCGGCGTCGTTGAGGCCTGCATCGCTTGGACCTGACTTTCCGCCTTCTGGCGAGCGGCCAGAGAATCCTGCAGTTGTGCACTGACTCCGTCCAGCCGATCCTGCAAGGCCTTGACCTGCTCGCGAAGCAACTGGGTTTCCTGGCTGGATTCGGCGAGCTCGCGGTGAAGCTCCTGGTTGTTGCGATCCAGCGACTGGGCTCGACGGCCCAATTCAGTGACTTGGGCCGGGGCGGCGGCGCCTTGGGCCGAGAGCGGCGAGGCCAGGTCGGGAGGCGATACGGTGTTCGCCGGAAACGGGTTGCGACGACAGCCCATCCCCGCAGCCGCCGTCAGCAGGACCAGCATCAGCGTCGAACCAAGATGTCGCCGACTGTCTCGAACCATGATCCCGACGCTAAGTAACGGTGCTGGATGTCCACGCGCGGCGGGGCGCATCGCCAGGCGCCCGCAGCGCCGGGGCGGGATGGTAGCGATCGTCCGTCGTTGCAACAAGAGCAATTCGGGACGCTCTTGCCGAACGGGTAGGCTAGGCGCCTTGGCCCGGGAAAACGGGCTCGCTCCCACGCCTCGCCCATTCCGAGAACGTCCCTGTTCGGCAAAGTCGCCGGGGAGTTCCCAGACGGATTTGTCTGTACCGCAAGGCGCGATCGCTACACCAAGCCGACCAAGGGGGGAAGGGCGGAGGAAATACGGGACTTGGCGGAGGTTCGTTCGCGGCGAAAGCCGAAAAAATGAAGGTTCGACACAAACGGTTCCCACCAACTGCCCGCCGGCTGTCCGCACTTCCATCACGCGTTCCAAGGAGTCCATTGTGGTTCGACCGTTCTCATTCGCCTGTGTGGCGATGCTCCTGGCTTCGGCCACGTCCGCTCAGGGCGTCGCCGCGCCGCATTCCTTGGAGCGAATTCTGCCAGCAACCACCAAAGCGATGGTTGCCATTGACGATGTCGGCAAGCTGACGGATCAATTCAACGCTACCGGTTTGGGCCGCCTGGTCCACGATCCGGTCTTGGATCCGTTCTTGCAGGAGGTCAAGAAAAAGCTGCAAGCCAAGATGTTGGAAACCGGCGTCGAGCTGGGCGTCCAACTCGAGGACTTGCGCGGCGTCGTGACCGGCCCGGCCGGCGTCGCGGCGATTCAACCCGGAAACCAATCCCAACAGGCCGCGATCGTCTTGATGGCCTACGTCGCCGGCCAGGAAGAAAAAGCCCGCGAACTCATCGAACGCGGCCTGAATAAGTTGGAGCAACGCGACGCACGACGCAGCTCGGCGCTGGTCGGCCACGCGACGCTGAACATGGTGGAGTTCCCGGTGCAGGGCGTGATGCAACGCGCCTGCTATGTGCTGCATGACGGCTGGCTGATTGTCACCGATCACCGCGGCACGATGGGCGACTTGCTGGCGCGGCTGCAGAAGGACGACGGCAAGGGACTGGCTTCGGTGGCGAGCTATCAAGCCTGCATGAAGCGATGCCAGGTTCAGCCAGGAGAAGGGATTCGCTGGTTCGTGGATCCCTTCGCCTATGTGCAAGTCACGCGAGCCATCGCGACTCGCCATGGCGCCTGCGGCAAGGGCGACATCGCCGAGGTCCTGGCCAATCAAGGCTTTGACGCGGTGCAAGCTCTCGGCGGAATGATCTGGGTCGGCGAGGGTCCCGCGGAGATCACGCACCGCACCTTCGTCTATGCTCCCGGAGAAGCCGCCGGTCAACGGTTCCGCATGGCCGCTCGCATGCTGGACTTCCCCAACAGCGAGAATCTGCAAACGCCGTTGGCTTGGCTGCCCGGAAATCTCGCGATGCAAGCCACCTTCAACGTCAACATCCAAGGCGCCTTCGAAAGCGTCGGCAGCCTGGTCAACGCCTTGGCCAAGGATGAAGTCTTTGAAGATGTGCTGGAGAGCATCGAGAACGATCCCAACGGCCCGCAGGTGGATATCCGCAACGAACTGGTCGCCAACCTCGGTCGCCGAGTTTCCATGATGTCGGATTTCACGCTGCCGATCAGCCCCACCAGCGAACGGGCGCTGTTCGCCGTCGAACTGACGCGCCCCGCTCCGGTGGCTCAAGCCGTGAACCGTGCGATGGCCGCGGACCCGTCGGTCAAGAAGACACAGGTCGGCGAGCACGTGGTGTGGGAGATCGTCAACGACACTCCCGAAGCCGAACTGGTCGCCCTGGAGGTGGAGACGGACGGCTTTGGCTTCGGTGAAGAAGGATTCGGCGAGGCGCCCGAGGAGCCGGGACAAGCCATGCCCAATTTCGCCGTCACGGTGACCGATCAGCATCTGCTGATCGCGACGCAGGCGAGCCTGATCGCCGATGTGCTTAACCACCGTTCAGCCATCAATGAACTGGCCGCCGCCGAGGACTTCCGACGGATCGGGGAACATCTGGAAGGCCTGGCGCCTGGCGCCGGCAGCCTGCAGCTCTTCCTGCGACCCGACTCCGCCTTGATGCCCAGCTATGAACTGCTGCGGGCCAATCAAATGCCGGAATCCAAGTCGCCGTTGGCCATGCTGATCAACATGGTTCAAGGCGGTCAGGAAGGCGTGCCCCGAAAGCAGCAGTTGGATGGATCCACCCTGCCGCCCTTCGCCGAAGTCGCCAAGTACCTGGGCCCGGCCGGCATGAAGCTGAAGACTGAGAGCAACGGTTGGTTCCTGAGCGGCTGCGTGCTGCCGCGAACGCCATAGCAAACCGTCGCCTGACGAAATCTTCATCGAGCAAACGCTCGGGCAACCCCCTTGAAGGTTGCTCGAGCGTTTCTCTTTTTTACCTGGGATGGCAGGGCGGACGCGGAGGCCCCGCGGGCGCCACCTCGGCGGGTTCCAGCTCGCGGCGTCGCGGGCTGACCTGCTTCCAGTAAAGCGCGACGGACTTACCCGAGTGGCCCCGCGCCCTTGCATTCCCGACGTCCAGGGCATGAGCTCGCCCCCCATCCGCGACCAAGCCGCCGACGCTGATAGCACCCAAAACCCAAAACCAAAGCCTGACGCCCTTCGCCCCCCCCTATCACAATACGGCTCATCTATCGATCTCCTGACTGCAAATTGTGTCTTTCGGTTTTTCTCTTCGTGTCTATCCGGCAGGGAACGATCAGGTATTGCTTAAGGATCGGGTTGTGCCGACCTTCTGAAGACTCGATAAGCTATCTGATCGATCCACGGAGGCACAAAGAACCAGCCCGCCATTAATAGAAGAAAGCTGAAAAGGATGATCTTGCGGTGAAGCGATGTCCGCGGTCTCATTTCCTCGGTCGTCGAGTTCCTGAGGAAATACTCTGTCGGGGCGGCGGGCAAGTTGGCCAAGTCATTCATTGCCTCTGAAGAAAGGATCTCCTTCATGTTCTTCAGCTCATAGCGAGGCGGCGACCAGGGCGACGACCAATGACACTCTTGAGTCAGGGGATTTGTGTACGGCACGCACAGAAGTGCGGCCAAAAACACCAAAAATGCAAACCCCAAATAGATAAGCTGACCGAGCCCTAGTTTCCCTGAGAGATTAGCGTCATCCATGCGTTTCCTTTCTATTTCTGGCGCATCGCGGCTACTTCCGCACGAACGTCTCTTCGGAACGGTCCATCGAACTTTGTGCCTTGCCGAGCCAGAGACTGTCATGGGTGAATTCAATTCGTTCGATGTCTGAGTCTTCTCCCATTGGCGCCTGCTCCTCTGCCGACCATTGGGCTGCGATGGTGACATGATTGGGATCGGAATCAACGATCGCGAATTCATGTGTCGAGACTTCACCGTCAATGATCGTAGTTCTCGTGCTGCCTTGGTAGGTGAGTTCGGACTTGCCGGACGAACTGCCGAGCGACTTCAATTTGTCGGCATTGTATTGCCCGGTCGACTCCCAGAAGGCGATGGCCGCAGCCCTATCGGAAACGTAGGTTCCCGCGAGACGTTCGGCGGCCGATTGCTTGTTTGACGATTCCCCGCCATGCTTGCCGGCTCCCGCAAGGCTTGAGTTCTCGCCAGCAGGCGAATCTCCGCCGCCAACGACAAAAAGTAGAACGCTTAGGCAGGTGAGAGTTCGAATCATCCGCATGAAATGATCTTCGCCGAGAAGACGAGTGTGTATCAATCCCATGTATTCGCCCGCTGCCAATCGATGTTGGCCGGTGAAGGGCGGGTTTTGAAGCGATCGCCTGTTGCCACATCGCGTGAACTGGAAATACGCCGGTTTTCGCAACTTGATCGTTCTAGCAGCATTTCCATCGCGGGACGTTGCGAAAACGCTGGAAAGATCTTTTTGGACTTGACTCGGGGCGGATGGGCAGAAGCTATTTGATCCGGCGACTCGCCTACCGCATTCAGGGACTGGTTTACGGTGGGCTCTTGCGCGAGGCCCGCCAGAAACTCGCCGCGATCGCAGACGGTGATGCAGCCAAATTCAAAGAGCCGCCATGCAAACGCCAGGCGGCAACCTGCAGCCTGGCACGCGACCGCTGCGCGCCTGGCACGGCGAGCGCTACGAGGCCGTTTTTCAATAGGACGGCTTTCTTTATGACGGCAAGACGTATCGAAGTCTCAGCGCGGTCGCCCGCGCGATCACGGGTTCGTACTGGAGCGGAAATCGCTTCTTCGGCCCGACGCCCAACTCCAACAAGGATGGAGGGCGGTCATGACGGGAAAGCGAACCACGATCCGTTGTGCGGTCTATACGCGCAAGAGCCGTGATTTCGACACGCTTGGGCCAAATCGGGACTTTTGCGACCCAAATGGCGTTGGGTGAGTCCGCGTAAGTCCCGCGCCTTCGATCTTCACGGCCTGCGTCAAATTGCACAAATCCCTACATACATGTACGAAACGAGCGACGCCCGCTCAGCGGTGGCCGGCGGGCCTTATTCGTTTCGAGACGGGGTGTGGAGCCCGACTGAGTGGAGGCGGCCACCAGGACTCGCAACGGGTCTCACACGGAATAGACCGCATGGGTATGCCCCTGAAGGGTAGACCGCTTGGCGGTGGCCACGTCCCAGACCTTGACGGTCATGTCATGGCTCGCCGCCGCCAGCGTCTTGCCATCCGGGCTGAACGCCACGGACATGACAGGGTGGATGGCTCCGGTCGTCTCCTTGTCCTCTTCGGTATGCCCTTGGAAGGTGGCCCGCTCCTTGCCGGTGGCCATGTCCCAGAGCTTGACGGTCTCGTCATCGCTTACCGAGGCCAGGGTCTTGCCGTCCGGGCTGAATGCCACGGAATAAACACTGCCCTCATGTCCCTTGAGGGTGGTCCGTACCTTGCCGGTGGCCACGTCCCACAACTTGACTTGCTCGAGGTCGGGGAAGTAGACAGGCGATCCGATTGCCCCCGATGCCAGGGTCTTCCCGTCGGGGGAGAACGCAACACAGCCGAGACAGCCCCTGTACTCGCCCAGCGTTGCTCGCTCCTTGCCTGTGGTCATGTCCCACAATTTCAGCGTCCCGTCGTAGCTGGCCGATGCCAGGGTTTTGCTATCCGGGCTGAATGCCACGGCCACGACCGCACCGGTATGCCCCTTGAGGGTGGCCCGCAGCTTGGGTTCTTGTGCCGACAGCGGCGACACCTGTAGCAGCCCAAGACAGACCAGGCCCAGCCACGCCGCTCACCCGCCGCCCTCGTTCCACATTCGGTTTCATCGCTTGCCTCCGGTTCCGTGTGTGACCCTCAATGCTCGCCAGGCCGAACTTTGTTTTATGCTGATCAGTGTATCACAGTGCAGTATTTGTCTGGGTGTAGTCTCGCCAGGGCGCAAATTGACGCGGGACTTGCCTGAAGGGCTGGCGATCGTTCCTGGGAGGTTCAGATTGGTCTTCCAATAGAAGGGCGTCCCGCGTCACACTGATGTTGCTACACAAAAAGGCAACAACAGGACGCCCTTCATGGATGAGCTTAACTGCTGGGGACGCCAGCACGCAACGGCGAAACAGCGAAACGATAAGGCGACGGAAATTGTCGATCTCGCTTTCGCTACGCTGCGCCCTCGACTGGTCTCGGCCATTGCGGTGTTCTGGCCGCGAGGTCTCCCCGGCCTCCTGGTTGAACCGGATTGAATGCCACTTCACTGCTTTGAAGAAGTTCGCCCTCAACAACTCGGACTACAGGACTCACGACGAACAGCAGGAAGCGATCAAGAGCTACCTGAGTTGGCGAAATGGTCGTCGAGACATCGTTGTCGAACCGTGGAGAGCTCGCGTTAGAAAGTCATCCCGACACGCTGCATCTTCGCTCTCCACAGCACCTTAACAATCGCGGAAGTTACAAGGTTGAAACGGCACTCGCGCCCCAGAACAACGAGGCGCACCGAAAATACGCTCGCAACTGTCTTTCGCTGGGGGCGTTGGGCCGACCCCAAGCCGGTCCCCTTGGAATCTCTTCGTGCTCTGCGCGAACTTCGTGGTCGTCCCTCGCTGGGAGCGTCCAGCTCAGACGTCGGGGCTGGCGCGGTCTCGCCGGCGAGTGAGATACGGTTGCGACACGAGGGCCTTCGGATTGACGCGCTACGGCATTGGGTCCGGATCGGTCCGCCAGGGAGAGCAGGCCCTAACGCCGCACATCATCATCGCGCCCGAGTAGTAAACGGTGCTCACAAACAGAAAACGAACCGTTACAATGTTCTTCGCGAACGCCTTGGAAATGCGAGGGGGCGTGCCTAAGGCAACCCTTTCTTATGGCGAACGAACGCCGTACGATGCATACGCCTTGGAGCGCCCCAACACTCTCCCGACAGGAACGCCATGGAGCCGCCACAAGTCATCGTTGCCCCTGGGGACGGAATCGGCCCCGAGATCACTGAGTCGGTGCTGGAAGTACTGAAAGCCGCCGATGTACCGCTGAGTTACAAATCGATTGAGATGGGCCAAGGCATTTATCTGAAAGGGTTCACCTCAGGCATCCCCGATGACGCCTGGGATCTGCTCCGCGGAAGCAATTGTCTTTTGAAAGGCCCGATCACGACACCGCAGGGCAAGGGCTTTAAGAGCGTCAACGTGACGATCCGTAAGACGCTGAATCTGTTCGCGAACATTCGTCCGACGAAGTCGTATGCGCCGTTTGTCGCTTCGCCTCATCCCGGAATGAACCTGGTCATTATCCGTGAGAACGAGGAAGACTTGTATGCCGGTATCGAGCACCGGCAAACGGATGAGGTCACGCAGGTCCTGAAGCTGATCACGCGACCGGGTTGCGAGAACATTGTCCGGTACGCGTTCGAGTACGCCAAGGCCTACGGGCGGCGGAAAGTGACTTGCATGACCAAGGACAATATCATGAAGCTGACCGACGGACTGTTTCATCAAGTCTTTGACGAAATCGCCGGCGAGTATCCGGAGATCGTGAGCGAGCATCAGATCATCGACATCGGCGCCGCCCGACTGGCGGCCCAACCGGAGATGTTCGATGTGATTGTCACGTTGAACCTGTATGGCGACATTCTGTCGGATATCGCCGCGCAGATTGCCGGCTCCGTCGGCTTGGCGGGCTCGGCGAATATCGGGCACGAGATGGCGATGTTCGAGGCGGTGCACGGGAGCGCCCCTGATATTGCGGGCAAAGACGTGGCGAATCCGTCCGGCCTGTTGACCGCGGCCACACAAATGCTTGTTCACCTGGGCTTGGGAAGCTACGGAGAAACGATCAAGAAACGCCTGGTTGTGCACCCTCGAGGACGGCGTCCACACGGCGGACTTTTATCGCGAGGGTTTGAGCCGCCAGGAGGTCGGGACGAAACGCTTTACCGAAGCGGTAATCCAGCGTTTGGGACGAACACCTCGGGAGCTTACTCCGGTGGCCTACCTCGACCGACCGATTACAGTCACTCGCAAGCCGATGGCCCGGCCGGCGAAGTCACTTGTAGGCATCGATGTGTTTCTGGCCTGGGGGCGGAACGAGCGCGATCCCGATGTGCTCGGCGACCGCTTGAAGGTCTTGGCCGATGACGACTTCCAACTGGTCGTGATTACGAATCGAGGCGTGAAGGTGTACCCCGGCGGGATCCCCGAGACCTTCTGTACAGACCACTGGCGTTGTCGTTTCGAGGCCAAGGCCGGCGCCTGCCGGTACAGACAAGTGTTGGCGTTGATGCAACGCATCGACGACGCGGGGCTGGAGATCATCAAGACGGAGAATCTTTACCAGTTCGACGGAGAGCCGGGGTATTCCCTGGCGCAAGGCCAATAACGCTCCCGGCGTTCCGCACCGACTTGCCCAACTCCAGGCTCGATGTGGATCGGAAGGGAGAGGTGGGCCAAGTCGCCTTGGCGAAGTGGGTCAGCCGTTGTTGTTGGGGGTCAACGCACAACGCGTGCTATTGCAACGTGCTTCTCGGCCAGCTACACTCTTCGAAGGCGGGCAAGAGCGCCTCCGAATCCGCGGAAAGGGTTGAACCCGTCTTGTGTTGTGCAGTTGCAGCGATACCCAATGTTCCCATGTTGTCGGTTGCGGATTCCGACTCATTTGCATGGAGAACTACTCATGTCTCACGATCAGGTCCATCGTCCCAATCTCGATTTTCTCAGACGACAAGCGAAAGAACTTCTCGCCAGTTTCCGTCGCCGCGAACGCTTCGCGTTGAACGCCTTCCGCGAGTTCCTTCCGGCATTGCATGATTTTTCCGACGAGAAACTTGTCGGCGCAAATTTGCGATTGGCGGATGCACAGTCCGTTGTCGCTCGACGAACTGGCTTTGCAAGTTGGCCCAGACTTGCACGGCACGTTCAACAGTTGCGAGATCTGGAAGGCGGCTGGGATTTCTCGTCTTTGGAAGTTGACGGGCATCCCATTCCCGGCGACAGGCTGGGGGCGTCGCGAATTCTGATCGATGGTGATTGTTTCCGATCTGAATCCCCAGAGGCGGTTTACGAAGGCGTCTTTCTCATTGACGTTGAACCGGACGTTCATTGCATTGATATCCACTTCGAGGCCGGTCCCGAAGCAGGGAAGGTTAATCGCGGCATATTTGTCCTGAATGGCGATACTCTCAAAATCTGCATGGACCTCAATGGGAAACAGCGGCCAGACCGGTTTGAAACATCGAACGGCAGTGGACACGCTTACGAGGTATTGAAGTGCCTTCATCCGCCCGCCCAGAGCAAGTTAAAATTCACCAACGAACGACGGCAAACAACGAGCAGTCCGACCATATGAAATCAGAACCCATGCCTTCCTCTGCATTCATTGAGACCGCCGTGACTCGACAATTGCAAGGAACCTGGAGGGCCACTGAAATCGTCTGTGACGGTCAGCCGCTGCCAGCGCCCTATGTCAAGGCGGCTTCACGAATCGTGACTGGCAACTCAATAAAGGTTTCCATCGGCGGAAGTGTCGTTCTGGACGGACGATACCGGCTCGATGAAAGCCAGTCACCAATCCATGTTGACTACCTGAATTTTCCGAGTACGAACATGGAATCCAGCCAGTAGGGAATCCTGACTTTTGAAAACGGGGAACTGGTGGTCAACATGGGGACGCAGGGTGGTGCTCGACCATCGAATTTTTCTCCCAAGTCAGGTGAGACGATAAGTCGGTGGCAGCGGAAGAAATAGGATTGGCGAATTCCAACAAGGTAGGCGGCGCCTACCCGATTCCAGCCTTGCGCATTCGCGCATGTCAGCGACCGTTGAACAGGCTGTTCCGTACCAGGAAACGACCGCCCAACTTGATCGGAACGCCCTCGCCATTAAGAATCTTCTCAGGCTCGCCACCCCGCTCCGCATGGAGGTGCAAGTGCGGCTGACTGGTATTGCCCGAATTGCCGACCCGCCCCAGAACGTCTCCCTCATTCACGCTCATGCCCACTGTGACTGCCACACTGCCCTGCCTCAGATGTGCCAGAATCACCTCAACGCCGTTATACGCAATCACGACGTGGTTTCCTGCTGGATTTTCGTTGTCGCGTTCAGGCGGGCGGAGATCGGGCAACCCATCCACCGCGCGAATGACCGTGCCCGGGCAGGGGCTGTAGACGGTGTCTTCAAAGATCGCGTACTGGTCGAGTTCGGCCGGTGAGAGCCCTGCGGCCCGGTTCCCGAATGCGTTCAGGCGAACGATGTCCAGGGCGAACTTCTGCGGTTCGTGCGCCTGATGGTTGTTGATCAAGCGGCTGTTCCCACCTCCACCTACGTAGTAAGTCGCGTCGCGAAGAGGGTAGGCCAACTCAATCGCCCCTTCGGGAGCGAAGTAGCCCATGAGGACATTCACGCACAGGTAGGCGAAAACCAAGAACAACGCCGCGCTCGTGATCACGACGGATGGCCTAACCGTCCGGCGATCCCCCGGTGACCCGCCGGCTCGCCGATAGCTCCTGTAGGCGGCGGGGACAAGTAAGATCGCGGGTACGAAGCGGAGATAGTAACTCGTGAAGTCCCAGCGTGCCGTTAGGAACAGGAACAGAAAGACCGCACTGACCGCCAGAATGTTCAGCATCCACTCGGGTCGGCTTTTCAGTTTTCCTCGCCAAAGGCGGACCAGCAGATACGCCGGCAGGAGAATTTGGAGACCGAGTTGGAGAAGCATGGATTTCCCATCCCCACTGTTCCGCCGAGTAACGAACATCCGCGATCTTTTTGTGTGTCAAATGGAACATGCGTTTCCGCGCCGAACGGTTGGCACCACTGGGCACGCGCCATAGATGCTACCACACGATTCCAACTGGATCGCGTGCTCCAGTGGATGCCGTGGTTCCGCCTTGTGGCATCGCCCGATGACCTCCCAGCGAAGTCCGCGACCGACGCTCGTCCCATCTCTCGAAGGCGGCAATACACCACGAAGGACACGAAGAGCACGAAGGATGTCGAGAACGTATCGTTTCATGCCGGTTTTCAGTTTACGTTGAACTTGTTTAGCAAGCCGGTGGACGGATCGTCAATTTCCATCCTTCGTGCTCTTCGTGTCCTTCGTGGTGACTCCCTACGGCCCCCATCTCGTTCTGGCGGAACGACCCGCATCAAGGGCGGGCCACGCTTCGTGGTTGGCCGATTCAGTTGGTGTCTTCGCAGACAGATGCTCTCTGGCTGTGGTCCAAATCTGCGTCCGCGTTCATTGCAATTGCGTGTTGATCATAGCCCCCGATCCCGCGGCTGAAGAACGACGAATCGAGTTAGAGTCGGAAGTTTCGGTCGAAGGGCTTCCGTGTCAGATGCAGTCGTTCCTTGGGCGGCTGTTCGACAAATTTCTCCTGGAGTCCCAGGATCCGCAGAACCGTGACCGCCAGACCCGGAATCAACGTCAGCAGAATTTACACATCAGTCTTGGACAGGATGCTGAGGACCGTTGTTGTTTCCATGGATGTGTGGGTACGGCTCCAGATGGACGAGGACATCCCGCAGGTTCGAAAACTCTTCCAAGAGGCGGTCCTTGACCTGATGGCCGATGAGATGGCCTTGAGCAACAGTGAGGTTTTGATCGACTTGAATGTGGATGTCGGCGAAGAACTCCAGCCCAGACTTCCGCACCCAGAGTGTTTCCACGTCCTCCACTCCCGCCATAGACGTCGCCACTGCTCGGATTTGATCCACGAACCCTGAACCGGCTTGCACGTCCATCAACTCGCTGGCGCTGGAGCGGAACAGTTGGGCGCCCGACCAGACAATCGCCGCAACCACAACAAGGGACGCTGCCTCATCCGCCCAAATGAAGCGAGGCCCTCCGAGTCGAACGGCGGCCAGCCCCAGCAGAACGGCCAGCGAACAGAACGCATCGCTTCGATGATCCCACGCATTGGCGATGATCGCCGCTGAACCCGTGCGTCTGCCGACTCGCATCTTGTATTGGTAGAGCCCTTCTTTGATGAGGACATTGAATCCAGCAACCCAAAGCGTCCAAGTCGGCGGAATGTCGTGTGGCCCATCGATCCGTTGAATTGCCTCCCAACCCACAAACAACGCCGACACGATGATCAAAAGGGCCACATTGGAAGCGGCGATCCCTTCGGCTCTCGTGTGGCCGTAGGGATGTTCCGCATCGGCTGGACGCTGAGCGACTCGCAGCGCGAAGAGCACCACCACGGTCGCAACCACATCGCCAAGGGAGTTGATTGCATCAGCAATCAGCGCAAAGGAGTTGCCGATGACGCCGCCGATCAGCTTCACGACTCCCAGCAATAAATTCACCACCAGCCCGAGAACGGCGGCTCGTGTGACTTGGGCGTAGACATTTGCCATGGAGTTGCGGTCAGCCAAGTGCAATCCTTCAGCTGTAATTCACATGGGGATGGATCGATGAACGCCGCCTGGCGTGAAGCGTGGATCAATCACGGTCAGTGCTTGACGCCAAATCTACGAAGCAACACGACCATTCCAGAGTACAGACCGATCATCAACCGGTTGGAACTCCCAAACTACCATAAGACCCCAGCCTTTTCCGAGCGGAAGGGGGAGCGACAGAAAGAAGGGGGGGCGAAGGGAGCACGAGCCAGAACACGCACTTCGACAGCTCGGCGACCTTTTACGTGCCGCCCGTCTTGATGTGAAGCCGGATCATCCCGAGTAACGACGCCACGCTGCTTTTGTTGGAAAGAATGAAGACGTGAGCCAAGACGATTCGCGGGCCAACCGAACAATCGAACGAGGCGATTGGGTTTCACTTGGTTACGTAATGGACGGCGTGCGCATCAATCTGATGCGACGGACGGTGTCTCAAGCAGCGAAACTTCTCGATCCATATTCACAATGGCGAGATGGCGTCCGTCGGCGGACATCAAGCTCAAGAGCACATAGCCGACTCCCAAGTCGAATGCGGCAACCGGCGAATCCCCTTGCGGCAATCGAATTTTCAATCGCGAATCAGACCGCGAGGTGGCAATCATGCGATTGTCGGGGGTCATCGCCAGCCCTGTGATCGCGTCTCCGAACGCCGTCCATTTAGGACCGGGCAGACCACTATCCAATTGCCACGATGTTACCGTTCCGTCACGATGGCCGAGAAACAAGCGATTCTCCGGTGCGTCAACGACGAGATGAGTCGCGGGCGCGTTC
The DNA here is from genome assembly GCA_963698545.1 of uncultured Planctomycetaceae bacterium. GTDB lineage: Bacteria > Planctomycetota > Planctomycetia > Pirellulales > Pirellulaceae > CAVORG01. The sequence goes on from CAVORG010000007.1 coordinate 260,717, forward strand.
GCCGTCGGTCCAATCACGACGTTGGCACGTCCCGTGGCCAATGGCCAGACGCGAGTCGTTCGGTTTTCGTCCGTAGAAATCAGGCGTGTTCCGTCGGGAGTCGCCGCCAGCTTCAAGATCCAATTGTCATGTCCCACCAACGATTGGACGCACTCGCCAGTTTGAGCGTTCCAGACGCCAATGATCCCTTCTTGCTCGCCGAATTGTCCACGCAGAGGGGGCGCCGAGGCAATCCAAGCGCCATCCGGCGCCACGCACACATCGCGGACGCCCCAATCGACCGTTCGTTCGAAACGCAAATTCAGACTTGGCAGATCAAAGCATCGGAGCTTCTGCTCGTCACCAAGGGTAACCAGTAGCGTTTCATCTCGGTCGGCGGCAACCGACCATACCGCAGATCGATGCGATCGCTCAATCGAGATCGGTTTGCCGCTGTGAAGATCAAATACCCTCATCACTCCGTCGTCATCCAGGACAATTGTCATCGAATGTCCGGGTAGGAGCAGTCCCGTCGAAACCGAATCAAGATTCAAAGGAACATCATGCGATTGGGGGTCCCGTTCGCCAATTCGTACCATCCGGCCATCAGCCAAGCCGACGAAGTAGGCAACGGGGGCGTCCGTGGATGGTGACTGGACCTGCGTCACTGCGGTGACGGCGGCCCCGAGCGACGCGATCACCTTCGGCGACTTCGCCTCAGGCGCATAGGTGATCAGCCGTCCGTCTCCCGTTCCGATGGTGAGCGAACCGCGGGCCCCCACATTCATTGATGAGTCGAGCCCCCGATATTCGAATAACGTCGCCTGCGATGATGCTGGGACCAGTTTCCCAGGTTCGATCGTCCACACTTCGGCAGCTCTCGTCGTAATCGCGAGGATTCGATTCGTATCGTACCAAGCGACATGCCGAAGGCTGGAATCGGACACGCGCCAGCTTTCAAATTCTGGGCGGTCCAATTCAAAGACATACGCCTTTCCGTCCAGCCCCGCACCGACCAACCGCTGGCCGTTTTGGGACCAGCGCACGCTCGAAATGCGAGAGCCGGTCTCCCATCGATCCTTGACATCCCAAGTTTCCGTGGAGCAAGTGCATACCAAGCCGCTTCCCGTACAGAACGCGAGGAGCCGACCATCCGCGGAAAGCTCTAGATCGTAAATCCCACCCATCCGAAGTTGACGAGCCTTGGTTTTCCGCCAGCCGCTTACGGCGTATTGAAGCAGCTCTCCCTCCTTTGTCCCGACGATCAACATCGAACCATCACGGCAAAATCGGGCCACGTTGGCGTCATCTGATGGATCGATCGACGTGACCAATCGACCATTTGGCGAATCGCGGATCTCAATGCTTCCATCTTCGAGCGCGCACGCCATTTGACCGGTCGCCAGGCACTGATCCATGTAAACGACAGCCGCCTCTCCACGCACTCGAATGGTTTGATCTCCCGAATCATCCGCCCGCTGCTTCACGAAATTCCATTCCCATCCCCTCAAGTCGCGGGGACACGCATCGAGCAGCTCGCTTGCCCTCGGAGCATCCAGTTGCTGGACAGATCGCCAGGCCGAATCGAGCACGTCGGCATACATCATTTCGGCGAGACGTCGGGCGTTGTCGTCGGCCTCGACTCGAGCCGACTCGGCAGCCTCACGATCGATTTCGGCTTGCCGAGCCGCCATGCGAGCCCGTCCATAACCGGCCACTAACCCCATGATGCCCAACAGAACGCCTGACAGAATGCAAAGCGACGCCAAAACCGCCACACGATGGCGAATCGCCCATTTGCCCACTCGATAGCGCCACGATGGTGGATGCGCTTCGACGGGATCGCCCTGCAGGTAGCGCTGCAGATCACGAGCCAGGTCGAGCGCCGAATCGTAGCGGCGTCTCCGATCCTTGGACAACGCCTTCAGGGCAATCCAATCGAGATCGCCTTGCGGCAAATCACGCAAACCAGCGAGTGATTGACTTCGATCGACCTTCGAAACGAGCTTCCGCCGCGTCGTCATCCGCGAACTGGGCGAGATGGGCTCCGTTTCGCGCAATTGACGATGAATCTCCAGCACGCCCTTGAGCAGTAGCTGCTCCTTGCTAATCGGCGTCTCACCGGTTAGCAATTGGTAGAGCAAGACACCGAGCGAGTAGACATCGCTCCGAGTGTCAATATCGACGGCCGACATCTCCGCCTGCTCAGGACTCATGTACTCGAGCGTACCCACCATCTGGCCAAACGCTGTAAAGAGCGTTTGCTCGGTCAAACGAGTATCCAATGCTTTGGCGATTCCAAAATCAATCACCTTGGGGATCGGCGCCATTTCGCCCATCGTGACCAGAATGTTAGATGGCTTCAGGTCGCGATGAATGACCCCTTTCTGATGCGCGTGGTGGACGGCGTGACAGACTTCCAGCACAATTTGCAAGCGCTCTTTAAGGCAGAGCTGATTTTGCTCGCAGAACTGATCGATGGGTACTCCTTTCACAAGTTCCATGACGAAGTACGGCAAACCTGCTTCGGTCGCGCCCGCGTCGAATACACGAGCGATCGATGGATGGTCCATCATGGCGAGCGCTTGACGTTCCGCGTGAAAACGAGCCAGTACCTGCTTGGAATCCATGCCGGGCTTGACCAATTTGATCGCCACTTTGCGGTCGATCGGTTCCTTCTGCTCGGCCATGTAGACAGTCCCGAACCCTCCTTCACCGATTTGCTGAAGCAATCGGTACTTCCCAATCCGGCTCGGCATCCCCGAGGAGGGTTCGAATGACTGAGTCCGCGCTTCGGCCTTGAGGGACGGTTCCAGAAAACCGCCGCACTCAGAAGCAGATGCGAGTAAGGAACGGACTTCGTCGGCGACTTCCGTTGGAGCGGCGGACAATGCCGCCTCACGGTCGGTCGCCTCCATTTCCCGGACACGGTCAAACACTTCTGCGATACATTGATATTGTTCGGGAGTCATGCCGTGCTCACGCCCACTAATCGTCCGCACCATGGAATAGATCAATTTGTTTGCCCGCGTCATCGGCCGAAACCGTGAGCAACACTTTCCGCGGCCCATCAGTGTTTGATGCGAACAATCGCGTGCCGACCGGCCATTTTTCGTGGCGGACCTTCCCGGGCGGAAACGGGACGTCGTAGCCGAAGGGATGTTCTTTGGGTCCCTTGACTTCGGTTTGCAATAATCGAAGCGAGTTGTTCCTGACCGCGATTTCAACGTAGAGCAATCCGTTCTCCCCTCGGCTCGTCTTCCCGCTTGGTCGGCGAGGCATCTGGGCTTTGAGCTTCTCGATCACGCCCATTGCCTCATCCGATTTTGGAAAGTCAGCCCGGATATGGTCCACGATTTCATGGGCAAAGTCGACGAGTCCATGATCGAAAGCGAGTCCCGCGAGTTCCTGCCGGTCCTCCAGACTTAGCCGCTCAGCGTGCTTCTGGCGGAAATCGCCGTAAACCTGCCTGGCCGCTTCAGACCCTTTTGAACGAAACGCATCCACGATCAACTCGACAGGCGACTCCTCGGCCACCTCCGCCTGGCTCGCCCGCAGCCGAAGTTCTTTTTGCGAAATGCGGACCGAAGGGAGCGGGTCACCTGCTTCACTTCCTAAAATCGCGACGCACGCCACACGATTCCCGGCGCGACAATAAAGATAATCGTCGACGAGCGCCGGAGGAGTCCAACAGCGATCGTCAAAGACTCGATGTCGGGCGAGCGAATCGAGCTTGTCTTCGGAAAAACGCAGGATCGAGAGTACGCCATCGCCGTCCATCACCAGCAGCGTTTCTCCGCTGCGAATAAGATTCGATTCCGCGAATCCTCGCCAACGACCGATCAGCTTTCCGTCGCGCTGGTTGAGAGCCAACAACAAATCGCCATTACAGCCGAAGATCACGCCCCGATGGGCGATCCAATTGCAGTAAAAGAATTGACTCTTTCCAACCCAACCCTTCTCTACCTCCCACTCATTCCCCTTGCGGACAACGCGAAGCTCCAATGTCCCGCCAAACCCCTGTCCCGATACGACGATGCGATTGCCACCGATCGAGAGCGGCGTCGGCACGTTGGTCATGCCAGCTTGTGGCATGTCGAAATTCCAAAGTTCCTTACCCCCCTCGGCGTTCACGCCCACGACCTGATTACGCGTCATAAACACGCAATGGTCAATCCCATCCAACGTCACCACGATGGGCGTGGCGTAACTCGCTTCGTCACATGGTACGGACCACCGCAAATGACCGTCCGCCACGTCCAAGGACACCAACCCGCCTTCTCGGCCTCCCGCCAATATCAGAAGTTGCCCCTTATGAAGGATCGGGCTGGCCGAAAACCCGAACTGCACGGGAGTCGCATGGAACTCCTTCGGTAGATTCTTCGACCAAACAACCTTGCCAGTGTGGCGGTCGAGGCAGTGCATCAAGCCCGTGAAACCGATGGTGATCAATCGGTCGCCAATGACAAGCGGGGTCGCTTGAGGGGAGCGGACTCGGCCGCCGAAAGCCTCCTGTTCGTCTAGCCATCCAGCATTGTACTGGAATTCCCAGAGCGTCTTTCCTGTCAGCCGGTCCAAGGCAACCACTGCCTCTCGCTGGCTCCGCTTCGACTCGGGAAGCGCTTCCTCTGCTTCCGAATAGGGACAAAGATGCGTGGCGTAGGCAGTTCCGTCCGCGATGACGATGCCGGAAAGCCCATCACCGAGATTCCGCTTCCAAATCATCGAGGGTGACACGGCGGAGGAAGTGACCTCGAGCTCGGCGTCATTTTGAAACGTACGTTCGGTTCCGCCAAATCCGAGCCAATCATCCGCGGAAACGACCGTGGGCAGCAGCATGAGAACGATCACGAATCGGCGGCAGCTTATGGTGGTCATGTTCGCCCTTTTTCCTGGGAAAGATGTGGTTAGTAGGTGGTGCCAACGGCTCTTGGAATCGTCCCGCGGTTTGTTACGTGAATGCGGTGACCACACCGCTCGTCCTTTGACGTTCATGTATCCGTCAACGTTCATGAACGAAAACCGTGCTCACTCTTGGACGTCGCCGTGCGAGTTTCCGATCAGTTCGCGAAAAAGCCAAGCCCGCGCCATCGCCCAGTCGCCCGCAACCGTCCGCCGAGAAACGCCCAGCAGTTCCGCCGCTTCGTCTTGCGTGAGGCCACCGAAGAATCGCATTTCAACCAGAGTCGCCTGCCGCGGATGGAGCGCGCGAAGTCGCTGGAGGGCATCGTCGAGGTCAAGTAGCTCAAAACCGGTGTCCTCGCGGCCGAGCAGGTCGAGTTGCAAATCGGCTCGATCACGATCACCACCACGTTTCAGACTGTTTCGCTGGCGAGCATAGTCCACAAGGACTCGCCGAATCACCGTGGCGGCGGTCGCAAAAAAGTGAGCGCGGTCCTTCCAGTCAATCGGGGCGTCGCCAATCATTCGCAGGTACGCCTCGTGGACCAACTCCGTCGCATCCCACCGCTTCGCGTCGTTTTTGGCCACCAGTGCGTTTTGGGCGATTTGACGCAACTGCTGGTAAACCAGCGGAGTCAATTCGTCGATGGCGCGTCGATCCCCGCCCGAGAGTCGCTGGAGAATTTGGGTGATTTCGGTCAAGAGAGGCCTCTGGAAAGGATCCGCATGTCGTCCGCTAACCCGATAGCGTAAACGAACTGCGAAGTGTGCAGCGAAAAGCGAATGGGATTGAACTTCGCTTCGTTTCCCCGTGGGCTGACTCAAAAGCCAGATTCGAGCAAATTGGCCTCGGAGCCGCCTTGCTGGCGCACACCCAAGTCGGCAACGGGTGTAACCGGCATTCTGACGCGGGCGATGGTCAGCGGGCGATGGCCATCGGTTTGTAGCTACCCAGGGTTGCGCTGCGCTTCACCCTTGGCTCGTTTGGGGGCGCCCCCTTAGGGCTTCGTTGCCGGGACGTGCGTCGCGGCCGCGTACGCATCGAGTTAAGAGAGATTCCGACGGAATCGACCACGGAGGACGCGGAGAACCACAGAGATAGGCCGTTGGAGCTCCGGATCCTCCGTGCTCTCTGTGGTAGCCCCGTTTCGCCGACTACGTCAGGCTTTGATTTCTGGTCGCAGGTACAGTCAGCGCCAGCTATCAGCACTCTGGGCGCGCCTCGGCGCAGGGCGGGCGGCGTAAGTGCGTAAGCGAGGGAATGCTCACGAAGCCCCGCTCGCTTACGGCACGAGCCTCCGCCCTTACGCTCCTCCGTCCTTGAACTGTGACCACTTGAGAACGAAACCGCCACCGCAAAGTGACGCTGTGGGATTAGTCGTCGTCGCCAAACTCGAGTTCGCCGTCGCCAACTCAGTCGAAGTCAAACGGCACGCTGAAACCACCTTCATCAAAGACCAGTGGAATCGGATTGGTAAGCGCGTACATGGTCAGGCTTCCACCAGTTACGTTCGCAAATCGCCCGGTTGACTCGCCAACAATCGGATTGAACTCAGCGATGAACAAGATCCGGACAAGTCCTTTCCCGGCGGGAAATGCAGCGAACGGGGGGGAGAAGTGGGGCAGCCGTTGTTCTTTGTTCTTTGGAGCTGAGCACCCACCGTGGCGTGGGGCTCGCTGGGGTCGGACTTGGTTTCCTCCGAGGCGTTGGGCCACGCGGTCCAGGCGGGCCCGCGGCGGCGAATGTCGGGGGACTTGTTGTGCCGGCGAATGAGGTTTGGGCGCGCTGTCCCGACGACCTGGCCCCAGGACTTCGGCGAGCTCTGCAAGTTGGCGCCGCGAAGCCGGTAGGCTACGATGGGACGCGCGAGGCTGCGACCGTAGCGCTTTCGGAGTTGCTCGGGCGATACGCCGCAAACTTCGCAGGTCGCCTCGATGACTTGCTCGAGTGTCCTGGGTGGCATGCATCTCGCCGCGATCGATGAGGGTTCTTTGCTGTCCGGCGAGATGACGCCGCGAATCCGCTCGACAAAGGCGTCGCTTTCCAAGATCCAGTCCAGTCGGCCGCTCGGTCAAAAGGAGAGGGGATTGGGCTGGCGAGTCCCGCTTCGACATAGGTTTCGTCTTCGATGACCTGGCGCCGAAAACGACCTTGAAAGAGGTGGCCGGAGCGGCGGTGGCGACGATTGAACCGGCTGGCTTATTGGCCGAGCAGGTATTGCAGCCCGCGACAGAGATTGGGATCGGGAGTGCGAAAGAACCCATGAAAGGGATTGGTCATCAAGGCAAAGGCGTACACCAACCAACCAGCCAAACTTAGCGACCGTTCGCGACATCCGCTCGAGAAAACACTGGCGGTCCTCGTCGTCCCAAAAAATGTCGGCGTGGTCGACGCCGGTCGACGCCCCGACTGGCGACATGATAGATCGCATCGGGGTATGGGACGCGGTGGCGGCGAGACATGGCCAACATCCCAGAGAGCTCACCCTTGCCAACCTTCACCGCGAAGGTTCAATCGTCTGACGGCCAAGAGCCAAGTGTCATTCGCCCCCAACAGCAAGGCCCGCCACGCGATCCGCCGGACTCACCACCAGCGCCGCCTCGCGTAGCAAAAAAGAACAAACAACAACGGCTGACCCACTTCGCCCCCATCGCAGCGGTTGTCGCGCCACTTCGCGGACGCTTTCAAGTGTGGGTTGGCGACCCGGATTGCACTGGTTCGCGAAGCTCGCGCTCCCCGCGGCTGATCTCATCCCCGTCGCGACTGTTCTGCAGGCGGACCGACCCAGGAACCGCGTGTGCCAGGCCTGTCCGAAAGCTGGCAGGGAGAATGGACTCGTGTTAACTTGAGCCTTTCCATGACTTTTTGAACTGGACGACTCTTCCTGGCAAGCCGCCCGCTCTCTTGAAATGGATTGTGCGGTTTTTCGGGCGAGTCGCGTGACTCTAAACGGCGGCAGCATGCAATCGGCAAGTGACAGTGCAAAGGAACTTCGTGACGCGCTCTCAGAAATGTTCTGTGAGGAAGTTCAGTGCGATGTTCTGGAGCAGAAACAACTTGGTGGTGCGACGGTCTCGGTCATTCGCATGAGCTACACGCGGCGCAGTGATTCCGGGCATCCGACGCGCATCGCACAAACAGCCGTCGTTCTCCGGGATCCGAAACTGGAGCTACCGCAATTCGCTCTCCAGCCGCACTTCAAGGGAGTCGCCGGCATGTTGCTGGGGCGACTTGCAGGCATGACAGACATCAACTTCGACGACTCCCAGCGTTTCTCGGACCAGTACCACCTTCACGCCTGGAATGAACGGGCCGTGCGCTTGTTGTTTGATCTTCCGCTTCGGGACCGATTGGCCGATCATCCGGAATGGAGCGCACGCGGAAACGGCGCCCTCGCGGTCGTGTTCCAGCGGAATCGGGTGTGTGCGGCGGAACGCCTGAGTTCGTTCACCAAAGAAGCGCTCGAGATTCTGACTCTGTTGCAACGGAGCGAACAGGCGCTCGACGATCGGCCGGACGTTCGGCGCGAATCCACGGTCGAAGACATGCTGGCATCGGTCGAGAAGTCCGGCGGTGTCGCCGCGCTGTTGCTGAGAAAAGAAATCCAAAAGCGACAGGTCTCCCCACGTGAACTTGAGGCATTCCTCGCGCAACCGATCCCGAGAGCGAATGCTCCGCGCGGACTTCGGTATCAGGTCGGCGGAGACAACGGACTTCTGATCGTGCTGGGCGCCCTGTTCTCGGTTGCCGGAATCCTCGTCCCGATCGCCGTGGTTGCGTTCTGCGGACAAGACGACTGGATCATTGCAATTCCGTTCGGCGTGGTCTTTGCGTTGATCGGCGGCCTGATCCTGTTCTTCTCGATTCGTTATCGCCGTCAACGCAAACGACTCCTCCGCTCCGGCAAACTCGTGACGGGAAAAGTCACCCGCGTCGAGCGCACCAATGTGCAAGTCAACAACGCACAACGGTACCACCTGCATCTGGAATACGACTCAGACGGCGCTTCGCGTTCCGCCGTCGTCAACCTCTATGCAAATATCGACAAGGCTAAGAAGCTCGCTCTCACGCGAGAACCTGTCCGCATACTCGTGGATCCCCAGGCCCCAGGGAAGTCGCTCTGCATCGATACGCTGTTGGTTTTCGACTGAGGCGACTGGCAGGCCGCGATTCGCCGCCGAATGGCTTGGGAGCAACGGGGTCGTTGGGCTGGGCGCTAAGCTGGCTCGCCTGCGCCTCGGAAGTTGGTGCACTAGCGAGCCGTTTGTTTTGAGACGCCCTCTTCAATGATGATCTTTTCGGGGTCGATACCATAGGTCCAAGGAGCCGAGTTCTTCCAACCGTTCCTCATTCGCTTCCCAAAAAACACGCTTTCAGGATCTTCCACCTTGTCACCTTCAAACCCGTCGGTGATGTTGTAAACGTTCTTGAAGCCGACGGCCGCGAGCTTGTTGACGGCCATCGCGGAGCGACCACCTGACCGGCACATGAGCAGCAACGTATCGGTCGGCTGCGTCAACTTTTTGACTTCGGCGACAAAATCGAGATTCGGTCTCGCGCCGTATTCGGTTTTGCCGTCTTTTCTTTGATACTCCACAAAGGCTACGGGAATGTTCCATGCCATCTCTGCGTGGCCGACGAACGCGTACTCCTCCGGTGTCCTGACATCGATCACCTTGACGCTGTCCGGCGCAGCCTTCCACTTTTGGTAAGCCTGCGCGGCGGTGACATATAGACCAAGGGTCGTTTGTTTCTCTTTGTGAAGTTCAGTTTTCGCGTCTTGTCCCCATGCACAGGGCGCGGCGACAACGCATAGGGCAGCCAGAGCGGTGGACAGGATGGCTGCGGCGGCAGGGCCTCTGAATCTGCCAGTCTGTGTTTTCAATTGCATCATGTGCTTCTTTCCGTTGTCGCATCGGAACGTGAACCGCGAGTTTCTGACGATTGCGTTCTCTCTTGCGCAATCTCAGCGCCAGGTCACATCGGCGGGCTTTCTCGTAGGAATACGGTGGTATTGCTCAGCCGAGTAACCGATCACGAACGTTCCAAAAGGAGCGTATCCTTCCGGCATGTGCAACGCCTCGATGAGAGGCGGGTAGGCCTGGCTCGCTGTGTTGATACTTCCGGTAAAGGTGGTTCCCAAACCGAGTCCGGTAGCCGCCAATTGACAGTAGGCGATGGCAATCATGGCAGCCGGTGGCGCCGTCCTCTCCTCTTTCGGTGCATAGGCCTGGATAACGCAGGGAGCCCCTCTGGAAATGCGGTCTTTTCCACCATCCCCTGCTTCGACAAACACTTCGAGTTTGGCTTCCTGGTAGAGCGCCTCGTTCATCTCTTTGACGTGTTTCATCCAGTCGATTGTCATCCCGGCTATCCGATGCACCTCCGCCACATCGTTGATCACCAGCCAGCGTATGACCTGGCGGTTCGCTCCGTTTGGCGCCCAACGGGCTACATCCAGCATTTGCAGCGATCTTCTCTTTTTCGACTGGTTTGTTGATATAGCCACCGAACCGAACGCCGTGAGATCAGGAACTGACGGACCCGATCCCACCTAGGGATCAGATGAATATCGATCGGCTCGCAATCCTCGGGCCCCATCGTCCGCTGATGCATGGCGCCTGTCGGGCAAATAGCGACGCAGTGACCACAGTCGATGCACAGGTCCCACGATTTTTCGATAGGCAGCGGAAAATCCCTTTTTCGTGATCAAGCCACCTGGACAAGCCCTGATGCAACTACCGCAGGTAATGCACAAGCTCTCATCGACCTTGATAATCTCATCCAATTCGTAAGCGGTCAGACATTTCCACCCTCCGACTGTCGTGTGACTTGAATGACGGCGGAGATGTCTCTCCCGACTACCCGAGTCGCGCTCGTGGACGCTGTCGGTAGCTTGTCTCCCGTTACTTTCTCCCAGCTTTCATTGATCAGTTCTTTTGCCGCTTGTTCCAGGAATTCCGGCGAGCCCACTCGTGTACGTCAAAGTCGTTCTTGATGTAGTCGTGGCTGACGATGAAGTCCTTCCCGATCTCCACCGAGCCGAGATTCTGGGGCGACAGGTTGGGTACCATGTCGATGTGCTTGATGCCTTCGTAGGTATCCTCGACGTCCAGATAGAAAGTTTGTTTGTCCAGAATCGCCGCTGCCGCGTGTTTGTGCTCGTTGGCCCAGCGTCCGACTTTGATCATGCCTTTCATGAATGTGACGACGAGTTCGGGGTGCTGCTCAGCCATCTCTGTGGTGCAGGTGATGGCGGCGGGAATGTTGGCGACCTGCAGAGTCCAGTCCGGATACCGTGACAAATCCTCAATCGCCTTCGAATTTGCCCGTCGCCTCCTGGATGTGCTGAAAGGGTTTGCTCTGTGTATAGATCGCATCGATCGTTCCCTGCAGCAGCGCCGTCTCCAACGGTCGGAAGGCCAGGTCATGCTTGTGATCACGCTTGAGCCACAACTCCGATGGGTTTTCCATTGGCGGTCCAACCATGGCGGGATCGTTGTACCAGTCATCCGCGTAGGGGAATTCCACGATCGACGTCGTTCATGGTCATGCCATTCATTCGCAGCATCAACTCGATACCTTGATGCTCCTGAATGCGCCACCAGTCGTTCTTGATGAAGTTGAGGCTCTTTGAGAGACCGATTCTTTTTCCCTTCAGTTCTGACCATCCGGTAGATGTCGTCCCTCGCGCACCAGCATGCACACCGCCTTCATGCGGAGCATGCGTCACGCCCAACAGTTTGGTCCGGCGAATGTCCGCATGAACGTGGATGGGCGGGAACAGCCCCACAAAGCGAATCAGGTTATCAAGGTTGTGGATGTCATGCGGATACCAATCGTTTTCAGTGGAGTGCGAACGCATAAACGCGTTACTTGACACCAATCTTCTTGAATTCCTTCACGAGTCCAACCGAGCCTCCTGATCGACATTGCTGGCGGACACAAGCGGGCAGTTGGTGTAATAAACCTCGCTCCAATTCAACGGGACGGTGCTGAGTTTTGTTGCTGAATCAGCCATGGTTGCTCCTGTTCAGTTCATTTCGGCAGGCGGAACCACTATTCTAATAGCCACTGGCGGCGAATCGTATCCGTAAGACTACGCAACTCCAAGTGCGCAATCCGCAGTACCTCAGCAACAGGCATTCTCGCATGATGGGCTCGATTTGTACGAACTCGCGAAGACGGTTCGGTTCCAGCCGACTCTTCGATCAAGACCTGGAGTTGGTAAATCAAGACCTGAAGTGCGCCGTGGCCGCACTTGGATCAAACCAGCAAACACGACCAATGTGGAGAGCAGAATGAAACGATCCATCCGAGTAACGTAGGGCACCCGTTGCAGAAGAGTCGTGATGGCGAACATTTGAGCGACGAGTGTGAGAAAGGCCGAGGTTGAGATCCCGATGTTCGTGCCGGTTTCCTCGGATTTAATCCAACGAGACAACCAGGACATACGTACTCACCACCATGGCCCACAACGGCAACAGCAATGCGATCCAGGCGAAGTCGGTGATGACCAGAAGCAACACCAAGCCAAACGCAAAGCCGACCAGCGAGACCGGGCGTGACAGGACCCCGGTACGCAGCCCGATCATGGAAGTCACGAACATGAACACTGCCGCCATCCGCATGCCAAAAGTATTCGTCGGCAGCGGCGATGCCACGGCCGATTCGGTAACTTTCGCTTTGCTCTAACGGACTGCCGCCGTCGGCGAAGGTACTCAGCAATCCTTGGGCGACGGCAACGGCAACGAACAGCATCGCAACAAACAGCAGGCCGCTGCCGAGAAACACCGTGGCGAAAAACCGATCTTCAAGCAGTCCGATATGATTGCGCAACGCTGCCATGAACCACAAAAAGGCAAGCCCTGCAAACGGGACCAGATTCAGTGACATTGCAACCCATCGTCGCAGGATCGGGTCGGTGAGCCAGATGCCAGGATCGGACGGATCCGCTGGAACAGCCAGCCGGATCAGCACTAAGCTGGCGATAAACAGCGCGGCAAACACGATGCCGCTGATCGCGACGATCCGCGGCGGCGCTGGAACGGTTGATTGGTCGTTCTCGATCACAAAAATCACGGCGATGAATGTCGGTTAACTCTGTACCCAGGGAAATAACTCGCGGTCCATACGGTGAAGCAACTCGCGAATCTCTGCGATCGCTTTCGAGGTTGTCTTCTCTCCCACCGCTGCCATCTCGTCCGTACGAGTGAATGCGGTGAGGTCAAATTGGGTGACGTCGGGCTCGATGACAAAGTCGGCGGCCTGAACCCCCAAGGAATTGAAACTATGATTCTGTACCAGGTAGCTGCGAAGCAGCGTTTCAATGCTGGATGCCGGGCGAGTTAGTGCGCAGGCGTGTGGGCCGGCTCTGGCAAATTCAAGTTCCAATTTTGCCGTGACACTCACGGCGATGACGAGATTTCAGTCCTTCCTCGTCAATACATCGGCCGGCACGTTGTCGATCAATCCGCCGTCCACTAACGCTTGGCCATCTATCGAAAGATCGGCTTGGAAATGATCGGAATGTTGATGCTCTCGGTAATTGCATGAACGGCGTCTCCTGATTCCCTGACCACCGCGCAGTCCGCTGATGAGATCGACGGTGATGGTGTGCGTCGGCAGAGGCAATTGTTCCGGACGCCACCTGCGAAGTCGCGCAGCACAAGATGCTCCCCCAGCCACTCCGCCAACGATGATGATTTTCATGACTCGCAAGCCTTCAACTGACGATTATGCTCGAGCTTTATTCTTGATTGCAAACGCGCCGATGGATCCTTGACGCTCAAAAAGGCGAGTGACACCGTTCGCTCATGATGTCGTAAACCAAAGGTGACGGCTATTGGCAAAACTACGGACGGCGAAGGTGCAATTCACATGCACATCGACGCTGCCAGGCGAAGAGTCGATCGGCCCGTCGCTCACTCGACCGAGATGATGCCATTGCGGATGGCGTATTGGACCAATTCAGCAGTGCTATCGAGCCCGAGAGCCTCCATGATATGAGCCCGATGGGCCTCCGCGGTCCGGACGGAGATTTTGAGCGTCGCGGCGACTTGCTTGGCCGTGCTGCCTTCGGCAATCAGTTGCAGCACTTCACTCTGGCGTGGAGTGAGCGGCTGGGCTGCCCCGCTCGTTACCGGGTCGCCGTTGCGGTACGACTGCAGGAGTTCTCCTGCGATCGGGAGAGATAGGTTTGTCCCAGGAGTGCATCGCGAATCGCGGTCACCAACTCCGAGGAAACCGAGTGTAGAACGTAACCGGCCGCTCCCGCTTCAAGCACTCGGCGGGCATAGGCAACGTCACGGTGCATCGTCAGGAAAACGACCTTTGATGTGACTCCGGCTTCTCGCAACAGGACGGCGGCGTCAATTCCGTTGAGTGCCGGCATCGTCACGTCGGCAACGATCACAGCAGGTTGAAGTGCTTTCGCGGCTTCCACCAGCTCGCGACCATTGGAAACCACGCCGACGATCTTAAACTCCGGCTCGAGCATCCTGCGCACGCCCTCGGCGAGGATCTGATGATCATCCGCGATCAGAACCGTAGCTTTATTCATAACGGTCATTGTCCATCGAGACGTGCACCTCAACCGTCGTACCTTTCTCGGGCGCTGAACGGATCGTGAACCGTCCGCGAACGAGATGGACTCGCTCTTCCATGCTTGCTAACCCAATGCCGATCCGACTATGCCCGTTTTCGGTGCAAAAACCGAGTCCCGCATCGACCACTTGCAGACTCAATTCGCCTCTTGTGGAGTCAAGCTTGACTGTCGCTTCGCTCACCGCAGCATGCTTGGCGATGTTCCGCAGACTTTCTTGTGCAACACGATAAATGCAGAGGGCGATATCTTTTGGCAAATTGGCAGGAATATTGTCAACGAAACATTTGACTGCAATTCCTTCTCGCCGCGAAAAGCTGGCGGGCTCGGGATCGCAGCGCCTCGGCCAAACCGAGATCGTCAATGATCGACGGGTGAAGCTGACGAGAGGGCGTGAACATCATCCGCCAAGCTTACCAGTTGTTCGCTGATGGCATGCACGAGCCCCACAGCAGAATCGTTTTCCACAAGCTGATTCTCCAAGTTTGCAGCATCGATCCCCAATAATGCAAGCCTCTGTGTCCAGTCATCATGCATCTCACGGGCGATCCGCGCGTTCTTCTTCCTGAGAAAGAATCAGCTTCTTGGAGAGCTGCTGAAGTCTTTCCCTTCGCTTGTCGTAGTAACTGCTCATTGGCGACTAACGCATGATCCGCTCGCTTGCGTGCCAAGGCATTGGTGAAAATGTCACCCACTAAGCGGAGTCGCGGGATCAGCTCATCGGGTAAGATGCGACGAGAGCGAAAAGATGAGAATCCGATTCCACCGACAACCGTCCCTTTCACAACGAGAGGAATGGTCAAATTGGATTGCAGACCGGTTTGCCGGCA
>CAVORG010000008.1:0-41205 GCA_963698545.1 uncultured Planctomycetaceae bacterium
CTGATAAGAACCGATCTGGATGCCGCCTTGCTGATTCACCGGCCAGCGAACGATCTGGTTGCTCGTCATCCGGGGGTTGGAATAACCGAAGTAGCCCGGCTCGTCGAATTGGCGGTTGCGCGTGTACGTGTCGATTGCCGCACCCCGGTCAATGCGCAAGAAGGTCGAAGAGACGGTCGCCTCCGCGCGGGAGTTGGTGGATGGATCCCACAGGGTGAAGCGTTGTTGGCCAAGGCACTCCGTTGACGAGAGTCCGCCATGACTGAGTGCAAGTAATCCAAGAAGCAGAGATGAGGAACGCATGAGACGCCTCCTACAGTCAGGACGGGAAGGGCCCACCGTCACGCGACGGCCCCCAGCCAAATCACCCCTATTGTAGCAGACGGTGAAATCTCATGTCCGACCGCGCAGTGCCGACGCGGGCCTGACGGTGATTGCGGCAGAGAGCAGAAATGGGTGGTCGAGCGCCCGTTCACCCCTGAAGTTGGCCCACGCCCAGGCGTCCCGCGTTAAGTCGAAGCGGCGTTGTCGTTGTTCGAAGTCGCCGAGGGCCCTCTCGAAAGATAACGTCGGCGAATCTCCTCCATCCTGCCGCGGTTCACGCCCAGATCGGATCGACCGAGACGCGATGCGGAGCGAAAGTGGATCTTCGACGCGTCCGCGTCAAGCAAGAATTCGACGTCATCGACAAACCCGAACAGCCAGCTGCGAAATTCCGCGTGAAAGTAACCAGACTGCTCATTCACGATCTTCGACCGGGGCATCGAAAGAACGACGCCTTTGAGCGCTTCCAACGACGCCTCCCCGGCCGCCGCTGGCAACGGATCCATGGCTTGGCTGCCGGTGGCTGTCGTTGAAACACAATTTGGCGTGGCGGGACATTCAGCCAGACCACCGTTGGGTTGCACGCCCAGCGGAATGGGCGGGGCCAATCTCTGATTCATCGCATTGATTCCGAACACGAACGCGGCGCCGATCACAGCCACGGCTAAAACGATAACGAACCAGCGACCCGTAAGCATGCAATCACCTCAAGCCAAGAAAATCGAGCGCCGGCCAATCCAGACGATCTTTGAGCATTGGAAATCATCTATCCTGGAGCTTCGTGCGCAACACTTCGCCTTTACGCGGCGACATCGCCTGAGCTCGTTAATCCACCCCAGCTTCACAGGGTCAACTGATGCGACTTCTGCTCTCCAGCGTGTTTCTGGCAATCTTCCTCGTCATGGTGTGGGCCACCTGGCGTGCTTCCATGCAGCGACCTATCTGGGAAGCGGGGGGCGAAGTGGCGAGCAGCTACTGGTTCCAGGCAACTTTGGTGGATGCATACTGCGGGTTCCTCACGTTCTTCGTCTGGGTCGCCTATCGAGAACGAGCATGGCCAGCGAGGATCATCTGGTTCGTTCTCATCGCCCTGCTCGGCAATCTCGCCATGTCCGCCTACGTGCTCTTTCGCCTTTGGCGTCTTCGGGACGGGGAGGGGATGGAGAGTTTGCTACTACCTCCCAAAACGTCCAGCCACGAACCTTCGACTTAACACGCGAGTCCACGGCCGTGTGAACAACTGGTCGGTTAAAGCACTGGCGAGCGGAATTGGTATGCTAGTCAGCCGGAGCCGCTCCACAGCTCAAACCCTCCGACGATCAGAGCTTAGCTCGCGCTCTGCAACGAGTTTTGGTTGAACTTCATCTCGCCCGCCGTGATCGGCAGCGTCATCCGCTCTACGAGCTCCGCGTAGTCTGGATTATCCGCCGAGTGGGCGGCGCGATAAGCAGCGACGACCTGACCCTGGTGTAAGACAAAGGCGCCGGGTAGTCGGAAACCATCGCCGACCATCGGCCCGATACCGTAGCCCTCTATCAACAAAGCACGGAATCCCAGCCATAGCACTTTTGGTCCGAGCAATTGCCAGATCGAGCCCCTTTGCAGTCCGAATGCTCGGTACACATCACAATTCGGATCGCTAAATCGGTGCACGTCTCCCAGGTCGTACTGGTTAAGGAGCTGCGTCGCTCCCATCAGGTCGCTCATGTGAACAATGGCGAGTTGCATCCCGCGTTGTTCAATCTTGCTGCGCTGTTCCGCCAACAGACCCAGCGACTGTCGGCAGAAGGTGCAGCCGGAATGTCGCAGGAAGACGAGTAAAACTGGCCCGCGTCGCGACAGTTGCCGCATGGTCAGACCGCGATGGCTCCGCACGCCGTCGATGACGTCGCGTAGGCTCGCCGCGCTCTCCGCCGAAGAATTGTTGTGAGCCCGAATTGCCGCAAGCAGAATGCCGACGAAGGGGATCCACCAGATCAGGTCATTGGTGATGATGGTGTAGCCCATGCTCCAAGGCAGCTCACCGGAGATCACGCCGCTCAGGAATCCCAAAGGGCCGAAGATCTTTCCGAGGAGTCCCACGAGCGTAATCGGCCAGTGCCGTAACGGGTTCCCTGACGCGATCAGGTAGCCCACCCCGTACACGCCCACGATCATTCCCACGCACTGCCATATCTGCGGGTATGTCGCGTTGTCCAGGCCTAGCCACGCCAGCGTGGTAGCGGGCGCTACGATGACTGTCGCTCCCCAGACCAGATTGTAGACTCCGGCCAGGGCGAGGACCTGCCGCATCCATGGTTTGCACTCGTGCTCGCCTGAGGGCGTGGACATCTTGTTCGACCGATCGGAAGAGAAGGAATGCGATACCAAATTCTTCGAGCAGGGCGAAAGGCGGCGGTTACGCAGTGGCCAGCTCACGGTCCCCCGAGTCCTGGGCGGCAAGCTCCGTGGCCATCGCCTGAAGCTTCAGCACGGCCCGCTGCTCCAATTGCCGTACCCGCTCCTTGGACAAGCCTAGTTTATCCGCGATGCGTTGGAAACTACGAACTTTGCGATGCACTCCCAAGGCGTAGCGGCAGCGAATGATCATCTGGTCGCGACGGTCCAAGCGATGCAGAAGCTTCATCAGCAGCCCCCGGAGGCGCGACCACGTGTGCTCATCGAGCGACGAGCTTCGCGTGTCCTCCGCACCCTCGAACATCGACTCGTCTCCCACGATGGCCAGACGCGTGCTTTCCTTTTGTCGCTGGTTGATGATCCGATAGCAGCTACGGGCGATCGCTCGATAGGCGTACGTACTGAACCGAAAGCCCCGATCGAAGTCGAATTTATCGACCGCGTGCATGAGAGCGAACGCTCCCTCACTGAGCAGATCGTCGAACGAGATTTGCGGCGTAACGTACTTCTTGACGACCGAGATCACCAAACGCATGTTGGCTCGGATCAGGCGGTCGCGGACCTCCCCCGCCTCTGAGAGCAGGGCCTCGATCTTAGCGATATCCTCCGCATCGGCGGTTGCTGGATTCAACCGGGAACGAAGCATATTGGCTCGGAACTTGAGAAAGTTCATCTGCTCGAAGAGCGACTTTTCTTCTTCCGGCGTCAGCAGCTGGGTGGAGCACATTCTGGCGAGATGAGCGGGGAGGTTTCCCAGGTTCTTTGGCGAACCGTTTATCTCGGGCTCGGAGATCGTCTTGCGAGGGGATCTCTTGGCAAAAGACTGGTTGGGGATAAAGTCAATTTCCTTCCGCATCAGTTGCCCAGCCCGATCCGCGAGCCGTGCATTTGCGATTTTCCGAGCGGCAGGACGTCGTTTGCGGGTGGCGGCAGCCGTAATCATCTGCGGGTTTCCTTAGAAAACGTTCAAATCGTTCACTGTCTTACCCGCAGTCAGGGGCCGCCACGCAACAAGGAAACTCGCGGAAGTCGCGCGAATGTTCTAAATTAACGCCTGGTAGGGACTTGCGAGGCCACCCAGGGAGGCGTTTAGACCGTCATGCGCGATGAAGCTCTGTTTTCCGAGGGAAATCATCCCCTGGCGCCGCTTGTTCCTGGGCGGCCCATCCTGGGGGTTTCGGCGATTCTGTTGCCGCTGGACGAAGCGGATCGGCCGCAATGGGCTGACTTCGACGCCCATGTTCAGCGAACGGTCGAAGCCGGACTGATCCCCGCCGTCAACATGGACACGGGCTACGCGCACCTGATTGATGAGCCGACGCGCCTGGAGGTGCTGCGGCGAACCGAGGAGCTCACACAGGGCGTTGCTGGGATGCGTTTCGCCGCCGGCGCGTTCGTGCCGGACAATCCCGATTCGGAGTTCGATGCGGACGCTTACCGTGGCGCCGTCGACGTGATCACTCGGCATGGCGGAACGCCCGTGATCTTTCAGTCATTCGGGCTGACGGCGACCGGCGGCTCCCAATCGGCGGCCGCCGACGAAGCGATCGTGGAGCGTTATCGGACGATCGCCGCCGGGTGCGACGCCTTCATTGCCTTCGAGCTGGCCGAGGTATTCGCCCCTTTTGGTCGCATCTACTCGTTGCCCGTCTATGAAGGACTGCTGGGTCTCGAAGCGTGCCTTGGCGCCAAGCATTCCTCGTTGCAGCGTGAGTTGGAGTGGCGACGCCTGGCCTTGCGAGACCGTGTGCGTCCTGACTTCCGGGTGTTCACCGGTAATGATCTGGCGATCGACATGGTGATGTACGGCAGCGACTACTTGCTGGGCCTGAGCACGTTCGCGCCCGACTGGTTCGCTCGGAGAGACCGTTGGTGGCGGGAGGCGGATCGCCGGTTCTTCGAGCTCAATGATATCCTGCAGTACTTGGGTTTTTTCGCGTTCCGCGCCCCGGTGCCGGCTTACAAGCACTCGGCGGCGATGTTCCTGCATCTGCGAGGCTGGACGAAGACCGAGCGCACGCATCCGCGCAGTCCGCGCCGTCCCGCCAGCGACGTCAACGTGCTGCGGGAGATTCTGCGGTTGGCCGAGTCGCGACTGCGTGACCTCTAGGCGGCGAGGCGCGAGCGATGGACTTCCATGAGGAATCAGCGCGATGGCGAGAGCTCGCCGAATTGGAGCTGCTGTATCGGCAAGGGCCTTGCTTCGTCATCGCCAAGCCGGCTGGTTTGCTGACGCAGGCGCCGCCGCACTTGGACAGCGTTGAGCGGCGCGTCAAGGACGTGATTCGTCGTCTGGAGGAGAAGGTCGGTCGAGTGTATCTGGGCGTCCCGCATCGCATTGATCGTCCGGCCTCGGGCGCCCTGGTGTTAGCGCGACATGTTCGCGCGGCCAAGAGGCTCTCCGAGCAGTTTCAACGCAGGACCATTCGCAAGACCTACTGGGCGGTGGTTAGCGGGTTGGTCTCGCCGGCCCAGGGGCAGTGGCGGGACCACTTGCGCAAGGTTCCCGGCGAAGCGCGGGCGGAAGTCGCCGCGGAAGATCATCCGGACGCGCGGGAAGCCATCTTGAATTATCGCGTGCTGCGGCAGGATGCTACGCGGACCTGGTTGGAGGTGGACTTGGTCACCGGGAGAACACACCAGATCCGCGTGCAAGCCGCCAGCCGTGGTTGGCCGATCCTGGGAGACTTGCAGTATGGCTCGGCCGAACCATTCGGGCCCGACCTCGACGACCAACGACTGAAGTGGATTGCCTTGCATGCGCGACGCCTGGCCTTTCAGCACCCCATGACGCGGGAGCCGGTGGACATCGAGGCGCCCGCGACGCATTGGCCGGCCCTGTTTTCGGGCGGACGGTAGCCGACGACCAAGGACGGGCAAGCCGGCCGAACGGCAGGCTCAACGGCCAGACAATCTCCATTGCCTGACGCGCCTTCCATTGGGCACACTCGCCGCGCGCACGCGGCCTCCACCACCGCTGGCTTACGCGGGCGTGTCCTCGGCGGGATCGAAGCGCCGATAGGCCCACAGCAGCACGCCGAATGTCGCCACGGACGCGGCCACGATCGCCAGCCAGGCGCCGGCCATGAACAGCCCTTGGGGCGCCACGTCGAGCGACTTGGCGATATGTTGCGAGAGCATGAACCAGGCAAAAGCCAATCCCGCGCCGATCCCGAAGACAATCCCCTTGGCGGTAAACACGAGCGTCGTACGAAGGAAGATCTCGACGCCTTCCTCGTTCAGTCGATACGGATAGAGCAAGTAGATGGCGTTCTCCGCGGAGAACATCAGACAGTTCAAGGGAATGAACAAGGCGAGGCCAATCAACAGCGTCATTGCAGGCAAACCCCGCAGCACAACAGCGACGCCCAGCACGGTCAATTGGAACAGCAACGCCGCCAGGACGGGCGTCGTGATTTGCGCCGCCACGACTCGCCAAGGTTGCAAGGGCAAGGACTTCAAGATCAACATCCGGTCCAGGTCGCGGCGAAAGTCGAATTTCAGCAAGGAGGGCAAAAGCAGGAACGAATAGAACACCGAGGCCGCCATCACGTTAATGGCGGTCAACATGGGCCGATTCGAAACGTACAGGGGCGCCAGGGAGAGAATGGCCGGTGCAGCCATTGCCGCGGCCAGTCCGGCCGCCTGTTGGCGCGCGCCGACCAGCTGGCGCCACGCCAGGGCCGCCGCGCCTCGAGGCGCCGCGGGCAAATGCTTGGCGGTTGAACCCGCCTTGGAGCTGGCGAGAGTGCGGCTGGATTCTGTTGCCCCTGCTCGCTTCAAGTAGTTTTGTGTCTCGCGGCGGCGGCGGGCCTCTTCCCAAAATGCGTCCCACCTGACCAGTCCCGCCGCCGCGCTGCACAAGAGGACCACCAAGGTGAGGATGACGGCGAACGTGTAGGGCGACCAGGAGTCGGCCACGACTGCTTGCCCGAAGAGCCAAAAGGGCGTTTCGAAGACGCGGCCGGCGAGCGTGGAACGCAGTTCATTCAGCGACCCGCCAAGCCGCCAGATCAACGAGATACCGCCCGGCGACTTCACCGCCTGCAAGACATCCGGCCGGCAGAAGGTATGAACCATCGCCGCCGCCAGAGTCCATCCGCACAAGAGGATCGTCACCCAACGGAAGCGCTGATACGCTTTGTCGCTGACGCCGAAGACCGCCATCTCAACGGCCATTCTCCACAAGTCCAACATCGCTAGTCCACAGAACGCGCCAAAGAGGGCGACCAGCGGCAACCGGAGGTCGGGCCACATGAAAAGCAGAAACGCGCCTGTCTTGAGCGCCGCCGCGGTCAGCACTCCCATCAAGCGGTAGCCAACCAGCTCCGCTCGGCGAAACGGACCGCCCTGGACCAACAGGTACTCCGCCGGCGTCCATTCAATCGAGTCTTCCGGTCGTTTGAAAGCCGCCTTGACCACGTGCCAAAGGGCGTAGGCCATCAACGAGCCGCTCACGCCGCGCGCAGCGCCTCGGGCGCGAAGGCGCCGCGAAAAAACACGGACGCCATGGCGTTGCCCAGCCAAAGCAGCGCCAATCCGCCGCCCAGCAGCGAGAGCGCCGCTTTGCGAGGCGAATGAAAAGCGCGTTGCAAACGCGTCAGCTTCGCGCACGCAGCGCCCCATGGAGTCGCCAAAGCGAGGAAGGCGGAGAGCAAGCCGCGAGCTGTCCCAGCACGGCGTCGCTCATGAATCCGCCCCGCTTAACGACGGATCCGTGGTTGTCGTCGCCAGAGCGCCCGCCGGCAGCGCAGCCGCGGCATCCTCCCGCGTGGCTTCGAAGAAGCTCTCCTCCAGGGTGCCGCCGTGGCCGCGATACGCCGCCTTGAATTCGTCCAACGGCCCCCAGAAACGGCTGCGGCCGTGCCGCAACACCAGCACATGGGAGCACACGTCCTCCAGCATCGCCAGCAAGTGCGAACTCACGATGATTGCAGCTCCTTCCTGGGCTCGCTCTTGGATCGACTGCTTCAAGGTGCGGATGCCCTCAGGATCGAGCCCCGTCATGGGTTCATCGCACAACAGCACTTGAGGCCGGTGCAGATAGGCGCAGCAGATGGCCAGCTTCTGACGCATGCCTCGCGAAAGGTCGCGGGCCCGCGTGTCGCGTTTATCGAACAACTCGAACTGTGTCAGCAACTCCAAGGACTTTGCTTGCGCGTCAGCGACGCAATAGGCGCCGGCCGTGAACGCCATATGCTGAGCCACCGAAAGGTCCGAGAACAGCTGCGGATCATCGGGGATATAGGCCAGGCGCCGTTTCGCCTCCACGGATTGTCGCTGCACATCCTGTCCGGCGACGCGGATCTCGCCCAGCGTCGGATTCAACAGGCCGGCAATCACGCGCATGGTCGTTGTCTTGCCGGCGCCGTTGGGGCCGACCAGGGCCAAAATCTGCGACGGTTGTAACTCGAAAGAGACACCCGCCACAGCCACGGTGTCGCGAAACGATTTATGGAGATTGCGAACTTCAATCACGGTCCAACATCTCATCCTTAGGCAATGCGGATGCGGCGCCTCGGCGGTGGAGACGCACTTCGAAACAAGCGTAGCTCACGTTCGGCCCGCGCAGCCGCCCACTGCACCTGGAGACGGTTTGGCCAGCGGATGCGGCTCGTCGGGATCACAACGGTTGAGGCGGTCGTCTCGCGGACCCTGGACAGTCAGGCGTCGATCGGGCACATTCAGTGGGCCGCGAAATTCAGGCGAAAGCGATCCAAGGCCCGACGGCTGGCGCGATGGTAGCGGCGGCGCCGCTTGTATCGCCTGAACGGACACAAGCCCCCCCAGGATCTTCGATGCAAGAAATGAAAACGCTGTTGGAGGCGGCTCGCGCCGGCGGGCGGGTCGTGCAGCAGTACTTCGTCGAAGGCGTCCAAATGCGCAGCAAGGCGCCGGCCGACCTGGTGTCCGATGCGGACTTGCAGGCCGAGCAAGCCATCGTCAACACGATTCTTCGCGACTTTCCGCACGACGAGATTCTGGGCGAGGAGGCCCATCATGGGGACGCGGGGGCGGATCGCCTCTGGGTGGTGGATCCCCTGGACGGCACGACGAATTTCGCCCATCAGGCCCCGCATTTCGCAGTCTCCATCGCGTTCTACCGCAAAGGCCTGGCCGAGGCGGCGGCGGTGTTCAACCCCATTCGAGACGATTTGTACACCGCCACCCGGGGAGGCGGCGCGTTTCATAACGGTCGCCCGATCCAGTGCGGCGAGCAAACCCAGTTGAACGAGGTCCTGATCGGCTGCGGGTTCTACTACGATCGAGGGCAAATGATGCGCGACACGCTGGCCACCTTGCAGGACCTCTTCGAGACCGGCATTCACGGCGTGCGGCGTTTCGGCACCGCCTCGCTGGACTTGTGCCTGGTCGCCAGCGGCGTCTTGGGGGCGTTCTTTGAATACCAGTTGTCGCCCTGGGATTTCGCTGCCGGCGGACTGATTGTCCAGGAAGCCGGCGGGCGTATCGCGACGTGCACCGGTGATCCGTTGCCTTTGCAGGTCACCAGCGTGCTGGCCGCGGGCAAGGGCGTTTTCCCGCTGGCGCTGGAAATCGTCTCGCGGCGGGCGCCTTGATCCGACGGGGCCAGCGCTGCCACCCCATCGGGGCCCGCCACGCCCTGGCTCGTCGGCCTTGTCGAGCGTTGCCTCTCGCCCCACGCCGCCTTCACTTCCCAGGGGCACTCCTTCACGTTGACTAGCCCCGGCGACTACAATGCACCAAGAGCTCTCGTGATCCCTCCACCCGCCAAAACCGCTTCCTACCGCTCATTTCGGAGCAGCAACCCATGATAAGCGTTCGCCGTCTCTTCCTTTTGGCTCAGCTCGTCGCGACCCTCGCCGTCTGGGGGCCAACCGCCTGCCTCGCGCAGGAGAAGTCGGCCGCGGCCGAGCCGGCCATCGACGCCGCCCAAGCCGCTGCGAGCGAAAGCAAGCTGCTCGCGGAGATCCGGCAGTTGACGTTCGAAGGCCGCCGCGCCGGCGAAGGCTACTTCAGCCAGGACGGGTCGCGAATGGTGTTTCAGAGCGAGCGGGAGCCGGGCAATCCCTTCTTCCAGATCTACGTGCTCGATTTTGAGACCGGCGATCAGGTGCGGGTCTCGCCTGGAGTCGGCAAGACGACCTGCGCTTGGATTCATCCCTCGGGCGAGCAGGTCCTGTTCGCCAGCACGCACGATGATCCCGAGGCGAAACAAAAGCAGCAGGAGGAGCTCGAACTACGAGCGTCCGGTAAGGAACGGCGATACTCCTGGGATTATGACGAGCACTTCGAGCTCTACAGCTACGATGTTCCGACGGGGGAGATCACTCGAATCACCAACGCTGTGGGCTACGACGCCGAAGGCAGTTGGTCGCCCGACGGCAAACAGATCGTGTTCGCCTCCAATCGAGCCGCCTACCAACGGGAATTGACCGAGCGCGAACAAACGCATTTCGACATGGACAAGGCTTACATGATGGACCTGTACATCATGAACGCCGACGGCAGCGGCCTGAAGCAGTTGACCGACGCGCCCGGATATGACGGCGGCCCCTTCTTCTCTCCAGATGGCAAGAGCATTTGCTGGCGTCGCTTTTCCGAGAATGGCGCCACCGCCGAAATCATGACCATGAACGTCGACGGCTCGAATCAAAAGCAGTTGACCAACATGCAAGCCATGTCTTGGGCGCCCTATTACCATCCTTCCGGCGAGTACCTGATCTACGCCACCAACGTTCATGGCTTCGCGAATTTCGAACTTTACATGATCGACGTGAAAGGGCGCCACGCGCCAGTCCGCGTGACTTACACCGACGGGTTCGATGGCTTGCCGGTCTTCCATCCGGACGGTCAACGCATTGCTTGGACGACCAATCGCACGTCTCAGAAACAGTCACAGATCTTCATGGCCCGTTGGGATCATGAAGCAGCACGCCAATTGCTGCAACTCGACGAAAACGCCAGCGAGCCGGAAGCGGTCTCCGCCGCAGCCGCGTCGATCGCTGACACGGTCGCCGACTTCTCGCCGCAGGACATCTTGCGGCATGTGGACTACCTCTGCCGTCCCGAGCTTGGCGGGCGCATGACCGGCACGCGGGGCGAACGCCTGGCGACCTCCTACGTCGCCGCCTACTTTGATAGTCTGGGCTTGGAGCCGGCGGGAGAGAACGGGAGTTGGTTCCAGGAGTTTGAATTCACGGCGGGCGCCAAGCTAGGACCGGACAATGAATTGGCGCGGGGAGATCAGCAGCTGAAAACGGGCGAGGACTGGATCCCTTTGGCGTTTTCGCGTAGCGGAGCGGTCGAGCAAGGCGAGGTCGTCTTCGCGGGATACGGCATCCGCGCGCCCGCGGCGGAAGGGCAGGAAGAGTACGACTCGTTCGTTCACTTGGACGTCAAGGACAAGTGGGTCCTGGCCTTGCGATTTCTCCCGGAAGACGTAACGGCCGAGCGACGGCAACATCTTTCGCGTTATTCGAGCCTTCGCTACAAGGCGATGCAAGCACGCGATCTCGGTGCTCGCGGCTTGATCCTGGCGACCGGTCCCCGCACGCAGGTTCGCGAACAACTGCCTCCCTTGCGTTTCGACGGCGCCCAAGCCGGGACGAGCATCCCGGTGCTGATGGTCACCAATGACGTGGCCAAGACGTGGGTGGCCACGGCGGGCAAGGATTTGGTGGACCTGCAAGAGAAGCTGGATGTCGGACGCAGCGTGATGGGATTCGCCTTGGAGGACGTGGCGGTCTCCGCATCGATTGACGTTCAAGGCGTCCGCCGCACGGGCCGAAACGTGTTGGCTCGCTTACCCTCGGTCAAAGCGGGACATGAGCCGGCGATCATCATCGGGGCTCACATCGATCACCTGGGAACCGGCCCGAACTCCTCATCGCTCGCCAAAGACGAAGAACGCGACGGCGTGCATTGGGGCGCCGATGATAACGCGTCCGGCGTCGCGTCGATGCTGGAAATCGCGGAATACTTGAGCGATCAAGTGAAGAGCGGCAAGTTGCAAACTCGACGCGACATCTTGTTCGCCGCCTGGTCGGGGGAAGAGTTGGGGCTGATCGGATCAGACCACTTCGCCAAGCAACGCCTCGCCCAACTCGCTCATCATGCCCACAGCGCGGGGGCTGGGGACCACGGGCCGAAGGACGCCGCGGACCACGAACCGGCGGCGAAGACGACGTCATCGACCGACGCCGCCGCGGCCAACCCGCACGCGGCCAACCCGCACGCGGACGGTCCGGTTCATGCCGCTCCCAAGCTGACCTTGGCTTCGTACCTGTCGGCTTGCTTGAACCTGGACATGGTGGGTCGGTTGGAGAAAAAACTTGTGCTGCAAGGCGTGGGCTCGTCGAGCATCTGGAAGCGGGAGATTGAGCGTCGCAACGCCGCGGTGGGCTTGCCGATCACGCTGCAGGAAGACAGTTACCTGCCGACCGACGCGAGCGTCTTCTTCCGCGCCGGCGTGCCGATCTTGTCAGCCTTCACGGGATCCCATAGCGACTATCACACGCCGCGGGACACGCCCGACAAGCTGAACTACGAAGGCGCCGCGAAAATCGCGCGACTGATGGGCTTGATCGCTCGCTCCTTGGCCCTGGACGAGGAAGAGCCCGACTACGTCGAGCAGGCGGCCCCCAAGGAAGGCGAACGCCGGGCCAACCTGCGAGCGTACTTGGGGACGATCCCCGACTATGCCGAGGAGGGCGTCAAAGGTGTGTTGCTCTCGGGCGTCAGCAAGAGTGGGCCGGCGGCGGAAGGCGGCGTGCGGGGCGGCGACGTCATCGTGGAACTGGCCGGCCGAAAGATCGAGAACATCTACGACTACACCTACGCCATCGAAGCATTGAAGATCGGTGAGACGATCAAGGTCGTGGTGCGTCGTGGCGGGGAGAAAATCGAGCTGCAAGTCACTCCAGGATCGCGCGACTAGACGTTCGTCCGGACAAGGCCCTAGCACTTCGGCGGCTGTATGCACTATCAACGCGTTTGCCTGGAAAGCGTCGGCTACGTTCTGCCCGATGAGATCGTCACGACCGACGAAATCGAGCAGCGTCTGGGGCCCTTGTACGAGCGGCTGCGATTGCCCGCGGGGCGTTTGGAGGCGATGACGGGAATCGCCGCCCGCCGCTTCTGGCCGCCGGGGGTGTTGCCCAGCGAGATGAGCATTCTCAGCGGTCGGCATGCTTTGGAAGCCGCCGGTTTGGATCCCGGTCAAGTCGTGCGCGCTCATCCACGCTTCGGTCTGCCGTGACCATCTGGAGCCAGCCACCGCGTGCGCCGTGCACCATGGACTCGATCTGCCTCCGGAGTGCATGATCTACGACGTTTCCAACGCCTGTTTGGGTTTGCTGAACGGCGCCCTGCAATTGGCCAATATGATCGAATTGGGCCAGATTCGCGCCGGTTTGGTCGTCGGCTCGGAAGGCTCACGACAATTGGTCGAGCATACCATTGCCAGTTTGAATCGCGATCCGGCGTGGACGCGGCGGACGGTCAAGTCGGCCATCGCTTCCCTGACGATCGGTTCAGGAAGCTGCGCCCTGGTGTTAACTGACTCGACGATCAGCCGCGCGGGAACGCGACTGACAGCTGCGACCGTGCGAGCGGAAACGAGGCACCATCGACTCTGCCATAGCGGCGCGGACGAAGCCGGCGCCGGCATGCAGCCGTTCATGGACACGGACTCCGAAGCGTTAATGCGCGAAGGCGTCGCCGCCGGCGCCGCAACCTTTGCCCAGTTCCTCGGCGAACTGAATTGCCGCCGAGCCGACTTGGATCGGACCGTCTGTCACCAAGTCGGCGCCGGGCATCGCAAACTGATGCTGGAAACCCTGGGTTTGCCCTTGGAACGCGACTACGAAACGCTCGCCTGGCTGGGCAATACCGGTTCCGTCGCGTTGCCTCTCACACTGGCGCAGGCGGCCCAAACAGGATTCCTCGAATCGGGGCAACGTCTCGCCATGCTCGGCATCGGCTCGGGCGTCAACTGCATCATGGCCGCGGTGGACTGGCGAGAAACGCGGGTCCAGGGCGAAGATCGGTCCGCAGTCCAGCACGATCCCACCGCGTCAGCGACGACCTGAGCTCGCGTGAATGATTCCCGCAAATGGACCACGCTGGCGCGCCAGGACCCGTCGTCACAAATGCTCAGGCGGCGAGCACGCCACGACGGGGCATGTCCCCGTCGAGCGTTGCTCCGCGCCAACAACGATCCCAGCCTGGACGCCGCGCGTGGGACCTTAAGTCCACGCCATTTGGGCCGTCCCGGTTGGGACTGATTTTCGATTTCATGGCCCGTTGTCGGAGGGCAAGGTGGGAGGCAGCCCCAGGGCGGCCTGGTAGTCGGCCAAGGCGATGAACAACGAGGCTTTGGCCTCGATGACCTCAATGGCCGCCGTGGTGGCGGCGGTTTCATAGATGTTCAACACGATCAAATCGATATCGCCGGCGTTGAAGGACTCCTCGGCCAGATCCCTTGCCTGCAGTGTGAGCTTCAAGTTGAGTTGATCCAGTTCCAGCTGCCGAGCTTCGGAGTCGGCGGCGACGGCGGCGGCGCGGAGTTCCGCGATGACTTTGTCGCCGGCCATTTGTCGTTTGGCCTGCAGCTGAGCCAGCTTGCCTTGGGCGGCACGGATCTTTCCCCGAGCGTCGCGTCGTTGCCAGGGGACTTCCGCGATCAAGCCGGCTTCCAACTCAAAACGTGATTTGTCGCGTTTCGAACTGGTGGGGGATCCCAGGTCCTGGCTCCCGCTCACAATGGCGTCCAGCTTGGGCAGCGTCAGGTTGCTGGCTTGTTGCAGGTCGATGTTGACTTGACGTATTTGCCATTGCAACTGCTGGAGCTCGGGACGTCGGGCCAGGGCCTCCGCTTCCTGAGACGCGGAATCGGTCCAGATCGCCATGGGCGTGGCGGGAAAGTCAACCTTGCCGAAATCCACTTGCGGCACTCGCGGTTGGCCCATCGCATCTCGCCAGAAAAGCGACAGCTTGATCGCCGCTTCGCGCCGCTTCTGATCAGCCAGGACCACCATCGCTCGTCTGGCTGCAATGAACCGCTCGTTATCCAACAAGCTGATCCTGCGCCAGATCATCGACGCGAACACGCTCCTCGATCTGGGAAGCTCGCTTCAACGCCAGCGTCAACAGATCGTTCTGCGCCGTTACGACTTGACCCGCGGCAACCCACTTCCAATAGGCTTCGGCTCCGTCGCGAAGCACCATCAGCAGGAAGGTGCGGATCTCCGGTTCGACTTCGTTGCGTTCCAGTCGCGATCGCCACAGTCCGGCTCGTCGCTTGTCGATATCACGGTTTTGCAGGAGGGGAACGCCGAATCCCGCGGTGAGTTCGCCGCCCTGGTTGGTCTCACGCTCGCGATACCACGGTTGGAAACTGCCCTCGCCCAGGCGATAGCCGCCAAGAACATAGCCGCCGCCGTACATGGGCTGCACCACGCCGGCCCTCTGGCGATGCGTCTGGTAATATCCCACGGGGCCGGACAGGCTCTCGGCGAACAGCTTCGTATCGAACTCGCCGTTGGCCGTCAGGAGTCGGCCGTCCGCGATCGAACGCTGCTCGAGGGTCGCCAACAGCAAGGGAAACGTCGTCTCGACGGATGCGAGCACAGCGGGAAATGTGGGAAGGGCGTCAGGGTCCAATTCCTCGTAGTTCGAGTCGCCGCTTGGCGAGTTATCACCGGTCGCCTCGTCGTCCGTCAAGTCGGGCAACGCCTCAAAGCGTGGGGACGAGCCGCGGGACGGTTGGGGGGTCCCTTGACTGGCGCTCGCATCGGGAAGCGGCGCGGCCGCTGTTGGGCCTTGCTGATCCTCTTGCTCGAAGCGAACCGGTCGCACGAAGTCGGGACGGCTGATCGTCGCGTTCTGGGCGGATTGGGATTCGCTCTCCGCGTCCGCGGCGCTGGTGGTGGCCTCGGTTGACGTGGTCAACCGGGAACGTGAAGATGCGGCGAAATCCGGCGAGGGGTTATGAGGCGCCAGCGATGGGATCTGTCGACATCCCATCGCGCAGCAGCAGACACCTATCGCCGTGATCAGAACTCGCAGTTTCATGAGGATTCATACCGCCTAGCGGGAAGAGCTTGCATGCTCGGAACTATCGACACAATCCGCGCGACAGTGCAGTTAGGCGACGCGAGGCCGCATATCTTCACGGTGTTGTTCGACCTTGCGGGTTGTGACGATAATTCGACCCCCGCGAGTCGCGCGACTCGCGCCGTCATCCATCCTTGTTTGAGAATCCAATGAATTGCCGCAGTTGGCCGCTTTTCGTTTTCGCCGTCGGTGCTGCGCTGGCGCTGGGAGTTTCCGTGTTCGCGACAAGTCACGACTCGGCGCCTGGACAAGCCGAGGCCGGGACGGGCGCGTCGGCCGCGCCCCGCGACGCCGGCGACGCGCCGAGCGAGTCCCCCAGCGAGGAATCTGGAGACGATGAATCCGCCACTCCCGCGATTACCAACGACGCGGTCGTGCTCGGGCTGTTGCTGGCGATCCTGGGCTTGGTCTTCTGGACCAGTCGCCTGACGGGCCCATTCTGGAAGACGTTCTACAAGATCATCCCGATGCTGCTGCTGTGCTACTTCCTGCCGTCCCTGCTGACTGTTTCTGGGATCGTGGATCCAGACAAGTCGCAGCTCTACTTCATGGCGACTCGGTACCTGCTGCCGGCGAGTCTGGTGTTGTTGACCTTGAGTATCGACTTGCGAGAAGTGCTTCGACTGGGTCCCAAAGCGTTGATCATGTTTCTGGTGGGCACGGTCGGAGTTATCCTGGGGGGCCCTATCGCGATTTTGATCGTCAAGTCGTTCTGGCCGGAATTGGTGGGTGGAACAGGCGATCAAGCCGTCTGGCGCGGGTTGGCGACCGTGGCTGGAAGCTGGATCGGCGGCGGCGCCAATCAGGCCGCGATGAAAGAGATCTTTCTGCCCAGCGACGCACTCTACAGCACGATGGTCGCCGTCGATGTCCTGGTGGCCGAATTCTGGATGATGTTCCTTTTGTTGGGCGTCGGCAAAGCGGCGGCGATTGATCGATTCTTGCGGGCCGACGCATCCAGCGTGGAACGACTTCGCGACAAGATGGAGGAATTCAGTCGTCAGACGGCGCGGATTCCCACAGCGACGGATTTGATGGTCATTCTGGCCCTGGCCTTCGGCTTCACGGCGGTCAGCCATGCTTGCGCCGACTGGCTGGCCCCTTGGTTTGAAGCCCATTACCCGCAACTGAATCGTCTGAGCCTCAATTCGCAATTCTTCTGGCTCATCGTCCTGGCCACCACGTTCGGCGTGGGGCTTTCGTTCACCCCGCGCGACGCCTGGAAGGCGCGGCGCGTCGAAGATCGGCACCGTGTTCATCTTCATCCTGGTGGCTACGATTGGACTGAAAATGGATATCCGGGCCGTGGCGGAGCAACCGGGACTGTTTCTCGTCGGCGTGATCTGGATGGCGTTTCATGTAGGGCTGTTGTTCCTGGCCGCCTATCTGATCCGAGCTCCCTTCTTCTTTCTGGCCGTCGGCAGCAAGGCCAACATCGGGGGAGCAGCCAGCGCCGCCGGTCGTCGCGGCGGCGTTCCATCCGTCGCTGGCCCCGGTTGGCGTGCTCTTGGCCGTCGTGGGCTACGCGCTGGGCACCTACGGCGCCTGGATCTGCGCGAACATGATGAACCTGGTCAGTCCCTAGGCGAAATCAAGAAATGGCAGTGGGCGGCCAAACGGCCGCCCACTGGAAGAGGTCTTGTCACCACGATTACGAACCAAGAACTAAGACCGCCAGTCGCTTGCGGGCGACGTGCAAGCGTCGCTTGATGGTTCCCAGCGGCGCGTCGAACGCGTGGCTCATCTCCAACAGCGAATCCCCTCGAACGTAGAACGCTTCCAGGGTGGCGCGATCCAGTTCGCCAAGCCGGCCGAGTCCCGCGCACTTCGTCGCGGCGTTCCCCGGCCAACAGGTTCGTCAACGGCGTCACGGCTTCGACGCAAGCGGCTTCCATCACCTCTGGCTGAGCCAGCACGTCCGGCGAGCGTCGCAAGCTGCGATTGATCGCCATCCGCTGGGTGATGGAGCGAATCCAGCCGCCGAAGCAGTGAGGATCGCGCAACTGGGCGATCTTCTGCATCGCTTGCAGGAACACGTCCTGGCACAGCTCCAGCGCATCGTTGTGGTTTCGCAGCCGGCGCAAAGCGACGGCGTACACGTGATCGTAGAACCGCTCGAACAAATCGCCGAACGCCTGCCGATCACCCGCCTGGGCTGCGCGGACCAATTCACAAATTCGATCTCGGGTTTCGACGGTTGCCGTCATGGTTCTCTCTCCTCTCTGCGACTCGCCGAGCGAGCCGGTGCGCGGGGGAAGCCGGGGAGACTTCCCAACAGCGTTCGGCGCAGCGTGAGCCGTCGCCGGAACGCGGGTGGCGGGCCAGATTCAGCTTGGATTTTGCGACGAGCCGGGCTCGTCCCTGGAATCCGCTAGGAGCTGAATGGCGAGTTCGGCAAGGTCGCCGAACTCGGCCGCCCAAACGAGGGCCGCCATGTCCCACACAGCCTCACCGGCTGGGTGGAACCGCATGGTTTGGCCGTCGTCGTTATGGCGGCCGCCATGGGCTGTGCCTCGTGGCGCAGTAGATAGCGGGCACATTCGCGTTGGAGTTCCAGGCGAGTGTCCACGACCATACCGTTGCGATCCTGGCGATTGACCATGCCGCAGTGGTTGGTGATGAAATGTCGCATTGGTGCCTCCGCTGCGTTGTCCACGCAAACTGAGAGAGTCGATTGCTGAAGGTGAACTCGTCGCATCAGTGCGACGAGCAAGCCGCCCAAGTTTACTCTGCGATCGCCTTCCAAGGAAGGCAATTTCATCGCTGAAGTCGGCTGGACATCAGAGTAGACGGTCGAATCCGTCCCAGGTTCGCGACAAAAAACCAAAAAAAGTCGAATTCCAGGCGTCAACTCGCCGCCAGAAACCGCCGCGCATACCGCTCGAATTCGCTCGCGTACCGCGGCCGACGGCTTTCCAGGAAGACGGAAAACGGTGGGGCCGGCGCCGCCGACGCGAGAAGTTCAAGGTAATCCCGCAGCACGGCTCGCGATTGATCGTCTTGGTGCAGCAGCCAATGGACCCACAACCAGGATTCCGCATAGTCGCCGGCCGTCAGATCCGCCGCCGTGGCCGCCTGCTCCAATCGCACCAGATCGGGATGCCACGCCTGCTTCTGCTCGCGGCGGCCCCAAAACCACTCTTGATGGGTTGGATTGCGGCCCGCCTCCCTGACGTCCATCTCGAAGTACTCGGCAATCCCCTCATCCAGCCAAAGCGGAATGCCCGCGCAGGCGGCGTGCAGGTAGCCGTGGGCGACCTCATGCCGCAAGTCTTCGGCGACGCGATTGCCCCAGAACGCATACACGTACAACCCGTCGGCGTCCTCGACGAAACAGGCGCGCCGATCCGGGAAATCCGTGTAACGCTGCCGCATGTATCCCAGGTAATGATCGCGATCCTGGAACAAATAGACCTGCACCACCTGCGCGTCATCGCGCAGCCCCAGTTTCTCATGCATCCTGGTTCGCAATTGAACCAATTCATCCAGCAGTCGGTGGCGCGGCGGTAGATAGAAATCCGTGTGGATCTTCAGCCCGGTTCGCGTCACGGCGGTCGCCGAAGGCAAGGCCAGCGGCCGGACCTGAGCCCGCCAGGCACAGCCTCCGACCATCGCGAGCCCGATCGCCACGAGGCTAGCGCAAAACTCTCTCCACTGGCCCCGCATAAAGCTGCCTCATCCCTGATCGGCTTTTTGTGACCGGCGAATTCTAACGCGTCGCGCCGGACGTTTGAATGCCAATCAAGGCTTATCGTAAGGGGGTCCAGCTGGCTTTGATTGTGGTGTCCTTGCAGACTTACGCGGCGAGCAAGCCACGACGGGGCATGTCCCCGTCGAGCGTTGCTCCTCGCCAGCAACGATTCCGGCGGGGACGCCGCCGCGATGCTCCTCGCCCGGAAAACAGCGCTTTCTGGCGGGAAGCAGCGCCCCGCTGGCACGAGCCGGACGAACCCAGCGGTGACGGGAATGGGCGCGGTGCACGAGCTGGCGAGGAGCAGCGCTACGCTGGGACAAGCCCAGCGGTGGCGGGAATTGCCGGCCCGTCGGGCCTGGCTTTTGCTCGAACCCTGCTCCCCTTCTTCTTGTTAGCTAGGGCCGCCACCCGCTGAAGACGTATCCATGGTCCCCCATGAGTGGTCTATGATTGGTCGCCAAGCCCCCCTAAAATGCGGCGGATGTGCGTTAAAGACGCACCGCTAATCTTGTCGGTCGCGTGGGCGGCGCTGGTCTAGAATAGCGCATTGCGGGGGGATTTCGATGCGAACAACCGTCGTCGGGAGCTACCCCGCGCCTCGTTGGTTGCGTTCCTCGTTGACCCAAGGGAATCTGCGGGACGCCATGATGGTGGCTTTGAAGACCCAGGAACTCGCCGGCATCGAGCTCCTGGGAGACGGCGAACTCTATCGCTGGACCACCGAAAACTCGAACCAAACCTGCGGATATGGGTGTTTCGCGAGACACTTGGATGGGGTGCGGACCCTCCTCACGCCAGCCGAACTTGCGGCGTGGCAAGCGAATGGACGACGGAGGGTCGGCGAGCCGACCGGCGGGGATTGTCGCGGCCGAAATCGGGCCGGGATGCATGGACCTGCGGGCCGCCTATGCTCAGTTTCGGGCCCTGACGACCTTTCCGACCAAATTCACGGTCGCCAGTCCCTACGCCGCTCGCCCGTCAGCTCGCTGATTCTTATTACGGCGATGTGCATCTATTGATGGTCGCGTTGGCGGAAGTGCTGATCGATCAAGTCTGCGATTTGAATTGTGACGTGCTTCAATTCGATGAGCCGATCGCGGCGGAGCACCCTGGGGACGGCGCCGTCGCATCGAGCGTCCTGAATATGGTGCTCGCTTCAGTCCAGGCGGAAACCGCGGTTCATTTCTGCTCGGGCCGCGAGGGGCGCCCGCAAGGTTGCCAGCTCGACTTGGCGCCGCTGCTGCAGTTGGTCAATCAACTCCAGGTTGATCACGTCATGTTGGAGCTATCGCAACGCCAGGACGCCGAGATCAAGACTTTAAAGGAAATACGGTCGGGCATCCGGCTAGGCGTTGGCGTCATTGACGTGCGGTCATCCAAGGTCGAGAGCTCAGCCACGGTAGCCCGGCGCATCCAACGGGTTGCGGACGTCGTGGGACAAGATCGCATCGCCTACGTCCACCCGGATTGCGGGCTTTGGACGCTGCCTCGCGACGTCGCCGATGCGAAGCTCGGGGCGCTGGTGCAAGGGCGCAACGAGTTCCTAGGGGACGCCAAATTCAGCTCGGCGATTTGGTGAAACTGCTGCAGGGTGCGACCAGCTCAAACCGAAGCAGACTCGCGACGGCGTCCACCAGGTCGGGGCCCAGGGATGAGCAGGCGAGCAGGGCGGCGAAGCCCGCCGTCGAACTCCGCCGCAGAGCCTCCCCGACGAGAAACCCCGCGGCTTCCGGGCTCGCTTGAGGATCGAGCGACACCGCGACCAAGCTCAAAGTACGGGCGGCCCAGGAAGTCATGAGCGGGGCCAGGTCGCAGAAAGCCGCTTCGGCGACAACCTGCCGCGTGCGTTTTTCGCGAAGCTGATATCGCGAGAACGAATGGGTGGCGTATTGGCAGGCCTGCCACCAAGTTGAGGCCATGGCGTCGTCCTGCCAGGCGACTTCGAAACCTCGCTTGATGGCCAACATCTCGCGGTTCACCGGCGGCCGGAATTGCCGGATATCGCACCGCCACAAACAGCCGCTGCTGGCGCGCTGAAAACCCGCCAAAGTGAACGCCTCGCTCTGCATGAGGTCCAGGTCGGAAACCCCATTGGCGATCCCGCTGCATGCACCACGTAGTAGGGCGCCTCGCCGTGAACCGCTCCCGCGGTGATGGTCTCCGCGCCCTTGCCTTGCAAGTACCGTTCGGCCTCCTCCACCAGTCCCCGAGCGGCGGGCTCGTCCGCCGCGTCGGGCACGCCCAACATGCTGATCACGCCGGCGGAACAATCCAAGGCGCTCAGCGCCGTGTTCGGGCGCAAACCCGGCATGAACGAAGCCAACCGGCGAGTCGTCTCGCAAGGCGAGAATCAGTCCGTCCCGATCGAAGTAGGGCTTCGAGAACACCTCCAACTCCCACAGCGCCGGCGACAGATAGGGCTCGCGTCCAGGCATCGGTGGTTGACGACTCCACAAGCCGGCCAGCAGGGGAGGATCAGTGTTCAAGAACGATCGAAACTGCAAAGCGGCCATAGGGTCTCACGAGCGTCCGAGAATCGCGGAAGGTCCCTGGTACGTTACTCCGCTGGCAATTGCACTTCAATCCACCCGTCGCGGATGCGAGCTGGGAAAGTGGGATGTCGCAGCGTCCCATTGACCTGGTGCTGTCCGGTGCGGACATCGAATTGCCAGCCGTGCCACGGGCAAGTCACGACGCAGTCCAGCACGGTTCCCTTGCCCAAGGGGCCACCCTGGTGGGGGCAGACGCCGTCCATCACATACGGCTCGCCATGGACACAGAATACGGCCAGCACGCGACCATGCAGCACGCATTCCAGCGAGGATCCATCCCCACAATCCGCGACTTGCGCCGCCCGTATCCACTGGGACACTTACGATCCCTCCGTCCTGCTCAAGCAACTCGACAGGACCGGTTGTCCGCCGCTGGTTGCGTGGCCCGCGCGCCTTTACGCGGCTTCGGCGCCGTCTTCCAACGGCGGTGAAGCCACCAGTATTGGCTGGGTTCCGCCAGAATGATCTCTTCCAACTGCCGATTGTACCAGCGTGTCAGCGCGGCGACATTGGCCGCCGCCTCCGATTCCAGGCGCGGGTCGAGAATGGCGTGGACGCCCATGTGAAAACGCAACGGCGCCAAGCGACGGGCGAACATGACGGCCATCGGCGCCTGATTCGCAAGGCAGAACAGGGCCAGCGCCTTGTGGCAGGATGCGGGCGTTCCCAGAAAGTCCACAAAACAGCCTTTGGGGCCCGCGTCTTGATCGCCCAGGACCGCCAACGATCCGCCGTCGCGCAGAATCGCTTCGACCACTGGCGCCGATCCCGCCTTGGGCAGCAGAAACTGCCCTCGCGTCTCGCGGAACCGTCGGATCCAAGCGTCCAAATGACGGTTGTCCAACGGACGCGCGATCGTGTAGGTGGGGAATCCCAAGAGCCCGGCGATGTAGCCGCCGAGTTCGAAGTTCCCGTAGTGTCCCGAGACCAGCAATGTAGGACGTTGATTCAAGAGCTGCCGGGTCATCAGCCGAGCGTTTTGCAGCGTGATGAACTGGCGCCAATTGGTCTCGTGAATTCTTCGCGGCGCCTGCGTCATCTCACAGATCATCAACACCAGGTGGCGCCACATACCGCGAGTCAATCGCCGCAATTCCTGGTCGGGCGCCAGGGGAAAGGCGCGGCGCAGGTTCTCTTGCACCACCCGTCCGCGAACCTTCAAGACGTCGCCGGCAAGCCAGCCCACGGCGTCAGCCAGTCGTTCGCACAGCTCCAGCGGCATGGCCTGCAGGATCGCCAGCACCATCCGAACGGCGACGTACACCGCGTAATCCAACGCCCTTCGTCGCATCTTGACCGCCTCCCTTCGGACCCGGACCATCTCATCCTTGACAGGCATCCCTGGGCCCGCATTTTGGGGCCGGGCCCATTGTGCCTGATTTGGCGAATCGGCCAAAGGCGGATTTTCTCCCGGCGTTCCCGGAATATCCGCCATGGGCCGTTGGGCTTTCGCGCCGTTGGGCTTCGTTCTGGCCTAATGCCCTTTCGCCCCCAAGGAGACGGCTTGTCCTTGTTTCGCGGATTCGTAGATGGCCACGATAATCTCGACGCTCATGCGGCCTTGGCGGCCGTCGATCGCGGGCGCGGAGTCCGTTTCCAGCGCCCGCAGAAAGTCTTCAAACAGCAGCGCGTGACCGTGATGGCCGATCGCCGAGGGGTCGGCTGCGCCGCCGCCGGTCTTGGTGCGGCCGGCCATGCGTTGCTTCAGCTGCTGGTCCTCGTCGGTCTCCCGAGCAAAGTCCCATTTGACGATGTCCTCTTCCTCGAGCACGGCCGACCCCTGCGAACCGTGCAATTCAATTCGCTTCAAATAGCCGGGAAAGGCCGCCGTGGTCGCCTCGATGACGCCCAGGGCGCCATTCTCGAAGCAAAGCGTCGCCGTCGCCACGTCTTCGACTTCGATGCGTTCATGCGCCAGCGTCGCGCACCTGGCGGAGATCTCCTTGACCGGTCCCATCAACCACGCCAGAAGGTCGACGCTATGAATCGCCTGGTTCATCAAGGCGCCGCCGCCGTCCAGCTTCCAGGTGCCTCGCCAGGCGCCGCTATCGTAGTATTCCTGGGTGCGGAACCACTTCACATAAGCGTCGCCCAGAGTCAAGCGACCGAAACGCCCCTCGTCCACCGCCTGCTTCAGCAACCGCGAGGACTCATGAAACCGCGAAGGAAAAATCGTCGCCAGCTTCACATGGTTCTTCTCGCACGCCGCAATGATTTGATCGCAGCGTTCTAACGTGACCTCGAGCGGCTTCTCCACAATCACATGCTTGCCGGCGTTGGCCGCCGCGACCGCCGGTTCCATGTGCGCTCCACTGGGAGTGCAGATCGTGACGATGTCGACCGCGTCATCCGCCAGGAACTGATCGAGGTCCGAATAGGGACGGCACCCCGTCTCCTGTGCTAATCGCTCCGCCGCGGGAGCGTGCATGTCGAAGCAGGCGCTCAGCTTCGCCTGCGGCAGATCGGCGATCGCCTTGGAATGGAAGCCGGAAATCATTCCGCACCCAATGACGCCAAAACCATAGGTCTTTTGAGGGTTCATCACTTTCGCCAGAATTACGAGTGGAATCGTACGAATGGAATCGGATGGTGGGCGGCACAATCCATCGGGCGACTCAGCCCCACAAGCTCAACCCAAGCATCACCATGCTGCTGCCGTTCAGCAACATATGCACGACGATGCATGGCAGGAGTCGATGCGTCTGCCGATACAGGTAGCCCAACCCCAGCGCCAAGAGGAACAAGGCGATTGGATCCGGGTCCAGTGTGCCATGAAAGTGCATTGCCGCAAAGATGCTGGAACTGACCAGAATTGGCCACCACGGCGCGGAGGTCCGCAGAGACCGCGGCGCGTCGCCCGCCGCTATCGCGCCCGTCGCGTTAGCGTCGATTGCTTGATGGTCGTGTCCAGGCGCGGCGTAGGGATTCGTTTCGCTCGTCATGGGCGAGTCGATCACGGGAGTTCGGCTGGCGCCGGCAGGCCACGCGAAGGAGTTGGAAACCTCCCCGTCGGTTTCCACCGTCATCTTCCGGTCGCCGGATGAACCGGCGCCGAGGCTTTCCAACCAGCCTTGAAGCAGGCCTCGAAACACAAACTCCTCACAGATGGGCGCGACGATCGCCGCCATGAAACCAGCGGCGGCGAAGAACGCCGCATCGGGCGATTCCTGCAGTCGTGTGATCAAGGGATGCTGCGAAGGTTGAAGCAGCAAGGCCAAGACCGTCTGCACGAGATAGACCGGCGGGGCAAGCAGCAGAAAAGCGCCGCAACCTAGCAGCAAGTCGCGGCCCCAGGGGCCAGCCCATCCCAGCTCCGCCGCGGTTGATTGGGTGCGAGCACAAATCAACAGGCAGGATAGCCCAATTGACAACAACCCGCCGACCCCCGCAGCGGCCAGGACAGCGGGCGACATGGGTTCGCCGTTGCCCGGCTGTTGCCCGATCAGCTTTCCGACCACGACGGCGAAACCGGCTTGCAGCACAAAGTACAAGCCAAACGCCACCAAGGCGTCAATCCCGTTCCAAGACGCGGCCGGACGCGGGACAAAACGCACCCAGTGAGGAAACGGGCGGCGCCCAATCAACAACGTCCACAGCGCCCCGTACACCAGCAACCCGCCGGACAATAACACGATGATCGCCAGCGTGATCTGATCGTTGGTCGGGGCGGCCGGCGGCGCAACTTGATTCATGGGGACTCTGGATTTCTATTCGTTCAGCAGCAGCGGAGCGGCCGCCCGGCAGTAGATATAGCCGGACTGCAGCGTGGACAGAATCGCCACATACAGCAAGCCGTCGCGAGTCCACATCAGCCACGCCGGCGACGCCTCGCCGCGCCACATCGTGAGCAGCGCCGCCACAACCGCCGCACACTGAAACACCATTTTCAGCTTGCCCGAAAACATCGCTGAGAAATCGCCGCCGCTGCGTTCAATGAAGCTGCGCAGCGCGGTGACCAACATCTCGCGTCCCATGACGACCGTCGCCATCCAC
Organism: uncultured Planctomycetaceae bacterium; assembly: GCA_963698545.1. Lineage (GTDB taxonomy): Bacteria > Planctomycetota > Planctomycetia > Pirellulales > Pirellulaceae > CAVORG01. Next base: position 26,059 of record CAVORG010000008.1, read on the forward strand.
GCCGCCACGCCGGACTCCTCGGACCTGGCCGCGAGGAAGATGAATGTGCCGCAGATAATCATCTTGTCAACGAACGGATCAAAGACGCGACCAAGCTTGGTGACCTGGTTGTACTTGCGAGCCCAATAACCGTCGATCCAATCGGTGCTGGCGGCGATGACGAAGACGATCATGGCCATCAGATCGGCGCGCCAGGCGATCAAAGCGAAGACCAAAACGGACAGCACCAGACGCACCGCCGTAATCTGATTCGGGACGTTCCAAACCGAACGTCGTTGCGCGTCGGCGGCCGGCGATGCCATGTGTTTTCCCTTGTCTTGTTCAGCGAGGTTCGGCGATTGCGGCGGCGGCCAAGTCGTAGTCATGGGTCGCCGCGATCTCACATCGCACGATGTGCCCCGCCCGCAATCCAAAGGGACCGCCCGTCACATAGACCAGGCCGTCCACATCCGGCGCATCCGCCCAGCTTCGCCCCACCCAGACGTTGCGTTGTGCATCTTCGGGATGATCCAGGATGACATCGATTTGGCGGCCCACCTGAGCCTCGTTCCATTGAAACACGTTCTGCTGTTGGATCTCCATCAACCGCTCGCGACGCTCATCGCGCACGCGCTGCGGGATTTGCTGGGGCAATCGTTCGGCGGGGGTCCCTGGCTCCAACGAATACGTGAACACGCCCACGCGCTCAAACTTCTGCTGGGCGACGAATTCGGCCAGCTCCTCAAAATGCTGGTCGGTCTCGCCGGGAAAGCCGGTGATGAAGGTGGTCCGCAAGGCGAGTTCGGGAATGCCCGCCCGCAATCGCTTGAGCAGCTTTTCGGTCTCCGACTTGGAGACCCGCCGAGCCATCCGCCTTAACATCTCATCGTTGATGTGTTGCAAGGGAATGTCGATGTACGGCACAATCTTCTCACTGGAGGCGATCGTCTCGATCAAGGCGTCGTCGATGTACATCGGGTAGAAGTACATCAAGCGGATCCAATCGATCCCGTCGATGCGATTCAGTCGTTCCAGCAACTCGCGCAGTCGCGGCTCGCCATACAGATCCATGCCGAAGTAGGTCGTGTCTTGAGCGACCACGATCAACTCGCGCACGCCGTCGGCGGCGAGTTGACGGGCCTCTTCTTCAATGTCCTCGATCGGCTTGGAGGCATGCTTGCCTCGCATCCCCGGAATCGCACAGAACGTACACAACCGATCGCAGCCTTCGGAGATTTTCAGGTAGGCGAAGTGTCCGGGCGTGATGCGAAAACGGTTGGTGTCCGCCAGCGCTCGGACCGGGGCCGGTCGAAACACGTTGCGCTGTTCGTCGAGACTTCCCACCAATCGATCGGCGATCCGCGTGATTTCCTCGCGGCCAAAGACGCCCACCAGGGAATCGATCTCCGGACGCTCGTCCAGCAGCGTTTCCTTTTGCCGTTCGGCCAGGCACCCCGAGACGATCACGCCCCGTGTGCGCCCTTGCCGCTTCAGTTGCAACATCTCGTCGATCGCGCCGAATGACTCCTGGCGGGCGCTCTCGATGAAGCCGCAGGTGTTGACCACGACAAAATCGGCGCCGTCCGGATCGTCCACCAGGCGGTAGCCGTCCAGCTGCAGCAGCCCCAGCATGCGTTCGCTATCGACAAGGTTCTTGGGGCAACCCAGGCTGACGAAGGCGTAGGTTCCCTTGCTGGGGCCGGGCTCGCCGCCGGAGAGCCGGGAGCGGGGTTCATCAGGGGCCAGGGGAAGTTCCATCGGATCCTTCAAATTCAGGGGTGACGGCTTTCTCCCCAGAATAACGGAAGGCGAGCATTCTGGCGATGCCCGCCCAAGCCCTCGCAACGCTTCGTGATCCCGTGGGTTAGCCCGAAATCTTTGCTGAAGAGGATTGACGTCCGGTGGAGTCGCGGGCGGGCCTTGGCGATCAGCGGAATCTGGCGTTCTCAGCTCCGCTTCTCAGGTGGATTCCGTTTCCTCGAACATCCGGCTGATGGACTGAGCGTTGTGAATGCGTTTGATGGCTTCCCCCAACAAGGGCGCTACGCTCAGGACTTTGATCTTCGCCAGCTTGTGATCAGGCGACAGGGGAATCGAGTCGGTGACGACGACGCTGGTCACGGGCGCCTCGGCCAATCGTTGCCGCGCGTTGCCGCAGAATACGGCGTGCGAGGCGGCGACGTGAATTTCTCGCGCGCCCGCATCGGCGACGAGTTTCGCTGCTCCGGCGATCGATCCCGCGGTGCTGATCATGTCGTCGAACATCAACGCGACTCGCCCTTCGATGGGGCCGCCGATGATGTTTTTCTGGCTGGTCTCGAACGGCGCTGCTGCGTCGCTTGTCCACGATCGCCAGGCGTCCGCCCAAGCGCTTCGACATGGCCAATGGCTCGCTTGATGCTGCCTTCGTCGGGACTGACGACGGCGATATCATCACTCTCCAGGCGCATCTTGCGGAAGTGCTGGTTCAACACCGGCGCGGCGTAGAGATGGTCGACCGGAATATCGAAAAAGCCTTGAATCTGAGCTGCGTGCAGATCCATCGTCACCACGCGATCGGCGCCGGCGCGAGCGATCAGATTGGCGACCAGCTTCGCCGTGATCGGCGTCCGCCCCTCGTCCTTGCGATCTTGTCGAGCGTAGCCGAAGTAGGGAATCACGGCGGTGATCCGCGCCGCGCTGGCCCGCTTGAAGCTGTCGATCATCACCAACAGCTCCATCAGGTTGTCATTCACCGGCGGGCATGTGGGCTGCACCAGGAAGATGTCGCGGCCGCGCACGTCCTCGTCGATCTTGCAGGAAATCTCCCCGTCAGGAAACGTGCCCAGCGAGATCTTACCCAGTGGTTGCCTCAGGAAAGCGCAGATGTCGCGCGCCAGTTGTTCGTTGGCGTGACCGCTAAAGACTTTGAGCTCTTGCATCCGCTCGCTTCCAGATGAGGTCGCGCCAGTCGAGAATTCCCACGCCTCTCATTGTAATTCAACGACCCCGCTAGCCCCAGGAGGGCGATTCGAATTCCGCCGCTCACGCGATTCCCTCTCCTCGCATGCGTTTCATCTCCTCCTCCACGATCTTCAATTCAGCGACGGTGTTCACGCTCAACGATTCGCAGGGCTTCAACACTGGGCGAGCATCGACCGGGCGCCCTTGTTCGCGCAGCCAGCCAGGGCAATCGGTGATGTAGAATTCGCCCTGCCGATTCTCGTTGCGCAGGTGGTTCAAGGCCTCCAGCAGATCCGGTCCGCGAAACACATAGGTGCTCATGTTGACCTCGGTAATCCGCCGCTGAGCGTCGGTGGCGTCCTTTTCTTCGACGATGCCGACGAATCGACCGTTTTCACGCACGATGCGGCCCAGCCCCGTGGGGTCTTCCTTGTGCAGCGTTCCCAGCAGACATGCTGGTTGAAGCTCGCGAAACAGGTCCAGCAATTCCCGCAGTGACGACGCCTGAATCAGCGGGGAATCGCCGGCCAACACCAGCACCGGCCCCTCATGCCGCTCCAAGGCGGGTCGGCACATCTGCACGGCGTGACCGGTGCCCAGTTGCTGTTCCTGCAAGGCGAATTCCACGCCGGGGCGGTCCTGAATCGCCTTCCGGACCAGCTGGGCTTCGTAGCCGACCACGACGACCTTCCGGGCGACTCCCGCGGCGTCCAGCGCGTCCAGCACGTAGTCGATCAATGGTCGTCCGCACACTTCCGCCAGCACCTTGGGCAGATCGGACTCCATCCGCGTCCCTTTGCCGGCGGCCAAAACCACCGCTGTCGCGTCGCTCATGCTCGGTTCTCCCTCGATTTATTCTGTCGGCGCGTCTGACTCCGCCTTCTGTTGTGGTTAGGGTAGGTCGCCAGTGGTCTCCTCCGCAAGGGCGTCCTTTCGACTGGCGAACCAAGCCGCCTGGGCCTACAATACGCGATTCGCCACCGCACACCGCCGGCCCGCCGCCTTCCGCCAACGATGAGGCCCGCCGCTGGCGGTTGTTGTCGTTTCTGGGGAGGTTCGCCCGTTGCAAGAGGCCATTGCTAAAGCCGATACGTTGTTGGAGGCGCTCGGTTGGATCCGCCAATTCCGCGATAAGACGACGGTCATCAAGCTGGGCGGCAGCGTCATGGAGCACCCGGACGCCCTGCGCCATGTCCTCCTGGACATCGTCTTCATGTTCGACCGTCGGCATGCGGCCCAGTGGTCGTCCATGGCGGCGGGGCCGCCATCACCCGCGCCATGGATCAAGCCGGCATCGAAGCGAGGTTCGTCCAAGGCCGCCGCGTTACCGATCCGGCGGCTTTGGAAGTGGTGCGGCGAGTGCTGGTCGACGAGATCAACACGGAGATCGCCGATCTGATTGAAGAGCTGGGCGGCCGAGCCATGACGCTCAGCATCCGTGGCGACAACGTGCTCTACGGCCGCCGCTTGAAGCTCCCTGGCCCTGACGGCGCCGACTTGGATCTTGGCGCCGTCGGCGAGATCACGCGAGTGGATTCCCGCGTCATCGAGAACCTTTGCTACGCCGGACAGGTCCCTGTGATACCGTCGATGTGCCTCGACGAGAAGACCGAGGAATTGCTCAACGTCAACGCCGACACCGTCGCTACCGCGATCGCCCAGGCGCTGCGAGCAGAGAAGCTTGTGTTCTTGAGCGACATCAATGGAGTTCGCCGTGATAAGAAGGATGCCGATTCGCTCATCCACACCCTTCCCGCCTCCGCGGCGGCCGAGTTGATTGCCACCGGCGCGGTTGATGCGGGCATGATTCCGAAAGTCGAAGCATGCCTGGAAACGCTTCGCCAGGGAGTCGGCAAGGTGCATATCATCGACGGGCGTTTGAGACATTCACTGATGCTCGAGATTTACACGACCAGCGGCGTCGGCACGCAAATCGTCGCCGATCGCTGAACCACACACGCATGCAAGCCAAGGAGTCGTCGGTGACCACAACGCTCAGCTCGCAAGATACTCGGGAGCTTTTTCAGCAATACGTGATTCCCAACTACACGCGTTACCCGGTCAACCTGGTTCGCGGCGAAGGGTCGCTGGTCTGGGACAGCGAAGGCCGCCGCTACCTTGACTTCTTTCCCGGTTGGGGCTGCAACCTTCTGGGGCACTGCCCGCCGAAAGTCGTCCAAGCCGTCCAGGAGCAAGTGGCTCAGCTGATCCATGTTCCCAACACCTGGCACATCGAGGCCCAGGGACAATGGGCCAAGATGCTGTCCGATCGCAGCTTCGGCGGCAAGGCCTTCTTCTGCAATTCGGGAACCGAGGCGAACGAGGCGGCCATTAAGTTGGCGCGACTCCATACTCCCGCCGATCGCTACAAGATCATCACGTTCCAAGGCGGCTTCCACGGCAGAACCTTGGGCGCCTTGACCGCCACCGCTCAACCCAAGTACCACGAGGGCCTGGGACCGTTGATCCCGGGCTTCCAGTACGCTCCGTTCAATGATCTTGCCGCGGTGGAGGAACTGGTCGATGAACAGACCTGCGCGATCTTGGTCGAGCCCGTTCAAGGCGAAGGCGGAGTCCGCCCCGCCGACGCCGAATTCCTCGCGGGTCTGCGGAAACTGTGCAATGGCCGCGACATGCTGCTGATGTTTGACGAGGTGCAAACGGGGTGCGGTCGCACCGGCAACTGGTTCGCCTACCAGCACTTCGGCGTGACGCCGGACATCATGACCCTGGCCAAGTCGGTTTGCGCGGGATTGGCCGGCGGCGCGATGCTGGCCACCAGCGAGATCGCCGCCAGCTTGCGGCCGGGCATGCACGCCGCCACGTTCGGCGGCAACCCCATCGCGGCTCGAGCCGGCATCGCCGCCATCGAGATGATCGAGGAAGACGGCTTGCTGCAACGCACTCACGAAGTCAGTCAGGTCTTTCAACGCCGCTTTGATGAGATGGCCGAACAACTGGACATCATCAAGGAAGTCCGCGTACTGGGCGTCATGATCGGCGTGGAGTTGAACGTGGAAGGCGCGGCCATCGTCCAAGCTTGCCTCGAAAAACAACTGCTCGTCAATTGCACCCAAGGCGTCGTCCTGCGGCTGTTGCCAGCCATGAACCTGACAACCGAACAAGCCGAAGAAGGCTGCGACATCATCCAAGAAGTGCTGCAACAACACGCGGCTTAAGCCCCGCTTGCTACCAGCAACGCATCAACGCGGCCGGCGCCCACTGGTCATGAACAGAAGTCGAAAGGAGCTTGCCGATGCGGCATCTGCTCACGCTGATGGACTATTCCTCCGAGGAAATCATCGAGATCCTGGACCTGGCGCAGCGTTTGAAACACGATGTGCAACAGGGTGATCGCCAGCCGCTGCTGAAGGGCAAGGTCCTGGCGCTGTTGTTCGAAAAACCAAGCCTGCGGACCCGCGTCAGCTTCGAAGCTGGAATGGCCCAGCTGGGAGGCGCCACGCTGTTCTTCGGTGAGGAAGTTGGCTTTGGCAAACGCGAACCCATCGCCGACTTCGCTCGCGTGCTTTGCCAATACGTTGATGCGATTGTCTGCCGAACGTTTGCTCACGAGAAACTGACGGAGTTGGCGAAACACAGCTCGTGCAGCGTCATTAACGGGCTCAGCGATCTGGTGCATCCGTGCCAGGCATTGGCCGACTTGCTGACCCTGCGCGAGAGATTCGGCGGCTTCGCGGGCCGCAAGATCGCCTTCATCGGCGACGCGAACAACGTCGCCCGCAGCCTGGCCATCGTCTGCGCCAAGTTGCACGTGAAATTCTCCATCGCCTGCCCCGCCGAGTATCAATTCGATGCGGATTTTCAACGACAGATTCGCGACCTGGGCGGCTCCATGGAACAGACCGACGACCCGCGACAGGCCGTGCAGCACGCGGATGTTGTCTATACCGATGTCTGGACCAGCATGGGGCAAGAGGAAGAAAGTCAAGCTCGTCGCCGAGCGTTCGCCGCCATGCAGGTCGACGCGGACTTGATGTGCGAAGCGCCGCCGCATGCGATTTTCCTGCATTGCCTCCCGGCGCATCGAGGCGAAGAGGTCACCGCCGAAGTCATCGATGGAGCGCAAGGCGCCGTTATCCAACAAGCAGCCAACCGGATGCACGCCCAAAAAGGACTCCTGGTCTGGCTGCTAACGTAATTTCAAAAACCAAGAACCAAGAACCAAGAACCAAGTATGCCCAAAACCCAAGCTGTACTCCGTCCGATTCGCATCCGCCGAGGATTCACCAAGACCGCCGCCGGCAGCGTGCTCTACCAATGTGGACAGACATTGGTGTTGTGCACGGCCAGTGTGGAAGACGCGGCGCCGCCCTGGATGGCGGGACAGGGCAAGGGCTGGGTGACCGCCGAATACAGCATGCTGCCCAACAGCACCTCCCCGCGCAAACGCCGCGAGCGGGAGAAGGTCGACGGCCGTACGACCGAGATTCAACGCCTGATCGGTCGCTCCCTGAGAGCCGTCTGCGACTTGCAGGCTCTCGGCGAAAAGACGATCACGGTCAACTGCGATGTGCTGGAGGCCGATGGCGGCACGCGCACGGCCAGCATCACCGGCGGTTTCCTCGCGCTGCTGGACGCCGTTGAGTCCATCAGGAAGGATCTGCCGGACCCCGAAAAGCCCATCTTCAAGGACAGCGTCGCCGCCGTCAGCGTCGGCATCGTCCAAGGCAAAGCGGAGCTCGATCTGGACTACGCCAAGGATTCTTCCGCCGATGTCAACATGAACGTCGTCATGACCGGCGCCGGCCACTTCATCGAAGTCCAAGGAACCGGCGAAGAATCCACGTTCACCCAAAAGCAACTCGACTCCCTACTCAAACTAGCCAAGGAAGGCATCGCCAAACTCACCGACATCCAAAAGAAAGCCGCCAAACAAGCCTGGCCCTTTGGGGGGTAGCGAGTAGAGGGTAGAGGGTAGAGGGTAGAGAGTAGAGGGTAGAGAATTGCCTCCGCCTCTGCGGTTCCTCGTGTCCTCCGCGGTCAATTCCATCCGGATTTTTCTTAACTTGGTGCATCGGGTCGCGCAGCACACCCCAGGAACCCGCGGTACGCACGAGCACCATTCCGAGCCCCCATGCCAAATCCTTACGAACCGTCGCAAGTGGAAGGCAAGATCCTGCCGGTGCGGATTCGCGCGTCGATCTGGACGGCGACCGGCGGAGTCTTGGGGTGCATCCTGGGCGCGGCGCTTTCTCCCTGGGAGCCGGCGGCCAGGTTGCTGGAAGGCGCTCTGTGGGAATCGACCGTCGCTCTGCCCTTTATCTTGGGCTTGCTGGGGATGCTCGCCGGCTTCACAGCGGCTCGCTGGTTTCAGGGCTTCAACGCGCTGCAACGAGCCGCCCAGATTCATGAAGAGGCCGAACAAGAACTCTTTCTGGCCAAGACGCAGAAACCAAGAACGACCAACCAAGAACCAAGAACCAAGAACCAAGAAAAACAACTCCCCGCGACGCTGGCCCATTTGCATGAACCAACTCCGCGGGGAGCCAGGAAGGAGGACGATGGTTGAGCGTGATTTCCCGCTCAGGGGCTTAGGGTCGGGGATCGAGGAGAGCGTCGCGGGCCTGATCGGCGAGCGTGCGGCCGACTGGGCCGCTGGGTCGCGGCGGCGGGCTTGGCGAGGCGGACTGCTGGTCTGGTAGGTCGCTGTATTGAACCTGCACGATGTCGGTCCAAGCCAGAGCTCGAACGACGCGAACGGCGGGCGTTTCGTTTTTCAGCCACAGATGGCGGTCGTCGGTGCGATGGTCCAGCCGCCCGTTCCACACGCGTCCCTGGGCGTCCCAGACGCTTACCTGGACGTCGCCCAGTCGGCGAACGGTGTCGGCGGATGCCCGTCTTGCGGAACTGTCGGTCCAGGCGTGGGCGAATTGTCCGCCGAATAGGACGGCAATCAGAGCGAGTAGCGGCGGGCGGGAGGACATGGCGATCGAATCAAGAGAGTCTGTAGGGCGACGAGTCAAGGCCGACCGGAAAGGGAATGCAATCCGTGGACCATGGCCAGGAAACAGCGTCCATCACGGCTGAAAAGGCCAGACAACCGCTGCAACCCTTGCAATCGGCAGTGAATTCTGGCATCACTTGTTGCGAAACGGCATCCGGCCGAGCAAACTGGCATCATCGCGTACAGTAAAAGCAACAGGCCCGGAGGCCCCCTGATACTCGGAAGTCGTTTCTCCGAGCCCCTCTTGCGGGGCGGCCGCAAGCGAGGGTTGTCGAGGGACTACTGCAAATTGCTAGTCGGTGGCGGACTCCAACGGGTTGTCAACCACCTGCTGGAAGGCAAACAATAGGTCTGCTGGCTCGGCCGCGTCGAGCGAGCGTCTTTTCTCAGTACGGCTCATCAGCTTTTCTCATCTCAGCCTCACGGACACGCCGCGAGCGTCAAAACACCATGGCGGATTTCTCTCATTTGGTGCTGTCCGAAGTGGGCAACGTGACCGTTGTCGCGTTTCCGGACCGCAATATTGTCAACAACGAGAAGATCGAGCGCTGGGGCGACGAGCTGTATGCGCTGGCCGACGTCGAGCAGCGTTCCCGTTTGTTGCTAGACTTCAGCAACGTCGAGTTCCTCAGCAGCGGGGCCTTGAACAAGCTGGTGACCCTGGAAAAGAAGGTCCAGCGGCGGGCCGGGGCCATCAAACTCTGTGGACTCAGTCCCGAGATATCTCAGATTTTCGAGTTGACGCGACTAGACGCGTTATTTGATATTCGTCGAAATCGCGAAGACGCGCTGGCGGCCTTCTAGACGCCGCACGCCGACGATTCCAAGCGGTTGGGTACTGCGGCGAATCGCCAAGTCGGCCATTTGCGACTGTGGTACGTTAATCGTTTCGTGGCTGGACAACGCAAACACGACATCAGGGGCGGGCGCATACGTGTCGAGAATCATGACCGAGAATCGTTGGGACTGGACGAAACAGATCTCCTTTGCCACGGACGTCGATTTCGCCAAGAACTCGCTGGAGGAATTGCTCGAGCGACTACGCAACCTGGATTGGGACGAGCACAGCCTGTTCGCCGTCCACCTGGCCGTGGAGGAGGCGTTGATGAACGCGATCAAGCACGGCAACCAATACGACCGCGAAAAACAGGTGGATATCCACTACCAAGTCTCGATGAAAGAAGTCTACGTGCGGATCGCCGACGAGGGAGAAGGTTTCGACCCCAGCGACGTCCCCGACCCCACCGCCGAGGAAAACCTCGAGAACACCAGCGGCCGAGGCCTGATGCTGATGCGCTCGTTCATGACCAAAGTGGAGCACAACGAAGTCGGCAATCAGGTCACCATGATCAAGGCGCGAGACTAAACGGGCTGTCCGCAACGCTGGGCCTGCTCCTGCCGGCACTTGGCCAAGCGACAAGCGGAACGGTCATCCGTTGGACTCCACCGACGCTCCTCGCCGACACGCAACAAAGTCCCCCGCCACGACGGGGCCCGTCCTTAGGTTTGCCCACATTTTTCACGGTGTGCTGCGAACGTGTCGGGTTCGCGTGTGCGAAAGACGTTTGGCCAACGTCGGCAAGCGAGGCAATCTGGCGAGGTAATTTTCGTGGTCTTGCGTGGTTAGGGCAAGATCGGTGGGTTCGAGTCGATGCTGTGAAACCTATTCGAGTTTGACTGGCTGTGCGCGATTGTGAAGGTTGTCGGTGACGGATTAGGCGACGACACACCATCACGGAAGGGTTGAGCGATGATCTTGAGGAGCCAGTCGTTTGGGGCGACCAACTTTGCCGGCGCGGACCTTGGCGACGAACGCCGAACGAAGCGGCTTGTTATCGTCGCCGATTCGATGTCTCGGCGACCGGGGGGAACGTTGCCGCAGAAACTCAACAACCCCGGCGATCTGAAGGCCTTCTATCGGCTGATGGATTGTGATCGCGTGACTCATGAATCGGTTTTCGAGTCCCATCGGCGCAAAACGCTCGACCGGATTGAGCAGATGGAAGCGGCCGTGTTGGTGCTGCACGACTCGACGGAGTTGGACTACACAACTCACCTGTCCCTGGCCGACGAATTGGGCCAGATCGGGAACGGACGTTACCGAGGTTACATCGCCCACAACTCGCTTGCTGTCGACGCGAAGACTGGGAGCGTCTTGGGGCTGACGAACCAAGTCATGCACCATCGAGTGAAAGTGCCGCCGAACGAGAAGTCGAAAGAGAAGCGATCGCGAGAATCCCGGGAGAGTTTGCTGTGGTTGCGCGGGACGGATCCCTTACCAAGTACTCGGAAAATCGTCGATGTTTGCGACCAAGCGCGGATACGTTTGAGTTTCTCGAGCATGAATCACAAAGCGGACGGCGTTTTGTGATACGCAGCAAGCATGACCGCGGCATTCTGATTGGGCATGATGATCCGCGAAATGCCGAGACATCGAAATTGCGGACTTACCTCAGAACGTTGGACGCGGCAGGCACGTGGCGGCTGAACGTCACCAGTTGTCAAACGAATTCAAAGAAGAAGGGCGACCGAAAGAAGGTCAAGCGAATCGCCCGCTCCGCGAAAATGGCGGTCTCGTTCGCGGCGGTCTATATCAAGCCGCCCAAGAACAAGAACGGCCTGCACGGCAACGATCCGTTGAAAGTCTGGGTTGTTCGTGTCTGGGAGGTCGATCCTCCGGAGGGTCAGGAACGTCTTGAATGGTTCTTGATCACCAATGAAGTCGTCGCAAGCTTCGAAGCCGCTTACCGAGTCGTCGGCTGGTACGAGCGAAGATGGATCGTCGAGGAGTATCACAAAGGTCTGAAGACAGGCTGCCGCATCGAGAGCATGCAGTTCACGAAGGAAGAACGCTTGAAACCGGCGATCGCCTTGGTTTCGATTGTCACGTTGAAGCTCTTGAACTTACGCGACGCGAGCCGCAGCCCCGACGCGACAACGCGAAAAGCCACTCAGATCATCAGTCAAGACTACGTTGCCGTGCTGAGCATCTGGCGTCATGGAAAAGTCAAGTTGGACTGGACGATCCATGAATTCTTCTATGCACTCGCTCGCGTCGGCGGGCATCAGAACCGAAAAAACGACCACCCACCCGGTTGGCAGACAATTTGGATCGGCTGGAAGGAACTTCAGGCAATGGTCGTCGGAGCCGAAACAGCCAAAAAACGCCATAAATGTGGGCAAACCTAAGGGCCCGTCCCCGTCCAGCGTTGCCCCTCGCCAGCACGCGTCCCAACCGAGCTCCCGCCCCGACGGGGCCCGTTCCCGTCAAGCGTTGCCCCTCGCCAGCACGCGTCCCAACCGGCGACCTCCCGCCACGACGGGGCCCGTCCCCGTCAAGCGTTGCTCCTCGCCAGCACGCGTCCCAACCGAGCTCCCGCCCCGACGGGGCCCGTCCCCGTCCAGCGTTGCTCCTCGCCAGCACGTGTCCCAACCGGCCTCCCGCCCCGACGGGGCCCGTCCCCGTCAAGCGTTGCTCCTCGCCAGCACGCGTCCCAACCGAGCTCCCGCCCCGACGGGGCCCGTCCCCGTCGAGCGCTGCTCCTCGCCAGCGGACTCCAGTTTTGCACAGGGCTGTATTACGCGAACCCTCAAGATCCCCGAGAGTCCTACAATCAATCCCAACCGACGAGCCCGCCAAGAAAACGCCCCGCTGCCCCCAGAAGCAACACCACTTGCCACAAGAAAACCGATAACCTAAAGTACGAGCACAACGATCCCCTGTAGCTCAGTTGGTAGAGCAGGCGGCTGTTAACCGCCTTGTCGTAGGTTCGAGTCCTACCGGGGGAGCTTTTTCGTTGCGCTCCGGAAGACGAAGCTAACTCTTACAGCATTGGGACTTACGGCAATCAGCCGCGAGTCCCTTTTTTGTTGCTTCCACAGCATCAGGGGCAAATCAGGGGCAAGGTTGGGGTTGCGTTGGATTCGTATCGCTGGTGCTCGTTCGGTGAAATCGCTATTCTCGATTCACCAGTTACGAGGAGCTACACGATGGCATGGCTTGATCGCGATCCCTCCGGCTACTTCCACATCGGCTTCCGACTCGGCAGCCGGAAATTCAAGAGGTCCTTGCGCACCAAGGATGAACGGAGCGCGGCCGCCAGTTGCTCGCGGTTGGAGGAGAACATCCGACTGCTCGAAATGGGCCGGCTTGAGCTACCAGACGGGCGCGAATATCGCCGCTTTCTTGCTTTCAGACGGAAAGATGAACGGCCAGCTGGAAGTGCCGAAGTCGATGGCTCTCGGCAAGTTGTTTTCGGAGTATCGCGACAACTTGCCCATCGATTCGCTCGAGCCCGAGACGCTGCGCGTCGCTCGGATTCACATGGACCACATCGAGCGGACACTCGGCGTGCGGTTCGCCATTGAGAGGCTTGCACAACAACATCTGCAGGACTACGTGCTGCAGCGTTCGAAAGAGAAAGGCAAGCGCGGAAAGCGGCTAAGCGCCACGACGATTAAGAAAGAGATCAGTACCTTCAGCACGGTCTGGTCTTGGGCGGTTACGAAGGGGTACGCCACGGTCTCTTTCCGAACCAGAACCTCCGGTTTCCCAAAACGACGGAAAAGCCGCCGTTTCAGACTTGGAGCGAAATCGAACGGCAGATTGGACTTGGCGGACTGACCGAAGTGGAGCACGCCGAGTTGTGGGACTGTCTGTTTCTGACGGTGCCAGAAATCGACGACGTGTTCGACGTCACGTGAGAAAACACGGTATACGGCTTTCTGTACCCGATGGCGGTGCTGGCCGCTCATACGGGGGCACGACGCAGCGAATTGGTTCGTTCACAGTGGGCGACTTCGACTGCAGGCGGGCACGGTGCTGATCCGAGAGAAGAAGCGCGTCAAGGGCCGACGAACGACCGGAATGGTCCCATTGTCGCCGCATACTCGCAAGTGCTTCCGGACTGGTTGGCCAGAAACGACAAGCATTTATACTTTTCCCCGGGAATTCAAAGTCAGCCGCGAACGCGACAAGGCTCGACGAGGACGCCGTGACGGTCGAAGAGGCGACTTATCATTTGGACAACGTACTCACCGGCAGCAAGTGGGAGAACGTTCGCGGTTGGCACGTTTTCCGTCACAGCTTCATCAGCAACTGTGCCGCCAAGGGGATCGACCAACGTATGATCGATCGTTGGTCCGGTCACCAGACGGATGAGATGCGGAAGCGATATACGCATCTTTTTCCGGATTCCCAACGGGAGGCAATGTCGCATGTATTCGGGAACGAGTCGTAGGGTTCGACAGGCGGTCGTCGCAAGTGTCTTGTGTTTTCGCCGTCAGAGCGGCAGCAGACCTTCATTCTGAATCCGCGTGAGCTCCTCATGGGAAATGATCCATTCCTTGGTGTTCCCGCGGCCACATTGGCGTTTTTCGGCCCAGACGCGACCGCAGACGGCACCACTCTCTTACCGTGAATTCGGCCTTCCCCAGGATTCCTCGCAGCCTCCGCCGTGGTGTAGTAGTCCTTGACTGAACGTTGCGTCACGAGCAACTGCAAAACCGCCTCGATTCGCTCCAGCCGTTCCAAAATGTCTTGCTCCTTCACGGTTGGCCTCAAACAATGGCGCCTCAAGGGCCGCGTGCGTTTCGCTTCTTCCGGCGTCCAGACCGGGGCGAAACGCAACCCCATGGAGATGACTGCCGCCGCCTTCAGTCACGAGACTGGTTCGGCTCGCAGTTGGCGTGCAACTGACCGGTGTCAGCCTTCAACCGAGTAGAACGATTCCCGCTGTCTGACTCGCAAAAGCGTGGCGCGTTCTCGTGAACTCGGTGTCGCCGTCGGTGCTACCGGAAATGATACGTGCACCGCCCGGCCAGCAGCGAACCCTCGAACGGCTTCTGGCGATCGACGTAGTTCTGGTCAAACTCGAGCATAAGCAGCCGGAAGTGCGCGGCTTGTCAAGCTCCGCTATTTCACTGGGCGCTGCTAAAGACGCGGCCCAACTGCTGAGTGTGTCGCTGGCATCGGTCAAACGCCGTCGAGCTTTCGCCAGCGTTTTTCTTTACGATGAACTGGCCGATTGAGGAGGGCCCACTCAGACCGTCGGAATTCTTCAGTCGCCGTGACCATGTCAGGCATTCCCTGGGGATGAGAACGAGTCCGTTCTGGACTTGGTATTATCTTCCCAAAACCGTTGGGGGCTCCGCCCGTGGATTTCGCATAGTGTTCCGGCGGACGAAACGCATCCACATTCGGCAGACCTGAAAGCGACGCTCGATGACCAGCCGTCAACTCGACGAAGAACGCATCTTTC
>CAVORG010000009.1:0-161829 GCA_963698545.1 uncultured Planctomycetaceae bacterium
GATTCCATCCGGGACTACTAAAACGTGCCCAGGTACGCCAATCGTTGAGCGACTTGGCTTAAACCCGAGTGTTTTGGAGGTTCGATTCCTGCTCTGGGTACTAACGCAAAGCATCAACGGCTCGGTAGGCAACTGGCAGACCACCTTGGCTTAGAACCAGGGATGCTGTGGGTTCGACTCCCACCTGAGCCACTCGACGAACACGCCCTCGTGGAGCAGCCGGAGTGCTCGCCTGCCTGTCACGCAGGAGATCGTCGGTTCAAATCCGATCGAGGGTGCTGAAACGACGTGGTACGCGAACAGGCATAGCGGCCAAGCTCAAACCTTGGTGTCTGCGGGTTCGACTCCCGCCTGTGTCACTATCGACATGCGTCGGCTGGGCATTGGCGAGCCCCAGTGGCTGTAACCCACTCGTCCTCGGGCTGTGGCGGTTCGACTCCGTCCCGGCGCACTGACAACATGGCCCGTTCTTCTAACGGTTAGGATACGAGACCCTCATTCTCGTGATACGGGTTCGACTCCCGTACGGGCTGCGTGAAACAACACAGCCAAGTGGCGGAACTGGTAGACACGCGACACTCAGAACGTCGTGCCCGCAAGGGCATGCGAGTTCGACTCTCGCCTTGGCTACTTGAATTGCAGGTGCGACAGGTGTCCCATCGGCTTTCATACGGCCGATGCTGCTCGGCTCGATACCGAGACCTGCAACTTGACGCGGGTGGGCCAGTGCTCATCCAGGCCTCATAAGCCAGGACCGCCGGGTGCGACCCCCGGACCCGCTACTTGAAAACGGCCGAGTACGCAAACAGGCAAAGCGGTCACGTTGAGAGCGTGGCGATTTTGCAGGTTCGACTCCTGCCTCGGTCACTGACATGATCCCGTGGTCCAGTGGCGAAGACGCCTGGATGACACCCAGGAGATCGGTGGTTCGATTCTACCCGGGATCACTTGCGACAAATGGTCTGTAAGTGTTGTGGCGGCACACGTCTGTGGTAAGGACGGAGACCGGGTTCGATTCCCGGACGGACCTCTCAAGATCAATGGGCCTGCATGCCGATGGAGGCGACTGATCCTTGCAAGATCGGTGTGATCGGTTCGACTCCGATCAGGTCCACTGAAATGAACGGGCTCATGGTCCAACGGGACGACACCGCCCTGGCGTGGCGGAGATCCGAGTTCGATTCTCGGTGGGTCCACTGACATACGGAAGGTAGCCGGATACGGTTTGCCGGGCCGCACTGCTAATGCGTGCCTCCTCACGGGGATATGGGTTCAAATCCCATGCCTTCCGCTTATGGCTCGATGGTGAAACGGACATCATGTCTCGCTTCTAACGAGATGTTCCAGGTTCAAATCCTGGTCGGGCTACTGACAGGTAAAAAACGGAAGGGCAACCCGACTGGCGACGGGACCCGGTTGGAAGCCGGTGAGCTGTTATGGCCTTGAGGGTTCGATTCCCTCTCCTTCCGCTGAGAACAATATGGTGTCCGTGGTGTACGCGGTAGGCACATCTGCCTGTGAAGCAGAAGGTATGGGTTCAACTCCCATCGGTCACCCCTTGATGCCGACGTGGCTCGACACAGAAAGGCGTCCGCCTTGTAAGCGGAATCATGCTGGTGCGAATCCAGTCGTCGGCTCTTATCACGTCCCGATGGTGTAGTGGAAAGCATTGAACCCTCCGAAGGTTCAGACCCTGGTTCGAGTCCAGGTCGGGATACTTGCCTCGGCGGCGCAAGGAGCGAGCGGCCAAATGGTTCCTGCGTTCACCACTCGGAAAGACCGCCAGACTTGCCAAATCTGAAAGCTCGTCCTCCAAATCGGCTCCGCTCCGAGGCATCCTACAAGAGAAGTAGTCAGAACTGAGGAGGTGCAACATGTTGATCCACGGAGCAGGACGCGAGTTCATCATCAAGGACACGCACCGAGGCCTCTACTACGTCGTCTTTAGTCACGCCGATCAGAACTGGCATGTCGCCTTCAAGGCCAGGACTGAAATGGTGGACCCGGAAACTGGAGAGGACCGGGCGCCGACGGATGGCATCTACCTACGAAAAGGTCCGAACGCAGGACTGAACCAACCCTTGGTCGTGACGGGCATGGATGGAACAATCATCGATCCAGACGCGTTGGATGTTCCATCCGTCAGATCCGCCGGGCGTGATCTGGATTCTCGACACGACGACTCCGTGGCAACCCAGTTCCGCGCCTCCGCGATCTCGAGCATGCAGGGTCAGAATCTCTCGCCTTTCCACCGCTGAGCCTGCGGCCACGCCTTGCTTCAAGCCTCGTCCGGTCGGACAATGACCGCTCGCTCGGCGTTGCTTGCCTTCGACAGGGGCGGTGTTGAGCATTCGTATTGTTGTGCGAATCAAACAGCCACGGCGAGGTGTGCTATGCAGATCGACTCGAAGTTCCTTGGCGTATGCATTCTGATTTCGGCCGTTCTCCTCAGCAGCGCGATTGTCTTCCACGGGAACGCCACATCCAACACGGTCGATTCGTCGCCCCCAGTCGCTTTATCCCCGAATCCTGTCGGGCGCTACCAGTTCCATCCTTCAGATCCGCCTGGCGTGATCTGGATTCTCGACACTACGACTGGTGAGATCAAAACGAGGTAGCTCGAAGGAGCGGCGAAAGGTGTCAGGCGCCTTTTTCGTCCAAGAACTGCCTGGCTTACCAAAAAGGCGCCTGCCAGATTTTCCCAGCCCCTGGAATCAGGCATGATTCGGATCATCGCATTCACGATCGCGTCCGTACTTTCCGCGTCGTCCATCGCCCAGGAACAAGGCTGGGGGAGTCTCTCAGGCCGTTTCACCTATGCGGGCGATCCGCCGACGGTTGAGTTGGTTCGAGTCACCAGAGACAGGACTGCGATCGGAGACTCGGTCCCTGACGAATCGTTGATCGTCAACAAAAACAACCGAGGGGTCTCCAACATCGTCGTTTATCTCCTTCCCGACGGCGAAGAGTTGCGCGTTCATCCGTCGTATGCCGCCACGGCGAACGACAAGGTGAAACTGTCGATGGAGAAGGGCCGATTTTCGCCGCATGTCCTGCTGCTTCGTACAAGTCAAACGATGATCCAACACAACCAGGGCAGCGTGGTATACAACGCCAACATCCAGTTCATCAATAACTCGCCAATGTGACCGATGCTGCCCGCCAGCGACTCAGTTGAGTTGCGATACACCAAGGAGGAGAGGGCGCCGTGCCCTATCTCATGCACGATTCATCCGTGGATGCGCGGCTATGTCGTGCTGCGATCGAATCCGTATATGGCGAAGACGGGCGCCGATGGACGTTTTCACATCAAGGACCTGCCGGTTGGGCGGCATGTGTTCCAGTTTTGGCACGAACGCACGGGCTACCTGCGAAATGTTCGCCTAGGCGCCCTGTTCACCGACGGCAAAGGACGTCTGACCATCACGATCCGCGAGGGCGACAATCCCCTCGAGAGTTGCACCTTGAAACCTGCGCAACTGCGCGAAAGTGAAGAGGGGTCAGGCGCCTTTGCCTGCCGCTGCGAACTGAGGCGGCATAAGCGAGCCACGCTCGACTCGTTTAACGCATTCAGTCCCTGACCCAAGTCGCTGACCGGCGACTTGCCGGCCAGATGAGGCCGCACGACGTCGCCTTGAACGAACCCCAGAGCCGTCGTCGTTGTTTGCTCATGGGAAGCTCGTATTACCTGGGTGAGGTTAACTCAGTCACCGGGAAGCCCCAGTTCCTTCAGAGGCAAGACAACCCTTGTGGTAATATGGGGGCAAGCGTAGCCGTGAACTGTTTAGATAAGCCGCCAGGACAAACACCTTACTTATGACTGCCGATCGCATTCAGAGACTTCAGGAGCTGTTTATTCAAGCGACGGAGATGTCGTGCGAGCAGCGAGACGCCTGGCTGGCTGAATGCTGCGCAGATGATGCGAGTTGCGCAGGGACCTTGAGTCACTCCTCGCGCACCACAGCCGGGAGGAGGCCCCGGTGGAGCGAGGAATTGGTCCTCGTTTCAACAGCGAGCCGAGCAATACACCATCTGTTTCCGGGTATCACGTTCTTCGCGAGATTGGCGCGGGTGGTCAGGCGATTGTCGACGAAGCAATCCAGAAGTGGACAAGACAACGCGTGGCCTTGAAGATGCTGCGTTGGGGGCCGTCGTCAACGGCGACTCGCGCAAGCGGTTCGACCGCGAGATGCGGATTCTGTCAAAGCTGAAGCACCCCAACGTCGTATCTATCTTTGATCGCGTTGAAACCGAGGAGGGACTTAGCTTTCTTGTCACCGAGTTCATCGAGGGAACGCCAATCGACCAATTTGCTGGGATCGGTGGGTCGAACGCGGGCGAGAGCTCGTTTCGCGAGAGACTCTGGGTGTTTCTTAAGGCGGTCCGCGCCGCGGACTTCGTGCACCGCGCCGGGATCACTCATCGCGACCTGAAACCGTCAAATGTCCTCGTGGATCGACATGCCGAGCCAAAGTTGCTTGATTTCGGCTTGGCGAGGGTGATGCCTGGCGGCGAGGTGACGGCGTCCAGCTTAGGAGAAATCACGGCGAGCGGGCATTTCTTGGGGTCGCTGCCTTGGGCCAGCCCGGAACAAGCGAACGGCAGTGCTGTCGATGTCCGGTCCGATGTGTATTCGTTGGGCGTCATTTTCTACCAGCTGCTCACAGGGGGTTACTTTCCGTACAGGGTCTGCGGAAGCGTTCGAGACGTCCTCGCCGAAATTGCCACGGCGCAGCCCTTGCCGCCGAGCAGAGTAAAAGCCGCGATTGAGAGTGGTCATCGGATCGACTCGAGAGGAGCCATGAGCGAGCTGCTCGAGGGAGAAACAGACGCGATCACCTTGAAGGCGCTCGCCAAGCATCCCGACGACCGCTATCAGTCGGCGGCGGAATTCGCACAGGCAATCGAAGCCCGCGTATCGTGGAGGGGAGTCGCCGAAGGAAACCACAGCAAGCAACGCTCGAGAGCGGCACAGGCGAGTACTCTGAGTTATCTGGTGGAATTGCCAAAGCCTCTCCGGCAACACACCGTTGTGGGGCGGTGTCCTGAATGCGGAAACGAACAACGCGCCCCTGAGCTGAGCGTCACACAAGCATTCGAGTGTGACTTGTGTGGGTCGAGGATTCAGTTGCAGTCTGCGGTCCCCGTGTCGTTCGATCGGAAAACTTCAAGTATTGGCGTCGATGATACGGACGTGGAGGAATCGGTCTCGCGATATCGAAGTCGTTTTGGGCGTTTTGAGCTCTTGGCGGAAGTTGGCGCCGGCGGCTTTGGGACCGTGTTCAAGGCGCGAGATCCGAAGCTCGATCGAGTGGTCGCTTTGAAGATCCCGCACACGCGTCGCCTCCTGGATGAAGGACATCGGCGACGATTTGTTCAGGAGGCGAGGCACGTTGCAAAAATCCGGCACGAAGGCATCATTCCCGTGTTCGAAGCCGGCGAGGCCGAGGGGATACCCTATCTGGTGGCGGAATTTGTAGAAGGAGTGACGCTGGAGCGACAACTGCAGAGCAGGCGGCCGCCTGTCGAAGAAGCCGCTGGGTTATGCATCCAAATCGCAGAGGCCCTTCATCACGCCCACGAGGCCGGCATCGTGCATCGCGACGTCAAGCCGAGCAATGTTATGCTGGATGGCGACGGGCGTCCGTATCTCATGGACTTTGGTCTGGCGAAACAAGAGACCGGCGACAGCACGGTCAGTGTGACTGGCGCAATCCTTGGCACGCCCGCGTACATGAGCCCGGAACAGGCGGCGGGCGAGAATGAGAGCGTCGGCGTCCGAAGCGACGTTTACAGCCTCGGCGTGGTTCTCTATCAATTGCTGACGGGTGAACTACCGTTCCGTGGCAACAACAACATGCTCATCCATCAGATTCTGAACGACGACCCCCGCTCGCCGCGAACTCTTAACGATCGCATACCTCGCGATCTGGAGATGATTTGCCTCAAGGCGATGAGCAAGGAGCCGCGGCAACGGTACGCGGCGGCCGAGGAGTTCGCGGAGGATCTTCGACGCTATGTGCGTCGCGAACCGGTGCTGGCGAGGCCCGTCGGCGGACTTCGGCGCTTTGGACTCTGGTGCCAACATCCGGATCGTATCGGAGCAGCCTCAACCATCACGATTGCGATGGCCCTGATGCTGGCGATCTGGGAGCTTCAGTCGTTGGTCTTCATCACGACGGGAATCGTGACTGTGGAACACCCGCTGATGACAGCGGTCACCATCGTCTTCGGCATGGTCTTCTTCGGAACGCTGGCCGGACTAGGCTTCTCGGCCCGCCATCGAACCAAGCAAGCGCTTTGGTGCGGCGCCGTGGCGTCGGTGGGCCTGCTAGCGTTTTCGGTCGCGTCTCTCCTCGGGTACATCCCGATCGAAGGACTGACCGAAGAAGCGGTGCGCATGCCGGTGTTCGGCTTCTTCTCCATCTCCGCCGCCTTCATCGTCGTTTCGCACGCAATTTCACTGGTAGCGTACTATTCGAATCGCAGCATCATGCGTTGGGCCAGGCAGCTGCGACCTTAAGCGGTCAGGCGCCTTCTTGGCGGTTTGGGCGGTTTTCGCATTCGAGCTCGTGGCTCGCTTGCGTGTCGGATGCAACGTAGCGCCGGCTTCCAGCGGAATTGCCGCGGATCGAGCGATCGTTTAAGGTGCATCGCCTGCTCTCGACTCGCGACGACGAAAACACCAACTGTGGCAACGAAAGACGGACGGACAACAACGTATGAGTCCGTATGGACTGAAAACCCGGCAATTCAAATCATGAACAGAACCTCCTCCCTGTTACCTGGACGACGTGCGTTCTTCAAGAATGGGACACTTGTGCTGGCGGCCGCTGCGATCAACCGTTCATTGCTCTGGGCCGATAAACGAGAGCCCGTGTTGCATGTTGGACTCGTGACCGACCTGCACTATGCCGATAAGCCGCCCGCTGGCTCGCGACACTATCGGGAAACGCCAGAAAAGTTGGCGGAAGCCGCCGAACGGTACTCCCGAGAGAAACCGGTGTTCCTTGTTGAACTTGGCGACTTTATTGACGCCGCGGACACCGTGGAGACCGAACTCGCATACTTGAAGCGAATCAACCGAGATTTCTCAGCCATCTGCAAGCATCGCCATTACGTACTCGGAAACCACTGCGTTCACACGCTCACCAAGCAGGAGTTCCTGGACGGGGTTGAGCAACCGAAATCGTACTACTCATTTGACTCAGGTCAGTTCCATTTCATCGTGCTCGACTCGTGCTTTCGCAGCGATGGCGAACCGTATGGCCGGAAGAACTTCGAATGGACCGACGCCAACATTCCCGCCGCTGAACTAGATTGGCTGCGAGCTGACTTGATAAGAACAACGAAAAAGACAATCGTATTTGCGCATCAGAGGCTTGATGTCAGCAATCATTACGGCGTGAAGAACTCGGCCGAGGTTCGTAAGCTGTTGGAAGAGTCGGGCAAGGTCCTGGCGGTGTTTCAAGGGCACAGCCACAAGAACGATTATCACGACATCGGGGGAATTCACTACTGCACGATGGTCGCGATGGTCGAAGGTTCGGGCGCCGAAGCAAACGGCTACTCGGTGATGAGCCTCGCCGGCGACGGAACGATCAGCGTCAGAGGATTTCGCAAGCAGGAGTCTTACACTTGGCCCTAAGAAAGGATGAGGCGCCTTTTTGGTGGTCACGCCGAGGTAGAGGGTAGGGACTAGAAAAGTGGGATTCAGGCAACCTGTTTTGCGGCAAGGTCGGTTGAATACCCCAAGCACCAAGCACAAGCAAGCCGGCCGGCGCAGTCCAGAGCTTTTTGAATAAGCAGCGAGCTCACGCCACTCAGATTGGCGATGGCGAGACAGCGTCGTCTTGTTCAAACATGCGTCCGCGCTTCTCCCCTTCACTCAGAAAGGCCCAGGCATGGCGACCCTTCGTCGTTCGGTTCCTCTCATCGCGGTCTACGTCGCGTTGCTCGCGACGCTGTACGCGTCGGCGGCCGCCGTGCTGGCTTGGCTGCCGGAACTGAGGCACTCGTCCGCATCGTTGGTGGCCAATGCGTTGGCAATCGACCTGGTGGTGCTCGCGCCGGCGGGCTATTACTTGCTGCTGGTCCGCCGGGGCAAGTGGCCCTGGGTAGGGGTTGTCCCCATCTTCCTCATCAGCCTCGTCTTGGCCACGTCGTGGATCCCGGCCCCACACCATCAGGTTCTGCGGTTGCTGCATGTCTTGGCGGCGGGCCTGGAGGCGGTTCTTCTCGCGCTGATCGGCGCCAAGGCGTATCAAGGCGCCAGGGCCTATCGCGAACCGGCGGCGGGTGGCGACGCGTACACGGCGATGCGGTACGCGGCGGGCCGCGTGATCCCGTCGCCTCTGGCGGCGGACGTCTTGGCATTTGAGTTGGCGATGTTGTACTACGGAGTGTTCTCGTGGCGCCAATCGCCTCCCAACGACGACAGGAGCTTCAGTTGCCATCGACGAAGCGCTTACGGAGGCGTCGTCATCGGTCTGGTCCTGGTCATGCTGGCCGAAGCGCTGGTCGTTCATGGATGGGTCGCGCGCTATAGCGTCGCGGGGGCCTGGATCATCACCGGGCTCAGCCTCTACGGCCTGTTGTGGCTGCTGGGAGACTGGCGGGCCATCGTGCTGCGGCCGACGCGGGCGACGGACGAGCAACTGGAGATCCGTGTCGGCATGCGCTACGAGGCGAATGCGCCTTGGGACGGCGTGACTTCCTGGAGGCGACTGGTCGGCGCCCAGAGGCTCGACAACATGATGGCCCCGGACAAGACGGCCTTGACGGCCGCGGCGTTGGGTTCCGCGGATTTCGAACTGCAATTGCGCACAAGCGTGGATGTCCGCTGCGTTTACGGCTGGGTGCGCCAGGTCAAGACGATTCGTCTGGCCGTGGACGATGCCGAGCGCTTCGAGCAGCTGCTGGCGTCGCGAATCCCGGCGACCGAATTCCTTGAATTAGAGTCGCCCCAATGAAAGGGGTCCCGGATCACTGAGGGTTCCGTGCTTTCACGCACA
This sequence comes from uncultured Planctomycetaceae bacterium, assembly GCA_963698545.1. Classification (GTDB taxonomy): domain Bacteria; phylum Planctomycetota; class Planctomycetia; order Pirellulales; family Pirellulaceae; genus CAVORG01. Next base: position 9,015 of record CAVORG010000009.1, read on the forward strand.
GAAAGCCGGGACGGTGCATCAGCAGTGCATAGCGGCGCGGGTCCGCTTGCCGGAACTGTTCGGTCGGCAGGGGCTCGAGAATCTGTTCAAGCAAAAACCCCGTGTCGATCAAGGGCATGATGACCTCCTGCAAAGAACGGCGGTAGCTGGGCATCATGATCTTGACGCCGAATCCCTTCCACTCGCACTCGACCTGCTCGACGGAGAAATAGCGGTTGGTCGCGAAATACTCCGCGTCGAACGCCGGGTGTCCGCAGGAGAATAGAAAATACCCGCCCGGTTTCAAGATCCGTCGAAATTCGAAGAAAAGCGACCGCCAGTCTTCGATGTAGTCGAGGCACAGAGGAGCGTTGACGACATCGAACTCAGCGACTTGAAACATGCTCAAAGGCCGCGTTAGATCCGCCAACCGCAAATCCGCGGCGGGACCGAGCCGTTTTCTGGCGAGTTCCAGCATGCGTTCACTGATATCGATCGACGTGACCACGGCGCCTCGTTGATGGAGAAGCTCGGCATAGGCTCCCGGTCCACAGCCGGCGTCGAGGACGCGTTTGCCGTCGAGGTCGGGCCAAAGGCTGACCATGGCGGGACGTTCGTAATAGGCGTTATGGGGTTTGGTGTCGACGCGCGCTGCATAGTGCTCCGCGAGTTCTTGGTAGGCTTGGTAAGCAATCGGTTTAGCTGCCATAGATCGGGTGCGAAGGTCAAGATTCGGGGAGGGTGTCGCGGTGTCGGGCCGCCGATCGTCAATTGTGGACCACGCTGTTCGGTCGGAGAAGTGGTCCGCCAAAATCGCGCGCCGACGTTGACGTCGCTCGCCCGACCATGAAGTGCACCGCGTCGCGAGACTGACCGGCTTTCTCCCAGTCGCCGGCGCCTGCTCGCCGATTCCGGCCAACCGTGCGATCGGCTTGGGGTCTTGTCGATTTGCTATGATAAGGCGAGTGAAGGTTCGAGATTCCAGGGTGCAATGATGGAAAGGGGACGCGGCTGGCAAAGCTGGCGCGGCGGGCGATGAGCGAGACTCCGTTCCTCTTGGCGGTTAACCTGACGAAGCTTTACGGCGACGATTCCGCGTCGCATCGAGCACTGCGCGGGGTCAGCCTCTCCGCGGACGCGGGAGAGTTCGTGGCGGTCCGGGGCCCATCAGGATGCGGCAAGTCGACGTTGCTGCACATTCTGGGGGCGATGGATCGGCCCACTGCGGGCGAAGTCTGGCTTAATGGTCGCCGGCTGGACACGCTTGGGTTGGACGAACTGGCCGTTGTGCGGCGGAAGCACATTGGCTTTATCTTTCAGGCTTACAACCTCCTGCCGACGCTCAATGTGCAAGAGAACGTCTCGCTTCCCATGTTGCTCGACGGAGTTGCCGAGCGTGAGTCGCGCGACCGGGCCGCGTCCGCTCTGGACGATGTGGGCCTGCAGGCTCGCAGCCGGCATTTCCCCTCGCAGCTTTCGGGCGGCGAAATGCAACGCGCCGCCATCGCCCGAGCGTTGGCCATTCAGCCGGAGTTGATCATCGCCGATGAGCCGACGGGAAGCCTGGACAGCGTGAACGGGAGACGTGTTCTCGAACTGCTCGCGGCGCTCAACGCATCGAAACGAATTACGGTGCTGATGGCGACTCACTCCGAGGAGGCCGCCGCTTTCGCCTCTCGAGTGCTCCATGTCAAGGATGGACAACTCGATAAGGAAGTGGGCTCCAATGTCCTTCCTGAGGCTGTTTAGCCGCTTCATCCTGCGCGCCTGCTTCGAGAGAAGACGCGGAGCGCCGTGGCCGTGGTCGGCGTCGCTCTCGGCGTGGCCGTCATGATTGCGATCCGCTTAGCCAATGTAAGCGTCACCGACACCTTCCAGGCGGCCGTTGACTCCGTGGGCGGCAACACGTCGCTGCGCATCCGAGGAACCGCCGGCCGCTTTGACGAGACGCTCTTCGCCGACCTTGGTGCGATTCGCAAGTACGGACATCTCAGTCCGGTGATCGAAGCCTACGCGATGCTTGGCGAGCGTTCTTCGGAAAGTGAACGCGTCAACGGCTTTCCGCGGGGAGAACTGCTGCATGTCCTGGGCGTCGACGTCTTGCTGGACTTTCCGCTTCGCGACTACGAGGTGCTGCGAGTTGGAGACGCGAAGAAGCAGTCGGCGCGGGACGCCTTGAGACTGCTCGACGATGCGACCTCCGTGATCCTGACGGAGAAGTTCTTGCGACGACACCAGTTGCGGGTTGGAGACGACGTCACGCTCACCTTCGGTTCGCACGCTCAGCAATTCAGGATTCGCGGAGTGCTGCTGGATCGAGGTCCCGCGCGAACTCTGGATGGGAACTTCGCCCTGATGGACATCGCGGCGGCGCAACTGGCGGCGGATCGCTTGGGTTTGCTGGATTATGTCGATGTCCTCTTGGACCCTGAGTTCACCGCCGAGGAGATCCTGCCCGCCCTGCAACGAGAATTGCCTGACGGCTTGATCGCCGAGCTCCCGGATGCTGAATCAGGTCGAGCCGACACCATGATCGCCGCGTTTCAATTCAATCTCACAGCCTTGAGTGCGGTGGCGCTGATCGTCGGTCTTTTTCTGATCTACAACACCGTTGCCATGTCCGTCGCCGCTCGGCGGGGAGAGATCGGCATGCTGCAGGCGGTCGGCGCAGGGCGGCGGACGATCCTGGCTTTATTTCTTAGCGAAGCTCTGTTGTTGGCGGTCGTCGGCCTGGCGATCGGCCTTCCCGCCGGTCGTTTGCTGGGTTCGGCGGCGGTGAGGGCCACAGCACAAACGGTGGAGACGTTTTACATTGCAGCCATCGCGGAATCCTCCGCTTCGTCGTTGCAGCTCACGGCGGTCGAGGTGATCGTGGTGAGCGGAATCGTGGTGTTGCTCGCGTTGACGGCCGCCTTGGTTCCCGCCTGGGAGGCGGCCTCGGTGCACCCTGTCGATGCGGTGCGAGGGTCGGGCGCCCGGCTATCGAGGCGAACCTTGGCTCGCTTGACCGCGGCCGGCGTCTTCAGCCTTGGCGTTGGCTGGGTCCTGACGTTGGGCGAACCGATTGGAGGCGTGCCGATTCTCGGCTTTTCGGCGGAAGTGGCGTTGATGTTGGGCGGGGCCTTGCTGACTCCACTCACGCTGCGAATCGTCTGCGCTGTGGTGCAGCAAGGTTCGCGCGGCTTGTGGCCGTCGCGGCGCACCGAAATCCGTCTGGCGGGTTCGAACCTCGAAGCCGAACTGCCGCGCGTCTCGGTTTCGGTCGCCGCGTTGGGGATCAGCCTGTCGATGATGATTGCGATCGCGGTGATGGTTGGCAGCTTTCGCGAAACGGTGGTGTATTGGCTCGATTCCGCGCTTTCCGCGGACTTGTCGATCAAACCGGTGATGCAGACCTCGGCCGTTTCCGAATCGTCATTGTCGCGGCGCACCATCAATGTGGTGACGCGTGATCCGGACGTGGTGGATACAACCTGGTTCGGCGCCCGCCAACTCCCCTATCAGAATCGCAACATCCGACTGGCCACAACCGAGTTGCAAAAGACGCTGGAGCGGGCGAGGCTGATCTTCAAGACGCCGCCAAGCGAGCGATTCCAGGAAGACACGAGCATTGCGAACGTGCTCGTCTCCGAGAGCTTTTCGTTGCTCTTTGATGCGCCAGCGGGCGTCGAGATCGAATTGCCAACACCCACGGGCGAGACCGCCTTCCGAGTGGCGGGCGTTTACTACGACTATGCCAGCAATCAGGGAACGGTCCTGATGGACGCCGACGACTATCGAAAGCACTTCGGCGCCAACGACCCTGGCCTGACGGCTCAGACTCTTGCTGTCTACCTGCGACCGGGCGCCGAAATCGAGCGAGTCCGCAGCCGCATTCTGGATCGCCTTGGCGAAAGCGAACAGGTTTATTGCGTGACTAGCCGCGAGGTTCGCGCGGAAGCCCTGAAGATCTTCGAGAGCACCTTCGCGGTCACCTACGCCCTGCAGTTCATCGCCATCCTGGTCGCCGGGCTCGGCGTGGCTTCGACCCTGATTACCTTGATTTACCAGCGTCAGAAGGATATCGGGCTGCTTAGCCTGATCGGCGCGACCTGCAAGCAAGTGCGGCGCGTCATCGTATTCGAGGCCGTCATGCTGGGCGGGGTCAGTCAGCTGGTTGGCATCTTCGTCGGCTTGCTGCTGGCGCTGGTGTTGATCTACGTCATCAATGTGCAATCGTTCGGTTGGACCATCCAGCTGCACATTCCCTATCAATTCATCTTTCAGTCGACGTTGCTCGTGCTGCTGGCCTCCGGCTTGTTCGGAATGTACCCGGCGATCCGAGCAGCCGGCGTCGATGCGCTTCAGACCGTGCGTGAAGAACATGCGTAGAACAATGACGTTGAGTCTGATGCTGCTGCTCGTGATGGCCAGCGGATGCGAGCCAGCGCCCGTCGTCATTTCAGACGATGTGTCGGCTCTTTTTCCTTCCACGACGCCAGCCCAGGAGGACGTCGCGGACCAAGGTTGGACAGCCGCCTTGTCGCCGCGGGAATTCAACTTCCCGGAGGACCACGCAGCCCACGACGATTATCGCATCGAGTGGTGGTACTACACCGGAAACCTGGCGGCGGAAGACGGCCGACGATTCGGCTATCAGCTGACCTTCTTTCGCACTGGTTTGAACAAGGAGCCGCGGAATCCGTCGAGATGGACGGTTCGCGACCTCTACACGGCTCACTTCGCGGTCTCGGACTTCGGCGCCAAACAACACCACTGCTTCCAGCGCAACAGCCGCCAAGGGGTAGGGCAAGCGGGTGCGGCGACCGACCACTACGAAGTGTGGAACGGCGATTGGAGGGTGTGGCTGGACGGCGACTCTCATCGACTGCAGGCGGTCGCCGGGGATGTCGTCCTTGATCTGGAGCTCCTTCCCGCCAAGCCGCCCGTGCTGCACGGGGAACTCGGGTTGAGTCAGAAGGGAGCCTCCGCCGGCAACGCATCGCACTACTACTCCTTGACGCGTCTCACGACGACGGGCGAGGTTCGCATCGGAGGCGCTTCTTTCACGGTCGAGGGTTCAAGCTGGATGGATCATGAATTCAGCACCAGTTTCCTTGAGCCAGGCCAGCTCGGCTGGGACTGGTTTTCCATCCAGCTTGACAACGGCAAGGAGCTGATGCTGTATCGCATGCGGCGCAAGGACGGCACGACCGATCCGTTCTCATCGGGAAGCCTGATCGAAACGGACGGCCGGCTGACGCACTTGACGGCGGCGAACTTCTCGTTGACGCCGCGCAAAACCTGGACGTCCGCAGCGACAGGCGCCGTTTACCCTTTGAGCTGGAACATCGACGTCCCATCGCTCGGCTACGATTTGGAGATTCGACCAGCATTCGCAGCGCAAGAAATGACGACCAACGACACGACGGGAATCAGCTATTGGGAAGGCGCCATCGAGGTCGTTGGCGACCAGGCTGCAGGGAAGATCACCGGCCGCGGCTACATGGAATTGACTGGATACGTGGGGGAAGGACTAGGTTCGTTGTTCAAATAGCCGTGGTGAAACTTCAACGCGGCGCAAGCGTGAAACCTGGCCGACCGTCCAACGGATCACGCTGCTGACGACGGGCCGATCCAGCCCTTGCGCCAGAAGAACGCGAGCATGCCCCCGCCGACCGCCAACATGGTCAGCCAGATCGCGGGGTAGGCCCACCGGACGTGCAATTCGGGCATGTGCTCGAAGTTCATGCCATAGATGCCGGCCAGGAACGTCAACGGGATAAAGACGCTGGCCATGATGGTCAGGACCTTCATGACTTCATTGGTGCGGTTGGCGATCGACGACAAGTAGGTGTTCATCAACCCTGTCGCCATTTCGCGCTGCATCTCGATGACTTCGGCGGTTTGCACGCAGTGATCGTAGGTGTCGCGCAGGAACAGGCGTCCCTCGTCGCTGATCAGGGGCGTCTCCTCGCGAATCAACGAATTCACCGCCTCGCGCTGCGGCCAGATGGCGCGGCGCAGATTGACAAGCATGTTCTTGGTGCGGTTCAATTCACGCAACAACTGGTTCGAAGGGTTATGAATGACGACGTCCTCCAACTGTTGCAGGTGCTCCCCCAGGGCCTCGACGACTGGATAGTACGCGTCGACGATCGTGTCCACGATGGCGTAGGCCAGATATCCTGATCCGCTGCCTCGGATCCGCCGGCCCTTGCCTGTGCGAATGCGATTACGGACTGGATCCAACACGTCGCCGTAGCGTTCCTGGAACGTGAGCACATAGGTTTGCCCCAGTACGATCGTGACTTGCTCGAGGTCGACGTCGTCCGCGCCTCGCATTCGGACCATCCGCGTGACAATCAGGACTTGACCTTCGTACAATTCGGCCTTGGGCCGTTGCGGCATGTTGACCACGTCTTCCATCGCGAGCGGGTGGATTTGAAAAACGCGTCCGATTTCCCGCAGCATCGCCTCGTCGCCGAAGCCCTGCACGTCGACCCAGGTTACGTTGTCGGGCTCGAGGGCGGCGGCCAACTCCACCGCGTCGCCGATGGCCTGCTCCACGACTTCGTCCTGATCGAAGCTGATCATGCGAATCCGCGGGGGCGGCGCGTCGGCGGTAATCACGAGCGTGCCGGGACTCGCGCCGATCGCCGGGTTGCGTTTCTTGAAACTCGCACTGCTTCGCGGCGGGTTGGCCGGCGCGGCGGTGACTGGAAGGTCGGTGACTGGAAGGTCGGTGACTGGAGTGTCGGCGGCTGCTCGGGAAGTCGCGTCCACGCGCTTCAGGGCGTGATCTGCTTGGCTTCTGCGAGGGACCGCCATGTCCTGCATCGGATCGAGCCGCGAACTCATCTCGGGATTCCTTTCCGGTCGCCTATCAGGCGGCGTTGGTGGCGCCGCCTTGGGGGCGTTGAATGGGCGGACTCAAGTGAGGCAGCAGACGTTCGATGGCTTGAGTCGCCTCGATTTCATCGCAAATCACGACGTCACAACCGGCTTGTTGCAGTCCTTCTACATTGGTTTGATAGCGGCAACGCACCAACAACGAGGCCGCGGGGTTCTTGTCGCGGATGGCCTGCGTGATCTGCAGCGAGGCGAGATCTTGACTCACGAAGACCATCACCAATCCGACTTCCTGGACAGCGACTCGATTCAAGACGGCGGGAGACCGTGCGTCGCCCGAGGCGGTTTGGAAACCCTCTTGCGCGAAACAATGGAGATTGACCGGGCTCTCATCGACCACACGAACCTCGCATCCGCGACGCCGCAGTTCTTGGGCGGCGTGTCGCCCCAAGCGACCGCCGCCGATAATGAGTGCAATCGGCGCGGCAACGCCCAACGTCGCGGCGCGATGCTCGAGCAAGTCATGGCTTCCGCTCGGCGCCGTCACGCTCTTCAACCCAAGTCGCAGGAGTTCCGGAGTGGCGATGAGCGTACCCAACGCGATGAAGAGGATGCGGTTGTAGTCAGCCGCCGAGATCAACCCTTGTTGCATCGCCTCGGAGAACAACACGAAGGAGAACTCACCCAACTGCGCCAGTCCCAGTCCCATCCCAATCGCCACGCGCCAATTGAGTCCCGTGAATCGCAAGGCAATGGCGGCAGCGGCGGTCTTCATGGCCAGTGCGCCGATCAATCCAGCGACGAGCAGCACCGGTTGCTCGAGAAAAATAGACGGCCTCAACAGCGTTCCCAGGCTGACGAAGAACACGGCGGCGAAGGACTCTCGGAACGGCAGGATCATGGCGTCGACTTGGCCACTCAGACGGTTCCCGCCCAGCACAAGCCCGGCGGCCAAGGCTCCCAACGCCGGCGGCAAGCCAGCAAGGTGGGCGCCGCCGATGCCCAGCCCCAGCACCGTTAGCGAGAACAGGACCACCAACTCGACGCTACGGAGTTGAACCAGGGCCGGCGCGATGTAGTTCGTGACGAGATACCGTAGCGCGAACACACTGAAGAGATACAGCGCCGCGCTAACGGCCAACAACGTGATGCCGAGCGCGCCGGCGGTTTCCTCGCCGGACAGCATCGGAATCAACAGCATCAATGGAACCAGGGCCACGTCTTGGAACAGGAGAATCGCGATCGCGCGGCGGCCAGGAGGCGACTCCAACTGGCCATTCTCGGCGAGCGACTTAAAGACCAAGACCGTGGAGCTCAGAGACGTGGCCGCGCCGATCATCGAGCGCAGCTTTCCAATTCCAACCCAACAGAGGAAGCAGCAGCAGCACCGGCAAGGCGGCCAGCAACATCTGAGCGCTGCCTCCGATGAGAAAATACTTGGAAAGTCGCCGCAATTCGCCCAAGGAGAACTCCATGCCGATGGCGAACAGCAGCAAGAGGGCGCCAGTGCGGGCGACCCACTCAACTTCGTGATGTTCCTGCGTCACCAGGCTCAACCCGCCGGCGCCGATTACCGCGCCCACGACCAGGTAGCCGACCAGTAGCGAGACGCCCAATCGCTTGCATACCAATCCGGAGAGCAATCCCGCGGCCAGAATGACCATCAGGTCGACAATCCAGTTGGAAGCCGTGAAGTCTCCCATCATTTCCTCGCGCTAGAGTGTGATTCTATCCGGCTTTGCGAACGTCCTCGCCGCTGGCCTTGTCGCCCTTGGCGTGTTGCGAAGGCGCTGGCCGTTGGTTGCCGATGATCGTCTCATCCTCGTCCTTGGGCGGCGAGGCGATCGACCGCACGGTCCAGTACGCGAAACGAATGTCTTCGCTTTGCTGGATCGACCGCAACACGCGGAGATTGACGCGATCCAGCAATTCCGGGCGAGATCGTGGGTGAGCCAGAAAACGCAACGTCAATTCAACTCCCACATTGCTGACCCAGGTGCGTACGACCGGTTCGGTCGAGGGGACCTGAATGTGCAATTCGCTGGCCATCTCGGCGATGTTTTTCTTCGAGCGACGCGCTGTATCGACGATCTCGCGCTCGGCCAACATGGCCTCGCGGAGAATCTCCCGAGCTCGATCCCAATTGCTTTCGAACATGACGTTGTAGGTCAGGCTGCACCAGACGTACGGATAACCGCGGGTGTAGTTAACCAGGGTGTTCTTAAAAACGGCGTTGTTCATCAACACGATCAGGCCGCCAGTTGGGGTCGCGCCTGTAGGTTTGCCATCGTTGCTTAACGGCTGGAATTGCTGAATGGTCGTACGAAGGAAAGTAATGTCGATCACTTCGCCGAATTCGCCGCCGATCTGCACCCAATCTCGCGTCGAAAAGCCGCTCCGCCCGCGGATAAAGAACCAGGCCGCGAAGCTGCCGACGATTTCCTGCAGCGCAATGGCCAGGCCCGCCACGGCGAACCCGAACAGCGTCAGCAAACTGGAAAACTGATCGGCGAAGATGAACATCAAGCCCAAGACCACGATCAAGGTGGTGGCCAGGGAGAAGGCTTTGTTGACGGAATAACGCCGTTCAGGTTCGTGGATCACGCGCGCCAGAATCAGGCGGGCAAGCAGAACCAGCAGAAGCGCGGCGCCCAGCAGGCAAGCCGACATGATCAACCTTGACTTCCAGCGGCTGTAAGCGGACTGAGCTTCGTTCGCGCTCTCTTCTTTGATCAACTGCGTCGCTTCGGCGAGCAGGATTTCCTCGCGGACATGTTGGATTTCATCGGTGATGCGGCGCAACGTCTCGGTGTACGTCTGCCGTTCTTCCCACAACTGCTGGCGCTCGAGCGGGGGCGCGTCGTTCCGCGAGTTAAGTTTGCGGCTCAGGTCGTCGCTCGAGGCGCGTAGCTCAGCCTGGCGATTCAGCAACGTCTGCAGTTGCTCGTAGAGCGTGCGGGTTTGCTTTTTCGCCAGTTCCGCTTCCTTGGTCGCCCGTTGGACCAGCGTCATGCGATTCAAGACATCCTCGAACGGGGCCTTGGGCTTGACGCCGTTGGCGGCGGGGACGGCTTTTTCCGAGGCAAGCTCTTGTTTCCGCTTCGCGATGTCGAGCTTTTCCTTGGATTGCGCGTGCAGTTTTTGTGCGGTCGCCGCCTGCTCGGTCAGCCGCATCAACGTCTGCTCGGCGTCCTGCATCGCGGCCTCCGCCGCAACCGAAAGCGCGTCGTCGCCGGTTTGGGTCGCGGCCTCCCATTTCGCGGTGAGGCTTGAAAATACCGCGTGATGGTGCTCGGCCGCCTCATGCGCCTTGCGCAATTCGACCAGGCGCACGGCCAGTTCCTGCTCATAGCGAGCGACTTCGGCCTCGGCGGTCCCGAATCCCAGACGAGGATCAGTGACGGCGTCGCTTTCGCCTTGAGCCGCCGCTGAGCTCGCCGAAAAGTGCACCAGCAACATCAATAGCAAGGACACTCGCGCTGGCATGACTCCCTCCCTGGACGCCGAGACTGGCAGGCAATCCGTTGCCTGCGGCCGCGAGCGGACGGGCGGATTCTGGCACAAAGCCGGAATTGCCACAAGATGTCCTGTTTCAGTGTCTCCACCGAGCAACCGTAGAAACACGAGACAGGGGTGACCGCCTCCCAAAAAGTCTGGCTAGTCTCGCATTCTTCGCAAGCCAACTACTTGCTGATTTCGCGAATGCGGATGTTGCGGAAGTTGATGTTGTTCGGCTGGCCGTGGTCTTGGAAGCCGATGTAGCCTTCCAGCGGGCGATCCTTCATCGCACCCTCGTCCAGCTGAGTGTCGATGATCTGCTCGCCGTTCAGTTCGACTTGCAGATGGCTGCCGATGCAGGTCAGCACCATGCGATTCCATTCACCGGGCGGACGGACATGTTCTTCGACGCGGCGACGGTTCCGACAATCCCGCCATGGTCGTGCGGTCCAAGCGGGCCTTCCTTCTCGGATGAGTCGAGAATCTGCGCCTCGATGCCTTGCTGGACGGGGTCGTTACGATCAGCCGACGCGGAAGTAGACGCCGCTGTTGCCGCCCGGCGGATAAGCGTACTCGACGTCCAACACGAAGTCCTTGTACTTCTTCGTCGGACCATAGATAAGCGTCGTATCGCTGCCAGCCCTTTTCGCCGTCACGCGGTTGAATCAACAGCGAGCGGTCGTCCTGCGGCAGCCAGTTGCCGGTGGTCTTCCAGCCGCTCAGGTCCTTGCCGTTGTAGAGCGTCTTGAATTCGGTCAGGTCGCGCAGCTTCAGGTTCCGCCAACGAACTTCGTACGGGCCTTGCCCAGCGCCAATGCCGTGAACTTGCAGGCCGATAAATCCCTTGGGATGCGACTTGAAACGCTCCTCATGTGTCAGATCGGAAATCTGTTGGCCGTTGAGCCAGACCTGGATCGTGTCGCCGTAGGCCACCACATGATAGGCGTTCCACTCGCCGTCCTTGAAGTACTGGTGAGCTTTGCGATCTTCGTCGGGTGTCATCCAACCGCCGGCGGCTTCTCCATAGACATAGCCAGCCATGCCGTCCAGCGAGATTTCGACCTGCGGCCCATTCACTCGTCCGTCGGGAGTATCACCGACGCTCTGCGAGCGGATCTGCACGCCCGAATTAAGGGCGGCGTCGACCTTCACCTCGAACTTCAGCTCGAAATCGCCATACAGCTTGTCGGTGCAGAGAAACGAATTCGGGCTGCCTTCATTGGTTTTGCCGACAATCGCGTCGCCCTCGACTCGATACGTGGCGGTGCCATTGCGCTGCGACCAGCCGTCCAGATTCTTGCCATTGAACAGAGCGACGAATCCATACTCCTCGGCTCGGCTGGAAGAAATCGTTGCCGCGACCAACAACATACTGGCTATCCCGGTGCGTAACATGGTGGGTTCCTTGTGAAAGGTGATTTGGCGTGAGGCGGGGTCTGGCCTCGCATTATACGGACACGATGCCGCCGCCGCGAGTTGCGGGGAAAGTCGGCGGCGGCCCCAGACCGCGGGGCGGCCTCCAGGCGGTGGCGATTTGCCAGCGGGGCCGGGCTGCCTCTGTGGTTCTCCGCGTCCTCCGCGGTCCATTGCCGCGCCAAGTCCAGTCGGCGGCGACTTTGGTTGGTCGAAACACCTCTCGGTTTCAGGTTGCTAAAATTGACTCGCGGAGCGACTCACCGCCACTCGCTGAAGGACTGCGCCGATGCTGTTAGTGACTTGGAATGTCAACTCGTTGAAGGCGAGGGAGCAGTTCGTCGCCGACTATCTCGATGAAACGCGACCCGACGTTGTGTGCCTGCAGGAACTCAAGCTCACCGAGGACAACGTCCCCAAGGAGCTCTTCGAGGAACGCGGATATCAGCTGGCCATCCATGGGCAACTGCAATGGAACGGCGTGCTGATCGCTTCGAAACGACCTTTGACCAATGTGGTCAAAGGGCTGCCGGAGGCGGAAGAGGGACAAGCGCGACTGATCGCCTGTCAGATCGACGACCTGAAGCTGGTCAATCTTTATTGCCCTCAGGGACAAGCCGAAGATTCTCCCAAGTTCGCATACAAGCTTCGATTCTTCCAGGCGGTGCGTCGGTGGATCGCGGAACAGTACTCGCCAAACGACAACCTGTTGATCGTGGGCGACCTGAACATCGCGCCGTTGAGCACTGACGTGTGGGACGTCGGGGAGTTCAACAACGTCCCGACGTATCACCCCCTGGAGCATCAACAGTGGCAAGAGCTTCTGGCCTTGGGCTTGCAGGATGTCGTGCAACCGCACATCGAACCGGGCCAGTTCACTTTCTGGGATTATCGCGGCTCGCGTTTTCGTGAGAACAAGGGCATGCGGATCGACCACATGCTGGGCGCCAAGACGGTGAGTTCCTGGGTCCAAGGGGCGCGCATCGATCGGGAAGCTCGCAGAGAAGCGGAAAGGGCTCGCGCCGTCGGATCACGCTCCGGTGCTGTTGACTCTTGACTCCCAGGCGAAGCCGGCCAGCCGCAAGTCGACCAAGCCACGGGTGATCCTGATCGACGGAAGCTCCCTCGTCTATCGTGCTTACTATGCAATTCCGGGCAACCTGACCACTTCGTCAGGCCTGCACACGAACGCCATTTATGGTTTCGCGTTAATGTTCGGCAAGATTCTCGCGGGCAAGCTGCCGGAGTTCGGCGCCATGGTCTTCGATGCGCCCGGAGCGACCTTTCGCGAAGAGGAGTATCCCGAATACAAGGCCCAGCGACCCAGCATGCCGTCCGATCTGCAAGAGCAACTTCCGGCGATCGATCGTCTGGTTCAGGAGCACGACTTCCCCATCCTTCGCGTGCCCGGCTACGAAGCGGACGACGTCATCGGCACGCTGACTCGGCAGGCTCTGGAAGCGGGCTACGAGGTGCGAATCGTCTCCGGCGACAAAGACTTCGCTCAGCTGATCGGTCCCGATGTAAGGATGGTCGATACGCTACGCGCCGTCGTTTACGACACAGAGCTCGTGCGAAAGAAGTGGGGCGTACCGCCCGAAAAGTTCATCGATCATCTGGCGCTGGTTGGCGACGCCTCCGACAACATCCCGGGCGTCCCCGGCATTGGCCAAAAGGGATCCGCCGCCCTGTTGGAGCGCTTCGGCAGTCTGGACGGAGTCTACGAGAATATCGAGCAACTGAAAGGGAAACAGAAAGCCTCCTTAATCGAGTTTCGCGAGCAAGCGTATATGTCTCGACGCTTGGCCGCGATCGACAACCATGTTCCGCTGGATATTGAACTCAAGGATCTGAAACTCAGCGAACCCAAGATCGAAAAGATCAATCAACTCTATCGCGAGTTTGAATTCTACTCGCTGCTATCTACGGAGGCTCCGACCCAATCCCAGGACGAGGACGCTTCGTCGCATGTCATTTGCGATAGCGGTGAAGCGGTAACGCGTTTTCTTGACGCGCATTCTTCAAACTGGATGGCGGTCACGCCGGTTTTTGAACAGTCGTCTTACCTACGCGGCGCTCTTGTCGGCGCGGCGGTGGCGACTCCCGAGACGGCCGCGTACGTTCCACTGGGGAATTCCGCGGGATCACTCGGCAAGGCGGGACTCCAGGCTCTCAGGGGTTTCCTGGAGGACGACTCGAAGCAGAAAGTCGTTCATGACTTGAGGGATCTTCTCTGCTTGTTCCAGCGACACGGCGTCGCCTTGAAGGGCGTGATCGGCGACTTGAACCTCGCCTCGTTTCTTATCGATCCGGCGAAGCTCTTGCCCCATGGCGTCGACCAGATCATCAAGGAATACCTGCACCGCACGCTCGACCCGCTGAAGCGCTTGACCAGCAGCGGCAAGAGCGAGAAGAAGCTTGCCGAGATTGGACTGAAGGAGATAGCGGCCTGGACTTGTAATCTGGCCTTGGCGACGGCCCAAGCCTGGCCCAAAATCAGCGCGCGACTTGAAGAGGAAGGTCAGGCCGCCCTGATGGCGGAACTCTCCCTGCCGATGTCCCATGTTCTGGCCGAGATGCAGTTGCGAGGGATTCGCGTTGACCAGGACGACCTGGATCGGATGGGCCAGGAGTTCAGCCAGCGGAAGGAAGAGGTGGAAGCAGCGATTTATCAGCAGGCCGGCTCCCAATTCAACATCGGATCGACGAAGCAACTCGCGCAAGTCCTGTTCGAGGACCTGGGCCTGCCGGTGATCAAGAAGACCAAGACGGGCCATTCCACGGCGGCCGATGTCCTGGAGCGTCTGGCCGCCAAGCACGAGATCGCCCGCCTGATCCTGCGGCAACGGGCGCTGGCCAAACTGATCAATACCTATACGACCGTATTGAAGAACGCCGTCGCGCCCGAAGACGGCCGCATTCATTGCACCTTTCAACAAACCACCGGCGTGTCCGGTCGCTTGATTACCACCGATCCGGACCTGCAGAGAACACCGATTCGCTCCGAAGACGGCAGGAGAATCCGTCAAGCGTTTCTTCCTCAAGCAACATGGACGCTGATCTCGGCCGACTGGAGTCAGATCGAGCTAAGGGTCCTGGCGCATTTCTCCCAGGACCCGCGACTTATCGCCGCCTTCCGCGATGAAATCGACTTGCATCGTGCGACCGCGGCCGAGCTATTCGGAGTCGGAGAGTCGGAGGTCACAGCCGAGCAGCGGACGATCGGCAAGACCGTCAACTTCGCCACGATCTATGGACAGGGAGCCACGGCGCTGGGACAGCAATTGGGTCTGCCGCGGAAGGAAGCCAAGGCGATGATTGATCGATACTTCACTGTCTATGCGGGCGTCCGGCGTTGGCTGGATCAGACCATCCAAGCCGCGCATGGAGACGGTTTCGTTCGCACTTTGCTGGGGCGCAAACGCTACATTCCCGAGCTTTCGAGCAACAACTTCACCGATCGTGCTTACGGCGAACGCGTCGCCGCGAACACCCCGATCCAAGGGTCCGCCGCCGACCTGTGCAAACTAGCCATGCTTCAAATCAGCCGCCGATTCAAAGCCGAACGTCTGGAATCAAGGATGATCCTGCAAATCCATGACGAGTTGCTCTTCGAGGCGCCGGGCGACGAGGCGGAGCAAGTCATCAACATCGTCCGCGAGTGCATGGAGCAACCCTACGCGCTTGAGGTTCCTTTGAAAGTCGACATCGGAACCGGCGCCAACTGGGCCGAAGCTCACTAAACCAACGGCCGCGGCGTAACCACGTCGCCAGATTCCGCTACGGCGTCGAACCTCGGGGCCGGTGATTGCCCAGACGCCGGAATCTTTAACGATTAGGCGATCTGAAACGACTGTACGGCCCCGGTCTGAATATTTTGTTGCTATCGATCGCGCGGATTGTTGCAGTCTTAACGAAGTTGGCTATGATCGCGGTCGAAGCACCGGCTTCCCTTCTCGTGGATGATTGTCTTTCGCCGCTGATCATCCAAGCGACCCCGGCGCGTGGGCAAATTTTCTTGTCGGCCTCCTGCGGGTGGGTCGCGGATTATGGAAAGGCGACGCGATGTCTCGTTCTGATAAGCCACGTCCAAGCCGAAGACGTTGGGCAAGGCGATGGGTGCAAATTGAGCTGCTTGAGCAACGTTGCCTGTTGACTGCCGAGTTGACGTCGTCGGGCCTGGCGTCTCTGTCACTCAATCCTGACGCCTACGCCGGCGATTCGATCCTGGTGCGTTTTCAGGACGCGTCAACCTCCGCGAACGTTCAAGCTAGTGAGGCGGGCGGCGTCAGCGCTGCTTCGATTCTTCCTGGCAGCCGTTCGCAATCGATCATGCAGGGATTGCCGGCGCTGCAGCGCGTTGAGCTGCCGCCCAATGTGGCGGTGGCGGACGCCTTAGCCGCTTTTCGCAATCGGCCGGAAGTCATGTACGCGGAACCCAACTACCGCTTGCAAACTTCGGTGACGCCCAATGATAGTCGCTTCGCCGAAATGTGGGGGTTGGAGAACACAGCGCAGACAGGGGGCGTGGCGGATGCGGACATCGACGCGGCCGGCGCCTGGGACGTCAACACCGGCAGCGGGTCTCTGGTCGTCGCGGTGATTGACACCGGAGTCCAATACACGCACGCCGACCTGGCGGCGAACATGTGGACAAATCCATTCGAGATTCCAGGCGATGGAATCGACAACGACGGCAACTCGCTCATCGACGACTACTACGGTTACGATTTCGCCAATAACGACGGCGACCCGATGGATGACAATGGCCACGGCACTCATGTGGCTGGCACGATCGGCGCCGTGGGCGACAACGGATTGGGGGTGACGGGGATCAACTGGGACATCCAGATCATGGCTCTGAAGTTCTTGGGCGCCGATGGCTCGGGAACTTCGGACGCCGCGATTGAAGCGATCTCCTACGCGGTCGCCCACGGAGCCCAAATCTCGAACAACAGCTGGGGCGGCGATCCCTACTCGCAGGCCATGTTCGATGTGATCGCCGCGGCTCGGAGCCAAGGGCACTTGTTCGTCGCGGCGTCCGGCAACGGCAATGCATTCGGCGTCGGGCTGAATAACGATGTGAATCCGTTTTACCCAGCGGGCTATGAACTGGACAACGTGCTGGCCGTGGCCGCTGTGGATCATCGAGATCAATTGGCGTCGTTCGCCAACTTCGGCGCGTCCACCGTTGACCTGGCGGCGCCCGGCGTAAACATCTTGAGCACGACCAACAACGGTGGGTACGGGCTGTCCAGCGGCACCTCGATGGCTTCGCCGCATGTTGCTGGCGCCGCCGCGCTGGTTTGGGACGCCCACTCGGACTGGGACTACTCTCAGGTCATCGCCAAGTTGCTGGACAGCGTCGATCCTTTGCCAAGTCTTCAAGGTCTGTTGGCCACGGGCGGGCGTTTGAATCTGGCCTCCGCCCTGGACAACCCTCAACCGCCCCCGCCTCCGCCGCCCCCGGGCAGCCTGCCGCTGGTGGAGGATCTGCAGGACAACCAGGCTGAGTATTTCGACCCGCAAAGCGGGAATTGGAGCGTGCAAAGCGGACGCTTCACCGGCGCCACGCCCGCCGACGATGATCAACTGGCCAGCATAGCCACGTTGCGGTTCGATGCGCCGTTGCCGGACGACTTCGAAATGCAGGCCACCATCAATGCTGATGAAGGCCGACTGGAGTTCTTCGGCATCGTCCTCCGCGACCACCTGACCAACGGCTTTCTCATCTTCGATTATGAAGGCCCGCAAGACTTCAAGTTCGCGGGGCCCGACATGGATCAGGACCGCTGGGTGATGGGACGCCGCGACGCCACGGGGTGGCATGTCGATGCCTGGCTCGGCCAGACGCTGTCGGCGGCCACAAACTACGACGTCAAGTTAGTCATTGAAGGCGCCCAGCAAGCGACACTATTCGCGGGCGGCGCCCCGGTCTTGACGCATGGGTTCGCCGAAAGCGTCACCGATGGCGATGCCGGCGTTGGCGGGCGCAACAGCACGGCGCATTTTGACAACATTGTGGCTCGCGTTTATCAGCCGCCCGTACCCGGCTCGCTGCCTCTTTGGGACGACCTGGAAGACGGCGCGGCGGAGCATCTTGTCGAGCGCAACGGCGTCATCACGGTCAACGATGGGCGCCTGCAACTGACGCCGTCCCCCAACAGCGACGGCGTCGCGACGTTCCTGCTTTCCGAGACGCTTCCCGGTGAACTTGAATTGAGCGCCGTTTTCAATGCGGACGACACCGGGCCAGGTCGGTTGAGCAACGCCTTTCTGATCTTCGACTACCACGGTCCGACCGACTTCAAGTTCGCCGGCGCCTACGCTGGCGTTAACCAATGGTTAATCGGTCGCCGCACGACGACGGATTGGGTGGCCGACGCGGTGATCAATGCGTCGATCGACGCGCTCGCTGACTACGAATTCCAAGTCACCCTGACCGCTGACTCCACGGCGACGTTGAAAGTCAACGGCGTGGAGCGACTCTCGTATCAGTTTGGCGATTCCCTTACCGACGGGGAACTGGGATTGGGAGTCAGAACGCCGTCGCTCGATTCGATAACCTGACGATCGAACCATACACGCCGCCGCCAACCACCGATTCGCCCTATGCCGAGAACTTCGAAGATGGAAGCGCCGATTTCTTTGATCCGCAATCCGGCCTCTGGTTGGTGCAGGACCAACGCTACGCGGTGACGCCGGCGGTGGACTCCGATGGCGTAAGCACCGTGCTATTGAACAGCCTGCCGCGCAGACTTCCAGATACTGGCGACGATCAACGTCAACCCGGCCGTGGGCGGACGGTACAGCAACGGGTTCATTATCTTTGACTATCAGACCGCGACCGACTTCAAGTTCGCCGGCGCTTATGCGGGCACCAATCAGTGGATCATGGGGCGTCGCACCACGAGCGGCTGGGTTGTCAACGCCTCGCTGAACGCTTCCATCGACGCCTTGACGGACTATCGCTTGCAAGTGGACATCCTCGAGGATTCGGAAGCCACTTTGTATGTGGACGGCACCGCGGGTGTCCCACACGTTCAGCGACTCCTTAAGTGATGGCGATGCGGGGGTTGGCGTTCGCGACGCGATCAGTCGCTTCGACGACATTCAGATCCAGGACCTGAGTACGGGCGGCCCCACTCCCGGTTCGCTGCCGTTACAGGAAGACTTCGAGGACCAAACAGCCGACCATTTACAGCTTCGCGCCGGCCTGGCCGGCATTAGCAACGGCGCCTATTACGTCACGCCTCACGCCGGCATGGATAGCGTCACCACGCTCGAATTGAACCACAGCCTCCCGGCCAACGTGACCTGGGAGGCTACGATCAACGCGGAGCCCGTTTCGTCCGGCCGATTAAGCAACGCCTTTCTGATCTTCGACTACGTCAGCCCAACCAATTTCAAGTTCGCCGGCGCATACGTGGGAATCAACCAATGGCTGATGGGGCATCGCAACGCGACCGAATGGGTCGCCGATGCAGTGGTCAGCGCGCCAATCAATGCGTTGTCCGACTACCATATCGGCGTCACGCTGGAAGCCACCGGCGACGCGACGCTCTCGGTCAACGGACTGACGGTGCTGACGTACACCTTCGGCGATTCCTTGACCGATGGCGCGCTGGGACTGGCTACGAAGAACGCCCTTTCCACTTTCGACAATTTGGCGGCCGCCGAGTACATTCCGCCTCCGATCACGTCCCTGCCATTCGCGGAGGACTTCGCCGAAACGCCGGAATTCCTGGATTTGGAGTCGGGCGAATGGTCGCTCGTCTCCCAGCGCTATGAAGCGACGCCCGCCGTGCGCGGAGACGCCGTCGCGACGGTTCGATTGGATCAGCTCGTCGACGACTTTGAAATTCTCGCGACGATCAACGCCAATGGCGCCGCGGGCGGACGCTTGAGTAACGCCTTTGTGATCTTTGACTACCAAGATGGACGGGACTTCAAGTTCGCGGGAGCGTACGCCGGAACCAACCAATGGTTGATTGGCGAGCGAGACGCGGGGGGTTGGCGGACCAAGTCCTGGATCGCCTCCCCGATTGACGCGCTAGCCGACTATGAGCTGCGGGTCAGCGTGCTGGCCGACTCGGAAGTCACGCTATACGTCGATGGCGTGCCGCGGATCACTCATACGTTCGCCGGCTCGATCAAGGATGGCGGCGTGGGCGTCGGAACTCGCGATGCGATCAGCCGATTCGATGATCTCGCCGTACGAGAAATCGTCCCCTACACGCCGCCGCCCACTTCCATACCGCACTTCGAGGACTTCGATGACGGCGTTGCCGACCATCTGCTGGTGCGCAGCGGACTGACGGGGGTCGCGGGAGGCCGCTACCAAATCACGCCGCAACTCAATGGCGACGGCGTCAGCACTCTGGTGTTGAGCGACCCGCCGCCAACCAACGTCGAACTGACCACCACGTTCAACGCCGACGGCGTGAGCAGCGGTCGGTTGAGCAACGCCATGGTGATCTTCGACTATGTCAACGCGACCGATTTCAAGTTCGCCGGCGCCTACGTCGGAGTCAACCAATGGGTGATCGGACATCGCGACGCCAGCGGCTGGGTGAAGGATCGCTTCGTCAGCGCGACGATCCATGCGCTGGCCGACTATGACCTGCGAGTTACTTTGGAAGGCGACGGAACCGCGACGCTATTCGTCGGCGGCGTGGAGCAAGTCTCGCATGCATTCGGTGAGTCGCTGACCGACGGCGACATGGGCCTGGGAACCTGGAACGCGTTGGCTCGGTTCGATCACTTCGCGGTGAAGTCGTATCCCAAGGCCGCGTTGCCATTCAACGAGTCGTTCGACGCCGGCGACCCGGAACTCTTCGAGGTCCGTCGCGGCCAATGGAGCACTGAGAATCAGGTCTACGAGACAACGCCCATCATGGGGCAGGACGGCGTGTCCACGATGCGCTTGCAAACCCTGCCGGCCAGCTTTGAACTGGAGGGCGTGCTGAACATCGATCCCGCCGCATTGGGCCGACTGAGCAACGCGTTCTTGATCTTCGACTACCATGGTCCGACGGACTTCAACTTCGCCGGCGCCTATGCCGGTACGGACCAATGGCTGATCGGCCACCGTAACCTGGCCGGCTGGCAGTTGGATGCGATACTCAATGACCCCATCGACGCGCTCACCGACTATGATGTGCGAGTTCGAGTGACCAACGCGACGGAAGTGACTCTGTATGTTGGAGACGCCCCGAAGCTCAGCTATACCTACGGCGATTCGTTGATCGATGGCGATCTGGGAGTAGGCACTCGCAACGCCGTGAGCCGGTTTGACAACGTCGCGGCCCGCAGCGTCTCGGCGCCGCAGACCCAGCTGATGGAGGATTTCGGCCTGGAGGCCTTGTTGCGGGATCACGCCTTGATCGCTTGGCTGGCGCCTTACGCCGCCGTTGCACCAACCGCAGCGGAGCATGCCGGACAGCCGTTGCCGATGGAAAGCGAATTCGATCACGCGCATGGTGGTGTTCAAGCAGTTCCACTCCCACTTACGGCTTTGGCGCCGAACCGCGTGCTCGCCCGTAGTTCCATTCTGGCCGATCAACGTGAGCGAGCGTTCGCGGAAAGGTCTGACGTTCCGCTCCGGCCGGCAAACCAGCTGGCGTCGAGCCGACTTGCCGCCTTGAGGGCGCCGTCGCTGCGGTCGCGCCAAGCGAGCGCACAGCGGCACGACGAAGTGCTGGAAACCTGGGACCTTTTCGATGAGCTCGGCGACCCGTCGGGCGTCGCGGAAGCGGCTCAGCAGCAACTAGCTTGTTGTGAGGAACTTCCAACGAACTTCCGCCTCCACTGGGCTTGCCCATAGTGGCACTTGGCTACTTCGGCGGCCCAGCCCGGAGGGCGACGCCGTCGCGGATTTTCATTCGTTGTGCTTCGCGTTTCGGGAAGAACCTTGAATTCGTCAACACGTCAATGTCGGCCTTGCGATCTCTGGGTCAGGGCCATTTGGGACTTCGTGGCCGCGGCTGGCGTCAGGGCTACGCAGGGTGCGCTGCACCCCATAAGCATCAAGTAAGAAAGACACCGATAGAATCGACCACGGAGGGCGCGGAGAAACACAGAGACGCGTGCCGCTCGGGCCTCAGTGTTTCTCCGTGCTCCCTGTGGTAATCCCGTTTTTCGCGGCATTTTGGGCCGAACGCCCGTTGGATGCGCGGGGTGAACGTCACCTTCGATTCTCAACTTGATGCCGATGGTGTGCAGCGCAACCCCGTGAACGGACGTTGTCTCGGCGTCGGTACCCAGGGTTGCGCTGCGCTTCACCTTGGGCTGGTTTGAGGGCGCCCCGTTGGGGCGTTGTTGCCGTGAAGGCATTGGTTGCCCAGGGTTGCCGCTTAACTTGATGCCTATGCAACCTTACAATGGCGGCGAGGGCGCCTCGAAGCAACCATGGAAAGAAGCCATGCGTCATTCCATCTTGAGCGAGCGGAAGCGAGCCGCATTGACCGTCATCGAGCTGTTGGCGGTGCTGGCTGTCGCTGGAATCCTAATGAGTCTGCTGTTGCCGGCGATTCAAAAATCCCGTGAAGCCGCCAGGCGGACGCAGTGTTCGAACCATCTTCGGCAGCTCGGCTTGGCCGCGATTCATTATGAAGGCGTGCACCGCGTGCTTCCACCCGGCCAACTCTATCCCCAGGGCGCCATGTGGTCCGCTTTCCTGCTGCCCTACCTGGAGCAAACACGTGTGTTTGAAGCTCTGCGACTGGACGGCCCCTTCGAGCAAACCTGGGATTCCAACGCGCCGATTGCGAGGCTCGGCTTACCAGTCTTCCGATGTCCCAGTCAGAGCATCTTCGTGGACAACGCGGCCTTAACTGGCCTTCCGCGGCGCGCGCCATCCACATACAACGCGTGCGCCAGTGGCGTGATCGCCGCCGAATCGGGAGCTCGTCCCTACCCCGGTGATCCATCAGAAACCGATGGAATCTTCGGCACCAATGTGTGGACCCGAGTCGCGGATATTCACGATGGACTGTCTTCGACCGTCTTGTTGGGCGAGTGCATCTTTGCGCCGGAAATGAAAGGCGATGACCTCACCGGGCAAACCGAAATCGTGGATCACTGGTGCGTCCTAAGCCCCGAAATGTCGCCATCCCCCGACGACCATTCCGGCGATGTGTCCGAAGGCTTCAGCTCGACCGCGATTCGAATCAACGTGCACGATGTTCCCGGCGAATTGATCGACCATAAAGAACTCGGCTTAGGAAGTCGGCATCCCAGCGGGACGCTGGTCGTGTTCGCGGATGGGCACACGCAATTTATCGCTGAGACGATCGCCGCGGCGGTATGGTCGGGACTGGGCACGAAGTCGGGCTCGGAGCTGGTCGCGACACCGTAAAGCGTTCGGATCGAGTCGCGCGGTGGAGTCGTGTCGCGGAGAAAAACTCGGGCGCCTGTGTCCGCGGCCGAGCTAAAGATCAACCGCGTACAACCTCAAGTCGCTTTCGTTGGACGTCGTTTGGACGAGTGATTCAAACTTCATTTCCAAGCGTTCCAGGAGTTTGATCGAGCGATCGTTGTCAACGTTTGTGATCGCGACCACTCGTTTTATTCCGATCTCGTTTTTGGCGTGGTCCAATACCGCCAAGGCGGCCTCCAGGGCATATCCGTTACCCACGAATTGCTCGAGCAACGCAAACCCAAGATCAACGTCTTCCAAGGTCGGGCGGTTGACTAATCCGCACATTCCGATCGTCTGACCAGCCCCTTTCGTCACGATTGCATACAAACCGTATCCATGGACGCGATAGGATTCCACGAGCTTTTGATCAATGTAATCGGCGGCGGACTCCAGCGAAGTGATGTTTCGGTCGCCGATATAGCGGATCCATGCGGGTTCATTCATCAGACGATGAATAAACGCCGCGTCACTCTGCTCGAAGCGACGCAGCAGAAGGCGGTCTGTTTTCATTTCGATCACCGTGTCGTCTCTGACCGCGGATCCATCTGGACATCATGGGAATCGAGTCCAACTCGGGCCAATAGCCACGCGTGGCGAAGAAGCGGAATCACTCGTCCAAGTCAATGCCTTCGATAGCTCCCACATCGGCGTCGATGCCGCCCACTTCCGCGTTCTCGGCCGATTCGCCGCCGAGGTCGCCAGCGTCCGCATCATCGGCCTCCACAGTATCGGCGCCCCCGTCAACCTCAGCGGTCGCATCGAGCTCGGCGCCGGTCAATTCGGCCCCGCTCGAATCAGACCGCCTCCAACCCGACTTCGACACCAAGGTCGGCGTCCGTCAGGTTGGCTTGGGACAGATTGCGCCGGTCATGTCCGCCATGCAAATCACGACGCCGCTCAGATTGGCGCCGCAGAGATCGGCGTTGGCCAGGTACACGCCGGCCAACATCAAGCCGGTGAGATCAGCGCCGCTCAAGTCCGCCTCGCTCAGATCCGCATCGGTCAACTCAAAGCCTCGCAGATCCGCGCCGCTCAGATCGAGACGCCAGCCGGGGTTCCGGCGACGCCACTCGGCGATGGCCGCCGCCCCCTGCTTCACGATTTCCACATGATCGGGATTCGCCATTGGACTCTGCTCCCTTGAGACGACAAAAGCACATGGTAGCGAATCAGCCGCCGACATCCACTCGGAATCTCAACAAGGGCGGCGCCGAGTAGCAGGCGGTGAGCCAACGTCCAAATCCGTCTGCTTCATCCAACGGCCTCTGGATCACCAGCAAGAAAGGACCCTTCCTAGCCCCAGGGCGCTCTCGCCAGATCATAGTTGGTACAACCAGCCGATGGACGTATAGGCAGGGTAGAAGACGCGCCGGAGTCGGATGTCGATGACGTAGTCATGAGGTCCCAAAACGGTGCGGCTGGTCACTTCGTCGCCGAATTTGCGGAGGTCCTTCTTCCAGAGATACTCGAGATAGTCCCAATAGACCCATTCCACGCTGTAGGACCCAGCGGCGTGAATGGTCCGCCATTCCGTGGTCAAATCGCCGTGAAGCACCTTCACTTGCGACTCCCATTGGTAATAGCCGGGCGTCTGAGCGTGGCTGGCGGATTGATGCAGCAAGGCGATGGCGAAGGCGGCGAGGCTGATGCGGAGCATGTTCATTGCGTGTTCCTTTGCGGTGCGTGGGTGATTGCCAGATAGCTATCGAGGCGATAACGCCGCCAAGATGTGACACGAAAAAGAACGAAGTTCGAGAATGGGTGGAACTTGCCCCAACCCTCGTGGGTCTCGCGAAAATTCGTGGGCGCGCACCGAGCCTTTTAAACAGGAAGCAAAGCGCGACCAGCCGTCCAACGGTCCAGCAGGCCCGAAGGGCTGACAAAAACGGGACTTGTCGATCCTTCGGGCCTATATCCCGTCTAGCAACGTAACCGCGGCCTTACGGGGCCTGCCGGCCACGGCTAAAGCTGTTTCGGCCCGTCGGGCCTCGGAGATCGCAGGCATTGCTTGAGTCCACGCCATTCAGGACACGCCCCATCGTGGCGTGCTCGCGAGTAAGCACTTGTGGAGGAAGGCCTTGGCTGAAAATGGAGCTTCTTTGGGGAGACTCTCAAGAGACTCCGCTGTGAGAAGAAACTGCAGGCTGCTGGCTTTCAAAGGTCGTCGCGAGCCCACTCCGCTTTCTGAGGCCAGAGGGTAGAATCAGGATGGTGAGCAGCATCCGTTGATGCGACGTTTCCATTTTCCTTTCGCGTTTGGAATGCTGGCCAACGGAGTCTCTATGATGCGGCGTGCTTGCAGTCGTCTATTCCCCGAACTGTCGCTCGTTCTCTTGCTAGTGGCGAGCGGTTGCGATACGGCGTCTTACGATACGGATACCGACGAGGCGAACACCGTCGGCGCGGCGAAGCAGCCCGCAGAGGGTCTGTCGGTCGCCGATCCCGCGTCGCGGACCTCCAATGCGAACGCGAGCCAAGCGGCGGGACTTCCCGAAGGCGTGGCCGCCTATCCGGACTCGGTGTTCGTTGAGTCGTTGCGTATCGCCAGCAAAGGAAGTGAGGTGAACGCTCCCGAAGGCGTTGCGATGTTCCTGTCGATCGAAACAAACAGCAAGAGGGTCATCGACTGGTTCGACAACGAATTGACGCGGGAGGGGTGGACTCTTGCAGAACGCAACGAGGAAGGGGAGGGGGAGAATCGCCTGTACAGCAAAGCAGAGCGGGAGCTCAGCGTGAGCGTGGGCCCCTTGCCCGCTCCTAAACCCGACGGACACGCGGACAAGCAGCTGATCATCGTCGTCGATGCGAGCTAGTTCAACGGCCAGCAATGCTGGACAGATGCTCAAACCAAGGCGTAGGTTTCAGGAGTAGGTCCGCCGCTCAAGGGTTGACACAAGACCCGCTTGTGGCGTGGGTGGCGCAAGTTCTCACCAAAGCGAATGGGGCCTCCTGATGCGAGTCACCTGGTCGCCTTCAACCCGGCAATCGCTTCCGTGAGTTTGGCTTGCTCGGCGGGATTCTCCGGCAGTAGCGAATTCTGAAAGGCGGGCAACAACTCATCCCAAACGACATTTAATTCGGCTTGCAGGTCGCGTGTGTTGGCCGTGATGGCGATGACCACATCCAACTGCGGGAGCACCACACAGAACTGTCCATCCTTACCGTCGCCGCGAAAGGCGTCATGCCGACAGCACAGAATTGAAAGCCGTAGCCTTGATCCCAATCGCGCGTGGGATCGCTGCCGTTGGAGACTTGCTTGGAAGTCGCCATCGCAATCCAACGGGCCGGTACAAGCTGGGGGCTGTTGGCCGTCGGCCAACGTCCTTTCTGCAACAGCAGTTGCCCGAATTTGGCGATGTCCTCTGTCTTCAGGTACAAGCCATATCCTCCCAGGCTGACGCCTTCGGGACTTTCATCCCAACGTGGGTCCTCAATGCCCAAGGGTTCGAACAAGCGCGGCTTGAGATACTCCAACACGGTGTTCCCCGTGACCTTTTGCACGATCGCCGAGAGCATGTAAGTCGCCGGCGTATTGTACTGGAAGTGCGTCCCGGGCTTGTGGGGCACCGGGTGAGCCAGGAACGCTCGAGTCCATCGCTCTTGCCCTCGCAGATTCACTTCGTCTTGATGCCCCGCCGTCATGGTCAACAGATCGCGGACGCGCATGGCCTTCAGGTTGGCCGACGGTTCAGCGGGCGCATCGTCGGGAAAGAACCTCAAGACCGGATCGTCGATGCTGAGTTTCGCTTCGGCCACGGCGAGCCCCACCGCTGTGGATGTGAAACTCTTGCTCAAGGACCAGAGTACATGCGGCTTGTCGGCCGATTCGGGCGCCCACCACGCCTCCGCCACCACATGGCCGTGTCGAACCAAGATAAAGCTATGCATCGAGTTCACTTGGCGATCCGCGGCTTCGATGAATTTCAGGACCTGGGCCGAAGAGACTCCCTGGGCCTCTGGCGTGCTGCGAGGAAGCGACTCGACCTGGCCGGAGGCGCGGCTGGGGGAGAAAAGGAGGATCCAGCAGCCAATCAAGGCGTACGGTCGCAGGTTCAGCGGACTTCTCATCAAAGGGGACTCCCATGTTGCTCGGTGCGTCTCGGCTTTGCGGGTCCTGGTTATAGCAGGGTCAAGGGATGGACGCGCGTCGTCAGCGGCAACTCGGCGGGCTTCCCTAAGCGATGGGACTCGAAAACCGCGCAGATCATCTCGACCGTTAGCCGGCCTTCATACATGCTGCACTCGGGAAAACGATCTTGTTCAATGGCTTCGATCAAGTCTCGGCAGGCGAGCACATTGCCGGCATGGGCCCCGCCATCAGCCAGGGGTTCGGGTTGGTTGACTCCCGCGGTCGTCACAGGCATCCAGCGTCGGCCGCTACGAGCAGGGGACCAGGCTGGATCTTCCAGCAGCGACACTCGCGGCAAGTATCCGGTAAGAATCTCGATGACTCCCCGCGAGCCAAACAACTGGATGCCGAAACGGCCTCCGGCTACATTGCGGCGTGAATCAAAATAAGCGGTCCTCTCGTCTGGCAGCCCATACATAGCGTGCACGGTGTCGCCGGCCAGAGGCCCCAATCCTTCGTTGCCTGGCTGCACGTCGCTTCGCGTAATCTCGTGGCCGTCCTGGTGGACTTTAGCGAAGCACCACGAGGGCTCGCCGCCGAAGTGGTGGATTAAATTCATGACGTGGCTGCCCAAGACCCATAGATCTTCGCCGCCGCCGCGACGATCCTCCTTGCCGCGACCTCGGATTTCCAGCAACTCGCCAATGATTCCATCAGCGAGCAAGTCGCGAACGATTTGAAGTCGAGGGCTATAACGCGTTTGATGGGCGATCGCCAATTTGACTTTGTTTTCTTCACACGCCGCGACGATCTCGTCGGCCTCCTGCGGCGAGCGGCACATTGGCTTTTCGAGATAGACATGCACGCCTCGCTGCGCCGCCTCGATGATCATGTCGCGATGCTGATCGACCCACCGAGGACCGATGCTGACAATCTGCGGTCGCGCCTGGTCCAACATCTGGCGATAGTCGGCGAAGGCCGCCGGCGCCTGGAGCCGCTGGGCGGCTTGCCCCCGTCCCTTTTCATCGGGATCCGCCACCGCGACCAATTCGCAGTTGGGAATGTCCAGCCACACAGTGTCCAGGCCATGGCCATAGTTGCCTCGCCCAGTATGGCCGATCACGGCGACTCGGTACGTTGGAAACATGCAGCGATCCCCGATCAAGAAGTCAAGAAGCCAACCCATGATCGCAGAGTCCCCATGGCCTGGCAAGAAACGCATGCAGCCCAGAAAGGGGCGTGGTCGCGCTCGCAAAACGACGAAAACGGCTCGTGGGATTGCTGGCGGCGCGGCAAGCGACTTCAATGACCATAACCTACGAGGACCCGACATGGAGTGCACACCATGAAATCCGTAATTGCGTTGACCGCGTTGCTGGCGAACATCAGTATCGCGGCGGGGGCGGAAGGCTGGCCCCGCTTCCGTGGACCAAACGCCGACGGCGTCGCTCCCGATCATGACAATTTGCCAACAACCTGGACAACTTCCGAGAGTGTGGCTTGGGTGGCGGACATTCCAGGCTGGGGATGGTCGAATCCGATCGTCTGGGGCGATCGCGTTTTTCTGACGACCGTGGTCAGTGACGAGGACAACACCGCGCCGAGCAAGGGTCTGTACTTGGGCCAGGGCGTCCGCGAACCCGGGAAAGGAATTCACCATTGGATGGTTTACTGCCTTGATCTGAAGACTGGCAAGAGACTCTGGGTGCACGAAGCGCACGCCGGCAAGCCGAAGGTCCCTCGCCACCCCAAGAGCACCTATGCCGCTGAAACGGCCACCACCGACGGTGAGCGGCTGTACGTGTTGTTCGGAGACCTCGGCCTCTATGGCTACTCCTTGGAAGGCGCGCCTCTCTGGTCGCAACCGATCGAACCCAAAAAGACATTTCAGGATTATGGCGCCGCGGCTTCACCGGTCGTTCACGATGGGCAGGTGATCGTGGTTTACGACAATCTGGAAAGCTCCTGGATCGCCTCGTTCGACGCCCGGACGGGGAAGGAGCGTTGGCGAACGGTTCGCGACGAGACGCACTCCTGGGCCACTCCCTTGGTCTGGCGGAATGAGGTGCGGACCGAGATTGTTGTTCTCGGCAAGAAGCGCAACCGTGGTTATGCACTGGACGGCGAGTTGCTTTGGCAATTCGACGGGAGGATGTCGAATCTGGTCATCCCGTCACCATTCGCTGCCCACGGCATGTGCTACATCGCATCGGGTTACGTTGGCGACAATCATCGCCCGACTTTTGCATTGAAGCCAGGAGCCAGCGGCGACATCACTCCCGCTGGCGACTTTCAGGACAGCGAATACATCGCCTGGTACGACGGCAAATCGGCGCCATACAACCCATCGCAGATCGTTTATGGCGAATACCTGTACACGTTGTATGATCGCGGCTTTCTCACCTGCCATGACGCGAAGACCGGCATCGAGGTGTATGGCAAACAACGCTTCACGCCGCTGGGTTCGTTTACTTCTTCTCCCTGGGCTTACAACGGCCTGCTGTTCTTCCTGAACGAGGACGGCTTGACTTACGTGGTGAAGGCCGGGCCCAAGTTTGAAATGGTCGGAACCAATCCGCTGGACGAACTCTGCCTGGCCAGCCCGGCGATTGTCGGCGACAAGTTGCTGATTCGCACTGCATCGAAACTCTACTGCCTGACCCAAGGCGTCAAGTCCGACCCGGCTCGCACCCCAAGCACCCGGCCGCGATCGGAAGCCCCAACGCCCAGGCGCTAAGACCGGGCGCACTTGTATTCCGCGCGCCTCTGTCGTGGCTCGCTTCGCGGCCCGTTTCGTGGCCCGTTTAACACGAGTACTCAGAATTAGTGGTCAACGCGTATCCACTTGGCGCCGATGATCTGGCCGTGATGACGATGGCGGGAGGAGTCCTTCAGGATGTCTCCCTGGCCCTCGTCAAAGTGATAGAGGGCGAGCGTTTGCTTGTCGGGTTCGAAGCGCGGCTGTGGATCAAAGTTCGCTTCATAACGCGGCGTGTCCGAAATGCGAACTTCGTCAATCCATCCTGCATAACGCGGCACTGCTTCGGCCGGCTCCCATGCGGCGCACCACTGGCGGGCGTCACTGCAGATTTGCAATTCGCCTCCGCTTTGCACGGTGATAAATGGCTCGCGCCCCATCAAAGTGCCGTCGGCGTAGAAGCGAATCTCTTTCCGTAGGGCGTCTCTGACAAAGGCCAGGTGCGCCGGCTTCTCAATGGCCAGCGAAATGTCGTCACTTACGATGCTAACTCCCTGGTCTTCTTCAACCCGATCAAAGCTCACGCCGAAGAGGCGAGTTGACGAAGCGCCGATTCGATCATTATTGTGGAAGCCGAGAATCCAACTATGGGCTCTTGATCTTGTTCCATCGCGTTGCGTCCACATTTCCATGGTCAAGGATTCAGAGTTGTCGTGCAGCGATGGGACGAGCACCTGATGGATCTCGGTCAAGTCCGAGCCCATGTTGAACTGCAAGGCGTAGTTGGCGCCGGGGATGACAGGGTCCAGCTGGCGTGTCGCTTGCCGAGTGTCCGCGACGCTCGACGGGGCGATTCCTGGGGTGATCCCCGGGACGATTCCTGGGACGATTCCTGGAGCGTCGCCGACAAGGCCGGCTGCTTGCTTGCTCGGCGCCGTTCGCGAATTCTTTCCGTTGGCTTTCCTCGCCGCGCTGCTCTCCGCAGGCGTGTCTGCGGCTGGCGTTTTTAGCAAGATGTTGTAGCCGACAACGGACAACAACAAACAAAGCAAGACGCCGGCGGCGCCCCCCAGCCACACGCGATTTCGGGCGGGTCGCCGGGCGGCTCTCTTGGGCGATTGCGCTGGCGCTGACGCCGCCTTCAAAGCCAATGCGAGGCCTGGGGAATCGGTGACCGTATTGATGGACTTCTCGCTTGCGTGAACGCGAATCGTTTCCTTGGGCGGCGCGCGACTTTGGCGGGACGCGCCTGATTCTTGAGTTCCTTGACGAACTGGCTGAACTTGCTGCTCTCCGAGGCAACCAGACTGACGTCGGACATTGTTGCCGCCGGTTCCAGGCATGCGTTCAACGCGGCGATCACTTCGTTCATCGACTGATACCGGTCGCGGGGCGCCTTGGCCGCCATCCTTTGGAAAACCGCGTCGATTTCCGCCGAGATGTCAGGTCGCCAGGCGCAGCGAGGGGATGGGAGCTTGCTGGTGCGCTAACAGCTTGGCCGTCATCGTCTCGCCTGGATAGGCGGCTTGGCCGGTCAGCAAGTACCAGAGCGTGATCCCCAGCGAGTAGATGTCGCTGCGAGCATCCGCGGTTTTGGTGCTTCAGCGCCTGCTCCGGGGCCATGTAGTCGATCGTCCCCATGATTTGCCCGGTGTTGGTCAACTCGGCTTGACCGGCGCCCACGGCGGCGTCCTCCAAGCGCGCGAGCCCCATATCAAGGATCTGGACGACGCCCTTGGCGTCCAACAGCAAGTTGGCGGGCTTGATATCGCGATGCACTACGCCTTGATCATGGGCGTACTGCAACCCTCGGGCCGCCTGCAGCACGCAGTCAACCGCTTTTTGAACCGCCAGCGGCCCCTTGGTGCGCACCCACTCGGCCAAGTCCTTGCCTTGAACGTATTGCATGACCAAGAAGTGCGTGCCGCCGGCCTCGTCGGCGTCGTAGGCTGTGACGATATTGGGATGCTCCAGCTTGGCCGCCGCTTCGACCTCGCGATGAAACCGCTGCACCGCGTCGGGGGACTTCATCGCTGCGGGTGCGAGCACTTTAATGGCGACCTGGCGCCGCATCCGTTTGTGCTCCGCCTTCAGCACCACACCCATGCCGCCCTGTCCGAGTTTGTCCAGGACCACGTAGTTGCCCAAGACCAATGAATCGCCCTTGCCGGCGTAGGCCTGCTTGGCCTGGTAGGCGGTGAGCTTCTCATGCTTGACCAGCAGCCGCGCCAATTGCTCGGCGTCTTGCGGACGATCGGCCGCTGGCGTTTCCCGTAGCAGCGCATGGATTTCAGCAGACGTCAGGAGACCGCTGTCGCAGATCCGGTCAAAGAGTTGCTCAAAAGAAACCGCCACGACCATCGACCTCCGGGCCCTCATAGGGCTTGCCCACGGGCTCCGCCGCATTTTAGCAGGCCCAGCCCAAGCGACAAGCTCAGCGGCGGGCGGCGGCTGATATCAGCGTCACCATTGCTTGCCCCAAGGCGTCACCAATCAGGAAGTAGCTTTCGGCGTTGCCGAACCAATGATGGCCGTGACCCGTGTTGGGCGAGTCCTGAGCGGGCCGCGCGAAGGGCGTGGTTTTCACAAACGCCACTCGTCCTCGAAATTCCGGCCGAGCCGCCGCGGCGGCCTGCGCTTTGCGGATCGCCAAGATATTGCCCGCCGCCTGTTCGCCGCCGTTGCCCAGTTCGCCGATGACAACCGGCAGTTTCGGGCGGTCGAACGCTTGCCGGACGTCTCGAATGAGGTTCACGAGGTTCTGCTCGTATTCCGCCTGGGCGGCTTCGGGACCGAACGCGTCATTCCAGCCCTGGAGCCAAACGAATCCGGCAAGGTTGTAGCGACGGTGAGCGAGCTCGGGGAAGTCCGCGTCAAGCTGTTCCAAAGCTTCACGCACTTCAGCAATCATCCGCGTGTAATACGCGCCCGTCGTTCCACCCGAGCTGGGCGACCGAAAATCCTCGTAGAGACTCTTGCCGCCCCACGCGGTCTTGATCAACAACACCGGCGCATCGAGGGCGTCGCCGACGACGCGACCAAATTGGAATTCCGGCCCGATATGATGTCGCCCTGGATACCCCGCAAAGCCGATCGTCAAGCGGCCCTTCTTCAACTCCTGGCTGGTCCGGAAGCGGCACCAGACGTCGTCCCGCACGACCCACTTGCCCTGCGAGTCTTGAACCCCCGGAAAGGTCGCGGCTTTCTTCGGGTCGCGCAAGACTTGCTGCAGAGTGCCCCGGCCGCCGTTGTAGTCTTGCGGGTGATCCAGATCGACCACGCCTTGTCCTTCCATATTGGACTGGCCGGCGAGGATGAAGACCTG
Source organism: uncultured Planctomycetaceae bacterium (assembly GCA_963698545.1). Lineage (GTDB taxonomy): Bacteria > Planctomycetota > Planctomycetia > Pirellulales > Pirellulaceae > CAVORG01. Next base: position 42,250 of record CAVORG010000009.1, read on the forward strand.
GATGGGATCCGATCGCTCGGTCCTTGGCGACGAGACTTGCACTGTCAGTGAGCAGGCCAGGGCCATCAGCAATTCGAAGTGCATAGATATCACATGCTGTAACAAAGTGTGGAACACGACTCGCTGCAAAAACGACGGTCAAAGACGTGCAGCGTCTCTCGCCGCTCAACTTCGGCGTTGGCGAATACGGTCTTGTAGCTCGGAAAGCAGCTTGGACAAATCGGCCTTGGGCCGAGCCAGCAGAGTCTCGGCGGCGGTGGCGACTTCACCGAGCAGCTCCTGCAGCATTTGGATCTTGCCGACGAGGATGCCAACTTCCCGACCTTCCTTGCGGCCTTCCTCACGCCCTTCCTCACGCCCTTCCTCACGGCCCTCCTCGCGGCCTTCCTCACGTGCGCCGGACATCGCCCACTGGTAGTCGCGTTGGGCCTTCTCTCGTTGGTCGTGCATTTCCCTATCCTCTGTCTTGGCGGCGATCGTCTCGACAACAGCGATCGCTTGTTGGAATGCAATGGCCGGCAATAAGTCCCTTAGTCGCGTCGATTCGTACTGGTCGGCCCGCAGAAAAAAGAACGCCCTCGGGTCAATGGCGGCTGCCTGACCAATGTTCTCGACGCTCAAATTATACTTTGACAACTCCACGGTTGTGTACTTCGACGCCCCGCGGAAGCTCCCGACCACTGGCGGAGTCGAGCAACTGAAACCGATGATGCGGTTGGCCGGAGTCGCCAAAGAGGGTCTTGCTCAGCAAACAGATCAAAATCGCGGGTTGCAGCAGGGCGTCGTTCTGGCCGGACTCCAGTTGTTGAACGTACATGCGGCAACTGTAATACGTTAGTCTCTGCAACAAACCGGCGCCGAGCGAGACCTGCATCTCGATATTCAGCAGGCGACCATGCGAATCACGCCCGCGAATATCAAGCACGATCAGTTTATCGTCGGCGAATTCCTGGTAGCTAAATGGATTGAGGATCTCCACGTTCGTGATCGGATCAGGCCTGCTCCATAAGCGAGTGATTCTACGGCAAACCCCTATCCCGTCGCGCCGTGCTCCGCCGGAGCAGCGGTTACGCTGGTGCATCAGGCCGTCAGCCATGCGATACAATCGCGATCCTGGTCGCATCCCGGCTCAAGCCATGTCAAGGTGATGACACTATGAGAAGCTGCACCCATTTCCTGTTACTCACCGCGTTGGTCTCCGGAGGGCCCGATTCGGCTCGAGCCGTTGAAGACGACTTGCCGCATACGGTGGTTTTTTCCCGCGGCGCGGGCGGGTATCACACGTATCGCATCCCCGCGATTGTCGCGACGCGCAGCGGAACGCTGCTGGCTTTTTGCGAGGGCCGCAAGAGCGGAGGCGGCGATGCGGGCGACATCGACATGCTGGTCAGCCGCTCGACGGACGAGGGGAGAACATGGTCCGCTCCACGGGTGGTCTGGGACGACGCCGATAACACGTGCGGCAATCCCGCTCCGGTGGTCGATCAAGAGACCGGCGTGATCTGGTTGCCGATGACCTGGAACCTCGGCTCGGATCACGAGCGCGACATCATGGCTGGCCGCAGCCAGCAGCCGCGACTAGTTTACATGACGCATTCCAAGGACGACGGCGTGACGTGGGCGGAGCCCAAGCAGATCAGCGACACGACTCGCCTTCCCCATTGGCGGTGGTACGCGACCGGGCCCGGCAACGCGATCCAACTGACGCGAGGTCCCCGCAAGGGTCGCTTGCTGATCCCGGCGAACCATTCCGATCACTCGGATGCGAGCAAACATCCGTATCGCAGCCATGTCTTCTGGTCGGATGATCATGGCGCCACCTGGCGTCTGGGCGGCGTGCACCAGGACCGCACCAACGAATCGGCCGTGGTGGAGCGGGCCGACGGCGCCATCCTGCAAGCGATGCGCTCGTACCATGAGAAGAATCGGCGAGCCATGTCCATCAGCCGCGACGCCGGTGAAACGTGGGACGACGACTACTTGGATGACGCGCTGAACACGCCCGTCTGCCAAGCCAGCATTCTGCGTTACAGTTGGCCGCAAGACGAAGGGCGGGGCGGCAGGAGTCGGATCCTCTTTTCCAGTCCGCGAGGAGCAAGCCGATCGCACCTCACGGTCTGGCTCAGTTACGACGAAGGCGCCACGTGGCCGATCCACAAGCTGATCTACGCCGGCGGAGCGGCCTATTCCAATTTGATCGCCTTGCCCGACCAGCGCATCGGCGTGCTCTACGAAAAAGACGGCTACCAGACGATCTCGCTTGCGACCTTCGACTTGGCATGGTTGGAAGGCGAATAAAGCGACGCGTGGTTACAACCGCCACCGGCATCCCTATGTCTACCTCACACCCGCCGGCATTCCGCAAAGCATCAACAACTGAATTAGAAAGGGCGTCAGGCGCCTTTTCGGGACGCTCGGCCGCAGCAGAACTTGTATTTTTGCCCGCTGTTGCAGGGGCAGGGATCGTAGCGCCTCGGCTCCGCGGATTTGTCCCGAGGCGAATTCGCCGCCGGAAACAGCGACGGGCTCGGTTCCCAATCTGGCATCTTGATGGACCCAAGCTGATGCATTCCGGGGAACATCTCCTCGTGGCGGCGAATCATCGGCTCGAGAATAGCTTGTTGGAATTCATCCAACGCCGCATCCTCCAGCGATAGAGCTTGTCCGATCGAGTCCATGGAGGACTGGCGCTCTTCCTTGGGAAGAATCGCAATGTTCCAGCAGGCCTGGCTTACGGCCAGGGCCCGGTTCACTTGCTCCATCGAGCCGTCCGTCGCATCGATCAGCGGTTGGGCGTACGCGACAATCGCGTCAGCGATAGCTCCCATCGTCAATCCTCCCTGTGCTGGCTAGTGCCTTGTCGCAATCTTTCGTGATCGGCATCCCTCCTTCAACGACCGGCGCCGTTGATTTCGGAATGGGTCATAAAAGCGTAACCGGAAATAGATGTCCTTTGAAATAGCAGTTGTGGCAACAAGCGACCTGATCCACACGCCGCGAAAGAGCAGCAAAGGAGGACGCAGTTTGGGCGGCGAAGCTGAGTTGGACTCGGGCCAACTGTTTCGCGAACCCAGAAGCTTTGGCGTATCGAGCTGCCGGCGTCAAACGGATTCCGTGCATTGTCGAGTTCCCGGATCACTGCATGCTGACAGGAACCACGCAATCGCTGGTGATGAACTGGCCTTGGGCCTCCATCGAGACTATCTCGCAAACAACGCCTGGAAGTGACAGGCATCCCAAAAATGTTCTCAGGAGATACCAGCCGTCGCAAATAATCCCCGGATTTCTCGCATTTCTCGGTCGTCGTATCACCTGGCGTACGAGACAGTCCTCTGCCGAAAGGCGGCATCGGCGGGCGGGCGGCAGCCGCCCTCAGCGGGCGTCTCCGGCGGGCGACGGCTGACCGAAACCACTGCGTAACATCTGGATTGCGGTGAACAGCACCACGACAACGACCAACCACTTGAGCGCGTAGAGCGGTAGCGACTTCACAATCAGCGCGGCGATCAGTACGGCTGGAAGACCGCCAAGCGTTAGACCGAGCGCCGCCGGAATCTGGCGCCTTCCGGAGAGCAAGAAACGCGTGCTGGCAATGGGCATCAGAAAGGCGCAGGCGCCCATCATGATTGGGAAGGCTGCTACCGGATCCATCCCCATCATGCTCACGAGGATCATGCACGGGGCGTAGAGGCCCACGCCGATCGTCATCAAAGCGCCGAGCATCCCGATCACCAGACAGGCCGGAATCAGTCGCGGCCAATCGAGGCCCAATAATTGTGCGCCCCCGGGCTTGAGATCAAACTGGAAAGCGGCCATGAGCAACGCGGCGGCGACCAACGCACCGCCCAGGCCCAGCTGAATCCGTTTTCTCGGCAACCGCACCACGACCCCAGCTCCCAACCAAGCTCCCAGTACCGCGGATGCGATCATGCAAAGCAGTGTGACGGGCGCTACATCGACGATCTCGATGTAGAGCAGCGCCATCAGCATCACCGGTAAAGTGTGCCCCACATTCATCGTGCCGGGGATGAGTTCATCGGGAACGAGCTTCGCAAAGCGAAACCAGGCCGTTGTCGGCGCGAAGTTGCCGATGCCAAGCGTGTCGAAGAAATTGGTGACAAAGCCGATCAACATCTCCAGCATCGTGGGCAGCCAACGATCGTCCGCAGCGGGCCCCTGGGTCGGCAGCCCCCGCGTTCCCCGCACGCTCATAACGAGCACCGCCGAGTAACAGACGGCCAGCAGGCCGAGCGCCGTAATCAATGTGAGCTTTACCAAGGGGTCAGGCGCCTTCTCGGTTTGACGTCGCCGAAACCTCAGCGCCATCGGCGCGAAGAACCGCCACGACAGCCTCATTCTCGTTGGCCAGGGCTTCATCCAACGGTGTTCGTTGAGAATTCGAACGCCGATTGATATCGGCGCCGTGGGCAATCAGTATCTCGACCGTTCTTTGATAGGCCAGCGGATCGCCCTTACCTTGAGTTGAACCACCCATGGCGGCGGCGTGCAAGGCGGTGTAGCCCACAACGGCGTCCTGATTGACGTCAGCCCCATGGGTCAACAACAATTCCACGGCCTCGGCGCTGCCAGCATCGGCGCCCCACGCCAGCGGCGTCAGCCACCAATCGCTGGCGGACTCGTTTACATTGGCGCCCAGTTCGATCAGGCGGAGACACACGCCGATCGCGTTACGGTGAGCGGCCCAATGCAGCGGCGACGCGCCATGAAGCTGTCCTGATCGGTCCGACTGCATGGCGGCCAGGGCGGGAGCAGCATTAAGCTCTTCCAACGCCTCCTCATTCCTTCCCTCTCGGATGAGTTCAATGAGCGTGGCGACGCCTTGTGTTGCCATATCAGCTGTTCTCAAAGCGGATGGTCTCTTAGCGTGCTGCTTGAGCGCGGGCCCGGCGTAGCTAGGCCCAGGCCATGAACATCCCTCATCGAATCCCGCACGTCAAAGGGGTCAGGCGCCTTTCTTGGCAACCCAGGAAGTCACCCAGGGTTGCGCCGCTGCACCCTGGGCTGACTTGCGGCCGTCCCGTGGGGACTGATTTGCACTTTGCACTTGAGGGTTGCCCACGGTTACCCAGGGTTGCGCTGCGCTGCACCCTGGGCTGACTTGCGGCCGTCCCGTGGGGACTGATTTATGGTCCTTCTTCGCTTGACGAGAACCCGCTACGGTGTTGGCCCTCCGGGACTCGGTTCGGCGCGCTTCGTACCTGCCGCTTCCGGCTCTCCGATTCCGCCATCGCCTCGCTACTTGCGTTCGTCGGGCGCGATCGACTAGAACAAGGTATATTGCGGTGGGATGGCCATCGCATAGAGCGGCAAGGACGAAAACGAATTCGTCCAGCAGTCGGATCAAGACTGGCCGCTCCAGCGGCTACCTCGATGATCCAGCGGATCGACTCGGCCGCCTCTACAACCGCCATGGAAGGCGCCTTGCCCACGCTGCGAGTTCAACGTGGAGCTGACTCGGCGGAGACCGAGTGATAACGGCGGTTTTTAACACCTAGCTGGAGAGTCCGGGACGCACCATGAAACAGATTGTCACGTTGACCTTGCTGATCGCCACGGGCGTTTGCCTGGGCCAGCCTCAAAATCCGAAAACCATTCCGCCCCCCCAAGAGAAAACCAAGGAGCCTCGTCAAAGCTCACCCGAACTCGACATGATTCAAAAGGGTTCGGAGCAGTTTGCGGCGGCTTTCAACAAGCATGACGCCAAGGCGGTGGCGGCGTTGTGGACCGTCAACGGCGAGTACCTCGACGAGTCCGGGCGTGCTTTGGCCGGCCGCGATGAAATCGAGAAGGGATACGCCGAGTTCTTCGCCGACAACCAGGACGCCAAAATCCAGATCATGATCGACTCCGTGCGGCTGCTGAGCGCCGATACGGCAATCGAAGACGGGCGTTCCGTGGTGGAATTATCGCCAGTGGGCCCGCCGGCCATCGGACGGTACACCGCGGTGCATGTCAAGGTCCAGGGAAAGTGGTTGATGGCCTCGGTCCGCGAGGCGGCGGTCGAACTCTCGGCCGCTGAGCAAAGCGCCGCGGATCTGGAGTGGCTCATTGGCACTTGGGTCGCCGAGGAGCATGGGAACAAGTCCGAGTCCGTCTGCCGTTGGGTGGCTGGCAAGAGTTTCGTGCAGCGCACCTACACCACGACGATGTTCGACGGAACGCAGACTTCGGGCATCCAGATGATCGGCTGGAATCCCGAGGGAGGCCATGTGCAATCGTGGGATTTCAGCTCGACCGGCGGGCACGCAGTGGGCGTGTGGTCCGCGGAGGAAGGCGGCTGGACGTCCGAAATCCGCGGCGTCACCAGCGACGGCGTCCCGACCACGTCGGTCAACGTGCTGAGACGCTTGGATGATGACGCCTATGTTTGGCAGTCCCTTAATCGCACCGTTGGCGGCATGGCCCTGCCGGATACCGACGAGGTTGTCCTGAAGCGACAGCCGGACAAGCGTTGAACTTGCCAAAATTCCTGAGCACATTTACCTGCGAAAAGAGATAGTCATGGTTCGAAATTCTTTGCTAACCGCACTGACAATAGGCTTGATGTTATGCCTGCCGCCGACGCAGAGTTGGGGGCGTGGACGCGGCGGCGGAGGCGCGAGGCGGCGGCGGCGCGCGGGGCGGCGGCGGATTCAGTGGCGGTGTTTCTCGCGGCGGCGGCATGGGAGGCGGCGCCCGTGGCCCTAGTAGCTTCGGCGGCATGGGAGGCGGCTCCCGCGGACCCAGCAGCTTCGGCGGAGCAGGAGGCGGCTCCCGTGGACCCAGCAGCTTTGGCGGAGCAGGCGGAGGGCCAAGTTTCGGCGGCGCAGGCGGCGCTGGCCGCGGGCCCAACAGCTTCGGCGGAGCAGGCGGCGCTGGCCGCGGGCCCAACAGCTTCGGCGGAGCAGGCGGGCGAACTCGGCCGCGGAGCCGGCAACTTCGGCGGCGCTGGTGGATTCGCAGGGGCGAGCGGCAACCGATTTGGGTCGCCGGACCGAAACCAACTGAACAGCTTCCTCGGACTGCCTTCCGACGGAGGACTAGGCGGAGTGGCCGCAAATCCACGAGCCGGGGCGGCCCAACTTCCCGCCGGCGGCAACCGATTCGATGTGAACTACGGTTCGGCTGAAGGTCCGCGCGGCGGTCAAGCGGGAGGCGTGGCGGTGACTGGCCCTCGCGGCAACACGGCTGGCCGCGCTGTCGGCGTGGGCGCCGAGGGCGGAGTCGCCGCGGCCGGTGGCGTTCGCGGCGCCGATGGCGGAGCGGCCGCGCGCGGCGCGGCCGTTGGCCCTGGTGGCGGAGTCGCGGCCGGTGGCGCCGTGCGAGGCCCCGACGGTGGGGGCGCAGCGCGTGGAGCCGCAGTGGGACCAGGGGGTCGTGTCGCGGCTGGCGGAGCCGTACGAGGCCCCAATGGCGGCGTCGCGGCCCGTGGCGTCGCGGCCGGCCCCGGAGGCGTAGCGGCCGGATTCGCCCGCGTCAGCCCCTCGGGGAGATACACGGCGGCCGTCGGAGTGCGGTCCAGTTACCGGCACTACGGCGTCTATCGCGGCGGTTGGTACGCACGGTACCCAGGCGCATGGATCGCCACGGGTTTGGCCGCGGGCGCCGTCTGGAACGCCGCGACATGGGGGTCGGCGGCCGGCTATTGCGGCTATTCGGACTCCGCGCCGGTGTACTACGACTATGGCAATAACGTGACCTATGAAGACAACAGCGTGTACGTCAACGGCGACAACGTAGGAACGTCGCAAGAGTACTACGATCAGGCCGCCGAACTGGCCGCCCAGGCGCCGCCGCCGACGCCCCGGCCGACGGCGATTGGCTGCCCCTGGGCGTCTTCGCTTTGGGCAAGCCGGATCAAAACGAATCCGATATCAGCGTCCAGCTCGCCATCAACAAGCAAGGCGTCATTCGCGGCAACTATACCGATAACACAACCAATAAGAACCAGGTCATCCAAGGCTCCTTGGACAAGCAGACCCAACGAGTGTCATTCACCGTTGGCGACAACACCAAGGACGTCCTGGAGACCGGTCTTTACAACTTGACGAAAGACGAAGCTCCCTGCCTGATCCATTTCGGCGCCGAACGCACCGAGCAATGGCTGCTCGTCCGACTCAAGGACCAAGGCGAGGGCGGAACGGAGCAACCCTAACCGCATTTTTCATTCCCAGCTTGGGATGAAAGAGCAACAGCGACCCAGCGGACGTCCCCCTCGAAGGGGCGTCCGCTTTTCTTGCGCCGAGCGTAAACGCACCCTGGGCGGATTGGGGACCTTCCCGCTGGGGACCGATTTATCGATCGTCCTTCGTCGCTTTGCGACATCCGCTACGGCGTTGCCCGCCGGGCCTGAGAGATCGCAGCGAGTTTACCTGAAAGCACCCGCAACCCTGCTTAATCGAGCGGCTTGATCTTCAGGTTGCGATAAGCCACCGGGCCATGGTCACCCTGAAACATGATCGGACCATGGGCGTGCTCCTTGCCGGCGACGCCGCTGGGCGTGGGACCCTGCATCTCGACGCCTTCATGCAGCACCTGGCCGTTCAGCGTCACTTTGACGAACCTGGCGTTGGCGGTCTTCGTCCCATTTTCTGCGAATTTCGGAGCTCGAAACTCAATCACGAATCTGTTCCATTCGCCGGGCGGCAGCGTCGCGTTGACGCGCGGCGGAGACGCGCCATAGATCGCGCCCATGTCCCCGCCTCCGAGCTCCTCCTTGCCATAGCTGTCGAACACCTGCACTTCGTATTCGCCCATCACATAGACGCCCGAGTTCGAACCCTTGGGGACCATCACCTCCACGTCAATCAAGCAATCGCCAAACGTCTGCTCGCTGTAAATGTCCACGCCGCCGCCTTGCGTATTGACCAATTGATCGCCGGCGGACTTGAAGGCAATCACGTCCGGATGGTTCGGCGTGAGCGCGGCGGCGCCCACCTTCCACCGGCTTCGCTCCGCCGGCGCTTTGAACTTCCATCCATCGAGGCTCCTGCCATTGAAGGGCGCGGCGGACTTGGTTTGGGCCGTCGCCGGCGCCCCCAGCAACGCGTTCCCAACCAGGACAATGATCAAGAACGCGGGGGTCGTTCGCAGAGACATCAGGGCTTCCTCTCTTGGGTGGGGGGAGTGAAACGGGTCGCCACAGAAAGAACGGAGCAACACAAAGGACAGGATGGCATCCGCCTCTGTGGTTCTCCGTGATCTCCGTGGTCCATTCCATCCAGGTTTTCTTGATGCTTAGACGTCCTGTTTGGGGATTCTCATTCTCGGTCACGCAGACAATCAGAACCCCGCTACGGTGTCGCCCGACGGGCCTCAGAGATCACGGCGAGTTTACCTGAAAAACACCAGCAACCCTGCTGAGGGCTTGGTTTTCTTTCTTCGAGGCGCGACTGACTCAGCCGAAAAAAAGGGCGATTGCCCGCGTTCGTGCGGGATCGGCAGGCAGCTTCAACAAGGACGGTCGTCGCACAGCGGCGTTCTGCCGGGTTGAGCGAGCAGTTGGGCGATCGTGGTGTCGCGGAACGACGATTCAACCAGCGCCATCGCGTCGTCCAGACGGCGATGCAGCGGGCACAGCTGATCGCCGTGCGCGCCGATGCCCAGCGGGCATTCATGGATCCGCTTCCATGGCTCGACGACTTGGACGACCTCCCAAACCGTGAGGTCGCTCGGCGGCTTGGCCAGCAAGAAACCTCCACGGAGTCCGCGCTTGGAGGACACCAGTCGCCCTCGGACCAAGCTCTGCAGCATCTTGGAAACGTACGCCGCGGGCGCCTTGGTGATCGCCGAGATCTTCCGCGCCGTGCATGGCTCGCCGTCGTGCTGGGCGATCGCCACGATGGCGCGGAGGGCGTATTCCAAAGTCTGTGAGATCACGGCTGGCCTTCACCGTCGAAAACTCGAATCAGGACATTGAGGTCTTTGATACCGGATTGCCGCGGCCGCGGCAATCACGTCCTAGCCTGGTCGGCGAAAGGAAGGCGGGGGAGGGTTCGAATCTGGAGTGGCGGCTAAATTCGCTGCCGCTCGCCAACGTTACCCCAGGCTAAGTTGTGACGCCCCTCGAGGTCCCTCCCACTCTGGACGCTGGCGCGCCCGCCTTTCACGCGTGAGCCGCCCACGGGCGATGTGGCTTGCGAAACGGCGCGTTGAGCGCCAAACTGTCCTGGGTGTCCGTCTTTTCAGTTGCTCCGGGATTCCGGGGGTTCAGTGGTCTCGATTTGGAGAAGCGCCGTGATCAACTCACGAGACTTGCGACTCGCGCCTGGTGATCGTCCTCGCCGTGGCGGTGGTTGGCTGCGGCAAACCGCAAGGCGACTCCGGCGGCGGTATCGCGGGAGGAGACTCCACCATGGGTCTTGGGCCATGGTTGGGAATCCCTTCGGCCGTCAATCAGGTGATTGTGCTCCTGCATGACGGCACGGGTTGGTTGCTGAATAAGAGCCAAGTCTCGGTGAAGAAAGCGAGCGAAGTTCGTGCTCCCGCGTCCGATACGGAAGACGAGGAATGGACGGCCGACTTCCACATCACCGTTCAGTTCGGCGGCGAGACCTTTGAAACCACGGCCAAGGACGTGCCGTGCGACCGCGACGGCATTCCGACCGAGGCGGCTGTCGATCGCCTGCGAGCCGCGGTCGAGGACATCAAGGCGAAAATGAAGCGACTGCAACTCTGAGAGAACCATGTCGGCGTCGGCAAACAAGTGATGATATATGTTCTCTAAGCTCTGGCGAAACTTGACCGTCCGCTACAATCCGCACCCCGAGGACCAGGCGTTTCGCGAGCGAGCCTGCGAGCAGGAGCACGATGGACTGACTGTGACCGTCGCGGTCATGAGCGATCGAGAGAGCCGGCGGTACTTCGGCGTTGCCTTGGCCCATCGCGGTTTGCAGCCCGTGTGGATCCGGGCAAAGAACGCCTCCGATCAGGCTTATCGACTCGACTTCTTCAGCTTGGACGCCGCCTACTACACGCCGCTGGAAGCCGCGTATATTTGCCACTTTTCCGTGGGCAGGCGCCTGCTGAGTTTTGGCGGCTTGGCTTGGCTGTTCCTGCCGTTGTTGCCGTTGATTCCCTTAAAGCTCTTTGGCGCCTGGGCCGCCAACCGACGCATCGATGCGCTCTTCAAGAAGGAGAGCTTTCGATTTGGTCCGATCCAGCCCCAGACGGAGCGCTGCGGCGTGGTCTTCACGACACTGGACGAAGGCCACAAGAACGTGGAGATTGACTTCGTCGCCCAGCTACGCACTTCTCGATTCACTTATTCGTTGGATGTACCAGGACTTGATGTGCTCGAGGTGGACCAACCGTCGGCCGAACCGCCATTGCGCGAGGCGAGCGAGGTCGACTTAAAGGACTGGATTCGCGGCTTCGCGCGATGCACCACGAACAAGTCTGGCGGCAGGGAAGGGGATCCCCTTAATCTCGTCGTGATCGGCGACCGCGCCGGCATTCGCCGAAGTTTTGGAGGGAGATGGGACGAGACCGAAGCGATCACCCTGTTCGACTTGCCTGAAGACGGGCCGTGCTTTTCTGTTCGACGCCGAGTATCGCTATTCTCCGGTAAGCTCCCTGTTCGTGGACGGACGAATGCAGGACATGGCGCTGGAAAAGGCCCGCGCCAGCATTTGCGAGCGGATCCATCTTCGTCTCTGGAAAACGGGCCTGGCCTATCAGGGGCAACCGGTGTGGATTGGGCAGGTGAGTCGCGATATCGGCGTGCGGTTCACGCCCAAGACTTGGAACTTGACGACGCACCGCATCGACCCGGACGTTGACGAGGCTCGAGATTATGTGCTGGACTCCTTGGTGGCGGCCCGCCGCGTCTCGCAATTCGGTTATGCCGCGGGCGTCGAGGCGGCCAAACCCGAATCGCCCCGACGCAACCTGACCGGCGATCCGTACTTCACCGACGGCCAGCGCCGGTGATCATTCTCGCCACCGCCGCCACGGATGCAGAGTATCACGACTGGAGTTGACTTCCGTCATCGGAGCGCAACATAGACCCTTGAAGCCTCCAACGTCGCAGCCTTCGTTACCTCTTCAATCAGGGGATCACTTGACGAACCCATACTCGCCGCCGCAGTCGCAACAAGAGGGCGAAGAGCTCGCGATCCTCGCCGACCAAAGGCCCAGCAACCGTCCTGCTCATGCTGCTGATCCCGACTTTTCTGGTTCAACGGCTGGTTCGCCTACATCTTGGCGGCTGACCTGGTCAACGCATCGAAGGTCACGGGGTGGTCATTCGCGATGATCGGAGACTGGGGCTACCTCGCGAAATGCGGGCTCGTTTTTTCGGCGCACTGCCTGATCCTGATCGGCTCGATCAAGATGTTGCGTTGTCGTTCGTATGGGCTCTCGGTTGTTTCATGCACGTTGTCATTGATCCCTGTACTCACTCCCGGATTGGTGCTTGGGATTCCCGCAGGGATCCGGGGACTGATCGTGCTCCGCCGCGCGAGCGTGCGATCGGCGTTCGCAAAAGGGTGAAAAGGCCCCGTTTCCCACACCGCGGTGCAGCCCCAAAGCATGGGGTCGCGCGTGCGCCCGATGATCTTTCATGGTTTGCGAAGTCTAGGCGGAGGGCCGGTCGGGGCTGCCCTTAGGGTAACGCCATAGTGGGTCTTTATTTGTTGTTTTTCGCGTTTCGGGAAGATACCTGAGTTCATCTCCCAGACGTCCACTTCGGTTTTGTACCCAATTGATGGGCCGTCGGTCCCATTTGAGACTTCGCGGCCGCGACTGGCGTCGGTTACCGAGGGTTGCGCTGCACCCTGGGCTGATTCCGCCGTCCCGTTTGGGACTGATTCACGGTCATTCTTCGCTATTCTTGCGGACAGTCCGGCTGGAGGTTTTCGCCGAACGGGTTTCGGCGCGGTCCGCCTGTAAGTTCTTTTCCGAATGTGACTTGCGAATGTTTCTGGCGGGCCCCTCGCGGCGAAATCGACCTTGACCCGAAGAAAAACGCGTGAGTAGACTTGAAGGGAACTCACTTATTAGGAGGTTGTTTATGGCTGATAAGCAACCAATGACGTTGCAACGCTATTTTGCTGGACTCGCCGAGAATACCTTCCAGGTGCGCTTGGGCGTCGTGGATCCGCCGATCGTCGATTATCTGACGGACCTGCTGCTGCGGTTCGTTCGCTCCGACGCGGTCAATCGCGTTCGGTCGCCTGCCGGCCGGCGGTTGCAGGCGATCGGCGACATGTTGCGCGAGGCCGAGGCGCGCGTGGGCGTCGCTCGCCGGGATGTCCACCGGCATATCGGCGACTACACGCTCTTCTGGGCGGGTTTGTATCCCGAGGCTTTGCGGCCGCGACGCGGTCCAGCGTCGGATGACGGCTACCAGGATTTCTGTGTTCACGGCAAACACGCCTATTTCGTCGCCAGCACGATCGAATCGGACGAAGACACCGAACGCGAGGCCCCGGCTTTCCTGCTGAAGCGGTTGAGCGATCAGTTCGAGATGTGCTGCTACGGCTTACGGGAAATCCGCCGCGAATGGGAAACCAGCGACGGGTTTGACGGAATGTTGCTGAACTGACCGCACGCGGGAAAAGGCGCCGCGAAGGCGTCAAGGCACCGAGACCGACGGCAGCCAAGAAGCCGACAACTTGGTTGCGAAGTCGCCTAGCATTGGCCGGGCCGTTTTGCTAGTGTCCGCCCCACGCCGACTCGGATCCAGGACGATGAAGGAGCGTTTGGGGCGATGCAGATACACCGCACAGCCGTCGTGGCCTTACTGGCGCCCGCTTTCCTGTTCACATGCGGGGCGGCCGGTTGCGCCAGTGGTCCCTTGGCGCCCCTGGCGTTTCTCAATCCGAAGCTGCGCAAGCAGTGGCAAGAGGATGAACAATACGGAACGATGTTCAAGCAGCGGGTTCGACGCCCTCGAAGCGCTGCACCGGCAACTGCCGAAGATGGACGAAGCTGATCAGCGGCGCACCGCCGATCAGCTGGCCGAGTTGGTGCAACGAGACCCCAATCCACTGATTCGCCGGCGGGCGACGCTGGCGTTGGGCGAAGCGCCTGGTCCATTGAGCGACCCGGGGTTGATGGCCGCATCGGCCGACACGGATCCGACAGTGCGGGTCGCCGCGTGCCAGTCCTGGGCCGACTCGCCGCGATGCGACCGGCATGCAGGCTTTGATTCGACGCTCAACCAGGATGAAGATGCGGATGTGAAAATGGCGGCCGCTCGCGGGCTGGGGCAATACAAGGACCCCGCGTCGATCTCCGCCTTGGGTGAGGCTCTGGACGCCGCGGATCCCGCGCTGCAGGTTCGGGCCATGGAGTCGCTGGGTCGGGTGAGCGGCCAGAAGCTCGGCCGCGATGTGCGAGCTTGGCGGCAATTCGTGCAAAGCGGCGAGGTTCCCAACCAGCCTCCCACCTCCTTTGCGGAGCGACTGGGGCTGCCGACCTTTCGTTGATTGCAGGCGCCGAGGTGAAGTGCGGGCCGCTGTGAACCGCCAGAACATGAACGCCAGTTGACTGGCGGGCGCCGCCCAGGCTTCGCAGCTTCGCTGGGCCCTCATCGCAGCTTCGCTGGGCCCTCATCGCAGCTTCATTGCCGCACCCCTTGCGGAGCGAATTGCGGCGGACGCATCGCCTCCCAGTCGTTTTGTTGCCTCACGGGCCAATCGCTTTCAAGATTGCCGTTGAGTTGAGACAGGCAAATTGACGGCGTTGACGACGGCCCCTTATCTTCTACTCAGTCTGGCTCTCTTGCCGGACCGCTACGCCTTCTTCCCCGAGGGCGTTCGCCAGGCAGGGAATCTCTCGGCCGGTTTGATTGGCGCGAAGTCGGTTGCCGCGGCAACCGATAAGCGTTGAGGGATTCCATGCATCGCGCTCCGTGACCAGCGGACCGAGCTCGTTGTTCCGCGGGAAGAAGTCCGCGAACAACCCATTCGATCAACAGCCAATCCTGCCCTCACCCGCGATTGATCTATGCTCCTGAATTGCAAGTTGTCCGGCGTCGCCATGTTTGCTTGTTTGCTGCCCCTTGCGGTCGCGCTGCCAGGGGACCCGCCCTCGGCGCTGACCCGCCCGCCAGAACCTCCATCGTTCGAGGAATTGGCGCGACGTGTGGGAAAGCAGCCAGCGAACCGGTCGTCCGAGACGACGGTGCGCTCGCCGGCGCCGGCGGACAACGGCCAACTGGTGGCCTCTCAGCCGAACCGTTGGTTCACGGCGAACAGCCTTCAGGAGGGCGGGGTCGAGCGACAAGCATCGCGGCCTTTGAATGTCGAGAGTCGGCGGCGGCGGACCCAACCGCCGCCGGCTCCGCTGCCGGTTCAACTTGGTCAATTCCAAGACGCCGCTGATCCGCCTAACGCCAGCGACGTTCCGCCGGCGCCGCGATTGTCGGGCGAAGCCAAAGAAGACACGGCGGGCGAAGCAGCTTCGAATTTGACGGCGCCCGCCTTCTCCGGACCAGCCAATGGCGAATCGGAGAACATCCTTGCGGCTGACGTCGATTCGGCCGCTGGAGACATCCACGGTGCGTTTTCCCCCGAGGGCGGCGCACATGCTCGCTTGGTCGATTTGCGGGCGGCCGAAGCACGCCGCATGCAGCGGACTCGCGAGCTGATGCAGCTCCGCGAGGCGACAAGCGACGCGAGGGGGAAGCGGATGCCGCCTTGGCCGCGGCCGCCCCAGCCGAGGGCGCCGACGATTCCGACGCCAAGAGAGAAGCGACCGACGCCGCGAGCGAGTCCCTGGACAAGACGGCTGACAACCAAGCTGGCGACGTGGAGCAAACGCCGCGACGAAGCGTCGAAGAATCGCCGGCGAGCGACGCGGCCCCGGCGCCAGCCGAGGAAGCGTTGTCGCCTCAGATGCGCAAGCCTCGCGAGAAGATCAAGCGTTGCCTGGCGATCTACTACTTCAAGCCCGTGTACGCCGAGAAGCACAGCCCATGGGGCATCATGCATACGATGCTGGCCTACGGCGTGGACTCGCAAATTCACGCGGGAGGCAAGTCGGTCAACGCGGCTGGCTGGTTGAGTTGGAATGGACCATGCCGCGGCAATCGCATGATGCAAGTCGGCCGGGACGGAAAGCTACAGATACGTCAGGGTCCAGGATTCCAAGGGCATCCGGGCCAGTTTCTCGCCATGCTGGCTCAAATGAGGATCAAGCCGGACCACGAACTGCGGGTCGATGGCAGGACTTTCACTGTCAACGACTTAATCGAATACGAACAACTGCAATGCCGCCGTGGCATGGAGCTGACTTTCCCGCTGATCGCCCTCACGCACTATCGCGAATCCGATGCGGTCTGGCGAAATCAGAGCGGCCAGACATGGACCATTCCGGATTTGATCCGCGAGGAGATTCGTGAGCCGATCAACGGCGCCACCTGCGGCGGCGTGCATCGGTTGATGGCGCTGAGCTATGTGGTCCGCAAACGCTTGCAGCGCGGCGAACCGATGGACGGCCCCTGGGCGGAAGCCAAGGCGCATGCGGATAAGTACATTACGCTGGCGTTCGAGCTGCAAAACCCCGACGGCAGTTTCAGCACCAACTGGTTTGAAGGACGCGGCGCCGACCCGGATCGCGACAAGCACCTGCAAACGACCGGGCACATTCTGGAGTGGATTGTCTTCTCAGTGAGAAGAGAGTCGCTGCAACATGAGAAGATCGTAGCGGCCACCGAACACCTGGTTGACATGCTGCTGAAGTATCCTTCCCATCCTTGGGAGATCGGCCCTCGCGGTCACGCCTTGCGATCCTTGGCTTTGTATGACGAATTCGTGTTTGGCGGCGATTACGGCGAACGGGAACAACGCCTGGCGGCAATACTCAAGGAATACGGCGACCAACGCTTGACTCGTGATTCCGCCGTCAAAGTCACCAACGGCATGTCGGACGAATTCGAACCGCGTGGACGATCGCGACGGCGGTTGTTTGGCTTCTAAGCAACTCGCGGCCGCGTGAGCGAATGTTGGTTGCCCGCGGCAAACCGAGACCGCCGGGGAGCGTCGTCTTGCTTGGCTGGCGAAAAGGCCTTACCATGCGAACGCCGAAGCAACGCCCGCCGACACACCGCTCGCTCACTGCTCGAAACCCGTCTCTCCATGTCGTACTCGCAACGCCAAAAGTGCTTGGTCGCCTTTTTTGAACTTGCGCTGGACATGCACAAGGATGAAGACGCCGACGCGATCATGGTGGTGTTGGATGAGAAGGCCGAATGGGAGAAATTGACCGATGGGCCGGATCGACTGCGGGTGATCGTCGCGTCGGATCGCCCTGAACACCTGGAGGGGGCCGAGGAAGCGGGCTTGATCGCCGTGGTGTTGGACCTGGTGGATGCTCCGGTCTTCGAAAAGTTAACGCAGGCCCTCTTGCAAAGCGTGGCGGATGAGAAGCTGGTGCCTAGCGCCGAAGTGATCGCGCTCTACAGCGGCTTCGAACCGGGTCAGGTTCGACTCGATTAGCTTCATCCGCTTGGATGAGCATCTGGGGCGTCTTACCGCCCGCGATCTCCGGCAGCTGGAAACCAGCGTCCCCTTGGAAACGCTCAAAGTCGTGGTGGACCTGGCGGTGGAGATCGGCCGGGAAGGCCGCGAAGGCAAACCGGTTGGAACCTTGTTCGTTGTCGGAGACGCCCGGCGAGTGCTCACGATGACCCAGCCGGCCGGCTTCGATCCGGTCAAGGGATACAACCGCAAGGAGCGCGACTTGCGGGACCCGCGTGTGCGTGAAGCCATCAAGGAGGTGGCTCAAATGGACGGCGCCTTCGTGGTCAACTCCGACGGCATCGTGGAGCGCGGCTGCCAGTTAATCGATGCGCCTCAAGCCAATCTGACCATGTCCAAGGGATTGGGGGCGCGGCACTGGGCGGCGGCGGCGGTGAGCAAACATAGCAAAGCGGTCTCGGTCGTCGTCTCTGAATCCAACGGCACCGTGCGATTGTTTCAGAATGGCGAAGTGATCCTGCGAATCGAGCCCTTCCGCCGAGCGATGAAGTGGAAAGACTTCGACTACGAGCCGCCGTCCCACGAGTAGTCGTAGACTTCCAGCCGCCGTCCCACGAGTAGTCGTATGCCCCAAGCACTCAGCCGCGAACAAGCGCGGGCGGTGGATCGCGTCGCCATCGAAGAGCTCCAAGTTCCCGGCCTGGTGTTGATGGAGAACGCCGGCCGCGGCTGCGTGGACTTGCTGCAGCAGCTGGGCTGCCAGGGGCCCGTCGTCGTCTGTTGCGGCAAGGGGAACAATGGCGGCGATGGGTTGGTGATCGCCAGGCATCTGGCCGTGCGCCACATCCGTTGCTCCGCTTGGCTGTGTCTCGGCGAAGCGGGGATCACGGGCGACGCTCTGGCGAATCTGCAGATGGCTCGCCGCCTGGGACTGGCGATCCATACGGGACCGCCGTCGGAGGCAGAACAAGAACTCAGCGAAGCGCCGTGGATCGTGGACGCGATGCTCGGCTCCGGCGCGCTGGGCGACCCGCGAGAACCGCTGGCCGCCTGGATCCGCGCCGTCAACCAGGCGCCCGGCGAGGTCCTGGCGGTCGATCTGCCAAGCGGGCTGGACTGCGACTCCGGAAAGGCCGGCGAGCCGACCATCATCGCTCAACATACCGCGACCATGGCGGCGCCCAAGCTGGGACTGCTCGCGCCGCAAGCCGCGCCGTTTGTCGGACAAGTGCATGTGGTCGAGCTGGGCGTTCCCTGGACAGCGCTGGAGCAAAGGCTGTAACACGAGGCAACCAAGAACCAAGAACCAAGAACCAAGAAAAACTCAAGGGCGGGACGATCGTGAGACCGTCCCGCCCTTAGCCAATCGCTCCCGAAAAGGAACCGCTAGGACAAGGCGTCGGGGGCC
Source organism: uncultured Planctomycetaceae bacterium (assembly GCA_963698545.1). GTDB lineage: Bacteria > Planctomycetota > Planctomycetia > Pirellulales > Pirellulaceae > CAVORG01. The sequence goes on from CAVORG010000009.1 coordinate 61,084, forward strand.
TTGTCCGTATTCTCTGGTGAGTTGTTAGGGGAAGATGGCGGACGCTCCCGTCACCACGCCGGCTTGAAGCAAGGCGCCGCGAAGGCTGATCGGAATGGGCGGCAGCAAGCGCGGAGCACATTCGCCGACGCGATAGTAGCCCAATGGGTAGCGGCATTCCTGCGGAGGATGGATGCCCATCTTGTAAGGCAACGTGGCGATACTGGTGAAGAAGTGGGCCCCGGACAGGACCGGCTGCATCAAGCCCACGGTGTGTCCGTAGCGTTCCAGACCAGGCTGCTCGAAGTAGAGCGGGTTGTAGCACGCGGCGGACGCTTGCCAGGTGAACGTGGAGGGGGTGAAGTCACGGTACTGGTAGGGCTGGCCGGCCAAGCGGTAGTTGGTCGGCACTTCCCACCAACCGGAGACGAAGCACTGCTCGTCGGAGCCGAGCTGGTCGAATTGAGCTTCGACCACTTGCCCCTCCGCGCCTTCCACATAGACCTTGCCCCAACGGAAATCGACAAGCCGTCCTTGGGCGACAATCTCGCCGGAGAGGTTTCGCCAGGTGCGAGACTCGGCCGCTTTCATATTCCTGGCGAAGCTCTCTTCTCGCTGTTCGGTGGGCAACCATGGCTTGAAGGCTGGCGTCACATCGATGCGAATGTCGCTCAATTTGCGATTGTGCAGGAGCTCCAACAGAGCGTCGTTGGTGGCGCAGTCTTGGTTGTTGTTTTGGGGCAAGCGTTCGCCCAGCATCATCATTTTGCGTCGTTGCTTTTCGCGTTCCTGCTCGACGCGGGCTCGGTCCAGCAGCTCCTGCTGCGACTCGCGCTCTCGCGCCGGCAAGGGCAGGGCGGGGTCTCCGGCGCCGGGCGGTCTCGAATCGGGTTGCAGGGGAGCGAAATCCGGCTCTTGGGCGGCAGTGGACAGGTCTTGTCGCAAGTTCTTGGGCGGCGGGGGAGGCAAATCCTCGCTCACCACGGCCTCGAGATCCTGGGGCGCCTGGGCGATCGAAAACACCGGGGCTTCCAGCGGCGGCGGCGACTGCTGCAGTTCCGTGTTGGACGAGGCCGGTGACGCCGCGGGAGAGGGCGATTCATCCCAAGTCGGCATCTCGCGGATGGATGCGGAGGTCAACGGCGGCGGCTCGGCCGCGGGACTCGTCTCCAAACGCAACGGCTGTCGTCCATTGGACGAAGTGGAGGCGGCTCGCCTGGGAACCGCACGAGGCGCGGAGGCGGCCGGTTGAGGTTGATCCTCGAGCCTGGCGGCTGGCGTTCCGGCTGGCGACTTGGGCTGGATCCGCGATCCGCTGCGCGAGGGCGGGCGCCAGCGTCCGGCGCCTGGTTGACCATAAGACGCCGCGGCGACTCCGCCGGAGTCGTCGGCGACGGCGCGGCGCCGGCCGTTGGCCAGGGAGTCCGCGGGATCGCTGGGCCGCGATGATCGCCAGACGGCTTGTGCGGCCGGTTGTGGCGACTCGGCGGCGCGATCGGCTGGGTGCGCTTCACTCGAGTATGAGCCGCCGCCGATCCGCAAGGTGTCGCCGCGTTGAGGCCGCCAGACGGGATCGTGTTGGGAATCGCCGGCCGCGGGCTGGGACAATCGCAGCGTGGTTTGCTGTTGGGCCATGAGCGGCCCGCCTAGCAGCAGCAGCAGCAGACAGCCGCCGAGAAGCCGTCTGGGGAAGCGCCGTGAGCCCCGCCATGGGCTGAGCGCACACAGGCTACGTGGCGTCGTTGCCGCCGGAGAACTCGGGGCTATAGTTGGGCGATTCTTGCGTAATCGAAATGTCATGGGGGTGACTTTCTCTAACGCTCGCGGAGGAGACCTGAATGAAGGTCGCCCGTTCGCGAAGCTGGGCAATTGTCGGCGCACCGCAGTAACCCATGCCGGCGCGCAACCCTCCGACGAGCTGGTATGCGTAGTCGCTCAGAGGGCCCTTGAAGGGCACTCTGCCTTCCACGCCTTCCGGCACCAGCTTGCCGTTGGATTGGTCGCCCCCCTGGCGATAACGCTCGCTGGACCCCTTAACCATGGCGCCCAGCGAACCCATTCCTCGATAAGCCTTAAACGTTCTTCCCTGGTACAAAATCGTGCGTCCCGGGCTTTCGGCCAAGCCGGCGAAAAGCCCGCCAATCATCACGCAGTGCGCGCCCGCGGCGATGGCCTTGGTGATGTCGCCGGAGAAGCGAATGCCTCCGTCGGCGATCACCGCCGTTTGGCTGCCAGCGGCGGCCTTGGCTGCGCGTTGGATCGCGGTAATCTGTGGAACGCCGACTCCGGAAATGACCCGCGTCGTGCAGATCGAACCGGGGCCGATGCCCACTTTTACGGCGTCGGCCCCTGCTTGAATCAGGTCCCGACAACCTTCCTCAGTCGCCACGTTTCCCGCAACGACGTCAATATCCCAGCGTTGTTTAATTTCCCGAACCGTTTGAATCACGTTCTTGGAATGTCCGTGGGCGCTGTCCACAATCAGGACGTCAACGCCCTTGCGGATCAAGCTTTCCACGCGTTCCAAGTCCATGACTCCGACCGCCCCGCCGACTCGCAAACGCCCTTGCGGGTCTTTGCAAGCGTCGGGGAAACGCTTCATCATGTCGATGTCTTTGATCGTGATGAGGCCCTTCAGTTTGTATTGATCGTCAACCAGTAAAAGTTTCTCCACCTTTTTATCCGTTAAAATTTGCTCCGCCTGCTCAAGCGTTACAGGCCCCGTAGCCGTCACCAAGTTATTCTTGGTCATGACGTCGGCGATCGGCGAGTCGCTGCTTTCCAGGAATCGCAGGTCGCGGCGGGTGAGGATGCCGACCAGCACCCCGTCGCCGCGGACGATTGGCACGCCAGAGACGTTGTGCTGCTCCATCAACTCGCGGGCTTTGCGCACCGGAGCGTCGGGGGCCAAGGTGACCGGATCGGGAATGATCCCATTGGCGCTTCGCTTGACCTTATTGACTTCCTCCGTCTGGGCCTCCACGGACATGTTCTTGTGGATCACGCCCAAACCGCCTACTTTCGCCAAAGCAATGGCCATCGCGCTTTCGGTGACCGTGTCCATCGGGCTGCTAAGCAGGGGAATGCGGAGCTGGATGCGGCGAGTCAGGAAGGTGGAGACGTCCACATCGGCGGGCACGACTTCGCTGTATTGCGGCTCGAGCAGGACGTCGTCGAAGGTAATGCCCTTTTCGCGAATCTTGCCGTCCATCGGTCGCCCTCAGCCGCAGGAGAAATGGACTCGCCGTCCGGAGAATCCCGAATTATTGCGGCTGGCACATCTCAGTCAAGCCGCCGGGCGGCGGCGGCGGCCGCCTGGGACGGCTTGGCGGCGACCCCACGCGCCTAAAATCCAACCCGGACGCGACCCGGTTCATGATCGAGTCTGCTGGGCGATCAGGATCAGGTTGGTGACCGGGTCGGGCAACGGCAGCAGACCTTGCGGGCCTCTTTCGAACAGCGCCACCTTGCCGCGAAATCGATTTTGAACGATCCAGGGGTTGCTGAAGCTGTGCGACCCCGCCGCGATGTGCAGCCCCTCGGCTTCCACCGCCGTTCGCCATTGAGATTCGCTCCAGAAGCAGAAACGCTCGTGCATTTCGCTTTGCCAATTGTCCGGGTAGTCCTTTTTACTCATGAATTCGCAGGCGTCGCTGAGCGACAACACGGCGTACATTTGCGATTCCACTTGCTCCCAGCGATAATCCACGCGCTCGCCATAGGCGGCCCGAAAGTCCTGAACGAATTGCAGGAAGCGGGCATGGGTCGATCGGCGTCGCAGGCGATTGCACAACGTCCGCCGTCGCCCGTCGGTCTCCTGTTCGTTCAGGGATTGGTCCGCGGTTGGCAGTGGGATCGGAGCGGCGTTTTCGCCGTCCTGATCGTTCAACCACAGATACACCTCGCGATCGCCATCCTCGGGTCCCACGACATCCACATTGATCCAGCGGCCTCCCGAGGCCAATTGCTTTCGCAGCAACCGAATGAAATGCAGCAACGCTTCGCGTCCCGCGTAGGATTCGATTTCATGGGTGAGGGAGAACGTCGTGAAGGTGTTCACCGAGTGATCGGCGAACATCGGACCAGCCGCGAAGTCTCGCTGATAGAAGAACACATGATCGTTGGCGAAGGCGCCTTGCTCCTTGCGGTGCAGGCATTCGACATAGAGTTGGCGAGCGACTTCGACGCCGTAGAAATCGGATTCCCGCAGACGATCGTCCCGTGTCATCTCGGCCAACAACGCCCCCGTACAACAGCCGACATCCACGATCCGCCCTGGCTGGACATGCTCGCGAATCAACTCGTACTTGCGTTGGGCGCCCTCATCAAAGGAACGCACGTACGTGTTGTAGTCGCGCGTCTCGGTCAGATCTCCGTCATCGGTCAACAGCGTCGAACGATGCAGCTCCGCGATCTGTTCGGCGAAACCGTAACGCGCATACAGCTTTCGGGAGGGATCGGCGATCTTGGCGGCCAGTTGCGAGTCTTGCAGCCAATCGTCGCCGCGTAACACGGTCGCCACGAGCATTTGCAGCAGTTGCCAGGGCGTCTCGCTGGCCAGTTGCACGGTGTCGCGGTCCAGCAATTCGCAGGGCAGGATGCGAAACCCCAAACGCTCGTACATGGCGATGACGGCCGGCGTGGAACAGGCCACCAGCGTGTTTTGAGGCGTCAAGCGTAACCGCCCGAAACTCGCCACTTCGATCTTCTTCAGCACATACTCGGCGAAGCGAGGCGTTTCTCCAAGATCGTCGATCAAGTACACGAGGGAATCGACAGGCAATTCCGAAGCGAACATCTCAATGGCTGCTTCGCGACGATGGCCGGGCAACGGATTCCGGCGCGTGTTCCAATGATTGGCCGACGTCACCGCCCACACGACGGACGAGATCGGTTCGCCTGCAAGCGGCGCCCCCGCAACATCCATCAACTCGGCGTCCCCCCGAGTGATCCCCCTCAAGTAATCCAGCTGAAACGTCGTCAGCAGATGATGCCGGCCAGGAAAAAGTAGGTGCATGGGGGGTGGAGGGGGGTAGGGATCAGGGATCAGGGATCAGGGATCAGGGATCAGGGATCAGGGATCAGGGATCAGGGATCAGGGATGGCAGGGAGGCAGGGATCGGTGAGAGTCGAACGAACCACAACCACCTGCAACGGAAGCAAACTTCTCTCCAGCCTACTCCTGATTCCCTATTCCCGGCCTTGATCGTAAGCCGGTCCACCTGCCCCTCGGAAGGTGGTGTACAGGGCGGGTTGAGCTTTGGGCGCGGAAACGGGAAGCGTTTCATTCGTGCGGGGACTTACGTGGAATCGTGACGCTCGAGCAAAGCCAGGCCCGACGGGCCGGCAGAATTTTAGCCGTGGCCGTAAGGCGAACCCTCTAAAGTAGCATGAAGCAAATCGGACAGCCGACAAATTCCCGCACCGCTGGGCTTGTCCACGTCGCTGCTCCTCGCCAGAGAGCGTTTGCTGGCCGAGGAGCATCGCCCAACGGGGGCAAGCCCAAATGGCGTGGACTTAAGAAATGCCTCTGCCTGCCAGGCCCGAAGGGCCGAAACAATTTTAGCCGTGGCCGTGAGGCCACGGACCACTCGTCCAACGGTCCCGCAGGCCCGAAGGCCCGAAGGGCCGAAGGGCCGACACAAGTCCCGATTGTGTCGGCCCTTCGGGCCTGTATCCCGTCTAGCAACGTAACCGCGGCCTTACGGCCACGGCTAAAATTGTGACGGCCCTCCGGGCCTCAGAGATCGCAGGCATTGCTTAAGTCCACGCCATTCGGGGCAAGCCGGCAAGCCCCGTCGTGGCTTCGCCGCGTAAGCACTTGTAGCGACAGGCCTTGGGCGGAAATGGAGCCTCTTTGGGGACACTCTGAAGAAACTGCAGGTTGCTAGAATTAAAGGGCTCGCCGTGAGGCCACGGCTAAAATTGTGTTGACCCTCCGGGCCTCGGAGTTCGCAGCGAGTTTACCTGAAAAACACCTGAGCGCCTGCTTACGATCTACCCTCTACCACCTACCCTCTACCCTCTACCCTCTACCACCTACCCTCTACCACCCACCTATCAACCAGAGCCAAGCGGTTCCGATGACGCCGAACAGGAGCGCGTTGCAGAGGACGATTCGGCCGCCGTGGAGGTAGATCTCGCTCATCTGCAAGTAGCCGCTGCCGACGAAGATCGCGTTGGCGGAACTTGCTTGCGGGGTCAGGGGCGAGAAGAAGTTGGTGGCCAACAGCAGCATCATCCCCATCAGTTCGGGAGGCACTCCGGCGGAGACGCCTACTTGCAAGAACACGGGCATCACGGCCAGCAGGTGCGCCGTTTGGCTGACAAAGCCGTAATGGATCAGGATGTAGGTGGCCAGCAGCAGGAAATAGGCGATGGGCCAAGGCAGTCCTCCAACGACTCCGGCGACGCCCTGGCCAACCCAATCCATGAATCCCTTTTGGTTCAGTTGAGTGGACAGTGCGTATAAGGCGCCGAACCAGACGAAGGTTGCCGGGCCGTTGCTGCTGGCGGCCTCTTGGACCGTGAGGACTCGAAACCAGGTTAACAGGAACAGCCCTGCGATGGCGACGGCGGCGGTGTTGATTCCCAACGGGTTGGACAACGCCCAGAGCGTCACGAGCCCGACAAAGACGAACGCGGTGAGCTTTTCGTCGCCGCTCATCCGCCCCATCCGTCTCAGCTCGTCCTTGGCCAGTTGCTTGGCTTCGGGGGTGCGTCGCAATTGAGGAGGAAACATGCGATACAGCAGCCAGGGCGACACGGCCAGGGCGATCAACGTGGGCGCCGACGCGGCGATGAACCAGGTCACGAAATCGATCCGCACGTCGGTGATGCGAAACACCAAAGCGGCGCCGACCGGGTTGGCGCTCATCGCCGTCAACCAGAGTCCCGAGGACAACGAGAGGCTGACGATGCTGCAGAGCATCAGGAAAGCGCCCAGCTTCAGGCGGCTCTCGTCAATCGGCTCGGAACCGCTGTTTTGAGCGATGGAATTGACGACCGGATAGAGCACTCCTGATCGCGCGGTGTTGCTGGGAAAGGCCGGTGCGATCAGCACGTCGGTCAACATCAGACTGTATCCCAACCCCAGCGTGGATCCGCCGAACCGCGAAATCATCTGAAAGGCGATTCGGCGCCCCAGGCCGGATTTCGAAACCCCCACGGCGATGGTGAACGCGACGACGATCAGAATAATGAAAGACTCCGAGTAGCCTCGAAAGCCTTCCTCAGCGGTCAACAAGCCCGTAAGAACCGCGGTCGATAACGACCCGATGGCCAGTACGAAAATGGGCGCCGCGTTGACCAGGACCAACAAGATGGTCGCCGTGAACAACAGGAACAGGCGCCAGGCTCGCCAAGCTTCGGCATCGGCCGTCTGCTCCGCGCTGGCGGCCTCCCATTGCCGGCGGAGCACCTCCCGTTGAACGTCCGTCCATTCGTCCGGCAAGCCCGTCGTGGGGTCGCGCAACCATTGACGCACATCCGCAATCTGCAACGACGCGTCGCCGGTCCGCAACCGCGTGACACTCACCGCCTTGGCCAGCATCGCCGACTGCCGCAAACCAGCAGGCGGCCAAGTCAGCCACCAAGCCAACAGCGTCGCCGCGACAATGACCAACGAGGGAATCGTCTTACCACTGTGCATGGTTGGTTCTTGGTTCTTGGTTCTTCGGTTGTTGGTTGTTGGTTGTTGGTTCAGCGAGTATCAAGGGATCGAAAGGGGGCCACGCTCTCATTCACCGTCACGGCTAAAACCTTGAGATCCCTCAGGAACCAAGACCCCGGAACCAAGACCCAAGGACCAAGAACCAAGAACCAGGAACTAGGAACTAGGAACCAGAACCAAGAACCAAGAACTAAGAACAAACCCCCACTATTTCGCGGCAGAAGTCGGGTAGGTCATCGGGGCGACGACTGGAAACGAAGTGTCGGTCGACGACGACGGGAGCGTCTTCATAAATGGCGCCGGCGTGGATGAGGTCGTCCTTGATGCCTGGCGAGCCGGTGACTCGGACATCTCGGTAGACTCCCGCGGAGATCGGGATCCAACCGCCGTGACAGATGGCGGCGACCAGCTTGCCGGTTTGAGCGAAGTCGCGAGTCAGGCGGAGAACATGCGGATCGCGGCGGAGCTTATCGGGCATCCAGCCGCCGGGGACGACCAAGCCGTCAAAGTCCTTCGCCGCCAACTCGGCGACGTCGGCGTCGGACGTGCAGGGGTAGCCGTTCTTGCCGACATAGCGGTGCCCAGCGGTCTGGCCGGCGACACTCACCTGCCCGCCAGCTTCGATAAGCCGCAGCTTGGGATACCACAGTTCGAGGTCTTCGTAGTCGGCGCCGACGAAGATCAGAAAGCGTTTGCCTGCCAGCATCGCAGTGGCTCCAGACGTAGCGCGGGAACAGCCCCTTGGCCGAGGCGACTCGCCCAATGTAGGCGTCCCTGGGCGGCGAAGCAACCAAAAGCCGAGATCCGCGGCAAGGGTTCGGCCACAACGATACGGCGGCGCATTGGGGTGGTTGGCTAGGCCAGCCAGCGGGTACAGTGGAGAGCAGTTCGACGTCGTCGCGATGGAACACCAGCCACCAACCACCGACTTCTCCTCCCATGCCGCTGACCGAAGCCGTCTTTCAACGCTGCATCGCTCCGCATTGCGGCAAGACCTACTCCGTCGCCGAGGCGTTGACGGCGTGTTCGGGGTGCGGCGGCTTGCTGGATGTGGACTATGATTGGGAGCGATTGACGCCGCCGCGGCGACTCAAGGAACTGGAGGCCCGCTGGTCGCAACGGCAGAATCCAGCGTGTTTCAGCGGCGTATGGCGATTTCACGCCCTACTTCCCTTCGCGGCCGAAGAGCGGTTGGTGACCGTTGGCGAAGGTCAGACGCTGTTGCAGAACGCGCTGGCGCTGGCGCCCTACGTCGGGCTGCAGCCCGAGGGCCTGTTCCTGCAATATGAGGGCATGAACCCCTCGGGGAGTTTCAAGGACAACGGCATGGCGGCGGCCTTCACGCACGCTCGCATGATCGGGGCCAAGCGGGCCGCGTGCGCGTCCACGGGCAACACGAGCGCTTCCCTAGCCATGTACTGCGCCGTCACCCGCCTGATGAACGCCATCATCTTTATCGGCTCGGGAAAGATCTCGTACGGCAAGCTCTCGCAGGCGTTGGACTATGGAGCGTTGACGGTGCAGATCGCGGGCGACTTTGACGACGCGATGATCCGAGTCCGCGAAGTCTCTCAGGAACTGGGAGTCTATCTCGTCAACAGCGTCAATCCGTTTCGCCTGGAGGGCCAGAAGACAATCATCTTCCGCATCCTGGAAGCCATGCGTTGGGAGCCGCCCGACTGGATCGTGGCGCCTGGCGGGAACCTGGGCAACAGCAGCGCTTTCGGCAAGGCTCTCTACGAGCTGAAGGCCCTGGGATTGTTGCAGCGGACGCCGCGCCTGGCCGTTATCAACGCGGCCGGAGCGGACACGCTGTATCAGCTGGTGGAGCAGCGGGGCGTCCACTACAACGGCGGCGATGTGGATCACCGCGTGATTGAAGACTACTACCATGAAATGACCATCCACCATCGCAAGGCGTCAACCATCGCCAGCGCCATTGAGATCAATCGCCCCGTCAACCTGATGAAGTGCCTGCGGGCCTTGGAATGGTGCGACGGCGTGGTCCGGCGAGTCACCGACCAGGAGATCTTGGACGCGAAAGCCCAGGTTGGCGCCTGCGGCTTTGGGTGCGAACCGGCCAGCGCCGCCAGCGTCGCGGGCGCTCGACGGCTGCGCCGCGAGGGGGTGATCGCTCCCTCGGACCGAGTGGTCTGCATCTTGACCGGCCACCAGCTCAAAGATCCGACGGCGACGGTCGCCTACCACACGACTGACCAACGCCAATTCGAAGAAGTGCTCGGCTCACGAGGCGTCCGACGAGCCGCGTTCGCCAACCGCGCCGTGGCCGTCCCCAACGATCCCGTGGAAATTATCAAAGCCATCCAGCTAAACAGCCGGTAGCGTCGCTGGACGCCGGCGGACGCAAGTCTCCCACGCCCGCCCCGACGGTTTTGGATCACCACGGAGAGCACGGAGCGGCACAGAGGTCCGGCGGCGGGGTTTCACGCCATGACGGCGAGGTTTTCGCCAACGCAGCCGACTTAGCACCCGTCAGCAATCACCGCCGTTCCCGCCGTTCCTAGCTCTATGTTTCGCCGTGCTCTCCGTGCTGATCTAGACAGGCTGAGCATAAGAGCCAAAAGCACCATTTTCATCGTCGCGGGCGCCGCTTGCGGCATCGGCGACTGGGGAGACCCGCTTCACGGCCTCGCGGGACGGTCAACTAATTTGACCTTGCAAGGCGCCACTTTTAAGATGGAGGGGCTATGGACACGGTGAAGCCTCACCACGTTCTGACCGTTCATTCGTCGCAAGCCGGGGGGACTGCGGAAGATATCCCAAGCGAGACACTTATGGCGCAGTTGAAAGAGACCGATCTCCAGACGTACAAGAATATCCTGCTCTCACTGCGTTCCCGCTTGCGCGGCGACGTCAACACGCTGGCCGATTCAGCGCTTCGCAAGGGGCGTACCGAGGGTCAGACGTCGATGCCGATCCACATGGCGGACGTGGGCACGGAGAATTTCGAGCAGGAGTTCTCCCTGAATCTGATGGAGAACGACGAGGAGAAGTTGCAGGTGGTCGAAGCTGCTCTTGAGCGGATCTCGCAAGGCGTCTATGGTCTTTGCGTCGAATGCGAGGCTCGAATCCCCAAGATGCGACTCAATGCCATCCCCTTCACCCCCCACTGCATCAAATGCGCCAGCCGTCTCGAAGGAAACCCTTGAGTTGTCGTCCACGGATGGAAACGCGGTCCCGACCGCCAGGGCCGCGTGGCTGACCGGACCAGCGGGCGCCCGCGTGGGCTTCTTGGCCCTGGCGATCCTGGGCGCGGCCCTGGACTTATGGACAAAGCAGGTGGTCTTCGCTTGGCGAGGATTGCCACGACACGGCAACGAGTGGTGGATCTGGGAAGGCTACATCGGCATCGAGACCTCCCTGAACCGTGGCGCCCTGTTCGGCATGGGCGAAGGCCACAGCATGCTGTTTGCGGGAGTGTCGATCCTGGCGGCCGCGGGCGTTTTCTATTGGGTGTTCTGGGGCGGCGCCGACCGCAGCCTGTGGTTGACCATCGCCCTGGGGGCGGTGACCGGCGGAATCATCGGGAATCTCTACGATCGACTCGGCTTGTGGGCGAATGAGTCGATTCACCCCGAGTGGCGTTCGGCCGTGCGGGATTGGATCTTGTTTCGTTACGGCGAATACACTTGGCCGAATTTCAATATCGCCGACAGCTTGCTGGTTTGCGGGGCGGTGATGATTGCCTGGCAGGCCTTTTCCACCCCGACCGCGCCGCAAGAGGCCTCCGAGTCCCGCGCCTAAGTCACGGTGGGCAGCGGCTTTCTGGCTCGCTTTCATTGCTTTGGGCCGCAGAATTGACTTTCCAAAGCGACGTGTTAGATTGTGGCGGTCTTGTCGATGGACGCGGTTGGCCCGAGGATTCGGGTGACGCACGTCTTTCGCCATAGGGCATGACGCCGCACGCTGCTATCAAAGCCCCCCATGATCGGGACCGATTCGTGGACTTTGAGGAGCAGCCTCCTTCGCCACGGGGGGTTGTGATGAAAATATCGCGCACCGTCGCCTACGCCTTGCGGGCGACGTTACAACTAGCGGAACAAGCGAGCGAACGACCGGTGCCCTGTAGTCGCCTGGCGGCCGAGGGCAACATGCCGGAACGTTTTCTACTCCAGATTCTTAGAAGCATGGTCAACAAGGGGATCCTGCGGTCCACCCGAGGCGTCGAGGGCGGATACACGCTGGTGAAACCCCCCACGGAGTTGTCGCTCTTGGAAGTGATCGAGGCCGTGGATGGGCCGATCTCGGGCGGCGATTCGTTGATCGAGTTGGGATTCCCTGAAACGACTCAAAGGAACATCCAACGGACCATGGATGAAGTCGTGGAGCAAATGCGCGTTGGTTTGGACTCCCTGAAGTTCTCCACGCTCATGGTCAACGGCAAACCCGTAGATCCCGATTTCGATGCGGCGCAACATCACAACGATCTGAGCTTGTCGCCATCGCCCAAAAAACCTCGTTGATAAACCTCGTTGATCCGCCGTGGAGCCGGCAGCCGTTCCGCAAGACAGGGCGAAAGCCCGTCTTGGCTGGCGTCGCTCAACGCGGATTGCTGTTCCCCCCTGGTCAGTCCCAAGCGCCCGAACTCACTGGTGATTCGCCATGACGGACTCGCAATCCAGCCCCTCGGATTCGCTGGCGACGGGCGGCGACAACGAGGTTCAGGAACGCTTGAATCTAGCCGTGGAGGCCGCCCAGGCGGCCGGCCAGGTGACGCTGAAGTACTTCCAGCATCCTGATACGCAACAACTGGAACGCAAGGCCGACGATTCCCCCGTGACGCGAGCCGACCGCGAGGCCGAGCAATTGCTGCGTGAATGGATCGCCGAGCGTTTCCCTGACGATGCGATCGTCGGCGAAGAATTCGGCGAATCGCCGGGGGAATCGGGATTCTGCTGGATCCTGGACCCGATTGATGGAACCAAGTCGTTCATTCATGGTGTTCCGCTCTATGGCGCCCTGGTAGGAATCACCCGCCGGAATCAGCCGGTGGCGGGAGTGATTCACATCCCCGCGCTGCGCGAGACCGTTTACGCCGGCGAGATCCAGCAAGGCCAGCCGGGCCCCGCCACTTGGATCCGATCCGATGGCGCTCGTGCGACCGCTCAGGTGGCCGATTGTCGCGACTTGGCCGAAGGGCTTGTTTTGACCACGGAATCGCAAGGTTTCACCAAGCGCGGTGATCCCGACGCCTATGTCAAGCTGGACGCCGCCGCCCGCCTGACCCGGACCTGGGGGGATTGTTACGGCTATTTGCTGGTGGCCACTGGCCGGGCGGCCGCGATGGTCGATCCGTCCCTGCACATCTGGGACGCCGCCGCCGTCCAGCCCGTATTGCGGGCGGCCGGGGGCGTATTCACCGATTGGCGAGGGCGAGAGGTGATTGACGGCGGCGACGGAATCGGCGCCTGCAATCGCACCATCCTGAGGCAGGTCCAAGACTGCCTGGGGGGAACGGTCTCGATGGCCGGGCTTTGAACCACCCTTGCCCCGCGATCGGACCCTGATATACTGTGCGGCTCGGTTTTTTATCTTGAGGCAAAGCCTGCTCGGCGGAAAGTTAGGACCCATGGCTCGCGAATGTGAAATCTGCGGCAAGGGATCGATGGTTGGCAATTCCATCGAAACCCGTGGTAAAGCTAAGTACCTCGGCGGCGTCGGCACCAAGATCACGGGCATCACGCGGCGACGCTTCAAGCCGAATTTGCAGCACATCAAAATCACCCAAGCCGACGGCAGCAACAAGCGGGTGCGCGTCTGTACGCAGTGCATGCGTAGCGGCGCGATTACGCGAGCGGTCAAGCACAAGCCGTTTAATCTGCCGAAGAAGTAGCCCAGTGCAGGTCTCACGCGAGGATGTTCTGGCTGCCGCGGCTCTGGCGAAGTTGCGTTTGAGCGAATCAGAAACCGAGCTGCTGGCCAGCCAGCTTGGCGACATCATCCAGTATGTGCGGCAACTGGATGAGCTGGCGACGGACGACGTGCAACCCTTGGCGCACGTCGGCGAAGTGGCCAACGTAATGGCGGACGACGAAGTGGCTCCGAGCTTGGACCGCGAATCCGCGCTGGCCAATGCTCCCAGTCGCGACGAGGAGTGCTTTCGCGTTCCCGCTGTTCTGGGCGACTGAACGCTTATGCCCGAGGTGGACCGCGAATGTCCCTCTTGCAACTGTCGGCGGTGGAACTCCGCCAGCAACTCGCCGCGCGACAGGTTTCCGCTCTGGAAACCGCCGATTTCTATCTTGATCTGATCGAGCGCGATGATCCACGGATCGGCGCCTTCCTGCATGTCGATCCGGAGCACGTTCGGCGGCAAGCACGCGGCGTTGACCAACGGATTCAGGCTGGCGACCGCGTCGGCCCGTTGGCGGGAGTCCCCGTGGCGGTGAAGGATGTGATCTGCACCGCCGACTCGCCAACCACTTGCGGCTCGCGGATGCTCGCCGACTATCGGTCTCCCTACGAAGCCACGCTGGCGGCCCGCTTGCGCGAGGCGGGCGCTGTGATTCTCGGTAAAACGAACATGGATGAGTTCGCCATGGGCGGCTCGACGGAGAACTCGGCGTTCCAAGTCACCCGCAACCCATGGGACTTGAAACGGGTGCCGGGAGGATCCAGTGGCGGCGCCGCCGCTTGTATCGCCGCCGACCTGGCGCCATTGTCGGTGGGCACGGACACCGGCGGTTCCATCCGCCAACCGGCTTCGTTTTGCGGCGTCACGGGGATGAAGCCCACCTACGGGCGAGTCAGTCGCTATGGCCTGATCGCCTTCGCGAGCAGCCTCGATCAAGCCGGTCCTTTGGCGCATTCGGCCGCCGACGCCGCCATGTTGTTGGATGTGATTTCGGGAGCGGATCCCCGCGACGCCACCTGCATTGACGCCACGCCGACCCGCGCGCTGGATCACCTCAATGAACCTCTCGCGGGCTGTCGGATTGGCGTGTTGGAGGAGCTTTTTGGCGACCTGTCTGCTCGCAGTTCGAACCTGCTGGGCGAGGCCGTCGCCGAATTCCAGCGCTTGGGCGCCGTCGTCCAAACCGCCTCGCTGCCGCACCAACGATACAGCATTGCGGCGTACTATGTGATCGCGCCCTGTGAAGCCTCCAGCAATCTCGCTCGCTACGATGGCGCCCATTACGGTTTTCGCGCCGCGCTGGACGCGGACTCCCGCGCGGGCCATTCCACGCCGCTCGAGGAAATGTATTGCCGCTCGCGATCCGAGGGTTTGGGAGCGGAAGTCAAGCGTCGCATGATTCTGGGGGCGTATGCGTTGAGCGCCGGCTACTATGACGCGTACTACCTCAAGGCGCAGAAAGTCCGCCGGCTGATTCGAGAGGATTACGTCGCCGCGTTTCGCACGTGCGACTTGTTGCTCGGTCCAGCCACGCCCACCACCGCGTTCGCCTTGGGGGAGAAGAGCGACGATCCACTGGCCATGTATCTTGGCGATCTGTTCACCGTGGGAGCGAATCTGGCGGGCGTGCCCGCGGTCTCATTGCCTTGCGGCTTCGATTCCAACGGTCTTCCCGTCGGCCTGCAGTTGCAGGCGCCGGCGATGGGCGACGAGCGCCTGCTGGCCGCCGCCCACCAGTATCAGACGGCGACCGACTGGCATCAACAGAGGCCCGCATTGCCATGAAGGACTTGCCTTACACCCTTGTCGTCGGCCTGGAAGTGCACGTCCAATTGCAGACTCGCTCCAAGCTCTTCTGCCGCTGCAGCACGCAATTCGGCGCGCCGCCCAATACGCAGACTTGCCCGGTATGCCTTGGCTTGCCAGGCAGTTTGCCGGTCATGAACAGCCGGGCGTTTGAACTCGCCTTGCGAACCGCCGCCGCTCTGAATTGCGAGATCCCCTTGTTCACCAAGTGGGATCGCAAAAACTACTTCTATCCCGATCTGCCGAAGGGCTACCAGATCAGCCAATTCGACTTGCCGATGTCGACCAACGGTTGGTTGCGGATCGACGGCGAGCAGGGCCAACGCAAGATCGGCATTGTTCGGGCCCATCTCGAGGAAGACGCCGGCAAGAGCATGCACGACGAAGCGTCCGGTAAGGCTGACAGCCGCATCGATCTGAACCGCACCGGCACGCCCTTGTTGGAGATCGTCAGCCAACCCGATCTCCGCTCCGCCGCAGAAGCCAAAACGTACTTGATGGAACTGAAACTGTTGCTTACTTACCTCGAGGTGTCCGATTGCAACATGCAGGAGGGCAGTTTGCGGGTTGACGCGAACGTCAACCTACATCTCGACTCGCCGCAAGGCTTAGTCGAAACGCCGATCGTCGAGATCAAGAACGTCAATAGTTTTCGCGCCGTCGAACGGGCCATCGACTACGAAGCTCAGCGGCAATACCAGTTGTGGCGCGAGGATGGCAAGAGGCGCGGCGATTCGCCCAAGCAAACACGCGGTTGGGACGATCAGCAGGAAGTCACCAAGCCTCAACGCGAGAAGGAAGAGAGCAGCGACTATCGTTATTTCCCGGATCCCGACCTGCCCCCAGTGGTCCTCACGCCACAGGTCATTGAAGAACGTCCGCCGCTCCCTTGGCGAATTGCCCGCGGACTTGCGGAGGCGATTGCAAGAGACGCATGACTTGGACGCTTATTCGGCCGACGTGATCGTCAACCAAGGTCCGGCCGTGGCGGCGTTCTTCGAACAGCTCGCCGAAGCGTCCGGCGACGCTCGACGAGCCAACAACTGGGTGCAGCAAGAAGTGCTCCGCGTGCTCGGTGAAAACGGCTGGAGCATGAACGAATTCCCGCTCTCGGTCGACGCCATGGCGACTCTGCTGAAAGCCATCAGCCACGGCGAGTTGGATACGACGCGAGCCAAGGACGTCTTCCATCACATGCTGCAGTCCGGCGGAAGCGTCGCCCAGGCCATGCAGGCGTTGGGCGTCCAACCCTGTGGACCAAAACGTCCTCGTGGATCTCTGTCGCCAGCTACTGACGGAAAACCCGAAGGTGGTGGAGGATGTGCAAGACGGGAAGCTGCAAGCGTTAGGGGCCTTGATCGGTCAAGCCAAAAAACGCCAGCCCAACATCAACCCTGCTGAGGTCCGCAAAGTCCTGCAGGCTTTGATTACCCAAGGCTGAATCACCGACCGAAGTGCCTCGACGCGTTTTGCTGCTCACCTGGTGAACAGCCGAGATCCGCATCCAATCTCGATCACCAGGAAACCACAACGCGGGCGCCGACGCCAACACCCAGCATGATGGCGGCGCTCTCGCCAACGATTTCCAACTGCAGGCGTTCGTCCTCTCCCAACACCGCCAGGAGAGTCAATTGCGGTTCGGAGTGGTCTCGATTGAAGATGCCGTTGGTCTCGTGAGCGTCGCAACGCACCGATACGCGCTCATCGCGAGGGGCGCCGTTGAGCTGATCGGCGTGGATGCTGGTCACCAGGTTGCCCTGTTCGGTCACCGCGGTTACGGTGCCCTCAATCTTTCCTGCCACATTGTTCTCCGCGCCGGTAGGTCATTCGGGGGTGCGGCGGCCAGGTTTGCGGATGGGTGCAACGCAACGGCGCCTGGGATTAAGCTAGCGAGCATTCTAGGCATTTGCGCAGCCATCGCCAAGCGAGATAATACGTCGTTGACTCGCCCCTTCGGGGAGGCGTTCGCCCCAAACGAGCACCTTGTGTGGCGAACGGGCCGTCCCCACTGCACCCCCAAAAAGAAACGCTGCGAGCATGCATTATCTGTTGCTGCAGATTCGCGACTTGGATGATCCGATGAAGGCTCAGGAGGTCCATTGCTTTGCCGAGGCCCTGGATGTGGCCCCGGCGCGGATTCGGGTTTGGAGCCTGCTGCAAGGGCCGCCGGATTGGCGGGCCGTCCAGGAGTCGAGGGCCGTGTTGTTGGGTGGGGCGGGCAGGTATTCGGTGGTGCAGGGCGGGGCCTGGTTGCCGCCGGTCCTGGGTTTTTTGGCCAGATTGGTGGAGCGGCGGTGGCCTACGTTTGCTTCCTGCTGGGGATTCCAAGCGATGGCCTTGGCGCTTGGCGGCGACGTGGTGACCGATTTGAAGCAGGCGGAATTAGGGACGGTGCCCCTGAGACTGACCGAAGCGGGGCGGGAGGATCCGGTCTTTGGCGAGTTGCCCGACGAGTTCTTGGCGGCCATGGGGCACCAGGACATTGTGGTCGCGTTGCCTCGCGGCGTCCATCGGCTGGCGTCCTCGGAGCGGGTGGCCAACCAGGCATTCCGCGTGGACGACGCGCCCATTTACGCCACGCAATTCCACCCCGAACTCACCTTGACTGGGTTCCTGGACCGTTTGCGGACGTATCCGGAATACGTGGAGAAAATCGCCCGCGTTTCGGTTCCGGAGTTCGAAGCGAGTTGCCGGGAGACGCCGGAGGCCAATCAGATGCTGCGTCGTTTCGCCGCGCAGCTCTGACCGCTTCGGAACAACCGCCGCGAAATCGCCGGGCCAGCTCTCGCATCGGGCGGACTCGGGTGGCGTTGCAGCCTTGCTACTGCGCTGCGGATCTTCGGCCGCTGGGCGAACCGCCGATGAGTTGATTCGGCGGCAAGGGGCGGGCCGCGGAGAGGTAGCCGAGGTCGGTCAGCCTTTGTTTCAGCGAGCGATATTGATCGAAGCCGTCGGCGTACACCCACACGGTGACAGTGGTCGCTCGGGGATCTTCATGCCGGATGCGGCCGAGAAAATCAGACCCCTCGGCAAGGGCGACCTCGATCGGTTCGCCGATCGCGTCCTGCAGGGGGATCAATTCGAAGTAGTCCAGTTCGGCAAGTTCCTGCACAGCCTTGCCGGCGGGCGTTTCCACCGCGCGTTGCGACCGCTTCATCACGTACCGCATTTGATAATCGCCGATCGGCCCCACGCTCTCGGTGAAGGACGGCGCCGAGCGAAGCAGTTCAATCTTGTTTTGAGCGTCTTTCTTGAGCATCTCGACGAATTCGTCAAACGGCACATAGCTGATGCGGCCTCCCGAGAGTCGAAAATGCAGCTCCCGCCCAAAGACGGTCTTGGCGATCGGCGTCGGCAGGTGTTCGATGACTTGGGGGGCGTTTTGTTGGGACAGTGCGGCCTGTTGCTGCCGAAGCTGTTGCAATCGGCGTTGCTGATCGGCAACTTCGCGTCTTCGCTGCAGTTCGTCTTGCTGCTTCTGGTCCAGCTCCGCGCGTCGTCCTTCGAGCGACTGCTCGGCGGCGACGATCAGAACGTTGAGACGATTACGTTCCTGTTCGCGATAGGCGATTTCAGCATTTTGGCGACTGAGCTTTCTGCGTCAACTCGGCGATGTTGCCTTCCATGCCTTGGACGGCGGATTGAGGGCCGGCCAGGTCGACAACTTCGCGAGCGATCTCCTCGGTCGCCGGCGTCTCCGCCACCTGTTGCAAGGCTTGGCGAGCTCGGGCGCCAACGACCATCACCAGGATGATCAGAATGCCGACGAGATTGGCGACGATGTCGAGGAAGGAATCTTGCCCGGGCGCTTCGGTGGACGAGGAACCACGGCGGCGATAACGCGACACGTTACTTCCTTTCCAGTTGCAGTCCGGAGCGGTACAGCAGAACCTGGAGCCGCTGATAGCGTTCTTCCGCTCCGGGCGCGACCCGAACGCTCAGCGTGGGCTTCCAAAAGCCGCCGGTGGGCGGCAAGCCCCACGACTTCACGCGTTGCTTGATCGCATTGGACAGGGCTTCCAGCGCGGCGACTTCTCCACCGGCGAACGAGACGACCTGAGGCGCTCGTCCAGCTTCGTCCGCGGCGATCTGCATCTCGCTGGCCGTCAGCGTGAGGGGCACCGGACGATTCCAGCTGGTTGGGTTGCCGCGGGGCACATCGATGGCCCAGTTCGCGCCGTGCGCGGCCGCCAGCGGATTCCCCACCATGGAGGCCGATCCAACCGAACCGCCGGCGGCGCCTCCCTCGTTGGCTCCGCCAGGCGGGCCCGAGCGAGAGCCGTTGGCTTGGTCGCCGGCGGCGTTGGACTGGTCTGGATTCAAGGCGTCGAAGGCCGAATTGACCGCGACGGAACCACCGGGAGGGCCGCCGCCCAAACCGAATCCGTCAGCGAGTTCGCCCGCTCCGCCGCCTCCGCCTTGGGCCGCCATTTGACGCGCCACGTCGTTGAAGGCGCGGGGCATCGCTTTGGCCAGGGCCAGCTGTCGTTGACGAGCGTCTTGGATCGCGTTGCGAACAGCTTGAGCCAGTTGGGGGTCCGGCGGCGGAAACGCCAGAGGCAGATCCTCGCTGACCAGTTCGTAACCAAAAGTGTCGTCCCAATGCTCCAGTGCGGCGCGGCCCAAGCCGTACGCGACAATGCCGCTGGGCCGGACGATCAGCAGCGGATAGGGTTCTCGTTCCGATTCGATCATCCCGTTGTTCAGCCAATAGGAGCGGATCGCGCGCAGCGCCGAATCCAATGGGTTGCCGGGGCCCAAGAGCCCGGCGAAGTCCGCCGCGCCAAAGGTCACTCCCTCCGGCTGCAGAACGACTCCTTGCGCCGTGCATTCCAAATAAATCGGCCGCCGACGCGTTCCGTTGGGACCTCGATAGGGAATGATCGCGAAGGAGCCGGGCTGTTGAGCCTTGGCCTTAAGGCGATCGAGCTCCTCGGTCGCGGCTTGAATTGCTTGCCGCAGCGCATTCAGTTCGGCGGCGGCCTGCGCCGCTTGGGCGCTGCTCCCTCTTGCAAGTCCTGCATGTCCCGCGCCTGCTCGGTCAATGATTTCCACCTGGCTTCCAATTCGCGGATATGGGATTCCAGGTGGCTCAATCGACCACGCTGCTGCTCCAGTGCTTCGAGCTTCTCCTCGCGAGCCTGTTTCAGCACGTCGACTTTCCAAAGCAAGCCCTCGCGTTCCTGTTGCAGGCGGTCCTTCTGCGATGCTGCGGCCTGTTGGCGAGCCGACTGCAGGTCGGCCTGGCGAGCCGCATCGGCGGCGGATTCCTCGACGCCCGCTCGCGCTTGCTGCACCACGATGACCAGCAACACGATCAGGGATCCCATCGTGCAGACCAGCACCGCAAGAAACGGAAACAGCGAGATCCCAGGTTGTTTTCCGCGAGTTCGCCGACTCATGCGGCTCGTGCTCCGGGCGCGGTGCTGCGCAAGACATCGGTCAATTCGGCCAAGGCGCGAAGAATCGTGGGGTGATGCTCCTGCCACTGTCCAGCGACGCGAAGCGCCTGCGGCGAGCCGGTCATGATGGCCGCCCAGTTGTTGTGCTTGGGCCTCGAGGGCGCCCGTTTGCTTTGCCAACAACTGGCTCCAATGCTGCATCTGAGCGTCCCACTGTTCGCCTTGGCTGGCTCGCGAACGCTCCAGGGCTTGCGTCTGCGCCTGCAAGCCTTCGGTGAGTGCGGTTC
This sequence comes from uncultured Planctomycetaceae bacterium, assembly GCA_963698545.1. GTDB lineage: Bacteria > Planctomycetota > Planctomycetia > Pirellulales > Pirellulaceae > CAVORG01. The sequence continues at coordinate 82,105 of CAVORG010000009.1, forward strand.
GCGACGCCGCGACGAGTGCGGCCGCCTGCTCCTGAGATTGCTGCAATGATGCGTTCCAGAGCACGGCTTGTTGCGCGACGAGTTGCCGTGTGGCTTCCAGCACGCTTTCGCCAATCTGCTGGACCGCGGCGACGTAGGGGTCCCGGTCCTCGCCGCCTAGCTGCTCGAAGCGACCTCCCAACAACTCCGACGTTCGCGCGTCGGTCCATTCCAGCTGCTGAGTCTCCAGGCGTTCGACCGGAAATTTCACGAACATCAACACGATCGACAGCGTGAGCGCCAGCGCCGTCGTATCGAACGCGATGTAGAGTCCCGCGAGCAAGCCGTTCATCGCCTGCTGCGGATCGCTGGCCAGTTGGCTCGGGTCCAGATCTCCCAGGGCCTGCGTGATGCCAATCACCGTGCCCAGAAAGCCCAACATGGGCGTGGCCCAAATGATGATGTTGGCCAGCACGTAACCTTGTTGGCTGCGTTCATAGTCAACGTCGGCCAGATGTTTCAGTTCGTTATCGAGCTCGACAGCCGAACGGTTGCGGCGGACAAACTCCAGCGCGTCATGCAGTTGACGCGCCAACATGGAGCCGGCGCCCGCCCGCCGGAGATGGCTTTGCAGATCTTCACAGTGTTGCGGTCGCCAAAAGCCGCTGGGACCCTCCAATTCGACGCGTTGGCCCGCCCGCAACTGCCAGACGACGTCCGCCGCCTTGGACAACAAGGCCGCCAGCCCCACGAAGAACATGCAGGTCGTGATATACGCCACTGGATGGCTGGCGAAGTACCGCTTCGCCAACTCAAAACCCAGCGGACCTCGCAGCAGCAAGATGTAGAACAACGCTGCGGCGCCGCCGCCCAGCAAAAGTGGCCAGCCCAAACCGCTGAGGCCAGCCGCCTTGGATGTATTGGATGAGTCGCGCGACACGATTTGGCTCCCTGGGGGATGGGATTCCGAGCATCAGTTGACCCTATCGTCAAAGTCGGCCCAGCTTATTCAGCCCTTTTATTCAGAAAGGTTGAACGCATCCAGGGCAATTCCTCCGGTGCGAGGGGCCAAGAAAAAAAGAAAGTCCGGCTCCACCACGAAGGATCGAACCGGACTAGTCCCCCCCTGGGAACTCATTGGCCTCTTGCGAAGCCCGTCGTTCCCGATTGCACAAGTAGTATCGGTCCGCACGACTCGCCGAATTCACAGAAAGTCCCAATCACGCAAACTTTCTGAGTCAGGCAGGGAGGGGGGCTCGTGGTTCTTGGTTCTTGGTTCTGGTTCTTTCCCCGCCACCGCTGGGCTTGTCCCAGCGTAGGCTGCTCCTCGCCAGGCCGTGCGCCGTGCCCATTCCCGCCACCGCTGGGCTTGTCCCAGCGTGGCGCTGCTCCCCGCCAGAGAGCGCTGTTTGCTGGGCGAGGAGCATCGCGGCGGCGTCCCCGCCGGGATCGTTGCTGGCGAAGGAGCAAACGCTCGACGGGGACGAGCCGACGAGCCCCGTCGTGGCGGGCGGGATTGCGGTTCCTCGGGGGACTTCGTGGCCGCTCGGTTACCCAGGGTTGCGCTGCACCCTGGGCTGATTTAGGGCTGTCCCGGTTGGGACTGACTGTGCGAAATCCGCAAAGGGAACCAAGAACCAGAAGAACCAAGAACCAAGAACCAGAACCAAGAACCAAGAACACCTTGCTTCTTCAGCCGTTACGAGCTATGTTTCCCCGCCCAAAGTGCGCAGGTTTCGCATTCCCTCGGCGGTTGTCGGGGGGTCCAAAACGCCGGGATTTGCGGCCTGCAGGGGAGGAACCGACGAAATTGGCGTCGTAAGTGCGGAATAAGTAAAGACTTGGAATCGTCCGGCTAATGCTTGAATTGGCGGATTTGGCTTTTAGAATGGTCTAGGAGCCTGCTTTGCCTGAGAGCGATTTCCGGCGGCGACGTGGAAGGATTCCCGATGAAGAGCATGGCGAGCGGAGCGGTGGCGGGTGTATTGTTGGCGGTGGTGGCGTTGAAGTGGCTGGGGCCCGCCCTGGGCAACGCTCAGCAACCCCAGCGGACGCCGCCCTCCAATGCACCCCAGCAGCAGATGATGATGGTGTCGCCGCCTGGCGGCGATGGAGCTCAGCACTTGGCGTTGTACGATTCCGAGCAGAAGGTGTTGGCCGTGTATCAACTGGATCATGCGACCGGCGCCATTGCCTTGAAAAGCGTTCGGCAGGTGGCCTGGGACTTGATGATGCAGGAATTCAATAGCGGGGCGCCTTCGCCGCGCGAAATACAGCGAATGCTTGGACCTGGTTCACCCTCCGCCAACGCGCGTCGCTGAACCAACGCCCTACGAGGATCTCACTGATGGCGATGAAGTACGTGAGCTTGGAAGAAGCCGCAAAAATGCTCGGCAAATCCGTTGACGAGTTGGTCGATTTGCGGTCGCGCGGTGAGATTTTCGGCTATCGGGACGGCGCCAGTTGGAAGTTCAAGGTCGATGAAGTGCATCGCGTGGCCGATGAGCACGGCTGGATCCTGCAAGGCGACTCGGCCCCCTTGGATTCGGCGATCGGTTCAGCCGCCCATCTGCACGATCCACCGCTGGATCCCGAAGACGAAGAGTCCGTGTTGGTCACCGACGGCCCCGCCAAGGACTCCGATTCGTCCAGCACCATCATTGGCAAAAAGGATCAGATCATTCTGGAAAGCGATCTGGACGTCACCAACGCGGCATCCGGGTCGGATGAATTAGTGCTCACGACCGAGGGCAGCGACGTCAATATCGTCGGCAGCGACGACGACTTGAAGCTGTCCATCACCTCCGACACCGGGTCGGACGTCGAAGAAGACAGCGGGGATTCGCAGTCGGACGAGCTCATTCTGGCGACCGAGGGCAGCGATGTTCACTTGATCGCGGATGAAGAAAGCGAACTGCAGCTGGTCGCCGATGGCGTCTCTGGAGAGCTGCCGGACCTGGGCGACGATTCCGAACCCGAACTCGAGCTAAGCGCTCCCAGCGGCACGGGCGACGTCAGCTCCGACGGCCTGGAATTGGAATCCGGCAACCTGCTGGGTTCGGAGCTGGACCTGGAGAGCGAGTTGGCGCTGAGCGACGATGATGATCTGGTGTTGGGCGATGTGGAAGAAAGCGACATCACCATGGGCGCCAGCGACACGGGCATCAACCTGACGCGTCCCTCCGACAGCGGCCTCTCGCTCGAGGGCGACGACGCGGACATCAGCTCGTCGATCTCGTCGCTCGAATTGCCTGAGGACGTGGTCGCGTTGGACGATATGGACGCCGACCCGGACTCGGCGACCCAACTGAAACAAGACGACTTCCTGCTGTCCCCCACCGGCGAAGCCGCCGACGAACTCGAGGACAGCGGTTCTCAGGTTATCGCCATCGAAGACTCGTCCGCCTTCGACGGCGATCTCGGAGTAACCGATGCGCAGCAATTGGTGGAGGATGAAGGGCCGGCGTACAAGCCGGTCATGGCGCCAGTCGGCTACGACGCCGGCGATATGGTGCCCGACATCAAGTTCTCCAGCTTCGACATGATGCTGCTCGTTCCGTCTCTGATCTTCATGATCGTCGGGACAATGTTGATGGTCAACGTGATTCGCAACATCTGGAGCTGGGACGGAATGTCGTACACCGGCAGCAGCTTGATGGAAGGCATCATCAGCGCCTTCAATTGGAAGGAGTAGGGTAGGGGTAGGGAGTAGAGGATGGAGAGTAGGGGATAGGGAGGAGGCTGCTCCGCCACGACGGGGCCCGTCCCCGTCGAGCGGTGCTCCTCGCCAACGCGCGTCCCGCCTTCCCTCCCGCCACGACGGGGCCCGTCCCCGTCGAGCGTGCTCCTCGCCAACACGCGTCCCGCTCCCGCCCGCCACGACGGGGCCCGTCCCCGTCGAGCGGTGCTCCTCGCCAACGCGGGTCTCGGATCTGGGCGGGCCCACCCCTTCGGCGCCGCGACAAGGCGCCGCCTCCCTATCGGGGAGATTCTCTTGTACCATTTGAAGTCGAAAGCGCTATAAATCCATAGCGGCAATCCTTCCGCTTTTCGGTCGCTCATTTGAACGCTCTCCGCGTTCCCGTTTCGGCGATCGCAACTCCCGCACACCCCGCCGATGGTTTTGTCTATGCCCCTTGCAGCAGCATTTCCGGATCGACTCTCCCGCCGACGAATCGGGCTGGCGCTGCTCGTTCTGCTTTCAGTCGCCGGGTGCGGTGCGAAGATCGAGCCGATTCGCACTTACACGGTTGAGCACCTTCCGAGCACGCACCAGATTGACGCGGCGATCGTTGCCGGCGCCAACGACACTTGGTTCTTCAAACGCACGGTTGACCTGGAAGCAGTTCCTGAACCCGATGGCAAGTTCGCCGAGTGGGTCGCCGCGATGTCCTGGCCGGAGGAAGAACGCGCGCCGAAGTGGGAGCCGCCCCCAGGCTGGAGAGAAACAGCTCCGCCCGATCGAATGGCGCTGGCCGCCATGGACACAGGCGTCGACGGCGAGCAGGTCACGATCACTCGTTTGCCCAACAACGCTCGAATGGACGAGCAGGAATACATGCTCCTGAACGTCAATCGGTGGCGAAAACAACTGGGCCTTCCCGCATGGGACGCGAGGCAGACTGCGCGATGAGTCCAAACCGCTTTCGTTCCGCGACGGGCTGCTGGTTTCGTTCCAGGGCCGCATGCCGCGGAAAATGGCCGACAGCGACCCTAGCCCCGCGGACATGTCGCCGCCTCGAGCGCCCATGCCCCCACAGGCGGCGCCCGAACCACCGCGGCTTACCTATGCAACTCCCGAGGGTTGGGCGCCTGGTCCGTCGGTTGGCTTCAGTCAAGCTTCGCTGCAAGTGACCGACGGCGAGCGCAAGGTCGTGATCACCGTAACGGCCGCCGGCGGCGAGCTTGCCGCGAACGTCAATCGTTGGCGCGGGCAGTTGGGCCTGACGCCTCAATCGCCCGAGGAGATTCAGGCCGCCGCGACGCCTGTTGACATCGCAACCCTTGCAGGCCAACTGTTCGAACTTTCCAACGAAGGCCGAGCCATCTATGGCGTAGTGGCGCCCGATGATGGCGTCACATGGTTCATCAAGATGACGGGCGACGCCGAACTCGCTCAACGCGAGCGAGCGCACTATCTCGAATTCCTGCAGTCTATTCGTTTCGAAACACCGTAGCTCCAACGCGCAGGTCCAGTCGCGCAACACGATGTGGCGACGAGCCGACCCGAGGCTTGGATTTCGGGCGACGATCACAGCGCGCGCGGGCCAACCCGACGCACTTGGGAAAAAACATCGCATTCAACGCGAGGCATACATGTCCACTGACACACGACCCATCACCGACACGTCGGAAGATTCCAGCAGGGAGAATGACCGCGTTAGCAAAGCGGATTGGGCTCGCTGGTTCAAACCGCTGGCGTCGCTCAAGCTGACTGTCTGTCTGTTCGCCTTGTCGGTGTTCCTGATCTTCGCGGGCACGTTGGCTCAAGCCGAAATCGGCATGTGGGACGTGATCAGCAAGTACTTCACCAGTTGGATCGTTCTCATCGACTTCCGCGTTCTGTTCCCGTTGTCGTTCTTCCCCAATCGACCGAACATGGTGTTCTCGGTCGGCAGCTTTGAGATTTCCGGCTTTCCTTTTCCGGGCGGGGCGACGATTGGTTCGCTGATGGCCGTCAATCTGCTGGCGGCGCATCTACTGCGGTTTCGCGTTCAAGCCAAGGGCGGACGTTTGGCGGCCGGCGTCATCACCATGATCCTGGGCGCAGGAGTCACCGCCCTGGTGGTGATGAGCGGTAACAATCCGGACGGTTTACAGGGCGAGCCCCTGTTGGGTTGGGAAGAACTGTGGAATGTGCTGTTGGGCGCGATGGTCCTGCTGTGGTTGGGACTGGCTGCTGGCTTCGTGATGATGGACAAGGCGAAGCGCCTCGAGCTTTGGGCGTGCGGCGGTGCGGCGACAGTGCTGGGACTGTTCCTGGCCTGGGTGTTCCTCACCGGGTTCGAACTCGGCTCGTCGTCGATGCGCATCCTCTGGCAGTTGGTTCAAGGCGAAGTGTCGGCCATCGTGCTCTTGGTCGGCTGCTGGCTGCTGTTCAAGAAACGCGGCGGCATTGTGCTGCTGCATTTGGGCGTCGGCTTGTTGATGCTCGGCGGGGTCCTTTCGGCGCGCTATGCGGTCGAGGAGAAGATGCGGATCGCCGAGGGACAAACGGTGAACTACACGTTCGACATCCGCTCGGTCGAACTGGCGCTGGTGGACTCCAGCGATCCGGCCAAGGACCATGTGGTTGTCGTGCCGGAGTCGCAACTGACGACATCCAACGGCGCCGCTCGCCAGACGCGTGTGGAATCGCCCGACCTGCCGGTGGATATCAAGGTCGAGCAATACATTCGCAACGCCAGCCTCCGCGACGTCGCCGAGGGCGACAAGAACCTGGCCAGCAGCGGCGAAGGCCTGCGGACTTTCGCCGAACCGGCGCCCACAAGCGCCGGGGCCGACGCCGACGGCCGAGTCGATTTGCCTTCGGCCTATGTTTCTTTCTTCAAGAAGGGCTCCGACGAACCGTTGGAAACGCTGCTGGTCTCCACTTTGCTGGCCGAGGAAGATCAGCCGGAGAAACTGCGTTTGGACGGCAAGGTTTACGACGTCTATCTCCGCTTCAAACGAGCTTACAAGCCTTATGAAATCACGTTGCTGGACGTCAGCAAGGACGATTACATGGGCACGAGCACGCCGCGCAGCTACGAATCCTCGATTCGGCTGGTTGATCCAACGCGCGACCAGGACCGCGAATTGCGAATTTGGATGAACAATCCGATGCGGTATGGCGGCGAGACTTTCTATCAAGCCAATTACTTTCGCACGGCGCAGGGCGAGTTGACCGAGTTTCAAGTCGTCTTGAACACCGGCTGGATGATCCCCTACATCGCTTGCATGATCGTGGCCACCGGGATGTTCGTGCAGTTCGGCCAGACGTTGATTCGGTTCTTGCGGCGCCGTGCCGACGAGCAAGTTCGCGTTGCGAAGCCCAAACTGCCGCCCGAAGACTTCAACGCGATCACCTCGCGAAGTCGCAAGTTGGCCAAGGCCGCGAGAGGCAAGCGGGGCGCCGTGCAAGAGCCAACGCCTGACTTGCGGGCAGTTGCCCAGCGCGGCGACTTCAGCATCTACATCATTCCCGGCGTGTTCGTGGCGCTGGGACTCGCACTGCTGACCTATCAGTCGGCAAAGGGAATTCCCGAGTGGCAAGGCTATGATCTGCAGCGAGTTGCGAACGTGCCGATCATGTACGAGGGCCGCGTCAAGCCGCTGGACACACTGGCTCGCAACAGCTTGCTGATCATCTCCAATCGCAGTTACTTCAAGGACGACCAGGATCGTTCGCAACCGGCGATTCGCTGGCTCTTGGATGTGATCACCGGGCGCGACGAAGCGAACGAGCATCGCGTCGTGAAGATTGACAACATGGAGGTGCAAGCCCTGTTGGAACTGCCTCGGCGACAGGGCCATCGTTACGCGATCAGCGAATTGCGGGGGCGATTGAGCGAGTTTCTGACCGAAGCGGAAAAAGCTTCGCGGCAAAACCCGAAACAACTATCGACCTTCCAGAAGAAAGTGCTGGAACTCGATCGCCGCTTACGGCATTACATGATGCTGGTCACGTCGTTTCAGTTGGATCTGCCTCAGATCCCCAATGATCCGAACATGACCGATCAGCAAAAGCAAATGCTGGCCGTGCAATTCATGCAGGATCTCTCTCGCCGGATCGAGCGTCTCAGGGCGCAATCGGCGCCCCTTGCCGTGCCCACGAGCGAGCAAACCGAGGACGGAAAAACCGTCTGGAAGACCTACGCTGAAACGTGGCTGGACGCGGCTCGCGCGCGGATTCAAGGGAAAGAGCCCGATCCCGCGGCCTTGGCCTGGACTGAGATCATCAACGCCTACTACCAAGGCAAAACGAGCGACTTCAATAATGCGGTGGTGAACTACCAACGGGAACTCGACGACCATCCGCCCACGCAGATGAATCCGACTCGGCTGATGGTCGAGACGTACATGAACACGGCCGACCCGTTCACGTTCAGCAGCACTTTGTATCTGCTCGCGTTAGTCTTGGCGATTTTCAGTTGGATGATGATGCCGGGCTCCATGAGTCGCTCGTCCGCCTCCCTGATTGCACTGGCCTGGATCGTCCATACCTTCGCCTTGATCGCTCGGATCTACATCTCGGGCCGCCCGCCAGTCACCAATCTCTACTCGTCCGCGGTCTTCATCGGCTGGGGCTGCGTGGCGATGGGCATGATGATGGAGCGGGTGACGAGAATGTCCATCGGCAGCGCCGTCTCGGCGGCGACCGGATTCTTCACTTTGTTGGTCGCCTACCAACTGGCCGCCGATGGAGATACGTTTACGGTGCTTGTCGCCGTGCTGGACACTCAATTCTGGTTGACCACGCATGTGCTCTGCGTCACGCTGGGGTATTCGGCTACCTTGCTGGCTGGATCCTTTGGCGTGGCTTACCTGATGGCGGGGTGGTTTACGGGCCGGGGCTCGAAGTTTGTCGAGTTGGAACGGCTGGTGTACGGCGTGGCTTGCTTCGGTCTGTTCTTCAGCTTCGTGGGTACCGTGCTGGGAGGGCTGTGGGCCGACGACTCGTGGGGACGATTCTGGGGCTGGGATCCGAAGGAAAACGGCGCGTTGATGATCGTGCTCTGGAACGCCTTGTTGCTGCACGCGAGGTGGGGCAAGATGGTGGCCGGACGCGGCATGGCGATCTTGGCGGTGATCGGCAACATCGTGACGGCCTGGTCCTGGTTCGGCACCAACGAGTTGGGGATCGGGCTGCATAGCTACGGTTTCACCGAAGGGCGACTGCTGGCGTTGGGCCTGTTCGTGCTCGCCCACGTGGCGATCATCATCGGCGGGTTGTTGTATTGGCCCACCAAAGCCGAAGCCCGCTGAGTTCGAGAAAGGCCAGGCCGAATTGATGGTTGACGCGTCCGCGGAGAATTCGTTGGCCGGTTCGCTGGAATTGCTGGCGCCGGCCGGCAATTGGGATTGTGCGCGGGCGGCCGCGGAGAACGGCGCCGATGCGATCTATTTCGGCCTCGACGCGGGGTTCAACGCTCGTGCGCGAGCGGCCAACTTCGCGGTGGAGGAGCTGCCGGCGCTGCTGGACTTTCTGCACCGTCGCGGGCTTCGGGGTTATGTGACGCTGAACACGCTGGTCTTCTCCGACGAATTGCAATCGCTGGAGCAGCACGTGGTTCGGTTGGCTGAGGCCGGCGTGGACGCGGTTTTGGTGCAGGATCTGGGTGTCGCCTGCTGGTTGCGGCGTTTGTGCCCCGACCTGGAGCTTCACGCATCGACCCAGATGACGCTCACCAGCCGTTCCGGGCTGCAAGCCGCCGAAGATCTTGGCGTCCGCCGAGTCGTGCTGCCGCGCGAGCTGTCCATCGAGGAAATCAGCGATCTCCGCGGGGTCACGTCGTTGGGGCTCGAGGCGTTTGTGCATGGCGCCCTCTGCGTCGCCTATTCGGGCCAGTGCTTAACCAGCGAATCCCTCGGAGGCCGCAGCGCCAACCGCGGTCAGTGTGCTCAAGCCTGCCGATTGCCCTATGACCTGGTTTGCGACGGCGTTGACGTCGACTTGGCCGACGTGAAGTACTTGCTCAGCCCTCAAGATCTTGCGGCCCACGCGCTGTTACCCGACATGATCCGGGCCGGCGTCACCTCGTTCAAGATCGAAGGACGCTTGAAGACGCCCGAGTATGTCGCCAACGTATCGCGGCAATATCGCGCCGCACTCGATGCGGCCGCCGCCAACACGCCTTTTGAACTCAATGCACAACAGATCGAGGAACTAGAGCTATCGTTCTCCCGAGGATTCTCACCCGGTTGGCTGAAGGGCTGCGATCACAAGATGCTCGCGCCCGGAAAGTCGTCCGCGAAGCAGGGCGTTTTGATCGGCCAGGTGCTGCGGGTTCAAGGCCGCCGCGTGCGGGTGCGACTGCACCGCCGACTGGCGCCCGGAGACGGCGTCGTCTTTCAGGGAGATCGAGCCGCGGGAACGGAACAGGGCGCCCGCGTTCTGACCGTCGCCCGGCGTGAACCCACGGCAAACACAACGACATACATCGCGGACTTGGAGTTCCGCAGGGACGACGTCGATCTGAATCAGCTGCAACCGGATCAACTGCTGTGGAAGACCGATGACCCACAACTGACCAAACGCCTGCGGCGAACCTTTAGCGGACCCGATCCCATTCGCAAGACCCCGCTGCGTTTGTCAGTGACGGCGCATGCGGGACGACCATTGCTTGTTCACGCGCAAGCCGGATCGGGAGCCGCCTGCCGCGTGCAAAGCGAACTTCCCTTGGAGACGGCGATCAAGCATCCGCTGAGCTTGGACGTGTTGAAGCAACAACTGGGAAGGTTGGGCGGTTCGGTTTACGAGCTTGCCGATCTGCACGCGGATATCCAAGGCTCGCCGATGGCGCCGTTGAGCGTGTTGGGCAAGTTGCGCAAGGAGTTGATTCAACAACTGGACGCGTCGCTTGAACCGAAGCCCAAAGCGATCGTGATGGACGCGTTGCGGGCTTTGCGCGAGGAGTGGATTCAGGCGCCGCGACAGCAAGCCGAAAACGCCTCGGAGCAGCCGGTGCGTCTCTTCGCGCTGTGTCGCCGACTGGATCAGCTTGTCGCGCTGCTGGAGCTTGGCGTCCGCGACCTGTATGCGGAATTCCAGGATATCCGCCAGTATCGTGAGGCCGTCGCGGCCGCGCGACAATCAGGGGCTTGGCTCTATCTGGCGACTCCGCGAATCGAGAAACCCGGCGAGGAAGGCGTGTTTCGAGCGCTCGCCAAACATGAACCCGACGGCGTGTTGACGCGTAATCTCGGCGGCATGCGTTTCTTTCAGCAGCAAGGCGTGCCAACGATCGCGGATTTTTCCCTCAACGCCGCCAACGAGTTCACCGTCGCGTACTTGATGCGGCAGGGGGCGAAGCGGGTCACGGCTTCGTACGACTTGAATCGCGACCAGATCGACGCGTTGGTGGAGGCCGCGCCCGCGGATTGGCTGGAAGTGGTCATCCACCAGCACATGCCGATGTTCCATATGGAGCACTGCGTGCTTCTGCGCCGTGCTCTCGCCCGGGACCAACAAACACAATTGCGGACGTCCCTGCGACGACCACGAAGTGAGGCTGCGGGATCGCATCGGCTTGGAGCATCCATTGCACGCGGATGTCGGCTGCCGCAATACGCTGTACAACGCAACGCCGCAGAGTTCGGCGGAGGTCGCGTCGAATCTGTTGCATCGCGGCGTGAAGGCGTTTCGCGTCGAGCTGCTCGAGGACACGCCGAAGCAGGCTCGTGAAATCTATGCAACCTACCGGCGGCTGCTGGCCGGTGAACTGTCCGGCAAGGAAGTCTGGAAGAAACTGCAGGCCGCCAACCGCGTGGGCGTCACCAGAGGCTCGCTGGAAGAGAAACGCAACCCGCTGGCTTTGCTGTAGCCGCACCATGGGGCGTGCTGCTGGCGAAGCGCGTGCAAATTCGTCTCGAGGTTGCCTTCACCTCGGCCCTGGGCGAGAATCTTAGTACCGCCCGCTTGTCTCACACCCTCCCGATTGCCCGCCATGTTCCTACTCTTTCTGTTGCTTGCCGGTACGCCCAACGAAATTGACTACCAGAAGGACGTCGCGCCGATTTTGCGTGAGCACTGCCTGGACTGTCATGGACCGGATGAACAAAGCAGCGGCCTGAGGGTCGATGTGCGAGATCGCCTGGTGCGCGGCGGCGATTTGGGCGAACCGGCCGTGACGCCGGGGAAGCCCGATCAGAGCTTTCTGCTTCAAGTCGTGCGCGGCGATGGCGATGTGGTGATGCCTCCGGAAGGCCCTCAGCTCTCCGCCAAGCAAATCGACATCTTGCGGCGTTGGATCGCAGCGGGCGCGGAAATGCCAGGCGCCGTCGAGTCCGAGGAAGACGCTCCGCCCTGGTCCTTCCAACCGATCGCGCCGCCGCCTTTGCCTGACGACATCGCCGGCGACGAGGCCGTTGACTGGTGGATTGAACAACGTCTCCGCCCCCACGGCCTTGGCCTGTCCGAACCCGCCGATCGCCATAGCTTGATCCGCCGTTTGCACCTGGTCATGCACGGCCTGCCGCCCACGCCGGATCAGGTGCGGTTGTTCTTGGAGGATCAACGTCCCGACGCTTGGCGACGATTGGTGGAACAGGTTCTGGCGAGTCCTCGTTATGGAGAACGCTGGGGACGACACTGGTTGGATCTCATTCGTTTCGGCGAAACGCACGGATTTGAGACCAACCGCGAACGGCCGAACGCTTGGCGATATCGGGATTGGGTCATCCAGTCGATCAATGACGATAAACCGTACGATCGATTCGTCCTCGAACAACTCGCCGGCGACGCGCTCGGCGAACCTTTGGGCACCGGCTTTCTTGTCGCCGGACCGCATGATATCGTCAAGAGCCCCGATATCAACTTGACGCTCATGCAGCGACAAGACGAGTTGGCGGACTTGATCAATGCGACCGGCGGTTCGTTCCTGGGTCTGACTCTGGGATGCGCGAGATGCCACAACCACAAGTTCGACCCCATCACTCAACGGGATTACTATTCCGTCCAAGCAGTCTTCGCTGGAGTCGAGCACGCCGATCGCACGCTGCCGATGCCCGAGCGCCAACAAGCACGACTTCGGGATGCGCGACAGCGAATCACGGCGTTGGAAGCGGCGTTGGCCGACTTCCTTCCCGAGGACTCACGAGGTCGTCCGTTACGCGGTCCGACATCGCCAAGCTTCAATGAAGAACGTTTCGAGGCGACCCCTGCGCGATTTGTGCGATTCACCATCGAAGCCACTCGCGGAGGCGCGCAGCCTTGTTTAGACGAGTTGGAGGTTTTCGCCGGTGATCACAACGTCGGCTTGGCGAGCGAGGGCGCCGAAGCGTCCTGTTCCAGCTCGCTGCCGGGCTACGCGATTCATCAGCTGGCGCACATTCACGACGGCTTGTATGGGAATGCTCACAGTTGGATTTCCAATGAAGCGGGCGAGGGTTGGGTCGAGATTCAATTGTCCAAGACGGCCGATGTCGACCGGGTCCTTTGGGCGCGCGACCGGGAAGGGCGTTTCTCTGATCGCACTCCCTCGCGTTACCGTATCGAAGGGAGGGTTCGCCCCGACGATCCCTGGACGCTGTTGGCGAGCTCGGCCGATCGCGCACCGACCGAAGTGGACGTGGACGACGCGACGCGTTACGACTTCGCCTCGGCGGCGCCTGAATTGGCGGCCAGGGGCCGAGCCTGGTTGGAAGAACTGCGCCGTGTTCGAAAGCTGGAGAAAGAACTTGCCGAACCTCCGCAGGCTTATGTAGGCGTGTTCTCGCAGCCCGCGGCCACGCATCGCCTTTACCGCGGAGATCCGCTCGCCAAGCGCGAAGAGGTCGCTCCGGACGTCGTCTCCGCGCTGGGCTCCTTGGCCCTGGACACGCAGGCGCCCGAGCAACTGCGGCGGCTGCAGTTCGCACGCTGGATCGTGCACCCGTCGAATCCGCTGACATCACGAGTGGCGGCTAACCGCGTTTGGCAACATCACTTCGGCGCCGGGCTGGTGGATACGCCGAACGACTTTGGCCGCAACGGCGCCAAGCCAACGCATCCCGAGTTGCTGGACTGGCTGGCCCAGGAGCTGGTCCACCATGGTTGGTCCATGAAGCACTTGCATCGCGTGATTCTGAATAGCCGAGTCTGGCGACAGGACGCGGCGCCTCGCACGAAGGGACTGGAAGTCGACGCCGGCACGCGTCTCTTGTGGCGATTCCCGCCGCGCCGTCTCGAGGCCGAGGCGATTCGCGATAGCGTTCTTGCCGTCAGCAAGGCCTTGGACTTGCGGGCCGGCGGACCCGGGTTTGATGGGTTTGAAGTGGAGCTGGAGAACGTCCGGCATTTCTTCCCTAAGTCCACCTACGGTCCCCGGGATTGGCGACGCATGATCTACATGACCAAGGTTCGCCAAGAGCAGGAGTCGGTGTTCGGCGTCTTCGACTGTCCCGACGCCAGCCAACTGACGCCCAAACGCAGCCGTTCGACCACGCCGCTGCAAGCGTTAAGCCTCTTGAACAGCTCCTTCATCATGCAGCAAGCCGACTTGTTCAGCGAACGCTTGTTGCGGGAAGCCCCGCTATCGGTCGAGCATCAAATCAGCTTGGCGTATCGCTTGTGCTACAGCCGAGAAGCCGAAGACGATGAACTGGCGGCCTGCCGTGAATTCATCGAACGCGAAAGCCTTCCTGCTTTCTGCAGGGCGCTATTGAACAGCAATGAGTTCTTGTTTGTGCCGTAAGCTGACTGGGCCCTGCCGGCCTGCTTTCGGGCAAGGCGTCGGCCGTGAAAGAAGACCATCGCCATGAGCAACCTGCATCAACATTTGTTAAGTCGGCGACGCTACCTCCACGACGCGGCTCTGGGACTGGGAGGCGTCGCGCTGGCGGCGCTGTTGGCCGATGAAGGACTGCTGGGCGAAACGCCTCGTACAGACACGCGAGGCAAGGAACCGCTGCGGCCGGTGATCGACCCGGCTCGCCCTTTCGCGGCGCGTCCGCCGCACTTTCCCGCCCGCGCCAAGAACGTCGTGGTGATTTTCTGTTCCGGCGCCTGCAGCCAGCTCGACACCTTCGACTACAAACCCGAATTGATCCGCAGGCATGGCCAACCGCTGCCGGGCGGCGACAAGCTGATCACGTTTCAGGGCGAGCAAGGGAACTTGACCCAAAGCCCTTGGAGTTTTCGGCCGCGCGGCGAGTGCGGCAAGATGGTCTCCGACTTGACGCCGCTGCTGGGCGACTTGTCCGACGACATCTGCTTCTTGCATGGAATGACCAGCAAGACGAACACGCACGGCCCGGGCGAGAACTTCATGTCGACGGGTTACACGTTGGATGGTTTTCCCAGCATGGGCGCCTGGGTGACCTACGCGCTGGGCAGCGAGAACCAGGATCTGCCAGCCTATGTGGCGATTCCCGATCCTCGCGGGGCGCCGCAGTCCAGCGTGAACAACTGGGGGCCGGGGTTTCTGCCGGCGGCCTTTCAAGGGACCGACTTCAACGCCTCCCAGCCGATTCGCAATCTGAAGCGTCCCGCGACGGTGGACGAGGCGACCGACGTCGCCACCCGAGCGTTCTTGCAGCAGCTGAATCGACGACACTTGCAACAATTCCACGGCGACACGGAATTGCCAGCGCGGATCGCGAGCTACGAGTTGGCGGCGAAGATGCAGCTGAGCGTTCCAGAGGTCAGCGATCTGGAAACCGAACCGCCGCACGTGCTGCGGATGTATGGCGCCGACGACGCCCAGAACCCTCTGAAGGCCGCTTTCGCACGCAACTGCATCCTCGCCCGCCGCTTGATCGAAAAGGGCGTGCGATTCGTGCAGCTGTTCAATGGCGCGTATCAGACGGGCGGGGAAGGGGTCAGCAACTGGGATGGCCACAAGGCGCTGGAGGCGCAGTACCGCAAACACGGCCCGGTCCTGGATCAGCCGGCCGCGGCGTTACTGGCGGACCTGAAGCAGCGCGGCTTGCTGCAGGACACATTAGTCGTCTGGTGCACCGAATTCGGCCGCATGCCCACGTTTCAAAAGGGCGCCAGCGGCCGCGACCACAATCCCGCGGGATTCACTTGCTGGCTGGCTGGGGCGGGGATCAAGGCGCCCTTCAGCTACGGAGCGACCGACGAGTTCGGCTATCGCAGCCGTGGAGAATGTGACCACGGTTTACGATTTTCACGCGACCATCCTGCATCTATTGGGCCTCGATCACGAGCGGTTGACCTTCTACCACAACGGCCTCGAACGACGGCTGACCGACGTGCATGGCCAGGTGATCCACGACGTCCTGGCGTAGCGGGCGGCGGATCGGACGGGCGTCAAGGCCTCGGCCAAGTCGGCACATTCGGCAAAGTCGAAATATTCCGCAAAGTCGACTTAAGTCGCCAGCTTGGACGGCCGATGCTATAGGCTGACGGGGGGACACGTCATGGCGCGGCCGATGCGCGCCGCAAGCGGCGATATTTTATGGCCTCCACCCCTCGATCATCCAGCATCTCGGACTCGCCCAGCGGGCCTCGAACGACCACGTCGTTTTACGACTGGGTCTCCGATTGGGGCGGCTTGGTGTTCGATACGCTCGATTCCCTCGGCGACATCACGCTGTTCACCTTCAGCACGTTTCGCTGGATGCTGACCCGCCCGCCACGGCCCGAGACGATCTGGTCGAACTTCTATCAGGTCGGCGTCCGCAGCTTGCCGGTCGTGGCCTTGACCGGGGCGTTCATCGGCATGGTGCTGGCGGTTCAAAGCCACTATCAATTCAGCCAGATTGGCCTCGAGACGCGTTTAGGGGCCGTGATCAACATGACGTTGGTGCGGGAACTGGGTCCTGTCTTGGCGGCGACGATGCTGGCCGGGCGCGTCGGCAGTTCGATGTCGGCCGAGTTGGGCACGATGCGGGTGACCGAACAGATCGACGCCTTGACGAGCATGGGCGCGGATCCGATTCACTATCTTGTGGTTCCCAGGTTCCTTGCTTGCCTGCTGCTCATTCCCACGCTGACGATCATGGCGGACTTCATGGGCGTGGTCGGCGGGTACTTCTACAGCGTCGTGGTGTTGGGCATCGACTACCATCATTATTGGTACAACTCCCAGCAATTCGTAGGCGGCGTTGACTTGATGGTGGGGCTGTTCAAGAGCGTGTTTTTTGGAGCGGCGATCGCGTTGATCAGCTGCTATCGAGGCTTTCATTGCAAGCCCGGGGCCGAGGGCGTGGGCAAGGCGGCAACGGCCTCGTTTGTGTACTCGTTTGTGATGATTCTCTCGCTGGACTTGTTCCTGAACATCGGGCTTAACGCACTGACGCGCTTGATCTGGCCCGACGCCTCAAAACTCATCTAGGAGAGGGTCGCGACGTTGATGACGGTGACGGCAGAAAAGCGGCACGGCGAGACCGCCGACGCGACTCCGCTCTTGGAGACGCGTTCGCTGACCGTTAGTTTCGGCCGGCAGTCGGTATTGCGGGATATCACCTTGAACGTGCCGCGAGGGCAGACCTTGGCTGTCATCGGCGAAAGCGGTTGCGGCAAAACCGTTTTGCTGAAGACCTTGATCGGCCTGATCAAGCCGGCCAGCGGCTCGGTGTGGTTCGACGGCCGCAATTTGGGGAAACTGACCGAGGGCGAGTTGGCGCGGCAACGCGTGCGAGTCGGGTTCGTGTTTCAGAACGCCGCGTTGTTTGACAGCATGACGATTGGACAAAACGTGGCGTTTCCCTTGCGGCAACACGGCAAGTTCAGCGACGACGAGGTGCAACGGCGAGTACTCTCGCATTTGGCGGAAGTGGGCCTGCCCGAATCGGTGGTGTTCAAAAAGCCCGCCGAATTGTCTGGCGGCATGCGGAAACGCGTTGGCCTCGCTCGAGCTCTGGTGATGACGCCCGAGGTCGTCTTCTATGACGAACCAACGACCGGATTGGATCCGATCATGAGCGACGTGATCAACGAATTGATGATTAATACGCGACAGATGCATCAAGTCACGAGCATCATCGTGACGCACGACATGCGCACCGCCCGCAAGGTGGCGGATCGCATTGTGATGCTCTACCCGCTGACTCGCTTGGGTCCGCGGGAGCAACAGGTGCTGTACGACGGCCCGCCGGAAGCGATGGAGCACGATCCGGACCCGCGGGTCGTGCAGTTCGTGCGCGGCGAAGCCGGGCAGCGACTCATGGAAATGCGCACGCAGGAGGCTCGAACCCATGAATGAAAGCGTCTGGAGATTTCGAGTCGGCGTCGTGGTGCTGGTGGCCGGCATGATTGTCGTCATCTTAGGGCTCTTGTTCGGCGCCTCGGAACAGTTCCTCAAGCCGCGTTATTTCGTCAAGATCCGGTTTTCCAGCGCGCCGGGGGTGGCCAAGAACACCCCCATCCGCAAGAACGGCGTCCCGATTGGGCGAGTGCATCAAGTGCAGTTGATCGACGACGACGTCGAAGAGGGAGTCATCCTGACTTTGGCGATCGACGCCGACCGCCGCTTGAGGATGAATGAGAAATGCCGCATTGGCGTCGGGTCGCTGGTCACTGGCGACGCCGTCTTGGAATTCGTCCGCGATCCTGACAGCCAGGATCGCTCGCCCATTGAAGACGGAGCGTATCTGCCCAATAGCGGCGTGGTGGCCGAGGATCCGCTGCAACAGTTCCTGGAAATGAGCTCGGGCGCCAGCGACGCATTCGAGGGGCTCCGCACGGCCTTTGTCGCCGTCGAAGAAGCCGGCAACAAGATGTCGTCCACCTTCTCGACGATCGAGCAGAAACTGGATGTGTTGATTCCCGCCGACAAACAACAACAAGTCGATCGAATCCTGGCCAAGGCCGAGCAAGCCTTGGAGAGCTTCGGCGGCACGATGGACGCCGTGCGCGACGTCGTGCAGGATGATGACCTGCGTTCGGGCCTGCAAAGCGCGATGTCGGCGCTGCCCAAGGCCGTCAACGAGTTGACGCCGCTCTTCCAGGATGCTCGCGGCGTGGTGCAACAAGCCAAGGGCGCTTTGGAGAAGTTTGACACGGTGGGTTTGCAAGCGCAGCGGATCGCCTCGGACATCGAGCAGTTGACCAATCCGCTCGCGGACCGCGGTCCGACTTTGCGCAGGGAGTCGAGGATCTCGCCGTGAACCTGAATCGCGGAGTCAACGAATTGGTGCTGATCGGCGAACAGGTCAATCGCGGCGAAGGCACGATCGGCCGCTTGGTGTATGAAGAGGAAATGTACGAACGCGTCCAGCAAACGCTCTGGAATGTGGAGGACATCACCAAGGGGATGAACCCGATCGTGCGCGATGTGCGCGTCTTCACCGACAAGATCGCCCGCGATCCGGCCGTGTTGGCCCGCGGCGCCCTCCGCAACAATGGCGGGGGCCTGAAGTCGGGGCTTTAGGCTGACCTCAAGTCAGGCCCCGCGGGATCAGGGATCAGGGATCAGGGATCAGGGATCAGGGATCAGGGATGGACAGGGAGCAGGGATGCAGGGAGCAGGGAGCAGGGAGCAGGGAGCAGGGAGCAGGGAGCAGGGAGCAGGGAGCAGGGAGCAGGGAGCAGGGAGCAGGGAGCAGGGAGCAGGGAGCAGAATTGCATCCGCCTCTGCGGTTCTCCGTGTCCTCCGCGGTCAATTCCATCCGGATTTGAAAAACGACGAAGGCGATCCCGCCTGCAGCGGCGGGCGGGGCGGTGGTTTCCGCCAACGTGGCGGGATTAGCGATGGGCCAACGGGGCCGTCCGCAGGCTTTGGGCTCGCCGTAGAAGCTCTTCGGGCCGCTCGATCACCTTGGGCTCTAGCTGAACTTCCACGTTTCGCTCATCGCGGATTTCCCAGGGAATTAGGTTCTCGGCGACAAAATCGAGCGGCGGGATCTGGTACCATGGAGGTCGAATGCGGTGATACAGCGTAACGGACTTGTAGCGGTCTTTCTCGACATGGATCTTGCGAGTTCCATAGTGCGTGAACTCGGTCGCGGCGGGTGTGGGTCCGATTTCCTGGTCGTCGATGTAAACACGCGCACCGGGGATGTTGGTGGTGACGGTCAGGCGTCGGCGAAGACAGCCGGAGCTGGCGGCCAGCGTGATCCCGGCGAGGACAATCACGGCGACACGGCGCCAAAGGGCGGGGCGATGCGGTGATTTCTGCATGGGCTACAATATCCCCTTCCGCGAATAAGGAAGTAACGGCGAGATTCGCTGAAGGGGCGGAACTCGCCGCAGGAGGGCGCGGGCCGCGGAGTATAGGCGCGGCGCCCCGCTGTGACTAGACCGACTTGTCAGGGCGAAGCGGGATGAGTAACCACCGAAAGACGACAACGCGATGAAGCGATTGAGAGCAGCGGTATGAATGCAGAGGGCGGCAATTGGAGCACCATGCTGGAAACCGCCGAACTGACCGATGTCGGCCAACGACGCTCCAACAATCAAGATTCCTACCGCATTGTGCTCGCGGCCAGCCAGGAAGAATGGCGGCAGCGAGGGCACGTGCTGGTGGTGGCCGACGGGATGGGGGCCCACGCCGCTGGCGAACTGGCCAGCAAACTCGCCGTTGATAAGCTCCCTCACCTGTACCGCAAATACCAGGAGCTGTCCCCGCCCGAGGCCCTGCAGCGGGCGTTGGTGGATGCCAATTCCGAGATCCATCGCCGCGGCCAAGCCAACATGGATTTCCATAACATGGGCACCACGGCGAGCAGCCTGGTCTTGTTGCCCCAAGGCGCCCTGGTCGGCCATGTGGGCGACAGCCGCGTATATCGCGTCCACGGCCAGGAGATCGAACAGCTGACATTCGACCACAGCCTGGTTTGGGAGCTGGAAGCATCCGGCCAGTTGCCCTCCGGGCCGGCGCAGGCCGCCATCCCGCGAAACGTGATCACTCGGTCGCTGGGCCCAAGCGCCCAAGTCATGGTCGATATCGAAGGCCCGGTGCCGCTGCAGTCGGGCGATGTGTTTCTGCTGTGCAGCGACGGCTTGTCCGGCCAATTGGACGACGAGGAGATCGGCGCTTTAGCCGCTCACCTGCCGCCTGGACAAGCCGTGCAATTGGCGGTCGATTTGGCGAATCTGCGCGGCGGACCCGACAATATCACCGTCTTGATCGCGCGCGTCGTGGAGGACGTCAAAAGCGACGCCACACTACCGCCGCTATCCGTTGGCGTGACGCATCGGCCCATCGAACCTTTGGCCTGGGTGATCTGCGGCGTGGCCTTGCTGTTCGCCCTGGTCTTCTTCCTCGCGTCTCAGAAAGTCATTAGCGGGTTGTTGGCGTTCGGCGGATTGGCCGTGCTGGTTTACGACGCGCTCCGCGCTGTCTCCCAGGCCCGTCGAGGCGTCTTATTGGGCGGCAAGCGGCGGCTGGGCAACGGACCCTATCGCCGCTGGAAGTTGCCCAGCCAGGAGCAATTCGCCGAGCGTTTGCGACGATCGGCCGAGGAGATTCAACAATTCGGCCAGGCCGAGGGCTGGGATGTTGACTGGGAACGACTGGAAAACACTCGCAAAACCTCCCTCAGCAAGCCGCCGCTGGAGGCCGCCAAGATGATGGCCGACGCCTTGAATCGCCTCTTCATCGACTACCGCGAATGGTTGAACCGCAAGAGCAGCGATTCCGCCGTGGACCTCTAAGTCACGCCCCGCAATTCTGAATTCATTCCGCCATGACGGGGCTTGTCCCCGTCCAGCGATGCTCCTCGCCAGCACGCACCCGGCAACATTCCGCCACGACGGGGCTTGTCCCCGTCCAGCGATGCTCCTCGCCACGTGCCGCCAAGTTGGACCTACCGAGGCCGAGCCACTCGATTCAGCAGCAACAGCCCGACTCCGAGCAGACCGAGATTCCCCATCCAGACGGTGGAGGGAGGCAGGTTGCCGGCTTTCGCTTGATCCAGGCCGAACATCAACAAGGGGTAGTAAATGAACAAGATTGGCACGAAGCACTTGCCGAACGTCGTCCATAAATCGCCCGTACGAAGATACATGGCCATGGGCGCGCCGACCAGCACGAAGAAAAAGCAACTGAAGCCGGTGGCCCATCTTCGCCAAGGAACGGTGTACAGGCGATTAAGCTCCTGGCGCCGCTGGCGCAGGTTTCGATACGCCGGGCCCCAGTGGGCGAAGTCCAAGGCCGTCGGGTCGCCCGTGGCCAATTGCATCGCCGCCTCCGCCGCCATGTCCTTTTCCAATTGCTCGAGCAATTCTCGCTGCCTGATGATTTCAGCGGGAACCTCCCACATCGCGATGTCTTGCAGGTTCTTCCCCCGGTGGTCCTCTCGAGCCGCCGTGGACAAGGGGATCTCGCCGGGCAGCGTGTCCGGGAAGATGGCTCGCAGGCGATCTTCGTAAATCGCCTCGCCGTTGGTCAGCATGACGCTCAGCACTTCGCGCTGCGGATCAAACCGCAGCTCCGCCTTCTCGGCGCTGACAACAATGTCGCTGTTCTCCCGCTCGCCATAAACGGTCACCGTTGGCAACAATAACACGCGGCCCTGGACGCCCTTGACATTGATCGACAAGGTCGGGCTGGTGTAGCTGCGCTGCGTTCTCAGCCGGCCGTACACAATCTGCTCGATGCTGGTTAGGATCACCTGGCGAGCGCCGATGCGCCCCCAGGAACCCGCCATGTCATCGAGCCACACCGTCACCAAGCTGATGCAGATCGCCAGCACAAACGCCGGCCGCAGGATCCGGGATGGGGGCACGCCGACCGACATCACGGCCAAGGCCTCATTGTCAGCGGCCAAGCGACCATAGACGCTGCAAACCGCGAAGAGAATCGTGCCGGGCACGGCGAAGACCAAGGCTCGCGGGAGCAGAAAGGGCAAGAGTCTCAGGACCGGCTCCGGCCCCAGTCCCTGCCGCACGGCTTCCTGCCCCACCACGACCAGCATCAACAACAGAGTCATCCCCAGCAGCGCCACCGCAAATGTCGCCAACAGCTCGCCCACAATATATTGAGTGACGCGGGTCATTTTTTGGTTCTTGGTTCTTGGCTTCTTGGTTCTGGTTCTCTGGTTGGGCTCGAATGCGGGAAGATGCGAGGGGTGGGCGAGTGTGAGCACTGGCATCGACCTACGGGCGGGAGCCGAGATTAGCAGCAATTCGCCAGCGGCCATAGAACAATTCCGCGCAATCCTCGTACAGTCCAGAACACAAACCAAGAACCACAGAACCAAGAACCAAGAACCAAGAACCAAGAACCAAGAACCAAGAACCAAGAACCAAGAACCAAGAACCAAGAACCAAGAACCAAGAACCAAGAACCAAACACTCGCCTTGCCGTGATTCTGCGGCTGGTGCTACATTACCGTCTCGCCACGAGGGCGAGAGTCAGAACGAGTCGCCATTGCGTGCGGCGGCGACAGGAGGTCGCAATGTTATCTCGCTGGCCAATCTGGAAGAAGCTTGTGCTGGGGATCGCCTTGTTGTTGGTGATCCTGGCGACGCTCTCCTACACGGGCATTCGCGCCGTCTATGCGTATCGCGATCTGGTGAAGAGCATCAGCCATCGCGCCCGCGAGTTGCCGTTGCTGGCGAATCTGACTCGCACGGTGGACCAGATGCGGATGACGTTTTCCAAGCGTCAGCACATGGGCTTTCCCCTCGGGCCGGACAGCCTGGTTCTGGACATGCAGGGGTTTCTGAACGATTTCGAGTTGTATCAGACCAAGCTGCTGGAGTACCGCACGCACCTCGCCCTGGACAGTCCCAATACGCGGTTCAGCGACAACGCGTCGGAGCGGCAGGCGGTGGGCGAGATCTTGATGTACGCCGACAACATCAAGCAGTTGTTGCGGGAGTATTGGCTGTTGGACTCCAGCGAACTGGCTCAGATCGAAGACAACTTAAACTGGATTCAAGAGCTGACGCACCGCTTGCCGCAATTCCTGCAGAACCGGATGGACTCGCTGCATGGAGAAGTCGCCGGGCAATACCGTTTGTTGTTGGGACTGGCCTGGGCGACCAGCATCGCCGCGCTGAGCTTGTTGGTCACTTGGGGCTGGCTGTTCTATCAGTGGATCTTCATGCCGTTAAGGGTGCTCATCGCCGCTTCGCGACGCGTGGCGGCGGGCGAATTCCATCATCGCGTGCACTTGAACAGCCACGATGAGATGGCGGAGTTGGCCGGTGCGATGAACGAGATGACGTCGCAGTTCGAGCAGATTCGCGATGACTTGAACAATCAGGTCAAGCTACGCACGAAGGAAGTCGTTCGCAGCGAGCAATTGGCCAGCGTCGGATTCCTGGCGGCCGGCGTCGCTCATGAAATCAACAATCCCTTGGCGGCGATCGCCATGGCGTCCGAATCCATGGGGCCTCGCATTGGCCGCCTGTTGGATGGCGAGATCGAAGAGGAGCAGCGACCGGCGCAAACGAAGATCGTGCAGCGCTACTTGAAGTGCATTCAGGACGAGTCGTTTCGTTGCAAGGAAATCACGGAGAAGCTGCTGGACTTTTCACGACTGGGTGATGTGCAGCGACGCGACGCGGATCTCCGCCAGGTCGTTGAGGACGTGATCTCAATGGTGCGTCACCTCGGCAAGTACCGCGAGAAGGACATCATTTTTGAATGCTCCCAATCGGTCGTGTGTCCGATCAACCTTCCAGAGATGAAGCAAGTGGTCTTGAATCTGATCACCAACGCCTTGGACAGCTTGGACGCCAGCGGCAAGGTGGTCATGCAGTTGCGCAAGTCGGGCGAGAACGCCGAATTGATCGTCACCGACAACGGTTGCGGCATGGCGCCCGACGTCTTGGAACACCTGTTCGAGCCATTCTTCACACGAAGACTCGACGGGCAGGGCACCGGCTTGGGATTATCCATCACATACCGGATCATTAATGAACATGGCGGGCGAATTGAACCGCATAGCGATGGCCCCGGAAGGGGCTCGCGGTTTCGCGTTTCACTCCCCTTAAGTAGGCAAGCACATGCGAAAATCAACCGAAAAGCAGCCTGAACAACGTCTCCGAATCCTGTTCGCGGACGACGAAGAGTCGCTGCAGGAATTGATGAGTCTGGAGTTGCCGGCGATGGGCCATGAGGTGACGGTTTGCCCCGACGGTCCAACGGCCGTCGCCGCGTTGGAGCGGAACACCTATGATTGCCTGCTGGTCGACCTCGACATGCCGGGGATGAGCGGCATTGAGGTGATGGGACTGCGCTAAAGAACTGTCGCCGCACGCGGCGGCCATCATGCTCACCGGCAAGTCGTCGTTGGATTCCGCCGTCGCCGCACTGCGCTACGGCGCCTTTGATTATCTGACCAAGCCTTGCACGCTGACGCAGCTGCAAACGCTCTTGAAGCGAGTGGCCGAGCAGCGAGATTTGAAGCGGCAACTCGTGGCCATGCAGCACCGGCTGACGCGCGCCGAGGGCGGAACCCAGTTGGTGGGCGACCACCAGTCGATGGGGCAGGTCCGCGAGATGATCGCCAAGGTCGCGCCCACCAACTCCACCGTCCTGATCCTGGGCGAAACCGGCTGCGGTAAGGAATTGGTCGCCCGCTCGGTGCATGAGCACAGCTTGCGCGCTGAAAAACCCTTTGTCGCGGTCAACTGCGGCGCGTTGCCGGAAAACCTGATCGAGAGCGAACTGTTCGGCCATCGCAAGGGCGCCTTCACCGGCGCCGACGAGCAGCGTCAAGGGCTGTTCGAAGTCGCTGACGGCGGGACGGTGTTTCTGGATGAGATCGGCGAGTTGCCCAAGTCGATGCAAGCCAAGTTGCTCCGCGTCCTGGAAAGCGGCGAGATCCGCCGCGTGGGTGATAATGAAGCGTTCCGCGTTGATGTCCGCGTCGTCTGCGCCACCCACCGCGATCTGGCGGAGATGGT
The DNA here is from genome assembly GCA_963698545.1 of uncultured Planctomycetaceae bacterium. GTDB lineage: Bacteria > Planctomycetota > Planctomycetia > Pirellulales > Pirellulaceae > CAVORG01. The sequence continues at coordinate 107,534 of CAVORG010000009.1, forward strand.
CCAGGAAGACAACTTCCGCGAAGACCTGATGTTCCGCATCAACACGTTCGAGTTGGTCGTGCCGCCGCTGCGGGCGCGACTGGACGACATTCAGCCCTTGGCCGAACACCTCTATCGCCGCTTTCGCCCCGAGACGCCGCCGCAGGCCGAACTGTTCACCGCCGAGGCGTTGGAGGCGCTGCGCGAACACCTCTGGCCGGGCAACGTGCGGGAGTTGGCCAACGTCATTGAACACGCGTCGATCCTCTCGCCCGAACCGCCGATTCGCCCCGAGAACCTGCCGCGGCAATTCAGCCAACGCCAACTGCGTCCCGATCTCCGCGTCATCGGTCCCACCACATTGCGGGACCTGGAATTGCGAGTCATTCATGAGGCCATGGAGCGACACCATGGCAATCGTTCGCAGGCCGCCGCCGAGCTGGGAGTAAGCGTCAAGACGCTGTACAACAAGCTAGGGCAAGCCGATCAGTCGCTAAAAAAAACCGCCTAGATCACTAAAGGACTCGCCGTCAACGCTGTCATGGTCCAGGCGGCGGCGAGGCGCCTGTGGGGCCGTGAAACGAGTCACCACAGAGAGCACGGAGGAACAGAGGAAAAACACCGCCACCCTGCTCATCCCCTAATCCCTACCCCTATCCCACTACCCCTATCCCACTACTCCCTATCCCACTACTCCCTATCCCACTACTCCCTATCCTCGGCGCCCTCTTCCTCTTGCTAATGTACGCATGTATATTGCTAAGACAGACGTGCGGCGCCGACGCCGCGCCCGACGGACGACTGGAGGGAGCTCCCATGGAATTGCTGGATTCGCTGACACAGAAGCAAAGACAGGTTTTTGATTTCATCCGCTCGCTCATTGAGACCCGCGGCTACGGACCGACCGTGCGAGATATTGGCGAGCACTTTGAGATCCGCTCGCCCAATGGCGTCGTGGGGCATCTCAATGCGCTGCAACGCAAGGGGCTGATCGTGCGGGCCCGCAACAAGTCGCGGGGCATCGAGTTGGCCGAGGGGTTTCGCGAAGCCACGCGCGGGCTGCCGTTGGCCGGCGAGGTGGCCGCGGGTCCCACGCAGCTCGCCTTCGAGCAGCAGGAGCGGATCGACTTCAGCGACTTGTTTTCGGGAGAAGATCAATTCGTGCTCCGCGTCCGCGGCGATTCCATGATCGACGCGCAAATCGCCGATGGCGACATGGTGGTCGTAAAGAAGCAACAACGGGTCCGCCCCGGACAAATGGTGGTCGCTCAAACCGATGAGGATGAAGCGACATTGAAGTACTGGTTCCCCGAACCGGCAAAAAATCGCATTCGCTTGCAACCAGCCAACCGCCGCATGAAACCCATCTACGTCAAGTCGGCTCGAGTCGTGGGAGTCGTTGTCGGCGTGGTCCGCAAAGTTGTCTAATTCAACAGGCAGCGTTTTCGATCGAGTTGCGCGCCCAAGATGAGTCCCAAGGGGACGGCGCCAAATCACCCCACAACCCTTCCAGTCCCAAGGGGACGGCCCCAAATCAGCCCAGGGTGCAGCGCAGCGCAACCCTGGGTAACCGTGGGCAACCCTGAAGACCAGTCCCAAGGGGACGGCCCCAAATCAGCCCAGGGTGCAGCGCAGCGCAACCCTGGGAGGCGACGCCGCGCCCAGCATGCCGCCAGAATCCGCTTCGGCGCAAAAAAAACCGCTTGACGGATCAAGCGGCGGGTTGGATCGGAAGTCTGTGTCTGGGAGGTTTGGTCAAGAGCCGCCTCCAAGTACCGAGTTAAGCGTGGTTGAATTGGTGTTCCACATGTCGCGCGCGACAGTGCCCACGGCGGCGATTGTACCCAAGCAAGCGGCCAGGATGAGAGCCATCATGACCGCGTACTCGACCGCCGTCGCAGCTTCCTCTTCAACCAGGAAATTGCGAACGGTATTCATATCAAAAAGTTGGGTGAAAGGAGCGTGTCTTACTATTCACTTTCAATCCTACGTTAGGTACACGACAGGTCCCTTTCAATTTACGGACTCCACGGACGATTCAACATCCGTCACTACTACGATCCGCATCTTCGTCACAACCCACCCTCTCTTCGGGGAGAGGGCCAGCCCACCCGTCGGTGTCACTCGCCGCCATCGAGAACCCTGGCGACCGTGGCGCGCGACCTAGATTTCCTGACCGTTCCAGCGGACGAACGCTTCGATAGCGAAGAACTCCGGCAAGCCGATCTGATTGAAGCGTTCGGCGGTTCCCTTATTGCGATCCTCGGCGCGCTGCCAGAATTCGCGGGGATCCGCCCCGGGAAAGAGCGCTTCGTCTTTCTGGCTCTCGTGCATGAAAATCGCTTTCCGCTTGACCAGCAGGTCGCCGGGACTCAGCGGCACGGCGATATCGATCTCGTGCAGTTCGTACTCCTGCCAGGCGCCTCGATACAGCAGCACTTCGGGCAACGGTTGCCCCAATTCGCGGAGTCGGCCGAGCGCCTTGAGAATGGCTTCGGCGCACACGCGATGCGTGCCGTGCGGGTCCGAGAGGTCGCCGGCCAGATAGATCTGGTGAGGCTGGACTTCGCTGCAGCAACTGCACCAGGATCTCGATGTCCTCGTCTCCCAGCGGGCGTTTGGCGATGGTGCCCGTGCGATAGAAGGGCAAGTCGAGAAAGTGCAGGTGTTCGTCCTGACAACCGGCCACCCGTGCTCCGGCCCGCGCTTCATTCCAGCGAATCAGGCCTTTGATGTTGCGCACGGCGGGAATGTCTGGATCACCCGGGTTCTTGTCGGCGAAGGACTGCCGCACGGTTTCCTCGAGCGCGCGCGATTTCTCCGAGTCGATCTCGAAGAGCTCGGTTGAATTCCGTCACCAGGTCCGCGACGCGCTCGGCGTCGTGATCGAAGACGGCGATGTTGCCGCTGGTCATGTAGGCGATGTGCACTTCGTGACCATCTTCCACCAGGCGGATCAGCGTGCCGCCCATGCTGATCACGTCGTCGTCCGGATGCGGGCTGAAGCAGATGACCCGCTTGCTGGACTCGACTGCCGGCGGGATGGTACTCGATCGTGTCCATCATCCAGCGGAAGACTCGTGACAGATGCGTTCGGCGGGGCCATGGTGTCGCAGCAATTGATGCAGGTTGTGCTGGCGGAAGTCGTCGTCGTCCAGCTTCAACAGCGCCTTGCCCGTTTGCTCGCACAGCCACAGCACGGCGCGTTTGATGAGGGCGTTGTCCCAGACCACGTTCCCAGTCAACCAGGGCGTTGCGACGTCGGTCAACTGCGAGGCGGCGGCGGCGTCGACCAGCACCGACGCATCGGCATGTTCCTGCAGGAAGCTGGCCGGCACACGATCGGTCGCCGGTCCTTCCACCGTTTCGCGGATCACGGTCGCCTTGTGCTCGCCCAGGGCCAGCAGCAAGATCTTGCGCGCGTCGAGAATGGTGCCCATCCCCATGGTGATCGCGTGGGTGGGCACATTCTCCTCGCCGAAGAAATCGCTGGCGGCGCCGCGACGGGTCACCGGGTCCAGCGTGCAAAGCCGAGTGCGGCTGTTGCGGATGCTGAACGGTTCGTTGAAGCCGATGTGTCCGTTACGGCCAATCCCAAGCAGCGCGATGTCGATGCCGCCGGCGTTTTCGATATCGCTTCATACCGCCGGCAATGCTCCGTCACCTCCTCCAAGGGCACGCTGCCGTCGGGGATGTGCATGTTCTCCGGCGGGATGTTGACATGATCGAAGAAATGCTCGCGCATCCAGCGGTGGTAGCTCTGCAGTTGATCGGATCGCAAGCCGTAGTATTCGTCCAGGTTGAAGGTGACGACATTGCTGAAGTCCAATTCGCCGCGCTGGTGCATTCCGATCAGCTCGCGATACACGCCCACCGGCGTGGAGCCGCTGGGCAGCGCCAGCACGGCGTTTTGACCGAGTGAATTCCGTTCCTGGATCACGCTGGCGACTAGCTGGGCGACATGCCGCGCCAGTCGGCTGGGCGTCTCGAAAACGTAGCAGGGCAGCTTCGCCGTTTCGATCTTGCGAGGGCGAGGATGCGGGGTGGTCTTGGAGGCTTGCGTCGAAGGAGTCACGGGCGTCACCAAAGCCTTGAAGGAAGCGTGAGGCGGGCAGGTCCGAACAGTCGCCAACGTCGATCCGCTGTGCCGCGAGCTCAGGCGTCGGACAGGACGGTCAGGTTATCACGATGGATGACTTCTTCGTAGGGGCAATGCCCCAAGAGTTCCGCGATCTGCTCGGAGCGTTTCCCTTGAATGACGCGCAGTTCCCGGGAGTCGTAGTTGGATAAGCCGCGAGCCACCTCGCTTCCCGCGGGGGAGCGCAAGGAAAGCACGTCGCCCTTGCGAAAATCGCGTTCGACTTGGACGACGCCGATGGCCAACAGACTGCGACCTTGCTCGCAAATGGCGCGACAGGCCCCGCTGTCCAGCATCAGGCTGCCGCGCGGGGGCGCTGAAGCCGATCCAGCGTTTGCGGTGCGTGACGGGTTTTGCTCCCGGCGAAAACAGCGTGCCCAATTCTTCGCCGGCGAGGATGCGTTGCAGGACGCGATCGGCGCGACCGCTGGCGATCAGGGCGAATTCGCCGGATTTGGCCACCATCTTGGCCGCGTTCAATTTGCTGGCCATGCCCCCCTTGCTGACGCCCGTCGCTCGATCTCGCACGCAACTCTCCAACGACTCGCTCCACCGTTCGACCAGCGGCATGACTCGGCTTTGCGGGTCGCGCGGATCGCCGTCATACAGGCCGTCAACGTCCGACAGCATGATGAGGGGGGCGCCGACCAGGTTGGCGACCAGCCCCGCCAGGCGATCGTTGTCCCCGAAAGCGGTCTGCAATTCGTTAACCGCCACGGTGTCGTTCTCGTTGATGACGGGAACAATGTCCAATTCCCAGAGGGTCAGCAACGTGTTTCGCACGTTCAAATAGCTGGCTCGGCGATTCAGGTCCTCGGCGGTCAGCAGCACCTGCGCGGCGTGCAGGCCGCGTTCGCTGAGGGCTCGATCGTAAGTCTGAATCAAATGAGTTTGCCCCACCGCCGCCACGGCCTGCAGGCGAGCCAGGTCGGGCGGCCGCGCGGTCCACCCCAACAATCCAATCCCCGCTCCGACCGCGCCGCTGCTGACCACCGCCACGCGACGCCCCGCCTCCCGCCAGTGGACCAGGCCGTCGACCAGCGCCGCGATTCGATCGGCGTCCAGAGTGTTGTCCGGTCGAGTGAGCACGCGCGTGCCGATTTTAACGATCAATCGGCGGCAATTCGCGAGGATCTGGCGGCGCATGGGAGTTCGGGGAAATCGGGTTCTGGACGCCGCAGCTCGTCCAACTTATGATGCCCAAGGCGTGCGGATGGGAGCTCGGGGGAGACGCGGAGGGATAAACCGCCGCGTCCGGCGCCGATCAGCCGCCATTCTAGGCTCCGCGCTATCCTGCCGACAGCCGGGGCCATTGACACCTACTTCCGCCTGCGGGCAGCGGCATCTTTATGAGCGAGTTGCATCACGAGTGTGGGCTGGCCGCCGTTTACCAGTTGGACCCGCGGCTCGCGCCTCGCGAACAGGGTCCGCGAGCCGCCGGAGGAGCGTCGCGATGGATGCCCAACATGCTGTTGGACATGCAGAATCGCGGCCAACTCGCCGCCGGCATGACGACCTATGATCCGCATCGCAAGAAGCTGCTGTTAACGTACAAAGATATTGGCTCGGTGAACGAGGTCTTTCGCTTGGCGCATCGCGGCAAGCGGGACAGCTTGATGCGACGCTACGCCGGAATGGCGGCCATCGGCCATGTGCGCTACGCCACCTGCGGCGCCGATGATCGCAACAACGCTCAACCCTTTGAACGGCGACACCTGCAACGCAGCAAGTGGTTCAGCATCGCCTTCAATGGGCAATTGGCCAATTACGACCATTTGAAGGCGGCCCTCCTGGCCGATGAGGATCATCATCTGTCGCGAGACACGGACACGGAGATCATCCTGCACCTGATTGCTCGGCTACTGTCCGAACGGCCTCAGCCGGATTATGTCGAGATGATGCGGCGATTGAGCGAAGTGTTCGATGGGGCCTACAGCCTGGCGCTGCTGGACGCTCAAGGCGTCTTGGTGTTGGCGCGGGATCCCTTGGGGATCAAGCCGTTGTGCTATGTCGAGGAAAAGGGAATGTTCGCCGCCGCCAGCGAAAGCGTGGCCCTGGTGAATCTCGGCTTCGATCCCGATTCGGTGAAGTCGGTCGAACCGGGTTCGGTCGTGATCGTTTCGCGCGAGCACGGCGTGCGGACGGAGCGATTCGTCGATGGGCCGCCGCAAAGGGCTCATTGCTTCTTCGAATGGATCTATTTCGCCAATGTGGCCAGCACGCTCGATGAACGCAGCGTGTACTTGTCGCGGACGGCCCTGGGAGAGGAGCTTGCCGAACTCGAGCGCTCGGATCCCTCGTTTCAACTGGATGAGGACACCATCGTCGTCCCGGTGCCGGACACCAGCAAGCCGGCCGCCGATGCGATGGCGCACGTCTTGCAACTCCCTTGCCGCGAGGGCTTGATCCGTAATCGGTATTCAGGCCGCACGTTCATCGAAGGCCGCGAGCAACGCATTCACAAGGCGGCCTCCAAGTACACTCCGTTGCGCGAAGTGTTGCACGGAAAACGCGTGATTCTGGTGGAGGACTCCATCGTCCGCTCCACGACCATGCGAGCCCTTTTGGGCGCATTCGCCAGGAAGGCGGAGCCGCTGAGATTCATGTCCGCGTGGCTTGCCCGCCGATCATCGCGCCCTGCTACTACGGCATCGACATGTCGTCCATCGACGAGTTGTTCGCGCCGGATTTCCTGGAACAGGGCGAGTTGACCGAGGCCGCTCAGCAACGCATGGCCGCGGACCTTGAAGCCGATTCCCTCAGGTATCTGCCGATCGCCTCGGTCGCGCGTGCGATTCGTCGCCCAGCGGGGGAGCTATGCCAGGCTTGCATTACGGGAGGCTACCCCACACAAGCGGGCCAGGTCCTCTATGATAAGGCGTTCGCCAAGCACTTGGCCAAGTTAAGCCCCGCCTAAGTCAGCGCGGGAACCGCCCAGATCAGGAGTCGGCCAATGCGTTATGGGACCGTGGTCAAATTCTTCCCCGAGAAGGGCTTTGGCTTCATACGTCCAGACCAAGGTCCGGATATCTTTTTTCATGTCTCGGCAATCGGCGCTTGCCAGGCGACGCCGCGGATTGAACCGGGCCAGGCGGTGAAGTACGAGGCGGCGCCCCGTCCGCGACCAGCGGACGACGAGGACCAACCGCGATCGGCCAAGGGCGGCAAGGGCTCGCGGCTGCAAGCGCAAATGGTTGAACTGATCGACCGGATTCCCGGCGGCAGCCTGGGCGACAAGGACGAGCCCGCTGCTCGACATCCCAAAGCGCGGAAGAAGAAGCCCACGTGGCGACGGTAGCCGCGGATCCGTAGCCAAGGTGAACCCGGCCCATGACTCGCGAAGACGACCTGATGCGCCGACTGGACGCTCAGTTCAGCCATGTCTGGATGGTGCGGACCTTTCTCAAGCACTGCGACGAGGCAGAGGACGACGACGAGCTGTGTGATGTGCATCGCGACCTGTACGACGTGATGCACGCGCTGGGTCCGGCCCTGGAGGCCGAGGACGCGGTACGCTACCTCAAGCAGGCTCGCAAGAAACTCGCCAAGCTTGTCAAAGCGGCGGCGTTCTTCGAAGCGATCCAACCCGAAGTTTCGCAGCATATGAATTTCCAGATGGCCGCTCGCTCCTTGAATCAGGCGGTGCGGGAAATCAAGGAACTGCTGGCCAACGTCTAGCAATCACGTCGTGCGCGCTAATCGTCGGCGAGGCGACCGGGCGAACAGTCCCGGAAGGGACGGCCCCAAATCAGCCCAGGGTGGAGCGTGAGCGAAGCGAACCAGCGAAATCCTGGGTAGTGCAACCGCTTCTTCCGAAAAACCCCGCAGGGGTGGCCCCCAGATCGCGCAAGATCGCGCCGTGCGGAGACGAGGCTACGCTCCTTACGCCACGCCAATCAACGTCGTTTTTCCAGCCCAGGCTCGTCGCCGTCCAACGCTGCTCCTCGCCCGCCCACGCTCCGTGCGGCGTCTAGACCAATTCGCTCGCGACCCGTTCAAACCATAGCCGCATCGCGGCCAGATGCTCGCGGGCTTCGTCTATTGGCGTGGTCAACGGCGGGCTGACGCGCAACACGCAACCGGCTAGTGGTCCGAGCAGGTGGATGGCGCGGCCTTGCTCGTCGCCTAGATAGCAGGCCTCCACGCAGCGATTGGCGACTTCTTCGGCGGTGGCCGAACCATGGGCTTGGCAATGGACGCCCCAGACGCAGCCTTCGCCCCGCACGGCCTCGACCAGCGGTGTTTCGAGCAAGGCCGTCAGACCTTCCTCAATCACTTGAGAAAGCGCTTGCCCCTGTCGCAGCACGTCGTTGTGTTCGAATTCATCGAGCGTGGCGAGCACCGACGCCGAGGCCATTGGGTTGGCGCTCCACGTATCCGATCCCTCGCCGTACTTCATTTGCCCGAACACGCGACTGGGTCCCACGGCGGCGCTGACGGCGACGCCGTTGCCCAGCCCTTTGCCAAGGCAAACGATATCAGGCTCAACGCCGTAATGGGTGAAGGCGTACATCGGGCCGGTGCGTCCGAAATTGGATTGCACTTCATCCAGGATGAACAACGCGTCGTGCCGCCGACAAAACGCCTGCAGCAACTGGAGATATTCGGGCTGCGGATGGTAGGATCCGCCGCCGCCCAGGTAGGGCTCGGTGATCAGGCAGCCGATGCGTCCCGGCAATTGCTCGGCCAATCGTTCCAGCTCCTGGCGAAACGGCGCCAGGTCCAACGCTTGGCGACGGCGCTGGAGATCGCCGCATTGTCGCATGGGGAATGAAACGAAGTGAACGCGCGGGTCGCGTTCGGCGTCGTGTTCGCTGCCGGTCACGGCGCCGGCAAGTCCCTTCTTGCCATGGAAGCCGTGCCGAGTTGCGATGATTTGGTCCGCCCCGGGACGCTGCTTCATCGCGGCCCACAGCGCCTTCTGCACGGCCTCGCTGCCGCTGGCGGCCCACAAGACCTGTTGCAGCCGACCGCCGCCGGCCTGCCCTTGCAGACTGCGGATGAGGCGTTCGGAAGCCTGAACTTCCAATTCCGTCAACGCGTTGTAGGCCGTTAAAGGCGCAGCGTGAAAGTAGCCGCTCGTGGGCAAGGCGCCGTCGCAGGGCCAACCCAAGTAGCCCAGGAAGCGACGCGTCCAGGAGGCCGAATTATGCCCCAGGTTGGCCACCAGCACGCCGGAGGTGAAGTCCATCAGCCGCCGGCCCTCGGGCGTCCAGTGATAGGCGCCCGCGCTGTGGGCCAACACGGCCAAGGACCGCGTGAAGGTGCGGATCGCCTTGGGCTCCACCTGCGTCGCTCGACGACGCAATGGATTTGATTGCTGTTCGCCGTCGTGGATGATGGTTTCGGTCGTGATCCGTTGCGTGGCTTCCGGCGACATGACGCTCGCTCAAAAGGAATGGTGAAGTGGGTTGGTCGAGTCCTGATTCCTTCGCGCCGCGGGCTAGACGGGCGGTTCATACAAAACGCGGGGTGCGACTTCGCCGGCGACCCATTGAATCAAGCCGCCTTGGGGCTGGTTGACTTTGGCGAAGCTGTCCTTGCCTTCCGTGGCTTTGACATGCAGGATGGCTTCCATCGCTTGCACGGCGGCGACGACTTGTCGATCGGCTGAAAGATCGTTGTAGTGCAAGCGGCGTTGGGCTTGCAGGCGTTGGTCGCGCTGATCTGGAGGACCACCCCATTCGACGAAAGCGACTTCGCGGACAAACTTCTCGATGACCTCAATTCCATAGCCGCGTTGGCTGCGGTCGCCGTCGGGCTCGAGAAACGATCCGTTGTAGTGATTGTTCATGGAGATCTTCAGGTCGAAGGGCGTGTGTCCCTCCACGGTGCATTCGACGCCTCGCCGGCGACTGTGGCCGTTCCAGACGCCGTTGTCGAAACGGAATTGCACTTCCTGTTCGACGTAGCCGGGGAAATTATCCGGAGTCACCCAGCTGGTGTGAATGTCAAACGCGGCGTCGCGTTGGTCGGCGTATTGGTATTCCACTCGCAGTTGCGTGGAGTCCCAGGTGGCGCCGTCCTGGGGGCCCACGAGACCTCGCTGACCGCTGCAACTGATCGTCGTCAGGCTTCCGCCGAAGCAGAAATCGATCAGCTTCAGGTAATGCACGGCCACGTAGGTTCCCGGGTTGCGGCCGTGAATCCACTCGGCGAATTGCCCGCCGGAGATTTGCTTGGGTTCGAGCAATGAGCAGTAGCCGTGATTGACGTGTTGCAACAGCCCATCGGCGGTGAGCGTCCGCAGTTTCTTGTGGTCGGGGTCCAACAGCTTGTGATAGACGACTTTGGCGAGAACATGATGCTGATCGGCGAGCTGCCGCAGTTGGTCCAATTCCTGCAGGGACAGCACCGAGGGTTTTTCGACAAGGAGGTGCTTGCCCGCCCGTAGGACGGCGGCGGCGGCTTCGAAGTGTCGATCGTCGGGCGTGGCGACGCAGACGAAATCCGGTTCGTCCCGCAGCAGGCGGGCGGCCGCGTCGGGCCCGCTATGGTTGCCAAAAGGCGCGATGCGGTCGCCGGCGGCTTGCAGATAGGCGGCGGCTCGCTTTCCCGTGCGGGTGGCCACGGCGGCCAGTTCGACCTCGCAGAGTCCGAAACGGCGATCGTAGACGCCATCGCGCGCGCGTTTTCGAAGAAGGGGCGATAGGTTTCGTCGAAGATCATGCCAGCGCCGATCATGCCGGCGCGCAAGCGATGCGATTGCACGTCGCTCCTCCAAAAACGAATTGAATACGTTCGGCCAAGGAACGCGTAGGAACTGGCCAAAATACTCGAAAGCAGCGGCAGGCACCAGTTGACGGTTCAATCGCGGTCAGGCGATGAGTCAGCGACCCACTTGCGAGCGACCTGGAAGCCCACGCACAATAGGGACCGGCGAGCGGCGGTCGGCGGCGCCTCGCGAACTTCAGCGAATTGAGGGAAACCATGCCCACTCCAGCCAGCGTGATTCTTTCGGGCTTTGCAGACGAGGCCGCGATCAACAAGGCGGCTGTCGAACAGTTCGCCGCCTTCGCGGCCCTGGGCCTGCAGTACTACACGATTCGCTTCATCGACGCCGGCAACGGGGTCAAGAATGTGATGCAGCTGACCAAGTCGGAGATCAACGAGCTGCGGCATCTGCAGGACGCCTATGGTCTGAACGTCTCTTCGCTGGGATCGCCCATCGGCAAGGTCAAGCTGCTCGACCAGGCGGACGGCACGAACAATACGTACGTGCCATTCAAGGACTACTTGAAGCGCGATGTCGCCAAGGCCTGCGAGCTGGCTCACGCCTTTCAGACGAAGTTGATTCGAGGCTTTTCGTTCTATCATCCGCGAGGTGAAGATCCCCAGGCGCATCTGCCGCAGGTGATCGATCAATTGGGAGCGATCGCCGAAACATGCCATCGCAGCGATCTGACCTTCGGCCTGGAGGTCGAGGCGAATCTTGTCGGCCAAAACGGGGAGTTGTTGGCGGAGATCCATCGCAAGGTCAACCATCCCGCGATGGTGCTGATCTTCGACGCCGGGAATCTGGTGAGTCAGGGAATGACGTCGGCCGAAGTCTTCGACCACTATCTGGCGATGAAGCCGGGCCTGGGCTGGATGCACATCAAGGACTATCGCCATCCCTCGTCCATCTTGCGCAAGGACCATGTGGATGAGGCTTCCTTGAAACACTTCGTCCCGTGCAACATTGGCGACAGCGGACACGAAGCGATCCTGCGCGATTTTCGCGAGATGGCGCCGAAGCTGGAGAAGAAGTTACAAAAGCGAGGGATTCCGGGCGTCTTCCTGGATCTGGAGCCGCATGTCAAGGGCGGCGGCCAATTCGGCGGCTTTAGCGGGCCCGACGGCATGGGCGTGGCGCTGCGGGCCCTTTGCCGGACGCTGGACTATGTGGAACTGGGATATCATCTGCGGGATTTTGAGGACATCCTGGCCACCCGCACGGAATAGACTTGTGCTCTGATTCGGCCGCAGCGACGGGGGTGCAAGAAAGAAGGCAAGCCTGACGACGCAGCCAGGCTTGCCCAACGCAGTTCTTATTCTTGCTCCGCGGGTCAACCTTCGGAGGGATCGTGCTTCCTTGGTGATTCTTTGATCACGGTCTTGGCCAGCGAGCTAAAGGCCGAGAACAACCAGAAGCCGGCGATCACCAGGGCCGCCAACGCAATCAGCGCCGAGAACGAATTGCCAGCGAACGCCGAGAAGCCCGCGGCGCCGGCGATGGCCAAGGCGACCAGACCGCTGGCGATCTGCAAGCCCACGCCGCCGGTCGCGTTCTTCTTCGTGCTGTGATTGATCGCCTCCTCGGCGGATTCGACCGCCAGCTCTCGCATGGCCTGCATGTTCGCCATCTGTTCCGGGGCGGAACGGCGAGGACGAAACTCGCCTTCCTGTGCGATTGGCTCCAGGGCCTTCTCCTCGTTTTCCTGGGGCGGTGCGGGCGCGGGCTGCGCGCGTTTCTTGGGTCGCTCATCATTGACGGGGAATCGCATGGTGGGCTGTTCCGCCATTTCCGCCATGGACGTGCCTCCGGTGCGTTCCAGCAGTTGTCGCATATAGGCTTCGATCTGGAGTTCGTCTTCTCCGGCGCCGGACACGTCGCTGCGCTGGATCGGGTCGGGCGCCTCCTCGGGCACTTGCTCGACTTCGAAAGACCAGGTGGGGGTGGTCTCACGGCCTGCCGGGACTTCGGACGCCTCCCGCCAATCGTCAGGCTCCCCGTCTTCGTCGACCTCCATCCCGATCCCGCGAAGGACTTCCGCCACGCTTTGCGTTGGACTCTCAAACGGCCCTTCCGTGTCGCCCTCACGCTCTTCTCGCATCTGTTGATACACCTCGGGAGACAACGTGGCCACGTCGTTTTCGGCGTCATCCCCCGTGGCGAACACATGCGTGGCGGATTTGCGCAGCTCGTCGATATCGTCATGGCTGACGGGCGTAATCGCGAACTCATTCAGGGAAGGATCATCGCCGAGGTACTCATCGATGTCTTGATCGCTCATGGCCATCGTGGGCTGGTCCACCTCGTCTTCCTGATCCTCGTCGTCATCCTGCCACATGCTGGCCGTCATGGTGACCCTCGCCGGATCCGCCAAGGCGTCCGGCTCAGCAGCCTCCTGATCCTCATCGGAATCAACCACGCCGATCGTCTCGGCGCGATGCAACTCCTGATCCTCATCGGCATCGGCAAGCTGGGCGACTTCGTCCTGTGCTTCCTTGTCCTGTGCGTCCTCGTACTGTGAATCCTCGTCCTGTGAATCCTCGTCCTGTGCTTCTACGTAAAGCGGGTCCTTTTGCTGCGATTCCTCGTACTGCGATTCCTCGTACTGCGATTCCTCGTACTGCGATTCCTCGTACTGTGGCTCTTCGTACTGTGGCTCTTCGTATGGCGAATCCTGAGAGTCCTGGAACTCATCTGAGACGTGCTGAGAGTCGTCCTCCTGGCCAAGTCGCAAGCGGTCGTCGTCAGGCTCCGCGGCGAGCGTCTCCTCTTCCACGGGCTCCTGGACGTCGAGGCCTTGTTCATGCTCGTTCTGGACGCCGTAGTCCTCATCGTAGGCTGGGGCGTTGTCATCCTGGACCTCCGCTGCGTCGTAAGCCCCCGCTTGGCTGTCCCAACCGCTTTGTTCCTCAAAATCCTGATCTTCGAGAAGTTCAGGCTGGCCGGCGACTGTCTCGGCAGCCGCAGGCGCGTCCGCGTCCCCAGCGAGCGTGCTGTCGGCGGCGGCGGGATGCGCCGTCGCCTTCAATTGATCGACGTGCTGCAGCAGCGTTTGGAGATGCATTTCCAGTTCGCTGCGCTCGCGACTCCACTGTTCGCGTTCTTGCTGCAGCACTCGATTCGGATCATTCGACGCGTCGTTGTCCAAAGCAGTCTGAGCCGAATCGCCCAATTCCTGCTGGACCTCCAGCAGTTGTTGCTCCAGCAATTCACGACGCTCGTCAAGGGCTTCGTAGTCCAGGCGCCATTGTTGTTGCTCGTCGGCGTGCACTTGAGCGATTCGTTCCAATTCGGACCGCAGCCGAAAGACTTCGGACTGGTGCGTCGCAACCTGAGCAGCCAAGGTTTCCAGCCGGCCTTCGGCATCGGAGTCGCCTGGCGTTTGCGGCTCCGCGCTGCGTTGCTCGAGTTGGGCTTGCAGGGCGTCGCGCTCGCTGCGGGCTTCGTGCAGCTCGCTTTCCAGTCCGGCCAGTCGTTGTTCGAGTTGATCCAGGACCTGCAAGTAATCGGCTGGCGCGTCGTCGGCGGGTGCGGGGCCGTTGTCGGTGGTCGCCGCGGCGACCTCGTCCAATTGCCGACGAAGCTCGTGCTCCCGCTGGGCGGCCTCCGTCAACGTCGCATCCAGTTCCTGGGCGCGTTGCTGGAGTTGCAGGGCGTCCTGGTGCAGCTGCTGATTGGATTCGGCCAACTGCTGATTGGATTCAGCCAATTGTTGATTGGATTCGCTCAGCTGCTGATTGGATTCATCCAGTTCTTGATTGGATTCAGTCAGTTGCTGGTTATCGAGTGTTGTTTCTTCGATTTGGCGTCGCGCGGCTTCCAACTCGGCGTCCGAACTTGCTTGCTGTTGGCGCAGTTCGTTGCACAACTGTTCGACGTTGTTGCTATGGTGGCGAGCGGCTTCGATATCCGCTTGCAGCTCATTCGTCTCATCCGCGCGGCGGGCTTCCGATTCGCGCATTTCCTGCAACTGATCGCGAAGCGTTTGTCCCTCGGCTCGGAGCTCCTCGAGCTCTTGTGTGCGACGGCTCTCGGAGCGCCGCAGTTCTTCCAATTCAACGCGAAGTCGCTGTCCTTCTTCGCGCAACTGATCCAACATCTGTTGCGCGTCGGCGGATTCGGCGGAGGAGTCTTGAAGCTGGTGCAATTGCCGTTGGAGCTCCTGGCGTTCCTGCTCCCATTCCGATTGGCGTTCGTACCACTCGTCGCTTTCCCGTATCGCTTCGGCGAGCTTCTGACTCTGGGATTCCTGTTCCTCACGCCAGATCGCGCATTGCTGCTCCCAGGCCTGGCATTGCTCACGCCATTGGCCTTGCTGCTCGTTCCAACCGTGTTGTTCCTTGAGCCATTGTTGTTCCGCTTCCTCCCAGCCAGACTGCAGCTCGTCGATTTCATGCCGCAGCGCTTGTTCGGCGTTGGCCGCGTCGCTGTCCAGCAAGTCACGATGAGACTGGCTTTCGGCGAGATCTCGCTGCAGTTGCTCGGCGATTGCCTCGTGTTCAAGGAGTTGGCTTTCCGATTGTCGGCGCTCCTCCTCCCAAAGCGATCGCTCCGAATCGATTTGCGCCGCCAGCGCATCATACTCGCCGCGGAGCTCCTCGATCTGTTGCTGCAACTGTTCCTGGGCGGCCAGCTGCTCCGCGTGTTCCTGGTCGGCATGACGCAGGGGTTCATACTGTCCCAGGAGCTCTTGGTGTGACTTGGTCAGTGTCTCCAACTCGCGTCGCAGTCCGAGCATCTCTTCGCGGGCGGCGTCGAGTTCGACTTCTTGCGCGGCGACAAGCTCCTGGTCGTGCCGGATTCGCTCGTGCAGGGTGTCCCATTCATGTTGCTGCTGCTCGCCGGCGATGCGCAGGTCTTGGAGTTGCTGTTCAAGAAGCGTCTGCCGCTGAATGTCGGCTTCGCGATCGGCTTGTATTCTTTCGAGATCGGCGAGCGCGTGTTCCTGTTCGCGCCGTTGGAGTTCGAGTTCATTCCGCCATTGTGCTTCGTCTTCTTCCGCCTGATGCGCTAAGCGCTCCGCCTCGGCCTCTTGACGGCGGCAATCCGCTTCACTTCGCTCGCAGCGCGCGGTCAGGTCGGCCACTTGCTGCGTCAGCTCGGTAATGTCCTCAGCGGCCTGTTGGGCGGCGACCTCGTGCTGTTCTTGCAGCGTCTGCTCGCGCAGCGTACTGCCGTTCGGCGATGGTCAGCGCCTCTTCATGCCGCTGCGAGAGTTCGTCGAACTGCTGTTGTAATTCCAGGAGTTGTTCGAGCGTCTGGTGGTGTTCCTGTTCGAGGGTTTCGTAGAGGGTGCTGGATTCGCGCCACCGCTGCAGTTCCTCGTCGCGTTGCAGGGTCAACAGGGCGTGGTCGTCCTGCAGGTTTTCCAGCTGATCCAAGACCTGCAGCACTTGCTCCTCGAGCTCTTCGCGAACGCTCCGCTCGCCGGCCAACAAACCGCATTGTTCGCGGTGCCGCTGATGCAACGCGTCATGATCGTCCCGCAAGGAGGTCAGCTTATGGGCCAGCTCCTGATGCTCGGTATTCGCGTTTCTCCAGGATTGGCGCTCTTCCTCCCATTCGGCGTTCTCATCGGCGCGCCGCCGCTGCAGCTGTTCGTACTCCTCGCGCAGCGCCTTCAGCTCTTCGGTGGCGTGATGGTGCTGTTCGGTGAGCCGATCCAGCTCCACTCGCTGCGTCTTCCAGGCGGCCATTTCTCGCGTGTGTTGGTCGCGCAGCTGATGATACTCGTCTCGCAGCTGCTCCAGTTGATCGCTGATGTGTTGGCGACGCTCCTCGGATTGGCGCCATTGCCCTCGCTCGTCGTTCCACTGCGACTGCTGCTCTTGGAGCTTCTGCTCGAGCTCCTGGTTTTCCAGCTGCAGATGGTGCAAGTGGGCGACCTCCTGCTGGCGATGGAGCAACTCTTTTTCCAGCTCGGCGTTCCGTTCGCGCCATCCGGCGGCGTCGGCCGACATGCTGGCGCGGAAGGACGCGAGTTCTTCCCGCAGGCCGCTCAGCTGCTCTCCCCAGCGACGTGCTTCCTCCGCCCAGAATGAAGCCTGGTCGGCGTCGCCGCTGTTATGCAAGTGCTCTCGCAGACGCTCCACTTCCTCGAGCAGCTCCGCTTCGCGTTGGAGACCCTGTTCCACACGTTCAGCTCGCTCAGTCTCCTCTCGTCGCAGTTCGGCGATTTCCGAGCGGAGCTGGCCGCGTTCGCATTCCCATTGGCGTCGGTGGAAGTCAACTTCATCCAGCATGGTTTCCCAAAGGTCCGTCGATCGCTCGTCGTCGCCCAGCGGGAATCCGGGATGGAGGACTTCCAGGACGAACCGGCCCACTTGGATCACGCTGCCCGGGAGCAACACCGCGTCGCGAAAGGGATGGTCATCCAGCAGGGCGTTGGAGTCCGCGGATTGGATGGTGGTGCTTTCCGGCGTGCGGCGGATGATGGAGTGCAGAGCCGGCACGCTCGGATCACTGATGCGGAGGTTACAGGAGGCCTCCGATCCAATGCGGATCTCCGGCGCGTAGAGTCGAAGCACGCGTCCATCCATCGGACCGCCTTCGATGCGGAGCTGAACGTGATTCACGCCTCTCAACGGCGGCTGCTCGACATTGACAAGCAGGTTGGGAGAGATGGAGTGCAGCGGCGTTGTCTTGTTCACGATACCTAAGTCCTTTGCGAGGGGGCGCACTCACAAGACGCGCTCACGGCAATTTCCGTACATGGATCTAGCTCACCTACTAGGACGGGTCAAAATTCACGTAACCAGAAGTTGGGGGCTAATGGCAGAAACGGTAAAAAACCGGCGCGATTTGGCCGATGAAAGAGCCTGCCCAGAGGCGAGCGACGCGAAAGTGTCCGACTCGCCGCCGAGCGATCGTCAGCAAACAGCCGACAATCACTCGGCAGCCCCCCCGCTGGAAACTCTTGAAACGTAACGGTTTGCGACGAGGCTCTCCGCCGTGTCAAGAGCAATTGTTCACGATTTGCCACCCAAGCCCTGTGAACCTGGACGAGCGCACTATAGTTCTGTGCACGGCGGCCGAATGAGCAACCGCAAGCAGAACCAACCCAACCCGCACGACCGACAAGTCAGGTCAAGGTGGAATAGCCATGGCACGCAAGGACTCCCTCCAGGCACTGCACAAAGTTCTCCTGAAGCGACGTGACGCTCTTCGACGCGCCATTGCCGGCGACCTGAGCTTGCTAATGGAGTTGCAGCAGTCCGGTGATATCGTCGATGCGGCTTTGGACACTGCACAGGACGAAATCACTTCGCAACTGGCGCAAGCGGCAAGTCGTGACTTGGTGAATGTCGATAACGCCCTGAAGCGATTTCGCGAAGGGGTTTATGGCGTTTGCGTGGGTTGTGAGGGGAACATTCCCCTGCTACGGCTGGAGGCTCTGCCTTTCGCCACCACCTGCATCAAGTGCCAACGCCAAGCGGAACAAGGGGCTGGTCGGGGCGTCCCCGGTTATCTGTTTAACGGACAACCGATTAACGACGACAACGCAATGGCTGAATAGCCGTCGCCTGGCGCCGCGCGTGAAGAACCTCGCCTGCCGGGGTTGGCCTCGCACCGTCGCCTGCTGAAAACTCCCCCCAACCATCCGCTAACCGCCCGTACGCCTGCGCCGATCCTGTTGGCGCAGCGACGGTCTGAGGTCGCCATGAAAGATTTTTGGCACTTGCGCGCCGTCATCGGCAGCGCTCTCCTGCTCGTTTGCGTCCTGGCCCCCGCCCGGGCCCAGCCCACGCTGCGAGCCACGGGCTTGAGCAGCCGCTCGCCCCGCCTAACTGGCGATGAAGCGGCCAGCGATGCAAGCCGCGACCAGATGTATCGCGAGTTGGCGGAAGCCGCCGAACCGTTCGAGCACCAGGCGGCCCTGTTAAGGAAGCTGATCCGTACGGTGACCCCGACGGTTGTGCACATTGAAGCGGTGAAGGCCGCCGCCGGAACCGGTTACGTAAAGCAGACGGTGGAAGAGGCTGGGGCCGGCGTGATCTTGCGTCACAAAGACCAATTCTACGTGCTGACCAATCGACACGTGGTTCGCGACGCGGCCTTGGACCGGATCCGCATTCAACTCGCCGACGGTCGGGAATTCTCGCCCATGAGACTGATGTCGGATCCGGGAACGGACTTGGCCGTGATGAGCATCCCGCGTTTGGACGGCCTCACGCCGGCCCGTCTGGGCGACAGTTCGCAGTTGAACATTGGTGATTTCGTGGTGGCCGTTGGCAGCCCGTTTGGGCTCAGCCATTCGGCCACGTTCGGGATCATCAGCGCCAAGGGACGTCGCGATCTCGACTTGGGCGACGAGCGTGTGCGGTTTCAGAATTTCATCCAGACCGATGCGGCGATCAACCCGGGCAACAGCGGCGGGCCCTTGATGAATCTGCGGGGCGAGGTGGTGGGAATCAACACGGCGATCGCCAGCGCCTCGGGCGGCAATGAGGGCATTGGCTTCTCGATCCCGATCAATATCGTGCGTTCGATCGCCCAACAGCTCGTCGACCAGGGCCGCGTTCGCCGCGCCTATCTTGGCGTCAAACTCGATCGCAGCTTTGACCAGGAGTCCGCGGCGCGACTGGGCTTGGATCGGGCCCAGGGGGCTTTGATCAGCGGGATCACGCCGGATTCCCCCGCGGAGTGCGCTGGGCTCCTGCCCGGCGACTTGGTCATTACCTTCGACAGCGAGACGATCGTGGACGACGCGCATCTCGTGAACCAGGTCAGCGTGACGCCGATCGGCGCGTCGGTGGAAGTCGCCATCCGCAGGAGCGGTCGGTTGCTGCTGATTCAAGTCGAATTGACCGATCGCAGTCGCTTCGAGGCGGACGGCTAGGAAGAACCGGCTCGTTTCAGGCCGCGGCGGATGAAGTCGCTGACGGCCGGCTGATCCACTTTGACGGCGACTTCCATGTTGGTGCGCCAGGCCGGCGTGTGCCGCCGATCAAAGACCGTCGTCCCAATAGTCAGCTCGCCCTTCACTTCGACGTCGCCGGCCATGTCGCGCGTTTCGAATAGTTCGGGGTGGACCGCCGCGGCGAGGGCGACGCTGCTGCTCAGATAAATACTCTCCCGGCCCATGACCTGGCGATGGGCGCGGTAGCTGAACGGGAGGATGCGTCGCAGGAGCGAGCCGGCGGCAGTTGACGCATCGGGCAGTTCGTCGATCAAGTCCAAGGGAAACGAGATCTTCCGCGTCACGTCCAAGGGAACCAGCGTCTTGGTGGTGGCCGACTGGAAGACGGCCCGCGCGCTGAAGGGATCGAAGTACATATTGAATTCGGCGGGCGCGGTGATATCCCCCGGGGCGGTGACGGCCCCGCCGCACATGATGATCCGCCCGACCAAGGCCGGAAGCTGCGGATCACGCTGAAAGGCTCGAGCAAGGTTGGTGAGCGGGCCCAGGCAGAGGATCGTGATCTCATCCGGCGCCGCTCGGACCTCGTCGATCAGGATCTTCTCCGAGGGATGGCGGTGCTGGAGCCGAGAGGTCACCACGCCGGCGTTGCCCAGGCCGTCGTCGCCATTGAGCGCGCGGCCATTGGTGTACGGCTTGCCGTCCGGATCGGAAGCCTCGCCCATCCGCGGATAGCGGGGCGGGTCCAGTTGCTCCACAACGGCCTGCACATTTCGGCTGGATTGATCGGCGGGAACGCCGCCGGCCACGGCCGTCAGGGCCTGGACGTCAAGTTCCGGCTCGAACAACGCCAAGCACAGCGCCACGGCGTCGGCGATTCCGGGATCACAGTCGATAATTACCTTCCTGGCCATAGCGCCCGATTCTACGTTCCCTCCCCCCGGCGAACAAGACGGAGAAGACCGCTACAATCGGCTGCTGACGGCCCGCCGCCGGCTGGGCTCGCCGAAGGAAGAGATTGGCTTGGCTGACGAGCCCAATCGGAGCGACGGGAAAGCCGCCCAGGAGATTGCCGTGAACGACGCCGCACTCGGTCGCATTGCAGCCGGTCAGAATCTCACGCTGGACGAAATGGACAACGTGATCAACGCGGTCATGTCCGGGAGCGTACCAGCGTCGCGGATTGCGCTGTTGCTCGCCGGGTTGCACGCCAAGGGCGAAACGGTCGACGAGATCGCGGGGGCGGCGCGGGCCATGCGTCGCCATATGACGCCCATCCGTTGTCGCCGCGAAAATCTGGTCGATACCTGTGGAACTGGCGGCGACGGATCCGGCACCTTCAATATCAGCACCGCGGCCGCGATTGTCGCCGCCGCCGCTGGCGCCTGCGTCGCCAAACATGGCAATCGCAAAATCACCAGTAAGAGCGGGTCCGCCGACGTGCTGGTGCAGTTGGGGGTCAACATCGAGGCGCCGCCGGACGTCGTGGAGCGTTGCCTTGACTTGCTGGGGATTGGCTTTTGCTTCGCACCCCAATTGCATCCGGCGATGAAGCATGTCGCCGAAGCCAGACGCTCCTTGAATACGCCGACGATCTTCAATCTGCTCGGCCCGCTGAGCAATCCGGCCTCGGCGCCCTATCAAGTCGTGGGCGTGGGGCGCCCGGAATTCGCGCGGTGCTGGCCGCGGTGCTGCAGCGTCTGGGCGCGCGGCGAGCCGTCGTGCTCTGCGGCGACGACGGCTTGGACGAAGTCACCTTGGCGACCACCACGCAAGTCACCTTGGTTCAAAAGGACCAGGCCCCGCGGCAGCTTGTCTGGAGCCCGGAGACGTTTGGCGCGGGTCGCAGCCAACTGGATTCCTTGCGAACGGAAACTCCCGCGGAGAGCGCGGCCATGATCCTGCAAGTCCTTCATGGCCAGAAGGGCCCGCCCCGAGACATCGTCGTGGTCAACGCCGCGGCCGCCCTGTGGTGCGCCGAATGCACCGAGGATCTGCAAGCCGCCGCCGAGCATGCCGCGCAGGCAATCGACTCCGGCGCCGCGGCGCAACTGTTGCACAACTTGGCGAAGCTCTCCAACGACTCGCCCTAACCAAGAACCCACTTCCCCCATGTCTCCTCGCGTTTGGCGAATCGTCCTGTTCTGCTCATCCGCCCATGCGTTGGTGCATGTGTACGAGCTGTCCCTGCCCAGCGTGGAACAGGAGGTGGCGACCTACTACATGCCGGCCGCGGCGAACCAGCTTGATTCGCCCGCGCGAGGCGCCTGGTGAGAGCGCCACGACGCTGAGCGCCACGACGCTGAGCGACTCGGCGACGCCGGCGTCCAGCGCCGCCGAGGCTCGATTGGAGGGCAAACGCTTTACCGGTTGGTTGTCTTCGGTGTGGCGGCTGCCCTTTGGCTTTGGCGCGTTGTTGGCGGGTCTGCTGGTGGATCGCTTCGGGCCGCGACCGATGTTGGTCCTGTATTTGTTCGGTTGCGGCGCGGCGTGCGTGCTGGTCGCCTTGGCCCCGCCGGAATGGCTGTTGTTCGTGCTGATGTTCGTGATGGGCTCGTTCGCGTCAATCTATCATCCTGCCGGATTAGCAATGATCTCGCGAGAGACGCCGACTTCCGTGCTGCCCAAGGCGCTGGGCGTGCATGGGGTCTTCGGTTCGGCGGGCATCGCCGCGGCCCCCTTCGCCTTGGGAGCGATCCTTTCGGTGGGCGGCGGTTGGCAGGCCTTTTATCTGGTCTTGGCCGCGCCGGGAATCCTTCTGGCGTCCGCGATGTGGCGGTTGAATCGCGGCCAACAGCGGCGAGCGCGTGACCGAGAGGCGGCCGCGTTGGCGGATCCGCTGCGGTCATTGGAGCCGCCGGCGGCGACCCTATCGCAGGGACGAGATGCCGCCGATGCGGTCGCCGCGGCCGAGGTCGACGACGCCGAGCGGGCGGACTGGCCGGCGTTCGCCTTGGTGACTTGCATGACGCTGCTGCAAGGCTTCGTTTACGCCGGCGTGATGAGCTTTCTGCGCCGCTACCTGAGTGGCGCTGCCGAAGGTCAAATGCAGATTGTGGCCAGCCAGTCCACCGGCGCCGTGTTGATACTCGGATGCGTGGGGCAGTTCCTGGCGGCTCATTGGGCCCGGCCGAAGATCATGGAATGGCAGCTGGCGGTCGTCATCCTGGCCAACGCGCCCCTGCTGGCCTGGATGGCCTTCGCCGATTCCGCATGGACACGACTGGCGGCGGCGGGTTGCTTCTCGATCGTGCACTTCATGTACCAGCCGCTGTACAACGCCTTGGTGGCCAAGTACACGCCCAGATCGCGGCGGAGCACCTGCTACGGCGTCTCGTTCGCGATGAGCTTTGGTCTGGGAGGGCTGGGGGCGGCGTTCGTCGGCTGGCAGCCGTTGCAGCAGGCCTATCTCTCGCTCAGCCGCGGTCGCGTTGTTCAGCGCCGTGATCGCGGCGATCCTGGCTCGCCGAACGGCCGGGTAATCCGGCTGGCGGCTCCCCCGGAGGCCGCGTGGACGCTGCCCTGACGGCGATGTACCATTGGGTCTCACGCTCATGTCCAGCCAGCCTTGCTCGGAGTTCTCGCCCGTGAATCTTGCTCGCGCCTTCTTCGCCGTGATTTTGGGGATCTGCCTCGCCCGATGCAATGATCCCGGCGGGACGGCGCGAGGCCAAGACGCGTCGGCCGCGCCGGTGCTGCAGTATCCGCTGAGCATCGCGGCTTTGCCGGATGGCTCGTTGGTGGCCGCGGATAACAAATTGCACGCCGTGGTGAAAATCGACCCCGCCGGAAACACGTCGATCCTGCACCAAGCTGAGCTGAAGTTTGGATCACCGCTGTACGCTTTGCGGTGTGTCGCAGCCGACGCTCAGGGAACCGTGTACGTCGGCGATTCGGGGCTGAGGGACGTCTTTCGTCTGGCGGATTCCCAACCGCCGCAAGCCCTGACTCGGACCGAAGACGGCAAGGGCCTGATCGAGATTCCGATGGGCGTCGCCACGGCGGAGGAGGGCGAGCTCTTTGTGACCGACCTGGATCAGCACTGCGTGTGGCGGATCGCGGCGGATGGAGCAGCCACAAAGTTCGCCGCGGTGACTGCGCCATCGGGCCTGGCCCGCGACTCGCAGGGGAACCTCTGGGTCACCTCTCGCAGCGAGCCGCAAGTCGTCCGCATCGATAGCCAGGGGGCCATCGAAACGTTGGTCGAAAAGCGACTGATGCGAATGCCCCATGCGATCGCCGTGGACGACCAGGGCGTCGCCTACGTGGCGGATGGATACGGTCGCTGCATCTGGCGACTTCGCCCCGGGCAACCGCTCGAAAAATGGGTGGACGACGCACAATTCGTCAACCCGACAGGGCTCGCGTGGCGAGGTAAAGAACTGATTGTCGCCGACCCTCGCTCCTCGGCAAAACTGTTCCAGGTCTCGCCCGAGGGCTCGGTGAAGCCCCTGAACTGATCGGCTGCGGACTGCGAGGAGGGGGGCAACCCGCGTCGCCGCGTTCGGCCGCGTGTGACCTTCACCAGGGACGTCGACAGTGGTACACTAAGAGGTCTGGACGAAGGCCATCCTTGCCTTCAGCCGAAGCCGACCATCGCTAGGGACCCCAACAGGAGCTGCAAACGTGGCCAAACCTCATCATAAAATCAAGAAAGCCAATCATGGCCGTCGCCCGGCGAGCAGCAAGGCCCGCAAGGCGAAGCGTCAAAAGGTGAAGACCTGCTAATTTCGCCCTCCGCGCGAATTTTTGCCGACCAGGGACCGCAAGGAAACCGCCGTGCCCGTTCGCAATGCGATCCTTGACCTTGCCTCGATTGATGTGAATCACGTCGTTGCGGACATCGACGAAATCCGTCGATGGAATCCGCAGCGCTACGAGATGGAGCAGATCTCGGCAATCGTGTACGAGGACCTCGAACAACATATTTGCGTCGGCTATAAGGATGTGCGTCACGACGAGTTCTGGGTCCGCGGCCACATGCCCAACATGCCGCTGATGCCCGGTGTCGTGATGCTGGAAGCGGCGGCGCAATTGTGCAGCTTCTTCACGCAGCGGTACGATCTGTTCGGCGCGGCGATGGTCGGGTTCGGCGGCCTCGAAAAAGTGCGCTTTCGCGACCCGGTAATTCCCGGCGATCGACTGTTCCTCGTCTGCCAATTGGCTCGCATTCGGCGAGGCCGCATGATCACCTGCCGATTCCAAGGCATTGTCAAGGATTCTCTCGTAGTCGACGGCGAGCTCAAGGGGATTCCAATCCCGGTCAACGCGCTGGCGACCGGCCGGCAGGGTTCCGAGAATCCGGCCGAATCGGACTAGCCGCGCATGGGTCGTCGATCGCTGCCAAAGGTGGATCCGCAGCTGGATCTCGGGTCGAACTTTCTCACGCTCGAAGAGCTTCCGCGCCCCTGGGCGCCCGACAAGCTCTTCGCGGACGCCGCCGCTCCGCTGGAAGTCGAAATCGGCAGCGGCAAGGGCCTGTTCCTGGCGACTGCCGCGGCGGACCATCCCGAGCGGAATTTTCTGGGCGTCGAGATTGCCCGAAAGTACGCCCGCTTCGCCGCCTCCAAGCTCGCTCGTGGTCGCTTGACCAACGCCATCATGCTGCACGGCGACGGCGTCCAATTGCTGCGGGACGACTTGCCGGACGCCTCCCTGGCCGCGGTGCATGTCTATTTCCCAGATCCCTGGTGGAAAAAGCGTCATCGGAAACGCCGTGTCGTGAATCCGATTCTCTTGGACCAGGTCCAACGCGTCCTGATCTGCGGCGGACAATTCCACCTCTGGACCGATGTTCTCGAGTATTTCGAAGAATCTCTGACGCTCATCGCACAACGGTCGGAGTTGGTCGGCCCCCTGGACGTGGAGGAGTCTCCCGCGGCGCATGATCTGGACTACCGCACACACTTCGAGCGACGGATGCGGAAACACAACCTGCCGGTTTATCGTTCACGTTTTGAGCGGAAGCCGCGGCTGAGCTAAGCCGGCTTGGCCCGTCGGCTGGCGTGAGCAGAAGAAGCTAAGTAGGGTAGCCTCCGCACCGCAACGCGGTGCAAACACGAAGGCGTCAAGTTAAGCATCTTAGGTGACGTTAACCCGGCGCATCCAATGGGCTTTCGGACGCGGCAATGCATCTGCCTCTGTGGTCCTCTGTGTCCTCCGCGGTTAATTCCATCCGGATTTTCTTAACTTGATGCCTATGGGGTGCAAGCGGAGCGCAACCCGGGTGGGGACGCGCGAAACAGGAGAAAACTAGCATGGTGATCACGGGACTCGATGTCTGCCCGCTGACGGGCGCCACGGTCGACGGCGGTTGGCCGCAGGGCCACGCTCCGCAGGAGAACCTGCATGCCTTGATCGTGCTCTACTGCGACGAGGGCCTGCGCGGCTATGGCAGCTGCTTCACGTCGGGACGACTTGTCGCCGGCGCCGTGGAATTGCTGTGGCCGTTGTTCAAGGGCGAATCCGCGGTGGAGCCCGAACGTGTTGCCGAGAAACTGCATCAGTCCACCTTCTGGCAAGGACGCGGCGGCGCGGTGACCCACGCCATCAGCGGGATCGACTTGGCGCTGTGGGACATCATGGGCCAGGCTTGCGGTCAGCCGGTTTCTCGCCTCTTGGGCGGCAACTACCGCGACCGGATCAAGCCCTACGCGTCCATCCTGTTTGACGAGCCACCGGTCTTGGCCCGACGACTCGAGGAAGTCGCGTCGCGTGGTTTCCGAGCGATCAAGATGGGCTGGCGTCCCTTCGGCCGGCGTGATCGAGCCTTCGATGAAGTGCTGATCCAAACCGCTCGCCGAACCGTAGGCGATGCGATCGAGTTGATGGTCGACGCCGGCGGCAGCGAGCAGTTCTGGCCGCACGGCGCCAATTGGGCTCGTAACACCGCCAAGATGTTGGCCGACTACAACATCGCCTGGTTCGAGGAAGCCCTGCCGCCCGATGATCTCGCGGGCTTCGTCGAACTCACGCGCAGCTCGCCGGTCCCCATCTCCTCCGGCGAAGTCCTGACGCGGCGGCAATCATTTCAGCCATGGTTGGAGCGACGCGCCGTTGATATCATTCAACCTGATGTCACCAAGAATGGCGGGCTAAGTGAGTTCCGTCGGATTGCCTACATGGCTCAGGATCACAATGTCCAGGTGGTGCCCCATGGCTGGAACACCGCCGTCGGACTCGCCGCCGATCTGCAAATCGCCGCTTTCCTTCCTAACGCCGCCTTTGTCGAGTACCTGACGCCATGCGCCTACATCGACGAGCTCATGGCGGAACCCTTTACGTTGGACGCCGACGGGTTGCTCGCCATCCCGCACACGCCGGGCCTGGGAATCGTGATCGATGCGGACAAGCTGCAACGGTTCTGCCCCGAGCGAATCGAATTCCGCTGAATCGGCGCCCCGGCCGCGCGGGCGGACCGCACGCGGAACCGGGTGGCGCCAGGGAGCCGGCATGAAGTCATCCACTCCCCAGGCAACCAACCGCAACGCCCCGCAGGCCCCGACCCAGATCCGTTGGCTCGTGTTCTGGCTGGCTTGCGGCGCGTCGTTCCTGCTGTACCTGCATCGCTACAGTTGGAACATTGTCGGCCCCAAGCTGCAGGCGGAGTTCTCCTTCACCAACACCCAGGCCGCGTTCCTGTTCTCGCTTTTTTACTACACCTATGCGTTAGGGCAGATTCCCAGCGGCGTGGTCATCGACCGATATGGACCGCACAAGTTCTTGACCGTCATCATTGCCGCCTGGTCGGCGGCTCTGGCCGGGATCGCCATGACGGGCAACCTGTTGTTGCTCGGGTTGTGGCGCCTGGTCTTCGGCGCGACGCAAGCCGGTTGTTATCCGGCGCTGACCAAGGTCAGCCATCAATGGTTTCCCAGCGGCCAACGCACCGTGATGCAAGGCTGGGTGGCGACGGCCTTCGGTCGGGCGGGCGGCGCCATGTCGCCCATCATCCTCGGCGCTCTGTTGATAGGCGCCTGCGGAATGAGCTGGCAAGCGTCGGTGATCGCCATCAGCTTGATCGGGGGCGTGCATTGCTGCGCGTTCTATTTGCTGTTTCGCAATTCACCCGACCAGGACCCTCGTGTCAATCAAGCGGAACGCGAGCTATTGGGCGAGCCCGCCAGTCTCGTGTCGGCCGCCAAGGATCCGCACAAGACGCTCCCAGTGAACGTGGCCTTGCGCAATCGCAGCCTGCGGTTCTTTACGCTGCAACAGTTTCTCGATGCAGGCTCCGATGTGGTCTTCGTCGGACTGATCGGAACGTACTTCCTGGCGGCGCATCAATTCGACATCCAAAAAACCGGCTGGCTGGCGAGCCTGCCATTGTGGGGCGGCGCCCTGGGCGGAATCGCGGGAGGTTGGCTGAACGACGTCTTGATGCGCCGCACGGGCAACCGTCGTTGGACTCGAAGCGGAGTCGGCTTTGCAGGCAAGACACTCGGATGCGGCATGCTCGCGCTGGTGGTGATGCAGTCCGATGGCGTTGTCGCCGCCTGGCTGTTGATGGCCGCGAAGTTTTTTAGCGATTGGAGTCAACCGACGGTCTGGGGCGTTTGCACCGATCTAGGTGGTCGCTTCAGCGCCACCGTCTTCAGCATTGTGAACACCGCGGGCACTCTGGGCGGCGTATGCATGCCGCTTGTGTTCGGCGGAGTGCTCGACTGGTTCACCGTGTCCTCGATCGTGGAGGGCGAGCCGCTGACCAGCACCAACTGGAGTCCCCTGTTCGTTTTGCTCTCGGCCATGTACCTGGCGTCAGGCATTTGCTGGCTGATGGTGGACTGCACCGACAAGCTGAACGACTCGGCGACATCGCCCGCTTAACACCCAACCAGGAGAACGCCATGGAACGCAAGATCGTTCAACCGGAACAGCTTGACCTTGATTCCGCGGGCCGACGCGACTACTGGGTCGCTTTGGAGCACGACAGCATCTGGGGCGATCACTTGATCCCGCTCACCGTCTTTGTGGGCCCCGAAGCCCAAGAAGGCGAGGGGCTGGTCGCCTTCGGCTCGAATCATGGCAACGAGTATGAAGGCCCCGTCGCGATCAAACATCTTCTCCGCGAGATCGACATTCGTGATGTCCGCGGCCGGATGATTCTGGCGCCCGTCTTGAACCCGGCGGCCTTCCTGGCCGGCACGCGCGAGAGCCGCCTGGACGACGGCGTCAACTTGAACCGAGCGTTCGTCGAAGGCGCCGGGATCACGCCGGCGTTGGCAGGCATTACTCATCGCATCGCCTCGTTCGTGCGAACGTACATCTGGCCGCGAGTCCACGTGGTGTTGGACCTGCATTCGGGCGGTGAAGTCGCCAGGTTTTCGATCTGTGCGAACTTCCATCGCGTGGAGGACAAGGACCAGGCCCAGCGCATCGAAGAAACCGCTCGCTGGTTTGGCGCTCCGTCGCTCATGGTCTATCAGAACCAGACGCCGGGCCTGCTTCCCAGTGAGGCGGAACGCTTGGGCAAGATCACCGTGGGGACGGAACTGGGATGGGGCAGGGCGGTAAATCCGGAAGGCGTCCGCTACGGCAGACAAGGCGTGCTCGCCGCCGCCATTCGAAATCAGCTCCTTCACGGTTCGATCGAGCCCATCGCGCACCACAAGGCGGGCACGCAACGCAAATTGGAAATGGTGGATCGCGATTGCTTCATCGTCGCTCCCTTTGCAGGTCATTACGAACCCTTGGTGGAATGCGGAGCCGCCGTCAAAGCAGGCCAAACCGTGGGCTTGCTGCACGACTTCGACCGCATCGACCTGGAGCCTTGGCCCTGCATCGCGGCGCGGGACGGCGTGGTGCTGGCCCAAGCCTGGGTCGCCCCGGTCCCCAAAGGACAACACATCGTCGTGGTCGCCCAGGAAGTCGAATGAGCCGAGCGACCTTGCATGCTTGCGGCTTGGGGCCTCGAGTCGTTGCGTCTCCTGCGCAGAAGTCCGCGCCGCCGGTGCTCACGCGGCGGCGCGGTTCCACAAGTTCCACTTAGCTCAGTCCGGCGAAGAACGCGTCGAGATGGCGAGTCTTCGCGGTCGAGAGCCTGCCCATGCCTTCGATGTTGGTCAGATCTCGGCTATTCACAAAGTAGTTCTGCCACGACTCGGCCCAATCCTCGCGGGGATTCGTGCGAGCGTAGCTGGTCGAGAAGCTGGCGCTGCGCAGGTGCCACCAATCCTCATCGGTGTCCGTGCCTTTTCTGTACAAGCTGCTCGTGGTCGCCGTCGATCGCCAGCCGGAGATCCTCTTCCAAGCGGTCCAATTGCTGTGCTCGGTGTCCCAATTATGGGCCATCTCGTGAACCGTGGTGCTGGCGGTGCGATCGGGTGAAGCGAGAGCCCTGTCGTACATAATGATGCGCCCCCTGCTGTTGTTGCTGCCCAGCACGGAACCGTTGCTGCGGCGCCGCTCGAAGACCATGCGACCGCCGTTCTTTGGCTCCAGCAGGTTGTCGTTGCCGGTCTTCTTGTGCAGGATGCTCAAGCCCAGATCGACATCCTCGATCTCTTCTTCATTCCAAGACTTGTTCCCATTTCGGAACACAATGACGGCGTCTTCCACTCGAGCATCCCTTTGCTCCGAGGCGCCGTCCATGATCAGGAATCGGTCGGCGCCGGATTCACCAAACAGTTGATCCCTGCCAGCGCCGCCGTACAGTCCGTCGTTGCCGGATCCGCCGCGAATCGTGTTGACGCCGCCGTCGCCATAAAGAGTATCATGGCCCGATCCGCCATAGATCACATCGTTGCCGCTGCCGCCATGGACGAGATCGTCTCCGCCATAAGCCCTGATCGTATCATTGTCGGGGCCGCCGTAGATGGTGTCATCGCCATTGTATGTTTCGAGATAGTCGTCGCCATCGCCGCCCGATGCGTAAACGGGAACCGTCGGAAGATAGGACACGAAGCGATCATCGCCGTCCCGTCCATAAAAGCGGATCTTGTCCACATCGCTCAGGCGATTGAATTGCCGAGTGACAACCGAAGGCGTCAAGGAGAACCCCTGAGAGGGCGTTGACACAACTTCCACCAGGACCTTGCTTCCGGACATGCGGACCGTGGCGTTATTGTTCCAGGAATCGCCGTAAATGCTGACCGTATCGCTGCTGGAACTGTAGCCAATGCTGGCGGTCATCATTCGTCGGTTTTCCAAGCCCTCGAGGCTGAGCGAGCGAGTACGACGTTGGCGTGCTTTGAGTTTTCGTTTCATGGTTCGCTGTCCCTTGAAAAGTGCGTTAAACGGGCTGACACCCTGTCAATGGACAAGTCGCCAGGAAACCCGACATCAGCGACAAGGATTTGTCAGACAATTGTCGCGACGTCAAATCCCCGCAGAATGCAGAGTCCGCCGCGCCCAGAGACCGCACCGCGGTGCAACACCAAAGCCTTGGGTCGCGAAGCGCACCCCCATAAGCATCAAGTCAAGAAAAATCCGGATGGAATTGACCGCGGAGGACACGGAGAACCACAGAGGCGGACGCGATTCTGTCCTCTGTGTTCCTCCGTGCTCTCTGTGGTGACCCGTTTCACGGCCTCGCTGGCACATCGCCACAGCGCGGACAATAACAACGCCGCCGCCGATCCCTTAACTTGATGCCTATGGGGTCGCGAAGCGCACCCCAGGCCTTGAGGTGGCGCCGCGTTGCGGTGCGATAGCGGCGGGAACTTGCCTACTTCTCGTAGGTGATGGTGACGTTGGTCGTGATGCCTCCTCGCGCGGTGAACGCCGAGACCAGATGGAGCTTGCGCGGTTTCAGAAGACCGATCAGATCGTCGGCGATACGATTGGTGACATTCTCGTAAAAGATGCCTTCATTGCGAAAGGACTGCAGATAGAACTTCAGGCTCTTCAACTCGACGCAGCATGCGTCCGGCGTGTAGTTGATGGTGATGACGCCGAAGTCGGGTTGCCCTGTCTTGGGGCACATGCTGGTGAATTCGGGGCAGATGATTTCGATGTTGTAATCGCGTTGCGGAAACTGATTGGGAAATGTTTCGAGCAACTGAGGGCTTGGCCCTGTCATGTTGATTCAGCCTTTCGGGCGGGCGAGGAAGCAAGAAATGTCTGGTATTGTTTCTCGACGCTTTGAATCGTCAACAGGGCGCCCGCCGCACCTCCCAGAAAAAACAGCGAGCGACGCCAACTCAGTCATGCTCGTCGTCGGCGCCCTCTTTATCGGCGGCGGCGGATTCGGGGGCGGGCGAAGTCGGTGGAAGCGGCGTCTTGGGCGTCGGCCGAGCTTTCGGCGAGTCCTTCGTCTCGGCGGCCTGCTTGTGCTTGGGATGCCTGGGCGCGAAGGCCAGCACGGTCACCGCTCCCCCAATCAGCAACACCAGGCTGATCAAGAACCCCTGGCCCAGTCGATCCATTCCAGGCTCGACCTGCAGGGTCGCTAGCGTGTTGACCAGGGGGGCGCCGCCGAAAACCAGCGGCATGACGACGGGCGGCCTGCCGCCGGCTTGAAAAGCCAGGATGACTCCCAAGGCGCCGGCGGCCGCCGCGGCGCCGCCTAACAGCGCCCAGAAGGCTCCTCCGGCGGTCCAACGGCCGCCATCCTGCCAAAACCCGCCAAAGGACATCAGCGACGGGGCGACGACGGCCACGGCGAAATAGGCGGCGCCTACGCAGAGCAACGGCCTTAAATCGCTGCCTTGCATTCGCATTTGTCCATGATAGAGCATGGGTCCGTAGGCGCCCCAACAGAGGGCCGCCAATACGATGCAGGCCAGCATCTGCATCCACTGCCCAAAGGTGGCTCGCCGCCAGCGTTCGTACAGGTGATACGCTCGCGCACTGGTCTCGCGAAGTTTGGCCGGCGATTCGGCGCTCCAGCTTTGCTTGTTCTCGCCGCCGGTTTCGCTCTTGGCGGCTTCCTCGACCACGATGCCGCCGTCGTTGGCCTCAACAATGCGGACGGTGCTGGTGGAAGGCTGGTTGATCAGCAAACCGGCCGCGCCCAAGGCCACCAGCGCGATTCCCGCCAGCATCGGCCAACTCACCTCCTTGAAGGAGCGGGCCATCAGCAGCAACACCAGCGTGTGGATTACTGGCGCCAAGCCAAACACCAGCGGCATCACCACGATCGGAGCGCCGCGCGCCTGAAACGCGACCAGGATCGCCAGCGCCGCCCACGGCGCCCAACGCGCCGGCCGCCAGCGACCAGAAAACGCCCACCGAAGACCACGCGCCCCCGTCGCCGCGCGTCGCCAACAGCGCCGAAGGCGCCGCCACCGCGATGCCAACATAGGCCAACCCCAAACAGATGAATGTCCGCAGGCTGCCACCCAACTCGCGTTGCCCCGCGTCGAGCAACACGCCTTGGGCGCCCCAGCTGACCAGCGCCAAAGTGATCCAAACAATCAGCAGTAAAGTGCGTCGCATGCGGGAACTTTCATCGAAGCGCCGTGGTCGACCAACAGCTGATCAGCGTCGTCAGGGCTTCTTAAGAGACAGGGACATAATCTGGCCATCGCTAGAATGGGCCGCGAAGGACGCGGGTCGGACCTAGGTCCTTGGTCAGGGGATCGTCGTCTGGGCCGCAGAATCCCAGGTGCAGTCGCCTTCGCCAACCTTCAGCGAAGGCGAATCGCCCGGACATGCCCCCCACCTGGGCGTCCAGATCTCGCAAGGTCTGCAGGTACGAATCAAGCCCCTGGCTCTCGTCCAGCCAGGATTTCTGGCTGACATGCAAGGACAACGCTTCCAACTTGTCGTTCAGCACATCGGTGGTGTTCGACGAAGATCTCCGGCCGCACGAGTGTCCGGAGCGGATCGTGGTTGCCGTACGGCTGAGCATGATAGATCGTCACCAACTGCGAGCTGGGCGGGCGGGGGGGATCGACGGGGAAGTTGGGCATGCCGCGCGAGAACGCGGCGGTCACGGCCAAGCGAGCGGTGTTCGTATGATCCTCCATATAGTCGCTGGGCGAGTGCGTCAGGACAATGCTCGGCGACACATCTCGCACAATCGAAGCCAGCTTCAACAACGTTGGTCGATCGTAGAAGATCTCCAGGTCGTGGCGGATACTGGGATGAAACACCGCGCCCAAACGGTTCGCCGCCGCTTGGCCTTCAGCGCGGCGGATGCGGGCCGTCTCTTCGCGGTTGGTCGCTGTCGAACCGCAACAGCCGTCGGCCACGTTCATGTAGTGGATCTCATAGCCGACTCGCTTCAGGCATAGCAGCGTGCCCGCCATCAGGAACTCAATATCGTCCGGGTGAGCGGCGATGGCCATCGCGCGTCGCGTCATTTACCTGATCCTCCACCGCGTGGGCGTCCTGGAGTTTATTCGCCGCGCAACGCCGCGATCAGCGGCGCCTTCAGCGTGGCTCGCACGGAAGCCAAACCCGTGAGCACGCCCGCCGCGGCGACGATCAACAACATGACCAGCAGCGACGTGGCTGGCAGCCCGGCTTCGCTTAACCACCAATAGGGCAGCACGGCCAGAACCGCCGCCAGCAAGCCGAGTCCGAGTCCGGCGAACAGCAACAGTAGATTCTCCAACATCACCAACGCAGCCAATCGCCCCCGCCCAAATCCGATCGTGCGCATCAACGCCAATTCGCCGCGACGCTCCATGACGCTCCTGAGCTGGACCGCGGCCAACCCAAAGGTGCCCAGCAGCAACCCCAACATCCCCAGACTCTGAAATGTGCTGATGTACGTATTCTGCACCGCGAGCAAATCCGCTAACACGGCGGCGGTGTCCTGCACGTCCAGACCTTGCGGCTCCAGTGCATTCTCCAGGGCGTTGGCGACTTGTTGTTGCTTGTCGGCCGGGGTTTGGATCAGGAACATCTGATAGCCGCCCACGCCGGGAAAGTGGTTCAGGAAACGTTCCTCGGCAATCAGCAGGCTGCCTTGCAACAAGCTGTTGGAAAGCAAACCGACCACGCGGAAGCGGACGGGATCGCCGTCATAATCAAACGTGAACTCCTGCCCGACGCCGCCGTACAGATGCAGGCTGTACATCGCGGTATTCATGTCCAGGATCACGGGCGTCGCTTCGTCCTCGTCGGATGCGACGAGCAGGTTCCAGGGATTGTCATGATCAGGATCCTGGGCGGCGGCGGCGAACGCGAAGGCGTCCTCATGGGCCTGATCGAAGTACTCGCGCATCGTCGCGGGGACGCCCAGCACGCGGGGATGAGTCGCTTGATACAGGTTGCGACAACTGGCGTCGTCGCCGGCGCGGACTCGCATCGACAAGACCAGCGAACCGTCCAGCGCAGCCGCATCGTTCAGCAATACTTCGTCGCGACCCTTCGCATCATTTAGGTCGGCGAACACGGGCTGCGAGCTTTCGCCGATCAAGTTGAACCCGCCCTGCGCCCTGCCGCGTGGGCGCTTGTTGAAAGGCGCCAATGGCCACGATCAGGAACGTCGCGACGGCGACCAATCCCAGAGTGATCGTGCTCCGCAAAGGATTCCGGCCCGCGTTGCGGCCAGCTAGTTTTCTGAGCGACCAGGACTTGACGGTGCTTTGGCGGCCGCCGCGGAGCCAGATCCAGGCGCCCATCAGCAGCGCACAAAGCAAGAGCATGCCCGATCCGACGAAGGCGCCGGCTTGCGCCTCGGCGTGCAATCGCGAGGCGACGGCGCCCAACACGATGGCGCCGACGGCGACCACCGCCATCGCCAATAGCAAGCGTCCCGATCGGCGAGGCGCCGACCAACTGGGCGTTTCCTCCACCTGTCCGGCCAACAACCGCCTGGCCGATGTGCGAATGACGCGTCGCAACGCGAATTGAATCGTAAGGAGGCTGGTCAGCAAGCCGATCAACCAACCGACCGGCAGACTGTAGTAGCCAATGTGCAAGTGCATGAAGGGCGTAACCACCGCGCCGCTCCACCAACTTCTTAATCCGGCGAGCATGATCCAGGCGTAACCGACGCCTAAGGCGACGCCCAACAAGCCTCCGAGGGCCGCCACCATTCCCCCCTCGGCTAGAAACAACCGCCCGATCCGTTTGGGAGGAAATCCCAGGGCCGTCAAAACGCCTAATTCCGTGGCTCGTTGTTCGACACCCAAGCGAAACAGCAGCGACACCAACATCAACGCCGCGGCGATGATGAACATACTGAGCGCCAAAAACAGGACGTCAAACGGCGTGGTCCCCGCCGCCGAAGCCAGATCGCGGCGCCGAACAGCGGTGAAGCCCAGACCCAGGACGTCCGCTTTCGTCGCCAACGTCTTCAACAATGCGTCACGAGCGAGTTCAGTTCGCTTGGGCGGGGCGTTCGGAAAGCGGTAAGAGGTGGCCCGTCCAAAGCGACTTCCCCACAAGCGCTGCGCGTCGGCCAAGCGCACCGAACGCTTTGGGCGTCGTCCGATAGTCGTCCCAATAGGTTTCGTCTTCGGCCTGAATCAAGCGTGAATTGTAAGGGAAGGGCGGATCCCAATCGTCAATCGAATCCTGATCGGTGATCCCTTCCACCGTCGGCGTCAAATCGGGATCATTCAGCACCGAGGGGCGTTGATCGAATTCGGCGGGTTCACCGCTCTGATAGGGCGTCTTGGGCGCGGTCAGCGGCGCGATCATCGCCAAGCGAAAATCATGGCTTAGTTCTACCGCTTCGCCATGCGTGGTCTCGGGATCGAAGTAGGCGATGCGTATCGTGTCGCCGATGCTCGCGTTCAATCTTTCGGCGGTCCATTGGTTCAATGCGATTTCGTCTTCGGCCAACACGGGACTTGCCGGGTTCGATTCCGCAGCGGAGGCGGTTCCCGCTCCCACGCTCCGCAAATACCCATCCTCAACGCCGGTGATCGTGCTGTAGGGAACCAGCGGCTCCACGACATTCCCGGTTGCGGGATCTACTTTCTCGATGCGGTTCGCCATGTAGGTGAGGAACTCTTCTCCATCACCCCCCTCCAGCTTATTCGCACTTGTCCCCTTCAGCTCGATGATTTCTGTTATCGCTCGAGCCCGGAGTAGGACTTCATCAGGCAGCATCATTCTTTGACTGGTCAGTTGATACCAATCGTAGATCGTCTCGTCGCGCCACGTCAGGTGAACGCGATTCCAACCCAGCCCGTAGTCCTCGAGCGTGGGGGACAAGGCGTCACGCAGTTTCTGGCTTTGTTCGACGGTCAACGGCCGCGGATTCGCCGAACCGACCAGGATGGCGTTCAGCTTCTGGTCCTGTTGCACGGAGCGCTGAATCCGCTCGAGATCCACATAGGCGTTGCGGGGCAGGCTTTGATTGGGCCGCAAGCTGAAGCGTCCGGCGCCTTCATTGGGGAGGATGGCCACGACTTCCAATTGCGGCATGGAGCGCACGAGATCCGTCTTGCGAGCCAGCACGCTGTCGGCGGGGATCTGATCCGCCGATGGCAGACGCAGCGTGATGCGATCGCCGACAGCGACTTGCAGATCATCCGCCAGAGCCTGATTGATCATCACCTGCTCGCCGACGGGCGCCTGGAATCCGCCGGTTGACGTGGACGGAAAGAGATTCCAGAAGGCGGCGTCTCCGCCCAGCAATAACACTTGATTGGCTCGACGCTTCGTCTCGCTGTTGGCCGTTTCGGCGGACGTCTGTGGGAGCAGGATGACTCCGGCCGCGGCGTCATATCCATAGCTGCCCTGCGACAGCTTGTCGTTGAGTTCGACGACCAGCTGCGCACGAAAGTAATGGTCGCTGATGAGCATCTCCTGGATCGAGCCCAAGCGATCGAGGACCAGGTCCTTGAGGCTGCCGCGAACCGAATCGCCGACCAGCAAGGCGCCGGTGAGCACCGTGGTGGCCGAGGCCGCAGCCAACGCCACCGCGAGGTTCAACTTCCAGTGACCGGTGAGACTGCGTGCGACGTATCGCCAGAAGGAAAGCATGTCGGGCCTTAACTTGGATGCAGTTGGCCGTCACGGAACTCCAGGCGACGCTGCATCATCGCGGCCAACTCCTGGCTGTGCGTCACCACGACTAACATGCTGTTTTGTTGCTGCTGAAGTTTGACCAGCAGTTGCGCCACCGAAGCGGCGTTGGCTTGATCCAGGCTGCCGGTCGGCTCATCGGCCAACACCAGGCTGGGCTTATGCAGCAAGGCTCGCGCAACGGCCGCCCGTTGACGCTCGCCGCCGGAAAGCTCGGCCGGCCGATGATCCCGCCGCTCGGCAAGCCCCACTTGTTCGACCAACTCCGCGGCTCGGCGAGCCGCATCGGGACTCGGCGAACCATGCGAAAGCGCGGGGAGCAAGACGTTTTCCAACACGGACAATTGCGGCAGAAGATGGTGCTCTTGAAAAATGAAGCCCACCCTCTCATTACGGAAGGCCGCCAAAGCGATCTGATCCAAAGCGAAGGGATCGACGCCCTCCAAACGCACCTGACCGGATGTGGGAGGATCCAATCCGCCCAGCACGTGCAACAGAGTGCTTTTGCCGCTGCCGCTGGGCCCCACGACCGCGACATTGTCGCCTCGATCCAAACTCAGCGAAACGCCCCGCAACACCCGCAGCGGCTCGCCGCGGGTGGGGAACTCCTTGACCAAATCTGTTGCTTCCAGGTCTGCCATGATGCGGATTATAGCAGATTCACATGGTGCAGGATGCCCAGCGCCCCAAGGCCGTAGAACGTGTACTCCACGTCAACCGCTTCATCCCAGACGGCGGCGTAGAAGCCGCCGCCTTCGGCCTCCAAGGACTGCACGTACCGCGTCGCCGCGACGACATCGATTTGGTCCAGGCCGCCGAGGTCCTGCAGAGTCAACAAGCCGGTGAAGGTGCTCAACACATCAGCAATCGGAATGCGGCTATTGGCTTTCAGGCCGCCTTCGTCGTTTTGCATTTCGGCCAGGAAGTCCACCGCGTCTTCAGCCACTTCCGCTGGTAAGCGGTCGAGAGATCGCAGCACGGCGATGGCGGCCGCGGTGGGATTGGTGGAGCCTCGTTTGCTCGCTCGGATTTCACGAAAGCCGCCCGAGTCTTCCCGTTGGCCCAGGATGAATTCGTACAAACGATCCGGCTCGGGGATTTCCGCTTCCAACAGCTGAAGACAGATCAACACCAGGAAACTATGGTAAGTGCTGCCCGCGGCGCCCTTGGGCCCCTTGGCGTACCCTCCGTCGCTGCGTCGCAGGGACTCCAATTGAGCGACAACGCGATCTTTCCAGCCCGCCGCGGAGTTCTCGAAGATGTCGATGCCCGCGGCGGTATCCAGCAACGCGGCGCTGTAGAACAAGGCCAAAAAGTCAACCACGGTCTCGCGACCGGTCAGACACGAACGCAGATAATCCGCCGCTCGCTCGGCCGGCGGCCCGTACAGTCCTCCCAGCATGGAAAGTCCGCGAAGACCAAAGCTGGTGTAGTAAGGATCGCTGAGGCCGTCGCGTCCGGAGAATCCGCCGTCGGCATTCTGCTTGCTCAGCACAAAGTCGAGCTGCGGCTGGCGAACCGCCGCGGGCAACGCCGCCGTTTGAACCGCCAGACGAATCGTCAATTGCTCGAGATAAGCATTCACGGTGCGGCGCCGCAAGCCCAGCGGCTCATGCTTCCAGGTAAGCCGCGAAGCGATCGCGGAGGTCCGAGGGGATCTCCTCGGACTGATGCGAATCGCCGCGGATGCGACAATGAACCGTGGTCAACGTCCCCTGAGCACACGGCCGCCCCTGCTGCTGAAACTCGAAGGAAAAAACCACGCTGGATCGACCAAGTTTGCGGATTCGAAGCTGGACGTCGAAAACCTGCTCAAATCGTAGCGGCGATCGATACTGGCATTCCGCGGCGACACGAGGCCAGCTTAAGTCCGAGCCATCGGGTTGCGGCGCCATCACCGAAAGGCCCAAGCTGCGCAAGAACTCATGCTCGACCTGTTCCATGTAGGTGAAGAACGTCGAGAAGTGCATGATCCCGGCCGCGTCCGTATCGCGAAACTCGACACGACGTTGAGTGCGAAACGATTGCCCCTTGGCGGCCCGTTGGTCGTCATTCATGGCAGGCGCTGAAAAAACGGGCGCAGCAAAAAAGCGGGGAAGCAAGTCCCCGCGCAGGAATGGCAGTGCTTCGGTATGGCAATGCAAACACGAGCCTTGGCGGCCTAGTCGCCCTTGAAGGGCAACAAAGCCATGAAACGAGCCCGCTTGATCGCCTGCGTCACCGCATGCTGGCTGACCGCGGAGCATCCCGTCTTGCGGCGACCGACAATCCGACCGTGGCGATTGATCAGCTTCTTCAGCAGTTCAATGTCCTTGTAATCCACATACATCGGACGCGGGCGCGAGCCATCGACGTACAACGGATCCTTCTTCTCGGTGCGGGTGCGCACCTTGCCGCGGCGTCGCGCCTTGCCACGGCCGCCGCCGGAACGTCCCATACGAACCATCGTTAACCTGCCTGCACGGAAATTCTGGAAACTGGAAACCCGCAATTGTAGGCGATGGCCGATTCATTGCAATCCCATCGAAAAAGATCAGCCCCCCCTGGCGGTCAATTGCCTAGACACCGATAAGCGTCACCGCCGCAGCGACCACGAGGACCAACAGCACGAGAAAGAACCAGACCAGCGGCGAAGTTCGATACCGAATGTGCGGCGTGGCTTGCATGATCTCGCGATATCGCGCCGAAAACACCATGGCGCCCTTGGGCGACCACAACAGGTACAGCAAATAGCCGTTGATCAGGGTCCCCACAGGAAACCAGAGCAGCCCCAGCAGGCCGAGAATCGTCGCCAGAATCCGTCCCAGGGTGGTTAAACCGCGGAGCG
This sequence comes from uncultured Planctomycetaceae bacterium, assembly GCA_963698545.1. Taxonomy (GTDB): domain Bacteria; phylum Planctomycetota; class Planctomycetia; order Pirellulales; family Pirellulaceae; genus CAVORG01. The sequence continues at coordinate 147,927 of CAVORG010000009.1, forward strand.
ACCAACCAGCCACGAATTGCAGGATCGCGATGCCGCCAAGCCGTACCAGAACAAGTGTCGTTGATTGCGCGTTGATGGCGAGCGTCAAAAACGCAATCACGCCCACGCTCAGCACCACGGCGCCCAAATAGAACAGGGTGCCGAAAGACCTCAGCGCCGCCTCGTGCGAGAGGTGAATTCGTCGGATTTGCTCGTCGTCACCCGCCAGAACGTTCGCCGGCTCGTCGGCCAACGGCGCCTGGTAGGGATTCAGGTCTTCTTGCGACATGGCATCGTCCTGGGGTGCGCTGCGCACCCCCACAAGCATCAAAATAAGAAAGCCCCGGATGGAATTGACCACGGAGGACGCGGAGAACCGCAGAGGCGGATGCCATCCTATCCTCTGTGTTCCTCCGTGCTCTCTGTGGTGACCCGTTTCACGGCCCCGCTGGCGCATCGCTACAGCCCGGACAATGACAACGTTGACGCCGATCCCTTAACTTGATGCCTAAGCGTTGCGCTGGGCGACACCAGGCTTTGGTGTGGCGGTGCGGTGAATCAGGCGAAGAACTTCTTTAACGTGGCCTCGCTTGGCGGCTTGGTGATTAACGAAACAACGACCATCGCCACCGCGCCCATCACGAACATCGTTAACACAGGCATCGTGTCATATCCCGCGATATTCACGGAGAATTCGCGGTCGGCGCCGTACTTGGCTTGATGAAACAACCAGGCCCAGCTGAGGATCACGGTGAGCACTTCGGCATAGGCGCCGGCCGCGGTCAGGCGTTTCCAATACAACGCGGCGAACACCAAGGGGAACAGCGCGGCGAAACCGCTAAAGCACCAGACGCCCAAATTGAAAACGCTTCGCTGCGGCAACAAGGCCAACAGATACGTCACCAAGACGATCAGCACGATGAAACCGCGGGCCAGCCAGACTTGCGTCTTGTCGCCCAGGCGATCCTTGCCGATATAGTGCCCCACGATGTCGTTGGAGAAAATCGTGCCGATGCACAGGAATTGGCTGTCCAACGACGACATGATCGCCGCCAGAATACCCGCCGCCAAAAAGCCGCCCAGCACCGGGCCGGTCTTCGATTTGACGAGGAACGGCAGAATCGCGTTCACGTTGACCTCGCCCGTCGGCGTCTTGGGCAACGGCGGTCCGGGCATGATCAAGTCGGTCGTCGCCCAGACGCCGATCAACACGCACGGCACCCAAACAATCATGATAAACACCGGATGAGCCACCACCGGCAGTTTGAAACTGGAGGCGTTCTTCGCCGTTAACCAGTGTTGAAACAAATGTGGGAACATGCCGACCGAAAAGGGGACCAGCATGTAGGTGAGAAACTTGGACTTGGACATCTCCATGCGAGTCAGCTTTTCCAGACTCACCTTTTCGCTGCAGGCCTGCAAGCTCGCCATCAACGTGTCTTGTTTGCCGAGCTTCATCGCGATCACATAGAACGTGACGACGCCCAACACCATGAACACCAACGTTTGAAAGGCGTTGGCCCAAGCCGTCCCGCGCATGCCGCCAAAGAACACATAGATCAGAACCACCACGCAAATCGCCCCCGAACCCAACGCCTTGGGGATGCCGCCATTGGTGGCTGGACTGGCCGTGGGAAACCAGTCGGGCAAGGCGCCCGCCGTCATCTTCTGCACGACTTCGCCGCTAGAGATCACTCCAATCAGCAGATAGGGCACGACCAAGCCCACGAGGATCGGGAACAGCAAGAGCCCAATGTGGTTGTCGTCCAAACGATCTCGGAAGAACTCGATCTGGGTTGAGTAGCCATACCGCTTCCCTAACGACCACACCTTCACGCCCAGGACGAAGAAACATAACGAGTGGATGATGCCGCTGCTGGAGGCCAACAGCCCATAAACCCCCACGCCTTCCTTGAAGGCCTCGCCAGTGGAGCCGACCAGCGCAAAGGCGGTCATCGTGGTCCCGAACAAGCTCATCAACAACAAGAACGGGCCAATCGAATGACTGGCCAGCAGATAGTCCTTCTTGGTGCCGCGGAACAACGTGCTGGCGAAGATCCCCAACGCCAGCAAGGCGGCCAAGTATCCAGCAATAATCCAAAGCTCGGTCATGAGCGAATCAACTCCCGCGAGGGCGGATGAATGGTCGGTTATCGGCCGGGCGGAAACGCCGCGGCTTGGAAAGGAACGAAGAAAAACCGGCGCCGCGATTTCACTTGACCGGCGCTTCGGGCGGACTCAGTTCCGCTTCGATTTCTTCCAGCTCATGGGGCCAAGCGAAGAGGGTGGCCAGAAACCAGGTGATGCTCGCGGCAATGGAAATGCAAGCATGGTAGAACAACGTCACCGGCATGAAACCGAACAACAGCGTGTCGTTATCCCAGTTCCAGACGTCCTGATGCAAAATCACCAGGAGCAGGACCAATCCCCAGACGACCCAGCGCATTTCCGCCTCGTTCCCATGAAAGAAATCGTGTGCTTGGACTGGCTGATTCTAGCCGGACCGCGGCGCGATCGCTCAGCTATGCCGCCAAAGCAACGTGCCATGACGTCGATACAGCCACCCGTCAGCAGGACCGCCACAGCTGCCGAGTCCCATTCGGCGGCTGTCGACGCGACCGAGCGTTCAGAATTGCTGGCCGTTGAATTAGACGTCCACGACAACTTCCAGCAACTCGACGGCTGGGTGATCGTTACAGAAGATCAGTGCGGTGCGGCCGTAAACGGGGTCGTCCGGCTTGCAGTCCAGTAAACGCTGCAAGTCCGGGCCGGGCTCGATTCGCCAGAGTGCAGCCAGCTGAACCTGCCGCATGACTTGATGCTGGATCAAGATCCTGCCCAAAGGCGTCGCCTCGGCCTGGATTTCCTCCAGGACCTCCGGCGCCAGGCTCGCCAACTCCAAACGCACGATCCCGAACTGAACCACTCGCTGGTCCGATTGCCGACGAAGCAGGATCTTCCGCGAATAATGGGAGTCGTCGCGGCGAGTCTTGAGAACCTGCACCTCGACAGGTGAGCCGTGATGCCGTTCGACCGTCACGGTCATGTGGCTGTTGTGGTCCAATAACTCGCCGAACACGGGCGGCATGTCCGAGCTGGAGACGCGCGTGACCCGCCCAAGCTGATCGCGGTTGTCATAGAACAAGTCGACCAACTCGTCCAAGTCGGGAGTGACCGGCGGTAAGGAGGGCACGGCGATCAACCAGGGCAGATGGAAAGTGGCGGGGGAATACGGAGATCGACCGAGGCGGCTGGCCGCACTCACGGAGTTACGAACTAGCGGCTCCCGGCAGAGCATTCAATTCCAAGAGGTCCGGCTGCGCGGCCGGCTCCTCGGCTTGCTCCAAGACGGTGTCCACAAGGTAGTACAGTAATCGACGCAGCTCGTCGGCGTCCAGTTCATCGGCAATCGACTCCGCTCGCTGCTGATGCTTCTCGATCAACCGGCGAGCCTTTTCGAAGACGTTGGCTCGCTCGTATAAACGACGCACTTTGCCTAGACGCGCGACCACCGGCAGAGGGCAGTCGGCATCCATCAATTCCAACAATTCACGCTGCTGGTTTTCCTCCAAGGCTTCCAAAGCCAGGGCCATCAACAAAGTGGGACGACCGCCCACCACGTCGCCGCCCGCCAGCATCTTGTTGTGATCATCGCCCTGCCAGTCCTTCAGGTCGTTCAGGATCTGGAAAGCGACCCCAAGGTTGCGGGCGAACAGGCGGACAGGCTTCTTGAGATGCTCCGCCGGCCCGGCCAAGCGGACGCCCGCATACAAGGCGGCTTCGAAGGCGGGCGAGGTTTTCAAGGCGTACACCTTCAACGCGTCCAAGGGAGTTAAACGCTTGTTCAAGGCGTCCCGCCAAGCCAATTCGGCGCCCTGGCCTTCGGACAACTTCAAGTGGGCGTCGGAAAACGCGTCCAGAATATCCGAGCAAGCGTCGGGGCCCAGCGCGGCGGCTTCGCGAGCCACCACGCGATATCCCACGCCGATCAAGTAGTCGCCGACATTGATGGCCGTCGGCACTCCAAAACGGCAATGCATCGTCTCGGCGCCGTAACGAAAACGGTCGTCGTCTTGGATGTCGTCATGCACCAAGGAGGCTTTGTGAAACGCCTCGATCGCCAACGCCACTCGGCGAGCCGCAGCCGGAATCCGCGCTGTCTGGGCGGCCCCGTCGGCTTGAGTGCACTTGGGCGCCCGAGAGCGCGTCATAAGCGGCCAGGGTAATGAACGGCCGGGCGTATTTGCCGCCGCGGGAGAGGAAGTCGTACGCCAACAACTCGGTGGCCGCAATCGGATCGACATCCGCCAGCGACTTTGGGGAAGTCCAACTGCGCGCGCCTTCGCCTTGTCGCTGTAGCGGGGCCAGTTCGCAGAGCTGCTCGGGTTGGAACATCTCCGACGCGGCGCGCATCAGATGCACGTAACTGCGAGTCTGCGTCGCCGGCGCATCGCCGCGCAACTGAATCATCTCGCTCACCCACTCTTCGTCCACCGAGGTGTTACGGCAATCGCTGGACAACAGGGGCACGGCCATGCAAGGAATGCCGGCCAACAGGATTTTGTCGATCGCCTTCTCGAGCACGTTCAAGCACGCCACGCCGACGATCGCGTCGACATACCCGCTGATGATGATCTTCAGCACGATGGGCGAGCCTTCAGCCACCAAGACGCGGTAGCCCATCTCCTCGGCCGCGGTGCGAAAGTCGGCAATGCTGCACGCGCCGCATTGCTTGCAATCCAGCCCAAACTGATCGTAGTCGGCCGGGCAGCCCTCGGCGTGTTTCAAACAGTGCGGCAACAGGAACAAACGACGCGAGGGCGGGACGGCCGCCACCTGGTCCTGCCAGAAAGCCGAGGCCAACACGACCATGGCCCAGCCGATGTAGCTCTCGGGATGCTCCAGTCGAGCGAGCATCTCGCGCACGACCTGCTCCATTTCGTCCTTGGTGAGGGGATTCGACTTGTCGAGCTTCGCCGCAACTTGCTCGCATTCGCGTCGCAGCGCTTCACGCTGCTCGCGCGTCGGGGGCACAGCCTTCAAGTGCGAGGTCTGCCGCCGTTTGCGGCGGCGCGTCGAGTCGTTTGCGGTAGGGGGCGCCGTAGCCAAAGGGCGGACTCCTCATGAGGCGGATCACGGTTTGCTGTTGCTCGCCACTGGGCGGCGTACGCCTACCGCCGTTTCAACGCTCTGCCCAACGCACCGAGCGTGAACGCCAGCGGATAGAGCTTCTCATAATACCACAGCTTGGCGAAGTAAAAACCGATGGGTGAGCACATCCGCACCCCTCCGCTTTCGGTTTGGTGAACTAGCCAACACAACCCTTTGCGAAACGCCGCGTCCAACGGCGCTTCGCCAAGTTGCGTGAACGGCTGGGCCACGGCCGCCAAACTATGCACGGCCAACGCCGTTTCTTCGACGCCGCCGCCGGCTGCTCCACCACCCCAACTTCCATCCTCGTTCTGGCGGCGGACCAACCAGCTCCAACCCCGTTGAGCGGCATTTGTTTCCGCCCGGCCGGCTGAGAGGTAGGCCTCCAGGACTTTGCAGGTCCCATACACCGGGTTTTCCTCGAGAGGATCGTCCTGGTTGCCGAACCAGAGCGGAATCCAGGCGCCGTCGTGGCGTTGTTGCGTTTCCAAGTATCGCCACCCGCGTCGTTGGGCTTTCGGCCAACGTCCACCCAAGTCCGCCGGCAAGCGATCGCTCCAAGCGTCCAGGGCCCGCAGGGCGTGGGCCGTCAAATCGGCGCCGCTGCGGTCAAACGGCAGCTTGCCCCAACCGCGACAGAAGGTCGGCCAGCCTCCATCGCGATTCTGCAGATTCAGCAGCCAGCGCAGCCCCATTTGGGCGGCCTCCTCGATGCGTGCTCGCATCCCGCTGCTTAACCGGTCGCTGCGCCGACAGGCGTCCAACGCCAACAAGGCGCCCGGCGTGTCGTCGGCGTCGGGGACCGCGCCGCTGAGATCGGTCCACCCCCAGCCGCCTGGATCGGCGCCGGTGAACGGGTGTCGGTCGCGGTGCTGGCAGGAGAGCAGCCAATCCATGCAGGCTTCGCCGGCGGCCTCGACCACATCCTCCCCGGCGTGATCGACCGCGTTCAGGATCAGCGACGTATTCCAGGCGGCCAAGTCAACGTCAATCGGCCAGGCGCCGGTGGAGCTGGCCGACTCCAGCAGAAACCGCCTGCCGCTCTGGGCCACCGGGTGGCGACTCTGACCGCTGGCCGACAAGCTCATGACGACAAAGCTGGTCAACGGAATTGCCTCCAGGAACCCTCCACTGGCTGGCTGCATGCGGCGGAGCACTTCGAGACTCGGAGCGCGGCAGGCCTGTCGCAGCCATTTCCATGGCGCCCAGCAGGGCGCATGGTGGAAGCGAACCTGTCCGATCGCGACCAAGGCCGGAATCGCGTAGCTCACCACGGGCAACTGCAGAAAGCGGTACCAGCTTTGCGGAAAACAGGCCATTTCGAAAGGCAAGGCGGACACTTCGCTCCAGGGCTGCAAGCCGGCCAACGCGCAATTGGTGAGGATCGGCACGGCGAAGGTCTTGTCCTTGCCGTAGCGCTTCCGCAGCGCATCGACGCCGCCCATGTTCTGGATCCACGCCGCCGCCGCCGAAATCGCCGCTGAAACCCGCTGCGGCTGGTCAATCCAACTCGCCTGGGAATCCAACGCCCGTCGATCGCGATCGGCCGTCGTCGTCGACTGCGACGCCAGATGCAATGCGGCTTGAGCCAGCATCGTGGCGGAGATGTTCGAATAACTCAGCTCCGTGTCGCCCCAGCCGCCATCGTCATTTTGCTGGTGCAACAGCCACTGGACCCCGGCCCGCACGCGTTGATTCAAGCGATCGTCGGCGGCGGCCGGATCGTGCGCGGCGGTCAAAGTCAGCGCACTCACGGCCGTCGCGGTGGACACGGCGGAATCGGCAAGACGGCCTCGCCAATGCGAATCAGGATGCGTGCTGGAGGACTTGTCGCGCAAGCCCCAAACCTCCCGCCGCAAGTCGTCGTACGCCGTCTGCAGGCGTTCCGGAGTCAGCGTCTGAGCGGCTTGGGAGCGAGCGGTCATGAAATTGAGCAAACCTGTGCTTTGGTTTATGTCGATAGTCCCTTGAGCGTCACCCAACTTCGTCCAAAACGCAACCCTCTCCGGCCTGCGCGTCAAAATCTCCGGCCTCCGCCTCAAAATCTCCGGCCTGCGCCGCACGAACCGCGACGGGCCAGTCCCGGGGCGAACCCGGTCGGCGCGGAAGGCTTCCATCGCCCATGGCTCGGAAGGGCCTCGGGTGCTGGATCGATTCGAATCATCCGTTTCCCTGCGGAACGGGTTAACCTATGCTTTATTGCCGCACGCAATTGCTCCTTGAACGCACCGGTGTCATGGCCAAGACTGCTCGACGATCCCACTCCAACGCCGTCCCGCATTCGCGATCCTCTCGGCCGACCGACGCCCCGGCTTGGGAGGGCCTGAGCGACAGCGAGTTGTTGGAGCTGCGCATTTCGGACCTGGGCTTGCGGCTCCGCCAGAATCCGTTGCAGGACCGTATTGAGCGACTGTATGGCGAGCTGCGAGGCAAGGGGCTGCGGTTCCGCCCGCACTGCTGGCTTTCGGATGACTGGTTCGCGCCCGACGGCGTGCCGGGCATCGCCATCCCGTTCTACCTGGCTCATCCACGCTTGAAGCGCTTGGAACGTCGCATGATGTTGCGAGTGGAGGGCGGGGACGAAGCATGGTGCATGAGGATCCTGCGTCATGAAGCCGGACACGCGATTGACACCGCGTATCGCCTGGCGAATCGGCCCCGATGGCGGCGCGTTTTTGGAGATCCCCGGCGGCCCTATCCCACGTCCTATCAGCCGCGAGCCCGCAGCCGCAACTATGTGTTGCACCTGGAGTCCTGGTACGCTCAGAGTCATCCCGCGGAGGACTTCGCCGAGACGTTCGCGGTGTGGTTGAAACCACGGTCCGCTTGGAAGCAGCGTTACCGGAACTGGCCGGCTCTAAGGAAGCTCGAGTACGTGGATGAGCTCATGCATTCATTAGGCGAAACCAAGCAGCAGGTCGCCAATCGCGAAACGATGGATCCCGTGAGGAAGCTACGGATCACGCTTCGCGATCACTATGCGGCGCGGCGACAACGCTACGGCGTGGGACGCGAATTCAACAGCGAGTACGACGGCTCCTTGCTGCGCTTGTTTCATCGCGGCTCCAATGGCGCCGCGACGCACGCTTCGGCCGCTCGCCTCTTTCGTCAACTTCGCGGCGAGCTGCCGGACTGCTCTGAATTGCTGGACATCGACGGCTTTTGCGAAGCACAACTGGTTTATGCGGCGCAGCAGGTCCTGGCGGAAATGGCCGAGCGCTGCGAGGCGCTTGACCTCCGCTGGTGCGGCTCGGAACGGGCGATTCGGCGGCAGGCGCTGCAGCTGATCTCGCGACGGGCGAAGCAGTGCCTGCAACGCCCCAAGCAACGCGCGGTGACTCTATGACCCGCAAGCTCCGTGTGATGGCCCTGATGGACGACGAGCTGGTCCCGCCCGAGACGCTGAAAGGCGTCTCGGACACCGAGATGATGAATTGGAAAACCGAGTTCGACGTCTGCACCACGTTGCGCGAATTGGGCCATGAGCTCCGTCCCTTGGGCGCTTCGGCCGACCTGGGCGTGATTCGAGAAGCGCTGCTGGAATTCAAGCCGCATGTCACGTTCAACTTGATGGAGGAGTTTCTGGGAGTCGCCGTTTACGACCAACACATCGTGAGCTACCTGGAGCTGATGCGTCAGCCGTACACGGGCTGCAATCCGCGAGGCCTGATGCTCTCGCACGACAAGGCCCTGTGCAAGAAGATCCTGACCTATCACCGCATTCCCACACCGCGGTTCTATGTGGCTCACAAAGGACGCAAGGTGCGGCTGCCCTCGCGGTTGGAGTATCCCTTGATGGTCAAGTCGGTCAGTGAGGAGGCCTCCCTGGGCATCACCAAGAATTCCATCGCCTACGATCAAGCCAGCACGCTCGAACAAATCGAATACGTGCAGGAACACGTGGGCACCGACGCGCTGGTCGAGGAGTTCATTGAGGGCCGCGAATTGTATGTGGGCGTGATTGGCAACCGCCGCCTGCAGACCTTGCCCGTCTGGGAGCTCTGTTTCCGCAAACTGCCCGATGACGTGCCAAACATCGCGACGGTGCGCGTCAAATGGGACGCCGATTATCAAAAGGAACTAGGCGTGGTCACCCGCGCGGCCAAGAAGCTCCCCGAGGGCATGGAGGAGAAGATCAGCCATCTTTGCAAACGCATCTATCGTACGCTGTTCCTCAGCGGTTACGCGCGAATGGACCTCCGCCTACACGACCAACGAGGCTTGTTCGTGCTGGAAGCCAACCCCAACCCGAATCTGTCCTACGGGGAGGACTTCGCCGAATCCGCGGCCACGATCGGCATCTCCTACGAGCAACTGATCCAACGCCTGCTGAACCTGGGCCTCGCGTACCAACCCGAGTGGAGCCGCGTTTAGGCGGCATCATGGGGGCCGCTCAGTTCTTCGGATTTATCGGGTGGGGGTCGCTGTCGGCGTTGCCCAGCGCGTGATTCTTCTGGCAACTTAGGCAGTTTAGGACGAGGGCCTTCGGCGTCCTTGAGACGTACCGCGTCGCGAAGCGCTTTTTCGATTCCCAGTCGCTCCGCAGCCCGCAGTGCACTGGGGAGCATTGACGCCACAACCACCCTTCTTGCCTAGCTTGCCACAAAAATGAAACTCCTCCCCGTTTCGCCGTCCCGGACAACAACGGTTCGGTCATGACCCAGTTGGAGTTCGACTTCGACGCCGCCGGAAACCGCACGGCCCTGCGAGCCGCCATCCACAACGGCAGCTCCTACGATGACGATCTGGAGAACACGTACACCTACGACGCGCTCCATCGCCTCACGCGGCTGGATCAAGCCGGGCAGTCGGGCGGCAACGTCGTGGCCGAGAAACGCGTGGACTTCGCCTACAACGCGACCGGGCAGTTCACGGACATCGACCGCTTCAAGGATCTGGACGGCGGATCGACGCATCACGTCGTGGAAACCGACTTCGTTTACGATGGACTGGGTAGGCTGACGGACCTGACGCACACTCACGACACCACCACCATCGCCGATTACGGCTGGACGTTTGACTCGTACAGCCGCGTGACGCAGATGAGTTTCACGTCGTCCATCGGCAACAGCGGCACGAGCGACTACAGTTACGATGACACCGGGCAGGTCACCGCCGCGGATCACGATTTCCAGACCGACGAGTCGTATTCCTACGACGAGAACGGAAACCGGACGCTGACCGGCTACACGACCGGCGACAACAACCAGCTCACTTCCGACGGAACGTTCAACTACACCTACGACGACGAAGGAAATCGCCTGACGCGAACGCGCATCTCGGGCACGGCCGACGACTACACGACCGAGTACGAGTGGGATCACGACAACCGGCTCACCAAGCTGACCTACAAGAACAACAGCGGCACCATCACCAAGGAGATCGAGTACGGCTACGACTTGTTCGGACGCCGCATCAGCAAGACGATCGATTGGGACGGCGCGGGAGGCGGCTCCGCGGAGGAAGTTCACTACGTCTACGATGGCGACGACATCCTGCTGGCCTTCGACGGCGACGGAGATCTAACCAACCGCTACCTGCATGGGCCAGCAGTCGATCAAATCCTGGCCGACGAGCAAGTCACCAGCCTCACCTCAGCCGGCGACGTCCTCTGGCCGCTTGTCGGACAATCTCGGCAGCGTCCGCGACATCGTCGATTCCACCGGAGCGGTGGAAAACCACATCACCTACGACTCCTTCGGCAACGTCACCAGCGAGACCGACGACACCGTCGATCACATCTACGCCTACACCGGCCGCGATCGAGACGAGGAAAGCGACCTGCAGTACAACCGGGCTCGCTACTACGATGCGACCGCCGGTCGTTGGATCAGCGAGGATCCGATCGGGTTCGCGGCGGGGGATTCGAACCTGGGCAGATACGTTGGGAACTTCGCCACTGGAGCCCGGGACCCGTCGGGACTTGTGCGAGACCGAGAGGTTGCCGCAGGAGGAGCTTGTCGAGCCACCGCCGTCGTTTATGGCTATGGCTTCGAATGGGGATGAGGGCGAGTTCTACAAGGAACTCGCGAAAATGATCGATGATTGGCTTCAGCACTATCCCGACGAATCGCGCTGGCTTGATGCCGCCGAGCAGCAAGATGGCTTAGAGCGTGCGACAGATGTAGCCAAGTCCAATAGGCCGAAAACGCGACTGAAGTCTCTCGATCAATTGGATGATATCGACGATTGGGAGGGAGCCCCGAAACCAAAGCAAGAAAACATCAACTCTGGCACGAGAACAGGAGATGATGCGTCAAACGACAGAAACAAGCGAGGATCGAAACGTCGAAGGAGGCGGCCTTCTTCGCGGACCCCAAAACCCCCAAGGGGACGAAAGGGTGGTGCCAACATGGTTCTTCCTTTCGGGGTAGTGGATATTCTCGAGGACGTCATCGGAACTGCGATCCGGGCCAAACTCAATGGAGTGACGTTCGGCGAACAGGTGGAAGAGGACCATCGAAACACTCCCCTTATCCTACCTGGATACGTCAATCCAGACTATGCACCTGGACCTCGGACCCTTCTACCGATTCCTCCACACGCCTAGGTTCAATTCTTTGCGGTCAAGGGCCAATGCTCAATAGATCGGGAATCCGAATGCTGCGCGAAATGGCGTCGCAGTGTATGTCAGATGGTGCAGACCCGTCGCAATTGAGACACTCGAGGTGTACCTGCAGCACGAGCCGAAAGACTGGGACGTTTGGCTATTGTTTGGGGACTTGCTGCTGCGGGTCGGGTGCACCAACGAAAGCGTAGCCGCTTTCGAGAAATCGCTAGAGGGGCAACTGGATGGGCCGCCCTATCTCTTGTCGCGGCTGGCCCTAGCACATGCGGAGGCCGGCCGGCATACCGAAGCAGAATCGTATTTCGAAAGAGCGACACGTCGCGCTCCAGCGGCGGCATGGGTCTGGGAGGAGTGGGCAAGGTCACTAAAAGTGACGGGGCGGCTTGCCGAGGCTCGAGACCGGATTGATCGTGCAGTCCAGGCCGAAGGGTACACTGCATCGACCGCGACGCTCCTTGGTGACATATTGGCTAGCGCAGCGCGAATACCGGCTTGCCAAAGAGGCCTACAGCAGGGCCATCGACTTCGGCGGTCAGTGCGCTGAGGCAGAATCTCGCTTGGGTGCCCTCTCTGGCATAGAGAAGGCGCTCGAATCCATCCAGGATCTAGGTGACCCAAAAGCCGAACATATCGCGGACCTTCGCAAGATGGCACGCGAACTTTTGGAGAGCGCCGCGGCTTCCGGTCGCAGCGGAGGTTTTCGAGGCTTATTTGCGGTTTAGAAGTGATGACGGACTAGCTTGGTTTTGGTTTGGAAACGCCCTACGACGCGTTGGGCGTCTTGAAGAGAGCGTTAGAGCCTACATCCGAGCGCGGTGCTATCGTCCCGACGACCCCTACGTATTGGCGCGACTTGGCATAGTCCTCGCTGAGTTGTGGCGACACGTTGAGGCCGAGGAACACTTCATAATCGCAGGTTGTAGGGCTCCCGATGTGATTTGGATTTGGGAAACATGGGCAGAGTCGCTATTCCGCGTCGGCCGGTTTTTGGAGGCTCGCGAGAAGCTTGAAATTGCCTTGCGTCTCCCGAATTGCCAAGCGAGTACTTACGTCCGTTTGGGAGAAGTCCTGGTCGCGTTGCGGGAATACCCGCAAGCAGAGCGCGCGTACAGGCAGGCTCGCCGTCTTGATCCGGGATTCGAGGACTGCCCAAAGGGGCCGATTCGCTCCGTGGAATGGGGGACGTCATTGCGAAAATTGCTCAGATTCTCACGCAGTGAGTCTAGGTGTTACGGGCCGAATTGCCGTCGCACTTTGACCGAATTCTAGTAGCTGGAGGGATTTGACGTGTGATTGGGCCGGTTAGCCGAGGTGTCGGGAATTCTGAAGGGGCTTGGGGCGACGACGACTCGGAACTGACAGCGAGAGCATCGCAGCAGGGGAAGTCGGCTGGCTCCGGCGGGACGTTGAATTTGATCGAGGATCTGCCCGACAAACAGCCGACCGTCGCGCGAGGTTTGAAGCGTCACGGCCTGAACGTGTGCCAGTCGGTTTTCGCTCGGGGAGTATTCAAGCTGCGGAACCAACCCCGGTAGGTTGCGACCGAAGAGCGAAGCCAACACCTCTTAACCCAGGCGGCGTGAGACAGAGAGACGACCGAGAGTTTGGGCCAGAATACGGGGCGTCGGAGGGCCGAGCGTGTGAATAGTCGGTGTCGCGCGCGACGTCGGGAGAGAGACTCGCATCACACTCGCAAGCGTCGCAAACCCTTGCAAATCCTGGGGATAACTCGCCCCGTCTCTCACTCAGCACAAAACAAAACCCCACGGTCGCGTCGTTTCGCTACCATGGGGTTCAAGTTGCGGGGACGGGATTTGCACCGGTGACTGCGGGGTTATGAGGTGGAGGCCATCCCGCTTTCGTGGCATCGTTTTCCGCTACCGCGCTCGCGCAACCTGTTAACTATTTCGCCTTCAGTTCGATGCCACCTGAAAATGGACAAAGCAGTTAACAACTTGCGCGACTTTTCTGTTAACCGATTTGCCCTCGGTTCGTAGGCGGTCGCTTTCGGTTTTGGTGGGACCGAAAGGGACTCGAACTCGGCAACCGCTGCTATTTCAACGACTTACGTCATTCGAAAAAGAGAGTATTGTTACGAAGAGGGTTCCTTTCGGGGAGCTTTCGATTTCACCGCGAAATCCACCGACAATCCAGTTAACGCACCCAGCCGAGGGTAGAACGCTCTCGGCTTTCGCTTTGGGGAGG
>CAVORG010000010.1:0-17988 GCA_963698545.1 uncultured Planctomycetaceae bacterium
TCTGAGGCAAGGTCGCGGGGTCCATAAAGGTTGACCAGGTCTGTCCGGCTATTAGCTCAAAATCGTTGTCAAATTTCCATTCTCCGTACGCATGCCGGAGTCGCGGTTCTGTTGCTTGAGGCGCATAAAAATCTAATTCGATAAACCCACGTAGTGTGCCAAAATCTGTACTGGCCTGGGCGTCAAAATTCAATCGAGAATGATTCGCCGTAATTGTTGTCTGGCCTCGCCTTTGCGCCAGGGGTGACCCGTCAAGGGCGATAGTGCTTGGCACCAGTAACGTCCCGGACGCAACATATCCAGTATCGTAGATCATTTCCCCGCGCGCGTAGCCACCAAAGCGAAGTGAAACATCCGTTCCGGGTAAAAGAATGGCTCCACGAGAATCACCTGCTTGAACCAATTGTTGTGGATCGATGGGCGGCTGAAGCAAGTCCTGCGTAGAAACGTTGCGTTCAGCTACCAGTCTGCGCAACTCTTCGACTTCCGAACGCAGTTCTTCAACTTCGGCGTTCTCCGTCGGAGACAAACGGGTTTGGGCGTCCGAGTCTTGTGCGAGTCCTTGCCTGGCCAATGGCACGCCCAGAATGCCCAAAACCAAGATAAAAATGAACAGCCTCCACATGACGGCGATCCTTGCAATGAGTTCTTGGTCCATTGCAAGTCCCTGAACTCCTTCGCGGCTGTACCTTTTGGGCACGATTCGTTGTTTTCTGAAGAATCGGCACGAATGAGGTCTTAACTTTAACGAATAGGCAGTCTGTTTCGATTATTCCACGGCTTATCCAGAGATGCCTAGATAGTGCTGAGCGACTACACGGAATACTAGGTCACGAGGCCAACTGACAATCGGAGATACCACCGAGGCAGTCGCGAACGACCACTGTCGCGATGATTTCACTCATGCTCAAACGCCTGGCCCAGCCACAATCCCATTTTTAAAACACGTTCTCAGCGCGTCGCGTTGAGACCTCAACACTCGGTCTTATCGGCTCGACTTCCTGGATCATCCGGCGAAATTTCAAGCCTGTGATTATACGCTTAACGCTGTCGCAATGCCTCCTCCCAGACGGGCCTTGTTCACAGCGGTGATGACTCTGTCCACGATCCGGTCAGTGTCGAACTCGCTGGCGGCCCGCTCCCGCACACTGTGGCGATCCATCGACTGGGCTTGTTCAATGGCCTCCATGAAGACCGCCAGAGCCCGCACGTCTGCGTCCGATTCCGCACACTGACGCCCGGGAGGCAGTCGGTCTATGATGACGCCCGTTTCACCAGTCCGTACGAACGAGGCTCCCGTCCGCACCCCGACGGTCGGGTAGCCCGCCAGCAAAATCTCCTGGAGCGCAAGCGGGCCGTGGTCATCGTCCGCCAGGTACGCACACGCCCGTGAGCGACGTGCTGCTTCGAGCATATCTTCGCGAGTGCACAACCAAGAGTTGTCCCATCTGAGGAGCTACGGCAGCGCCGGAAACACCTGCACGCCAAGCCGCTGGACCCGGAACCGGACCAGCTGGATCCCCGACCGATCCTGGCTCCCGTCGTTCCAGAGCCAGTACATCGCGAGGACGTGCTTCTCGACTTGCCCCGAGCCGACCCCCGCAAGATCCACGATCACGTTGTCCTCGCCGTTGAGCTTCAGCGTGAACGATCCGTCGGCCGCGACCTCGGCCAGGCGATCCTGCTGGTCGACGTCGTTGATCACCGTCTCGGTCGCTTCGTCGAAGAGCGTGACCAGGAACGCGACCAGCCCCGCCTTCAAGATCGGGTCGCCGGCGAAGTCCACGAGTTGGCCGCTGACATTCAGCGATTCGCCCGCCTGGACGATGAGCGGGCCCTGGCGAGTCTGATCCATCAGATCGATCGTGTTTCCGAGTGCGGCGGTCATGCGATGGTTCCTTCCAGTTGGTTGATTCTCGGACGTGCTCCACGGACCTGATCGGCTCGGGATGTCGTGCCGGCGATGCCGATGGTCTTCGCCGTGGCTCCGCTGACCTGGATGAGCCGCACGAAGTCGATGACCACGGTCACGCCCGTCGTGGACTGGCCGGCGAGTGCTTGCTCGATGAGTTGGCCGAGCAGTGATTGGTTGACTTGGTGGTCGTCGACCGCGATGCCCCCTTCGCTAACCGACACCGCGTACGTTGCCGCAGGTGGAAAAGAGTCCGAGGCGAGCAGTCGAGTGACGAATTGGCTGACGGTTGCTTGGGTACCGCCAGGGACATCACCGGCGGTCGCGCCTTCGCCAAGCTGGATCTGGTAGACGGCGGTGGCTGCACTTGCGGCTGACGCTGTCTGGCCCTCGGAAACTTGCGTGGCGTAGTCCACGCGGACCGACCATCCGTCGCCGCCCAAAGCCGACTCGAGGAACTCACCGAGGATGGCGATGACTTCGGATGCGTCGCCACCACTGAGGCCCTCGTTGAATTGCGATTGAATCGTCGCGGCAACAGCGATCGCGTCCCCGGCTGCAGCGGCCGACTCGAAGGAAAGCGTGACCGACAACTGCCCCACGGAGCTTTCGCCCGCGGTCGCGCCTTCCACGACGCCGCCTTCGGTCGCGAATTGTCCTGTCTCCAATTCGCCGGCGACTCAGGCCTTCTGAAAAGCCGCGACCCGCAGCCTGCTGGACAGACCACGACTCGCCCGATGCCAAGCCGTCGCTTGCCTCGCCACTGTTGCCGATCCCTGCCGCATAGATGTTGGCGAAGTCCGTGCCCGTCAGCGCGACTTCGTACCAATGGCAAACGTCCTGGATGCGGCCATCGAAGTGTCCCGTCAGGCTGCCGTTGGTGTGCTGCCGGTTGCCTTGGTCGTCGCCGGCAATGGCGACGTTGCCCGAGTGCGAGGCCAGGTCCGTGCCGCAAGCTGGTCGTTGCCGTGGCGACGAGCGCTCCATTCAGGTACAGCTTGATGTTGTCCGAAGCGAGCGTCAGGTCGACCGAGACGCCGATGTGATAGACGGTTCCGATCGCAATCGTGACGTTCGCAAACCCTCGCTGGCGTTGCTCTCGGCGATGCAGGCGTAGAGCTGGTCGTCGTAGGTGTAGATCGAGAACGCGTTGGTGCCGCCACCTTGCTCCCAAATCACCTGACCGTTGCCGGCGGTTCCCTGGTTCACGTCGTGCTCAAACCAGATCGACCAGGAGCGGCGGACGAACGTATAGCCGGTGCCCGTGTTGATTTCCGGGCTGTGCCTACGGTCGTCAGGGTGCGACGGGCGTGCTGACCGAGTGGCAGACGTTCGTAGCGAACCAGCAGCGGATGGGCGTCAGCTCGCCGAAGCTGGTCTGCATCGACATCCAGCCGTACGGTTCGACGCAGGCTCCCGAGCGCGACGACATCCTGAACATTGGCGGCTTCAGTGACGCCGTGTTCCATGTGGTTGCCTCGTACCTGAGCGACGATGCCGCAAGGTTCGTCGCGGAGGTGGAGTCAATTGAGCTGTGAAGCGGCTCTGTTGTCAAAAATCGACGCCCCTGGTCTGAGTAATCGGACCGGGGGCTTTTTTCGTGATTTGGCGAGGCGCTCGACGGCCTCGCCGGGAACCGGGACAATCGAGGAAGCGTCAAGCCAAGCACGGTCGAAAAGGAGCTGCAAATGCCAACCACCAATACGTACACCAATGTGATCAAGAAAACGACCGAGATGGTCAGTGACAGGTCGGTACAACGATTGGCCGAGAAACACGGATTGCATGTGCTTGATGTCACGTGGGAGGACACCGCTCGCTTTGACGACTCGGCCGTCGGTCCCAACATCAGCGACATGACGATTCAGGTCCAGCACCAGGCTCCAGGGCGTGAGGGTTACGAACTGAGCTGCATGCCGGTGATTCGTTATCCGAATTTCACGGACCTTAGCGGCGACGTCTCCCCCGGCGAGTTCTTCCTGCTGGTGGGCAACGAAAAGGGCCGCCCGCTGCGGAAGATCACGCTGCGCGAATTGCTGGGCAACCTGCAGACCTATCTCCACGATCCTGATTGCTGGAAAGGCGATCGCGGATCGCTGCTCGCCGATCATCGAGACAGTCACGTTCTGGTCAGCGCCCAAGCCTGCTTCCTGCCGATTCCCCGGAACGGCGTCGCTGAGTTCAACCCGGTCTTGTTCAACTACCAGTCGTACGCCGGTGATCCCGCCGTGCTGACGATCCTGGCGACGCGAGAAGGCACAAGCATCACGGTCATCGACAATGAGCGCGACGGGTTCGACGCCGGCCAGACCTGGGGGCAGCGGTTGTTCTTCAATCAGAATGGAGAGCGAGCCAGTCTCACCGGCCAACGCAAGAGTGATTTCCTGACCGACACCGAGGCGTCTGATTCCGGGGAGCCGGCCACGTCACAGAACGTGGCGGATCGGGAAGGGCTGAACATGGTGCTCTTGGTCCAAGTGCCATTGAAACAAAAGGAGCCGATGCAGTTTCGCGGTGGCCTGGCAGGCACGGACACGCTATTCTGCTGTGCTCTTGAGGAGTCGAGCGACGTCGAAGAAGCCGTGATCGGGCACGGAAATGTCGAGGGGCCCTTCACGGAGATCGACGGCTTGGACATTCAACGCGACGATCGCTATCCAGTGCGCGTCACCGTGCAGTTCTACAAAGCGACCAGCAATGGCGTGGTCTCCGCCGACGACATGGCCGACATCGCCGCCCAGATCAACAGGGTTTATCAATATGCGGATTACGTCGGCAGCCTGGTGGTCGATGGACCGGCCGGTCGACCGACGGAGTCCACGGAATTGCACAGCGAGCCGCCGGAGTGGTGGGACGTGTTCTGGCGACGGCGTTTGGCCAACACCGGCCAGAGTCGCGAAGAGACGCTGGCCATGCTGAAGAAGTTGCTCGGCGAACACTGGCCAGCAGCTTCCTTGGAACAGGCGGAGCAGGCCGTTGACGAAGCCAACAGAACCTCTGGAGACGACACGCCATGACGACGAAGAACCGCCAACGCGGCTGCCTGATCGGCCTGGCGGTCGGCGACGCCCTGGGAGCCGCCGTGGAGTTCCAGCCGCCGGGATCGTTCGAGCCGGTCACCGGCTATCGGGCTGGCGGTCCGCACGGTCTTGAGCCCGGTGAGTGGACCGACGACACCAGCATGGCGCTCGCGTTGGCGGACAGCATCGTCCAGAGCGGGTTGGGACCTCAACGACCAGGCCCGGCGCTACGTGGCGTGGTGGCGCGAGGGCGCCTACTCGGTCAACGACCGTTGCTTTGACATCGGCAACACGACCGTCGCCGCGTTGCGCCGCTTTCGAACAGCACGAGGACGCCGCCAACTCCGGCGACCGTTCGTCGCGGGCCAGCGGCAACGGCTCGATCATGCGGCTGGCGCCGGTGCCGATCCGCTACTTGGAGCATTTCCCGGCTCAGCTCGAGCAACTGGCGACGCGGGCCGCCGAGTCGAGCCTGCCGACGCACGCCAGTCCGCAGTGCGTGTCGGCTTGCCGTTACCTGGCCCTCGTGTTGGCCGGCCTGATGCACGGACTGGATCGCGAGCGAGGTCCTGGCGGCCGACTGGGAACAGCTCAAGCAACTGCAACAGATCGAACCGCTGCATCCCGAAGTGGACGCGGTGGCGGCGGGAAGTTTCCGTCGTCGCCAACCGCCCGCGATCAAGGGCGGCGGTTACGTGGTGAAGAGCCTGGAAGCGGCGCTCTGGGCGTTCCACGACGCCGGGACTTCCGCCAGGCTGTGCTCAAGGCGGTGAACCTCGGCGACGACGCCGATACGACAGGGGCCGTCTGCGGGCAATTCGCCGGGGCCTATTGGGGCGAGAGCGGCGTCCCGCGGGAATGGCTTGATGGGCTCGCGAAGCAGGAGCTGATCGAACAGGCGCTGGTCGGCCTTCTCAGTCAGCCGCCTCGAGCCGCGGCCCAGCCCAAGATGGCCCCAGTTTTTTCGGTCCCGACTTCCGCCCCGCCTACAACGCGGTGCTACTGGGTGGTCCAAGACATGTTCCTGGCCGGAGCTTATCCCGGATCCCAGGACCAACGAGAGCATGTGCGGAGAATCGAGCAACTCTGGAAGGCCGGCCTGAGGACCTTCATCAACCTGGTGGAAGAGAAGGAGACAAACAACAACGGCGAGTCGTTCCACCGCTACGACAATGTGCTGCGTCAGTTGGCCCACCGCGCCGGCGAGACCGTCGCGCACCTGCGCTTCCCAGTCCGCGATCTTTCGACACCGACAGTGGACGGGATGCGGTCGATCCTGGACGCGGTGGACTTGGCATTCGTCGCCCAACGTCCCGTGTACCTGCACTGTTTCGGCGGCGTCGGTCGAACCGGTACGGCCGTCTGCTGTTGGCTGCTGAGGCACGGCTTCGCCTCGCCGCGGGAGGTGATCAAGACCCTCCAAGATCTTCGTCAGGCCGATCATCAGACCAAAGAACGCAAGGCTCCCGAGACGCACGAACAGATCGCGTTTGTCGAGGGTTGGGTGGAAGCCTGAGGGGCGCCGAGCTGCGAGCAAAATCCATTCGCCACCTTGGCGGCCAAGAGTGCGCGAACGCGAACGGCGGGCAAACCCGAGGCAGCCTGCCCGCACGTCGATCAAGGCAGAAAGGTCTTTGGTTACGCAGTGCAGAAACCTCGCGCGATTGTCAGACCCCAGTTTCCAGTTTGGCTTAGATTGAAGCCTGTCCGCGAGTCTCGTCGCCCGCTGAAACAGGCGAATGAATGCCTTCGCTATGCTATTCCGCGGTGAAGTGCGTCGGTAACGACGTGGTTGGATTCGTGCTGCGCGACGAGATGATCAGACGATCCGCCACGACGACAATCGTCCTAGCGAGCCCTATTCGTCCACCATTCGTCGCAGCTCTCGCTCCAGTGCGGCCAATTCGCGCTTCAGTGACGCCATCGTCTTGTTCGTCATCACCGCCTGCTCTTGGAATGCGCGGCTTGGCCGCTTGCACTTTAGTCCCTTCACCGTGCCAATAAACAACTTCGTTCGACGTCTCAGCCGTTCTGCCTCCTCGCTGATCTGCCGCAAGCCGGCGGCGGGACTCGAAGGCTGCTTCATCGGCCTTCCGTGCGGGCTGCGCCCGCGAAATTTCTTCGGCACCGCCGCGGCCAACTGGGCAACGCCCCAGCCCTCGCGCGCTGCGCGCTGCTGGAGCTTCACTCGTTCTTTCTCTGTCGCTGACGATCAGCAGGTGGGAAACGAAGCCCATATGCAGTGGCAGTCCGTTGGGACGCCGAAGTTGGCAGAGCTCACCCAGTTCGACTTCCGAGTATGCCATCGCGAAACGCCGGAGCCGGCGAAGCGTGTGCTCCGACAAGGCCTACCTTGGCTGCGAAATCGGCAAGTGGCATCTTGCCCTGAGCGGCCTTTTGCCCGATCCGGTAACGATCACGAATTCGGGCGACCATGTTCAGTGCTTTGGTTTCGCTCACGGGGTCCGGCTTGCGGCCGGCTGTGCTGCGTTTCCTGCTCATAACGGCCGAGCTCACCAATTGTAGTTTCTAAGCACCCGTTTCGAAGTCGATCGGAGTTGGACCGCCACCATAATCTGCGGAGTTGAACTGGCAGCAGCCACGATCCTAGGCTATCAGCACCAGCTCGATGAGCTTTCGTGACCGAAGTGGCTCGCTGAATGCTCAAACATTCACGGCCAGACACTCACGCATTCAGATTCACAGGCGATTCAAGTGCATTCACGGCCAGACACTCACGCATTCAGATTCACGGCCAGACACTCACGCATTCGGCGGGGCGGGCCAGGCGGATTGGGTGCTGGATGCGACCCGAGGGTCTTTCAGCCTTTCGAGGGGGCGGTGCGCGTAGCGGGGGGCGCGTTGGCTTAGGCCGGATGTCAGGAATCACTGGGTGACGCCGAGCGATTGTGTCAGGCGGGGTCGCCGCGCGGGTGCAGTGCGGCGGCGAGCGTCTTTGGCAGACGCTGCATGGCGGCTTGCACCCAGATTGTGAAGAGACGGATATCGCGCCACCAACTGCAGGGCGTCGCCGTTGGCGCCGCCGCTCCCGGAGGGTCGCCTGGCGCCTGCGAATGGAGATGCGTCGGCAGCCGAGCTCGCTTTTAGGCTGTCTCCAACTCCTTGACCGCCTCGTAGTAGGACTTCCATGGAACCTCTAGGATTGGGCGGTCCCGACGACGCTTCAAGCGGCATCGCAGCCGACGGTGGATCGTGTGTTTACGTCGCCGCCGGCGACGATCACCGCGGTTGTTGCTGTTGCCTTCGTCACCGCCGTGACTGTTGGCTCTGCCTTGCTCGTTGGCCTCACCTTGCCCGTCTTGGTATGGGTCGTCCGCCGTTTGGTTGCTTGTTGCCGATTGCAGGGCCGGCTCCTGTTGCTGAGCGGCGGTCAGGTTCGCCGAATCAGCCTGGCGGGGTTGCTCGACATCGGGTGATTCGTTGACGCGGGACTTGGACGGCTCTTCCAATGTCGTCGCCGGCCGCAGAACGATCAGGCGGCCTACGGGCGGGTCGTTCGCGAAAGTCTGTGCTTCTTCAGCGGTGCACATGTGCAGCAGGGGCGAGGTGGTGGAGATGGGAGCAAGCCAACTGGTCGCCAACAAGTCCTCGATTTGCTCGGGCCGCAACCGATACTCGTTGGCGTGATCGTCGTCACGGAACTGCTCGACCGCGGCCAAAGCCTCGCGAGCACGCCACGAGCGAAAGTCGCCGCTCAAAGCTGCTTTGCAACGAGCACTCCGCCAATTCGGCGCAGCCCGCCTTCACCTGCTGCAACTCGGTGTAGGCGAGGGCCCGGAAGATCTCGTCGTGATCGACCAATTCGCGGCTGCCGAAGCGAGATTCGAAGAAGTGGCCCCGGCGATTGGACTCCAGGTTGCACGCTCGGGCAATGGGCTGTTTCCAACGCCCGACGAACCAACTTAGTGAGGAGAGCCGGCACCGCAACTTGGCAATGTGCTCGTCGCCTTTCTCCTGCAGCTTCCGGACTTGGCTGTCGGTGGGCTGGCACTCCCAGCGTTCGCCGGTCCACTCAGGCCAGGCCATCTTCCAGCGATAGGCAACCTCTTCGTCGTCCCACTTAGCGGCAATATCGGGCCGAGTGCACAGGATCGCATGTTGGTGGTTGCTAAGCAGATGGTAGCCGCCCACATCGACAGCGAAGACTCCCGTCAAATATTCCAACAGCCGCTCGATCCACTCGCGGCGGTGGCTGTAATCGACGCCGTGTTGCGGGTCCTCGCCGCACAACCAGGCGCCTTGTACGCACCGCGACCACACGTGATAGGTCGCGACCTCTCCTTTCCGTACGATGTCTTTCCGAGTCGCTTGCGGGCATGGCGATGCTCCTTGCCAAGGCTGCGCAGCGGTAATCTGGACGCCCTCGGGCAGGCGCTCGGAACATCGCCGACCTATCCTAGCGAGGCTCAGTTTGCCGGCATCAAGAAAAGCCGGATCCGACCGGTTTTCGCCCAAATGGGTGACTTGAGTGTCAAGCTGATGTCGCTCAACAGCCCTGTCTGGGACGCCGGCGCCAACAGGACACTTGGGCCAACAGACAAGCAAGACCCCAGAGCGCAGCGGAAGCTCCAGCCGGTCCGTGATGCTCGCCGAGATCCTCAGTCTCTTGGGAAAACACGACGGCGAACCGGCTCAATGGCCCAGCTTCCGCGCATACGCGTATTGAGTGTCTGAACATGAACTTCTCCAGCCGGTCCGTGATGCTCGCCGAGATCCTCAGTCTCTTGGGGATGCTCGCCGAGACCCTCAGTCTCTTGGGAAAACACGACGGCGAACCGGCTCAATGGCCCAGCTTCCGCGGATACGCGTATTGAGTGTCTGAACGCGTATTGATTGAGTGTCTGAACGCGTATTCATGTGGCATCTTACGCACCCATCTCCCTGCACCAAGCGACCGAGCTGCTCTGGCTGGGCGCCGCGACACTCGGAGACTCGGAACGAAGTTTCGCCGAGCGAGCTGATGCGGTTGCTGGGACGGGGCGGTTCTGTTTCGCGGATGCGCCGTAGGACTTAGTCCTGGGCCGCCTGCTTGAGTTCGTCTGGGCTGAGCGGCGTGGTGCCGGTGAGCAGTTCATACAGCAGGATGCCCAGCGAATAGACGTCGCTGCTGGTGTCCACGTTGACGCCGTGAGCAGGGTTTGTTCGGGGCTCATGTAGAGTGGCGTTCCCACGAGCGACTGGAAACTGGTGTACACCGTGCGATCGGTGAGTTTGGCGCCCAGCGCCTTGGCGACCCCGAAGTCGATCACTTTCGGAACGGGTTTGCCGTCGATTTCCGTGACCAGGATGTTGGTGGGTTTGATGTCGCGATGGATGACACCCTTCTGGTGAGCGTGTTGAATGGCGTTGCAAACCTGCGTGAACAGCTCCAGCCGCTGGCCGACCGTCAGCTTTTTCTGATCGCAATACTCCGTGATCGGCTTCCCTTGGATCAACTCCATCACGAAATAAGGGCGACCCTGTTCGGTAGTTCCCGCATCGAGGACCTTCGCAATGTTTGGGTGGTTCATGAGAGCCAGCGCGTTGCGCTCGGCGTCGAACCTGGCCAGCACCGCCCTGGAGTCCATCCCCGGCCTGATCGCCAACGCAGACTTGCTCCAGATATTCGGCCTGGGCTTCCGAGTCGGGGAGCCTTCTTGCCAGATGGAAGACCCGTTCTTCATCAAGTTGATGACTGGACATGACGCAGCCTTGGCTGAAAGTTGGTGGATTCCCGGCTTCGACGTACTATGCGAGATCCGGCGGCCGACACCCCAAAGGATTCTCGGAAAAATCCCCAGGCGACTCGGACTTGGCACCGCCGGACATCTCCGGCTTCAGCCACGAGCGGACTTAAGTCCAGTCGTTCTCGGCAGTTGAAGTAGAGACGCCGAGAGCCGCCTGCGAAACCGTAACCTCGAAAGTACCGTGCGTAGTTTGACCAGCTGAGCTTCGCGAGCGAATGAAGGGCCTTCCCGACCTACGGTTGGGATGTCTCAGAGAGTTTCGGCGGCAGGCTGATTGGTGGAGCACGCCGTCCGTTCAGGGGCGAAGGTCTTGCTGTTCGGCGTCTGGGGATAGGTCGCGGGCATGCTGTTGGAACTGGTCGGCTTGCTCGGGGGTGAGTGCGTATTGGGCGGCTTGGCGCCAGGCGGCGGCGGCTTCCTCGGGACGCTCGAGGCTCTGCAGCGTCTCGGCCTTGCGCTGCAGCGCGGCGACCAATGGTTCTTTGGCGTAACGCAAGTCGGGGACTTGGGCGACGACCGGTTCAAGCAATCGAATCGCCTCCTCGAATCGAGGCAAACCGCCCGCGGCGCCGCTGCTCTGGACCTCATAGCTACCCAGGTCGTTCAGCACCGAGGCCAACCTGAGCACATATTCCAAACGTGCGGAGCTGGAGCTGCACAGTTCACGACTCAGCCGAAGCGCCTCGTCCAGCAACGGCTTGGCCTGGTCATAGGCTTGCGATTGCAGGTTCAGGAGGGCGAGGTTATGCAGCACCTCCGCCAGATTGGCCTGATGTTGGATTTCCGGGGAACTGGCGAGCAAGGCACGATGAATGCCGATGGCTCGTTGATAGTGGTCGCGGGCTTCGCCCGGCCGCTGCTGGCTCTTCCGCATCACGCCCAGGTTGGACAACGCGCCGGCCAGAGCGGTCTTCAGATCGGCGTCGGCGGGATAAGCGCCACGAGCGATTCGTACTGCTCGACCGCGCGAGCGAATTCCTCCGCCGCCGCCCCCGTGTCGTCGTTCTCAGCAAAGGCGACTCCCAGGGCAACGTAGCAGAGCGCCAGCTCCTTGGCCAATCCGGCAACCTGGGGAAACTGCTGAACGAGTTGTTGCCGCAGTTCGATCGCGTCGTGAGCGTGCTCCAAGGCCTCCTGCTTTCTCGACACATCGCCCAACATCATGGCGAAGTTCATGTGCGTGCGAGCCAACTCGTCGAGGTAGTTGGGAGTACCAGGGAACGACTTGGCGAGTTGGGCGTAGATTTCGATGGCCGCGTCATAGCGCTGCACGGCTGTGTCGAAATCGCCTTGATCCGCATTCAAACGAGCCATCATGCCCAAGGCGCCGGCGAGGGCGTCGCGATACTCGGGCACCGTGGGAAACTCGTTGACCAGTTGCTGCATGGAGTCCAGGACTTGTTGATGATGCGCGAGCGACTCGTTGGCCCGGCCCAATCGCCGCTTGGACACTCCCAGCATCTCGTGCACGTTGGCCAGTTCGCGACGATACTGACGATCATTGGTTTGATCGACCAGTGTCTGTAGTAATTCTCGAGCGGCTTCGAGTTGCTCGATTGCTTCCGGCCGACGCTCGGCTTCGACCCTGGCCGAGCCTAAATTGGAGTGGCCGGCCGCCAGACTGCGGCGGAGCAGTTCGTTGCCTGGATCGTTTTGCAGCAATTCGCGAAACCCTGCGATACCGCGCTCGAATTCGGCTTGAGCTTTAGCAATCTCTCCCAGCCGAAGCCAGGCCGTGCCCAGGTTGTTGTGAGCCGAGGCGACTTGTCGGCGATACTCAACGTTGTCGGGTTGTTGGTCGGCCAGACGTTGATGTTCGGCTTGGGCCAGCACGTAGTTTTGCTGGGACTGCTGCAACTCGCCTTGGCGGGCGAGCGTCGCGGCCAGCACCGTATAGGCGTCGGCCAGGTCCTCCCGCAGCGAGGCGTTTTCAGGGCGGGCGGCCAGCAGTTGGGTGTAAGAGGCGATCGCCAACTCGGCTTGCTCGCGGCTGGCGGCGAGCTTTCCGGTCTCGCCATAGATCACCGCCAGGCGGTAATTCGCATCCGCTCGGCCGGCTCGGGTCGCGGCGTCTTGCGGCGAATCCCGCAGCAGTCGTTGAAAGAAAGGCAGCGCCGTTTCCAGCAACTCGATACGCAGGTTGTTGAAGTCCGACTGATTCAGCTTGCGGTTGGTGGTCACGGCGCTCAGGTAATCGGCGACGGCGCCGCGAGCGATTTGGAAGTTGTTTTCCGACTGCGACAGCGCGGCCTCCAGGCGGCGGTTGAAGCGGGAGACCGTGGTGAAACCCAGGGCGAAAAACACCAGCAGCAAGAGGGCGCTGATCGCGGTGGCCGAAGTCGCCGCGGGGTGCTTGCGCAGCCAGCGGCCCCCGCGGACGGTCAGCGGCGCTCGATAGCAGGAGACCGGCTCATCGGCCAGAAAGCGCTCGATGTCCTCGGCCAGATCGGCGGCGGACGCATAACGCTGTTGCGGTTCGCTCGCCATCGCTTTCAGGCAAATCGCTTCCAGCGAGGGCGCAGTGGCCGGCTGAATCTCGCGGACCGACGGGAAACGACCGGCGACGACTTGCTCCAGCAGCTGCTCCATCGACTGGCCTTGAAAAGCCGCGCGGCCAGCCAGCAGGTAATACAACGTGGCGCCCAGCGAATAGACATCGCTGCGCGCGGTGACTTCATCCAATCGACCCGCGGCTTGTTCGGGCGACATGTAGGCCGGAGTGCCGACGGCGCTGCCCAATCGCGTGCCGGCGGCCGACGAAGAAGCGAGCCCCCGCGGCACTGCCGATTCGCCGGCGTCGGCTGATTGGCCGGTCACCTTGGCCAGCCCCCAATCGACCACCAGAGTCTCGCCGTGTTTGCCGAGCATGATGTTGGCGGGCTTCAAGTCGCGATGCAGAACGCCGCGACTATGGGCGTACTCCACGGCCTGGCACACATCGACGAAGCGGCCCAGCAGCTTTCGCAACTCCAACGCGCGATCGCCGGGTCGCGAGTGCGATTGAGCGTGGAACTCATGCACCTCCTCCTTGAGACTCTTTCCGCGAACGAACTGCATGGCGTAGCGGAGCGGGTGATCGGCCGAGTGCTCCAGGCTGTACACGGGCACGACGCCCGGATGCTCCAGGCCGCCGGTGATTTCCGCCTCCAACACGAACCGCGCGCGGCTCTCGGGTTGGTTGGCGTATTCCTCACGGATTTCCTTCACGGCGACTTCGCGCTTCAGTTCCTGGTCCCAAGCCAAGGAGACGACGCCCAAACCGCCTTGGGCGTGCCGCTGCAAGATGCGGTAGCGTTCGCCGGAGGTCGAGTAGCCTGGGACGGCCAACGACGATCGATTGGCGAGCGTGTCGCCCTCGCGAGGCAGCGTTGGGGAGGAGGCTCCCAAGCGCGTACGATCCCGCGTGAATTCCTCGCCGCGTTTCTGCCGACGAACGATGGATGTGTTGCCGAGTCGCGTGTCGCCCAACGACTCGGCGATCTCCACGAAATCGGCCGCCGAGTGCCGACTCAGCGAGTTCACGCTGTCTTCCACGCTGCCGTGCAATTCGATGTGCTTCTGCACCAGATCCCGCAGCAACCGCTGGGTCAGCTCGTCCAGCGCCCCTTGATCGACCAGCAGCTCGTCGAGCGACCGAGATGTATCCCGCACCCAGGTTTGCATCCCGGCGATCAACTGATCTCGGCGAACCAGGTCCAACTGCAACGCCAAAGCGCCCAGCAACATGCTGCGGTCCAGGGAATCTGTCATCGCGCGCTTCCGGCTAGGAGTGGAAGATCGAAGGCCGAGGCCACGCGTCTGATTATATCAACGGCCTGGAAGCCGTTCCCATTCTTGGCGGTGACCACGGGCGGCGCGAACGACCGCCCGAGCGCATCAGTTGGTGTACACCCTGCTGCACGAACTCGGCCATCATCGCGACCGGATGACGACCAAATCAAAACACAAGCGAGTCCCGGCAAGCGGTGCGCAGAACCCGAATCGCTCAACCACGCCGAATCCCGCTGGAGGCGCTACATGGACGACTTCGGTTGGCCGTGACCCGCGCGCCTCCAAAGGAATTCAGGAAAACCTGTTCTGGCGAGATTCGGCAGAATGGTCAGGGCCAGGAGATTCTCACTTGGAGCGGACCCGTGGAAGTATTGACTTTGAGTTCGCACGGCTCGTTACTCGCCGCGGCAAGAAAATGCGGCGTCGCTCGCAGGCACGCTTCCATCAATCGCAACTCCCAGAGCAGCGGCGGGCGGATCGCCAGCCCCGGGTTGATGCGCATGATGGTCGGATACGCTTCCGGTCCGGCGATCGGCCAGCCGTACTTTTCCAAGTGGTGCAGGTCGAGATTGGGAATCTCGAAAGGCTCGTTGAATTGCAGCGACAGGGCCGACATCGATTGGGCGTCTTCCGCATCGGACGATTCGCCGTTTAACATACTCCTCAGTTTGTCGTAATCTTCGTACAACGCGAGTCCCTCACACATGCCGACCTGGCCCATGACGACGGCGTACCAAGGACCGCTCTCGAAGGCGTCGCATTCGATCTTGATGGGCGCGTCGCCAGGGGCCGACCGCCAAGGTTTCTGTCGGTAGAATTCGGCCGCGGCGTCGAACAGACCGGCCACGTGTTGCGGCTCGACGCCCGGCGCGTCCAGCAGCGCGGCCGCGGGCTCGGGGCCGCACATCTGTCGCGTGAGATTATCGTAAAGGAAGTCCAGAACGTCGAGTTCGTCTTGCAATTCGCAATGGATGTTTTGATCGGCCAACCATCCCGACAGCGTGTCGTGAAAGCTCTTCACGCGCACGGCAATCACGCTCGGTCGGTGGGGATCGCCGACTGCCGGATGCGACATCGCTCGCCGGATGATTTCCATCGGCTGCTCGCCGTCTGGCTCATCGGTGCTCAAATCCTGCGCGAGGATTGTGCCATCGGAGAGGTTGGAGACGATTGCCAGCCAGGGCCGCACCGGATTCGCTTCGTCGCCGAACCAAGTGGCCAGCCGCCGCACGTCCGCCTGCCAGACTTCCTCCGGTAATTGCGGGAGCTCATTCAACTCGTCGTCGGACAATGTGGACATGTCGGACCGGGCCATTTGTTGCTCGAACCGCGCGAGCAACTTCTGGTAGAGCTCATCGACGTCCTCCAGCCGCGAAACGTGTTGACACCCGATACCGACGACGGCCAGCCTTTTCGCCCAAGCATTGCAGAGTCGCCTTGCGTCGGACATGCAGGGCGGCTGGGCGGCGCGGTTGATCGTCTTCCGGTTCGGACATGATCCTGGCCAGCAGCCGCAGAGTCTCGTTGTTGTCTGGCTCTTCCGGCATCAACTCCGTGGCGACCAACTGCTCGCGCGACGGGCTGGTGACCAGGACCGCCCAAAGACTGTCGTCGCTGCTGGCTTTGCCGGAAAGGCGACGGATGTTGACATGCCAGATCTCTTCCTCATCTTGCGGCAGGTCCGCCAAATCGGCAGGGAATCCCTTCCAAGGTTGCTGGCGCGGCAGGCTCGGTTCGTCGCGAGTCACCTCGGCCGCCTTGCGCAACCACGGAACCGCGCCAGGCGTTCCTTTCCAACATCGCAGGTGCGCGGCGGCGTACGATTGTGCTTCACTCGGTTCGCCAGGGCTGATGTACTCGGGCTGTCGCGTGGGGATGCTCTTGAAGCCCGCCAGGTACAGCGGCACGTGCGGGTTGGCTTTCGTCGCCTCGGCCAAGAGCTTCCGCGCAGCCGGCGTGTCGCCTTTACGGCGAAAAGCCAGCAGTGCGCTGCCGTAGCTCCATTCCGCGGAACAGTCCTCTTCGTATTCGTTAATCAGTGCGGCGGCCGCATCATCGCGGTCCAGTTCAATCAGCACGCCCAGCAGGACGTACCGCACGCCTTGATTGTCGTCGGGATTGAGTCGCAACATTTCTTGCAGGTGCGCAGCGGCCTGTTCGCGCTCGCCAAAGTGCAGCAGGACATTGGCCAATGCGAGCCGCGCCCGCATGTAGGGACGCGTTTCCAGGCAACCCCAGAAGTGGCCTTTCAGTTCCTCGAAAGCCTGCTCGCCCAGCGCCCGGCGCCCCGCGGCCACGCCTTGTTCGTACATCTCCAGCGCCGCCTGCGGCGAATCGGCGTATTCGCCCAGCAGCACGTAGGCGTCAGCGCAATCGGCGGAGATGGCGAGCGCCTGCTGGGCCATCTGGATTTTCTGTTCGGGATCGCCAACATCAAAGGCCTCGTAGATAAGCTGTTGGGCGCGGGCCAGCGGCGAGTCGTCTAACTCTTCGCCAATTTGCTCGGCCAGCAGTTGTCGCATCACGCCTTCCATCGCGCGGCGGTCAGGGAGGCCGCTGGAAAATGGGTCGCTCAGCTCGAGGGGAGCTTCCGAGCCGAGGAATGACCGCCTGGACGGATTCGATTCGCGTTTCTTTTTCTTCTTTGCTTTCTTCCGTGGGCCCATAGGAGGCTCCTTGCCGTTGAGGTCAATAATGCAGCAGCAGCGTCGATTGTAACGCCTCGACCGCAGAGGCAAAAGCGAAGTGCTTTCGCTCGGTTCTCGGGCGAGCCGACTGTTGTGCAGAAACAGGTTGACGCGGGAATTTGGGCCTTTTCTGCTCCTTTCTGTCGAGCATCCCGCGGCTTCCGCCATGCGTTTTTCCTCGGAACGCGGAAAAAAGAGCGCGTTGGGCCTTAAGCGTAAGCCGGTACACTTGAAATCATCACCAATGTCGCAAAGATGCACCGAAAAAAGAGGAGTTCGACGATTTGTCCGCCTGCCCGGACGCAGGAAAAAAAGGCGAGTGGGTCTCGGATCTCTTCGTGCTCTTCGCGAACTTCGTGGTTGCATCGACGACCAAGGCCGAAAGCCCATTGGATGTGCAGGGAGAGGTCACCGCCGATTCTTAAGTCGACGCCAGGGGTGGACGGGCTCCAGACTCAGGCAAGTTCTCGTCGCTTCACCCTGGGCTGATTTGGGGTCGCCCCGTTGCGGTTTTGTGGGCATCGGCCTAGGCCGCGGTTTTGCCTTGACTTCACGGACAAGAAGTGGATGTTCAGCGATGCGACGGGAAAGATGGTGTAGGCGATTGCGGAAGGTAAAATGGCGGCATGAACCTCAAGCTCGTCCTCCACGCCATCCTCGAAGATTACGCCCTGCCACTTGGCGGCGATCACGGCGTTGCGCACTGGGCGACAAGTTCTGAGAACGGCCTGCGTCTGGCGGAAGAGACCGGAGCGAAAGTAGAAGTAGTATCGCTGTTCTCCATTCTTCATGACTCTCGCCGGATCAACGAAGTTACCGATCCAGAGCATGGTCCACGGGCTGCTGAATTC
>CAVORG010000011.1:0-65168 GCA_963698545.1 uncultured Planctomycetaceae bacterium
GCGTGCCGTGGATTCGAGAGTCTGGGGCCAAATCGAGAGTCATGGAGCGATTTCGGTGGCGAGCGAGTGCCGCAATGCAAGCCATGTCCGCTTCGCAACTCCTCGCAAATCCCTGTGGATATAGCGTAAAACGACCAAGGCCCGCCGATCGAAATCAGCGGGCCTTGTTGGTGTCGAGACAAGTTGTCCAACTTGTCAGATGGAGGCGGCCACACGGACTCGCAACGGTTCTCAGTTTTTCCCGGTGAGAAAAACGCTTGTTTTCCAGAGGCTATCCCACTTCGGCTTCGTCGGCTACCCGCTCAGAGTGGGGCTTGGTGGAGGTCGCGACGCAAATGCCTTTGGGGACCACATAGACTCACAACTGTTTTCATCCAAGCAGCATACCTTACCAAGGCCGCATGTTCCTCCTGAGGTGCCAACCTTTATTGGTCAAGTTGTCGAATTCGTCCGCCACAAGCTCCGCGGTTAGGGGTACAAAAAGATCGCCAACTCTCAGCTTCAGTCTGCAATACGAGATCATAACGCCGTGAGCCAGTTTTTCCAGCCCCTGTTGTTCTTGCTCGCCCGCTCGTCGCCCGGCGACCTTCAGAAACAGGTCGAGTACCTGAAGGCTGAGAACGAGATGCTCCGCAAGCGGATACCGAAGAAGCGGGTTCTCTGGAACCGGCAGAACGGACCAAGCTGCTGGAGTTGGGCCTCGAACTGGGCCCCGCCATTCGGCATCTGATCACCATAGTTTCCTATTCCACCTTCCGGAGGTGGGTCCGCAAGGAGAAAGGGCTGAGCAAGTCAAAGCGAAAGGGTCGGCCGCGGATCGCCGCGGTCATCCGGGAGTTGGTCGTTCAGATCGCCACCGAAAACGGCTGGGGGCTGACCCGCATTCTGGGCGAGTTGCAAAAACTCGGAGTTGGACCAATCTGCCGGCAGTCGATCAAGAACATCCTGACCGAAAATGGCCTCGACCCTGGTCCCAAGCGGGGCAAGGGAACCTGGAGCGAGTTTCTCGAAATCCACAAGGATTCGCTGTGGCAAATTGATTTCTTCAGCAAACGCGTCTGGACGCTGACCGGGCCTCGGCAGGCTTTCGCGCTGGCCTCTGGCACCTCGGCTCGCGACGGGTTTTTGTCACGCCTTCGGCGTTCAAGCCGGACGAAGCATGGATGGTGACGCAAGCCCAAACCTATCTGGACCACGTGGCCGCCGAAGGGTTCGAATGCAAGATCCTCGATGCGCGATCTCGACGGCAAGTACTCTCGGCCGTTCGACCAGGTCTTTGCCGACCAACGTGTAGAAGTGAAGAAGGTCGGCCCTCGAGCCCCGAATTTGAACGCCTTCATCGAGCGGTGGGTTTTAAGCGTCAAATCTGAAGCCCTCGATCATTTCATCTGCTTTGGCCGCTGAGCACTTCGACTACATCGTTAGCGAATTCGTCGCCTACTATCATGAGCGACGCCCTCACCAGGGAATCGGCAACTTGCTGCTGCCAAAGCCAGGAGAGGCGCCACCGGACGAATGGCCCGACGTGCTGCCGCTCGATCTTTCGCAGATCAATTGCGAAGCGGCTCGGCGGGTTGCTGCGGCACTACTATCGCGAAGCGGCATAGCTGCTTGGCGATTGATTGGTTCGGTTGTCAAAGATATGGACCGTGCCTGTCGTGTGGCGCGGTACTGCTGGCTGGATGCTTCAGCGACGATTTCTTCATTTGTCAATCGCTCGGTGGTGGTGATTCAGCTTCTTTCTTTTCGCATTTCGGATGGCGACTGTCTATCAGTTTGCTTTGATTGCTGCTGGTTTTCGGTTGGCAATGTTTTTTTACACGACGACCAATACCAATGATCTTGGCCAAGCGTTTCTCGATCTACTATTCGCCGCGATTCAACGGAGAAACGCTTGCCGCACATTGGATAAAGCCGCAGTTCTTGCGGCAGCCGTTCTTGGTTACCGAGTTTCTGGGCGGCAAGACGCTGCGTGATCGTCTGCGGGAGGGAACGCTCGATCCATGGGAGGCCACCCGGGTCGTGCAACAGATTTGCGAAGCGTTGCACTTGGCCCATCGCCGAGGGTTCATTCATCGCGATGTCAAGCCGGGAAATATCCTGTTTGACACCGATGGCCGTTGCCGGCTGGCCGATTTTGGCTTGGCGTTGTTCGAGGATGAACAGGATGCACGTCGTGGAGAAATCGCGGGCACGCCGTCCTATATGGCGCCCGAGCAAGTGAGGGGCGACAGCCATCATCTTGACGGAAGGGCGGACGTCTGGGCTGTCGGCGCGATGCTCTACGAGATCTGGTCTGGGAAGACTCCGTTTCGAGCAGCGGATACAAATCAGTTGTTTGAGGAAATCCGCTTGAGGCCGGCGAAGCCGCTCTCCATGTCGGCCGAGGTTCCCGCGGAAGTCAACGACATTGTCATGCGATGCCTGAGAAAGGATCCCGAGGAGCGTTTTGCGTCCGCACAGGAACTGGCCGAGCGACTTGAGGCGTGGCTGCGGCAAAGCGGCTCGGCTACGGATCAAGAACCATCGATTGGGAAGAAGCCCAGGAAATCGGCCGGGATCATCGGCGCCGCGATCTTGCTGGCGACGGTCGGCGTCGTCACCTGGGGCGCCGCGGGGTTCTCTGGTCCTTGGGGCGGCGAGAATGCGACGACAGCGGCTGGCAAGAATGCCGCGAATGCCGCAGCCGGCAAGGATCGAGAATCGCAGCGGGACGCGCAGTCATTCGAGACGGTGATTCCCGCTGCGTCCACAGCGCTGGACGGCGACATCGCCGTGACGCTCTGGAATAAGGAGTTTCCCGAGCGCCGCGGCATTCCGCTGGATGCGGCGTTCCCCTTGCGAGAGGGCGACTCAATTCGTTTGGACGCCAGCCTGCACGCGTCCGCCCATGTCTATCTTTTTTGGATCACCTCCGAGGGGACGATTCCGTTGTATCCCGGCGCCGCGGGCGATTGGGACAGTCTCATCAATGCGACGAGTCAGCCCACGCGGTCCGTCTCATTGCCTGAACGCAAGGACGAAGGCTGGCCCCTTGAGGTTTCCCAGCACGTGGAGACGATCTTGTTGTTGGCTCACCGTCAACCGCTCGCGCCCAGTGACATCGCAGCGATTTTGCGAGAATTCCCTGTCCCCGAGCGGGCGCCCCCATTTCGCTTGATCCGTTTGGACAACAAGGTCGAAGCCAAGCTACGGCAACCCAATCTCCAAGCTGCGAAGCTGGACGACGACGTGCAGCGAGCGCGAGCGTTTCTCGCCGAAAAACTCGAGCCTCGAGTTGACCTGCTAAGGGCCGTGGGCTTTTTCAATCCAACCCCGAGCGTCCAGCCGAGTCAGGGACTTACCAGCGAGACAAGCGAAGAAGGACCATCGCGATGAGCTCGGGCGACGAACTGCGCGCGCGCGGTGCGCTCTGGGGTGCATGGGAATCGTGGTGGCGGTGGAACTGCCGTGCCTGCGCTCAATATCAAGTGCTCGAAAGGTCTCGCCCCTGTCGCGACATCGACGAAGCATTGGCCAGCGAACACGAGGCGCCGCTACAGCAGTTTTTCCTGTTTCCCCAGCAGTGGCGGTATTGCGTTCAGGAGCGGAAAGTGGTCGATCAAGCCCGCAGTTGGTCGGCGCCGTTGTATCGTTTGTACTGGTTGTTGGGGCTGGATGTGGGACTGCATGTGCTGGTGAAGCTGTTCGCCGCCTGGCTGCGAAGCCGCTGGCTGATCCGCGGGCTTTATACGCAACTGCTGCCCAGGTTCCTTTTCCCTTGGTGGAAGGTTGTCGACCGCAGCGACCGCATGCTCCATTTTCCGCCAAGGCCTGTCGCCACAAGTGCTTACGCAGCGAGCAAGCCACGACGGGGCATGTCCCCGTCGAGCGTTGCTCCTCGCCAGCAACGATTCCGGCGGGGACGCCGCCAGGGTTGCGTCGTGGGCGATGCTCCCCGCCAGCAAACAGCGCTCTCTGGCGGGGAGCAGCGCTACGCTGGGACAAGCCCAGCGGTGGCGGGAAATGGGTACGGCGCACGGGCTGGCGAGGAGCAGCGCTACGCTGGGACAAGCCCAGCGGTGGCGGGAATTTGCCGGCTAGTCGCGATTCGCTTCAGGCTAGCTTTAAAGGGTTCGCCTTACGGCCACGGCTAAAATTGTGCCGGCCCGTCGTCGGGCCTGCTACCCTCCCAGGTGGACCGGCTTACGATCAAGGCCCTTCCCGACCTATTGGGCAGGGCCAGAACCCCTGATTTCTCAGGCTGAAAACCGGGAGGTTATTTATCGGCCGCCCGTAACCATGGAGGCACAGAGGCATAGAGACACCGAGGGGTGGTGGGCTACGCGGTGGCTTTGGCGTCGCGCATCTGTCGGTTCTTCATGAAGATCGTGCGGTAATTCATGTTTGCTCGGTAGGCGAACTCCATCGCCTCCCAGCAGCCGGTGGCTTGCAGCGTGCGTCTGGCCTTGGCCTTCAACACGGCGGGCTCGTAGACGCTCGTGACACAGTCCTGAATCGTCTTCCAGAGCTCAAGGCGGTCCATGTGCAACGGCTGATGCACCAGGTCGGTCAGATCGTAACGTCCCCAGTCGTGCGGGAAATCGGTGAACAACAAACGGCCCTCACGCTGCATGCGGCGGAATAGGTCGGTGCCGGGCAGTGGCGTCATGGCCGTGGCCTGCATGACATCGACGCCGCTGTTGATCATGAAATCGGCTCGCCGACGGAGCTTCTCCGGAGTGTCGCCGTCCATACCGAAAATGAACGCTCCCAGCACCGCGATCCCGGCCTGATGGATGCGGTCGAACGTCGCTTCGTACGACGCGGCGCCATGCTTCAGATTCAGGCGTTTATTGACCTCCGTCAGCGCGTCGACGTCTTCGGCTTCGATTCCCAGGAAGATCATGCGGCATCCGGCGCGGCCCGCCCATTCCAGCACGTCCAGATTGTCGGCGACGTTCAGCGACGCCTGGCAGAACCACTGTTTCTTCAGACCGCGCTGGACCATGCCTTGGAATAATTCCAGGGCTTGCTCCTGGCAGTGGCCGCCGTAGCCAATGATGTTGTCATCGACGAAGAAGAGCAGCTCATTGGGGATGGTCTCCAATTCGTCCAGGATTTCCGCGGTGGGTCGGCGGCGATAGCGACGACCATTGAACGCGGTGACCGAGCAGAATTCGCAGCCCAGGGGGCACCCTCGAGCCGTTTGAACGGATGCGAAGAGGTAATCATCCGAGTAGATGGCCCGTTGCGGGGCGGGTAATTCCGCGGGATCGAGCCACGCGCCTTGGTACTTGGGCTGAAGTTGTTGGGCCTCGGCGTCGCGGACGACTTGCTCCCAGACCGATTCGGCCTCCCCGACCACGACGGAGTCCACGAACTGCTCCGCTTCGTCGGGGCACATGGAGGCGTGAATACCGCCCATCACCACTGGCACGCCCTGCTGGCGGTAAGCGGCGGCGATTTCGTAGGCTCGGGTGGCGGCGGAGGTGAACGCGGTGACGCCGACCAGGTCCGCGTCGCGGTATTGGAAGGGCGCGATATTCTCGTCGGCCATTTCGACATCCCAGGCGGGCGGGGTCAGCGCGGCGACGATCCCCAGGCCCAGGGGTGGGAAGCGCGAACTACGATTGACGGAGAATCCGCTGGCGGCGCGATTCACGGGATTGATCAGGAGAAGTTTTTTGCGTGGAGGCATGGTTTGCTCGCTGGGAGTGAGCGACGCGTTTGTTTCTGGCGCGGAGCATAGGATTGGCTGGCGACGGTGTCAAGTTGGACACGGGGGACCCTGAAAGGCGAAGGGCACAAAAAAAGCCCTCGAAGTGCGAGCACTCCGAGGGCTTTGGCAATCTTAAAATACCCGGCGATACCTACTTTCACGCTTTTGGCACTATCATCGGCTCGAAATGCTTAACTACCGTGTTCGGGATGGGAACGGGTGTATCCATGTCGATATGGTCGCCGGGAGGGACGCGACGAGCGGTAAAACTCGCCGCGCCAACTAAGACAATTTGAGCGTTGGTAGCGGACCTCTTGTGAACACGAACAAAGCTGCGTGCGAGGCCGTCATGAGTTATGAATCAATGTGGCCAAGCATTCGTCCATTAGTACTGGTTAGCTGAACCCATTGCTGAGCTTACACATCCAGCCTATCAACCTGGTAGTCTTCCAGGGGACTTCACAGCAATTGCTGAACGAAACCTAATCTCGGAGCGGGCTTCACGCTTAGATGCTTTCAGCGTTTATCCTTTCCGTAGTTAGCTATCCAGCCGTGCCGCTAGCGCGACAACTGGTACACCAGAGCTACGTCCTTCTAAATCCTCTCGTACTAAAGAAGAACCTCCTCAAGTTTCGTACGCCCACGGCAGATAGGGACCGACCTGTCTCACGACGGTCTGAACCCAGCTCACGTACCACTTTCATTGGCGAACAGCCAAACCCTTGGGAGCTTCTTCACCCCCAGGATGTGATGAGCCGACATCGAGGTGCCAAACCGCCTCGCCGCTATGGACGCTCGGAGGCGATAAGCCTGTTATCCCCGGAGTACCTTTTATCTGATGAGCTATGGCCCTTCCATTCGGGACCACAGGATCACTAAGACCTACTTTCGTATCTGCTCGACTGATAAGTCTCGCAGTTTAGCACCCTTCTACCTTTGCGCTCTACGCCTGATTGCCAACCAGGCTGAGGGTACCTATTGCACTCCTCCGTTACTCTTTGGGAGGAGACCGCCCCAGTCAAACTGCCCAACTGACACTGTCCGATGCCTGGATTCACAGGATCATCGTTAGAACTAAAGCATGCCCAGGGTGGTATTTCAAGGTTGGCTCCACCATAGCTGGCGCTACGGGCTCGCAGCCTCCCACCTATCCTACACAAAACATACCTCAGACCAATATCAGCCTACAGTAAAGGTTCACGGGGTCTTTCCGTCTAACCGCGGGTACGTGGCATCTTCACCACGACTACAATTTCACCGGGTCGGTGGTTGAGACAGTGCTCCTGTCGTTACGCCTTTCATGCAGGTCGGAACTTACCCGACAAGGAACTTCGCTACCTTAGGACCGTCCAAGTTGTTACTCGCCAGCCGCCAGATTGCGGCCAACGGGCCGAGCTATTTCTACTCGGCTCTGCATATCGCTATGCAGATCGGACTATATCATCCTTCTCCGGTGCGAAAATCCGGAGAGGTTTGGCGTGTAGTCTCTGGGGATTCCAACGCATCAAGCTCATGCAGGATCTGTTCTTCCGAGTACTTACGTTTTCCGCCGTCGTTCATTTCCCGCCGCAGCAGCAGCAGTTGCCGAACGCCTTCTCGAGAGAGATGAGCCTGTTGCTCGTGCATCAGCTCGGCCATTTTGCAGAAGATCGCGAAGTCGCGTTTCTTCTTGGCCGAGAGAAAGCCGAATCTCTTGAAGAAGGGAATGACTTTGTCGCGAATGGCGTTGAGGTTATTCACCTCGAACATCCAGACGCCGTCGCCCTTGGAACGGAGAGTCCCGCAGCCCAGATGCCGCTTGAACAAAGCCAGGATGACCTTGTCTTTCTGCGACACATTCAGGCAGAGAGAGACTTTCCAGGGCAGGCTGTAGTCGGAGCGTTTGCGGAAGCTTAAATGAAAGCTTCCTTCTCCGTCGACAAAGCCGGCGAAATAGTACCCGATCGAATCGGGAACCTGGTGAGGCATGATAGGTTGGCCTTTCCTGCTGATTGCCTGCACCGAGCGGATTGTCACTGCCCGTTGACTTCACGGTCGAGACCGTGGTGGTCGTTTACGGGCGAGTACCGTCGGATACTCAGGTGTTCCAGCATATAGCCAAATTTTACAACTACGAGTGGTTCATAGTTACGGCCGCCGTTTACCGGGGCTTCGGTCGCCAGCTTCGCTTGCGCTAACCGCCTTCCTTAACCTACCGGCACCGGGCAGGCGTCAGACTCTATACATCCTCTTACGAGTTAGCAGAGTCCTGTGTTTTTGATAAACAGTCGCAGGAGCCGATTTACTGTGGCCTCCAACAGCAAAACTACCGGAGGCACCCCTTATCGCGAACTTACGGGGTCATTTTGCAGAGTTCCTTAACCACCGTTCTCCCGAGCGCCTTAGACTACTCGTCTCGCGTACCTGTGTCAGTTTTAGTACGGTCGGCTGTGCTTCAACCCTTAGAAGCTTTTCTTGGACGTCCTTCCGATGACTTCGAGAACTTAAGTGCTCTCGGGCTCGTCGCTTGAATTCCGCGGGTGGATTTTCCTATCCCGCCATCTTGCGACGCTCCACGGACATTTCTAGTCGTACCGCTCACCTTTCGGACGCCGTCCCTCCATCGGTCCACACAGCCGGCGCAGGAATGTTGACCTGCTATCCATCGTCTACGCCTTTCGGCCTCGACTAAGGTACCGG
Organism: uncultured Planctomycetaceae bacterium; assembly: GCA_963698545.1. GTDB lineage: Bacteria > Planctomycetota > Planctomycetia > Pirellulales > Pirellulaceae > CAVORG01. Next base: position 8,381 of record CAVORG010000011.1, read on the forward strand.
CTAACCCTGGGCGGATTTACCTTCCCCAGGAAACCTTACGCTTTCGGCGAGCAGGATTCTCACCTGCTTTATCGTTACTCATTCCGGCATAATCACCCGTACGCCCCAACACCGCTCCTTACGGTACGGCTTGTATCTGACGTACGGCGCTCTCCTACCACTGTGCTAGGCACAATCCACTGCTTCGGTGTGATGCTTACTCCCGTTCATTATGGGCGCAGAATTGCTCGACCAGTAAGCTGTTACGCACTTTTTAAATGGTGGCTGCTTCTAAGCCAACATCCTGGCTGTCTCTGCAACTCAACTTCCTTAGTGACTAAGCATCACTTGGGGACCTTAGCAGATGGTCTGGGTTGTTTCCCTCTCGACCGCGAAGCTTATCCCCCGCGGACTGACTCCCGAGATAGTCGCACCGGTATTCGGAGTTTGGTTCAGTGGGGTACCCCGGAAAGGGCCCCCATCCGATTCAGTATCTCTACCCCCGGTGCGTAGTGGCTCGAGGCTATCCCTAAAGATATTTCGGAGAGAACGAGCTATCTCTCAGTTTGATTAGACTTTCACTCCTCCCCACAAGTCATCCCCTCGGTTTTCAACCCAAGTGGGTTCGGTCCTCCACGCAGTATAACCCGCGCTTCAACCTGCTCATGGGTAGATCACTAAGTTTCGCGTCTACCACCTACGACAATATTCGCCCTATTCAGACTCGGTTTCCCTGAGGCTTCGGTCCGGAAGACCTTAACCAAGCCGTAGACGGTAACTCGCCGGATCATTATGCAAAAGGCACGCCGTCACACATTGCGATAAATCGCCATAGTGCTCCGACCGCTTGTAGGCACATGGTTTCAGGTTCAGTATCCTCCCCTAGCAGGGGTTCTTCCCATCTTTCAGTCGCCCTACTGAGTTCACTATCGGTCGTCAGAGAGTATTTAGCCTTACGGGATGGTCCCCGTCGATTCAGTCAGGGTTTCACGTGACCCGACCTACTCAGGTACCCTCCGGGAGGCAACCAACTTTCGCGTACGGGGCTGTCACCCTCTGTGGCCCGCCGTTCCTGGACGGTTCCGCTAGTTCGTTGCTTTATGACTCCCATGTGGAAGGCCCTACAACCCCGCAAGGGAAAACCCTCGCGGTTTGGGCTAGATCCCCGTTCGCTCGCCGCTACTGAGGGAATCGATTTTTCTTTCTTTTCCACTGGCTACTTAGATGTTTCAGTTCACCAGGTTTGCTCGGGAATCCCGGGATCGTCGCTCGTTTGACAGCTCCCCCAGGCTTATCGCAGTCTTCCACGCCTTTCATTGCCTTCTGACACCAAGACATCCCCCATGCGCCCTTAGTAGCTTGACCACAATGATTCAGAACTCAATCAGCGGGAACCCCGAAGGATCCATGCCTCTCAAGCACTCATCATCGCAGACGCCACAAAAACCCATCCATCACCAGAAGCCCCTTGCGGAACTCCCAATACGGCTGGGTGTAACGATTCGCTCATGACGAGACTTGCATTGCTTTTCGCAACCACGCAGCCAAAGCTGAGTGCCTACGATCGGCGTTGCATCCTCGACGCTACTTTAGAACGTGTTGTTGTGTTCGCCGCCAACAGCTGCATCACTCACCCCACGCTGCCTCCAAAGAGGAGTTGCGGAGTTTGCTTCGCGTCGTTGGCAACGTTAAGATGCCATCTACCAACGCAACCAAATTGTCAAAGATCGGAGCTGAAACACGGGGCGCCGCGAACGGCGTTCGCATTTCAACTGGTCCCAAAATGGACCGGCAAGAGGTCGAGAAGGTTCGCGGCCTCTTGCCGGGCCATCCCTCGTGGGGAAACGATAAAGTTAAGGTTTCCGCGAAGGCTCGTCAACGGGTTCCGAGAAGTTTTTCAATCGTTCTCGCGGCTCTCGCCGGCGGTCTCCGTCGCACGTGAGAAGCAAAGTGTATCGCCGCGGCGGTTCCGGTCAAGGGCTCGCTCAGCGATATTCCGAGAAAAGTTTCCATCGACCGCAGCCGGCGCCAGCTTGACGCAAAACTTCGGGAATCCAAGTTTGCTCGTCGGGAGCCTGCTCCGTTTGCGTTCTATGGGAAGCCCGTGGGAACGTCGGTGATCCAATCCCGCCATCCTCCTGCCGCGAAAGATAGCAACGTTGGCGGCCCCAGGGAATGAAGACCGACGCCTCGGACAGCTTCTCCATCACCCTTCATCCCCAGCGGCAGCCCATGAATCCCGATGACTCGGACGCTTCCCACTTGGACGAGAGTTCCTCCGGCAAGCAGCCCGGCGGCGGCCACGGGGAGCCCACGCCGGCGCCCGCCTCCCAGGGAGGCGAAAGCGCGCCGGCGCCCTCGGACGCCGATGAAGACGCGCAGATCGAGGGCTTTCTCCAAAGCGAGGAAGCCCGCGATCTTTTGGGCCCCTTTGTCGCCGGCCCGGCGTTCGTTCGCTCACAGGACACCTGTGAGCCCGACCATACGGCCGCCGAAGGCGATGATCCGTTCGTCGGCAAAGCGGTCGGCGCCTACCGCCTGCGGCGAAAAATCGGCGGCGGCGCGATGGGCTTTGTTCTACGAAGCCGAACAGGGCTCCTTGCAGCGTCCAGTGGCCGTCAAGCTGCTCGCCGGAACCGTCGCTCTGACGCGGAACGGTCCCGAACGCTTCCGCCGCGAGGCCATGATCGGCAGCACGCTCAGCCACCCCAACATCGTCATGGTTCACGATGCGGGCGCCGATCACGGTCTGCACTACCTGGTCATGCAACTGCTGGCCGGCGGAAACGTGTCGGAGCTGGTGAAGCGACTTCGGGTGACTCGAGAAACCGCGCTGCGCGACACCGAACACCAAACCCGCGCATCAACCCAGGCCGCCTCAACCCCTTCCGCCCAGGAGGCTCTGGCCGCGAGCGATTCGGCCGCCGCGGCTTCCAACAGCGCCCTCACGGAACTCAAACCGCCGTCGGGCTCCACCATGAGCTACGTGCCTACGCCCGACCCAGCGCCGGGGTCCGAGCGTCTGCGGCAATGGATCAGCTCGCGCGGCGACAACAGGTCGGCCCACGCCTACTTCAAGGAACTCGCGTCCATCGCTTTGGACGCCGCCAATGGCCTCGCTTATGCACACAGCAATGGCATCGTCCATCGCGATGTAAAGGCCTCCAATCTACTGCTCGACCGTGACGGCCGCTGTTTCGTCGCCGATTTTGGACTGGCGCGACTCGAAGGCGATATGGATCTCACGCAGAGCGGCCAAGTCATCGGCACGTTCGATTACCTCAGCCCCGAGCAAGCCGGCGGCAAGCTTCGCGCCGTCGATGGACGCAGCGATATCTACTCGCTGGGCGTGACCATGTACGAGTTGTTTACCCTGCAGCGGCCCTACTCCATCGACATGAGCTCCCTGCAGGAATTGCATCATGGCCGGCTCCCCGTGCGTCCGCCTCTGCGAGTCGAAAAGGACTTGCCCCCCGAACTCGACCTCATCGTCAGCAAGGCGATGCACTTCGCGCCGAAGATCGCTATCAAACCGCCGACGATTTAGCTGAGGACTTGCAGTGCTATTTGCGAGATGAAAAGCCGTTGCACGCCAAGCCGCTGGGCGTCGTCGAAAAAGGCCGACGCAAGCTGCGGGAGCATGTGCTGGCGGTCGCCGCGCTGATGTTGACGCTGGTCCTTGTCGCCGGTGCGACCACCGTTTGGGCCAAGTATCGCCAGGTCGTGGCCGAAGAGCGGGAACTGCTCGCCAAACAAGAGTTGCGCCTCGTGACCAGCGAACTGTTCGCCGCACGCTCGGCCTTACAGATTTCCACGGACCCCTACCAGGCAATTCAACTTGCGGAGAAATCGCTGCAGCTCGAGCCGATTCCCGAGGCGCGGCAGGCCTGGTTGGCCGCCTCCGACGCGAATCGGCAAGTGACCGAGTGGGATGCGGAGTTCTCCGTTCGCGAGTCCATCATCGCCCCCAACGGCAACAGCATTCTATTGCTTGGCGACAGCACCAGCGATGTGCATGCTCAACTGTGGCGGATCTCTCCTCAGCCGCAACTGCTGGCGACGTTGCCCACCGAAACGTCCGTCCAGTCAGCGATCTTTAGCCCGCAAGGCGACCGCATCCTGACGCTTTGTGAGATAAGCAACTCCTCCCGTGAGACATCCCGCAGCACAGCAAGTGGCTTCGCCGCCGCCGCCACGTCGCGTCAGTTGCTGCAGATCTGGAACGCCGGCGATGGAAAAGAAGTTGCTCGCTTTCCCGATGTCGACATGGCCTTCCTGCATCAGAATTCACTGACCCCCGACGGCCGTCTGGTGATCCACCAGGCGTCTCGCATTCAAATTGTCGCCCCGGCGGCGCCGGCGGCGCCCCTGGCCTTTGACTATCCCGGCGGCGTCAGGGTGCGCTACGCCGCATTCAGCGCCTCGGGAGATCAGTTGGCCGCGGTTGGCGAGGATGGAAGCGTGGCCCTCTGGCGAATCCGCAATCGACAGGCGCCTGGCGAAGAACGCTGGGTGCAAACGGCCAACGCCCGGCGGGACGCGGAGTCCCTTAGTTTCAGCCCCGATGAACGCTGGTTGGCCGTGAACTCCAGCAAACGCGTCGATGTCTACGATTTGGACGGCAAAATCACCAAGCCGGAACAAACCTGGCTGGGCGCCTTCGCGCTGTTCACCAACGACAGCCATAATGTCCTGGTCTTCGATCGGTTCACGAATCATGTTCAACAAATATCACCTGGCCTCCGGCCGCCGTGTGGCGCAGTTCACGTTGCCGCTGAGGTTCAAATTCACCACGGGGCTGGCCGTTCCGGTCAACCAACAGCACCGTCAACTGCTTCAGTGGGGCATCGTCGCCCGTCCTGTCGTCGTGGACCTGGAGACGGGCGACGCTCTGGGGGAATTTCAGTCATCCGGGCGAGCCCGTCATGGCGCCATCTCGCCCGATGGGAGCCAGGCGGTGATTGTCACGGCGGACCAACGAGTCCAGGTCTGGCGAATGAAAAGCGGGCGGCAGTTGGCGACCTTCGAGGGGCGCCCGGCGACCGGCGAATACGCGCGCGCCTGGTTGTCCGACGATCTCTTTGCCGCGCCCTGGCTCCCACGCCAGAGACGCACGTCTTGGACGCCAAGGACGGCTTTTCGCTCACTCGCATCGAAGGCCGACTGCCTGACGATCTCGTGGTGGACGGTTCGAGCGAGATCCTCGCGACGTATGGCGAGGATGCAGTGCTTTTCTTCCGGCGCCAAAGCCGCGAGCGCCTCGCCCGCTTGAACGTCGCTCCAGCCGACGCCAAGACCCTGAAGTTTGATCCCGTTTCCAACCTGGTCGTTTACGCGGATCGCCGCGAGCAACTGTGGATGTGGCGACCGACCGATGAGGGCGGGCCGATTCCCCTGACGTCGCCCGAGGCGCCGGTGGCCGATCTGGCGATCGCCGCGGGGGGCGGACAATTCGCCGTCGCCCTGAAGAATGGAGAGCTGCAATTATGGTCCGACTCGCTCGAGTTGACGGCGTCCTGGCAACTACCGGACGCGGTCACCCAAGTCGCCTTCATGCCGACGTGCGACCAGTTGCTGGTCGGCCTTAACAACGGCGAAGGATTGATTCGACCCCTCGATCCGGCGAAGACGCCAATCCCCTTGAGAGTGGACGGCATGCGTTTCGAGAGGGTTCTCGCCTCGCATGACGGCAAGTACGCGCTGGCCTTGGAGCAGGAGCCTCAGACGCCAGACAACGCTCCGTCGGTCGTTTGCCTGGACGCCGCTAATGGCCAAGTGCTCAGCAAGCTGGCCTTTGGGTTCCCGTTCGCCAACATGCGCGTGGCCGAGGATCGCCAGGAATTGCTGGTGTTCAGTCCCATGCAAGGCGGCATGATCTGGTGGGACTTCGCCAAGGACGAACACCGCCAACTGACCGCACGGCCCGTCGCGGACGCCTGTTTCCTGAGCGACGATCGAGTCCTTTCGGCCGATTATCGTCCCGAATACGATCCTTCATTCAGTGCGGGCACATCCTGGGACACAACCACCGGACAGCAACGGCCGATGCTCCGCACGTGGAACACCCGTGATGGAGAAGAAGTCGCGGCCGCGGCCTTACAGATCGGGCAAGTGACTCAACTGACCCCCTGGGGCGAACACGTTCTGGCGACCACCAACGCCTATCGCGTTGGTCTGTTTTCCACGACGACCACCCTGCCCCGATTGCGCTTGGAGGGCCATTCGGCTCCCATCGTGGCGCTGGCGGCCTCGCCTGACGGCAAGCTGCTGGCCGGCGCATCGTTGGATCACACCGCGTCGGTTTGGAACGTCAACAATGGTCAACGCATCGCAACGTTGGCCGGTCACGACGCGCCGCTGACCGCCGTGGACTTCGACGCTCAAGGCGCTCGCCTGCTCACCGCCGGGGGCAAGGAAATCCGGATTTGGGCCAACGGCCAATGGGCGAAACCCGATCGACCGTGGCGAGCCATGAGGACGTCGTGCTGCAAGCCAAATTCGCCAACAACGGGCAGATCGTCTCGCATAGTCGCGACGGCGTGTTGCGGTGGTGGAAAAACGCGACGGAGTCCACCCAACAAAGCAGCCGACGAGGCCGTTTTCTCTTCGTCGATATCCACCCCAGCGGCGCGGTGTTGGCTTGCCCGGCCGATCCCATCGTTTATGAAGCGGTGGAGCCCTTCCTCTTATCGCCTCGATCACTGCCGCGACAAGGTGGCCCCGAGGGCAATTACGCGGAATTCTACACGGCGGACGGCATCACCAGGATGGATTTCGCCTTGAAGTCCCAGCCCAAGCGTTCAGCGTTGAATCCCCGCGGCGATCGCGCCCTGGTGGCCGATCAGGACGAGGTTGTCTTGTGGCGCACCGAGGGGAACCTGCCGGAGAAACTGCATTCGCTTCCCGCCCGATCGGTCGTTGGAATCGGTTGGTCCGCCGACGGCCAGTATTTTCTGGTCCAGCGCGGCGACTCAATCAGCGTTAGCGTCTTTGACGCCGAATCCTACGCGGTCATCGTGGAAGTGCCGAACGCCAGCTTATTCGATGTCACAACGGTGGCCGGTAGCACGAGCTTCAACTCGCCTGATGGAAAATACCTCCTGGGCAACGACGCCAAATCGCGACTCAGGCGTTGGGTATTCGGTCCCTGAATCAGTCCCAACCGGGACGGCCCCCTAAGCAGCCCAGTGCAACACCACAAGTTAAGGAAGATCCGGATGGAATTGACCACCGAGGACACGGAGATCCACAGAGGTGGATGCAATTCTGGCCTCTGTGTTCCTCCGTGCACTCTGTGGTGACCCGTTTCACGGCCGCGCTGGCACATCGCCACAGCTCGGAAAATACAGCGTCGCCGCCGATCCCTTAACTTGATGCCGATGGGGTGCAGCGCAGTGCAACCCTGGGAAACTGACGCCAGTCGCGGCCACCAATGGTGTTCTGTCAGGCTTGGCGTTTTAGTTGCGGCACGTGCTGACGCAACCGCAGCAAACGAGACGACAGAAATACGCGTTGCGGCAGGCGCAGAAATCGGCCATCGCTTCTTGCTGAGTATTCCCCATTCCGATGATCCGAACCCGCACACATCGACCATCGCGCGTGATGCCCGTACAACACGCCACAGTTTTCCACGTACACATTCGCTTCGCCCTTGGGCCAAAGTCGCAGTCGCAGCTCGTCCACGCCACGCCATCTTGGCAAAAGTCCTGCATCTTCTGGCACGCGCCCTCCAAAGTGGCGTCAGTAATCACGTTGACAGCCAGATCGCCGATGCATCGGAATTCGCACGATACCGGGGGAGGAGGAGGCGGAGTTCGGTAACATGGCTGTGGACAGGTGGTCACGACCTGACCACAACACTTTCGGGCTCGCCGTCGTCCGAACAGACCCGCTTGGGTTTCGGTCAAGGTGCATTCCAGCAACACTAGCCCCAACAACACCATCACCAGTGAACGAATCATGTGCTTTCTCCGTGTCTGGGTAGCCGATCGAGGTAGATTGGCGACATTGTTTACCGCTTTTGGCGGACCCCGCTATGATAATTGCCCACGGCAAAGCATGGCAGTAAATTTTGCCTGGATTACCGAGATCTTCCCGACGCAGTCGCGGTGGAGCCTGCTGGTTGTGTTGGCGGTATCGGCAAGTGACGCCGCCAGCGGCGCACAGACGCACCCGCTGGATCCGCTGACAGCCGATGAAGTCCGCTTGACTAGCGACTTGCTGATCAGCGCTGGCAACGTGAATTCTCAGTCGCACTTGGCTTCGATGCATGTCGCTGAACCGTCCAAAGCCACACTTCTGCTGGGTTCCGCTGCGCCGGCGCCCCCGCGACTCGCTTCGGTGCTGATCTATCAGCTCGATCGCCGCACGACCTACGAGGCGATCGTGGACTTGGAACAGCTGCGCGTGGCCTCCTACCGGGAGGTAAAGAATCGCCAGCCGTCCTATCTGCCAGTCGATTGGGATCGAGTCAACTCATTGCTGCAGCGCGACCCGCGATGGCTGGCGGCGTTGCGGCGTCGCGGCGTCACGCAAGCCGACATGGTGCAAGCGGATTTATGGGGCGCCGGCGGGACGCCGGGCGTGGCGCCTGGCGGACCGCGGATCTGGATGGCCGTCGGTTGGCTGAAGGGCGACAACAAGAACGCCTACGCTCGGCCGTTGGGCCTTACCGCGAAGGTGGACGTAACCAACAATGAGGTGTTGGAGGTGCACGACTCCAACGTGACGCGTCCTCCTCGGCCGAATGACTATGACGCCGCGGAGATCGGCCCCAAGCGACCGGCCCTCAAACCGCTGGTGCAAGCCCAACCGGAAGGGCCGTCCTTTGCGGTCGAAGGCCATTGGATCAGCTGGGACAACTGGCGGTTCCACTACGGGATCCATCCTCGCGAAGGCCTGGTGCTGCACCAGGTGAGCTATCGCGATCAGCGATTGAAGAACGAACGGCGCTCGGTCGCCTACCGGCTTTCCGTCTCCGAAATGGCGGTTCCCTATGGCGACCCGGATCAGGGATGGAGTTTCCGTTGCGCGTTGGATGAAGGCGATTTTGGTTTGGGCTATTGTTCCCCGCACCGTTTGGGCGTGGATGTTCCCACGTATGCGACGCTGCTGGACGCGGTGTTGCCGTTGAGCAACGGCGTGCCGCTCTCCATGCCGGCGGCGGTGGCCGTTTACGAGCAGTTCCCAGGTTTGCTTTGGAAGCACCACACGCCGATCGAGTATGGCGTGGGCATCGAGGATTCCCGAGCGGCCCGCCAACTGGTGATTTCCCAGATTGTGACGCTAGGCAACTACGACTACATCTTCCGCTGGATTTTTCATCAAGACGGCGTCATCGAACAGCAAACCCTGATGACCGGCATCGTGTTGGCCAAGGCGGTGCAGGCCGAGACGGTCGTCGAGTTGAAGTCGGAGCACGCCACGTTGGTGGATGCTCGGGTGGCCGCGGTGCACCATCAGCACTTCTTCAACTTCCGACTGGACCTGGACGTGGATGGACCGATCAACAATGCGTGGGAGATCAACGCGGAGCCCATCACCGACCCGGCGGCCAACCCAGGGGGCAATGCGTTCGTGGCCAAGGTTTCACCGTTGGAGAGTGAGAGCCAGGCGCGGCGGATGGTGCACATCCCCAGCAGCCGTCATTGGAGGATGACGCGCATGCCTCCAAGACCAACAGGCTGGGGCATCCTGCGGGATTCATCCTGGCGCCGCACGGCAACGCGTTTCCCCTGGCGCGTGCCGGGGTCCAGTGTCCGCCGGCGGGCGTCCTTTCTGGACGCGCACCTCTGGTGTACGCCTTACTCGGAAACCGAACGCTACGCCGGCGGGCGGTTCGTCAACCAAAGCAATGGCGATGACGGCTTGGCGGTCTGGACCGCTCAAGATCGCCCGTTGAAGGACACGGATCTGGTGTGGTGGTACACCTTGGGGGTGACCCATTTGCCGCGGCCCGAAGAGTGGCCGGTGATGACGACGCATGTGGCCGGGTTCAAGTTGAAGCCGTGGGGATTCTTCGACCGGAACCCGGCCTTGGACGCGCCATAAATCTGGGGCCAGCCCTTCGGGGTTTGTAGGAAGAGGCGGTTGCACTACCCAGGGTTTCGCTGGTTCGCTGCGCTCACGCTCCACCCTGGGCTGATTTGGGGCCGTCCCTTTCGGGACTATTCGTCCGGTCGCTTCGCCGACGATGAGCGGCCCAGGCTTGTCCCCGTTGCGCCTGCTTCTCGCCAATCCCTTCCGTCGCGGCCTACCTTCGCTTGCGGATCAGTTTGGCGAGTTCGTCGTCGAGCTCTCGGGAGTGGATGCTGCGATTGACTACTTTTCCGCGCTCGTCCAAGAGGATCATGGTGGGCAGGGACAGGATCCCTAACTCGTTGGCCAGGCGGCTGTCGAGCCCTCCTGGCTCATGCAATTGCGGCCAGGGCAGGCGGTTGGTTTTCAGGAATTGTTCGGCGTCTTCCTTGACCGAGTCCAGGTTCACGCCCAGCAAGGCGAATCCGTTGCGAGCGTACTTGGCTTGCAGCGACTTCAGCAGGTCCATGTCCTTCTTGCAAGGTTCGCACCAGGTCGCCCAGTAATGCACCAATACGACTTTTCCTTGGAGTTGCGAGAGCGAGGCCGAGCGTCCATCCAAGGTGGCGCCTTCGATCTGGATGGATTTGCCGACCGACTCCAAGCGGCGCTTGGCGCCGATCGCCTTGGCCGCGATGGGCGACGAGGCGAATTCGGAGGAAATGCGGCCGTACCAGACGATCGCTTCCTTCTCGTCGCCCGCGAATTCCTTGGCGATGGCCAATTGCAGCACCGCTTCCGCCGCGTCGGGACTCTTGGGGTAAGTGCTCACGAAGGCTTCGAGCTTCTTCAGCCAGGCGTCCTGGATCTTGGCGAAGTCGGCGTCGGGCGTGGTGACTTCGATCGCGTACTCGGCGGACATCGTTCGGAAGATGACGTACGCCAGCGTGTCGGCGTTTGCGCGTTGATCCTTCAGTTCTTCGACCAGCTTGTTCAGCCGATCCACGCCCTCGTTGTATCCTCCAGTTTGAGCCGCCGCGCTGATCAGGTCGGCGAATTGACGAATCCAAGCTTCGCGTTCGTTGTCCTTGCTGATGTTGATCAGTTTCTGCAGCAAGTCGGCGCGTTGATTGTGCAGCGCCGTGCGTTGCCGATCGGTGGTGGCCGCCGCGTATTGCTCGTCCAAAGTGTTCAATTGAGTGACCAATTCTCGCACCTGAGCGCTCATGCCCTCGACGGCCGAGCCGTCATCGTCGTTCCTCAATCCCGCACTCATGAACATGGAGGAGTCGCTGGCGCCGCCGAGCGATTCGGGCACGTCCAGCAAGCGCCAACCCTGATCCACCTGCACCAAGGTGCCGATCATGATTTGTGCATGGTCGTCGCCGCGCTGGATCACGGCGCCGACATTGTCGTACAGGTAGACGTCCTTGGTCATGCCCTCGTTGCCTTGCGGCACGACGCTGGGACGGTTGCCGCCAAAGTGAATCCATTGGGCGCCGGCCGCCAGATCCTTGTTCTTACGCACCGCGTTTTCGAAACGCGTCTCGGCGTCCTTCAGCTTGTCGAGGACCATCTTCTGACGCTCCTCATTCATGCCAAGATCTTTCAGCTCGGCGGCGGTGATCAACAAGCGAGCAAAGCGGTTCTTGTCGCCATCCCGGATGGCGGCGACGACCTCGGCGGACACCTCCTCGGGCGAGATGACTTTCCAGGCGTCGATATCCCCGTCCTCGTTGCGGTCCAGCCCCCAGCGAATGCCGGAGGGCCCCATCCAACGATACTGGTCCGCCTTGCCGTTGAAGTCGCCGTCGATGTCGCGGTAGATCTCGACGCCGTCCTTGTAATAGCACCATTGATCCAGCTTGTTATCGCCGTTGGTGTCGATGAAGCGGCGATAAAGCTTGCCGGAGGAAGAAGCGACCTTCCAGCCGGCGATATCGCCCTCTTTGATCGGTTCGACCGACAGGTCGGCCAGGGCGTCTCCCGAAGGACGGTCGCAATCGACATCCTTATTCTGCAACGGCTGCAGCTTCAATGCGTCGGCCACCGACGGTGCGGCCGAAGCCGGCGAAGAGGAGACGGCAAAGGCGGTCAAGCCCGCCAGCGAGACTTTCGTCCACCAGGACCAACGCATGAGTATCATTCCTTGTCGCGGAGAGGAAAAGGCGGGCTCGAATCCATGGCGATGGCCAGCACCACCGGCCGAGGCTCCCGGTCGATCGAGAAGCCCTGGCGGGAAAACGCCTGCCCAACGCGCCGAGCATACCGCATCGAGGCGGCTCAGTTCCAGGTGAATTGATCGGTCCGACTACGGCGTCGGCGCTAGGAAATCACCGAAGCTGGCGGTGGAGGGTCAAGACAGGCAAGACGGGTGGACTTGGAGGGCGATTCCCAGTCGCCCAGCGACCCACCGCAGGTTCTCCAACAAGCTCATTTCCTACGGCCGCCAAAATCCGGCAGGTCCGCCCAACGCCCGGCGAAGTTGGCGCCATCCCGGTTTGACACGCTCACCACGAACCCTACAATACGGTGCTCCCGGGCGCATAGCTCAGTTGGTTAGAGCGCGTCGCTGATAACGACGAGGTCCCAAGTTCGAATCTTGGTGCGCCCACTCGCCGGCCGAAAAAGCACCATCGGTCGGCTCACTCCCGGGGACGTAGCTCAGTTGGGAGAGCGCCAGCTTTGCAAGCTGGATGTCAGGGGTTCGAGCCCCCTCGTCTCCACTGGGAAGGGCCCCACGACTCGTCTCCATCAACACAAGTCCCGTCAGCCAACGCTGGCGGGACTTTCTTGATTTGGTGCGAGTGAATCGCGTCTTGAGCGAGTTGGCGTGAGGCGAGGGAGCCGAATCACGGGACTCACCCCCCAATCCGGCCAGGAACGTCCCGAATCGGGCGAAGCAATTCAAGCCGTGGCCGTGAGGCCACGGCTACCTTTCCAGATCGGACACAGGCCCTGCGGGCCTATGGAACCGCTTCGGTTGGCGTTCCGTGGCCTCACGGCGCCTTACGGCCACGGCTAAAATTGCGCCGGCCCGTCGGGCCTGGCTTTTGTTCCAACGCCACGATTCCACGTAAGTCCCCACAGGCATGAAACGCTCCCCGTTTCCGCGGCGTGCTGAAAGGGACTGCGAGGGTGAGCCGAGCTCGCCTGCGGACTCCCTTCGCGTGGGGCCAAGCTTGTGACAAACCTGAAGCATCGAACTCAACAGGACCAACGCCATGATCGGCCCGGCGCCCGAATGGTTCATCATCACGACGATTCTGATCGGGCTTCTTGGCAATTGGGCTGAGTGCGCACAGCAGCCAGCAGAATCCCAAGACACGACGGCCGAATCCGTTGGTGACCGAACTGTTCTGCAGGTTGGCACGAAGCAAAGTCCGCCCTTTGCGATCAAGAACCTCGATGGATCGTGGACCGGAATCAGCATCGAGCTGTGGGATCATCTCGCCGACGAGTTGAATCTGGAATTTGAATACCAGGAGTTGACGCTTTCAGAGATGTTGATGGAGCTGGAAGAAGGCAGGCTCGACGCCGCAGTCGCCGCCATCAGCGTGACTGCCGACAGGCACAAGCGAGTCAACTTCTGTCATCCGCACTATTCCACAGGACTCGGCATCGCGGTTAGCACAAGCGACAGTTCCAGCCCTTGGAAGCTGCTCAGTCGGGTCGTATCGACGCGCCTGGTGACAATCGTGGTCGTGATGGTTTTGACAGTGGCTGTTTGCGGGGTTCTGTTCTGGCTGTTCGAGCGCAAGTCCAATGCATCCATGTTCGGCGGAAAGAGGCGCCAAGGACTCGGCATGGGCATCTGGTGGTCGACGATTCTTCTGTTTGGGCACAAAGGAATCATTCCTGTCAGCACGATGGGACGCTTGCTGGCGACCCTGGCCATGTTGGCGAGCATCATGGTTCTGTCGATCTTGACTGGCGTCATCACATCGGTGCTTACCGTTCAACAACTCGACGTGGGAATCACGCGGTTGGCGGATTTGCATCGCGTGCGAGTGGCGACGGTCGCATCCAGCACGAGCGCCGATTATCTGCGCCAACGCCGCATTTTCTTTCGGGGCTACGCAACGGCTCGAGAGGCGATCGAAGCCGTCGATGCCGACAAGGCGGATGCGGTCGTGTACGATGCGGCTTTGCTGAAGTATTCGGCGAGCAGTGAATACGCCAATCGCATCGATGTGCTGCCGCTGCTGTTCAACGTCCAGGAATATGCAATTGTGCTGCCGCGGGACAGCGAGCTACGCAACAGCCTGAACGAAGCGTTGCTCCGCTACCGCGAGAGCGATGCGTGGGAGGAGCTGGTCTACCGCTATCTGGGTCAATGAGATGGGTGGAGTTTGAAGTCGTCAGTGCGTGAAATGCATCCCAACGCGGCGAGCCGGGGCGGCGTCGACGCTGGCATTGTCTGGGCTGTGGCGAGGCGCCAGCGAGGCCGTGAAACGGGTCACCACAGAGAGCACGGAGGAACACAGAGGACAGAATTGCCTCCGCCTCTGTGGGTCTCGGTGTCCTCCGCGGTCAATTCCATCCGGTTTTTTCTTAACTTGATGCGTATTGGGGGTGCGCTGCGCGACCGCAGGCTTTGGGGTGGCGCCGCGTTGCGGTGCGGCGGGTGCCAAGAACCAAGAACCAAGAACCAAGAACCGAAGAACCAAGAACCAAGAACCAAGAACCAAGAACCAAGAACCAAGAACCAAGAACCAAGAACCAAGAACTACCCTTCCCCCCTTCTTATTGCTTTGGCGCCGAACTTTGCTTTGATGGCGTCGCTGACTTGGTCCAGGGCGGATTGTTGGCGGGTGTCTTGGATTTCGAACAGGGTGCGTTGGATGTCCTGTTCGGCGTCGCGAATGTCGGTCACGCCGACTCCTAGCAGCCTGAGTGGTTGCGGCTTGGGCAGCGTTTTCTGCAGGAGGTGTTTGGCGGTTTGCCAGAGTGTTTGCGTTTGCTGCGTGGGTTGGTTGAGTTTCAGGGAGCGGGTGAGTGTGCGGAAGTCGGGATAACGCAACTTGAGATGCACGACCGCCGCGCGACGATGGGCTCGGCGCAAACGACGCCCGACTTGATCGGCGAGTTCGAAAAGGACGCCGGATTGGGCTGCTGGCTCGGCGATGTCGTGAGCAAACGTGGTCTCGTGCGAGATTGACCTGGCCGCTCGATCGGGCACGACTTCGCGTGGATCGCGTCCATGAGCAAGGCGCCAGAAGTGCTCCCCCTGCGTCCCGAAGCGCTCGCGCAGCACGTCCACCGGCCAGGCTCGCAGTTGCCCCAGAGTCCGGATCCCGAGTTTCTCAAACACGCGTTGCGTCTTCTTGCCGACTCCCCACAAGCGTTGGACCGGAAGCGGGGCCAGGAAAGCGAGCACGTCGTCGGCGGCGACGGCGACAAATCCCCGCGGTTTGTGGAGGTCGCTGGCGATTTTGGCGACGAACTTGTTGGGAGCGACTCCCACCGAAGCATCCAATTGCAGTTCAGCGGCAATCGCCGCCTGGATCGCCCGGCCAATCGTCTCGGCCGATCCGAACAGGGCCGCCGAGCCGGCGACATCCAAGAAACGCTTCATCCAACGACAGGGGTTCAATCAGCGGCGTGTAACGGCCAAAGATCTCATGGATCCGCGTCGACACGTCGGCGTACAGGCTCATCCGGCTGGGCAAAAAGACCGCCTGCGGGCAGAGACGCACGGCGGTGGCCGAAGGCATCGCACTATGGACGCCAAACCGGCGAGCTTCGTAGCTGGCGGCGCACACCACGCCTCGCCCCTCGGCGCTGCCGCCCACGATCACGGGCCGGCCTCGAAGCTCCGGTCGTTCGCGCTGTTCCACTGACGCATAGAAAGCGTCCATGTCCACATGGAGAATCATGGGTGCTTGGTTCTTGGTTCTTGGTTCTTCATCAACACCAAATCACCCAGGTGGCGAAGTCGTCGGTGAAATTCAGGAAGCGGTGCTCCACTCTGGCGGGTACGAAGAGGACTTCGCCCGTCTCCACGGGTTGGATTGCCTGGTTGATTTCGAATTCGCCGCTCCCCGCGGCGATCACGTAGATCTCGTCACGCTCATGGGGTGTTTGCGAATCGAACTTCACGGGCTGATAGAACTCGATCTCCGTGGCGCCTTGCTTGAACAGCGTGACAAATTCCGCCTCCTGTCGCCCTAGTTGGCGGCGCGCCGGCGACAGTCATTCGCTGGGTGGGGCGTTGGTCGCGGTCATGCTTCGACGGCTTTGGCGATGGAGAGGCGCCCGCATCAAGGCGCCGACGCAACGCCTGCAGGTACTTCTGCGTTTCCACCGGATGAGGCAAGACGGATCCGTCCGAGGCGAACAGCCCACGCAGCTTGCGCAGCGTCAATCCAGCGGCCCTGGCCTTCGATCTGAACCTGCGTCTGCGGCGTGACCATCCGCCGAAAGGCCAGTTCGCGCAGCTCGATCCCGGACACTGGGCCTTGGACTTGGTCTCCGTCAAACCAATAGATCTTGAGAGGTTCGCTGGACATGTGCGGTGCGACGGGCTGAGCGGCTAGGATGTTGGGCGGTGGGACGTCACATGGGTGAGAGTTGTTGCGGAGGATTCGAATTGCTCCCGCCGGTCTCGTTGGATTTGGCTTGCAGGCAAAGGTCATGGACGTCGAACCAGAGCTCCGAACCATCTTCGCAACCAACCTGATTCCGCCACCGTCCTTCGTGTAGGACGCGTTTTTGGGAGGCGAGTTGTTTGCTTAAGGCAACGAGAATGTCGTCTTGATCGCTGAACAGAGTGAGCACAAACGGCGTGTTCTGTTCGCCGTTTCCCGTGCCCAGCAAGCCTTCCAGGCAGAGCTCCGCCAAGGCGTCCTCCATCTGCGCGGCTTCCTGGGCGTCGTCCATCCTGGAGACTCTGGCGATTCGGCTCAACAGCCAGTGCGACTTGCGGGCTCAGCAACAACCGGGGCATCGCCTTCAGCAGGCAGCGCGCGGCCTCCTCGGGCAAATCCGCCAACAACAGGTCTTCCGCCTCGGCCAGCTCGTCCGCGTGCGGGCGAAAGCCGGAATCAGCGAGCACGAGTTGGCGAACGTTCAGGAACGATCGCTGGCATGGTTTGCGGACGAAAGCGCAGGAAGGCGTCTTGCATGGCGGGCTCGTCGGGTCTTGCGGCGATGGACGCGGGGAGCGATCCGGCGCGAGCGATCCGCTGCGCAGTCGCTTCGACGATACCACCCCCGGCGACGGTAGGCAAACGTTTCCAGGCAATCGCGAATCGCGGCGAATTCAGGGCGTCGTTTGTTGCCTTCAAGGCGGCCAAGCGGTAATAATGAAGCGTCATGGCGAATTGTTCCCAGCCTTGCCTGGCAAAGCTGGTGCGATGCGCTTCTTGGTGCATCTTCTAGCGCTTGGGGTGGCGGCCCGTGGGCGAGGTTTGGGCGGGGTCCTGATGAGTATCTTGGATCGAGTGTCGCAGTATCCCCGTTCGGGGATGCTCTGCCTGTTTATCGGACTCGCAGCGCACTTGCCGGGTTGCGGCTCGACCGCGCCGCCGCCGCCGCAGGATCCGCCGGATTCCAGCATCACGGTCCTGGCAAGACTGTACGGGGAATTCGCCATGCGGCATCAGGGACGCGGGCCCGCCAACGAAAGCGAGTTCCAGCAATTCCTGGAACAACTCCCCGAGGCTCAGAAGAAGGCGATGGGCGTCCAGGATCTGGACGTGTTGTTCCGTTCTCCTCGGGATCAGCAGCCCTATGTCGTGATCTACGGGATCCGCCAGGTCCTGCCCGCGGCGGACGTCAACGGCATTCTGGGAAAGCCGATCGTGATTCACGAACGCAACGGAATCGACGGCGTGATGTTCGCCGCCAACGCTTTGGGCGCCGCCGAACAACTGCCAGGCGACGCGTTGAAACAAGAACTATCCTCGACGCGGCCGTCGCGGTAGCCATCTCTTTCTTCTACTCTTCTACTCTTCTAATCCTCTCCTTCGCTCTGTCGCCGCGACTCATCATTTCCGGGCCGAGCGGATTCCATGCTCAGGACATTCTTTATGCGATATCGACCTCGTTGCGGCTTCACGCTGGTGGAACTCCTGGTGGTGATCGCCATCATTGGGATCCTGGTCTCCTTGCTGTTGCCCGCGGTTCAATCCGCTCGCGAAGCGGCGCGGCGGACCGCCTGCAGCAACAATCTGAAACAGATCGGGCTGGCGGTTCACAATCATCATGACACATTGAAGGTGATGCCCTCGGGGGGTTGGGGGTGGTGGTGGACGGGAGACGCGGATCGCGGGTTTGGACGCGAACAACCTGGGAGCTGGATGTACAGCATTCTTCCGTTCATGGAGCAAACGAATCTGTTTGATCTGCCGGCCGACGGCCAGCCCAGGGTGATCACCGCGCAGCAACTGGCGGCCGCAGCCGAATTGTCTCAACGACCCCTCGGCGTTTTCAACTGTCCGACAAGACGCCGCCCGCAGTTGTTTCCCCACCCTCGCGGCGGAGAGCCAGGCTCGGGTTTGGCCGCCTACAACGCCAACGACACCGAGCTTGTCGCCAAGTCCGATTACGCGATCAACGCGGGTGATACGCATGTGTTCTGGGGCAACGGTCCCAGCCCCGCCGACGCATTCGCCGGACAAGGGTTCGCCAGCATGGCGTTGTCCACCGGCGTCAGTTGCCAACGCAGCAACCTCGGTTTCGGCACGATCCTGGACGGCATGTCGAACACGTACCTGGTCGGGGAGCGTCACCTCTGGCCGCTATTCTACGACTTGGGGGACAATTTCCTTTCCGATGATCACAGCATGTTCGTGGGCGATGACTTCGACACGCACGTCTGGACCGCCGATCCCCCGCATCCCGACGCGGATCTCGGGTTGCTTTGGCGGTATGGAAGCGCGCATCCGACCATTTTTCAGGTGGTGCTTTGTGACGGGTCCGTGCGAACCGTGTCGTACAGTATCGACCCTTCAACCCACCGCTGGCTGGGCAACCGTCGCGATGGGCAACGCACCGATGAGTATTGATGAGTGATGGCGACGGAGGTCAGGACGATGAGACGAGATGGTTGGGGATGGCGGGTGTTGCGGGCGGCGGCGTTAGGTTGGTTTGTGTTCGCGGCGACTCCCGCCGCTCAGGCGCAGTTGCGGGCGGGCGCGGCGACCGCCGACATCACTCCCAAGAAGTGGCCGGCGCCCTTGATCGGCCAGTTCGGTCATCGCCAAGCGGAGCGGGCCTTCGATCCCCTGACGGCTCGCGCCTTGGTGTTGGACGATGGCGCAGCGCGCTTGGCGCTTGTCGTTGTCGATAGCTGCTACGTGCCGCGCAGCCTGTGCGACGCCGCCAAGCGATTGGCCAACGCAAAGTGCGGCGTCGCGACCGATCGTATCCTGATTTCGGCAACGCATACGCATACGGCTCCGCCGTCGAAGAACACGTTCCTCGAGCAAGCGGATCCGGAGTATGTCGCCTTCATGCAACAGCAAATCGCCGAGGCGATCAGCCTCGCGGTGAAACGCCTGCAGCCCGCTCGCATCGCCTGGGGCGGCGTGCAGGTTCCACAACATGTCTTCAATCGGCGCTGGTACATGAAGCCGGGCGGCATTGCGATCAATCCTTTCGGGGAAACGGACGATCAAGTCCGGATGAACCCTCCGCGAGCCAGTCAATTGCTGGATCGCCCGGCCGGACCGACGGACCCGGAAGTCGCCTTTCTGGCGGTCCAAACTTCCGCCGGCCAGCCTCTGGCCGTGTTGGCCAACTACAGCCTGCATTATGTGGGCGGCATCCCCGGGGGCGGCGTGTCGGCGGACTACTTTGGCGAGTTCGCCCGCGCGCTGCGGCAGCGCATGTTCCCCGACGGCGGAGCGGCGGCGGAAACGTTCGTCGGCATCATGTCCAACGGCTCGAGCGGAAACATCAACAACATCAACTTTCGCGCCCGAGTCGGCGCCAGCCGCCGTTTGAGCAAATGCGCTTGGTCGCCTCGGATGTAGCGGACGCCGTCCATCAAGCCTGCCAGGATCTGCCGTTCCGCGACGACTGCTCCTTGGCAATGCAGCAACGCGAATTGGAATTGGCGATCCGCAAGCCATCACCGCGACGGCTGGCGCAAGCTCGCGAGTTCCTCGCCGCCGAAGACCCGCAGGCCTTGCCGCCTCGCGCCCAAGCCTACGCCAAGATGGCCGTTGAACTTGACCAAATGCCTCCCAGCGAGTCGATTGTGCTGCAAGCCCTGCGGATCGGCGACATGAGCATCACCGCGATACCCTGTGAAGTCTTTGTCGAGATCGGCTTGGAGCTGAAGCGCCGCAGCCCGCTGCGGCCGACCTTCACCATCGAATTGGCCAACGGCCACAATCGTTATCTGCCGACGCCCGAACACCATCGATTGGGCGGATATGAGACGTGGTTGGGAACCAACATGCTGGAGACGCACGCGTCGGAGAAGATCGTGGACGCTCTCTTGGAGATGCTGCAGTCGTTGACGCCATGACTCGCTGCACGCGGCTGGCGCCCTCGCCCACCGGCGCCTTGCACCTGGGGAACGCGCGAACGTTTCTCGTCAATTGGGCGTTGGCCCGCGGCATGGGTTGGAGAATTGTCCTGCGAATCGACGATCTGGATGGTCCTCGAGTCAAGTCGGGAGCCGCTCAGCAAGCGGTCCAGGATCTGCAATGGCTGGGCTTGGATTGGGACGCCGGACCCTCCTTGCAAACCGCGCATGCGGCGGAGTACCGAGACGCTTTGGACCGCTTGGCCGAGCGAGAGCTTGATTTATCCTTGCTACTGCACGCGCTCGCAGATTCAAGCCGCCAGCCACTCCGCCCCGCAAGAGGGCGCCCAAGAGCTGCATTACCCGGGAACATGCCGCCCGGAAACCGAGCAGGCCAGCGCCATCCGCGACAAGGTCGTTCGCGCGACCCGCTGGCTGCAGCCCGGCGAGGCGGGCTGGCGGATCGTTGTCCCCGGGGGCGAATTCTCAATCGTCGATCAGGTGGCTGGCGTGGTGCGACAGAACGTGCAGAGCCACGTCGGTGATTTCCTGGTGGCGACAAAAACGGGTTGGCCCAGCTACCAACTGGCGGTCGTTGTCGATGACCATCAGCAGCAAGTCACCGACGTCGTGCGAGGGGACGACTTGCTGGACTCCACGCCGCGACAGGCGTATTTGCACCGCTGTCTGAGCTTGCCGGAACCTCGCTACTGGCACTTGCCCATCGTGGTCGGCGAGGACGGCAGACGGTTGGCCAAGCGGCATGGCGACACGCGATTAAGCCACTACCGCGAGCTTGGCGTGCCGCCCGAGCGGATCGTGGCGTTGCTGGGCGACTGGTGCGGTCTGGGCCGCCAATCCGCGTTGAGCGCTCAAGAGTTCCGCGCACGATTTGACTGGCGTCGCATGCCGCGTGAGAGGATTACGATGACGGCGGCCGACGATGCCTGGCTGCGGGGCGGATGAACGCCCGCCAGCTTGGATGGACCAAGAACGCAAGAAGCCGCGACGATCGCTGAATCGTCGCGGCCTTGGTCGTCAACCAACGGTTGGTCGTATCCGGCGGGCTGACTCGTGGACTAGTAGTTCGAGTTGCAGCCGGGATCCACCTCGCCAACCATGTGGAAGTGGTTGTGATCGATGTACACGACCTCGACGGTGTCTTCGTCGTTGATGGTGTGCGGGAACGGCCAGCCAACATGCTTGGTTTCCCGGAAGTACACCGTGCACTTGTAGTGTGCGTGGTGCAGTTGAGCTGGACCGATCAAAGGAATGAACCGCGGCGGATCGATGTAGTCGGCCACCACGCACTTGACGATCTGGACGTCGTTGCGGTGCATTTCCCAGAGGAAAGGAATGCCGCCTTGGACGGGGCGAGCTCGCTCGAGGGCTCGCATCACTTCATCGTCGCTGGGCGGATCCATCGCAGCGGTGGGACCGCCGGGGACCAGGGGAGCGAGAATCGGAACCCTCGCATAACGTTCGCGAATCCAGGCTTCGTCCTCCCTTGTCTTTCCGATCAAGGGTCTCACCGGCACACACCCGGAGCCCAACAGTGTTGCCGCCAGCAACGTCAATACGCCGGCAATTCGACTGGTTCGTTTCATGGATCTTATCCTTGCTGGTAGTTGCCCGTTGCTCTCCCGCCGCGGGCCGCGCTGACGGTTCGATAATGGTTGTGGGCGTGCGGTAATAATTATCGAGTTAACCTGGGCGGAACTTGCGGGTTTTTCCAGTGTTGCCGAAAAATCCGCCGCTGTGATTCGCACGTGTCAAGCGGAATTTGCCGTGGGCCAGCATTGCAAACGGAAACGGCCGGCCGGATTTTCCGCCGCCAAAACCGCCAGAGACCAGCGAAACGCGCCGTATCGCGAGCAGCGTCGTCGTCCCGCCGCGGGGGTTTGGGAAAGAGAAGCCCATGGGGCGCCTCGATGCAGCCGGTCCTCAGCCATGCTTGGTCGGTGACGCCGGCTCGCGCCGAGTCAAGATACGAAACCTGAGCCGTCTGCGTCGCATCATCGGCCTGCACTTGAAACGCGTCCAACGGTTCGGCCAGCCCGGATCCCCGAGCTTTCAACCAGGCTTCTTTCAACGTCCAGATCCGAAAGAACTCGCGCCGTTGCGAGGCCGTGTCCAACTCGGCCAGTCGCTGGAACTCGGGGGGCGAAAAGAACCGCTGGGCCACGTCCATGCGCGCCCGCCGGTCCTCATGCTCGATGTCAACCCCCAGCGGCGCGCCGCCGACGCCGATCAACACCGCACCCCTGGTATGGCTGAGATTGAACTCCACAGCGCGATCCGCCAACTGAGGTTTCCCGCCGGGATCGCACGTGAATTGCAGGCGAGCCGGATCGCGGCCCACCGCGCGTCCCAACACATCACGAAGCATCACATGGGCGAGGAGGTAGAGCTCGGAATCGCCGGGTTGCCGATAGCGCGCCGCCCGCTGTTGCTCGTCAGAGCTCAGCCAGCCAGCTCGACTGCGGGCCCAAAGCAGCGTTGGCCGAGTCGTCATGGCGTACCACAGCGAGCAGTAAAGCGGATCGTGCATTCTTGGTTCTGGTTCTTGCTTCTGGTTCTGGTTCCTGGTTCTTGGTTCTTGGTTCTTGGTTCGCAAGGTCGTCCATTTGGCTTTGGTCGTTGAAGACCACAACGGGGAGCAGTTTGTTGGTTGCGGTAGCTCGGATGGAATGCCAGAAGAGAGATGGGGAGCTGAATCCGAGGCCCGGAGGGCCAACACAATTCTAGCCGTGGCCGTGAGGCGAGCCCTTTAAAGCTAGCATGAAGTGAATCGAGACTAGCCGGCAAATTCCCGCCACCGCTGGGCTTGTCCCAAATGGCGTGGACTTAAGAAATGCCTCTGCGTGCCAGGCCCGAAGGGCCGAAACAAGTTTAGCCGTGGCCGTGAGGCCACGGACCACTCGTCCAACGGTCCCGCAGGCCCGAAGGGCCGACGCAAGTCCCGATTGTGTCGGCCCTTCGGGCCTGTATCTCGTCTAGCAACGTAACCGCGGCCTTACGGCCACGGCTAAAATTGTGACGGCCCTCCGGGCCTCAGAGATCGCAAGCATTGCTTAAGTCCACTTAAGTCCACGCCATTCGGGGCAAGCCCCGTTGTGACGGCGTCCCCGCCGGAATCGTTGCTGGCGAGGAGCAACGCTCGACGGGGACACGCCCCGTCGTGGCTTGCTCGCCGCGTAACCTGGCTTCTGCAGGAACCGAAGAACCAAGAACCGAGGCACGGAAGCCAAGAACCAGGAACCAAGAACCAGAACCAGAACCAAGAACCAGAACCCAGAACCAAGAACCACCTCGAACCAAGAACCAAAAAAAGCTCCGCCGGCTGCGGGGGCCGGGCGGAGCTGCGTCAGGTTGAGCCCCAGGTTTGGGGGATCGTTCAGGCCTTACTTATCCCAGAAGTCCAGGTACCACCAGCCGTCATCCCATTCGAGGGCGACTTTACGCCATCCCAGCGGGACTTGCGGATAGGGATAGAAGGGACCGATATAGGGCCATGCCGAGGCCGAGTATTGACCGGGATAGGTCACGCCGGCGTAGTTGGGGTGCGCCGCGTAGGTGGGCCAGGCGTAGCCGGGCACCTGCGGAGCGTCATACTGAGCCGAAGCGGGCACGCCGGCCGCCGCTGTGGGCAGCTGGGCCGGGGCGCTCATGCCGCCGTCTTGATAGACAACGTCTTGAGCACGGCTCATGCTGGCCGGTGCGATGGGCATCGGCAAGCCGGCAACCGCCGGGCGAGCAGGGATCGGTCGAGCTTGAGGCGTGCGAGCCGAAGCGGTTCGCATCACATTGGGCTCGGCGACC
The DNA here is from genome assembly GCA_963698545.1 of uncultured Planctomycetaceae bacterium. GTDB lineage: Bacteria > Planctomycetota > Planctomycetia > Pirellulales > Pirellulaceae > CAVORG01. The sequence goes on from CAVORG010000011.1 coordinate 32,679, forward strand.
TGCATCGCATTGACGACTTGGCGAACGCCGCTCACGCGTCGAGCGATATCCAGCAATTCGAACTGATCTCCCGACGATGTGACATCGCCGGTCAGTTTGACCACGCCGTCCTTGCAGAACAGGTCCACGGCCAATCCGCTCAGCTCACCCAACTGCTGACGGCTCTGTACTCGCTGCACGATCGTCTGCACGATCTGCTGGTCCGCCTCGTCCGACGACGCATCCGTCGTGGCCGTCGCCTGGCTGACCGCGGGCGAGGCGGTGACGTCAATGGCGTCCACCACCTTGGTTACGCCTTGGGCGTAACGCGCAATATCCAAACACAATTGTTCTTGTTCCGGTGTGGCGACCGTTCCTTTCAGCCACACCACTCCTTTCTCGACTTCCAGGTCGAGACGGAAGCCGTGCAATTTGCCCGCTTCCTGCTCGGCCTTCATCTTGCCCACAATGGACTGCGCGATCTGTTGATCGTTCGCAGACGCCCGGGCAGGACACATGCTGGCGATCGCGAGAACCGCCAGCCCGACTAGTGCACGTCGCATGGGTCCCCTCCTGAGGTACTCTTCCTAACTGCTGCAAACAGTGGCCAAATCGCCGTCGTCACGCGGCGTCGCCGGCTACAAGCCCGCGGCTTGAACGCGACGCCGATGCTCGGCAGCGCTGATTGCCTGCGATGTTGACGCGAACAGGAGAGTGAGGAGCGAACGCCGAGCCTTGGGGAGACGACCTGCGTCGACGTCCCCGTCACTCGAAGTTGCGACTTACCCCCCTGCGCAACCAAGGCGAAACCCTGTTTCACCCGCTATTACTTTCGGAATCCGACTGTGCTGGAAGGTAGGTTTTTTTCGATTTTGCCGGCTTTCCGCCCGGCTTTTGGGCGGCGCGGACGCTCCATCGGCCAGCCCGTGCTGAAGCTGCATAAGCACGGCAAACCTTACCGATTGGAAGCGGGCGCCTTTGCCGCCGACCGCGTAAAACTTACCGATCCGCCCCAGCGGTCCCGCAGGCGAAAATACTCCGATTCGCCGATCTGAAGTGGTTTTGCGTATTTTTGCGATTTCTGGCATACTTCTCGCGTTATCCCCCGCAAGGCGAAGCAAGGATCGCTTCGTCAACGACCCGCGCAAGGAGCACACTTATGGGATTTGGCGAATCGGACGCGTTGGTAACCGGTTTCTGGGTGATCACAGCCATTGAGGTGCTGGGGATCTGCGGCATGCTGGCCGCCCGCTTGTTTGCCCCCGCCCAGGGCCAGGTCTGCTGTTTGATGGGAATCCTGCTGGTCGGCTCGGCCAGCATCACCGCCGTCTATTGCGGCTCGGGCATGTGGGCCTCCAGCGGCGCCACCTTGGCGATGATCGCCGTCGGCGCCACTTGGGAGAGAGGTGGCGGGTCGCACGCCGGTGAATGGTGACCGTCGGCGCGCCTGGCGGCTCTCTCGGAATGCACCGAACCTACGTGGTGCTTGGCGTGTCGTTGGTTGGCGGCTAAAGTGACGCGTCAACGTGCGCCCGTACCGCTTACCGAGTGGTGACCGCATGCTCCGCAGGTTTGAATTGTGGTGGCGCCGCGAGGCGGGCGGTCGGGAGGTTCTGCGGGTCGCCGCCCCCTTGGTCATATCCAGCCTCTCCTGGACCATCATGACCTTCATCGATCGCGCGTTCCTCACCTGGTGGTCGCAGGACGCGTTGGCGGCTTCTTTTCCGGCCTCGCTGTTGTGGTGGACGGTCAATTGCCTGCCGCTGGGTTTGTGCATGTACGCCAACACGTTTGTGTCGCAAAGCCATGGCGCTGGCAAGAATCGAGATATTGGCCCCTGGGTCTGGCAAGCGATCTGGTTGGCGGTCGCGGCGACGCCGCTGTTGTGGTCGCTGGGCGACCTGGGGTATTGGCTGTTTCGTCTGGCCGGCCATGAGGCCGCCGTGCTGCAGTCCGAGGATCGTTTTTTTCGTGTGTTGCTCTGCGGCTCGGGCGGCATGCTGATCTCTCACGCGCAGTCGGCTTTTTACAGCGGGCGCGGGCGCACCATGCTGGTCATGTGGATCGACGCCGCGGCTGCGGTGTGCAATATCGGGCTGGACTATTGCTGGATCTTCGGCCGCTGCGGCTTCTCGGCGGGCGGGATTGAAGGAGCGGCTTGGGCCACCGTTGTTTCCTTCTGGCTGAAGGTCGCCGTGTACGGCCTGCTCATGCTCGCCCGTCCGCATCGCGAGGAATTCCATTCGCTCCACTGGCGCCCTCGTGCCGCGATGCTGCTGCGGATGCTTCGCTTCGGCGTCCCCAACGGGCTGCAGATGTTTCTCGAGGTCCTTGGATTTACCGGTTTCGTGTTCATCGTCGGCAGTCTCGGCACGGATGAACTGTCCGCCACCAACTTGGCTTTCAACGTCAGCACCTTGGCGTTCATGCCGATTTTTGGTCTGGCCCAAGCCGTCTCGATCCTGGTCGGTTCGGCGATGGGGGCCGGTCGCCCGGACCTGGCCGCCCGCGCGACCTACACGACGCTGTGGTTGGCCTTGGGCTATATGGGCGTCGTGTCGCTGCTGTATGTCGTCTTGCCCGACCTGTTCCTGTTTGGTTTCTTCGCCTATGGATCGGAGCAATACGATGTGCAAGTCCGCTTGATGGCGATCGTGCTGTTGCGATTCGTGGCCGCCTACAATCTGTTCGATGCGATGAACCTGATTTTCGCATTTGCGGTGAAGGGAGCGGGCGATACGCTCTTCGTCTCCTTTGTCAGCCTGGGCGCCGGGCTTGTTCTGGCCGGCGGCGCTTGGCTGGGAATCCATCGCTGGGGTTTCGGGCTGCAACAATGCTGGACGCTCCTGACGCTGTGGATCGCGTCGCTGGGATGCATCTACATGGCCCGTTTCCGCGCGGGCGCCTGGCGGAACATGCAGGTCTTGTAATCGATGTCGCCAGCGAGTGATCACTCGGCTTCGCCAGCCGCGGCGGTGAAACGGGCCCTCCAGAGGGCGAGGTTGACCTCGTTATGGACGAAATGAATCGAACCATCCATCGACGCCGTTTGGACTCCCGTGGGATGGTAGCTTCGGGAAGTGACCGCGGCGAATGTCCTGATTGTGGCGGAGCGGCCTTCTTGCATGTTGTTGAAATCAACGTCGAAGGTCTCGCCGTTTTGTGAGCACCGGGCTTGAGTGTTCGGCCCCAAGGCGCCGGTGACGCCGGTCTGGTGAACGCGGCCATCCACCCACTCGGTATGCCCGGAATCCGCCTTGAATTCGCCGCCAAGAGCGCAAAGTTCGCCGGGGGCTGGGAGCGGCAACGCGTTCTCGCGCCCCGCATTTCGAAGATACGCTTGAAACCCGCGCACCTCGGCCATGCCCAGCGTGTTGGAGAGCCCGTCCAGAAAATTCGCTTCGGTGGTCGGACGCAACGGTCGAAAGGCGCCGTTGATCTGGCCAGCCGAGGCAGGATCATAGGCCAACCAGACGCCCACGTTGACCCCGTAACTGAGCGGGTAGTCTCGCGGGCGACCGGCGCCGTCCAAACGAGCCTCGTCGCGAACCTCCGAAGGGCACAAGAAAGTCGGGATCCGCAGCGACCGCAAGGGAACGAGCCCGCGAGGGCCGTCAATCAACAACGCGTCCGCGTAGCTCCTGCTGAAGTCAATGCGGTCGGCCAACGGCACTTGCTCTAAATACGGAAGCAGCTGGGCCTGAGCCGACCACCCGTCGGTGCTTCCGCTGGAACTCACCGCTGGCAACCAACTCGAGGGGTAAGCTTTGCGGGCGGCGGCGTGATTGTGCGCGGCCAGCATCACTTGCCGCAGCTGATTGCCGCACGCCATGCGCCGAGCAGCTTCGCGGGCGGCCTGCACGGCCGGCAGCAACAACGCGGTCAGGATGCCAATGATGGCCAGGACGACCAACAGTTCGATCAGAGTAAAAGCGCGACGGCGGGGAGAAATCATCGGTCGGAGGTCCTTGGCTGAAACGGCCGGCTTGTGATAATGAGACTCGGTATCATTAATTTTGCGTTTTGGAGATCGGCTGTCAAGCGGTTACATTGAGACTCCCGTGCACGCGCCCCGATTCTTTGGAGAACCGCCCCGCGGCGGCAGCGAAGCCATGCAATTCAGCATCCGCGAGATGTTCTGGATCACCGCCGCCTGCGGATTCCTGATGCTGCTCAGCGCTCCAGCGGGCGCGGGCAATCAACGGATCTTGCTCTTTGGTTGCCTGATTGTGATCGCCGGCGCCGCATTGGTGAGTCTGGGAATCGCCCGACGCGATCAACAACTGCATTACGCGGCGGTCTTCCTTGGCGGGTGTTTCTGCGTGACGGTTGGCCTGATCCTGGGCGGCGTCGGGATTGGCGCCGCGTTGGGCGCCCTGCTGATTCCAACCGACACTGGTCTGTAGCTGCGTCGCCTGCGGCCCGCCCCAATCGCCCCTCCCCAAAGGCGCTCGAGAACATGATCTGTCTTCCAGTCGAACGGTTGCAGCGGCCCGCCGGCCTGGCCCGCCGAAATCCCGCCAAGTGCAGTCCCTGGGCGGGGTGGCTGTGGGTGTGGCTGGCCGCCAGCGGCGTGGCCCTCGCCGACGGGCCCCTAGATACATTCACGGAGGACTCCCCGCCCCGCCCCCCGTATTCGGTGAGCGTGCTGCAAGATCAGCCGGCCTTGTATTGGTGCTTTGACGACGCGCTGACGGCGCCGCCGATCAACGGTCTGGCGGCGTTGGCCGAGCGCGCATCCATCGCGGCCCCCAGGCGGCTTGGCCATCCGACCCTGGTGGTCGGAACGGTCTCCGCAACACAGGGGCCGGCCTGGCCGCGTCATCCCGCGCTGACGACCGCCAATCGCGCGTTGGAACTGCATCGTGGAGGTCACCTGTTGCTCGCTGACGATGACCACTCGATTCTTGACTTCGACCTCGGGGACGAAATCACCCTGGAGGCCTGGGTCCGACCCGACGCCATCGCCAACGGCCAGCACCAATATGTCGTGGGCAAAGGACGCGGAGCGACCGATCGCGAGAACCAGAATTACGCAATGCGTCTCACCGGATTTGCAGGGGGTGCAAGATTGAGCTTTCTGTTTCGTTCTCGCGCCGACGGCGCTCGGGGCGAGGCCTACCATCGCTGGACCAGCACCCCCGGCATCCCGTTGCGCGAGTGGGCGCATGTGGCGGTGTGTTTTCGTTTTGGCCAGTCAGAGAGTCTGCGAGGTTATATTAACGGCCAACCGGTAACAGGAGCGTGGGACATGAGCGGCGCCACCTCGCGTGCGCCGGTCGTCGACGACGACGCGCTCTGGATCGGATCGGCTCGTGGCGGCGAGCCCGGCAATTCCTTGGACGGCGCGATCGACGAGTTGGCGATTTACCGCCGCCTGATCTCGCCGGAGAGAATCGCCGCGCATTACTCGGCGGCGCCGAAGCCGCCGCGGAACATCGCGGCGGAACTTGCCGCACTGCCCGAGAATCGCGTGCAATGGTCGATGGATGATTCGGTGGCGGACTTCACAGCGTCGCCGTCGCCAACCCACTCGATTCGGCCGCTTGATCGCTTTGTCTCCCCCACACTCGCGGCGACTCAGTTGCCAGTCCGCTACGGCGAGCCTGGAGTTCGCCTCGCCTGGCCAGCGCCGACCCGCCTGCGGGCCGCCATGCGTTGGCGCCTGGCGGATTCCGCTGAACTGCAATTCCTCTTGCGGGCCAAGAGCGCCGCCCGCTTGTGGATCGACGGCAAACTGGTCGTGGAAACGCCCTTCATGAAACGTAACGCCAGCGGCCATGAAGAGGTGCCCGACCTGCCCGCTCCGCTTTATGAAGGCATGCCCGCGGCGCCTCCCGGCCATCAGCGAGCCTTGGCGGCTTTCCGTGTGGCCGCGGGCGAGCACCTCGTGGAATTGGAGGCGATCGTTGGCGGGAAAGATCTTCGCGTGGAGCTAGGCGAGTTGGCGGCGGCCGCCCGCCCGCTCGGCTCGAGTGCGCCCTTTCACTTGTTGACGCCCCAACGATCTTCCGAGCCAGCGATCGCGTTTCTCGAGGACGCCTGGTTCGCCACCTTGGCCCAGAATCATCTACGGATCACGCGGCACAATCGCCTGAGAAGGCGCGCCGCCGCGGCGGCGGCGGAGCCCTATCGGGCGCGGCGCCATCAAGCGGCTCGGCAATATGTTGATTCCCTGCCGCCGCTGCCCGAGCGACCGCCAGCCGCAAATGAAGACGATGCGAGCGCCCCGAAGTTGCCGAGCGAGAATCGCGTTGACGAATTCTTGAACGAGCGTCTCGAACGCCAACTCGCCCCACTTTCCCCCGAGCGGCGGGCGACCTTATCGGGCGGCGATCTTGCGTTGTCCGACGACGCGGCGTTCCTGCGGCGCTTGTCGCTGGACACGATCGGCGTGCCGCCGTCGCTGGAGGACTTGCGCGCTTTCCTGGACGGCGCGAACATCGGGAATCGACGGGCCCGCCGCGACGCGGCGATCGACCGCCTGTTGCAAGACCCTCGTTGGGCGGACCATTGGGTAGGGTATTGGCAGGATGTGTTGGCGGAGAATCCAGGCATTCTCAAGCCCGAGCAGAACAACACGGGACCGTTTCGCTGGTGGATCTACGAGGCGCTGCTGGACAACAAGGCGATGGATCGCTTCGCCACGGAACTGATCGCCATGGGCGGCGATAAGTACGCCGGCGGACCGGCCGGCTTTGGCATGGCGACTCAAAACGATGCTCCCATGGCGGCCAAGGCCCACGTGTTGGCCAAGGCGTTCCTCGCCCAGGAAATGAAATGCGCCCGCTGCCACGATGCGCCCTATCATCCGTTCACCCAAGAGCAGCTGTTTCGCGTCGCGGCGATGTTGAATCGCAAGCCTCTGAGCCTGCCAGCCAGCAGCACCGTGCCGGTCGAAGAGGGACAACGCCAGCCGTTGGTGAAAATCTCGCTGCAGCCCGGCGCCGAGTTGCCGCCGAGTTGGCCGTTTGAGGATCTGGTCCACTACCAGGAAGTCAGCCATCTGGCGGGCGAATCCCCGGACGTGCGCGAGCAACTGGCGCTGTTGATGACCGCGCCGCAAAACGAACGCTTTGCCAAAGTGATGGTCAATCGCCTCTGGAAGCGAGCGTTTGGCCATGGACTGGTCGAGCCGGTTGACGATTGGTCCGGCGAGGCGGCCGCGTCGCATCCCGAGTTGCTTGAGTACCTGGCTCGCGAGCTTGTCGGTCACGCCTACGATTTGAAACACGTGGCGAAACTTATCTATCAATCCCACGCTTATCAACGCGCCGCGGGAGACGCCGGACAGCCCGCGATGTTCCTCGGGCCGTTGCCGCGACGCTTGACCGCCGAGCAATTGGTGGACTCGCTGCACGCGGTGACCGGCAAGGCCATGGACTGCGAGGTCTTGACGTTGGATCCCGAAGGTCGTCGCCCGGATTCGTCGTTCTTGAATCTGGGGACTCCCCAACGAGCATGGCAGTTGACGTCGCTTTCCAATGAACGCGATCGCCCTGCCCTTGCTCTGCCAGGAGCTCAAAGCATCATTGATCTGTTGACCGCTTTCGGTTGGCGAGAAGCTCGCCCAGATCCGCTGACCGACCGCCCACGGGAAGCAACCGTCCTGCAGCCTTTGACGCTGGCCAATGGGACGCTGGGCTCGCGGTTGTTGCGGTTGACCGACGACAGCTCCGTGACGGCGTTGGCTTTACGGGACCAACCGCTGGACCGTCTGGTCGAGGACGTTTTTCTGCAAGTGCTTTCGCGCCCGCCATCGGCGATGGAACGGGAGGCTTGCAAGGAGCTGTTGCTTCCGGGCTACGCGGATCGCCGCCTCGAAGCGCCGATTCGCTTGCCGCAACGAAAACGCTTCGCGGTAAGCTGGTCCAATCATCTCAATTCGGAAGCCACGCGAATCAAGATGGAATTGGAAGAGTCCATCCGGCGAGGCCCCATTCCGACCGCGAGGCTGACCGAGGATTGGCGACTTCGCCTGGAAGATCTGCTCTGGGCTCTGATCAACTCGCCCGAATTCCTCTTTGCTCCCTAACCAAGAACCAAGAACGAATGTCCAACCGACGCACTTTCCTGCAAGCGACCGCCGCCGCATTGGCTGCGTCCCGCCCATCGTTGCTGCGCGGCGAAGCTCCCGCCCCATCGCCCCCCAAAGCCGACTCGTGCATCTTCATCTGGTTAGGCGGCGGCGCCTGCCATCTGGATACTTGGGATCCCAAGCGGAAGAGCACCGGCCGCAAGCATCCTGGCTCCGCCTACGACGCCATCGATACGGCGATTGACGGAGTGCAAGTGTGCGAACATCTTCCGCGAATGGCGAAGCTGCTGGATCGATGCGTGCTGATTCGCAGTGTTCATCATGATGTTGTCGATGAACACGCCGCGGCCACCAACCGCCTGCACACGGGAAGGCCCACCTCGGGAACGACCCTCTATCCATCGTTGGGTGCGGTGGTCTCACATGAACTTGGCGCGAGGCGACGGGGCGCCCGCCTATGTCGTGATGGGATATCCCAGCGCCAGTCGTGGGCCCGGTTTCCTCGGCGCTCGTCACGGTTACATCTACCTGCTGGACACTAACTCCGGGCCCGCCGGATTGCGACGTCCCGTCGATGTGGATCCCAGCCGCCAAGAACGACGTCAATCGCTGCTGGAGCGACTTTCCCACGACTATCGCCGTCGCCGCGGATCGAATCCCACGATCAACGACTATTTCGAAACGTCGGAAGCCAGTTTCCGACTGGTGGGGTCGAACTTCATGAGCGCGTTCGACTTGGCGAGCGAGTCCGATGGCTTGCGCGAAGCGTACGGCTCGGAATTCGGGCAACGTTGCCTGCTGGCCCGCCGGTTGACCGAAGAAGGCGTACGATTCGTCGAGGTCTCCTACAACTTGAACTTCATCAATGGAACGGGGTGGGACACGCACAACGACGGGCAAGTCAACCAACACCTGTTGATCGCGGACTTGGATCAAGCCCTTTCGGCCCTGACCGAAGACCTCGAGCGAAGAGGTCGGCTGGACCGGACGCTGATCGTGGTGGCGACCGAATTCGGGCGTCCGCCAGAATTCGACGGCGGCGGCGGGAGAGGCCATCAGAGCCAGGCGTTTTCCATGGTGCTGGCCGGCGGCGGCCTGCCGACTGGCCAGGTGATCGGCCAAACAGATGAACTTGGCAAACGCATCATCGATCGCCCCGTATCCGTCCCCGACATGCACGCCACCATCTACGCCGCCTTGGGCATCGACACCGAACGTATTCTCTACGACGGAGATCGCCCCGTGCCAATCACCGATAAAGGGCGGGTGGTGGTCTTGGTTCTTAGTTCTTGGTTCTTGGTTCTTGGTTCGATGACGTTCCTCTGGCGGGGTGATTCTCGCCCCGTGCGGCCACCCCTGCGGGGTTTCGGGACGCGGCGGTGCGATACCCAGGGTTTCGCTTGTTCGCTGCGCTCTCGTCGCTTCACCCTGGGCTGATTTGGGGCCGTCCCTTCGGGACTCAGAGCGACAGCCCGCAACCAAGAACCAAGAACCAAGAACCAAGAACCAAGAACCAACACCTCACTTCTTCCGCCTCTGAAACATGTCTCTGAGTTCGGCGACTCGGTTGAGGTCGATGCCGGGTGGTTTGGCGTCCAGCAATTGGTCGAGATCTTCGATGGCGGCTTCGTGGCGGCCGAATTCGAATCGCACCATGGCTCGGACGCCGCGGTCCTGGTGCGACTCCGGGGCGAGCGTCAACAAGGCGTCGAGGCAGCCAAGCATTCTCTCGCGGTTGCTTGACGTTTCGGCCGAACCCAGCAGATTGCGGAGGATGCGAATGAGTATTTCATCGTTGCTCAGCGCCTGCAGATGGTGCGGCGCCAAGTCGATGCCGGCGTGCTCCTTGACCAGACGTTGAAGGTCTTCCCGCGCCAAGCGTCCACCGCCCGCGAAGACGTCGATCCACTCCTCGTCCTGGTCTGGCGCCGCATGACGCACGACGAACCGCCCTGGCAGGCCAACGCCTTGCAGCGTCACGCCCATCCGCTTGGCCAAGCTCATGTACAGCACGGCCAGGGTGATGGGCAGACCTTCTCGGTCGTCGATGACCAGATTCATGTAGCTGTTGGCGGCGTTGTCGTAATCATGGCGACTGCCGTGAAAGCCGCTTTCGCGAAACAGGTAGTGATCAAGAGCGGCCAGTTTGTCCTCGGCCGACGCGTCCCCCGCGGTCGTTTGCTGCAGTTCATGGGCCATACGGTCCACGCTGCGTTGGTAAGCCTCCACATTCAGGTCGGGGTAGTCCAAACGGGCCAGGACCAACGCTGCTTGCAAGAGATCAGAGTCGGCTTCTTGACGGACCGCCGCCAGTTGGCGGCACACCGAATCGACATGAACTTGGCGAGCCATGCGTTGCAGCTCGGTCGCGCGTTGTTGCAGCTGATCGGCTTGCTCGCGCAAGCGGGTGGCCGCTTCGAGGGCGGAGGTGTCCGTCTCCAGGTTCAGATCGTGGCGTCGCAGGCTCGAGAATTCCGGAAGCTTGGCAATCCAGGCGTCCAAGCGTTGTCGGGCCGGCGCGTCCAAGCCTGATCGCGGCAGAGTCGCGGCGACTTGGAAATCTCGAAACTCCGCCTCGGTATCGCGAAACTTGACCAGGCCAATCCGACCGGACTTGAACTGGGCGTCGTTGGACTCGATGATCAGTTCGTCGTTCACGAAACATTGAAGGCTGTCGGCGGCCACGCGGACCTTCAGGTAATTCCATTGCCCCTGGCGGTACGCGGCGGAGCTTTCGTTGCGCAGCACGGTCCAATTGTAGACCGTAGGACCTTGAAACCGCGTCAGTCGCAGATCTCCGTTGCTGGGATAGAAGCCGTAATGCTGGTGCCGCCCGTCGCTATGGAAGGCCAGGCCGGCCGCCCCCGCTTCATCGTTCAGCTTCACCCATACGCCGACCTCGAATGGGGCCTCGGGCGGGTCGCCTTGCCGCAAGCAGAGAGTGCGTCCGCCGAAGCCTTGTCCTGGATCACTGACGAGAATTTTCCCGCCAGCTTCTCGCCAGTTGCCGCCGAACACGTTGCTCCATTGCTCCGTATCCAGGGCGGCCAGAGCCCGCCAGCGGTCAAGAGTCACAGGGTTGGGAGTCAGCAGCAAGTTGCGGAGCGCCGCGACTTCAATAGCGAAGCCCAAGTTGTTCGAGTTCGCCGACTTCATGGTCACCACGCCCAGGACTTCGCCGCGTCGGTTGACGACCGGTCCGCCGCTGTTGCCCGGCTCGATGGGCATGGCCAATTGCAGCATCCGGCGGTCTTCGATTTCACGCCGCCCAGACACCACGCCTTCGACGACGCTGAAACGAAATCCCAGAGGATTTCCCATCGCCACGACGCGGGCGCCCTGCCCCGCTTCTTGGACGGCGATTGGCAGTCGGTGCAGCGAGGGATCGGCTCGGACTCGCACAACCGCCAGGTCATGCAAGCGATCAAAGGCGTGCAGGCCCAGGACCTGCAACGACTTTCCCGAGGAGTGTTCGATGGCGAACTTGCGGCCTTCGCCGATGACGTGCAAGTTGGTGACCAGCAGTGCTTCGTCCAAGGGGGGCGCAGCGGGCGGCTGTTGGCGGTGGAGGCGGATGTTTCCGCTGGCGATGAATCACCGGTCTGCAGGTTCGGCATGGCGACCAGAAAGCCGGTGCCCAGCGCCTCGCCACGCGCACCTCGCCCTTCGGCCGTCACGGACGCCAAGGCTGGCCGCAGTCGGCGAGCCAGGTCGGAGACCGACAATTCCTCGGGCTGGACCCGGCGGCTCGCGTTCTCAGCGGTCGTTTCGCCGGCTGAAGGGACGGCGTCGTCTTGGCGACCCACCGCTTGCGACTCGGATTGCTGCGGCGCGCACAGCGAGAGGAGCAGCATGATCCAGAGGTGGCAAGAAACCATGGTTAGGTCCGCGGGGCGATTCGAGTGGCGGGGAAGGCGGCGCCGCGAACGGCGTTGCATCAGTATATCCCAGGGCGCCGCGAGGAAACGCGCGCAGCCGTGATTGAAGCGCGGCGTCCAACACTTTACAAAGGTCGACCCGCGGCGCGCGGCGAGAGGCAAGATCCGGCCTCGATCAGCGAATGTCACGGGTCCCCTTCCACGATGGAGAGATCCCATGTCGGCCATTTCCTGTCCTTCCTGTCGCCAGCAGTTTCGAGTGGCGCCCGAGATGCTTGGCAAGCGGCTGCGCTGCACGTCCTGCGGCAATATCTTCGACGCACCGAGTTATCTGCCGGACGCTGCGGTCGAGCCGCCCGCGTCGGCGGCCTACGCCGGCTCGTCGCACCGCACGTCCGACGAAATCGACTATGAGATTTTCGGCGACGACATGCAGTTCGCCGAAGTCACATTGGATCCCGGGGAGTGCGTCATCGCCGAGGCGGGCGCCATGATGTACATGCACGATACGGTCAAGATGGAAACCGTCTTCGGCGATCCCGCTCGCAAGGACGACAGCATCTGGGCCAAAGTCGCTTCCGCCGGCAAGCGGATGCTGACCGGTGAAAGCATCTTCATGACCGCCTTCACCAACCTGGGCGGCAAGCGGGAAGCGGTGGCGTTCGGCGCCCCGTATCCAGGCAAGATCATCCCCTTGCATCTGGATGAGTTGGGCGGCGAGATCATCTGCCAGAAGGACGCGTTCTTGTGCGGCGCGCGCGGCACGGACATCTCAATCGCCTTTCAGAAGAAGATTGGCGTCGGATTGTTCGGCGGCGAGGGCTTTATCATGCAGCGCTTGCGAGGCGATGGCGTCGTGTTGGTGCACGCCGGCGGTACGATGGTGCATCGGCAATTGGCGCCCGGCGAACGCTTGAAGCTGGACACCGGCTGCCTGGTGGCTTTGGGACCGTCGGTGGATTACAACGTCGAATTCGTCGGCGGCTTCAAGAACTCCCTGTTCGGCGGCGAAGGCCTGTTCCTGGCGACCGTCGCCGGCCCCGGTCCCGTGTGGCTGCAGTCCTTGCCCTTCGCTCGACTGGCTGGGCGAGTGCTGGCCAACGGCGCCGCCGCCGCCCGCGGCGGAGGCAAGGGAGAAGGATCGCTGCTAGGAGCACTCGGACTAGGGGGCATCTTGATGGGAGACGGAGAGTAGCGTCCAAGAACAACCAAGAACCAAGAACCAAGAACCAAGAAGAATGGACTTAGCCGAAAAACACGCGCCGATCAGCGACCTGTTTGCGCCGCAACACGCTGAGGATCCGGAACGGTTTCGCTTGAGCGACGACCAGTTGCGGTTTTATCGCGAGCACGGTTATCTCGCCGGCCCGAGAATCTTGACCGACGAGCAGGTCGCCGTGTTGCGCACGGAACTGGAATCGTTCTTTCAGCCAGACCATGACGGCCGCGAGTTGTGGTACGAGTATCACACGAACGAATCCGCGGATCCCAACACCGTGTTGTTCCACGCCTTGGGCGCCTGGAGGATCGCTGCTGGGTTTCACGACATCTTATGGAATCCCGCGTTTACCGTGCCGGCGGCGCAGTTGCTCGAGGGGCCCGTGCGGTTCTGGCATGACCAATTGTTCTGCAAGCCGCCGCGGCATGGCGGCGTCGTCGCCTGGCATCAGGACTATTCCTACTGGACCCGCACTCAACCGGTGGCTCATCTCACGTGTTGGATCGGCCTGGACGACAGCACTCGCGACAACGGTTGCCTGCATTACATACCAGGCAGCCATCGTTGGGACTTGCTGCCGATCACCGGACTGGCGGGCGACATGGAGGCGATCCGCGATGTGCTAAGCGATGAGCAATGGCGACAGTTTCAAAAGCCGGCGGTGATCGAACTCAAGAAGGGACACTGCTCATTCCATCACTCGATGCTAGTCCACGGATCCTTCGAGAATCGCACCGAGCGGCCGCGCCGAGCGACGGTCATCAACGCCTTTCGAGACGGAGTCCGCTCCAATTCCAACGAAGCCATGCTCCAAGGAACCACCCCCGTGCCCGCCGGAGAAATCATGCAGGGCAAGTTCTTTCCTTTGTTAAGGGGGTAGGTGGTTCTTGGTTCTTGGTTCTTGGTTCCAAGCCCCATGAAGGGAAACGTTCCCCAGGGTTTCGCTTGTTCGCTGCGCTCTCGTCGCTTCACCCTGGGCTGATTTGGGGCCGTCCCTTCGGGACTCAGAGCGACAGCCCGTAACCAAGAACCAAGAACCAAGAACCAAGAACCAAGAACCAGAGAACCAAGAACCAAGAACGCCAAGAACCAAGAACCAAGAACTAAGAACTAAGAACTAAGAACTAAGAACCACCCTCCCAACCACTTCGTCTAGCATTGCTTCGGTGAGTTTGCCGGTGAAAGTGTTTTGCTGGCTGGGATGGTAGCTGGCCCAGAGGGAGCGGTCGTTGGCTAGGGAGACTTGGGCGCCATGGCTGAACTTGGGTCGCGGGCCTTCGCACCAGCCTTGACGCTTGGCGAGGTCCCAGGAGGCGTCGAAGGCCAGTTTGCCCAACGCCAGCAGGGTCCGGGGGGCGACTCGTTGCACCGTCTGATCCAGCCAGACTTGACAGTTCTGTTGCTCCTGCCGCGAGGGCTTGTTATCTGGCGGCGCGCAATGACATACGGCGGTGATGGCGCAGTTTATCAATTCCAGGCCGTCGTTGGCGTGCTCGTATGTGGCTTGATTGGCGAAGCCGGCGCGATGCAGCGCGCGGAACAGCCACTGTCCGCTACGGTCGCCGGTGAACATCCGCCCGGTGCGATTGGCGCCGTGAGCGGCCGGCGCCAAACCGATGATCAGCAGCGCGGCCGGCGCGTCGCCGAAGTTGGGGACGGGCTTGCCCCAGTACTCTTGATCGCGGTGCATCTTGCGTTTGACGCGCGCCGCCTCTTGGCAGTGGCGGCGAAGGCGAGGGCACGCCTCGCAGGCGACAATCTGTTGGTTCAGATCTTGATGGAGCGGCAAGCTTAGAACTCGACGGGGTTCGGTGGACGTTCAGGTCTGGCCCCAAATCGGCGGAGCAAGCGTTGCCGCTCCGCGGCTTCGTTCAAGGGCGCTTGGGCCGACAGGGAACTGATGAAAGCTTTCCGCGATAAGGACGCGGCGCCGGGCGGAGTCCTGCGTTGGGCCTGCAACGTTTGACTCGAGTTGCGACGGCGGACGTTGTCGAGTCGTCGCAATTCGCTTTGCAAGCGTCGTCGCTCCCACTGCAGCCGGGACAGTGTCGTGATTTGTCCCGCCGCCACTTGATTGCGCTGCCAGGCGAGCCAATCGGCTTGATTCAACAGCGCGTTCAAGTTCGCGTTGAGCTCAAAGCCCAAGATGGTCCAGCCCGCAGGAAAGAGGTTGCGTCGAAAAGGCCGCCAGGGTCCATCAAGCCAACGGGGGCCCCAATCCCAAGGCGACCAGGCGCCGCCGTACAGCCAGCTGAGATCGTACAACGCGTTTTGCGTATCCCAATAGACTTGCTCCGATTGGCTGGCCAGGATCGCGTCCTGCGTTTGCAAGTCCTGCACGGTGGCGGCGGCTTGTTGTTCGAACAGTTCCTGCCGCTGCTGCAATTCCGTGATGCGGCGCTGCAGCTCGTTGCGCTGTTGATCGAGCTGTACCAGGGTTTGCTGACGCTCGACGGCGACCGCGTCTTCCGCTTGCTGTTCCATCCGAGCCAGCACGGCCCGTTGTTGATCCACCGCTGCAAGGACTTCGCGGCGTCCCTGGCGATACGCCTCGACCAGTGCTGGCGGCAGGGCGGCCTGGATCGCTTGATCGTGCCGGCGCAGCTCGATGGCGGCGAGCCCGCCTGCGTCTAAGGATTCGACGAAACCTGCCAGGCGGCCGAGCGTCAACGCGTCGCCGCGCCCTTCGATCGTCGCCGGCAGCAAAGCGGCGGCTTGTTGTGCGGTTCGCATCGAAGCCGCGTATTCCCGATTCGCGGCGGCCAGCCAGGCCGACCAGCGCAGGAGATCGGCGTCTCGCGGCGCAATCTTCAGTAATGCTCGAACGATTCTCCAAGCCGCTGCGTGCCGGTTCTGTGAAATCAGGACGAGCGCCATAGGCTCGTTGGATCTGCGGCGCCTGCGTCTGCTGAAGCAACTGAGCCGCTTGCCGATCCAGTTCCCCCCGCATTTCCGGCGGCGCTTGCCACTGCTGCTGCAGCAAGGTGGCGGCTTGCAGGTCAGCCGGATCCACTTGGGCGCAGCTGACCGCCGGGCAGCCCAAGAGAATGGCCAGGGCCAACGCGGTTGGCGCCGTTGCGGCAAAATGCCTGGTGTTCCCGTTCATGGCTTAGCCTCCTCCCCCGCCATGCATGACTTTTCCGGGATTGTACCAAGTCCGTCGGGGGATTGTCAGAATTTCTGCGTCGCCTTCAAGCGGGCCAACTCCGCCGCGATGTCGTCGCCTTCGTAGAAGGACAACCAGCCCCGCAGCTCAACGCGCTGGCCAGGCGGGCAGTCCGGAAGTCTTGGGTCGGCGTGCAGGCAGGGGCATTGCTCATTGCCCCAAGCGCGCTCGCACGACTCCCAACCGGTGATGATCCAGCGTTTCCCTGTCAGATCGCGACAGGCGGCGAACGGCGCCGAGAACACCTTGTTTTCCACGGTTCGCTCGTTGAAGCCGGCGGCCTGTTTCAGCATCACGCAATTCTGCACGTTCAAGTTCGAGAGGTGCTCATCCGATTGGTTGTCCAGCCAAAGCTTCATGACAACGCCATCGTCGCGAGCGATCGCCTCGGCGCCAAACGTCGCTTCATTGGGCAGAGTTCGCCGCATTCGTAATTCATGGGCCCGCGAGCGGTCCCATTCCTGAGGCGACAGGTCGATGTTCTGGCGACTCCAACGCGTCGGTACGTGGGTGTGAGCCAGATAGAGGAGTTCTCGATTCCCGGGCCCTTGGCCGTCCTTGCCGGGTTTCTTTGAGCGATGCCAGATGGCTTCCGGCAAGTCGACCACCACGTAGCTTCGCGGATCCCAGGGAAGAAAGACGCTGAACTTGGTATCGCGTTGGGGCCGCATCGCGCCGTCAAGGAACCCGATCCGCGGATGCCGTCCGCCGGGATAGGGCAGCATCTCCAGCGGCGCCGGTTCACCAGCGACGCCCTGCGCTGGTTCGCCCGCGGCGCCCGGCGCCTTGCTCGACAAGTTGGGTGGGGATTTCCGCGGCGAAGATTCCAGCTCGTTGGCGTCGAGTCCCGTGGCCGCCATCATCTCGGCCTGATCGAATCCATGACGTCGCATGTTCTCGGTCCAATAGGCCAGTTCCTGAGCGTCCGCCGGTTTTCTGGAGTTCTTCGCCGACCCCTGCGAAGCCTCCAAACGTCGTCGATCCTCCACGACCTCCCAGGGGTTGTTGGGGACGATGTCGGGATCGACGTATCCCACGGACTCCAGATCGCGAAGTGCGAGGACCCGGTAGTTGTTGACTTTCAAGTACCGCATGAATTCGGCGAAGCGACTCTGCGAAACGCTTACCCAGTCGTGTGCGGTGTCGGGGGCTCCGTGGAACTGCAGCACGGCGATGCTCCCCGCCTGCGCTTGGGCGACGGCGATTTTCAAGTCCTCCAAGGTCCATGTTGGTCTGGCGTCGCCGGCCGAAGGGATCAACAAGGGATGATCCAAACCAGGCTGGTAGGCGCAGCCCCGACCGGATTCGTACGCGTGCTCCGGTCCGCCGCCTCGACGAGCCAAGCGGATTCCCTGCTCTTTCAAGATCGGCAAAGCTTTCAGGGAAGTGCTGTTTCCCGGCCAGGCGAAACTTGTCGGCGCGGGCACGCCATGTTCGCGACAGCGATCAGCGATCGCGTCAAGTTGTTCCCGCAGGCGGGTGCATTCGCGTCGGTAATCGAAAGATGGTCGCGAGTGTGATTGCCGATCTCGAACCCATCGCGGTGCAATTGAGCGATTTCCGCCCAGGTCATGTAGTCCTTCTTGTTGGTCGGGAAATCAAAACCCTCGGTGATGAAAAACGTCGCCGAGAACCCGTACTGCAACAGCAGTGGCCGAACGATGGTGAAGTGCGATTTCGACGAATCATCGAACGTCAGCACAACCGTTCGTGGCGGCGGCAAACGCAGCGGCGAGACTGCGCCGCGAGCGGTCGCCGAGCCGTTCTTGGCTCCGGTGGGAGTCGCCGGCAAACCCGTGGGGACTTGTGCAGTGACGGCGGAAGCCAGAAAAAAGACGAGCACAATACCCGCCCGAGGGGCGGCGCCCTGGCGGCGGCGGATCGGCGAGTTGGGTAACGTGGACATCGTAACGGCCTTTCATTGCAGCGTTTGCGGAATTGTCCGGCTACTTTCTACGAGAAATTATTCAAGATGCAAGCGCTCTTGGCCGGGGCCTGTCAAGGTGGGCTAAGTGCTTGATTTCTCGCCGTTTGTGTGCTTTTCGCCGCCGCGGCGTCGGTGCGGGCCCGGCCCGGAATTGCCATTTGCAGCGCGTCGGCGGGCGTCATTCCGACTCGACTCGCGTACAATCCCCCGAGTCGGCATTTGGAGCTACTCGCCGGCATTCCCCGGCCAGGAAACTTGGAAGGCGCCAAAGAAACTGGGATGACATGCTTGTTCTCTCCCGCAAACGCGATCAGCAGATTGTGATCGGCGACGAAGTCGTGATCACCATCGTTGACATTCGAGGCGACAAAGTCCGCCTTGGCATCACCGCCCCGGCGCATGTCCCCGTACATCGTCAAGAGGTGTACGATATGATCCGTCGGGCGGCTGAACAACCGCCGGCCGCGTCGGACCTCACCGAGGACTAAGACGAGAACCGCAGGGAGCGGGGCCGCAGGGGCTTCGCTTCCGCCGCCTGGGCGTATTGCTTCTCGAAGACTCCCGCCCAAGGAGATCCCCCGCGGACGTCTTGCGGCGAATTCAGTGCCGCGTTCCCGGGCGGGCCTGATCCCGAGTGAGCCCCCCTGAAGCGTCCTTTTCCATTACGCGGTCTGAGCAGTCTGCGTTACATGGAGGGTTCGCGGGGGCGATGCGGTTTCTAATTGTTGTCCTCGATTTTCCGCCATCGACGGTCGATCCTGTTGTGCAGGGAAAACCGTCTGCTATGGGGGGGAAATCCATGAAGACTAGCCTGAATATGCGGATCGTTGTCGCGTTGTCGGCGGCCTGCATTCTGACGTTAAACGCGTCCGCTCAAGATCTCGCGCCGATCGTTAATGAGGGCGCCCCGACGTTGGCGCCCATTCTTAACGATTCCCCGTTGGCCCCATCGCCGTCCAGGGTGATCAACCCGGCGGGGACGGACCTGGGGGTGGACCTGCTTCAGCCGATTGGGTTTCGTAACACCAACAAGAGCGCCTGCGCGGACGGCAGTTGCGGATGCTCCGATGGCGCCTGTGGCTGCGCGGATGAATGCGCCGATGGTTGCTGCGGCTGCGCTGCCTGTTGTCCGCCGATCGTTCCCTTAGTGGCGGCATGCCCGCCCGGCAGTTGGTTGCACCGGGGATTCGTGTTTGGCGAGTTTCTGATGCTGCGGCCCCGCAACGCGGAAGTCGCTTTCGGCGTTCAGGTCAACAGCGCCACGGCGCCGCCCGCCGTGCCGGTTCAGATTGGCGGGGTCGGCGTTGTCGATCCTACCTACGAACCCGGCTATCGATTTGGCTTCGGCATGGTCATCGACTGCACTCGCAGCGCTACGCTTAGCTATACGAATTTCGAATCGCGAGCGAACGCGACGCTGAATCGCGTGAATTCGCTGCTGAATCCCAACAGCGTGATTCAAGGGATCTTGTTGCACCCGGGAACGATCAACGCTCAGAGCACCGGGAACATCGCGGCCGCTCGCCTGGGCATTGACTTCTCTTTCATCGATGCGGATTACCGCGAGTTGTTCTCGTATGGCCCGAACCACCAGTACGCTTACTTGATCGGAGCTCGCTACGCTCAATTGGATCAAGGCTTCAACATGTCGGTCGGAGTCAACAACGCGAACTTCCTTTCTTCGCGAATCAACTTCGACGGCGTCGGCGCCCGGTTTGGGCTGGAAGGCGAACGTTACACCGCCGGCCGGACGCTGTTCATGTATGGCAAGTCGATCGGCAGCCTGGTGGCGGGCGAATTCAGCGCGTTTCACAATCAAGGCAGCAACGCGAATCCGTCGATTGTCAACACGTCCTGGAAAGCCGGGCGGATCGTTCCCATCCTGGAAACGGAATTCGGCTTGGGCGTGCAGAATGGCAGTGGCAGCCTGCGATTGACCGCCGGGTACATGTTCAACGCCTGGTTCAACACGCCGGTGATTGACGAGTGGGTGAACGCGGTGCAGACCAACAGCTATCGCGACATCGACAACGGGATTTCGTTCGACGGCTTCACGACTCGTTTGGAGTTCCGCTTCTAGAGTCTCAGCCGACGGTTTTCCAAGCAGTTCATTCAACGAAAGAGGCCGCGCTGGCGACAGCGCGGCCTCTTTTTGTTTCTCGACGGCTGCCAGCAGGGGCGACGTCGTTCTGGAATTCTAGGCCGGGGGGCCTTGCCAAGCGTGCCGGGAAACGGAGAACCACAGAGTCACAGAAAGCACAGAGGGCAACTCGCCATCGGTGTCTCTGTGTCTCGGTGGTAAACTGGTACCGCGTGTAGAAGTCGATCTAACTTGCGGCGTCCAGGGCTCGGCGCGTACTTCACGCGAGCACCGCGGCGGGTCACCAGCACATCGACGCACTCTCCGCAGCAGGGAAAGCGATAGGTCAACGTCTTGCGGCCGAACATGCCCTTGCGGCATGCGACCAGGCAGGGCTGCTCGCCACAACAGCAAGCCGGCAGACAGGCGCACACGGTGTAGCTGCAGCAGGTGCAAGGATCCGTCACGCAAAAGCTGACCATCGTGGGCGGCGGACAGGGCTGGCAGCATTCCCCAGCTTTGACCGGGGCGGCGATCGCGGTCACGCAGACCAGCAGACCAGCACAGATCAGGGATCGAATCGTGTTCATCGGGAGCTCCTTTGCACAATCGTTGAGGAAACAGAGGCGGGGTGCAAATGGCGCGGCCAACGCGGAATCGGCGGCGCCGTTCACCCATTCTACCTAATTTCTAAGGCCGGGGGGGACGAAAAAGAAATCCCGGATCCTGCCGGACTTGGTCGCCTTGGCGGGGCCACTCTCGCCCGCCCTGCCACGCGAGTCTAATCCGGCCCAGGCTGGCCGAAGCTCGCCGGACAACCGTCACAGCCCGCATGTTTGACACCAACTCACCCTAAAGTTACCATATTGCCCATACTGCCTGCCTGTCCGATGTTTCGCGCCGACCTTGCGCATCCTTACAGAGAGTTGACCGCCATGAATCGTCGGATGCTTGCCACCAGACGTCGTCGCCTCGCGAAGTCGAACTGCCGTCGCCGGCCTCAGATTGAGCCCTTAGAAGCCCGCAATTTGCTGACCGTATTCCTCGAGAACAACGTACTCTGGAACGATCAGGGTCCGCGACCTATCGAGCAGGCACAACTCTCGGTTCCGCCCGATGACGATGCGGGCGGCGCCGTGCAGTCGATCGCCGTGAATCCAAGCGATCCGACGAACATCATGGTGGGAACGGTCAATGGAGGCGTGTGGGAGACCAACAACGCCAATCCCGCCGCGCCAGGCGGAGTGACCTGGACGCCTGCGCACCGATCAGTTTGGCTCGTTGGCGATCGGCGCAGTCGCTTTCAGTCCACTGGACTCCAACACGGTTTATGCCGGGACCGGCCTGTTCAGCAATGGTTTTGAAGGCGGTCCGCCAGTGGGAGTGTTGCGGAGCACTGACGGCGGAACGTCGTGGAGTCAGTTGGCGACCGACGACTTCGCCAACCAACGCATCAAGAATCTGATTCCAACAAGCATCGATCTTGATCCCGGTCCAGGCGTGCAGCAGGTGGTGTTGGCGGGGACAATCAGCGGCAACGGCATCACGGGCTCTCGCGTTTATTCGGTGCAGGGTGGTGCGTTGTTCCGGAGCACTGACAGCGGCGAGTCATTCACTCAGGTCACGGTGGCGCCCGGTTCGACCGGAGCGGTCACGGGTTTGATCGCCGACCCCAACGACGACATGCGATTCTATGCGGCGGTGCCGGGAACGAGCGGTGGAGTCTTCCGCAGCGACGACGGCGGTGTGACCTGGGCCCCGGTCAACACGGGGATCACGGGCATTACGGCTTCGGACGTCATTGAGTTGGCGGTTCACGACGCGGGAGCCACGACTGTACTTTACGCCGCCCTGGCGAATGGCGACGACGTCACCGGCGTGTTCCGTTCTACGGACAACGGCGCCAACTGGGCGACATTGGCTGGCGTGCCGGCCGCATTTAACGCGGGGTCGGCGTTCGCTGAGAAGATCAACCTCGTGGCCGACCCCGTGGTCGATGACGTGGTCTATATCAGCGGACAAGGCGACGGCGCGAACATCCTGCGTTACGATCCGGCCGGTGGAGGCAGTTGGGTCAACATCACCGAAGGCGGCACCGCCTCCAACACGGATCCCCACGCGGACTCGCGCGATCTTGTGTTCTTGAACAACACGACGTTGTTGCAGTCCGATGACGGCGGCTTCTATTTTATTCAGAATCCGAGGAACGCCGCCGCCAACGACTGGCAATCGTTCGTGGGAAACATGGGCGCGGTGGAATTCTACTCGACGGCCTACGACAACCTGAATAACTTGATTTTCGGTGGAACCCAGGACAACGGCACCTCCATTCAAGACGGGCCATCGAGCACTACTTGGGATAGATTTCTTGGGGGAGACGGCCAGACCTCGCAAGCGGCCCGCAGCGGCGGCAACGTGGTCCGCTATTCCATGTCGAACAACCTGACGGGCTTCATCCGGCGCACGTTCGACAACACCAATACACAGGTCGGGGCCACCGCCAATGTGCAATTAGCCTCGGCCGCCACGCCCGCTGTGGCGCTCAGCGGTTTGAATGCGACGGACGCCGGGTTCACGGGTTTTTTCTTCTTTCCCTACGAGGTCAACGCCACGGATTCCAACCGCTTGCTCTTGGGGAGTCAGGTTTCGGGCGGGCTTTATGAAAGTGCGAACATGGGCGACGTCATCGCCGACGTCACTCCCGCGGGCATGGGCCCGGTGACTTCGGTCGCGTATGGCGCCACCAACAACGCGGACGCCGCCTATGTCACGGACACCAACGGCGATGTCTGGGTGCGGACGACGGCCACCGGAGCGTTTACTAGAACCAACTTCGACGCGACGCCCGGCACCGGGATTCCACTCGATGTGATCATGGATCCCAATGACTTCAACATCGTCTATGTCGTGGACGCGAACGGCGTGTTCCAATCGACCAACGCGGGCGGAGCCTGGACCGAGCTTTCCGAAAACCTCGGACTGCTGAACTCTCCGTTGAACCTGCGTTCCGTGGCGCTGGTGCAGAACACCGCGGCGCCCGGGGACGGCGTGTTGCTGGTTGGCGGACAGGGCGGCGTGTATCGGCGTCTGCCGGCGTTGGGGCTTCCTGGAGCGGCTAACTGGACCGAACTCGGATCCAACATGCCGAACACCATCGCCGAAGATCTCCGTTATGACGCGGCGGACAACCTCTTGATCGCCGGCACTTTCGGTCGCGGCGCGTGGACCGTGAACAACGCGGTCGATCGTGTTCAGGCGGCCACCGTGATGAACGTCTGCGGAGACGAAGACCATATGAATCAGGACGACCTGATTACGCTGGCTCGCAATTTGGCGAACCCGCTGATTCTTGACGTCAGCATCAATGGCGTTTTGAAGCTGGGCGTGCCCATCGCCACGCTTGCCCAGATCAACGTCTTCGGCCAGGGCGGCAATGACAACTTGATCGTCGACAGCAGCAATGGTCTGATCAACGTGCCCAACGGTATTCGCTATGACGGCGATGGCGCCTGTCCCGGAGAGGCTCCTCCGGTGGGGCTGGACCGCGGAGTCGATACGCTGACGCTTCAGCAAACGGATGGACCAACAATCACCAGCGATACGCTAGGCGTCGGCGCCCTGCCAGGCTCGGGCGTCAGCACGATCGTCGCTGACCCCGGCAACATCCAGACGGTTTACTTTGAGGAACTTGAGCCCGTCGTTGACAATGTTCCATCGCCGACGTTCACCATCAACGCCGGCGTCGTGGGCAGTTTGCTCAACGAGAGCAATGCGATCAACTACACGGCCAGCGACCTGTTCGGCGCCACCTGGGGCAAGGTCACGATCGACGCCTTCGAGCCGATCCACTTCACGAACAAAGTTGACCTGAGCGTGGATGCGGGCGCGGGTAGCGACGAGATTAGTCTGAACAACCCGAGCACTCCGACGGGGCTGACCGGTATTACGATCAACGGCGGCGATCCCACCGCCGGCAGCGACACGGCGATTGTTAGCGCCACCGCCGGCGACGATGCGATCGTCTTTTTCCCCACCACCGATGACGACGCCACGGTGACAGGCGCTGGTCCCGTGCCGATCACCTTGGCGACCATCGAACAAGCGGTGATCGATGCGCAGGGCGGCTCGGGCGACACGCTCACGTACCGAACACCCACCGGTGAAGACTCGATTCACTTCACGCCGGGCGCCGAATTCTCGAGCGGAACGATCGTCGCGCAGAACGACCTGACCCCGAGCGGACCGCTGATGCCGTTGGCGTTCACCAACCTTGCCAATGTTGGGGCCGGTGCGCTGGCGTTCGAAGACGACTCCGACGACCGGGTGGATGACTTGTTCGTCGCGGGCACGGATAACGATGAGAGTTTCAACGTCAGCGATGCTGGAGAGGTGACGGTCAGGGCGGTCGGCGATTTCAGTTTGATCATGCCGCAAATCAGCACCCAGGACGGTGTCGACCACCTGACGCTGCTCGGACTAAGCGGCGTCGACCGATTTGCCGTGGCTGGGAATCACCCCTTCGACGATGGCGTTGGCGCCGGTGCGGGGCTCGTCGTCGAAGGAGGCGACTCTGACGGCGACCTTCTGCTAGTCCGCGGCGAGGACGGGACTGACGATGACTTCCGAGTCAATCCAGGACTCAGCATTGGCTCGGTCGAAGTCAACTTGGTGAGTACGATCTACACGGGCGTCGAGCACCTGCAGGTGGGCGGCGACCCCGCAGATACGGACACGCTGCGGATCAACGACTTCTTCGAGGATAACCAATGGACGGTCCGTCAATCCAGTTTCCTGATCGACGTGGTCCAAATCGACCAGCGGGAGTCCATTGAGTACTTCTTCTTCGACAATGTGACGCTCTTTAATTTTGGAGGAACGGACACGTTCCGCGTGTATCCCACCAACCTCAGCGGCTTCACGACCGACTTGCGGATCATGGCCAACGCGGGCGCCGGCGATCCGGTCGACGACGTCGTGGAAATCATCGGCACCGAGGGCGTCGATACGGTCACGTCCGACGCCGACACGATCACCATGAACGGGACGGCGGTGACGATCCTGGATGACGGTGCAGGCCTTGCCCAGGTCACCGTCGCCACGTTGGGCGGGGACGATGAAATCGACCTCGACCTCGACTTGGCCGGCGTACTGAAGCGGGTGGAGGCCGGCGACGGCGACGACAATGTGAATCTCGCCGGGACCATGGACGCCGACATCTTCGGCGGGCTGGGCAACGACATAATCGTCGGCAGCCCGCTGGCCGATCGCATTTACGGTGGTCCCGGCAACGACAGGATCGAGGGCGGCGCGGGGAATGACACGATTTACGGCGAAGCGGGAAATGACCGACTGGAAGGAAACGAAGGGAATGACCTGTTGTTGGGGGGAGACGATGACGACTTCATCCGTTGGGAAGTGGGGGACGGTAGTGACACGAACCTTGGCGGGCAGGGTATCGATGAGCTTCTCTTTGTGGGCGATGGAACGGACGAGTCGTTTGCCGTTTTTCAGAATGACGATTCGGTGGCTCGGATCAGCCGAAACGGGGCCTTCGGATCGACGTTGACCTCTATCGAGGACTTGCTTGTTTTGGGCCAGGACGGCGCCGACACTTTTGAAATCGAGGACCTCTACACCTCCGACATTCGGAATGTCGCCCTCGGTCTGGGCGTAGGCGACGCTGCTGCAGACGCGGTGATTGTGCACGGTCGCAATCTGGCGGATGACCTTTTGATTACCGCGTTTGAGGGCGGAGCCTCGGCGTTTGTGAAGGGACTCCGCTACGACGTGATCATGTCCGGCGAAAGCGCGGCTGAAGGCGACACGCTGAACGTTCGCGGCAACTTCGGCGATGACTCAATCAAAGCGGCCGACGGCGTGGAGGCCTTCATCGGCATCATTTTGGACGGCAACGACGGTGACGACTTCCTCGTCGGCCGACGCGATCCTGAACGGCGGACCCGGCGACGACGTGCTCGTCGGAGGCGCCGGCGCTGATACGCTCAACGGCGGCCCGGGCGACGACCTGATGATCGGCGGCGGCGGCGTGGATACGTTTAACGGCGGCGACGACTTCGACACCATCCTGATCAGCACCACGCCGGGCAACGATACGATCGATGTGACGCAGGACGCGCCTTCGGCGGTGGTCGGCGGCAACTACGCCTTTACCTCGGACATCAACGGCGGCGGGGCGGTGCAGGAGTTCATCACCTCGACCAACGCGGCGCTGGCGCCCGAGGATCCCGCGAACCTGCCCACGGTGGAACAGATTCGGATCCTGGCCGGCGACGGCAACGATGCGATTCGCGTCACGCATGCGGACGAGTACGTCGACAACAACCTGGCGGCGGCGGTGGGCCAGCAGATGCTGCGGTTCGACGTGGATGGCGGCGGCCCCACGGCCAGCGACAGCCTGGTGGTTCGCGACGCCGGCTTGGGCGACCTGGTGCTCGTCCGCCAAGGCGCCGACGATCGGTCCGGCCGCATCACGATCGCGCCTGCTCGGAACTCGCAGTTGGGCGAAGTGGTGTACCGCAACATCGAGAACGTCGATATCACGCCGCTGAACGGCGTCACCGGCGGCACCGGAACCGACGGACTGGGACGCGTCCTCGTCTTCCAGCCCGACGACTTCGAGATGAACGACAACCGGTTGATCGCCACGCAGATCTACGACCTGCAGACGACCAACCGCAACCCCACGATCGATCCCGGCCAAGGCGGCTTCGTGCCGGCCGACGAGGATTGGTATGAGTTCCGTCCGACCAAGGTCGGGACCTTCCGCTTCGAGATCCTCTTCGACACCGTCGGCGCGTTGGCGAACGCTCGACCGGGTCTGCCGGGCGACGGCAACCTGACCATCTCCGTCTATAACGGCGCCGGTCAGTTGATCGTGCACGGCCAACCCAACGCCACCGGCGACGGAGTGGCGGCGACGTTCAGCGTGGCGGACGACGGCAACGAGTACTTCCTGCGAGTGCAGGGAGGAACCGAAGCCGCGCCCAACGCCACCGCCATCAACACCTACACGGCGGCGGTGACCGAGGTCGATCTGCTGGGACCGCAGGTTTACGACCCCGACGGCCCGGGAACCACGCAGGCGATTCAGGTCGTGACGCGGAATCCGGTGACCGGCGTGCTGGAGCCGAATCTGACGTTCAACCTGTTTGACGTCAAACCCTCGCAGGGACCGACTCCGGTGGTCGATGCGTTGCTGATCAATGTGCGGGATCTGCTCAGCGCCGAGCTTCTGCGAAGGGCGCCTGGCAATCCGTCGGCCGAAGTGTACGCAGCCGTAGCCGCCACGGCCGCCAACCCCGGGTTGTACTCGGTGGTCGGCGACGCGGACGGGACGATGGCCATCGACAGCGTGGACGTCGTCAACGCTCCCACGGTGATCAACGGAAGCGTCGGCGCGGCGACTGTCCCCACGACGACCCAGTTCACCGCCGACGGCTTGGCGGAGGATCCAGTGGCCGGCGATCTGGTGGTGTTCACCAGCGGTGCGGCGAGCGGGCAGATCCGTGAGATCGGCGCCTTCAACGACGTCACGAACGTCGTCACGCTGGCCAACGCGTTGGTCAACGCTCCGGCCGCCACGGATACGTTCGAAGTGCTGACGATCGCCACGGCGACGATTCAGATCAACTTCACCGAACCGTTGCCGGACGATCGCTTCACGCTGACCATTTCCGACTCGGTTCGCGACCCCGCCGAGAATCGGTTTGATGGGGAAAGCGACTTCGCTCAGCCGGTAGGTATTCCCACCACGCCCAGCGGCGACGGCGTATCGGGCGGCGACTTTGTGGCTCGCTTCACCGTGGACACTCGGCCGGAAATCGCGACGACCGCGGGCGGATCGATCTACGCCGACATCAACGACAACATGGTTTGGGATCCGGACAACCCGGACTTCACCAACCGCGACATCACGTTTGTGATGGGCTTCACCATCGACGATGTCTTCGCGGGCAACTTCGTGGAAGCGCGCGGTGCGACGGCCGATGGTTTTGATAAGCTCGCCGTATTCGGCCCCTATGGCAACGTGCTGCGATGGTTGATTGATTTCGACAATGACGGCGCCTACGACCTAAACCAGACCGATGCGTTCGCGACGGCCAACAACATCAGTGGAACGCCGATCGCCGGAAACTGGGATGGCATTGCGGCCAATGGTGATGAAGTGGGGCTGTTCGACGGAACGACGTTCTACTTCGACACCGACCACGATTTCCAGTTGAACGCGGCGTCGGCCATCAGCGGCAACCTCCGCGGGTTGGCGGCGGCCGGCGATTTTGATAACGACGGCGCGGACGATTTGCTGACCTGGCGCGACGATCGTTTCTATATCGACCTGGCCGATGATGGAACACCGGGCGACACTCTGGATGGTAATGCGGACGTGCAGTTCTTTTTCGGGTTCATCGGCGCGAGGGAAGTCCCCGTAGTCGCCGATATGAATGCGGACGGCTTCGATGACATCGGACTCTGGGTGCCCGACCGCGAAGGCCAACCAGCCAGGGAAGCCGCCGAGTGGTACTTCCTGTTGTCGACCGATACCGATAACGACGGCGCAGAACTCGGTGCTGGACCGCATCCGGCCCACCGACCACGGCCCAGCCATCGACTTCACGCCCAAGCCCTTCGCCGAAGACATCTACATGCAATTCGGCGACGACTTCGCACTGCCCGTAGTCGGCAACTTCGATCCCCCCATCACCGAAGGACCCAACGTCCCGCCAAGCGGAGGCGACCTGAACTTCAATCCCAAGGATCCATTTGATGTGAATGATGATGGGAATGTTACTACTCTGGACTTTGGGCAATTCTCGCTCGAGACCAGTTCATGAATGGTGCACGTTTCTCGGAATCGCCGTCAGAAACGGAATCTATTTGGATGTAAACCGCGACGGGTACGCCACCAATCTGGACATCGCAAGATTAGTGCAGTACATCACGCTTCGTGATCGAGGTGGCGAAGCTGAAGGAGAATCTCAACTCATTCAATCGCCGACGATGTCGCTGAGGAACCAAAGTCAATCGATCGCAGACACGGTGGATGAGGTTGTTTCAGATTCATCATCTGAGCACGTGAGTCCCCTTGTCGGAATGGCACGGATGTCGAGAGCATCATTGGGTTCTCCCATAATCAGTCGCGACACCATCGAATCGATGGAGGATTTGATTTCGTTGCTCAGCGGCGAAAGAGAAGATGGCTTGCCGTTGTAGGTAGGAACGCAGGCACAGAGGCACGGAGGCTCCCGCCAAGGGACTGCGTTCTCTGTGTCGCTGTGGTGATCCGTTTCGCCTGCGAGAGAACGACACACGAAGAGCTCAAGGGACGCTGCGAACACCCGAGGCCCACAGCACGCACCGCAACGCGGTGCAACCCCAAAGCCTGGGTTGCTGACTCGTTCCGCAACCTCACGAATCGCCTTCATTCCGTCGTTGTGCGAGGTGGTGGTTTGAGAGATGTGGGCTGACGTTGTGTACGGCCGTGTCCCAAGCATCGCGTTTGAGTTGGTGCGCGGTCGAAGTCGCCACAGATGAACATGGATCAAACACAGATGTGTCGGATCCGGAGGCCCGCAAAAACGTCGTCTGACGTTGTGTTTGGTGGTGTTGAAACCTCATCGACTCGGGCGGCATGGGCGAAACTGGTCAAATCGCCAACGCGATGTTGTTCGGGGGAACCTGAATTTGCGGTGACAATCGCATGTCTTACGCGGTTTTTTTCTGCCGCGGATCTTGTTACCTTGATGCGGTTAAGAGGTCCCGAAGACTCTTGCATTCAAGGAGGCGACCATGCGCCTGCAAACCTGTGTTGCGTTGCCGCGACTTTCCTCTTCTGGCTTGCGACGACCGGGACAGCACAAGAATTAGTGCTGAACAAGGTCGAGTTCGGACACTACACCGCTGCAGGGCTTGATCAATTGGCGGCTGGCGCAGCGCGGATGTTCGTCTCAGGCCAGTCCTTCGTCGTGTCAGTATCTGCCGCATCAAATGGCGTCTTGAATCTCTGGCATCTTGATCAACGAGTGCGCAAAGTGCGGTCCGTAAATCTACGAGCCGGTGAGACTACAAATACCTATTACACCATTCCGCGCGTCGCCATATCCCGTGGTTACCTAATTTCCGAGTTTGTTCCGCCGAGTAGTCCCGGACTTGACCGCGACGACATGGAGCTGTGGGCTCGCAGCGAACTTGCGGATTGTGACGCTGACTCGATAGCCTTTCGGGAAGGCTCGATCCGCGGTAATCGGTTGGCGGGCTGGGCTTTTTTTCAAGGCGATTATCTGATCGGAGACAAAAGCCAGATTTCAAATGACGACTTGATCAGATTCTACGCCAAGAGCCGCTGGTACTCAGGTCAAACGCTCATGTCGCAAGGGCGCCATCTGCAGGCGTTGGCGGCATTCGATGAGGCACGGCGGGCGTTGCGCGATTGCAAGCCCTTCGGTCGATTTAGCGAGAGCCTCACACGTGGTTGTGACGATGGACAGCATGACAGCCGCGATTCATGCTCGTGAGCCAGAGACCGCTCGCCGTTACCTCGCACTGGCGTCGCAGTCGTCACCGGTGCACGAGGACTCAATGAAGGAGTTTTCCGACGCAGTTATTCGTTTTAACTGGGCGAAAGTGCTGGCGATCGAAGGAGAGTTTGCCGAAGCGGAGCTGTTAATCGGCGAATTGATAGACCTGTTTCAGTCCATGCAACCCAAGTTCGGTAAGACTGCTACCGTGTACGGTGGGTTGGCATATCAAACGCGCTCGGGATCGCACTTCATGAGGGGGCACATTAACGACGGGCTCGCGGACCTGAAGCGAGCTGCGGAGCTTCTGGATCGGGCGGGAGACGTAGAACTCCAGTTGAGAGTGTTGCTTTCTCGAATTGAACACGCAAGACGTTTCGGGATGGTTGATGGTGATGCGGCGATTAGCGAACTTGATACGCTTTCGGAAAAAGTCTCCGCCGCGTCAAATGGGTTGCAGGCTGACTATTGGCGTGTTCGGTCCGAAGTTGTCGAGTGGCCAAGTCCTCAGCGAGTGGTGTATTTACTTAAGGCGCTGGAGCTTCTCGGTTGGGCTGAGCGAGAATAGGATTGTCTTGGATTTGTTGGTCGCGACTTGGGAAGAAGCAAGAGATTGCAGGATGCATGACGTGGCGGAGAAAGTCCGACTGAAGCTTGTCCAGTTATCTCGGTCCGGCAATTGGATGGCTCGTTCAGATTCAGTCCGGCTCAATCGTGCCTTGGGTGATATTCACGCCTTAGCCGGCGACGTCGATCAGGCCCTTGAGCGATACAAGGCGGCGATGAACTTGTTGGTCGGTTCGAAGCTTGGTTCAGTGGAGAGTTGGCTTCTGTTTAGATTGCAGATGGCGGTTGCGGATGTGCATGTCGATTTGGGGAATTTTGAGATTGCCCGCATGTTTCTGGCGTCTGCAGGTCAGAGTCCGACGTGTGAAACGCACTGGTATCATGCGGCGGACGTCTGCTTCGGCCATCAGCTTGGAGCTGTTGCAAGGCAACTATGATGCGGCGATGGAGCGTTGGGGCTGTCGCCGCCAAGCAATGGGAAACGGTTGGGCGGGAATGGCACTTCGCTTCGTTCAACGGGGATCAACCGCCATTTCTCCTTGGCTCTGACCAGCCGGAGACGGCTGGCGGGAGTTGGCGGCGGCGGTGGCAGGGCGGATGCTTGGGTGGAGCAACTGGCCCAGGCGAGCGGCGAGCGGCATCCTGCTGGCCGTTCATGGCCAGCTGTTGCGATGGCTGGATGAACTGGTTTACGCCACCTACAAGTTGGGCCAGGAGGATTTCGATTTGTGGTTGTGGTGTCCCGTCTGCAGGCCAAGTGTGGAGCTCCCTGCCGCCCGGCCCACCTGCGGAAGCTCGCGGCGAGACCGGTGTGCGGGTTCGCGAACTGCAGCGAATCGATTCCAACTGGCCAACGCCGACTTGTATGGGCCTCGAATCGGCGAATACGATGTCGAGCAACTCGCCAAAGAAAGGAAGAACTCGAAATCGAACTGGCCGGTAGCCAGCCCGCTGACGCCGCAACGGCTCCTCGTTCCGAACCGCCTTCCGTCGCAGGTCCCGCCCGCGGCGGGCGAAGTGCTCTTGCAGTTCCTCTCTTTGGCCACGCCCGCATTCCGCTTCAGCGGCGATATTGCGTTCTGATTATCCGGCTCAAGGCGA
>CAVORG010000012.1:0-58088 GCA_963698545.1 uncultured Planctomycetaceae bacterium
GTGAGTTTTCGTTGGAAACTTGCATAGCCATCACTAGTGCTGCGTGACAGCTAAGACGTTGGGTTAGCCACAGTGCAAACTGTTGCCAGCCAAGTACTTTGGCAAGCAGTCACACCCAGATTAAGCTGTCACACAGCACTAGGTTATGGCAGTTCACGCGACAAGGTTACCCATTGGGTCAGGGAAATGATGCGGAATTTGTGAAAATGGTCCGTGAATGAGGCATCCTTGGCTGCAGATTGCACCCGGCCCGAAGCCTGGGAACCTGAAGAAGTTGCACACCGGGCGTAAGCCGGTGAACGAAGTCGTCTTCAAATGGCGAGCACTCACTCGAAGGCTTCATCAGGATCCATGCGGCCTGCTTGGACGACATTCGTCGGCGCCGTCGATTACCGGCTACACGTTTGTTCGTCGCTCGTGGTCGATCTGGATCGAGCATGAAGCTAACCAGGGAACTGTTGGCGACGGCCAAGTGATACCTGATCGGAACCTCCTCGATCAGCACCATGGTTTTGGCTGGCAAGTAGGGCGTTACCGTCGGTCGCGTCCTACGAGGACGAAGGGCTCGGCGTCGTTGACTACGCGGCCGTCCTGGTCGATGTCCACGTCCTGCGGTAGGCCCAGGAGTTTCTCGCTAGCGTTTCTCACACGCACGGGCAGGCTGCCCCGGTTTTGCCCGCCGTTCGCGTTCGCGCACTCATGGCCGCCAAGTTGGCGAATGGATTCTGCTCGCAGCTCAGCACCCCTCAGGCTTCCACCCAACCCTCGACAAACGCGATCTGTTCGTGCGTCTCGGGAGCCTTGCGTTCTTTGGTCTGATGATCGGCCCGACGTAGATCTTGGAGGGTCTTGATCACCTCCCGCGGCAAGGCGAAGCCGTGCCTCAGCAGCCAACAACGCCCCATCACCAACAGCCAGCTTGGGAGCGATCGTCAAGCCTCTTTGTTTCAGGTATGAACTAAACTGCGCCGAATTCGACCGCTCCATCCTGGCCAGGAGGTGATCTTGACGTGACCATTCGGCCTCTTAGGAAACAATGGATAGGTTACGACACCTCAACAGGGAAACCAAGCTGCCAGCCGCTGTGGATCTGGCCCTGGCCCGGCCCAGCCCCTGGGCTGGGCGCCCGAACGGGGCGTCATGAGAGATTCCCGCGAATCATTGACCCTGTTGCCGTGCCGGTCTTGGTGGTCGCAGCGAGTTCATCAGCAAAACACGCGCTGCTCAGCCAATCGCCATGGTCGCCGCGGGAGCTAATTGCGACCGCCAACCCCTTGCGATTCCAGCTTCGCCTCAAGCCGAACAATCGGCATCGACAAATCTCGGATGGCCGTTGAGTCGTCTTCAGTCGTCTCACCTTCGGCGAACCGAATTGAGCGTCCGGTCACAATCAAGCTGGAACCCACCATCAGCAAAGCGGCAGCGATTGGGTGCAGGTATCCCGTCGCCGCCACCGCAATGCCGATCGCGTTGTAGGTGGCGGCCCAAATCAGGTTCGTTCGAATCAAACGCATTGCTCGACGACTGAGTTCAATCGCCCAAGGAACCACCGTCAGATCACCTGACATGAGCGTCGCTTGAGCGTTCGCCGCAGCCAGCTCGGCTCCGGAAGCGAGTGCGATCGAGGATGTGGCACGGCTGAGCGCCGCTGCATCATTGATCCCGTCCCCGACAAACAGACAGTGTTCACCGTCATCTTCCCACTGCTCAACCAAGCGTGCCTTATCGAGCGGACTGAGCCTACCGTAGGCGCTATCGAAGCCTGCAGCGATCGCTCGTTCGACGCGGTCGCCGGTCAACACGGTGACTTTCATTCCCAGCTGTCGACAACCGCTCCAGGCCTGTTGCGGCGGACGGCCGCACTCGCTCACGCACCAGACACACCGCCGCCAAAGTTCCGTCAATCTCGACAGCGATCGGATCACCGTTTCCCGCTCGCAAGCTTGCCTGCAGCTGCTGATAATCGGCTGGAGTCGGGTCGATCCATTGCGGTGTGCCAGCGCGGAGCCGACGCGATTGACCGCAGCAATCGACGAAGTTCGCTTCGAGTCCACATCCAGGATGCGTTTGCACGCGCATCTGGCTGGTCGCCGCTGATTCGATGCTCTTCATCAACACAAGCAGCCAACGCGCGGGCCACGGGATGGCGACTGTGGCGCTCTGCTGAGGAAAGCCACGACAACAGCTTGTTTCCGGGAGATGTGCGGAGCGACCGCGATGTCGGCCACCGCCGCGGCGTCTTCGGTCAACGTGCCGGTCTTGTCGAACACGGCGTGATTGGTCTTCGCCAGCTGTTCGACGAAGTCTGCATGATGGGCGACCAAACCACGCTTTGCCAGGCGGCTCATCGTGGCCCAGATGGCCAGCGGAGCGGCAAGTCCGAGGGCACACGGACAAGCAACCAGCAACACCGACATGGCGTGGAACAAGCCCTGCTCCCAACCGGAGATGTGCCACCAAAACGCGTAGGTTCCGACAGCCACGAGCACCACGACGGGCAGGAAAACCTGCGCCCAGCGGTCGATCTGTCTTTGCAGCGAAATACGCGTCCGTCGCGCTTGCTCAACGGCAGCCAGCACTCCATCGATTTCTCGAGAGTCACCGGGCGCGGTAGCCCGCAGCCACAATGTGGCGTCTTCGACGACGCTGCCGGCCGCCACTCGATCGCCGACGCGCCGTACTTGTGCGAATGGTTCACCCGTAAGTGGCGTTTCACAGACGAATGCTTGCCCTCGCTCGATGACGCCATCGATGGTGATCGATTCGCCGGGATGCACTTCCACCAGATCGTCAACACGAATGGAAGTCACCGGCACCGCCTTCGCGCGGCCGTCCTCATCCAGCAGGCGTGCGACATTCAGCTGATCGAGCCAACTTCGCGTGGCCGCCACCGCTGACAAGCGAGCCCGCGCTCGCAGCAGGTTGTTCAGGTAGTAGATGACCAGGAGCACCGAGACCACTTCGAAGTAAATGGGTCCGCGCCCCGTCAGGTACGACTGCAGCGAGGCGCCCATCGCACCGGCGATGGCGGTGACGAACAAGGCCTCCATCGTCAGTCGACCGCGCAGCAGCGTCTGGCCGACGGCGACAAGCAGTGGTCCACCCAGGAGTGCGGCAACAACCAGCGTCGACGCCAGCACCACACTTTGCAGCGCAAAGCGAACTTCGGACGGCGGTTCCGACAGGTTCACGGCCAGGCCCAGCAGCATACCTTGACCGGCGAGCACGAGCGCCGACGGCGAGTTTCCACCATGCGGGTTTCACCTCTAGTCTCCTGTCGGTTCCTTCGCCTGACTGGCATTGTCCTCGCCAGGCTTGTCCGTATCCGCTTCGCCCGCTTTGCCTGGCTCATCGGCCGCGGGCTCTGGAGGCGGCTCGGGCTTGACCGCCTGAAGTTCCTCGAGCAGTCCAGGCCGCCTGTCGGACTTTTTCGTTTTCTCGCACCTGAGCGATCCACTCGGGCGTGATTTCCTCGGCTTCGTTCCCCCAGCTTTGCCGAATGTAGGTAAGCACCAGGGACAATTGTTGATCGTCGAGTTTCGCACCGAAGGCCGGCATGTTGCCGTTGTAAGTTTCGCCCCGGACACGTCATCGGGCCTTGCAGCCCATGGAGCAAAATACGAATCAACACGGCTGGCTCGCCAATGACCCATTCCGAGGCGGCCAGTGGCGGGAACTGCCCGGCGACCCCTTGGCCAGATTGCTGATGACACGCCGCGCAGTTCACGGTGAATAACCGCTTGCCTTGCACGGCTGGGTCGGGCTCCGCTGGTGCAGCGTCGACTGCCTGTCCGACTCGGATGCTATTCTCATCGTAAACATCGGGCCGAAAGCCGCCGTTGTAGCTGGCCAGATAGTATCCAGCCCAGAACACCACGACTCCGTAAAACACGGTGAGCCACAAGGGAACAGGTTCGCGTCCGTCGCGCGGCTCGGCTTGCTCGCGCATGATCGGTGCATGCAGATAGTGAATGTCGGGAGTCTCGTGCGCATCGTCCAGCTCGAGCGATGGTTCCGCAGGTTCAGACGTTGGCCGCTGGGGTTCGACACTCATAAGGCATCAAGTGGCTGTGAACGATCTAGCTGCAGGAGATAACTTACCAAGGCGCGAGCTTTCGCCGTCGGAACAACTTCATAACCAGGTTCGACCGCGAAGTCTTCCGGCAACTCCAGCGCGTCGGCGGAGGGCTGTCCGACGATCTTGCGTGTCTCATAGAGAAATGCGAATCGCGGCATGATCGAGCCTGGCGAGGTAATCCGCGGGTTGTACAAGTGCAAGTGATGCCATTCGGCGCTCGGTTGGCGAACGCCGATATTGGCCAAGTCGGGTCCGGTGCGCATCGTGCCGAGCATCACGCGGCGGTCGCCCAGGTAGTCGCGGGCGACGGTCCGACGCGGCCCCCACCCGCGCTCGAAGTCTGCGCCGAATCCTTCCGCTCGCACTTGCTGGCTGTGACAGTACATGCAGCCGTTGGCCGCGTACACCAGTTCGCCGTCTCCGGCTTCACCCTCCAGCGGCAGCGGATACTCGGTGCGTGTTTCCTCATCGCGAACCGGCTCCAGGAACTGCAGCTGAATGTAAGGCGTAAACACCAGCACCAGCCAGGAACTGGCAAAGCTCAACAATACGCCCAGGAAGATGAACGGTCCGTGTCTCATGGGTGTTCCTCCTGGTCGACTGGACTTTCAGGTCGGCGAGTCCTCAGCCGTCGCTGGATTGGTTAGCGAGCGATATTGGTCTTCGTCACCCAACAGCATCGGATTGAATCGCTGCTGTCCTCTACGGCAGAGGTTGGCAATGAACAACCAGGCGAACGCCAGATGCCCAACGGTCATCAGCACCCCCGACCATGAGCGTGCTTGCAGGTACGGCAAGGTGTAGTTGACGATGTCCATGAAGGGCACGTCCGAGTCGCTCAGTTGGATGCCTTGATACCAGCCGCCCCAGGTGAGGGACAAGAAATACAGGGCGATTCCAATCGCCGTCGTCCAGAAATGAATCCTGATCAACGTTGCCGATGACCATTCCCACTCCGTGAGTCGCGGCACGATGTAGTACATGCTGCCGAACATGGTCATCGTAAAGAAGGCGTAAACGCCCAAGTGGGCGTGAGCGACGGTGTAGTGCGTGAAGTGAGTGACCTCGTTAATCGTGCGCAGGGATTGCAGCGATCCCTGGACGCTGACGGCGGTGTAGCTCATCGCTCCAAACACGATGAACCGCAACGTCGGGCTGTATTTGAGCAGCTGAAATCGTCCCACCATCGTCATGTGATGGTTGATCGCGACCGTCGCCACGGGAATCAGCATCATCACACTGGCGACGATCGAGTAGGTGATCAGCCAGGCGGGGATCGGTCCTCCAATCAGATGATGCACACCCGCCGAGTTGTAGAAGAAGGCCAACGCCCAGAAGCCGAGAATGCTCAGCTGGTAACTGTAGATGGGCCGGCCGATGACTTTGGGGATCAAGTAGTAGGCCGCAGCCAGGCCGATCGGAGTCAACCAGAGCCCCAGCACGTTGTGAGCAAACCACCAGTTCACGACCGGCTGCAAGACACCGTGCAGAGCGGCAGATCAGCACGAGCAGGTTGGCCACCATGTACAGCCAAGGGAACCAGAAGGCGGCGCCAAACAAGTACCACTGCGAAACGTAGACGTGCCCTTCGGCCCGGTTGCTGAACGTGACGAAGGCCGAAACAGCCACGATCGAGAAGGCGGCCACCAGGAGCGGGGCTACCTGCGGCGGAAACTCCAGCCACTCCACCGAAGTGCTCTGGCCGGCCAGGATGGCGACCGTGCCCCAGACGACCGCGACATTCCAGAGCACGGCGGAAGCGAGCAGCCAACGGGGCATGCGAAGAGTCGTTTTGCAGAGTCGCGCGAACATCCACAGCATGACGCCGATGCCCGCTTGTGACGCCCAGCCGTAGGCCATGGTGTTCAGATGTGCCGGCCGCACGCGGCCAAACGTGAGCCAACTCGGACCGTCCAAGAACTCCGGCCAATGCAGCTTGATCGATGCCAGCAAGGCGAGACCCGTCCCAGCCAGCAGCCAAAACACCGCGCAGGAGAAGTACACCAGCACCGGGACTCGCGCGGACTGGTCCACGCGCAGCCGCATTCGCGCGAATGGCGCTGCAATGGCTTCCCAATCGGACGTGGCGGAATCAGCTGTGGTCGACATCTGTTTCCTATTGGCGGTCTCCGCGAAGATCCTCGGTGCACGGCTCCGCCAGTGTCCGATGTCTGGCTTCGGAGGTTGATCAGGAAACCAATCGGTCATCTCGCCGAGCGGTTCGTCGTCATCAAAGATGCTGGTTGCTCCCTGTTGAAAGTCCGCGAACTGCCCAGTGCGAATAGCCCAAGCGAACACGACGACGACTGTGATACTCAGCAGTGCGATCGTTCCAAAGATCAAGATGTAGGCGAGAGTCATCTGATTACCTGGAAGGGGGCTGCTCGCCTCGTGGCGTTGGCGGTGAAGGTTCCTGCCGTTGAGCTTCTTCGGCGAGCAACTGCATCGCCCGGTCGATGGGTATCCGAACCACACCATCGGTCCGATTGATCCACCCGTAGGTTTGCAGCTCTTTCTGCTCCGCGGCCCGCAGCTCCTGCAGCTTCCGTCGGCCTTCTTCATCGCGGCTGAGCTGAGAACCCCGATAGTAGTCGCCGATCCAAAACATGGCCGCGGTCATCAAGCCCGCCGAAGCCAAGCCGAGCAACACGCTGACAATCGGTGGCCATCGACCAGCTCAGAGAACGAGTTGTCGCCGGCTGATCGGATGCGGCAGTCGAGCGGTCAGCGTTTTCCGTGCTCATCATTCGACGCTCCAATCGCTCTTATTCTTATTCGTTTTCAAAAGCCGCGGACTCTGGCAACTGCGGATCACCGATCGGCGTCAATGCATGATTCATGGCTGCCGTGACAACGGTCCACAGGCCGACCGCGACCATCAAGGACCAGGCGAAAGGATCGATCCAGTGAATCAGATACGCTTTGGAACCCAGCGTTGGCAAGACCTGCCAATTCAAATCCAAGAGCATGAAATGCCAACAGCCAGACGGATACGCAGCCCAGCACGACCGGCGAACGTTTCGCTCGGCGAGGCAGCAGCACCAGGAAGGGCACCAGGAAATGACCACACGCGAGAGCGATGCTGGCCTCACCCCAACCG
The DNA here is from genome assembly GCA_963698545.1 of uncultured Planctomycetaceae bacterium. Classification (GTDB taxonomy): domain Bacteria; phylum Planctomycetota; class Planctomycetia; order Pirellulales; family Pirellulaceae; genus CAVORG01. Next base: position 7,179 of record CAVORG010000012.1, read on the forward strand.
CCCCGTGATCGCTGCACGAACCAAGCGGTCTCCTCCGGAATGTTGGCGTACCAGATCAAGAGGTACTGCGAGAACGCAATGTACGCCCAAAAACTGACAAAGCCCAAATGCAATTTGCCTAAGTCTTGAAGATGCTCGACCGTGATAACGCTTTCCATGCCAGGTCGCCTTCGTGCCCAGAGCGCAAGTAGCGTAATGACCGACAGCGAGCCGGAAATCGATCCCGCCCAGAAATAGACTCCGAAGATATTGGAATACCAGTGCGGGTCGAGCGACATGATCCAGTCAAAAGCGGCAAACGTCGCGGTCAACGCCAGCAGGATCATCCCGGGCGCACTCAGTTGCCGCAGACTCTCCGAGCCCTGCGCCACCGGCGCCGGAATCCTGTCCTAGCGAGCGTCGACGGAAAAACCACGGCGAGTCCGATCCAGACGCCGAAGTACCCGACCGCACGCAGGATAAAAAACGGTCGATTCAAGTAGCCCTGTTTGGCGGCGATTACGGGATCCGCATCGTCAGTGGCCCAGGAGAAGACGTCAGTCAAACCAAACAGCAGGGGGACAAAGAGCAGCGCAGCCGGCACCAGGATTGCAGTGGCATGCTCGATCAGCCGTCGCATCACCATCGACCATGAAGCACCGGTGAGATAGTGCAGCAGCAGCCAGAAAAGCGATCCCGCGCCGACGCTGACGAGAAATAGGACGGCCGCCAGATAGCGAAAGTAGAACTGTTGCGGATTCACAATCGCAGCGGCCACGCAACCAGCGGCAGCCACCCCGGCGAATCCGACGAGAAGGACGCGAAACCAATGAGCATCAGCCGCCTGCAACGGACGCTTCACGCTTTCCGGGATGGCGGCGGGAGTACTGGTCATTGATTTTCGAGCTCGTTACGCAATTGCGATGGCACATCGTCCAGCGTCGCGGAACGGGCGCGTCTGCAAGGCTCGCACGTACAGCACGACGGACCAGCGGGTGTCGGCCTCCAGCTGATGTCCATAGCCTTGCATCAATCCCTTGCCGTTGGCGATCGTGTGATAAATCTGACCGTCGGGGAGCTTCTGCACCCGCGCGTCCACCAAACTGGCGATCTCGTTGAATCCATACTCTTTCATGATTCCATTACCGCCACCGGTGCGGCCGTGACAGACGGCACACAGCGTTTCGTAATACTCTTGTCCCTTCTCTGAGACGCGGCATCGAGAGTTCGACGGGGGCCGTGTCAACCCACTCCTCGCCCTGTTTTCCCTGATAGAACGTCTTGTCGGCCTGCAAGAGATCGTTCGTCTTGGCGAACACGGCCCGCGTCCGAGAAGTAGTCGTTGCCGCCAAAGGCAATCGTGCCGGCAGGCGGCTGCCGCTGAGCACGTCCATCCGCAAAGAACTCGCTCTCGCCCTGGGCGCGGTAGCGAGGTTGAAAGTCCATATCGAAGAAGATCATCAGCGGTCGATTCGAGAACTTCCCGCCGCGCAGCCCGAACAACAGCGGTACCGCCGCTCCGAGGACGATGAAGCCCAGTATGAGGCGTTTCATGGTTCAGGCCTCCACCGGCTGACAGTTGCACGTCCACCCAAAGCATCAAGAGCCCGCCTTGTTTCTCGCTGCGTCGAAATAGGTCATCACGGGCGTCGACGAACAGGAAGAAACCATCCGAGGTGACTCTGCGGAAGACACTCATCTTGCAACAGCGGATGGCCGAAAAACGGCAACCCGGTGAGCTTCAGCAGTCCACCCACGGTGGCCAGCGCCGCGAACAGAATCATCACCTCGAAGAGAATGGGCGTGATCGGCTGCACCGCGGCATAGGGCTTGCCGCCGGTGATCAAGGGATACTCAATCACGTTCAGATAGAGGATTCCGCCGAGCGACAGTAGCAGCCCGAGGACTCCCGCGACAAAAACCAGCGGCGGCAAGGGAGATCGCCCAAGCCCCAGCTTCTTTGGCAAGCCATGGATTGGAAAGGGCGAAAAAGCGTCCAATTTCCGGTAGCCTTGCTGACGCAGGTCGGTGACGGCTTCGGTCAGCGCATCCAGCCGAGCGGAAAACGCGCCAACAGGCCGCCCACGTTCCCTGTTTCGTCGAATCCGAATTGCTTCTTCCGACGTGGTCTCCTCCTGATCGCCCGCGTCCGTGACGCTTCATTGGCTAGAACGGCCTTGACCTCGAACATGGCGATCATCGGGAGGAATCGCAGGAATAGCAGGAGCAGCGTGAAGAATAACCCAAAGCTGCCGATGAACTGAATCACGTCGACCCAAGTTGGGACGAACATCCCCCAACTCGACGGCAAGTAAGTCCCGGTGCAGACTCGTGACGATGATCACGAATCTCTCAAACCACATCCCGACATTGACCAGAATCGAGATCGCAAACAGGGCCCCAGGATTGACTCGCAGCTTGCGTACTCCAGAGCAACTGGGGGATCAGCACGTTGCAGGCAACCATGATCCAGTAGGACCAGGCGTAGGGTCCCAGTGCTCGATTCATGAAGACAAACTGCTCGTACACATTGCCGCTGTACCAAGCGGTGAAGAATTCGATGCCGTAGGCGTAGCCCACCATCAGGCTGGTGGCCAACATCACGCGACTCATCATGTCCAGGTGGCGAGCGGTGACCAAGTCCTGCAGACCGTATAACTGGCGGCACGGAATCATCAGCGTCAACACCATGGCGAAGCCGGAGAAGATGGCTCCCGCCACGAAGTAAGGTGGGAAGACGGTGGCGTGCCAGCCGGGAATGACCGACACGGCGAAGTCGAAACTGACGACCGTATGAACACTCAGCACCAGGGGAGTCGAAAGCGCGGCCAGAAGGTAAACGGCCGTCTCGTAGTGTCGCCAATGGTCGGCCGAACCACGCCAGCCGAGCGCCAGTAAGCCGTAGAGCGAACTGCCGCAGCGCGAGTCCGCGATCGGTCGCGTATCGTCGCCAGGTCGGGTATCAGGCCGACGTACCAGAACATGAGCGAAACCAGTGCGTACGTGGAGACAGCGAACACGTCCCACAGCAAGGGACTGCGGAAGTTTTGCCAGATGGCATTGCTGTTGGGAACCGGAGCCAAAAACCACATCATCCAGATGCGACCGACGTGGATCAGTGGGAAGATCCCGGCGCAAGCGACCGCGAACAGCGTCATCGCTTCGGCGAACCGATTAATGCTGGTTCGCCACTTTCTGACGAAACAGGAGCAGAATCGCCGAGATCAACGTGCCGGCGTGTCCGATGCCAACCCAGAACACGAAGTTGGTGATGTCGAAGGCCCAGCCGACCGGCTGATTCAGCCCCCACACGCCAACGCCGGTCGAGATCAGGTACGTTGCGGCGAAGACACCCAGGCCCAGCAAGCAAAGACTGAATGCGAAAGGCGATCCACCACCAACGTGGCGGCGGTCCTTCCACGATTCGCGACACCTTGTCGGTGACCGAAGTTCAGCGTCGGAGTGCCGCGGAACAAGCGCAGTTCGGGTTCGTCCAGCCGCTCACCCGGGGCCTGGACCGTCGTGGTCGCAGCGTCACTCATGCCCCATCGTCCTTCTCTTGCGACAATCGCCGCCATGCGGGGATTGGGATTGCGGAGACGCGTCAAATAGCTGGTGCGCGGCTTCGTGCCGAGCTCCGCCAAGAGATCGAACCGGCGAGGATCTTGCTTCTGCCGACTGACGCGAGAAGTCTCGTCGGTCAAATCCCCGAAAACGATCGCTTCGGCAGGGCACGCCTGTGCACAGGCCGGAACGACCTGGCCGTCCTGCGAGCGTGTAGTCGGGGGAACCGGGCGAAGCGAGCTTGGCGCCGGCCTTGCCTCGCTCGATCCGCTGCACGCAGTAGGTGCATTTCTCCATGACGCCCCGCATGCGAACCGTGACGTCAGGGTTCTTCTGCATTTTCAGCGTCTCCGCCATGCCAAAGTCACCCAGCGGACCCAGTCGGAGTTGATCCAGCTGACGTTGTTGGTAGTCGAACCAATTGAAACGGCGAACTTTGTAGGGACAATTGTTCGAGCAATAACGCGTTCCGACGCAACGGTTATAGACCTGCAGGTTCAAGCCTTCAGGGCTATGAACGGCCGCATTCACTGGACAAACGGTTTCGCAGGGAGCGTTCTCGCAATGAACACACGCCACTGGCTCATGGATCACCTCGGGACTCGCTTCCGGCCCTCGATAGTAGCGATCGACGCGTATCCAGTGCATCGCTCGGCCCCGGGCTACTTCGTCTTTGCCGACGACCGGAATGTTGTTTTCACTCTGGCAGGCCACCATGCAGGCACTGCAGCCCACAGCACTTGCTCAAGTCGATCACCATGCCCCACTGGTGCTTTCCATCCAGCTTCGGCGGCTCGATCAACGGTGTTCCTTCTCCGTGAGCTTCGTGGCCGTCAGCGTGCCCGTTCTCTTCGTCATGGCTGGCCGATTCGAGAGCTTTCGCCCGCTGTGTGAACTCCTCAATCGTTTGCTCGCGTGCGATATCACGATCGTCCAAGCGATCGTATTGCTGGGCCAAAGCGAACTGGATGGCGTTTGCCGAGCGGCTCGAGCTCGACGCCCGTAGCAATGGCCAAGTGCTCGCGAGGTTCGCAGAGCGTAGGCATTAAAGCCGACGGACGTGCCGACGCGACCGGCCTCAGTGCGTCCGTAACCCAATGGCAAGGTGATGCTGTGATCGGCGTGGCCTGGTTGGATCAGCACCGGCGCCTCCACGCTCCGATCTTCGAGTGACAGTCGAACCACGTCGCCGGTCGCGAGATTCAGGTCGGAGGCCGTCTCGCGCGCTCATCATCGCGGCGTTATCCCAAGTCAGCTTCGTGATGGGATCGGGCACTTCCTGGAGCCAGCTCAGATTCGCGAATCGTCCGTCGAAGACCGACGCGTCGACTTGAAAACAGATCTCCAACTGGTCGGCGGCAACCCGCGTCGCTGGTGCGTCTGCAGGAGTTCCTCGCAGACCGCTCGCCACCTGTGCTGTCAACTTCGGGTCGAACGTGTTCGCGGCGCACGTCGTGCCAGACCATCGTGCACCCAACGGTCAAATGTCGGAGCGTCCTGAAGCGAACCTTGCTGCTCGGCAAATGCGCGTTGAACGATTTCGTATTCTTGATCCGTTTCATATCGCAACAACTTGGCCAGCACCGTCAACGGCGAACGCCCGTCGTACAGCGGAGCAATCATCGGTTGGACCGGCAAATAATCGCCGTCGTCGGTCTCTGCATCGCCCCAGGACTCGAAGGCGTGAGCGGCTGGCAAACGCCACTGGCAAAGCATGAGCCGTTTCGTCTTCGTACAGTCCCAGCCGGATCGTGTGCGGGATCTTTTGTCAGCCGGTCGGCCAGCTCCAAATCCGCCGGCGCGTCGTACGCCGGGTTGCCCCCCAACGATGATCAACGTGTTCACCTGACCGGCCGCGACGTCCTCGGCCAGATCGTCGAGAGTGTCCGTTGTCTCTCATCGGAAACCTCGACATACTTCACACTGTTCGACACGTTACCAAGCGCAACATTGATGAGCTGCACCAGGGCATGCACGAGCGGCGGTTGACGAGAGCCGGCGACAACCAAGGAACGGCCGCGGTGGGCCTGCAGGTCGGCAGCGATTTCGCGGGCCCAGGCTGCATCGACCGCGCTTCGCGCTGCGTTTCTCCCCCAAGAGCTGACTCAGGCCGACCACGGCGTCCGCGTCCCATCCGCCGTCTGGTTCAAAGAGCTTCAGCTCCTGGGCTAAAGCCAGTGCAAAATCGGGCATCGCGCTGGCAGCCAGGGGAAGCCGGTGGTCAGCCATGCCGCCGGTGAGAGTCAGCATTGGCTCCAGGACATACAGACGGTTCATCGCTCGACCGTTCGTCGTCCGGCGTGCGGCGCTCGGCGAAAGCACGGCTGTTGGCAATCGCGTCCTCGTCCGCCGCTCCCAGGAAGTCGGCATCCAGAGACACGATGACATCGGGTTGGCGAAAATCGCATCTAGCACGAAGCGTCTTGCCAAACAGGCGACGCGTCGCCTGCTCTGCGTAGCCGAAACTCAGCGGCTCGTAGACATGCCACTTTGCCTCAGGCGCCACTTGACGCATGTGCTTGCGCAGCAGTCTCAAGGCGGGTGACGGCGTGGCGTCGCTCAGGATTCGCAGGCCGGCGCCGCTTTGTTTTCAGCAGCTCTGCAAAGTGTTGCTCCGCGAAGGCGTCGAATTCGTTCCAGCTTGATGTGATGTCGTCTCGTCGCACTTGGCTGAGTCGATCCGGGTCATACAGCTGCAGGATCGCGGCTTGGGCGATGGCGTCGCTGGCCCCTTGCGTGGGCTCGATACTTGGGATGACCCTCGACTTTCGTCGGACGACCTTCGTGCGTTTCGACAAGCACTGGCAAAGCGCTGCCACCGCGAGTCAGCGTGGTGGCGTAGAACAACGACATGCCCGGCACAACATTCTCGGGCATCTTCGTATACGGCCTCAGTTCAATGTCCGGACGGCGGCAACCAGGCAGACCCGCCAGCGCCGCCGAGGCAGCTAGAATCCCCAGGGCCGAGCGACGGCTCATCTGAGCGGCTGACACATCGCCACCGACGACGCGTCTCTGGATCGGCCAGGTCTCTCGCTGCTTGACGCAAGTCAGACCAGAAACCATAGGCAGTCTGGGTGCCAGGGGACGGAGTCCTGATTGTTGTCGCCGATTCATCGATGGCAGCCTTGACAGGTTTCCGGAGGATTGATCTGCAGTTCCTTTTGCAGCCGTTGTCCAATTTCGAGTGCCGTCTCAGAGAACTCTGGTTTCCAGTCGAGATTGTAAACCTCGTCGCGCGGCCGCAGATGCGGCGCTGGGTTGCGATGACATTCCAAACACCATCCCATGCTCAATGGCTCCGCATGGTAGACGACTTTCATCTCGTTGATCTGACCGTGGCAGGACTGACAGCTGACGCCACGGTTGATGTGTACCGCGTGGTTGAAGTAGGCGTAATCAGGCAGTCGATGCACTTGATTCCACCGAACGGGCGTCCCACTCACCCAACTGTTGCGGACTTCAGCCAGCAAGGGACTCTGCGATTTGACCCGCAAGTGGCAATTCATGCACGTCTGTGTCGCTGGCACGTTCGAATGAGGCGCCTGATCGACGTGCGTGTGGCAGTACCTGCAGGACATGCCAAGCTGGCCGACATGAAACTCGTGCGAAAACGGCGCAGGTTGTGATGGCTGGTAGCCGACTCGAGTGTACTTGGGCGTGAAGTAGTACCAGACGGACGCCACGACCGACGATCAGCAGACAGGCCGCCAGCGACGACGATCAGCCGCAGCCAGCGGTCCGCGTGCCTGGCAAACAAGTTGGTCGTTGGATTCAAATCGGTCATACGCTGGGCCCGAACCGCGGAATCTTTCGTGGTGCAACCTTTTGCATGAGTCGCGAATTCTGCATCATCCGCCACGGCGCATTGTAGAGCATCGCTGGGGAACGGCTACCGGCCGTGGCGTGGGTTCAGCCATCGTTACTGGATGGATTCGGTCCAGCCACGCCATCGTTGACGCGATGTTTCTGGGCTCCCCTGCGCTACGGGCCCGTCTTGTAGCGGCCGCTCGGACGAGTCTCTCCATCTTCGATCGCAAGCTGTAGTGCCGGGACGCGGATTGCCCTATCTTGGAATTAGCGGCGACGCCAAGTCGTTTCAATCAGCCTAGCGACCCAGCCGGAGATCGTCGCCGCAAGGAATGAATCGCCTGGGAATACCCAGCCAACGACTAGTCGTTGATGTAGATAGCGATTGACTCGAGGACTTTTGGCGATGGCCGGATTCGGGTCGCGACCAACAACCTGGGAACAAGACGATGAACAGGACAAGCCGATCTATTTTGGCCCTTCTTATCCTCGTGAGCGCCGGCGTCGTCGCTGGGAGATGGCAGGGTTTGGTTCAAGCTCAAGTCCAGACGGGCACTGAGTCTCAAGACAGCGTTGTGGCCACCGTGCGGGCGCGAGGCGTCATCGAAAGCGCTCGCTCCACTCAGCTGCGGTGCGAGCTGAAGGGCGTCAGCACCATCCTGTTCATCGTCCCCAACGGCTCGCGCGTCAACAAGGGCGACCTGCTCGTGGAATTGGACAACAGCTCGGCCCTACAAGAGGAACTGGCGGCGGCGCGGATCCAATTTGAGCAATCGAAAGCGCGCGTCATGCAGAACGAAACAGAACTTGAGGCCGCCAAGGAAGACGCCGCTGTGAGCAGGAAGTTCGCTGAAAACGGCCTGAAGGCGGCGTTGCTATCAAGAGAACGGGAGCTTTCCGATGGCGGAACGCTGGACTATGAAATGACGGTCGCGCGCAGCGAGTTGGCTGTAGCCAAAGCGAGTTTGGAGGCGGTCAAAAAACGGATCAGTCAATCGGCCGAAGAACATCGTGGCGAACTGCTTCGCGAAGAAGTGGAGGCGAGCGAGGCCATCAAAGTCGCCCAGGCTCGCAGCCTTCTGCTGGAGAAACACGAACGCCGGTTTAAGACCGCCATGCTTGACCTCTCCGTGGCCGAGAAGGAACTCTTGCTAACCCGCCAAAAGAACGCGGCTGAAAAGGCCCAACGACTGGCGGAAGCCGCTCTCATCGCCAGTCAGCTTGCAGTACATCAAGAGCAATTGCGAATAGAAGAAGTCACGAGTCAAATGGAGCGATGCAGGATCCACGCCCCACGGGATGGAGTCGCCTTGCACGCGGCAGCCAAAGCGTCGCGGTCGGACAGCAGCACGCTTCTCGAGGTAGGGGCTCAAGTTCGCGAACGACAATCCTTGATTCAACTTCCCGAGCCAGGTGAACTGCGGCTGAGGGTGCGCGTACGGCAAGCACTGATTGCCGGTATTCGCGTGGGACAATCCGCCAAGATCCAAGTGGACGCGTTTCCCGACAAAGAAGTTGAGGGAACTGTCATCCAGGTCAGCAATTATTCCGAAGCGGCGCGGTTCCCCAACGGCGTCCAAGAGACTGTTGTCCTGTTGTCGGTGAACGGGCTCGACGACGATCTACCAATTGGTCTCTCCGCGACGGCCGAAATCGACATCGCCGAGAAACAGACCAAGTAAGAGGCGGGAGACGATGTGAGAGGCGGGAGACCAACTGTCCGCTCGATGGTTTATCGATCAAGGAGCATAAATCAGTCCCAACGGGACGGCCCAAAATCAGCCCAGGGTGCAGCGCAGCGCAACCCTGGGTAACCCCGAGTCGCGGCCACGAAGTCCCAAAGGGACGGCCCCAAGCCACGGATGTCGTACCGAAATGGACGCGTGGGCGACGAATTCAAAATCTTCCCGAAACCCTACGAACAACGCATAAAAACCCGCAACGGCGTTACCCTCCCCCTGCCGGCAGACACAGCGGCTTACGTGATGTAGGCAATCAGGACTCCGAGGAGCGGCATCGCCAACGCGAACCACATGGCGCGGCGCCAGAGACCCTCGATGGCGCCGACGATCCAGGGCCGCGGCCCCAACACGCAACGAACTCCCACGAGCATCGCCACGACGCCGAAGGCGAGGAAGACCTCAGTCAACAGAACGTTAAAGATTCGGATCACCATCGCGACTGTCGGATCGTTGAGATTGGCTGGGCGGGGCGCACTGAATAGCAGGACCGCCGCCACCAGGGAGCATAAGCCGACCAACCCGCAGGCGACGCCGAACACCGCGAGAGCAAACCTATGAAGCGTCTTCACATCAACGACCTCGTCTGCCGCGAACCGAGCGTTTAGAAGCCCAGCACGAGCATTTGCTGGTCGTGGCGCCAATGGACGCCGTCCCGCTCGCGATTCCGAGGCGGCGGTGGATCCGAGGTTGTTGTGGGCCGCGGCGTGAGCGTCATCAGGACCTCGCTGGGACCGGTTTTCAGCAACGCGATTCTGAGGCCCAGTCCGTCGCAGAATGACCGTCCATCCGTCGTGGCGGCAATCTCGCCATGCTCGTCCAGCGTTCCAGCTTCTCTCGCGCGGTGGCTTGTTTCAGGCCAGGCGACGGGCCCTCGTTTCGCCGTCTCGCGTGTCGATTTCGTTGACGGAGTGATGATCCCCGTTCGCACCGCCAAGAGCAACAGCGCGGCCACCAGCGCGCATGTCGCGGCCAATCGTCCCCAGCGATGGGGTCGCGAAGCGCGGGACGGAGCACGCGCCGCTTGCCGTCGCACCTGTTGCATCAGCCGCTGGTGCAAGCCCTCGTTGAAAGCGGGTTGGCAGGATCGCGCGTCGTCGATCAGCCATCGGTTCAGGTCGTTTTTGTGTGGGGAAGTCATCCGGCCAACTCCCGCAGCGCGGACACGCCCCAGGCGGCGGTCAGGCGGCCCGCGAGTCGTTTGCGCAAACGAGTCATCATCATCTTGATTGCTCCGGAAGAGCGTGAAAAGTGTTCGGCGATTTCCGCCAGGGACTGTTGTTCGACATAGTGCAGCCACAGGGCAGTGAATTCGTCATCGCTGCTATGCTCGCGAATCATTCGCCAGATGCTGCGTCGCCAATCTTGATCCGCCAGATTCCGCGCCGGATCAGGGCCGGCGGCCACTTGCGGCGGATCTTGATTCGCAAGGAGACTCAGGCGTCCCGACTTGGCTGCTCGCGCGGCCAGTCGCCTGGCGATCACGAACAGCCAAGTCGAGAAACGCCGCGATAGGTCGAACGTCCCTAACGCTCGAAAGGCTTGCAGCAGAGTCTCTTGGGTCAGGTCCTCCGCCGTCGCGTGGTCCGAGGTCCACATGCGCAGGAAATTCACCAAACGACCCTGATAGCGGTGCGCCAATTCGTCGAAGGAACGCAGGCAACCGTTCTGGGCCAAGTGAGCCAGTTGCTCATCGCTGTTAACAGGCTTGGGGAATGACACGCAAGCATCCTTGCTCGTTCAAGGCGGAGCGTCCTTGCTCCAGCGGACTCGCGGCGCGACGTCTTGGGCCAATCGAAGGAGAACCAGAACTCGCCGGATGCGAGCGATCAGCGACGCAGTGGCGTTTGCTCGTGCTCCTGTGCGAGTCGATTCCGCCAGGATTCCTGATCGAACACCATGAATTGGAAGTTGAACTCGCGATGCGTATCGTGGTTCGATTCTCGGTAGGTCAAGGCCGCAAAGCTGCTCCACCGCGTTGAGACCACGTCGCCGGCTCGCTTGACCGTCAATGATTGGCGGATGGTTGACATGGCGCCAGCGAAATCCTTCACGCCTTCGCCATTAATCCCGGCGCCGATCGTCAGTTGGTTGGTGTGTTTCCGCGGGCCTTCGCTCTTGTCGTCATGGTCGTTCTCCGGGGATCGCGCGACCGCCTGATGCGGCTTCTCGCCTTTCTGTTGAGTTGGGGCGTCCTTAGGAAACATCATGCGCAGAAAGGCTTCAATCGACTGGGGCGACAACATGCCTTGCAAAGCGTCGGCGGCTTGCGCGTCCGGCGCCTGCAGGTCGATGGCCAGATGGACTTGCTGGTCCGCCCGAAAAATCAAGCGTCGCAAGGACGTGTTGCTCAGGGGCGCCGATGTGAGGTCGTAGCACTGCGCGATCAGGCTCCCCTGGTTCATCTCGGCGGGCAGCGGAAAAGCAGATTGCGGCATGCCTTCACGGCGGCCGGCCATGACGTCCAATGCGTTGACCAATGATCTGAGTCCCGTGGCGATCACGACACAATCGGGCTGGGGGCGAGCCATGCACAACGCTTGCCGGCCGCCTTGCTCGTCCTCGGCCGCGTTGGCGTCCAGCAGTTGCTTGCGCCAGTCCTCGGCAAGCGACTCCCAATGATGGATGGCGGCGCCCTCATGTTGGACCTGGACGTATCGTGGTTCCTGAGTCGCGACAGCAAGCATCGCCTGCCAAGGAAGGTCGCCCTTCAACATCACGACGACTTCGTCCTCGATGACGTAAGCGGTCAATTCGTCGATGCGGATGTCCACGACAAACGGCAAGCCGCCCTGGACGTGCGCCCAACGGTGCTTCCAACTCGAAGCGGCGAGGAGATCTTTCAGCCAAACTTGCGTTGCCTCAGCGCGTCGGGCGGCGGCCAGGTCCACATGCCAGCAATGCTGCACGCCCTGAGGAATGCGATTTGCCCGCAGTTCGTCCGCGCCGGAGAAAGAAGGCGGACAGCAAATGGCGAGAGCCCACGCGATGACGGCGGGCGTGCGAAAACGCTTCATGGGAACATCCTTGTTCGGGAAAGGTCGCGAAACCGAGCGGAGTTGCCTCCGCAATCTCAGTCGCGGGGCGGCAACTTGCTCGCCTACAGGGACATAGTCTCGCGGGGTGCGGCAGGTAACCAGATTCCCCAAAAAAACCCGAATCCCACGTGAGTTGGTGGCATCTCAGTCCGCTTCCATCGCATTGTGGTGAAATAGGCGATTGCGGCAAGATCGATTTGGGCGGCAAGCGAGTGTGGGGCGGGGATGGCCGACCATGGTGGCCGACCTCGTACCTGGTGTGCGCGTCTTAACCACCGAGGCACAGAGACACGGAAGGACGGCGGCGCATGGGGCGCAATCAGGTCACCACGCCGTTCTTCGGAACGACCTGCTCTCGTTGGACTTCGGTTTGCGCTGTCCTGCTTACTCCTGGAAGAAAGAGGCGAATAGCGTGCTGCGGCGGAGCGGATCCGGCGTGTTTCGCCACAAAAGGAGACAGTCCTGATCCTCCGGTTGATCCACGTCTCGCAGGGCGGCGATCAGCTGAAAGCTCTTCCAGTCGGCGGCTCCGAGCACCGCGTCGATGGGCGCTGCAATTTCGAAGCGATAACCTCCCGCGATGTGCTTGAGGGCCGAAGTCACGCCGGCGGTGATCGCTCGTCGACCGCGGGTTACCTCAACCTTGGGCGGGCCGTCCAAGGATGGAGCCAGCTCGATGCGAACGGCTTCGTTGCGAAAGTGGGCGTTCACTTGCCGGATGTCAAAATCTCGCGGATCGATGACGAACACAACTGCGTCTCGCTCGGTAAGTTGGTCATCTTGTACTTCGCCGGCGAAGTACAACGTCTTGTCGTCGCGGGCGACGCGAAAACTCCATTGTCGCGTCTTCCGCGCCCTGCCATCGCTGTGCGGCGCCTAGCAGCGGCGGATTCACTCGCGGAAATTCCATCGTCGTAACATTCGCCCAGTCGGCCAATTCGCCATCGACTTGGATGTCCTTAAGCTCCACGACGTAACGGCGGTCGACCATCACCGGCAGCGAGATCTCCGCCTGCAGATCCCCTGATCCTTCAGAGCGAATTCGAGCGGTGAGCGAAACTTGCTGGAAGCTGCTCAGCGGCAGGGGGTCAGCGAGTCGGAATCGACTGACGCTCTGGGCCTTGCCGTGAGGCGTGGCTCGCAGCCGCTGCGATACAGGATCCACCGATAGTCCCTGCAAGGGCAACCCGGCGATGGTGGTTTCGACGTTAACCACGTCGGTGAATTCGTTGGTCAGCGTCAGTCGAATCTCGCCCTCTTGAATGCTGTCCGAGCCGGCGACGAAGACGGGTTCCACATCCAATCTCGCCTGGGTCAAGAAGTCCCGAAAGTGTTGCGCCTTCTGCTCGGTGACGACGTCGGCGGGCAGGACGCCGTCCAGCTTGATGTTGGCGACCCGCGGCCCCTGCTCCTCCATGGTCACCCAGGTGATGTGGTCAAATTCACCGTAGGCTTCGCCACGCAATTGCGAGCCGCCGCCGGTCGTGCCGAGTTGGTAGTACTTGCGGCCTCGACGATCGAATTGCACATAGCGATGGTGATGTCCGGCGAAGGCCGTGTAGGGTCGCTCGCCCAGCATCTCGTTGACCTTCGACCAGTTGCTGGAATCGGTGTTGCCCGCCGCGAGGTCGCGATCGGTATAGGCCCACAGGGGCTTATGGAGAAAGAAGAACGTCCACCTGGCGTCGGTGTGCTGCTGCAGGTCGTTTTCCAGCCAGGCAAGTTGCTCCTCGCCCACGCGAGCTTGCGGATCCTCGGAGCTGAGACAAATGAAGTGTACGCCTTTGTAGTCGAAGGAATACCATTCCAATCCAAATCGCTTCTTCCAAACCCGGTGCAGCAGAGGATTGGTCACATCATGATTGCCGGCGACAAAGAAGAAACGCATATCCAAGCGATCGATGAAGCCGAGAAACTCGCTCCACTGCGAATCAATGACCTTCAGATCCGTCGTGTAGCCTTCAATCAGATCGCCGACCGAAACGACGAACTCCGGCCGAAGCAAATTCAAGTTGCGGACGCCATGCATCCACACTCCCGGTCGATGTCCTCCTGTACGGTCGGTCACCACGGCGAACTGAAAGCTGAGCGGATCGTTCAACACCGGCTTGTTCGACCATGGCCGTGGCGCCGGCTCGGCGAGTGCGGGCAGTTTCAAGCCGAACGCATCCTCGCCGGGCTCGCCAACGCCTTCGCTTTTCGGCCGGTTGGTTCCGCCCTTTCCTGGCGGATCCGCAGAGGCGGCGGGCGCCCCGCAGGCAAGAACGAGCAGAGCGCAAATCGCCAGGAAACCAGCGGCCGACGCGGGAATAGCGGAATCGTGAAGCGAACGTTGCATGGTCATCAAACGCGTCCTCGAAGCAGAGCGAAGGCTAGTCGTTGAGCTGGATCAGGGGGCGTCCGGGGCCGTCCCGGTGGAAGCGTTGATCGTATCACACGGCCGGCCGGGATCTACGAAGTTATGTTGAACATCCCGCGCAGTTTGCACAAGCCGCGGCGCCGCATCGAATTCAGCCCGCCAGGAATTCCCGTTTGGCGCCGAAAGCGAAACGGGAAGCGAAACGGGGAGGAGTTTCATTCTTGTGGCAAGCTAGGCAAGAAGGATGGTTGTAGCGTCAACGCTCCCCAGTGGACTGCGGGCTGCGCGGAGCGACGGGGAATCGAAAAAGCGATTCGCGCCCCGGGAAATCCCAAGGACGCCAAAGGCTTTGGCCTAAACTGCCTAAGTTGCCGCGAAAATGGAACTCCTCCCCGTTTCCTCCCGCCTGCTTATTTTTAGCCTCGGTTAGCGGCCGTTTTCTTTCACGATTTCAACAATGGTTTGATTGAATCTTTCAGCCTCTTCATCCGGGACTTCATGTCCTGATTTTTCAAACCAAATGAATTTCTTTTTAGGAGCTGTCATTTTGTTGAGATGGCTTTCTGCCACGACACTGGGTAAGTTCCAGTCATGACGACCACCAATAAAATAAACAGGTATCTTTAACTCGACTATATGTGAAATGTCCGTTGCAAAAGCAACGCCATCCATTCGAGCCGAGGTGTAGTTAAATGCTTCAAACCAGTCGTAGTCTTTGTAATCCTCATACAGAGATTCCGCTTTCTCAATTTCTTTCGTAATGTCTTTGTCGTAAACCGTTCCTCCATATTCTACAACCAGTTCGTACTTGCTCATAAAACGATCCAAAGCTGTAGCACCCACGGAGCTGTCCTTCTTTTCAATCAAATCCAACTGTTCTAATGCTGTTGCATCATTCCTTTGTTGGGCTTGCTCGTTCAGCCATTGCATAGAAACGTCCCAGCTGTCTGGTACACTGATCACCTGGGAGACACCAATATAGGCGTAGTAATCATCAGGGTATTTTTCGGCTAATTTCATTCCAACAACACTGCCATAAGAAAAACCCAAGAGAAAGATTTTTTCCTTGTTGAATTTCTTTTTTAGATATTGTGTCAACTCATGTGCATCACTGACCAAGCTTTCAGGGCTTAGGTTTTTCGGATTGGGATTATGCATATAGGATTGACCACATCCTGCCTGATCCCAGGAGACTAAAATCATTTCGTCAGCCAAGTCAGCATTAAAGTATCTCAGGTGTGGAGTCTGAGGCCAGCCTGGTCCGCCATGCAGAAATAGCAAGACTGGTAACTCGTCAGACGCACCCGTCATTTCTACATATTGTTTTTCGCCACCTAACTCAATGAATAGTGTTTCTGAGACACTTGATTTGTTTTGGTTTTGGCAACCAGTCACAAAAACGACCAGTAATAAAAGCAAGAGATGTTTCATGTTTTCAATGTTGTATTTTGTCTGTTTCATCATGTTCTGCACTTTCTGAAAAAACGCCTTGCCGGGGCGGCGAACTGATATTCAACAAAAAAGGCTCTTCCATCATGCTGCGGTTACGACACACACCGCACAATGGGAGAGCCAAGGTTGGTTCAGTATCGACCACCGACGGATTGGGAGCAATGGGTCAACTGGCTGGCCGCTGGGCTGCACGGAAGAAATCGCTGGAGGTTGTCGCTGGTCGTGATGGGAATCGTGTTCGCTCGAGGACGAAGAACGGTCACGTCCTGGCTCCGAGCTGTGGGCGTTACGAACGACTTCGCGGATTACTACTACTTCCTTCGGCCGATCGGAATCAGGCTTCAGGACTTGGCCGAACGACTGTTCACGATTCTGTTGGGGGAGCGAAACGGGGAGGAGTTTCATTCTTGTGGCAAGCTAGGCAAGAAGGATGGTTGTAGCGTCAACGCTCCCCAGTGGACTGCGGGCTGCGCGGAGCGACGGGGAATCGAAAAAGCGATTCGCGCCCCGGGACGTCCCAAGGACGCCAAAAGCTTTAGCCTAAACTGCCTAAATTGCCGCGAAAATGGAACTCCTCCCGGCCTTGATCGTAAGGTGGTCAACCCGACTCTGTCCGAGGCCCGGAGGGCCAACACAATTCTAGCCGTGGCCGTGAGGCCACGGTTACCTTTCCAGATCGGACACAGGCCCGAAGGGCCGACACAAGTCCTGATTGTGTCGGCCCTTCGGGCCTGTGGACCCGTTTCCGTTGACGTTCCGTGGCCTTACGGCCACGGCTAAAATTGTGCCGGCCCGTCGGGCCTGCTACCCTCCCAGCTGGACCGGCTTACGATCAAGGCCACTCCTCCCCGCTTCCTCCCCCTCAAGCTGGGCTGCGATTCCGGTCCTTTCGATCGTCGCTGAGGATCGAGCAGGCGAGGAAGTCATGCTTCGCGCGACGGCGGCGCCGCGTTGTTTTCCGCATCCTTGGAATCCCCGGCTTGCCGTACGGCTTGCCATGGCCAGCGACCTTCGATTTCGACTGTCAGGGACCAGCTCAAGAAGGTCCGGATGACGACAAGCAGGCCAAGCAAGGACACGTTGTTGATGGTCGGTTCCAGGGCGACGGTGCGAACCACATCGGCGGCCACGAGAAACTCCAGCCCCAAAAGCAAGGTCTTTCCGAGCTGGTGCTTGTAGTCCTCATTGACGCCCGGCTTCCCCAACTGCAAGAGGTGACGGACGATTCCACGCGTAAAAACGACCCCCAGAACTCCAACAACAATGACGGTTACGCCCAGCACCTCGATCCCCAGGGCCACCCATTCGATCAACTCTCGTACGAGTATCATGGCCTCGGTCGCCGGCATGGTTTCAGGGTCTCCGTGCAGTCTTGACGTTTCGGCTGGGACGCCCCGCCGGCGGCTCCCGCCCCAGATCGCGGCCCGAGCATAGGCTGCTCAGTTCAGGAGCGAAACGGGGAGGAGTTTCATTCTTGTGGCAAGCTAGGCAGAGAAGGGTGGTTGTAGCGTCAACGCTCCCCAGCGGACTGCGGGCTGCGCGGAGCGACGGGGAATCGAAAAAGCGATTCGCGCCCCGGGACGTCCCAAGGACGCCAAAGGCTTTGGCCTAAACTGCCTAAGTTGCCGCGAAAATGGAACTCCTCCCGGCCTTGATCGTAAGGTGGTCAACCCGACTCTGTCCGAGGCCCGGAGGGCCAACACAATTCTAGCCGTGGCCGTGAGGCCACGGTTACCTTTCCAGATCGGACACAGGCCCGAAGGGCCGACACAAGTCCTGATTGTGTCGGCCCTTCGGGCCTGTGGACCCGTTTCCGTTGACGTTCCGTGGCCTTACGGCCACGGCTAAAATTGTGCCGGCCCGTCGGGCCTGCTACCCTCCCAGCTGGACCGGCTTACGATCAAGGCCACTCCTCCCCGTTTCCTCCCCCTCAAGCTGGGCTGCGATTCCGGTCCTTTCGATCGTCGCTGAGGATCGAGCAGGCGAGGAAGTCATGCTTCGCGCGACGGCGGCGCCGCGTTGTTTTCCGCATCCTTGGAATCCCCGGCTTGCCGTACGGCTTGCCATGGCCAGCGACCTTCGATTTCGACTGTCAGGGACCAGCTCAAGAAGGTCCGGATGACGACAAGCAGGCCAAGCAAGGACACGTTGTTGATGGTCGGTTCCAGGGCGACGGTGCGAACCACATCGGCGGCCACGAGAAACTCCAGCCCCAAAAGCAAGGTCTTTCCGAGCTGGTGCTTGTAGTCCTCATTGACGCCCGGCTTCCCCAACTGCAAGAGGTGACGGACGATTCCACGCGTAAAAACGACCCCCAGAACTCCAACAACAATGACGGTTACGCCCAACACCTCGATCCCCAGGGCCACCCATTCGATCAACTCTCGTACGAGTATCATGGCCTCGGTCGCCGGCATGGTTTCAGGGTCTCCGTGCAGTCTTGACGTTTCGGCTGGGACGCCCCGCCGGCGGCTCCCGCCCCAGATCGCGGCCCGAGCATAGGCTGCTCAGTTCAGATACTTCAGCATGGCGTTGCCCTTCTCGGCTGCATCCATGAAGTAATCGCGTAGCTCATCGAAGAAGGCAGCCAGGTACTCGAGTCCGTCTTCGTCCCAGATGTCGGGGTAGATGTTGTTCGCTTGCAAGGCGGCTCGATCATACCTCGAGGCGAATGATTCGCTCGACAAGTCGCCCAACGCAGCGGCCGCCGCGCGGACCTCGTCGGCGGTGATGTAGCGTGCTGGACCGTAGCCAACATCTTCGCCGATCTCCACGCCGCCCAGGACGACTTGAGCCAGCGGTCCGGCGCCGCCCCAAGGATCCCCGGTCAGCAGGAAGTGCAGGCCCTGCCAAGCCTTGTCCACGTCGATTCCGGCGTCGGATTCTTCCCCGCCGGGATAAATGAATGACTCCACCTGCGATGGGTCGGCGATCAGCGCGTCTAACTCCGCCGGCGTCAGTTGCAGGAAGTTGCCGATCATGGACATGGCCAGGGTTCCTTTAGCAACGGCTCTCGAAATGGCGGCTCAGCAGGTGAAGCAAAAAGCGACTAACCGGCAAATTCCCGCGACCGCTGGGCGAGGAGCATCGCTCAACGGGGACATGCCCCGTTGTGGCGGCGTCCGCGCCGGGATCGTTTGCTGGCGAGGAGCACCGCTCAACGGGGACATGCCCCGTTGTGGCGGCGTCCGCGCCGGGATCGTTTGCTGGCGAGGAGCATCGCTCAACGGGGACATGCCCCGTTGTGGCGGCGTTCGCGCCGGGATCGTTTGCTGGCGAGGAGCATCGCCCAACGGGGACATGCCCCGTTGTGGCGGCGTTCGCGCCGGGATCGTTTGCTGGCGAGGAGCATCGCCCAACGGGGACATGCCCCGTTGTGGCGGCGTTCGCGCCGGGATCGTTTGCTGGCGAGGAGCATCGCCCAACGGGGACATGCCCCGTTGTGGCGGCGTTCGCGCCGGGATCGTTTGCTGGCGAGGAGCATCGCCCAACGGGGACATGCCCCGTTGTGGCGGCGTTCGCGCCGGGATCGTTTGCTGGCGAGGAGCATCGCTCAACGGGGACATGCCCCGTTGTGGCGTGCTCGCCGCTCTACTCTCTACTCTCTACTCTCTACCCTCTACCCTCTACCCTCTACCCTCAATTAAACCAGATGGCGAAGCCCCAGAAGTTTCCTTGAAATGTCCGTTGCAGCTGGCGCCAGGTGTCGGCCGAAGTGAGTTCGCCGGACTCGAGATAAGGCGCGGCGCCTGTGCCTTGGATCCACATCACCAGATCGAACCGAGTTGGCTCGAGGAACACTCGTTGCAGGTTGACGCCCTGACTTCCATCGCCGCGCCAAAACGGAATCAATTTGCGCCCATCCAGCAAAGCATCGGCTTCATCCAGGAACACGTGCCAGTCCTCGATCATCTGCTCGGTGACTCGCACATTGGGAACCAGGGCGGTTTGCCGCATTGGGGATCCACTCGCGGTCGTTGTCGGTTTCGGCCTGTGCGTGGCGCCACATCTCGCGACTTTGCACCAGCATTTCTTTCAAGTGCAAACGCACTTGTCCCATTCGCTGGGGTTCGGCGACGCGGTAATTGATCAGATGCACGAAGGCGATCACGTCGGCGATGTCGATCCCATCGCCTACGCGAAAGACGCTTCGTTGCTGCTTCAAGAATGGATAGGGCGATTCAACATTCGCGAAGAAGACGTGAGCGGTTCGATCGAAGGCGTCCCGCCAATCGTGCGCCAGGGCGAATTCGGCGAACGCCATCAACACATTGCAATAGCCTCGCAGCCAATGTGCGTCGGCGCGATCGAAGGCCACCGCGAACGAGTCCGAGTCATCGGCCAGCCGGCGCGCTTGTGCATTCAGGCGTTCGTAGATCAACCATAGGGACTCCTTGGGTGTTGCTTCGCCGTCGCCGTCCATGTCCAGTCGAGCCGCGGCCAAGCGGATCCGCAGTTTGGCGTCGCCGTCGACACGAGCCAAATCCGCTTCGGCCGCCTTGAGCCTCGCGATGACTCGCACGAGGATCTCCCGCGACGCCGCATAGTCAAGCCTTGCGGGCGTGGGATTCTCCGGCACGGGAAGCCGTAGAAAAGGCAGAACCCCACCGGCTCGCCCCAGGTCGCGAAGCCCGTAGTGATGCAAGTCCTGCGAGAGTCCTTCCACCGCCTGAACGAAACGCAGCATCCCCAACCCGAGTTGAACCTGGTTGTCCGCGGGGTGTTCGCCCAACCAGGCTTGGGCCGAATCGATCCCCGCCTGGATTCGTCCTTGGGCAAGGTAACGGTCAACATCGGGCGGCTCATTGGCCGCCAGACCAGCGGACAGACAGAGGTTCACCAAGATCGCAAGAGCCAACCACCGCGAACGGCGCATCATGTCTTTCTCCCCGGATTCTCCGATCCGTGCAGCGTGCCAGATCGCGACACTGCCCTCAATACCCCTCGGCGGGTCCGGCGGTTTCACCAATCTGAGGCTCGCCCGCTGGTGTTCACCGTCGGCCAAGTCTTTTGAGCGTCGCTGGGAGTTTCCTCCACTGCCCGTTTGGTAAACTTGACGTCTCGGGAGCGATATTCACCGTGGCGCTGCTTTCCAATTCCGTATCGTCCTTCCCGCATGGTCGTTTGTTTCCGCCTCACTTTGATCCAGGCTCCCCATGAAGTCGTTGATCTCCGTTCTCGCCCTCGCTTTGCTTCCTGCTTCACTCCTTGCCGCCATCCAGGATCACCCGGATCGCGTGGCGCAGGCGGACGTTCCGCATGGCAAGGTGACAACCGGCGAGTTCTCGGACAGTCGCATCTTCCCGGGAACAACGCGGCAGTACAGCGTTTACGTGCCCGCTCAATACCGAGAGGATCAGCCGGCGAACTTGATGGTGTTCATGGACGGAGCGAGCTACGCCAAGCTCGATGGCGCCTTTCGCGTTCCCATCGTCTTTGACAACCTGATCCATCAGCAGGCGATGCCTGTGACCATCGCGGTGTTTGTGAATCCCGGGACGATACCCGCCGCCAAGACCGGGGCCGCGGATCGCAGCAATCGATCGTTCGAGTACGATTCGTTGGGCGATCGCTACGCGACCTTCTTGGTCGACGAATTTCTCCCGGTGGCCCTGCAAGGACTGAGTGTTTCTCAAGCACCCGCGGATCGCGCGGTCTGCGGCATCTCGTCGGGCGGCATTTGTGCGTTCACTGTCGCCTGGGAAAAGCCGGATCAGTTCGGCAAGGTGCTCAGCCACATCGGCAGTTTCACCAACATCCGCGGCGGTTGGGCCTATCCCGGTTTGGTTCGAAAAACAAAGGCCCAACCCAAACCGATCAAGGTCTACTTACAGGACGGCGAAGACGACCTCAACAATCTTCATGGCGATTGGCCGCTGGGAAATCGGGATCTGGCGGCGGCGTTGCAATTCGCGGGCTACCACTACCAACTCGTGATGACCGCGGGAGGTCACAGCGGCAAATGGGCGGGCGAGGAATTTCCCGCCGCGCTTCGCTGGCTGTGGGCCGCGGATTCCGAACCCACCAACCTCCCGATCGAGCAAACCAACCCGCCCTGGGAACCGCATGCCGACGCCCTCCCCAAGATCGACATCCCGCAGGGGACCGTCGAGCAGATGCCGCCCTGGGAATCGAAGATCTTCGCCGGCACAATCCGTGACTGGTCGATCTATGTTCCCGCGCAGTACAACGCCGAACAGCCGGCCGCCTTGATGATCTTTCAGGATGGGGAGCGGATGCGCAACGTCAAGGGGCGTTGGCGGATCCCCGTCGTGTTTGACAATCTGATTGCTCGCGGAGACATGCCGCCCACGATTGCGGTCTTTCTTAACCCTGGAAACGATCCGTCGCGCCCCCAGCAGCGCAACCGGGCGTCAAACCGCGGCTATGAATACGATAGCTTGGGCGATCGGTATGTTCGCTTTCTGTTGGAGGAAATCCTACCGGAAGTGGAACGACGCTATCGCATCTCCGCCGATCCCGAGATGCGCGCGATTGGCGGATCCAGTTCCGGGGCGATTTGCGCCTTCACCGCGGCTTGGGAGCGACCGGACGCCTTCCGGAAGGTCTATTCCAGCGTGGGCAGCTTCACCAATCTACGGGGCGGCGACGTGTACCCGGCGCTTATCCGCAAGACAGAGCCGAAACCGATTCGCGTTTATCTGGCCGACACCAGCGGCGATGTGGACAACGCCTTTGGCAGTTGGCCCTGGGCGAACCAGCGAATGGCGTCGGCGCTGAAATACATGGGCTACGATACGCGGTTTGATTGGGCGACAGGCTACGCACACAACGCCGATTATGGGGGATCTCGGTTTCCGGAGGCGATGCAGTGGCTGTGGAGGAAGGAAACTCACCAACCCGAAATCGACACCAGTGGAGACCTTGGCGGCGATTTGACGCTGTTGAACTTGTTGGTTCCAGGCGAGTCCTGGGAAGTCGTGGCGGACGGACTGGGCTTTGCCGACGCGCTCTGCGCCGACGCCGAAGGCAATCTGTATTTTTCGGATATGAAAGCGCCCGCCGTTTACCGAATTGACGCCAGCGATGGGAAACGCACCGAGATCGCGAAGGAAGCGATCAGCGGAATGAAATTCGGCCCCGATGGTCTGTTGTACGGTTGCCAGGGCGCCTTGAATCGCGTGATTTCACTCGATGCCAAAACCGGCGCCGTCCACGTTGTCGCCAGCGGCGTGACGCCCAATGATCTCGCCGTCACCGACAATGGCTTCCTGTTCATCACCGAAACCAAGGCCCAGCAAGTGACGCGCATCGATATCAAGACCGGCGAGGCCACGCCCGTCGATACTGGGATCACCCGCCCCAACGGCATCGCCCTTTCAAGAGACGGCGGCACGCTGGCGGTCTCGGATTACGGCGGGCCCTTCGCTTGGATGTTCCGCGTGCCACCGACGGCGCACTGGACGCCAAAGCGCCCACGATGTCGCTGCGGCTGCCGATCGATGACAAGGGCGAGTTTCGCTTCAACCAACCGCCTCCCTACATCGCCGCTTCACGAGGCGACGGCATGGCGGTCGATAAGAAGGGGCGTTACTACATCACGAGCGCCTGGGAGTTCAAGTCTTCGATCCCACCGGTCGCCCCTGCGGACTGCTGCCCAAACCAGATCGTGACCAACCATTGACGACCTGTACGTTGGCCGGTCCCGATCACAGCACGCTGTACATCGCCCATGGATCGACGGTGTATCGTCGCAAGCTGACCGTGGAATAGCCTCGCGTTGCGCTACCTGACCCGACGTTGGTTCAGCGGCCAACATTGTGAAACTACTATGGCGCGGCTCGCCATGCTTGGATCCCTCAAGCGGGCGCCGTCAGCGGCAGGCGACCGACCTCCCCTGACCGATCAATCGTTGGCAAGGTCTTGCCGCGTAGGCACGGCGCCCCGCCGATAAACGCGGACCATGCCCAGCACGATCGACCGCCTCATCACGATCCAGCGGATGCTCACTCATCGGAAGTATTCATGGTGCGAGAACCAGTTCAAACTGTGTGTTCCCGCGTCAGTATATCGTGCTTTCGCAATCCGCGCGAGGAAAGCCGCCGGAGCGGCGGCGGCGGCGCACGGTGAGGACTCACACGACGAACGATCATGGCCGCCGCGTCAAGCCGCCAACTTCGGCGAGGCGGGCTTGGGATCGACGGGGGTGAGCGGGCGATGCGTCTCGACGGCAAAGTGAAACTCGCCAGGCTCGAAGTCAATTGGGATCGAGCTGTTCGGCGGATCGATGCGGCTTAACTTCCAATCCCAACGACGCCAGAATGGTAAGGACGCCGCCCAACGCCGGACCGCTTGCTTCAGGCGGATCGCTGTTGGACGATGGGGGTCCTTCAACTCATCCAGGGCGGCCAGCGCACCGCTGGGAAGACCTCGCAAGAGCAACGCGGTTGCGTAGTTGACCCGCAGGATATCGTTGGCGTCCACCCGAATCACGGTGGTGTTGGGACGCAATAACAAACCGCGAAAGACCTGCACGGCGGGTTCGATCCGCCCGCAGCGCATGGCGCACACGCCCAAAGTGTTAGTCGTCCACTCCTGGGGCGGCAGCGATATCAGGATATCGCACGCTTGTTGGTAGTCGCCGCGTCGAATGCACTGCATTACGCGGGCGGGAATGGGCTCGGCGGCGGGGGGTGTCGCGGTCCCGTGGGAGACAGCGACAACGGCCTGCAAACTCTGGTTCTTCCTTGGATGTTTCGACATGATTTCACTCGTAATAGCCCTCGCGCGTCGCGCGCAGGGGCGATGCCTTGGGACAGGATCAAGGGAGGCGACGGCAAGCATTCGCTCGGTTGAGCTAAATCTGCAGCCGAATCCCAAGGCGGACGAGCGACTTGGAAGACCGCCCACGCGGCGCGGCGGTCTCGACTTCCAGCGGCCACGAACCACCGCCGGCAAAGCCGCGCGATCGTGGGGAGCGAGTCAAGGCCCACGAAACGCCTTTCACCCATCGATCGCATCGCGCCCTGTTCGGCGGGGCGGTCGCACCAGAGCTTCGCGGCGAGGCTGGGAGCCGTCCATCGCGGCGAAGAATCCGCGAGCGCCACGGGCGGCGGAAGAACCGCGGCGCCGCAAAAAGCGATGAGACCACCCCAGAGGATGAACTCGCGGAGCAAGGCGCCAACACTGAGCCGGCGGGCGTTCATGGGAAAGTTTTCGCGGAGCGAGAAGGTGTCTCGCTGAATCATCACTCGGCGGCGGAGATTGTCAAGCCGCTTCACTCAAACTGCGCAAGAATTTCCCGCCTCCCCTCGGCGACCACGGGGCCCGCTCCGGTCCGCTGGGTGGTTCCAGTCGCGATGTTCGATGGGATCCAGATCGCGACTGGCGTATTGCGTTCGTCTTCGTGGTCGCGCACCCAAGGTCGAATGCTCATCGCCGGATCGGCCGTCACGAATCAGGCGACCTGCCGTTGGCGACCCGGAGGAAGACCAAGATCGGAATTCAAGTCGTGGAACAGTTGTTCCAGACAACGCCGGCTCTTGCCCCAATCGAACATCTGCCCGGGGATGGCGGTGTTGGCCGCCACCAGCGTCTGGTCATCGCGGCGCTGCAGGGAGACATGCAACGTTCCCTCGAGCGCACACCGAGGAAGGCAGCGTTGCGGTGAGGCGGCAGCCGAGTTCGTTCTGTTCGGCGCTCTGAAACGTCCGGCCGCGCTTGGCGAAAGCGCAAAGGGTCCGGGCGATCGCGCGACCGATCGGCGTCCGGATCAAGCCCGCGCGTTCCTTACCCGTGCGAACACCCAACGAGGCGTAAAGCGGCTGCACGACGCCGGCCAAGCTGGCCAGCGGGATGGGCGACGCCACGATCTTATCGTAAATGCTCAAGACCATTTCGCCCGAGATGCCCTTCGGCGCTTTGGCGGCGTGCTGTGCAATCGCGGTTCGAACAGCGTCCACGCGAACGATCTGCTCGTATCGCGGATCGTTCTCCCAATCGTGGACCTCCGGCAGGAAGTCGTGATCTTGCAAAATCAGCACCGCGTCATCGTCTCGAAGCGGACTGCCGCAATTATGGCAAAACTTGCCGCCGGCTTTCACGCCGCACTGCGAACAAAACATATTCACCCTCTTGGCAGGCGGAACAGGATCCGACGGTCCGCGAGTCCGTCGGTCGACTCCCTCGAAATTATCGGCATCCGCCCGTCTCGACCACGGCGAAAAACGCCAGCAACACAGAACGCGGTTGCTGATTGGCGGCACGTTCCAGTCGCGGCAAGGCGCCGGGACGCCCCAGGCTTCCCAGAGTCCGCATAGCGTTGTCGGCCGACGCAAGCGGGACTCGGTCATTTCACTTTGCATTTTGCAATTAAGGGGTTGCCCAGGGTTGCGCTGCCCCTGGGCTGATTTGGGGCCGTCGCGGTTGGTACCGATTGATCGTTCTTCTTCGCTTAATGAAAACCCGCCACGGCGTTGCCCTGCGGGCCTCAGAGATCGCAGCGAGCCCACCTGAAAAACACCTGCAACCCTGCTCTGCACGGCTGTGAAATGCCGCTGTTCCTCGAGTGGGTGTGAACCTCGCTGCTGGTGCGGTGTCCTATGGAAAACCGCCTCGATCACCACAGGTGCAGCAATGTTCTCCACCATCTTTCGGATTGGCTGATTCTCTCAACGGCCCGCTCAACCAACGGCCGACTCTCACGACGCTGCGGCGCCGCCGGTTTGCGCCGCCATCTTGCTGCGAGTGAAATCAAGCAACTCCCGAAAGGCGACACCATGTCCGCATATGATCGAATCACGACCGAGTTTGCACGTACGGGCGCCCGAGTTTCTATTCGGCGGCTGGACCGCAAATCACTTCAACGAAGTCGGCGTCCATTGGCGATTGACGTCGTCCCGGACGGGTCCGGCGAATACTTTGACATCCAACTTTCCGCTGATGTCCGCTTGGCGGTCGTTGATGTGCAA
The DNA here is from genome assembly GCA_963698545.1 of uncultured Planctomycetaceae bacterium. Lineage (GTDB taxonomy): Bacteria > Planctomycetota > Planctomycetia > Pirellulales > Pirellulaceae > CAVORG01. Next base: position 34,051 of record CAVORG010000012.1, read on the forward strand.
CCCCGGCAGAGGCACATGGTGTTGCTGGGACGCAATGCGTGAGGCGAGGACCGTTTTCTTTGCGGGCATGACGAACATCATTGGTTCGTGGCCGCATTGCCTCGCGAGCCAGTCGCCGCGACCGTCGATGCGGCGAAAGAGGCGCTCAAGCCCGAGCTTGTGAAGCGACTGGAGCAACGCAAGCATCGGGGAAAGCGGCGCCGCAAGCACGATGTTCTACTTACGGCAGGGCGAGTGGTTTTTCATTCCCCGCCCTTCGGCCAGCATCGATCGGCGCCGCATCATGCGTCTTGGCATGCTGCGTCGAGCGGGCGGCAAACCTCACTTTTGCAGCTTCATGTACGAAGATGGCGAGCGGGAATACGAATGCGACCGCTATCCGAAACTGGCGTTCTTCGAGCCAGAGTATCAGCGCATCCTGAAGACTCGGCGGAAAGCCAAGCAATGGAATTGGCGCCAACGTCCGTTCACTCCAGATATCTACGTCAAGGGCTGGATTGAGCACGAGGATCACTCGCCGCTGTTCCTAGATGTCTGGCATCGCGTGCAGATGAATCGGGAAAGCACCGATCTGTCGATGTCCCGCATGATTTATCGAGACTAAACCAACAGCCCGACAATTATCCCGCCACCGCAGGGCTGGTTCCAGCGGTGGCGGCTGCGGCCTTAACTTTCCACCACGACGGGGCGTGTCGCCGTTGCGCATAGCTCCTCGCCAGCAAGCTTCCCCCCAACCTCGCTGGCCATTGTCCCGAATTTCGCCCCTTTCGATGAAGGTCAGCGCGATGCACCGCATGAATCGTAAGACAGCGCCCAAAGTCGTCGGCGGTAAGCCACAGCGAAAGAATCGCTGGCAACGGACGCCAAATTGTTACAACACTCAACAGGAGCTTCCGGCGATCGATCGCCGCCGCCCCGGACCTGGATATCGACATGTGTTGAAGAAGCGAGATATCGAGCGCTTCGTCGGCCTGTTGCCGGATTGGAGTGAACTGTCCCTTGGGTTGAATGTCGTTCAGTTGGCGCCGGGCCGCCCAACCTACGACGGCTGGCACCGGCCGGGAGTCGTTGCTGTTTGCGCCTGGGAAATCGACCAGACGATTGAGGTTTCCGGTTGGTATTACCGGGAGCATCGAGCGATCTTCGAGCAACTGGGCGTGCCATGCACCCAACTAAGCGACGACGAGTTCTGTTGTGAATTCGGTGACTCGACGATCCGAGCGTACCAGTTGCTGCACATCCTCCTGCACGAACTTGGCCATCATCACGACCGGATGACGACGAGATCGAAACGACAAGCGAGTCGCGGCGAAGGATACGCGGAACGCTACGCGCTAAACTATGCGGACACGGTCTGGGAGAGTTACCTGAGAGAGTTCGGCTTGCCGTAGCCCCAGCGTCCGCAAAAAGATACGTTGCCAGCGGAATTTCATTTCGAGGCAGTTGCCGAGCTTGAGAATTCGGCTGAATGGCATGGACAGCGAAGTCCGTCTGCTGCGCGCGTCTTCGCCGTCGCTGTTGACTTGACAATCGCTATAATGCGCCAGTATCCAGACCGGTTTACCTGGATCGGGGATTTCCATCAGAGCTGTCCTCGCCTTTCCGCACAGTCGCTTCCGGCGCGACGCTTCCGCCCGGCGCGACCTCGTCGCAAGCAATGCACGATGATTCGACCTTCCGATCAGAATTTGTTGTTCGGCATTCTGGCCTTACAGATGGACTTCGTGCGGCTTGAGGGGCTGATCGCGGCGGTCAGCACGTGGCTCTTGCATAAGAACCGCTCCCTGGCCGACATCCTGGTGGAGCAAGGGGCCTTGGACGCCGCGGATCGCGACCTGCTGGCCCCCTTGGTGGCTCGCCATGTGGCGAATCATGAGGGCGATCCGCAGCAAAGTCTGGCGGCGTTGAGCAGTGCGGCGGACGTGGCCGCGGAGCTGCGGACCTTGGGAGATGCAAGCATCGACGCCACGCTATCGGTTCTGGGCACGGGCCGCTCGGCCGAGACGCATGTGGTCGAGAGCGCGAACACCGAACGTTCCTCGGCGGCCGCCGGACAGGCGGACGAGGGGGGCTCGCTAGACTCCGACAGCAGACGTTTTCGGATCCTGCGAACGCACGCCCGAGGCGGCTTGGGCGAGGTCTACTTGGCTCGCGACATGGAACTGAACCGCGATGTGGCCTTAAAAGAGATCCAGATGCGGTTCGCTCACGATCAAACCAGCCGCGCCCGATTCCTGATGGAAGCGGAGGTCACCGGCGGCCTGGAGCATCCGGGGATCGTGCCGGTCTATGGACTGGGACGGTACGACGACGGCCGGCCTTTCTACGCAATGCGATTCATCAAGGGCGACTCGCTGCGAGAAGCAGCCGAGAAGTTGCATGGCCGGGACGATGCGTCGCGGGACAAAACGGCGGACAAAGCCGTCGACTATCAGTCGTTGGAATTCCGCAAGTTGTTGGGACGTTTCGTGGATGTGTGCCAGGCCATCGAGTACGCACACAGCCGCGGCGTGCTGCATCGGGACTTGAAGCCCGGCAACATCATGCTGGGCAAGTTTGGCGAAACGCTGGTGGTCGATTGGGGCTTGGCCAAAACGCGGGAGCGCGGCGCCGCGGCGCCGAGCAACGAGGGAAAGACTGTGCAAACGGCCACGGGTAGTGGAACCGCGCCGACCACGATGGGGTCGGTGGTCGGCACGCCCGCCTTCATGCCGCCGGAGCAAGCGGCCGGAGACCTCGACCAGTTAGGTCCGGCCAGCGACGTTTACAGCCTGGGCGCGACGCTGTACTACGTGTTGGTGGGCGAGCCGCCTTTTGCTGATCGAGATGTCTCCAAGCTGGTCGCCAAGGTGAAGCAGGGCGAGTTCCAACCGCCGGGGAAGATCCGGCCCGGAGTCCCGGCGCCGCTGAATTCGATCTGCCTGAAGGCGATGAGCTTGCGGCCAGAGGACCGCTATCGGTCGCCCGCGGAATTGGGCGAGGACATCGAGAACTGGCTGGCGGACGAACCGGTCGCGGCCCACAGCGAATCGGCGGCCGCGGCTGCAGGACGTTGGATGCGGAAGCACCCCGCCGCCGTCGGCGGACTGGGCGCCGCGGTCACGGTGGGAATGATCGCCTTGGCTTTATTCTCCGCCGTGATCACCGGCAAGAATCGGGATTTGGAACAAGCCAACCGACAACTGGTGCAGGCCAACGAAGCGGCCGAGTCGGCGCGCCGGCAAGCCAACGCGAACTTGCAGATGGCTCAGGCTGCGGTGGATGATTTTCTGACCGATGTCAGCGAGAGCCCTGAACTGCTCGGCGACCAGGAGGGTACGCAGAGCCTTCGCGCGCAACTCCTGGAGAAAGCCGCCGACTACTACGAGCGTTTCCTCAGCGAAAACCAGGAGGACACGCTTGGCGAGGAAGTCGCCAACGCTCATTATCGTTTGGCCAAGGCGCAACGAGCATTAGGGCAAGTGGCGGTGGCCCGAGAATCGCTCCTCCGCGCGCTGGAGATTCGCCGCCAATCCTTGCAGGAAGACCAGCAGGACGCGTCCCGCCGTCACCAACTGTCCCGGAGTTACACGGCGCTGGGCGTGCTGGTCCGCCAAGAAGGCGACCTTCAGAGAGCTCTCGAGCTGTTCAGTCAGGCTCACGCAACACAGCAAGGCATGACTCCCCAGGAATTGCAGCAGGACGAACATCAGGCGCAGCTGGCCTACAACTTGAGCGCCATCGGCGTGGTGCTCCATGAATTGGGCCAAACGGCGGAGGCTGCGGAAAAGCACCGCGCCGCCATCGCTCTCCAGGAGGAACTGGTGAAGCGCAACGGGCCGCGCATCGACAAATGGCGATTCGACCTCAGCAACAGCCATCACAACCTCGGGCTGGCGCTGACCGGCTCCAGCAGGGCCGCCGCGGCCGCCGAGCAGTACCAGCGGGCGGTGCAGATTCGCGACGAGTTGGTCGCCCAGAATCCTCGCAAGGCGATTTACCGCAGCCGGTTGGCCAATAGCTGCAAGCTCCTGGGAATGCTTCAAGTGGCGACCGGCGAATCCCAGGCTGGCTTGGACTCGCTACAAAGGTCGCTGGACCTGCTTGGCGACCTGCAGCAGGCCAATCCCCAAGCTCCCAAATACAAGACGGACTTGGCGAACGCCTACATTTCGATGAGCAACGTCCTTGCCGGCCTGAACAGGAAGCGAGAGGCGGCCGGGATGTACGAGCGGGCCATTACAATGCTGGAAAACCGACTGGAGCTGTCGCCGGATTCGCCAGCCGATCGGCACGCCTTGTCCACCGGCTACCATCAGGTTGGACAACTGCATTCGCTGGCGGGCAGTCCGGAAGAGGCGATCGCGGCATTCGAGCGCGGCGTCGCTTTGCTCCGAGAACTGGTCGCGGACTTCAGTGATCGCGTCGAATACCAGGCGCATCTGGCCGTGAACCTGATGAGCCTCGGAGCCGCCTTGGACGACGCCGACGCGGACGAAGCGGGCCGCGCCGCATTTCAGGAAGCCCAGGGAATCCTGGAAGCTCTGGTGGAGAAACCCGGGGCGGCCCTGACCCACCGTTACTACCTGGCGGGCTGCTACAACAACTTCGCCAATCTTCTGACGACGACCGATCCCGCGGCGGCCGTGGCGCTGATTCGCAAGTCCGTGGCGAACATGGAGGTCCTCGTGCAGCTCGACCCTACGGTGAGCAACCGCGGCAATCTCGCCGCGGCGTACATCAACCTGGCCAGCGTCTTGGACGGAGAGCCACAGTCGGAGATCGACGCCTGCACCAAGGGAATACGCCTGGCCAAGGAGTTGATGAAGGAGAACCCCAAAGCAGTGGAATTCCAGCTCCACGCCGCCGGCGGAGCGGTCAATATGGCGGTGGCGCTGACCGAACTAGGCGACTACGAACCGGCTTTGCCCTACATCGATGAGGCGCACCGTCTGCTGAGCAAGGTCCTGCAGCAGGATCCCGGCCATCGCCGAGCGATCGAATACCGCGACGTTCTGCAGCGTTCTCATCAGAGGCTCTTGAAAAGGTTGGCCTGGCGCCTGGCCACGCACCGCGAGGCCGGCGAGCGCGACGGCGCCCGCGCCGTTCGCTTCGCCACGGTCGCCTGCGAGATGAGCGGCTGGGAGGACTGGGAAGCCCTCGATGTGCTGGCCGCGGCCTACGCCGAAGCCGGGGACTTCGATGAAGCAGTCCGCTGGCAAACCCAAGCCGTCGAAGCAGCCACCGCCGCAGGCGATGCCGGAGAAAACACCGCGGACAGCGACGCAGACCACGACGCGCTCCGAGCCCGCTTGGAGGTTTACCAACAAGACCGCCCGTTTCGAGAAACCAGCGGCCCCAGCCGTTAGCGGCCTGGCGAAAGGTCCGAGTTTCTAGCCGCCTCGCTGCATCTGGATTCGAGTCGTGAATGGCTGGTTGGGCGCGCGGATCGTGTCCTGATGCGTTCGATAACCGGCTTTGCGGATCACCAGGCGAAGCTCCCCTTGCGGCAGCGATGCGGAAAGTTGTCCGTCGGGGTCGGTCCTGCCTCGAAATACCGCGGCCTGACCTCGATAGACTTCGACCGTCGCATCGCGGACGGGAAACACGCCGCCATCGGGTCCCCTTTCCACAACGGACAGACGCCAGGGTGTTTGACGTGGCGGAGCGGGTTGCGGCGGCGGGACGGGGCCGCCGCCCGGCGGCGTAAATGGCTCGGGCCGAACTTGTCGCAACAGGATCACGCGAGCCACCGCGTCGCCGTGTTGCAGGTCCAGTTGCTGCCGGTTGGGCAGGTATCCCGGCTTGGAGGCGGCAACCTCATACAACCCTCGCTCCAATTGCGCGGTAAACCGTCCGGCTCGGTCGGTGGCGCCTTGCCGCACGGGTTTGCCGGCGAACTTGACCTGGACCTGGGCGGCCAGCAGGGGAGAGAATCCGCCCTCAGGTCCGCGCTCCACAACTTGGACATGGGCTGCGGCCGACTGCGGAGCACCCGGCGGCGATGGCGATGGTTGTATGGGAATCAAGACGACCTGGCGCTCCAGGTTTCGGCCTCGCAACAGGAACGGCTCGGTATGCTCACGATAGCCGTCGCGGCGGATTTGCAGGTGATAATCGCCCGACGGTAAGCGGAAATGAAACCGCCCTGCCTGATCGGCTTGTCCCTGGGCATAGACGGCTCCTCCGCGCAGGATCCGCAGATGCGGACCGGGGACGGGCCGCGTTCCACGTTGGTCTCGCTGGACGACTTGCACGTGCAAGTTCCATTTTCCCGCCGCGGCTGGGCCCGGCGAAGGTTGTCGAGGCGGCAGTCCGGGCGCGGCCCCAGGTCCGCCGCCCGGATGCGGAACCCCCGTGCTGATCGGCCGCAGGACCATGCGTCGCAGAATGTCTTCGGTTCCCATCTGGATTTCCAGCGTGGCCCGCTGATAACCTTCCCGCTCGGCGGCAACAACGCACGGGCCCGGGCCGACGGGCGCCTGAAATTTGCCCTCCGCATCGGTGATTTCACACATCCAGATATCTCGCCCGCGGAGCACGCACACTTCGACTCCCGCCAAAGGTTGCGTTCGGCCATCCAGTTGGGTCGTCGTCAACACAGTCAGCATAGCGCCGGGGCGATCGGGGTCGGGTCGAGGTTGGGGACCTTCGCCGGGTCTGTCCCCAGGGGGCCGAGCCGCTGGAGGAGGCGCAACTTCTCCCGGCCGATCCGGATCGGTCGGCTCCAGCGGCGGAAGTCGCAGTGATCGCAGGACCACCTGCTGCTTGAGGTCGCTGGCGGCCACTTGCAGCCCGAATTTTGAAGCGTGATAGCCTTCTCGCTCACCCACAACGCGATAGGCGCCGGGCGCCAGTTCCGCCCGGAACAGCCCTTGATCGTTGGACCGCCCATGAGCGATGGTCTGCTCGCCGCGGAGCACGTAGATGTCTACGCCAGGCAACGCGCCGCGTTGGCCCGCGCCGTTGTCAGCGACAGCCTGGAAAGCCACCAGTGTGAGTTTCCGATCGGGTTGCAATGGCATGTCCGCCCGCCGCAGAACGATTCTCTTGCGGACATCCTGGTCGGACACGTTCACGTTGACTTCGGCCGGATGGAAACCCGGGTGTTCGGCGATGACACGGTACACGCCGGCGGGAACGCGAAACGCGAAGCGTCCGTCGTCGGCCGTTCGGGCATGAGCGAGCGTTTGCTCGTCGCGCAGCACATACAGGTCGGCGCCGGAGAGCAGTGCCTCCCGGTCGTTTCTCAGCGCCGCGACTTCGATTGTCAGGACCGTCCCGGTAGCTTCGTCCGGATCGGCGGGCTGGGGGCGCCCCGAAGGGGAGGGCGCGGGCGTCTCGCCCGGCGTGGCTGGAGTCACTGGAGTCGCTGAATCGAGCACAACGTCCAGCAACTGGTCTCGGTCCTCGAGGATGACGTTCAGGCTGGCGGGCAGGAAGCCTTCCTTGCCGACATCGAGTTGCAGTTCTCCCGCCTCGAGCGGTTCGGTAACAAAGGCCCCTCGGCCGTCGGTGGCGCCCGCAGCGGCCTCCCGCCCTTCACGCAGGACACGAACATTGGCGGCGTCGCCCACAACGACCCCGGTGGGCGTGCGCTGCACCACCCATACATGCAAACGTCCTCGGGACAGCGGTGCGGTTTTCGGCGGCGTATCGGTCGGTTGGTCCGGCGCCGCTTTTCGTTGGAGAAGAATCTCCAAGTGATGCTCCTCGCCGCCAACGATCTGGTATTGCACTCCCCCAGGACGGAATCCCTCCTGATACGCCAGCACATCGTAGTCGCCTGGGCTCAATCCTGTGAACGTTGCTTGGCCGTCGAAGTCCGCTTGTCGCCGCACGGCTTCTTCCAAGGGCTGATTGGGGCGCCGAACCACAACCCAACTTTCTGGCAACGGCGCCCGATCGGTGACGTCGTCGTGAAGTTGCTCATACACGCTGACAACGAGCGCCGACGGAGCGTCCGCAGATGGGGCCGGCAGGGGAGTGAGCGTGAGGTCGATCGTGGTATACGATCCGCTCACCACCTCCCGCGGGGAACTCATCGCAGTCCTGAAACTGGGATGCCTGGCGGCGACTTGATACGTCCCAGGGGACAAGGTCCGCTGGTAGCGTCCCAAGTCCAGCGATTCGATCCGGATCGGCAGGGCGACCGGATCCAGCGGCCGGATCCAGACTTCGAGGCTGGGGTCGGTGATGGCCGAAGCCGGGGCGCCTTGGAGAGTGATGGAGCCGCGGATGCCCTGCTCGCCAACTACGGCGCTGGAGGCTGCGGCAAGCATAAAGTCGCGTTCGGCGCGCTCACCGCTGTTCACGGCAATGGGGTCGGGGTCGGCGTATTTTGCGTATCCCTGGGCCGAGACCGAGGCCCGCCAGTCGCCGCTGGGAAGGACGATCCGGTAACGACCATCGCGAGCGGTGGTGACTTGATGTTGTTGCTGGTCCAGTTCGCGGCTGAGGGTGATCGCCGCTTGCGGTACGCCCCGAGTTGCCTGATCGTCGGTTTTCTCAAGGACCCGTCCAGTGAGAATCCCCGTCGGCTCCGGCGACTGGGGCGGAGGCTGACCGGTTGAGTCATCCTTCCCACGGACCAGGGAGAAGTTGTAGATGGCGAATCCTTCGCTGATCTTCAAAGCGACGCCGCGGCCGACATCTTCATCGCGAAAGCCAGTGCACTGCACCTTGTAGGTGTAGCTGCCGGGAGACAAGGCGACTCGATAGTAGCCGTCGCTCTGGGAAGTGGTCTGGGCGGCGATGTCTCCCGAGGGGCCTTTGAATTCCAGGCGAGCGCCGCGAGGGGGCCGACCAAGCCGCCGGACGCATCGAGTTCGAACACGCGGCCATGCAGGCCCGACTGACCGCCGGTCGCCGGCTCCTGCGCGGCGGTCGGTCGCGGCCCGGCAAGTCCCAGAATCAGCACCAGGCATGCTGAAACAATCCAACGCGTGATGTCAGGGACGCAATCGAGAATTCTGCTGTTGCGGCAAGTCATCATCGCTCCGCTCCTTACTCTTGATCGCGCCCTTGGGCCTCGCCGGCCGGCTTATTTCTGCACCCAATGGAATATCTTCTTCAGTTCGCTCGTGGGGAGACTCTTGCGGGAGTCGCCATCGGACGACGACTCGTCCACAATCCCCTGAGCGATGTCGGCGCTGCCGTGGACCGGTTGACCGGATTGGTTCAGTTCGATGTAGAAGACGTCTTTACCTGCGTCGCCCTGCATTCGATCCATCGGGACCTGCCCATTGCCGTCGGCAAAACCGCTGAACAAGTGGTCGTCGCCGAAGTTTGCGAACAGGTTGTCCTTATCCGCGCCGCCGCAAAGAAAGTCATTGCCGCGATCTCCCTGCAGGGTGTCGAAACCGGGGCCGCCGTCGAGCCGATCACGGCCCTGCGCGTCGGACCAACGACGATAATCGCCGGCCAGGATGTCGTTGCCGGATCCGCCGTACAGGGTGTCGTCGCCGGCGTGCCCGTATAAACGGTCGTTGCCTTTGCCGCCCCATAGCGTGTCGTTGCCGCCGGTAGCGCAAGCTGCGCAGCGGGGTTGTTCAGCCCCAGATCGCCCAGCAACAGATCGTCGCCGACGCCGCCGTGCAACAGATCGTCGCCTTCGCCGCCGTAGAGTTCATCCTGGCCTTGCTCGCCGAACAAGCGGTCAAAGCCGGGACCGCCGTCCAGATAGTCGTCTGAATCGTCGGGGTAGACGCCGTTGTAGATCGTGTCGAGTCCCTCGCGGGAGCCCGATTGGTAATCCATGCCGTAGTGCCCGACGAGCAGGTCCTCGCCCGCTCCGCCGTACAGCCGGTCCTTTCCGCCAAGGGCGTTGAAGTGCCCAGGCCCGCCGGAAAGAAAGTCGTCGCCGTCGCGACCGTACAGCACGTCTTCGCCGTGTTTTCCGCACAAGATGTCGTTGCCGGGGCCGCCGTCCAAGCGGTCGTCCAACACGCCGCCGTAAAGTTCGTCGTCGCCCTCCTCGCCTCGCATTTCGACACTGCTGAAGAAGTACGTCATCAGCTTGTCGTCGCCTTTGCCGCCCAACATCAGCGCATGCCCGTGTCCTTCATCGGCGGATAGTTTATCGTCGCCGTCGTCGCCGCACAGCTTGTCCACAGGATACTTGTACAGCGGGTTTCCGCCGCCGAACTGCACGGTTCCGGTCACGGTGGCGCCGTCATATTGATAGGGTCCGCTGTGCAGGTCGTCGTTGCCTTCGCCGCCGTAGAGTTCGTCCTGGCCTTGGCCACCGTACATGGCGTCATAGTTCTTTCCGCCAATGAGAACATCGTCGCCGTCGCGGCCGTTCAGCCAATTCGCTCCATCGCCGCCTTCCAGACGATCGTCGCCGTTGCCTCCGACCAGTACGTCGTTGCCAAGCTCGCCGTAGAGAAAGTGCCCCCAGTTGCTCATCACCGTCCGCATGCGGTCGTTGCCCGGTCCGCCTTTGGCTCGCAGGAAGATGCCGTCGCCTTCCAGGGAAACAAAGTCATGTCCATCGAGCACGTAGCATTGGATCTCCTTCACCTGGCTGCGAGCAACCGTGAAGTCGAACGGCTCACCGTCTTTCTGGTAGGGCGTCTTGGCGTTCCAGACGCCGGCAATCCTGGTCTGGTCGGCGACCCAGATTTCCACCGTATCATGCCCGCTGGTGCCATAGATTCGCAGGATGCCGTCTTTCAGCGACCAGGTCTTCTCCTTGCCCGGCGGGCTCGAAATGAGCATCGTCTGCGGCGGTGGTTGACTGCTTTGCATTCGCAATCCAAACAAAGTTGGCGGATAGCGGATGTCGGTCAGTTTCCGCAGACGGAAAGCTAGTTCGAGTCGCGCGTTGGCGGCGCCTAGCTGCAGCGGCCGGTCAATGAGTATCAGAGGTTCAGGCCCTCCGCCGCTGGCCTGATCCTTCATCTGGAAAGTCTCAGGCGGCGGTTGTTCCGGGGCGGTCGCGCCATCGGGGATAATCCGGATGGTCATTTCCACTTCGGCCTGATTCACGCCGCGAGACTTGCCCAGGAATCCCAGGCAGCCGATCAACCGCACGTCGCCAGTGGCCGCCGGAACCAGGAACCGAGCCGTCAGCTCTTCCTCGCCGGTTTCCGGTCGCAGCGTCAAATTCCAAGCCGGTCGCGCACCGGCGAACTCGATCGCGTTGTGACTCTCCGCCAAGTCCGGCGTCCAGACCGCCCTTCCAGTTGCTTGCGGCTCTTGCGTGCGTACGCTTTCCTTGCCCAGCAACAGCGTCGGCGGTTGGCCGTATTCGAACTGCGGATCCAACAGCAGTTTTGCATAGGTGTTGGTCTCGCCCTGAATCACGACGCGCGCCGGGCTGATGCGTTGGTGATGGGGCGTCTTCTTGCTGGGATCATCGGTGACGCCGACGACCATCGCACCTAGGAAATGCGCGTCTTTGGGCAGCGACTTCAATTCCAGTGAGACTTTGCGGGCACTCACTCGAATGTCCTTCTGACGGGCCAGCGGTTGAGAAAACACGGCAGCTCGGTTGGGATAGACAGCTCGCAGCGTAACGTCATAGGACGAAATGTCGCGTTCGTCGCCTGAGACCTCCCAGGTCACGATGAAGTTGTCCCCGACCTTCGTTCCGGAGACGATACGAGCGGTGGAAATCTGAAATTTCTCGCCGTCGGGAGACGCTGGTCCGCCACTCCACTTGGAAGTGCCTGGCGGAGGCTGCACCTGAGAGCCCAGGCCGCCAGGCCCGGACGGGTTGGACGGTCCCGACGGTGAAGCAGGTCCCGACGGTGTAGTTGCCGGCGGAGTGATCGCGCCGCCTCCAGGCGGCGGTGTCGCCGGCCAGGGAGTGGGCGTGGTGGGGGAAGGAGTGATGGACCAGGGCGCCGTTGGACCGCCGCCGCCTGCGGGTGCAGGCGTCTCGCCGGGAAACAAACCGCCCTGCGGCGTGGAAGGTGGGAACCCAGGCGCGGTCAAATCACCCCCGCCCGACGGCGCCGCACCGAAGCCGCCATCGGCTGGCTCGCCCAACGCATCGCCAGCGAAAGCGTCTCCCGGCGCACCCGGCTGATCCAGAGGCGTCTGGCTCGGCGTCGGCTTATCGGTTGTCGGTTCCTCCGTTGGCGGCGACTGTTGGGTTCGCTCATCCCCGGCCGCGTCGTCAGCCGCAAGCGTCTCGCCGCCCCACAAGCTATCGGCCGGCGGAGCGCCCACGAGCGCCTCGAGCGGCGCCGATTCGGTTGCTGGCGAATCCGGGTCGCCGGGCGGAGGCAGCGCCGCGACGCCGCCCCGCTGCAGGTCCACCCCCAGGCCCTCACCGGCCCGCCAGAGATGAAGTTCTCGCGGTCCCTCGGCGTGCGCTACCGGCTGTCCTTGTGAATCCAGACTGCTGGGCGGGATCAAGCGAATCGCCTCCAAGGAAAGGCGATCCAGCCGAATTTGGTCGCTGTCGTAAACGGTTTGATCGTCGATCTTCACCAGCAGGCGTCGCGGGTGCCAGCGATCGGGCGATGTTTGGCGGACGGCTGGATTGCCGATCAACCCCAAACCCCAACCGCGAAGGTTCGCTGCGGACAGCGGACCGGCGGACAGGTCCAGTTGGTAGACCCGCATCGTGCCGACGGTTTCGGCCGCCTGCGGGTCCAGCCAGTATTTGTGGCCTCCCACCGAGAAATACGCCCAATGTCGCGTTTCGGCGAGCCCATGATCAAACGTCTCGACCAGGACTTGCAAGCTGTTGACCAAGCCGCTGTCGGGCGTCGTCGCAGTGAACTCCGGCGCTACATACCAGGGATAGGCGCCGGCAACTTGGCGCTGCAACCGAATCGCCTCACCGAAGTCAGGCGCCGTCGCCAGTCGCGCCTCGGCGGACCCGCCGAGGCTTTTTAGCAGGGCCTGCAGCATCGGGTCGGAAGCCTCCTGCCGGTTGGCCAGACGTTGGCTAGTTTCCTGTCGGGCTCGCAGCGCGGACTTGTGAATTCCCCGCCCGCTGAAGAACGAAATGCCGTTAAGCTTGATCTCCAGTCCCTCGAGCACCCATGCGGAGCGACCGGGGCTGCAAACGCCGATGCGTTGAATGTCCGATACTCGCAAACCGTTCAGCAGCGTGCGAGTCGTATCCAATTCATCGCTCCCCGGCGGACGGTCCAGATGGAATTGGAAGGTCGCGTTCTTTCCCGCAGCCAAGGTGGACTGACTCGCGGTGCTTCGCTGAGCGACAGCGCCAAAAGTCGGCGCCCGCTCCGACGTCCATCCCAGCGGATGCAGCCAAAAGGGGAACCCCACTCCCAAGTCCAAAGCGACCGGTTCATCGACGTCGGCGCCTTGCGTCCCGACCTGCAGAATCACTTCCAGCGATTGGATCACGGTGTCGCCACGCCACTGGCTCGCCGACGACGTCTGCGAAGGTCCTTGCAATTGGGTATCTGCAACGGTCGCGCCCTGGCTTCCGCTCTCATCAACTTGCTGTGACAGCTGGCCCGGCTCGTGCGGTCGAGCGTTGGGTAGGAGAAGCAGGCAGCCGAGCACAACGGCGACGAGCAGGGTCGGCGTGCACTTCATCGCTCACCCCCTTCTTGTAGAAGACGCAAGGGCGGCCGCAAGTCGCCTGCCGCCATCGGAAACTGTGGATTCGGCGAGCGCTGGCTTGGAGACTCCGTCGAGGATGTGCTCGTCGAAAGCCTACTTACCGCAAAGCCCATGCCACACTGCGCCGTCATGCTCCGGATCACCGTGTCAACAGAAAACACTCCCCCAGCGCCGTCGAACGGCCCAACGTGTGCAAACGCTGCGCACCTGTCGCGGACGCGGTCGAGCAAGGATCACGGGAGTACACCCAACCCGGACAAGACGGAAGGAGCGCACCCTCAGCGGGATATGGGCGTCGGACCACGCCGGCCTGGTCGCCCGCCTGCACCTCGTTGGCGGAACAACACGGTGACCCGAGTTTGCCGGAATACACAGGGGTTCGCGCCGCGCCGCAGTGCCGCGGCGGCGCCGCTACCCAAGGATCTCGCGGATCAGTGCGCCGCCGGTGTCGGTCAGGCGTTTGAAGCGGCCGGCGTGGTAGTAGGTGAGTAGATCCTGATCCAGACCCATCAAGTGCAACAGGGTGTTGTGCATGTCTTTCAAGTGATACTTCTGCTCAACGGCCGCGTCGCCGAATTCGTCGGTGGCGCCAACCATCGTTCCCCCGCGGACGCCGCCGCCGGCGAACCACATCGTCATGGCTTTGGGGTTGTGGTCGCGTCCCGGAGTCTTCTGGCTCCAGGCCGCTGAGGTCGTGTCGGCCGTCCGGCCGAACTCGCCGCCCCAGACCACGACCGTTTCATCCAGCAGACCTCGCTGCTTGAGGTCTCGCAGCAGGCCCGCCAGAGGACGGTCGCAGGCGGCCGCGGCGTTGCGATGTCCCGGCTCCAAATGCGTGTGCGAATCCCAGCCGCCGCACCAGATTTGCACGAAACGCACGCCGCGCTCCACCAGGCGTCGGGCCAGTAAGCAACGTTGACCGACGGCGCGGGTCTGGTCCTGATCCAATCCGTACAGATTCAGCGTCCGTTGATCTTCGTCGGCGAAATCCGCGACAGCCGGGATCGTGCGTTGCATTTGGAACGCCAGTTCGAAGGACGCCAGGCGGGCTTCCAATTCGCTGTGGCGGCGCCTGGGCTGAAGATGGCGTTGATTCAGCTTCTCCAGCAAACGCAGATTCTCCTGTTGCCGGCTCCGGCTCAATCCGCCCGCCGACCGCAGGTTCAACACCGGTTGCTCGCCGCTGCGAAATTGCGTGCCTTGATAGACGGCAGGCAAGTAACCGTTGCTCCAACAACTTGTGCCGCCGAATGGTTTGCCGTCGCGGAGCACAACAAACGCCGGCAGGTTCTCATTCTCCGTCCCCAAACCGTAGGCCATCCAGGCGCCCACCGAGGGGCTGCCTTGCACAGGCATGCCCGTGTTGTAATGAAACAAGGCGGCCGGGTGGTTGTCGCTGTCGCAATAGATCGAACGCACCATGGCCAGCTCGTCCACGCAACCGCCCACGTGTTGGAACAGTTCGCTAACGGCGTGTCCGCATTGTCCGTATTGGCGAAACTTGAAGGGACTCTCGACGAAGTACCGAGTGCCCTTGACTTGATTGGTTTTGACGTCGCCGCGGGCGAAGACCTTGCCAGCTTGGCGGTGCAGTTCCGGTTTGGGATCGAAGGTGTCGATCTGGCTGGGACCTCCTTCCATGACAAAGTAGATCATCGCCTTGGCTCGGGCCGGCAGTTGCGGCCGTTTCGGGGCTAAGGGCGAACCGGTTTTGTCCTCCGCAGCGAACGCGCCGTCCCGCTGCAAAAGCCAGGTCAACGCGACCCCGCCCAGTCCAGCACCCAGTTGGAACAGGGCGCGGCGGCGGGCGTGCATCAGGGTGCTCGCGGGCGACTCAATCGCCCCAGGCGTTACGGGGTTCATCATGGCGTCTTTCGGCGTCAATCCACGTAGAGGAACTCGTTGCAGCTGAAAGCAACTCGGCAAAGATCGCGTAAAGCCAAGACCTCGGGCGATGGGGGGTGGTCGTCTTCGGAATCCGCGACGGCGGCGTCCTTGCCTTTTGCCGCCGTCGCCGCGGCGCGATAGTACTCTCGCCGCTTGGCGGCCAGGAATTCGCCGCAGTCGGCCACGTCGCGATCGGTCGGCTGACGGGCGCAGGTCAATAGAAACAATCGCCGCACGCGTTCTCGGTCGTTGGTTAGCGAAGCGGCCAAGTCATCGGCAAGCCGCCGACTGGCCTCCTCGACCAGCTTGCCGTTCATCAGGGCCAGAGACTGCGGCGCGGTGACGGCGTGACCGCGGCGTTCACACGACTGACTCATGTCGGCGACGTCGAAAGCCTCCATCAGCGGATGCACCAGATTGCGGCGTTGGAACATGTACAGCGAACGTCGCCGCCGTTGGTCCTGCGGCGACGGCCGCCAACTGAAGAACGGATAGTCGGCCCCCATCCCCTCGGGCAACAGTTCAAAGAACCCCGGTCCGCCGACCGAGGTGTTCAATCGGCCGCTGACAACCAGCAGTGCGTCACGAATCGACTCGGCCTGTAAGCGACGCAAGGGCGCCCGCCAGAGGAGACGATTGTCCGGGTCCACTGCGGCGCACTGATCCCACTGCGCGTGCTCGCTGGCCGCACGGTACGTCCGCGACAAGACGATCAAACGATGCAGGGGTTTGGTCCGCCAACCGTGATCCAGGAACCATCGCGTCAGGTAATCGAGCAGTTCGGGGTGGCTCGGCCCGGCGCCGTTGAGGCCGAAATCATTGGAGGTGGCGACAATCCCTGCGCCGAAATGGAATTGCCAGACGCGATTGACGTAAACGCGGGGCGTTAGCGGATTGGCGGCGTCGGCCAGCCACTGGGCCAGCACATGGCGGCGGCCGCGGCTGCTCTTCCCGCAGGCGTCGATATCAGACTGCAAGTCCTCGGACCAATTCGGCACGGCGGACAAGCAACCCGGTTGTACGGCCTCGCCCTTGGCGAATGCGTCGCCGTTCATGAGCACGTGCGTCGGGGGAACGTCTTCGAGCTTCTCCGGAGCGGTCAGCGTATCCACGGAGCTTTGAAACCGAGCGGCCTGGTGATAGTCCTCCACGGCCTTCTGCAACGTCGCCAATTGATCGCGCTGCTGCTTGGTGAACTCAAAGTAGCGGGGCTGAGGAGGACGGTCCGTTGGCTGCGGCGGTTCCGTCTCAGCGTGGGAAGCGCCGTCCATGTCGAGTTGTTCGCTTCCCGCTGGTCGCGGCGGCCGATCCGTCGGCGATGGCGGCGGCGTCTTGCGCGAAGGCAAGGCGATGCGTTGTCCAGCCAGCGCCTGGTTGAAGTTCTTTTCATCCACGACTTCCGCATCCAGGCCTGCCGCGGCGGCAAGCACGGTTTGCAGTTGTCAACGGTGCGCATCGCGAGCCGATTCCCGCCGCTTCAATTCCTCTTGCGCCGCATCTCGCTGGCGCTGGACTTGGACGGTCAGTTCCTCCTCCAGAAACTCGGCCGGCAGAGACTGGCGGTCGTAGGGCTGCAGGAAGGCCTGCAAGCGATAGAAGTCCGCTTGAGGAATCGGATCATACTTATGGTCGTGGCAGCGGGCGCAACCAATCGTCAATCCCAAGAACGTCGCTCCGACGGCCGAAGTCATTTCATTCAAGAAGTCCTGACGACGATTTTCCGGCGTCATATTGTCCAACTCGTAGGGCCCGAGTCGGAAGAAGCTGGAGGCGATCAGGCCCCGCGGGCCCAAGTCCAATTCGTCGCCCGCCACCTGCTCGCGGACAAACTGGTCGAAAGCCAGGTCTTCATTGAACGCCCTCACGACGTAGTCCCGGTACCGCCAGAGCATGGGGCGTTCGCCGTCGATAGCGAAGCCATCGGTGTCGGCGTACCGCACGACGTCCAGCCAGTGACGAGCCCAATGTTCGCCATAACGCGGCGAGCTCAGTAAACGGTCCGCCTCGGCGGCGTAAGCAACGGCGTCCGGGCGTGGATCGGCGAGGAAGCGCTCCCGCTGCTCGGGCGTCGGCGGCAGGCCGGTCAGGTCGAAGCTGACGCGGCGGAGCCACGTTGGGCGGTCAACCGCGGCGGCGGGAGAAAGCCCTTGTTCTCGCAAAGCGGCCAGCACGAAGCCATCGATCGGATTGTCTCGCCAGGCCGCGTCGGCGACCGGCGGCACTTCAGGCCGAGTCCCTGCAAGCGGCCGGAACGGACTCCAATCCGTCTGCGCCAACGCCGGCGAAACGGACTGCAAAAGGCCGGTCAAAGCGATCAACGTCCAGGCGACGCCAGCCAGCCAACAGCGCGCGGCCATGATCTTCGCTCCCGCTTGCGGCGTCCGCGTGCCAACCTGACGCCGTTGGACAGGATGGGTTTGAAGCAAACCACTCGGTGATCGGCGCCATACCAACCCCTCGGGACGGCGAGGCGGACCAAAAGCGGATGCGGGTTCGCTCGAGTGGAGTTTCACGGCTGGAGGGTGTGTCAGGGCGAAAACGGGAGAGAGGCGGGAACAACTGCGATTCCCCTATTGAGAGTCTCGCACAGGCCGGCGCCACTGGCAAGCGAGACGGGTTGCACCGTTGAACCCATTTCGAAAGGCCCTTCCTCGTGATCAGACGATGGCCCAGATCAGAGCCCCGTCGGAGCGGAAGTTGCCGTCCCAGTGCATCAGTTGCTCGTCGGTCAATTTTGCTGAGCATCAAGTTAAGAAAACTCCGGATGGAATTGACCGCGGAGGACACGGAGAACCACAGAGGCGGATGCAATTTTGTCTTGGAAGCTCAGTTCACGACCGAGTTTGTAGTCGAGCCGGCTTCGATGGGAGCGTCCCTGCAGGTCGCGCAAGAGGGCTTTCCGGCGACTCCTGAGGCGGACGAGTTCTTCTTGGGCTGCCAACAGGGTCCATCAATCCAAGTTCACGATTTTTCCATGGACGATGTCGATCGCTTCGGCGCGGGGGCGCTGGGCAGCCCCGGCATGCGGAGGATGTCGCCGGTGAATACCACCAGGAATCCCGCGCCCGATTGGACTTGAACGGCCTCGATCGACACGTCGAAGTCCCGCGGGCGGCCGCGCAGCTTCGGATCATCCGAGAGGGACGACGCCGTCTTCGCCATGCAGATGGGGAGGCGTGAGAAGCCCAGCCTCTCGATCTCCCGCAGGTCCCGTTGGGCGGCTTTGGTGAAGTCGATATCGGTCGCGCCGTACATCTTCGTCGCTACCGTTCGAATCTTCTCCGGTACGGAATCGGACAACGAATACAAGGGGCGAAACGGCCGCTCGCTGCTTTCCGCATTCTTCAACAACATCCTGGCGAGCCCTTCGGCCCCTTGGCCTCCTTGCCGAAAATGATCGCTCACCGCGAAAGGCGCCCGCAGCTCCTCACAGCGGCGTGCGACGACTTGAATCTCTTCTTCGGTGTCTTCAGCGAACCGGTTGAGAGCGACGATGGGAGGCTCGCCAAAGCAAGCGATGTTCTCGATGTGTTTTTCGAGATTCGGCAGGCCGCGCGCGACAGCGTCCATATCGGGTTGCTGTAGCGCCCGCTCCTTGACGCCTCCGTGCAGCTTGAGAGCACGAAGCGTAGCGACCAGGACGACGCCCGCGGTGTCAAGTCCGGCGCCGCGGCACTTGATGTCGAAGAACTTCTCCGCGCCCAAATCGAAGCCGAAGCCGGCCTCGGTAATCGTCCAATCCGCAAGGTGCATCGCGGTCTTGGTGGCGATCACGCTGCTGCATCCATGAGCAATATTGGCGAAGGGGCCGCCATGGATGAGCGCCGGAACGCCCTCCGTTGTGCCGACGAGATTGGGCATCAGGGCTTCATGAAGCAGCGCCAGCCGCAGCGCCCGTCGCGGCGATCGACTTGGAAGTCACGCCTTGCCCGTCGTAAGTGAAGCCCAGCAGCGTGCGGTCGATGCGGGCCCGCAAGTCGGCTTCGTTTTCCGCAAGGCAAAGCATGGCCATGATCTCGGATGCGGCGGTGATGTCGAATCCCGCCTCGCGCGGGACGCCCTGATGCGATCCGCCCAAGCCGATGACCACGTTACGCAGCGCTCGGTCATTCACATCCAGCACGCGCCGCCAAAGGACTCGTCGCGGATCCAAACGCAATTCGTTTCCGAAATAGATATGGTTGTCCAGCATGGCGGCGATCAGATTGTGGGCCGCCGAGACCGCATGGAAATCGCCCGTGAAATGGAGGTTGATTCGATCGGCGGGGAGAACCTGACACTTTCCTCCGCCAGTGCCTCCGCCCTTCTTGCCGAAACAAGGGCCCAGCGATGGTTCGCGGAGGGCCAGACAGACGGATTCGCCCAAGCGAGCGAGGCCCTGCGCCAGGCCGATGCTGGTCGTGGTTTTGCCTTCGCCAGCGGCGGTGGGCGTTATCGCCGACACCAGCACTAGTCGCGGCGGTTTCTCCCGCTGGCGAGGGCGATCTCGCACCACCGATTTCACCTTCGCAACATCGTCGCCATAAAGCAAGAGTTCGGAGCGTTGGACGCCCAGCTGCGCCGCGATGTCGTTAATGTCCGCCATGCCTCCGTCCTCTCAATTCGCGCGACGCCGGCAATCGAGGCCATCGCTCGAGGCCGAAGTTCGACGTCATCGATCCTGCTTCTGATCGTGGTTGTCGCCCCTCAGGCCACCTGTCGTTGGCGGCCGGGGGGAAGACCAAGATCCGAATTCAGGTCCTGCAACAGCTGTTCCAGACAACGACGGCTCTTCCCCCAGTCGAACATCTGCCCGGGGATGGCGGTATGGGCCTCGACCAGCGTTTGTTGATCACGGCGTTGCAGCGAGACATGCGAGGTTCCCTCCAATGCGCACACCGACGAGGGCAGTGTCGCGCTGAGCCGGCAGCCGAGTTCGTGCTGCTCGGCGCTCTGAAACGTGCGGCCACGCTTGGCGAAGTGCGCAAAGCGTCCTGGCGATCGCTCGGCCGATCGGCGCCCGGATCAAGCCCTGCGCGTTGCTTGCCCGTGCGGCACGCCCAACGAGGCGTAGAGTGGCTGCACCACGCCAGCCAGGCTGGCCAGCGGGATGGGCGACGCCACGATCTTATCGTAAATGCCCAGGATCATTTCTCCCGTGATGCCCTTCGGCGCCTTGGCGGCGAGCTGGGCGATCGCGGTGCGAACCGCCTCCACGCGAACGATCTGCTCGTAGGCCGCAACGTTCTCCCAATCATCGACTTCCGGCAGGAAGTCCTGATCCTGCAAGATCAGCACGCCGTCATACACTTGCAGCGGACTGCCGCACTGATGACAAAACTTGCCCCCGGCTTTCACGCCGCATTGCGAACAAAACATGCGCACCCACGTCGCAGGAGGAACAGTTCCGACGGTTCGCGAGTCCGTTGGTTGACTCCCTCGCAAGTATCGGCATCCGCGGTGCGCCGCCGTGGAGAAAAACGCCTTCCACGCGGAAGCCTTCGCGTAGCCGACGCGTCCAACGCCGCGGCAAGGCGCCGGGACTCCCCAGGCTGCCCAGAGTCCGCGTCTGGCGAAGGCGGCAAGGCCACCGATCGGGAATTAAGGCCACGGCGCGTGTTCTGGAGTGCTTGCCGGAGACGATGCAAACGCCCTGACTGTGTTGACAGCGTGTCGAGTTGTTACGCGAGCACAAAAAAACGACTCGCGGCCCATCGCCGCAAGTCGTTTTGCTATCCAAAAGTACCAGAGCCCGGACTCGAACCGGGACGCCCTTGCGGGCACTGGATTTTGAATCCAGCGCGTCTGCCAATTCCGCCACTCTGGCTTGGGGTCGTGGGTGTGTTCAGCCCCCTTAGTTTAGCGTGCGGTCGGCCAGCGGTTCAAGGCGGGGTGGGGGAGCCCGGATCGGGCGATATGGGCTCGACGCGGCGCGTGCCCATTGCCGGGATGCTCCGCTGCACGCCGATGCGGCTGGCGGCCCGTTGGGGACGGCGGCGAAAGTCGCCTTCAGCAATGGCGGGCCTTGGGGTTATGCTGGGGGGCGTCCGAAGGTCGTTTCCTGGCCGCTGGAGCTGGCCGCGGGCGGATGGCCTGCGACTCCGGCTTCCGCACACCCGCAAGAGGCTTCGCCCATGAACCCCGCCGTGCTCGTGTTTGAGGACGAGCAAGTCGCTCGACTACACCCGGTCACGACCGCTCGTCCAGCGTACGCGGTCTCTTGCGGCAGCTTTCGCCTGATCGACTGGCTCGCCGAACTGAATGCGCCGTTGGGCTCGGCGGTCCGAACCTACTTGCACGCCATCGAGCGGGCGGACTTCCCTGAATTGGCGGCAGGCGACGAGGCCCGCTGGAAGCTGGCCGTCAACGCCCGGGTCATTCCATCTCTGCGAAACTACCAAACCCTGCGGCGGTTGCTGCGGTCGGACCGGCCGGGCGTCGTGCGGCAGGGCGATGCGATCGCGGCGATCGTTGTTCCCCCGCAGCATGCGGAAATGGCGCCCCCGGCTTCGATCGAGATGACGCCCTACTACTTCTCGCGTTTGGGCGTGGAAAGGCTGCCGGACTTGCCGGAGGCGGAATTGTCGTTGTTCGAACAGCCGCATGACGTGATTCGGGCCAACATGGAGATCCTGCTGGACAACCTGGGACATCGACTGAGCTTGGGAGGTTATCACGAGGTTCAGGACGGCGTGTTTGTCGCGGAGGGCGCAAAGCTGGGGCTATATGTCGCCTGCGACGCTTCGGACGGTCCCATTCTGATCGATCGCGGCGCCCGCGTGGGTCCGCATTGTTATCTGAGCGGTCCCGCCTATATCGGCCCCAAGAGCCGCCTGATTGAACACGCCGCGATTAAGGACGCCTGTTCGATTGGCCACACGGTGAAGATCGGCGGCGAAGTCGAAGCTTCGGTCATCGAGCCCTACACGAACAAGCAGCACTACGGATTTCTCGGGCATAGCTACTTGGGAAGCTGGATCAATCTGGGGGCCGGCACTTGCAACAGCGACCTGAAGAACACGTACGGCCCCATCAACATGGAATACCAGGGTCAAAAGGTCGCCAGCGACATGCAGTTCCTCGGCTGCCTGATGGGTGATTACTCCAAGACCGCCATCAACACGGGGATCTTCACGGGGAAGTCCATCGGCGTCTGCAGCATGCTTTATGGGTTCATCACAGCCAATGTGCCAAGTTTCGTGAACTACGCTAAACTGTTTGGTCAGGTCAGCGAGCTTCCGGCGGAGGTGATGGTCGCGACGCAGAAGCGGATGTTCGACCGCCGGCAAGTGGCTCAGCGGCCCTGCGACATGCAGTTGATCCGCGATATGTACGAATTGACGCATGACGAACGTCGGCTGGCGGGAGAGCAGCTTTCTCTCTAGCGGGAAATCGACCCGTCCTGAAAATTTGACCGGCGTTACGGGCTGGCTGAACGCCGTCAATCCCCATCCTATCCTTGAGCTTCACGCCCTCCATGAAATTCTCAGACAACTACCGCAACGATCACTTCGGGCTCTCGTTTGAGTTGTTTCCGCCCAAGTCCGACGCTGGCGAGGCTGCTTTGTACGGTCATGTCGAACAGTTGCTCGCCTTTCAGCCTGACTTCATCACTTGCACTTATGGTGCGGGCGGGTCCACGCAGGAAAAGACGTTGGCGATCATCACCGAAGTCAAGCAACGCTTCGGCTTGCCCGTCGCTTCGCATCTGACTTGCGTCGGATCGACCGCCGACCAGTTGCGTTCGTATTTAACCCGGGCTCGCGACCAGGGAGTGGATGCGATTGTCGCCTTGCGAGGAGACCCGCCCAAGGGCGAAAACGAATTCCGTCAGACCGTGGGCGGTTTGAAGTACGCCAATGACTTGGTGCAGTTGATCGCCGCCGAGTTTCCTCAGTTCGGCGTCGCCGTCGCGGGCTATCCGGAAACTCATCAAGAGGCGAAGAGCCCCGCTGATGACTTGGCCAACTTGAAACGCAAAGTCGATTCGGGCGGCCAGGTGGTGATTACGCAGTTGTTTTATCAAAACAAAGACTATTGGCGGTTCCTCGAGCGTTGCCGGGAATTGGACATCGATGCGCCGATCGTGCCGGGGGTCTTGCCAGTCACCGATCTGGCTCAAATCCAACGGATCGCGTCGCTGTGTGGAGCTCAACTGCCGGCGGAATTCGTCGAGCGGTTGGCCGCCCGTGGAGACGACAAGCAGTGGCAGTTTGATGTCGGCGTCGACTTCGCCGCCGCCCAAGTGCAGGAATTGGTGGATGGCGGAGCGCCCGGCGTGCATTTCTACGTGTTAAACAAATCGCAGGCGACCGCCGAGGTGCTGCGAAAAGTGTCCTTGCCGCAACGTGCGTAAGCGATGCGGGGGATCGACATGACTGTGGGACATGGCGATCTGGCCTGAGCGACGGGTTCTTCACCCGTGCCAGGCGCCGAAACTGAACCACAAGGAGCGACGTATGAACGAGTCACGCGTCTTGAAGGCACTGATGCTGTGTGGAGCTTTGGCGTGGAGTCATGTCCCGCCCTGTGTTGCTCAGGAAGTCGAGTTGCGGGGGGCCATTGTGGACGCCGCGTCCGACCAGCCGCTTGCCGGGCGACTTTACATCCGGTCGTTGAGAGACGGCAAGTTTTACCTT
>CAVORG010000013.1:0-399966 GCA_963698545.1 uncultured Planctomycetaceae bacterium
GCGGGATGCGAAACGCCAACTCGTTCAGCAACAATCCGATCACGCCGTTGTCGGGCGGATTTGGCCCGGGCGGAGTCGTCACCGGTTTGTCGTTCATCGGCAACTCGATGTACGCCGTCAGCAGCGGCGGCGGCTTGTACCGGATTTCCTCGCCCAACGGCAATCCGAACTACACCGGCTGCTTGTCGGTCAGCAACACGGTCTTCCTGGGCAATGTGTTCGACGAGGTCGGCGATCTGGTCAACTTCCAGGCGTTGACGCCGGGACCCGGCGCCACCGAGGCGAACGATTTCGGCGTTGGCACGCTCAGCAACCTGCTGTTTGGCATGTCCAGCGGCGGCAACCTGTACGCGTTCTATCCCGAAGCGCGGGCTTTGGGTATTCCCGTGCCAGGGACGCTGGAGCCTGTCTTCTTTGATCATCAGACGAGCGTCTCGACCGGTTTGAGCCGAGTTCGCGGCATCGAGTTCTCCAACCTCGATGAGAACCTGTGGGGCGCCACTGCCGATCGCGGCACCGACGCCGGTCACGGCATCAACGCTGAGCATCGACGGCAGTCGCGATCCGTCCGCCGGTGGTCTGAGCCTGCACTTCGGTACGGGCAACCAAATCGGCGCGACCAACGCGCGGGTCGGCTACAACTTCCCAGGCGGCGCGCATGGCGTGGTGGAATCGCAGGTCATCGACCTTAGCGACTACGCCGCATCCGACCAGCCGTTCATGTATTTCAACTACTTCCTGGAAACCGAGCAGTCGGCTTACGCCGGCGCGTACGTGGCGCCCAGCACGTACTTCAACGATTCGTTCCGCGTGTTCGCCACGGATGACAGCGGCGCGTGGCGATTGCTGGCCACCAACAACGAATTCCGCAACGGCACCAACGAGTTCCAATTTGACCAGGGGCTCTCGGACCATGACGAAGGCGTTCAGGAGTTGTTCGACAACACGGGCGGCTGGCGGCAAGCTCGCATCTCGCTGTCGGACTTCGCGGGCAAGGAAAACGTCCGAATTCGCATGGAGTTCAACACGGCCGGCGATTCGAATCTTGGCGATCCGCTGACCACCGGCGAGGAGCTGCGGACGTTCGACGCGGACGAGTTGCGCAACGCGCAGTCGTTCCAGCTGACGAATATCAATATGTTCGAGGTCACGCGCCCTGGCGTGGCCGCCCCGCCGGACTACGTGACGATCAATCCCGTCGATCGTTTCGAAACCGACTTTGGCTTCACCATGGTGGCGCCCAGCGGTTCGAAGCTGACCAACGGCATGACGTTCCAGGTCGATGGCGTGGTTTACGAATTCAACGATGATGATCTCGACGGCGTGCGAGGCAACAATTACGGCGGGCCGATCGCGTCCACGTCCGACGTGCTTGTGCCGTTCAACAAGGACATGACGGCCGAGGAAGTCGCTTTCTACATGCAAGCGGCCATCGAAACCAACTACGTTCCGTTGAACTTCAATTCCGGACTAATCGACGACAGCGGCCGCGGCCACGGCTTTAATCCCGCCACTCGCGGCCCCTACTTGACGCCGCCTTCCAACGATACGCTCGGCGACGCCGTCGACACCGGATTGGTCTTTGGCGAGGGCGTTTACACCGCGTCGGCGACGATCGGGGATAATCCCAATCTGATCCCGGCCAGCATTGCCGAAGCCATCCAGTTCCCGAGCAAGCTGGCTTACCTGGATGTCGACATCTATCGCGTCCAAGTCACCAATCGATCGCGGATCCTTGTTTCGGCCGACACGAATATCGCCGGCGGCATCGATAACGTCGAGCTGACGCTATTCGACGCCGAAGGCAACTTGTTGGATACGACCAACAGCGATAGCCCCGTGCGGCCCGACCTGGACTTTGGCCGTGGGCCGCAACCGGTGACGCGGAACTTGCCGCAACACAGCGACGCGCCCGAACCGAGGTTCGGCGATGCGGATCCTGGCTATATCATTCCTCCTGGCTTCTACTATGTCGCGGTCAGCGCCGGCGGCAATACGCCGCAACCGGTCAATGACTTGGCGCTGCCAGGCTTTGATCCGTTTGTGGAAGGCAGCGGATACTTCCCGCCGTTCGTGTTTGAGACAGGCAACTACGATCTCACGATCTCCGTCGAGAACGTGGATGCGCCGGTGCTCGACACCGTGGCGCCGGTCACTCCGCCGGCGGTGGATTCGTTCCTGCGAGCCGGCGACGATCGCCTTGCGATTGATTACGGCTACACGTACACCAACACGATCCGCCAAGGCAACCGCATCAACGTTCCTTCGGCCCGCAGCATCTCGTCGCCGATGAGCGACGCGGCGGCGCCGAACACGCCGTTTGCGCGGTTCGTCGAAGGCACACCGGGAGTTTTCCCGGGCGACGCCGCCAATGCCCCGAACATTCCTTTGCGACTGCACTCGGGCATGAATGCTCAAGAAGTCGCGCGGACCATTGCCCAGACATTCGCCGACGTGTATGCGGGCGGCAACCTGCGGAACGTCAAGCATGTCGATGAAACGGTCAAGTTGATCGGGCATCAGTTCACTGCTAACGATCTGGGCCCGTTGGGCAACAACCCGGGCGCCTTGGGGCTTAAGCCCTTTGGATACACCGGCTTGCTGGACAACCGATTGTTGCCGGGCGACAGCACGTTCAATCCGGCCACGGGCATCGGCGCCAACAATCCGCTGCCGGGAACCGGCACGGGCTTTGGATATTTCGAGGCCTCGACGACCGAAACCGGCGGAACCAACCGCGCCTTCCCCGGCGCGTTGCGAGCTCAACGCAACTTGTTTGAAGGCATCTTCATTGACGACATCATGATCGGCTTCGCCGAACGCGGTGAGATGGTCACCGGAGTGCCGCAGGATTCGAGCTTCAGCCCCAACCTGTTTACTCCGCCCAACGAAATCCTGGACGGCGCCTATCAGCTCGAGATTCGCACGTCGGCGGACTATGCGTTGTCGATCTTCGACACCTTCAACTCGCTGGACGTCGCGCTGTACCGCAGCTTCGACACCAACGATCGGTTGAACGATTCGGTCTCCGTCGTCGCGCCTTCCGGCTGGGAGGTTGATGACGCTCAGACATTCACCTTGAGCGACGGCGTCAACACGCTGACATTCGAATTCGATGACGCGGATCTCACTTCGCTGGGATTGCCTGGCGCCGGCGTCGCCGCGGGCAACGTGCGAGTCGCCTTCCGTGACTTCGAACCGGCCGACGTGCTCGCCGAGCGGATCCGCGACGCGGTCAACAGCGCCGGCGTCCAAGCCGTGCTGGATATCCGCGCCGCGCTGTCCGACGGCACCGTGACTGGACTCGCCAGTCGCGACAACGTCGTCAACTTGTTCGGCAACGTGATGGGCAATGTGCCCGAGAATAACGCGGCGCCGACGCCGTATGACGCCAACGACTTTGGCGATATCAACACGGTGCACTACGTCGAGAAGGGCGATCAGAATCAGCCTCGCGAGCAAGGCCAGATCCTGGTCCACTCCAATTTCATCAGCAACTCGCTGCAAAACGGCGTCTTGATCGATCCGGGAACGCGCGATTCCGTGTTCCCGCCGCCCAACGCGCCCAACAACAACAATCCGGTGCCCGGTCCGGTCCGTAACCTGGTCGAATTAAATGCGAAACGGATCACCATGGGGCCGGTGGTGTCCAACAACGTGATCTCGCGCAGCGGACAAGCCGGCATTCGCTATAACGGCGACGACACGGGGATTTCGACGCAGCAGGGCGCCGTTTCCTACGGCCGCCTGGTGAACAATACGGTCTATGGCTCGCCAACGCGAACCGGCGTGGGCATCGATGTGCAGCATGCGGCGCCGACGCTGCTGAACAACGTGGTGGCCAACCTCGCCACGGGCGTGGTGATCAACGCGATCGCGCCTTCGCCAGTCGTGCCCAACCCGGCGGTCGTGGTGATGAGCGGCACGCTCTATTCCAACAACGTCACGCCGGCCAACACGCCGGGAACTTTGGGGCTCGGCGATTTCGCGATCAATCTGGATGATGCTTCGGAAGCGAACAAGGACTTGTTCGTGGCGGGCGACGAAGGCAACTTCTACCTGCTGGCTGGCTCCCGCGCCATTGACAGCTCCGTCGATTCGTTAAGTGATCGTCCTTCGCTGGTCACCGTGCGGAACCCCTTGGGCATAGGTCCCGCGCCGTTGCTGACACCCGACCGAGACGCCACCGGGCAGCTGCGGATCGACGACCCGACGATCTCGACTCCGGCGGGACAGGGACAAAACACGTTCAAGGATCGCGGCGCCCTGGACCGCTCGGACTTGATCGGTCCCACGGCGTTGATCATCAACCCCTTCGACAACGACGCCGAAGCGCTCGATGTCGATCCGACTGGAACCATCGTGTTCCGTCCGACCGGCGTCTTTAACAAGTTCGAGATCCAGTTGGTCGATGGTCTGGCCGTTGGCAGTCAGGTGGACGGCATCGGGTTGGATGACGCGACGGTGGCTCAACCCACCGTGACGATCACCCAAGACGGACGCTTCTTGCGAGAAGGCTTCGACTATCGCTTCAACTACAACGCGACCAGCGATTTGATTCGCCTGACGCCGTTGGCGGGCATCTGGCAAGAAGACTCGGTGTATGTGATCACGCTGAACAACCGAGACCGCTATGTGGTCACCGCTCCGGCGGGCAATACGGTTGACGATGGCGACCAATTCACGATCAAGGACGCCAACGACGATCAAGTGGTCTTCGAGTACGAGAGCGGTTACACGATGCAAGTGCCGCAAACGTTGAAGATCCAAGTACCCGCGCCAGGCGGCATGGCCGGCGGCATTGCCGACGGGCAGACCTTCTCGATCTCCAACGCCGGCTTCACGGTGACCTTCGAGTTTGACAGCAACAATACGCTCAACAACTCGACTCACACCCGTATCGGTTTCACGACGTTCGACGATTTGAATGTCATGGCGGATCGGATTGTTGCAGCAGTGGCGGCGGCCGGATTGGGACTCAGCCCGTCCAATTTGGGCAGCGGCATGGTCCATATCGGCGGCACGCAGAACCACTTGCTGGATGTCTCCGGCAGCAGCTTGCAGCGGCTGGGGGCCGAAAACGCGGTGATCGATGGCGACACGTTCACGATCTCCCGTCCCGGCAGGCCGCCGGTTGTCTTCGAGTTTGACGTGGATCGTCCCTTCAATGTCGGTCCCGGCAATATCCCTGTGCCTTTCCGATTGGCCGATACGCAGAACAACATTGCCGACGCGGTCGCCACCGCCATCGGCGGCGCCGGGCTGAACTTGACGCCGACTCCGTTGGGGAATGGACGCGTGCATATTGGCGGCACGGACCACGTCATCGACACGGTTGGCAGCAATCTGACGCTGCAAGGTCGTCCGGGAGTCACCTCGAATCTGCAGATCGTGGTCTCGGCGTTGGGCGGCCAGCCCGGCGGCGTGGTCGATGGCCAGCAGTTCTCCTTGACCGACGGCGTGCAGACGGTCAACTTCGAATTCGATTCCAACGGCCAAACGGTCGCGGGCAACACGGTCATCAGCATCAATCCTGGCGGAGTCCCCGACACTCAGGACCAGATCGCGAACAAGATCGCCGCGGCCTTGGGCAGTTCCAGCTTCGGCCTGTCGCCGGCGAATTTGGGCAACGGCGTCGTGTCGGTGGGCGGCCCGATTCAGGTCGATGTGGACGTCATGTCCGCGAGCGGTCTGACGCTTCAGGGCGTGCCCGGCGGCGCGGTGGCCGTACGCTTCGTGCCCTTTGCCAGCTTCACCCCGGACCAGATGAACCTGGTGCTGATTGACGCGATTAACAACAGCCCGCTGCAAGACGTGCGGGCGTCGCTCCGCGGCGGCGGGACGTTGTTCCTCGAAGGCGTGCCGCTGGCGGGACAGGTTGTCAATCCGATTCAAGGCATCTCGAACTTCTTCCTGGAAGGCATCAAGGACCTCGCCCAAAACGGACTGCAGCCCAATCAAGCGTCGGAGGAAACTCGCTTCATCGTGCTGTTGGGCGACATCAACGTTGATTTCGGCGATTCGCCCGATTCGTCGCTGTCGGCTCAGTTCCGTTATCCGACGGTCATCGCCAACAATGGCGGGCGGCATGTCATCTACGCAAACAATCCGCTGTATCTCGGCGCCCGTGTCGATGCGGATCTGAATGGCTATCCCAGCCTGGCTTCCGACGGCGACGACAACGCCGGCAATGGCTTGGTGTTCGATCTGGCCAATAGCCCCGCCTTGACGGGATCGGCCGGCCTTTCGCCGTTGACGATCTCGGTCCCGGAGACCTTCTTTATTCAATTGCCCGAGTTGGGCGGCTTCACGCTCACCGACGGCGAGTCGTTCACCGTGGGCGACGGCGCAACGAGCGTCACGTTCGAATACGACCGCAACAATTCGCTGACCAATCCCTCCAACAGCCGCATCGCTTACGCCACGGGCTTGAACGATGCGGATCTTGCCAAGCGAACCGCCGCCGCGATCAACGCCGCGGGTCTGCAGTTCAGCGCGGTGGCCACGGGCGGTCGAGTCCATCTCGGCAGCCGTGATTTCCACTCCCTGGACACCACGGCTGCACCTAGCCTGGTTTCTGGAGGCGTCGCCGGCACAGTGCAAGATGGCGATACTTTCGAGGTCACCACTTCCACGGGCACGGTGCTGTTCGAGTTTGATGAGGACTCGGTGTTTGGTCTGAATAACGCCATCATCTCCATCCAAGCCAGCATGACCAACGAGGAGATCGCCGAGCGGATCTCCGCGAAGTTGCTCTCCGAGGGACTGGGCGTCACGCCGCTGAATTTGGGCGACGGCGTCATTGATATCGATGGCGATGACGAAGACGGTGTTGTGTTCGGTGGTCCGTTCAACGCGTTTTTGGATACGCCGATCACCGTGACCGCGTCGGCCGCCGGCTTGCTCGACTTCTTCCTGGATTTCAACCGCGATGGCGATTGGAACGATCCCGGCGAGAAAGTCTTCAATTCGGTGCTGGTCCAACCGGGCCAGAATCACTTGATCGCCAACACGCCGATCAACGCTTCGCCCGGCGAGACTCGAGCTCGTTTCCGCCTCAGCAATTTGGGCGGCTTGGGAGCAAGCACCCTGTCGGCCAGCGGCGAAATCGAAGACTACTCGGTGATCATCCGGGGCGGCGAGCCTCCGGTGGCCAACGACGATCCGGAAACGCCTGGCGATCCCTTGTATCAGACCGATGAGGACACTCCGCTGGCGACTGGCCGCAATGTTCTGGCCAATGACACGGATTCGGACGGCGATCCGCTCACAGTGTCCGATCCCGGGGTCCGCACAAGCTTGAACGGCGCCTCGGTCATGGTCAATCTGGACGGCTCGTTCAGCTATGACCCCACGGTGTCCAACGCGGTGCAGTCAACTCCCCTGGGCGGCACCCTGTTTGACATCTTCACCTACCGCGCTTTCGACGGCTTCCTGTTCTCCAACGACGCCTCGGTGACCGTCACCGTCGCCGGCGTGAATGACGCTCCGGTGGCCAACGACATTACCAATGTGGACGCGATTGAAGACGGCTTGCCGGTGCAAGCGAACTTCAACGGCGGCGATATCGACAGCGACGATAACCGAACGACGCTGATCTACGATGTCCTGCCCGGTTCGGTGACCGAAGGCTCCGTGACCAACAACGGCGACGGGACGTTCACATTCAATCCCGGCACGGAGTTCCAGGACCTGGCCGTTGACGAGGTGCGCGATGCGAACTTCGTCTATCGAGCCACGGATCGGCACGACGCTGTCAGCGGCGACGGGACCGGCACCATTTCGGTTCGCGGCGTGAATGACGCACCGATCGCCAACCCCGTGCTGGTCACCACCAATCAGGGTGGACCTCCGGTGGACGGCGACTTCGCGGGCGACGATGTGGACAGCGACGATGACCGTACGACGTTGCTATATCAATTGCTGACTCAGCCGACGGAGGGGAGTTTCGTCAACAATGGCGACGGCACCTTCACGTTCGATCCCGAAGGCGACTTCCAGGATCTTCCCCATGGCGTGTCGCGAACGGTTACCGCGTTGTACCTTTCGCAAGACCGTCATGGCGCCACCAGCGTGACCGGTACGTTGTCGGCCGAAGTGTTCGGCTCCAACGACCCGCCAACGGCGGTCGATGATCCTGGCGCCGCGGGCGGCTATACGACGCCAGAGGACGCTCCGTTCTCGGTGAACAATGCTCAGTTCGGCGTCTTGGGCAACGATACGGATCCCGATGGCGATGTGCTGTTCATTCCCAACGCACCCGTTTCCATCACCACGACGCGCGGCGCCCAAGTCACGTTGAACTCCAACGGAACGTTCACCTACGACCCGCGGATGGCCGACGAATTGCAGGCGTTGATCGTTGGGGAGTCGTTGCAGGACACCTTCCAATACACCGTCGAGGACGGCAATGGCGGGTCGGACAGCGCTGAAGTCACCATGGTCGTCACGGGGCTCAATGACGCTCCGATCAGCCGCGATGTCACCATCGAGGCCCTGGAGGACGGTCCTGTCGTCACCGGCAACTTCGACGGCGACGACATTGACTCGGACGACAACCCCAGCACGCTGACCTACACGATCGTGCCCGGTTCGGGTCCCCTTGAGGGCCAAGCGTTCAACAACTTCAACGGAACTTTTTCCTTCAATCCCGCGGGCTTCTTCCAGGACCTGCGAGAAGGCGAAATCCGCGAAGTCACCTTTGAGTATCGCGCCACCGACAGTCATGACATCGTGGGACCGCCGGGAACGGTGACGGTTCAAGTGACCGGGCGCAACGACGCGCCGGTGGCCGTCGATGATCTGGGGCTGGTCAACGAACTGGACTCCTCCATCCAAATCCCGATTCTGGCCAACGACGTCGATCCGGATAACAGCCCGTTGGATCCAGCGTCCATCGTGATCACGCGGTTCCCAACCAACGGAACGGTGAGCGTGGATACGACCACTGGGCTGGTCACCTACACGTCGAACAACGGTTACTCCGGATTGGATTCGTTCGACTACACCGTGGCGGATGACGAAGGCGACGCGTCGCTTCGATCCAATGTCGCCACGGTCGCCGTGACCACGACCGAGTTCCCAATCGCGGTGGACGACTCCGCCTCGACGCTCGAGGAAGTCGCGATCAAGATCCCGGTGTTGGCCAACGATAGTGATCCCGATGGAACGCTGAATCCCGGTTCCGTGTCCATCTTCAGCGGTCCGACCAACGGCGCCGTCAACGTCAACGCGGACGGCACGGTGACTTACACTCCCAACGCGAACTTCCTGGGAACCGACTCTTTCCGCTACACCGTGGCGGACAACCTCGGCGCCACTTCCAACGTGGCGACGGTCACCATTGAGGTGACCGTCAACCTGACTCCGTTCCGCAATCCGCGAAACAACCTGGACGTGAACGACGACGGCGTGATTACCCCGTTTGACGTCTTGTTGATCGTGGGGCATCTGCGACGCGTGGGCAATCAACTGCCCACGACGGCGCCGCCGCCCTTCCTCGACACGTCGCCGGTGGATAATTTGATCACGCCGCAGGACGCGTTGGCTGTCTTGGTGCATTTGCAGAACTTTGGCAGTGGAGAAGGCGGCGGGACGGGCGATGCGGAGGGCGAAGCCGACCTGAACCAGCAACTGCAGGGTCTGCTGACAGCGCCCCTGGTCGCCAGCGCCGCGGCTTCAACGGCGGCGATCAACCCAGCGGACCTCGAAGCGATCGAGCCGGTGGATTCCCAGGGGGCTGACCCACGGACAGCGAATCGAGTTCGCTCGAGCACGGCGTCGGCTTTGTCGCGACTGACCGGTTCCTCTCGCGAAGCGTTGGAGGATATCCTGGATGAGTTCGCGAGCGAGAGTTCGGGGCGGCAATCGCGAGATCTGATGGATGCGGCGCTGCTGGAGTTGCTGGGCTAGTCCAGCGGCGACAGCGGACCATGACGGAACAACGGCCAGCGGCTAAGTCCGCTGGCCGTTGTTTTTGGGGGGCGCCCGTCCAAAAAGCGCGCCGAATCGCACGGGGTCTTGAACCGCGCGGTGATCTAGGCACAATCGCTGGGCGGCGGCGATGGTCCCGCCGGCGCATGCCGTAGGAATGCAATCTGGAGGTTAGTGGACGATGGCTGGTTTCGATTTGCAGAAACACAATGTGACCGTGAACGACATCCAACGCAATCTCTCCCCGTCGTCGCTTTACGAAGAGGCCATACGGCATGAGCCCGGCACAACGATCTCCGACACCGGCGCGCTGATCGCCTATTCGGGCTCGAAGACAGGGCGATCCCCCAAAGACAAGCGGGTGGTGGAGCATGAGGATTCGAAAACGGATATCTGGTGGGGCAAGGTCAATTACCCGTTGGACGAAATGACGTTCGCGATCAATCGCGAGCGGGCGGTCGACTACCTGAACACTCGCCCCAGGCTGTATGTGGTCGACGGATTCGCGGGTTGGGATCCGAATTACCGCGTGAAGGTGCGCGTCATCTGTGCTCGACCCTATCACGCGCTGTTCATGCACAACATGCTGATTCGGCCCACCGACGAGGAACTGGGAACGTTCGGCGAGCCTGATCTGGTGATCTATAACGCCGGCGGGTTTCCCGCCAATCGTTACACCACGGGCATGACGTCCAAGACGAGCGTGGACCTGAGCCTGGAGCGCCGCGAGGTCGTGATCTTGGGCACGGAGTACGCCGGCGAGATGAAGAAGGCGGTGTTCACTTATATGAACTACCTGATGCCCAAGAACGGCATCCTGTCGATGCACTGTTCGGCGACGGCGGATGAGACCAGTTCGGCGGTGCTGTTCGGCCTGTCGGGCACAGGCAAGACCACTCTGTCGGCGGACCCGAATCGCCAACTGATCGGCGATGACGAGCATTGCTGGTCCACCGACGGCGTTTTCAATATCGAAGGTGGTTGCTACGCCAAGGCTGTTTATCTCACGCGAGAGGCGGAGCCCCAGATTTTTGACGCGTTGCGATTTGGCGCTGTCCTGGAGAATGTCGTGTACGACCAGTCGCGACGTCACGTGGATTTCTCGAATATCAGCATCACCGAGAACACGCGCGGGGCGTACCCGGTCGAGTTCGTCGAAAACGCTCGCATCCCCTGCGTGGCGGGACACCCCTCGGATGTCATCTTCTTGACTTGCGACGCGTTCGGCGTGCTGCCGCCGATTAGTCGATTGTCGCCAGAACAGGCCGAGTATCACTTCATTAGCGGCTATACGGCGAAGGTGGCTGGCACCGAGATGGGCGTGACCGAACCGCAAGCCACGTTTTCGCCGTGTTTCGGCGGACCCTTTCTGGTTTGGCACCCGGGCGTCTACGCGAAACTCCTCTCGGCGAAGATCCGCGAGCATGCCTCGCGAGTCTGGCTGATCAATACTGGCTGGAGCGGCGGCGCAGTACGGCGTCGGCTCGCGCGTCAAACTGCAATACACGCGAAATATGTTGAACGCCATCTACAGCGGCAAGCTGAACGCCGCCAAGACCAAAACCGATCCCGTCTTCGGGCTCAACGCCGTGATCGAATGTCCCGACGTCCCGGCGGAGATTCTCTGGCCGGTGAATACGTGGGCCGACGCCGCCGAGTATCAACGCACGGCGAAGAAACTAGCCACCTTGTTCCAGGATAACTTCAAGGCGTACGCTTCCGACGTCCGCGACGAAGTCGTCAAAGCCGGACCGACCGGCTAGAACATGGACCGGGGCAACGCCGTAGCGCGGGCGTTGTTTTTCGCGTTTCGGGAAGAATCTGGGTTCGTCTTCCACACGTCAAT
Organism: uncultured Planctomycetaceae bacterium; assembly: GCA_963698545.1. GTDB lineage: Bacteria > Planctomycetota > Planctomycetia > Pirellulales > Pirellulaceae > CAVORG01. The sequence goes on from CAVORG010000013.1 coordinate 11,780, forward strand.
TTCGCTCTGGCATCGGCGTTGGTTTCCCAGGGTTGCGCTGCGTGCACCCTGGGCTGATTTGCCGCCGTCCCGTTGGGACTGCTCTTTGCGCCATCACGATGGGACTGCTCTTTGCGCCATCAGGACCGATCGCGGCGAATCAAGACAGATCGAATTCTTGTGGGTCGTCGTGACGATGATGGACGCGCCACGCTTGCTGCTCGAAGTCGAAGTCGGCGATATCTTCAAGCGGTATCTTGAAGTACTTGCCGGTGGCTTCCACGGCCAACTTGCCGTCGGGCAGCAACAGCCGCCCCCGCCCTTCGAAGTGGCGCCTGGTTTCGCGGGTCAACGAAGCAACCGCTCGTAGCGGCGCGTCCAACGGGACGGGCCGTCGAAAACGCACCGTCATTTCCGTGGTCACGCCCCACACCGCATCGCCCTCTTTCAACCGAATGGCGCGGCCGATGGTCTCATCCATCAACGCCGCGGCGATCCCGCCGTGCAATCGTCCGGGATAGCCCTGGTGTTCATCGCGCGGAGTGAAGACGGCGAGCAGTTGTTCGCCTTCCAACTCGTAGAATTCGGCTTTGAGTCCGAGCAAGTTGTCCAATCCACAAACCAGACACATCTTTGAATTCGGTTGTTTGGCAACCACCTGCCGCCGTCCAGTCATCTGCGCCTCAATCGATGGATCGAAGATTATCTTCGTCGGGAACGTATGCCGTGCAGGATCAGCTCCAGAATCCACCATTGGGCGAACAACAACGCCACGGGGCCAAAGAACATGATGAACTGCGCCGTGGCTCGCTGCGTGAGCCAATCCGGACCTCCGGCGGAAAGCCAAGTGTAGATGGTCTGTACGATGGCGTTGTTAATGCCGAAGAAAACCACCGAAACGCCCAATGTCACCGTAGCAAACAAACAGCCTCCAAACCGCGCCCGTCGCGGTTTCTGGGGGCTTGGATCAGGTGAGGCAGGAGGCATTCGCGGGGACTTGGTGAGGGGACTACTGGCGGGTCCAGGACGACGCGTATTTAAGCCTCGTGGTGACTCGGTGCGCCGTGTTTTGGCTCATGATGAAACATTCATGATGCGGCTGGCGACGCACTTCCGCCCGCCGATTCATAAAGCCATGGGCATGATGCTCGCGAGGAACATGGACATCAACAAGCTCACGACGCCCAGCACCACCAACATCACGGTCCAGCTCTTCAACGCCTCGGCTTCGGTCAACGCGCCCATCTTAGCGAAAATCCAGAAGCCGCTGTCGTTCATCCACGATCCCACCAACGAACCGCCGCCGATGGATGTGGCCAGATAGACCGGGTGGCACCCCAACTGCTCGGGACTCACGATCGCCGCCATCATGCTCGAGCCGACGATCATCGCCACCGTGCTGGAGCCCTGAGCGATTTTCAGGACCACCGCGATCGCGAAGCCCAGCAGCAGGTAGAGCAGTCGGCTGCCCCCCGCGTCGAATTGAAACAACGACTCGATGGCCGGCCCGATGCGAGCCGCCTGCAGCATCGCGCCGAACGCGCCGCCGCCGGCCGTTATCAGGATGATCACTCCGCCGCTCATTAACGATGTCTCCACCACATTGGCCAATCCTCGTCGCGACAACCCGCGTTGGCGAACAAGCATCCACATCGCGATGATGGTGGAAATCAGCAGAGCGAGATTCGGGTTGCCAATCAACTGGCTCCAATTCGCGGCCCTGCGGCGAGTGGTTTCCCATTGATGGGGTTGCAACACCAACGCATCGCGATTCAAGCCCTCCTCGAGCACTTGACGGTTGATGTGCTCTTTCATGGCTTGGCCCATTCGCTGCCGGCCTTGATCCAAGAGATCGCGCGTTTGACTTGTCAGGCGGACGTCAAGGAAGCTCGTTTCGCGGTAATATCCCTCGCCCCCCATGCCGATCGCCCGCTCGGCGATGACCAGGTTGATGTCGTTCAGCAACTGATCCCGCTGCGACTCGCTGAGCGACCCGGCGGCGAGTGCTTCGCGGCTGGAGTCGCTCAACAGCGATCGAAGTCGCCCTTCCGGCGAATTCTCCGCGGGAGCTCGCAAGTTGGATTCGAGTGCAGGCCAATCCTTGATTTCGTCAGCGGTGACGCGAGCCACCGGTTCCAGATCGGCGTAGGTCGTGAACACCGTGTTGATCGAGATCAGCAGGACGGGAAGCAACACCGGGGTCAATGATAACCACAGCGACGGCAATTGATCGTCGCTCAAGGGATCCGGTTCGGGCTCCGCGCCCAGGGATCGCATGGGCACGGGCATGATTCGATCCAGCACCGTGGCGGAAACCACGCCGGCGACCGCGGCCGGCAGAGCGACCAGCGCCCCGATCATGATCATGACCCCCAGATCGATGTTCAGGGTCGAAGCCATGAGCAGCGGCCCGGGGGTTGGCGGCACCAGCGAGTGCGTAATCGCCCCGCCCGCGGCGATCGCCAGGATGTACTTCAGGTAGTGTTTGCCGGTGCGGCGGTGCAGCGATCGCGCCAAAGGCACCAGCAGGTAGAACACGGTGTCGAAGAACACCGGAACCGCCAAGACATAGCCGCTGCCCATCAACGCCCAGGGCGCTCGTTTCTCGCCCAACAGATGCACAAAGCTCCGTACGATCCGATCCGCGGCGCCGCTGTCCAACATGCACTTGCCGATCACCGCGGCCAAGGCGATCACGATGCCAATGCCGCCCGCCATGCCGCCAAAGGCGTCGGCGACGCGCTGAATCTTGACGTTGGGCTCCCCGGGTGCGAGCAAACTCACGACGATCGCGGCCGAGATCAACGCAATGAACGCGTTCACCTTCATTCCGATGATCAACCCGAGAACGATGGCGATACCGATTCCCAGCGTCGCCAACGGCCAAACGACGTCCACCGGGGTGGTCTGCTTTGCGACCGTCGGGCTTCTCTCGGCCGTTGGGTCGGCCGTGGTTTTGTCCGCCTCTTGACCACCCATTTCGCCCTGGAGTGCGTCAGACGGAGCCTGCTGGACGTTGGTGGTGGAGTTGGTTTCGCCGGGAGACTGCCTGGCGACCGCGGCGTCGTCTTGTCGTTTCGCGCCCCTCCGGCCAACAGGACGGCCGTCCAAAGCGTCAACAACAAGGCGGCGGTCGCCCCTCGTCCCCGCCAGCTGGATCTGGTTTGCAACTTCACGCGAGCATTCCCCCGGATCACGACGCGTCATGGGACCACATGGCGGGCGGCGTTGGTGTGGACGCCGTGGCGTTTCTGTTGAAGCATGCCCCGCCAAGTGGATGGAGCTGATCGGACTTACTTTACTTGAACGGCGGGCGGAATGCGCAACGCGGCCCACAGCGTCAAGCGTTCGCGGAATATCTTTGCGTTGTGCCGAATATCCACCGGCAAACCGGGGTGGATCAAGATGTGCTCGATCGACCGAGTCAGTTCGTGGCGTTGGCCCAGATCGTGCAGGGACTGGAGCAGTTTCTCTCGATCGACTCGCCCTTGGACGCGGTGTTCCGGCCACAGTTCGACAATCAGCACGGGGCGTTGCCGGCCGGGCAGCCCCACGCCCACCAGGGCCGATCGATAGACGCGTTGGTGGCTATTGAAGATCGACTCACAGGGAATCGTGAACATGGCGCCAGCGGCGGTGGAAACGCGTTGCGACTTGCGACCGCAAAACCAGAATCGATCCTGATCATCCAGATACCCGACATCGCCCATTCGGTGCCAGAAAGCGTCCCCGTCCTGCACTTTGTGCAAGGCGTTGGCCTCGGTGCGGGTAACGTACTGACGCGTGACGACGGGGCCTTGCACCATGAGCTCGCCGATCTGGCCGGGCTGCACGGGGCGGACTTGCTCGATGTTGGGCAGCGGTCGATCGTCAATGGCGATCACCCGCCATTGGATGCCGTCAAATCGGCGACCTACGCATACGCCGGCGCCTTGATCGGTTTGGGCCATGGTCTCTCCCAACACCTCGCTGGCCGAGATCGATGCGACCGGCAAGGCCTCGGTGGCGCCGTAAGGCGTGTGGATCTCGCCGTCGGCCGCGATCACACTTCGGATCCGTCGCAGCACATGTGGCGGGACCGGAGCGCCCGCCGACAGAACGCGTTTCAGTTTGGGCAAGCTGGTCGAGTCGCGTTCCCAAGCTCGCCCGGCGGTGTTCCACAGCGCCGGTGAACCGAACGCTTGCGTGACTTCCCAGCGACGGGCCGCACGAGCCAGCTTCTCGGGATTGACGTCGGCCGGCCGGCTGAAGTCCATGTCGGGAATGATCGTGCTGACGCCCATGGCGCAATTGAATAGCGCGAAGAGCGGAAAACTGGGCAAGTCCCGCTCGCCCGCTTCGATGCCATAGAAGCTTTGCAAGTACAAGGCCTGGTGTCGGAAGTTGCCATGGGAGTACAGTACGCCTTTTGGCGGGCCCGTGCTTCCGGTCGTGAAGATGATGGCGGCCGGGTCGTCGCCCTCGACCTGCAGCGGGGCGGCTTGGGGATCCCCTTGCCGCCGCAACTGATCGAGCGTCATGCCGCCGAACCAATCGGCCTTGCCGACGGTGATGTTCAGCTTGGACTGACGAAAGCTCCCGAGCATCAGGCGCCGCGCGATTTGCACCTGCGGAATGGCGATAAAGCCGCGGGGCTGCACCTCCTCCAGGCAGTCGACGACACGGCGGCGCCCCAGGCCGGGGTCCACCAGGATCGACACGACGCCGGCTTTCAGCATCCCGAAGAAGACCGAGATGAAGTCGATTCCCGGCTTGATCAACAAGGCGATTCGCATGCCCGGTTCGGCGCCCAAGTCGCGAAAGGCCGAGGCGATGCGGCTGCTGTCCTGCTCCAATTCGGCGAACGTCAACGAACGCCATTCGGCCGCGCCGGACTTGGAGGTGGCGGGCTCGGCGATCGCCAGTTGTTGGGGGTATTTTGCGGCGGCGTCGGCCAGCAACTGGCCCACATTCACGTTGGTTGCAGCAGAGGGCGCGGAATTCATGGAGGCATCAATCTGGGGAGCGGTCTGTCCAAGCCAGCAAGACTCGACAGGATACCCCGCAGCGGCCACGGGAGAAACACCCTACGGCCCGCGCACCCCGAAAAGCGGGGCTGCCCCGAACGCCGGCGCACGTTGGGGAAGGATGGGGCCCGCCGCATTCCGATGGGTGCGAGAACTTTAACGAGAACTGATCAGGTCGCGAGCGGCCCCGACTCAACAAGATCCGCTACGACTCGCCAGCTTGCTCCGGCACTCAATGGTCCCAGAGCCTGGGGGCGGGCAGCGCACCCCCATAAGCATCAAGTTAAGAGAGATTCGGATCGAATTGACCGCGGAGGACACGGAGAGCCACAGAAGCGGATGCAATTCTGTCCTCTGTGTTCCTCCGTACTCTCTGCGGTGACCCGTTGACGGCCCCGCTGGCGCCTCGCCACAGCCCAGACAATGACAGCGTCAACGCCGACCCCTTAACTTGACGCCTATGGGGTCGCGCAGCGCACCCCAGGTAGAACCAATGCGCAGGTACAATCACATCCATCGCGGGCGTCGCCTAACCTGCTGCAACAAGAAGCTTGGAGAGTCGGATGCCGAGAAATCCCATGTCGAGCCGCCGTCAGTTCCTTGGGCAGGCGGCTGGACTCGTCGTCGCTTCGCGGGCATCTGCGGGAGTTCTCCAGAGGGTCGCGCCTCAGCAGGCCGCGCGACAGTGGCTTTCACGCCCCGAGGATCACTTCGCCACGGGGACCGCCCAAGCCGTCGCCTCAACATCGCGAGAAGCCTCGGAATCGGCGTTCTGGGCGCTTGGTCAAGGCGGAAACGCCTCCGACGCGTACCTGACCGCGGCGCTGACGCAGACGGTGGTCGAGCATGGTTTGACATCCATCGCCGGCGGGTTTTCTATCAACTACTACGAGGATGCGACCGAAAAGACCACCGCCACAATCGGACCACTGGGCGCCGCGAAGAACGAACCGTATGACTTCGATCGGCACTCGCCGCTAACGCAGACCGGGCGAGCCATGCCGGTGCCAGGGTTTCTGTCCGGGCTTTACTCCACCCACCAACGTCACGGAAGACTCAAATGCGCGTTGGCCGAATAGGTCCACCAACAAGCATCAATTTAAGAAAGATTCGGATGGAATGGACCACGGAGGACACGAAGAACCACAGAGGCGGATGCAATTCCGTCCTCTGTGTTCCTCCGCGCTCTCTGTGGTGACCGTTTCGCGGCCCCACGCTGGCCGGTCGCACTATCGCTGGATACCTGGGTAGATTCGGCGCCAATCTTCTTTCATGTCGACGACGACCCAGCCCTGCTGAGACGCTTCATCGAGCGCTTTGTCGAGTTGGCCGACGTGCGAATCACGGTCGTAGGCCCACTCGCGTTCCGCGTCGGTGTGATGAATGATCAAGCCGAAACTGGGACTTCGGCCGATGGTCGTGTACTGCAGCATCTGCAGGTCGCCATCGGAATTCCCCGCGGCGAAGATCGGCCGGCGGCCGATGTGCTGATTGATACCTGCTGGCTTGCCCTCCTTGTCATCGATGAAGTCGATTTCGGGGAGTCGGATGATCACCGGCTTGCCGTCCCGGATTCGGAACTGCGTCTTGATGCTGCTGCCGACGACTTGCTCGGGCGGTACGCCATAGGTCTGTTCGACCCATGGCCGCATGAACTCAATGCCACCGCCGGAAACAATGAACGTCTTGAATTCGTTGGCCCGCAGATAAGCCAACAGTTCCAACATTGGCTGATAGACCATATCTTGATAGCGGCGCCCGGTCTGTGGATGTTTCGCGATGGCGATCCAGTCAGCGACGATGTTCGCGAATTCCTCGGTCGTCATTCCGGCGTGCGTGGCCGCGATGATTTCCAAGAGCGACTTCTCGCCGCCGGCCATGACCGCTTTCAGGTCGCCTTCGAGTACGCCCTGGAACGGCTGCTTGTCTCTTCCACTCGGGATGCTCCGGAGCCATGCGCCTTGACGCGATCCAGGGCGAAGGCGAGCTGGAAGTACATCGGCTGCTCACTCCAGAGCGTGCCGTCATTGTCGAACGTGGCAATGCGCTTCTCAACCGGTACGAAGTCCGCCGAGTTCGCATCGGTCACTCGTTCGACGAATGTCGATGATGGCCGCCTTGGACGCGCCGTCGTTCCAGGATGGCAAGGGGGCCGCTTGGGCGAAGACGTTGGCTGCCGGCGACAGAGCGGCGAGTAGGACGAAGAGCTTGAGGCAGTGCGTATTCAATTTCTCAACCTGACTGGTCGTGAGTGACCATCGTGGACCATTTGTCCATCCAGGGGATTAGGTTCCCCAGGGTTGCGCTGCGCCGCACCCTGGGCTGATTTGGGGGCCGTCCCGTTCGGGCCTGAGTTGCGTTTTGCACTTAAACGCTGCACCCTGGGCTGTCCCCGTGAATGCTCGTTGTGAAGCCCTCGGTCGTCTGCTTCTCGTTTCCAACAAGGACTACTGAACGGTGACGAATTGGCGACCCTTTTGGCCCACGACCAAAACGGGACAGGGCGTTTGCCGCACTACGTTTTCTGCCACGCTTCCCAGAAAGACATGACTCAAACCGGTGCGTCCATGAGTGCCGACTACGATGACGTCAATTTCCTGATCCTTCGCGTATTTCACGATTTCAACAAATGGCGACCCATGGACGGTTGCTCGAACAACTTCGCGATTCGCCGCCCAGTCCTTATTGGGATACTCCTCCAATTTCTGCTGGGCCAGTTCGAAAGACTCTTCTTGCCGATCGGGAACCGCGAGACCCATCGTGAATTGTGGAGTACTGCTCACGTGGACTTCAAGTACATGCAGCAAGTGCAACGCAGCGTCGTATTTTTCGCAGAACTCCTGGGCGTACTCCATCGCCCGTTCGGAGCATTCGCTGAAATCGACGGGGACCAAAACGCGTCTTAGTTGGATCATGAGTCATTCCTCGCAGGGAGAGAATCTCGGTTTTTGACAGTGCACTTTCGAATCAAGAGCAGCACGATGCCGGCCAGCGCCAGCAACGAAATGAGGTCCGCCCAGCCATTGGATTGCGACCAGTCTTTGAAGAACGGGATATCAATCTGGAATGCCAGGATGATCGCGGTAAGAATTCCCATGATGGCTTCACCGGCCACGATACCCGAAGCAAACAGCAGTCCTTGATGGATCGTGCCGGCGCGCCGCGCCTCGGAATCGCCTCGTTTACGGGAACGCTTATCGACAAACAGATAGGCCAAGCCGCCGAACAAGATGGGAAACGTAACGGTCCAAGGCAAGTACATTCCTACGGCTAGCGGCATCGCATGAAGCCGGAATTTGGCGTCCTTCGGTTCCAGCCAAAACCGGTCGATGACAATCGCCACGACGCCAACAGCTGCTCCCCATCCGACCAGGTCCCAAGGAATGTCCTGACCGGCGCCAAATATGCCGCTGACCAGTTTTTCGAACATGGCGGCTTGCGGCGCCTTCAGCGCGTTAACGCCTTCGCGCGCCGGTTCGACGATGCCGTACGATTCATGCAATAGCTGCATGGTGGGGGCGATGATAAAAGCGGGAACGATCGTACCGATCAGTTCTCCCGTCTGCAAACGTCGAGGGGTGGCTCCCACAATCTGGCCGATCTTGAGATCCTGGCAGATGTCGCCTGAGGTGCAGGTGGCGCAACACACGACGCCAGCCACACCCAATGTCGCCAACATACCCGCCGAACCCGTGTATCCAAGCATCAACAACAGAAACGAGGTGATCAACACCGTACAGATGGTCATGCCCGAGACGGGACTGTTGGACGAGCCGACCAACCCGACGATGTAGGCCGCGACCGCAACGAAAAAGAACGCCAACACGAACATCAACACGGTGGTCACGGCGGTGGTCGCCGCACTCCGCGTCATCATGTAGTAGACCGACGAACTGAGGACCAAGCTGGCAAACAACACAGCAAACAGAGTACGGCCCGTGATTCCCTGTTCGGTACGGGGCAACGAAGCGGTGTCTTCTTTTCCGGTGATCCCACTGATCGCGGTTCGCAAGGCCGCGCCCATGCGGCCGGCGATTTTGATAATCGAATAGACTCCCGCTACGATCATCGCGCCAATGCCAAAAAAACGAATCTGCTCGTCCCAAATGGTATTGATGACCACCGCCGCGGAGCCGCTCGAAAAATCAGCACCCCATGCCAACACAGGAATCGCAATCAGATAAGAGAGGGCGCCTCCCAAGAAGATCAACAACGAGATTTCCCAACCTACGATGAAACCAACAGCCATGAGCATCGGGGAGATTTCCGTGCCGAAATAGACTCCCGTCTTGCCAACTTGCTGCGCCCATTCGACCGACCCCTTGAAGACGCCTCCCACCGTGACCAGCGCCTTGAAAAGCGCACCAAGACCCATCGCGACAAAAATGCCGGCCATCTCCGCTCCACCCTGGTCGCCAGCCTTGAGCACTTCGGCACATGCAACACCTTCGGGGAACTTTAGTTCCTCTTGATCGATGATCATCGGCTTACGGAGCGGGATCATCATGGCCACACCCATCACGCCGCCCGCCATCGCGATCAACGTCGTTTCCCAGTAATGGAAATGATTCCAAATGCCCAGCAAGAGAATCGCGGGCACTGTGAAGATAATCCCAGCCGCAAGGCTCTCGCCGGAGCTGGCGATGGTGTGGACGATATTGTTCTCTAGAATTGTGCCGCGCCGCATCAGCCCGCGGAGAACCCCCATGGAAATCACCGACGCGGGAATCGCCGCGCTGACCGTCATGCCGGCATACAGCCCGACGTAGATGTTGGCGGCGCACATGACCAGACTGAGAATCACCCCCAGGATCAAAGCCTGAATCGTAAATTCCGGCATGTTTTCGGAGGGGTTTACATACGGCTTGATCGGTTTAGACACAGGTTGGCCCTCTTCGACGGCACATGATCGCTACCCGTTGTGGTCAAGCGTTTTCGCAGGCATCCGCGTCATTATACTGCCTCGCCTGCGATGATGTGGGTTGCCCGCGGGCCTTCGATGGGAAGCAGCGAAAGCCGAAGACGATCAATCCCGCAATACCAAAAGCAACGCCCCCGTGGCGCCCTCGCACTTAGCCCACTCCAACAAGGCTCGCGCAGAGGCGCTGGTTGCGACGGAGATCGTGCGCTCGTCCACGTGACAATGCGCCAATCGTTGTCATGCCCTTTCAGGGCGCCAACGCAAGGGGCTACTTACCCAGGGCGCCGCTTCGCTCTGCCCTGGGCGGGCAGGTCACACAACCTGCACAGGGCGACGCAGAGCCGCGGAGCGAGACCGCCCGGTAACTTCTCCGCGCCCTAGCGCCACTGCGTGAGCACCTTCGGAGTGGGTGGGCTGACCACTTTACGATCAAGGCCGTCGGGAAGTTGTTTATCGGCCGCCCGTAAGTCCACTTGCACCGCCCTTTGGTGGCCGGCGGCGATCCCCCGAGCTGCTTATTGGTCGCCGGACTTTTCTCGTTTCGCGTCGATCTCCACATCCACGCCGAGCGCTTTCACATTCACGCCCTCTTTCTTGTTCGCAGTGACCTCCGTCTCGCCCGCCTGGATGTGCAGACCCTTCTCCTTGTCCAGCGTCAGGTCGACGCCGGGGACATGGATTTCCAACCCCTTGCTGGATGGTGATTCCGGCTGCTTCACCTCTTCGCATCGCATCGCGGTGCAACACCAAAGCCTGGGGTCGCGCAGCGCACCCCAGGAGAAGAAGATGTTAAAGGTCAGTTCACCCGAGCGCTGAGGCCGAGGCATTGCCGACGGGCACGCCATTCAGGCTTGTCCCACGAAGCGGTGCTCCTCGCAAGCAGCCGACCCCCAGTCCATCCTTTGGGCTTGGCTCGAGTGAATTCGATCAGGCCCGCGACTCGCCAGCCATCGTCGGAGATCCGACTTGCCGACTGTGTATACTCCTCCAGTGATGTTGAGAAATCCGCACCCACCCCCGGAAACGCCATGCGAACGACGCTTCTAGCCCTCTTCCTTTTCTTCATCGCTGTCGGTCCGGCGAACTCCGCCGATCCGAATCCCATCACGCTGTCCGAGGCCGCTCAGTGGAATCAGTGGCGAGGTCCTCATCGAGATGGCGTGTGGGCGGGCGAGTTGCCCAACTCGCTGTCGGGGCTGTCGCTGGCTTGGGAAAAACCGCTCTCGCCTTCCTACAGCGGACCGATCACCGATGGAAAGACCGTGTTCACGACCGAGACGGTTGACGAGCAATTCGAACGCGTCACCGCCTTCGATCTGGGAACAGGAGAGGTGCGTTGGACCAAGCGTTGGGAGGGCGCCATCAAGGTTCCCCCTTACGCAGCGGCAAACGGATCTTGGATCAAGTCCACCCCGGCACTTGCCGAAGGCGCGTTGGTCGTCCTCGGAATTCGAGAAGAACTAATCTGTCTCGATCCCGAAACGGGAGAGAAACGCTGGCAGGCTAATCTTCCCGAGCGTTTCGGTTCCCAACGACCGCATTTTGGAGCCGTCTGCTCCCCGCTCATCCACGACGGTTCGGTGTATGTTCAGGGAGGCGGAGCCACGTTGAAACTGTCGTTGGGCGACGGAAGCACCGTCTGGAAGACCCTCGATGGGGATGACGATGATGATGCATTCAGCAGTCCAATCATCGCGACCATCGGCGGCGTCCAACAACTCGTCGTTCAGACTCGCGTCAAACTATGCGGCGTTTCCATCGACGATGGAAAAGTACTGTGGTCGCAGCCGATCGCGGCATATCGAAATATGAATGTCCTTACCCCAACCATCATCGGTGATAGCGTCTTCACAGCCGCCCACAGCGGTCGTGCACAACTGTTTGACTTGTCCCTCAACGGAGGGCAATGGCAGGTCAAGGAGCGCTGGAATAAGAACGTCCAGGCGTACATGTCATCGCCTGTTGTGTTTGGAAATACGATTTATCTGCACGCCAAGAACAATCGACTTACCGCGATGGACTCTGAAACCGGCGACACCGTGTGGGTTGGGCAACCGATGGGCAAGTACCAGAGCCTTGTCCGCAACGAAGAGGTGCTGCTGGTATTGGACGAGTCGGGAGAGTTGTTGTCGGTGAAGCTGAGTCCGGATGAACTAGAGATTCTGGATCGTCGCAAAGTCGCCAGCGACTCATGGGCCTATCTCGCTGTGATTGACAAGGGCCTGATTGTGCGCGACTTGAACGCTTTGAGAGTATTTCGTTGGTAAGAGGACTCTGTCCGAGGCCCGGGGACCAACACCATCTAGAAGTGCGCCGGCCCTCGGGGGCCTGCTACCCTCCCAGGTGGACCACCTTTCGATCAAGGTTCAACGGCTTCATTCTTGGCTCCAACGGCGATCTCCAGAGCATTGACGGACCCGACGGGCCTCCGACAAAACCACCGTACCATTAAGGCCCAACGCCCCCCATTCTTGTTCCTGGGCGCCGTTGGCTTCTAGTTTCTCTGGATTTCGAGTGGACGGATCGGTCCGTTCTGCAGGCTGTGGGGTTCCTCCTTGACGTTGGCCGCGTTTGGGGTTCCCCAATCGTCACGGTGGTTGTTCCGCTGGGCGCAGTAGGGGACTTGTTGAACAGGATTCCACCAGCCTGTCGTAGCGCCGGTTGTCACTCGGACTCTGCGGATAGGGGCTTGGGCATGCGAATCTTGGCGGTAATTTTTGGGATAGCTGTGATTGGCGGCATAAGTCTTACGGCTTGGTGGGTGGCGAGCCAACCAGCCGTTGGTGGCGCCACGGAATTCACGAAACTGCCCGACGGAACGTTGTTGTTCGATGTTCCCGGGACCAGTCGAGTTCGCTGGAAGACCGCGGCCGAGGCGAAGCTGGGTCCGGCCGCTGACGTGATCGGCGTCGTTATCGGCGCAAAGAGTCGCTGCTTCCTTGTTCGAGCAATGGAGGCGCCCGAACTCGATGACTACGCTCAAACGGCGTCGCACATTGTTAACGAGGTTGTTGGCGACACGGCGTTATCCGTTACTTACTGCGACGTGCTCAAATGCACGCGAGTCCTCACGGGGAATGACGGCAAGCCCAGCCCCTTGCCTCTTTCGGTCGGTGGATGGTCGTGGGACAAGGGCCTGCTGTTGATGTATGAGGGCGAGCGCTTTGAACAAGAGTCCCGGGACTTGCCGCTGCGAGACGTCGAATTCGAGCGATTGACGCTGGGAGAGTGGCTCAAAAAGCACCCTGACACCTTGATCTACGACGGGACGTTGTTGGAACGGGATAAGGTGTCAGGTATCTTTTTCGCACCAGAACTGCCTGCTTTACCAAAAAGGCGCCTGGGGCCTTTTCCGTCTCAATTCGCGGTGGCTCGACTTGCTGCGTGTTGTAGCAGTTGGCTGGCGATGTCCACGCCGCAGGCGGCGACGATTCCACGCCAACCGGGCACCGCGTTGACCTCCAGGATCACGGAGCGCCCATCCGTCAGAGGCAACAGGTCGACGCCTGCGAATTCAGCGCCGACGGCTTGAGCCGCCCGTTGAGCCAACTCCAACTCCTTCACGGTCGCCTCGTGCACTTCGGCGACAGCGCCTCGACTGAGGTTGGTGCGCCAATCCGAAGCGTGCCTTCTCTTGATGGCCCAGACCTTGTCTCCCAGCACCAAGAGTCGGATGTCGTACCCTCGATGCGGCAGATACGTTTGCAGATAAAGGACCGCCTGGATCCGCGCCAACGAAGTGAGCACTCGGTAGGCGACATCAGGATCGGAGATGCGACACACGCCTCGACCCTCGCCGCCGAAGATCGGCTTCACCACCACATCGCCGCCCAGGTCCTCGAACGCCACCAGCGCCTGCTCAGCGGTCTGACACACGCGCGTTGCGGGGATGGGCGCGCCAGCGTTTTGCAACCGCACCAACGCCAGGAATTTGTCGACAGCCGTTTCCACAGCCCGGGGCCGATTGATCACGGGCACTCCCAGCGATTCCAGCGCCAGTAGCCCGTCCATGCGCAGCACGACTTGTTCCAAGGACCCCGGCGGCATGGTGCGGACAAGCACTGCGTCGCAAGCATCCAACCGGATGGCGCCCGCCCATACTTCGCAGCCGTCATCGCCAATTCGAGTTTCCAGTTCACCGAACGGCGCGATCAAGATCTCGCAGTCCGCGATCCGGGCGCCGGCGAGTTGCAATTGGCGGGCGTAGTACGAATTGGACGCGGCCAATACCGCGATGCTCGGCAAGTCAATTCACCGCGCCGCCGAACGAGCGCCGGAGAACATCCGGCGCCGTGGCGCCAAAAGTGAAGCTGTGGCCGGTCCGCGCGCTGGCGAGCGTCATGCGGGCTGGACTGAACAGCATCGGATCCACCTTGTAGAAGTCGTGCCCATACTCGGCGAAGATCACCCCGAAGGGACGACCATGGTCGGGGGAGGCGCCGCTGGGCACCCGCGGTCCGATGTCTTGCAGAACGTCGTCATCGCAGTCCACCCAGAGCCACACGTCGCCGCCATAAAGAACCGCATCGTTGGTCCAACCGATTGCTTGAAGATCATCACGCCCGGTTGGAGGAAGCGGCGCCGTCGCCCAGCCCGAGCGCACCGTGGCGACGTCAAACTCCAATTCGTGCAACTTATGCAGCGCGGTCTCGATCGCTCGAGCTGCGATCTGAACGCCGCCCGCGAGGCTGCCCGTGCGCACGACCAGCAACGTGAGATGACGCGGCGCCACCCCGCAGTCCTCAGCCACTTGCAGGCAAACCGTATCGCTCGGCAGCCGGCTGGTTTCCAGGACTCCCAACGCCACCGAGGACTTATCGCTGAGCTGAAACTGTTGGAGCAGTTTTTCCTTGCCGCAGGCCAAGCGCATGGGGCCGGAACCCATCGCAAAGAAACCGCCGTCCGCCTTCGCCCCCGAGATCCTCCAGCCGGCGTATTGGCTTCCTAAGCACGCCAGCAAAGGATGGTCGGTCGCCACGGCGACATGCGGCCCCAACCAGGCCGCGTCGGCCGGAGGCCCTTGGAGGGAAACCTCGGCCAAGCCAGCCAGGCAGGCCCGCGCCATTTCACAGCCAGCCCGCAGGCCGCCCAAGCACTCGACGCCGCAATCCACGACGGTGGCCCCGCACGGGCGCTTGTGCAGGACGGCGCCGAAGCGACGCGGCTGATCGAGCAAGCTGCGAGCCGCTCGCCAGGCCGATGCGTTCAAGCCGGACGCCGGCGACTTCAGGTTGCGCGTCGCCGACCCGCTTTCGATTTCAGGGTTCATCAGGGCAGGGCTCTCGCAGTGAAGCTGGCCTCATCGGGCGTTTGCCAAAGACGGTCTACAGGTCGCCAAGAAGGCCGCGGGCCTGAGACCTCACCTTCTACGATGGCCAGCCAAGCCGAGCAAGGCGCCGTCGCAATTTCGTTGTGCCCGGACGCTCAACGCCGCTTCCCCCAGTCCGCGAGCCCCGCACGCGCGCGGTACAATGTCGCCGCTCCCGCCCCTCACGCGAGACCGCCGATGTTGCCGAGCCTGACGATCGAGAATTACGTGAAGACGATCTACAAGATCTGCATTCGTCAGAGCCATCGGCCGGCGGCGACCGGGCAACTAGCCACCGCTCTGGGCGTCGCACCGGGCACGGTGACCAGCATGTTGAAGACGTTAAGCGAGGGCGGCCTGGCCGAGTACCGTCCCTACGAAGGCGTACGGCTCACCGATCGCGGCTTGAAGCTCGCCCTCAGGGTGCTCCGCAGGCATCGCCTGATCGAGCTGTTCCTGGTTCAGACGCTGGCGCTGAGCTGGGATCAAGTGCATGAAGAGGCCGAGAACATGGAGCACGCCGTCAGCGACTTCCTGGTGGATCGGATGGACGAATTCCTGGGGCGGCCGGACTTTGATCCTCATGGCGATCCGATCCCGCGTGCGGACCTGACGTTCGCCAACCGGCCCGCACAAGCACTCGACACCTGGACTCCTGGCAAGCGGTTTCGTCTGGTGCGAGTCATGGATCAGTCGAAGGACTTTCTCCGCTTCTTGACCGACCATGGACTGTCCATCGGAGTTGAAGGCGACTTGCAGCCTCAGCACCCATCGGAGTCGGAGAATCTGGGCGGAATCGAATTCCAGGTCCAGATCGACGATCGGCAGCTAACCCTGACGCGGGAAGCGGCCTCCAAGCTGCTGGTCGCCCTCGCTGAGCCTGTCTGAGCAAGCCGGATCGCTGACGAAGCATTTCGCGAACCGGTCACTACCAGTGAGCAGAATCGAGGCCAAGGGCGTTCCGGCCGTCAGCCGAGCCTTGGAGATGTAGCATGAAGCAAAGCGCGACTAGCCGGCAAATTCCCGCCACGGCTGTTTGCTGGGCGAGGAGCATCGCGCAACGGGGGCAAGCCCCGTTGTGGCGGCGTCCCCGCCGGGATCGTTGCTGGCGAGGAGCAACGCTCGACGGGGACATGCCCCGTCGTGGCTTGCTCGCGGCGTAAGCACTTGTGGCGACAGGCCTTGGCTAAAATGGTGACGGCCCTCGCCGGGCCTCAGAGATCGCAGGCATTGTTGAAGTCCACGCCATTTGGGGACATGCCCCGTCGTGGCGGCGTCCCCGCCGGGATCGTTGCTGGCGAGGAGCAACGCTCGACGGGGACATGCCCCGTCGTGGCTTGCTCGCCGCGTAAGCACTTGTGGCGGCAGGCCTTGGCTGAAAACAGGCTTCTCTCGGGAGACTCGGGAAGAAGTGCAGGTTGCTGGATTGAAAGGGCTCGCCGTCAGCCTCCGCCGTGGTCGCTTGCCGGCGGAGGGCAAGTTGGTATGATTCAGTGCTGACGGCGGACATGCTGTCGAGAAGTGGCCCTCGCGAGGGGGAACCGTGAACCGGGTCAGGCCTTAACCGGAGCAGCCATAAGCGGGGTACTTTTGCGCGGGGGCCTCTTTGCGACGGACTTCGCTGCTCAGCCGTTCCCAGACGGCTCGCCGCGCCGTCCTTCGCCCGTCGAGATTCGCATGCCCTCGCCCTCCGAGCCGATGCCGGGGCGACATACGTCGTTGTCGCTCGACGGTATCGTCCGCAGTCCTTCGAGCAGCTCGTCGGTCAGGACAGGTGTCTCAGGCGCTCCAACGCGATCACCACCAATCGCGTTGGCCACGCTTATCTGTTCACCGGAGCTCGCGGGGTCGGCAAGACCTCGACCGCACGGATTCTCGCCAAGGCTCTCAATTGCGCCAGCGGGCCGACGCCGACGCCGTGCAATGAGTGCGATATCTGCAAGTCCATCGCGTCGGGGACGATGTCGACGTGCTGGAGATCGACGGTGCCAGCAATCGCGGCATCGACGAGATCCGTCAGCTCCGGTCGAATGTGGGCATCCGGCCCAGTCGCGCCGGTTCAAGATCTACATCATCGACGAAGTCCACATGCTGACCAAGGAGGCGTTCAACGCGCTGCTGAAGACCTGGAGGAGCCGCCGCGAGCATGTGAAATTCATTTTCTGCACGACCGATCCTGAGAAGATCCCGATCACCGTGCTTTCGCGTTGCCAACGATTCGATTTTCCCCCAGTGGAAACCGGCGAGATTCTGACGCGGTTGCGGGAGATTGCTCTCAACGAAGGCGTGCAGGCGGAGGAGGACGCGCTGCGCTTGCTCGCGCGGCGAGCCAACGGCTCGATGCGGGACAGCCAATCGCTGCTTGAGCAATTGCTGTCGTTCTGCAGCGAACGCATCACCACGGCGGATGTCCACGCCATGCTGGGCACGGCGGGAGTGGAGCGTTTGCACGGATTGCTGGAGGCGTTGCATCAGGAAAGCGTCGGCGACGCTTTGCGGGAGGTCAACTTGGCCATCGCGGCCGGGGTCGATGCGAGCCAATTGACCGAACAGCTTGCCGGCGTCTATCGCGACATGTTGGCCGCCTCAGCGGGCTGTTCGGCAGAGCTGTTGTTGCACAGCTCGCCGGACGACTACGCGATGTTGGCCAAGGCCGGCGGCCAGTTGGGAGTCGCCGCGTTGCTGGGCGCCCTGCAGATTCTGGATGAGACGCTGGTCCGAATGCGGCAAAGCCCCTTGGCTCGCACCCTGCTGGAAGTCGCGGTCGTGCGGCTGTGCAAGATTGGCGAGTTGCAAGACGTCGCGGACTTGATCCAGTCGCTTGCCGATGGGGACGCGCCCCAACAAAAAAAAAATGACCGTCGCCGCATCGACCCGGCCGGCGCCAAGCCGCCGCCGGTCGCCGACTCGGGTCTGAAGACTGCGGGCGAGGCCGCGCGGGAGGCCCAACCGACTCCGGTCGCCCCGCCCGTAAAGTCCCGCCGAGATCAGAAATCTCGCCCCCAGCCGGCGCCTTCCCGGGACGCTACCCCGATCGAGCCCACTACCCCGACCGAGCCCGCTACCCCGATCGAGCCCGCTACCCCGATCGAGCCCACTACCCCGATCGGGCGTGCCGGCGGCGGCGGAGCGGGCTGTGACGTCGTCCGAGACGGACCGTGGCGACTCGACGCGGGAGAGTCACCCCCTTGGTGAGCGGACCGATACAGGCACAAAGGCGGCCAATTCGCAGCAACGGCCCGTTGGGCTGGACTCGGCGCCCGAACCATCCGCCAGTCCACTCAGGGCCGGGGAGCCCGAGCCAGCGGAGGGCTTATCGGCGGGTGGAAATGAGGGCGGCGTGCTGGATGCTTCCAACGCGGAAACCATTTGGAGGGAAGCACTTGAGACGATGGATGAGGATAGTCTGTTGGTGGAATCCGCCCGGGAATACCACAGCATTGCAATTTCCGCGCCAAACCAGCTGGCAGTGCGATTTCAGGAAAGCTATAATTGGCACAAGCAACGTTGCGAGCGTCCGGAAAGCAAAACCAAACTCGAGGAAGCTTTGCAGCGCGTGGTCGGTCGCCGGATTCGCGTGGAGTTCGAGACGTGCGGCAATGTGGGCAAGGTGGTTTCCCGGCGTCAGGCGGCGCCGTCGCGACGCCAGTTGGCCCGTGAAGCCGAACGCCACCCGCTGGTCAGCGAGGCGGTCGAGCTGTTTGGCGCCGAAGTGACCCGCGTCAGCCGCTACCGCGAGAACGACCGGCCTACGGGCGGCTAAAAACTGTCGCCGGCCCGCCTGCGAAACCTCAACCGAACGAAGTTGCTCCTTACGCGTACTCCCTTTTGACGGCGGAATCACATGTTCAAAGGACTTGGCAACCTGGCTTCGCTGATGCGTCAAGCGTCGCAAATGGGCGGCCGGATGCAGGAAATGACCGACACCTTGCGTGAAAAGCGAGTGGTCGGCGAGGCTGGCGGCGGGATGGTGCGCGTCGAGTTGAACGGGGCTGGCGAGGCCCTCGACGTTCAGGTTGATGCGGCGCTGATCCAGCGCGGCGAGAAAGACGTGATCGAAGACCTGCTGCGATCCGCCTTCAACCAGGCTCAAAGCCGGGCGAAGGCTCTGCATATGGAAGCCATGCAGGATCTCACCGGCGGCATCTCGCTGCCAGGGATGGACGACGCGATGGCCAAGTTGTTTGGCGGCGGCGACCTTGGTTCCGAAGACGAGGCGTCCACCGACGAGGATGACCGCTCCCCTTAAGCCCGGTTGTCGGCAGAGCCGATTCGGGCCCCGCAAGGAACGCAGATGTCCGCTCAGTTCACCGCATCGCTGAGTCGAGTCATCGACGAATTCGCCAAGCTGCCGGGCATCGGTCGCAAGTCAGCCGAGCGGCTGGCGTACCACGTTCTCCGCACCCCCAAGGAGGAAGCGTTGGCCTTGGCCGACGCGATTCGCGATGTACGAGAAAAGATCCGCTACTGCAGCATCTGTTATGGACTGTCCGAGCAAGAGACCTGCGAGATCTGTCGAGATCCCAAACGGGACGCTCACGTTTTGTGCGTTGTCGAACAACCCCGCGACATGCTCCAGCTGGAACAGTCCGGGGTCTTTCAGGGGCTGTACCATGTGCTCCTGGGCCGGATTGCGCCGCTGGAGGGAATGGGGCCGGAGCAACTGACCATCGACGCCCTGGTCAAACGCGTCCGCGGCGGCGACTTCCGCGAAGTCATCATGGCCACCAACCCCACCGTCGAGGGCGATGGAACCGCGCTGCATATCTCCAACTTGTTGGCGGAGTCCGGCGTGGAGCTGACCCGACTGGCTCGCGGCGTCACGCCCGGGAGCATCTTGGAATTGACGAACAAGGAGATTCTGGCCGATGCGCTTCAAGGCCGACAGCGATTTTGAGCTTGCTCGAAGATCCCTCGCCGTTGGCTAACCAAGCTATGCTTCCCCTACACTGACCAACTTTCGGAGCTCGGCTTCAGCCGTCAAACGAATTCAATGTCAATGCGCCTCTCAATGGGAATGGACCAGCACCAGGTTCAAGTGCAGAAGTTGGCGCCGCGCATGATCCAATCGATGGAGATCCTGCAGTTGCCCTTGGTGGCGCTGGAGGAACGCATTGAACAGATGATGACGGAAAATCCAACGTTGGAAATGCGGGACAACGACCCCGAGTTGCCCGACGAACGCGAAGAACGCGAAAACCCGGACGAGACGCCCGCGGCGGAACGCGAGCTGGTCGTCGATGAAAAGGGCGATCAAGCCGAGGACTTCGAGCGACTGCTGGACCTCGACCGGGAAGTGCCGGACCACTTTGACGAAATGCCTCGCCGTTCGGCCAATCGCATGGCCGACGAGATGGAGCGACGGCACGACGAGATGGCCAATCTGGCCGAACGTCCCGAGTCCTTGCATGATCACCTGATCGCACAGCTCGGCGAGTTGGAATTAACGCCGCGGCTACGCAATCTCTGCGAACGGATTATCTCGACGCTGAAGCCGTCCGATGGCGGCTACTTTCGCGGCAACCTGCGCGACATGTTGCCCTCCAACGCCGGGCCAGACGATCAATCGATGGCTCAACTCGCCTTGGAAATCGTGCAGACACTCGAGCCCGCCGGCATCGCCGCCCGTGATCTGCGCGAATGCCTGTTGCTGCAACTCGACCCCGAGATGCCCTACTACGACGAAGTCAAAACCCTGATCACGGGACACTTGGAGGACCTGAGCGGCAACCGGATTCCCAACATCCAACGCATTACCGGCTATAGCCATGATCGCATCCAAACCGCATGGAAACAGCTGCGGAAATTGAATCCCAAGCCGGCCGCCGGATTCGTCGAATCCCACGCCCCCGCGATCACGCCCGACGTCAAGGTCGGCCGGGACGAGAACGGCCGCTACGTGGTGTCCTTGCAGGACGGTCGAACCCCCAGCCTGTTCATCAGTCGGTACTATCGACAACGATTGCGGAATGGACAGGCCACGGCCGAAGAGCGAGAATTCATCAAGCGGAAGATCAACGCGGCACAATGGCTGATCGAATCGATCGAGCAACGTCGCAATACGCTCACCAATGTGGCTCAGGCGATCGTCGATCACCAGACCCGCTTTCTGGATGATGGGCCCGAGTTTATCGAGCCGTTGAAAATGCAGGACATCGCCGACCGGGTCGGCGTCCACGTGACGACCGTGAGTCGAGCCGTGGACGACAAGTGGATCGAGACGCCCCGCGGCATCTTCCCGCTGAAACGGTTCTTCGTGGGCGGAACCCGCAGCGATGACGGTGAGAACGTCGCCTGGGATCGTATCCGCTTGAAGCTGCAAGAGGTGGTGGACGGGGAGGACAAGTCCGCACCGTTCAGCGATGACGATCTGGTCAAGGAGTTGAAACGCCACGGTCTGAACGTCGCGCGTCCGGACGATCACCAAGTACCGTAAGAAAATGGGGATCGCCAGCAGTCGCCAACGCCGCGACTGGTCGCTCAAGCAGTAGCCAAGCCGAAGTGCAGGCCCAAACGGCCGCGGATGCTCGCGTGCTTATTCCGTTCAGGACAGGTCTTCGTTGTCCCGCAGCAGGCGAAGCTCCTGCACAAAGTCGCTCACGTCCTCGAATTCGCGGTAGACGCTCGCGAAACGGACGAACGCGACCTGATCCAGTTTCTTCAATCGCAGCATCACCATATCGCCGAGTTCCGTTGAAGGAATCTCGGTATTGAATTGAGAGTAGAGCTCTCGTTCGACATCCGATACCAGCGCGTCGATTTCTTCATCGCCCACCGGTCGTTTCCAACACGCCTTCATCAGGCCCGAGCGGATCTTCTCTCGGCGGTACGGCTCGCGGATTCCGCCTTTCTTGACGATCTTGATCGCCATTTCCTCCAACCGCTCCCGCGTCGTATAGCGGCACTTGCAGTCCAAGCAAATCCGCCGCCGGCGAATTGCGAAGCCCTCTTCGGTGGTGCGGGAATCGATCACCTTGTCGTGATCGGATTGACAGAATGGACATCTCATAACTCAGCCCCACCATCAAGCGGCTACGGGAGCGCTGATCGGCCTCGCCGCGGCGCCCCATCCGGGCCGGCAAGCGAATCGGCGAGGGTCGCCGGTATGCTGATATGTATAGCCCACCCCCCGTGGCGGGTCTAGCGGCGGCCCCTCCCTGCGGGTCGCCGAGATTGCCGATGTGGCGGCCGCGACCGCGCCGCCAACCTTGGCCAAAGCGGTTCCGCCACGGTGCACCTGGCGCCTGGAGGACGCTTCTTGTACGAGCAGAAAGACCGTCCGAACATCGAAAAAATGCTTTTCAGGCGGCTTCCGATCCTGATAGGATCGCGGGAGTCCAGTTTCCTGGCGGGAAAAGAGGCCAAGCCATGCATCGCTCCCACAATCCGCTGCCAGCAGCCGCGCCGGCGCCTCCGGTGATCGCTCCACCGATTATCGCGACTCCGCCTCCCGTGTTGAGTGCGCCCAGCCGGCGGACGCATGGGAGCCGGACGAAGGTTGGTTTTCTTCGTTCGAGTGGCTTCCGGGCGCCGCGACCGGCCTGCTGGTCGCGACGGTTCTCGTCGCGTTGCTGGGCGCCCATGGCGTCAAGCCCGCGGCGCGCTTTGCGGCTCAGGTTATCCCGATCGAGTCCCGCAGCGATGGCGCCGCGGCCCGCGCTCCCTTTTCCGCTCGCTCGGCTGAAGCCGCCTGGCGATCGCTCCCCGCCGCCAGCTTCGATTCCCAGCCGCTTGACATGCAGAATCTTCTCACAGCGGATTTTGAAGGTCCCGCTTGGGAGCCGCTTGCTCCGGAGATCGTCTTGTCGCCTCGACCCTTAATCGCGCCCGACCCGCTGGACGCTGAACGCGATCTTCCGCCGGCGCACCCCTCGCCGGCGGCCGCACCGGAAGCGCCGATGCTGGAGCCATTGGCGGCGAAGCCTGGCAAGAATGAAGCAGGCCTGGCCAAGCTGGAGGGCCCGGCAGCGCCTCCCCTCTGCGAGGACGGTGCGTGTCAGGCGTTACCGAATTCGTTAGGCACCGCCTTGCAGTGGGCCCCGTCTCCCATGGACGCCTGCCGAGAAGCGGCCGAGCAGGACAAGCTGGTGTTCTTGATTCACGTATCCGGGAACTTTGAGATTCCCGGGTTTACCTGAAACAACGCATCGCAATACAGGGCGGGCGCCCTGTCGGACCCACGCATTGGCGAATACTTTGCTCGACATTTCGTTTCTTCGCATGAACAGGTCGGAGACTTTCGGGCGGTTCAAGTGGGGGACCAGATCCAGAAGAACGGCGGCAATGTCGCCAGCTACTTCCTCACACCCAATGGCCGCGTGATTCATGCCGTTGCTGGACCAGTGTCGCCGGATGTGCTCTTGGCCGAAGCGACATGGGCTCGTGAAGTCTATGCCGAAGCGCTCACCAAGCCAGTTCAACCAGGTTTAGAGTTCATCGCATTGTCCCACCAACAGGCGGCAATGTCCGCGTTTAGTGGGCAAGACCAACGTATTCACCAATTGCTGATGCGTGAACCGCTACCGAGGCTGGAAAGCGTCTATCGACACGTCTTTGAGAAAATTCTGAACGAGCGCATCAGCAAAGCGGGGCCGCGACTGGCGCAGGCCGCTCGGCGCCTGGAGTTCGCCAAGCAAAGCGGGCGCCCATTATTGTTTGTGTTTCATGAAGGC
The DNA here is from genome assembly GCA_963698545.1 of uncultured Planctomycetaceae bacterium. Classification (GTDB taxonomy): domain Bacteria; phylum Planctomycetota; class Planctomycetia; order Pirellulales; family Pirellulaceae; genus CAVORG01. Next base: position 35,666 of record CAVORG010000013.1, read on the forward strand.
GACGCCTTCACGCCGCCTTCGCTTCATCCTCTAGCGCAATCTCATCCGCCGCTACGTGGTCGTCTCCATGCCACTTCGCGAAGCGCCGGCCCTGAGTCGCCTGACCGGGCAGCCGCCCTTTACGTTTCCGCGTTCAAGCGGCGCCCTGATCGTCACGGCCCATAGTGACGGTGAACAGATTGCCTCCACTGCGGGTTGGAACGAGATCAACTTGACGCGGACCTTGGCGGCCAGTTTGGTCGACGCGTTCCAGCAGCATTCGCCCGGCATCCGTGAAATGACGCGCGTCCAACGGTCGTTAAGAGACGTCTATCCGGAAACGGCGGACCTGATTCGCGAGTTGACCATCCGCGAGCGAGCAGAAGCCCGCGCAACGCGCCACGCAGAACGCCATGCGGAAAGCACGTGAGCTGGCTTCAACCCCTTACCTTCAACGGTCGTTACACGACGCTTCAGCCGCTCACGCGAGCTCACCATGACTCCATGATCGCCGCCGCGAGCGACGGCGAACTTTGGAAGCTGTGGTATACCAGTGTCCCCCATCCGGACCGCATGATGGCGGAAATCGACCGCCGTCTGGACCTCCAGGCGAAGGGTTCGATGCTGGCCTTCGCCGTTCTGGACGCGCACGGCGCCACCGTCGGGATGACGACTTTCATGCACGTCGACGCCGTCAACAAGCGCGTCGAGATCGGCTCCACCTGGTACGCTCGGCGAGTGCAGCGTTCGGCGTTGAACACGGAATGCAAACTGCTGCTGCTGACCTACGCGTTCGAGACGCTGAACTGCATCGCCGTTGAATTTCGAACTTCCTTTTTCAACCTCCCCAGCCGCCGCGCCATCGAACGACTTGGCGCCAAACTGGACGGCGTCCTCCGCAATCATCAGCTCCACCGCGATGGTTCATTCCGCGACACCTGCGTCTATTCGATCATCCAATCCGAATGGCCGGCGATAAAGTCCCATCTGACTTTTCTGCTTGAGCGAGGAACGAGAACGGATGCTCTCTGACGCGCCGCGAATCGACGCGGCGACTCAAGGCGATTAGGGTAATTCCCAAACAAGAAGTTTCGCTGATCGCGACGAGTATCCCAGCAGGTTGCGGCCGTTGGAGCTGAGCGCGAGTCGCGAGTTGTTGAATTCATAACGAATCACAATGCGTCCCGTGGCAATGTCCCAAACCGCCACGCCCTTGGGCGTTCCCGAGGCCAGTCGGGTTCCCTCGCGGTTGATCACCGGCGCGACGGACATCGGTCCAGCGGCGAGCGTCTTCACCTTGCGAACGCGCGGCCAGATCGTACAGCACCGTTCCTTGCTTGGCTTGCATCGCCGCCCACTTCCCGCCAGCTGATAGCGTTCCCAAGAGATGAGCCGGATGCGGCGCTGCGTACTTGATCAGCTCTTCGACGGCGCCGGATTCCAAGTGAACTTGTTGGATCCTGGGATGCTGGGCGATGATCAGGCTTTGGTCGTCGTCGGTCAAGGTCGTATCGACAATCGCGCCGATCGTGATGGGAATTGCCGGTTCCGCCATTCCCGTGGCAAGTTCATAGCGCCGAACGGCCGACATGGTCGCGACAATTAGCCGCGCTCCATCGGCCGACAACGCGGCGTGATCCGGTGTTTCCTGCAATTCCCATTCCTGTTCCTGCTGCAACGGGCTCAGGCTCCAGACATGACATCGATTGCCCGCCACCAACACCAGTCGTTGGCGGTCCGCCGAAAACAAGGCTCGACACTTGTCCGTCGTCGGCATTTGCAGCGCATCTTGAGGCTCGGTTTGTTGATCGTTCCAAACCAGTTGCCGTTTCGTTTTGGTGAGGGCCCAGATCCACTTTCCGTCCGGCGAGATCGCTGCTTGAGTCACGCCTTGCTCTTGCGGCGCGAGGCATTCGCGGAGGACGCGGCCCAGAGGAGCATTCTCCACCGCCTTGGCGACGGCCGCGCGATCTCGCTTCGGCGCCTCGCTGTAAATCACAAGTCGTGCTAGACCCCCGACGGCGAACAAGGCGACGCCGACGCTTGCCAGGATGGCGGCGGTTCTGGTCCCGCGCGGCGTGACGCTTGGCGCCGGCATCGCATGAGGCGGAATGCGTTTCAACGTTTTGACTCGTAGACGTTGACTCGCAAGGAATTCCGCGACCTGCTGAACATCAATCTTGATCGGTATGATAAACGCCAGGGCCTGGGCCTTCAGCACGATGACCAGCACCGAGTACTTGCCGGCCAAGTGCTCGGCGGTCACCACGCCGCAGTCGCGAATTGCGTCGTAACGCCAAAACTCGTTCCGATCTCGACGGCCAAAGGGGTTCATCAACATCGGTTTGATCTGGCGGCGAAGCCCTTCGTCCTCGAGCGAAATGATGATCTCGACCGCGTCCTGGTACATAAAAGCCAGCGCCCAAAACGCGGCGACCATGGCGATGCTGAGCAGCCACGCCTTGCCAAGTTCATCCGGCGGCGACAGCGCCAAGAGGATCGCCGCGAAAACGCCGCCGCCGCACAAGCCGACTCCGGTGGCCCACCAGGCGCGCTTCCCATGATCGTTCCGCAACCGCATCGCGAGAAACCCCGGAACACGCCAATGCCGAGGATCACTGCCACCGAGGGCGCGACGCCATTTTTGCCAGGAACTCATGGGGCTTGGAAATCCGAATTGACTGGGGGCGATGGGAACAGCAATTGGAACGTTCTAACCCGACCCGCAGCCAAGGTCGACGCCCGAGCCGCTCTGCGGGGTTAATTCTCTACCGACGTTCAGCGGTCAAGAAGCGCCGACAGGAGTGAAGGCGTCTCGCAGCCTCACGGCCGCAGCCAGCAGGGCCCGGACCCTCGAGCCTGCAAGACCGCGCTCTTGGCAAAGCGATTTCACGTGTTTTTTCCCGGAGGGATGCGGGGCGGAACTCCGTAAGGCACAATGGAAATGCTTGGCGACTGTGACGTCCCACCCTACCGCACCCATGATCTCGTTCGAAAGCCAACCCTTGCGATCGCCGCCCCCATTGATGCACTCGCTTCAGTTCTTTCTCCTCGCCCTGACGACCATTCCCTGCGTTGCGGCCGCAACGCGGGCCCAATCTCTATCGGTCCGTCTGAAGGCCGAAGGCGCCGCTGCGCTGGCGGACGCCGCGCGAGAAGAGGGCGACGCCGTGCGAGGCGCCATCCTGTTCGCGCAGGAGAAGCTGGCTTGCTCCCAGTGCCACGCAGCGGGGCGCTCAGACCTGCTCGGGCCGGACCTGCACGCTTTACCGCGCGACGCGACCGATGTCTATCTGGTGGAATCGCTGTTAGAGCCGTCCAAGGCAATCCGCAAGGGCTTTGAGTCAGTCACGCTCCGCACCGTGGACGGCAAGATACTCACCGGGCGTTTGCTGTCGCAGGACGATGACGGCGTGACGCTCCGAGATGCCGCCGAGCAACGTCGGCAGATCAGCGTGCCGCTGGATCAGATCGACGAAATAGCGCCCAAGGCGAAGTCGGCGATGCCGGACAATCTGGTCGACCAGTTGCGCGACCGACAAGAGCTGCTGGATTTGGTGCGGTATGTGATGGCGTTGCGGGAGTCCGCCGGAGGCTCGGCGAATTCGCCAGCGGTGGCCGACGCGCAAGCTGGCCCAGCCCTGCATCAACTTCCAGCCCTACGCGGTTTGGTTCTTATCGACGAATTCCAATGCGCCGCGTGCCACGAGAACGACTTGGGACCGTCTCCTTTTCCACCCAAGCAGGCCCCCGATTTGCGCTGGGCGGCGGGGAGGCTCCATGCCGATTTCATCGAGCGATTTATCGCAGATCCAGCCAAGATCAAAGCGGGAACCAGCATGCCCAACGTCATGCATGGACTCTCGGAAGTGGAGCGACGCGACGCCGCCCGCGAAATAACGCATTACTTGCTCTCGGTCGGCAAGTATGAATTGCAGAAAGAGGTCTTCGACGCGAGTGCGGCCGAGGAAGGTCGCGAGCTGTTTCACACGATCGGATGCGTGGCTTGCCACGCCCCTCGCGACGATGCTGGCGATGAGATCCAGGTGAAGGACTCCGCGCCGTTGGAAAACCCGGCCGAGAAATTCAGCCTCACGGGACTCGCGTCCTTCCTTTTGAACCCACTCGCATCACGACCTTCCGGCCGTATGCCGGATATGCTGTTATCCGAAGGGGAGGCGAAAGCGTTGGCGAGCTATCTGGTGAGCTTGCCGGCTCACCAGCGCGGCCAAGGCCACACGCCGTTGGCGGTGGACCGCGAGCTTGCCGAAAGAGGGCGATCTCGATTTCGCGATTTGGGTTGCGTTCGCTGCCATGATCAAGGGTGGCCCAGCGACGACTCCGGCGGAAAACTCAGGAGTTCGATCGCCTTGTCCCAGGTCCGAGCCGATCGCGGTTGTCTTTCCCAACAGCCGGGCCCGTGGCCTGATTTCCAATTGACCAGCTCGCAACACGCCGCCATCATCGCCGCCACGCAAACCGGCTCGGTCGACCTGACGGGCGAACAGCAGATCGCCGCTTCCTTGCTCGCCTTCCGCTGCACGAATTGCCATCAGCGAGGCCAGCTGGGAGGAGTTAGCGCCGAACGCGATCCGTACTTCCAAACCACCAATGCGAATCTCGGCCCCAACGGGCGCATTCCGCCGCAATTGACGGGCGTCGGAGCGAAGCTCAAACCACGGTGGCTGCGGCAAGTGCTGGTGAGTGGACGCGCGATTCGCCCCTACGTGAAAACCAGAATGCCCAGGTTCGGGGCCGACAACGTCGAGCATCTGGTGGATTTGCTGCCGCAAGTGGATCAACCGCCGTTGGCGGCGACGCCGACCTATCCGGAGTCCAAGGAGTTCAAGGACGCCAGTCACCAATTGGTTGGCAAGGATGGACTGAATTGCATCGCCTGCCACACGTTTCGATTGAAGGGCGGAGCGACGATGCCGGCCGTGGACCTGACCGAGATGGCCGAACGATTGAACGAGAAGTGGTTTCACGCGTACATGAAAAGCCCTCAACAATACAGCCCCAACACTGTGATGCCCTCGTTTTGGCCCGGTGGACGGGCGATCCGCAAGGACATTCTGGACGGCGATGTGGACGCACAGGTCTCCGCGTTGTGGCGTTACCTGCTGGACGATCGACAAGCCCGACCACCCAAGGGACTGGTTGAAGAGCCGCTTATTCTTGTCGCCGACGACGAAGCCGTGATGCTGCGCCGCAGCTATCCTGGCGTCGGTAAACGAGGGATCGGCGTTGGTTATCCAAGCCAGGTGAACCTTGTCTTCGACGCGGAACAAATGCGGCTGGCGATGCTCTGGCAAGGCAAGTTCGCTGATCCCGGGGGCGTGTGGAGAAGCCAGGGCCACGGCAATGTACGACCGCTGAGTCGCGACGTGTTGCGCTTCCCAGCCGGTCCGGAACTCGACGACGCCGATTCCCCTTGGATCGTCGATGAAGGCCGCCCGCCCAACCATCATTTTCGTGGGTACTTTCTCGACGACCGTCAGCGACCCACGTTCATGTATCGTTTTGAAAACGTGGAAGTCGAAGATTATCCCATCGACATCCAGGATGCTCCTGGGGGGCGCACCTTCATCCGGCGCACTTCTTGTATTCCAATCAAAGGAAGAGCATGCAAACGCCGCCTTCCGCGTCGCGGCTCATCAAAAAATCGTCCCCGAAGGCGACGGTTGGTTTCGCATGGACGACAAGCTGCGTGTTCATGTTGTTAACAACCGAGCCGCAAAGATCATTCCTGCTGGGGACGGCGTTCAACTGATTGTTCCTCTGCGAATCACACCCGGCAAGTCAACATTGGTGCTCGAATATGCGTGGTAGAAGTAGAAACTGTATCCTGGCGACGCGAGCTGTGATGTGCCTCTGGCTGTCGGCCGGTGGTCTGCTTTACTCCCAGTCCTTGGGCGAATACTGGGACACGGCCGAAGAGGAGTCCAAGTACTACCGCATCGAGGACATCCCGATCCCCGAGGGAATGGCCATGGAGGCCGGGAGTTTCGAGATCCTGCCGGACAATCGACTCGCCATTGGCACGCGTCGAGGCGACATCTTCCTGGTGAGCGGCGCGTTGGAGGATCCGCCAACGCCGACCTATCAACGGTACGCGAGCGGCCTGGACGAGATCTTCGGCATGTCCTTCAAGGACGGCGCCTTCTACGTGACGCAGCAAACCGAAGTCACGAAGATCACGGATACGAATCAAGATGGCCGCGCCGACCGTTTCGAGACGCTCAGCGATATCTGGGGCTTTCGGCATTACCATGAGTTCGCTTTCGGTTCGAAACTCGATCCCGCCGGCAACATCTGGGTGGCCCTCTGCCTTTCCGAATCGTATCGATCGAAGGCGCCCTTCCGAGGCTGGTGCTTGAAAATCGCGCCCGATGGAACAGCCGTTCCAGTCTGCAGCGGGATTCGCAGCCCGTGCGGCATCGGGCCCAACGAACATGGCGTCATGTTCTACGCCGAAAGCCAGGGACCCTGGAACGGATCCTGTTCGTTGAAAGTTCTTCAGCCGGGCGGCTTCATGGGTCACCCGATCAGCTTCAACTGGTACGACCTGGCCGCCAACATGGGGCCCAAGCCCATTGAACCCAAGAGTGGATCACGGTTGCTGATCGAGCGTCAACGCGTTCCGCAGCTCGTGCCCTACGCCGTCGTGTTTCCTTACATCAAGATGGGACGGTCCATCTCCGGCTTCATGGTGGATCACACCGGCGGCAAGTTCGGTCCCTTCGAAAATCAGATCTTCATCGGCGACTTCAGCTTGAGCGTCGTGATGCGGGCGACCACCGAGTTGGTGAATGGCGTTTGGCAAGGCGCTTGCTATCCGTTCCGCGAAGGACTCGCTACTGGTCTGTTGGCCTGTCAGTTCACGCCGAAGGGGAATCTGATCGTTGGCGGAACCAATCGAGGTTGGCCCGTTCGAGGGCCCAAGGAATTCGCGTTGCAACGCTTGGCGTGGACCGGCAAAGTCCCCTTCGAAATCAAGGAGATCAACGCCAAGACGGATGGTTTTCTCATCACGTTCACCCAACCCGTCGATCGTGCTACGGCGACGAACCCGCAGAGCTACGTTCTGTCGACGTTTACGCATATCTATCAACAAGGCTACGGCAGTCCGGAAGTTGACCAGACTACGCCAAAGGTGATCGCCGTGGACGTATCGCAGGATGGAAGGCGGGTGCACGTGCGGGTCGAGGGGCTGGTCCAAGGCCACGTTCACGAATTCGACCTCGGCAAGATCCGCTCCAGCGATGGGGGAAAGCTCGTGCATTCGCAGGCGTATTACACGCTGAACGAGATTCCCAACGTCGCCAAGGGCGACTTCCACAAGGACAGCCCCAATTCAGCCCCGGGCGCGGCAAAGTAGGCGTAGCTCTGTGTTTCTCCGTGTTGCTCCGTGCTCTCCCTGGTGATCTAGACAGGCTGAGCATGAGAGTCGAGAGAACCACTTTCATCGTCTCGGGCGCCGCTTGCGGCACGGGCGACTGCGGCCGATCATTCCACGCTGAAGGCGACTTCCTGAATCGCCGCTCGCCCGGACTTGCGAAATGGTCGGGGCATTGGCTGAGCCACGTCGTTCCCGTCGATTGTGCGGCACCTTAGCGTATAGTCGCCGGCCGGCAGACCAGGAATCAAGATCGCCCAATGGGCTTTGGTGAGTCGCATGGGCCAGCTCTTTGGCCGGCCTTCATCGTCAAATCCCATTGTCTGCGTGGGAATGCGGTCGTCGGCGAGGCCTCCGCCCCAATTGCGGGGCGGGGGAAGAATCTCCGCGTCGCGCCAGGGCGCCGTCGCGAAGTGCTTGTCGCCGGCCGGCGCCTCCTGATCGCTGGGATGAATCCAAATCTGGACTTTGCGGAGTCCGGAAACGCCCAATTGAGCGTACCCCGTGATGGCGAGGGGGTGTCCCGCTGAAGCGATTCGCGGCGCGTTCAACGTTTCGCAAAACGTCTTCAACGGGCTGTCCACATCGTTGTTCTGTTCGCCGTAGGTGTCGTTCGACGTCCAGCGGTTGGACAGAAAAACATGCGTCAGCCATTTGATGCTCTTGAATCCATATGCTTCCGGCACGACAACGCGAACGGGACCGCCGCGCTCGGGCGTCAACCACTGCCCGTTCAGCTTGTAGCAGAGAATCACGGGCGGCAGTCCGAAAGGTTCCTCCAGGACGCGTCCCACCGGCAAGGAGCTGCGAAACATCTGATCGGGATCGTCGTTATGGAATCCATAATAGAAGACGCGTCGCAAGTCTTGACTGGGTTGTGTGAGCCAGAGCACAACCCGCAGCGGCACGCCTTCCCAGATCCCATTGCCCAAGGGACAGCCAAGATTCAAGCAGGTCATGATTTTCGGAAAGCGAACCGCATGCTCCGGGGCGAGCTGCAGTAAATCCGCGAACGTGAATGCGGTATTGCTTTCCTTCGTCAACGGGCGGCGCAACCGCGCTTTATTCTCTGGATCGCTGGCGATATCGAGGGTCCATGTTTCGCGCGTCAGGCCAACCTCTTCACGGCGTGCGGGGGAAAGAGCGTGGGGTTTTGGATTGCCTCGAGAGACGTCGCGAAAGTCATCCTGGTTGGTGAGCCAGGGCTCCAGTCCCTCGATCGCATCCCGCAGTACGGGATTCGTCGCGGCCTCTTGCCCGGCAACTTCGGAGATACGCAACGCGGCAATTCCCGCAGCGCCGAACTTGAGAAAGTAGCGGCGAGTCAGGCGGGCGTGCTCGCGGAGAAAAGCGGCGATTTCAGGCGTCATGGGAAACCCGGCCGGCGGCGGAGGCGGAAGCGATGAAAGGGCTTCAGTATAACGCCGGATGTCGCGAAGGAGCACTGCTTTGAGGCTTCGCGGCCCTTGGCGAGGCTTGGCTTTCATGTCGGCCGTGGCGCGGACGCCCCAAAGCCGGGCCTCCCGCTTCGGCTGGTCCGCCCGCTCGCCTGGAAATCCCGCCGAACTGCTTCGCAGGCCCCGCACTGTTCGACCATCGGGGTTATCATCAGGGGATCCGCAAACCCACGATGGCGATGTTGTCGCATGACCGAAGTGCCCGATCAAACTCGTTTTGATCATGTGTCCAACTTGATTGAACGCATGAAGGCTGGCGAACAGCAGGCTCGCGAGAGGCTGATGGCGCTCGCCGCCGAACGGTTCCTATTCTTGGCCGGGGCTGTCAAGCAGGAAGCTCAGTCCGACGGCGCTTGGGAGCAACCGGCTGAGTGGATGCAACAGGGTCGCCAGCGACTTTGGAACGCGCTGGCGGTGGTGGATCCGCGCGATCCGCGACATTTCTTTCGCTTGGCCGCGTCCTATATTCGACGCGAGTTGATTGACCTCACCAAGCGACTACAGGAGTTGCGGGCCGACGATGTCGCCGACGACGCGACCCGGTCCGACGGAGAAAAATCGGTTGACGAACTAGTTCAGGAGTTGCCCGAGCCGATGTTGGAGATCTTGGACCTGAGGCACTATCAGGGATTGAGCACGGCCGAGACGGCCGCAATTCTGCAAGTCAATACGAGCGCCGTTCAACGCCGCTTGCGAGCCGCCAAATTGCTGTTGGCCGAGCGATTGGGCGCGCCGCCGCTATCCCCGAAACTGCCTGACCCGCCTCGGCCCGATGCAGGGGAGAACCGCAATTGAGCCATGATTCCCGTATCGACGAAATCCTCGACCGCTGGGAAGCCTCGAAGGATGATGGCGACGAGATCAGCCTCGAGGAACTATGCGGCGACGACGTCGAGTTGCTTCGAGCGGTGAAGATCGTCGTGCAACAATTGCAGACCGCCGACAATGCACTCGGCCAGGCCACGGAGTTGAACACGACGCTGCGCGGCGGGTTGGACGAGACGCTGCGGTTGGATTCCGAAGTGGGGCGGTTGGACTTGCACGCCAAGGGCGGCTTGGGAGTGATCTATCAAGGCGAAGATCGCGTGCTGAATCGCCGTGTGGCCGTCAAGTTCATCCGCGAGCAATACGCACGGGATCGGGAGTCCCGTGAACGCTTTCAGTTGGAGCGCGAAATCACCGGTCGCTTGGAGCATCCGGGCATCGTCCCCGTCTACGGCGTCGGCCAGGCCGAAAGCGGCCGTTTGTTCTACGCCATGCGGTTCATTGACGGGATGACCTTGGATGTCGCCATCAAGGAGTTTCATCAAGCCAACGGCAAGAAGCCGATCCGAGTCACCAATCGCACGCTGCGCGGTTTGTTGACGCGTTTTGTCACCGTCTGCCAGACGGTTGCTTTTGCGCACAATCGCGGCATTATTCATCGCGATATCAAGCCCGATAACGTGATGCTGGGAAGGTTTGGCGAAACACTGCTAGTGGATTGGGGGTTGGCGATTCCCTTCGGCAGGGAAGGCGTCTTTAAGCAAAACGAAGAAAAGACGTTGACGCTTCATGCGGGTAGCGGTTCCTCCACGAGCGGCCGGGGCGCCGGCACCCCGCCGTATATGAGCCCCGAACAATTCTCATATGAAGAGATCCTCGGGCCCGCCACGGACATCTACTCTCTGGGCGCCATGCTCTATAAGTTGCTTACCGGCAACGCGCCCTTTCAAGGCCCCTTGGAGGAAGTGCGGCGCCAGGTGGTTGGCGGGCGGCTGGTTCCCCCCACCCAAGTTAATCCTCGCATTTCAAGGAGCCTGGAGGCGATCTGTTTGAAAGCCATGGCCCGGGGGCCGCAGGATCGTTATCTCACGGCGATTGAAATGGCCAAGGACATCGAACGATGCCTGGCGGACGCGCCCGTTTCGGTCCGTCGTGATACGCCGCTGCAGAAAATGGGCCGCTGGCTTCGGCGACATTGGACGGTGGCGCAGGGGCTCTTGTTCGGCCTGCTATTCGTCACGATCATCGTGCTCTTCGCCGCGGTCGCCGCGGGAAGATACGCCCAGAATGAAAACCTGGCCAAGGTCAACGCCGTAGCGGCTCAAATCAGCGAGCGCCATCTAAGACGCCAAGCCCTGCACGCCACGGCCGAGTTCGCGGCCAAGACGATCGGCAACCTGATCGAAATCCGCTGGCGGGTCTTGGAGAATGTCGCCGCCGACAGTGATCTGCAGGAACAATTGATTCAGGTGAACGAGCGTCCGGAGGACCAGCAGCTTTGGGCGCCGCTGCAAGCGACGCTGGATCGGTACGCAGCCGCCAACGCCTCGATTCCCAATCGCAGTTGGTTCATCAACGCTCGAGACGGACTGCAAGTGGCGAGCACCCCGCTCAAGGCCGCCGACGATGAAGTGGTCTCGAGCGTGGGACGGTCGTACGCCTACCGCGACTACTTTCATGGTTTGGGGCGCGACTACGACAGCGAAGAAGAGCAACCCTGGCGCCGCCCGCCGCTGAATCGAGTGCATAATTCCACGGCCATGGAGAGCACCAACGATGGTCAGTTGATTGTGGTGTTCTCCGTTCCCATCCGAGCTCGCCGAAGCGAAGAAGTAATCGGCGTCCTGGGACTGTCGATCACCCTGGGGACCTTCGCCGATCTGGGCGTAGCGCTCCCCGACGGCCAGACCGCCATGCTCGTCGAGACGCGTCAATATTTCATGAAACGCACGATGCCGACGCCGCATCGCGAGACAGGCGAAGGGTTAGTGCTCCATCATCCACGGATGCGAGAGCTTTCCGAGATGAACGCGCTGCCTCACATTCGCGACGAAGCAACGCTGCAACTGATTCGCAATCCACGGAGCACGGTCGGCAACAACGAAAACGTGCTGAACGATTTCAAGGATCCAGTGACCGGCGCCACCGGCGGCGTCGCTTCATTTGCTCCCGTGACGATCGACTCCCGAGCGTTCGGACCCCAGCAACAGTCCGCGGCGTCCGCTGACGCCGCGCCGCAGCCGGCTCAGACTGGCTGGACCGTCATCGTCTTCCAGAGTCAATAACGCTTCAACGTCGAAAGAAAGTCTCATGTCCGAATCCGCCTCCCCCGACCAACGCGTCGTATCCGCCATCACCAAGCTCTGGTGGCTGCCCCTGGTGCGGGGCGTCTTGTTCTTGATTCTGGGCGCCTACGCTCTGTTTCAACCGGGCATGACAATGAGTATTCTCACTCAAGTCATCGCTGCTTTTGTCATTGTCGATGGCGTATTCACCGTGATGGCCGGCATTCTCCTGCAAGTCCCATCACGCGGCTGGGTCATCGGCCGCGGCATCCTGGAGATACTGATCGGCGTGTTCGTCTTTGGAAACCCCGTGATCGTGGCGGGCGTCGCGACAAGCGTCCTGGTGTACATGCTCGCGTTTTCCGCCGTGATGGTGGGAGTCCTCGAGATCATCTCGGCCATCCAAGATCGCAAGCACATCGAAGGCGAAGCCTGGCTGTTCCTGGGCGGCGTGTTGCACGTGCTGTTTGGCGTGTTGTTGCTGGCCGCGCCGCTGGCCTTCGGGCTGTTCCTTGTGAGAGTGTTGGGCGTGTTCACCATCGTGTCCGGCGTATCGTTGATCGCCTTTGCATTCCGCTTACGCGCCGTGGGCGCACGATTGAACAGTTGATAGTCCGGATTGGATTGACCACGGAGGACACGGAGATCCACAGAGGTGGATGCAGTTCGGTGCTCTGTGTTCCTCCGTGCACTTTGTGGTGACCCATTTCACGACCTCGCTGGCGCATCGCCACAGCCCCCAAGCCCCGCCCTGGAATACGATTCAAAACTTCAGATCTACTTCCTGTTCACGAAACTGGTCCAATCCGAATTCGACCTGTTGTGTCGGCCAGCAAAACGCGACGGTCGCTGTCGTCGGGTAATAGAGTCGCGGTGTAGAGCGTTTTCCACGCTTGCCGTTGCCATCCTTGAAACAAGGGCGGCTCTAAGAAGCGGGACGCGAATCGTTCGCGGGTCTCTTGCTCGTCATGCAATCGTGCCGACATCACATGTTCGCGATCCACGCTGGCTGTGGCCAAAGCGTGCTCCGGCCAATCGATGGAGCCTTGGTGGTTGGTCGCAATGGCTCGTTTCAAGACGACCGGGGACCGATCGGGCGAGATGAACACGGTGGCGTACTGACCCGTCTTGTCGAGCACGGTGACGTTATACGCCATGTGGCATGGGATGCGGCGCAGGACCGCCACCGCTTCGCTGCTGCTTTCACAGAACTCCAGAATATAGCGAAGAATGAGGGCGACGCCGAACCCGTCGCCGACAATCTCGCGTCCGCCGAACGCGAGCGACACGGCCAGGCCGGCGTCGTTCATGCCATCCAAAGCGCCCCACAAGCAATCGCACATCGACACAACTCGCCGGCCATTCCAACAGGTGTGCAAGACCGTTGCTTCCCAGAGGGCTGGATGAAAGTCATAGTTGCGAATCAGGAAGGGCTCGCCTCGCGTCCAAACTGCTTGCGAACAACCCGCAATGTAGGGCGTGGGACAGTACAGACTGAGAAAACGAGCGATCTGATCGCTTCCGCCAGCCAATTCCACAAGCCGCCGGTAGGTCGCCAGCAATTCCGGCATGTACTCCTTGAGTGCGCAGTTCGCACGTCAAGAACCTGGGACGGGCGTGGTCGCCTTGCCTCGCGAACCAACTCCGGTACGCCGGCCAGTGCCGCTCGCACAAGGCGCGCCACTTATCGCCGGGGGCGAGTTCGGAAATGCAGTGCAATTGTCGAGTCATTGCGCGGTTGCGGGCGTCGTGCGAAGCGGGCTTACATCATCTTGAAGTTGCCGACTTCGGCGACGTGTTCGGCTTGAACGGCTTCGGCCGACGCGAGCGGTCGAGATTCGAAGTGCGACAGGATTCCGCGGGTCCACGCTCGCGCTCGATCGTTCAGTTCAAACTCCTCGGTCATCAAGCGGCCAGGGGTGATGAGGATGCCCAGGTCGGCTCCTTCGTACTTGTAGTCACCCGGCTTGGCGATGCGCAAGAAAAACGCCTCTCGTTCCGATTCCACCGTGCGACGATGCGTTTGCATGCGAACATATCGACGCTCCCGTCGTCCTGCAACCGCCAGATGCCCGTGGCCGGCGCCTGCGTGATCAACTCGACGGTGTCGGCGGTGTGTTTGATCACCAGCTGCCCCCAGCTGTCGATGTTGTCGGGATTGGACCAACGAGCATTCAACTCATCGACGTCCAATTCGAAATTCGACATCGGCCCATTCCAGCAGATGGAACAGAAACAACGGCGCGTCGGCGTGAGCAAACGCGGCGAGGTTCGTCATGGCGCTGGCGCCGGTGACGCGTGGATTGACTTCGCCAAGGTACAGTTCGTCGGTGTCGAGATCACGCAGGAAGTCGAGTTCAAAGTAGCCACGATAACCGAGTTTTCGCAGCTCCTCGCCAAAGCGAAAGGTCATGTCGCAAGCCTTGTTGCGAACCTCCTGCGAAAACGCTTCGGCGAGCACCTCGTTGCCGCACCATCCGCCTCGATAGGGCGTGAGTTCCTGGAAACCGACCAGCTCCGTCATCAGCGGCCCGACGATGGTGCCATGACGCGTCACGCAGGCTTCCTGAGCTGAACCACGACAACGAATGCGCTTCATGATCTTGACTTCGGGATCGGCCTTGATTTCCTCGGCGTGCTTGTTCCAATCGCTCTCGTTGGAAATGAAAAAGGTCGTGTGGCCGGAATCGCCGAACGCGGTTTGAATGACCAACGTCGGCGCCAAGATGCCCTGCGGCGTCGCGCAGTTGTTGATAGGTTTCCACCCGGGCCAGCACGTTGGGCACGCTGGCGATGCCCGCGCGGTCGCCGATCCGCGTCGTCATGATCTTGTTGTCGATTTCCTGACGCAGTCGGGCCTTGGGGAAGCAGACCTCCAATCCAAGCTGCTCGCAGAGTTTCTCGGTTTGTTCGTCAAAGAACAGGAACACCGCTTTGCCCGCGTTGCCGTCCTGGGAACGACCGCCGAATCAGGTCGACTACTTCCTTGTGTTCGAGCAGGTAGTTGTTGATGTCCTCGATCGACGTGAAGGGTTGATGGGGGATCTCCGCCGGCGAGAAAACGTTGGGATGCTGGCCGTCAAAACAGTCGATGTAGCTGATGAAACGAAAATTCCGCACCCATTCGTCGATGCCCAAGCAGGTTGAAATTCGTCGCGCTGACAAAGTAGATCGGCGTTTCGTTGCGATGAAAGAACAAACGAATGTCGGGAATACCGTGGAGTACGCGTTTGGTCATGGTGGTCATGAGAGGCTCCTAGCGAGTGCGTCGGCGGCGAGTTGGAGGAACAGTCGCGTGATGGGCGAATACCGGCGGACAACTGGTTGAACGCGGATGTTAACGGGACGGGCGAGCGGCGATCTTGGAAAGATCTTCGACGGACGGGGAAGTGGCGCGGCCGTTGGCCCGTTCAAACTCCAACGTGACCACTTCGGGCGTGAACACTCGGCATCCAAAGGATGGCTCGTATCCGTGAATCTCCTTGACATCCAGCGCCATCAGGAAACGCACGATCTCTCGCGTGACAACTTGCCCGGGGACCAGTACGGGAAAGCCAGGCGGATAAGGCGTGATGAACGCCGCCGAGACGACTTCACGCCCTGCTTCCACTTCTCGCAGCAGCGCACCGTCCTCCAGCTTGATGTACTCACACGCTTGATCGTCGTAGGCGTGAAAGAAAGCCCGTCGCAAGTCCCCTTCCGGCGTCGTACTGTCCGGTGACGCGAGGAACGCCGGATGGAAACGGCTGAAGTTCGGCAGCGGCGGAAGCTCCTGCGGTCAGCGCCTGCACGTTGCTGCGCGAAACAGCTGCAACTCGACCTCACTCCAACGATCCAGCTTGTCGTCCAAGTCTCGAGCGATCTGCGTCAGCACGTTGACCAGGTGGGCGATCGTGCCGCGCGTCATGCCGATATGGATCATGAACAGCACGGTGTTTCGCGAAGTCTTGTTGATTTGAATATCGTACTTGTCCATCAACAGTTTTTTGAACGTGTCGCCATCCATTCCGGTGCGTCCGACGTGCAGCGTCACGCGCGTTGGGTCGAGCACGAATTCGTCCGCTTGCGCGGCCAGATCCATGCGGCCCCAGCCAGGTCGCTGTCGTAGTAGCACTCGATGCCCGAGGGGCGATAGTTCGAGCCGGAATCATGTCCTTCGGGCGCGAGCACGCGGAAGTACTTCCTGAGCAGCGGATCGGAGTGATCCGCTCGCGGAGCATCATCGCCAAGCGCGATGCTCTTGCGCCACCAATTCATATCCTTCCAATTCCACTTGCCGTGCGCCCGACGTCCAAGCGTCGCCAGGATCTGGTAGTTCGGCGACGTGGACGTGTGCGTCATGTAGGCTTCGTTGAACGCGTTGCGCACATGGTGCTCGAAGTCCTGATCGTGCACGTGAATCATCGAGCCTTGCCGCAGCGCGGTCAGCGTCTTGTGCGTGGATTGCGTCGCGTAGACTCGCACGCGAACCTGATCGGGATCGGCATCAATCGGTGATCCAACCACGTCGCATCGTCGTCGGGATCCAGCGCTTCGAACTTCGGCTCGCCATGCGGCGTATTCGCGTGGCGTACTCAGCGCTGGCGAATCGTTTCGCAAAGCGTGCCGCGGACCACATCGCCGTGCGGCGACGCAGGACCGGCGCGAACCGCGCGTACGCACACCAGGCCTCGTCCCACAGGAAGATCATGTCGGGCTTGATCGCCAGAACCTCTTCCATGATCCGCAGCGGATCGTAGGCGATGCCGTCAAAGGTGATGTTCGTCAGCAACAGCATGCGGACGCGATCCAGCTTGCCGGCCCGCTTGAGTTCCAGCAAGTGCCGTTTGATCTCGAGCAACGGCACGCCGCCATACATCGAGTATTCGCGACAGCGGATAGGCGTCCAGGTAGACGGGGTAGGCACCGGCCAGGATGACGGCATACGGATGCGATTTGTGGCAATCGTGCGCCAGCAGCACGATGTCGCCCGGTCGAATCAAGGCCTGCATCGACGATCTTGTTGGCCGTCGATGTTCCGTTGGTGACAAAATAGGTCCGTCGCGAGCCGAACGCTCGGGCTGACAGTTCCTGGGCTTCGCGCAACGAACCGTGCGGTTGCAGCAGCGAATCGAGTCCGCCGGTCGTCGCCGATGTTTCGGCTTCGAAAATGTTGTGGCCATAGAACTGCGCCAAGTCGCGAATCCAATGCGACTTGTTGATCGTCGCCGAGTGCGAGATCGGCAACGCGTGAAACATGCCGGTCGGCTTTTGGCTGTATCGCCGCAGCGCGTTGAAGAAGGGCGTTTCGAACCGTTCGTGAATTCCCTTCAAGCACGCTCAGGTGAACTTCGCGGTAGTTCTCTTGCAGATAGAACAGGCGGCGAAAGTCACGGCTCGGGTCCGCCGACGACATCTTCGACCGGCGCGTCGGTGACCATGAAGACATCCAGTTCTGGACGCAACGCCTTCAGCATGCTGCCGAGATGCAAGACTGCGTTCGGTGCCGCTCAGCGACTCCATTCTGCAAGGATCGAGTCCCAGAATCGTATAGATTTCGTCGAGCAGCCTCAGCTGCTTTGTCGTGCGAAACGGAAAGCTGATAGCGAATCAGACAGCTTTGGATATTCGGATTCAACACAGCCGCAATCAACGCGTCTTCGAAACGTCGTGGCGACGACGACTTCGTAGATGAAAGGCGTCGTCGGCACGGCGCAGTTCGCGAGCTTGCGCTCGCAACTCCTTGGCCTCACGCGTCGTCAAGTCGTCGACGACCAAGGCCTCGAAATAGAGTCGCTGCTCCTGACGAATTCGCGTGTGGATGTCTTCGCTGAGCTTCGCGACATTCAGCAGATCGGCGTAGTCGTGCAAGCGCGACGACGCGAGGTCGAGTCGCCGATACGGCTCCATTGTTCATCATCCGCACCAGCCGCAGCGTTTGCCGCGCCAAGTCGTCGTAGATGCCCGCGATCAAAACTGACTCGCAGCTGCTCCAGGGCCGTTGATGCCGGGAAAGGCAAAATAATCCTCCAACGGCCGCAGGAAGTCGAAGACTTCGCCGCAGGCGGTCGTCAACCACATCTCGCTCGTCGGCGTGCCGTGGGATCGTCCTGAATCCGCCGCAGCCGCCGTGCGCTGTCGCGCAGGAAATGCCAAATATCGGTCCGCAGGCGACCGACGTTGTACAAGCGCACATGAGCCGGATCGAGATTCTGCAAGTTGTAATAGTCGTGGGATACGTCGTCCGTCATGCCTTCATCCTTATGTCTTGCAGTGCGATCCCTGTCCTTGGCAATCGGACTGCCAGCAATCAACCAGTTCGTCGCATCCAGCGGCAGCCGTTCAAGCTGGCGTGGCCGCCTCCGTCCAAGCCCGCGCGCGAACCACGAGTCTGCTTCGTCCAGCGGTCCCAGCGACTGCAGGTATTCGGACGTCTTGCCGCCCGGCTCATAGACGGGAAACTGAACCTCGGAATCGCGAAAACTCTTCAGCGGCTGCCCCAGTCCACGCAGGCCGACTTCGCGATAACGACGAACACGATCGAGATCGATTTCCAGCGGCACGAGTTCTTCGGACGTGCCGAACTGATGCAGCACGTCGCCCGCCGGGCCGCAGATGATCGACCTGCCGTTGCCGCCGTCGCCCGCACCGTTGATGTCGACCATGAAGCACTGATTCGTGGCGGCCGTTGCTCGGACAATCGACAAGTTCGACGTCGCGGTCAATGGTCGTGGTCAACGTCGGGATGCAGAATGACTTCGGCACCCATACTGGCCAGCGTTCGCGACGTCTCGGGAAACCACATGTCATAACAGATCGAAACGCCAAATCGACCGACGTCGGGAACGTCGAAGACGAAGAACGAATCGCCGCATTCGATGCCTTCTTCGTAGGGCAGGAAGGGAAACATCTTGCGATAGCGACCAATGACTTTTCCCGTCGGGTCGATCACCGACAGCGTGTTGTATTTCTTGCCGTCGAGCAGTTCGATCGAGCGAACCGTTGACCAGCCAGATCTTGTGTTTGGCGGCCATCTCCTGAAACTTGCGCTCGGCCGGACCCGGCAGCGGTTCCGCCTTGGCTGGATTCGGACCGTAGGCCGCCAGTTCACTGAAGACGACCATCTGCACCCAAGGGAACAGGTACATGAAGTAGTCCAGCTTGGCCTGCATATAGGGCAGGTTGTCGCGCAGTCCCGATGTCGTCAGTTGCAGGCCGCCAATGGCAAAAGGTGTCATTCACGCAGTCTCCGTTAAGGGAACTCAAGTCATGATGCGAACGCACTGAATCAAGCGCGTTCGCCAACCGACTGCGGCGATCAGGTCGAGTGGCGCTCCACGGCGAGCGCCAATTCCTCCGCCAGGATATCGAGACCGCGATCGAGTTGCTGGTCGGTAATCACCAAGCGGCGCCAGGAATCGAATCACGTTGCCGTAGATCGCCGGCGCCGATGATCAGCAGGCCGCGAGACACGCAGGCCTTGAGCACTTCGGCTGTCAAGCTGGTCGCCGGCTGATGCGGATCGCCGTCGATCACCAACTCCACGCCCACCATCGCACCGAGACCACGAACGTCGCCGATCCAACTGCGGAAATGTCGCTGCAGTTTCCTGACAACGATCCGTGACTCGTTGGCCGATGGCCATGGCCCGCTCGCCCAGATGCAACTCCTCCATCAGTCGAATTGTCGCCAGGGACGCGGCACAGGCGACCGGGTTGCCGCCGTAGGTGCCGCCGATCGTTCCCGGTCGAGCTCCGTCCATGACGTCCGCCTTGCCGATGACCGCGCCGATCGGCAAGCCGCCGCCCATCGATTTGGCCCATGTCGAGATATCCGGCACGACACCGTAGTGTTCGTAGGCTGCCCAACGACCCGTGCGACAGAAACCCGATTGCACTTCGTCCAGGATCAGCAGAATGCCGTGTTCGTCGCAGAGCTTTCGCAGACCCCGCAAGTAATCCGGCAGGCACCGGAACGAATCCGCCTTCGCCCTGCACCGGTTCCAGAATCACGGCGGCGACCTGCTCCGCGGCGACCGTATTGACCAGCGATTCGCGAAATCGACACAGCTCGCGTTCGACAAACGCCGCTTCGCTCAACCCATCGCCGTAGCGATAGTGATTCGGAAACGGCAAGCCGGTAGACTTCCGGAGCATACGGACCGCAGCCCATCTTGTAGCCGTACTTCGACGTCAACGACATGGCCATCATCGTGCGACCGTGAAAGCCCTCGGTGTAGCAGATGATGGCCGATCGGTTGGTGGCCTGACGAGCGATCTTGATGGCGTTCTCGACCGCTTCGGCGCCGGAATTGACCAGCATCACCTTCGTTGCCGGTCGCCGTGCGGCAACAGCTCGACCAGCTTTTCGCAGAGCGCGACATACGGTTCGTAGGTCGCGACGTGAATGCATGTGTGCAGCAGCTTCTCGGCCTGCTCGTTGAATCGCTTCGACGACCGACGGGCTGGCAATGACCGACGTTCATCACGCCGATGCCGCCGGCGAAGTCGATGAATTCCCGCCCTTCCTGATCCAGCAACATCGCCCCGGCGCCGGATTCAATCACGGCGTCGGTGATCATCGGAATGCCGCGGGGCGTGACGGCCGCGCGGCGAGCCAGCAAATCCATTTCGAATTCGGTTTTCAACTTCACGGACCCTCTCCTATGTCGAAGCCAAGCCACCCGGCGCCCTCTTAGGCGCGATTGAAATATTAAACACTATCGGCTAGAATCACCGCAAGAGCGGACTATAAAGGCCTACTCGCACTGCCGGCGACCAATATGATTAACAGCGGCCCGCCTTCCCAGACCCCCGCGGGATCCGGGACAGGTCCCGATCAATTCCATTTGGGCGAGCGTATTCGCCGGCTGCGGAATGCCTATGGAATGTCGCAGCGCGAACTGGCCAAGTTGGCCGGCGTCACCAACGGCGCGATCTCGATGATCGAACAGAACCGAGTCAGCCCATCGGTCGCGTCGTTGAAGAAGATCTTGGAGGCGTTCGGACTGACGCTGGCGGAGTTTTTCGCTCATGATTTTGAAAACGCGGAGGTGTTCTTTCGGGCCGCCGACATGCCGCAAATTGCCGATGGACTGGTGGTGCTTCGGCAAGTCGGCGCGAACGTCTCCAATCGCAAACTGCAGGTGCTGCACGAAGTCTACGCACCCGGCGGCGACACCGGTCCCGCGATGCTGTCCCACGAAGGGGAGGAGGCGGGGGTGGTCGTCCGTGGCGAGGTGGAGGTTACCGTCGGCGGACGATGTGAAGTGCTCACCGCCGGCGACGGCTACTACTTCCGCAGCCGCATGCCCCACCGCTTCCGCAATCACGGAGCGACCGAGTGTGAAATCGTCAGCGCCTGCACGCCGCCCACTTTCTGACATGTGGCCGGCTGTTCCGTCAGGCGCCGCGACCGACGACCCATCCCCGAGACGGCCACAACCGAGTCATCCCCAGAGGCCCGACATGCTTGAATCCCCCCTGCTGAAACAGACCCTCGGCTACATCGACGGGCAATGGTGCGCTGCGGACTCCGGCAAGCAGATGCCGGTCGAGAATCCAGCCACCGCGGAGACCATCGCACACTCTCCCGTGATGGGCCGAGCCGAAACCGACCGAGCGATCGAGGCGGCCGCGCGGACGCTGAAGACGCCCGCCACGCTTGCTCAACGCAAACAGTGGCTGATTCGCATCGCGGATCTTATCAGCGAGCATCGTGAAGAACTGGGACGGATCATCACGCACGAACACGGTAAGCCCTGGAAAGAAGCCCAAGGCGAAGCGGAATACGCCGCGAGCTTCTTTCGTTTCTACTCGACTTGCCTGGATCACCTGGCGCCGCGGCAAGTTCCCAATCGGCCGCGCGACCATTCCTGGACGGTCTATTACCGTCCCGCCGGCGTCGCAGCGCTGATCACGCCCTGGAATTTCCCGCTGGCGATGTTGGCCAAGAAGTTCTCCGCCGCGTTGGCCGCGGATTGTTGCTGCGTGATCAAACCCTCGTCCAAGACGCCCTTGTCGATGGTCGCGTTGTTTTCGCTGCTGGAGCAGATCGATTTGCCCGCGGGCAAGGCCAACCTGGTGCTGGGCCCGGCGGGAGAAATCAGCGACGCAATCTGCGAACACCCAGCGGTGCGAGTGATCAGCTTCACCGGCTCGACCGGCGTGGGCAAGAAGTTGATCGCCGCCACCGCCCCTTATGTGAAGCGACTCTCGTTGGAACTGGGAGGCAATGCGCCGTTCATCGTTTTCGAGGACGCGGACTTGGATCGGGCCGTGGATCACCTAATGGCGAACAAGTTCCGCGGGGCCGGACAAACCTGCGTTTGCGCGAATCGAATCTATGTGCAAAGCGGCGCCGCCCAGGACTTCGCCGCCAGACTCGCCCGCAAGGCGGACGCTTTGACGGTCGGCGACGGCATGCAAGAAGGCGTCGATATGGGGCCGCTCATCGATCGCAACGCATTCGGCAAAGTGCACCGCCACTTCGAGAACGCGATCTCGCTGGGCGCTCAACGCATGACCGCCGCGGAACCTGTCGTGCACCCAGCAGCAGGCGGGGTGCTTCTTTCCGCCCACGGTGGTGCTCGGCGCGAATTCCGCGATGGAATGCGTTCAAGACGAGACGTTCGGACCGTTGGCGCCCATTATCGAATTCCAATCAGAGCAAGAGGTGATCGAAGCCGCGAACCAGACCGAGTACGGACTAGCGGCGTACGTGTTTACCTCCGACGACCAATGCGCCGAACGCGTCATTGCGCAACTGAGCTTCGGCCATGTCGGGCATAACACCGGCAGCGGTCCCACCGCCGAAGCGCCCTTCGGCGGCATGAAGTATTCCGGCTTTGGGCGAGAAGGCGGCGTCGAGGGATTGCATGACTTTATCGAACCGCAGGCGGTGCCTCGCCCCTAGGATGAACCTCGTTGCAGGCGATCCTTCCGCCTCGAAAAGACCGCGATCAGGATGACGCCATTTATGAGTCACGTTGATGCTCGGGCCGGCACGAAGCAACGACCGCGTCGGCGCCCAATGTTTCGCGGGCGACTTGTCGTCGCGTTGCTTGGCCTCCTCTGGGCCGCGTCGTCTGCGCCCGCGACGGCCCAAACCCAGGAGCCGCCCAGCGCCGAGGCGATTCAAGATCGCTCGAACGCCGCGGCGCCTTTGCGAGTCGGAATCAAGGAGGCGATACCGTTTTCGGTGATCAAGGACGATGTGTGGACGGGGCTCAGCGTGGACTTGTGGCGCGCGATGGCGGACGAATTGGGAGTGCGCTACCAGTTCCAGGAGATGCCGCTGGAGCAACTCTTTACGAGCCTGGAGTCCGGCGAACTCGATCTGGCCATCGCGGCGCTCACCGTCACGCGGGAACGCGAGCAACGCGTTGACTTCACGCACTCGTACTTCACCACGGGGCTAAGCATCGCGATCTCGGGCCGCCCTCAACAGGTCTGGTCGGCGGTCGCCCGGCGAATCTTCTCCGCCGTCTTTCTCGAGATCATCCTCGGCATCCTGGTCTTGCTGGTTGTCTCCGGCATGCTCGTCTATTTCTTCGAACGGCGGAAGAACCCGGCGGATTTCGGGCAAGGTCCCCTGTACGGCATCGCCAATGGAATCTGGTGGGCCGCCGTCACCATGACCACGGTGGGTTATGGTGATCGCGTTCCGAAGTCGCTGGGCGGGCGCCTGGCGGCCATCGTCTGGATGTTCGCCGGGATCCTCATCATCTCCAGCTTCACGGCGTCGGTTACTTCGACCTTGACAGTGGCGCGACTGGAATCACAAATCAGGGGACCACGCGACTTGAAGGGCCTGCGTGTGGCCACCATCGACGACTCGACCGGGGCCGACTACCTGGCGCGGCAAGGCATCGCTCATCAGACCTTCGCCTCACCCGAGAAGTGCCTGCAGCTCTTGCAGGCCGGGGAAGTTGACGCTGTGGTGCATGACGCTCCCATACTCCGCTACCTGTGCCTGTCTCAATACCCCGGCGAATTGGAAGTCCTGAAAGACACGTTCGAAAAGCAGCACTACGCCATCGCCCTGCCCCAGGATAGCCCGTTGCGGGAATCGTTGAATCGAGCGCTGCTGAATCGCCTGGCGCAGCCAGACTGGCCCGAGGCCGTCCATCGCTATTTGGGCTCCGCCGAGTAAGCAGATCCGGCTTCGGCCCCCAACCAAGGCCCCAGCGGCTTGACGACGAAACCGCCCAAGCTTCGCAACCCCCGCGACTAAACTGCGCTCCAACTCCCTCCGAGGTTTGCTCATGCCAACTCGTCAAGCGACCGAGTAACCCATGAGGAGCTTTCCGCAAAATCCGCATAACCCCACCCCGCTGCATGGCGCCGGCAGCGCACCCGACACCGCGCTTATGGAATCCCATTGAGAGTGATCAAGGTCCTCAGCCGAGCTCATTTTCTCGATCGCAAGCGACTCGGGAAGCGAGTCACACTCTTTGTGCTCAGCTGTCTTTTTGCTCAGCAGCCCTGAACAGGAACCACATCGCCCGCGTGGTGATCGAGCACGTGGGGGGGCGAGTGCTGGGGCGAGCGGTCTTCGTCGCGGAAGTCAACATCGGCTACCGCACAATCAAAATTGCGGGCTTGCATGTCAGCGAATCCATGCAGGACGCCCGGCCGCAAATCGCAATCCGCGAGATCCAATTCGCTCCGTCGGTGTTTCAAGGCATCCGACGCGGAGTCTGGTTGCGTTACCTCACGGTGAAAGAGCCAACGGCGCATCTGCGTTTGGACGCCGACGGCAACGTGCGATCGCGGTTTCCTTCATGCATCACGGGCGGCTCGCGAAAGCCGGGCCGACCCCCGGTGGACTACATCGCCGTGACCAACGCGATGCTGGTGATCCATCAAACGGGTCGTGAGGACTTCATCGTCGGCGGGGCGAACCTTACCGCCGCCGTCGGGCAGTCGCTGGAGATTCGCGGCGAGATCGGCGACTTGCTGGGAGGGCGAATCACGCTCCGCAGCCAACTCGATGCAACGACCCTGGCCGGTTGCACCGAAATCGCGCTGGAGCCGCTGCCACTCGATACACGGCGCCTGGGCGGATTGCCTTGGATGCCTCAGCAGCTCCCTGGCAAGCGTCTCCAAGGAGTCGTTGAGGGGCGCCTGCGTGTGGACCATCCCGCCGGCTTTCTCGATGCGCGGGAGTTGGCGATCCGCGTTGTCGGCAAGGTCTCCGATGTCGTTGCGGAAGAGCACGGTCTGGTGACGCCTGGCCTTGAGCTGCGCGCCGTTTATCGCGGCGGGTTGGCGACGTTAACCCTGGCGGGACCGATCGCGGCAGGCGCCCTTCATGTTCGGGCGGACATGCAATTGCTCGCCGCACTCCCGCGAGGGACGGCAGCCTTTCGCGTGAGCGGCGTTCCGATCGAGCCACTGGCGCGCATGTTTGCTCCAGACATCTCAATCGCGGCGGACGCGAATTCTCATGGGACGGGCGTTGCGACTTGGGAGAATCAACAGTTGACGTTTCGCGGCCAGGTTGACTCGGGACTCAGCGGTATCGAGGTGGACGGTATTGCGGTGGGAGACCTGCGTTCCAAGCTGAATTGTCAAGGAACGTTCGATCCCAGCCGCCGGGATAGATTGACGGGGGTCTTGGATGTTTCCCTGGCCAGCTCGACCGTTGAGCTCGAGGCGGCGACTCGGCGCTGGGGATTGGGGGCGGCGACTGGCGGCATCGCCTTCAGCGGCAAGGGACAGGCCCCTCTCCAGACGATCATGGATGGCGATACGTACAGCGCCGAATTCTCGGTTCGTGGCACAACGTTGGCTTGTCAGGGAGCGATCGTCAGCCCTCTGATGATTACCGGGCGGCTGCAGGACGGCGATTTGCGGGCGACGCTCGCCGAAACGGTGTTGTCCCTGGCCCCTGAAAGCGATCGACCGCCGGGCGGCTATTTGCAGCGCCTCCCCATTGGAGACATGTTGCGAGTGCGGACGGGAGCCACGGCTTCCTTGAGACTGTCGCACTGGAGTGATCCCCGATCTTGGAACGCAACCTTGGCCGCGAGCGTGCAAGGGTTGACCGTCGCCGAAGAACGCATTCACGATTTTGCGACGACCTGCCAGCTCTCCGCGGGCCGCATCGCCTTGTCGCCCTGCAACATTCAGTGGCGAGACACGCGCTGCGTGGTGGTGGGAGACGGCGAACTCGCCGAGGGGGGTCGCGCGTCGTTGCAATTCGATGCGGGCCCCCTCGCTCTGAAAGACGTCGCCGAATTGGCGAGTCGTTTTTCGAGCCAACCGCTTCGCACGACGGGAACGGCGGTCGCCAAGGGACGCGTGGATCTGGATCTTCGTGAGCGCACGTTCGCCGCGGGCGGCGACTTGATCATCAGCGACGCCGCCTACTCCGATACGCGCGTGGGCGACCTGCGATTGCAGTGGACGGCCAATCCCTCCCTGGCGAAATTGAAAAGCACATCGCATGACTTCCTGGGGGGCAACCTGGTGGTCGAAGCGTCGTTGCAAAGCCTCGACTGGACCAAGACCAAGGTGATGATCGAGGGCAGGGATCTGCAGCTCTCCCAAGTGAGCGCGATGCTCGAGACGCCCGTGGCCGCGACCGGCGTTGTTGACTGTGGCTTGCGTGTGGCGTCATTAGGCGGCCTGCCGATGCTGCAAGCCGATGGCTGGCTGAGCACACGCGACGCATCGTTCGCCGGGGCCGCGTTTGAAGTGCGGACGACCGAACTGCGCGTCGGCGACGGTCAAGCCGCCTTGGTTCTGCGAGGATCATTACTTGACGGTTCGCTCAGCTGTGATGCGAGCACGCGGCTTGAGGACCTGGCGAGCTGGGTCCAAAGCGACTCGCGGGAGCTCCATCAACTGCCCGTGCAGGGTCGGCTTCAGGTGAAGGATGTTTCGCTACGGCGAGTCTCCACATCGTTGGATGTCCGCCGCAAGCTGAAGCAGTTATCTCCGCTGAACGGGCTGGTGAGCATCGCGTGCGTTCGCGACGCAGCGGCGATGTCCCAGGGCGCGATGGGGACGTTCGATTGCTCGGCGGAAAACGTTCGTTGGGGGGCGACGCTGCTGTCAAGACGCATGCGGGCCAGCGGCGCTCTGCAGGCCAACCGTCTTGAAGTCAGGGCGATCGACGGCCAATTCGCCGACGGCGGGCTTTCAGGAGAAGCGGACCTGCAGCTCGCCCGCATCCCCTCGGGTCGCTTTCGTTTCCAAGCTTCCAACATCAACGTGAAGCGGGCCGCGGCGCCCCTGGGTCCGGCGGCCCGCTTGTTCCAGGGCGCCGTTTCCGTTTCGATCTCCGGTCGGTTGGGAAGTCTATCGACCGCCCAGGTGAAGGTCCATTCCAACCATCTCACGGTGGCGAACGTGGAAGTCCGCGATCTCCGGCTGCCAGTGGACTGTACTTACCAACTGCGTTCGTCGCAGTTGCGGTGGCGTTGCCGCGGCGGTTCGCTCGGCGTGGGGGGAGGCAATGTCGCCGTTCGCTCCGAGGGTGGACTGGCCAACGGCCTGGCGACCATGGCGACGAGCATCGACATTCGTCGCGTGAACTCCGCCCGCGTGCTTCGCGGCGGCTCCATCAGCGCTGGCACAATCGACGGCAACGTCCACCTGCAAGCGACGCGGGCCCGCGGCGTGGAGGATTTAACCGGTCGCTATGGCGTCCAGCTTTCCCAGATCCAATCGCTCGAATTGCCAGGATGGGACTCCTTGCTGCAACTGGTCAAGCTGCCGTCGCTTACTGGAACCTCCGGCGCATCCCAGGACGGCGGAACGGTGCAGGGGCGCCTTGCCGGAGGCCGGCTTCATGTGGACAGCCTTGTCTTGTCCAAGAGCGGCTTGTTGGTGTTGATGGATGGGTCCGCCACGTTGGACGGCCGGCTGGATTTCGACGTGACGGCGGTCACGTCCAAGAGCGGACCGGCCGACGGCTTGCTCGCCTTCGCCGATTCGCCGATCATGCTCGCCGCCGCCGCCCCCGTGGCGCTGTTGGCCAAGGCGAACGAGGCGATGAAGGACCGAGTGATTCACGTACAAGTGGCGGGCGTCGGCGCACGGCCGGTGCTGAGACTTCAGCCAGCCAAAACGTTGTCGCAGGATGCATTGAGATTTCTGGTCGCTAACACGCTTGGAAGTCAGGCCGCTGAGATCGCGATCCGCCAACCGGGATCGACCATTCGCTAGGAGCTGAATTGATGAGCAAACTTCATACTGACAAACGTGGCGACCGCGGTGTAACCGTGGGGGACTTCGGATGGGCCATGGGGGCGCTCCTGTTGCTGATCAACGGCGGTTGCCATTCGGCGGCGTCGTTGGGGTTGCCGGTCTCGGCGGGTTCGAACTACCTGCTCTCCAGCGCGGCGGAAATCCGCCAGTCGGCGGGCCATCGCAACGACGTGCCCACGGAACTCGCCAAGGCGACCTTGCCGCCCCATCGCGTCGAAGCGGGCGACGTCCTGGTCATCGAGCCCAACGACTTCAACTCGCCGGTGCAAGTGCCCAGCGATCACACCGTGCAACAGGATGGGACGATTGATCTAGGCGGCTACGGGCGGATGCAGGTCGCTGGACTCAGCGTGCCGGAGATTCAACAACGGGTGCAGTTCGCCGTCATGCAGCGCGTGGCGACGAAGCGGCAATCGGAAATCGGCTTAGCCTCGCATACCGCCCAGACCGCTCGCGAAACAAACGACGCCGTTGATTACGGAGTGACCGTGCGCCTGGTCAGCCAGGAACGAGGCGTTGTCTATGTGATGGGGGAAGTCAATGCGCCGGGTTCGTATCCGATCATGGGCAGTGAAACCGTGCTGGACTTGATCATCGCAGCGGGCGGCCTTTCAGATCGAGCCAACGATCACAAGATCATCCTGACGCGTCCGCAAGCCGCGGGCCGACCGCGGATTATTTTGCCGGTGTGTTACCAACAGGTGCTGCAGCTCGGCGACACGTCCACCAATTATCAACTGCAGCCAGGCGACCGCATCTACGCGCCCAGCCTGACACTCTGGGAAGACATCAAACAAAGCACGCGCAGGGGACGAGCCAAGAGTTGTCCGCAATGCCAGAGCTACTCGAAATAGCCGATGGCGGGCCACTCGATGATCGAAACAGGTTCGGTGGAGGGCGAGGCGCGTGAAGGTCGCTTTGCTAGCCACTCTGTCGCCGTACCACCGAAGGAGCGTCGGCGAAGTCGACGGTCAGAGCTAAGCCCATCGAGGAACGCAGTTACGGCACGCTCCACCCGGAATAGGGTAAAATGGCGGGACGGAGCATTCGAGCCTATCCATCTCCACCTTTTCGCGTGAACTGCGACATGTTACTCCTCGGCGTGCGGCATTTCTTCGGCAACCGTATCGCCAATTTCCTTGGCGTCTGTGTCGCCGTGTTTTGCTTGTGGCCGGCTGGTCTCGTGTGGGCTCAACCGCCCCGCATCGACCATCCCGCTTATCGCGAACCGCAATGGGGTCAGGCGGATCGCGAGCACTGGGCTTATCTCCCGTTGCGAGCGGTCAGCCCGCCGCCGGTGCGTACGACCGACTGGGCTCGAACGCCCGTCGATCGGTTTATCCTGGCCAGGCTTGAGGAGCGGGGTCTGCGACCGGCCCGCGAAGCGGATCTGGCCGTGCTGGGTCGCCGCAGCAGCCTGGACTTGCTGGGAGTTCCACCCACGGCGCGGCAACTGCAGCGTCTGCTGGCCGATCGTTGACCGGACGCCTATGAGCGTTGGATCGACGCCTTGTTAGCCTCGCCCGCATACGGTGAACGCTGGGCCCAGCATTGGTTGGATCTCGCGCGCTTCGCCGAGACCGACGGCTTCGAACACGATAAGTCGCGCCTCAACGCGTGGAAGTACCGCGATTGGGTCATCCAGGCGCTCAACCGGGATTTGCCCTACGACCGCTTTGTGCTTGCGCAACTGGCCGGCGATGAACTGGCGCCTGACGATGAGGTCGCCGCGATCCCCACCGCCTTCTGTTTGTCGGGTCCGGACATGCCGGACATCAATTCTCAGGACGAACGTCGCCACGTGCTTTTGAATGAATTGACGTCGACCGTCAGCGCCGTATTCCTTGGTTTACAAATGGGCTGCGCCCAATGTCACGACCATAAGTACGATGCGCTGAGCATGGCGGACTTCTATGGCCTACGAGCCATCTTCGCGCCCAGCGTGCAACCCCAGGCGAATCGCTCGATGGGGTTCCTGCGACTGGCGGACTCCGCACAAACCCGCAACGCGATCATGCTCCGCGGCGATTGGAGAAGAGCCGGACCTGAAGTGGCGCCCAGAACGCCTCAGGTATTGACGGGCACAACTCCATTGGAAGCTGACGGCGGCTTCCATGATCTGTCGTCCCTGCGAACCGAGTTGGCGCGCTGGATTCTACGACAACCGCTGGCGACTCGAGTTGTCGTCAATCGTATCTGGCAGCATCACTTTGGCCAGGGGTTATCGGCGACGCCCAGCGACTTCGGAGTGATGGGCGAGGAACCCTCGCACCCCTTACTCCTGGATTGGCTCGCCGCGCGTTTGCAGAATGACGCCTGGAGCTTGAAGCGACTCCATCGCCTGATCATGACCTCCGCGGTGTATCGCCAGGATTCGCCGAGAGTGCATCACGCTCTCAGCGAACCTCGAGAAGTTCGGCGAGCAGGCGAAAAGCACGGTGATTCGGCTGCAGAAGGCGCTGCGGAAACGCCGTCCGCAGCGCGTTGGTTGGCGTGTTATCCTCGCCGCCGGTTGGACGCCGAAGCGGTGCGCGATCGGATGCTGCTGGTGGGCGGCTTGATGGATTGGCGCCGCGGCGGCCCCGGCGTGCGGCCTCCCCTGCCGCCTGAGTTGGTCGCCACGTTATTAAAGGACCACTGGCCGGTGAGTGCTCGTCGGGCAGACCACTATCGCCGCTCGATCTACATCTTCGTGCGCCGTAACTTGAAGATGCCGTTGCTGGAGAGCTTCGATCGGCCGGACGCCAACGCCACTTGTGCTCGACGACACGAATCGATTGTGCCCACCCAGGCGCTGAACATGATGAACTCGCCGCTGGCGTGGGAGGTGGCCAGCCGCGTTGCCGACGATCAGCGGAATGTGTACGGCGATACGCAACGCATCGAACGCGTCTTTCTTCGAGTTCTAGGGCGTCGCCCTAATCCGCGGGAAGTCGCCCTAGCCCATGCACACCTGCGGGAAAGCCAGCGGGCCCCCGAGAATGCACTGGCCGAGTTATGCCTGGCGCTTTTGAATAGCAACGAGTTCGTGTTTGTGGATTAACGTATGCGGGGAAAGCATGGTCGCTGACTGATGTGTTGGCGGAAACCCTTAGGAAAAGCACGATGTCCCATAGGCTGTGTCGGTGGTCGCGCCGCCATTTGTTGCAACGGATTGGGGGCGGCGCCGGTTGGTTGGCGTTGCATGCTATGCGCGCCGCCGCTGCTACGTCGAGGCCGGCCATAACCGCAGCCCGTCCGGTTCGTGCTCGCCGAGTCTTGTGGCTGTTCATGCATGGAGGTCCCAGTCACGTCGACCTGTTCGATCCCAAGCCGGACCTGCAAAGGTTGAACGGTCAGCCGCTGCCCGCCAGCTTCGGCAATGTCATGACGCGACGTAAAGTCGCCGCCAATCCGTTGCTGGGACCGGTCAAGCGGTTTCGCCCGCGGGGCCAATCAGGTTTGCCGATCAGCGACTTCCTGCCGCGGTTGGCCCAATGCGCCGACGAGTTGCTGGTGATCCGCAGTATGCACGGCGATAGCGTGAACCATCCGCAATCGGTCTACCAAATGAACACCGGACGCATTTTGATGGGATCGCCGTCGGTGGGAAGTTGGGTGGCGTACGGTTTGGGGACGGAAAACCAGAACATGCCTGCTTTCATTGTGTTGCCCGATCCTGGCGGCGGGCTCAAGGGCGGGCCGCCGGCTTGGGGCAGCGGCTACCTGCCGGCTTCCTACCAGGGCGTCACGTTACGACCGGGCCAGGCGCCGATTCTGAACCTGGCCCCCGCTTCGCTTGCCAACGGCCCCAGTTCCGATGTCTGGCGGCTGACCCGACGCCTGAATGAACAGCATTTGGCGGATCGCGGAGGCGACGCCTTGGAGGCTCGCATCGCCGCTTACGAACTAGCCTTCCGCATGCAGACCGAAGCGCCGCGACTGGTGGACTTCGCTCAGGAGTCCCAGGCGACGCTGGACCTGTATGGCGTGGGCCGCAAGCCCACTGATGAATTCGGCCGCCGTTGTCTGCTCGCGCGACGACTGCTGGAAAGCGGAGTGCGGTTCGTTCAAGTCCATTCCGGGGACACCAACGGCTGGGACGCGCACAGCAATGTCGCCAAGAACCACGGCGAGTATTGCGCCCGCACCGACCAACCGGTCGCCGCCCTGCTCAAGGACCTGAAACAACGCGGATTGCTGGACGAGACGCTGGTCATCTGGGGCGGCGAGTTCGGGCGGATGCCCATGAGCGAACAGGGCGCGGGCCGCGATCATAACCCCTGGGGATACAGCGTCTGGATCGCCGGCGCGGGCGTTCAAGGCGGGCGAGCCTTCGGCGGCACCGATGAAGTCGGCCTGCGGGCGGTGGAGCACCCGGTGCATGTCCGCGACTTCCATGCGACGATCCTGCACCTGCTGGGAATCGACCACGAAGAACTCAGCTATCTGCACGACGGTCTGGAGCAACGACTTACGGGGCCGCAAGAGGCGCATGTACCCGCAGGCCTGCTGTAGCGTCCGTATTCAGCATGGCGGGTGCTGTGTTTCTGAAGTCGTGACCGATGGGCTGACCGCTGCGTCAGGTTCGGCGTCGGAGAGATCCGGATCGGGGAATTCATGCGGTCGCTCGCCGCTCCACCGCGAATAGGGCACGCACCAAGCCGGCGGCGCATCCTGATTGTAGAACGCTTCGAGGTAGGCGTTGATCTTTTGTCTGGCGCCACCGCGGGGCAAATCGTCCGGCTCGTCCAGTTCGATCGTCACATGGCGGCGGGGAGTGAAGAAGATCAGGTTTTTGAGCAGCGTCAACAAATGCCGCTTAAGGATTGGGAAGAACTCCGGGTATGTGTTGTCGGCAAACCCGAAGCTACTGCCCCACAACCCACGCGTCCGAACCAGCACGACGCGAGCGTCCGGAGCCTGCTTGAGGATGCGCTGGACGGCGGCGTGGGAACCCAAGTCCTCGAACCGCGAGCGGTAAATTCGCCCAGCTGGATAGAGGAGAATATTCTCGCCACGTCGCAGTCCCTCCGCGCAAGCGTCGATCGCCGACCGCACGCGGCGGGCGGCCGCGAGACCGTGCATGCTGGAAAGACCGGGAACCGTGCGAACGCCGAAGACCTTCACTAGCCAGCGAACCACCGGAATGTCGAGTTCGTCTTCCGAGGCAAGCGGACGCGGTTGGAATCGTCGGTACAGTCGGCTGAGCACAAGCAGCGGGTCGATCAGGGCGGGGTGATTGGGCAGAAAGAGAACGCCTCGGACGCCACGCTCGGCAATCGCCTCGAGACCGCGGGTTTCGACGCGGTACCGCAGCTTCAGCAGCCACGTGACAAGCACACGCACGATTAGCTTGATCATTCCGGCCACCCCCACGCCGTGACGCCCGGCTGCCCTGCTTAGGCCGACTTACATGTCGCCCCTGACAAAAATCGGTCTCGGCGATTCCTCCGTGCGCTGCGGGCAGTATGCTGCATGCTCGCTGACATGGCAATCATGACGTTGACAGCCAGGCCAGGATGCACGCCGCCTCGCTTGCTTCACTTGGGACTCGGTATCGCCGTGATTGGACCGCTTGAGTTATCTTCGAGACTCTGAATGAACACATGGATCGCTCTCCTGCGCGGCATCAATGTGGGTGGTAAGAACATTCTGCCCATGGCGGAACTCAGGCGCGATCTGGAGTCTTTGAAGCTCAAGAACGTCCGGACCTACATCCAAAGCGGAAACGTGATTTTCGAATCACCGGTCAAGACTCGTTCGTCACTCGCCGGAAAGATCGCTCGTCAGGTCGAGCAACAGCACGGATTCAGGCCCCACCTCTTGATCCTGGAACGGGAAGAACTGCTCGCCGCAATCGAATCGAATCCCTTCCCCAAGGCGGTCTCTGATCCCAAGACGCTGCACTTCTTCTTTCTCGCCGAACCTGCCGCCGACCCAGACACCAAGGCGCTTGACAAAGTGAGAGCATCGACCGAACAGTACAAACTGACCGATGGCGTTTTCTATCTTCACGCCCCAGATGGCCTTGCCCGTTCCAAGCTCGCCGCGAACGCGGAAAAGCACCTTGGCGTTGTGGCGACGGCGCGGAACTACCGGACTGTCGATAAACTCGCCTCCATGATTTAATGCACCCGAGTCTCCGCGGATACGGCCCGGACTAATCAAGAACAGCGGACATGTGCCGACTGATTTGGCCAATGCCGGACGAATTCTGCTGTTCCCGGCAACATGTCGATAGTCGTTGGAAAGTCGCCGAGTACGGCGCCTTCGGGGCGCTGACAGGGACGCGGGCGTCCTTCTCGACGGGGTGCCAGACTTGAACGGCGATAATCCGCGGGTCGCCGTCAAAAGGGGAAGTCCTTGTGAGTCTTCCGGGATTTGTTGCGGGGCTTGGCGGTGGTAGAATTGGGGATTGCAACACCTCGGGGGTCAGATTCCAGGTGGTGTGGGTACACCCGTCGCGACAACGGCGGACGCACCTTTTTCGGCCGTTCAGTTTACTCGGGCGACAGCGGGTGTGCGCTCGGGTGCGTCCCCCCAAGTCCGAGCGACGATCCACAACGCCCAAGAACGCGAAAACACCCGCAAGCAAGGCTAGAATCGCACAAGCCCTCGTAGCTCAGGTGGATAGAGCGGCAGTTTCCTAAAGAGCGATGGCCGTTCTCAATACGCGTATTTCCCGAGAAAAACGCGGTTTTCGGTTCCAGCTGAACCCTCGAAAAACACCCGAAACCACCCGACGCAGGTGTACGTACGCCAGTTGTCGCTTCACATTGCCGGCCCGATACGCTCCCGTCAGTTGTGTACATGCGTATCCTGGGGCATCAAACGCAGTGGCAAGCTATGATGAATGATTGGCTGCAACCACCACGTGAGTTATTGAACATGGCCAAAAAGAGTTGACAACAAAGACCCAAGCCTCGTCAAAGGCCCAAGCCTCGTTCTAATCCCCCCGGGACCATCGCCGTTGATCAAATCAAGTCTCTTTTCTTTCGCGTGATTCACGCCGATGGGGTCTGGGGCGGACTTGGGCCACGTGGGGACCTTCATCTATCGTTCTTCTCGGAACGCCTCGCAATTCCACGCCAGCTAGAACTTCGCGTGGATGAGAAAGGCCAGCCACACGAGGATCACAGCAAACGCGTGGTTCGATGCGACGTGGTCCGGGAGATCGAATGCGACGTGGTGATGTCGATTGACAACGCCGTAGCCTTTCGCGACTGGCTAAACGAAAAGATTGCAAAAGCTAACGAGATCCGTCGTCCCGAGAAAGAAGAAAGCGACAATGCCTAGCATACCGCCCGCGCCGACGCCGTCCGCCGACGCAAGCCGCGCTGTAATGCAGAGGACGATTGAGCCGAGCGTTTTGGAGTTTCGGCGTCCTGTCCAGCTACGACCGGACGACATCACACTGGACGCGATTGTCGATGATGCACTTAGGGCATGGAAGTTGGCGGCCGATTTCCTTTCATCGAGCCATCAGATGGTCGAGTTGCCTGAGTTTGATAGACTCGTCTCGCTGGGTCACGTTGCGCTGCGTCCGATTTTTGCCGACTTGGGGGAAAACGGCTGTGCTCAGCAGCTATTGGTTTCCGGTGTTGGAACGCATTGCGAACAAGCAAATGACCCTTGACGCGGAACAAGCTGGGCGAACGGATGTCCTTGCCCAGAAATGGTTGGATTGGGCAGAAAGATACGGCTATTTGGGGTGAACCCGAAAATGACGCCGGATGAGCAGATAATGCAATGGTTCCCCGCCTTGTCCGCCGGTGATTTCAAGGTCACGAGCAATGTTGACCGCAGATACAATTGCATTGCCTGGGCAGCATCTGACGATTCGCGATGGTGGTGGCCGGATGCCACAAGCTTCTGGCCAGTTGCCAAGCCACCCCAGCCTTCAATTGATGCGTTCGTCCAGGCGTTCGAGTCGATCGGCTTTCGAGTTGCGCGGCAGGAAGAAGCTGACCTTGTCTTCTACGCACTTCACGGTCAATGTACTCATGCGGCAAAACGGCTTGACGCCGAGAAATGGTCCAGCAAACTCGGGGGAGCCTGGGATATTACTCATTCGATTGAAGGCCTTATTGGCCGCTCATACGGCGCACCGCGCAGTTCATGAAAAGAGCACCAGGACGACTAGCAAATTAGGGCGGCCGATCGACGCGACCAACGCTGATGAATCACCACTGTTTACGCCTGGGTAGTGATTCAGCGACCGTCGCGGGGCCAACACGACGCCCCCGGCAACCGCCGCGACACCGCTAACGCGGTTCAGGATCGCTCGGCGAGCAACTTCAGGAACGCTTTGTCCTTCCGCTCCCGCCTCAGATTCGGCCGCGAACTCGGCGTCAGGCCGAACTGCTTTGACAACTCCAGCAATAGCCCGGACAGTCGGTTGACGATGCCAACCTCCGGCCGCGTGAAAAACCTCGCCCTTGGGATTCACGTAAGTCTCACCGTGCTCTCGAATGGTTCGCGTCAGCCGCTCCATCGCGGCTTAAGCGAAACGAACCTCGCCAACGCGAATGAGTCCGCAGCAACCGTCACTTCCGCCAACTGTGCCGCCAAGTGACGGAACAGCCGCCGCTCGGCCTCTGAGAGCCACGCAGGCGCGTCCAACTGGCCATCGCCCGCAATTCGAATCGAGGTTTCCGATGGGAAGAAGCAAAGCTCTGGCATCGGTGCTCAGGGCGCGAGACAGCCGCCGCATCACGCCGCAGCAGATGTTGAGTTACCATAGCAGTCATGGCGACGGACCGACGCGTTAGATGGCGAAATCACGGTTCCCATCAGCACCGATCTTCGGACTATCGCTGACCGATGCAGCCTTCGCTTGATCCGCCGATCAACAGCCGTGTCCTCGGGAGATTCGGGTTGATTCGTCGCTTCGACACTCACAGAATGTGACGATCCACGGACGGCCGCTGACTTGTCATCCCCGGAGCCAGTAATGTCGAAGCGCATCACGATTGATCCTTGCCAATATGCAGGGACGTATTCTATCTACAGGCGCTCTCCCTTGGAGTGCGTCGCCGAAAGTGTACAGGGCAGCGATGGCCCAGCTTCTTTTGAATTGGCCGCCACCGATCACTACATCTCGGTGGCGCCCGGTTGCAACTTTACTTTCTCTGTCACCGAGCGGGGAGTATCGGCACCTGGAACTCACGGTCTTTCCGCAAGTGGAACGAGATTGAGTTTCGTCACCAACGCCATCGACGTCGCTCCGGGGCGTTACCGTGGGCGCTATCAGATCCAGGGCGTAACGGACATCGGCACCGGCCAACAACGACGGGTTCATGTACTTGTCGGCCAGAACGACGACTCGAGTCCCAACGCGGGATATATCCTTTACGTTGCGCCTGGAAACAGCTTTCGCTTCCTCGTTGATGACGAGGGACAGCCTCGACCGCATAAGGACTACCCCGGTGTCGGCCGATTTAGTCGAAAGACGTTTCACCTCAATGGGAGTGCCATCGAGATCGAGCCCATCGACCACGCAGAAGAGTGGTATGTGCTAAATGTCGAGTCAAGGGCTGCGGCCAGAAAACGCCATGTGACGGTCATTCCTGGTGTTACAGGATACATCCTTCAGATTCGCCCCAGCGTCAATGGCCGCTTCGATGTGGATGCGAATGGGTCACCTAGCCCCGACGTATTGAGTATTACCGACGGCGCAGTGGTCAGGCGATTCCACTTGAAGTCGTGTCATGCATGAACGTGGATGGTCGCGCCGGTGGATCGCTCGGAGGCTCGGTGTCAGCCGTGGCGAGGCTCTGGTGGTGACTAAAAGCGAGCCAAAGCCAAAGCCCCCACCGGGTCCGCTGCCGAAGTAGGGAGCAACAACGAACCAAACTGTGAGCAACGAATGGTTGCGAGCAAGGCCGCCGCCGGACCAGTTACGACACCGAGCATCGGCAGGGAAAGCAGGCGTGTTCACTCTGGACGATGATCAGCGTATCTCCTCAACCGGCCAGTAGGCCACCGCGTTGGCGGCGTAGTCCAGCATTTGCCCGATGACCTCGCGACGGATGCGAGTGTCGCGGCTGCGCCTGATCTCGACGAGCGTGGGAACCGCGTCCAGGTCCAGGAAAAGATGGTCCAGCGACCAACCTCCGGCTCCGTCTTGCTGATCGGTAACGGACATTTCACGCATCACCAAGAGCCATCGCCCCGGGTCGTCACGGTTGATCTGCTCGCCGGCCAGAAGATCCGGATGCGTGGCCAGCAGTTCCTGGAGCAAGCTCTCGGATCGTAAGGAGCCTCGTCCATGGCGACCAACTCCGACTTTTCGTTCAAAAAGGTAAGTGCGTCCGGTCACGCCCGCCCCCCTTGCAAAGCACCGCTGACAACTACCCCCACTCCTGGCCAGGGCGTATATTAGCAACTTCCTCAAGGGCTTGCACTTGTTTCCGTCGGCTTGCGATTGCGGGCAGTTTTCTCGGCGTTGGCGGCGTCAGCGAATCCATGAACCAACAGAACCTCAGTTCCTTCATCTGGAGCGTCGCAGATCTCCTGCGAGGCGATTACAAGCAGTCGGAGTACGGCAAGGTGGTGCTGCCGTTTACGGTGCTGCGGCGCCTGGATTGCGTGCTGGATTCCACCAAGGCGAAGGTGCTGCGGGAGAAGGAGAAGCGGGAGGCGGCTGGGTTGAATCCGGAGCCGTTCTTGCTGAAGGCTGCTGGGCAGCACTTCTACAACTCGTCGCCGCTGGACATCAGGAAGTTGATGGGCGACCAGGACAACATCCGGGAGAACCTGTTCTCGTACGTCCAGGGCTTCTCGCCGGCGGTGCGGGACATCTTCGAGTGCTTTGATTTCCACTTGCACCCGGACGTGGTCAGCAACGAGCAGATGGGACATGTCTTCGAGGAGCTGATTCGCAAGTTCGCCACCCAGGTGGAGCGGCTTGCCAAGTCCAGCCTGCTGTACCTGGTTGCTGAGAAATTCGCCAACATCGACGAGCTTTCAAACGAAACCGCCGGTGAGCACTTCACGCCTCGCGAGGTCATCCGGTTGATGGTCAACCTGCTGTTCATCGAGGACGACGATGCGCTGACCAAACCCGGCATCGTCCGTTCGCTGTACGATCCCACGGCGGGGACGGGCGGCATGCTGTCGGTGGCGGAGGATCACCTCAGCAGTCAGAACCCCGAGGCGCGACTGGTGATGTACGGGCAGGAGCTGAACGCCGAGTCCTACGCCATCTGCAAGGCGGACATGCTGATCAAGGGGCAGGACATCAGCCACATCATCCACGGCAACACGTTGTCGGACGATGGACTCCCCGGAAAGCAGTTCGACTACATGCTCTCCAATCCTCCGTTTGGCGTGGAGTGGAAGAAGATCCAGAAGGAGATCAAGAAGGAGCACGAGCGTGATGGTTTCAATGGACGGTTCGGACCAGGGCTGCCTCGTGTCAGCGACGGCTCGCTGTTGTTCCTGATGCACCTGATCTCCAAGATGCGCCCCACCCAGGACGGCGGCAGTCGCTTCGGTATCGTCCTAAATGGCTCTCCTTCCGCGACTCCTTGAACGCTATGAAGGCGTTGCACAGCTGGTGCAGCGTCAGTTGATCAGGGCGGGCGGGCTCACGTCCCGCGAGCAGCTCGTCTTTCTGCTCCAGCCAGACCGCCAGGGCGGCTTGCCCGTCGGGATCATCGACCACGCGGCCGAAGTAGCGGAGCTTGCCGCGGACCTTCTTGGCCCAATAGCCGCGGGCGTGGGGGAAGAGGGGGAAGTCCTTGCGGGGCTTCCTGGGGGACTTGGCGCGTGTAGAATTGCCATTGCATCACCTCGGGGGTCAGATACCAGGTGGTGTACGTACACCCGCTGTTGACCGCAGCGGGTGTACATTTCTCAGCCAATTAGGCTAGCCAATGGCTCAGCGGGTGTACAAACGGGTGTACTGAGGCCAGTAAGGGCCAACTTCCAGAACAAGGAAAACGCGAAACACGCTCAAATAGAGGCACTAAACCACACCCGCCCTCGTAGCTCAGGTGGATAGAGCGGCAGTTTCCTAAACTGCAGGTCACAGGTTCGAGTCCTGTCGGGGGTACTTGTTGTAAGTTGCGCCGAACGCTGTACTTAGCGTACCTGCCACGATGAGCAGTGCGGCTGAATCGCCGGAAGAAAAAGGGTAGTCCTACCCCTTTCCGGGTTTTCAGGAGCACCGCCATGCCGAGGCGACAGCCCAAGTACCGTTTGCATCAAGGTTCCGGACAAGCGTTAGTCCAGATTGACGGTCGCCGAATCTACCTCGGCAAGCACAACAGCGTCGAAAGTCACGAGAAATACCATCGCTTGATCGCCGAGTGGCTTGCTGATCAAGCTCAAGGTCGCACGTGCGGTGAGTCGGCGGCGCATGACGTTGAAGTGCACTCGCCCTCGGTAAGCGAGGTCATGGCAAAGTACTGGCTGTTCGCCCAAGTGTACTACTCGCGCGACGGTGAGCCAACGAAGGAGCAGTCGTGCATGAAGTACGCCCTTCGTCCACTGCGCAAACTCTACGGGACCACCCCAGCAAAGGAGTTTGGACCATTGTCGCTCAAGGCGCTCCGCGAGCATTTCATCGAACAGAATCTATCGCGCGGCGTGATCAACGACCGAGTCAACCGAATCCGACGTTTCTTCAAATGGGCAGTCAGCGGAGAGCTAGTGCCGGCGGAGGTTCACGAGAGCCTTCGAGCGATTTCAGGTTTGAAGCGTGGGCGTACTGCCGCGCGCGAACGCCCTCCAGTCGCGCCTGTCTCGGATGCCGCCGTCGAAGCGACGCTCGGGTACCTGCCGCCGCCGGACCTGATTGTCGCCGCCAACGAGCAGGAGGATCCCGGGACAATGAGCGACGAGCAATTGAATCAGGCGCTCCAAGCAAACGTCATGCGGTTGCTCCAGGAAAACCCTCAAATCGTGATTGCCGCCGCCCACAAGTGCCCCGAGTGGCGCGTGGAGCCGGTGTGCGGGGACTTGGAGCCGGACGAGTCGATGCTCAGCAGGTAGCCCTCTAGCCCACTCAGGCGGCTTCCTCCAGGGACATGGCGGAAGTGCCGCACGTTGCAGCAGCCCCAGGAGCGACTTACGATGGCGCTGTCGCTACGAGGGAGAGCGACGCATCGCAGCCGCCCCCAAGCCACCGTGCACACCGAAGCCCCGGCGTCCTCAGTTCATCATGAACGACTCGCACGACCAAACCGGAGAGCGCTTCCCAGCGGGTGAACTGGACGAATACCTCAACGGCATCCGCCGACTCAGGCTCCTCGCGGAACAGCTTGAACCGCACCTGCGGAGCGGCGCGAAAACGCCTGTCCACGAAAATGAACGACTTGCGTTTTTGGAGCATCTTCAGGCAATCAATCTCCTTGATCATTCCGGTGGCAAGCCCACAGTTTCGCGCTGAAGCCGAGAATGAAGACGCTTCGCCAACTCGCTCCATCCGCGGCTCGGACCCTGACGAGACCGTTGGACTTTCCGATGCCCCAACCGCCAGAATCAAGCTTATTGGCTGGGAAGGCTACGAGATCCTGGACGAGATCGCTCGCGGCGGGATGGGCGTGGTGTACAAGGCTCGGCAAGTCAGCCTGAACCGCGTCGTGGCGCTCAAGATGATCTTGTCGGGACAACTAGCCGGCGAACAGGAAGTCCAGCGGTTTCGCGCGGAGGCGGAAGCGGCGGCCAACCTGGACCACCCGTGCATCGTCCCAATTTACGAGATCGGGGAGCACGACGGACAACAGTACTTTTCGATGGGCTATGTGGATGGCCGCAGTCTCGCCGCTCGTGTGGCGGATGGTCCGTTGCCTCCATTGGAAGCCGCCGCGCTGGTCCAGAAGATCGCCCAGGCTGTGTCGTACGCCAATGAGAAGGCAGTGATCCACCGTGACCTGAAGCCCGGCAATGTGTTGCTAGACGAGGCGGGTGAGCCGCACGTAACCGATTTTGGTCTTGCCAAGCGGATCGGCGATGACAGTGACCTCACCGCAACCGGGCAGATCCTTGGCACGCCCAGCTACATGCCGCCTGAGCAGGCGCTGGGTTTGACCGATCAAGTCGATCAGCGGTCCGACGTGTATGCGCTGGGCGCCATTCTCTACGCAACGTTGACTGGGCGTCCGCCGCATCAAGCGGCAAGTCCCTTAGACACGATCAAGTCCGTGATTGAGCGAGAGCCGGTTGCTCCGCGGACGTTGGACCGCAGCATCCCCAGGGACTTGGAGACGATCTGCCTGAAAGCGCTCGCCAAGGAACCCGATCGCCGGTACGGCAGCGCCGGCGAGCTATCTGACGACCTTGGGCGTTACCTGAACCACGAGCCGATTGTCGCCCGCCGCGTGGGGTTGGTGGAGAAAACGTGGCTTTGGCGGCGAAGAAATCCACGAGCCGCACTCGGACTTTGCGCTGCTGTTGTCCTGCTGGTGATCGGGGGTCTTGTTGCGCGTGAATGGCGTGGACGCTTGCAAGCGAGCGCGTTGGTGGACAACCTGATTCAGGCAAACGTGGACGACGTGCCTGATGTAACCGCCCGACTGCAACCCTATCTGGGCTGGGCGAAGCCCCGACTGAATGCGTTATCTACCGGCCAAGCGGTGACCGACGTGGAACGGCGGCGACAACTGCATGCTCAAATCGGACTGGCGAATAGCGATCCCGCGCAGCACGAGTCTCTTCGTCAAGCGTTGCGGGACGAGTCGTTCGACTTGGAGTACTTGCAGGTAATCGGTGACGCCTTAACGACCGCCAATGCCGACTTCACCAGCGATCTTTGGGAACGCATGCGCGACCCGAGGGAGCCGGCGGAAGTGCGGTTTCGTGCAGGCTTGGTGCTGTGTCGTTACGCACCTGGGCGAGCCGAGGAGGAGGCGCCTTGGACCAAAGAGGACGGTCAATTCCTGATCGCGCAATACCTGGACACCAACCCCGAGTTTCACGGCGTCATTAGGAAGAGCTTGAGCTTGAATGCGAAAGTACTCACGCTGCCTTTGGCGGACTTGTTCCTGGACGAGCAACTGACGAAAGTCCAGCGGGAAGCGGCGGCGAAAGCCGTTGTTGACTTCTTCCCCGAGAACGCCACCAAGGGTGACTCTGACAAACTGATGCCGCTGCTGTTGCTGGGCGCAGTCGAGCAATACCAGATCCTCTACCCACTCGTACGAAAAAATCCCGCGCTTGATCAGGACATGCTGACTTTGGTCCGCGAGCCTCCCGCCGAGACGCTGGGTTCGGTGGAGCGAGTACAGTACGGCAAGCAGCGTGCGACGGCGGCGATCACGCTGTTGCGGAAGGGCTGGAATCGGGCGGAGTTGCTCAAGGTGCTGGAGGTCGATGACGATCCGGAGGCGATGACGCAGTTCATTCATCGCTGCGAGGCGCGTGGCGTGACTGTTGATCAGCTCCTGGAGCTGTGGGACTTGCCGGAGGTACCGAAGCTGCTGCAGCGACACGCCCTGCCGGCGGCGGACCGCAAGTCGCTGGACTCTCAACTGTTCGGTCTGCTGTTGGCGCTGGGAGAGTACTCCTGGCTGCAATTGCCTGAAGGGCGCCGCGAAGGAGTGCAGGACCAAGTTGCTGACTTGTTCCGTGATGACAAGAGCTCGGGAGTCCATGCGGCGGCGGGGTGGCTGTTGCGGCAGTGGGGCCGCGACGATGCCAGTACGCGACAGATTGCGACGGAACTTGCCGAGCGTGAAGTTCCCGAGCGCGAGGGTTGGGAGTGGTACACAGTGAAAGCGATGGAAGTTCCCGACGGCTTACTTGGACTGTCCACGAGGGCGGTTTGGCGGTTGTCCGTCGAGTTGCTCTTGTTGAGCGATCTTCCTGGCTCGCACTGCGAATGCCATCACCACGTCCTCCCCGTGCTCCAACGTCAGCTCAATGGCTCGGCTCATGAAGGGGCAGGCGTCAAGCACTCCGTCGAACAGCTTCTGTTGTCCTTGGAACGTCGTGGTGAAGATCCGGTGGAGTTGCGTTGGACGGACTCGTACCAAGCAACGGCCGACCCGCCGATTTCGTCCACCGCCGGAACTAAGGGGAACAAGGCGCCTGACACCTTTTCAGCTCCTCACGCCAGCCCCTCACGCCAGCACCTCCCTGACGACGCGCCCCTTGACGTCCGTGAG
The DNA here is from genome assembly GCA_963698545.1 of uncultured Planctomycetaceae bacterium. GTDB lineage: Bacteria > Planctomycetota > Planctomycetia > Pirellulales > Pirellulaceae > CAVORG01. Next base: position 79,844 of record CAVORG010000013.1, read on the forward strand.
TCGGTAGTCCCGGCCCGCGTGGCGGTAGGTCAGCTTCTCGTGATCGAAGCCCATGAGATGCAGAATGGTGGCGTGGAAGTCGTGAACGTGAACGGGCCTATCGACGGCGCGGAGGCCGATGTCGTCGCTGGCGCCGTGAACCATGCCAGGTTTTACGCCGGCGCCGGCCAGCCAGGAACTAAAAGCCCAGGGATGATGTTCGCGGCCTTTGGCCTCGGCCGTGTTGTTGAAGGGCGTGCGGCCAAACTCGGTGGTCCAAACAACGAGCGTATCGTCCAGCAGGCCGCGTTTTTTGAGATCTTTGAGCAACGCGGCGATGGGTTGATCGACGTTCCTGGCCAGGGGCGCATGGGTCAGCATGTCGCCGTGAGCGTCCCAGTTTCCGGAGGAACCGGTGTCGATCAGTTCCACGAAACGCACGCCGCGCTCCACCAAACGCCGCGCGGCGAGACATTGCCAGCCAAAGCCTGATGTCTGGCCTGGTTGTAAACCGTAGCTCGTCAGCGTGGCTTCGCTTTCCTGGCTCAGGTCAAACGCGTCCGGCACCGCCATCTGCATTCCGAAAGCCGTCTCGAAAGTTCGCAACCGCGCGGCGAGCAATGGATCTGCGTTATGACTTGCGAGATGCTCTTCATTGGCCGTCCGGAGGGCGGCGAGTTCCAGTTGCTGGCGATCCAAGGGGATGCGAGGGGCGACGTTGGCCACCGGTTCTGCACCCGGCACGACCAGTGCGCCATGATGCGCGCCCGGCAAGAAGTCGCTGGCAAAGACCTGCGTGCCGGCATAGGTCTGCTGTGGCGCGATGACGACAAAGCCAGGCAGATTGCGATTCAGAGTACCCAGGCCGTACGTCGTCCACGATCCGATGCTGGGCGCGCGATTGAGTGAACGAGCCGGTGTGCATGCCCAAGGTGGCGTTATAGTGATTTGAGTGCGAGGTGTGCATCGAGCGAATTAGTGCGATGTCATCCACGCAGGTCGCAACATGGGGAAACAACGAGCTAACTTCCGTGCCGCATTGCCCGTGCGGAGCAAACTCCCATTGCGGCCGTTTCAGATAAATGCGCTCATATCCGGGCCGCCCTTTGATCTCGGGATGATCGGCCTTAATCTCTTTGCCGTGGCTGCGCGTGAGTTCCGGCTTCGGATCAAATGTATCCACATGAGATACGCCGCCGGTCATGAAGAGGAAGATCACGCGTTTCGCCTTCGCCGGATAATGAGGCTCGCGCGGCGCCAGCGGATCCGCGTCCTCCGCCATCAATTGCTGCATGATGCCGGGAAACAACACCGATCCGGTGACGGCGGACTGCACAAATCGTCGGCGATTCAGAAAGGATCGTGTCATCAGGCTAATCCAGGTGGATGAACTCATTGCTTGCCAGGAGCACCCGCGCATACGCGGCCCACTTCTCGTCCGGCGAACCGGGATAGTTGGCCATGAAGGCCTTCACGCGATTCTGTTCGGCGGAGGATGACGGACGTTGAAACAGAACACGATAAGCTTGCGCTGTCCGTAAATCATCATTCGGCAACTGCATCAAGGACGACGCGAACGCGGCCGCCCGAGCATGGAAGAACGCATCATTGAGGAAGTACAGGGCCTGCGTGGGCATCGTCGTTGTTTGGCGTTCAGGGGTGCTGGCATTGGGATCGGCGCCGTCGAACAAGGCCAGGAACGGATGTCTCCGTTGACGCTGCACCATGAGATAGGCGCTGCGTTTCCTTGACTCATAAACCGCGTTGAACGGATTGTGCTGGGTAAACTGCCAGGTTTCCTCCCGCGGAAATGGATGAGCTTCGGCGGGCGTTGGATCGAGTTGGGCGGAGGTCGCGAGCAGGCTGTCGCGGATCTCTTCCGCACTCAACCGACGACGGCTGAAGCGAGCGAGAAAGACGTTGTCAGGATCCGTCGTCGTTGGCGAGTCGCTGCTCCGCCGCCAGGCCGCCGTGTTCATGATGAGTCGGTGCATGGCTTTCACACTGTAGTTGCTGGCAACAAACTGCGACGCCAGCCAGTCAAGCAATTCAGGATGCGTGGGCCTCTCGCCGCGGGCGCCGAAGTCGTTGGGCGAACGGACGAGGCCATGTCCAAAATGCCATTGCCAGATGCGATTCACCATCACTCGCGCCGCGAGTGGGTGCTGAGCGATCCAATCCGCAAGCTGGCGCCGGCCGCTGCCCTTGTCGTCAGAAACCGCATCGCCGCCAAAGACGGACAACCAGCGGCGAGGCACTTCTTCGCCGAGTTTGTCCGGATCGCCACGCTGCTGAAAGCGCGCGTTTGCCGGTGTCGATTCCGCCACGGCATAGGCCACGGGGATCACCGGCGGAGGCCCCGGTTCGCTGGCTTCGGCCAGCAGCGTCGCGCTCATGTTGATGAGCGCGGGGCCGACCTCGGCCGCGACGATGTGATCAAGCTGATAAGCCACACCATCGTCGCCAGTTGGGTGTGCATCGGCCACGCGCCCCGAGATACTGATCTCGCCAGTTAGCGGACTAACCCAAGCGACTGCGACAGGACGCATCGCCCCGGGATGCACAAAGAAGGACTTCGCTGCCAGCGTCGTCCAGACCAGCACCGGTTGATCGGCCGAGTTGACGAAGACGGAAGGTTCGCTGCCAATGCTCCATGCTTTCAGCGAGCTGTTTCCGTTGAGGGACTCGCGTTTTTCGTGCAGGAACCTCGGGCCGTCCGTGACTTCCAGGAAGCACCACGAGCCGTCGTGCTTTGTGTCATGCGGATTGCCTAGCATCAGGTCCTGGGTGAGATCAGCCACGCTCCACGAGCGTTTTCCCCCAGCCGTTTCCTTGATGGTCCATTCCACCAGCGTGGAATCCGCGCCATGACTTGCGTTGGGCGCAACGGTGAGCTGAATGACCTCGCCCTTGCGCACTTTGATATTTTCCAGCGGCTTGCGCTGGGCCTCCGCGAAAGTCACGGACGCCCCTTCCTTGACCTGCGCCGCGGCGAGCGTGCGTGTGGCCTCCTTGGCCAGAGTACTGATGCTCCTTGATGCTGCATCGAGGGCTTCCATCCGCCGTTTGTTTTCTGCTTCGGCGATCGCGACGCGCATCCGCCAGGGCCTCATCAAAGCGTCCATCTCGGCCGGAGTCATTAACGGCGCCAAGTCGCGCGGCTGTCCTTTGGGCTCGCAGCCAGGGAAAGCGAAGCGAGTGCTGCTGAAAATGCCGTAAAGCGCGTAGTAATCCTCTGCCGTGATAGGATCGTATTTGTGGTCGTGGCAGCGGGCGCAGCCGGTGGTGAGCCCAAGGAAGTTCTTGCCGAGGTTATCAATGACATCCTCATGCATGAGGTGGATGTCCTTGTCAATGTCGTGCCCGAAACGCCTGGCGATCGCGAGATAACCGGTGGCGATGACGCCCTCGCTGCGGCTGGTCTGATCCTGGTCCGCGCACAGGATGTCGCCGGCGATCTGCCAGCGAACAAAATCGTCATAAGGCATGTCGCGATTGAACGCATCGAACACCCAGTTGCGATACCGCCACGCGTGCGGCAGCGGCCGGTCCGTGTTCTCGCCGGCCGTGTCGGCGTAACGCGCCACATCCAGCCAATGACGGCCCCATTGCACGCCGTATTGCGGGGAAGCCAGCAGACGTTCAACGACTCTCGGGAACGCATCGGTCGATTGATCCGCAGCAAACGCGTCGACTTCCGCGGGCGTCGGCGGCAGGCCAGTGAGGTCGTATGTCGCGCGGCGAATGAGCGTTCGCTTGTCCGCCGGTGGCGCCGGCGTCAACGATCGCCCTGTCCAGTTCGTCTCGATCAACGCGTCAATTCTCGCCGAAGACACGTCAGGATCGGGCGTGGGCAGCGGCTGGAACGCCCACCACGCGTTCGCGTCCGCTTCGTTCATTCCGCCCAGCTTCGCTCCCGCCGAGCGAGGATCGGGCGCGCCCCGACGGACCCACTCCTCCAGGGCTGCAATTCGCGCATCGTCAAGCCTTCCTCCCGTTTCTTTCGGCGGCATCGCCAGATCATTGTCGTTGTAGCGAACCGCCCGGATCAGCAACGACTCGTCCGGCTTTCCGGGGAGGATCGCCGGTCCGTGGTCTCCGCCTATCTCCCAACCCTGGCGGGTTTCCAGCAGCAGCCCGCCCTCAGAGTTCACGCCGGAGTGACACTCGTAGCAATACTGGACCAGGATCGGGCGGATTTGCTTTTCAAAGAACGCCTCTCCGTCGTCGGCCGCTGCGGCGCTTCCAGCCAGCACGCAGAGACCCAAGACTGAGAACCACAGTGAATTCGAGGATTTCATGTCGTGTCGTCCCCCGTTTTCGTGATCAGCGGCAACAGAATGCAACGATCACAAGTGGCTGCGAAATGAATCAAAACGGCTCTTGCCGATTTCAAGGGGCTCGGCTCGGAATGGCCCAGGACTCCAGCTTGCGGTGGGTGCGGCTCGCCGACTGGAGGACTACGACTCTGATTCTAAGCAGGGGCGCAGGTGTTTTTCAGTTTAACTCGCTGTGATCTCCGCGGCTTGGCCGACACGATTTTAGCCGTGGCCGTGAACGTCGAAGCGGATTTTCATTCGTTTTTCTTCGCGTCTTGGGAAGAAGCTGATTTCGTTTTCCACACGTCAGTTTTTTGGAGCTTCGTGGCCGCGGTTGGCGTCGGCGTTACCCAGGGCTGCGCTGCGCTGCACCCTGGGCTGATTTGGGGCCGTCCCGGTGGGGACTGACCTGCACGGCAACCGTGGGGCGGCACCGCGTTGCCTGCGGATGGTGGATGCGAGAATCTGCTAGGGCGTTGCCCGCCAAGCCGATATCCGCAGCGACGTTTTAATCGTCCTTGGCTTGCCTCATCCGAGTGGCCAGCCAGCCGCCGGCCCATCCCAGGATCCAAGACAACATGCAGTGACCGGCGATCTGCAGATAATCCCATTGGGGCGCCATGGAGTTAACTGCTGACACGTTAAGCATCACCAGCGTCTCCGCCATGGGATCGATGGCGCCCTTAAGCGGCGGATTGCGGAAGATCTGGTCGAAAACGCTGGGCGTGCGCCGGGCCAACTCTTCCAACTTCCCAAGGAGCTTCGTCGAGATCAGTCGCGGGCCGATGTGTCTTTGCGAAAACGGCGCGTAAACCAGCAGTAGGTAGCCGGCCATGAACCAGGTGCAACCGATGGCGAACGCCCGCCGTCGCCCGCGAAGCATGATCGCGCCGAGACTGGATGTCGCAATCGCCGCCGCGGTCAACGACACACAGACACTCGCTTTCCACATCGAGGCGTACACGGTCGCGGCCAAGAACCAGGCCGCAAAGACAAACGCCACCGCCAACCAAAACAGAGAATACTTCATCGCGGACTTCCGCACGGAGTGAACTAAGGGAGTGAAATAGAAAGACCAGTAACCGGCTTTCGTCCGAAACCATCCACCTCGCCAATCGCATCGCCTTGCCCTCGCTCGGCCACGTATGCGGCGGCAAAGAAGCGATCTTGCGGTGGCGTGTTTCACCGTTTTGACGTTAGAATCGTTTCGAGGTTAGAATAATGCGGACCAACATGCGATCCGCGAGACGGACTATTTCACTGAGCGAGGAGAACGGACGTGAGAACAAGGTTATCAGGCGTTCTTTGTACGGTCCTTGCAGCCCTGGCGTGCAATGCGGTGCAGGCCGGCGTCGATGGGGTTTACCTGGAATCGCGGACTTGTCAGGTGTACACCGGCCCCTGCTTCGCCAACGGCGAGGTGAATCTGGCGGGTCGCGAAGCGATCATGGCCTGGGGCATTCAGCAGGGGCGACACAACGGTGTGGACTTGGCGGGGCTGAACGTTGTGATGGTCATCCGAGCCTCGGACACCCTTGGATTTGAAGGCGTTGAGGGGGCGGGTCCCGTGCGTTCGGTCTTGTACGTTCGACCAGCGGGCAAGCTCCGAGCAGCGCGAGGCGCTACTCGATTTTGCCCGTCTCCACGCCGGCAAAGCGGGACAGACCGTGCTTCGCGTCAGCGACAAACCGATCGAAGTCACGCTGGACCTGGCCACTCTGGATGGCCAGGTGCGAGCCGGCGACGACGTTACACTGCAGACTCGTAAAGCCCGCCGTGGCGACTGCATTTGTTCAAATGAGGCGGCCTACTATCCGCCCTTAGCGAAGGTCAAGAATTTCGCTCCAGGCGTGACGCTGGAAGGCCGTTTTCAAGGCAGAGGACTGGGCGCCCGTTGGTCCACGCCGGGCGATCGCAGCGCGTATATGGCGACATTCTCCTACGAATAATCTCCTCATTTCTGGGAACGAATCCGGCTATGAATCTTCGATGTTGCACGATGGTCGCCGCACTTGCCGTGGCTTGGGCCGTGGGCGGATCGCTTGTCGAGGCCGCCGACTATCGCGTGGAGAAGTTGGCCGAAGCGGCGCCGGCTGACCAGCTACAGCGCCGACGTGGCCAAGCTGTTGGAGCCCGAGGGGCTGCGGATCATTCGCGGTTCGTCTCGAACTGTATGCGACATCTGGTTATGCAAGCAATGGCGACTGAAGCAGTTCGAAGCCGCCGGGGATGTTTCTTATCCCTTCGTTGTGGGACAGCTGATCGGCGTCGTCCGTTTCGCTCGCAAAGCGGAGGACTTCCGCGCCCAGTCGATTGAAGCGGGCGTCTACACACTGCGGTACGCTCAACAACCCGTCGATGGATCCCACGTTGGGACGTCGCCGACCAGGGACTTCCTCCTGATGTCGCCCGCCAAGACGGACGCCGCGCCCGAACCACCCAGTTATGACGATCTGGTCCAAGCCAGCGCCAAAGCGGCGCAAACGCCTCATCCGGCGATGTGGTCGCTACAACGAGCCGGTGAGGCGGAACCCGGCACGATTCGCAACCGCGACGATCACGACTGGTGGATCGTGACGTTGTCCGGCAAAGCAGTGGTTGGTGAGGCGGTTAAACAGCTCAAGCTGGATCTGGTCGTGATTGGTGAGGCGGCGGCGTAGGTCTTGTCGAAGCCAAACGGTGCGAACTGTCGGCCCGCGGGGCGTCAGAGATCACCGCGAGTTTACTGGAAAACACCTGCAACCCTGTTTAGCAACGTGCTTCGCTCTTCGAAACGATCACTGGCGACCTTGGCTTCGCGCGCACCGCGCGTCTTACTGCTCGCGGCCATCTGGTGCGGTGGGATGGCCGGAGCACATGCTCAGAGCGAATCGCCACGGGAGCGTCGGCCGGCAGCCGTTGAATTCGAGCTCAGTGGGTTGCGGGGTCGGTTTGTGTGGATGGCCGAGGCCATGGAGCGAAAGTTCGGGCGCGTTGGAAGGCCGACGCCGCCAAGCGGGTGATGGCCCTGGAGACCCAAGACGGCGAATTGATCCCGATCGTCGAAGACTCCCGCGGCGTCGCCTTCCGTAAGGACGAGCGTTTGCGGCGGCTCAACGACATCGAGTTGTTAGTGCGGCGATATCGCGGCTCGCCGATGGTCCAGATCGTCCGCATGTACAGCTGGGAAAACGACAAGCGTTACGAGCTCGATTATTGGTGCGAGATTTGTGCAATCGCGCTCTTTGATCTGCGTCCCTGCGATTGCTGCCAGGGCCCAATCGAACTCCGCCGCCGCCCGGCTCCGAAGTAGCGTGCGCCAGAGCAGCGTGCGCCAGAGCGGAGAGAATCCGCCGATCTCGCCCCGAATGGCGTGGACTGAAGGCCGCGACCCGCCACCGCTGGGCTTGTCCGGCTTGTCCCAGCGGAGCGCTGCTCCTCGCCAGCAGAGGCACAATGGCGTATTCCCGCCACCGCTGGGCTTGGCCGGCTTGGCCCAGCGGAGCGATGCTCCCCGCCAGCGCCGACACGTTCACGCCCCCTCGTTCGCCTTAAGTCCACGCCATTCGATCTCGCCCCCGGTGCGGCAAACCGGGCGGCCTTGGCTGCGGCGGCAGCTGAAAAAAATTTCGACGCCGTCGGCTTGCTTGCTTGGCGCGCGGAAGCCCGCCATAATCACGGGCGGTTGCAGTGTTTGAATGCAGGCCCCGCCCTGGGAGTACATCGCATGTCCGGATCTTCTCGCCAACCCGACGGCGGTTTTAGCCGCCGAGCTTTCCTTAAGGGATCCAGCGCTCTGGCGGCTGCCTCCGCAGTTACCAACGAGACGCTCGCGGCCCAGGAGGGCCGCGGTAAAGCCATCGTTACCGGCCCGACCATGATTACCGTGGAGGTCAACGGCGAGCCGCGGAAGCTCAAGGTTGAACCGCGGACGACGCTCTTGGAAGCCTTACGCTATCAACTGGATCTCACCGGCGCCAAGCCAGTGAGTATGGATGGAAGCAGCGGCGCCAGCACGGTCTTGATCGACGACAAGCCGGTGATGGCCTCCACGACGCTGGCGATTACTTGCCAGGGAAAGAAAGTACGGACGGTCGAAAGCATGGGCGGCGACGCGGTGGACGCGGTGCCGGCGGCCTTCGTCAAGCACGACGCGCAGCAGTGCGGCTTCTGCACGCCAGGCTTTGTGGTCGCGGTGCGTGCGTTCCTGGACAAGCATCCCAATGCGACCACCGAACAGATTCGTCAGGGGCTAAACGGCAACATCTGCCGCTGCGGCACGTATGCGGACATCATTGAAGCTGTCACGGACTTGGTGAAGGGGGCGGACAATGCCTGAATATCGATGGCCCTCGCGGGAAGACACGCAAGTATTGGGCAAGGAAACGGATCGCTTGGACGGGCTGGCCAAATGCACCGGCGCCGCCAAGTACACGTATGACGTCAGCCTGCCTCGTCAGCTCATGGCCAGAGCGCTGGGCTGCCCGCACGCTTACTGCAAGATCAAGTCGATCGACACCGCGGCCGCATCCAAAACCGCTGGCGTGGTGCATGTGGAAGTGCTGGTGGAGCCTGGCCAAGAGATCACCTGGCAAGGAGAGTTGTTGGCGGTAGTCGCCGCCGAGTCCGAGGGCGCCGCCGCTGAAGGCGTCGCGAATCTGCAAGTGCAATACGAAGTCCTGGACGCCTATGTCGACGACCAGGATCTGACCGCCGCTGAGGCCGCGAGCAAAACCCGGCCGGCCGGCGGGCGCGCCGAGACGCTGCGCGAACCGGGCGACGACGACGACGAAGACGAGTTCGTTGAAAGGGAACTCGAACGCTTGTTCGCCGAGTCGGCGCATGTCGTCGAAGGCTCTTACGGGGTCGATGCGATTACGCATTGTTGCCTGGAGCCCCACGGCTCCACGGTGCAAATGAAGGACGGCAAGCTGCTGGCCTACCTGTCCACTCAGAACGTCTCGGGGGCCGACGACGGTTTTGCTCGTGATTTGAACGTCACCGCGGACGACGTGGAAGTGGTTTGCGACTATATCGGAGGAGGATTCGGCAGCAAGTTCGCGCCCGATTACTGGGGGCTGGCGGCCGCTCGGATCTCCAAGGCCACGGGCCGCCCGGTCAAATTCATGCTCAGCCGCGACCAGGAATTGAAGATCGCCGGCAATCGCCCATCGGGCTATCTTCGCGTGCGGTTGGGCGCGGATGCCGATGGCGTCATTCAAGTCTGGGATTCGCATCATTGGGGAACTTCGGGGAATCAAGGCGGCGGCGTTTCGCAAAGCGTTGTGCCCTACGTGATCGTGCCGAAGAACTACCGTCGGCGGGCCACAGGCATCGCCACCAACACCGCCCCGGCGCGTGCCTGGCGAGCGCCCAATCATCCACAAGCCTGCGCAATCACGCAGACGGCCATCGATGACTTGCGCGCAAGATGGGCAAGGACAGCTACGACGTCTTCCGCGCCAATCTCGTGAACGCCGATAACGGTAAGGCCGAAGTGTATGCGGAACAGATGGAACTGGGCGCCGAGCGGATTGGCTGGAAGGCCAAATGGCATCCGCATGGCAAGGGCCACGCCAACGGTTCGGTAGTGGACGGGCTTGGAATGGCGCTGCACACCTGGGGCGGTCAGGCGAATACATCCAACTGCCAACTACGGATTCATCCCGATGGCAGCGTTCGCAGCTTCTGTGGAACCCAGGATCTGGGGACGGGAACGCGAACCGCTTGCGCCATGGTGGTGGCTGAAACCTTGGGGCTTCAGCCGGAAGACATCGACGTCCACATCGGCTCGTCACGATATCCCTTCAGCGGGGCCTCCGGCGGAAGCACGACCATCGGCGCGATAAGCGAATCGCATCGCCGCGCTTCCCAAGACGCCTGGGAAAAGCTGGCCGCGTTGGCCGCCAAGAAACTGGGCGTCGCCGCCGACCAGTTGGTGGCTCGGCAAGGCCGAATCCACATGGCGAACGATGCTGAAAAGGGCCTGAGCTGGAAGGAGGCTTGCAGCCTGTTGGAAGTCACTCCGCTGGAAGTCACCGCGTCCTACAACCGGGGGGACGCCAGCCGGCTCTCCAGCCAAGGCGTGGCCGGCGTCCAGATGGCTTACGTCAAAGTGGACAAGGAAACCGGCGTCATTCGAATTGAGAAATTCGTCGCCGTTCAGGATCAAGGCCTGATCATTAATCCCAAGACCTGCCGCAGTCAGATTCATGGGGCCGTGATCATGGGCATCGCCGCGGCTTTGTACGAGCATCGAATCCTCGACAAGTCCGGCGCCTTCGTGAACGCCGAGCTGTCCGATTACAAGCTCGCTCGTCTGGGCGACGTCGGCGAAATTATTGTCGAACTCTACGAGCCCGAAAGCGAACGCAGCCGCGGCGTCATCGGCAACGGCGAGCCGCCGGCGATCAGCCCGATCGCCGCGATCTCCAACGCCGTTTGCAACGCCCTGGGCGTTCGCGTTCCGATCGCACCCTTTACGCCTCAACGCGTTCTCGACGCCTTGGAAGGGAGAAGCTGGTCATGAAGAACTTCGCGTATGCAGCGCCGCGAACGGAGTCCGATTTGCTGGACGTATTGCAGCAGTCCGACGGCGCCACACAGTTCCTGGCCGGCGGCACCGACCTGGTGGGCTTGATGAAGTCGATGGTCGAACGGCCCGACTTGGTGATCAACATCATGGACATGCAGTCCCTGCGCGGCGTGGAGCCTGATGTGGACGGCGGCGTCGTGATCGGGGCCGCGACCACGTTGGACGAGGTTGCCGAGAGTCCGCACTTGGCGATGTTTCCATCGATCCAGCAAGTGATCGACGGCATCGACAGCATGCAACTGCGAGCTCAAGGCACGTTTGGCGGCGAATTGTGCCGCCGACCGCGATGCTGGTATTTCCGCAATGGACACGGCCTGCTGGCCAACCAAGGCCGCACAGTCCAGCAGGGGGATCATCGGTACCACGCCATCATGGGCAATCAGGGTCCCGCCCAATTCGTCTCCGCGTCCCGTCTCGCTCCGACGCTGATTGCCTTGAACGCGGCCGTGAGGGTCGTCGGTCCGGGGCTGGAAGCCGGGAGCTGGCTGCCATTGGTCAACCTGTATCGGGCGCCTCGGCATGACGGCCAGCGGGAACTGACTTTGGCGCCAGGCCAGCTCCTGACCCATGTCATGCTGCCTGCGCCGCAGGATTGGTTGCACGCCGCCTACGAAGTGCGGCAGGGCTACGGCCCGGAGGCGCCCTTGGCGGCGGCCGCAGCCGCCCTGCGGCACAACGGCGGCGTGGTTCAGGAAGCGCGGATCGTGATGGGACAGGTCGCGCCGACGCCGTGGCTGGCCGCCGCCGCGGCGCGATCGCTCGAGGGCATGATTGTCGATGTCGCGGCCGCCGAGCGCGCTGGCGAAATCGCAGTCGCCGACGCCACGCCGCTGGAAGGTAACGTGTACAAAATCAGCTTGGCTCGCGTCGCGGTGAAACGCGCCATCCTGCGAGCCGCCGGCTTGGAAACGGGAGGGTTTTGATCCCATGGCTTTTCAAAAAGACTACGACGTTCCTGAACCCATCACGCACGCCCCTTGCCGGCACTTGCGGAGCAAAAGCATCTACGTTTCCGGCAACCTCTCCAATCCCGATCGTCCGGACGAGGAGGGTTCCCATCATTGCTGGTGCAACCTCACCCAGCACGTCCGCGGCCCCGATCAGCAAGGCGTCTCGCGACGCTCCTGCTCGGGCGAACGCGACTGCTATGAGGGAGTGTCGCGCCGCGGTTCCTGGGGTGCGCTGCGCGACCCCCATAGGCATCAAGTTAAGAAAATCCTGATGGAATTACCACGGAGGACACCGAGGACCACAGAGGTGGATGCATTTCTGTCCTATGTGTTCCTCGGTGCTCTCTGTGGTAGTCCCTTTTCGCGGAGCTTTGGTCCGAGATCCCATTGGATGCGCCGGGTTAACGTCACCTGAGATACTTAACTTGATGCCTATGGGGTGCGCTGCGCGACCCCAGGCTTTGAGGTTGCACCGCGGTGCGGAGGCTGGATGCTTGTGTCCGGGCGTGCACCGCGGTTCCTGGGGTGCGCTGCGACCCCGCTACTCACTCCTGCTTCGGCTTGGGCGTTGACGGCTCGGAGGCAATCCACACCAAGACGCCGTTGACGGGCTGGTCATCGCCTGGGCTGCGAGACTGGCCGTTGGGTAAGTCGATGTGAGAACGGCTTCGCTTCAAGTATGAGGTTCCTTGAGTGCTGGAGACAATTTGCGGATCGCGACTTCGATCGCGTTAAGATGGAAACGATGCGTTTGTCCGGACCTGAGAAAGAGGCTCCCATGTTGTCCCACCGGCTCCCTGGAGTTGTGTCCCGCTTGTTGGCCGTGCCGAGTGCGCGAATCTGGCTGGCTGCGTGGCTGGTTGTCTTGGCGGGGGGCCCACATCATGCTTCAGCCCAGGAGCCAGGCCAATCGGGAGCGTCGGCGGACGACTCCGAATCGCGTCCGCTTGTCATTCGCATTCGGCAATCCGCCTCGGCGAGACCGTGGACGACCACCGACGCGAGCCGCGCGAGCCGGCGTCTCCAAGCGGCGACTCGCCGCCGGTCCGGCATAGCTGACGGCTTTTCGGTGGAAGTCGTCGTCCATGGCCGCGTCGCCCGATTCACCTCGCCGGTCGAGGCGCTGGCCGCCTGCACGGCCATTCACCAATGGACCCAAGCCGGACGGGATCTGAAGCACTTCTTGCCGCCAAATTCTGCGGCGGCTGGGGACGGCCAGCAGTCTCCGCCGGATGAGAAAACCGATGGTCGATCCTACGAGTATCCTCGCGCCACCGGCGGCCGGCGCCAAAAGGCCTTTGACGGAGCCGACGGGCTGGACTCGGGGCCGGCGATCACCGGCGGTCTCGGCGGGGTTGGCGGTGGGTACGCCATCATGGCCGCCGCGCCACTCGACGACGCCGATGCGGCGCCTCAGCGAGTCGCCTTGAAGTCGCGTTTGATCTTTCGCGATTTCCAACAAGCGACCTTCAGCTTCGAACACGCGCGACGCGACGATCCCACGGGGGTTTGCGCCAACGATTGGGATCTGCAGTACGGCAATGGCGGCGAGTATTTTAACGTCGTCATGGTCGCCGATGACCGTAGCGTGATGGCCGATCTGGGCAAAGCCGCCTGGGAAGAAATCGACCTGAAGCAGCTTACCCGCCTGGCGCCTCTGCCTCTCCCTCAACGACTCAAGACGCCGGTCAACGAAGGGCACATGTACCTGGTGCATACGCTGGATCGCGATTCCGATCTCTACGCGCTTTTCCGCGTCGAGAGCGTACGGGGAGGCGTCTGCGAAATCACCTGGAAGCGGATTGCCGCCCCGCAAGAGCGATAGGCGGCTGCATGAATCCTGCGCATAGATGAGACGGGCGATGATGAGGCTGCCTCGAATTTTCAGCGTGATGTTGCTGCTGTCCACACTCGCGATCGACGGCCAATCCGGTCGCGCCGAAGCGCCGCCCAAGGTCGCCGTCACCAACGTCCGTCGTGTTTTTCACAATGGCGAACACAATGCATTCACGGATCTTGTACGGTTTCGCGGCAAGTTCTTCCTGACGTTCCGCAGTTGTCCCGATGGACACATGGTGCATCCAACGGCCTCGGTGATCGTCCTGGAGAGTGATGACGCCCGCAACTGGCGGCAAGTCCATCGGTTCAGCGTCAAGCTTCGCGATACACGCGACCCGCATTTCCTGGTCTTCCAAGATAAGCTGTTGGTGTACACCGGCACGTGGTACAGCGGCGAGACGACGATCCCGGTGAAAGACTACGATTTGAACTTGCACCTTGGCTACGCGGCATGGAGTGACGACGGCGCGGCGTGGCATGGTCCGGTCTTGTTGGAGGGCACCTTCGGGCATTACATCTGGAGGGCGAGTACGTTTGGCGGGAAAGCGTTTCTGTGCGGCCGAAGAAAAGCGAACTTCGATGTGGGGCCCCGAGGCGAAGGCGACACGGTCGAATCGTTGATGTTGGAGAGCGACGACGGGTTGATCTGGCGAAAGAAAGCGGTCTTTCAGGAAGTCAGCGGCGACGAAACGGCGTTTCAGTTCGAGCCGGATGGAAGCATCGTCGCCATTGGACGTCGAGGACGCGCACCTGCGCAGTTACTGCGTTCCAAGCCGCCTTATCAAGAGTGGGATCGTCGCGACCTGGATCGCTACATCGGCGGTCCATTGATCGCACAATGGGGCGAACGATACGTCGTCGGAGGGCGCAAGTCGATCGGCGGCGGCGGGCCCAAGACGTCCATGTATTGGCTGGTGGACGACGCTTTGCATGAATTCGCGGAGTTGCCCAGCGGCGGCGACACCTCTTATCCTGGATTCATTTCGTTAAGCGCAACGCAAGCTGTCATGTCGTGGTATTCGTCCCATGAAAAGGATGAACACGGCGACACGATCACGGCGATCTATATGGCCGATTTAGAGATTGCTTCCGAGTGATTGGGCGAACCAACTGGCGACCAAGCGATGTGTTCCCGCTGGCTATGAAGACGCGATTTCCTTGAAGGCGCACCCCTCGTTTTGGTCAATCCGTTCTGGACGTCCTTTGTGAAGATAGACGAGTTTGCGGTGATCGACTCCCATCAGGTACAGAACCGTTGAATGCAGATCGTGGACGTGCAGTCGATCTTCCACGGCGTGCAGGCCGACTTCGTCGGTCGCTCCGTACGCCTGCCCCGACCGCACTCCGCCTCCGGCCATCCACATCGTGAAGCCGGTTGGATTGTGGTCGCGGCCGTCGCCTTTCTCACTCATCGGCGTGCGGCCGAATTCGCCGCCCCAAACCACGAGCGTCTGTTCCAGCAGGCCGCGCTGTTTCAGGTCCTGCAGCAGGCCGGCGACCGGTTGGTCCATGCCGCGACACATCTTGCTGTGGTTGCCTTCGATATTGCTGTGCGCGTCCCACTTGCTTCCCGCGCCGTGATAGCACTGCACGAAACGCACGCCGCGCTCGACAAGCCGACGGGCCATCAGCAGATTTCGCCCATACGACGCGGTGTCTTGATGGTCCAGTCCGTACAGTCGCCGCGTGTTGGCGGTTTCTTGCGATAGATCCACCGCCTCGGGCGCGTGCGATTGCATTTGAAAGGCGAGCTCGAAGCTACGAATGCGGGCTTCGAGATCCGTGTTCTCCGCGCGGCTGACGGCGTGGCGTCGATTGAGCTCCGCGAGGAAATCGAGCTCCGACCTTTGTTGGGTGGAGGCCACATGTTCCGGCGGGTTCAGATTGGCGAACGGCGGACCTTCCTTCCGCATCGTTGTGCCCTGATAGACGGCGGGCATGAATCCAGCCCCCCAGTTCCTCGCCCCGTTGATGACTCGCCCGGCGCCCTCCTGCATGACCACAAACGCCGGCAGGTTGTCGTTCTCCGTGCCCAGCCCGTACGTCACCCAGCTTCCCAGCGACGGCCGACCCGCGAATTGACTGCCCGTGTTCATCTGACAGACGCCGCCGGAGTGGTTGATGCCGTCGGTCCAGCAGGAGCGGATCACGGCCAGTTCGTCGGCCAGCTTCGCGGTGTGCGGCAACCAGTCGGAGATCCACAAGCCGCCTTCGCCGTGCTGCTTCCATTTCCGTCGGCGACGCCAGCATCGGCGAATCGAACTCGCCCATCGCCGTGATGACTCGGCCAAAGCTCGTCGGGAATCGGTTGCCCGGCGAGTTTGTTGAAGCACCGGCTTGGGATCGAACGTGTCGAGGTGGCTCGGGCCGCCTTCCATGAAGAGGAAGATCACGCTCTTGGCCTTCGCCGGATGGTGCGTCAGCCTGGCGGTGAGCGGCGATGGCTCCGGCGAGTCCCCGGCCAGCGCGTTGTCCTGATGCAGCAAGCTGGCCAAGGCCAGCGCTCCGAAGCCACTGCCGCTTTGCAACAACATCCGGCGGCGGGAAAGCGTTGCGGAAGTGTTGCTCTTAATCGACATAGATCAACTCATTGGAGCATAAGAGGGCGTGTAGCAGGGCGACGCGAGCCTGTTCGCTGGGCGTAGGCGTTGCGGCGTCTTTAGCGATGAGCAGGGCGTGCCGATCGTGGCCCGAGACATCCTGGCCTAACTGACGTTCACTGCCAAACCGAATGTCCAACAGCAGATCCGCGGCTTCGTTCGCGGGCTCTTGGGCGACGGAGTCGTTGACCAACCCAGCGCCTGGTCCGTGCACCTTGCCATACAGTCGAACGCTGTGGATCAGTCCATCCCAACGATGTTGATTCGCTCTGCCTCCGATTTCAACGGGATGGCTGGATTGCACATTCCGTCCAGCGTGATGAGCCACGCTTGCCGTGCGAGGTTTGGAATCCGGTTTGGAGAGATCCCGCAAAGAAAAAGTCACGCCTTGATTCGTCGTTTCGTCCAGGTCAATGGATGCGACCACATGGTAGGGCGTATTTAATTCCAAATGGAGGCCCGAGGCGACGACTTCGTATCGCGGTTCGCCTTCATCACCCGCCCCCACGAGTTGCAGAATCAGGTTGAGAGGCTTGTAGGCGCTCTTGGCTGACGTCACTCCCAGCGACCAGCCAGGCGCGGTCTTGTCGCCGGTCCAACTCGCGGCAATCGTGCGCACCGATGCGTCGGGATACAGAGAGTGAAGCAGGACGGTGGCTTCGATCGTGAAGCCTCCACTCGTCATCGCGGTTGAAAGCTCGTGGAACGATGGAATTCGAAGGGACACCGGTTGCTTGGCGGTCAAAGCGATGGCCGGTCGCCCATCCGGGAGCGTCGCCAATCGCTTCAACGGTTTAGCTTCCGGCGTCATGGTTTGATAGGAGGCGTGGAAGTGCAAGGCTTGTTGAAGCTCGTCGCCGCCAGGCTGCCGGAAGTAGAGTCGC
Organism: uncultured Planctomycetaceae bacterium; assembly: GCA_963698545.1. GTDB lineage: Bacteria > Planctomycetota > Planctomycetia > Pirellulales > Pirellulaceae > CAVORG01. The sequence goes on from CAVORG010000013.1 coordinate 96,989, forward strand.
TGATAGGCTGATCGCACGAGCGAATCAAGACCGACGGGGCCGATCGTATTCGCCATGTCCTGGGCGCGCTCATGCAACCAGGGGTCGTTCATCAGCATCAAGGCTTGCGGCGATGTGGTGGTGCGATGCCTCTTGCACTCGCTTTGAACTCGATCCGGGAAGTCAAACGCAGCCAGGAAAGGGTCCAGCTGATTGCGTTTGACGGGCTTGTAAATCGCGCGTTTCCCTGGGCCCATTTGACCACTGGCCGCAAGAACCGCATCGTGAATCTCCTCGCCGGAAAGCCGCCTGGGGTTCATCCGCCAGAGCAAGGCGTTTTGAGGATCCAGCATCGCGAGGTGCTCGTCCATCGCCCGCTGGGACGATTGTCGGAAAGTTGCTGACATCAAGATCAGTCGGTGCAATTTCTTGATGCTCCAACCATCGTTCATGAAGCGGCGGGCGAGCCAGTCAAGCAGTTGGGGATGCGATGGCGGCGCCCCGAGATGGCCGAAGTCGCTGGTCGTTTCCACGAGTCCACGACCGAAGTGTTGCTGCCAGACGCGATTAACAAGCACTCGCGCCGTGAGCGGATTGTTGGGACTCGTGATCCAGCGGGCGAGGGCCGTGCGCCGACCAGTCGATTGCAACGCCTCGGGCGGAGGCGTAATCGTCGCCGGTCGGTCGCTCAGGATCGTGGGATACGCCGGCGCGATCGGAGTCGGATCGTCGGCATCCGGAATCGTCACTGGCGGCGCAACAGGTCCAACGTCGCTGGCTACGAACTTGACGATCGGCAACGGTTGCGGCTTCAAGTGGTCAAACTCAGCCAGTCGTTGCAGCAACTGCTGGCGTTCCGCTTCCGTCTCCTTATCCAGCCACTCGGCTAGTTTCTCCGGATGCAGGTCGAATTGATTTGACGCCAGGGACGCGATCTGATGCTCGTAAGCAGAGCGATCGCCGCGCCGTGCGGCGATCATCGCCTGGATCTCCTTGGTGAATTTCGTAAAGCCCTCTCGAGTCGCGTGAGCCAGCAAGGGCGGGGTCTCAATGTCATGCAGCCGCGCGCGGATTTCCTCGGTGGCGACCTCCCAGGCGCGTTGCTGACGAAAGTGCTTTGTCCGCGTCGCTATGTCCGCAACCGGTTGATCCTCACGCGGTTGCAAGGGCGCGAAGAACGCCTTCAACGCGTAATAGTCTTTCTGCAGCAGCGGGTCGAACTTGTGATCATGGCAGCGGGCGCACTTCAATCCCAGGGCGAGGAACGCATCGGCGGTGGTCTCGGTCACATCGGAGAGAATTTCCCGCCACTGACCTTCCACGTCGCGTTGGTTCCACTCATAGATCCAATGACGGAGGTACATCGTTCCGATCAATGCGTCGCGGTTGCCAGGATCCACTTCGTCGCCCGCTAGTTGTTCAACGATGAACCGATCATACGGCTTGTCGTCGTTGAATGAACGAATCACATAATCGCGGTAGTGATGGGCTTCGGGGCGGCCATGATCCGCGTTGTAGCCGTCGGAATCCGCGTACCGAACCAGGTCTAGCCAAGGCCTTGCTTGATGCTCGCCATAAGCCGGGTCCTCGAGAAGCCGATCGACGAGCGCTGGATACCAGTCATCGTGGCTCGCGATGTTCTGGATATGCTCGAGAGCCAATCGCGTCTTCTCGTCGGGCGGTAGTCCAGTCGCGGCAAAGTGAACGCGACGCGCTAGTCTCGCGGGCGGCGCGGCGGGCGACGGTTGCAGCCCCTCTCGTTCCAGGCGACTGAGAATGAAGTAGTCGATCTCATTTCGGCACCAACCAGGGTCCTTCACGGTCGGGATCGCGGGATTCGCAATCGGTTGATAGCTCCACCAATCACGATCCCTGTCGGCGATCTTCGGCGTGGGCTTCAAGACGAGTCCCTGGGGCCATGGTGATCCGGCCTTGATCCATCGCGCGATTCCGTCGGCGACTTCTGGTTCTAGCTGACCGCTTGGCGGCATCTCGAGCGACTCATAACGCAGCGCCTCAAGCAGCAGGCTTTCGGCCGGCTTTCCAACGACGATCGCCGGACCAGAATCACCCCCGGCGAGCAGGCCCGCGATCGAGGTCAGCCGCAAGCCGCCCTCTTGCTTGTCGTCGCCGTGACACTTGATGCAGTGTTGCACCAACGTCGGGCGAACATGCGTCTCGAACAGATCCCGGTCCGCCGGCGACAAATCCGCCGCCATTAGCGGTCCGGCGAAGATGCAGAGCACGGCTGTGGCGACACTCCAGCGGCGGCGTCGCCGCGGCTTCGGAGAGTCCCCGTGAATTCCGCATTGGATTGGCTGAGCGTTCACCACAACTCCCCTCGCTATTTCACTCCAGGCGGTCCAGCGGCGCCCACAGCGTCAACCACTTGCTGACCGTTGATCCTAACCAATTATGGCAGAATTCGGAATCGAACGAAGTCCTGCGGGTCGTTTGTGTCCGAAGCCGCCGAAGGGTGCGAGGTCCCAGCCGCCAAGGACAAGACCGCATCGGTTCGCGTCGTCGCCAAAAAAACCGCCGCTGGCGCTTGACTCTGTAGTATGGTACGGGCTTTAGAATGCCCCCTCGTACTCGGAGCGCGACCTGTGAGCGTCCTAAGAATCGGCGAAGTTGCGAAACGGTCGGATGTTGGAATCGAGACCATTCGGTATTACGAGCGGCAGGGCCTGCTTGCCGAACCGGATCGTCGGCCTTCCGGCTACCGACAGTACGACGAGTCCGTTGTGTCTCGCTTGCAGTTCATTCGACGCGCTAAAGAACTGGGGTTCACGCTCGCGGAAATCAAGGAGTTGCTGGGCCTGTGGTTCGACGTGAACACCAAGTGCGTGCATGTGCGACAGCGAGCCGAGCGGAAAATCGTTGACATCGAAGGCAAGATCAAGTCGCTGCAGAAGATGAAGCGGTCGTTGAAAAAGATCATCAGCCAATGCGAAGGCCGAGACGCGGTCGACGAGTGCCCGCTTTGGATGGGACTCGATGAACCTCGGAAGCATAAGAACGCTGGTGACGAATCGTCGTAACGGGAGGGAACAGTGAATCGACTTTGGCTGGCGTTCGTAGGCGTAATGGTCGTCTCCTTTCTCGTGCTAGGATGGATCGGCACTCGCATTTACCAAGAGATGCCGCCGATTCCTGTGCTGGTGACCACGTCCGATGGTCAAACCCTGATCGGCAATGGGGAGATCACCGCTGGGCAGAACGTCTGGCAATCGTTGGGAGGCATGGAGGTAGGATCCATCTGGGGGCATGGCAGCTATGTCGCTCCCGACTGGACGGCGGACTGGCTGCATCGGGAAGCGATCTTCATTCTCAACCGCTGGGCGAAGGCCGATTACAGTTCCGAGTATGCGGAACTCGACAACGAACAGCAGGCTCAATTGGTTGCTCGCTTGACCAAAATGCTGCACACCAACACGTACGATCCGTCCACCGGCGCGGTCACCGTGGATGTTGTGCGCGCGAGGCGTTCGAATCGAACCTCGCTCACTACACCGAGGTCTTCTCACAGGGCAATGCGGACTACGCCATTCCCGCAGGCGCAGTGTCCGACCCGGATCGTCTCCGCAAGCTGTCGGCCTTTTTCTTCTGGACCGCCTGGGCGGCTTCGACCGATCGGCCCAATGACATCAGCAGCTACACGAACAATTGGCCGCACGAACCGCTGATCGGCAACAGGCCGACGGGCGACAACATTGTGTGGACGGGCGTTAGCATCATCATGTTGTTGGCGGGCATCTCCGCCATGGCGTGGTGGTATGCTTCCAAGCGAGGTGAAGAGGAAGAGCTCACTGCGCCAGAGACTGATCCGCTGGCGCTTTGGGAAGCGACTCCATCTCAAAAGGCGACGATCAAGTACTTCTGGGTCGTCTCGGCCCTAATCCTGGTGCAAATGTTGCTGGGCGTTGTGACGGCGCATTACGGCGTCGAGGGAGACGGCTTCTATGGCTTTCCTCTCTCAGATTGGCTGCCTTACAGCGTCTCCAGGACATGGCATGTTCAGATGGGCCTGTTCTGGATCGCCACCTCATGGCTGGCGGCCGGACTATTCATCGGCCCACTCGTCAGCGGCCAGGAGCCGAAGGGACAGCGACTCGGGGTCAATGTGCTGTTCGGGGCGTTGTTGCTGGTCGTGGTCGGCTCGCTTACCGGCGAGTGGTTGAGCATCCAGAACAAGATGACCGACGCGGTGTCGTTTTATCTGGGCCACCAAGGCTACGAATATGTCGATTTGGGCCGGATCTGGCAGATTGCCTTGATGGCGGGACTTTTGCTCTGGCTGTTCCTGATGATTCGCGTGCTGCTGCCGGCCCTGCGGAAAACCGGCGAGACGAAGCAATTGGTGGCTCTGCTGGCCGTCGCCACTGGCGCCATCGCGTTATTTTACGGTGCGGGATTGACCTGGGGACGCCATTCCCACTTATCGATGGTGGAATACTGGCGTTGGTGGGTGGTCCATCTGTGGGTGGAGGGCTTCTTCGAGGTCTTCGCGACGACGGTCATCGCCTTCATTTTCATGCGGCTCAACCTGATTCGCCCTGGCGTCGCGGCGGCGGCCGCGTTGCTGTCGGCCACGATCTTCCTCTCGGGCGGCATCATCGGGACCTGCCACCATTTGTATTTTTCGGGGACGCCGACCGTCGCGCTGGCTTGGGGATCCGTGTTCAGCGCCTTGGAAGTGGTCCCGTTGGTCTTGGTTGGCTTCGACGCCACCGAGGATCTGCGGCGTTCCAGAACGTCTCCGTGGGTTCAGCGATACAAGTGGCCGATCTACTTCTTCGTGGCGGTGGCATTTTGGAATATGGTCGGCGCCGGGCTGTTCGGCTTCATGATCAACCCGCCGATCGCGCTGTACTACATGCAGGGGCTGAACACCACGCCGCTGCACGGCCACGCCGCTCTGTTCGGCGTCTATGGGATGTTGGGCATCGGATTGATGCTGATTTGCTTGCGAGTTCTGATCCCTGGACGAGAGTGGAAAGACGGCCTGCTGCGGTTTTCGTTCTGGTCTTTGAACATCGGCCTGCTGGCGATGTGCCTGCTAAGCCTGTTGCCGGTCGGCCTGCTGCAAACGAAGGCGTCCGTGGAGCACAGCTATTGGTACGCCCGCAGTAGCGAGTTCATGCAGAGCGATCTGATGCAGACGTTGCGCTGGATGCGTGTCCCGGGGGACACGATCTTCTTCCTGGGCGCAGTGGGCCTTGTCGTCTTCGTCGCCGGATTGGCAACCGGACGCTCATTCAAGAGTGCGAAGGAAGCCGACGACGGTTATCCTTACGATTCGTCCACACCCAACTAAAGGAGTCGCACCATGGCAATTCCCCATGCTCAACCCGGCGTTGCGATCGACGTGCATCCCTTGGCGGATGAATTGGCGACGTCAAAGACGCGGACGCTTTTCAAGACGCCGCATATGGAAGTCATTCGCATGGTCCTTGGGGCGGGCCGTGTATTGGCCGAACACCAGGCCCCTGGCGAGATCATCGTGCAATGCGTGGAAGGACGCCTCAAATTCACCGCGATGGGCAAGACGCAGGAACTGCGGGCGGCGTCGCTGCTGTACCTGATGCCGGGAATCCCGCACGCCGTGGAGGCCGTTGAGGACTCGTCATTTCTGCTGACGATCTTGCTGCCCAACGACGCCTGAACGCCCAGCGCCTGAAGCTGAAGTGAGTTCTCTTCAACCCAGCGTCTTTAGGGGAGCAATGCGTTGACTGTCACGGTCTTCCGCGCCACAACAGAACACGTGAGTGATGTCGCCGTCCTATTTGACGGATATCGACAATCCTATGGGCAAGCCTCCGACCTGGACGGCGCGACGAGTTTCATCGCAGCACGGTTGCAGCAAGGGGATTCCGCCGTGTTTCTGGCTCGAGACAGGATGACGGCCGTCGGATTCACGCAGCTCTATCCCAGCTATTCCTCGGTCGCCATGCGTCGAATGTGGATACTGAACGATCTCTTCGTCGTGAAATCGGCCAGGCGGACCGGCGTGGCGACTTCGCTGATGGAGCAAGCCCAACGCTTCGCCGCTGACACGCTGGCGGTCCGGCTTGCCTTGGCGACGGCGATCGGCAATCAACCGGCGCAGACGCTCTATGAAAAGATCGGCTGGGTGCGAGATGAAGCCTTCGTCCACTACAATTACGAGCTTTGAAGACCGCCTTCCGAAGTCGGGCGGAATGGATGTTCCGCTGAGCGCCAAGGCGGGTCGCAGCGCTGAGGTCCTGGAGCTCTGGAGCATCGAAATGAACCGAGTGAACCTGTCCACCGACACTCCTTGGGAAGCGCAAGTCGGCTACTCAAGGGCCGTGCGAGTTGGGAATCAAATCTTCGTTGCTGGCACAACGGCGTCAACCGATGACGGAGTCACCGTGGCGGTGGGCGACGCTTACGAACAAACAAGGTTCATTCTCCAAAAGATCAAAGCCGCCCTGGCCAAGGTGGGCGCGAAGATGACCGATATCACGCGCTCGCGAATGTTTGTCACGGACATCAGTCGCTGGGAAGAAATTGGCAAAGCACACGGCGAGGTGTTTGGCGACATCCGTCCCGCAGCCACCATGGTCGAGGTCCGACGACTCGTCAATTCGGATCATCTGGTGGAAATCGAAGTCAACGCCATCGTCGAAGAACGTGACGAAGTCAGTAATAGCGCCCAGGAACTCGTCGTGGAAACACCCTGAAGCCGTGCTCGAATCCTTGTCCAGCCGGTGTGGAGACGCAGGAAAAAATCACAGGTCGCGCCGCGGCACGCTCTCACGAGCCTTTTCGAGCAGCCGACTGAGTTCTTTCAGCTCCGCTCGGGTCAGGTGGCCAATCAATCGCTTGTGGAGATCGCTGACCGGGTCGTCCATCCGCTTCAGAAGCTGCCTGGCTTTCTCGGTCAGTTCGACATAGACGACCCTGCGGTCCTCCGTGCACCGCCGCCTGCTGACGAGTTCCTGCTTTTCCAGCCGATCCAACAAGCCTGTCATGGCCGGGACGACCTGAATCATCCGTTCGGCGATTTCCAGACAAGGCATCGGTTCGCCTTCGCCGCGCAGAATTCGCAGCACGTTGTACTGCGAGGAAGTCACGCCAAACTCCCGAAATAACCTGCCGAAACAATTCTGAAACTGATCGTGCGTCCGCAGGATATTCACGTACGCCTGCTGTTCCGGCGAATCGAACCCCAGAAACAACGAAAAGGATCCGCTACGGCGTTGCCCGCAGGGCCGACAAGAGATCCGCTGGCGTCGCCCCCTACGGGCCCGACCGGCGGCGGAAGTGAGGGCGGAAGACGCGGACGACCAGCGCCCCCGGTTTTCAGCGGAGGAGGAGGGGCTTTACGATTGGGGGGCAGTCGCCGAAACGAGCGACTCCGTCTTCATCCTCATTCTCAGCAGGAGATCCCCATGCCCCAGTACAATGCACTGAACCCCGCCGAATCGCGTGTGATCGTCAATAAGGGCACCGAAGCACCAGGAACCGGTGAACTGCTGGGCAACAAACTGGCGGGAACCTACATCTGTCGCCGCTGCAACGCACAGCTCTACCGCTCGGAGGACAAATTCGAGTCGGGGTGCGGCTGGCCCAGCTTTGATGACGAAATCGAAGGCGCCGTGCGCCGCGAGACGGACGCGGATGGACGACGCGTCGAGATCCTATGCCAGAATTGCGACGCGCATTTGGGACACGTCTTCGAAGGTGAGGGGTTTACCAAGAAGAACACGCGGCATTGCGTAAACTCGATCTCCATGCGTTTCATCGAAGCAGGGAACGAACCGCCCGCCGTCATTTCCTAGTCGCCTGGGGTGCCCTGCGTGGCCGGCGTTGGGTTGCATCGCGTCGCGGTGCGGTGCGGTGCTTTCCCCCCGGGTTTTGGTGTCGCGGGGTGGGCTGTGTGGATCCGTGCGCTGTCACCTGGGGTGCGCTGCGCGACCCGAGGCTTCGGGGTTGCACCGCGTCGCGGTGCGGTGGATTGCCCCCGGGTTCTGATGGTGCATGTTACGGTGCATTTGGGAGGGTCCTGGCAGGATCCGTGGCGTAGGACGCCGGTCGTCACTGGGTCGCGTCGGCGCGGCGTGGCAACACCCAGCCTGGTCGCACGAAGTGACAGGTATAGCCGCCTGGATTTCGCTGCAGGTAGTCCTGGTGTTCGGGTTCCGCTTCCCAGAAATCACCCACCGCTTCGACTTGGGTCACAACTTTCCCTGGCCAGACGCCCGAAGCGTTGACATCAGCGATGGTGTCGAGGGCGATGCTCTGCTGTTCCTCGCTCGTGTAGTAAATGGCCGATCGATACGAGGGGCCGCGGTCATTGCCTTGGCGATTCAGCGTGGTGGGATCATGAACCTGGAAGAAGAACTCCAGCAAGTTTCGGAAACTCGTCTTGCTCGGATCGTAGATGACCTCGATGGCTTCCGCATGGGTCCCGTGATTCCGATACGTCGCGTTGACGACATCGCCCCCCGTGTAGCCGACGCGAGTGGACACAACGCCAGGTTGTTGGCGAAACAACTCCTCCATGCCCCAGAAGCATCCCCCCGCCAGAACCGCTCGTTCATTCATCGCCAAGATCTCCTTATTGGACTTTGCACTTGCCGGCGTTACCCAGGGTTGCGCTTCGCTGCACCCTGGGCTGATTATAGGGCCGTCCCGTTCGGGACTGATTTGATTTTTGCACTTACCGGCGTTACCCAGGGTTGCGCTTCGCTGCACCTGGGCTGATTTAGGGCCGTCCCGTTCGGGACTGATTTGGACTTGCACTAACCGGCCCGGCGGAACAGCGTCGAGGTTGCGCAGGAGTCGCCCGGTCGGTTCTGACCGCAACGCCGGCGGGACATTCACGCCAGGGACGTAACTTTATCCGCTTTGGCGGCGAACCAGTAGCCGCCGGGCGTCTGGGCCGCGGGGGTTGTTAGGGCTGGAATTTGGGCTAGGGGCCGGCCTCCGAGGGCGGGGAAGCGCGGCGCCGATTGGTCGCCAAGGCTCGCGGAAGACGCCAAGATCTGATGGTTCTCAGCGAATAGGATGTGCTAAGATCGGGGATCAGGACGGACCTTCAGGGCGGTGAAACCATGTCTACTTTATTCACATTTTGTGCGTTGGTCGGCGGCACGTTTCTGGTTTGCCAGCTGGCGATGACGCTCATCGGTCTGGGGCATGAAGGATTTGACGTCGATGGCGTGGACTCCTCGCCGGACTCCCTGGCTGGACATGTGGGCGATCCGCAGACCGCCGACTTCGATCACGACACGGCCGACGGCCACCACCACGGCTCCTCATGGCTGTTTGGGATCATCTCGTTTCGCACCCTGGTGGCGGCTGTGACGTTTTTTGGGCTGGCTGGGATGACGGCGCTCAGCAGCGGAATGCCCCTCCGTCATCAATTGCTGGTTGCCGTCGCCAGCGGCGGAGCGGCGATGTTCGGCGTCCATTGGCTGATGCGGTCTCTGTACCGACTGGGACAAAGCGGGACCCTCAGGGTTAGGAATGCGATCGGCAAGACCGCGACGGTTGCTATTCCCATTCCCGGAAAGCATAGTGGACAAGGCAAGGTGCGTTTGACGGTCCAGGGTCGGTTCGAGGAGTTGGCTGCGGTCAATTCGATGGATGAGACCCTAGCGACGGGTTCCCAGGTTATTGTGGTTGACGTCGTCGATGGCAATGTCTTGGAAGTGGCTCGGCTTCAAGAGACTGAATGAACGCGCTGAATCGTGGACCAGGCGCCATCGAATGGTCCCAGCCAAGTTCCATACAAGCCGCGGCCGAGCACGGGTAACCTGGAGAAGTAGGCAATGTCAATTGCATTCGTCGTCGCACAAGTTGGCCTGAACAGTACGATGATGTGGGCGGGCGGAATTGTCGTCGCCATCGCTGTTTTTGTCTTCATGTTCATCGTCTTGCTGGCCAAACAGTACAAGCGGTGCCCCAGCAACCGCGTGCTGGTCATCTACGGCCGAACCGGCAAGGGAAAAGCGGCCACGACCGTTCACGGCGGGGCCGCCTTTGTCATTCCCTTGATTCAAGACTATGCGTTCATGAGTCTCGAGCCGATTCAGATCGAGATTCCCCTGCGCGGCGCCCTGTCGATCGAGAATATCCGCGTCAACGTGCCCAGCGTGTTCACGGTGGCCATCAGCACCGAACCGGCCGTGATGCAGCAAGCCTCGATTCGCCTGCTGGGCTTGACCGACCGAGCAAATTCGCAAGCAAGCCGAGGAAATCATCTTCGGCATTCTGCGACAGGTCATCGCCGGGATGGGAATCGAAGAGATCAATCGCGACCGCGACAAGTTCCTGCAGCAGATCCAGATGCATCTGGAATCGGAGCTGAACAAGATCGGGCTGCAGTTGATCAACGTCAACATCACCGACATCACCGACGAGTCGGGCTATATCGACGCGATCGGGCAGAAAGCGGCGTCCGAAGCGGTTCAGAAAGCTCGCGGCGACGTGGCCGACAACGTCCGCATGGGCGAAACGCGTGTTGCCGGCGCCGAGCGGGACAAGGCGATTCAGGTGGCCAACGCCACCCGCGACCAGTCGATCGGCACTCGCGAAGCCAATCGCGATCAGGCCGTGCGCGTGGCGGAGTTGGAAAAGGATCAGATGATCGGCGAGAAGGCGGCCTCTTTCCAGCGCGAATCCCAGGTCAAGGACGCCGAGCGCGAAATGCGAATTCGCGTCGCCGACGCCGACGCCGCCGCCATCGAGGGCGAAAACACGGCGCAAGGCCGTGATCGCCGCTTCCGAAGCGGCCCTGGCCGTCAAGCGAGCGGAAGCCTACGAGCTGGGCGAAGGCCGCAAGCAGAACGCTCAGGCGGCCGTGCTGGAAGTTCAAAACCGGGCGATGGCCAAGGCCGCCTTGGCCGAAGCCGAACGCGTCGAAGCCGAGCAGCGCGCGAAACTGGAGGCTCCAGCCAAAGCCCAGAAATCCAAGATCATGGTCGACGCCGAAGCGGAAGCCGAACGCGTTCGCATCAACGCCCAAGCCCAGGCCGACGCCATCTTCGCCAAGCTGGAAGCCGAGGCCCGCGGCAACTACGAGATCCTGGCCAAGAAGGGCGAGGGCCTGAAGCAAATCGTGGAAGCCTGCGGCGGCTCGAAAGAGGCGTTCCAAATGCTCATGCTCGAACATCTCGATAACCTGGCCGAGGCTTCCTCGCGAGCGATCTCGAACATCAAGTTCGACAAGATCGTGGTCTGGGAGAACGGCGGCAAGAACGGACGCACCAATACCGCCGACTTCATCAGCGGCATGGCCAAGACGCTGCCGCCCATGATGCAGGTCATGAAGGACATCGGCGGCATCGAGTTGCCCGAGTCGCTGATTCGCTTCGCCGACGATCAACAGCCCCCCGCGGAAACCTCCCCCACGGAAGCCTCCGCCACGGAAGCGTCCGCCGCCGAGGGCGGCCAACCTGCCGGGCCCGAGCACTAATTCTGACTGGCGATTCAACGCGCCGAACCGAGGGGCGAATGAATCCGCAACGGATCAACGTGCTGTTCGTTTGCAGTCGAAATCAATGGCGAAGTCCGACGGCCGAGAAGATCTATGGAAGCGATGCGCGCGTGAATGTACGTTCTCGCGGCACAACTCGCGCGGCGGCGCGCACGATTTCGGCGGGCGACCTGGCGTGGGCGGACGTGGTGATGGTCATGGAGGACAAGCATCGCAAACGTATCTTGTCCGACTTTCCCCACGCGTCGAAATCCGCGCCCATTCATGTCCTGGACATTCCCGACGAATACCATTTCATGGACGCGGAGTTGATCGACCTACTGAAGTCCGCTGTCGATCCAATCGTCGCCGCGGAAACGTCAACTAGGGGTTGAGCCTAGGGCTCCTGGATCTCGCTTGTCGCCGATCGCGAGAGCTCTTCGAAGCGAGGATAGCCACGAAGCGCCTTGAGATCGCGATCCTCCGCCAACAAGACCCGCTGGGCTGGATGGCGGAAGTACCCGGATTCCGCCAGTTGCACGAGCATGTCAACGGCTTGGTCTCGCAAGGGCCCAGAATGAGCCGCGCCGTGCAGGGACTCGTTTTCGGCTGCCAGCGATAGAATGCACGCCAAATTGTAGCGGTCGTCCGCGCTGCAATCGCCAGCGAGCTGGGAGACCACTTCGAGGGCTGCGTCAATCCGTCCGAGTCTCGCTTGAATCAGGCCCCATTGTATCCTGCACATCGTCGCCAAGGGCGATTCGGGCGACAACGACGGGATCTCATTCCAGTCGTCCGCGGCGCGGTCCAATTCGCCCATCGCCATAAGGGCTTGTGCCCGAACCCCCCGCAAGCTCACGAGTCGTTGCACGACATCCGCTTGGTTTGGCTCCAGTTCGCGAATGGGCTGCATTATTTCGAGGCCTCGCGTGGTCAACTCGATCGCTCCCGCGTGGTCGCCGTTGGCGGCCAGCACGTTGCTCCAATTCACGAAGATGGCCGCGAGTGTGAGCTTCTCATGGCTGGCGCCCGGAGCCTCCACATAGTCGCTGAGCATCTTCTCCGCTCGCGCGAAGACGTGCGCCGGCCTGACTCAATCGATTCTGATGTTGCAGGATCAGGCCGAGGTTCGCCGCGCTGTCGGCGGCGGTCGCCTGGTATCGTTGCCGCATGGCGCCTTGCTCGGCTTCGGCGAGCTTCAGACGCGCCTCCATGGCCGCTGAAAAGAGCTGCTCGGCCGTTGGCAAATCGCCCTCGAACATGGTGATTTCAGCGTAGTTGTGGCGGCACCAGGCGGCGGTGTTGACCGCGTCAGCATCTTCGGTCAGTGAGCCATCGGCGGGCTCAAGCAGTCGCAGGGCCTCAGTGAATTCGGCCCTGGCAAGCGACAAATCGGCGGGCGGCGTCCGCCAGGCGATCCCCAGTTTGACGCGGCTGGCGGCGTATTGGATGAGATCCTCGATTTTTCCGCTCTGCTGGTGCAGTTGTAGTGCACGCCGGTAGGCGGATTGAAACGACGCTCGGGCGCCGTCCACTTCCCCTAATTCCATGCGGACGTTTCCCAGCAGCGTGTGCATGTCCCTCAGGTCGCGGAGCACGTCGAGGGCGGGTGGTTGCTCCAAGAGCGTCATGTCCGATAGGAAAGCTACGGCGTCCTCGGCTTGCCGTCGCGTCAGATCCAGCAGTCGAGGAACGCCCGCGCCATGCTCTTTTGCTTGCCGCAAGATGTTCCGTAATGCGTCCCGCGCCCGTTGATAGTTGGTGTCGGCGCGTTGCCTCTGCCGCTCCGCTTCATCGCGTTGCGAAGCGGTTCGATTGATTTCAGCTTGCAGGCGATTCTGATGCACGCCGGCGCCGATGGCGACCAAGAACAGGAGGGCCAAAGCGAGCACGGCGAACATCGCGGCGGCGGGATGCCGGCGCGACCAGAGCCATACTCTACGAGAGTATGAAATCGGGCGAGCGGAGATCGGGCGACCGGCTAAATGCCGTTCGAGATCGTCGGCGAGTTCGTCGATTCGCGAATAGCGTCGGTTGGGGTCTTTCTCCAGGCACTTCATGCAGATGGTCTGCAAGTCCATCGGGATGCGAGGATTCAATTGTCGAGGGGCGATGGCCGTCAATTCGCAGACCTGCTGCAGGGTCTCCATGGCTGTGGCGGCTCGAAACGGCGGCCGACCTGTCAAGCACTCGTACAGCGTTGCGCCCAGCCCATACACGTCAACGCGCGCATCGCCGCCCCGTGCATCAGTCACTTGCTCCGGCGCCAGGTAACCGGGCGTCCCCATGACCATGCCGCTGCGTGTTAACGACAGATCCTCATCGACCTGTTTGGCAAGACCAAAGTCAACGATTTTCAGCTCGCCGGCCTGGACGTCGCTCATCGTCGGCTGCGTCAAACGCGTCCAGTCGGCGTCGGCGTTGGTGTACTCGAGCGCCGGCGCCAACAAGTTGCTTGGCTTCAAGTCCCGGTGGATCACATGGCCGTCGTGGGCGGTTTGCAGAGCCCGCGCGGCCGACGCGAGCAACCGCGCGGCGTCCCGCGGAGCGAGTAGCGCCGTCTGTAGAATACGACTGAGCGGCCAGCCCGGCACATACTCCATGACCAAGAAGGGCTCGCCCAGATGCTCTCCGAAATCCAGCACCTGAACGATCTGCGGATGTCTCAGCGCCGCCAGCACTTCCGCTTCGCGACGAAAACGGCTGCGGGTTTCGGCGGTGGCCAGCAAGCCGTTCCGCAGCCGCTTGAGCGCGACGACTCGCCGCAGCGCGATCTGCCGCGCAAGATACACCACGCCGCTACCACCCGCCCCGAGTTCCTTTAGCAGTTCATATCCGGCCACGAGCTGGCCCGGCGCCGCGTGATGCGGTTCGAGCGCGCGGACCGCGGCGCCGAAACGGTCCAAGGGCGCCGTTTCCAACTCGCGGCAACAAATCTCGCAAGTCTCCAGATGACGTTCAAGCTCGGGAAACTCCGCCGGGTCGCAGCGGCCAAGGGCGTAGCTGCGCAACATCTTCAACGAAGGATGCGATGCGTCACTCAACGTTCATCACCCACGAGGTGCTCCAATGCCGCGCGTTCCCGATGGGCAACACCGTAGCGGACGGATTTTCATTCGTTGTTTTTCGCGTTTCGGGAGGAATCTGAAGGGGTTGCCCAGGGTTGCGCTGCGCTGCACCCTGGGCTGATTTGGGGCCGTCCCGGTGGGACTGATTTGCACTTATCGTAGTCATGGCGAACCCATGCAGCCAAACGTTTTCTGGCGCGCCAGGGCCATCAAGCTCGACGCCGCTTCCAAGCCCCCAGGCCGCCGACGAGCCCCAGCACCGACCATACCGCCAGGCTGGCCGGTTCGGGCGTCGTGTGGACGTCGTTCAGCTCTCCAAACACGACCTGAGTATCCAGGGCGTTGTTGCGATTCTCGAAGAACAGAAAGAACTGGCTCGAATTGAAATTGGCGAGATTCACATTCTGCGTCAGATCGCGAGCATCGGGGATCGACGCGCCGCCGTCCATTCGAAAGCCAAAAAACACGAGATCGTAATCCCCAATCGCCAAGGGAGTCAGGCCCTGGCTGGTGCGGGACACTACGGCGTAACGGTTCGGTTGCGCGTCGCCGTCCTGTTGTATTTCAGCCCCCGCCGCCGAAAGACCGCTGTAAAGACCGACGTCCACTGACAATTGCGTTAGTGCGTCGAAGACCGCGAAGTCCGATGTGCTGCCGCCGTTGGGCGCCGTGGTTGATTCGAACGTGTAAGTCCCCGTCAATACATCATTGGCGACGATTCCGCCGCCAGCTAACCCAGCATCAACGCTGATGACTTCACCGCTGAAGAGCACGGTGGTTAGTGACGCTTGGGCCCGGGAATAGGGGAGCAGCCCCAACAGAACGACGGAGAAGTAAATCAGCTTGCGCATGGACGAAATTCCTCGGGATGCAACTCGATTGCGAGCGGTTAATTCAACGGCGGCCCACGCTGGCCGCCTCCACTGCCGGGTTTCGGCATCAGTGAAAGCACATCCACAGGCTGATCCTGTTCGACAAAAGTCGCCCAGTTCACTCATTTTTCTGAGACAAGGCCAGCGAGGCCACCCTCTAGCGGCGCGTGCGGGCTAGAAAGTTGGGGGGCGGCGGAGCCTAGGGATCGACCAGCTCCTCAGCTTCCTCGCGAAGTCGCCGCAGGATCCGCGACTTGGCCACCAAGACGGCGTTGGGGCTGACGCCTAGTTGAGCGGCGACGTCCGCGGCCGACCTTCCGTGAATCGCCAACAGCTCGAAGGCAGTCCACGAGGTGTTGCTGAACGCCGGCCGCACCAAGTCCAACAAACTGCGCGAGCACATGCTGATCGTGTTCGGTCTCCCACCATCGCGCCAGATCGCTGGCAGGGTCTTGCAATTGGTCTTCCGCAATCGTCGCCACGCAGCGCCGTTGGCGAGCGGCCTGCAGGATGCGGTGAAAGACCAGCGTCCGCAGCCATTTCCGAAAGGCGCCAGGATTCCCTGTATGACGAAACGCGCCAACTTCGGCGACGATCGTCGCCAGCACTTCCTGCGTCACGTCGTCGGCGTCCTGAGCCGGCAAACTGCTGCGGGAAATCACGCGGCGGATCATCGGCTCATAAACCAAGATGAAACGTCTCCAGTCCTCCTCGTGAGAGTCCTGTCGAAGGCGTTCCAAAAGACTCACAGATGTTGACGACATCGGCACACCCAAAAGCAACGGCCAACTGTTCTGAATTCCCAGCCGGGATGGATCCAAATCAGCCCAGGGATGGACCCCATGACACAAGCTGAGACGATTTCATAGCGGACATGCCCCGAGGGATCACAACATCGCCTGGGGTAGGTTGGTGATCGCCAGTGAGATCAACCGCGCCCCCAGTTCTCGATGCGGCACGGCTTCGCTGTGCCCGGTTCTGCGGCCCTGACTCGCCGGTCGAATCGGTTGGCAATGTTAGTCCGTCCGTTGGGGCGGCGCCTCGCCGAACTTGGCGACATACAGCTTCGCGTATCTCTCCGCGCCGAGGGGTCGCACTTGAAGCACTGCGACTCGGCTCGATTGTGCTCTTCGCACCAGTCGCCTTTGGCCTTGAAGTCGTCGGCCGCCTTGGAACTGCACATGCTGCACTCCTCTTCCGGCACGCCATGTTCAGAACACCACCAACCGCTATGGTCATGTCCGTCGCCCGCCGCATCCACGGCGCCTGGTTGCGAATCGGCGACGCTTGTGGGGCTTGGGTTGCTCGTTGGCTGGCCGCAACCCGCCAGGGAGATGGCCGTGAGCAAAGCCGACGCAACCGCAAACGCGACGAAGGGAGAATTCAAACGTTTCATCAATGCCTCCTTAAGGTTCGCACTTTTCTAAGAAACCAGAAAATCAGTCTTCTTCCGCAAATGAGAGTTGACGCGAACGGATTGGCGCCGCCGTGCTTCCCGTCGCGGGCCGTTCCCTTTTCGAGGGCTCTGTGTCCGATGGCGCCGTGTCCGATGGTCGTCCTGTGTCCGATGGCTGGCGACCGACGGGGCCGGCGAAAACCATGTAGAGAACGCGGAGCACCAGCAGCGACATGACCGTCGCGCTGATCACGCCGCCGATGACAACCGTCGCCAAGGGCCTTTGAACTTCCGCGCCCATGCCCGTGTTGAAAGCCATCGGCACGAATCCAAGTGCGGCGACCAGCGTCGTCATCAACACGGGTCGCAAACGCGTCATGGCGGCGGTCTCGACCGCTTCTTCGAGTCCGACGCCCTGCCGGCGCAGACGTCGAATGGTGGACACCAGCAGCATGTCGTCCAGCACGGCGACGCCGGACAACGCGACGAAGCCAATCGCAGCCGAGATCGAGAACGGCATGTCGCGGATCCAGAGGGCGATGATCCCGCCTGTCCAGGCAAACGGCACACCCGTGAAGACTCGAATCGCGTCCACCACATTCCGATAGGTCAGGTACAGCAGTCCGAAGATCAGCGCGATGGCCAGCGGCACGACGACCATCAGCCGCCGCTGAGCGCTGATCATGTTCTCGAACTGGCCGCCCCATTCCAGGTGGTAGCGTCCAGCAGGCAGCTTGACTTGCTCGTCGATGCGCCGCTGTGCTTCAGCGACAAAGCCGCCCATGTCGCGACCACGGATATTCGTCGAGATCGTGATCCGGCGATAGCCCCATTCTCGCGTGATCGTGGACGGTCCCTTGACCACCTTGATGTCGGCCAGTCGTTGAAGCGGAATTCTCTCCCCGGCTTCCGTGCTGATCTGAATGGCGCCGATGGCGGTCGGATCGCGGCGAAAAGACTCCGGCAAGCGAACGACGAGCGGAAAACGAAGCTGCCCTTCGTAGACCTCGCCGAGATTGTAGCTGCCAAGCGACTCCACCAGATCCAGAACTTGTTTCGCGGAAACGCCATAGCGGGCGATTTCGTCCTGGCGGATTTTGATTTGCAGCACGGGTTGGCCGGTGATCTGCTCGACGGCCACATCGGCGCTGCCGTCGATTGAGCGAAGCACCCTTTCGATGTCTTGGGCGGCGTCCACAAGCGTGTCAAAGTCGTCGCCAAAGAGCTTCACGGCCACGTCGGAACGGATGCCGCTGATCATCTCGTTCACGCGCATTTCGATCGGCTGCGTCATCGCGATGCGTTGGCCGGGCAACTCGCGCAGGGACTGTTGAATCAACTCGGTCAGTTGATCCTGCGTCTTGGCGCGCGTCCATTGCTTCCGCGGCTTCAGAGTGATGAACATGTCGGTCAGTTCGATTCCCATCGGATCGGTCGCGACTTCCGCGCTGCCAATGCGACTCCAGACGTGTTCGACTTCGTCGGGGAACTCTCTCAAGATCGCCTGCTCCATCTGCGTGTTGTAGCGAATCGACTCGTCGAGATCGGTTCCCGCCAGACGAACGACGTTGATGGCGATAGCGCCCTCCGACAGTTTTGGCACGAATTCGCCGCCCAGGTTCGGCGCGATCAATCCGAAGGCGACCACCAACACGCACGAGTGCGAAGCCGATCACGGCGACTTTCTGGTGCATCGTGAAATGCAGCACGGGTTGATAGGCGCGCTTGATCCACCGAATCAAGAACGGCTCGCGTTCTTGCAGACGCTTGGGCAGTAGATAGCTGGCCAGCACGGGCATCAACGTGAGCGAAAGAACCATCGACCCGGCCAACGCAAAGATCACGGTCAGCGCCATGGGCCGGAAGAGTTTTCCTTCGACGCCTTCCAGCGTGAGGATCGGCAGATACACGATCATGATGATCATCTCGCCGAACATCGTCGGTTTGCGAACTTCGAGGGCCGCTTCGCGGACCACATCCAGCCTGGTCTGGCCGGGAGGGACGCCCGCGGCCAGTCGCCGAACACAGTTCTCGATCATCACCACCGAGCTATCGACGACCAGACCGAAGTCGATCGAACCCAGGCTCAGCAAGCTGGCCGCAATGCCGAATCGCAGCATGCCCGAAAAGGCGCACAGCATCGAGAGGGGAATGGCGAGGGCGACGATCAGGCCCGCCCGCAAGTTGCCCAGGAACAGGAACAGCACTGCGATCACCAGCAAGCCGCCTTCAAACAGGTTCTGCTCGACGGTGCCGATAACATGATCGACGAGTTCCGTGCGATCGTACACCGTCTCGACCTCGACGCCGGGCGGCAAGTTGGACTTGACCTCCTCCATTTTCTCCTTGAGCGAGCGGGTCACTGCGTGACTGTTTTCGCCCATGAGCATGAAGCCCAGCCCATAGACGACTTCGCCCTTGCCATCGGCCGTGACCGCTCCGCGACGGATCTCGTGGCCGATTTGCACGTCCGCCACGTCCCGCACGCGGATGGGGACGCCGTCCTTGGCTCGGATGACGATGTTCTCAATTTGCTCCACGTTCACCGTACGTCCAATACCGTGGACCAGCAGCATCTCCGCATTCCGCGTGATGTTCCCCCCGCCAACGTTGCGGTTGTTGTTCTTCACGGCCGTGACCACTTCATCGAACGTCAATCCGTGCTTGATGACCTGGTCGGGGTTGATGCGAACCTGATATTGCTTCTCGTAGCCGCCCCAGCTATTCACTTCCGCCGAGCCGACGACCGTGCGCATCTGCGGGCGAATGATCCAATCGTGAATGGTGCGCAGCTCGGTCAGCATCTCAACTCGCCGAGCTCTTGGCAGCGCTGCGATATCGACGCCCTTGGATCGCACGACGTAATGGAAGACCTCGCCCAGGCCGGTCGAAACGGGCCCCATCTTGGGCCTTTCAATGCCTTCGGGAAGTTCGACGGTCGCCAGTCGCTCGCCGATCAACTGTCGAGCGAAATAGATGTCGGTTCCGTCCTTGAACGTGACGACGACCTGGGACATGCCAAACTTCGAGATCGATCGCAGCTTCTCCAAATCCGGCAGCCCGCTGATGACTTGCTCGATGGGAAACGTGATCTGCTGCTCGACTTCCTCCGGTGAAAGCGACGGGGCGGTGGTGTTCACCTGCACCATCACGGGCGTCGTATCCGGGAAAGCGTCGATGTCGATGTACTGCAGCGACCAGGCGCCGGCGGCAATCAACACGGCAACCGCCACCAACACGATGGCTCGATTGCGTAATGAGAAGTCGATAATCCAATTCAACATCCGCTATTCCCGCCGCGCTGATACTCTGGGTGCTGTGTCGCCTGTTGCGGTCCGACCGGACCGAGTTAGTGCTCGCAAAGTCACCCGGCGCCGAGGTTCCCTTTCAGTAGCTCAGCTCGCAACACGCCACTGCCCTTGGTGACGACCACCTCGTCGGGCAGCAGCCCCGCGATCACTTCCGTATAGTCGCCGCTTCGTCACGCCCGGGCGGACCATCCGCGTGTGAAACACCTTGTAGGAGTCGTCGGCCATGTAATTCCGATCTCGCACAAACGCGACATAGCAGCAGCCCTCCCAGTGGATGGCTTCATTGGGCGCGATGATCGCGTCCTCTTCATCGCGAAGGACAACCTGGCCCGCGCCGAAACCTTCGTCACGCAGCTCGCCATCATCATTGGGCAATTCGGCGCGCACCTCGATGGTGCGGGTCACGGAATCGATGTGCGAGCTGATCCAGGTAATCCGACCGGAGTGTTCTCGTTTGCCGCCATCCGGTCGAAACAGAACCTGCTGTCCCACCTTGACGTATTGCGACTCTTCCAGAGGCACGTTCAGAATTAGCCACATGCGGCGATTATTCACAATCGTGAACATCGTCTTCGTCGTGTCGATCGCTTCACCAGCTACGACATCGCGCGTTGTTACGACGCCGTCGCGCGGTGAGCGAACGGGGACAAGGTTCGCCGTGTCGTGGGGGCGGAGGAGTTCTTGTGATTCGGCTTCTGGCAATCCCAGGGACTGAAGCTGCTTGGCGATTTCGCCACCGTCCTTTCCTCGCACGTCGTCAAACGTGATCCGAAGGCCCAGGTTGGCCAGCACCTGAGCTGCTTTACGAACTGCGGCTTCCGCTTCCTCGCGGGCCGCTTTGGTTTCCAGCAACCGCCGTCCGGCCACCACATCTCCCAGATCCCTTAACCGCTCAACGGCTTGGTCTTGCAGGTTCAGTTGCGCGGCCGCCTGCAACAGATCCGCCTTGGCCTTTCCAACAATCGCCGCGTCGACGAGCGCCAGCAATTCACCTTCGCGAACCGGATCTCCCACGTTCTTCAAGACGCGCCACACCGTCCCCGTGGCGCGGGAGGACAGGCGAGTCACCAGCGTCGGGTCGTAGCGGATCTCGCCGCTTGTCGCGATGGTCTCAACGATCCTTCCCCGCTCGACCAACCCAATATCGATCCCGGCCTTCTCCGCGGCTTCGCGAGAAGCGAATTGAACGCGGCGAAGATGAAGCTTACAAGACGGGTCGTTCTTCGTTCTTTCCCGAGTCGCCAAAGCTCGGCTCGCCCGTGCAAGATCCCGCTCCGTGACTTCGGGAGTTTCCTTGAGTTGGCCAAGCTCGGGATTTTCCAACACGCATTCCGCCACACCGTGGACTCGGCACCAACCCAGGAGGGCGCCCTTGGGCATGAGATCCGCGTTGCAGGAGATGCACTCCTCCTCTGGGACGCCATGCTCATCGCACCAGTTCGACGCCCAAGCTCTCGGCCCGCCCCGTCAGCTCCGAGAACTTGGGGATCTTCCACTCCGATTGATGCCCGAAATAGCCCAGGCCAGCCAATGCGACCATCACGACCAAGGTCGGAATCGCTCGACCGAGACGGCCAGAAAGCAAGAGACGATCGCCGGGGCTCGACGGGGTCGGTGGGCGCATCGCTGGAGGGCTGGTCCGCGCCGACGGGATGATCGCTCGGGCCGCCGGTAGGGTCGCAATTCGATCCGTCAGCCGACCGGTCGTCGACGACGCTGGCGGCTATTTGGACGCTATCTGATTTCGTACTCATGCGAATCGGCTTTCTCTGCCTGTCGGTGAAGAGAGGATGCCTACCGGAATCGATGCAGGCCCATAGCGTCGCCCTTAATCGAAGCCTGAAGACGTCCGCCCTCAGTCTTCCTGAACGCCAAGGTGCGCTGAGACGGCGCTGATGGCTGCGAGCGTTGGGCGATGTCGCCCGGGCTGGGCGACTACAGTTGGAGCGTGCAGGTGCGTAGGCACACATCCCGCCCGGTGGAGAAAGACGGACCCTGACACGGGGCGCCAAAAGCGTCGGCCGCCAAGGAGAGATTGGTTGGACAACCTGCGAGATCGGGCAGCCAACTGACGGCCGGAGACGAAATCAACTTGTCGTCGGCGACTCGGGGATTGTCCATGATCGCGCCATGGCACAGGCAATCCGATTCGTTTTCGCCGGGCGACTTGGGCGATTCGTCGCCAGTCGCGTCTGGCTGATCATGGACGCAGCAGGAGCTCGCCTGGCAAGGCGCGTCGCCGCCGCCAGCTGCATCGCCCAGACACCGATAAGGGCAGATCAGCAAATGAGCGGTCAGCAAAATGGTGGTGGCCAGTCGAAGCATGAGTCCCCACGGAGTGCGCGGTCGTTAGCATGAACGCCTCTAGGGATTATCGGTCGCGATGGTTTCGGGGTCAAGGTCAAGCTGCGGAGCGTCAGGGCCGTTACCCAGGGATTCGCTGGGCTGATGTGGGGCCGTCCTTGCGGGGCTGCGCGGCGGCCGGGTCGTCATTGGCAGCGTGGAATTTCGCGTGTAGCGATTTCCAATCGATGATCAGTTGGCCGCCAGTCGATTCATGTTGCTTGGCCCAAGTCATTAGCAGATCCAGACATGCGTGGTCGATATAGCCGAGATCCTGGAACCGGACGTGCAGTTCGCTGCCCGTCGGCACCTTCTCCAACTGCGTCGCCAATTTGGGCAATCGGATAAATGTCGCCGCGCCGCTCAGCCCAAGAAAGGCCTTGCCGCCGGCTCGATCCATTTCCAGCCGGACGTCAAGATGCGAGAACGAGTAGAGCAGCTTGGCCGCCGCGAGCACCACTCCCACGATGACGCCGGTCAGCAGATCCGTCACGACGATGGTCGTCACCGTGGCCAGGTAGATGGCGACTTCGCCCCACCCGTACGTGATCAGCTCCTTAATCGACTTGGGGTTGACCAGCTTGTAGCCTGTGTAGACCAGGATGGCGGCGAGGGCGGAAGTCGGGATCAGTCGCAGCAAGAACCCCAGGAAAACGACGAACACAAGCAGCCAGAAACCATGCAGGATGGCGGACAGACGCGACTTTCCTCCAGCCTGCACATTGGCGGTTGAACGAACGATCACGCCCGTCATTGGCAACGCGCCGAGTATGCCGCAGATGATGTTGCCGACGCCTTGTGCGGCGAGTTCCTTGCCGTACTTGGTTCGCGGTCCCTGGTGCAGTTGATCGACGGCCGTGGCGGAGAGCAGCGTTTCGGCGCTGGCGACCACAGCGACCACCAGAGCCGATTGGAACAATGCGGTCCATGGCGCGTCGGTGAGGATCGCCCAGGTGGGAAAGTGAACTTCGCTCCACAGGTTGTCGGGCACGGCGACGTACAGGACCGGCATGTGGACGACCGTGGCCACAATGGTCGCGAGCAGAACGGCGACCAGGGGCGCTGGCAGGGCCTTTAGTCTCTGGGGCGCGAACGACTGCCATAACACAACCACCGCGATCGTCAGGATTCCGATCAGTGCCGCGAAATGGTGGTTCTTCAGTGTGTTCGCCAGGTCCTCCAGTCCCGCGACCGCCGCGGCTTGTGAGATGGCGACGGCGCACACCTTCCGCTCGCCCAATTCCTGGTTTGCGATTCCAGAAAGTTCGATGGCGCGATCGCAGGCGGCGACGATTCGCAGCGAGCGCTCCGTGCCGATCTGACGTTCAAACGCCGCCAGATCGTCGGCGACCTTGACAACGTCGCGCGTCAACGCTTCTTGGATAGGCGACAAATTCCGCAGCGATTCCGCTTCAGCGGCTAATTGTTCCGCTGACTCCTTCGCCAGTTGCTCGGCCGTTGCGTGGTCAGGCAGTCGTTCGACAACCCGTTCGGCGATGTCCGCCTGCCTGCGGGTCAGTTCGCTGATCTGCAGCATCAATTGAGTGCGGGCGCGACGCTTCTCCAAGGACGTATCATCCGACCGTTCCGTCGCCTTGCCGATAGCGGCGGGAATCGTCAGCAGATTCTGGATGCCGCTGCCTTTGGGCTTATCGTCCACCATCACATGAAACTGACTCGCGAAGATCAACACGCCGATTCCTGCGAGCATGCCCTTGATCACGGCGGGGGAAACGGCGCGAAACCACTGCCCGATTCCAAAGACGCCCGCCAGCAGCTGAATTCCGCCAGCCATCAACACCACGATGCCCAACATCTCGAATCCAAAACGCTGGACGATCTCGTAGACAATCACCGTCAAGCCCGCTGCTGGACCGCTTACCTGCAGCGGGCAACCGGCCAATGCTCCGACGACCAGCCCGCCCACAATTCCGGTGATCAGTCCCGCGGCCACCGGTACGCCGGAGGCGATCGCAATTCCCATGCAGAGCGGCAAGGCCACCAGGAAGACCACGATCGAGGCCAGCAGGTCGTTTTTCGCGGCCGCGAGCAAACCGCCGTTTGGTTTCGCTTGGTCATCCATGTCCGCGTGGCTTATGCCGCCACTGGAATTCGACTTGGTTGTATTCATCGGATTTCCTCCATCGCGAGGCGAATCGGCGGGGAACGCCCATTGTAAGCGTTCGGCCGCGAACTTTCGCCGCCGCCGCTGCGATTCTGAGCCGGAACCGGAGTTTGGGCGCTCGAATGTGAGTACAATCGGTCCTGAGCCGGGGCTTCTCGCAAACGTGATGGGAGAATCGACTTCGCGCTGCACCGACCTTATGCGTCGAATGCCGATGGATGGATCAGAACACACCCTGACCGGCGACGGGCCGACGAAGACGAGCGGCCGAGTCGCGGAATCGCCGTCAGATACCTCAGCACCTCGACGTCGCCTACGCCCGCCGGGCAATGGAGGCGGGCGGCATGGGATTTGTTCTCAAACACTCGGTGTCCTCGGAATTAGTCACCGCGATTCAGGAAGCGCTCCGAGGTCAAACCTATATCACCCCAATGATTGCGGGGGAGTTGCTGGGACCGTTCCGCGATGGGAGTTCGTCTCCGGAAACCACGCTCACCTCGCGTCAACGTGAGGTCTTGCAATTGATCGCCGAGGGCCGATCGGGCGAGGAAATCGCCGCCCTGCTCAAGATATCACCGCGGACCGCTGAGGCCCACAAGGCTCGCATCCTGGAGGCTCTTGGGCTGCACAGCACCGCCGAGTTGGTTCAATACGCGATCCGCAACGGCATCATCTCCGTGTGACCAGCAGGTCGGCTCGCCTGACGTGGGTTTGCCAGGCATAGCGCATTGCGCATGACTCCTGCCGTAGTTTTGCGAATGGCGACCTCTCTTCATGCGCGTCATGATTGGATCGGTGCGGCGGGCTTCTTCCCAGGCGTCCCGAATTCAGCGGCAACGCAGCGAAGACCGCCGCCGCGCCATCTGGGGACTCGGCGTCATATCCCTTCTTCGCAGAGGTTAGTCCGATGATGTACGGACGGGTCCTGCTCGCGGACAGTCACTTGAACCTGCTGACGGGAGTTCACAGCCTGCTAGAAGCGGCCTTCGATTCCGTGGTGATGGTGTCGGACGAGAAGTCCTTGCTGGACGCGATCGCGGCATTCCATCCGGATCTCGTCATTGCGGATCTATCGCTTCCGGGCTCAAGAGAAGACGCCGATGCGAATCTGGTTTATCGCCTGAAGCAACGCTATCCCGATTTGCGGCTGATCCTGCTGAGCGTCCACGATGATCCAACGGTTGCCGCGCAACTTCTCAGGGCGGGTGCGGCCGGTTTCGTACTGAAACGCTCCGCGGCGGCGGACTTGATCGCCGCGGTGCACGAGGTGCTGAAGGGTCGCCAGTATGTTTCATCAGCCCTGGAGCGACCAAAAGCTCTGGAGCGACCAGATCCAAAACCGAAGGTAGCCAAAAAATGAAACGACGAAGCTTCGACCATGAAATCCTGCTGTTCCAAGGCGGCGGCGCGTTGGGCGCCTACCAGGCCGGAGTCTATGAAGGTCTCGCCGAAGGCGGCATGACTCCCAATTGGTATGTCGGCATCTCGATTGGCGCGGTGAATTCGGCGATCCTTGCGGGGAATCCTCCCGAACGCCGCGTCGAGCGCCTGCGGGCGTTCTGGGACCGCGTCTCGGCCTACGCCCCGATGACGCCGCCAGCCATCTTTGACGCCGTACGACCATTCTTGGATCGCTTGAGCGTCTGGAGCGTGGCTACCTTTGGCATCCCCGGGTTTTTTGTCCCGCGGGTGCCGCCGCCGCTCTTGTCGCCCTGCTCTTCGCCGGGTTCGCTAAGCTTCTACGACACCGCTCCGCTTCAAGCAACGCTCGAAGAACTTGTTGACTTTGACCTGATCAATCAGCGCACGACGCGGTTGTCGCTGGGTGCAGTGAATGTGCGAACCGGCCGCTCGGTTTACTTCGACAACCAGCGAACTCGCATCGAAGCCAAACACGTGCTGGCGAGCGGCGCGCTGCCGCCGGGATTTCCCGCCGTGGAGATTGATGGGGAACAGTATTGGGACGGCGGATTGGTGTCCAACACGCCGCTCAATTATGTGTGGGACGAAAAGCCGCTGAATACAGCGCTGATCATCCAAGTGAATCTCTTTCCGGGTGAAGGCGAGTTGCCTGGAGGCCTGGATGAGGTCATGGAGCGGGCCAAGGACATCCAATTCTGCAGCAAGCAACGCTTCAATACCGAGCATGTGCGCAGACTTGGGGAACTGCACGCGGCGATCGGACGCGTGCTGGCGAAACTACCGGCGGAATTCCAGAACGATCCCGATGTTCAGCTCATCGCCCCGCATTGCGACGACCGTGAGTGGACCATCGCATACCTGACCAACTCGCACGAGTCCGGCGCGGGACAGATGAAGGACGCCGAATTCTCGCGCGCCTCGGTGAACGAGCGCTGGGCCGCGGGACTGGAGGATATTCGCCGCTCCATCGTCAATTTTGATTCCGCGGTTCCTATGGTCGATGTCCCAGGCATCCATGTGTACAACCTTCCGCCAAAGACGCCCGTGGGAAAGTAAGGAGATATCGCATGACCGAAGACGAAGTGAGAGAGCAGGCCTTTGCGATGCCGCTCACCAGCCCCGCTTATCCGCGGGGACCCTATCGGTTTTTTAACCGCGAGTACTTCATCATCACGTATCGCACCGACCCCGACGCGCTGCGTGCGGTGATCCCCGGGCCGCTGGAGTTTACCGAACCCACGGTCAAATACGAGTTCATCCGGATGCCCGACTCAACGGGGTTTGGCGACTACACCGAGAGCGGACAGGTAATCCCGGTTAGCTTTCGAGGCGAGGCGGGAGCGTATGTCCACGCCATGTATCTCGATTGCGATCCGCCGATCGCGGCCGGACGGGAGATCTGGGGCTTCCCCAAGAAGCTGGCCTCGCCCAGTCTGCGGGTGGAAAAGGACACGCTGGTGGGCTCGCTGCGGTTTGGGCCGATTCCCATCGCGGCGGCGACCATGGGCTACAAACACCGGGCCATTGACCTGGATCAGACCCGCGCTTCGTTGTCCGCCCCCAGTTTTTTGTTAAAGATCATTCCGCACGTGGACGGCACGGCGCGCATCTGCGAATTGGTTCGCTACGCCTGCGCGGACGTGGTGGTGAAAGGGGCCTGGGAGGGCCCCGCCGCGCTGGAGTTGTTCCATCACGCGCTGGCGCCCGTCGCGGCGCTGCCCGTGTTGGAGGTGCTTTCGGGCGTCCACATTGTCTCGGACCTGACTCTTAATCTGGGTACGGTCGTGCATGATTATCTCGTTTCCTGAATGGAGGACGCCATGAGACTCGAAGGCAAGTCAGCGATCATCACCGGAGCCGCCAGCGGCATCGGCAAGGACATCGCTCTTCGCTTCGCCCGCGAGGGCGCCAAAGTCGCGATCGCGGATCTGAAACAAGCAGCAGCCGAAGCCGCCGCGGCGGAAATCCGCGCCACGGGCGGGACCGCCACGGCCGTCGCCATGGACGTCGCTGACGAACAGGCGGTGAACCAAGGCGTGGCCGCGGTCGCGGCCGAGTTCGGCGGCGTGGATATTCTGGTCAGCAACGCCGGCATTCAGATCGTTCACCCGGTCGATGAATTCCCCTTTGCCGAGTGGAAAAAGATGCTGGCCATTCACCTCGATGGCGCCTTTCTGACCACCAAGGCGTGCCTGGCTCACATGTACAAGGCGGGCCGCGGCGGCAGCATTATCTACATGGGCTCGGTTCACTCCAAGGAAGCGTCGCTGTTGAAGGCGCCGTACGTCACTGCCAAACACGGACTGATTGGGCTCTGTAAGGTCGTCGCCAAGGAGGGCGCCAAACACGGCGTTCGCGCCAACGTGATCTGCCCCGGCTTTGTTCGGACTCCCCTGGTGGACAAACAAATCCCGGAGCAGGCCAAGACACTCGGCATTTCCGAAGAGGAGGTGATCAAAAACATCATGCTCAAGGAAACGGTCGACGGCGAGTTCACTCTGTTGGAAGACGTCACGGAGGCCACGTTGTTTTGCGCTGCGTTTCCGACCAACGCGATGACGGGGCAATCCTTCATCGTCAGCCACGGTTGGTGCATGCAATAGCTGCGAGCAGTTAAGAAATACTGAGAAACCCAAGACAAACGAGGAACAAGTCCATGAAGGTTATCATCGTTGGCGGAGTCGCCGGCGGAGCATCATGTGCGGCGCGGTTGCGCCGGTTGGACGAAAACGCAGACATTCTGATGGTGGAGCGCGGACCCTATGTGTCCTACGCAAACTGCGGGTTGCCCTATCACGTGGGCGGCGTGATTGAAAAGGAATCCAGCCTGTTGGTGGCGACGGAACAGACGTTCCGCGAGCAGTTCGCCATCGACTGTCGGACGCGGTGCGAGGTGGTCGGCGTCTCCTCGGAAGCAAAAACCGTGGAGTTGAAGAACCACATCACCGGCGAAGTCACGACCGAGCATTACGACAAACTCGTGCTCTCTCCCGGCGCCGCTCCAATCCGCCCGCCCTTGCCAGGCATCGACCTGCCCGGGATCTTCTCCGTGCGCACCGTGCCGGACGCCCGACACATGCGCGAGTGGCTGGAGAGACACGCCGCCAAACCCAGCGGCATGGACAAGTACACGGGCTACCAAACGGTCACCAAGCCGCGAAGAGCGGTGGTCGTCGGCGGCGGGTTCATCGGGCTGGAGATGGTCGAAAACCTGGTGCATCGCGGGCTCGAAGTGACCCTCATCGAAAAGCTGAACCAGGTCATGCCTCCGCTGGACCTGGAAATGGCGAATCTGGTTCAGCGCTATCTGGAGAACCATGGCGTCCGGGTCGAATTGAACGACGGCGTGGCCGGATTTCAGAACGCCGCTGATGGATCGCTGGAAGTCATGACCAGTTCCGGCAAGACGCATCCGGCTGACATCGTGATCCTCGCGATCGGCGTCCGCCCCGAAACCGCGCTGGCGAAGATGTCCGGCATTACGATCGGTCAACTTGGAGGCATCCGCGTCGACGAGCACATGCGTACGAGCAACCCGGACATCTTCGCCGTCGGCGACGCGGTCGAAGTGAAGGACTACGTGACCGGACAATGGTCGCTGGTCGCACTGGCCGGACCGGCAAACCGTCAGGGCCGAATCGCGGCCGACGTTATTGCGGGGCGGGATTCTCGTTTCCGCGGCACTCAGGGCACCTCGATTTGCCAACTCTTCGAGGCCGCGGTCGCCCAAACCGGCGCCAGTGAGAAGACACTCAAACGGATTGGCGACGCCGATTTCGAGAAGATCTATCTGTACCCCAACTCCCATGCCGGGTACTACCCAGGCGCCAAAATGTTGGCCATCAAGGTGCTCTTCCGAAAATCCAATGGACGCCTGCTGGGCGCACAGGTGTTGGGCGAGGACGGCGTCGCGGAACGGATCGATTCCTTCGCGATGGCGCTGCAGATGGGCTGCACGATTTACGATTTGGAGGAGTCCGAGCTTTGTTACGCGCCCCCGTTTGGCAGCGCGAAAGATCCTGTTAACTTTGCGGGAATGGTCGCCGCGGATATTCTGAGGGACGACATGCCGCTTAGCCATTGGGACGGCGCAGATAACGGGCTCCTCTTGGATGTCCGGAGCCCTCGCGAATTGGAGGTCGAGTCGGTCTCCGGCGCCCTGAATATCCCGCTGCCGGAGTTGCGAGCGCGTTTGGGTGAGCTTCCCCGCGATCGGGAGATTTTCGTCATTTGTCGTTCCGGCCAACGAGCGTACTATGCAACGAGGATCCTGTTGCAAAACGGTTTTAAAGCTCGAAACATCGCCGGCGGCATGTTGTCGAGGTCGCACGCCGCCCCGCCTTTGTAAACTTGAGGGAGTAGCGAGAGAGCCTTGACGATCTTGCGCGCCACAGCGGCAGCAACGCGGTTGCCGCTGCAACATCACTCTTGAAGGAGATGGCAATCATGTGTCGATGGCTGAGCCTACTCGGGAAGTCCCGTGTTGCTGGAAGAGCTTCTCTTGAAGCCAGCTAATTCCCTGGTCATCCAGAGTCTTCACTCCAGGATCGGCGCGACCACCACCAACGGAGACGGCTTTGGAATCGGCTGGTACGGCGTCGGGGAGACGCCCGGCGTGTTTCACGGCACAGAGCCGGCCTGGAACGACCGCAACCTGAGAGACCTGTCGCGGCATATCGTTTCGCCGCTTGTTTTCGCTCATATCCGCGCCTCCACGGGCGGCGCGGTTCAACAGACGAACTGCCATCCGTTCCGCCACGGTTCGTGGCTCTGGATGCACAATGGCTTGATCCGCGAATTCGCGACGGTCAAGCGCGAATTGGCCTTCGCCGTCGACCCTTCGTTGTACCCGGAGATCGAGGGCTCGACCGACTCGGAGCTCTTTTTTTACCTCGCCTTGTCGCTAGGGCTTGAGCACGACCCGCCCAAGGCCGTCGAGCGGGCGGTGGGCTTCATCGAAAAGACGGGCCGAGCACACGGAGTCGAGCATCCCATTCAAATGACCGTGGCCACCACCGATGGATCAAGCCTCTGGGCTTTCCGCTACTCCAGCGAGGGCGATTCGAGGTCGCTCTTCTACAGTACGGCCGTCGCCACGCTGCGCGCTCAGTATCCGGACAACCCCTTGTTGCACCGGCTCTCCGACGAAACCCGTTTGATCGTGTCCGAACCCCTTGGCGATCTGGCCGGCGCCTGGAATGAGGTTCCGGAGGCGACCTGCGGGATCGTCCAGCAAGGGCAGGATGAACTGCGGGCGTTTACTCCGCGGCAGGACTGAAGATCGCGGCTTTAGGGGGCGCCCCAGGGTTGCGCTGCACCCTGGGCTGGTTTGGGGTCGTCCCGGTTGGGGCTGATGTGCACTTCAACGATATCCATCGAATGCTCGCTCATTGAACGCCGGCAACCGGTGGTTGAAATAACGATCACGCGAACCACGGCGTGGCGGGCGCCTTCCCGCCAGCCGTGATAGCTCTCGCGCGGCTATGGTGAAGTCGGGGGTTCTTCCAACCGCACCATCAGCCACTGTTGCGTTTGACCGTCGTCGAAGTGCATCAGCGCCGGCGCCGAGTCCTCGGTCAGATTCACGATCCCCGTTTCCATGATCGGTCGCGGCTTGCCCACGACATTCCAGGCGCATCGCTGCGTCTTTTTGTCGACCATGCCTTCTATGGTCTGAGTGTTCTTGGTGGCCGTGTTGTGCAGCGTTCCCGCAAGAACGCCTTCCTTGTTGACCGCCAACTGAAGGAACACGGTAGGATCCGGACCGGACGCCTGATCGTCCTGTGTCAACGCGAAGACTCCCAACGGCATCCACTCCGCCTGCGCGGGGTCAACTTCAGGAGCACTCGCGACGATGGCTTCGGCCTGTTGCGCGTATTCCTCGGTGGAGGCCACGGCCTGGTCGCCGTAGTACACCGAATCGTCCTCATAGTAGACGTTTTCACCGTAGCCGTAGGCGACCGGCTCACCGCCGCCATATCCGACCCAACCGCTGAACGCGGCCCAGGTGGCCCAACGATACGGGCGGTTGATACGCCACGCGGCCCAGCCGGGGTGATCGGACCAGAAGTCAAGTCTGGGGTGGTTTTCCCGCACTTGATCACGGACTTCGTCCCGACGTTGAAAACGATTCTCGCGCAATTGTTGACGGTTTTCGACACGGGCGGGTCGGTTTTGCGCCAGGGGCCTATTGCCAACGCCTGGCCGTCCGCCGGCCGGCAAGGTTCCTGGCCGCGCACCGACGCCGGGCCGCGCCGCAGCCCCCGCTATGGGGCGTTGACCGGCGGCCGGCAGGGTTCCTGGCCGGGCGCCCGCTCCTTGCAGGAAATCAGCGGCAGCGCCCCCGGCGACTGCTCCCGGCCGACCGCTCGCTCCGGTCGCGGGAAGCGTCTCAGGCCGAGCGCCGCCCCCTCCCGGGAGATCCAGGAAATTCTGCAACTGGCCCGCCGAGGGTCGGGCGGCGACGCCCGCGCCGGGGCGCGCCCAGCGCCAGGGGCGCCGGCTGGACGACTGCTCACGGCCGGCGGCCGGGCGCTTGGACGAGCGGCGGCGGGACGGGTTGCGGGGCGGCTCATCGGCGCCGACGGGCGACTCATCGAAGGCGAACGACTGATCGAGGGGCTGGGCCGACTCATTCCGCCACCGGAGAATCCGCCTCCGCGACCACCGCCGCCGCCACGACCACCGCCGCCGCGTCCGCCGCGAGCTCCCGCGTCGCCAATCATGAGCAGACAAATAGCCAACAACGCCAAAGCAAGGGAAATTTTGGTCTTCATGATGGAGTTACTCCTTGGCGACCTTTACTTCATCGATGTTGGGCAGCAGTTCACCGTCCACCGTGCGATTGACCGACTGCAACGTGCAGGTCTGGTCATCCAATTTCGTCAGGATGCTGACCGACGAGGACTTGCGTCCGTCGGCGAGAACGCCAGTCTGTTGGACGTACCAGCGATCCTCCTTCTTTTTCCAGGTCCCCTGGCCAAAGCCGCCATCGGAATCGAACACCCAGGAGCGAATCTGCTTGGCGGCCGGATCCCAGCCGATGATCTGCATCCCAGCCATGTCGATGCGATCGCGAATCCGCACGGAGAACGATCGCACCAAGAAGTTATTGTTGCGCGTCCAATTGCATTCGGTGACCACCGTGGCCTGGCCATCTTCATCCGTCCATCGCCCCACGAGCCAATCGAGCTCCTTGAGCTGCTCAAAGTGAGAGGACGGCTCGGTCACGTCTTCCTCGGTGACCCGGTCCAGCAACCATTGGCCGTCCCGTCTGATATAGATCGCGGTGTATTGACTCTCCTCTGGATCCAGCTCCGGCCCAGTCAGCGTGGCCGTTCCATGCTCGACGGCGACGCCTGGCGAGATGAACTGAATGGAGTGTGTGGCCACCGCCAACTTGATTCCCTTCGCAGAGGCGAAGATGTCGGCGAACTGCTTTTGGATCGCCTCGCGCCCAACGACCTGTTGGCCGCTCAGCGGATTAGTGTAGACGGCTTCCGGCGACCAAAGCGCCGCCAGAGCTTCAGCATCCGCCGTGTTGAAGGCCCCGATGTAGGACTCGACGGCCTTGCGGATCGCCACGTCCTCCCCCGCCTGACCGTCCGGCTCCTGCGCCCAGCCGCGGTGGGATGGCACGCCAGCATCACGGCAATCAAAAACAAGCCTCTCATGGTTCTCTCCTCGGTCTTGAAGAACGGGCTCCAGCCTCGAATTGGCCTAACCCATGCTTCGATTGTCCGGCTTGCGAGCGGCCCAAGCCATTCGCAAAAATACTACAGCCATGCTGCGCAATGCGCACTTGCCTGCATGTGAAACGCCAGGCTTTGTGAGGCGGAGGGGATAAACCACGGAGACGCCGAGAAAATGCAGCTGTGCTCTCGGTTGCACCGCGTTGCGGTGCGATGGCGAGCGCGCGAACGAACATCCACTTGAGTATGATGCTGGGACGCCATTTGCAAGGCTCCGGCAATCGGTCGGCCAAGTCCCCATGGCGGCAAGAAAGGCCGCCCCCGATGGAGCGGGACTTCCCCAGACGTCCTGCTGATTTCCCACAGATCTGACCCAGCGAGTCATGTTTCACCGCCCATATCTCCGCAAACGCCGATTGCTGATCGCGCTCGCACCTTGGTTAGCTGGGGCGGCCTGCTTGATCTACTCGGTCCCGCTCGATCGTTCTCGAGAGATCAGCGTCAACGATCAAGCCCGCGTCTTGGTCTTGCAGCCGCACAGCAACGACTGGCGGCTTGACCTTAGGAGCGGCGCCTGGGACCGACTCTTGAAAGGCGAGCCTTCCACGGCGCCGGATGAGAGTTCCCCGATCTGGCTGGAATGCCTCGAAACGATGCGTTCCGAGGACGGCGCCAGTCGCTGGCGCGCTCGTTTCTTGCGGGCTGGCGGCGCGAACGAACGCGAGTTGGTGGAGTTCGACTTTCCGGCCGCGCCTGAACCGCTCGGCGATCATTTTGTGATCGGCAAGACAGAGTCGTACTGGCATGTTCTGGATTTGAGAGACAAGGACCAGCAGATCCGCCAATTCGCGCGCTCGAGCTCCCTGAAGCCATTCGTGGCGCCGGCTTCGAATCACTGTTATCAACTCGATGATACTTCCGAATCGCTCAAGCTGATCTTGTATGAGATTCTCGATGGCGGCCAGGCCAGGGAGATCACGACTTGGCCCATTGGCGCTCTGGGAGCGGATCTGAGTCGTGACGGACACATCCGCACCCTTAGTCCAGATCGAACGTTGATCGAAACGAGAACTCTAGCCGACGGCGAACTTGCCGAGAGGCGCCCCTTACCCGCGGGGATCGATCCGCAGTCCAGGGATGTTTACACATTTGAGGGCTTCGCGATCGAAGACCTGATTGACAACGCCGGTCATCGCTACCAACGGCTCTATGACCTCGAAACCGGTGAAGCTCTCGGGCTTCCACGGCTTCAGCTCACCGATGCGCCCCGCCTGAAAGAACATGGCCTGTGGATGTTCCTGGGCTTCACCGCCGATCATCAACATCACGTCTTCGTTTATGATGCGAATCGACATCGGATCGTGTTTGAGAGGCGCGCCCGTCCCGATAGCCGAGCGGGTTTTCTCGATCCGCATCGCATTTATCTGGCGAACAGGGGAATGGGACTGACTTGTCGAGTCTTCGATCTTCACACGGGTCGGACTCTGGCGAGGTATCGTCCCTGGTGGTGGGTGAGCCCGTTGTTGGTCGCATGCTCCATCGGACTTGCGGCTTGGGCGTATCTGTGGGTGCAAGCCGGGTCGCTCGGCTCGCGTTGGACTTGGTGCGACATCGCCCTGTTCGCATTGCTCGGCCTCGTCCCTTTGTTGTTGCGCATCGACGCCGCCGGCGCCAAGGCCGACGCCCATCGATTGGTCTTTGCCTACGCCCAGGGCGTCTTCCTGGCCTTGACCCAGTTGTGCGCCGTCTGGATCGTGTTCGGCGTCACAACCCGCTGGCTGCTCCGGGCGGTGCCCCTGGTTCTTGTATTGACGGTGCTCCTGCTGCTTCTGATCCGCGTGTTTTACGAGCCGAACCCCAGGTTGCTCTTCAACTCGAGTGGTCGCGCCTGGGAAGGACTGGCGACGACAGCGATCCCGGCCGCCGTCAGCATGTGCGGCTTTTTCCTTCTTCGCCTGGCGGGTCTTCGGCTGCATGCCGATGTACGCCCCCGCAACCGAGTGAGTGAGCGGAGCGTTCAGGTTCCGCTGCGCGATTTGTTTGTCGCGACGGCTTGCGTTGGTTTGCTGTTGGCCGCCGTGAAACCGCTGTTGCGGTTCTTTCCCTGGGCGGCGCCAAGCGTCGAGTGGGACGTGCTGGCGACGGTTGCGCTGGGGGTTCTCGCCCACATTGCGGCGCTGGCGTTGGCGTTCTCGAGCCATCCACGATGGTTGCGATTGGGCGCCGCGACCTGGGCCGCTTTGCTGGTTGCCATGATCGGGATCCCCGTCTTCTATTTCCTGGAGCCCATTCCCCTGGCGCCGCTCGCCATGCGTTGGATCAGGCTCTTCCTGGTTCCGGCCACTTCGCTCGTTTGGTTCTACGCCTTTCTCTTCACGTTTCGCCACCGCAATCGACTCAGGTGGCGCGGCGCATCCTCGACATCGAACGTGGGATCCGGCGTCGCCCAGTGCAGCGCGCCTTGAAAGGGCTGGCCGTGAATTTCTTTTAAGATTCCGGTGATAGCTTACGTTGACAATTTGGGAAAAAGCTGTTTAATACGCGCGAGACGGCGAAGCCCTTAACGGGCTCCGGGCGGGATCACCTCCCGGAACGCCGTCACCACCATCTGGAGCGCATGCATGATCAGCGAGCATCGTGACAGCGGAAGTCAAGAAGAAGCATGGCAGCACGACGATGAGGAGCCTCCCAGTACCGTTTCGCCTCACTTTCACGCCTTAGCAATCATCGACGCCAGCGGGGCGAACAGCGGCCAAGCCTCACTTCAGCCCGTCAAGGAAACAACGGCCGCCCATCTCAACGGCGATCACTCGGTCGCCAGCAAGCCCCCAGCTCACTTCCATGGCGCTGGCAATCCGGCTTCAGCTATCGGCGCGGCAAGCAACCGCGTCGCCCAAGCCTCTCGACGAGCCTCGGTCGTCAATCCTCGCACGCGAGCTTTTCGCGAACGTTACTTCCCAGAGGCTACGGATCAGCAATGGAACGACTGGCGGTGGCAATCGCAACACCGCATCCGCACCCTGTCTCAATTCGAACAGATCCTGACATTGTCCGACAGCGAGCGCGAGGCTCTGCGGCAGGGCGGCACGATGTTGCCGATCGGCGTTACGCCCTACTACATGAGCCTGCTCGATGCGGTGGACGCGGAGCAGCCATTGCGAAAGACCGTCGTGCCAACCGTTGACGAGTTCGTGCGCACGCCAGGCGAGGCCGACGACCCCCTCGGGGAAGACAGCCATAGTCCGCTGCCGGGACTGGTGCACCGTTACCCGGATCGGGTGCTGCTGCTGCCGCTCGATTTCTGTTCGACGTATTGCCGCTATTGCACTCGTTCTCGCGTCGTCGGCCATGGCGAGATCGTGCCCAATGAACGCCGGCTGGAAGCAATCTTCCAGTATCTGGAGGGGGCCACCCAGGTGCGCGACGTCCTGATTTCCGGCGGCGATCCGTTGGCCCTCAGCGACGAGAAGCTCGATTGGATTCTAAGTCGCTTGCGAGCGATACCGCACCTCGAGTTCATTCGGATCGGAACCAAGATGCCCGCCGTCCTGCCCCAGAGGATCACGCGCGACTTGGCGCGCATGCTGCGGAAGCATCACCCGTTGTGGATGAGCGTGCATTTTCTGCATCCGGACGAGTGCACGCCTGAATCGAAGCAGGCCTGTGAACGGTTGGCGGACGCAGGCATTCCACTTGGTTCGCAAACCGTGCTGCTCAAGGGCGTCAACGACAGCGTGGAAACCATGACGCAACTGGTTCACCGCTTGTTGCTGATGCGGGTTCGGCCCTACTACTTGTACCAATGCGATCCCATCAGCGGCTCGTCCCATTTCCGGACGCCCGTGAGCAAGGGGCTGGAGATCATTGAAGGCCTGCGCGGCCATACCACCGGATACGCCGTGCCGACGCTGGTCATCGACGCGCCCGGCGGTGGAGGAAAGATACCGCTGCAACCGCAGTACGTTCAGGGCCGTGATGGCGACTGGTTGCTCTTGCGAAACTTCGAAGGCAAACAGTATCGCTACCCCGATCCGGTGGAGGGTTAGGACGCCATGCCGACCGATGAATTTCTCTGCGCCAGGTGTGCTCGACATACGCAAACCTGCTGCCAGCGATGTGAGATCTACGCGACACCGGGGGATGTCAAGCGAATTGGCGATCATACGGGGCGGGGCGACTTCACCGAGCACCGCGCGCCAGACGATCCGGACTATCTGGATCAAGACGACGATTCGGAGTGGCGCCAGTATGTGTTTCGCGCCGACAACAGCCGTCGAGTGCTCAAACGCCAGGCCAACGGCGACTGCGTGTTCCTGGGCCACCAGGGGTGCGTGCTGCCGTTGGAGGTCCGCCCGCTCGTCTGCCGCATCTACCCGTACGACTATACGGCCGCCGGTATTCGCGAGGATCTCTCCGAGGGGTGCCCCTTGGAGTTGCTTCGCGAAGGGCAGGGGCTGATCGAGGCGCTGGACATGAACCTGCAAGACGCCCGCCGCTGGCGTCAGCAACTCTATCAAGAGATCCGCATGGAGTCAGGTGGTTGAAATGCGCATTGGTATCACATACGACCTGCGAGACGAGTACTTGGCGGCCGGCTACAGCGAGGAGGAGACGGCCGAGTTCGATCGGGCCGATACGATCGATTCCATCGAGTCGGCGTTGCAAGCTTT
Organism: uncultured Planctomycetaceae bacterium; assembly: GCA_963698545.1. Taxonomy (GTDB): domain Bacteria; phylum Planctomycetota; class Planctomycetia; order Pirellulales; family Pirellulaceae; genus CAVORG01. The sequence continues at coordinate 135,312 of CAVORG010000013.1, forward strand.
GGGCCATGAGGTCGACCGTATCGGTCATGCCCGGCAGTTGGTCCACCGTTTGGCCAGCGGGACCCGGTGGGATCTGGTATTCAATCTCTGCGAAGGACTTTCCGGGGCCGGTCGGGAAGCGCAAACACCGGCCATTCTGGACGTTTTCGAAATCCCCTACACGTTCTCCGATCCCTGTGTCATGTCCGTCTGCCTCGACAAGGGAGTGACCAAGAGCGTCGTTGGCCGCGCCGGCTTGCCAACTCCCCAGTTCGCTGTGGTTCAACATGCGGACGATCTTTCGCATGCGCCACAGTTGCGTTTCCCTCTCTTCGCCAAACCCATCGCCGAAGGCACCGGCAAGGGCGTCACGCCCGCGTCGTGCATCGACACGCCGATGCAATTGTCGCAGGTCTGCCAGCACCTGCTCGAGCGACATCGGCAACCCGTGCTTGTGGAAGAGTACCTTCCCGGACGCGAATTCACCGTGGGCATTCTGGGAACCGGCCCAGCGGCCAAGTGCCTGGGAACACTCGAAATCGTGCTGCTGGACCAGGCGGAGCCCAACGTTTACTCGTACGTTAACAAGGAGCGGTGCGAGGAACTTGTCGAGTACCGCTTGGTGCTCCCAGAGGATGATGAGCAGGTGCGCCTCGCCGAACAGGTCGCTTTAAGCGCTTGGCGGGTCCTGGGGTGCCGCGATGGAGGACGCATTGACTTGCGCTCCGACGTCAACGGTCGCCCGCAATTCTTGGAAGCCAATCCGCTGGCGGGTCTGCATCCGTTCCACTCCGACCTGCCGATGCTCGCAACAGCGCTCGGGCATGCCGTACACCGAACTGATCCGACAGATCGTTGATTCCGCCGTGGTTCGCTGCAGTCAGGTTCAGGAGGCCGCCGTCACTCCGGGCCAAACCACCGACGTTGTGTCGGGTTCGTTCACCCAGGAATAATTCCGTTGCACGTCTTGGTGCTGCATAACGAGCCCGCTGGCGACGCATCCGTGGATGAGGCGGATGTGATCGCGCAGAGAGACGCGGTTCTTGTGGCGTTGCGCCAACTAGGGCATCGCACGACAACGATCGCCTGCACGTTGGACCTTCACGAGTTGCGGCGGCGACTCGAGGACGCCGGCCCGGATCTCGTCTTCAATCTCGTCGAATCCTTGGGAGGCACCGATCGCTTGATGCCGCTGGCGACGCTGATGTTGGACGCGCTGCAACTGCGGTATACCGGCGCGAGCACCGAGTCGATCCTCGCCACATCCAACAAGCTGGCGGCGAAACGGCGACTGCGAACGGCGGACTTGCCCACGCCCGCTTGGGACGACCTGATCAGCGAGCTCCCCGTCCAGAACGACTCCGCGACGCAGCCGCCAACTCGCTGGATCATTAAGCCCGTTTGGGAGCATGCGTCGATTGGTATGGATGACGACGCGGTGATCCAGGTCGCCGACGTCAACTCGCTGCGGCGACAAGCTCGGTTGAGGCAGCAGCGTCTTGACCGCCCCATGTTCGCCGAGGAGTTCATCGACGGGCGTGAATTCAATTTATCCATGTTGGCCGGAGAGGTGCTGCCGCCCGCGGAGATCGATTTCTCCGAGTTCCCGCAGAGCAAGCCAAGGATCGTGGGACATCGAGCGAAGTGGGAGGAGTCGTCGTTCGAATACCAGAAAACCCCGCGGCTCTTCGACTTCTCCTCCGGCGATCAACCATTGCTCACGCAGTTGAACGACTTGGCCGTCGAGTGTTGGCGGCTATTCCAACTCAGGGGCTTTGCTCGAGTGGACATGCGAGTGGATCCGCACGGTCGCCCTTGGATTCTCGAAGTGAACGTTAATCCCTGCCTCTCGCCGGACGCCGGATTCGCCGCCGCGCTGGCCCGCGCAAGCATCAGTTGCGATCGGGCGATTGAACGCATTGTGGAAGACGCCCTGACCTCGCCCGCTTGACTCGACGCCCCCACGCCCGAAAGAGAAGTCACCACTTATGTTTCGCATTCGCCGGATCTATGACGACGTCCTGCCGGTCAACAAGGCGGCGGTCCAAGAAGTCATTCAAATCTTCCACGACCAGTTCCCGGACGCTCCGGCAAGCGATATCGACTCTCTGCCCAGTCGCCTTCGCGACCCGTTCAAGAAGCGGTTCCGCACGATCCTCTATGTCGCTGAGAATTCTCGCCATCACGTGACAGGTTTTGCCATCGTCTTGCACGAACCGGAGATCGGCTTCTGTTACCTCGACTTTCTGGCCGCCGGCAAGAGAGTTCCAGGCCGTGGGATCGGCGCGGCGTTATATGAATTCGTGCGCGACGAAGCGTTAAGCATGGACGCCCAAGGCGTCTATTTCGAGTGCCTGCCCGACGACGCGGAACGTTGCCAGGACAAGAAAATTCGCCAGCTCAACGCGGCTCGACTGAAGTTCTATGAGCAATACGGCGCTTTCCCTTTGGTCGGCACGGCCTATGAATCCGCGGTGCCTGGCGGCGAATCCGATAATCTACCCCACCTGGTGTGGGATGGGTTGGATCAAGGTCGGCCGTTAAGGGCCGCGTTCGCCCGCGAAGTGGCCCGTGCCGTCCTGGAGCGCAAGTACAGCGACCTCTGTCCTCCCGACTATGTGCGAATGGTCGAGCGTTCATTTCGTGACGACCCTGTCAAAGTCCGCGAACCGCGGTACGTCAAGACGCCCGTCGAACGCAAGATCGCTGCGCCGCATCCGCCGGAGAGGATCGCCGTGACCATCAACGATAAACATGATATTCATCACATTCGTGAACGCGGCTACGTCGAGTCGCCGATCCGAATCAACGCCATCTGGAACGAGTTGAAGCCGACCGAACTGACCGAGACGATCGCGGTCAAAGAATACCCGATGAAGCACATCCTGGCGGTTCACGACGCCGACTATGTGGACTATTTGAAGAAAGCCTGTGCGATCGCTCCCGAGGGAAAGTCCGTGTATCCCTATGTGTTTCCCATCCGCAATGCAACGCGGCCCCCCAAGGAGATGTCCGTCCGAGCCGGCTACTATTGCATTGACACGTTCACGCCGATCAACCGCAACGCCTTTCCCGCCGCCCGGCGCACTGTGGATTGTGTCTTGTCGGCGGCCGATGAAGTACTCCTGGGGCGCAGGGTGGCTTACGCGTTGATTCGCCCGCCGGGCCATCATGCAGAGCGGCGTTCTTTTGGCGGCTTCTGCTACTTCGGCAACTCCGCCATTGGGGCCAACTACTTGAGCCAGCATGGCAAAGTAGCGCTCGTTGATATCGACTACCACCATGGCAACGGGCAACAGGACATCTTCTACGAACGCTCGGATGTATTTACGGTGTCGATTCACGGGGACCCGGACTTCGCTTATCCCTACTTCACTGGCTTTGCCGACGAACGCGGGGCGGGGGCGGGCGAGGGCTTCAATTTGAACCTTCCTTTGCCGGAAGTCCAAAACGGCGCCCAATACCTCAAAGTGCTTCAGAAGGCGCTAGGCGCCGTGCGTGAGTTCGCGCCGGCGTTCGTCGTGGTGGCGCTCGGCTTGGACACGGCCAAGGGAGATCCCACCGGCACTTGGTCACTTTCCGTCAAGGACTTCTACGCCAACGGGCAGGCCTTGGGCGCCTTGCAGTTGCCAACCTTGGTGGTGCAAGAGGGCGGCTACCGCACCCGCACGCTGGGAAAGAACGCCACCAGTTTCTTCCGCGGCCTCGTGGATGGCGCTCATGACGCTCCCTGATCGTCCGCCGCTCCATGACGCACTCGCGCTGCGACAATCGATCACGCCAGGTGATCGAGACGCGGTTCGGAGCATTCTGAACGCGACAGGTTTCTTCCGCCCTGATGAAGTGGAAGTTGCGTTGGAATTAGTCGACGAACGAATCGAAAAAGGCGCGGCTTCCGGTTATGAGTTCCTCTTCGCCGAGAAGAACAGGGGAGTCGTGGGCTACGCTTGTTATGGCCCGATTGCGTGCACCATCGGCAGCTTCGATCTGTACTGGATCGCCGTCGCCCCCAGTTGGCAGAAACAAGGTCTGGGCGCGACGTTATTGAGCGAAGTGGAAAATCGTGTTCGCGCCGGCGGCGGTCGCCAGATGTACATCGAGACCAGCGGTAAGGAGCAGTATTCGCCAACTCGAGCCTTCTATCAGCGCTGCGGCTATGAGATTGCCTGCACGCTCGCGGACTTCTACGATGATGGCGACGACAAAGTCGTCTGGAGAAAGGTGCTGGACCGCGCCGGGTGACGCTCCCGCGGCCAGGTCAGGGTTGCGCTGGGCTGATTTGCGGCCGTGCCGTTGGGACTGATTTGCACGTTGCGTTTGGTGCTTACGGGTTGCCCACGCACCCAGGGTTGCGCTGCGCTGCACCCTGGGCTGTTTTGCGGCCGTCCCGTTGGGACTGATTTGCACGTTGCGCGTGGCGCTTACGGGGCGCTTAAGGGTTGCCCACGCACCCAGGGTTGCGCTGCGCTGCACCCTGGGCTGTTTTGCGGCCATCCCGTTGGGACTGATTTGCACGTTGCGATTGGCGCTTAAGGGTTGCCCACGCACCCAGGGTTCAAGAACGATGTCGCGCGTTACTTGCGTCGCGCTTAACCTCCGGCATCGTCCAGTTGGAAAGGCGCGTCGTTCGCTTGTGCGGGGCCCGGCGTGCTTCGTCCCTGACCGATGTAGCGGCGCATCAACTCCGTCAATTGTTGCGCCGTTTCGGGGTGCTGGGACAGGATGTCTTGGGTTTCACTGAGGTCGTTTTCCAGGTTGTAGAGTTCACGACGACCATTGCGAAACATGATCAACTTGAAGGCGCCCTGACGAATCGCCAGATCGCCTTTCATGGATTGGTGCACGGTCGCTTCGCGAGGCGGCGTGGCGGCGGGGTTCTTGAGTAGCGAGAGCAAGCTGACGCTATCCTCGCCCGCGTTGGGAGGCAGCGACTTTTCCAGAATCTCGGCGACCGTCGCAAACAGGTCGTTCAAACACACAGTGGCCGAACAGGTGGATCCGGCGCGAACGATCGCGGGCCAACGTGCGACCATCGGGATGCGGTGGCCTCCCTCATAGATGCTGCGCTTGGATTCCCGCAAGGGAGCGTACGCGCGATGCTCGGCGCCGTTGTCGCTGGCGGCGATGACCAGGGTGTTTCGTGCGAGCCCGTTGCGTTTCAATGCATCCAGGATGCGGCCCAGCATCGCGTCGCCTTGCAGTAACCAGTCGCCGTACTTGGGGTCTTTGCCAACCAGGTCCGCCGCGCCGCTTCGCCCCAGAAACTCCGCGGACGGCGCGACAGGCGTATGCGGCGGGCACATGGGGAAATAGAGAAAAAAGGGTTTGCCTGTCGCCGCCCGCGCGTCCAGCCAATGCACGGCCTTTTCGATCATCAACGGCTGGTTTTCCTGAGCACCCACGTTCGCAACGACTTGATCTTGTTCAATGATCGTGCCAATGTTCCGCGCGTGGGTGAAACCGTAGAAGTAGTCAAATCCAACGGCCTGGGGACCTTCGACAAGACGCGCGCCCACAGGGACCTGGTTCTGGCGCCCGGGTTTTCCGTCGGCCCAGCGCAGGCCAAGATGCCATTTGCCGATGCAGGCCGTCTCGTATCCGTTTTGTTGAAGGAATCGCGGCAGCGTCAAGCGCGACGCCGGGATGATGGGCGGCGAGTACGTGGTCAAGACGCCAAACTGGCCGATCCGCGACGGATAGCGGCCGGTGAGCACACCGTACCGCGTCGGGGTGCAGACCGCCGAGGCGGAATGCGCGTCGGTGAACCGCAGACCCTCGCGAGTCAATCGCTCCAGATTCGGCATGGTGAACGTCGTCTCCGGCCGATAGGGCGACGGCTGGCCGTAGCCCAAATCGTCAAACAGGACGAAGACCACATTGGGCGGCTCGGCGAGCACTGCTCCTTGAACGCTCCAGGAACTCACGATCGCGCAGGCAGCAGTTAATGTGCGCAAGACTCGAGAATTCAGGATCATCATGGCGGCTCCGTGGACAATGCGTCGGCGTGCAGTTTAATCGAACCGGCGGCAAGTTGCTCGATCACGGCAGTCCACGGTCCACGAGTGATCCCACCCTCGGCGAAAGGCCCGTCCCCAAGGCGCTCGTGAGATTCGCGTCTTGAACGATCATGAATCCGTCCCGTTGGGACTGATTGGCACGTTGCGCCTGGCGCTTACGGGGCGCTTAAGGGTTGCCCACGCACCCAGGGTTGCGCTGCGCTGCACCCTGGGCTGATTTGCGGCCGTCCCGTTGGGACTGATTTGACTGACTTGACTGATTTGTGGTCCTTCTTCGCTTGACGGTGTGAATGATTCGCAGGAATCATTCATGACTTCTTGGTTATAATTGGGCGTCGCGTTCCCGGCTGCGGCTTGTTCCCGTCGAGATCTCCCTAGACTGTCGCCGCCCGACCTATCGCTTTTGAGGGCCGCCTTATGATTCGCCGCGCTTCGTTGTTAATTTGTCTGCCCATCCTCTTCTCTTCCCTGGCGACGCCCGGCGCCGCGCAACAGGACAACACCGTTAAGGTGTTCGTGTTGGCGGGGCAGTCCAACATGGAAGGCAAGGCCAAGAACACGTTGCTTGAGCACCAGGCGAACGCCCCAGAGACCAAGGAATTGTTCGCGCACTTGCGGGCCAACGATCAGTGGATCGAACGCGATGACGCGTTCATCAAGTACTTGAACCGCAAGGGCAAACTGACCATTGGCTACGGCAGTCCCGGGCGAACGGGCATGGAACTGGAGTTTGGCACGGTGCTGGCGAATCACTTGGAGCAGCCGGTGTTGTTGATCAAGGCGGCATGGGGCGGCCACTCGCTATTCAAGCTCTTTCGGTCGCCCTCGGCGGGCTTGCCCAGCGAAGAAGTTTTGCAACAGGAACTGGCGCAAGCGCAGCAGCGCGTGCAGAACAACAACGAGAAGCAGAATCGCAGCGAGAAGCCGCCGACGATGGATGACATTGTCTCGGTCTATGGATCGTCGTATCGCAACATGCTCTCAGAAGTGAAGGAAACACGGGAAGGGTTCGCCACCATGTTCCCCGAATTGAAGGGTAAGCAACTGGAAATCGCCGGCTTCGTCTGGTTTCAAGGATGGAACGATCAGTATGGCGCCGAAGGCGAATACGCGGCCAACATGCAGCATTTCATCCGCGACGTGAGAAAGGACTTGCAGGCGCCGAACATGCCATTTGTGATTTGCATGATGGGCCAAAGCGGATCCAAGCCGGCCAAGGGGGCGATGGCGACGATTCAAGAGGCCCAGCAATCGATGGAGAACATTCCCGACTTCCGCGGGAGCGTGCGGGCCATTCGGACCGACATCCTGGTGGACAAGGCCGCCGAGGAGTTGTTTCCGACCTGGAAGGAGAACGTGGCGCAATGGGAGAAGACGGGAAGCGACTTCCCCTATCACTATCTGGGCAGCGCCATTTGGTTTCAGCGGATCGGCCGCAGCACCGCGGACGCGATGCTGCAATTGATGCAGTGACCCCCCTAGTCGCCGAGTTGAAACAGACGGCGTAGGGCGTGGATCAGATTTTCCGAGGCGCCGGTTGCGGCCTCGCTGCGCAACGAGTCGAGCGGCGGATGGAGCAGTTTGTTGATCAAGCGGTCCAGCGACCGACGGATCTCGTTCTGCTGACGTTCATCCAATTCAGGGAGTTTATTGAACAGCCTTGCCGCCTCATCCTGTTTGATTTGTTGCGACAGGCTCGTCAACCGCTGAATCGTGGGGGCGGTGGCGCGATGTTGCAGATCAGCCATGAACCGGCGAGTTTCATCCGCGACGATCTTCTTGGCTTTCGGCCATTCCTTTTTTCGCTCCTGCAGATTGCGCTCGCAGGCTTGCCGCAGGTCGTCCACGGAGTAGAGAAACACGTCGTTAAAGCGGGCGATCTCGTGAGCAAAATCCCGCGGCACGGCCAAGTCCAAGATGAAGAGCGGCTTTTCCTGGCGGCGTTTGGCGATCAGCTCGAAGTCCCGCAAGGAAACGATCGGTTCGCTGGCGCCGGTGGCGCTGACGATTAAGTCCGCGCTGGCGACACGTTCGTGCAACTCGCTCCAGGGCGCGACCTGGGCTTCCATGCGATCGGCCAGGCTTTGGGCGCGTTGAGCGCTGCGATTGATGATGGTGATGGAGGCCGCGCCGGCATCCCGCAAGTACTGCAACGTTTCCTCCGCCATTTCGCCCGCGCCGGCGACCAGCACTTGCTTGTCATCAAATCGTTCGAAGATCTGGCTTGCGAAATCGGCGACCGCGACGCTGGGAATGCTGACGCGCTTTTGTGAATGGCCGTTTCCGAGGCGACACGGCGAGCAACTCGACTCGCCGCCTGAAAGGCAAGGTGCATCCGAGCCCCCGCATGATTGCCGGCGCGGGCGGTTTCGTAAGCTTGTTTCACCTGCGACAGGATCTGAGCTTCGCCGACCACCATGCTGTCCAAGCTGGCGGCGACCATGAACAGATGGCTCACGGCTTCCTCGCCGCTGAAGTGAAACAAGTCGTCCCACAAGCCTTGCGCGTCCAGGCCGTGGAACTCGGCCATGAAAGCCGCGACATCGCGGTCGCTCGGCTCCTCGCCTTCTTCCTCGGTCGCCACATACATTTCGACGCGATTGCAGGTCGATAGCAAGACCGCTTCCGCCGCTGGATACATGTTCTTCCACTGCAGCAACGCATCGCGAGTCTGGTCGGGCGAAAACGCGAGTCGTTCGCGCACTTCGAGCGGCGACGCATGGTGGCTGCATCCCACGATTTTGATGCTCACGTTCGCCACTCCCGCAGCCGACAGGCCAACGCCTGCCACCGCTCAGCGCGAATCGTTGATCCGACGGCGGGCTTGGAAGGCTCCGTCCCGGGATCCGCGGCGCCATGTTTGTTCACCAGCACCAGCACCAGCGCCAGGACCAGGAAGACGACGCTCGCCAATGTCAGGTAGGCCACCTTGTGTCCTTGCCGAGCAGGCCGATAAGCACGTTCGAAGATCACCGCGGCGATCAACCAACCCACCAGAACCGAGGAACTGAGCACGACCGGGTCGGTCCAAGCCACCACGCCTTGCTGATTTGCGTTCAGGACAACTCCCGAGAGGAGCCCCGCCGTACAGCACACCAGGGATACAAAGAGCATCTCATGATTCATTCGTCGCAGCCACTCCAAACTGGGCAACCGCAAACCAGGCGTTGGAGGCAACGCCTTCTTCAAGCGATACGCCTGCAACAGGTACATGACGCCCGCGGAGAAACCCAGCAAGACGCCGGCGGTGCCCAACAACTGCGCGGCTCCGTGAATGACTCTCCAGGCGCCGACCGCCTCGCTGCGGGAAAACGGCTGGGGCGCCAGCTTCTGGAACGTAACGGCGGTGACGATCAGGAACAAAACCAAGGGCAGCAGGAACACGCCCAGGTTGTTTTCCGGGCGCCTCACGGCCATTCCCAAATAAGCCGCCGCCAACAACCAGGCGCCCAACAAGCACCACTCGTACCAACCCGTCAGCAGTCCGCCGCCGGAATCCCACTGGGATCGCGCCAGATTGTAAAGGTACAGCGTGTGGGCCGCCAATCCGGCTACGGTCATCACCATGATCAGCAGGAATCTTCGCGGCTTGGCGGGGGACACCAGACGCGACCCCTCCAAGACCAGCGCAATCAAGTAGCCGCCCGCGAAACAGGTCAAGGAGACGCCAGTCAGCATGAGACGTCTTGCTCCCTGTTCCGGCGGGATCTGACCAGGGATCCGCACGCGTCGGTTCGCGCGGCCTTCGGTTTTGGCGCCGGCCACCGCATGATGGACGCCGGCCAGCGCAAGGTGGACGCCGGCCAGGGCATGGTGGACGCCGGCCACGGCATGGTGGACGCCGGCGTCAGGGGCCTGGACCTCGGCCTCAAACCTGCACTAAGCAAGGTTGTACTCCTTGAGCTTCTTGTGCAATGTGTTGCGGTTGATTCCCAATCGGGCGGCGGCCTGCGTTTGCACATTATTGCATTGTTGCATGACTTGCGCAATCAGCTCGCGCTCGACGCGATTCACAATTTTCGGATGCAGTCCGCTCTCGTTGGGGTCGGTTTCGGACAACCCCTGTCCAACGACTTCCTGGATCAGCGTTTCCACATCCACCTGGCGTGGCGGGTCAGGGGATTGTTCCGGCTCGACAAGTGCGGCGCCCCGGACCGCATCGGGCAGCAATTCCAGGTGCAATTCATCGCCTTCCGCCATGACCACGGCGCGCTCGACATAGTTCTGCAGCTCGCGCACATTCCCCGGCCAGTGGTATTGTCTCAGGGCGTCCATGGCGGCGTGCTCGATATGGACGACATGGCAGTCGTTGGCTTCGCTATAGACGCTGAGAAAATGCGCGACCAATTCGGTGATATCCTCGCGGCGCTCGCGCAGCGGAGGTATCTCCACCGGCACGACATTCAGTCGCCAATAGAGATCTTCGCGAAAGCGCTCGCTTTGCACTTCCGCGGCGAGGTTGCGGTTGCTGGCGGCGATGACTCGCGTGTCGACCCGAATTGTCTGCGTATCGCCAACTCGTTCGAACTCGCGCTCTTGCAGGACGCGAAGCAACTTCACTTGCAGCAGGAGCGAGGTGGAGTTGATTTCGTCGAGGAAGATCGTGCCGGTATGGGCTGCTTCAAAGCGCCCGGTGCGGTTGTTCACCGCCCCGGTGTAGGCGCCGCGGACGTGCCCGAAAAGCTCGCTTTCCAGCAGGCTCTCGCTCAATGCGCCGCAATTCACGCGGACAAACGGACCACTCGCCCGTCGGCTCAATTGGTGAATCGCGGTGGCGACAAGTTCCTTGCCCGTTCCGGTTTCCCCCAGCAGCAGCACCGACGCGTTGCTCGGCGCCACCAGACGGATGGTCCGGTAGACGCGCTCCATCGCTGGGCTGGATCCGATGAGCGCGGGAATGGGGGGACCCGTCTCCGCGTGTCGCGGCCGAAAATTCATCAGGCGTGCGGCGTCTTGCGCTCGGATGCGAGGTAGGGGCTCGGTGAGTAAACAATCGCGGCAGCTGCGTGCGACGGCGACTACCCCGCCCAGAGGGCTTAGGGCTCGCCGTTGCGGGTCGGCGCCTCGATCACCGAAAGGACTTGCTGGAGGATCTGTTGGTTATCCTTGTTGGACGATTCTTGAGCAACTTTCAACCGGCGGTACTGGTCCTTCAACTCCTGCCGAGTCAGCAACAAGCCTCGACGCTCAATGCCGTCGCGCAGACCCTGAACGGCGGCCAGTCGCAGCTCTTTGGAGAGTCCACCGTCGCTGGCCAAGTCAACCAGAGTTCGCTGACAATCATTATCGCCAAGGCGCCCGAGGAAACGGATCGCGTCGCTGGAAAGAGCCGGTCGCCAAGCGGCTTGAATGGCGGCCTTCTGGCAGCGAAACAGATCGTACACCTTGCCTCGTCCGCTGGTCGCCATCGCATCCAGCCAGCGGAGGGCCAGGGCGGCGCGCTCCATGCGGAGCTTGGAATCCGGCCACCGCGTCCCATCGGCGGATGTCTCCGAAATGATCCAGGCGACGGTGCTGGGGGAATGAGGTTGAGGGAAGACCCACGTCAACGGATCGTCGTTGGCCCACCACTCGCCGCGGAATAGGCCGCCATAATCCAGGATCACATCATCGCCCGCCTTCCACAGACGCGGTTTGACGCGAGGCGCAACGGACAGACCATCGGCGATGTCTTGAGCCCTGACGTCTTCTTGGCGCCGCAGATTCGCCACTTCTTCCGACGACAACTGGTTTTCGTCCCAGGCTTCCAGCTCCGTCGTCACGCGATCAACGGATAATCGCAACTCGCGCTGACGTTCGACAATTCGTTCGCGGTTGCGGCGGACTTCTTCGCGGCGTCGATGCATTGGGTTGACTTCGCTGTCCGAGCGAGCCAGCAAGACGACTCGCAATCCCGCGGTGCGCGGGTCCGCCCGCAGCCACTGAATCACCTGGCCGGCCGGGGGACTGTCCAGAATGTCGGCCACCAGCACCAGGTCATAGTCGCCGCGTTCGGCGGCCATGCGAAACAGCTCCTTTCCCGTCGGCGCCCAGTCGCCCTCGAAGCCTTCCTGAGAAAAAAGGCCAATCGTGCCTTGGCCAGCGAACGATCTGGGGTCGCCCACCAGGATTCGCGGAGTCGGCCCGACGGTCACCAGTTGCCTGATTGCGTCGAGCACGTGGCTGGAGCCTGCATAGGGCTGTCCATCGTCCAGCACCATGATGGACTGCAACGCCTCGAAGCGAACTTCCGGGTGTGCGTGCATGGCCGCTTGAACGAGAACGCTAGGGCGACCACTGTCGCCTTGGAGCCAGGCTGTCTGGCCGCGAAGGCCAGCCAAACGGGCGGCGGTAATCAAGGCCGCGACCTGGTCGTTTTCCAGTGAGGACCGCAAGACGCTCTGGAGGATCTCGGGAGTCAGCGCGTCAAAGCGTTTGGCGTCCCACGCCTCGCCGCGAGCGACTCGCACGTGAGCGGCCCCCAGGACCGCCGTCCAGCACAACCGCGCCGTCGCCGCATCCGGTTCTCCGAGCGCCAGAAGATCCTTCGCCAGTCGTGCTGCCTCGAGCCAGCTGGCGTCGGAAACCGCGGACTCGAACGGGACACAACGTCGCGATGCGTCGTTCCACTCCCAAATCAGCGCGAATTCGTCGAGGGGATCCACGCCCAGCGGTCGGTCGCCGCGGAGGAATCGGCTCACGCGCTGCGACAAGTGTCGCTTGGCCGCGGATTGGCTGGGCATGCCGCGGAGAATTTCAGTCAGCGCGGCGGCGGCCGCTTTTCTTTGGAGATCGGGAACGCCCGGGGCGAAGGCCGCTCGCATCAAGTAAGCGGCGGTGTCGATCCGCCCAAAGCGGCCCAGAGCGGTTGCGGCGTCGGCCGGCAGCGTTTGGCTGTCCGCGTCCAGGGCCGCCAACAGCAACGGTAACGCGTTGGGGCCAAGTTGCGGCAGGGCGTTGACCAGCGAGGCTCGTTGCGATTCTCGCGCGGGGTCCGCCAAGGCGGCGAGCACTTGAGCCACCGCGTCTTCTCCCGCATCTCGGAGGTCGACAACCGCCGCGGTGCGGAGCTCCCGCTTTGGCGAGCCGAGCTGAGCGATCAGCGCATTCAAACGCTCGGGAGAGCGCACGGCGTCGTTGGAAGCGATCAACACCGCTCGTCCCAGCTCGTCGCCTTCGGGGGCCAGGCGCGGTTCGCGGCGGAGAGCGACGAAGAAGGACGATCCGAAGCGGCGTTCCAGGGCGAAGAGCGTTTCGCGTTCGGGGCGGCCGTCAACGGCCTGCTTCAGATAAGTCTTCGCGTCCTCGTAGCGTCCTAGTTGGATCAACCACTTGGCGGCCTGCACGAGCTCTTCGGCGGAGACCGGCTTGCTTTCTTGAATGGCCAGCAAGACAGGATCCGACTCGTCCGCCGGGCGGCCGCCCGCATCGGTCGGCTGACTGTCCCGTGGCGCCGCGGCGCCGAATCCGCCGCCCGCGGGCATGGCGCCCCCGGCGCCAAAGGGATTCTGACCGGGCACCGCAGCCCCGCCAAACGGATTTTGTCCCGGGGCCCCAGCGACGCCGAAGGGATTGTCGCCGCCCGCCGCGCCGCCGGCCGGAGCGCCGCCAAAGGGATTGTCGCCCTGGTTGAACGGATTGTCCTGAGCTCTCAACGCCTCGCCCGTCACGACGAGACTCAAGGCCAACGACATGACCAGGAAAGCGTCCCCACGGCGACGGGCGGTCAATAATTGCTTCTGCATTTGGATCACTCAAGGGAGTGGATTAGGCGCCTGATCCGTCGGTACTCAATTGCTGCTTCCAAGCATGGATCTGTTGGTCAACAAATTCTGGGTTGGTCGAGCCGAAGGTGCGAAACGCTTGCACGGCTTGCCCAACGCCCAGAACCTGCAGCAGCGAGGCGTCGACCTGGGCGACGTCGGCGGTCGCCTCCTCCAACTGCTGGGCCGTCAAGCTCGCCAAGGGGCAGGCCTGTGCGTTGGCCAGGGCGACCAACTTGCCGACCAGATGATGCGCGGTCCGCATGGGCACTCCGCGGAGCACGATTTGCTCCATCAACGTGGTCGCGTCGAGATGTCCGCGGGAGAGGCCCTCGGCAATCCGCTCGCGGTTCAGTTCGGCGCCCTCGACAAGCGGGGCGGCCAATTCCAAACAGGAGGAAACCGTATCCACCGCGTCGAACAGCGGCGGCTTGTCTTCTTGCAAGTCACGGTTGTAGGCGAGCGGCAGACCCTTGATGAGCACCAGCAGGGACTGCAGCGAGCCAATGACGCGAGCGGTCTTGCCCCGAATGAGTTCGGCCACATCGGGATTGACCTTTTGCGGCATGATCGACGAACCCGTGCAAAACGCATGGGGCAAGCGAATGAACTGAAACTCCGTGGTCGTCCACAGGATCCACTCCTCGGCCCAACCACTGAGATGCTCGGCGATCATCGCCAAAGCGAAAACAGCCTCCACGACAAAGTCCCGGTCGCTGGAAACATCCAGGCTGTTAGCGGCCAAACCTGCGAAGCCCAGTTCGTCAGCGACCATCTGCCGATCCAAGGGAATGGTCGAACCCGCCACCGCCGCGCATCCTAGGCTGCAGACGTTCACTCGCCGGCGGCAGTCTTGCAATCGTTGACGATCGCGCCCGAACTTCTCACAGTAAGCCAGCCAATAATGCGCGGCCAACACGGGTTGAGCTCGCTGCATATGCGTGTACGCCGGGAGAATCACGCCCGCGTCTTTCTCGCATCGACCGAGAAAGGCTCGCTGCAAATCCGCCAGCAAGGCGTCCACCCGATCGATTTGATCTCTCAGCCAAAGCCGGAGGTCCGTGGAGATCTGATCGTTCCGGCTGCGGCCCGTGTGCAGCTTGCGGCCCACGTCGCCCAGGCGATCAATCAACGCCTGTTCGATGTGCATGTGGATGTCTTCCAGCTCGGGGCGCAAGGGCATCGCGCCTGCGCAGCTCCTGGGCGATCTCGTTCAGCGCGCCGCGAATCTGATCGGCTTCCTCGGCCGACAACACGCCGATGGTCGAGAGCATTGTGGCGTGCGCGATGGAGCCTTGAATGTCGTGCTCGAACAGCCGGTGGTCGAAGCTGACGCTTTCGGTGAACAGGACCACGCGCCGATCGACGGCGTCGTCAAATACGCCCGAGCGTGACGGGCTGGCGTCGGTCGATGGGCGCCGCGAATCGGCTGCTGGTTGGGAGGATTGCACGAGCGCCGTCAAGTTCGGGGAAGCGTTGCACTGAAAATAAGCACCGCGGCGGCCGCATCGTTGCCTCGCTGTTTGGACAGCGCGCAGCACCATCGCGGCGGCGGGATGACCGCTCCTCTATACTAAGAGCCGCTCCCCTGAAGTCAACGCGTTGGCCGCGGCAATGCCTATTTCTTAGGCGATACGCACTCCGGTTGTGCCGATCCCGGCGCAGCACTCACCGCCGAAGGGATGTTTCCCAACCACCCGCCCAGGCCCAATGGGCTAGAAGTCCGCCTGAACTCGCATTGCGAAGATCCCCAAGTTGCTCGCCCCGGGCGCCATGGGGTCGGAGTTCGGACTGTACAAAGTCGATCGGGAATACGTCGCCTGCCACTTCAAATTGCGGTTCAGGTACCAATTCACGCCCGTCGACCACGCGGCCAGTTGGTTGCCCTGCACCGAACCGCTGGTCAAGTCAATGTAGGAGTAACGCACCACGACTTCCCAGGCGCCCCAACCGGAGCTTGATGTGACCGGATCCAAGGGGGTGACGCGTCCCAGGACTCCCGAGTTGTGCAGGTACGGGCGAACTTCGCCGGTCAGATAATAGCCCATTTGAGCGTAGGCCCCCCAGAAGTCGTTGACGCCGCCGTCCTTGCGATCCACGTGCGAGAAGAGAGCCTCGCTTTGAAAGTAGGCCGAGCCCATGACGCCAGCCAGTTCCGCGCCCAAGATGCGGAAGTAGTTCGTCGGAATGAGTCCGGTGTCAACCAGCAGAGGCACGTTGCTGGGCACTCCCACGGGAACGATGTCCGAACCGCCGACTTCCAGGACGTTGAATTCCGGTTGGTTCCGGATGCGGATCAGATCGTTCGAAGGATCACCGGTCGCAATGCCCCCGCCGACGTGCAAGAGGAACCGATCGTCCTCGGACGAAACGGGAACCCAAGTCCACCGACTGGCCATCCCAAAACCGCCATTGTCGCCAATATTTCCGCCATAAACGTCGGTGGGCACGCGGAATACGGAGGCCGCCCAGGTGGCGTCCCATTGTTCGCTATGGTTGTAAACGCCCGCGCCGATCTGCCGAAAAGGAACAAACGCAAAGGGCAACGCGCGTTCCAAGAACGGCAGGTCGCGGACACTGGTTTGGGCGTCCATCGAAAGAGGCTGGCGCCATTGCCCGACTCGAACCGTGCCCAAGGGGCAAGTGTCTTTCACCTCGGCCCAGACATCCATGAAACTTGGGCGACCCGGAAAAGCAAAGTCCATTTCGATGATGTAGCTGCTGTTGGCCGATAGGTCGCCGACGGCGGCCAGACGCGCCCGACGGAAATCCGCGCCATCCTGGATATCCCCGATCGGTTCTCCATCGACCAAGGCCGTGGGCTGGAAGGCACTTGGTCGAACCAACCAATGTCCGCCTGAAATAGACCCGTCAGCCGAGCGTTGGGGAACGTCGGCTTAGCCGGCGCGGGCGAAGTCGCTGGGGCCACCGGCGGCGGCGTCCAGGGCGTCGAAGGCGGCGGGGCAAGCCGCTGAAGTTGTTGCGTCAAGTCATCGACCTGCTGTTGCAGCGAGCTCAACGTTGGCTCATCCGCCTGCCCCAGCGAATGCCAGCCCCCGACAAGCAGAACGCATAAGATCAGGCTGGCGGCTGATTTCATCCGGCGTTACTCCCAGAACATGTCGCAAAATCCCTTCGTCCGTCACTAAGTATCGACGCCTAAGATTGCGAACAATGCGGAGAATCCCTCCCGCCGGCGCAACCGCGCCAGCCGGTAAAGTCGCCCCAATTCGCCTGGTCAGGGGGGGGAGGGATCAGGGGTCGGGGATCAGGGATCAGGGATCAGGGATCAGGGATCAGGGATCAGGGGGCAGGGGGGAGGCAGGGATCAGGAGGCAGGGATCAGGGATCAGGAGGCAGGGAGCAGGAGGCAGGGATCAGGAGGCAGGGAGCCTTGATCTGAAGCTGGCCCACCAGACTCTGTCCGAGGCCCGGAGCCACCGCTGGGCTCGTCCCCAATGGCGTGGACTACCCAGGGTTGCACTGCACTGCACCCTGGGCTGATTTGGGGCCGTCCCGTTCGGGACTTCAAGATTCGTTGATCGGGCGCCAGTTCATTGCCTGATCCCTGCCCCCTGATCCCTGATCCCTGATCCCTCCCCCTGATCCCTCCCCCTGATCCCTGCTTCAACTTGTCCATCAACGGCTGCATTTCCTCGAGCAGTCGTTGGGCTTCGGCCTGAGCTTGCTTCATCGGCAGGCCGTCACGGACGCCGGGGCGCTTGTGCCCGATGCGGGTCAGCCAGGCGTCGTGCAGGACCTGACCGCGTTGGTTGGCCAGTTTCCCTAATGCCGCGGGAACTTCGATCTCGTGATCAACGCCCCAAGCGCGCAGGATGGTCGAAGCGATGACGCGATGCCCCGCCGGATTGGGATGAACGCCGTCGGGCGCCAGCGTGTACGAAGGCTCCGCAACGCGCCGTTGCTTCAGGTGTTCGCTTAAGGGTCCGTGGAGATCGATCGTCATGTCGGTACTTTCGCCCAGCCCAGTCATGATCCAGCGGCCGAACTCCGCCACGACATCGTCGTAGTTCTCATACACGGCGAAGTAGGCGTACTTGGCTTCGCCCAGCGGTTTCAGCTTGCCTTGATCGCGCAGCGGGACGTGATCAAAAGGCGGCGGAGTCATGATCACGACCTTACGCGCCGGCGGCCTTGCACTTCTCGACTAGCCGCTTCACGCCGACCTGAAACGCCCGCAAGCGTTCGTCGCTCGGCGGGTAGTAGATCCCATCGTTCATGCCATAGCAGGCGACGACGACGTCCGGCTTCACTTGATCCAGTGCACGGTCCAATCGCTCATGAACGTCCGGGCGAGGGAAGGGATGGTCGGGTTCGGACAGTCCGCTGCAGGTCTCGCTCGCCAAGCCGGCGTTCACGATCTCAGGCAAGGGGGCGACGCCACGGAGCCGTAGCTGCAGTTCAATCCAATTCACATACCCGCCCGCATGCGTGATCGAATCTCCCAGGAACAGAATGCGGCGAGCTTGCAGGGGAAACGCGACGTCCTGCCCTTCGACCGGGGCCACGATCGCAGCCAGGGCCAACAGCATCGCCATCGGCGGCAAGAGACAGCGAACCTCGGTGCGACAAGCCATCACGCGCCTCCAGTATTGGTCAAGCATGTTCATGAATTCGTCCTTTGGGCGAGGGGCAGGGGTGAGGGGCAGGGATCAGGGTGAAGGGGGCAGGGATCAGGGATCAGGGATCAGGGGGCAGGGATGGGGGCAGGGATCAGGGATCAGGGGTAGGGGAGGGGTGAGGGGTGAGGGGGCGGGGATAGGGATGAGGAGGCAGCGGGCAGGGATCAGGGGCGGGTAAACTTCAGCCTCGATGATAACCGCGGCGAAAGAGGGCGGTAAGGACTTCGAGCGTCACCCAGGGTTGCGCTGCGCTTCACCCTGGGCTGGTTTGGGACCGTCCCAATTGGGACTGCGTTGCTCCCTCATCCCTATCCCCGCCCGCCGCCTCCTTACCCCTCATCCCTGATCCCTGCCCACTGATCCCTGATCCCTGACCCCTGATCCCTGATCCCTGATCCCTGCCCGACCCCTGATCCCTGCCCACTCACCCCCCCTCACCCCTACCCCACGCTTCCCACATTTGGTGATGAATCATGTGCAGCAATCCCTCGGGCCAGAGCTTGTCGTAGGGCGCCAAGACGTCGCCATGGTTGCGGCCTTCGACGAGGACAATCGTGGCGTCGCTGCCCAGCGCTTCGAGTTCCTGCTTCAGGAGCTTCACGGCGCCTTCGAGTCGGAATGTATCCAGCGTGCCGACATAGACGTGCAGTTTCCCTTGGAGCTTAGGACCGAGCGTCTCCCAATGTTGTTTCAGGGTCCAGCAGATATCGTACTTCTTCCAGGACTCGGCGACCTCGCGGTTGATTTCCCCCGACTCGCGATCGAACAACTTCTGGGGTCGGCCGTCTTCCGCTCGCGGACTGAAGACCGCGTCGAAGCTGGCGAATTGACCGCCATAGTCCTTTTGCCAGTATTCGCGCTGAGCGTATTCCTGGAGCGACACTCGCCATTGATCGCCGCGACGGACGAGTTGAATGGGCTCGCCCTGCGGGTCTTTGTAGGCGTTGGCGAATTGGTAAACGTCGATTCCGGTGAAGTCGCGAAAGTCAACCGAGTCCAGCGCGGTCGAACCAGGTTCCTCCGAAGAAGTCGGGGTAGGCCACCTGCAGCCAAAGGCTGCTCCATCCTCCGCTGGAATGGCCGGTAAGAAAACGGGCCGTCGGTTTGGCGGCCGCCTTGAACTTCTCCTCCAGCGCGGGAATGAACTCCTCGGTCAACGCCTGTCCCCAAGGTCCGTTGTTCACCGAATCCGCGAACTCGTGGTGTCCCAGGGGATACTGAGCGTTCAGGAAGACGTACAACATGGGTGGGTAATCATCTTCCAGCATCCGTTTCCGCAGTCGTTCGCCAGCCCGCCAAGCCGAACGATGCGAGCCGCCGAAACCGTGAATGGAGTAGCACACCGGCGGCCGGCGATCCCCCAGCTTTTCGGTTGGCGGCGACACCACGCCCGCTTCGATGAACATCGGCGGCCCCAGAATTTCGTCAGCAGCGAAGACTGGAGACGAAACGGCTGAACGCCTTCCACGTCTTCGGCGACGCGCTCGCGCCGGCGTTCCTGGGCTGACGTGGAGACAATCAAAGCAGGCCAGAGAAAGGCGGCCAGGAGAAGGCGAAGGCGAAAGGTCGCGAACATCATGGCGAATCCTGGGAAGTCGGGTAGAAGGCTGGCGGAAGGCCCGCACTAGTCAGCCCTTGGGGTGACGCTCTATAGTGCTCGGGGTTGATCCTCACGCCATCGTCCATTGTCGGATGCGGCGTGTAAAGCCTTCGTGGCCGTGGATCAGCCGTGTTCCAGGGATTTGTCGAGGCTTGATTGATGATACGCGTTTCCACAATTTGCGGCGGTCTCTTGGTGCTTCTGGGGATTGGCGTGTTTGGCGGTTTGTGGGCCAGTTCCGGCGAGAAGCCGAGCTTCACCGCCTTGATTCCGGCCGTGGCCGGTGTTCCGGTCCTGCTCTTGGCTGCCTTGGCGTTGAAGCCGGGCATGAGAAAACACGCGATGCATGGCGTCGCTGTATTTGCATTGCTGGGTTTCGTGCTCTCGGCGGGCCGCCTGGCCATGTCGCTGGCCAAGGGCGGCGACTTCAATCTCGTCGCGATGGGCTCGCTGGCCGGCATGGCCGCCATCAGCGGGTACTTGCTGTTCGCCTGCATCGGCTCGTTCCGGCAAGCTCGACTCGCCCGGCAGAAGGAAGAAGCCGGCGAGTAGCTCGGATTGACTCGCCACTCCGTGAAGACTCCTCTCGGCTGCGATCCTACCTCGGTCGGGAGACACGCTCGGGGGATCGCGGGGAAGAAAGCCGCGAAGGAGTTGCCGCCCGAGCCGGCTGCGGCGACGCGAGCGCGACCAGCACCGATGAGCCTTTCCGGAACGGGGCGGATCGTTCAGCGTTTGGCGACGCGACGACAGCTCGCACGGACAGCTGAAAGCCGGGGCGGCGCGGGTCGTTTGTCGTGAATGCGACGACTTGTTCGCATGGGCCGGACGCGACGCGAGTGTCGAGGCTGAAGACCAACTGACCGGCTTCTCCCGGCGCCAGGAGAACGGTCTCCGTCGTAGATGGCCCGCAACTGCAGCCACCATCGACCGGGTTGATCACCAGTCGCCGCCGGCCCCGATTGGCGACCTTGAACGCGACGGTTCGCTCCTCGCCCGCGGTCACGCGTCCTACATCGATGGTCTGTCTGGGCAGATGCAGCGATGCCTGTTGGGGGGCCGCGTCTGGCGGACGAAACATCATGATCGCCTGCACAGGGAAGCCGCGCCCATCAAAGCGGCGCAGGCTACGACCGACAGCAGGGCTCGGTTTCCGGTCAGGCATCTCACGCCGCAGAGCTCCGAGGGAAATCTTGACGGAGGGGCGCTGTCACTCGACGAGTTTCGGCGACGCTTGGACCGCCATCCAAGGACTCTGTCGCCAGGGATTCGTCTGCATGAATGCCGCCGCTGCCGCTGAGGACAAGTTCGCCGGCGACGATGGAGCCAAAGAAGTCGGAGTCGCCGCTGTGTTCCACCTTGGCGGTTGGCCCATAGACCACGCCATGAAACTGGGATCCCCCTGAAATGACGCACTTTGAACCCATGGCGAAGAGTTGCAGGTTCTTGGGGAGTAACGTGAGATTGGCGACGCTGCCGCCGCTCAAGTTACAATCGCCAGTGACGTAAATCATCGTCGGTCCACTGATGCGGATCAGCGAGCCGCCGGAGAGACTCATCTTGCTGAAGTAGTACGTGCCCGGCGGAAGGTCCACCCCATCGCCGCCTGAGAGCGTGAATTCGCCGCTGTCGAGGGGCTGCACGCCGTCATCTGAAGTGGGGATGGAGGCGTTGTCGTTAGACCACGCTGCGTCGCCGGGGTCTGTGGCGGGGAAAACGAGGGGATCGTCCAGTGGATCCGTACTACCGAGGACTCCGATGCTGCTACTGCTGTCCACTTGGCCGTCGGGACCGGGATGGCCGTTTCCTCTAATGGCGGTGGAACCGCTCATCTTGATGTCGCCGTTCGAGCAAACGTGGCCATTGGCCCCCGCTGTCGCTGGATCATAAGCGCCGGCTTCGGAGTAATAGCTATCGGTATGGCTGCTGCCGCTCATCGACACTTTGGTCAAGCCAATAATCAGGCCGCAACGGTAAGGCTTAATGCAGGACGTGGCGGAAGCGTTCAAGAACGCCTCGTCGCTGCCGATGAACCTCGCGAAAAAGAGCGTCAGCGGGTTGCCCCGCGAGGTCGTGCGGCGACACGTCACGCGGATGGCGTTGGGAGCATCCGGCGCGTCTTCCGGAAGGACGGTAAACGTCGCCGTGCTTCCGTCCCACTGTCCGATTTCGACATCCTCTGTGGTGATCCCAACGAATTCGCCGGCGGCGCGGTTCTTACCAGCCCAGGAAATCGCGGCTGCGATAGCCGCGTTCCGCCCTTCGTTGAGTTTTCTGGCGCCGGCCTTGGCGCCGGCGTCCGCCGCGTTTTGTAATTCGGCTTCGGTGACGACGATGTAACCCAAGTCGATCGAAAAGGCGAGAAACGCGACGATAGCCGCCAGGCAGAACGCCGACATGATGACGATCGCTCCGCGACGAGCGGTCTTTTGATGGTCAAGCCGCATGGGATTACTCGTGTTCCAGAATGCAGGTGGAGGACAGCACCGTGTTGGAAAACGTCCGAGCGTAGAACCCGACGCCTGCTTCTGAGAATGGCACGCTGACCGTGACGCTGATCTCATCGCCAGCTTCGGCGGTGCTGAGATACGCGGAGTCGCTGCCGTTGATCGAAGAAGTCCACCGTGACATCGTCTTCGGAGATGTTCATGATCTGTGCACAATGGGCTTTGACAATCCCGCGAATTTGGGTCCGGGTGCGTCCATCCACCACCGCGGCTCTCGCGCCGCGGCGACTCGCATTGGCCAGAAGATGTTGAATTCGAAACACCTGACCGAACTCAATGATCCCGGCCAGCAGCAGAAGGAACAGCGGCGCCACCACGGCGAATTCCACCGCGGCGGTTCCACGACGCAGAGGTCTTCTCGGCGGAGGCGGGATCAAGTCATCCATCATTTTCATCAACTCCGACCGAAACAGGGAACGGCGGTCGGCCGCTCGTGGGCAGGCATCGATCCGTGGAACGCACTCGCGTTGCAACGCGGTTGAAGTCGTCAGCCAAGTCCTTCCAGAAGTCATTGCGACGGAAGCGCACTGGCGCCACCTCGCGTCCCTCCGCCAGATCGTGCATGGCTTGTCGCAAGCGGACCATCGGGCCAGCGAAGCGATTCGACAAACGGCTAAGATCCAGAAGAAACATCGGCGTCAAAACCAGCACAGCCAGAATGTTCGGACCTTGGCGATTCCAGAAGTTTCTTGACGACGTCGCGTGGGTGTCCGGCAAGCAACTCGATAAAGAACGTGAACAGCACCGCAGTGGCCAAGAGCAGTGCGCAGTGGAGCAGCAGACGCCCCAGAATGGCGCCCTGAACGGCGGGGTTGACATAGTTCTTCGTGCGTTTCTGCAAGGCGGGAATTCCAATAAGGGGCTACTGATAGCCTAGTTCACAGATGGCCGCGGCGACGAACGCCGCAGCCGTGTTTCCCGCGGAAAGGCGGCCGTGGAGGGCGAGCACGGCCCTGCGGGGGGGCAGGCGGTCGAGCCACCGGCCCTTGAACAACTGGGTGTTTCGGTGGTAACCTCGAGAAATTTTATTCGCCTGATCCACTCGCCCCCCTCTTCAACGGCCAACGCGCCGACGAGCGAACCGTGCCCAAACGCGACGACATTCAGAAGATCCTCTTGATCGGCTCCGGCCCGATCGTCATCGGTCAAGCCTGCGAGTTCGACTATTCGGGAACCCAGGCGTGCAAGGCGCTGCGGGAGGAGGGCTATCGAGGTCGTGCTGGTGAATTCCAATCCAGCAACGATCATGACCGACCCCAACATGGCGGATCGCACGTACATCGAACCGTTGACTTGGGAGATCATCGAGAAGGTCATCGAGAAAGAGCGGCCGGATGCGCTCTTGCCGACCCTGGGCGGCCAAACCGGATTGAATGTCGCGATGGACCTGGCCAAACATGGGGTTCTCGAGAAGTACGGCGTCGAGATGATCGGGGCTCGCGCCGATGTGATCGCCAAAGCGGAAGAGCGAGAGCAATTCAAGGCCGCCATGGAGAGTATCGGTCTGGAAGTCTGCCGGGTCGCACCGTCAAAACGATCGAGGATGCTCGGAAGGTCCTGGAAGAAGTCGGCCTGCCCTGCGTGGTGCGGCCCAGCTTCACCATGGGCGGCTCGGGCTCCTCGATCGCCTACAACCGCGAGGAGTTCGACGACGCTGGTCCGCCGCGGACTGGACCTTTCGCCGGTCACCGAAGTGTTGATCGAGGAGTCGATTCTCGGATGGAAAGAGTACGAGATGGAGGTGATGCGCGACATGGACGACAATGTCGTGATCATCTGCTCGATCGAGAACTTCGATCCGATGGGAGTCCACACCGGCGATTCGATCACCGTCGCCCCGGCCCAGACGCTTGTCGGATAAAGAGTACCAGCGAATGCGGGACGCCAGCCTGGCCGTGATCCGCGAGATCGGGGTCGAAACGGGCGGCTCGAACATCCAGTTCGCCATTCATCCTCAAACGGGCAGAATGATCGTCATCGAGATGAACCCTCGAGTGAGTCGCTCCAGCGCGCTGGCGTCCAAGGCGACCGGGTTTCCCATCGCCAAGATCGCGGCCAAGCTGGCGGTTGGCTATCGACTGCATGAGTTGGCGAACGACATCACTCGCAAGACCAAGGCCTGCTTTGAACCCGACCATTGACTACGTGGTCACCAAGATCCCGCGGTTCGCGTTCGAGAAATTCCCCGAAGCTGACTCAACGCTGACCACGCAAATGAAGAGCGTTGGCGAGACGATGGCCATCGGACGCACGTTCAAGGAGTCGTTTCAGAAAGCGCTTCGCGGTTTGGAGGTCGGCGCCTTCGGGTTCGGCTGCGACGGCAAGGATCTGTGGGGACGGTCCCGATCAACCTGACCCGGAGATCCATCCGCTCGAATCTCGCGCGTCCCAACGCCGATCGCGTCTGGTATCTGCGCTATGCGCTGAAGTCGCGGCATGACGATGGAGGAGATTCACGAGCTGACCTCCATCGATCCCTGGTTTCTTGACCAGTTGCAGGAGATTGTCGAATTGGAGGACGAACTGCGGTGCATCGTGGATCCTCTTGAATCGGTGGCCAACCCCTTGCTGCGAAAGGCGAAGCAATTCGGCTTCTCGGATCGCCAACTGGCCGAGATCTGGGGACTTGCCGAAATGGACGTGCGGGAATGGCGGGTCGATCGCGGAGTGCGAGCCACGTTCAAGTCCGTTGATACCTGCGCCGCGGAGTTCGAAGCCTACACGCCGTATTTTTATTCAACATACGAAGACGGAAAACGAGACTCCGGCCAAGCTCGAGGGGACCAAGCGAATCATGATCCTGGGCGGCGGTCCCAATCGTATTGGGCAAGGCATCGAGTTCGACTACTGCTGCTGCCATGCGAGTTTCGCACTGCGTGAAATGGGCGTCGAATCGGTGATGGTCAATTCCAATCCGGAGACCGTCAGCACGGACTACGACACCAGCGACTTGTTGTTCTTTGAGCCGCTGACCACCG
The DNA here is from genome assembly GCA_963698545.1 of uncultured Planctomycetaceae bacterium. Classification (GTDB taxonomy): domain Bacteria; phylum Planctomycetota; class Planctomycetia; order Pirellulales; family Pirellulaceae; genus CAVORG01. Next base: position 160,778 of record CAVORG010000013.1, read on the forward strand.
AGGACGTGCTGAACATCTGTGATCGCGTGCAACCAGACGGCGTGATCGTTCAGTTCGGCGGCCAAACCCCGCTGAATCTGGCGCGGGCTCTGGCGACCGCCGGCGTCCCGATCATTGGCACCTCGGTCGATACCATTGAAGCCGCGGAGGATCGCGAGAAGTTCCAGCAATTGCTCGACGCGATTGAACTTGAAGCAACCCGCCAATGGCATTGCGCGAACGATGAGCCAAGCTCGGGCCGAAGCCGAAAAGGTCGGCTTCCCCGCCTTGGTTCGTCCCAGCTTCGTCCTGGGTGGGCGAGCCATGGAAATCTGTTACGACCGTCAGCAATTCGAACGCTTCGTCACCGAGGCGTTCGTCGTCGCCCAGGGGCAGCCCGTGTTGATCGACCGCTTTCTCGAAGACGCCACGGAGGTCGACGTCGATGCGATCAGCGACGGCGAGAACGTGGTCGTCATGGGCATCATGGAGCACATCGAAGAGGCCGGCGTGCATTCAGGCGATTCGGCCTGCGCGATTCCCCCCTATAGCTTGCCGGGTCCTGTCGTTCAAGAAATCCGCGAAGCCACGCACGCCCTGGCCAAGGGAGCTGCGGCGTGATCGGTTTGATGAACATCCAGTTCGCGGTGAAACGCGAAAACGATTCGGTCAATGTGTATGTCTTGGAGGTCAATCCACGGGCCAGCCGCACCGTGCCCTTCGTGGCCAAGGCGACCGGGGTGCCCGTCGCTAAGCTCGCGGCCAAGGTCATGGCCGGAGCGACATTGGAAGAGCTGGGCGTTGTCGCCGAGCCGATCCCCAGCCACGTTTCCGTCAAGGAGGCGGTCTTTCCCTTTCGAAAGTTCGCCGGCGTGGACATCGTGCTGGGGCCGGAAATGCGCAGCACCGGCGAGGTCATGGGCGTCAGCGAACGATTTTCAATCGCCTTCGCCAAAGGCCAACTGGCCGCCGGCGTCGTCCTGCCCGAGCAAGGTCGAATCTTCCTGAGCGTCTCCAAACGGCACAAGGAGGATATCGCCAGCCTGGCGAAAAGATTGGTGGACCTCGGATTTGATCTGATGTGCACCTCGGGCACCGCCGCCCGACTGGAGGTCGAGCAGATCCCAGTGCAACGTGTGAAGAAGATCATTGAAGGTCATCCAAACCTGCTGGACTACCTCATCGATGGGCAAGTGGCGCTAGTCATCAACACGCCAAACGGCAAAGGCGCTCGAACCGACGAAGGCAGGATTCGAGCCGCCGCGGTGCAGCATGGAGTCCCGTGCATCACCACGCTGCAAGCCGCCCAAGCGGCCGTGACCGCGATGGAGGCGTTGCGTGTCGAGGAAATGACCGTGCAAGCATTGCAAGATCGATTCGAGACAACCTCCACGCCCATCATCTCCTCATCGATTGCCAAGTAACGGGATCATAGGCAACGCTGCGACGGGAATTTGCCGGCTAAGCGCGCATTGCTTGACGCCACGCCATCGGGGCAAGTCCGGCGCCGCCGGGCTCCTAGCCCAACAGGCGGCGCCTCACTGGCCAACGCCCGCAATTGTCGCTCGACTTCGAAGGCGTGCGAGTCCTCGACGATGAATGTCATGATGGGTTGCCCCGTGGTGAACGCTTGATCGCCGTGGGGCAAATCGGCGGCAGTCCCCTGGAAGGCGGGACGGTCGAGATTCAGCTGGTCGGCCCAGGCGTGTAGCGCGGGCGTCGCCCGGCAAGTTCGGTCCGCGTGCAAGATCGCCTTGCCGCAATAGCCGTCTCGATGGACGCCCAGGCGGCTGAACGTGGTCTCGCTTCCTTGCCCTTCGCAGGCGGCGACATGCCGTGCGAACAGCGGCGTATCGCCCAGTCGATCATGCAGTTCCATCGAGGCTGTGAATCGTGGGTTGACTTCCAACACCCACAAGCGGCCCTCGGCGAGAACCAGATCGACGCCAAACCAGCCAACGAGTCCAAAGGCGTCCACCAGCGCGCCGCCCACCGCTTCCGCTTCAGCCAGGACCGGGCGAGCAACGTCGGCCGGCGCCAGCGACCCGCCATAGGCGTAGGTCGCGGTCATTCCCATCCAGGCCCTCCCGTGCCACGATTCGGACAAGCCCACCAGGGCGCAGGCGCCTTGGGAGGCAAGGTAGGCGCCGCTGAGCACTTGTCCCTGAATGCGCTGTTGGACGTAGTGGGAATCGTCGATGCTGGCCAAGTCCTTTTGGGCCGTATTCGGCGGAAACCAATCGACGATGTCGCGGCCGGCGGCGGAGCGGCGAGGTTTCAGCAGCCAGGGGCGCCGCGAATCGAGTCCGGGACTCGCCGAAGGACGGGCTAATTGCGGCGAGGCAAGGCCGCGCTCGGTCAACGCCGCGGACAATCGCCAGGGGTCGCGGACCTGCTGGACGGACTCCGGCGAGCACCCCCATAACCGGCGCTCCGCAGCCATCACGCGCAACAAGTCGGGCCGATTTTCCAAGGCGCCGGTGAACAACCAGGCGCCCGCGGGTTGTCGGGCCAGCCAATTCGGCAAGGCCTCTGGATAGGGCTGGACCACATCGGCGGCGGCGGCCTGCGCCAGGTCCCGATCGGCGAAGAGATCCGCCGTGCGAACGGGAAAACCGGCGCGCATCGCCGACATCGCCGCGGCTCTCGCCGAGGCGCCCACGATGCAAGTCGCCTGTGGGTGGGAGTTTGCTGTGTCCGCTTGCATTTGGCGGGTGGTTTGTTACCTTCGCTGACTGCCAGCAATGACGAATTTCGCTTGCCGTTCAAATCATACGACCTTTTCGAGGAGATGCGTACATGTCGATGTACATTGGCGAGGCCCTGACGGGTGAAGGCAATGAAGTTGCCCATATTGACCTGTTGATTGGCAGCAAGGACGGCCCCGTCGGCGCCGCCTTCGCCAACGCTTTGGCCCGGCAGAGCGAAGGCCACACCAACCTGTTGGCCGTGCTGACGCCGAATCTGGCCGTCAAGCCCGCGACGGTCATGATCACCAAGGTGACCATCAAGGGTATGCGGCAAGCCGTGCAGATGTTTGGACCGGCCCAGGAAGCTGTCGCCAAGGCGGTCGCGGATTCCGTCGCCGACGGCGTGATTCCCAAGGACCAGTGCGAGGACTTGGTCATTGTTTGCGGCGTGTTCATTGCACCCAACGCGAGCGACGACAAGAAGATCTACGACTATAACTACGAAGCCACGAAGATGGCGATCGCCAACGCCATGTCGGGCAAGCCCACGGCCGACGAAATGCTCGCCGGCAAGGACAAGAATTCACATCCGTTCCGCGGATTCTGAATTCAGCGGCCGCCTTTGGCGAATCGTCTCGCGTTGACTCATCCAACGGCGCGCCGCTGCCAACAGCGACGCGCCGTTTTTCCTTTCCCCCTCGACGCGGCGAAACCACTTCATGACGCAACGCATCTTGCTGCAATTCGATCCTGATCCGCACGCCAGCTCGTTCGACGCGATTGCCGCTGTTGATGCGGGTGTGGAACAGTTGTTGTCCTACGCGCACGTCACGCCTCGCGCGGCGGTCGCCTTGACGCATGGCGCCATCTTCACCCGCTCGGCCAAGAAATTGGCGAACACGGCCATCTTTGTGGGAGGGTCCAACGTCGAGGAGGCCGAGGCGGTCCATGCGGCCGTGCAGAGCAGTTTCGTGGGCCCCTTACAGGTCTCCACCATGTTGGACCCCAATGGAGCGAACACCACGGCCGCCGCGGCCGTCTGGTGCGCGCAACAACATGGCGCCCTGGCCGGCGCGGTCGCCATGATCCTGGGAGGCACCGGCCCCGTCGGACAACGTGTGGCCCGCCTGCTTGCAGCGCAAGGCGCCAAGGTGCTGCTGGCGTCGCGGAGCATCGAACGCGCCGCGGAAGCCTGCCAGCGAGTGCAGCAACACGCCCCGCAGGCGTCGCTGACGCCGATGGCCGCCAAAGATGAAGCGTCGATCATCGCCCTGCTCCGCGACGCTCACCTGCTGTTCGCCTGCGGCGCCACAGGCGTCCGGTTTGTCGGCGAAACCGCCTGGGCCACATGCGAAGATCTTCGAGCGATCGTGGACGTCAACGCCGTCCCGCCGCTGGGCGTTGAGGGAGTCCAGGTTCACGATTTCGGCGAACTGCGCCATGGAGCTGCCTGCTACGGCGCACTCGGAGTGGGCGGACCCAAAATGAAGATCCATAAAGAAGCAATCGCCCGCCTCTTCAGAAACAACCGAACCACCTTCGACGCCGAACAGATCTTCTCCCTGGCGACCGAAGTGCTGTAAACGCGGCGCCGCACCAAGGTTACGGTCCCGAGGGCCCTCCGTAACAGAACTTCGCTCGCTGGGGTGCGCGGCGCGCCCCCATGGATTACCACAGAGAGCGCGGAGGAACACAGAGGACAGAAATGCATCCGCCTCTGTGGTTCTCTGTGTCCTCCGCGGTTAGTTCCATCCGGTTTCTCTTAACTTGACGCCTAGGGTGTGCGCTGCGCGAACCCAGGCGGCGGCGAACGTGTCTAGGGTGACAAGCAAACTTTCCTCTCGCGCCACCGGAGTCGCGGCCATGTTCACCTCATCCCACTGCACCCATTCCCTTGCTGCTTGTTCTGACCGCGTCCCCTTGGAAGCCATCATGACCTGCAGGAAAACGACGGAATATGCAATCGGACTCTGGGAATGCTGAAGCCAACGAGATCCTGACACGGGACCCTGAACTGCGTGCGCACCTGGAAGCGATCGGCCTGGGATCGGTCGATGAGTACACTCAATGGTGTGCTCGGAATGGCTTCAGCACACGCATCGCAAAGCACTGGCGACAACGCTGCCAGGAACGCTACCATGCGGCGCGAGATACGATCGAAGACCGTCTCGCGCGGAAGAAGCAGGAGAGGCGGAAGCCGCGCCAAGCGATCGCGCGAATTCTCGCTGGCGACATTCGGCGAGCGGACCTTACCCAACCGCATTTGCGCCTGGTGCATCAAATCGTCGAGGCGACCGACGACCCGCCCACCAAGAATGCTCTCGCCGAGTTGCTCCTGACGGCCCAGAAGCACACGGGCTTGTTGACCACCGAGGCGGCTTGCCCGCAACTTGCCGCACGTGATGAGAATACGTTCGTCGCCGGGTTGCTCGGCTTGGCGCGAAGCCATTCGCATTGGCTGCGTCGGCCCGAGTCCTGGACGCCCCGTTCACGCAATGTTCGTCGCCAATTCTCATCGCTTGCCCGGCATCTGTTGGCCAAGCACCCGGTCCCTTTATTCATGGATTCCGTCTGGTTTCTGGGCGCGGCGGACGACGCCGCTCGACGGCAGCATTGGTATCGGCGACTCGCCATCGGCGAAAGTCCACGAAGACTGGATCTGCCCATCCCGTTGACGAAGCGGATGGCCCACCACTTTCTGCAAGCCCCCACGCAATACTCCGTTGAGGCGGCCTTGCGTCGAGGCCAAGTGCTTGGCCTTGGGGGCGATGAGCGGTTGGTCCAAGCGATTCTCGACTCTCGCCTGGCGGCGAACTTTGACGCGAACGAATTCTGGGAAACCGTGATTCGTTGGTTCGCTCAACAGCCGATGCTCGATCCAGCACAGGTTGGCCCGTTGATCGACTACATTCATCGCCGTAGATCCGAGCCTCGAGCGGTTGGCGACGGCGGCGATCCTGGGCCAGCGGATGCCGAATTCACCATGAAGGGCCGTACGCCAGGAGCGCTGATCCGACAGATGCGGCAGTGGCACGCTCGGCTGCGAAGCGAACCGGAAAAGCCACAGGTTGAATGGCCCGCCTCGGGATTTGATTCACTCGACTGGACCGAAGGCGTGCTGGCCGCCAAGACCTTCCGACGTTGGACAATCACCGAATTGCTCAGCCAAAAAGAACTGCATCAAGAGGGCCAAGTGATGCGTCACTGCGTCGCCAGCTACGCCAATTCCTGCGTTCTGGGCGGATCATCGATCTGGACCATGGGAGTGCAGCGAAATCTTGGTCGCCGAAAACGCGTGTTGACGATCGAACTTGCCAGTACGTCCGGCAGAATCTGCCAGGTGCGCGGGAAGGCCAACCGCGCACCCAGTCAGAAGGAACTGGACGTCATCCGCCGCTGGGCGTCTCAGGAGCAACTGACATTCGCCGTACACCTGAGAGCGGGACCGTAAAGCCATGGCGGATCGGCGGTGAGGACAGAATGGTTAGCGACACCACACGCCTCGCACTCGCGGCGCCCGTGGCGCGAACGACGGTCCAACTCGTGTTACACTTTTCTTGAAAGGTCCTGGTATCCCCCAATCGCTGCGGAAACAACCCATGAATAGCCGACTCGCATTCGTTCCTTTCATCGCCTTGGCGGCGTTTCTGCTGTTCGTCTCGACGCTGCGTGGCTTCGAGGTTCCCAAGCAACTGCCGGACCCTGACGGAAAGCCCGCCTCCGCCGACAAACCGATCAAAGTCTTTATCCTGTTGGGGCAGTCCAACATGCTGGGCTTCGGCAGGATTGATCCGGAGGATAAGAACGGAACCCTCTCCTGGCTGGTAAAGCAGCAAGAGAAGTATCCGCATCTCATCGACGACGCGGGAAAGTGGACCATTCGGAAGGATGTCCGCAACGTGCATGTGATGGACAAAAGGGGCGTGGACTATCGGGACATGAATCAGTTTGGTGATGTGAAGAACGAATGGCTGACGATCACCAAAGGCCACATTGGCCCCGAGCTGCAGTTCGGCCACATCATGGGCTACGTCTTCGATGAGCCCGTATTGATCCTCAAGGCCTGCATTGGCAACCGCAGCCTTGGCTGGGACCTGCTGCCGCCCGGCAGCGAGCGCTTCGAATTCGAGGGCAAGACTTACGCCGGCTACAAGGACACGCCGCTCTCCTGGGTCGAGGGCGAGCCCAAGAAGGACGTTCCGTGGTACGCCGGCCGCCAGTACGACGCCGACACGAGCCACGCCAAGGCGGTCCTGGGGAACCTGGAAAAGTACTACCCCGGCTACCATGGGCAGGGATATGAAGTGACCGGCTTTGTCTGGTGGCAAGGCCACAAAGACCAGAACGCCGCCCACGCCAGTCGCTACGAAGAGAACCTCGTGCGCCTGATCAAGACGTTGCGGAAGGACTTCGATGCGCCGGACGCGAAGTTCGTGCTCGCCACGATCGCTTTCGAAGGCGACAAACTGAGCGGGCCTGGGCTGACGATCGCCAACGCCCAACTCGCCGTTAGCGGTGAAAACGGCAAGTACCCGGAGTTCCAAGGCAACGTGAAGGCGATCGACGCCCGCCCGTTCTGGCGAGACAAGTCGGTGTCTCCGAGCGGCGCGGGTTATCACTACAATCACAACGCCGAGACCTACATGGAAGTCGGCGACGCGCTGGGTCGGGCGATGGCTGAGTTGCTCGGGAAGTAGGGACGTGAACAACCAGGGAAATCAGCCTCAACGGGACGGCCCCAAATCAGCCCAGGGTGCAGCCCAGGTTGCAGCGCAGCACAACCCTGGGCAACCCTGGGTAACCCCTCACGGCGCCATGGGTTCCGGGCGAGCTCGTCGGTGCACTAGCGTGTAGACGCAGGGTACCAGAACCAGCGTCAGCACAGTTGACACCACCATGCCGCCCAACAAGGCGCGGCGCGAACGGGATCATCGCTTCGTTCCCCGGCGCTAGTTGAAACGATAAGGGCAGCATCGAGGCGACCAGCGTTAGCGAGGTCATGAGAATCGGTCGCAAGCGCACCTGAGCGGCGGAGAGCGCCGCTTCACGAGGCGACAACCCGTCCTCACGGCGCCGGTTGGCGAATTCGACCAACAGAATCGAGTTGTTGACGACCACGCCAATCATCATCAGCGTCCCCATGAGAGACTGGATGTTGATGTAGGTGTTCGTGAAATACAAGACGACGATCACGCCTCCCAAGCCAAGCGGAACGGCCAGCATGATGATCAGCGGATCGACGAACGAGCGGAACTGCGCCATCAGCACGAGATACACCAAGACGCCCGCCACGGCCAGACCGACGCCCAGCAGGCTCATGCCTGATTGCATTGTCTCGACCGGCCCCCGGATGGACGTCGAGACGCCGCTTTCGAACTGCATTCCCGCGAGAGCTTGCCTTACCTCACGGGCGACCGAGCCGATATCTCGCCCGGACACATTCACGTGCACGTCATTGACGCGGGAAATGTTGTAGTGCGCGATCTCGCCTGGAATCGTGACTCGTTTGACCGTCGCGACGTTGGAGAGCGGGATGGTGATCGGACCATCCGGCGCGTCCAGGGAAAGCGGAATGTTGCGGACGTCATCCAAGGATCGGAACTCGTTGTCTTCATATTGCACGCCCATGAAGAAGTCGGTCCCCGACTTGGGGTCAATCCAGATTGTCGGAGAATAGCCGACACTGGAGCCTAGGGCGGTAAGGATGGTTTGAGCGACTTGCTCCTGGTCCACGCCCAGATACTTGGCCCTGGTGCGGTCGACCTGCACATCGAATTGCGGGTAGTCCAAGGATTGGGCAATCTGAACATCTGCGGTTCCTGGTATCTGCTGAACGACGTTCACGATTCGTTCGGCGGCGTCGCGGCATTGACCCAGCGTGCCGGCCGAAACCTGGACGCTGATCGGTGTTGGCACGCCTTCATTCAACGCCATGTTGACGATGCCGCCCGAAACAAACAGAAACTGCTCCAAGGGGTAGTCCTTCGCCAGTTTGGCTCGCAGGGTGTTAATGTACGTTTGCGTGCTGGTCCGGCGCCCGCTCTGTTTTAGATTCACGATCAGATAGGCCGTATCCGGTCCCGAGTTGGAACTGAGGACCGTGGAGAACCCAGCTCCTTTGCCGACCGGCAAGCCGATGTTAGCGATCAATGCATCGATCTGATCCTCGGGAATCACTTCCTTGACCGTTGCTTCGATTCGCTGCACGAGCTGCTCGGTGTCCTCGAGAGCGTTGCCCGGCGTGGTCTTCAATCGGATTTCGAAGGTGCCCGCATCGACATCGGGAAAGAGCTCGGTTCCCAGAAAGGGCGCGAGCAGGAAGCATGCGCCGACCAACGTGACGATCAGCAAGCTCGTCAGAGCAGGATGCTCAAGAGCCAGGTTCAGCGATCGCCCATAGATCCCATGAGGCTGCGTTTCATAGGCATCCGACTCATCGGTCGTACGTGGGCCCGCCTTCTCGCGAACGAAGGTGGCGCAGAATGCGGGAACAACGGTCAGCGCCAGACGCATACGAGGCGCCGATGGTGAATGTCGCCGCCAGCGACAACGGTTCGAAGAGATACTTGATCATTCCTGTGAGAAACACCGCGGGCAGGAAGACCGCCAGAGTCGTCACCGTGCCAGCCAGAATGGCGCCGGAAACCTCCTGTGTCCCTTCGCGAGCAGCGTCCAGTGGCGATCCTCCCATCCTCTGACGCCGGATGATGTTCTCCACGACCACAATCCCAGCGTCCACCACCGTGCCGATCGCCAGGGCGATCCCGCCCAAGGTCATCACGTTGATGGTCTGTCCGGTGAAAGCGAAGCCAAGGCCCCCGATCAGAATGGCCAAGACGATGAGCGCCACGATGATCAGCGTTGGCAGCAATCGCCGCAAGAACAGCAGAACCACTACGGCGACGAGCACGGCGCCAAGACCCACCTGGCGATACAGGTTCGACATGGCGTTGCGGATGTAATGCGACTGATCGGACACCAGCGTCACATCGGTGGCCTCCGGAATGTCGCCGCGTTCCTTCATCTTCGGAATCTCGGACGCGATGCCGTCATAAATGCGATCGACGACGGCGATCGTATTCTCACCAGGCTCCCGCAAGAGAGGACAGTAGACACTGCGCTTGCCGTTGACCCGCACGATGTTGTATTGCAGGGCGGCGTCGTCCTTGACGTAGCCAAGATCCCGAATGAAGATCGGACGCTCGTCACGAACCGCCACAGGAATCGCTTCGATTTCCTGCGTGGTGGGAAGCGTGTTCATGGGATGCACTTGATAATCCGTGCCGCCCAGTCGAGCCGTTCCGGCCGCCAGCACGAGATTGGATTTCCTCAACGCATCGACAACATCCGTCGCACTGACGTGATGCGCCTGCAGTTTGGCGGGGTCAACGTAGACCATCATTTGGCGAAACTTGCCGCCGAACGGATGCGGAATCTGTACGCCCTTGAGGCCGCCCATTTTGTTTCGCACGGCGTAATAGCCGATACTGTAGAGCTCCGATTCGCTGAGCCCCTCGCCAGAAATCGCCGCCAGCACCACGGGCAGATTGGAGGGCTCGCTGCGCAGTGTGAAGGGCCACTCGATTCCCGGCGGCAAGTGAAACATGTCGCTGGCTTCGAGGTTCACGATATCGTTCATCGCGGAACTGGGATCAGCGCCAGGTTGAAAGAACACCTTGATGACCGCGGCGCCGGGAACCGTGCGAGACTCCTGGTGTTCGATTTTGCCCGCCAACGTCAACGCCCGTTCCACTCGGGAAGTCACTGACTTCTCCATGTCGAGCGTCGGAAGCCCCGGATAGGAAAAGAAACTGACCACCACCGGCTGCTTAAAGTCCGGCAGGATATCCACCGTGATGCCGGGAATCACGGCGGCCCCCAGCAAGCACAGGGCGATGGCGCCGGCGAGAACAGCGTAGCGGTTCTTCAACGAAAAGTTGATCAGTCCCATGAAGTGCACTTCCGCGCTGTTCTGTCAGTGTTGCGATCGGACTGCCGATGAACTCGCGGCCAAGAGATCAGCTGGCCTGGGCGTTGATCAGGGCCACCTTCTGGCCGGTCGTAAAGCGTTTCAGGTGAGCATCAATCACCTTTTGTCCCTGGACGACGCCCGACTTCACCTCCAGGAATTGACCATCATCGATCCCCAGGGTCACGGGCGTGACCGTGACAGTCTGGTCATCGCCCACGATGTACACGAAGGCGTCGCCAGAATCGGAAAAGCGGATCGCCCTGGCCGGCAGCATGCTGGCGACCGCTGGCGTGGAAAGTGAAATGGTGGCCTGACCGAACATGCCGGGGATCAACCTGCGTTCGGAGTTGGGCAACACCGCTTCCACGAGCATCGTGCGAGTGCTGGGATCAAGATCGCTGGAAAGACGCGTGACGCTCGCCTGAATCGGTTGCTCGGCCGGAAACGAGGGAAAACTCAGCGTGATGGAGTCTCCTCGGCTGACCCAGGCCGCATCGGCTTCGGGCACCGGGATATGGACCCGTACTTTGTCCACCTGACTGATAACAAACAACGGTTGACCTTCGCCGACTTCATTTCCTTCACGCACCAGGTCGCCAGGATCGACGTCGCGGTGGGCTACGATTCCGGCGAACGGCGCTTTTAAGGTTGCGTAGGACGCCATCACGTCGAGTTCTTCCAACTGTCGTCTGCCGACATCGGTGTCCGCGTGAGCGGACTGCAGGTCGGCCTTGGCGGCGGCCGTCCTGGCCTTGGCCACGGCCACTTCTGCTTCCGCCGACAGGATCGCCGACGCTGTCGCTTCTTTGTTGGCGAGTTCGGAGTCGCGCTTCTTGCGCGCCTCGTCCAACATGCGGCTTTCGAGAGATTGACGCTGAACCAGATCGCGTGTCCGGTCGAACTCGGCCTCCATCGCCGCCAGAGACGCTTCGGCGCGGTTCAGCTCGGATTTCGACGCCGCCAATTTCGCTTCGGCGGAACGGACGCTCGCCTCGGCCAACTGGATGCCCGCCTCGGCTCGTTTTTCTTCGGACTCGAGTTTGGAAATTCGAGCTTCGAGGACCTCCCGCTGTTTCGCCAACTCCGGCACGTCGATGACCGCCAGAGTCGCACCGGCTTCCACGAAGTCGCCGATGTCGGCTTTGACCTGCTGGACGTAACCGCTGGCCTTAGCCCGGATCTCGGCGCGGTAAAACGATCGCACCGTGGCGGGTTGAGTCGTTGTCCGTTGCACTGTCTCTTGAACGACCGAAACCGTCTTGACCGGCGTCAGGTCTTGCAGTGATTCGTCCTTCGCAAGCCGACCACCACCGGAGCATCCGGACGCCACGACGGCAATCAAAAGGCCTAGTGACGCCGAAAGAAACGGCGGACCTTCAATTCGAGACCATCGCATGGCGGGAACGCCCTTTCGGATCAGGCGGTTTGGGTAAACCTCAAGTATACTCCGCTCGCCAGCAGGGAAGCAGGAAAGGCCTCCCGAAAGCCCGGGAATTCGGGCTCACAATAATCCGCAAGCTTTGCCTGACCGATTCCTGGCGCCTGACCGTTGCGGGCGACGCGCCTCGCCCGCGAATCTGGTCAATTCCGCACGTTCGTCAGATCCGTTGTATCCGGGTCGCCGATGACAACCCGCATAACCCTCTGTTTCCGCGGCATGGCTAGTGAATCCAAGGATGGTCTTCAATGGGACGCGACGCTCTCCGCTACTGGGTCATTTGCGGACTGCTTTTCGGTCTAGCCGGCTGTGCTGGTGATGGTGCGCGAAACGTCTTTTCAATCAACGCTGCCGGCCGCCCTGATCGTCCTGATGTTGCGGCGAGTGCTTTGGCCGCTGATCCGGCAGAGCCGCCCACGGACTTCCGCCACTTGCTGGACCGCCCGGCTCGTTCGCTCGACTTTCAAGCGAGCTGGCCCGCGTCGTCGCTGGAGACAGATGGCGCCGTCGCCTCTCGTCGCAAAAGCGGTTCCTTGATTCAGCCCGTTGGCCATCAATCCCAGTCGCCGACAGTCACACCCGCGCAGGACGCCACACTCACGATCGAAGGACGCACTTATCGAGTTCAGCTTGTCGAAGAGTCGCCAGTCGAAGATCGACCGGTGCGGATCGCTGGTAGCGACTCGAGCCAACCGGGGGACGCTGCTGGCGTCCCCCGGCGACTTGCCCATTTGCAGCCATCCGCACCGCAACAAGTCGTTCCGTCGCAGCCATTCCCCTCGGATGCGCTGCCACTGAACTTGCCTACGGCTCTGTCGATGATTGGCGGACAACATCCGGCTGTCGGCTTTGCTCAGTGGCGGGTTCAGGAAGCCTATGCGCGACTTGATCAGGCGAATGTGCTGTGGCTCCCTTCCCTTCAAGCCGGCTTGAGTCTCAATCGACACGACGGCAACCTGCAGGCGAGCGACGGCAACATCCTTGATGTGAACCGAAACTCCTTTCAATACGGACTTGGGGCCGGAGCAGTGGGAGCAGGAACAACTCAGCGTCCCGGCATCGTAGCTCGCTTTCAACTGGCCGACGCCATATTCCAACCGAAGATTGCCCGGAAAACCGCCTGGGCCAGAGGCCATGCCGCCAATGGCGTCATCAATGAGCAGTTGCTGCAGGCCGCTGTGGGCTATTTCGAACTTTTGGATTCGGAGCAGGATCTGCGAATTATGGAAGCATCGCGGACCCGCACTGCCGAGTTGTCGAAGCTGACCGGGGACTTTGCCGCCACCGGTCAGGGACTCCAAGCGGACGCCGATCGTTTGACAACCGAACTACGGCTTGTGGAGAACCGCCTGGTCGCGGCTGAGGAACGCATTGATGTAGCTTCTGCTCGCCTCGCTCAGACACTCAGTCTCGACGCCGGCAAGCGCATCGTGCCGCTGGATCCCACGGTGGTCCCGATTGAGCTGGTCTCGCTCGAACTTGACAAACCGACGCTGATTTGCCGAGGGCTCGCCAACCGACCGGAACTCAAGGAATCTCAAGCTCTGGTGGCCGCCGCCTTTGAGCAATTTCGGCGTCAGAAGTATTGCGCCGTTTGTTCCCAGCGTTCTCCTGGGATTCAGCACGGGTGGATTCGGCGGAGGACTGGGAAACAACCTGGCCAACGTTGACAATCGATATGACTTTGATGCGTTGCTCACTTGGGAAGTTCGCAACTTGGGATTTGGAGAGGGCGCCGCGCGGCGGGAAACGGAAGCCCAGATTCAGATGGCCAAGTACGAGAAGATCCGCATGCTGGATCAAGTGGCCCGTGAGGTCGCCGAGGCCCATTCGCAGGTTGCGCATTGCGCCGAGCGGATTCTCATCACGCAACGAGCGATTCAGTCCGCCGAAGACTCCTACACGCGTGATCTGAGCCGAATTCGAGACGGACAGGGATTGCCGCTTGAAGTTCTTCAATCGTTGCGAGCTCTGGAAGATGCAAGGCGGGCCTACCTGACAGCCGTCATCGAATACAACCAGGCGCAATTCCGCTTGCAATGGGCGCTCGGCTGGCCGGAGTAAGTGAAACGCCGGAACCACAGCGGCGCCGAGGACAAGACGGCGTCGATCCGACCCGCATCGGCCTCAGATGATCTCCGGCAAGGGGCGACCGTTTTCCTGCACGATATAGTGCGGTCGGCCGCGTTCGTCCGGGTAGGTGGTGGTCAGCGGGACTCGCATGTGATGATAGATCGTGGCCGCCAAGTCGGCGGGCGTCACCGGCCGTTCGGCGATGCGCCCGCCATCGGATTCGCTGGCCCCGATCACCTGACCATGGCGATATCCGCCTCCAGCCAGACACATCGACATCACAACAGGCCAATGGTCTCGGCCATCGGCGCTTCCTTGCGTGCCCATCTTCGGCGTGCGGCCGAACTCTCCCATGGCGATGACCAACACTTCATCCAACAAGCCGCGATCTTCCAAATCGCTGACCAACGTGGTTAGCAGGTGGTCCAGCAACGGTAGCAAAGGACCCAACCCCTTGGAGATGCCGCCATACGGCGGGATATTGTCGCCGTGGGTGTCCCAAGTGCCCGAAGCGGTGTGGTAGCTGAGATCCAAAGTGACGAACGCCGCGCCGGACTCGACCAGGCGGCGAGCCAGCAAGACCTGTTGGCACCAGAGGTGGTTCCCGTAACGCTCGCGCTGCGCCGCGGGCTCGCTGGAGATGTCGAAGGCTTGGCGGGCCTGGTCGCCCAGGACCATCTCGATTGCCTGTTGCGAGTATGCGTCCAACGCCGCCATGGACCCGCGCAGGTCGAGATCGCTGCGCATTCGATCGAAGCTGGCCAGTAATGACCGGCGTTGATGAATGCGTCTCGCATCCAACTGCAGCGGCAAGTCGAACAGGTCGCCGCCAGCGATTTTTCCCGTGTCGTTGCCCACCAAGTCGTACACAGGCAACCGAGCCGCATGTTGCGCTAAGAATGGATTGTATTGCCGACCGAGATAACCGGCTTGCGCTACATGAGATTCATGCCGCTGGAAAGCCACATAGGCGGGAACGCCCGGTTGATTGGCGCCGTGATGCTTGGCGACAACCGAACCGATTGCCGGATAGCGATCCCCCTTGGGATTGACGCGCGGAGCCGCTTCACGGTTGCCTGTCTGAAAGACCAGGTTGGGTTGGTGGTTGCTCTTTCGCGGATCCACGCTGCGAATGATGGTGAACTTGTCGAGCATGGCCGCCTGTTTGGGCAGATGCTCGCACAACAGGACGCCCGGCAACTTGCTCTGGGTGACTCCAAAAGGCCCACGGTTCTCCCAGGGTCGTTGTGGTTTGGGATCCCAGGTGTCGATATGGCTCGGCCCGCCAGCAAGCCACAAGAGGATGACGCTGCGTCGGCTTTGTGGGCGCCCCGCCTGGCTGGCCGCGGCTCGCTGTCGCAACAGGGCGGGCAGCGAAAGCCCGGCCACGCCGGCAATGCTCGCCTTCACCATGCCACGTCGGTCAACGACCGACAGGCCCTCGCGAGTGCGACCATGAAAATCCTCAAAGGCGTGTTGCTGATGATCGGTCATGCTGAAAGACCTCCGCGGTCCAAGGCCGTACACACGTTCGCCCGCCAACATCGCGTGGCATCGTCCCCGTAGTATAAGCGGGGTTGCCGGCGTTTTTTCATGGGAACTCGCTGCGATCTCCGAGGCCCGGAGGGCAACGCCCTAACGGCTTCTCGCATCCAGCCTCCGCACCGCAACGCGGTGCAACCCCAAGGCCTGGGGTCGCGCAGCGCACCCGCATAAGCATCAAGTGAAGAAAAATCCGGATGGAATTGACCGCGGAGGACACGGAGAACCACAGAGGCATGAAAGGACCCGTTGGCGGCCCCGCCGCGCCCCGCCGGACGAGCCCAGAGGCGGCGGGAATGCGCAGGGCGCACGCTTTCTCGCATATCGCAATCGCTTGGCCTATAATCGGCGACGGCAAGTCCGCCAACGCAGGCTCGGCAACGCGGGGCAGGCGATTCGGGAATGTACACCGCACACTAGAAGCACGGTGGCCCAATGACCGCGTCTGAATTTCGAGCGTTTCAACAGCGGCTACGGCTGGGCGAGTCGGACGCTTGTGCGGAGCTGTTTGACGAGTATGCATGCCAACTCGTCCGCTTGGCCAGCGAGCACATTCATCCGGCGCTGGTCAAGCGTTTTGATGGCGAGGACGTGGTTCAGTCCGTGTTTCGCACTTTCTTTCGACGCCATGAAGAAGGTGGATTCCACATCGAACATTCACGGCAGTTGTGGCGACTCCTGGTCACGCTCACTCTGTGCAAGACGCGTTCCCACGCTCGCAGGCACACCGCGGACAAACGCAATGCGTACGCGGACCAGGCGCCGATCGATGATCAGCAGCTGCTCGATCGGCAACCGTCGGCCGAGGACGCTTTGGCGCTCTGGGAGGAGATCGACGTTGTCCTTCAGGGATTGCCCCATCGAACCGGGGAGATCATCTCCATGCGCTTGGAAGGGAAGACCCGCTCCGAAATCGCCAAGGAATTGAACCTGTCACGGCAGACCATCTCTCGGATTTTGAACCTCGTTGAGGAGCGGCTGGATCAACGGCTCAGCCGATATTCGGCCACGCAATCCACGAATCCAGAAAAAAACCGCGATTCGATGTAACACGATTCCCGCCCCTGGCGATCCGGTTAATAGAGCGGGGTTAGTCATCCGCGCGGGCCCAATACGAACGAGACCAGCGACGGGAGAGGACATGTCATCCACAGATCGATTGGGCGTCCTGGAAGCGGGACAGCGAAATGAACTTGAATCGCTGTTGATGGAGTTCGATCAAGCCTGGACGCCTAATTCGCTCAACAAGTTTGGAAGTCGTCTGGCGTCGCATCCAGACGCCGCCTTTCACGGGATCGCGTTGGCCGAGTTGGTGAAGATTGATTTGCAGCGACATTGGTCTGCGGGGAATCGGCGACTGTTGGAGGACTATCTGCAACAATATCCGGTCTTGGGCGCGGCCGATTCAGTCGCCGCGGATTTGATTCTGGCGGAATTCGACGCTCGCCGGGGCGTGGACGCCGGTGTTGCTGTCGCCGATTATGAGGACCGCTTTCCCCAACAATTCCGGGTCTTGGAGCAACTCGCTGGCGCCTTGCTCGACTCGGCGGAGTCACGCCGGGGCGTCGGCAGGTCCGTTCAGGCTTCGACCGACACCAGCCGCTTCGACAATCTCCTGGATACCGCCGACGGCCACGAGAAGCCGACCGTCGCCGAGTTGCCCATGGAATTCGGCCGGTACCGAATCTTGCGCGAATTGGGCGCGGGCGCCATGGGAACCGTCTTCCTGGCTCACGATAGCCAACTGGATCGCCAAGTCGCATTGAAGACGCCCAGTTTCGCCGGCGCGAAAGACGACGACCTCGTGACCCGATTCTATCGGGAAGCGCGAGCGGCGGCGAAGCTCCAGCATCGAAATATCTGCCCCGTCTATGACGTCGGCGAAATCGACGGGCGGCATTTCATCTCGATGGCGTTCGTCAAGGGCCGCTGCATGTCGGAATTCATCAAGCCCGACCGGCTGCCGCCGCCCAAAACGTCGGCAATCCTCGTACATCGCCTGGCTTTGGCGCTGGCCGAGGCCCATCACCACAATGTCATTCACCGCGACTTGAAACCCGCCAACATCATGATCGACGCCAAGCGGCAACCCGTCGTCATGGATTTTGGGTTGGCAAGACAGACGGATATCGAAAGCCGCGTTACGCAAACGGGCATGGCCGTCGGAACGCCCGCATACATGCCGCCCGAACAGATACAGGGCAAGCTGGACGAGGTTGGGCCGACCGCGGACATCTACTCCTTGGGAGTAATCCTCTATGAGTTGCTTACCGGTCAGCTTCCCTTTCAGGGCCAGATCGCCAAAGTCGTTTACGGCATCGTCCACGAGGAACCCGTCGCGCCCTCGCGAATTCGCCGAGAGATCGACGCTGAACTGGAAGCGATCTGCGGCAAGATGATGGCTAAGAAAATCGGCGATCGTTTTCAATCGATGGACGACGTCGCCAACGCGCTAAAAGACTACCTCAAGTCGGAGCCGACCGCCGTCAAGGCGACATCCCGAGCGGCGGCGACTCGGACGAACGACAAAAAAGACGGCCAAGTCAACCAAGCGGAGCAGGTCACCGAATCCGACGCGCTGAACGCCTTCTTCGCGGCGCAGGCTTCGCGAGACGCGACAAGAACCGCCGTTGATTCGCCCGCGTTGCCTCAGCTTGCGCCGCGAACGCACCAGCGCACAAGCCGTCGCCGGCGCCACGCAAACATGGCGCCTTCTGGATTGCCTGCGGCGTCGCCGGGCTGTCTCTCTTGGCCGGAATCATCATCTATTTTCCGGATGGCAGCAGGGTCGAAATCGCTGATGGGACCCAGGCGAAAGTCGAAATCAACCCGGATGGAACGCTCAAGAGCATCACGACCACCCCGAATCGCGACTCAACCGATGGCCAAGTTGAAACCGACCGCGGAGATCCGACTCCTGTTCGCGAACGCGGCGCAACGACAATCAAGCCCGACTCATCTGACGATCGAGCAACTCGCAAGGCGCCGGCCGACCCGAGTCCCGCACAGATCGAGTCCGGCGGCAACGACGCCAACGCAAGCGTCGTGAATGCCGATGGCAAGACCACCATCACCACGACAGGCGGCATAACCTCTCTCGCCGCTTCGCCTGATGGTCGTCGCTTCGCCGGCGCGTCGGTGGGCGTGCCGGCGTACATCTCCATTTGGGACGTTGAAAGCGGGACACTCGTAAAACGGATCACGAAGCCCGTCGAGCAAGGCTTCGCGCCGAGTCAGCTTGCCTACTCGCCCGATGGAATGTGGATTCTCTACGCGTCCGAAATGACATGTGGGATGGTCCATGTCGAAACCGGGGAGGAACGATTCCCACAAGAGTTTCCCGCCGCGCCGTCTCTGGTTCTGTTTCCTCGCAGCACGCTGGTATTGGCGTTGTTTCACGAAGATGACGTGCATCGGCGAGAACGAGATGATGTGCCGCAGCGATTGCGCATCTGGAACTGGCGGACCAGTCAGCTCTTGTGCGACCAACTCTTGCCGATCGATCTGAACACGCCGCTTACCGTGCCGGCCATTTCGCCCGATGAAAGCTTCGTGACATTTGGCTGGGGGCACTATTTCGTTCGCTACGAGCTATCGATCGCTGATGAGAACGCCTCGCTGGGGAGAAGGAGCGTCTTCGAACGCGGAAGTAGGTACCGCGGACCACTATCGTTTACAGCCGACGCGAAATACGCTGCCGCCAACATGAAGAACAATGAGTGCATCGCAGTGTTCTTTGACGTGGAAAGCGCAAGCATCGTTCATCGACTCAATTCGAAAAAAAGCGAGCAATGGACTCGCTGCAATCTCGCATTTACGGCCGACGGCCACGGCATCGTGGCGGCCGAGGGATCTGGTCGCGTCGCCCTCTGGTCGTTTCCAAACGGAGAGCTCGTTACCGAGTTGGGCCGCTTTGAAACGGCAGGAAATAACAATCCGCCCGAAATTTCGGTGACGCGAGGCAATCGCCTCATTGTCGCCGGCGGCTACGCCGATTCACGGCTCACGATCCAGCAATTGCCGCCCCTGACGGACGCCGCAAGAAAGAATGTGACGCCCCCAACCGTCACGCCCGATGAGGCGGCTGCTGGGCCGCCGGCGAGCCCGCAAGGCGCCGAAGCCATTGGCGCCGACGACAACGGCGAGAGCACATTCGAAGCCGCGAAAGCCAAGGTGACGACTCGCAACTCCCCTCGGCTAAAACCGGATCCTGGCCCTGCCGCCTTGACCCGTCGATGGACCTGGAGAGGGATTCTGCCGGCGAACATGCTGCTCAGCGCCTTCCAGAAGCCGAACCGCTTGCTTGACCTGCCAACCTACGAGCTGTGGTTCGACCCCGAGGCCTTGGCCGTGGCGCAAGTCAACCTGAAGCAGTCCATTCAGACCGACGTGGAAAATGGCGCCGACGCTGATCACTTGCGAGCCATCTGCGATGAGTTGGGTGTTGACTTTCGCGTGGATGGCAACGTCATCCGTTTGTTTCCCAAACAGGGCGACCACGGCGCGCCTCGGAAGCAACCCATGCTGGCCGACCCAGCGCCTTCGGACAACAAGACCCAAAATGGCGGAGGTGGTGGATTTGGCGGGGGCGGCGGGGTTGGCGGGGGCCAAACAAAGTGAACCTGCGGCCAAACATTTTTGGCGGGAAGCAGCAGTGGAAGCGATATCGAGTTCACCGGCCTTGAGCAGTGCAGAGACGACGGTCAGACTACCGACGGATTTAGAGGCAGAGCCATGAAGAAACGCAGCGCCGCCGACACCGAAGACGAACCTGTCATCCGGACCGTCGCCGAACCTTTGCAACAATATCTTAAGCAGGGGGCGGCGCCTCCCGTCATCCGCCACGAAGTCGCGCCGCCAGGCAAGTCGCACGCGCCGCGGACTTTGCCATTTCGCCCCACTCATCGCCAGCCGCTTGCTGTGCTGACAATTCTGGATGACGGTAGTCGTGACGAGGGTGAAACGATTCGGATCCGTGATGCACGATTGACAATCGGCCGAGACAAGGGGGATGTGACCATTCCCTTCGACGCCGACATTTCGGCTCAACATGCGGAGCTGCGCTGCCACAAGCAAAAGGGGCGATTTCGCTGGTTTCTCATCGACGCGACAAGCACCAATGGTTCGTTTGTGCGAGCCTTTCGCGCGTCGCTGTCGCGAGCAAGCGAGCTGATCATCGGCAGCCGTCGCTACCTCTTCGAAATGCCTGATGCAAGAAACGAAGCTCACGAAACGAAAGCACTGCAAACGCAAGTCTATCAGGCGCCCTCCCGAACCATGCTGGAGCAATTCGTGCCGCGACTTGTCGAGACGGGAGTCGCCAACAAGGACGCTCGCTCCTTCGCAATCGGCGGCAACGAGATGGTCTTGGGCGCCGATGCGGAATGCCAGATCGCGGTGGAGGACGATCCTTTTGTCAGTCCAAGACACGCACGGTTCTATCAGGACGAAACAGGCCGCTGGATGATCGAGGATCAAAGGTCGCTCAATGGCGTTTGGATTCGTGTCAAGAAGTTCGCCATCGATCAGCAAGTGGAATTCCAGTTAGGTCAGCAACGGTTTCGATTTCAACCAAACCTCTCCTAGACCCGCGTCCATGAAGCCTGGACGGCCACGGCTCGAAGGGCCACGAACACCGCCACCCAATCGACACGACCAAGTGTTTCGAATTGCTGGCCGTTGACTTCGCCGCAAACATCCGAGTTCTCTGCTATGACGAAGCAATCCTGGACAATTGGATCCGATGACTCATGCGATGTGGTCGTTGAGAATAAGACGGTTTCCGGTCGGCACTGCCGGCTTGCGTCCGAAGGCGGCGTCTTCACGCTTACGGATCTCGGATCGACAAACGGCACGTACGTGAACGGTCAGCGGATCACCGGAAAGAAGACGGTTTCTCTCGCCGATCGCGTCACACTTGGCGAGACCTTGTCGATGCCATGGCCGAACGATCTGCAGCCGGCCCGGGGCGCCAATGTCTCGCCAGCGTCAATCATGCCGACGAGCAAGCCCGCCGCAAGGATCATCACCCTTGGTCGCGGAAAGACCAACGCCGTGGTCTTGACCGAACCGAATGTCTCGACGCATCACGCCCGGCTGGTCATCCAGGGAGAGGACATCGTCTTGGAGGACCTGGGCTCAACCAACGGCACAGCGGTGGGAAGCATGGAGAACAAGGTCAGGCGGGCGGGCGTCCAACGCAGCGACACGATCTTTCTGGGCTCAACCGCATACCGTGTCGCCGACTTGATTGCACGATCGCGGTCAGCATCGGCCAAGCCCGCCGGCGTAAGGCGATCATCGTCGTCCAAGTCGTTCGTCAGTCATCCCGTTACCTGGGCTGCCAGCGGCGCCGCCCTGAGCGTCGTGATCTTGTTTGGCTGGCTAGTGATGCGAGACTGGAATCCTGGAGGACGGCAAGCCGAGGGACCGGTTCCCAATCCAACCCTGCAACCAACGGCTCCCGCCGGCGAAGCCCTCGCCAAAGCGGCTGACCGCGAAGGCGGCGAGCCCACCGCGACCCGCTTGCAAGCGCCCGAGTTGACGCCGGCCGAAAAGTTGGCGCACAGTCTCTTCCTCATTGTCTGTTCTGATGCGGAAGGGAAAGATTCCTTCCGCATCGGCACCGGATTCGCTGTGGACGCCCAGCACGTCGCAACCTCCGCCACGGTGGTCGAGTCGATGCGAGATGTGCCGGCGAACGGTTTTCCCAACATCCGCTTGATCTCGCCGGCGACCAGCGAACAATGGCGTGTCGTCTCAACAGAAGTCCATCCCGAATACGAACGGGCCAGAGCGACGGCTCGCGCCGCCCAACAAGCGCATGACGCGATCTTTGACGAACTGAAAACCGAGCAGCCTACGCCGGAGGCATTCGAGGGAGTCAAGGAGCGACTTCTCGCCGCGCGGATGAAAGCGTTGCAAGCCATCGACCGCAAGACCTCCTACGATGTCGGCGTGATCCAGGTGAACGAACCGTTGCCGCACTGGTTGCCAGGCGCTAGCGCCGACGCGTCGCTACGTCCGAAGATGCGGCTCAACGCATCCGGGTGCTTTTTCGATGTTGAAGATCCCTACTTCGATCGATCGGTTCCGATCGAGGTTGCAACGATTTCCTGCCGGCTCGGGCAACTGGTCACACCACCCGACGACTCGGCGGCCCGCATCTTGGTCGATGGCGCTCAAGGACAGCACGAATTGAGTTTTACGGGAAGTCCGATACTGAATGCGCAGGGGCAAGTGGTGGGTGTGTACTCACGGCCAACGCCTGTCGATGAGAGCGGCGCTGAACAAGACGCGAACGAGACGTTTGATGCGACCTTGTTTCAACGCGTCCGCGAGTGTCTTGCCCAATAGGTCTGTCTTTGAGCCCTGGTCCTCTTCTTCCAACGGTAAGCCCATGCCGAAATCGACACTCTTGACGCTCATAGTTTGCTGCATTCCGACCTCCGCGCTGGTGGCTCAGGATGCGCCGGTGCGTCCCGTTTATGTTTATCCAAGGCGAATTCACTGGGCGGCGTACGATCCGTACTACGCCGTGACATCGCGAATCTATGCGCAGGCGGAGATGATCCGTGCTCAAGGCGATGCGGCGGTCAGCTTCGCGAACGCCCGCAACTTGCATGCGGATGCGTACAGCAAGGAGCTCGATAATTGGATCAAGGAACTGCGAGTCCACTACGATCGCAAGAAGCTCGCTGAACAGAAGAAGCTGGAGCTGGACCATTTGCATCAGATTGCGCGAATGAAGTACTTGAACGACCAGAAGTGGAGAAACAACCGCTACTGGGACCTGTTGAAGAACCATCCTGAACTGAGCGAATCCCGCATCCGCAGCGGCGGCGCGCTGAATTTCATGCTGGCCCGGCTCGCAGCCACTTCTTTGCCTTACAAATTCGATCGGCAATCCAGTCGGTACGGCGAAGAAGCACTTCGGCAACTGGAATTAGATGAGTCCTTGCTCTCGCACGTCACCCTCAAGCAGGGACGATTCTCGTTCACCGCCAACCAGACAGTCGATGAGACCATCAATCTGTGGCCCTATCTCCTGCGCTGGGATGATTTCGGACCCTCGCGATTGGAGTTCGAGGACGCTCGCACCGCGGTGGTGAAGGAATCGGGCGGTCTCGGGGGGGCGTCGGTGGCGAGCATCCAACGCATGCAAACCGCGTTGGGAAGATTGTCGAACGAGTTTCACCGCTCAACGAAGGTCGCCGAGTGGGTCAAGCAGCGCCATCGTTACACGCATTTCTACGCCGCGGATCGATTCTTGCAGGAACTGGACCAAGAGATTGTGCAGTTGGAGAAGACCGGCGACATTCGGCCCTTCCGCGGGGATAGCGGCTATGAACCAAAAACAGACGCCGCCCACCTCGTTAGCCTGCTCTGCTTTATGAATCGCAATGGCGTCGAGTTCGCGCCGGCTAGACCTGGCAGCGAATTCGCCTATCACAATCTGTTCGCCATGATGCGTGGTCTCTACCTCACCGTCGCCGAAGAAGATGAATCGTTGAAACCCAAGAACCTGGGCGAACTCGCCAAGTAGTTGCGAGGCCAGTTCAGCGATCACGGCGGACTGGTTGGCGAAGCGGTTCGCCAGACAGCGGGGCGCGGGCGAAACGGCTCTTGGCTCGCGTTGCTCCTGGACGGCGACGCCGATCTTCCGCCCAGCGAGGCGGCTAGGCCAGAATCTCCTTGACCACCTGGCCGGCGACATCGGTGAGGCGGAATGGGCGCCCGTGGTGCTCGAATGTCAGCCGCTCGTGGTCGAGCCCCATCAGATGCAGCATGGTGGCGTGGAGGTCATTGATGTGAACCTTGCCGTCAATGGCGTGGTAGGCGAAGTCGTCGGTGGCGCCGTGGCTGACCCCGCCTTTCACGCCGCCGCCGGCCAGCCACATCGTGAATCCATGGGGATTGTGCTCGCGGCCTGGCGGGCTCTTTCCGCCATCGAGTATTTGCGTGTGTGGCGTGCGACCGAATTCGCCGCCCCAAAGGACCAGGGTGTCCTCCAGTAGTCCGCGCGATTTCAAGTCCGTGAGCAAACCCGCGATGGGTTTGTCGCAGGCGGCGCAGGACTGCCGAAGCCCCTGGGCGATATTGCCGTGGTGATCCCAACCGTCGAGCGTTGCCTGTACAAAGCGAACGCCCGCCTCCGCAAATCGCCTGGCCAACAGACACTGCCGACCAAACTGGTCGGTCGCCTTGTCGCCAATGCCGTACAGGTCCAGGGTGGCTTGCGACTCCGACGAAAGATCGACCAACCGCGGCGTCTCGGTCTGCATGCGAAACGCAAGTTCAAACGATTCAATGACTCCTTCCATCTGTTGATCCGCTTGAAGTCGTTGGAGCTGGCGGCGGTTCATCGACTGGATCAGGTCGATGCGGCGGCGCTGGACTTCCTTGGGCAAGGAGATATCCGCGAGATGGCGAATGGGCGCCTTTTCGGGGGACGACTCGACATTCTGAATGGCGGTCGCCTGATGAATCGCGGGCAAAAACGCGCTGCTGTAATTTCGCTCGCCTTCGCCGGGAAGGATCGTGATGTACGAAGGGAGCTGTTGATTCTCCGTACCGAGGCCATAGGAGAGCCATGATCCCATCGACGGGACGGCGTCGAAGAGGTTGCCAGTGTGCAGTTGTCGGATCGCCACGGGGTGGTTCGGACTGTCCGCTTGCACGGCTCGAAGCACACAGAGATCGTCGGCGCACCGTCCCAGGTGCGGCAACAGGTCGCTCATCAGCAGGCCGCAATCGCCGCGCGGACGGAAACCGGAAACAGGTCCAAGCAAAGTGGTGTTATCCAGGCCAACGGTCGCTTCCGTGTTGGGCAGGCGGTAAGGCAAGGCCTCGCCTGACCCCTCGACAAGTCTTGGTTTGTAGTCGAACAGATCCATCTGCGACGGACCACCTTTCATGAATAGAAAGATAATGCGTTTCGCCCGAGCTGGAAAATGCGGCGGCTTGGGAGTCAGCGGCGACGGGCGCCTGCCGGCGTTTTGTTCCGCGGCGGCGCGCTGCAGCAGCAAAGCGGTCAGCGCGAGCGAACCAAATCCGTTGGCCGCATCGCGGAGAAAACTTCTTCGCGACGCGGCGTTTGATGGCGGATGATGCATTGGGGGTAGCGTTGGCGTTTCTATTCGCGAAAGAGAAAGTTGTTGGAGCCGAAAACGGCGTGACATAGCTGAGCCCATGCCGTTGGCCTCGCTTGGTCAGCGCCTGCCGGAGCACGAAGGTGTTGGGAGCACTCCTCGAGGAAGGCCAGGGCGTCGTCGATTTCATCCGCTTCCGCCGGCCGGCTCAAGGTCAACAGGTAAAGCAGGTTCACGCGGGCCCTCTCGTTACCGGGTTCCTCCTTCGCCAGACGCTCAGCCAGTTTGTCGGCCTGATGCTTCACCAGCGGCGAGTTCATCAGGAAGAGAGCTTGTGTGGCGACGGTGGTGTTGGGCCGCGCGCAGTAATCTCGTTGGGATGAGGAAAATCGAACGTGCTCAGGATCTCGAGTTCGCCCGTGGGCCGTGCGCGGATAGGGGCAGATAGACTGAGCGACGGTTCTGAATGTAGGGCGCGATTCGCCCGCCCCACGTGGCCGGATTCACGTTGCCGCCGGCGCCTTGGATGTTGCCGTTCAGCTCCAGCCCAAGCGAGGGCCCTCCACGCGCTGGATCGAGTTCGCCCGTGGAGCAGAGCATGGCGTCGCGGATCGATTCCGCGGTAAGCCGGCGACGCGGCATCCGCCAGAGTAAGCGGTTGTCCGGATCGATCTCAAGGCCGCGCGGATTGTGCGCTGACGCCATTTGGTAGGTCCGCGACATGACGAGTCGCCGAATGGTGTTCTTGAGCGACCAGCCATCGACCTCGCGCAATCGGACCGCCAGGAAATCGAGCAGCTCGGGATGGCTTGGAGTTTCGCCGTGCACGCCAAAGTAGTCGACCGAACGGACGAGCCCATTCCCAAATAAGTGCCGCCAGATGCGGTTGACCAGAACGCGCGACCGTCAGCGGGTTGCCGGAATCCGTCAGCCACTGGGCGAGTTGCAGGCGCCCGCTGCGGCCTGCCGGGATGTCAAGCTGGGTTGAAACGGGGACAGCGCTCAGAAATCCGCGCGGAGTGATGTCTCCCAGCGACTGAAAGTCGCCCCGCAAGTAGATCGGCGCGTCGCGCGGCGCATCGACATCTCTCACGGCGAGCGCTTCGGCGCGGCCCGGTCGGGCGGATTCCAACCGTCTGGTCATCTCCTCCAATTCCGCGTCAATCTCCCTGATTCGCGGATCTTGCGAGGCGACCGCTGGGCCGCTGAAAATCTGCAACGCGAGATTTGGCGTGTTTCCCTCGGTCAAGGCGACGGCGTGCGAATGGTTGATCCCTTCACCCATCCAGTGTGGGAAGGAACATCTCGCGAAGACCGGCAGCCCGGTCCCCGCCTGCTCCCCTTTCACATCGCCGAGTTCACTTTTGTTGAAGTCTTCCTGGAACACAATGCGGGATGTTGGCGCCTCTACAATCAAGAGGTCGTCGATCGCGCCGCTGAACCGTCCGGTGTTTTCGCTGGCGGTGATATGCAACGCGATATCGCCCGATCCATCCCCGGTGTACATGAACGATGACTCGCTGAATTGCTGAGCGTTCGCCGTTCCCGACCAGGCTTTTGGGTGATGGACGTGATAAGCGAGAACAGTCCCGTCGTTGCGCAACACCTGCAACAGCAAGCCATCTCGCTCGCCGGTCGCCTGGCGCGCATCCGCCCAGACCGAAGGCCCAGCCAGGAAGGAAACGCGGTACGGTTGATCGGCTTCGTTGGCCGTCAGCCCCGACTGCAGTGTGAGCGAGTTGGCGCTGGGACTCACGACCTTCCTGGTGAACTTGCGGTCGGCTTCTTCGCCTTGCAGTCGCTCGAGTTCCAAGTCGAGCGTCTGTCGTCGGCTGGCGACTTCTTGCTGGAGACGCTCGAATCGGGCGGCCGCATCGGGCAACTCCGGAAGCGTGACGTGTGTGATTTGGCTCCAGACCCCGGGCCCGTCGTAGCTGGTGGTCAGCGTGCTGTGAAAGACGCCGGCCAACGCGTAGTAGTCGCGGGTTGGAATCGGGTCGAACTTGTGATCATGACATCGCGCGCACGAAATTGTCTGGGCCAGAAAGGTGCGTCCGATGCGGTCGATCTGGTGATCCACCACATCGGCGTCCAGTTGTCGCTTGATGTAATTCTGCAGCGTCCAAGGTCCGATCGCCAAGTAGCCGGTGGCGATGATCTGTTCTCGCTGTTGTTCGACGTTGTTGTAGGGCAGCAGGTCTCCAGCGATCTGTTCGTGGATGAAGTGATCCAGGGGTTTATCGGAGTTAAAAGCTTGGACAACGTAGTCGCGATAACGCCACGCGTCACGAACCAACACGTTGCCGTCGATGTCGGCCAGATCCGCGTAGCAGGAAAGGTCGAACCAATGCCGAGCCCAGTGATCGCCAAATCCCGGCGAAGCGAGCAAACGGTTCACCACTTTTTGATAAGCGTCCAAGGAAGAGTCGTTGCCGAACGCCGCAATCTCCTCCGGCGTTGGCGGCAGCCCCGTGAGATCCAACGTGACGCGTCGAAGCAGCGTGTAGCGATCCGCCTCGGGCGCCGGCCCAAGCCCCTCTTTTTCCAGCCTTGTCAAGATGAAGGCGTCGATGGGATCGCGACACCACCCTGTGTCCTCGACAACGGGGACGGCCGCGCGTTGAATCGGCTGGTAAGCCCAGAGCTTTTCGCGAGCGATTGTCGGTCGGCGGGACTCGTGCGCGTCCGGCGCCCCCATGGACACCCATTGCTCCAGCAACTGGATTTCCGTTTCCGGGAGCTGATTCTCTGGCGGCATCTCCAGGCCCGCATGGCGAACCGCCTCGATCAGAAGACTCTCGTTGAGATTGCCGGGAATCACGGCGGGCCCCGAAACACCCCCTGTCCGCCAGCCTTCGCGCGAGTCTAGAACCAGCCCCCCTTTCGCCTTCCCGGATTCATGGCTGTGGCATGCATAGCAACGCCGTTGCAGCAGCGGAGCGACCTGGCCGTTAAAGAATGCGAGGTCCGCGGCGCTGGCGACTGGGGCCGCGTCCTGCACCAGCGAGACCTCTTGCGCTGCGGCGACAGTGGCGACCAGCAAAGCCCAGACAAACAGAAAGCCGAATATCCGTCGCATTAACTGAGTCGGCTCCAAGTTCATCGCACATCGCAGCCAAAAAAGACCGCCAGCCAGACGGTCGGTTCATTGGGAGTGGTCCATTCGATTCGGTGCTTCGCGTGCGCCGGGATTTGGAGATAGTCGCCGGGCTTCAACCGCCTCGGTTCGTCATTGCACTCGAACAGAATGCTGGCTTCCCCCTTCAACACAACAACCCATTCAGCTTCCTCCTGATCATACCAGAAGCCAGGGGGGCTGGCGTGGCCGGTGGAGACGATCCGCTCAATGCGAACACATGGATGGTGCGCGAGAACATCGACAAGCTCCTCCGGAACATGATCGGGCAGGTTGTCGAACAGGTTGCTCATGGTGTCCGATCCAAGATCATCAACCGCACCGCACCGCGGCGCCACCCCAAAGCCTGGGGTCGCGCACGCACCCTAGGCGGTGGTTGCGGCTACTTGCTGAACTTCGGTGGAACACGGTCAAACACCACGATGAGCAGCGTCGCCAGCGGACCGAAGAACAACGAGATCAGCCACCAAGCAAGACCGCTGCGGCCCTTGGCTTGAGCCAAGCCGGCGTTGATTAGCGACAAGGTTCCCCAACCGACAAAAAAGCCAGCGTTGTCGTCCACTTCGAGTGTCTCCAGAAAAGCGGTCTCCAGAAAAGCGACGTGTCGATCCTGTTTTCATTCGCGGACTCCACCTGGATCTTGGAGTGGTTCGCTCGGAAACACTCGGCCGGCCCATCACTCCGCCTCGTCCTCTAACCTCTGATAGCTGTGGTAAGCCTCGTTGATCCCTTCCCGATCGATGAGGCCATCATGAACCCACACGGCGTAGCGCAATCGCATCGATTCTTTCGGTCGCACCGTGATCGAACTGAGCTCTCCTTTGCGCATGGCTTTGGCGCCAAACGGATTGGCGGCGACGAAACCATAGTCGCGAGCGTGCATCCAACTGGGGCGAAAGTTCTTCGGATGGCACATTAACGTCAGGCCCGCCTGCTGCTCGCCAACGCGGCCGCTGTAGTCGCACCATGGGGCCGCCTCACTCCAGATAGCGCCGGCGCCTTGCCGTCCCGCTGCATCGAGTAGGCGTCCGCCATTCTGCTCGCTCATCGATGTCGCCACGCGGACGCCCAGGCCCATTTCTTCTTGATCACCGAAGGAGAACTCTTTCGGCGAGCGAAACGTCGCATCCCAGGTCAGCAGATAGCCGCTTTGCAGAACGCGGACTGAGCAGCGAAACGTCTCCTCGCAAATAACCTCGCCATCGTCGCGTTGGTAAAGCAAGCGCTCGACGAACCCGCCTTTTCCGCGTCCTCCGGCGGGTGGCTGAACGAACGCGGCATGAGAGATGCGAGCCTTGTTTCGCCAGAAATCCGCACCGCTGAGATCGCCGAAGGCGAGCCAGATTCCCGGATGCATCAACGCATGGTCGTTGGCGTCCACTCCTTCCCGCGGCGGATGGCGCCGAGTCACCTGGACCTGGTTCAGCGTTTTAACATGCGCGAAATAGGGTCGAGGGATTTTCGCGTCGCGATAGACATAGGAGGCGATCCTCCGCCCGTCCACCAAGATCTCCACCTGTCCCCCATGATCTTGAAGATCGACTTGCGGCTCTTCGCCTTGCGCGACGCATCGAGTCAGGAGGAACGCCAATCCGAGGCAAACCCCGGCGAAGCAAGTCGTCGCGTTGGAAGGCATCGTCAAGCTCGCGGAAGTTGTAGATTTGAAAGCCAAAAACGGCGACTCGTCAGGCGGGGCCCGGTATGGCCCAATGCCCTTCAGCACGATACGACCGAGTGAGCATCGCATTGGCGTCTGCATCATCCACGAGCCGCTGGTTGGCGACGTCCACCTCCAGGAGGCGCCCGCTGCGAAGGGAGATGTTGGCCAAGTGGATCAGAGCCACGGAGTCCTGCCCCAGAGCAATATCAGCGGCCGGTCTGCGGCCTTCCTGGATGGCGTTCAGGAAATCGACCTGATGATTTCTTGGAGTTTCCGGGCGCCGCGTCGGTTCCGGGTTGGCGAGAGGTTGATTGTCGTCGTTCCACACTTGGAGTTTGCCGCGTTTGCTGACAAACAGCATCCCCTTAGTCCCATAAAATTCGACGCCAGTGTCGCAGTTGTAGGGATAGTTTCTGGACCAGATGCGCATCTCGAAGATCAGTTGCCTCATCTTCCCGACGGAGCCATCGCCAGGCCATTGGAAGTTGCAAGTCGCTGTGTCCGGGAACTGCTGATCGTCGTCGAAGTAGAACTTGCCGCCCGTGGCGACGGCGGAGCTTGGCAGCCCTTGCACTCCCAGGCCCCATCGAGCGATATCGATCTCATGGGCGCCATCATTGCCAATATCGCCGGTGCCGAAGTTGAACCACCAATGCCAGTTGTAGTGAAAGCGATTTTCTTGATACGGCAGGAATTCGGCGGGGCCGACCCAGGTGTCGTAGTCGACCGATTTGGGAGGCGTCGAAGGCTGCCGGCGACCGATGTTCTGGCGCCGCTGGACATTCCAGGCTTTGGCCATCAGCACCTCGCCGATCAATCCCTCGCGGAGCATCTGGATTGCGCCGACCAGCAGCGGGTTGGTTCGGCTTTGGGTGCCGTGCTGGACGACGACCTGATTTCGCCGCGCCGCCTCGACCAGCCAACGGCCTTCTTGGAAGTTGTGGCTGCAAGGCTTTTCGACATACACGTGCTTGCCGGCGTTGCAGGCGAGGATCGCCGCCGGAGCGTGCCAATGATCGGGCGTCGCCACTACGATGGCGTCCACCGCTTTGTCGTCCAGCACGCGGCGCAAGTCAGGGGTCGTCCGCCGGGCGCCGGTTCGTTTCTGAAACTCTTCGGCCCGATTCTCGTCGGGGTCGCAGGCCCAGGCGAAGTTGACGTCTTCTTGAAACCCCTGGGCCAGACTATGCGAGCGTCCGCCGCATCCCACAAACCCCACGACGGGTCGCGCCGATCGATGCGCGGTGCGGGCGACGTGCGCATAGGCCAGTGCCGACATGCCCAGAGCGGCCGAGGACCTCAGGATGAACCCGCGGCGTGTTGATTCAGACACAGGATTTCCTCGCGTTCGTAATCGGTCAAAGGAGTTAGGCGTTCGGTCGTATGCCCCGCGAGTCGCCCAAGCAACTCCACGCGATCATAACAAGATTTCCCACTCAGCGCGCCTTTCGCCGCCATCAAGCCACAGGCGGCGCCCGATGGTGGAGCGATCCGCCGCTCAGGTTCCGACGAAAACGTGTTGTCCAACATGCTGTGATCTTGATAAGCTGTGGTGGAATGTACTGTCCTCCAGGGAACTGTTGAGGTGCTCAGATGAGCTGGAATCGCCGCTTCGGGAATCGCTTCATCCGCCTAATGTCCGGGTTGGTCCTTCTATGCCTTGGCGCCGAGGACATGGTGCGGACTGCTCAGGCGCAAGAGTCGCTGAATCCAGCGAGGCTAAAGCGAGCGGAGAAGGCCTGGCATGACGATAACGCCAAGCAATTCCTGGCGGCGGTTCAGCGTTTGCTGACGGAGGATCCCAAGGTTCTCGGGGAGCTCGATAGCGAATTGCAGCGGCGCGGCGTGGCCCCTTTGGGTGAGGCGCTCTTGATCGCTCGTAGCAACGCGGGCGTCGATCATTTGCTGGAGCTGCGGCCTTCCTATCTTGAATCGCTTGAACTCGCAAAGGCGAGTACGCAGGTCGTTCGAGAATTATTGCAGAGTGAGATCGTCCAAGAGTTGATCTCGCGGCATGACCAAGAGCTGGAACGATTGCAACAGTTCGGCGACGAATTCAAACAACTTCACACTGCGGGCGGCTTGCTACTACAGGCGGAGGGCTGCCTGAACTTCGTTCGCAAGGCGCTCTCGACGGCCTCCGCCAATGCCGATGAACGAGCAACTCTGAATGAAGAGAGCCGCCAGTTGCTGACGCTTGGGCAAGAGCTGACAAAGCTTCAGCGACAGGTCGAATCGCGCAGCAAGACGACGTGTCGAGCGACTTCGGC
The DNA here is from genome assembly GCA_963698545.1 of uncultured Planctomycetaceae bacterium. GTDB lineage: Bacteria > Planctomycetota > Planctomycetia > Pirellulales > Pirellulaceae > CAVORG01. Next base: position 193,629 of record CAVORG010000013.1, read on the forward strand.
TTGCGGTCCACATCTTGGAAAATGAGCGCGACGATGCGCAACGCATGTCGGCCGCCATCGTTGCCACTCGAGACGGTCCATTGCTGGCGACACAACAGGCGAGTCGAGATGCAGAGCAGCGAAACGCGAATCCCCAGAACGCTGCGCCGACCCCGCCGGAGGAACAACGCGTCGAGTCTCCAGACGTCGAGGCTCAAGTCGTCGAGGTCCAGAACCTGCTGAAACGCGCCCGTGAGTTTGGCAAGTTGGAAATGAGGCTGGCCGATCAACTGAATGTTGGCGTCGCTTGGTGGTTGCGTGCGCGCTTTGGGTGGGGCGATGATTTGGCGGGAATGGGAAAGAGCATGGCGAGCATGAGCGCTTCGCCGCACAATCTCGCTTGGCAAGGTTACCCAACCGCTGCTCCCTCCGAGAATCAAGGACCGGATTATTACGTCTCGCCGCGGTTGGCCAGACGCCATCATTACTACTGGACCGTCGCGGAAGTCGTGGCCTACCCGCGCTCAAGAACGCCAGGGCGCAGAGACACGGCGAGCCGCGATTCCTCACAACCATCCAAGTCGTTCCCTTCCCAGGGGTCCGCGTCGCGAGGAATCGTGCGAGTGGTGCGCAGCGCTGGACGAGGCGCAGCTCAGGCCTTTGTTTCGGGAGGCCAAGGTCAGTTGATGCAGTTCACGCTGGCCGATCGTGGGAATAACTGGCATGGCTTTTCGAACTACGCCTCCCAAGCCAATCGGCAGTCGTTTCAGCTCCCGTCGTATTGGCCAACGGCGCCCAACTCGCCCAATCCAGCGAGTGGGTACAATCAGGAGGCCGTGGATGAATTGATCGCAAAATACCGCGAAAATGCGCCGAGCTATCGGACGACTCCGGATGCTCAGTTGTTGCCGCGATTGGTCGGCTTCTATGAGTACCAAGCCGCACTGGCCTGCTTCGAGGCGATCGTCTTGACATCGCGGGCGGGGCATCTCGACGCCATTCAATCCTGGCTGGAAAACGCGGAAGAACTGCCCGTCGACGTGGAGATTAATCTGTGGACCGAGATCGTCCATCCGGCGAGTTCACTGGATCCTGCAGCAAGCAAACAATTGCGACGCGGATTGCCATGGATGATGGCGTTGGCGCACGTCGAGTTGGGCGCGATGATGTCGGCCTTCACGGACTCGGCGGCTCCCTTTGCGTTTCACAATCTGAAGGACTTTGGCCGCGACGCCTACGCCAACCTGTTGCTCGATGCGTTGCGCACTCACTTTTGGTCGTTGCAGGCGGACCTGAAGAAGCCGCCAATGGACAACGCGCTGCTCCAATATCGACGGCGCATTCGCTTGCTGGGTCAACTATTGGAAGCGGTAACGCAAGTCTGTCCCTTGTCGGCCCTCCAGCGACAAGAGCTGCTGCAGTGGTCGGTCGCGCTGTCCAAAGCGACCTAAATGGGTTGGGGGCGTCCCGTTGGGACTTCGCGGCCGTGACTGGCGTCGGGGTTACCCAGGGTTGCGCTGCCTGCACCCTGGGCTGACTTGGGGCCGTCCCGTTGGGACTGAGCACATCCAAGAACCAGAACCAAGAACCAAGAACCAGAACCAGAACCAAGGAACCAAGAACCGAAACCAGAACCAAGAACCAAGAACTAACTTCCCCACCTGGCGACGAAGGGCTGGCCGCAGTCACGGCAGGGGAAGCGTTTGCCGAGGTGTTTGGCGAGTATTCGGGCGGCGGCTTGGCACTTGGGGCAGGTCACCGAGAGTTGGGTTTGGGGATCGTCATAGTTCGCCAGCGCCTCGGGCGGCGTTTGCGGGAAGTGGACGTCGCTGGGTTGCAGTCGAGTCAGCGTCTCGCGGGTGATGGGGGTGACTTCGGCGACTCGATCCGCCAGGCGCCTGACGGCCCGTTCGAAGAGGTTGCGAACTTCGCGGCCATTGCCGAAGTGTTCGTCGCGGTTTTCGTACAGCCAGTTGAGTCCGCGGAGCAACTTCATTCGCGTCTTCCACCTCATGCGATAGTGGTTTGAATCGCACATGCGTTCGAAGATGGCGGCCAGTTCCACGGGACCGTAATCGTCGAAATCCAGCCGTGTGTTGAACCGGGATGAAAGCCCCGGGTTGCTCCGCAGCATGTCCTTCATCTCTTGCGGGTAGCCGGCCAAGATCACGGCCAATCTCTGGCGATCATCCTCCATGCGTTTCAGCAAGGTCTGGATCGCGTCCTTGCCGTAGGGGTCTTCCGATTCGCCGCCGGCCAGACTGTAGGCTTCATCGATGAACAGGACGCCGTCAAGCGCCTCGTTGAACGCGTCGATGGGTCTTGGGGCCGGTTTGCCCCGCGAATTCAGCGACCAATCCGGAGCGGTCGGTTTCCACCAGGTGCCCCTTTTCGAGGATTTGCAAGGCGCCCAGAATTCTTCCAATGATCCTCGCCACGGTGGTCTTGCCGGTGCCGGGGTTGCCGGCGAACACCATATGGACGCTGAGCGGGGTTTCGGGCAGCCCCATCGAACGGCGATGCTGCTGCAGTCGCAAGTAATTGGTCAGCGTGCGGACCTCGCGTTTGACCGAATCGAGTCCGACCAGTTGATCCAATTCCTGCAAGGCGAGCTCCAGCGCCTTTTGGTGATCCACGGGCGGTTCATCCTCGGACACAGGTTCCACTCGAACCCCGATGTCCGGTCCACTGCGCAACTGCTCGGCTTGCCGATCGCCGGAATCGGGCGCCGCATCGTCGCGGGAAGCACGATCGCGAATTTGGTTCAGGGCCGCCCACACGCTCTCTTCCATGCGCCGCAACGCCTGCTGTTCGTCGGCCGAAATGACGCCGTCCGACTTGGCCGTCAAGTTGGCGACGCGCATGATCACCGTGGCCAATTGGGCCCGCCGTTCGGCCAACGGCGCCAGGCGAACAAAGGGCGCCAGGACATTGGACCACTGCAGCGAGCGCGACCTCGAGAACACCAGCGGCATGGCCTTCTGCAACTCGGCCGAATTCAGGCGGCGGTTCCACAAGTGCTGGAACAGGGTCTGGGCGAAGCGTTCTTCGCATGTGCCAGGCGGGATATGTCCGCCGGTGACGCTGGCGAAGACTTTCACGAGCAAGCCGGTATGCAGATCCTTCATGCGGACCAGGAAATCATGCGGGGGGCAGTCCAGCAGATGCGGATGCGAAACTCCGCAATCGCGCCCCGCGTCCATGTAGATCCGCCGACAATCGGAGATCGCCTGGCGGAACTCTTGTAACAGGGACTCGAAAACCGCCATGGACTCGAATGCGAGAGCGAGGGAGGGTGCGGAGCGGCTTGCCGCGAGCAGGCCGCTACTGCATATCATGTCGCGAAACGCGACCGCCGACAACTACAGCGACCCAGGGAAGCCGCTGTCGCTCGCGAATCCGGGAATTCGCACAGCTTGTTTGGCGGCCCTGAGGAAAACAGGTATATTCGATTCTCAGCTGACGGCCCCCAACTGCCCTCTCTTCTTCTCTTGGAGCCGACCGATGTTTCGCCTCACGCTCACCTTCGCTGCGTTCTGTCTGCTCCACTTTCCCGCCGCGGCGATCGCTTGCGCCGAGCCAGGTAAGGATGCGTTGGAGGCCGAGGCTCAATGGAAGCAAGCGGATCAGTTGGTTGAGGAAGCCGCGCATCGCGAATGGTACGCGTTGGAGCAAGAGCGGAAGAGGTTGTTGGATCGTGCGATTGAGCTTGCGCTGACCATTCGCTGGCGCACTGGCACCGCGGATTCGTTCGCGTGTCCGGGTCTTGGGTCTCGGCTGACGACGCCATTCAGATGTTCGCCAACCATAAGAGCCTGGCGACTTACGAGAAACTGCGTGATCGATCACCCGACACCGTCCCCGGGCATTGGCGGATGGCCGCCTGGGCTCGCGCCAACGGCTTGGTCCTGATGGAACGAGCCCACCTGAAGCGAATAACTCGCCTATTTCCCGATCACGCCGCGGCGCACCGCCGACTGGGCGAAGTGAAGGTCAACGAGGACTGGGTCCCCGTAGGCGCGTTCTGGTTGGCCGCCTCGAACCGGCAACTGGTTCAGACTTCCATAGCCGAATACGCCGCCCGTTATCCAGCGCATGCTGAAACTGCGAAGGACGGCCAACGATTCACGCACCGAAGAAGCTGAGCGTCTTCAGGGCAGGTTGCAGCGGATCGAAGCGTTGCCCGCCGTTGAATTGGTGCTTGGCTACGGAAGCCGGGACGAAGCGCTGACGGCGGTAGAAATCATGGCCGCGATCAAGCACCATCTGGCTTCTCAATCGCTGGCCAGATTGGCGGTGCTTTCCCCGTATCCAGACGTTCGGTTGGAGGGCGGCCAGGCGCTTCGTGATCGTCCGCTCCATGACTTCGTGCCGATGCTGTTGACGGAGATGTCTTCGCCGATCGAATCGCGGGTCAACGGATTCACCCGCAACGGCCATATGTTCGTACGGCATGTTCTGGTCCGCGAGGAAAAAGACCAGCAGCATGTGGAAGTGCTCGATTCGTTTGTGCGGCGCCGCAGTGCACCGCTGAATGGCGAGCGACGACAGGCCAGCGCGACGGAAGCCTTGATGGCGGAAAACCTGCGCCTCATGCTCTTGGATCAAGCCGCCCGCATCGAAAACCAGCGTGACATGCAGAACGTCTGGATCGCCTTGGTGAATCGCCGGATCGCCGAGACGTTGGCGGCCGGGACGGGCGAAGTTCACGCATCGCCGGATCAGTGGTGGGACTGGTGGAATCAACAAAATGAGGTCGTGGTGGCCAGCAAGGCGACTTCGCTGAATTACAACTCGCAGTCCACCAGCTACGCCGATCCCCGGACCATGCTGCCCGGCGCCACCGCGACCTTGGTTTCGCACGAGTGTTTCGTCGCGGGAACGCAGGTATGGACCCACCGCGGCCCCCGGGCGATCGAAAGCGTGCGCGTTGGCGATCTTGTTCTCTCGCAACATCCGCTTACCGGCGAGTTGGCCTACCGTCCGGTCACCAGCGCGACCACGCGGGTCCCAGAAGCCCTCGTTCGCGTCCATACGCCGGCGGGGATGCTGGAAGGAACCGGCGGGCATCCGATGTGGGTGGTCGGTGAGGGCTGGAAGAAGCTCAGCGAAATCCGATCGGGCATGTTGTTGCATGGCGCCGAAGGGGCCGTGCCGGTTAGCCGGACCGAGTTGGGTGGCTTTGCGGCGACGTACAATCTGGTCGTCGATGGCGCACCCACGTATTTCGTCGGCCCGGAAAAGCTGCTGTGCCACGACAACACCGAAAGAGGTCCCAGCAGCTCGATCATTCCCGGCGGCGCCAGCGCTCGTTGAGGCGGGCCCTGAGGCGGGCTCGCTAAGATCTCGCAAACGCCGACGCGCCAACGCCTTGAAGCGATCGCCTTCCCGGATGATAATCGACGTATGAACCAAGACGCCCCCTCGTTCTCACCGGCTGAACTCGAAGCATACCTGGACGAGGCGCTCCACCCCGAGCGCACCGCCGAGATCGAGGCGGCTCTGCGCGACAACAAATCGCTGGTCAAGCAGCTTTCGCAGATCAATGGGCGACGCGATGCGGGCGTGCATACGCTGGGCGAAATTTGGCGCCGCAACCACTTGGGCGTGCCGACCCGAGAAGAGCTGGGCAGTTATCTCCTGGGGGTTCTGCCGGACGAACATCGAGATTACATCGATTTTCGTCTCAAAGTCCTCAAGTGCCCTTTCACGCGGGCGAGTTTGCGGGACTTGGAGGCCCAACAACAAGAGGCGGAATCTCAACGTAGTCAACGACGGCGGAAGTACTACCATTCCACAGCCGGCTTGCTGAAAGGGAAGCGGCGCGAGGAGTAATGGACGGCCGCTTGGCCTTCAGCCAGCGGCGCCTCGGCGGATGTGCAGTCCGGCGGTGATGGCGCCGGCGGCGTGCTCCCTTGATGATGGTGCTCCGCGAAGATAGCTCGCCCGTAATTCGCTTGCAAAGGCTCAGCGATCGTGGTGCGCTGAATCGCGGTCATGTTTTGTTTCTTCATGGACTTCCGGTTCGCTTATGATTCGCGTCGTGGAACTTACGAAACGGTTTTTCAGCAGCCGCGGCGAGGTGACCGCGGTGGATCAGCTGTCGTTTCATGTGGCGTCGGGCGAAGTCTTCGGTCTGTTGGGCCCCAATGGGGCCGGTAAAACGACCACTTTGCGGATGATCGTCGGCTTGTTGCCGCCGGATGATGGTTACACCGAAGTCAACACGTACCGCACGCAACACGACCCCGATGAAGTCAAGGCTCGCATTGGTTTGGTGTCCACGGCCGACGGGGTCTATCCCTGGTTGACCGTTCGCGAAATGCTGCTGTTCTTCGCGGACCTTTATGGCTTGCCGCCGAGCGAAGCGGAGCGAAACCTCGACCACATGGCCGAGGTGCTCGACATCAAGCACCTGCTGGATCGTCGCTGTGCGGCGCTGAGCACGGGACAGAAGCAACGCGTTGTGTTGGCCCGCGGCCTGATTCACGATCCGCCAGTCATGCTGCTGGATGAGCCGACGCGAGGGCTTGACGTCATTGGCAGCCAAGTGGTGTTCGACTACATCGCTCATCTGCGGACGTTAGGCAAGGCGGTGATCGTCTCAACGCATCGCCTGGATGAGGCCGAAAGGCTCTGTGATCGCTTTGGGCTGATGCATCAGGGCCGCTTTGCTTACGAGGGCGATTTGCAGCAGCTGCGGCATGCGACGGACTGCGAGCGGCTGGTGGACATGTTTGGTCTGATCGTGAGGGGGACCACCGCGTCGGTCGCGGCGTCGCTGGGAGGGGAGGCATGACGCACAGCCCTTTGCCGCCTGCACCGGACGAGCCGGAAATCGAACCCGCCCAGTCGAGTCGCTCGGCCCGCTCGACTCCGTCCTTCACCGCGCGGAAGACTCGAGGACGATTGGGGCGGCTGTGTCTGAAGGAACTGCGCGAAACGCTTCGAGACCGTCGGACCATCATCACGTTGGTGCTGATGCCCTTGCTGGTCTACCCCTTGTTAAGCGTCGTGATCAATCGCTTTCTCTTGACATCGGTCAGCAGCGAACAACAACCGATCCGTATCGGCGTCTTGTCCGCCGACGCGTATCTGCAGTTGGACGAATACCTGCAGTTCGGCGATCGATTGCTGCGTGAACAGGCGACGCCTTCCAGCGACTCGACGAACGATTCCGCCGCTCCCAGCCCTTTGGATGCAGTCAAAGAGTTGGGCGAGAGGCTGCGCCAAGATGCGCAAGCCGATGCTCCCGATTCTCCGCCGGATGGGCCGAAGGTCGAATGGTTGACCGGCGAGGAACCCGGCGAGGGGAAGCTGCGGGACTCCGTGCGGGCCAGCGCGATTGACGTAGGGGTCATCGTTGACGCGGTGCGACCGCTGCCTGGGCTCCCCACGCCCGCTTTGCAGTTGCGCTTGATTCATCAGCCGGCGTCCGCCAACTCGAAACGCGCTCTCAGCTACCTCCAGAAGCGTTTGGATGCGATCAATCAATGGTCCGTACAACAACGCCTGGCCAGCGCCGGTCTTCCAAGCGAGATGTTGGCTGAAGTCACCTTGGAAGGCTCCTTGCCGGCGACCGGCGGAGGCGCCTTTTCCCTGGCTGCGTTCGTCCCGCTGGTGCTGATCCTGATGACCATCACGGGCGCCGTCTATCCCGCGATCGACGTGACCGCTGGTGAACGAGAACGCGGCACCATGGAAATGGTGATTGCCGCGCCGGTGCCGCGTTTGCACTTGCTCTTGGCCAAGTATGTCGCCGTGCTGTCCGTGGCCCTGTTGACGGCGCTGGCCAACCTGACGGCCATGCTCATTACGCTCAGCTCGACGGGCGTCGCCAAGGCGATTTTTGGGAGCGAGGGGTTTTCCGCGTTGACGATGCTCAAGATCCTGGCCCTGTTGTTGCTGTTCGCGGCGTTCTTTTCAGCGCTGCTGTTGGCGATCACCAGCTTCGCTCGCAGTTTCAAGGAGGCGCAGGCCTATCTCATACCGTTGATGCTGCTGGCTCTGGGGCCGGGCGTGGTGAGTCTTCTCCCAGGGTTGGAATTGCGGGGCTGGTTGGCCGTCACTCCGCTGCTGAACATCGTGCTGCTGGGACGCGACGTGCTGGATGGCGTGGCGTTGGATATGAACGCGGCGGTGGCGGTGATTTCAAACCTGTTCTACGCCGTCGCGGCCATCGCGGTGGCCGCCAGAATTTTTGGAACCGATGCGATTCTCTACGACAGCCAAGCCAGTTGGGGCGATTGGTTAAGGCAACCCCACCGTCGCGACCAACCGCCGACAACGGCGTCGGCCATGCTGTGCCTGGCCTGCATGTTTCCCGTGTATTTTTGGGCGTCGAGTTTGTTGGGGCAGCTCCAGGGTTTAGACCTTCAAACGCGTTTGTTCATGGCGGGCGCCGTCACCGTGCTCTTGTTTGGCGGAATTCCCTGGGCGGCGGCCAAGATGTCCGGTATTCGATTGACCGATGCGTTTGGCTTGAAGGCGCCCGGCGCCGGTTACACGGCGGCTGCGTTGGTGTTGGGGGTGTCGCTATGGGCTTGGGCTCATGAGATCTTCCTGTTGAACTCATGGCTTGGCATTCGCTTGCCCGAGGATCGAATTCAAGCGGGGTTGATGCTGGTCGGCAAGTTCGCTCAGATACCGTCGTGGGTGATCGTCTTGAATTTGGGACTCGCCCCGGCTGTTTGCGAGGAGTTTTTCTTCCGCGGCTACCTGCTCAACTCCTTGCGGAAGCTCGACGCTTGGAAGGCGATTCTGATCACGTCGATCCTGTTCGGCCTATTTCATGTCGTGACCACATCGGCCTTGCACTTGGAGCGTATGTTGCCCAGCACATTTCTGGGGATGGTCCTGGGGTGGATCGCCTGGAAATCGCGGAGTGTCTGGCCGGGCATGCTGCTGCACGCCGTGCACAACAGCCTGCTGTTGTTGATGGCCGCCAACTACCAGAGCTTGGAGACCTGGTTCGGCGGCGCCCTCGCCGACCAGGGCCATCTGCCGGTCATGTGGTTGTTGGCGGCGGGAGTTGTGGCGACGATTGGACTGGTTGTGCTCATTCGCCAGTCGCCCTCGATGGCCAAGAGCGCAGCGGAATCTGGGGCGTAGGCCGCTCCGATCAACGCTCGCCAATGCGTCTGGCGACGGCATGAAGATGAACGCTGGTGGGACGATCGGCGTGTGGCGGGACTGGCCTGTCGCCACAAGTGCTTACGCGGCGAGCAAGCCACGAGCCGTGGCCGTGAGGCCACGGAGCACCCGTCCAGCGGTGGCGGGAATGGGCAGGGCGCACACCTCCGCCCCTGCTTAGCTGGCGATGGCTTGTTTGCCACTCGCAACCACTTCGTCCACGGAGGCTTCGATGGTGCGACAGAGTCCGTCAAGATCGAGGTCGTCTTCATCGTAGCCGAAGGGCTCTTCGACGTGTTCGGCCACGGTTTCCAAACCCAGCATGAAATAGGCGGTGATGATCGTGATCGGCGCTGTCCAGATGCGGAAGTCGTGTGCGACGCCCCAGGGCAGCGTGGCGAGAAACACGACAACACACTGTCGAGCAAAGACACGATAGGATTTCACAATCCGCGTCTTCAAGATCCGCTCGCATGCGCCGCAGATATCCATCAACCGTAGCAGTTCCAGATCGATCGACCGCAGTTGGTCGCCATCGATCTCCTCGGCGCGATAGGCGTCGTTCAGAACGACATACAACTGCCGGGCCAACGCCAGCGGAACATGCCTGGCCCCTCGAGCCAGGCGCCTGATTTCTGCGTCCCAATGCGATTCCGACTCGTCCCGCAAATGGTGTCGCAAGGCAACGGGGAAAGCAATCAGCAGCTCCCTCGCCTGTTCGATTCGTGATGACGAAAGGCAGCCCATGGTGGTCAGCTTGATCGCCGCATTGCGGCTGGCGTTAACCAGGGCGCCCCACAGGGTGCGCAGCTTCCCACCAGCGGTTGTAGGCCGTATTGGTTCGAAAGACCAACAGCAGTCCCAGAATCAGCGAGAACATCGCATGGTATTGCGACGAAGTATTCACGACGTCGCGATAGGGCGAGTATTCCTTGGCGATGGGAATCACCGAATAGAGGCCGACCGCCAAGGCGAGGAAGAGCACCCGCGTCAACGTCTTGCTAGTGCGAATCGGGCGCACCAATTCAGATACGGGCATGGTTGATCCAGAGGGAAGAAACCGTTCAGGCCGAGTCCAACCAGTTTAGTCCCGTGAAGTCCGCCTGCGTCAAGACCGAAACAAGACCTGACTTGAATTGCACGCCGCTTCCCGCTTCGCGGCGGCGCGGTCAGCGGCATGGAATACGTTGCAGCAAAACGCAGATCACCCAAGAACTGCCCCCTCCTGGGGCGCCGAGCCTGATGAAGCTCATCGCTGCAAGTCGCTGCTCTGCTCTGCTCTGGCTGGCGCGGCAGGTGACGGATCGTCCCCCGCCGCCACCTTCTGGCCTCACCCATCAACGCTCGCCGATGCGTCCGGCGATGGCGGCGCTCAGCCGACCCACCCCCCATGCCTGTGGGGGTTTGAGGCTCGACCGGTGTCGGGCTTGTGCTATAGTTCCTCTGCCGGACGTGCCGGCCGTTCTTCCCTCACCTGTAGCCGCCAGCCCGATGTCGCGAAGTTCCATCGAGGTCGTCTGTGCTTGCGGCAGCCGCTTTCAAGCCGCTGCTCAGTTAAACGGCCGCCGAGTCGTTTGCCCGTCCTGCGGCGAGCGATTCATCGCCCGGCCGACTCCTCCAGTCGCCCCGCGGGCCCCCAGCGGCCTGGTCGTGGAGTGCCAGTGCGGCGGCCGTTTCCAGGCTGGGCTGCATCTGGCCGGCAAGATCGTGGCGTGTCCCAGGTGTCAACGATCCTTGCGAGTCCCCGACCGGCCCGGAGGCAATTCCGAATTGCCGTCCGCCGTGCGCCGGTACAGGCGGTCTCCTCCGCGGAATTCTGGGCGGATCAGGTGCATGCCGATCCGGTGGATCGCCCGGTACGAGTGGTCGATCCCTACCGTAGCGGTGGATGGAAGGCCGAGGCCGAGCGCCAGGGACGCCATCCCGCGTATGTCGGCTATGTCTTGGGAGCGGCGGCGGTTCTGGCCATCGCATTGATGATCTGGACGGGGCGCCAGATCTACCTCGCTTCGGAGGGAGTGTCCGGCCCAGTTCTTGGAGGATTGTTCGGGGGCGTCGCCTGGAGTCGCCACGCCGTAGGCGACTTGTTGGAAGCGTCGTTTCCCGGCGGAGCGGGACCGGCCGAGGAACCCTTCAGCACCGTCACCTTTGTCGGGCGGTTGGAAGGTCGCCGCTGGCTGCTAAGGGACCCGGAAGCCGAATACAGCGTGATCTTGCTGCAAGCCGATCGCGACGCCCTGCCAAACTCGCCGTCCGACGCCGAACTGGCCGAGTCCGTCGCCGATTCCCTCTTGCTCTCCATGGGCGCCAGCCGACTCAAGGCGGCTGCTTCGTCTTGGAATCAGCAACCGTCCGCCGACGCCAGCGGCGAGTTCGACAAAGCCGGCGAAGCGATGTACATCCAGCAGCGAGTCATCGTGATCCTGGATCGCATCCTGGTTCAACAATGGACCACGCCCGCCGCGAACCAGGAACGCTACGCAAGAATGCGAGACAAGTTCATGCAGTCCCTCCGCTACGCCCCCTAGGCCAGTTGGGAAAGATCCCGGGGAATTGACCGCTGAGGACACGGAGATCCACAGAGATTGTCCACGGCGGGCGACCCCAGAGGTGGACGCGCCCTTGGTTGCAAGCGTCAGCGAGCTAAGGGTTGGAGGGTGCGGGCGAGGGCTTGCCGGTCGCTCCGCCGCGATTGACGAGCGTGATGCCGGCGGCCACCAGCAGTCCGGAGACGATCAGCCAGGGTGAGAGCGGATCATGACGTAGCTGCACGGCGAGGAACACTCCCAACAGTGGCGTGGCGAAGTTGAAGACTGACACCTGGGTCGCTTCGTGCCGGCTGAGCAGATAGGCTTGGATGCCAAAACAAAGACCCGCGACCAGGAAGCCTTGATAGGCCAAGGCCGCGCAAGTCGTCCAGGTCCAGCGCATCGTGGCGCCTTGCTCCAAGACGCTGCTGGCCGCCAACAGCATCAGACCGCCCAAGACATCATGCCAGAGGATCAATGTTCCCGCCGGCGTTCGCCGCACCGCGCGCCTCGTATAAACCACTTTGACGGCCAACACGCCGGCGCTGAACAGCAGGATCAGATCTCCCCAAAGACTTGGCTGGTCGCCTGAACCCGTCGCGGACGGCGCCGCGTCAACGGCGAGAAAGACCAGCAACACGCCCACGCTGGCCAGGCCGATGCCGCATGTCTTGAGCAAGTTCAAACGATCGGCCCTGGTGACGTAGTGCTCGATCATCGCCACTCCCAGCGGAAAGCTGTTGAGCAGCAACGTGGTGTGCGATGCGTTGGACAGCCATACGCCGATCGCGAAACTGCCGATCTGCAAGAACATCAGCACCGAGCACCACCAGACCGAAGCAAACTGGTCGCGACGCAAGCGGAACGGTTCTCCGGATCGGGCGCACCAGAGGGCCATGGTGATGCTCGCCAACAGGAAGCGGATTCCGGCGACGAACAATGGCGGCAACGTGTCGTTGCTGAAGCGAACGGCGACCGGGTTGCCGCTCCATAACGCGACCGCGAACAGGGCGAGCAGCGCTCCCCGCAAGTCCATTGGCGCCGTTTTTCTCACGGGCGGTTGGACTTCGTTCATGCGCAGCACAGCCACGCTGGACGAAACGTGACTGGATTGAGGCGAGGCATACGGCGGTGCAGGTGTTTTTCAGGTAAACTCGCCGCGATCTCCGATGCCCGGAGGGTTACTTTGGACATTAGGGTTGCCCACGGTTACCCAGGGTTGCGTTGCGCTGCACCCTGGGCTGATTTGAGGCCGCCCCGTTGGGGCTGATTTTGAGAGCGATCCACGGGGCCGGCTCAGGGCGCCAGCAGCAAGCGTCCAGGAGATTCCAGCAGGTCGATGACATCGTTCATGAACCGCGCGGCGGTCGCACCGTCGACCAGGCGATGATCGTAGGACAAGCTAAGCGGCATCATCAATCGAATGGCGACCTTGTCGTCCACCACCACGGGCATTTTGCGAGAACGGCCGAGGAGCAGAATCGCGACTTCCGGCGCGTTGACGATCGGCGTCGAATAGGTTCCGCCGATGGCGCCCAGATTGCTGATCGTAAAGGTGGCTCCGCGCAGATCGTCCAGGGAGAAGTTTCCGGCCCGAGCTTTCTCGGCGATCGTCGTCAGTTCACGGGCGATCTCCGGGATGCTCAGATCATCGGCTTTCCGCAGAACGGGCACGACCAATCCATTCTCGGTGTCCACGGCGATTCCGATATTGACGTATCGCTTGTAGGTCACTTGGGAGTTGTCCGCATCCATCGACGCGTTGATCGCCGGGTGTTCGCGCAGCGCCATGGCCACTGACTTGACGACGAAGGGGAGCGAAGTCAGGCGTACTCCCTTCCTTTGATAGTCGTCCTTACTGGCCTTTCGCACTCGCTCCAATTCAGTGACGTCCGCATCGTCGAAATTCGTGACTCGCGGAACCGACGACCAGGACTGCATCATTCGCTGCGCGATGGTCTTGCGAATTCGCGGCGTCGGCTCGACATGTACTTCGCCGTACGCGTCGCTTTGTCCGCTCGATTGGCCGGACTTGGACGATCCGCTTTGCGCCGCCTGGGAGGCCGATCGTACGACGCCCAAGACGTCCTCTCTGGTGATTCGACCACCAGGACCGCTGCCGGTGACGCGGCGCAGGTTCACGCCGACTTCGCGGGCGAAGCGTCGCACCGACGGGCTTGCCGCAATCAGATCCGCGGCTTCCTCGCCGGAAGCGTCGTCAGCGGAGGAGTCATCGCTGGAAGAGGCCCTTTTGGCTGCCGGGGGAGGATTCGCCCCGCCGCTCTTGGACGCCGCCGGTTGGGTCGTCGTTGGCGGCGGCGGCGCCGGCGCCTTGCTGGGCGGTGTGGCTTCCGCGGCGGGACGCGAGGGTGGGGCCTCAGCGGGCTTATCCGCCGGCGCCGCTTGCGGGGCGGGCGCGGGCTGCTTCTCCTCGGCCGACTTCGCCGGCGACGATTCCAAAGTCACGAGCACGGCGCCAATCGAAATCGTCTGCCCTTCGGCGACGTGGATCTTGACCACTTTGCCGGCGTGGCTGCTGGGGACTTCAACCGAAGCTTTGTCGGTGCCGAGCTCCAGCAAGCTTTGGTCCTTGTTGACGACGTCGCCGTCCTTGACCATCAGCTTGATGACTTCCCCGGAATCAATTCCTTCGCCCAAACTGGGCAGCTTGACCTCAATCGACATACGGATGCTCGGCTCGTGGCTGGTTTGCTGGTTTGCTGGATTGGAATGACTCTTCGTCGTTGGACGCGGCGACTTGGAGCTTGGCGTGGCCCGACGAATGGCGGCTAGGCGAAATAGGGATCGGGCTTCTCGGGGTCGATCCCCAAATCGGTCACGGCTTTGGCGACCTCGGTCCGCGGCAGGAGTCCCTTGGCGCTGAGACGATAGAGCGCCGCCAAGGTGACGCATTGGGCGTCCACTTCGAAGTGCCGTCGCAGGTTCGCGCGGGTCTCGCTGCGGCCCATGCCGTCGGTGCCCAGAACGAAGTAGTCCTCGGCGATCCAGGGCGCCACCTGCTCGGGAATCGCACGCACGTAGTCCGACGCCGCGATAACCGGTCCCTTGGCGCCTTCCATGACTTGCTCGAGGTACGTCGATCGCGGCGGCTGATCGGGGTGCAGCATGTTCCAGCGGCGGCAGCGGTGTGCTTCGCGACGCAGCTCGGTGTAGCTGGTGACGCTCCAGACGTCGCTGGAGACGCCATAGCGTTCGGCCAGGATCTCTTGAGCTTCCAGCACCGATCGTCAGGATCGCGCCGCTGCCGAACAGTTGAACGTGCAAATCCCCTTTGGCCCGCTTTCACCGAGCGGAAGCGGATACATGCCCTTAATGATGCCCTCTTCCACGCCTTCGGGCATGGCCGGCATGACGTAGTTCTCGTTCTCCACCGTGATGTAGTAGATCGCCGTTTCGCCGTCTTGGTACAGCCGTCTTCAGGCCATCCAGGACGATCACGGCGTCGTTTCGTAGGCGAAGGCCGGATCGTAGGCCCGCACGGTGGGAAAGCGATCGCATTCAGCAGGCTGTGGCCGTCCTGGTGCTGCAGGCCTTCGCCGTTGAGCGTGGTGCGTCCGGCGGTGCCGCCGATCAGGAAGCCCTTGGCCCGCATGTCGGCCGCCGCCCAGATCAGAGTCGCCAATCCGCTGGAAGCCGAACATCGAGTAGTAGATGAAGAACGGGATCATGTTGATGCCGTGCTGGCAGTAGGCGGTGCCGGCCGCGATGAACGAGGCCATCGAACCGCGCTTCGGTGATGCCTTCCTCCAGGATCTGTCCGTCCTTGGCCTCCTTGTAGTACATCAATTGATCGGAATCGACCGGTTCGTACAGTTGCCCGGCGTGGGCGTAGATGCCGACTTGGCGGAACATGCCTTCCATGCCGAACGTGCGCGATTCGTCCGGCACGATCGGCACGATGTACTTGCCGATCTTTTGTCGCTGCACAGCTTGCTGAGCAACCGCACGAAGCCCATGGTCGTGGAGACCTTGCTTACCTCCGCTGCCGGCCAGGAATTCCTTGGTAGTCCGTCGAGTCGTGGGCACTTCGAGCTGTGGGGATCGCCGTCGGGCGACTGGGCACATAACCCCCCAGCGCCTCTGCGGCGCTCCCGCAGGTAGCTGCATTTCGACACTGTCCTCCGGCGGGCTTGTAGAAGGGCGCCTTGGCGACGTCTTCGTCGGAGATCGGAATGCCAAAGCGGCTGCGGAATTCGCGCAGTTCCTCTTCGTTCAGCTTCTTCTTGTTGTGGGCGATGTTTTTGCCTTCGCCGGCTTCGCCCAGCCCGTAGCCTTTGATCGTCTTGGCCAGGATGACGGTCGGCCGGCCGTTGGACCTCGGTCACGGCGGCCTTGTAGGCGGCGAAGACCTTCTCCGGATCATGCCCGCCGCGGCGCAGTCCGTCCAGCTTGTTCGTCGGAGTAGTTTTCGACCAGTTCCAGCAGCTCCGGGTACTTGCCGAAGAAGTGCTCGCGGATGTAGGACCCCGGCATCGACGGTGTACTTCTGGTACTGGCCGTCGACGACTTCCTCCATCCGCTTGATCAGCAGACCGGACGTCGTCACTGTCCAGCAGCGCGTCCCAGTCATCGCCCCAGATGACCTTGATCACATTCCAGCCGGCGCCGCGGAACAGCGCCTCCAGCTCCTGGATGATCTTGCCGTTGCCGCGAACCGGGCCATCCAGTCGCTGCAGGTTGCAGTTGATGACGAAGATCAGGTTGTCCAGCTTTTCGCGGGCGGCCAGCGTGATGGCGCCCAGCGTCTCCGGTTCGTCGCATTCGCCGTCGCCCAGGAACGCCCAGACCTTCTGGCGCGAGGTGTCCTTGATGCCGCGGTCGGCGAGGTACTCGTTGAACCGCGCCTGGTAGATGGCCATGATCGGGCCCAGGCCCATCGAGACGGTGGGGTACTCCCAGAAGTCGGGCATCAGCCAGGGATGCGGGTACGACAGGACAGTCCGCCGCCGGCCGCCAGTTCGCGGCGGAAGTTACTCAGATGCTCTTCGCTCAGCCGCCCTTCGAGGAAGGCCCGAGCGTAGATGCCCGGCGAGGCGTGCCCTTGGAAATAGACTTGATCGCCGTCGTAGCCGCTTTCGCCGCGGCCGCGAAAGAAGTGATTGAAGGCGACTTCATACAGCGTCGCCGACGAGGCGAAGGTCGAGATGTGACCGCCGATGCCGTCGGTCTGCTTGTTGGCGCGCATCGACCATCGCCATCGCATTCCAGCGGATGATGCTCTTGATGCGCCGTTCCATCTCACGATTGCCCGGATAACGCCGGTTGGCTGCTCGGCGGGGATCGTGTTGATGTAGGGCGTATTGGCGGCCTGTGGGACTTCGACCCCTGCGCGGCGAGCACGCTCGTCCAGGACTTGCAGCAGGTACCGAGCCCGTTCGGGGCCCCTCGCGGTGAGCACATACTCCAGCGAATCCAGCCACTCGGCGGTCTCCGCCGGATCCAAGTCCTGAGTATGGTCCAGGTAGGCGGAGGATTCGTCGGCGGCGGAAAGGATCTCGGCGTCGGCCATGCTAATTGTCCCTCAGTAGCTTTTGGATGCTGCTCCGGATGCACCGCGGCGACGCTCGCCGCTCGGAATTGGAGCAGTGCGACGCGTCATGCCGCCTGTGCCATTCGCGGCCCGGCCCGGCCGGCGAATCGACGCTCGGCCTAGAGTGTCGTAGACGCGGTTGCGACCGCCTGGACGGCGGCCCCCCATTGTCGTTGACTTCGCCGGAATCGTAAAGCCCGCAGCAAACGGGGGGATGGGCCGCCTCCCCCAGTATAGCTCGGGCGGCAGCGTTCGATTGGCGACCCCATCAAGCGGCAAGCTAGGAAAAATACGCCTTCAGGTCTTGTTTCGTTTGGGCTTGTAGATCTCCGTGGCGGTGCCAAAGAACGCTTCGCCCGCGTTCATCAACGTCTCGCTCATCGTTGGGTGCGGGTGAATCGATTCGACCACGTCGCGGACGACGGCACCCCATTTCGATGGCCACCACGGCTTCCGCGATCAACTCGCCCGCTCCGGCGCCGACGATGCCGCAGCCGAGCAGTCGCGAGGTCGTGGGATCGACCAGCCACTTGGTCAGGCCATCGGTGCGGCCGATCGCCTGGGCCCTTCCGCTGGCGGCCCAAGGGTACACGGCGACTTCGTATGTCTCGTCCATCGCGTTTGGCTTCCGCCTCGGTGAGGCCAGCCCAAGCGATTTCTGGATCCGTGAAGACGACCGCCGGGATCGCGGCCTTGTCGAACTCGACGGGCTTGCCCAACAGGGCTTCCACGGCGACCTTGCCTTCGTGCGAGGCTTTGTGCGCCAGCATCGGCTCCCCGGCCACGTCGCCGATGGCCAGGATGTGCGGATCGCTGGTTCGCATGCTTCGAATCAGATTGGGCGAAGCCCCGCTGGTCTAACTTGACTTGGGTGTTTTCCAGGCCCAAGCTCGCGCTGGCCGGGCGGCGGCCGACCGAGACAAGCACTCGATCAAAGCGTTCGACCCCGAACTTGTTGGGGCCTTCGAAGGTGACCTCGACTTGATCGCCCATGTCGTTCAGCGTCCCGAGTTTCGTGCTCAGATAGATGCGATCCTCGAACAGCTTCTTCAGCCTTTGCTCCAAGGGGCGAACCAGGTCGCGATCGGCGCCCGGCAGCAGCCCGTCGGTTAATTCCACGACGCTGACTTGGGTTCCTAGTTGGGCGTAGACGGTTCCCATTTCCAGTCCGATGTAACCGCCGCCCACGACCAGCAGCGAGTCGGGAAGATCCTCCAATTGCAAGGCGCCGGTGGAGTCCATGACGCGAGGGCCGACCTGAAACGCCTTGGGCATGGCGGGGACCGAGCCGGTAGCCAGGATCAGATGATCGAATGTCAGCGTGCGGTCCTCGGGAATCGAAGGATCGTCGCCTTCGAGCAACAGCGTCGTCGAGTCCTGGAACTTGCCGCGAGCGGTGATCACATTGACTTTACGGCGTTTGGCCAGTTGCGCGCAGTCCGCCGCTCAGGGTCTTGATGACTTGATCCTTGCGAGTTCGCACCTGGTCGATGTCGATGTTTGGCTCGCCAAAATCGACGCCCCACTTCTCCCCGCAGTTCCTCGACCTCCGAGATCACCTTGGCGACGTGCAGCAGCGCCTTGGACGGAATGCAGCCGCGCAGCAAGCAGGTGCCGCCCAGTCGCGGTTCGGCTTCGACCAAGGCGACGTCCAGGCCTTCATCGGCGGCCAGAAACGCGGCGGCGTACCCGCCTGGACCGCCACCCAAAACAACGAGCTGCGAATGCATGATGAATGACTCTTTTGTGTCTGCCAACGAAAAACGGCTCTGGTCGAACTTGCGTCCAGAGCCGTGGAGTATTGTCGAAGGATCGCCAGCCGATTAGCGGGAGAGGAATTCCACCACCGTGTTGACATCGACCGGCAAGCTGATGTCGGAAGGACCTGGCAGGCCGTTGACGGTGGCTCGCAAGGTCTCCGAGTCGAAGGACACCCAATCCAGCGACTCGCCCGCACTGGATGAGGACAAGCCAACGTAGAGCGATTGCAGGTTCTTCTTCGCTTTGACCGTGATCACGTCGCCCGGGCGGAGCAGGAAGGAGGGTTTATCGACCTTGACTCCGTTGACTTGGAAGTGGCCATGGGCAATGCCCTGCCGAGCTTGGGGACGCGTGCGGCAGAACCCGGCGCGACGCACGACGTTGTCCAAGCGACGCTCGCACAACAACAGCAGCATCTCGCCCGTGTTGCCTTTACGGCGGCTGACCGTGTCGAAGTACCGTCGCAGTTGCCGCTCGCCCAGCCCATAGAAGTGCTTGATCTTCTGTTTTTCCATCAGGGCCGCGCCGTAGTTGGACGGACGACGACCGCGAGTGTGCATTCCGGGTGGAGAGCTACGTCGTTCCGATGCGCGGGACGCCCCCGAACTTTCGTAGATCATCGCCCCTAGACGTCGATTGATGCGAGCCTTGGGCCCCGTATACCTGGCCATCCAAGCTTCCTCTGGGTGTACTTCAGCGAAAAGCGGCTGCGACGCAACCGTGTGACTGCCGTTGCCGAACGTGAGACCGCACATCATAAGCCATCGCGACAACGGCTTGCAAGGGCCAATCACCGGAGTGGGCAAAAGGGATTACAGGCGCCTTATTGGCTGACTGGCATGTCCCCGTCGAGCGTTGCTCCTCGCCCAGCAACGATCCCGCCGGGGCCGCCGCCGGCGATGCTCCTCGCCCAGCAAACAGCGCTCTCTGGCGGGGAGCAGCGCGACGCTGGGCGAGCCCAGCGGCGGCGGGAATTTGCCGGCTAGTCGCGATTCGCTTCATGCTACAAAGGGTTCGCCTTACGGCCACGGCTAGAATTGTGTTGGCCCTGCTGCGGGCCTTAGATGCAGCTACTCACCCCTCTACCGGCATTCCATCCGAGCTACCGCAACCAACAAACTGCTTCCCGTCGTGGTCTGCAAAGACACTCCCATCAGAGTCAGGTGGACCAACTTACGATCAAGGCCCACCTGTCGCCTTTTCCTCGGCTTCTAGAGGATCTCGGGCAATTCCGCCGGCTCCTCAAACGCCTGCCACTGCACGCCGGGTAGATTGTCGAACACTCGACGGGCTCGTGCGAAATCCAACGGGCGGTGGGCGACATTGCGGATCAGAATCCTGCTCACCTGCCCCGGATGCCGCCGGGCCAAGAGTGCGTAGATCTCCGGATCCTTTTCACCCGAATCGCCAATCAGGACGAAGTCGCCGCTGCGGGAAGGCTTTGAGAAGTCCGCCAATCTCCACGCGCTTGCCGCGGCGATGGATCAACAAGAGTCGGCGGAGCATATGGTCGCGGAGACGGAACGCCCGTAGGTGCAGCGACCCCGAGGGAAAGCCGCTGGCGGTTGTCATCTCCGAAAGCGGCTGGAACAGCTGCCAGGGGCTTGAAGAAACGTAGTGAAACACGGCGCCCTGTTCGGCCCAACGCCGATAGACCGGCGCCATGCCTTCGACCGACCGGAATTCGCGCAGGAACGTGTTGGCCAACAGTTCTTCGCGACGACCGACCCCGGTGATCTTGATCGTGTCGTCGATATCGGAGACGATCGAGAGTCCCTGGCGGTCCACCAGGCGAACCTTGTTGGCGGCCAGGTCGCTTTCGCCGGGAACACCCACGGCGGCGTCAAACGAGGGGCCGCCTTCGGAGGCTCGGCGGACGCTGCTGTCGGCGATTCGCACGACGCCATGAAACAAACCGTTGCGGCGGGTCTTGCGACGAATGCGGTAACCGTCGCCGCCCACTCGAACCTCCAGCCCCAAGCCTCGCTCGCCCGCGGAAACGAACGGCAAAATGCGCTCATGAAAGCGATCGCCCTGCATGATCGCGGGATCGACGCGCATGATCTTTTGCAGCAGGTTCAACAAGACCCGCTTGCGCAAACGCACCTCGCCCAACTCGTAAACGCCCCCGAAGACGGGCAGCCGCCACATTCCGGACACGGCGTCGCGACTGGCGTAGGTGGGGAACAGCAGGCAGCAATGCGTATCCGCTCGAATCTCGCGTTGCTTTTGAAGAATCATGCGTCCCGCCCGCGTTGAGTAGCGAGCCCCTCGATTTCCCGGAAGGTTCT
Source organism: uncultured Planctomycetaceae bacterium (assembly GCA_963698545.1). Lineage (GTDB taxonomy): Bacteria > Planctomycetota > Planctomycetia > Pirellulales > Pirellulaceae > CAVORG01. Next base: position 214,871 of record CAVORG010000013.1, read on the forward strand.
TCCGCCGGGCCCGCTAACGGCTTCGACTATAAGTCCTGCCGGCGCCTGGGGCAAGCATTCGCGGGCAAGCATTCGCGGGCAAGCATTCGCGGGCAAGCATTCGCGGGCAAGCATTCGCGGGAAAGGCTCCGGTGGATTTTCGCGCGCCGTCAGCGGGAGGGCGAACCCCCGGCCGGATCGTTACTTGGCTTCGGCCTTCCGTCTTAGCTCCCGCGCCATGCGCGAGACGGTGGCCGCGGGAATTGCATAGCTCTCCACTCTGCCGGAGCGTGCGATGTTGACGCCCACGACGTTTCCATCCAAGTCCAACAAGGGGCCGCCCGCCATCTCGGGATACAGTTGGGAGTCGTGCTGCAACACGGCTGGAAACAGGCCGCGGCGGCGGCTTAACTCGGCGCCCAGCGAACTCATCAGGTTGAATTGCCGAGCTTGTTCGCCAGAGATCGTGCGACCTCCCAGAACGACCGCCAGCTTCAATTCCCGCTGCCCGCGTCGCAGTTCAAGTTCGACCGTGTCTCCGGCGGAGCGTTTGGAGATCGTGTTGATCATGTGCGTCAGGGAATTGATCTTCTCGCCATCCACCGTCAGGACGCGATCGCCCGGGGCCACGCCGGCGGAGGAAGCCGCACTGTCCATGACGACATCCGCCACCACGGCCCCCCGCGCGTCCGGATCAAGTTGCACTCCCAGGAATCCTTTGTCGGCATTCAGCAACGACCGTACGCCAACGCTGATCACACCCGCGGTCGCGACTTGCCCGTCGCCATTGGGCGTGATCACGAAGTCTCCAATTTGAGGCTCCGACGATCGCCAGATCGGCGTTCCGAGCGAGTCATCGTCGGCTCGCAACAGGGCGAGGTCGTACTTCTCATCGACAGCCACAATCGTGGCGGCCACGCGCCGCGAGCCCACGCGCAGCTCCAGGGGGAGGCTCGCTGACGGATCCTCTTTCGCCGGCGGCGCGGTCGCGTCAGTCGATTCGCCGTCCGCCCCAGACGGCAGGGGCGTCCGTTGAAGCTCGCTTGCCTTGGAGACCAACCAGCCTCCCGACTCGACCACCGTCGCCAAAGCCAGTTGTTTATCGCCGCGGAGCACCGGGTACGCCGAGGTCGGCGACTTGCGGACGACGGGCAAAAACTGATGAAGTTGCTCCTTGTTTTGCCGTTCGAAACGGGAAGGTTCGTGTTTTCGCGGATCGAAGAAGCGGCGATTCACCTCCTCCAGCAGTTCCTGGCCTTCGGCCGAGCCCATCAAGCGATTCATCAAGCCCGGCGGGATTGGGAAAGGCCGACCTTCGTTCAGGGCTTCTTCGAAGAGCTTCCGAAAGGGAGCGTCGCCCAAGGCCTCGTCCATCAACCTCTGCAAGCGGGGCGTCATGCCCGACTCGCCATCGGGCGGCTCCTGCAGCGCAGCCGTCGTCCAGCCGATGCCGCAAAGCACGAGGATCATCATCAGCACGAGGCTGCGGGGCCGGGTCATCTGCAAGCTCAACATGAAGAAACCTCGCCATCAATTTGGAACGGGCAGCGGAAACGCAAGCGGTTCACCGCGTCGCTCTCCCCAGCCGCACTCGCACTCGCACCGTTCTGTCGCCGCGGAGCAATTCCAGTTCCAGGGCGTCGCCGGGTTCATGGTCGCTCACGATGACGCTGACTCCGATCGCGTCGGAAACCTCCTGACCGTCAATCCGCTGGATCACGTCGCCGGCCCGAACCCCAGCGGCTTCCGCGGGTCCGCCGCGGGTGACCTCATACACCACAGCTCGGTCGGCTTCCCGATCCAGGCGGACGCCCAGCACGGGACGGTCCAATTGCCCTCCGGGAACTCCCGGCAAACGGCCCCACTTGTCGCCGCGGCGCATGCGCTCCCAATCCTCTTGAAATCGAGCGATCGGGACGTGGCGGTTTTCGGCCACCGACGGGCCGATGGAGCTGTGAATGCCAATCAACTTGCCATTCAGATCGAACAGGGGGCCCCCGGAATCGCCGCCGACGACGGTGCAGTCGGTGACCAGAATGCGGTCGGTTCGGGAGAGCAGTTTGCCGAGCCGCACGGGCGCCGTGCGAGTTGACTCGAAGCCCCCAGGATGTCCGATGGCGATGCACCATTGGCCCGCCTTGAGCGATTCGGAATCGCCCAACGATTGAGCCGGCCACTTGGCTTCGCCGGCGTTGACGATCCGCACCATGGCGGCGTCCACCGTTAAGTTCATCCCCACCACTTCCGCTCGCACCGTCCGGCCGTTGTTCAGGATCACCTCAAGCCGATTCGGATCGGCGCCCAGCACGACGTGGGCCGCGGTCAATACCAGACCGTCCTCGCCGACGATGACGCCGCTGCCAGCTCCGCGTCCATCGGTGATGCTGACCACCGACGGCAACGCCCGCGCCGCGACGCCGCGAACTCGATTCTGCACTTCCCGCAGCCGCTCGATCTCGGTGGCCGATTCCTGGGCACAGGCCGGCTTGGCCGTCCAGCCGATCAAGGCCGCCAAACAAGCCGCCGCGCAGAAAGACGCCACCAAGTGAACGGACAGCGAACGCACCATCGAATCCTCGACGCTCAAGAAAGCCAACACCCCATGTTCATCATACGCTGGCATTGTACGATCGGAAACGCCGCTGGCAAAACCGCCGCCCGAGGAAGGCGCCGGCAATCCGCATAACCGTGACAACGCGACGGGACCGCCGTGGAAACTCGGGAATCGCCCGCGGTTGGCTCAAGGGCGCGATCTACTTGAAGTAGTCCGGCGCGTTGCCCGGGGCCCATTTGATGTTGCATCCCAGGCTGGGGATCTGGTCTTCGACGACCGGCGCACCGGCCAGAACGGCGTTGACAGCTCGCCGCAAATCCTCCCCCGTCACGGGGATCTCGTTGCCCGGCCGGCTGGCGTCGAACTGGCCCCGATAAACGAGTCGTTTTTGCCCGTCGAAGACAAAGAAATCCGGCGTACACGCGGCGTGATACGCCTTGGCGACCTCTTGGGAGTCGTCAAACAGATAGGGGAAGACATAACCGCGATTCTCCGCCTCGTGCACCATCTGCTCGGGCGAGTCCTCCGGATGGCTGGCAACGTCGTTAGAACTGATGGCCACCACGGCCACGCCCCTGGCCGAGTAGTCGCGACCGAACGCCGCCAGCGCGTCGGCCAGATGTTTCACGAACGGGCAATGGTTGCAGATAAACATCACAACTAGCGCCGGCGACGAGTCAAAGTCGCCCAGCGACACGGTGCGTCCGTCGGTGCTGACCAACGAGAAATCGGGAGCGAGCGTGCCCAAAGGCAACATGGTGCTGGCTGTCTTGACCATAGCGAGTTCTTTCCAAAACGGTTGACGCGGACCCTTCGATGATAACAAATCGGCGCCACCCAATTCAGGGGGCGGCATGGCCGGAGCGAGGTCGCGCGTTGGGAGCGCCCCGTCGTGGCGGTTGGGTTTTGGGCGAGTTTGCCGGCGAGGAGCAACGCTCGACGGGGGCATGCCCATCGTGGCGGCGCGGGGCCGCGCGTCTGGCTGACGCCGCCACATTCCGGCTCAGGGCTTGCCGACAGACGCTTCGCCAAGCAATACTGGGCTCGCCGACGGTTGCTCGGCGCTCCGCCCCGGCCAAAGCCGGCACGTTTGGTCCCCGAGAAGACTCCGCGAAGCGAGACAGGAAACGATGTTCGAAGCGTATTTCGGGATGTTTGCTCTGACGATCCTGTTGTTTCTGTTGGTGGGCGTGGTCGGCTACATTCTGTTTGGCGGCGAGGGCTAAACGCCGCTGTGTGGAAACGCTCCGTGGGCCAGGCGGTCGAGCGGGGTGGTTGAGTTTGCCGGTTATTCCGGTTGCTCCGGCTACCGGCGCCGGTTTTGCCGACTTTTCAGACGGCGCCGATAATTGCGATTATGCGGCGCACGGGTTCCGCCGAAGCGAAGAGACCATGTCTTTCGCTATCAACGGTTCGCGTGGTTTTCTTATGAAACGTCCGCTCAGTTTTCTCGTGTGCATGACGAGTACGCTGTTTTGCCTGGCCGCCGCATCCGGCCAGACTTCGAAGCCGCCAACTCGCCTGCCCGCGATCGATGCGGTTGCGATTCCTGCCGCCGCGGCTCCTGGCCCGATTCTCGCGCCAAATGCCTCCGGTCAGGTCGGCTTGGTGGCCGGCGAGTATCTTTCCGGTCCGCCGACCTTGCTGGATGTGACCGAACAACTTGACCAACAACGCGAGTTGCTTTTGCACAGGCCCAGTTGCTGGAGAAGCAGCGAGAAGAGCTGGATCAGTTGAAGGAGCAGGTCGGGGAGTCACAGGAGGAGCTAACGGGTTTGGACGAGTCGCTGAGCAAAAGCTTGGCCGGCAAGGTCGCGTCCGGTCACAGCGGCTCGAAGATGAAGGTCGTCGGTCGAATCCACGCGGACTATTGGGGCTTCCCCGAAAGCAACGCCGGCGCCAACGCGTTTGAAACGGGCAATGCCAATGTCTCGCCGCAGGATCGCTTGGGCTTCCGGCGAGTTCGCTTTGGCGTCGCCGGCGACCTGCCCGTGAATATGGAGTACAAAATCGAGATGGAGTTCGCCGGCGGCAACAACGTCGAGTATCGCGACGTGTACTTGGGCTGGAACGACTTGCCCGTTCTGCGCACTCTGTTGATCGGCAATCAGAAGCGGCCCTATGGATTGGATCATCTCAATAGCAGTCGCTACAACGTTTTTATGGAACGACCCTTCGTCGTCGAATCGTTCAACCAGGACGCACGTCGTTTCGGCATCGCATCGTATGGCGTCTCGCAGGATGAACGCTGGAATTGGCGTTACGGCTTCTTCAACCAGCGCAAAGCGCAAGACGAGGGTTTCTACGTCAGCGACCATTTGCAGGGCGAGTTCGCTGGTCGTCTGGCCAACACGATCTGGTACGACGAGACTTCCGAAGGCCGCGGCTATGCTCACTGGGCCGTTTCCGCCACGTTTGCTAAACCCGACGGCAGCGTGGGCGGGGATCCGGATCCCATTGGATCAGCCCGGTCGGCGAATGAAGCTCGCTTTCGCTCGCGACCCGAGGGGCGCACAGCCAGGACCTGGTTGGACACGGGCCGGATTGCGGGCGCCGATTGGTATGAGCTGCTGGGGCTGGAAGGCGTCGTCAACGTCGGTCCCACTCAGGTTGTGGGCGAGTACATGAGTCTTTGGCTGCAGAGGGATCCGGGCGCTGGGAATGAAGTGCACTTGCATGGCGGATACGCCTACATCTCGTATTTCCTGACGGGAGAGCATGTCCCCTGGGAACGAAAAAGCGGCACGATTGGGCGAGTCAAGCCGTTCGAGAACTTCTTCCTGGTCGATCGCACCAGCGGCGGAATTGGACGCGGCCTGGGAGCGTGGCAAGTCGCGTTGCGTTGGTCCTATGCCGACTTCAATGACGAGGACGTGATGGGCGGACTTGGCCAAAACGTGACCGCCGGCTTGAACTGGTATTGGACCCCTTACGCCCGAATGCAATTCAATTACATCGTCGGCGAAATCAACAACCGACGGCCAGAGGACGGCCAGACCGACGCCCGTTACCAGATCCTCGGCATGCGCACCATGGTGGACTTCTAGAGACGGGTCCAACCTTGGCGCCCGCTCCGCCGCCCGCTCGACTTCCAAAGCCTCTTGCGATCTTCAAGGTGATTTCATGCTGCGTCGTTTACTCTTGATGGGGCTCGCCATCGGCGGCCTTGTCGCCCCGCCGGCTCGAGCGATCGAACGAGGGTGTTCCACCTGCCGCCAACACTGCCCGCGGTGCCAAGCCGTTTGCGAGTTGAAGATCAGCAAGGATGAGGAAACCAGGACCGGTTGGGATGTGGAATGCAAACCGATCTGCATTCCGCGCGTCCGTTTTCCTTGGCAATCCTGCGACGCGCCCCTCACGGCGCGCGTCCGCTATGTGAAGAGCTTGAAGAAGGTGGAGTGGAAGTGCCCGACTTGCAAGTACCAGTGGCAGGCCAAGGAATGCAAGTGCGACCGCGGCGCGTCGGAGGCCGGCCAATCACAGGACGCTTCAGAGGCGCCGCCGCCCCGCGTGGTTCCGGCTGACGCGGCGCCCGCGCCGCCCGCGCCGCCCTTTCTGGAGCCGCCGGTGCCGCCCCGCCCCGGCGACGTCGGCCTCGCCGCAAACCGTCGAGCGGAATCCCCGGGTTCAGCCGGCCGTTCATCGCCCGGGGGTCGCCCAGCGGCCGTCCCTGAGCGGATGGTTCGCCGTCGATCGCTAGGTCAAACGCGACACGTCGCACAGCCGCCGAACGATCTCCTTGGGGTCGCCCGTGGCGTTCAGGATGTTGAACCTGCCGTTCCGCCCAACTCGGCTGACGCGTCATTTCGGGGATTCGCTCCAGGTAGCTTGCGCAGCCCAGTTCGTCGGCGACGGGAAACAAGTCCTCCAACACAACGTGCACATGCTCCTCCAGCGTTTGCACCTTGTAGGTGAAGGAATTGATCAACCGGGCCTGGCGGCCATAGCGAGCGGCTCGCCACTTGTTTTGCCGGACCATCATGGGATGACAATCGTGTTGATAGGTCCCTTGATCGATGCGGTCCGAGAGGGCTTTGACCAGGCATTGGATGTACGCGGTCATCGCGAGGACATCGTCCAGCGAGCCAGGCATGTCGCAGACTCGAACCTCGACCGTGCCGAAGTTATGATGCGGGCGAACATCCCACCAGATCTCGCGAATCGTGTTGATGAAGCCGGTGTCCTCCATGTGGTGGACCAGCCAGACGTATTCGCTCCAATTGCGCATCAAGGTGGGCAGGCCGGCCGTCGGCAGACCCTCCATGATTTTGGAGCGTTGGGAATGCAGGCCGGTATGCCGGCCTTCCCAAAATGGACTGCTGCACGTTAACGCCAACATGGCCGGCAAGTGTTGCATGATCCGATCGCAGATCATCACCGCCTTGTCGCCGGAATCGACGCCGACGTGGACATGCAAGCCAAACGTGACCAGGCGCCTCGCCATTTCCTGCAGCAAGTCCATCAGGTTGTTGTAACGTTCGTTGGGCGTGACTTGCTGCAGTCGCCAATCGCTGAACGGATGCGTTGAACCCCACCAGAGCTTGAGCCCCAGGTTCTCGCAAGCCTTTTGCACGGGCAGCAGCTTCCCGCGCAAGTCGCGTTCGGCGTCTTCGACCGAGTTGCAGACATCGGTGATGACTTCGACGCAGCTTTTGCATCAACTCGGGTTTGCAGCCGACGAGCACCGATTCGGGAATCGCTTCCAGGAGGCGGCAACAGGAGCTGTCAAGCTCCAGGGTCTCCGCATCGACCAACCCCAACTCCACTTCCACACCCAACGTGGGGCGGTCATTGGATTGAAAGACGAGCTTGCTCATCAGCGCCTCCCAGACAGCGGATCGGCGCAGCGGCCGAGGTTCTGTATCGCGTGAGTCAAGGGCTTCCGCCTTCGCGGCTCACCCTACTTTGGCGAGTGCCAGAATATCGCAGCGCGAGCCAGAATGCGAGCGCCGATGCGGAGCGCCTCTTCATCGATATCGAACCGCGGCGTATGCAAGGGGGCGTCGCCCGCGGACGGCGAGGCGCTTCCCAGCCGAAACATGGCGCCCGGGGCGGATTCCAGATAGAAGGCGAAGTCCTCGCTCCCCATGCTGGGCCGGCCGATCCATTGCACGCCCTCTTGGCCCACCACGCCACTGGCCGCTCGGTCCAGCAAATCGATCAAGTCCGAGTCATTGCGAACCGCCTTGGCCGATTTCCCGAACTCAACGTCGATTTGCACTCCCGCCGTGCGTTGCACTCCGTCGGCCAAACGCTGGATGTGTTCAAACGTTCGCTTCCGCACCGGGTCGCCCAAGGTTCGCACTGTGCCGGCCAGCTCAACTTGCTCGGGAATCACGTTGGGGTTGTTGCCGCCTTGCACACAGCCGACAGTCACCACCACCGCGTCCTGGCTGTCGGTGACCCGAGGCAGGAACTGGTACAGGGCGTTGATCAAGTTGGCGGCGGCCGCAATCGGATCGCTGGCTTCATGCGGCCGGGCCGCGTGGCCGCCGCGTCCGCGCACCGACAAACGCACTTCGTCGCAGTTGGCTGTGAGTACGCCGCGACGCAAACCGATCGTTCCCACCGGCCGACTGGGATCCATGTGCGTGGCCAGGATGGCGTCAACCCCTTCCATCGCGCCGACATCGATCATCGCCAAAGCGCCGGTGCAGGTCTCCTCCGCGGGTTGAAACAACCCGCGGACATGCAGCGGCTGGGGCAAGACGCCCTGATCATACAGGCGCCGGAGGGCCAACAGCGCGCCATACACCGTGGCGGTGTGTCCGTCGTGGCCGCAAGCATGCATCACTCCGGGACGCTGGCTGCGATATTCGCAGGTTTTCTGATCATGGATCCGCAGGGCGTCCATGTCGGCGCGAATGGCCAAACATCGCGAGGCGGGCGCCGCGGCGGGCTCGTCGGCCAACACGCCGCAGCCGTCGGGACCCATCCGCACTCGGTATCCGGCGTCTTGCAACAACTGATACACGTGCAGGCTGGTTTCCTGTTCCGCGCCCGACGGCTCAGGGTGAGCATGTAGTCGCCGCCGCAATTTGACCATCGCGGGAAAGATCTCATCAATGATGTGATCCAACTCCGTCAATGACGAGTCGGTCAAGAACGCACTATCCACGGAAGGCCGCCGGGTGAGTCAGTAAAGTGGCTGGTCTCGCCCCACGCGTTGCGGCCGCGGCCGCTGATTGACGCGTGCGGCGACAAGTTGGGCAGACCGTGCATTCTAGCAGCCGCCGCGGTGTTTCGACAGCAGCGACCTCGACCAACGGCGAGCCGCCGGCGAGCAAGCTCCGCTCCGCCGCCGCTTGGGGCGGCGTCCAATGGCGCTGGGTTCACCCTGGCTGGGGCGGAAGGAAGAAGTCCGCTGGCGTCGCCCGCGCCGCCAGACAGACCCGACTGGTTTCAGTCCACGCCAGCTCGCGATGGCGAGACGACTTCCGCCCGAGGGGTTCAACAACGCCGTGAGGGAAGCGTCGAATGGGTCAGCGCGGCGGCGCGGCGGACAAGCGCTCCGTCCCTGGAGCTCCGCCGCGAACAGCCGCGATGGCGAAACCATGATCAAACATCATGGCGCCGGGGCGCTGCCCCCGCAGTAAGGCAAGGCCCGGCTAAGGGCGCTTCCCATTCGTGTTGCCGACGTTCCGCGTCTCTTTGGGACGCAGTTGGGCGGACTTGCGGTTCTCGCGCTGGATCGCTTCGTACACCTCCTGGCGGTGTACGGGGATGTCCTGGGGAGCATCGATCCCCAAGCGAACCTTATCACCCCTGATGTCCACAATTGTGACGATCACGTCGTCGCCAATCATGATGCTTTCGTCACGATGCCTGGAAAGGACCAGCATCACGGACTCCTTCCGGTACCTGTAATTGGACCAATGACGGCCCACTTCCCCACCCGTACGAACTCTCCGACCCGCAACGGCGCTCAGGTCCTGTGAATCCGTCCCATAAAAACGAGACACGCAGCCGCCATACGAACGAGCGCGCATCGCAAGCTGGTTGCTCCGAAAGCGTCTTCGTCGTCGGCTAACCCTGCCGCCGACGACGATCACTCCGCTTCCCACGGACCCAGGCTTGGCCGGCCTGAACGTGGTGGACCTTCCGAGCTTGCACTAGGGAGTATCGGAGCCCAACGATGCGAATAATGACTGCCTCGTTCGCATTTACCGTTTTACAGACGGAAACGACTGTGCCAGCAACCCTGTAGCGATTGTGCATCCTGGGAACCGGCGCCGGCCATAGCGGGCCGACTCGCGCGGGTTCGGCAAGCACGGGCGGGGCCAGGGCGGCGAGGCGAGCGAGACTACGCGGATTTCCGCGAGCTGACAGCCGTTGGATCCAAAGCTAATTGGAGAGGTTGATCGTCGTTGGTGATCACCTGGCGGCCCAAGCGACGATCCAAATTGATGATCAACGGCGCCTTCAAATTGACCGTCAAGCGAGGCCCCGCTTTGCCGACTACGGCCAGAACATAGGCCTGGTCCGGCCCGGAAAGCTCCAGCGGCGCCAGTTGAGAACGCCCAATGCGAATCTGGTATTCGGGCACGAACCGCCGTGGGCTCACCACCGGCAGGGCCACCGCCGGGTCGGAAATGCTCTGCAGCCAACCCACGGACTCATTCTCGGCGTCCGCCAACAACACCCAATGGCGGATGTTCTCAAACGCAAACAAGCCCAGCGGAAACAGCAATATGTCTTCAGCTTCGATCGTGACGGAACCGAAACGGGTTGTCTCGATTTGCATGGCCAAGTCATCCGTGACGGCTGGAGGTCTGCGTGAGTTACAAAGCAGGTCTTCTCCTTTAGGATCGACCGTGGTGCGCGTCAAGTTCAATAAAAACGGCGCCATCGCGCCAGCCCTGGCAAACGGTCCTATCTCGCCAACAGGTCCGCGGCGCCTTGGGAAAGCAGATCCGCCGCCGCCCGGCAACCCAGATCGACGGCCGCCTTCAGGGTCTGGCGCCGCTCTTCGCCCCAGTCCGCGGGCAATCCCGCGACGCTCCCCCGCGTCGTGATTCTGCGCCGGCCATCGCTCGACAACACGGCCGCGTCCAGCACCATGTCCTGGCCGTGCCTGCGAACCCATGCCGCCACGGGCGCCAGACATCCACCCTCCAACTCGGCCAGCAGCGCTCGTTCAGCCGTGACCGACGCCAGCGTCTCGATGTCGTTGACCTTCTCCAGCCAGGGCAGCACCTGGTCATCGCCCGCCCGGCACTCAAGCCCCAACGCCCCTTGACCAATGGCTGGCAACATCCACTCGACCGGCAGATCCAATCGGCTGCGTCGGACGCCCAATCGCCGTAGGCCCGCCTCGGCCAAAACGATCGCGTCGTAATCGCCGGCGTCCAGCTTCCGCAATCGCGTTTCGACGTTGCCCCGAATCTCGCGGACCTGCAAGTCGGGCCTGCGGTGCAGCAACTGAGCCTGCCGGCGAGCGCTGCCGGTTCCGATGAGGGCGCCTTGCGGCAAATCGCCCCACGCGCCGATCGAGTTGTCGCGGACCAGCAAGACGTCGCGCACCTGCTCCCGGGCGGGAGTCGCCGCCAGGCACAACCCCGGCGCGACCGCCGTGGGAAGGTCCTTCAGGCTATGCACCGCCAAGTCCGCTCGACCGTCCAACAACGCGCGCTGGATCTCCTTGGTAAACAGACCTTGCCCGCCAATCTGTTGCAAGGGCTCGCCCCGCACGTCGCCCTGCGTCTCGATCCAGACCAACTCCACCACCGCTCCCTCGGCGCGCAAGGCGTCGGCCACCCACGTGGCTTGCGTGCGAGAGAGTTTGCTTCCACGAGCGCCAAGTCGAATCATCGGTGGTGAACCGCAGAGAAAGGGGAGGGGCCGCGAGCTTCGGCAGCCGGAAATTCGCCAGCCGTAAAGCGTATCACTCCCGAGCAACATCTCCCAACCACCGGCTCGCCCACCGCTCAGCATTTTCTTCGTGTTTTCCTTGGGGCCCGGTAGGATCCGGGTGGCGGCGGGTAAATGGTTGGGCTTTCTGGTGGGCCGTGGAGTGCTTGGTGATGGAGGCTGTGGTTCGCTGGCGCCGCCGGGCGGCGGATTTGTGGGCTGGACTTCAGGATCTGGCGTTTCCCCCGCAATGCGTCGCGTGCGGCGGCGATCTGCCGGACTCGTCGCAGCTCCTGCTCTGCGCACCGTGCCTGGACGCCTTGCCTCGTCTGTCCAGCGCCCGCACTTGCCGAGGCTGCTCCATGCCGGCGCCGACATGGCAGGGCGTTCTGCTGAACGTCGCCTGCGGGGAGTGTCGCCAACGCAACTTCCCGTTTTCCGAGGCGGCCGCCTGGGGACCTTATCGAGGCGCGATGCGGGAACTGGTTCGCCGGCTTAAGCTGGGAGGCCAAGAGGCGCTGTCGGTCGTCGCCGGAAAGCTGCTTGCCGATGTCGCCGAAGAACGCTTTTCGGGGCAGGCCCTGGATCTGGCGGCGCCGATTCCCATGCATTGGGGGCGACGCCTGTTTCGAGGGTTTCCCGTCAGCGTTTTCCTGGCGGAAGCGGCCAGTCAGCGTCTGCGAATCCCGTTGGACCTCGGCCTGCTGCGCTGTCAGCGGGCCACCCGCAAGCAGGGGACCCTTTCGCCAAGCCAACGCATCGAGAACATGCGCGGCGCTTTTCAAGTCCCCCGCCGCCGCCGCGCACGCTTGGCCGGCAAACGCATCCTGCTCGTCGATGACGTGCTCACCTCGGGCGCCACCCTGGCCTCGGCCACCCGCACGCTACTGCGAGCCGGGGCCGCCGAGGTCAAGACTCTCGTCCTGGCCAGGGGAGTGGGGGGGAGCGGGAGGGGGTAGGGTGGAGAGAGTAGAGGGTAGTAGGGTGAGGGTAGAGGGTAGTAGGGTAGAGGGTAGTAGGGGGTCAGCAGCGGCGCAGGTGTTCTTCAGGTAAACTCGGGGCAATCTCCAAGGCCCGGAGGGCCGAAACAATTTTAGCCGTGGCCGTGAGGCCACGGACCACTCGTCCAACGGTCCCGCAGGCCCTTCGTCGGGCCTGGATCCCGTCTAGCAACGTAACCGCGGCCTTTACGGCCACGGCTAAAATTGTGGCGGCCCTCCGGGCCTCGGGGATCGCAGGCATTGCTTAAGTCCACGCCATTCGGGACAAGCCCAGCGGTGGTGGGAATTTGCCGGCTAGTCGCGATTCGCTTCATGCTCAGCTTTCAAGGGCTCGCCGTGAGGCCACGGTTTGCGAGCCATACGACCGCACAGGCCCGACGGGCCGGCACGATGACCGAGTGCCGATGGTGTCGGCCCTTCGGTCCTGTTACCCACTACCCACTACCTCTACCCTCTACCCTCTACCCTCTAATCTGATTCGGGGTTGGGAAGGCGGGCGGCGCGACGTATGATGAATGAATCGAGGGAAAGTAGTCGCCACAGATCCAGACCTCCACCGTCTATTTTTCTCTACCCTCCACCCCCTAATCTCTACCCTCTACCCTCCACCCCCCCATGAAAACCGTTGCTTCCGGACTCAGTTGCAGAGCGCTTCAAGCCGCTGGCCAGCCGATCAGTGAGCTGATGGCGCGCTCGCTTGCCAATCCGTCTCTGATTTCCTTGGCGGCTGGTTTTGTCGATCAAGCGACGCTTCCCTTGCGACCGGTGGAGGCCGCGTTTGAGCGGCTGAGAAGCAACGAGTCGCGTTTTCGCGAGAGCCTGCAATACGGCACGACGTTGGGGCTGCCACGGCTGCGGCGGCTTCTTTGCGATCGGCTTGCCGGACGCTATGGCGAAAGCACCCCTTCGGCCGATCGCGTCTTGTTGACCGCCGGCAGCAACCAATTGCTGCACTTGCTTTGCGAAGCCATGATCGACCCGGGGGACATTGTTTTTTGCGCGGCCCCCACTTATCTCGTATTTCTGGGGGCGCTGGCCTACGCCGGAGGCGTCTCGGAAAGCGTCCTCGCCGACGACGATGGAATGTGTCCCGAAGCGCTGGACGAGGCGCTGGCGACCGCCGATGCCGAGGGTCGCCTGCCTCGGGTCAAAGCGGTCTATTTGGTGCAGTACTTTGACAATCCTCGTGGCGTCACGACGGCGGAGCATCGCTTGGCCGCGTTATTGCGGGTCGTCAAGAAATGGTCGAAGCATCACACCATCCGCATCATCGCCGACGTCGCTTACCGTCGCTTGCGATACGACGGCGACGAGACGCCAACGCTGCGAAATTTTGACGAGGAGCAGGACACGGTCATCATTGCCGGCACGTTCAGCAAGACCCTGTCCCCGGGCTTACGCGTTGGCTTTGGCATTCTCCCCGAAGATCTGATCGGGCCGGTCGCGGACCTCAAGGGCAACATTGATTTTGGCTCGCCTTGCTTCAATCAGCATCTGGTGGCCGAGATTTTGGAGTCAGGGGATTATGATCGCCATGTGGATGCGCTCTGCGACAGCTATCGCGTGAAACGCGATGCGATGCTGGCGGCCTTGGAGGACTCCTTCCAGCCAGATGACGGCGTGCGGTGGGCGATTCCCGGCGGCGGGTTGTATGTCTGGCTGCGGTTGCCCGAGGGCCTGGACGCCGGTCCGCGCGGGCCTCTGTTCGATGCGGCGGTCGAGGAGGGCGTGCTGTACGTGCCTGGCGAGTACTTCTACGCCGACCATGGTCAGCCTCGGTGCAACAACACGATTCGGTTGAGTTTCGGCGTTCAAGATCCCGCCGGCATCGGCCGCGGCGTCGCCGCGTTGGCTCGAGCCGTTCGCGGAGTTACCGCAAAACACTGCTAAGGCGAGCCGCCCGCGGAACCGGGATACGGAGATCCCAGATGACCCTGATCGACCGCTACATGCTGGGGTTGTTCCTCAAGATTCTGTTCGTGGCTTTCGCAAGCTTGACGGGCGTGTTTCTGGTCGTCATGGCTTTCGGCAGCTTGGACGACTTGCAGCAGGTCGCCGCTCGAGATGGTTGGCTGCGCACGATCGTGCAGTTCTACGGCGTCCAGGTGCTGACCTTTTTTGATCAGACTTCGGGTCTGCTCGCGCTGGCCGCGACCATGTTCACGATCGCCTGGATGCGTTCCAAGAACGAGGCGACCGCGATGATGGCGGGTGGAATCGCGATTCGGCGGATCATCATGCCGTTGCTGGCGGGATCCGTGGCGCTCAGCCTGCTGGCGGTCGTCAATCGCGAATGGTTGATTCCCACGTTTCGCGACCGCTTGGCCGTGAAAGCCAAGAACTATCTTGCTCCCCAACGACTTCGCCCGCGATACGATCATCTCACCGATGTCCTGATCGGCGGCCGCGAGACCTTGGCCGCCGAACAGCGGATTGTCGACGCCAGTTTCGGCATGCCGCCCGGGATGCAGCAGTTCGGACGACGCATCAACGGCCCCGCGGCGGCGTACACCCCGCAACAAGGTGAACGCCCCGCCGGCTATCTGCTGAGTCGCGTCGAACAGCCGGAGAATATCGATCAGCTGCCCTCGGCCTACCTCGACTCCAAGCCGGTCGTGCTGACCGCCAAGGACACGCCCTGGCTGGAACCGGGCCAGTGTTTTGTCGCGACCGATGTGAGTTTCAACCAGTTGGCCGCCGATCCCGCGTGGCGACGTTTCGCATCCACACGTCAGCTGATTGACGAGCTGCATAACCCCAGTTTGGATTACGGCGCCGCGGAAATGGTCCGCATTCACGCACGCATCGTCCGCCCGATCCTGGATGTCGTGCTGCTGTTCCTGGGTCTGCCGTTCGTGATCGCCAGAGAGCAGAAAGGCCTGTTCGTCGTGGCCGGCGGGTGTTTCTTGATCGTCTCGGGATTCTACCTGGTGACGTTGGCCGCGCATGCCATGGGCGCTGGCTACTTCATCTCGCCGGCGCTGGCGGCCTGGTTTCCCATCTTGGTCTTCGGCCCGTTCGCCTACGCTCTGAGCGAACCGCTCTGGGAATAGCAGCCTGCGGCGGCCGTAGCCTGCGGGAATCACGCCTGCGAGCGAAGATCGCTCGGACACAGCCGACTACGGCGAGCTGGGAAGTTCCAGGCTTAATTGAAAGATCCTCGTCGCCATGGTACGGCACGCGACTGCGGCTTCGACGGATCCTTCCTCGGCGGCTCGATAGGCCTCTTCGTCCATCATCCGGGCCGCCGTTCGCAGCTGCGCCGCGACTTCGTCGATGACGGGAGTTTGCCGAACGAGACCTTGCGGGATCAACAGCGGGCCTTGTTTTTCGGCGTCAGGAACATGCACGGCGTCGGCCCGATCGACGTCCACTCCTTGAACGACTGGCGGCGCCGGGGGCGGCTCGAAGCTCTCCAAAGCCTGGCGAAACATGGCCGCTTCCTCCTCGCTGCTGAAAGCGGCTCCAAACAGTCCGCGAAGGGACAGAATGTCCTCGACCATCGCGTCGCGTTGCCGCCGTTCGACCAGCCCAGCAGGGTCCAACAGAGGAGGCTCGGCGGCGGGCGAGGGCTGCGGTTCGAGCGCCGCGGCATCGCTCGCCGAGGTTTCGTTGGAGGCCTGATCGCTCGCCGCGACGGCGGGCGGCTGCAGGACGCCAGGCGGATCTTGAGCGCGAAGCGGCCAAAGGCAAAGCAAGACGCTCAAGGAAACGGTCAGAGCGGCTCCGCCACGCAATGCGAAAACAATAGGCATCCTTCTTCCTCCATGCGACTTCGGGACGCTGTAGTGTATCGCATGCACCGGTTCTTTCGGAACGGCAAATCAGCAGAGAGTTTCCCTAATTCAAACGCCACAGGGCCGCGAAAAGGGTCACCACAGAGAGCACGGAGGAACACGAGGACAGAACTACCCCGCTACTCCCTCCCCCCTACTCCGCCTCTGGTTCGGGCTGGCGGGATCCCAGGTCGCGATCCAGATCGATCAGCGAAGCGGCGTCATCGCCGATGAGGCGGAATTTGTGGACGATGGCGCGGGCGGTTTTCTCCTCTTCGACCTGTTCCTGGATAAACCATTCGAGTTCCACGAGGGCGGCGAACGCCTTCTCTTGAAAGGCGAGTTCATAGAGCCTGTCGATTTGGGCGGAGACCTTTTGCTCTTGCTCCAAAGACTGTTCGAAGACCTCCAAGAGCGAGTTGTACTCGGCTCGCGGCGCGGGGATCGCCCTCAGGATCACGCGACCGCCTCGGGCCGCCAGGAAATCGTAGAGCCGCAGCGCATGGGCGTTCTCTTCTCGGCTTTGCAGACGCAGCCATTGAGCGCAGCCGGTGAATTGTTCGTGTTCGCAATAGGCCGACATGGCAAGGTAGCTGTACGACGAATAGAGCTCATTGCTGATTTGCTCGTTGATCTTGTCTTGGATGACTTGGCTAAGCATGGTGGGTCCTGCGAAAGGGCGGCGCTAGGTATCGGACGCCGTGGAGTCATGGTCGATGGGGAAGAGAACGCTGAGCAGGTGGCAAACGCCGCGGATTGGATCGGAGTAAACCAGCAGGGGTTCCGGCCACACGGTGCTCAAGCGATCCAGTTTCGAGATGAATTGCTGCTTTTCCGTGTTATCCTCCGCCGGCGCCCGCCAGAATTGCAAGAGCGGCGAGTGAGTCGAATTGGACCAATGGAGGCCCGCCGTCATCGCATAGCCATGTTGGCAATATTGAGCGACTCGCAAGATGTGTTCGCTGCACGACGCGATGGCCAAACGCGGCCCCAGCCAGAATCCGCGGACGCTCTCGATCGACGCGGACATCTCACTCAAGGCGTTGTGTTCCTGGAACCCGCGCAAATCGCAGGCGATGAACCAATCCTGGTTGGGCGAAACGCCGACCAGTGGGATGCTCGGCGAGCGTTCATCGGGATGAGCGGCTTCGGCAAAGACGGCGAAATCGCGGCTGAGCAGGACATGAGCCAGATGGAGCGTCAGGTTGGGCTCCACGCGCTGGCCTGACGACGCGGGCCAGCAGTGCCCGTAGGAAGCGGACATGCCCTGTGCGGCGCGGCGAACGAAGCTCAGCATCTGGTCCAGATGACGCGTCCGCGCGTCGGGCGGTTCGATGAGATCTTCGGCTTCGTCGTCGGATGTCGTCTTGCCCGGTTTGCCGCTCTCCGGCTCGATGTGTTCGTACGTGGCGCGAATGAGCAGTTCTTCGCCTTCCTCGAGCCGGTCGGAAACGACGTAATGATGGTGTCGAAACGTTCGCAGTTCCTCGGGATTCCGTTCCTTGGTCAATTGCTCCACGGCGAAGTCCGAAACCACCTTGAACCGCTGGCCGATCTTGCCGTGATTGGTCAACAGGTAGTAGCGAGCCGCTTCATTTGTTTCCATCGCGGGGCCCTGCAGCACTTTGCCGTCAAACGGACCGTCAATGAACTCGAAGATGATCTGCAACATGCGTTGATCAAAGAAATGGGGAAGCGAGCGATGCCGATGCGCCATCCTAACGGGAGGTCGCCAAGCTTGCCAGCGGCCCCGCTGGGTTGACCTGTCGCTGCGGCGAACAGGGAGGGCGTCCCAGTTTACCCGACTTGTCTTGACGCGAGCGGCGTCGCCGGATAACTACGGTGCGGACAGAGCGCCGCTTATCCAGAATCGGCTCAGCAGGATGGACGACTTGACATATTCCGCTCGAAATCTGGTAGTTGCCTGCCTTGGGTTGGCGACATGGTGTGCGCCCAGCATCGCTCAGCGCGTGGACATTCCCGATTACGTCGACGAAGGATATGTCCCAGGATGGACGCCGACCTCTCCACTGCAGCCTGTTTTCCCCCAAGCGCCGCCCGGCTACTCGGCGCCGGCGTTTGATCCCTACGGCGGGGGCGGCCCCTACGGTCCCGGCAGCAACCTGAGCGCGCCCGTCCTGGGACCATTTGACACGATCGCTCCCACCTTGCCGCCGGGAGTCGCCCTCCCCGGAGCGGTCAGCCCCTCGCCCGGCTTTGACGCCTACAGCGGGACCGGCGCCAGTCCCGCCGGCGGCGACGCGTTCCCCACCTACAACGGTTCGCCAGGCGAGATTCCCTACGGGACCTCGCTCTATGATGCGAATCGAGGCTGGGATCAATGGTGGAACGAACAGCCGGTGCGGTTCGCCACGCCCCGCTTTCAATACGCCTGGATCAAGGGAGGGGACGGCTTGGACGTTGACATCAACGACAGCGATATTTCGGTCGTTTACACCTGGCCCAATTTCCTGGGCGGTCGGCAGCCATTGTACATCGCACCCTCCTATAGCCTGCACTTGTGGGACGGCCCTCAACCCACGCCGGAAAAACAAGCTGACCTGCCTCCGCGAGCGTATAGTGCTTTCCTGGATGTCGCTTGGGCGTCCCACCCGGACGTGACGTTCGGCGGCGAGCTGGGCGTTCGCCTGGGCGTGTTCTCCGACTTCGACGAACTCATTAGCCAGAGCCTTCGCATCATGGGCAAGGCGTTGTTCCGGATTCGACGCAATGAGCAATTCTCCGTGCGGGGCGGCGTTTACTATGTCAACCGAGTGAATGTGAAGTTGCTGCCCGCCTTTGGCGTGACGTGGACGCCCAATCCCGGATCTCGCTACGACATCATGTTTCCCAATCCCAAGTTCGCCAAATATCTCGCCACCAATGGGTCGTACGACATCTGGTGGTACCTCGCCGGCGAATATGGAGGAGGCGTCTGGACCGTGCGCCGAACCAGCGGCGAGATGGATGTCGCCAACCTGAATGACATCCGAGTCATCCTCGGTTTCGAATGGGGACGCCCCGACCAAATTCGGAATGGGCGGCGTTTCGGCTTCTTCGAAGCGGCGTGGGTTCTCAACCGCCAGCTCAACTACCAATTCAATCCGCAAGACGACATCGGCATGCCGGACACGTTCATGCTCCGCGCGGGCATCGGTTATTAGGCCGCCGGTTCCCATTCAGTCAGCTTCGATGGCCCCCAGGCACCCCGATCCCGCGGCGGCGGTGCAGCCGAAACAATGCTGCCCCACGGCGATGGGTCGATCCGTCAGGTGCTCGATCTGGAAATCGCGGATATGTCGAGGAACGCCGCGAGCCGTCGGTAGTTCGAGCATCTGATTGAAATCGCAGTCGTACAATGCACCGTCCCAGCCCACCGAAATCATCTGGCGACACATCACTCCCGCCAGCGCCTTCGGATTGAATGCGTCGACCAACGTCCGCATATATGATTCATACTGATTGGCCTGCAGCAGACCCTCCAGAAATCGGCTGATCGGCATGTTGGTGATCGTGAACAATCGATCGAACTCGATCCCGTACTCGCGAAGCAGGTGTTCTCGATAACGGGACTCGAGCTTCTTCTGCGGCGGCGGCAACGCCGGGCCGATCGGGTTATAGACCAGCGTCAGCCGATGCTCCCCCGACTTGCCGTACCCCAGAGCATTCAAACGCCGCAGGGCTTCGATCGATTGACCATAAGCGCCTTCACCGCGTTGTGAATCCGTGTTTTCTTGCAGGTAACATGGCAGCGACGCTACGACTTCGACTCGATGCTTCGCCAGAAACTCGGGCAGATCCTCGTAGCCCGCCGCCAGCAGGATGGTCAGATTGCAGCGATCAATCACATGCGCGCCCAACTGGCGAGCTTCGGCGACAAGGTATCGAAAATCCGGGTTCATTTCCGGCGCGCCGCCGGTGAGGTCCAATATCGAAAGCCGCGCATCGCGCAACGCCCGCAGGCACAAGTCGATTGTCTCGCGGGTCATCGTTTCACGACGATCGGGGCCCGCGTTAACATGGCAATGCCGGCAGGTCATGTTGCAGGTCTTGCCGAGATTCACTTGCAGGATTTCCAGACCATTGGCATGGAGCCGGCTTAAGCCATGTTCGCCCATCGCCACCGCAAACCGCTTCGGCGTCTGCGTGGACTCCAACAACCTCAGCTGCGCATCGGGGGCGGCCAGCGGGGACTTTCGATGCTGAAGCGACGTCGAAGCTTGGGGCATTAGAGAGCGATCCATTCAGGCAATTAGTGTCGTTCGTGTCTGGCCGGGAGCAGTCGTGACGATATACTCCCATTCGGCCGCGAGGGCAGCCTACCACGCCGCCGCGGCTGGAAAAATGACCTTGAGATTATCGGAACAGGCAAGGTGAGATGTCGAACACTTCGGTCAGGAACCCCCCCTTGGACGACTACGACCGGACGCTTCTGGCCAATGTTCATCCAACGGAATGGGTCAACCCAACACCGCGAAGACCGTACCACCTTGTCGTGATCGGCGCCGGCGCCGCGGGTTTGGTGACCGCCGCCGCGGCGGCGGGGTTGGGGGCTCGCGTCGCCTTGGTCGAGCGGGAGTCGATGGGCGGCGACTGTTTGAATGTAGGCTGCGTTCCCTCCAAAGCCTTGCTGCGAGTGGCGCGGGTCGCCGCGACCGTTCGTCAGGCGAGTTCATTCGGCGTGCATGTTCCCGCGGGCATGCAGGTGGACTTCGCCGAGGCCATGCAGCGCATGCGACGCCTGCGAGCCTCGATCAGCCCTCACGATTCCGCGGATCGCTTTAGCCAACTCGGCGTTCAACGTGTACTTTGGACAAGCGTCCTTCATCGCCCCCTCAGCGATTCAAGTCGCCGACCAGGATGGATCCCACCGCGAGCTGAAATTCAAGAAGGCTCTCATCGCCACTGGAGCTCGAGCCTCAGCGCCTGCGATTCCGGGACTCGACGGCGTCGCCTTCCTGACCAACGAGACCTTGTTTTCCTTGACGGAGCTGCCGCCACGACTTGGCGTCATCGGCAGCGGCCCCATTGGCTGTGAAATGGCTCAGGCATTCGCACGTTTCGGCGCCGACGTGCACCTGTTCGAACAAGCTGATCGCATCCTCACGCGAGAGGACCCGGAAGCCGCGGCGATCGTGCAGCATCATCTGGAGCGCGATGGCGTTCAATTGATGTTAAGCAGCGAAGACATCCGCGTTCGACCCACCCCCGACGGCGTTCTCATCGAGGCGCAATCCAACGGCCAGCGGCGCGAGATGGTTGTTGACCGACTGCTGGTGGCCGCTGGTCGCGCGCCGAATACCGAAGGGCTGAACTTGGAGGCCGCGGGGATCAAGTACGATCGGCGGGGAGTTCAGGTCAATGACTTCCTGCAAACGACCCACAGCAAAGTCTACGCCGCCGGAGATATCTGCTCGCCCTTGAAGTTCACGCACGCCGCGGATTTTCAGGCTCGCATCGTGGTGCAGAATGCCCTGTTCGCGATCGGACCCTTCGGCCGAAAGAGAGCGAGTCGTCTGCTTGTGCCCTGGGCGACCTACACGTCGCCGGAACTGGCCCACGTCGGGATGAATGAGCAGCAGGCGAAGGAAGCCGGCGTCGCGATCGATACCTACGTCCAACATCTGGCGCACGTGGACCGTGCGATCCTGGACGGGCAAACCGACGGCTTCGTCAAGGTGCATACGCGACGGGGAACCGACAAGATTCTGGGCGCTACGATCGTCGCGGAGAACGCTGGCGACATGATTTCCGAGATCACCTTGGCCATGAACCATGGCCTGGGACTTGCCAAAATCGGCGGTTCGATCCACCCCTACCCGACCCAAGCCGAAGCGATTCGCAAACTCGGCGACCAGTACAATCGAACGCGACTCACTCCCCGCAGTCGCCGGTTGCTCGACTGGCTCAGGGCTTGGAATGTGGGTGGAAACGAGGGCTAAGCAACCTGGCCTAGTGCTGTGTGACAGCTTAATCTGGGTGTGACTGCTTGCCAAAGTACTTGGCTGGCAACAGTTTGCACTGTGGCTAACCCAACGTCTTAGCTGTCCGCAGCACTAGTAGCGAATCAAGATCACTTCGTGAATCTCTTCGATGACGGCTTCGGCCCGCTTCTCGTCGCGTTGCATTCGAGTCGTTGGATTCAAGGCCCGGACGTCTTGCACGTCTCCAGGAAACTCGAGGCCAAGGCGATACATCGGCGCGTCTTCAATCAAACCAGGCAACACGCGCGGCCGGTCCCGCGGGGGAGTCGTTTGCGGCGTCGCATTGTAGGCGAGTAGATGAACTCGCAACAATCGTTCCTCGGGGTCGTCCGTTACGATCGTCGCCACGTTCGCCGGCGCTGCGATCCGCACGCGCGGCTGAGGGTGCAAAAGGCGCACCGCGTTGCCCAGCAACTTGCGAGCTTCCACGATCGGGTGTTCGCTGGCCGTGGCGAAGTCTGGCGAGACGGCGAACGTCAGCACCGCTCCCGAGCCAACACGATTCAAGAGCACCGCCGGACCGACGACCTTGTCGGGACTCATCGGCCAGTCAGAGCCCATCTTGCCTTGCAGCTGTCGAGCGGTGCGATGCGGGGCTGAGCAGTTCGCCGACTGCGATCGCGGATGTCGCTTGATATTGTGTGGCTGGGCCTTCCACCAGAAACGGCCAGCCGACCTGAATGTCGCTGGAACGCAGCTTCCGCGAGGTCGGGTCGTCGCCGGAGAACCGAACCCAGTTGTCTTGCGAGTCCAGACGCCGCACCACTTCCCCGCCGATCAACTTGGCAAGTGCGGTCGCCTCGGTTGGCGAGCCCTGGCGATCGAGTTGCCCGCTGTGGCCGGTGATGATCAGTTGGCCGCCCCCGCGGACATACGCCTCCAGTTGCTTCACTTCACGCTCCGAGAGGATAGCCGCGTTGGCCAGGATCACCACGGGAAAGGTCCGCAGAGAATCGCCAGTGGCATTCTCGTCCAGCGCGACGCCAAACTGCAGGTGCTCCAAGGCAAGAGCGCGCTGCGCGCCCTGAAAACTCTGGAAATAGGCTCCGGGACTCTCACGACCGACCCAGTCGCGAGTGCGACTGCTGAAGTAAAGGCCGGCTTCATCAACAAAGGGCTGACCGAAGTGCTCGCGTTTCTCTTGGACTTCGCGAAACAGCGACCCAAAGCGTTGGTAGGCGACGGGATCCAATCCGCCGTCAAATCCCGTCTTGTCAACCATGGTTACCAAGGCGCCATGCGCCAGCAAGGTGAAGAGCTCCCAACGCATGTCGTTCAGCGGCCGCGTCGTTTGGTCATGGTACATGCGAACGCCGCGCTGCATCGCGACCTGGTAGGGCTTGCCCGGAGTGGCGGCGCGATAGAATTGGGCGTTCAGGCCGACGCCCAATGCGCTGAATCCCCACACGCCCGTCTCCCCGGTGACGAAATCCGCGTTGCCGGCGTGCTGGACGGGGCGCTGTCCAACCTCGAAGGAAAACGGCGGATTCCCATGGTAGTTATAGTCGACCGTGGCCGCGGGTTGGATCGACTTAATGTGGCGAAACAGTTCCTGCTCGAAGCGTTGACTCGTGGCGTAGCGAAACTCCAACATGTCGTCCCAGGCCGCGTCCCACGTGGGGCCTTGGGGCATGTCGTGGCCATATCGCTCGGTGAATTCAGCTCGGCAAGCGTCGCAGAAACAGCCGTAGGGCGGGCCAAAGCCCTGGTCCAGCATGTCGATATGAAAGCCGTCGATTCCGTACGCAAGTTGCTCGGCCACGATTTCCTTCATCGCGGCGAGGTAGCCCGAGTTGTAACAGAAGCGGCCAATGGGTCGGCCGTCGGCGCCGCGCATCTCCCATTCGGGATGCGACTTCGAGAAGATCCCGCCTTGTTGGACAACGCAGTAAGCGATCACGGGCAGGGAGTGCTTTTCGGCTTCATCCACAGCTTCCCGCAACGGATCTCGATTTCCGAGGCCGGGCGCCTTCGGTAAGAGCTTGGAGTCATAGTAGGCGTAGTCGCCGTCGCGAACCCACATCACCAGGTACTCGGCGTCGGCCGCGACGCACTGACGAACGATCTCGGCGCCGTCGAACTTGGCGCAATAACCAGCGTCCGTTGGATCGCTGCCGCCGAATTGTCGCCGGTGGGGCCGACTTCCAATCCCACCAACGACCGCTCGTACCAAGGTCTGTTTCCAGCGTCTGGCTGTTGCGCGGCGGAGCAAGCCAAAGCCAAACTGGCGACCGTGACGCCCGCAATTCGCCCCCAGTGGTTCATGGACTACCTCATCGATTTGTCGCTGCCACGGGGTGGATTATTTCTTAGCCGTTTGCTCCAGGGGGACGACATCGAGAGCGTCAGGAAAACGCCCGTAATCCCGCCCAGGCAGGCAAACGACGATCCCCAGATTGTATCCGCCATCGGTTGGTGGGTCACGGCTTCTTCCGCCACCCGTCACCTGCCGCTTGTCAGGCGATCTTTCATCTCGCCGATTCGTTGTCCTTGTCCTTTTGCAGTCGTTGGCGGCCGCCGGCGACGATGTCCAGCAATTCTTGAGTCGAGGCTTCGCTGCGGGCGCTGGTCAAGCGGCGAGACGCTTTGGCCGCTGCGTCCTCCAGCCATTCCAAGGCCGATTCGGCCGCCATCAGCCGCATGCCGTGTTCGGCCGCCAGGGCGTCGAGCAGCATCTCGTACAGGGTGATATAGAGGTACTCCCGTACGGCTGCGGCGGACAGATGATCGGTCGAAACATACGGCGAACGCCGAAAGGGTTGAATACCCGCGACGGGCTGGATCGGCAGCAAACTCGCCGAAATGGGCGAGAACCGCCCCACACCTTCGAATGCGGCGGAAACGACATGCAAGCCGCCAATCTGGTTGGTCGCATAATCGTCCAGCAGATCCTGGGCCAGGCCCAACAGCAGTTTGGAGAGTCCCTCCAGGCTCGCCGGCGCGTCATACGTTCGATCCGGCGTGAGCGTGCGCGGCCCAGCGCCCTGCGCGCTCTCCGCCCCACGGAATACAGTCGCCGCGTCTGGTGGCGCTGGACCTCCGCGATCGCCAATTGCGCCAGCTTCGTGTTGTAATCGCCGCAGAGTCCCAGATCGGAGGCGATGATCAACAGCCCGGAGGGGGCGTTGACATGGAGCGGTTGATGCACGCCAATCTCGGCGATGATGGCGTCCATTTTTTCCCGATAGTCTCGGGCGTCGGCCAGCGTTTGCCGAGCCCTACGAAAGTGGTGAGCCGATAACGAACGCATCGCTCCCACCGCGTCGCTTAATGCGTGCAATGTCCGCAGTCGATGTTGCAGTTCTTGTTGACGCTTCATCAAGCTCGTCCTGCGACTAGGGATCGCGAAAAACGTAGCGTCTTAACCGTGACGCTGGGCCGCGCGGGCCTTCGCGCCAGCCACCAAGGGCTGCACCGTTTGCCGCCAGTTTGGATCCGGCGACTCCGCTCGGTCCAAGGTCGCCGCCAATTCGGGAAGTTGCTCGCGCACCAACTGAACCAGGGCTTCTTGCGCCTCGACGGCTTGTTTCGGCGCTAGATCGCTCGTCCATTGTTCCTGGATCGCCGTGAGCGTGAGCACTTGGTGCGCCACGCTTCGCGGCGAGAGGCGCTTTTGACGCAGCAAGGGCGCAGGACCATTCCATCGCGCAAGGCGGCCTGAGTCGCCTGGTCCACGTCCAGGCCGACGCGCGAGAGTCGCTCCAGCATTTCGAAACGCGACAATTGGATTTTAAGGTTCTTGGCCGCTTCCCGCATCGATTGCGGCTGCGCGATGGCGCCGATTCGCGAGACGCTTCGCCCGATGTCGATCGCCGGCCGCAGATCACGTTCAAAGCGACCGGTGTCCAGATAGATTTGGCCGTCGGTGATCGAGATCAAGTTCGTCGGAATGTAGGCGGAGATGTCGCCGTCAGTGGTTTCCACAATCGGGAAAGCCGTTACGGAGCCGCCGCCTCGATCGGCGCTCAGCGTCGCCGCGCGTTCCAGCAACTCGGCGTGCAAGTAGAAGATGTCGCCTGGATACGCTTCGCGGCCTGGAGGTCGATCCAGCAGCAAAGCCAATTCTCGGTAAGCGTCCGCATGTTTGGTCAGATCGTCATACACGACCAGGGCGTGACCGCCGGCGTCCCGAAACGACTCCGCCAACGACGCTCCCGCCAGCGGGGCGAGGTACTGCAGCCCTGGACTATCGGAGGCGTACGCCGCGACGATGGCCGTGTGGCTCAGGCATCCGGCGCTTTGCAGCACATCGTGCAGTGCGCGGACGCGGGACATCGGTTGCCCAATCATCACATACACGCAGGCGACATCGCTGTCGCGTTGAGCGCGAACAAAGTCGATAGCCAAGGCCGTCTTGCCCACATTGCGATCGCCAATGATCAATTCGCGTTGCCCGCGGCCGATCGGAATCGCGGCGTCAACCGCGGCCACGCCGGTCCACAATGTCTTTTCGACGCTGCCGCGTTCGATGATCTCCGGCGCCGGACGGAACAGCGGCAGGCGCTTCTCGGTGGAAAGCGGCGGTCCTTCATCCAGGGGATTTCCCAGCGGATCAAGGATGCGGCCCAACGCTTCGGGACCGACCGAGAGAGCAGGCAAGCGGTCCAAGCCAACGACGCCGTCGCCCTCATGCACTTCGGCGGCGCCGGAGAGCAACAACACGCCAAGCTCTTGGGGACGGAGATCGAACGCGAGACCAAAAGCGCCGGAGTTGAAGGCAAGCAGTTCCTCGTAACGAACGTGCTCCAAGCCGGCGACCACGGCTACGCCGTCGCCCACTCGGTTGACGACTCCCCGCGGTTTCAACCCGTCGGCCAGCCGCAGCGTCGCCGCGGCCTCTAGCAAGTCGGCCGCCACAGGCGAAGCGATTTCACGCGTCATGAGCCGCTCGTGCAAAGTGATGATTGTTCGCCTGTTTCGTCAGTTCGATCACCAGCGATTGTTTCGCAAAAAGCGTTAAGCCGGTGACCGTCGCATCGATGAGTCCCTGGTTGGTCGTGAGTCGCACGCCGGCCCCCAGGCCCGCAACTTCGCGAAACTCCGCACTCTCAGCGGCGGCCCCCAACGCGTCGTTGATCTGCGCTTGTTGCTCCGGCGTCAATGCCGAATCCGACTCAACGCGGACTCGTCCGGATCGTCGATCCGACAACGAATGCAACTGTTGGCAGGCCGATTCCACCAAGGCCTCATGAAGACTCGGGGCGCTGATCTGGGTTAGCAAGCTTCCGACGGTCGCGGCCGTGGCCTTGGCGACCGCCTGGGCCAAGGTCTCTTTTTCCGCTTCGCTGAAACGCAGTTGTTGACGACGGTTCGCTTCGTTCTCACGTTCGATGGCGGCGCGTGCTTGGGCGAGCAATTCATCCGCCTGCTTTTTCACTTCGGCAAGCGTCTTGGCGCGGATGTCCTCCAGTTCGGTTTGCAAGTTCTCCTGGGCGGCGGCGACCTGCTGTTGCATCCGCTCGGCGTCCTGGAGTTTTTCTCGGCGCTGCGAGCCTCGTCAGCGAAGCGGGCCTGGCGATCGGCCAGCGCCTGCCGCACCGGTCGAAAGAAGAGCCAGCCAAGCACCGCTGCCAGGATCAGGAAGTTCGCGGCTTCGAAGAGAAACGTGGTCAACGTCGGAGACACGATCAACCGCCCGCCGCGCCCGTGAAGGGATTCGCGAACAAGAGGATCAGCGCCACAACCAGGCAGAAGATCGCGGTTGATTCAACCATCGCCAGGCTGACGAACAAGGTGCGGGTGATGGAGGACGCTTCGTCGGGCTGGCGGGCCAGCGCGTCCATGGCCGCCGCACCGATGCGACTCTCGCCAAGCGCCGCTCCGATCGCGCCAGCGCCATGGTCAAGGCCGCGCTGGCCATCGCCACAACGGCAATGATCGTTTTGCTGTCCATGGTGAACTATCCCTCTTCAGTGCTGATGGCCGCACCGATATAGACGATCGTCAAAATCGAAAAAATATACGCTTGCAAGAGTCCAATCAGCAAGTCAAGCGCCATGATGGGCGTTGGAACCAAAACGCCGGCCAACGCCACCAGCAGGCCCACGACCAGATGGCCGGACATGATGTTACCAAAAAGTCGCACAGCCAAGGCCAGCGTGCGGGACAACTCAGAGATGACGTGCAGCGGCATCAACAGCGGGTTGGGCTGAAAGTAACGCTTCAGATAGCCCCAGAAACCGTGGGCGTGCACGCCGGCAATGGGCACGCTCAGGAATACAACAGCCGCTAGGGCGGACGTGGTCGCCAGGCTGCCGGTCGCCGGATGCACCCCTGGCAATTGGCCCGCGATATTGCAACCGGCAATGAAGAGAAAAAGGCTGCCCGCGAGATTCGCCACCACGGGATGTGAGCGGCCGATAATGTCCACGATCATTTGGTCGAAGCTCTCCACCAAGACATACGCGGCGATCGCGAGTCTGCTTTGCTGGGAAGATCGAGCAACGCGTCCCATGACGGCCGCGGCCACGATCATCACAAGCGACACCGCCAGGGACGTGACCATCGTTTCGGTAATTGGCAGCGGGCCGAGATAAAACAGAATCGGGTCGCCGAAGATTCGCAGCTGCATAGCGGCTTGGCCTCTTCCTACACTTCGTTGCGATTGTCGGGCCACGCGACGTGTCGCCGTCGTCCGTACGCGAACCAGGCGGCGGCCATAAAGAACGCCGCGCTCCAGGACGCCGCCGCCGGGATAATGGCCCCGGACAAGGCGGCGGCGACAAGCACCGCGGCGACCATCGCCAAACGCTCCAAGCCCGAAAGCGCAGGAACCCGCCGATGGTTGATGCGAAGCTCGCCACAGCATCGCGGCGTGCAACCCGCCAGCGGCCAGTCCTGTCGCGCACCAGGCAATGTAAGTGAGGTTAACCATTCCGCCGCACCACTCCCTGCCAGGCCGCGAAGGAACCCGCCGCGACGCCGACAACCATCAAGATCAAAGTTAAGC
This sequence comes from uncultured Planctomycetaceae bacterium, assembly GCA_963698545.1. Lineage (GTDB taxonomy): Bacteria > Planctomycetota > Planctomycetia > Pirellulales > Pirellulaceae > CAVORG01. Next base: position 243,964 of record CAVORG010000013.1, read on the forward strand.
GAACGCCTGTCTGAAATCGGGAATCCAGGTAACGGCCGAACAGCGTTCCGCCGACCGAGCCCAGGACAATCGGCCAACCCACCATTCCCAGGACATTCAGCGATCGCCAGAAGCTGCCGTGCCCGCTTTCTCGCCGAGCCAGCCGCTGTGCATCGCGGCGAACGACGTCGCGAGGATCGGTTCGACCGGACTTCTTCACACGCGTCATCTAGGACCCGCCTTTTCTCAAGGCGGGCGGCTCGTCGCCTTGCTGCAGCTCCTGCAGGATTCTTGTTTCCAAGCGGCCCAACTTACCGCGAACGTCCATCTCTTCGCTAGGCGTCGAAAGCAGGGCGTCCAGTTGCTGCGAGACCGACGCCAGGTCATCGCCCACGACGGCCAGCGGCGTGAGTAGACTGGCGGATTTGCGATCGGTGTGCAGCAAGCCGCCCGCTGTGCCCGCGTAACGCATGCGGTTGGGCAGTCGCAGCACGATCAGTCCAGCCTCGATCGCCAGCACGCTCGGTTCGCCCCTCGGCCGCAACCCGACTTGTCCGGTCTGCGTTGGAATTCGCAGGGCCGCAACATCGGTATCGACAATGACTGCCCGCGGCGTGCGAATCACAAGATGCAACAACGCCCGCTTCCTGTTCGAACTTTGACCGGCCGGCTGTTGTGTTGTGTGGCTCGTCATCTTCGCGCCATCATGTCGTTGTTGGCGAGGGGAATTTCTTGACCTCGTCCAACGACCCGATCATGAACATCTGTGCTTCGGGAACATGGTCATAGTCACCGTCGAGGATGGCTCGGACGCCGTCGACGGTGGCGGCAATCGGCACATTGCGTCCGGTCATGCCGGTGAAGGACTCGGCGACGAAGAAGGGCTGCGTCAGGAAGTTGCGCAACCGACGGCGCGGCCCACCAGCGCCCTGTCTTCGGCGGACAGTTCGTCAATGCCCAGCATGGAGATCAAGTCTTTCAATTCCTCGTAACGTCCCAAAGCGCGGTGCGCATCCTGCGCCGCGTCGTAATGCCGCTGCCCTACAATGGCCGGATCCAAAGCCTTGGAGGACGACGCCAGCGGATCGACGGCCGGATAGAGACCTTCGGCGGCCACATCGCGAGAAAGGACGAGCGAACTGTCCATATGCCAAAAGGCGTGCGTGATGGCGGGGTCGGAATAGTCATCGGCCGGCACGTAGAACTGCCTGCACGGACACCATGTCGCCATGTTGCGTCGCTGTGATACGCTCTTCCAGGGCCGCGATATCGGCGGCTAGTGTGGGTTGATACCCGACTCTGGACGGCAGCCGCCCCAGCAGTCCGGAGACCTCCATCCCGGCCTGCACGTGACGATACACGTTGTCTACGAGCAGCAGGACGTTCTTGTGCTCCACATCGCGAAAATGCTCGGCAACGGACAACGCCGCCAATCCGACCAGGAACCGCGCGCCGGGCGGCTCCTTCATCTGCCCAAACACCATGGCCGTACGATCCATGAAGCCCCGAGCGCGCAGCTCTTGCCAAAGCTCGAGCCCCTCTCGCGAACGTTCCCCGATCCCGGCGAACACGGCGATGCCATCCAAGTTGGCGACCGCGTTGTGAATGAACTCGGTCAAGACCACGGTCTTGCCAACACCGGCGCCGCCGAAGACAGCCACGCGACCGCCATGCGTGAATGGGCAAAACAGGTCGATGACCTTGATTCCCGTGGGATATACCTCGCCGAGTCCCATGCAGAAGGAAGGCGACGGCGGCGAGCGATACAAAGGCAGCGAGGGTTCGGGCGCCAAGGCCGGACCGCCGTCCAAGGGGCGGCCCTGCAAGTCAATCACTCGGCCAACCAACTGCATCCCGACGGGAATTCGCAGCGGTGCGCCGCGGCTGGTCGCTCGGGCGCCGCGCCGCAAGCCCCGTGTGTTGTTGATCGCGATCGCCCTGACCACCGAACCGCCCAAATGCAAATGCACGACAGCGAGCACCTCGCCGTCTTCGCGCTGGCACGACACCGCGGAGTCGATGGGCGGCAACCCATCATCGAAGGAGGCGTCCACCACAGTTCCTCGCACGGCCGTGACACGCCCGCGAAGCAATTCGCCAGAATCAACGTCAACGGCGGTTGGCGACATCAAAAAACAGTCCCCAAGAAGGCAAGGAGGGCCAAGCCGAGCGAACCAGGCACGAACTTCACCCTACCGCCCAATCTTAACGCGACGTCCGCCAGCACGAAAGCCTGCCCGCAGTCCGCGGAACCTCAACACGATTGTCCCAGCGGAGCTGTATCTAGTTGCGCCAGCGGAAATGGCTTGTGGTATCTTAGACGGACGAGTACTCTCGCGATCGTCTTCTCTTGCCAAATACGCCATGAACATGAGCGCGTCTCCCAACCGAGTCAAACAGGTTCTGTCGCGTCGCCGCTTGCTGCAAGCCGGCGGGATTGGAGCACTTGGGCTTGGTTTGCCCTCCCTGTTGCATGCGGAAGATCTGCAGCGAATGCGAACAGGCGCCAGCGGCGGAAAGAAGTCCTGCATCTTCATCCATCAATATGGCGGGCTCAGTCAGTTGGATTCGTGGGACATGAAGCCCCATGCGCCGCAGGAGATTCGTGGACCGTATGAATCGATCTCGACGGCGACGCCCGGATTTCACGTCTGTGAGCTGATGCCGCGATTGGCGCGGTTGTCGCAGCACTACGCGGTCATCCGCTCCATGACGCACAAGATGTCCCAGCACGACATCGCCAACGCGATGCTTTTGGCTGGCGCGAGAAACCCGCCAGCGATGATCCGTCGTTTGGCGCCATCATCGCAAAACTGAGTCCCGCCCAGGCCAACATCCCAGCCCATGTCTGGCTCCAGAAGTTTGGTGGAGGGGCGGCTCCCGCCGAATCAACGTACCTGACTGGCGGGCGCCTGGGCGCGGCCTACGCCCCCATGTTGATTGGCGAGCGGCATGACGATAATCCCGCTTCGGATGATTTTGAAGTACGCGCCTTCGACACGCCGCCGGACGTCACGATGCAGCGGTTACGACGACGGCGCGAGCTCTCGCAACAATTCCAGCGGCTTTCACCGGCCGGCGCCACATCCGAGTTCGCGTCACTTGAGCTGTACCAACAACAGTCCTTCGAACTCCTTCATGGCGACGCGGTGCGAAACGCGTTCGACATCGATCAGGAAGGCGCCAAGGTCCGAGATCGTTACGGTAGAAATCCCCTGGGGCAGAACTTGCTGCTCGCTCGCCGCTTGGTCGAAGCCGGCGTTCGCCTGGTCAATGTCGTTGCCTGGACGGGCCTCGCGGAAGGCGAGAAGTTTGTCAGCGTCGAGACCTGGGACATGCACGGCAATGCGAATGTGGGCATCTTCGAACAGGGTTGGAACGGGTTGCCCTTCGCTTTGCCTCGCGCCGACCAGGCCGTCGCGACCTTGTTGGAGGACTTAATCGACCGCGGGTTGCTGGAATCAACTCTGGTGGTCATGGTTGGCGAATTCGGCAGGACGCCCATTATCAGCAAGGGGGCCCAACGGATGGGCCGCGATCACTGGCCGCAATGCTATTCCGCCATGTTGGCGGGCGGTGGAATCCAGGGCGGCGCCGTCTATGGCGAGTCGGATCGTCGGGCCGCTTATGTCAAAACCAACCCGGTTTCCCTCGAGGACTTCACGGCGACGCTCTTCGCCGCGATGGACCTGAATCCCGCCGCCCGACTTAGTCCCGATGGATTCACCGGGCCGGCCAGCAGCGGTGCGCCCATCCGGATGCTGCTGTCCTGATGGAACACGCAGCATCCTGTGCCAATTGTATAATCAGAGCTGTTCACGCTTCGCCCCGATCCCACTGTCATTCTCCATGAGGACATCATGACGCGTTCACTCGCTTGTCTGGTAATGCTTGGCTGTGCTGGCTTCGTTCAGCCACTCTTGGCCCAGGATGCAGCGACCAAGCTTCAGAAGGAAAAGTTAGCGGCGCTTCAAATGATGGATGGCGTCTGGCGCGGCGACGCCTGGATTATCACGCCGCAAGGAACTCGGCAGGAAATGACGCAGACTGAACGCGTGGGACCCATGCTTGACGGCGCCATCAAGGTCATTGAGGGCCGCGGATATGACGCCTCGGACACTACTGTCTTCAACGCCTTTGCCGTGATCTCCTATGACGCGCAAAAGAACCAATACGCCATGCGGTCGTACGCTCAAGGACGCCAAGGGGACTTTACGCTGACGTTGACCGACGAGGGATTCTCTTGGTCCATCCCCGCCGGGCCGGCGACGATTCGCTACCTGGCCACCATCAAGGACGGCGAGTGGCATGAGTATGGGGAGCGGATCGTGGGCGACCAGAAGCCGATGAAGTTCTTCGAGATGAGGCTCCGACGCATCGCGGATTCCAAGTGGCCGGCGGCTGACGCGGTCCCGTCGAAATAACGGCGGGTGGCTTCGTCGTGCTGTCCCCCTGACGCCTCAACCGCTAGTCCCGCGCCGCGGCGGTTCAATCTAAGTTCTCGCCCGACTCGCGGGTAAGTTGAGATTCCAAGTCCAATAAGAACTGCTTTCGATGAAGGCCGCCCCCATAGCCGGTGAGATGGCCATTCTTGCCGATCACTCGGTGACAGGGAACGACGATCGCAATGCGGTTCTGACCATTGGCCCGGCCAACAGATCGCTGACCACCCGCACAACCGATTGCATCGGCGAGCGTCTCGTACGACATCGTCTCGCCGTAGGGAATGCCGCGTAGTCGGCTCCACACTCGCGTTTGAAAATCGCTTCCCGCAAGCTGCAAGGGAACCGTGAATTCTCGCAGGGCGCCGTTGAAGTACGCGTGCAACTCGACTTGCAACTGCTCCAAATGTTGATTGATCCCCGGCGTTGCAGGGTAAGGGAAAAGGCGCTGCAGCGTTCTTAACTGCGTCTCGAGCATCCGACGGTCGCTGAACTCCAAGAGGCAGACGCCCAGTTCATCGGCCGCGGCGACCAGCGGCCCCAAGGGACTGCGAATCCAGTGAAAGAGCAGGTTCTGTTGCCCGCGACTGCGTCCCGGCGGTCGCCCTAGTAGCTTCGCGAACGCCTCGCGAAATCCGCTATGCGATGAAAAACCGTTGCCGAAGGCGGCGTTGTCGATCGACTGGCCTTCGCGAATCTGAGCCAAAGCGTTTCCCATCCTGCGGGCCCTCGCATAGGCGTGAAAAGTCATGCCGTAGTGTTTCTGAAAGTAGCGTCGCACGGTGGCCGGATCGATGCTCCGGGTGCGCAGGTCTGATTCGGTGATTCGCCGCCCAGGGTCCTTGTTCACTTCATCGAAGAGATCGCTGACCCAGGCGGGTTGATCATCCACCTGCATCGGTTGACAGCGTTTACAAGGACGGTATCCAACGCTCAGGGCCTCCTTGCTCGTGCGAAAGTACTCCACATTTTCCGGCAACGGTTTCCGGGCCGGACAGGTCGGGCGGCAGAAGACGCCCGTCGTCTTCACGGCCAGGATGAACAATCCGTCATAGCTGGCGTCGCGTTCTCGGTAGGCTCGCTGCATTTCGGTTTTGGGGGGCAGTTCGTTCATTCCGCCAAGATAGTGAGGACCACGGAAAGGCTCCACCGAAATTCGTGCGCGGAAGTCGCCGCCTCAGCGAAGCGGGAAGTCAGCGCTACGCTGGGACAAGCCCGAAGGTGGCGGGAAGTTGCCGGCTCGAGGTTACCCAGGGTTGCACGCGCTGCACCCTGGGCTGATTTGGGGCCGTCCCGGTTGGGACTGAATTCTGTCCTCTGTGTTCCTCTGTGCTCCCTGTGGTGCGCCCTTTTTCAGGAGCCTGCTGGCGCACTGCTGCAGCCCTTGATCTTGACGCCAACGCCTCGATCCGCCTCGCGAATCCCTCATTTCTTCCTGGTAGGCGCCGAGGGCGACGCCAAGAAAATCCGAGTGCTGAGCAGCGCAGGCCCGCTTGCGGAGCGATATGGCTTCAGGCGATGCTCATCATTAGCTGCACTTTCGTCGCGCCGCGGGTTGTCCTAGCCATCACTTGATTCAGGGCGCCGCGGGTCGATGCAAGTCATGGATCGAGTCAAACGCCAGCGACCGCCAAAGATTCAAAGGAGGGCCACGGAGATGCTCTTGCTGAACAGCGTGAGGTTCCAAACGTCTCTGATCGGATTGCTGCTGGTAACGCTCGGCGGGGGCGCCTGGTACACCCTGCGACTGCAGCGGTCGCATTCCCAAGTTTTGGACGTCAACGTCTTGAGCATTGTCGCCGCGGAGGAATTGGAAATCGTCGTCCGCGAAATCCGGTATGAACTCTGCCGCTTCTTGTTCACCGGAGACCGCGGCCACTTGTCCGCCGCGATGGGCCTGCAAGGTCGGGCCGAAGAGTGGTTGAATCGGGCCACGGAGTTCTGTCCCGTGGAAAAGGAGGCGTGCCTGATCATGGATGTTCGCCAGGGGTTGGTGCAATTCTTCGCCGAATTGGACGAGGCGCTCCATCGGCCGAAGGAGTCCCTTTCCAACGCCGCAATCATGGACCTGTTCGATTCGACTTTGACCGAACGCGTGCTGAAGAACGCCAGACTCTATCTCGATCATAACGAAGTCGAACTGAGTCAAAGTAATCAACGGAACAAGTCAATGGCTGAATGCCTGGCGTTGGCTCTTCTGCTGATTGGAGGGTGTGGCGCCATCGCAGGGTTGATTGCCGGCTATGGCGTCGCCCGCGGCATTAGCCAATCCGCGTTTCAGTTAAGCGTTCCCATTCGCGACGTCGCCGGGAAGTTGAACGAGGTCGTGGGGCCCATTCATGTTTCGGCCGATCCCACCTTGAAAGACCTGCAAGCCGTACTCCAAACCGTATCGCATGAAGTGGGTTCGGTGGTCGAGCAATTGCACGCCAGGCATCGCGAAGTGATTCGAGCGGATCAGTTGGTCGCGGTCGGGCAATTGGCCGCGGGGTTGGCCCACGAATTACGGAATCCCTTGATGTGCATGCAGACGCTAGTTCAATCGGCCATTCGACGAGGTGATGTCTCACGATTCGACTTCCGCGACCTTTCGGTATTAAACGAAGAAATGACGCGGTTGGGCAGGTTGCTGCAAGACTTCCTCGACTTTGCTCGGCCCGCCAAGCCAGCGACGCAGGACTTTCCAATCGACGCGGTGGTCCGCCAAACCGTCGAGTTGGTCAGTCGCAAGGCCGCGGCCCGCAAGGTCGTGATCCGATGTCCGAATCCCAGGCGGGCGCTGATCGTACATGCCGACGCCATGCAACTCAGGCAAGTGCTGCTGAATCTGCTGCTCAATGCATTGGACGCGGTTGCCAACGGCGGAGAGATCCTGGTCGAGGTCCACCTGTCGGGCGATGATCTTGTGGCCGGCGGCGAATGCGGCGCCATGGACGATCCGCTTCGGCAACAGGTCGTCCTGTGCGTGGCGGACAACGGAAGAGGACTTCCCGTGGAGGATCGCAACCGCATCTTCGAGCCGTTCTTCAGCACCAAGGAAACTGGGTTAGGGCTGGGGTTGGCGATCTCGCAACGTATCGTGGAGTCGCATGGCGGTCGGCTTGTCGCCCACGACCGGGAAGGCGGAGGAGCCGTCTTCGAGGTTCACCTCCCCTGGCGCGACGGCTGCTCGACGGGCGACGATCATGGCGCCGGCGCCGCTGAAATGGAGCCGGTACCGCGCGCGAGGAGGCAAGCATGTCGCGACTGCTGATTGTTGATGACGAACCCAATCTGCTCTATTCGCTGAAGAAGAGCTTGGAGTCCTGCGAACTGGAGGTGATGACGGCCGAGACGGCGGAGCAGGGCGTGGAAGCGGTGAGCACCTACGCGCCCGACGCGGTGATCCTCGATGTCCGGCTGCCGGACATGTCGGGACTCGACGCATTTAGCGAGATCCATCGGCTCGACCCGCGAATTCCCGTCATCATCTTTACCGCTTTTTCAACCACCGAAACCGCCATCGAGGCGATGAAACGGGGGGCTTACGAATACCTCTTGAAACCCGTGGAATTCGATCGCTTGTATGACGTCGTGCAACGCGCGTTGGAAATCGGCCGCATGAATCGAGCGCCCGCGGCGTTCGAATTCGAAGCCCACGCGATCGCCGAAAACCTGGTTGGCCAGTCACGTGCGATGCAAGAGGTCTACAAAGCCACTGGCCAAGTCGCACGCCAGGACGTGAACGTTCTCATCCTGGGAGAAAGCGGCACCGGCAAAGAGATGGTGGCCCGAGCCGTCTTCGAGCATAGTCATCGCAGCAACGGCCCTTTCCTCGCCATCAACTGCGCGGCGTTGCCGGAGATGCTGCTGGAAAGCGAGTTGTTCGGTCACGAAAAAGGGTCGTTCACTGGCGCCGATCGACGACGGGTGGGAAAGTTCGAGGAAGTCGATGGCGGAACGATCTTCCTTGACGAGATCGGCGACATGACCCCGGCGACGCAATCCAAAGTGTTGCGGTTGCTGCAGGACGGCACGTTCGCCCGCGTCGGCAGCAATTCCACCATTCGCGTCAACGTCCGAGTGATCGCCGCGACCAACCGGGACTTGAACCTGTCAGTGCAGCGCAATGAGTTTCGCGAAGACCTCTATTACCGGCTAAGAGTGTTCACGATCGAATTGCCCCCGCTGCGTCAGCGGAAAGACGACATCGCGATCCTTGTCGAGCACTTTATCAAATTGTTCAACCAGGAATTGGGTCGGAATGTGCGTTCGGTCCAACCGGCGGCCATGCGTTCGCTCGAACGTTACGACTGGCCAGGAAATGTGCGCGAGCTTCAAAGCGCCGTCAAGTACGCATTGGTTCGCAACATCGGCGAGGTGCTCACCGAGGATTCGTTGCCGGCGACGTGCCGAGGCACAAGTCAGGCGTCGCGGGGTGACTCGGCCTCGCCGCTGGATCCCGCGAGCATTCGGCAGTTGACGCTTCACCTGCTCGCTCAGCGACGCCCGGACATCTACCGCAGGATTCACGACGAAGTCGACCGGATGCTGCTCCCCGAAGTCTTAAACCATGTCGATGGAAATCAGGTTCACGCCAGCGAGCTCCTGGGGATTGCTCGCAGCACGTTGCGAGCCAAGGTCTCCGACCTGCGGCTGAAATTCGAGAAACGTCTCATGACCGATCCAGCGCCTCCAGGCTAAAACGCGACTTTGAACTTTTCCGCCTGACTCGCATCGCATTCCCGTCGCGGAATGGCATAATAAACCACACCATGACACTTCGTGCGGAGAAAGAAGACTGCGATGAGCGGAACTTATGTCACCAACATCACTCACTTTCTTGATGAGCAAGGCGAAATGCCGGCCGATCTTCCAGGCCCCGCTCGCAAGATGGCGAGTTTTCTCGTGCTCTTGATCGACGCCGTCAGTCAAAAGGTCCCCGCGGAAGACTGCGATACGCGGATTCGTTGCCGCCAACGCGGTTGTCTCGGGTCCATTCACGCGACCCTGCCGTCGATGGATGATGATATCCACTGGATTTGCCCTGATTGCGGACACAATGGCGTGATCAATAGCTGGCAAGGGACCAAATGGAATCAACAGGCCGACGGCATCGCCTGAAGGAGCAGCGATCGTGAAGCAACGCTCGACGGGGACATGCCCCGTCGTGGCGGCCGGGGGTCGTCGGGTATGCGTGCTGGCGAGGAGCGGCGCTCGACGGGGACATGCCCCGTCGTGGACGGCCGACGTGCGGCGAAAACGAATTTGCCCAGGCCTGCAGGGCCGGGACCTCTTTACCCTAGCCTTGGCCGTGAGGCATCGACGCCCCATCGTGTTGCGATTTTGCCACATCGAGATGGAATGGCCGCCGGAACGCCTTGGCGGGCGCGGCTTCCCTGGTCCGTTTCGGACGGCAGCTGTTGTGGAGGTGGTCGGCCGTAAATAGACTGGAGAGTTTAAGGCTTGGCACGACTTCCTCCCTTGCGAAAGACACGAACTCATGGGCGATCGATCGGCGGCATCGCCGCCAACCGCCTCGGTGTCGGATCATAAGAACGCGCGGCAATTTGTTGGCTTTCGTATCGATGACCAGCAGTATGCTTTCCGCATCGAACAGATCCAGGAAATCGTCATCCTCGATCGCGTCACTCCCACGCCGCAGGCGCCCGAATTTGTGGAGGGCGTGAGCAATTTGCGGGGCGCGATTATTCCGGTCGTCAATTTGCGCAAGCTGTTTGGCTTGCCGCCCAAGGCGACCGATAGCGAAACACGCACGATTGTCGTCAACGTCGGCAGCCGCACGATGGGCTGCACGGTCGATATGGTGTCCCATGTGATTCGAATCGCCGAAGAGACCATTCAGCCGGCGCCGGAGAGCGTCACTGGCGGCGGAGCCCATTACATCTCCGGATTCGCCAAGCGGGACGATCGCTTGGTCATTCTTCTCGACATCGACGCCTTGTTGGACCCAGAACGACGGGGTTGGCTCCGCGAATCCGGTCAGCTGGAAGTTGGCCGAACTCCCGCCATGGAAGATTGAATCATCCGGCATGGCGGCCGAATTCGAACGCTTTTTTGCACCCACAGTGAATCCGCAACATGGCAAAACACACATCCAGCAGCCGTTCGGCGTCCAACCGTTCAGCGACCAACCCCGAGGCGATGAGCGTCACGGATCGCCGCCCGACCGAGGCGTCGCGAGATTCAAACCACCCACTGCACGACGAGGCCGAGCTGGAGCAATTGCGGCGCGACGAGGCGCTGTTTCGTGCGATGGTCGATCACTCACCGCTGAATATCATCACCGCTGACGCGGATCTGATTATTACCTATATGAACGACAACTCCTTCAAGACGCTCAAAAGGGTGGAGCGGGAGTTGCCCTGTCGCGTCGAAGACGTCATCGGCCAAAGCATTGACATCTTTCACAAAGATCCGGAACGGCAGCATCGCATCCTGTCCAACCCCAGGAATCTTCCTCATCAGGCCGATATCAAGCTGGGAGATGAGATTCTGAATTTGTACGTGACCGAGCTCATCGACGAACAAGGGCGCCGCCTGGGCACGATGGTCACCTGGGATATTGTCACCGAAAAGAACCGGCTCAAGAACGATGTGGCGGGTCAGCTGGCGGCCATCAACAAGTCCCAGGCCGTGATCGAGTTCGAAATGGATGGAACGATCATCTCGGCGAATGAGAAGTTCCTGAAGGCGATGGGTTACACACTGGAGGAAATCCGCGGTCGGCATCACAGCATGTTTGTCGATCCGGAGCTCCGCGGAAGCGCTCAGTACCGCGAGTTTTGGGAGAAGCTGAACCGCGGCGATTACGTCAGCGGTGAATACAGACGCTTCGGCAAGGACGGCCGGGAGATCTGGATTGAAGGGTCGTACAATCCCATTCTCGATCCGAACGGCAAGCCCTTCAAGGTCGTAAAATACGCCGACGACATTACCCAGCGCGTGCGCTTGGAGCAAGCCGCCGAGAGGCAGCGCATCAAGACCAGCGAGCTGATTCAAGAACTAATCGAAAGCGCGAATCAGTTCGCCGAAGGGGCCAGGGTAATCGCCGAAAGCAGGCGCGAACTTGAGTGATGGAGCGCAGAACCAAGCCGCTTCCGTTGAGGAAATGACCGCGTCGGTCCAGGAGCTCACCAGCGCGATCCAAGTCATCACCGCACGAGCGGCGGATTCCAAAACCCAGGCCGACCGGACCGCTGAGTTGGCCGGCGAGGCGGGACGCACGCGGACCGAAGCGGTTGTCGCCATGCAGCTCATCGAGAAATCTAGCGAACAAATCACTGATATCATTCAAGTGATCAGTGAGATCGCGAGCCAAACCAACCTGCTCGCGCTGAACGCCGCGATCGAAGCGGCGCGCGCCGGCGAGCATGGATTGGGCTTCGCCGTCGTCGCAGATGAGGTTCGCAAGCTCGCCGAACGCTCCAGCGAAGCAGCCAAAGAGATCACCCAGTTGATCAAGGAGTCCTCCCGCCGTGTCGCCGAGGGAGCGGGATTGTCTGAAAAGGTCGGCCATTCCTTGGCGGAGATCGTCCAAGCCGTGGAAAAGACCGCCGCCGGAATCGCCCAAATCGCCGAGCAAACCGAAACTCAGGCGGTCAGCGCCGAACAGGTGCAAGGGGCGATCAAGATCGTCTCCGAAACGACCGAGGCCAACGCCGCGGCCTCCGAGGAACTGGCCGCCAGCGCCGAGGAGCTCGGCGCGCAATCTCAAACACTGCAGGACCTGGTGTCCAAGTTCGAAACGTGAGACAGTCGACCAACCAGCGCCCTCGGCGCAATGGCGCTTCAATGTCGGCCGTCATCGCCGTCGCCGCATCAGGATGATTGAATGGTTGAACTCGCACAACTCACCCCGCAACAATTCGGTCGATTCCGCGACTTCATTTATGGCAAGTGCGGCATCCGTATTGATGACCGCAAAGTGAACTTGCTGAGCAATCGCCTGCGCCGCCGCCTGAAAGCCGGTAAGTTCGCGGACTTTGACGCGTACTATCGCTTCATCCGTTCCGCCCAAGGCGCCGGCGAATTGGAACACCTGCTGGACGCGATCACCACCAACGAGACCTTCTTCTTTCGCACCGAGAAGCACTTCGAGTGGCTCGGCGCGGGCTTCTTGGACGAATTGATCGCGCGCCATCGAGCCGGCGAGCGGTCCGCCACGCTGCGAATTTGGTCCGCGGGCTGCGCCAGCGGCGCCGAACCGTACACGATCGCGATCTGCCTGGCGGAAAACATGCATCGTCTTCGTGGTTGGAAGATTCAAATTCTGGGCACCGACATCAGCGAGGAGGAGCTTCGCACGGCCCGCGAGGGCGCCTACAAGTCGCGGGCCATGCAAGGCGTCACTGCGAAGCGGCGGCAAAGGTACTTCGACCAGGAAGAGGCCGATGTTTGGCGGGTTCGTCCGGAGATCAAGAAGCTAGTTGACTTCAAGAGCCACAATTTGATCCGTCCCATCAACGAGCCCGCTTTTGATTGCGTCTTCATTCGCAACGTGTTGATCTACTTTGATCGCGAGTCCAAGCAACTTGTCATTGACAACCTGGTGCGCAGCCTCGCGGGCGACGGTTTCCTCGTCGTGGGGCCTTCGGAAGGCGTCTACGACATGCTGGCTCCCTTGAGCAAGATCTCGACGTTCCTGTACCAGAAAGCAAGCAAGCCACAGGCAGGCGCGGGACTTGGTGACGGAGGTGCGAGCTCATGAACAATGGGGCCAACAACTCCGGCGATCTGCCAGACGAACTCGCGGAATACCTGCAGACGTTCCTCGACGAAACGGAAGAACAACTCGACGATCTTGTTGAGACCATGCTGGCCTTGGAGCATGACGCGAACGATCGCGAACACTTGAACGAAGCCTTTCGATTGATTCACTCGATCAAAGGCTCCGCGGGGATGATGGGGTTCGACAAGATCACCGTTTTGACGCATCGTTTGGAAAGCCGCTTCGAACGCTTTCGCTCCGGCAAGGAACAACTCGACGGGCCAACCACCAGCCTGGTGCTGCGTTGCATTGACTACTTGCGGCAAAGCAATAACCAACTCCGCGAAGGCCGGCCATTGGGCAGCGCGGCGGGATTGATGGACGAGTTGAAGCGATTGGAGGAGCAGAGCGTCGCCGCCGATAGCGGGGATGCGGCGGTGCGAGCGCCGCAACCGCCGGTGGAAGCAAAAGCCGACAGCGCGTCAACTCCCACAGAGGCGCCGCCTGACGCGGTCGGCGGGATGAGCCGAAAGACGCTGGCGGTGCGGTTTCGCCCCGGGCTGCAGTTGGTCGAACTCAAGGCGCAGTTGATTATCGCGCGACTCTCTCAACTGGGCGACATCAAAGCGACCGAGCCTACACTAGAGCAGCTGGCCCACCACGATCGCGTCGATCTCTTCACCGTTCAATTGGAAACCGAACACGGCGAAGACACGCTTCGGGCCGCCGCCGATGTGGACGGCGTTGCCGCGATCGACTTCTACAGCGAAGACTCCAACATCGCCGCATCCGCGGCTGCAACGCCAGCCTCCAAGGACTTTCTCGCCGGCGAGGCCAAGGAGGAAACGGCTCCCACCGAGGATATGCCCGCTGAAGAACCGGGACAGCTTGCGCAGTCAGAGCCGTCCCTCGCCCGCGCCGCACCGCGGTCCGACGTCGGTCTCAGCACTGCAGGCGTCACCGAAGGACCCGCCAAGAAGGCCAAGGCGCCGTCAGCTGCGCCGGTGGCAAAGGAGTCCGCGGCGGAGAAGGCGATCGCCAAAGTCGCCGAGACCATGCGAGTCGATATCGAACGGCTAGACAATCTCATGAACCTGGCCGGCGAGTTGGTCGTGAATCGAGCGCGGTTCGTGCAGATCTCCGAGCAACTGAGCCCAGCTTTACGCAAGACCAGCATGCTGAATCGCATCCGGGATTTCGGCGACAGCCTGCAACGAGCCATCGAGCGGATGGAAAACGCCCGCCAAACCGATGAAGCTTGGTCCGCCGAGATCCTGCACTTGCGGGCCGGTTTGGAGCTGATGAAGGAGCAATCGGAGATCCTGGATAACGGGCGTCGGTGTTTTAGCCAGATGAGCGAATCAATCGATCAGCTTTCCCGCGTCTCGGAAAGCCTGCAGCAGGGCGTATTGGATACGCGCATGGTGCCCGTCGGGCCGTTATTCAATCGCTTTAAACGGGTGGTCCGGGATCTGTCCGCGGAACGAAACAAACAAGTCAATCTGCTGATCCGCGGCGAAAAGACCGAGTTGGATAAGCGCATGATTGATGAACTGGGCGATCCGCTCGTGCATCTGGTGCGGAATTCGATCGATCACGGTTTGGAGGCCACCGAGGAGCGACGTCGTTGCGGCAAGCCGGAGGTCGGCTCCATCTGTCTGGAAGCCAGCCACCGAGGCAACAATGTCTATATCATCATCCGCGACGACGGCGGGGGAATCGACATTCAGAAGGTCAAGTCGAAACTCGTCTCCCAAGGCGTTCTCACGGAGTCCGCCGCGGCGGAATTGTCCGACGCGCAGGCGATCGAGTACATTTGGCATCCTGGTTTCAGCACCGCCAAAGAGCTCACCGATGTCTCTGGACGCGGCGTGGGCATGGATGTCGTTATGACGCGAATCAACCGACTGAATGGGTCCATTGACGTCAACTCCTCGCCACAGGAAGGCACGACCTTCACCATTCGGCTGCCCCTGACTTTGGCCATTATCAACTGCCTGCTGGTTCGCTTTCGCGATGTGGTTTTCTCGATGCCCATCGACGATGTTCGCGAAATCGTTTCGATCGCCGAGAGCGAAGTCGTTACGGTGCATGGCAGGCATACCTTTGACATTCGCGGCGAGTATGTTCCCTTGGCGAGCCTCGACGATGTCTTCACGTGGCGCGGCGTCGATTATCCACGGCCAGTTGCGCCGGCAATTCGACCCAACACGGTTGACGGCGACCGCGTGGGCGCGGTGGTCTTGCGCGTGGGCGGCAGAACCTTGGCGATTCGTGTGGACGAGTTTTTGGGGAGTCAGGACATCGTTGTGAAATCGCTCTCGGACAATTTTGTCGATATTCGTGGACTCTCCGGCGCCAGTATTCTGGGAGACGGCAGCGTGTGCTTGATGCTGGATGTGGGCGCCGTGATTGAGATGGCCTCTAAACCGCGAGAGCGTTCCGCCAAAGAAGGCGCCAAGTGAATCATTCATCGGCTACTCCGCTTACGCCGCAACAGTTATCGACCCTCCGGTCCTCGCTTCACCAAGGATCGTGTGAGGCGTCCGCGGCGCTGGCTCGCTGGATCGGCAAGCCATCGGTGGTCGAGGTTGACGCATTGAGGCAACTCCCATTGCAGGAGGCCACGGGCGTTCTCGCGGCGGGAGAGGATCCCATCTGCTTTTGTTCCGTGGAGATGCGAGGAATCCTCACCGGGGAGATGATCCTCGCCTTCGACGACGCTTGTGGGCTGGCGTTGGCGGACTTGCTGCTCGGGCAACCGCTGGGCGCCGCCAGCGAATGGTCGGAACTGGCCATCTCGGCGGCCTTGGAGACAACCAATATTCTCTGTTGCGCCTACATGAATTCGTTGGCCCGAGTCTTTCAGACGACCGAGGGCGAGTCGGAACTTTTGCCGTCGCCGCCGAGATTCAGTCGGGACTTCGCCGAGAGCCTGTTGCAATTCGCACTCATGGGGCAGGCGATGGAGAGCGATCAGGTCATCCTGGCTGAAACGCGATTCGAAATCGATGCGACTCCAGTGAATTGGACGCTGCTGTTCATCCCCGACGCCGCCTCCATGCAGCGTCTGCCGACCTTCCTGCAGTCCGGCCCTGACGAAGCAGGAGGACCAGCGACTTGTGGATAAGCCAAACAGTACAGCCGCTTGTTCCATCCGAATGGGGGAGATGTCCGTCGCCGTTGACGGGCGGGAGCTTCGCACGCTGCTGGGTTCCTGCATTGGCTTGGCGCTGTACGACCGAAGGCGTCGCGTTGGTGGATTGGCGCATATTGTCTTGCCGCAAGCGCGCGAAAGGATGACGGAGCGGCCCGGTAAATTCGCCGACACCGCCATCCCGGAACTCGTCAGGCGAATGGAGGAGCTTGCCGGCGGACCACTCCGACTGACCGCCAAGATGGCCGGCGGCGCCAATATGTTCTCAACAACGGTCACCTCCAATATCGGCTTGCAGAATATGGAGGCGTCCGAGCGGCTGCTGGATGCATTGCGAATCCCGCTCATCGCCAAGCATTGCGGAGGCCAGCAGGGGCGGCGCATGACGCTTGACACGGCGACCGGCAAAGTGATGGTCGAGATCGTAGGTCAGGATTCCTTTGAGTTATGATCAACCGACAAGAGTGAGATGCGATGGCGGATGGCAAAAGCATGCTGATTGTGGACGACGCCTTGATTATGCGCAAACGCATTAAGGACATCGCCGAGGAAGCTGGTTGGCGGGTGGTCGGTGAAGCCAAGGATGGTCAGGAAGCCGTCGCGCTGTACCGCCAGGAGCGGCCCGATTTGGTCACGCTGGATATCGTGATGCCGAATATGGACGGCCTGGCGGCGCTGAGACAGTTGATGGAGGACGATCCCCGGGCTCAAGTGGTCATGGTCAGCGCCGTGAATCAGAAGGACAAGCTGGCTGAGTGCGTCCAGGCCGGAGCCATGGACTTTATCGTCAAGCCGTTCGAGAAGGCCGAATTGCTGCGCTTTTTCGAAAAGCAACTTGCCGCTGGAAGCTCATAGCAGGAATCGTTCGTTGAGTTCCGAACCCACGAGAATCCTGGTCGTTGACGACTCGGCGCTATATCGCCAGTCGATCGTCAATGTGCTCCGCGAAGCGTCCGAAGCCGTGGTCGTCGGCACGGCCCGGAACGGCGTCGAAGCGTTGGCCAAGATCGCCGCGCTGGATCCGGACCTCTTGACGCTCGATGTGCAAATGCCCGATATGGACGGCATTCAAGTCCTGCGGCAAATCAAACAGCACCGGCTCCGGCCCAAAGCGATCATGGTTAGCAGCCTTACGTCCGAGGGAGCGCAGGTAACGACGGATGCTCTGATGGAAGGGGCGTTTGATTTCATCCTCAAACCTTCCAGCAGTGATTCCACCGCGAATCGCAGTGAACTCCGCGTTGCCTTGGAGGAGAAGATCGCCGCGTTCCGCGAGGGGACCGCTCGCCGCGCTGATAAGCTGCGCTCCCAGCCCGCGACCACACGCCAGCTGCAGGCCAGAGACGTCGCCGAACCGGCTCCGGCGCCCGACGCGATTTGCCGAGTCGTCGTGATCGGCACGTCAACCGGCGGCCCCGAAGCGCTCAAGACGGTCCTTCCCCGGCTGCCCGCCGCATTGCCCGTTCCCGTGCTGGTGGTCCAGCATATGCCGCGGCAATACACGCGCTCGCTCGCCGCGCGGCTGAACGAGCGCTGCGAGGTCGAAGTGGTCGAAGCCGAAGATCGTATGGAGGCCAACGCCGGTCGAGTGCTGATCGCGCCCGGCGGACAGCAGACGAAGCTGGAGCAGATCGGAAAGGCGTTCCTAGCGCGTGTTACTGACGATCCAGCTGAGAACGGCGTTCGCCCCTCGGTAGACTACCTGCTGCGCTCCGCCGTGGAGATACTGCAAGGTCAGGCGCTGGCCGTGATCATGACCGGGATGGGCCGCGATGGCTGCATGGGCTGCCAGCTCTTGAAGGCGGCGGGCGGCTATGTCTTCGCACAGAGCCAGGAGGACTGCACCGTGTACGGCATGCCGAAAGCCGTGATCGAAGCGAATCTGGCCGACCGGATCCTGCCTTTGGGCAAGATAGCACCCGCCATTGTCCGCCACATCAAACGGAGTCGCCGCACATAAGCCCTGGAAGCCCGGCGAGGCGTCTTGGAGCAGTGCACGGCGAGCCCTTTTAAAACTAGCATGAAGCGAATCGCGACTAGCCGGCAAATTCCCGCCACCGCTGGGCTTGTCCCAGCGGGGCGCTGCTCCCCGCCAGAGAGCGCTGTTTGCTGCGCGAGGAGCATCGCGGCGGCGTCCCCACCGGGATCGTTGCTGGCGTAAGCACTTGTGGCGACAGGCCTTGGCGGAAGATGGAGCTCTTCGGGGACACTCTGAAGGAACTGCAGGTTGCTGAGCTTTAATGGGTTCGCCTCACGGCCACGCCTAGAATTCTGTCGGCCCTCCGGGCCTTGGCGCCCGGAATCGTCCGCGGCTTGGCCGCCTACGAAAGCGCGTTGCGTTGTTCCTCGATCAAGGCCAGGAGGGCCTTTTGCGGGTCGGCGAACTTCTTCACGCCCTCGTCCATCAAGGTTCTTTCCAGTTGCTCAAAATCGACTTTGGCGTCGATTTCGTCGAGCACTTCCTGGGGCGGCAATTCGGCCAATTGCGGCTCGAAGGTGCGTCCGCTATCCAAGACCGCTTGGTTCGTGGCGGGGGGATTCGTTTGAATTTCGCCGCCGGCGAACGCCGCGACGTACTTCCAGGCGGGGTCCTCCGGCTTCTTCACGCCCGTGCTGGCGAAGATGATCTCTTGGCTCAGCGGCGTTGACCGGTCGGTCCAATAGTCCTTGTTTTCTCGCCAGATTCGCTTGGCGTTGACGATGCCGACCTGGCCCTGGGCGGCCGAGGAGAGCGCCGGGACATGCTTTTCGGTGTAAACATCAATGCGCGACACGAAGATGCTATAGACGCTCTTGAAGCCCTCCAAACCGCCGCGTCGCTGCGCGCCTCGCCATACGGCCTCGCGCGCGGCGCGGCACTGTCGCGAGGAAAAGATCAAGGTGATGTTCAACGTGACGCCCGCGGCCACCAAGTCTTCGATCGCATCCAGCCCGGCCGGTGTGGCGGGGATCTTAATCATCCGATTGTCGTGACCCTTAGCCCATTGTTGGCCGAGTTCGATATACCGCGCGACCCGCTCGTCATGCGCCGGGCCATCCGCCGGGTCTTCCAGCAAAGGATCCAGTTCGAAGCTGACGTAGCCGTTGTCGCCTTGCGTCTCTCGCCAAACAGGGAGGAACGCGGCTTGCGCCTGACGCACCAATTCGTCGGTCATCCGCCACGCGATCGCGCTGTTGTCCAGCCCGCTCTTTAGCATCTCTTGCAACGGACCATCGAAGCGTCCGCTCTTGATCAAGTCCGAGACAATAATCGGATTGGAGGTCGCTCCCGTGGCGCCGCGGGCGCGGTTTTCGTTGACCAGATCAGGATCGATCGAGTCCAACCACAGCTTGGTTCCCGTGGCGATCAGCGATTGTAACGAGTCCATGCGTAGTCTTTCATGGAAGAAGGAGGGGCTGCGTCGTCCAGGTTGACGCAGGTTGGGGCGGATCACGGAGTCGTTTAGCGACGAACCGGCGTGCCCGGGCCTTGAATCGGGCGCCATGCAGGCGCCTTCTTGGGGAAAACAAAGTGCAGTGTTTGCGGTGTGAACATCGCGGCGTAGAACTTGGGGAGCGGCGACTTCCAAGACGAGACAAGCACCGGCGCGTCCTGTCCGCCAAGCTGTTTTCGCGCCGAGTCGATGGTATGGGCGTCGCCGCCCACCGTCATGATCTGAACGTCGTTCAACGGAACCCTGGTCAGACTTCGGTGGTTGTAGGATTCCCCTGTGAAACCGATGTAGATCGTCCGGTACTCAACCAGTACGAGATTGTCGGCGTCGTCGATCGTGGCGGCGACAAGGATCCCCGGCGGATTTTCGGGCGGCGCGTCTTGTGATGGAGGCGGATCTTGCCCAGGCGCCGCGGCGGCGTCCATCAAGCCAAGCAGGACCAATCCGACGAATGAACGAATGTTGAGAGTCATTGCCAACGCGTCTCCGGAGCTAATTGGATCTCTGGCGACGTTGAGCAACGAATTGCCGACGCCGCTTTCATCATAGTCGAGCCGTTGAACGACAATCAAACGCGCGGCGACCTTATCGTGGGTCAGGCGACACGAGGGCTCAGGAACAGGCGTCTCGCATTGGCGGAGGTTGTTTGGGCGAGCGTCTCGAAGGCTTCACCGCGGACTTCCGCCAAGCAGCGGGCGGTATGCTCAACGAGCGCCGGTTCGTTGGGACGCACCGATCGCTTTGGCTCCGGCGATAGGTAGGGGCTATCGGTTTCAATCAGCAGTCGATCGGCTGGCGTCCGCCGAGCGACTTCGCGCAAGTCCGCCGACTTCTTGTACGTAACCATCCCGGCGAAACTGAGGTGCAATCCCAAGTCCACGCACGCCTCGGCCAACTCCAGATCACCCGTGAATGAATGCATGACGCCTCGCAGGGGGCCGCGTCGTCGGGCCTCGGTCAGCATATCCAGCACCTCGCTCCCGCATTCCCGCATGTGAACGATGAAGGGGAGGTCGGTCTCCTGGGAAAGCCGCAGGTGCCGATCGAAATAGTCCTGCTGCAGCGGAAACGGCGCGTCATCCCAATACTTGTCCAGTCCAGTCTCACCTAGCGCGACGACCTGCGGATGACGGGACAACGCAACGACTTCATCCCAGTCGTTGGCCGCGGCCTGATGGACATAATTGGGTTGGACGCCGACGGCGGCGTGCAGCATCGGAAAACGCTCGGCCAGATCCACGACGCGGCGACTGGACTCGGCCGTCACCGCCACGCAGAGAACGTCGGTGACCCCAGCATGTTGAGCTCGGGCGAGCAGCTCATCTAATCCGCCGGCGAAACGCTGATCGTCCAGATGCGCGTGCGTGTCGAACACCCTGCGTTCCTTACCGCGGCCTTAACCGGCGGCTTCCTGCAACGAGTCGAGATGGGCTTTGGCGGCTCCCAGGCACTCCTCGGCTAGTTCTCGGGCGTAGGCGTCATCGATCTGACCGGTCAACTCGGCAATCGAGGCGATATCGCGCTTTTGATGATCGATCAGCTTCTTGACCAGATAGCTGCAAGCGAGGTCGTTCAGGGCGGTGAACCGCATCGGGAAATGCCCCTTCTCGGTCCGCCCGCCAAGTTGCAAGATCAACGATCCGAGGCGATCGGCCGTCCGTTCATGCGAGGCGACCATTTCGCGAAGCACGTCGCCCACTTGGCCCTGCTTGTCCCATGGAGCTGCGTCTTTGAGATAATTGGCCAGGGAGCCCTGATGGATCGCCAACAAGCGGTTGAGTTTCGCAACTGTATCGGCCGTTGTCATCGCTGTGGTCACCACGTTACTTTCTCATTTCCCGGGAAGGCTTTCGCCAGATCATGGGCGCCAGATCAATAGACCAACAGGCGAGCGGCCGCCAAAGCCATGCTCGGCAAATCCTCCCACCAGGGAATCAACACGGCGGTGGGCAGCGTGAACAAAAACATCAAGACCCAGGCCGACAGCGGAATCGTGAAAGGCACCCGCTGTTCCGGCGCCGCTTCGAAGACCATCGTCTTGACCACGCGAAGGTAATAAAACAAGCTGATCGCCGTGTTCATGCCGCCGATTACCAGGAGGGTCATCAGGTAGCCCTGCGACGTCTGCGACCAGCCATCGGCCAAGGCGGCGAAGACGGCGTACTTCCCCAAGAAGCCTGACAGCGGCGGCAATCCGACCAGGCCGAACAGCATCAAGCCGAACATGATCACAACCCAGGGGCAGGTGGTGATCAGCCCCGCGTAATCCTTGATCTCTTCGCTGCGGAGCGAATTCCTGAGGAACGCCACGACAGCAAAGGCGCCCAGATTCAGGAACAGGTAGACTCCCAGGTAGATCCCCAAGCTGGCCGCCGCTTGCTGGGCGCCCTCGTTGTTGACGCCCACCAGTTCCATCAGGGCCGGAACGGCCATCATCATGTAGCCCGCATGGGCAATCGTGGAGTAGGCGAGCAGACGCTTGATGTTGGTCTGCCCGAAAGCGGCCAGATTTCCGAACGTGCAAGTGATCGCGGCGAACAGGGCGACCAGCATCCCGATGTAGGAACGCACCGGCGCCAACGTGTCTTGACCGATCTTGATATTCGACGGAGACGCGGCGGGCGCCGCAGCCGGCTCATCTTCGCGGACAGCGAATAAGCCGCCTGTATCCGCGTTGTCGGCATCGCTGGCCGAAGCCAGCGATTCATCGACTCCGGCCACGACTGCGGCGGCGGTTCGGGCGCCGGGCTTCACGCTTTCGGGAGGCAGTGCGCCGATTCCCAAACAGACTCGCACCAGCAAAGCGAGCGCGGCGGCCTTGGAGGCGACGCTCAAGAACGCATTGACTTCGGCGCTGGCGCCTTCAAACACGTCGGGGCACCAGAAATGAAACGGCACCGCCGAGAGCTTGAAGGCCAGGCCGGCCATGATCATCAACCCCGCGACCGCCAACACAAACAGCTCTTGCCCGCCGGAGACCGTCATCTCGGGGAGTCGCTCAGCCAGGCGTTGGGCGATGGTTGGCAGATGCGCCGAATTGAGCACGCCAGCCACGAGGGAAATACCGTAGAGCATGATCCCCGCGGCGCCGGCGCCATAGACCGAGTACTTAAGAGCCGCTTCGCTGCCTTTGCGCTTGCCTTTCAACATGCCGGCCAGCACATAGGATGGGACGCTGGCCATCTCGATCGCCATGAAGACCATCAGCAGATGGTTGGCGGCGACCATCAAGCACATCCCCAGCGTCGCGCCCAACACCAGCGTGTAGATGTCCGGGCCGTCTTCGCGGTCAGGGATGCCGGAAACCCAGGTGAAGATGGTGAACAGGAACACGAAGAACAGCAACAACGAACGCACGAACACCGAGAATCCGTCATAGACCAGCATCCCGGTGAAGATCTCCATCCGAGCCGCCGAATCGGGGCTCAGGATCGAAACGTCGCCGCTCAACTTCGACCAGGGCGCGGCGAACGCTAGGGCCAACCCGCTGCCCACCAGCGTCAGCAGGAACGCTGTGCCCATGCCAAGCCACTTGCCCAGAAAGCGATCCAACCAGATTCCCGCGTCAAAAATGCGAACAAACAGGAGCAGGAACATGGTTGCGCATAAGATGATCTCGGGCATGAACACGAACAAGCTCGAGTCGGCCGCGAGCGACCACAAGTTGGGCGTCGCAACACCTTTCGTGTCCACGATCAAGTCGCTGACTAGCTGGTTGAGATCCACTGCGTCGGGTCCTCTGATGTTGGCAAGCTCGAGCTGGGATACGGTCGTAGGCGGCCTCCGCCAAGGCGGAGAACAAGGGCGGCGTCTAGTCGCCTGCCCTTTGAGGGGCGGCGACCACGCGAATGGACTCCATGGGTGTCGCATCGACGGCGACATTCTCGCCGTCGCTTGTCGCCGGGCCGCTTGCCAGACCGGCCTGTTCACGGTCCACCATCGCCTCGCCGCCATTGCGCGTCCAGTCGGCCAGTTCGTTCGTTTGCTGCGAGATCGTGGCGTCCATGTAGCGGAAGATCAAGTTGGGCGCGACGCCGAACAGGATTGCAAAGGAGAGCAAGATCGCTCCGATGGAGAACTCTCGAGTGGTGATGGGAGTGATGTCCTCCTCGTGTGGACCCTTGTACTCGGCGCCCAGGTAAACGCGTTGCACCGCCCAGAGGATGTAGGAAGCCGTGAGAATCACGACCGAAGCCGACAACACCGCCATCACCCAGTCGAACCGCCAGACCGACAGGACCACCATCACCTCGCCGATGAAACCGCAAAGTCCCGGGAGGCCCAAGCCAGCGAAGAATAGCCCAATGGCCAACGCCGTATAAGCGGGCATCTTGCCAAACAATCCGCCAAACTGGTCGAGCTGTCGATGGTGGACGCGGTCGTAGATGATGCCGACCATAAAAAACATGCCAGCCGAGCTGATGCCGTGAGCAATCATCTGGAACATCGCGCCTTGCACGCCCTGGTTCCAGTATTGGGGATCAAAACCATGAGCGCTCGTGGCCGACCACACGCCCAACCCCAGCACGACGTAGCCCATGTGGCTGACCGAACTGTAGGCGACCATCCGCTTGAAGTCTTTCTGCGCCAACGCCGCGAAGGCGCCGTAGATCATGCTCAAGACTCCAAGCGAACAAACCCAATACGCCAACGCCAATCCGCCGTAGGGGCAAATCGGGTAGCACATGCGGATGATTCCATATCCGCCCATCTTCAGCAGCACGCCCGCCAGGATCATCGAGATCGGAGTCGGCGCCTCGACGTGGGCGTCGGGCAACCAGGTATGCACCGGGACGGCGGGCACCTTGATCGCGAATCCGATGAACAACAGCACAAAACACCACCACTGGATCGTCGGGGTGAAGGCGTCGGTATGCTGGCCCTGGGCCATCATCGCCAAAATATTGAAGGTATGCAGATGGGCTTGCGTGCTGAACTTCGGAATCCCAACGGCGATGGCTGAATCCGCCTCAGCAGCAGGGACAACCTTGGCGAGATTCCCCACGACTTCGTTACTCGACAAAGCCGTCTGCATCGCCGCGATGGACAACCCCTCGGGGAATTTCAACGTCAACCGTTTGGCGGTTTCGTCGTAAGTGGCCTCCAACGCCTCGCTGACTCCTCCGTGGACGACCGACAACCCCGGCTCGTTGGGGTTCAGCATCAACGGGCTGACTTTGGCGGTCGCAGCGGGGTGCAATTGCAGTTTCGACCAGGTCACCGCGGCTTGCCGATCGCCATACAGGTCCGAAGCGTCGGCGATGGTCTGCAAGTCGCTATTGAAATACAGCACCAAGATCGCGATCAGCATCAAGACGCTGCCCACCAGCGTGTAAAGGAAGAACTTGATTGCGGCGTACTCTCGCCGTGGTCCGCCCCAAACGCCGATCAGGAAGTACATCGGCAACAGCATGACTTCCCAGAACACGTAGAACAGAAAGAAGTCCAGGGAGAGAAACACGCCGAGCATTCCCGTCTCTAGCAGCAGGAACAGGATGCAATACGCTTTCACATGCTTTCGAATCGACCAACTGGCGGCCATCGCGAGCATGCTAATGAAGGCGGTCAACACCAACAGCGGAAAGCTGATGCCGTCCATACCCATGAAGTAGTAGATGTTGAATGACGGTATCCACGGCTGGTTAAAGACATACTGCATGTCCCCCACCGCGATGTCGAACGATGATTCGCCGAAGAAAAAGGCCACGACGCATAACACGAAAACGGCGATCGTGACCATTAACGTGGCGAAACGGATCATCTCTTCCGCCGCTTTGGGCAAGAAGGAGATAACCAACGCCGCCAGGGCCGGCAGGAATACGATGATGCTAAGCAGGACCAGACTTGAGTTCATCAGTTCGCCAGTAGTGCTGGGTTCCAGAGGAACGAGATCAGCAGGAAGAGGACCACCGCCGCCAAGGCGATATACATTACATATTGACGCAGTTGACCGGTCTGAATTCGTCGCAGAGAAAGCCCCGCGGCGTATGTCCACGCGGCGAATTGATTGACCGTGCCGTCGACGATCGCGCGATCAGCCAACCCATCCCAGAACACCGAGAATTGCCGGACGCCGCGGGCAATCCGATGGATCAGCCCGTCGATCAAGTCGCGATCGATGTTCGACATCAAGCGACCGATTACCAATGTCGGCTTGATGAAGAGAAAATCATAAAGCTCGTCGAAGTACCACTTGTTCACCAAAAAACGGTACACGCCCGAGAACTGCTTGCGAACTTCGTCGGGATTCAAGTAGCCCAATCCATACATGAAGGTCGCCAGTGCGAAGCCCGAGGCCGCCGCGCCAAATGCTAGTGGCGT
The DNA here is from genome assembly GCA_963698545.1 of uncultured Planctomycetaceae bacterium. Taxonomy (GTDB): domain Bacteria; phylum Planctomycetota; class Planctomycetia; order Pirellulales; family Pirellulaceae; genus CAVORG01. The sequence continues at coordinate 270,007 of CAVORG010000013.1, forward strand.
GATGAGGTTCGCGTACGCGTGGCTCTTCGGTTCACTCGGAACGGTGATGGACCAGAGCGCGCCGGTCGCGTCCGCCAAGGTTCCGGCCGGGCGAGCTTGTTCCAAGAGATTCTCAAGCACGATGTGGAAGTTGAAGCCGAAGATTTCTCGAGTCCAAACGCCCACAAACACAATCACCGCCGCCAGCACCATGCATGCCCGCGTGACAAACTCGCGGCTGAGGGGCTGGCCCTTCGCCGCCGCATAAACATACCAAGCGATCAACCCCAGGCCGCTGAACAAGATCGCCCACAACGCGTCGTCCCACTGCCAGGCGACGCCCACCGCGAACACCGAAATGATCACCAGCGGCATGTACATCAATGGCGGTGATTCATGGGCGTGATCGTAGCGATGACGATCACGAGGCTGCCCGACAAACGCCAGGTACCACATGCGAAACATGTAGAAAGCCGTGATCGCGGCGCCGCCGGCGGCCGTCGCGAAGAAGACGCCGCCGAATCCGCCATTGGTCTGCCAGTACGAAAACGCCTGCTCGAGGATGATGTCCTTCGAATAGTAGCCGCTGAAGCCGACCAGGAACGGCACGCCGGCGCCGGCGATCGCCAGGCAGCCAATCAGCATCGTGATTGCCGTGATCGGCATCTTCTTGAACAGGCCGCCCATCTGCGTCAGTTCATTCGTATGCACGGCGTGGATCACCGAACCTGAGCACATGAATAGCAAGCTCTTGAAGAACGCGTGGGTGATCAAATGCATCACGCCCGCGATCCAGCCGCCCACGCCCAAGGCGAGCATCATGTAGCCCAGCTGACTGATCGTCGAATAGGCGAGCACGCGTTTGATGTCGGTCGCCGTAATCGCAATCGTCGCTCCCAGGAACAAGGTGATGCATCCGGAGAAAGCGATGACCATGAGGACTTCCGGCGTGAACACCGGAAAAAACCGGCCCACCAGATAGACGCCCGCCGCGACCATCGTCGCCGAGTGCACCAGCGCCGAGACGGGAGTGGGACCCTCCATCGCGTCGGGCAGCCAGACATGCAGCGGGAATTGCGCACTCTTGCCCACGCAGCCACAGAAGATCCCCAGGCCGGCGACGACCAACAGGACATAACCATACGGCGCGCCCCACGAGTCCTTGCTGTTGGCCCACTCGCCGCCCGGCTCGCTGAGTTTCGCCACGGCGACCGGAACCTCATCGGCGGGCGTGGCCTTAACCAACGCCGACATCTCCTTGGCGGCCGACAGCTGCACCATGCCCGGCGCCGGCGCCAGCTGGTATTCATTTTCCGGCGCCCGCAGTTGGCTGAAGATCCCGTGTTCCACATGGGCGTGTCCGTCGGCGTCCACGGTCTCCAGATCACCGAAGGCGAACGTGCCCAGGCTGGCCCAGAGGGCCATCAAGCCGATGATCATCCCGAAGTCGCCGATGCGATTGGTGATGAACGCCTTGTTGGCGGCCGTCGAAGCACTTTGGCGTTCGACGTAGAAACCAATCAGGAAGTAGGAACAGACGCCCACCAGTTCCCAGAACACGAACACCATCGCGATGTTGCCGGCCAGCACCAAGCCCAGCATGCTGAAGCAGAACAACGAAAGGTATTGAAAGAAGCGATAGAAACGCCCAGGGCGGTGCAGGTGGCTGCCGTCGCGAAGCGTCACCTCATGATCCGTGACGTCGTGCTCCTCGTCGTGCATGTACCCCATCGCGTAGAAATGAATGCACGAGGCGATCAAGGTCACCATGCAGAACATCGCGATCGTAAGCGCGTCGATGTAGTAGCTGATGTTGACTTTTAGATCGCCGAACCGCCCGAGCGTGTAATAAACGCCCGTGATGTGCGGTGGGACCTCGCCATGCACCGCATGAGAATCATCGCTCTCGTGTTTCGGATCGCCGTCCGCTGTGTCGTGTGCTTCGCCCGCGGACTCGCTACCGGACGTAGCCGGCGGGTCGGCGTGCTCCGGGGCTTCGTCGGCGTCCGCGGGATCGGCATGAGCTGGGGCGTCATGGTTCGGGTCCGCATGGGCGACCGCGGCGTGATCGTCATGACCATGATGCACCGGTTCGGGATAGTGGTGCAGCACCCAGATGAACAAACTGATGAACGAGAGAACGCCTGCGCTCACGATCGCCGTGGCGGCGAGGTACCCGCCGACAATGGGCTTGCCCAGGCGAGGGCCGAGCACCAGGATCGTGAAAAAGGACGCCAGCGGCAACAGGGTCGCCGCGGCCAATAAGGTGGGTAACCAGTCCATCAGCCCTTCAACTCGTCGGCGCGGTCGACGTCAATGGTGGCGTGGTTGTTGTAAAAATTCAAAGCGATCGCCAAGGCGACCGCGGCTTCGGCGGCGGCCAACACGATAACAAACAGCGCGATGACATGGCCGTCGAGACCCAGCGATTGCTCGCGTAGGTAGCTGCTGCCAAAAGCCACGAAGTTCACGTTGGCGCCATTGAGCACCAGTTCGACGCCCATCAGGACGCCTAAAGCGTTTCTCTTGGTCGCCATGCACAAGATGCCGGCGACAAACAGGATGGCGCCGACGACCAGGTAGTGCGAGACGGTGATCTGGCCCAAAAGGGCGAATGTCAATGGCGGGGTCATCGTTAGTCCAGACGTCCACATGCTAAGCCTGGCCTCCGGCGCGTCGCTTGGATCGGGCCATGTAAGCGGCGCCGATCAACACGACCAACAGGTGCACGGAAACAATCACAAAAGGCAGGAGATAGCCGGAGCCCACCCCGTCGATGCGGACGCCCGCAAACGCCAGGCCGATGGAGCTGTTCAAGTTCGCCTCGGCCGCCGTGACGCCGCTCAAGTCGGCTCGCGGCGCGTTCCAGTCGGCGACGCTTGTGGAGAGCAGCAAGAGGACGCCCAACAAGCCGCCGCCAACCATCAACGAGACGACCCATTCGGCGGCGCTGGTCTTCATGCTGATGAAGCGGCTTTGGGCCGTGAGCATGACGCCAAAGATCAGCAACACCAAGGTGCCGCCGACGTAAATCATCAACTGCATGGCGCCGACGAACTCGGCCCCGGCGAGAAAAAACAGGCCGGCTGTCGCGCCCAGCGAGACGGTCAAAAAGAACGCCATTCGAACAACGTTCGAGGTAAGCAATACGGCCACGGCGAACCCGCCGGCGATCGCGGCGAACAGGTAGAAAAAGAGCGACTGCCAGTCCATCATGCTTCCTCGTCTGCGGCCAGATTACGGATGACGCCTTGCTGCGGGTGCAAGTGGGACTCGGCCGAGGAAGTCGGCGCTGTCACGGACCGCGCTGATCGAGCGCCCTGATTGAGTTCTGGCTCCAGAGCAACGGTCGCCGCCGCTTCGTCGCCGGCTTCCGCTTGCGCGGCCTTCATCTCTTGCAGGCGCCAGACCTCACGCACCTCGCCCATGGGCTGGCCGAACAGATCGTGGCCCGTGGGCAAGTTCAGCACCGCCCATAGCATGGCGCCCAGGAAGAAGAACGCCGACAAGGGAACGCAGTACTTCAAGCACGTCGCCATCACCTGATCGATGCGCAGCCGCGGCAAGGTCCAGCGAGCCCACATCATCACGGTGACGCCAACCACGCCCTTCAGAATGAAGTTCGCCGCGCCCGCCAGGTTGGCCAGGAAACCCACCAAGGTCCACGAATCCGTCGGGCCGTCGGCCAGGCCTGCGAAAATTGGGATCGGTCCATTCCAACCGCCGAAGAACAAGATCGCCGCCAAACCGCTGACCAGGAACATCGAGCCGTATTCGGCCATGAAGAAGAAGCTCCACCGCAGCCCTGAATATTCGGTGTGAAAGCCGGCGACCAATTCACTCTCGGCCTCCGCCAAGTCGAAGGGCGCTCGATTCACGCTGGCCATCGCACAGGTGAAATAAACCCAGAAAATGCAAAACGTGAACGGGTCGTGAAAGATCAACCAGTTCGACGACCGGGCCAGCCTGCAAGTTCGCGATCTTGGTCAGGTCCATGGTGCCGCAGATCATCACCGGCACAACGACACAAATCGCCAGCGGCACTTCGTAGCTGACCACTTGAGCCGCCTCTCGCATGGCGCCAAACAGCGACCATTTCGAGCCCGACGCGTAGCCGGCGAGAATCACGCCAAAGACTTCCAGGCCGAGCACCGCCAGCACGAAGAACACCGCCGAGTTCACCGGCCGACCCACCCATCCATTGGAGAACGGCAAGGCCAGATACGCGGAGAAACTAGCGGCGAAGGCGACGTAGGGCGCGAGTTTGAACAACAAACGGTCAGCGTCCTTGGGCGTGATGTCTTCTTTGGCGAGCAGCTTCAAGCCGTCAGCCAACGTTTGCAACCAGCCGAACTTGCCGCCAACCCGAGTTGGGCCCAGACGATCTTGAATTCGCCCGCTGATCTTGCGCTCCATCCAAATGAAGACCAGAGCGCCCACCGCCACGACATTCAACACCAAGCCGCACGTCACCAAAGCGACAAGCAGGTAAGCGATGGGCGTCGGGAGGAAGTTGTTGAGTAGTTCAACCACGTTTGTTTTTCTCGCGGAGATCAGCTTCGGCGATAAAGTTCGTGAAATATGGCACAAAGTCAGTCGCGACGACAAGCCCCCGGCATCCCGATTTTGCATCGAGAAAAATCCAGCACGGCCTTGACCGCGGGCGACCGGCCCAGCAGGCGCCCTTTAGCGGTCAATCTCGCCCATCACGACGTCCAGCGAACCGACGATCGCCGGAACGTCGGCGATCAGGCAGCCGCGACACAGCTCGTGAGTCACCGACAGGTTGCAGAACGAACTGCTGCGGGCTCGCACTCGCCAGGGAATCGACGAGCCATCGCTGACCAGATAGAAGCCCATCTGTCCGCGGGGCGCTTCGGTTTCCAGATAGACTTCGCCCTTGGGCAGCTTCTGCGGTCAGCTTGATCGGCACGCCCCAATCGCCCGTGGCCGTGCTGTAGCGGTCGATCGCTTGACGCACCAGGTCGATCGCCTGCATCGACTTCCAGCATCCGCACGTAGAACCGATGCCAGCAATCGCCCAGCACCGCGTCGCGCGGGAACCGGCGGATAGTCGTGGTCCTCGCGGATAATGGCCGTCCTTTTCGACAATCACTTCGAAGGCGTAGCCGTCGTACATCTCGGTGTAACGCTCTTCGCCGTCGCGACGCAGGTCGTAATCGACGCCGCTGCCGCGCAGCACCGGGCCCGTGCAACCGTAGTCGATCGCCATCTCGGCGCGACATCACGCCGATGTCCGCCGTGCGCTTGATGAAGATCGCGTTGGTCGTCAGCAGCGTGTGGTATTCGCTGAATGATCGGCATCGAACTGGTCAAGAAATGCCTCGCACTTCTGCAGCCAGCCTGGCGGCAGATCGGCCGTGGCGCCGCCCGGCGTCATGTAGCTGTAGGTCAGTCGAGCTCCGCAGGCTTCCTCGAACAGATCCAGAATCTTTTCGCGTTCGCGAAATGCGTACAAGAAACGGACTGAACGTGCCCAGATCCAGGCCATAGGCGCCCATGCCCACCAGGTGGCTGGCGATTCGCCCCATCTCGGCGATGATCACTCGCAGGTGCTTGGCCTTCTCCGGGAGCTCGTGTTCGAGCAACTTCTCGACCACCAGCGACCAGCCGAGATTCATGTTCATCCCGGCCAGGTAGTCCATGCGATCGGTGTAGGGAATCCACTGCCGCGGCGTGAGGTTCTCGCCGATCTTTTCGGCGCAGCGATGCAGATAGCCGATGTGCGGCGTGACTTCGGAGACGATTTCGCCGTCGGTTCGCAGCACCAGTCGCAACACGCCGTGCGTGCTGGGATGCTGCGGCCCCATGTTGACGAGCATTTCGTCGGTGCGGACGTCGAACTCAATGACGCGCGGGTCATCCTCGATATGCAGTAGCCATGATGGCGTGCTCGCTGCGTATCTTAGCGGCCGCGAATCCCGTGGTACTCCAGCGGCATTTCGTAGTCCTTGCGCAGCGGATGACCCACCCAATCCTCCGGACAGAGGATGCGCCGCAGGTCAGGATGGCCAGTGAACCAGACCCCTGACAGATCGTAAGTCTCTCGCTCGTGCCAGTCGGCCGTCCTCCAGACGCCGGAGACGCGTGGGCACTTCCGGCAGTTCCTCCGCCTGCTCGTCCTTCCACCGCGGCAGTCTTGACCTTCAGCACCAGCGTATGCTTCTTGGCGATGCTCGAAAGGTGATAGACGACCTCGAAATGCGGCTCCAAGTCCGCCTTCGCCGCCTTCTTCGGATCGGTGATCGAAGTAGTCGACCACCGTGATGCAATTCAGCATGTCGAGTCGCCAGTCGTTGTCGTCTCGCAGATAGCGACAGACTTCGACAAGGCCAGCCGGCGAAACTTCAATCCATGGATCGAGAGCTTCCAGGTTCGCCCCCACCACCTTGTCGCCGAATTTCTTTTGCAGTGTTTCCAGCAATGTCGGACCAGACAACGTCGCGTCTCCCGCCTGAGTTGAGTATCAATCCTTGGTTCAGTTAAGCAGTCAGTGCAGGCTCGCGGTCGGGCGACGCCGCGCCAGGTTGGCCCCGCGAGGGGATCGCTGACCGTTCCGCGCTGACCGCCCGGACCCAGTCGAGGTCTCCCCGCTTCCAAACGTAAGCGAAACCGACCAGCAGGATCGCGAAGAAGACGCCAATATCGACGATCGTGAGCCACGCCAACTGGCTCGCCCCGCCGCGAATCACACGTTCGGCCTGACCGTCGTTGGTGATCGTGTCGGACCCGACCACTCCTACCAGGCTCGCGGGCACGTCGACCGGAATCCGCGGGTCGACCACGCCCAACTCGTGATAGAGCTCGCGAGCCGCCGGCGTCAGTTCACCTGCCTCGACGACGGCGAAATTCGGGTCGGCCATCTGGTTCGCTTTGCCAAACACGACGGCCCAGGGGAAGAACAACGCGACCTCGACGTCGAAGATGATGAACAGCAACGCCACCACATAAAACCGCAGGTCGAACTGCACGAAGCTGGAACCAATGGTCGGCTCGCCGCATTCGTAGATTTCGACTTTCTCGGCGTTCGGATCGTAGGGGCGGACAAGCCAGCCAACGACGAGGTTCACAAACAAGAAGGCCACGCCGACGCCTGAAAAGAGGGCCAGGTAGGCGACGATTCCAAGTGAGGAAGCGATGGGGTTGGGCATCCAGTCGGCTCGATTCTGCGCGAGAATCCGCGTCGCGGGCGGGGTGAAAGCACAGCATTGTAGACAGCAAGCACGCCTTTGCAAGTGCCGGCCAGCGACAGTTTATCACGTGCCCGCGGACATGGTTGCCGCCGGCCGCGGAGCATGAAACGCCCCAGCAAAAGATTCCCTTCGCACCGCAACGCGGCGCCACAGCAAAGCCTGGGGTCGCGAAGCGCACCGCCAGAGGCATCAAGTTAAGCGATGGGCGGCGGCGCTGTTATTGTCCGCGCTGTGGCGATGTGCCAGCGGGGCCGTAGAACGGATCAGCACAGAGGAACACACAGGCCAGAATTGCATCCGCCTCTGTGGTTCTCCGTGTCCTCCGCGGTCAATTCCATCCGGATGTTGTCAAACTGGTGCTCAGAGGGTCGCGAAGCGCACCCCAGGACGTCTAGGATTCCGAGGCGTGCTCGGCCGCGGCGGTCAACCGCCGACGTTCCTCGGGGCAACCTTGCGGTTCGTGCCAGAAGAGGACTTCCGTTTCTCCAAGACGCCAGCAGTAGCAGGCGGGTCGCCCTTCCATTTCGCAGGGGAAGTCGATCGCACCGCTGCTGGGATCGCCAAGTTGGAGGCCCAGTTGGGTCAGTTCGCCGATGTATCCATCCAATTGTCGAGCGTCCTGATCCAGATCGCGGCGAACCTGAGCCAGTTCGCCTTCATAGGGATCGCGGTTTTCTAGTTCGCGACCGGACGCCAAGTGATCGAACCGCTGCCGACGTTCCGCGAGCTCGGCCGCCAGGCGGACGATGTCCGCGGTGATGCGGCGGACAAGCGGCAGCATCTGATTGGCTTGACGCAATGTAAAACTTGACTTCTTGAGGTTCATGGCATCCCCGTTTCGCGCGCTTTCACAGCCGGGTCGTTGACCCCGTCCCCGTGTGCTTCGATCGCTCCTCAGGCTGCTCTGCGCTACTGATTTGGACCTCCATGCACCGGTTCGACGATCACCTTGGATTCGGCCACGGCCGTAGGGTTCAGAGTAGCTCGGCCCCAGGCCACGTCCAGCGGCATTCTCGAAAAATCGACAATGCACCCATCTCTACTGTAGCAACTCAGGTCGTGCGTCGCACCCATAAAGATGCAATCCACCGGACATGGCTCCACGCACAAGGCACAGAACATGCATTTGGTGTAATCGATCGTAAAGTCCGTGATCACAAACCCCTTGCCGCCCTCCACGCGTTCTTTGCCGATGTAGATGCAGTCGACCGGGCACGCCTTGGCGCACTGGTCGCAGGCGATGCACGTCGTCAAGTCATAACGATGGAAGCCGCGATAACGAGCCGCCACCGGGACCGGCGTCTCGGGGTATTCAAATTTCTCGGTAAACGCCCCGCGATCCTGGCGATACGTCGCAAACCAGTACCGAAGCGTGACATACATACCGTTGGCGACGGTGCTCACCGCCGTGAACAGATTACGGAACCATTCAGCCATCGTGACACCATCATCCAAGAGTTGCGCGAAGTCCTCTCGGATTATAGAAACGCTGCCAAAAGTCGCAACCAACCCTTGACTCGACTTCCACCGCAATCGTCCCCGCAGTCGCGCGAACGCAACCCACCGTAGCGCGCCTGCGCGCTACGGTGAGCCGCATCGCTCAGACAACCGCTGAGCGGTCCGCCCGGCCGCATGGAAGGAGTGTGCGAGTGTGCGATTCAACTCACGCCGCGGATTGCGGCCGCCTATCGCCGCGTGAGCACTTGGGGCGACAGGCCTTGGCGGAAAAGGGAGCCTCTTCGGGGACACTTTGAAGAAACCGCAGGTTGTTAGCTTTCAAGGGCTCGGCCCTGCGGCGTGGTTTTCCGCCGCCGGCGACCCGCGACGGGGCGGTTGATAACTTAAGTGTTTTCAAAACAGCGACTTAGGGAGTATTTCTCGCGGCAGGCATGATCCGGCTAAACTGCAGCTTGCGACTAAAAATTCTCCTGAATCACGGCTGATTTTGTTGACTTGGCACGTCAACCATTTAGAGTACAAGGGAGCGATTCCGCTCGTAACCCTATGAACGACCAAGGGTTGAGCGAGTCGGCCGTGGGGGTCCACACCTGAATTCGCTGCTTTGATTTCCCCCGAGACGATCACCTGGACTGGCGGTTGTCAAATTGACAAAGGAATGCGTCATGTTGGTTTTATCGCGAAAGAAAAACGAGAGCATCGTCATCAACAACGACATCACCATTGTCGTTGTTGAAATCCGCGGCGACAAAGTGCGCCTAGGCGTTGAAGCGCCGAAAGAAGTTCCCGTGCATCGTCGAGAAGTTTACGACGCCATTCAACGGCAACAGCAGGCTTCCGACAACGGCGCCGCCTCCGAGAAATGAATCAAGTTCCGCCGCAGGTTTCCGCGAGAAACAGGGCGCCCGTCTTGACCATCTGGCCTCGGTCCGTTTAATTGGAGCAGTGCGAGGTGAATCACTTCGCTCGACGGCCCCTTCGTCTAGTGGTCTAGGACACCGGCCTTTCACGCCGGCAACACGGGTTCGAGTCCCGTAGGGGTCATTTGCACGCAGGCCAAGGTTGAATCGGCGAGCATCAACCTTCCCTCTTGCCGCGTCGTCTTGTGTTTCCCGGCACATGTCAGGGAGTGGCGCACTCAACGACCATGGCCACGGCGTTTCCGCCTCCCAGACACAGTGCGGCCAGACCATACCGTGCTTCGTGGTGCCTCATGGCGTAGAGCAACGTGACCAGGATCCGGGCGCCGCTGGCGCCGATCGGGTGTCCCAGGGCAATGGCCCCGCCATGGATGTTGACGCGCTCGGGGTTGAATCCCAAGGCGCGAATGCCGCATAAGGCTTGCGATGCGAACGCTTCGCTGAGTTCGATCAGGTCCACATCAATCGGCTTCAAGGAAGCTCTTAAGAGGGCTTGTTCCATGGCGGGAATGGGCGACAGGAACACGTCTTTGGGAGCGACTCCGCTGACAGCCGACGACACGATCCGAGCGCAGATCGCGTTGGTGGCGAGGGACTTGGCGGCTTTGTCCGAGGCCACCACCACGGCGGCGGCGCCGTCGCTCAATTGCGAGGCGTTTCCCGCGGTGGCGGTTCCCTCGTCATGAAAGACGGGGCGTAGCCGCGCCAGGGACTCCACCGTACAGTCCTGGCGAGGTCCTTGATCCACGCCGACTTGGATTTCCTCGCGGCCGCGGCGGACGGTGAGCGGCGTGATTTCCTCCGCGAATGCGCCGGATCGCGTGGCTTCGACCGCTCGCTGATGGCTTTGGCTGGCGAATGCATCCTGGTCGTCTCGGCTGATTTGGCGAGCTTCGGCGGTGCCGTCGGCCAGGCAGCCCATCACCTGGTTCTCGGTCATACAGGTCAGGCCGTCATGAAGGAGATGGTCCAGCGCTAGTTGATGTCCATACTTCCATCCGCGGCGGACGCCCGGGAGCAGGTGGGGGGCGTGCGTCATGCTTTCCATGCCGCCAGCCACAATCACGTCGGCGTCGCCGCACCGAATGGCCTGATCGGCGAGCATGACGGCTTTGAGGCCCGAACCGCAGACCTTGTTGATGGTGACCGCCGCGATGGTGGGGGGGAGTCCGGCCTGCAGGGCGGCTTGCCGAGCCGGGGCCTGTCCTAGCCCCGCCGAGAGGACGTTCCCCATGATGACTTCGTCGATGGGGCGATCGCCGAGATTTGCGCGGTCCAGGGCCGCTCGAATGGCGGCGGCGCCTAGCTGCGGCGCCGTTAGTGGCGCGAGGTCGCCCGACATGCGTCCGATTGGAGTCCTTGCCGCCGCCACCAGGTAGGAGTGATTCATCGCCATCGCCCATGCCTCTTCCCGCGTTCGCTTCTCTGGTCTCAGCCGGAAAGCGGGTGGTTTCTCCCTCTCTCCGGCACTGCGGTTCAATGTACCCAATCCAGCCAACGACGTCTGGACGCAATAAAAAACGCCCGCCGCGAGCTCGGGATCGCGGCGGGCGTCAGGTCGTCCCAGACGGCGGGCCTTGCGGCCCGTCAGATCTAGGGAGTACCGCCCAACAACTTGTTCTCCTCTTCCTCCTCGATAATGATGTGAGGCGTCACCATCATCATCAAGCTCTGCGCCTCGCGGCCGATGCCGACGTTGCGGAACAAGCGGTTGATGTAAGGCATTTTCGACAGCATCGGAACGCCGCGTTCGTTACGGCCTTCTCGCAGTCGCTTGATGCCGCCCAGCAAGACGGTGCCTCCATCCGGAACACTGACGGTCGTCGAGACCGTGGTGAATCCGAAGGACGGCAGCTGCACGGTCGTGCCCTGCGTGACCGATTCCGAGTTCTCCTGTGCGATCGGATTGCCATCGGCGTCCAGCACATTCGAACCGGAGGTCGAAGTCGAGGTCCCGTCGAAGGTGAACGTCCGCACTTCGCCGATCTGGCTGAAGAAGGGAACCAGCGTCAGGCGGACAAAGCGACGGTCCGAAGACACGACGCCCTGGACGCTCAACGAAGTGCCCTCGCTCAACACGGTGATCACCGGCTGGTGAGCCGCTGCGAAGTCGCCGACCACCGGGATGATGCTGGTGACGAACGGTCGCTGCACCTGGTCTTGGACCGAAGCGTTTTGACCGTTGAACAGCGTCACTTTCGGCGCCTGCAACACGTTGGTGCGAGTATCGCCTTGAGCGGCTTGCAGCAGGAAGAACACCTCGATGTCGCTCAAGATCGCGAAGCCGAAGTTGGCCGCTGTGCCGACGTCGAAGCCGCCGAATTGAGGCACGGTGGCGGCGAACGAGTCTTGACGGAATTGGTAATCCAGGTCGGCCGTCGGATTGCCGAACTGGTTCAATCCGAAGCCCACTCGCGGACCGATGTCGTCCGGCAGAGCTGCTACACCATTGCTCGCGCTGATCAACGAGTTGTCATCGACGTTGAAGTCGAAGTCAATGCCGATTCGCTCGAAGAAGTTGTCGTTGAGCGTGATGAAGCGAACTTCGATCGTGATCTGCAAGTCTTGCAGCTTACGCAACTGCTCCAGCAGCTGAGCGATTTGCTCGTGGACTTCCAGCGTCTGCCGGATGACCAAGCTGAGGTTCGTCGGGAACTCGCGAATGTCGCCTTCGCCGCCAGCTTCCAACCAGCTTTCCGGATCGATCGTGGAAGTGATCAATTCGATCAGCGTGTCAAAGTCCGCCAAGGCGGCCCCGCCCATTCCTCCAGGACCAGGAGTGAACTGCTGTTGCTGAGCTCCGCGGCCCATGGAGGGAATCATGCCCGAGCGGCCCATTTGAGCCAGCACCGAACCATTGACGCCCGTGGGCTGCAAGTCTTGCTGAGCAAACTGCAGCGGCAGGCCCGTGGAGGCTTGCCCGCCTCCATACCCCAAAGCCATGTGGGCTTCACGGATCGCACTGGGCAAGCCGACATTGTATCCGGACACGAAGTTCGGAATCGGAATCACCAGGTCGGCGACGCTGTACACCACGGTCTTGGTCTTGGTCTTCTTGGCCGCCGATGTGGTGATCTTCAACACCTCGTTCTCGATGACCCAGCCCAGGTTGTACTGGCTGAGGATCAAGTCCAACGCGCTTTGAACGCTGATGGGATGATGCGAGAGGTTGATGGAGACCGGCACGCTGGTGTCCACGCCCTCATTCTTCAATCCTCGCGGATCGATGAAGTGAGGGATGTCCGCCAGTCCGCAGATCGTGTCCAGAACTTCGGCCAGAGGCGCCTCGCTGAACTTCACGTTCACGCGCTCCTTCAGCTTGCGGCGGATCTCCAGCTCCTCGGGCGTCATCTGCGCGTTTTCTTCGCCGAACAGCCGCATGCGTCGATCCGACAATTCCTGCCAACGGCGAGCGCCGTTGAAGTTCATGGGGACACGGTCGTCATACGGTTCGGAGGACTCCTCGACCGAGGCCAACGCGTCCACGAAGCTGACCTGCTTGCGTTCCCGCAGAGCCATGTTCGAGGCCATTTGGCGAGCAAAGCGGCTCTTCCACAAGAGCGTCTGCACGACGGGAAGCTCGGGCGCCAATTCGTGGGCTTGCTTGGCCACGACTTCGGCTTCCGAGAAGCGTTGCTCCTCCATCAAGCTGTTGAAGTTGTCGACCAACTCCTTGACCTTGTCTTGAACCTGCACGAGCCGCTGGCGATCGAGAGCCACTTGCTCTTCAATCCGCTGGTTCGCCTCGTTGTTCTCGATCATCGCCCGATTCTGCTCGATGTAGCCCTTGAGCTGGGTGATGCTGTTGCCCAGCAACATGCTCAACTGACGACGAGCGTTGGCGTCCAGCAGCTCTTCGCCCTGGATGTTCTCATTCAGTCGCTGCAAGCGATTCAAAGCACCCACCGGGTCGGTGACGCTTTGCTTCGCGGCGTCGCGTTCCTCTTGAGTAATCTGGCGAATCAGCTTCTGACGCAGCAGCTCCTGTTCGTTGGTCAGCTGCTCGATTTGCGAGCCTTGACCTCCGCCCAGGGGTTGGGCGCCGCCCGCCTGAGGCACCTGGCGAGGCGCGACGGGGCCAGCGAGCATTGTGAGCTTCGTCTGCAATTGTCCGCGAGCGAAGGGATCCAGCTGTTCCTGATACTTCCATGCTTCACGGAAGAAGGACAGCGCTGTCTCGCGATCACCCGATTGCAAAGCGGCGACGCCTTGGTCGTACAATTGCATGGCGTCCGAACCGGTTTGGTTCGCCCCGTCAGCAATCGCTTGCGCCGGAGTGTTGCGCGTCGGATCAACGCCCTGTTGATAAACGGAGCTGCGCACGGGATAGGGCTGGCCGTTCGCGGCTTGAGTGCCGCCGGCTTGCACCACGCCCGTAGCCATCTGATTTCGCATGCGGTTGATCTGCAGAACCACTTCCCAAGGGCGAGTCTCGCCGCCTTGGAACGATTCGTCAGGCACGCGCTCATTGACGGCCATTTGCGCCCAATACTCGGCGTTCTTCACATCGTTGCTTTGCATCGCCATCCGAGCGCGGCCGAGGTAGGAAACCGCTCGAGCTTTGCGCTGAGCGAGTTCATCGGCCGGCGGCGCCGAGAGGGAGGCCGAAGGCGGAGTCGCCTGACGGCTGGCCTGCTCGATCTGAGCGAGCAACTGTGCGGGTTGGGCTTCGTTGGCGGCGAACTTCGCGTCCAGCGCGGATGCTCGGTTGGCCATTTCAGCGGCCAACGCCAATTCCTGATACCGCATTAATCCATAGGACTGATGCATCAAGAACTGAGCATACCCCTTCTTGTACGCTTCCGGATCGGCGCCCGGCTGTGGGCCGGCCGCGAAACGCTGCGAAGCGTCGCAAAGGGCTCGCACGAACTTCGGCGAATCCTCGCCTTGAGCGAAGCTCGCACCCGTGGATTCGGCTTGCATCACCAGGGTCGTCGCTTGCTGAACATTGCCTTTCGCAAGTTCAATGCGAGCTTGACGCGAACAACGAGACCGTCTTGGCCTTGTTGTCGTCCCCAGTACGATTCGGCGCCTCATAAATGTTCTCCGCCGTTTGTCCTGCTTGAGTCTGTCCGATTGCCGTGGCAACCATGAAGACCGAGCTGGTGGCGGCGTTGGTCTGCGCGGTCGCCGCGAGGCTAACAACGGCGGCGCAGACTGTCAGCGATTTCCCGAGCGCTCTCAACGCAATTCTCCTTCTGCGAGATGTCCCCCAATTCCTCCATGAACCGACGGCGGCCTCGGCAAGAGGCTCCGGCCTCATCCACACCCAACGCCATATCAGCACGAATCGAACATGGGGGATCGCTGTCCACATGGCTCGTTCCCGCGTATGCGGCTTCCTGTGTGAAAGACCTTGTTTCGCTTCATCGCGTCACAGACAAGGGTGGCGTAGTTACGCTAACCCCTTTGATCGGTCAAGATTGGCTTTGCGGATTAGGAAAGATTTGCGAGTCGCAGCGATTGTTCGGAGGCGATTTGTCGCAAATCCACGCTATTTCAGGATTTAGGCCACAGCGGAATAATCCGCCCGATCGCTAAACTCCGCGTATCTTCCGACGCCGCCAGCTTCGCACCCCGACAAAACACCCAGAAACCCCGCCTTTGGAAGGCGTGCGCCGCGGCAATAGGCTCTCGGACCAAAGTTCCGCGAAAAAGGGGATTACCACGGAGAGCACGGAGAAACACAGAGCGAGGAACGGCGGCAAAGCCGGTGTTAGCTGAAGCGTGCTGAGTGGGCTGCGTTGGGGAAAGCCTCGCCGTCATGGCGTGAAGTCCCATCGCCGGACCTCTGTGTAACTTCGTGCTGTCCGTGGTGATCCAAGAGCGTCGGGGCGCCGGATCTTCTTAACTTGCTTGTCAACGAAAAAAGGACGGCTCGCCGGAGCGAGCCGTCCTGGATAACTTGTCGAGAGGTAGGGCTGCGGCTAGTTTTCGCCGCGACCGCGTCCGCGACGACCGCCGCGACCGCTTGCCGGGCCCATTCCGCCAGGCATCCCCGGTGCGCTCATGTTGCCGTCGCCGCCGCCATCGGTGCTGGGGCCGAACATGTCTCCGCCGAACCCGCCCGCGCCGCTGGACATCTCGCGCGGCGTCTCCTCATCGGCGAACGTGTAGGCGCGGAAATATGGCACGTCATCCAATTCGTCGGCCAGCTTCAAACGTCCGTTGGAGTCCACCATCAGCGCGGCGCTGGGATTATAGATCGGGTTCTCCCGATCTCCCCCCACTTGTTCGCCGCCCCGCAGATCCACCAGCATCAGGGACGATTGATAGTCGTAATTCTCCAACTTATGGATCGTTAGATTGATCGGATGCGCAATCTCGAAGGTCCCCTGGGTGCGGGCGAAGACGGCGCCCGGTTCGGCCAGATCCTTTTCGGGATCGGCGAGGTTCAGCGGCACATCCACGGCGAGCAAGGGGTCCCAGGCGACGCCCACGGCCTCCACCGCCGGGACGCGGGTGAGAACGTCCTTGCCGACGCTGGTCGTGACCGTCGAGACGGAGTCATGGCCATCGGCCTGACCCACAAATAGCCGTTCGGTCGCCGGCAGTTCCACGACCGGGCTGGGCTCGCTCCACTCGGTCAACCGCCAATACACTTTCGTGTTGCTGGGTTGTTTCTCGACTTCCGCCAGTCGAGCCAGGACTTCCGGTTCGAAACCGCGTTGCGGGATCTTTGGACCTTGTGGCCGCACCACCGGGCTGTTGGGGTCCTGCACAAAGAGTTGGATGCGATAGCGATACTTCCGGCCGGGTTTGGCGGTCAAGTCGAAGAATCGCACCAATTTGTGCTCGCTGACTTCGGCTCGACGCGAGCCCATTCCGCCCATCATGCCGCCCATCATTCCCCGCATACCGCTCATCATGCTGCCGCGCAACTCTCTTCATCGTTCTCATCCCCTTCCAGCGGGCCGCCCATTCCGGGACGCCCCCCCATGCCGCTGCGCATCATGCCGCCCCGGCCGCTTCCCATCATGCCGCTTCCCATCATGCCGCTTCCCATCATGCCGCCCATCATGTCGTTGCTGCCGCGTCCGCCCGTGAACGCTGGGGGAAAGTCGCCGGGCGTCTGGTCATCGGGCTTCTTTTCTTCGGTATCCTGCGTGTCTGCTTCCTTACCTAGCTCGATAATGCTGGGGATGCCCGAATGCAGTGCGATGGACTTGAGTTGGCGCCACATCAGTGGCGGAACGGGCATCGAAAGCTCGGTGAGCAGATAGGCTGGATTGGCGAACTCGGGCCCGCGTTGCTTGCCGAAGCGACTCTCGTTCTCCGCCTTGGCTTGCCAGGAATTCCATTTCCAATTGGGATCCCATTGAGGTTCGGCGGTGGGATCGGCGGTGACATCCGCTCGTTCGACCGAGAACCACAGGTAGCGCAGTCGATCCAGGGACGGATCCCAGCCGAGCGTGTTTTGCAGTGCTTCCTCGAAATGCTCGTTCTGTTTCCGATAGGGCACCAACGCTTGCACGGCGATGATGTTGGCGTTGCCCGAGATCAGATCGGAGACATTGGTCGTCGTTCCGCCCATGCCGGAGCTTTCATCCTCGCCATCCTCGCCGGAGGGATTCCCCATCATGCCGCCGCGTCCGGACATCATGAATCCGCCGCCGCCGCCCATCATCGAACCGCCGCCGGTGGGTGCGCCCGGATGGTAATCGCCAAAGGCTTTGCTGAGTTTCCGGGCCACGTCCTTGGTCGTTGAGCCGCCAGTGCCGCCCAGCAAACCACCGCCCATCATTCCCGGCTCCTCGTCGCCCTCTTCGTCGGGTGGCGGCATGAAGCCTTCCATCCCGCCGCGGCCGCTCTTGCCCGAGCGGGGGAAGCCGCCCTCGGAATCCTCGCCGCCGCGTCGCCGCGGTTCGGACTTCTTGCGGACCTTCTTTTCGGGGCGCGCATCGGCGTTCGCCAATTCGGCGATCTTATCGACTTGGTTGGGACGTTTGGTCATCGCCACAGGCCCGACAATCGCGGTGGCTTCCAGGGAGAAAGCGGCGAGCAGGACCGGGTCCTTTCGCTTGATCACGGGGCGTCGCGTGATCGGCGCCAGCGGGATGGGCGTGGCGTAGGGATCCGCGAACGTTGGCAAGCGTCCGGTTTGGGCGTCGGCCAGGAAATCCCGCTCGGGATCGCGGCTCTCCTCCTCACGCAGCTGCTCCCAGGTGCTGCCAGTCTCCACATTCTGTCCAGCGCTATCCGCGTCGGAGACCAGTTGCTTCGGCAATTTGGTGTAGGTGGTCTTGCCAACGCCATTCCAGATAAAGAAAGCGACCAGGCACACCGACAGCACCAGGACCATTTTCTCGACGTGCAGTATGAAGAAGTTCTTTATCTTGTCGCCCATGCGGTTTGCTCCTGCCTTGGACCTTGGCTGACTAGTTTTTTCTAGCTGGTTCTTACGAGCTGAATTGCGTTCACAGTCTTTCAGTCGGGCCGCTCACGGGGCCGTGCTACCCGGCCGGGACCGGGTTGGTTGGTGCGGCGGCGGAATCGGTCGGCGTCGCCGAGTCCACGGCGGCTTCCAGTTTCTTCCCGATCTTCTCAAAATCGACGGGGTTGTAAATGTAGACCATGCCATAGATCTCGACATCCACATCCCAGACCGACGCGGCAGGTGCGGCGGTGGCGCCTCCACCCAACATGCCGCCCATCATGCCGCCCATCATTCCACCGCGACCGCTTCCCATCATCCCGGGACGGCCGCCGCCCATGCCGCTGCCCATCCCCTCGTCCTCGTTTTCGCCGCCGAATCCTCCGGGAGGCGAGCCGAGCGTCATGCTGCCGCCGCCGCCGCCGCCCATGCCTCCCATGCTTCCCATGGATCGGCCGCCGCCGCCGAACGTGCTGCCGCCGGGTCGGTTGACCCGCACTTGTCGCACCTCGACGGGCAGCCGGTTGTTTCCGCAGGTGGCCAGCAGATTGTTGATTTCCCGAAAATCGACTTTCAATCGCATCCGCACCGGCATCCGTTTGGCGACCGCCAGGGGCGCGTCTTCGGGCGATTTCGATTCATACGCCGCCCGCAGGCGTTCGGCCGAAATGGGCTTGAAGTCCTTATCGACGTAGCGGTTTTCCGCCGGATCGATGGTGACCGCCTGTTGGCCTCCACCGGGGGTTCCCCCATCATCCTCGAGACCGGCGGCGCCGGGCCCTTCTCCCATGCCCATACCGCCCATGCCCATACCGCCCATGCCCGACCGCAGGCCGCCCATGCCCATCGAACTGCTGCTGGACGCGCCATCGACCTTACCGGCCAAGCCAATCGCGTCGGGCCCGATATCAATGAAGTCAATTTCCTTGATCGGCGCCTGGTAGCGGGCTGTCGCTCCGGCGTTGGTGTTGCGAATGATCTCCATTAAGGCGGTCATCACCCACAAGTCTTCCTGGGCGTAAAGCACTTGCAGGGTAATCGGAACGGTCGGCCACTCAAAGCGGCTGGAAACCAACTGTTCTTGATTGGAGGCGTTCCAGTCGACCAGGTACTCCTTGCCCACCACGCTGTCCCGTCGCGCGGTGGCCGCCCACTGCGCATCGATGATCTCCGCCAGTTTGGGAAGTTCTCGATTGATGAAGTTTCGGTATTGATCGCGATCATTCGCGTTCAACTTTTCCTGAGACTCGTCGTGCGGCGTGATGAACGGAACGGTCGTTTCGATCGGCTTCAACGAACGAACGGTCTGCATACCCTTGCGGCTCAGGATATTCGGCCAGACCAGAATTTCCTTTTGTTGCTCGAACTGGAATTCCCAGGCCTTGGCGACACGGCCCTTGTAATCTTCGTTCAACGCCTCCATGCCGGCATTGGTCTTATCGTTGGGATGCAGCGGGGTGCTGCGGATCGACTGTACCGCGCTGAATTGCTGATCCAGCGCGGAGATCCGCGAATCGGTTTCCGTTTGCAGCCATGACGTGGTCATGAACCAGGAGACGCCCGAGGCCAGCACGACGAAGCCGCACAGGAACCAGAAGTAGTGTTCTTTCAGGATCTTTAACGCTTTTTGAACTTGATCCATGGTTAGGTTCCTCCATTGCCGGTCAGATTAGCTGCGACATCGCCACCGGCGTTGGCCGCTTGCTGGCGTTCTTCTTCCTTCTTACGACGCGCTTCCAACCGCTCGCTGAGTGGTTGGGGTTGCCAGCAGAATTGGATCGTGAAATCGACTCGTTTCACTGGCACCGTGGGCGGTTCCGTTTCTTCTTCGGTTTCGCTTCCCCCGCTGGAGCCCGAAGCCAAGCCGCCTCCGGGTCGCGCGCCGAGCCCGCCACCGGCGGCCGCGCCGGGGCCAGGAGGGGCGCCCAGGGACATGCCGGCGCCGCCACCCATGCTTCCAATCGAAGGTCCGAGGTCGCCTTCACTCTCTTCGCCGCCCTCGCCCGAGCCGCCCATTCCGGCCAGGGAGGTGGCGCCGATGTACTTCGGGTTGGGTAAGCTGCTGTCCATGATTCGAGTGCCGTTGGTGATCACGGCGTAGTGAATGCCCAGCTCCTTCATGGTGAAGGTGGCTGTCAGCGGCGGTCCTTCCGGATCATTGGGGTTCTTGCCAATCGGCAGTTCCACTTCGCCGTTCTCCAAGTAGTTCAGCAACGTGGCCCGTACATATTCCATTGCCGTGGCCGTGCCTTGCTCGTTGTGAACATGATAGCCCTTGAGTTGGACGACCCAGCCGGCGCCTTCCGGCGCCGTCAGTTCGGCGGCTTCTTGATTCACGGTGGGGTCCGCGGCGGCGGCGTCAGCGGCCGCGGCGGTCGCGTCGTCGGTTGGCGCGTCGCCCGCGGCGGCGGGATCGGTGGGATCGCCGCTGGCCGGATCGCCGCCCGCCAAGTCGCCCTGGGCCGGAGCGCCCGCTGCCGGCGGCGCTCCCGCGGCGCCGGGACCGGGAGTGGCTGGATCGGCTGGATTGGCGCCGCCGTCGGCTGGTCCGCCGCTGACGGGCGCCGTGGCGCCGCCGCTGGACGCGGCGTCCCCGGGCGCGATGGCGCCGGCGTTGTCCGGCGCTTGTTCGTCAATCAACCGAGCTTCGGCGATGCCGCGGCTGTCCAGAATGTAACGGACCTTGATCGCGTCGGTGAACCATTCCTTCAGGTCGGTGTAGTGCTGCGTCTCCATATCCGTAATGAAGAGCTCGCGACGCTTCTCGTAAGGGATCTCCTCCAAGTCCGGAATGTCTCCCGGTTGCAGACCCTTGGTCACCGGCAGGCCGTTGTTGATCGCTCGGCAAAGCTCCAGCCACAGCAGGCGTCGATCCGCGTTGCCGGCCACTTCGCGACCGATCTCGGTCAGCAGCGTCAATTCGGTCTTCAGCTCGGTGTCCGTCGATTTCAGCTTCGTGCTGCGGCCTTTCAAAGTGTTCTACGCGTTTGCTGGCCTGGTCCCAACTGACGCCATCGACGGTTCGTTTCTCGTTGACCTGATACCACGCGCTTTGTTGCAGGAAGTACTGGAAGGAGAAACCCAAAAGCAAAGCGGACAAGGCGGCCACCGCCCAGGGCTTCTTGGCCCGCACCATGCGTTCGGTGAGCAGTTCGCGAGGAACCAGGTTGGTCTGCAGTTTGCCGACGCCCAGTCCTTGCAGGCACAAGCCGTAGGACACGCAGAACGACAGCACGTTGTCCTTGAATTCGGGCGAGCCCAACACTTCGCCGCCCTGCAACTTCTGAAAGCCGCTGAAGTCCACGACTTCGTAGCCCAGGTTCTTGGCCAGGTATTGTTGCAGGCCGGGCAGTTTCACCGTGTTGCCGGCGACGACGACGCCGGAGATCTTCGCCTTGCGGTCGATGCCTTGGAAGAAGCCGATCGAACGCTGCACTTCGGTGACCAGGTCGTTGAACACCGGCCGCATCGCTTGAAACACCCGCTTGGGATCCTCTGAATCGCGGGCGTTTCGTTTCAGGTGTTCGGCTTTGGCGAAGGTGAGCTTCAAGTCCTTGGTCAGGTGGCGGGTAAAGTGATTGCCGCCCAGCGGGATGCTGCGCTGCCAGACTCGGAAGCCATTGGTGACGACCAGGTCCGTGCTGTCGGTGCCCATGGACAACACGACCAGCGATTCCGGCGGATCATCCGAATCGTATTCCTCCGGATCCTGCGCCTTGAGCAGTTCGGTCGAAACGAAGTTGTAGATGGCCAGGGGCGCCAATTGAACCACATCCAATTCGACGTCCGCGTCCAGGAACGGCTTGATGTACTTGAAGACCTGTTCGCGCTTCATCGCGAACAAGCCCACTTCCGCGTCCAGGGCCACGCCGTCCAATTCCGCTCCGCCGCTCATCCGCTGGTAATCCCAGATGACTTCATCCAGCGGGAAGGGGATCTGTTGTCGCGCTTCGAAGCGGACGATGTCGGGAATTCTCTTGGCTTCGACCGGCGGCGGCTTGAAGAACCTGGACAAGCCGGCCTGTCCCGGAACGGAGATCATCACCTTGCAGCCGCGAAGATCGTTGCGGTCCAAGAACTGCGTCAGGGCTTCCTTCATCAAGGCCGGCGCATCCGCTTCGGGTTGCGTTAGGATCTTGGGGTATTCGATATAATCAAAGGCGGTGGCGACAACCTGATCGCCTTCCTTGTGGCAACGCAACGCCTTAAGAGCGCATTGTCCAAAGTCGATGCCCCAAACCTGGGTCGTCTTCGCCATAAACCCGCTTCCTCTTCAATTCCTTGAACGCGATGTGGATGAAGTGGCCGTCGCGAACTGTTCGGCCCAGCTTGCGTGTATCCCGTGACTCGTTCCGCAGTGCGCCCGACGTTGCCGCCTTCCGCCGCGCGCTCTAGCCCGGCGTTCCGTCGCGACGCGTCTGGCGGCGCAACGACTCTGCTCCTCGTAAATTCTGACCGCCCGCATCTTGCCCAAGGGCGACCCGCGCGGCAATCCTCTACAATACTTGGTCGACAAAGACTTCGGGGCGACGGCTGACGAGAATTTTGGGAAAAGCGAGCCGCATCGGGATTCCGCCAACGCAACCCTACCTTAATGTAGTGCCCCCGCGAATTCGTTGTCAATTAGAATCCCTTCCCGGTCGCCGCGTAAATCAAGGACCTCATTAGAGATGCGGCTCATCACGACGGTTCGGCCCGCGGGGCCGCCGTGGGCCGGTACAATCACGACGCCTGGATCGGTCGCAGGCGGCTTGCGGGTCGTAGTGAGAATGAGGGAAAGCACTGTTGCAACTTAAAGCCATTCGAATCCTGCTGCCCTGCCATAGCCTCGAGGACTTTCCCACGCACCACGACGCGATGGACGCCAGAGTCCTGTTGGCCGCCTGGACCGCTCCCTGGCATCCCGCTTTGATCGCCGCGGCAGGCAGCCTGCCGCAATGGAGTCGCATTGATGATGCGACCGTTGACGTCCAGCAGACGCTGGTCATCGTCCCCTCGGTCGCTCGCTCGCAGATTCCCGGCGACTTGCGCGAGCGAACCGCCCAAGGCGGCGGCGAGTTGGTGGTGGCCGAACAGGGGCGCCCGGACCTGGTGAACCGATTGCTCGGCTTGCTGGATCAGAATGCGATGGGCGTCGCTGTCGCCGACGAATTGGTTCAGGACTTCTTCGCCTTGAGCTACACGTATCTGCAGGTCCAACTGCTGACGCGTCAAATGCGGTACAGCAGTAACCTGGACGAGGAGCGTTTCGCCGCCGAGGTGGTCGCCGCCGGCCGCCACGCCACCGCGGGCGAGCCGTCCGAGTGCCGAGCCCGCTTGCAAGCGGCGTTCGATCTGTTGGCGCAAGAGCGCGACCTCTATTATTCCGTTGACGCTTACATCGTCGATGTCACGGTGGTCAGTCCCGCACATGTCAGTGAGGCGTTGCTCGACCAATTGCAATGGCGGCCGCCGACTTCGCTGTTATTGATGCCGGAATCCTGCGAGCGATTTGACGCTTCGGGGGCCGAATCGTTTCGGGAGGCGGTGATCGCGGCCGTGGCCGCCGGGCGAGCGACGCTGCTCCGCGGCGGCATCCCGGAAGGTCCCGCGATGCTCGCTCCGGCCGAATGCCTCTTGCGCTGGGCCCGGCGATGTGAAGCATGGCAGCAGGCGCGATTTGGCGCCGCTGGCCAAGTCTTCGCTCAGCGGCGATTCGCTCTGGCGCCCCAATGGCCTCAAGTGCTGGAACGCCTGCAGTTTCGCGGCGCTCTCCATTTCGCTCTGGATGACGGACGTTTTCCGGCCGGGAGCCAAGCCAAGGTCCGCTGGGATTCCCCCGACGGCAGCGGCGTGGAGGCGGTCGCCCGCACGCCGATGAGCGGCGACGATGACGGCGCCTTCCTGCGTTGGTTTCAGAAGCTGGGCGAGTCCATGGACATGGACCATGTCGCCGTCTTGAGCATCGCCCACTGGCCTGATTCCGGCTGCCCGTCCTATCGCGATCTGACGCGGGCCGCCAGCTATGGGGCGGCGCTGGGACGCTTTGTCACGGCCGCCGAGTTCTTCGATCAGACGGACAGGGCGCCCCATTCCGACCGCCATTCCGCGGATAAGTACGGTGCGCCCTACCTGGCCCAAGATGTCGCTCGCGGCCAAGCCGATCCCATCTCCCGGTACGTCAGGCTGTGGAAAGGGGAGTTGGCGTGGCGCACGCTGGACGCCCTCGCCGTCCTTCAGCATTGCGCCGGCGGCCGTGGCGCCGCAACGCCGGGCGACGACTCGCCGGAGGCGACCCAAGCGGACGCCCCCAGGAAGGACGATCCATGGTTCGACGACCGGGAACTCGACGCGCTGAGGCAAGCGGCGGACAGCCGCGGTCGGCAACTTTCCCGAACGCTTTGCGGCGCCGGCGAGGCCGACGGCCGGCTGTTGATCAACACGCATAACGCCCCCTGCCGCGTCCTCGGCCGCTCGGCGGAGCAGGGGCGAGCCTGGGTGGGCGATGTCCCCGGCGCCGGCTTCGTCTGGGCGGCCGACGCGACCGCGGGAGCCCAAGGGAAACCCGCGATCCAACCGCTGCCGCCCGGTCCCAAGCTGGTCGACGGCCTGACGCTCCGCAACGAGTTCCTCCAAGCTGAAATCCACGCGGCCAGCGGTGGTCTGAAGTCGCTGCACGACTATCAACATCGCGGCAATCGGTTCTCCCAGCGGCTGGGAGTCCGCCAGCCAACGCCGCCACGACAGGAAGCCGTCTATTCCGACATGCAGGCCAGCTCGGTCCGCGTCACACAGAATTCCGAGCTGCAGGCGGAGATCGAGGCCATCGGGTCGCTCTCATTTCGTGGGCGAAAGGAAGCCGAATTCGTGCAGCGATGGCGGCTCTGCCGAACTCGACGCTATGTCGAGCTGGAGATCGAGGTCGACCTGGACGCCGATGTCTTGACGGCGGATCCCTGGAACCATTATCTCGGCGCCAGGTTCGCCTGGCCGGATCCCGGCGCCACGCTGCATCGGTCCATTGGCGGCAACCGCTGCGCCGCGGAGTCCAAGCGTCTCGAATCGCCTCTGTATCTGGAGATTGACAACGGTTCGCAACGCACCGTGGTCCTGACCGGCGGCTTGCCGTACCATCGTCGGGTATCGCTGTCATCCTTGGACACGCTGCTCTCGGTACGCGGCGAGCGGTGTCGCGTGTTTCGGATGGCGATCGGGCTGGATCTGCCCAGGGTCGCTCAGGCGGCGGAGCAGTTCATCGAGCCGCCCTTGAGCGTGCCGGCGCCTCGACCGGCCAGCGAAACGGGTTGGCTTCTGCACTGCGACGCCCGTAACGCCACCGTGACGCATTGGGAGACGGCTCGCGATTCCGAGGATCGCCCGGGCGTGCAATTGCGAGTGCAAGAGACGTCCGGCCGACCGGCCCGCATTCGCCTGCAAGGGCCACGGGAAATCCAGTCGGCCACGCTCACCGACTTTCTCGGCAACGCCTGGGGGAAATGTCGCTTGGAGGACGGCGCCGCGTGCTGGGAGCTCGCCGCCCATGAATGGACTCAGGTTCGCGCTTTCTGGAGCGAAAAGTGAATCCATGAATCCACCTGGCAAGACATCCATCAAGTCATCCGACGCCCCGAGCCGCCCCACCGTTGTCGTGACAATCGACGGACCGGCCGGCGCCGGTAAGAGCACCTTGGCCCGGCGCCTCGCCGAGCGTCTCGGCGTGCGGTACCTGGACACCGGCGCCATGTATCGAGCGATGACATTGGCCGGGATGCGGCGCGGCTGGAATTGGGCCGATGAGCAACAGGCGGCGGCGGCGGCCAGCGCTGTTGAGCTCCGCTGGGAAGGCGAACACCTCTTGCTGGACGGCGAAGAAGTAACCCAACGCATTCGCCGCCGCGATGTCACCGGCCTGGTGCATCTGGCCGCGGACAATCCCGGCATCCGCGAGCGTTTGGTGGCCCTGCAGCGCGAAGCGGCGAAACTGGGATCGCTGGTCACCGAGGGACGCGACCAAGGCACCGTGGTTTTCCCCCGCGCCGCCTGCAAGATCTTCTTGACCGCGGATCCCGTCGAGCGAGCTCGCCGCCGACTCGAGGAAATCCGCGAGGAAGACGATGGCGCCTCGGTTTCCCTCGAGGATGTTGTCCAGTGGATCCGAGATCGCGATGATCGAGACCGGCATCGTCGCGTTGGGGCTCTGAAAAAGGCCAGCGACGCCGTCGAGGTCGACACCACGGGATTGAGCCCCGAGCAAGTCCTGGATCGACTCGTGGATTGCGTGAACCAGGCCGAGACGGCCGCTTCGTCCCCAGCGACTCCCAGGGAACGGCATGACGCGAGCGACTCGTAAACTCTCCCTGGTCCAACGGCTGACCTACGATGGCTTGCGGTGGCTTACCCGCGTCGGCGGGCCGCTGTTGTTTCATCTCCGCTGTCGGGGCCGGCACTGGACGCCCAAAACCGGCGGCGTCCTGGTGTGCTCCAACCATCAGAGCGTTTTTGACCCCGTTCTGGTCGGGCTGACTTGCGACCGGCGCCTGAACTACCTGGCCCGGAGATCGCTCTTCAAGATCCCCGGGTTCTCTCAGTTGATTGACTTCCTGGATGCGATTCCGATCGACCGCGAGGGCGGCGGAGCATCCGGCTGGAAAGAGACGCTGCGGCGTTTGAAAGCGGGCGAGATGGTGCTGATCTTCCCCGAAGGCACGCGGTCCAGCGACGGCCGCGTCGCCGCCTTCAAGCCCGGCTTTACCTTGTTGGCTCGACGGGCCAAGGTGCCATTGCTGCCCGTGGCGGTGGACGGCGCCTTCGAAGCGTTGCCCAAACGCCAGTGGTTGCCCAGTTTTCCCGCCTTGTGGGTCGAGGTTGGCGAACCGGTCACGGTGGAGCAGGCGGCGAAGATGAGCGACGCGGAGCTGGTGGCGGAAATCGAACGGCGAGTCCGCAGCTGCCACCAGGCCGCGCGGCGGGGCGCAGGCGAGCGGGCTAAGCGATCCGATCTGGGACGCGGTCGCCCAGGCGGCCCCTGGTGGTTGAGCAGGCGGGAAGCGCGTTGGCGGCGGCCAGAGTCCTGGGCCAAGCCTGATTCCGGCGGCATTCCCGTTGTCGGGCAGTGTGGTTTTTGTTACGCTGCGCGGCTTGGTTTCTCGGCGAGAATTCGGCGCCGGGCAATGTGTTTCTTCCTTAGCTCAGCTGCCGGCAAGGCGTTCCCAAGTTCTTTGGGGACGATCCCTCGAATTCTTGCGGCTCAGTGGTCGGGCGTAACCGACCGATTTCCAGGATTCTCATGGTCGATCGTAATCTCATCCGCAGTCTTGAAGACGAACAACTCAATTCCGAGCTCGAACACCTGTTTCCGGAACAGACCGACGCCATCGCGACGATGGGCCTCGAGGAAGGTCCGGACTTCGACATCAACGAAATCATCGTGGGACGCGTCATCCGCATTGACGGCGACTCGGTGCTGGTTGACGTAGGGTTCAAGAGCGAGGGCACGATCCCACTGGACGAATGGGAAGAAGACGAGGATCCGCCCCAAGTCGGCGATCGCATTCAAGTGCTGATCGAGGATTTGGAGGATGAGTACGGCATGGTGGATGATCCGTACGGCATGGTGCGCTTGAGCAAGCGCAAGGCCGTCAAGATCATCAATTGGCGGAAGATGATGGAGAGTGTGCAGGAGGGCCAAGTGGTCACCGGCACGGTCACTCGAAAAATCAAAGGCGGTCTGCTGGTCGATATCGGCGTGAACGTCTTTCTGCCCGCCAGCCAGGTCGACATTCGCCGCCCCGGCGACATCGGCGACTACATTGGCCGCGTCGTGCAATGTGAAGTGCTGAAGATCGACCAGGCCCGGCACAACATTGTGGTCAGCCGCCGATCGCTGATTGAAAAGCAACGCAAGGAAGACCGCGAACAACTGCTGCAGGAATTGGAAGTCGGCCAGCTGCGGAAGGGCGTCGTGAAGAACATCGCCGAATTCGGCGCGTTCGTCGATTTGGGCGGCATCGACGGCCTGCTGCACATTACCGACATGAGCTACGAGCGAATCGGGCATCCCTCACAAATGGTCTCGATCGACGAAGAGATCGAAGTGATGGTGTTGCATATCGACCGCGAGAAGGAAAAGATCGCCCTGGGATTGAAGCAGAAACTGCCGAACCCGTGGGACGACGTCGAGGTCAAGTACCCCGTCAATTCGCGCGTCAAGGGCACCGTGGTCAACGTGATGACCTACGGCGCCTTCGTCAAACTCGAGCCCGGCATCGAAGGCTTGGTGCACATCAGCGAGATGTCCTGGGTCCGCCGAGTGAATCATCCCAGCGAATTGGTGCAAATCGGCGACGAGATCGAAGTCATGATTCTGGGCGTCGATAAGCAAGGCCAACAGCTTTCGCTGGGCATGAAGCAATGCCAGGAGAATCCGTGGGAGCAAGTCGCCAGCAAGTTCCCCGTGGAAAGCGTCATCGAAGGTCGCGTGAGAAACCTGACCAACTACGGCGCGTTCGTGGAGCTGGAAGAAGGCATCGACGGCCTGCTGCATGTCTCGGATATGTCCTGGACGCGGAAGATCAGCCACCCCAGCGAGATGCTCGAGAAGGGACAGATGGTCCGCTGCAAGGTGCTCTCGGTCGAACAGGATCGTCGGCGGATCGCACTCGGGCTGAAGCAACTGGACGACGATCCCTGGGCGCACGACATTCCCAGCAAGTACCAACCGGGACAAGTCGTGCACGGCAAAGTCACCAAGATCACGAACTTCGGCGTGTTCGTCGGGTTGGAAGACGGTTTGGAAGGCTTGCTCCACATCTCGGAGTTGGCCGATCATAAGGTCGAAAACCCGCAGGACGTTGTCGCCGAAGGCCAGGAGATCGAAGTGAAAATCCTGCGCGTGGACACCGAGGACCGCAAGATCGGCTTGAGCCGCAAACGCGTCGAATGGGCCGAAGAGCAGGAGCAAGAGGTGAACGCCGCAGAAGAGGAAGCCAAGAACCGCAAGAAGGCCAAAGAGGCCGATCTTAAGGGCGGCTTGGGCGCGGGCGGTTTGCTGATTTCGCCTGACATGGCGGCCGGCGGCGGCGAGGCCGAAACGCCCGCGGCGGCCGCGGATGAGCCAGCTCCCGAAGCCGCGGCGTCGCCCGCCGGCGAAGGCGACGCGGCTTCCGAGGAAGGCGAATCCAAGGACGAATAGGCCGACACCGGGGGCCCCTGACGCGGGGCCCCCGACAGCCGGCGGGTTCCCCGACAGCCGGCGCCAACCCTACAACCGACGGCGTGGTCGCAATCGACCACGCCGTTTTCATGCGCAATCGGCGACTTCGCGCAAGAACGTCGCATCTTGTCTTCCTTAGCCGGCAGTAGAGAACTGCGTTCGCACTCGTCGATAGTCAACCAGCAGGGACTGTGGTGCAGGGACGCGGCGTGGCACTGGTTGGGGATGCAGGTGAGATCTATGACGTCGGACCAAAAGGAAGACCAGGTGCGCCCCTCCCGAGCGAAGAAAAAACGCACCGCCGCAGAGTCTTCTCCACAGACGCCGCTGGAGACTTATCTCCGCGAAATCAATGAGACCGCCTTGCTGACGGCCCAGGATGAACGCGACCTTGCCGGCCAAATCGCCGAAGGCGACGTCCGCGCTCGGGATCGCATGGTCCGCGCCAACTTGCGCCTGGTCGTCAACATCGCCCGAGGCTACGCCGGCAAGGGGTTGAGTCTGCAGGATCTGATCGAGGAAGGCAACTTGGGACTGCTGCGAGCAGTCGAAGGCTTCGACCCCGCCATGGGAACTCGGTTCAGCACCTACGCCAGTTATTGGATCAAGCAGTCGATCAAACGCGCCTTGATCAATTCGGCCAAGACGATCCGCATTCCCGCCTACATGGTCGAGTTGCTTTCCAAATGGCGCCGCGCCAACGCGCGGCTCTCCGAAGAACTCGGCCGCACGCCGACCCCCGAGGAGATTGCTCGCGTCCTGGGCTTGCCCAAAAAGAAATTGCCAATCATCAAGAAGGCCATCCGCATCTACAACTCGACGCCGCAAACCGATCAAACCGAAGCCGGTTGGTCATTGGGCGAGATGATCATGGATGAGCGGATGAAGAGCCCCGAGGACGAACTGCTCGAACACGACGTATTGAGCCATGTCCTGGAGCTTATCGAAACACTCGACCGCGCGAGGCGACGGTGCTCCGCATGCGTTTCGGATTGAACGACACCGAAGCGCACACGCTCAAGGAAATCGGCGAGGAACTCGGACTGACCCGCGAACGCGTGCGGCAAATCGAGACCGAGGCCTTGGGGAAACTCGCCGACAACCTGAAGGATCCCCACGAGCACCGCTATCTGCGGTAACTCGGCCCAACCGCAGCCTCCAGACGGGCCCCACGAAACGGGTCGCCACAGAGGACGCAAGGGCGCTCAGAAACTCTGCAGCGCTCCCCTGTCTTAGCAACTCCGTGATTCTCCCTTCCGCGGATGCAACTCGCGTCCCGTTGGAAGCGGCGTCCGCCGGGCCGCCTACTTGCGCAAGTCGTCTCGATCGTCGTTCTCGCCTCGCTTTTGCAGATAGAGCTTGATGGGCACCTCGCCGAAGCTGAGCTGGTCTCTCAGCACGCCCAGCAAGTAACGTTGATAGTCCAGCTGGAACGCCTTGGGGTTGTTGCACATGAGCACAATGGTCGGGGGCTGCATCCCCACCTGCGTGGCGTAGTAGATCTTGGGTCGGCGATTGACGAACAGCGGCGGCGGATGGTGCTCAATCGCCCGCCGGATCAAGCGATTCAGTTCGCCGGTGGTCACACGTTGACGCGCCTGCTTGAAGAGCATTTGCGAATGGTTCAACAGGGCCTTGACGTTCTTGCCGGTCTGCCCCGTAATGAACGCGATCGGCATATGCCACATCGTGGGAAACGTCTCCCGCAGGTAACGCACCCAGCGCTCGGTCGGCATATGCTCGACCATCTTGTCCCACTTGTTGACGACAAGTACGCAGGGTTTGAAGTTCTCGACGATGTAGCTGCAGAGCTTCTTGTCAACCTTGCTGATCCGTTGCCCGGCGTCGAAGAACATCAACACCACGTCGGCCCTTCGCACACTGCGCTGCGCGCGGTGCAGGCTGTAGAACTCCAGGTCGGTCCGGATGCTCTTGCCTTTGCGCAACCCAGGCGTGTCGATGGCCAGAAACGATTTGCCGTCGAGTTCGAAGCGGACATCGACGCTGTCGCGAGTCGTTCCCGCCACTTCGCTGACGATCATGCGATCGGCCTGGCAGAGCGTGTTGACGAAGGTGCTCTTGCCAACGTTCCTGCGGCCGACGATGGCGACCTTCATTTCGGTCTCCGCCATTTGCTCGTCGTCGGCCTCGGGCAATCGCTCCAGGATCATTTGCATTAATTCGTCGCGGCCCCGGTTCTGTTTGGTGCTGGTCTTGACCAGCTTCCCGCGGCCCAGCCCGTAGAATTCATCGGCTTGGGCGTCCAAGGTGGGCGCGTCCGCTTTGTTGGCGACGCAGATGATTGGGACTTCCACCTTCCGCAGGCGCTGAGCGACATGCTCGTCCAACGGGGCGACGCCGGTCCGCGTGTCGACGACAAACAGCACAACATCCGCGCTCTGCAGACCGATTTCAATCTGATGCTCAACATCGGCGGTCAGATTGTCGGCGTCGACGATCCCGATGCCGCCGGTGTCTACGAGTTCGAAGAAGCGGTCTTCGTGCTGGACCAGGTGCGTCATGCGATCGCGCGTGACGCCGGCGACATCATCAACAATCGCCAGGCGTTTACCCGCCAGCCAATTCAGGATACTCGACTTGCCGACGTTGGGCCGGCCCACGATAACAACTTGAGGAACGCTCATCCCCAGAATCTTAGTTCAAGAGCCCGCCGCGGAATAGGCTGTCTGGCGTCTTGCGCCGGACGCGCGGCGGAGTGTATGATGACGAATTGCACCGCGACGAGCTCCACCGCGACGAACTCCACCGCGACGAACTCCACGGTGCGGATCGTCGCGCGACCGGGTTCCGTGGCCCTGGCGGAGATCATTCCCGCGTCCCTGGAGCGAAGCGAGCGATGACTGGTCCTGATTCCGACGCCGAGTTGCGCCAGACCCTGCTACGTACGCTGCAAAGCTGGCGGGCGGCGGGCGTCCAACAGCTGCCGGCCGCTCGTCGTTCGGCGCCCGTTTCGCATGGTCAGCCGGCCTCCGCCAGAGCCCCAGCGCCGCTGCCGGCCGGTTCCCCGTCGGCCCGCGCCGCGACCTCGCCGGCCGCCGGCAAACCGGCCGCGGGCGCCCCGCCATCCGCCGATCGCCAGTCGCAGCTTCAAGTGCTCGCCCAGGAAGTCAGCCAGTGCACGCAATGCCCGGAGCTTGTCGCGTCTCGCTCTCGAACTGTCTTTGGCGTCGGCGACCCGAACGCGGAATTGTGCTTCTTCGGCGAAGCGCCCGGCTATGACGAGGACCGCCTGGGCGAGCCGTTTGTCGGCAAGGCCGGACAGTTGTTGGACCGCATCCTGGCCGCCTGCCAGCTCGAGCGCAAGAACGTTTACATTCTGAACGTGTTGAAGTGCCGCCCGCCCGGCAACCGCGATCCGGCCCCCCAGGAAATCGTCAATTGCCGGGGCTACTTCGAAGCACAGCTGCGCATCATTCAGCCCAAATTCATTTGTTGCCTGGGCGCTTTCGCCGCCAGGACTTTGCTGAATACGGAGGAGTCGGTCGGCCGACTCCGCGGCAGGTTTCATTCGTATCAAGACGCCCAAGTCGTCGTCACCTACCATCCGGCCTACCTGCTTCGCAATCCAGAATACAAGCGCCAAACCTGGGAAGACATGAAGATGCTCCTGGCCGCAATGGCTTAGCAGCCCGTTAAGAATCTTTCGACGGCTGCTAATTGGACTCATTCGGAGCCCGCGCCCCCTTGCATCCTGACCTACCGCGAGGAAACAACATGCTTTGCCTGCTGCTTGTAACGTCGTTCATTGCTCCGTCTCTGTCGCAGGACGCGGGCGACCCCCTGCGTTTGACGAAGGGAGAGAACGACGTGTTGTCGATCGAAGCCCGCTTGCCCTCCGGCGCGGGGCAATGGTCGGCGGAGCAACGGGAAGCATGGCGGATCGTCGTTTCCGTGCGGCGGCCTGGCGCGTCCGGCATGTTGGGGCGGTCTCGCTTCAGCGACGAGACGCTGCGATTCACGCCGACGTACCCCTTCCTGAAGGGCGCGCCGTATCGAGCGGTCCTCTACAACGGCGAACGCGAGATGGCGAAGCTGGACTTCGAGATTCCGTTTGAGGATGTCGCCCCGGGCCGGGTCGTGGCCGTCTTCCCCTCGTCGCCCCTGTTGCCCGAGAATCAGCTGAAATTCTATCTCCACTTCAGCGGTCCGATGAAACGCGGCGAAGCGTATCGCCGGATTCGCCTGGAGACCCTCGAGGGCGATCGGATCGACGATCCGTTCCTCGAGTTGGGGCAGGAGCTTTGGGACCGCGACGGCGTCCGGTTCACCTTGTTCATCGATCCGGGCAGGATCAAACGGGGACTCAAGCCTCGCGAGGAGGCGGGGCCGGTGTTGGAGACCGGCAAGTCCTATCGCCTGATCGTCGATCGCCAATGGCCCGACAGCCGAGGGTTGCCGTTGGCTCGCTCCTTCGTCAAGTCATTTCGCGTTGGCGAACCCGACGTGACGCAGCCTGATCCGCAACGCTGGCGATTGACCGCGCCGGCTGTCGCCACCGACGGGCCCTTGCGAGTCGCTTTCGAGGAGCCGCTCGACCACGCGTTGCTGCAGCGACTGCTGACCATCGTGGACTCGCAGGGAAACGCGCTCGCCGGAAACCTGGTGATCGATCAGCACCAGCAGCGTTGGTCGTTTCTTCCCGACCAACCTTGGAAGGCGGGCGAGTACGCCTTGCGTATTGACGCCGACTTGGAGGACTTGGCTGGCAACAGCATTGCCAAGCCGTTCGAGGTCGATGTCTCCGGACCGGTGCAGCGTGAAATCAACCGCGACATTCGCGAGCTCAAGTTTAAGGTCGAATGATGCGTCGCCACTTCATACGGATGGGCGCCTTGCTGGGCTGGGCGATGTTCCTGGCGCAGTGGTGGTTGCCTGCCCTGGGCTATGCTCAAGAGGCCGCTGGCGAGCCGACCGTCGCGGCGGCCGTCGGCGAAGATTCGATTCCATTGCAACGCGCTCTCGCGTACTTGGCTGGCGAGTCCGTGACATGGGTGCGGAAGAACCACTGCTACTCATGTCACAACAACAGCGACGCCGTCGTCGCACTGGTCGCCGCACGCCAGGCGGGATGGCCGATTGCTGACGCCGCCTTGTTGGATACAGCGACCTGGTTGGCCAGCGTCGACCGTTGGGATAACAACGGCGGCGACGCCGAATTCGCCGATCGCAAACTGGCGGTCATGCAATTCGCTACGGCCCTCTCCGAGTTGAAGCCGGACAAGTTGCTTGACGCGCCTCAGTGGGAAGCCGCGATGGCCAAGGCGGCCGCTCGCGTCGTGGATCAGCAAAGGGAGGACGGCAGCTGGGCCACCGATGCCACAAGTCCGCTCGGGTCGCCCGCCGCCGTGGGCCTCGTCTGGGGCACGGTCCGCATGCGCGCTTTTTGAGCCGGCTTCCCGCCGCCACGGCCGGACAGCCGAACGTGCAACGAGCCTTGCGGGCTGCCGATGGGTGGTTGCAGGCCGCGCCGATGCGGAACCTGGTCGAAGCCGCCGCGTTGCTGTGGCACGAATCTCAGCTTCAGCCCGGATCCAGCGAACGACGGGGAAGGGCGCTGCGGATGATCACTGCCGGCCAACATCGCGATGGCGGCTGGGGACCTTACGCGAGTGCGCCCTCGCAAGTTTACGACACCGCGTTGGTCATGCTGGCGCTCGCCGAGGACCTGGATCGGCATCCGCAACCGCCTGAAGATCGGCGAAGGATGTTGCAGCGAGGGACCGAGTTCCTGGTCCAGCGGCAATTCCCTGAGGGAGGGTGGCCCGGATCCACGCGCCCGCCTGGCGCCGACAGCTACGCCCAACACGTCTCCACCACGGCCGCCGCCGTGATGGCGCTACTGCGTGTCCGTTGAGGGGTTCCACTCGTCGTCCGACTCCTTCTTTGGCGAGGAGTCCAGCGAACGCCCGTTTTCCCTGATGTGACGCATCAGCACTTCGAACTCGAACACCCGGCCACAGAAGCCGCAAACCCACGCGCCCACCGCCCCCGCACGAACCGCCGGCAGGGGGAGCTGGGTCGGCTGTTTGCAATGCGGGCAAACAAATGGGATAAACATATATCTCAAGCTTGCGTTACGATCGGACCACCGGCCGGAAGAATCCGCGAAAAGCGGAATGCCGCTCCGACCCGCAGGTCCTCTTGCAGCGGAGAACGCGGGATTCCGGGCGAATCAACTCGCCTCGGGCCCCGGCCCACGGTCGTCGCGGTCGCCGCTCGCGAAACGACTCACTTTCCAGGTGGAGCTCTCGCCATGCGCGTCATCAGTTCCCTCTTTCCGCTGCTCCTGGCGGCGTTTGCGTCTGGTTGCACTTCGGTGACCGTCTCGCAACCGTTTGGCCAACCGGCGACACGTCAAGAGACGGCTCAGCTTCTGGGCCATTGGATCGCCGGCGACGACCAACGATCCATCGCCACGGTGGTCCGAGACTCCAAGGGCGACTTGCAACTTGGCACGATGGAATGGAAGGAACATGAGAATCGGTTCGTCGTTCAACAAGAGCGTCTGCATTTGCGGCGTGTTGGCGAGATGCGATTGGTGTTTCTGGAGGTCAGGGACGAAGCGAAAGAGGGCGGCCCCGATGCGGAAGAGCCACGTTACGCGTTTGCTCGTTACGAAGTCGCCGAGCCCGGCGAATTGCGCCTGTGGTGGGTGCACGCGGATCACCTGAAGGCGGCTGTGAAAACCGGCGAAGTGCCGGGCGTTTTCCAGGAGAAGGAACGCCATGTTCGGATCGAGGGCGCTCCCAGTGAACTGGAGGCGTACTTTTCGAAACACGCAGCAAGTTGCTTCGAGAAAAAGCCCTTCACGGACTTGCATCGAGCGCAATAGACGCGGCTGACGCTCGCCGAAATCGGAGCGCAACTTCAGGTCGTCTCATGGCGGATCCAGCCAATCACTGCAGGACTTCGCTCTATTCGGCGCCGCGTCGATTTGACGTCGCCACGATCATGGTGGTGACCCTGGCCTACGCCGTCTTATTTGGCCTGCTGCGATTGCTGCGAATGTCGCTTGGCGCCGTCGCGGTCATCGCGGGATTCGTGACTTGCGTGGGGCTGGCTCAAGCATTGCTGTTCGGCGGTAAGCGACCGCGTCTCGCTTCGATCGTGATCTCCCAAGTCTACATCATTGGCGTTTACTGTTACGCCGCCGTCCTCTGGGACGCCTCGCCGCTGTGGCTCATGGATCCCATGGTCTGGTTGGTTTGGACGGTGATCGCCGTGACCGCGGCCGTGGTGGGATACTTGACGGGCGCCGTGATCGGCTCGGTCTTCCTTTTGTGCGACGTCTGGCGTGGACGCCGCCGTCTGGGCGACGCGTCCGGCGAAGGACGCCCGCAATCCGGACCGTAGCCCAACCCTGGGAGGTTGGAAAGACGGCTGGATCTGGTGATGCACGGCGCCGCTAAGCCTCGGCGTGTATCGTCAGCTTCCCTTGCACAAAGCCGCAGAGGGCGTCGGCGTCCCAGGCCCCCATCCAGAATTCCAGCGGCCAAGGACGCGACGTGTCGCAGGGCCAGCGCAGCACCCCTTGGCTGGCATGGATCTCAGCGGGGCCGTTGATTTCGAATCGATGATCTTGCACTGCGTTGAGGATCACGGTGCGAATGTTGTTGGGGTCGGTGATGGATAGTTCGCGAATCCGCTTGTCGAGCGCGGCGACCGTGATGGCGTCGTCGGCCGCCGCTCGGTCGCGTTCGAGCGCCAGCCGGCGCGCCCTTCTAAAAGCGGTTGCGTTTTGGATGCCGACGGCGGCGGCCACTCGTGCAGATTCATACTTCATGCCGCGTAGGTCCGCCGCCGCGCGGCGGTTCAGCGCCACCGGCGGCGTTTGATGGACCGGCAAGTCCGGCCGCTCCGGATCCAGGAGATCCTCGCGCCGAATGATGACGCCGTCGCCAGCGATCTCGATCACGAACGGATGGATCAGTCCCACGCCGCCGCGGTCGTCGGAGAGGATGACGTTGCGCGATTCAAAGCGAGGCGTGTGGAGAAGATTCACCGCGGCGCCGGTCAGTGGATGGTCGTCTTGCACTGCGCCGGCGTTCATGACCTCGGTTACCTTGACGCCGACCTGCGGTGCATGCGAGCGCGGCGCCACGGGCGACTTAAAGCGAATGACCCGGTCCAGGTCCGGCTCGCCAGCCAATGCGAAGGTGTACCCGCTGACTCCGCGCAGTTCGTCCGTCGGATCGGGATTGGTGGCGAGCCTGCATTGAAACCAGCCTTCGAATCGGAGCTCCATGTTCACGGCGGCCCCATCGCTTTGCGAAACGCCTCGGTCACGGCGGCGATCTCGATCTGATGTTCGAAGCTGATCGCCATCGCTTCCAGGTTCTCGGCGAGGAAGGCGGCGCGAGGCGCGAGGGAAGCGGTCCATAGCGCCGCCGCCCCCGCGAGTTTGCGGTGCAAGTCCAACGAACCACGGTGCAGGTCCCGCAAACGATCCCGCATGAGCCTCCAAGCCTCATGCGGATCACCAGGCAATTGCAGGTCGCTGGCGATCTCGAAGGTCGGGCCTGCGGTTGACGTCGCCCGCTCTTTCGTTGCGGGCATGTGCGTCAGCATTTCAGCCATTGGACGCACGATGATGGTCATTAATGGACGAAACGCGAGCTTACCCAGAAACGAACGTTCCTCTTCCGTTTCGTCACCCGGCGCGTAGAAACGGTGAAGCATCACGAGCATCAGGTGATAAGCGGCGTTGAAGAGACATACTGCGTCGCGCGTGATGGGCTCATCGATCACGGTGCAGTTCGCGCCGGGCGAATTGCACGTCGCTGGATTCGAAACTACGGGCCGTACCGGCTGGAAGTCGGCGCCCGCGGCGACGCTCAGGGCGCGGAAATCGAACAGTGCTGCTTCAAATCGTTCGCGGTGCGTCGGCGGTGGGGGCGTCTCGATTCCCTTTGTTGGAACGCCCTTGGCGGCTTCAGCACCGCTCGGCTCGCGGTCGCCGGCTTCCAAAATGCGATCGATGGCCGTCAGCGCGGTGGCGACATCGGCGACTTGCAGAAGCTGAATGTCGTACCAACCAGGCGGCAGGCCGAGACTGCGGTTCGACGTTTGGGCTCTCGGATTGCCGACGAACAGCGGCTCACTTTCCGCATCCAGCGTGAGAAATCCCTGCCGGATGGAGGCGTACAGGTCAAAGACGCCGCCCTCGTCGTGCGCTGCTTCCAGAGCAATGAAGCGTTCCAGCGCCTGCTCGGAGAATGGCTCGAGCCCAAAGTCCAAACCGCACGGGCCCGCGCAAGGAAAACCTGGCCGTTGGAATACCGGCTTCGCGCCGACAGCGGTGAGCAGGTTGCCAACCAGCCCAAGATGCTCCATCTCACCTCGGGCGATCAGCAGAATGGTCGCCTGCCACTCGCGCACGCGCTCGAGTTCCGCTTCGTTAACGCCCGATTCGGTGGGATGATTCTTCAGCGAATGGGCGGCGTAAAGGTATTGGCAGATCGCGGAATGCTCAAGCTCGGCGGCGCGCGAGAGGGCGTCGATTAGCTGTGCTCTCGTCCTGATCGCCATCACACGATGCGCCTTCCCTGGGGTTCGCTGGGCTCAGTTTGCTGCACCCTGGGCTGTTTGCGGCGGTCCCTCTGGGGACTAACTCGGCTTGCTCAACACACGATATCGCCGCCGTCGTCAAAGCTCTGCTGGATCTCTTCGTTGATCGCGCCATGAACGTTGAACAGCTGTTTGTTATCAGCCTTCAGGGCGAGGACCTTGTCCTTTTGTTCCTGGGTCAAGCTGTACAGGTCCATAATCACCTCGGGGTGATCTTTGAAGGCGGCTGAGCTTCTTGGGATCGTTCGCCAAATCAGCCATGAACTGGAGGAAATTGGAAGCCATCGTGGTCTTTCTTCTGAGGGGTGATGAGCTGGGGGCCATTTGCGTGAAAGGCCGAGGGCCAAGGCGACTATGGGATACACGACCATGGAAGTCAAGTTTTAAGAGGGGGTTTGGTCTGGCCGATGATTCCGCGTCGGGTAGAATGCGCCCGCGAGCCGCCTTGCCGCGCCTGACGTTTTAGAGCAACGGCCATAAATTCTGGACGGCCACGGCCAACCGGGCCTTGGATACCACGGTTTTGTCAAAACGACCGTGGTGTTCAGAATAAGCTGTTGCTTGAGTGGGGTTCTCGCCCCCCCCGAGAGGTTGCGTGATCTTTGATTTGTTCCAGCTAGTTCGCTCATGATCGGTCAAACGATTTCCCACTTCAAGATTCTGGACCAGCTGGGTCGGGGTGGTATGGGCGTCGTGTATCAGGCTCAGGATCTGCGGCTGGACCGATTGGTGGCGATCAAGTTCTTGCCGCCCCACCTGACCGCCTGCGATGAATCACGGCAGCGGTTTCTTCAGGAGGCCAAGGTCGCCTCGGCGCTCGATCATCCGAATATCTGCACGATTTTCGAGATCGACGAGTTGGCGGACCGTCAAGTGTTCATTGCGATGGCCCATTATCGCGGCGCGACTTTGGATCGCATGATCAAGCAAGGGCGGCTTTCCTGGGAGCAGATTCTGGCCGTGGCCGGGCAGGCGGCTCGTGGGCTGGAGGCCGCCCATCAAGCGAACCTGATGCACCGCGACATCAAGCCGGCCAACATCATGGTGACCGAGGAAGGGCTGGTCAAGATTCTGGACTTCGGCCTGGCCCGACTGGTGGGCGAAGCGGAGTTGACGCAAGGGCGCCGTGTTGGGGACGGTCGCCTACATGAGTCCCGAGCAGGCCCGCGGCTTAACGGTGGATCAGCGGACCGACCTTTGGTCGTTGGGGGTCGTGCTGTTTGAATTGATCACCGGGCAACGGCCTTTCAAGGGCGAGGATTGGCGATCGACCATCTACGCCATCACGACGCATCAGGCGCCACAGGTGGAGCTTCTTCGGTCGGATGTGCCTCCGGAACTTGCTGCGATCGTGCGACGCGCGTTGGCCAAACGCCTACCCGATCGCTATCAACACGCGGCTCCGTTGATTTCCGATCTGGAACAGCTGCGGGGGGAAACAAGCTCCTGGGACAGTCAACGCGTGACGGTCACCCTGGACGGCGCCGGGGCGTCGTCGGCGACCGGCTCGTTCATCAAGGAGCCGTCCATTTTGGTGCTGCCCTTTGCCGATTTGAGCCCCGATAAGGACAACGAGTACTTCAGTGATGGTCTGACCGACGAGATCATCACGGACCTCTCCCAGATCAGCGGCCTGCGCGTCATCTCCCGCACTTCGGCGATGTTGCTCAAGGGCGCCAAAAAGGACGTCCGCACGATAGGCAACGAGCTAGGGGTGGGGCACGTGTTGGAGGGCAATGTCCGCAAGGCCGGCAATAACCTTCGCATCACGGCTCAGTTGATCGACGCTGTCAACGACCAGCTGCTTTGGACCAACCGTTTCAAGGGGACGCTGGAGGATATTTTCGAAATCCAAGAGGAAGTAGCTCGCGCCATCGTCAACGCTCTCAAAGTTCAGCTTACTCCGCAAGAACAAGACAAGATCAAGCAACGCCCCATCGACAACCCGCATGCCTACGAGTGTTACCTGCAAGCTCGCCAGGAGATTACGCTCTGGACGGAACCCGCCTTCGATCGCGCTCTGCAGCACTTGAACAACGGCTTGCGAATCGTGGGCGAGAACGCGTTGCTTTACGCCGGTCTGGGGTACACGCATTGGGCCTATGTCAACGCCGGGATCAAACCCCAGGAGCACGTGGAGCAGGTCGAGATCTGCACGCGGAAAGTGTTTGAGTTGGAGCCTGAATCGGCACACGGCTATTTCCTGCAGGGCATCACCGAGCATTTGATCCAATGCGAGCTGCAAAAGAGCGTGAACAGTCTCAAGCGCGCTTTGATCATGGACATCAACAACCCGGATGTCCTCTTCTGGTTGTGCTTGGCTTACAGCTTCGCG
Organism: uncultured Planctomycetaceae bacterium; assembly: GCA_963698545.1. GTDB lineage: Bacteria > Planctomycetota > Planctomycetia > Pirellulales > Pirellulaceae > CAVORG01. The sequence continues at coordinate 311,066 of CAVORG010000013.1, forward strand.
GGCAGAATCGACGCCGCCAAGCCGCTGGTCAAACGCTTGCTACGGATCGATCCTCTCAATCCCTTGAATCAGGGGTTGCCGGGCTTCCTGTTAACGCTCGAGGGACGGTTTGATGAAGCCCTGGCGCCTCTGAGAACCATGTACGAAATGGATCCGAGCAATCCGGCTCTGCAATTCCTGTACGGACAGTCGCTGGCCTACAACGAGCAGACCGGCAAGGCCTGTGAGATCCTGAAGCAGTTGGCCAGCGACAGTCCGGAGCATCCTTTCGGATGGATGGCCGCCTTCTTGGCCAGCGCTCTGCAGGGCGACCGAACTCGAGCGCTGGAGGCGGCGACGACGTCGTTGACCGAGATGGCCGGACAGGACTTACAGTATTCCTGGTTCATGGCCCAGGGTTTCGCCCTGATCGACGCCCAGGATGAAGCGGTCGATTGGTTGGAAAACGCGGTCAAGCGAGGCTTCATTAACCACCCCCTGTTCACCCGCTTCGATCCGTTCCTGCAGTCGATTCACGGGAATGCGCAGGTTTCGAGAAACTCATGCTCGACGTTCAGCAATCCTGGGAGCAATTCCAGGTGTGACGCGAGGCTTGGTTTCCGAGCTTCTCACGGAATTCGCGCGACGACGACCACGCCGGTGCGTTATTCTCAGGGAAAGCGGCGATCACCAAGGAGACGCGGGTGGGCGAATATCGAAGCGGGATCGTGGGGCGGATCGGCAGATTGTTCCATGGCAACACCGGGAGCCTCCTGGTCTTGATCATGCTCGGAGCCCTGATTCTGACAGCCATTTTCGTTGTGCCGCGATTCGACGTGACACGATGGCTCAGGGATTTAGGGATGGACGTCACCATCGGGTGGTGAGCTTCCGGAGCGTCGCCCAGGAACGCGTTCTTGGCTTGGCTGACGTGATCCGGTTTTGTGGCGACGCGCCAGCATGATCAAGGAAACGGCGATTCCTACAACGCCGATGGGCCAATAGCTGGGTCGGCCGCCGGCGGCTTGATCCACCAACCAGCCGAGCAATGGCGCCAACATCAAGGCGCCCACGCGTCGCGCCTGACTTTCCACCGAGAGCAACGTGGCGCCGCTGGCCGGGTCGCCATGATCATCGAATCGGCTGACAAGTATCGGTCGCCACACGTTCTGCGCCGTGTGCAGCAAGACGAAGCCGACCGACAGCATCAAGCTCCAATGGGCGGCGCCTGCGATGGCCAACCAAAGGCAGACTCCCGCGTGGACAAGCCACAGCCAGCGCGTGGCTCGGCCTAGCGTCCCTGCGTAGCCGACCAGTCGATGGGCTTGGCGACTGGCAATCGCGGACAGCATGTAAAGCAAGAAGTAAGTGGGGCCAATCAGTATCGCCGCGGCTCGCGGTTCATTGCCCGCGGCCGAGGAAGAGGCGAGCCAGGCCAAAGGCAACGTCGCGGCCAACGCCGCAAGGACGGGCTGCAAGTACTCGCGACTGGCGACAAAAAAACCCTCCCAGCCCGCGGATTCGATCAGCAAGCCGCGCAAGGCGGGCAATCGAAAGGCGGCGCCCAGGCTCTTCCTGGACTGCGCCAGACCTCGCCGAAATTGACCGCCTTGGCGTGATCGCCGTCCAGTTCGCTGGGGTACGTCGCCAGATTGATCAGGTTCAAGGCGTAAGGCGCCGCCGCCAAGGCGAACACCCACTGATAATCGTTGATCCAGGCCACCAGGCCGGCGGCCAGCAGACTGGAGACCGCCGAACCGATCTTGCTCCACGAGCGAGTCAGGCCATAGACCCTGGTCCGCTGTTCTTCTTGCCCTCGCAATCGCAGCCATTCGAAGATCATGGCCTTGTGGGTTCCGGTGCGGAACGAGTCTCCCACGCCAAACACCATCATCGCCGCCAAGTAGGCCGACCATGATTCAGCAACGGAAAAAATGGCGAAACTTAGCAAGTAGGCGATGAACGAGGTCACCATCGAGAGTCGGCGTCCCAGTGAGTCGGCAACCACGCCCGAGGGGATTTCCAAAAGGTTGATGGTCAATTCGCGGCACGAGATCAGCAGCCCAAAGTCCAAGAATGAAAATCCCTTTTGCAAAAAGACGAGCATCAAGAAGGGCTCGAAGTAGCGTTGGTTCTTCAGGAAGCCGTAAAGACTGAAGCGAAAGAGCATAGGGCGAGTTCCAACGCGCGCGGCAATCCCAACTGGTGGGGCGATCCGCCAAGAATCGCCAGCCGGGTGCGAACACGTTCGGGTCGTGGTGGCGTGAGGGCCGTTATTCTATACTCGCCTCGAAGCCGCCGATCACGCGGTTGAGATCACGGCGGATGAAGGAGCACGATGAGTCGCATTTTGGCAGCGGAGTTGCGGAAGTCCTATGGCCCGTTGGTTGCAGTGGACGGAGTTAGTTTCGAGATCGCTTCGGGTGAGGCGTTTGGCTTGTTGGGCCCCAACGGAGCCGGCAAGACAACGACCATCAGCATGCTCGTGGGCTTGCTCTCGCCCGACGAAGGCACCGTTCGCATCGACGATCGCGATCCTCTGGACGCCAACGCGCGCCGCTGTGTCGGCGTCGCTCCCCAATCGTTGTCGGTTTACGAGGAGTTGACGGCGCGCGAGAATCTGGAGTTCTTCGGCGGCCTCTACGGCTTGCTCGGCGCCGAGTTGAAAGAACGGGTTGATTGGGCACTCGACTTCAGCGGCCTTGCCGATCGCAGCCGCGATCGGGTCTCGAAGTACTCTGGCGGAATGAAACGCCGCCTGAACATCGCCGTCGCCTTGATTCATCAGCCCTCCGTCTTGTTGCTCGACGAACCCACTGTCGGCGTCGACCCCCAGTCCCGCAACCACATTTTTGAGAGCATCCTCAATTTGAAGGCGCAAGGGCTGACGGTCATCTACACAACGCACTACATGGAGGAGGTGCAACGATTGTGTGATCGCGTGGCCATTATGGATCGGGGAAAGATCCTGGCCTTGGACACCGTCGAGGGGCTGTTGAGCCAGTTTGGGGGTAGTTCGGTCGTCGAGGGTGAGTTGGACGGCGAATTCGCCGACAACCAATTGCCGGGCCGATTGGACGGGCGGAACTACCGTTGGGAGACCAGCGAGCCTTTGAAGGCCATCGCCATGCTGTCCAGCAGGGGAGTCAAGTTTCAAACGCTGCAGGTCAAACGTCCTGACCTGGAAAGCGTCTTCCTGTCGCTGACCGGCCGCAGCTTAAGAGATCAATAACTTGGTCGGCGACCGGTTGGCGCGTACGCTCGTCCCGGCGAGCGTCGTGCAACTCGCCGACGCCGAGATCCAGATCGGGAGTAAGACGATGCGGCAAGTGGTTCTGATGGCGGTGAAAGACCTGCGATTGTTGTTTCGCGATCGTACCGCGGCGTTCTTCATCCTTGGCTTTCCGGCGCTGTTGGGGTTGTTCTTCGGACTCATCTTCTCGGGGCCCGGCGATTCGTCGAGCGGAGGGAAAATGAAAGTCGCACTGGTCGACGAAGATCGGTCCGAGTATTCGTCGAAGTTCACCGCCGCCTTGCAAGCCAACGCCAGCCTTCAACTCGAGCCGGCCGAAGAAGCCGAAGCGCGCGAAAGCGTCCGCTTGGGAAGACGCATCGCGATGTTGATCATCCCCGCGGGTTTCGGCGAGTCGGCCGGGATATTCTGGCAGCAGGCGCCCGCGATTCAATTGGGCGTTGATCCGTCGCGCTCCGCGGAGGGCGCCATGCTGGAAGGTTTCGTCATGGAGGCCTCCGGCCAACTGGTCGCCGACCGATTTCAAGCCCCCGCCGAGTTCAAACCTCTGATCGCCAAAGCTCGCCAGGACGCCCAATCGGCCGCCGACCTTCCCGTCGTCACGCGCCAGTTGCTGTCGACGCTGTTTGGCAGCGTTGAAACGGTGCTGGATTCGATGGAGGGATTGCAGGAGCAGGAAGACGACGCCTCCCAGAACGACGCCTCTCCAGGACGGGCCGGGCGGCTTTCAACTGGCCAACATCGAAAGGATCGACGTCGTTCGCTACGTGGATCCGCGAAGTCCCCGAGCGCAGCTTGCGAAGGTGCGCTCCCGCTGGGACATGAGCTTTCCGCAGGCGATGCTCTGGGGCGTTATGGGCTGCGTCGCCGGCTTCACGATTTCCATTGTCCGTGAACGCACCCTGGGCACCATGCTGCGACTGCAGGCCGCCCCGATCAGCCGCGGGCAGATCCTGGCGGGCAAGGCCTTGGCGTGCTTTCTCTCGGTATGCCTGGTCGTCGTCTTCATGGTGATCTTTGGGTTGCTCCTGGGGATGCGGCCGGTCAGCTATCCCAAACTGCTCGCCGCCGCCGTCAGTATCGGTTTCTGTTACGTCGGCGTCATGATGGTGCTCTCCCAAATCGGCGACACCGAGCAAGCCGTGGGAAGCACCGGGTGGGCCTTCAACATGATCATGGCCATGTTGGGCGGCGGCATGGTTCCCGCAATGTTCCTGCCCGGATTTCTGCAGACTTTGGGCGTGATCAGCCCCGTGAAGTGGTCGATCCAAGCCATCGAGGGCGCCGTCTGGAGAGGTTTTACCTGGTATGAAATGTCGCTGTCCCTAGCCATTCTTCTGGGCGTGGGAGCGGTCGGAATCACCGTCGGCGTCATGATGCTGAAGCGGCGCGACAACTAGGCGGGGTTTGGGGCTGTCGTCGCGTTCGGGACTGATTTATGGTCCTTCTTTGGTCCATGAAAACCCGCTACGGCGTTGCGCTGGGCTGAGCACCAACCCATCAAAATCTCCCTCGCCATGAGCCGACTTGTCGAAACAGGTAATCCAGGGCGCTGATGTCGCGGAGGTTCTGTCCGCCATTGACGCCGAAGGCGCGGATCTCGGCGAAACCGCTGGCCGAATTGAAGAAGTCTTCGCCGCTCAAGATCCCCAGGCCCGCGCGTCCATGGAAGAGGTCGTCGCCCGCCGAGTCATAGAGCAAGGCCAAGTCGTCGCCGCCGCGGCCCAGGGCTTCGACCACTTCGAAGTCGCGCGTCAGTACATAATAGTCCGGCGCCGAGGCGTCTCGATTACGAAGGTACGCGTAGGCGGAACCAGCGGAGTACAAGTCGTTTCCGGTTGAGCCCCGTAGTTCCGCTCGGTCCGTTCCGCCTTGGTCGCCGTGCACCGTTACGTTCGCGAAACCGCGAGCGGTGATGTTCAGATCGCTGTCGTTGTTCAGTTGAGCGATGCTGGGGCTGGCGATGAGTCGATCGTTGCTTTGCGAACCTGACAAGACGGCGTAGTCCCCCGGCCCGGAAGACTGGACGTCGACGACCTCGAAGCGATGCGCCTCGAGCCGATAGGAGGCGACGGGTCCGTCTTGTGTCAGGACGGCGAACCCAGGGCCGCCGATCAACGCATCCACCGCGGCCGACCCAAACAGCTCCGCGCGATCGCTGCCGCCCTGGTCGGAGTAAACGGAGACGACATCGTAGCCATTCGCGCGGACGTCCATCCCGCCACCGAGCAGCCGAGCTGATGTGGCGAATCCGCGGAACAGATCCGCCGCCGAGGTGTCCTGCCAAACGGCGCGATTCACTCCCGGACTATCGTGTCCGATCACGATGTCGAAGTTGCGAACCTCCCGCCAATAGCTGCTTTCGCCCAGCGATTCGGCGTCTCCTATGGATGCGGTGGTCGCATCCGCGAAGTAGTAGTCGTCCCCACCGCCGCCGAAGAAGTTCGCCGTGTCGTTTCCGTCTTCGGCGTGAACGATCACCCGCGGGAAGGAAACGGCTCTCGCCACGCCTCCATCAGCGGCCAGCAGTTCGACGGTGGACGGTGTTGCGTTAAGCACATCGTCGCCAGGGGAATCGAACAGGATCGCTTCATCGTCGTCGCCAACGGCCTGCGCTTGCACCACTCGGAAACCGGTTGTGAGCAGCTGGTAAGCGGGCGCCGCACCGGCCTCAGCCAGTGAGGCGTAGTCGTCTCCGGATGTGAAGACGTCGGCTTGGGCGGAGCCAAACAGTTCGGCCTGATCCGCGCCGCCGATTTCCGCTCGTGCTTCCACCGTGGCGAAGCCGTTGGCCCGAATGTCGAAGCCGCCGAAATCCGTGAAGCGAGCCGACGCGGGAAAGCCGCGGAATGTGTCGGACGCAGGTGAATCGTACAGCACCGCGCGATCGTCGCCGCCTTGCGCGGCGCCGATGCTCAACTCGAATCCTATCGCCTGATAGTGATACAACGGGGCGGCGCCGGGCGCGTCCTGAGCCAGCGAACTGCGATCGTGTCTGGCTTCGTAGAACGTCCGCCAGCTGGCCGCCTTGGAAACGAACGGTGTCCCACCCGCCGCGATCGGCCAACACTGTTAGCTCGTCGAAGTCATCAACGGCGACCGAGCGAAGGCGACTGGACAGCAGCGCGGAGCCCATGGTCGCCGTCCAGGTGTCGGCCGCCGCCGTATCGTGCAAGACGCCGCTATCGGCGCCTTGCCCGCCGTTGACGCCAACCTCGGCGAAGTCCAGCAGCTCCAATTCGAACACGGCTTCGGAGAACAGCCGAATGCTGTTGTCCACCGCGAGTTGATCGTCGCCGTCGCTGCCAACGGCCAGGGCCGAGTTAGCGCCTTCGCCGCCTTCGATGCGATGGGCTTCGATGCGATTCGATGCGACCGTCAGGTTGACGTTGCTGAACGTGACTCCCAGCGGAGTCGCGGCGACCACATCATCGTGAACTCCGCCCACGATGGTCAATTGATCCCAGCCGCCCAGCCCGTCCACTTGGATCGAAGTGATGACACTGGCCGAATAGCTAGTGCGTTGACCATTCACCTCGACGACCAGTGTTTGCTCGCCAAGTTCCAGGCGCAACGCGTCATCGCCCGCTGTTCCGAATACGTCCAGCGAGCTGATCAGCGGCACATCGCCGGTGATGCGATAGTGTCCCAAGCTCGCGTAATCCGAGTATCCATTGGTCGCCGGGTCGCCAAACCCAACGCCGTCAATCTCCAGGAAGTACTCGCCCGAAACCGGTAAGTCGAAGACAAAGCCGGCGTTCAGAGCGCTGGTCGGATTTCGAATGGCGAGCTCCTCGCCATTGGCGTTCAGCAGACGTGCTTGAATATCCAGATTCGCGCCGAAGCCGATCGGATCGATATCAATCCTCGCTTGGCCGGCGCCCGCGACAAATGAGAAGACATCAAGATCGTTTCGTTGTTCAATGATCCCAAAGCCCGTCTCCAAGGTCCCGTCGAGCTCAACTTGCAGAGGCTGCGCCGTGCTCGTCGTGTCGCCGTAGTCGTCCTCGCGGTAGGGAATGAACCCGTTGGTGATGATGGACAAGTCGTCTTGTGTCGTGGTGGCTCCGTCGTATTCGCCGCGGCTCCACTGCGTCACTTGGACGCCGTAGCCCGAGCCCATGATGGGTCCCCAACTGGTGGCCCCGCTGCCGTGTCCGCCATAGTAGGAGCTCGATCCCTTGCCGTCATGGGACAGGCCCAGCGAATGTCCCACTTCGTGACTTGTCGCTTCCGCGATTCCTTTCTCCGACGAGGTGAACACGAACGCTGGCTCGTCGGCTGAATCTCGGAAGGAGTTCAAGTAAGCGATGCCCCCGGGCGACGAGCCAAGCCAATCCGAATCCTGCGAGATCACAACGCGGACGCCATATTGCTCGTCGTTCGATCCGGTGCGCCGCAAACGATCAAGGGACGGTTCTTCGGTGGTGACGTTGACATCGAAGGCCGCGAAGTCCTCGGCGACGCGCACCCAGACGCGCTGGATCCGCGAAAGCTCCGTGTCGCTGAAAGCAAAGTCTCCGTCCAGCGTGAAAGGGTCGCTCGTGAAGGTGGGACGCGACGCATTATTCCAACTCGTCCCCGTCGTGGTGTGGCCATCGAAGTCAAGGTAGATCGTGTAGTCGGAATCTGTCTTACTGTGCAGCTCAAACGTCTGCGATAGCGGATAGACGTCATACACGCCGCCATCCCCAACCGTCTCCAACGGATCGGCGCCCTGAGACGCATTGCGGAGCACGTCCAGATCGTATGGCAGCCAAGGCCCGTAGTGCACCGCAGGCGAATCGAGGCTGTCGCCATCACCGTCGCCGTCGTGGTCGTGATCGTGCTCCAAGAAACTGATCGTCGAAAGCAGCAAGCAGTTGATCTTGGGAGGACGCGATTTCGGACGCTGGCCAACGGCTGTCGAAAATCCAGTTCGCTCCCAGCAAGTCGCTGGCCAACAACAGCCGCTGTTCCAGCTGATGGTCAAAGCCAACGCAGGCGCGCGGCCTCTTGGCCAGCCTGACCTTGGACGCAAGACGGTGCAACATGATGATTCGCGTGGGGCGTCGCGTCAACGTCGGGAATCCACGTCTGGGACGAATTTCGTCCAATCGACGAGCGGCGACGAGACACTGTTTAGGGAAGAGATGAGATGCGGCGATTCCCCATTAGGAAACATAGACCACGTTCTCAAGATGAGGCGGACCTGCGCCGGCTCAAACGCGAATTGCCGAGCCGCGTTGCAAGAAGCCGACATCGCCAGGCAAGTCGGGCATGATTAAATCAACGTAGCGTGCGTTCACGTTGCAACCTGGCGGCAAGTGTCGCCGTCAACACACGCAGGCGCCCCGTAGATCGGCGGTTCTTACCAAGAACCAGGAACCAGGAACCAGGAACCAAGAACCAGAGAACCAGGAACCAGGAACCAGGAACCAAGAAACCAGAACCAGAAACCTACCGCCCCCTTTTCCGTCTCTTGACCCACCAGGGCAGGATCCAGAGATACAGGCCGGTGGCCCAGAGGGCGAGCAGAATAAGTCCGTTGGGCAAGAAGAGCCACAGCTTGGCCAGGTCGCCGAAGAAGGCGCCGTCGTGCAGGCTTTCGATGATGTCCGAGCGGCGATAGGTTGACTGCAGCAAGGCGCCGGTTTGCAGATCAATCTGAAGTTCCCAGTGATTGTTGCTGCGGACCTTGACGACGCCTTTTCTCGGCCGCACGTCCAGCCGTTCGATATCGCTCCAGTCGCTGATTTCCGCCGCCGCCTCGCCTCGCGCGACTTCGAGAATCTGCTCCCAGGACGTCTCGGGAAGCGTGTTGGTGGCGACGCCGGTCTTGGTCGGGGGTTGCACCCAGGCGAATTCTTTTTTGACCTGCAACAGCAGACCCGAGCCAATGACCAGCAGCAGCGGCAGGAAAGTCAGGACGGCCCCCCAGCGATGCAGCTTGCGGGTCCAGTAGGCGAGGCTTTTCATGCGTTTCGTGGCGGAGAGTTGAGGGGCGCGGTTGGCGGACGCCCCATCATAGTCGGCGGTCCGTTCGCGGTCGCCGGGGCGCGTGGCCAACCGCGGGTGGGGGCCGGAATCTCGCCTGATGCATTTCTTCGGCGGGTGAGCTAAAGTGGGGTCTGAGTGGCACGAAGAAGAGCACCCATTGATTGACACCCGCAGACAAGGACAGCCCACAATGCGACACGCCTTGGCGCCCTTGCGCCTGTACCTCCTGATCGCCGGCGCTTGCCTGGGATCTTTCACGCACGCCCAGGAAGCAGTTCCCACGGCGCCTCAAGCCACCGGCGTCCAACCACTCTTGCCCGAGGATTGGGTCAAGGAAGTCACTTGGCGAAGTATTGGTCCGGCCAACATGAGCGGGCGGATCACGGCGATCGCGGTCTCCGAGCAAGACCCATCGACGTGGTGGGCGGCGTCCGCCTCCGGCGGACTGCTGAAGACGACCAATAATGGCGACACGTTCGAACATCAGTTCGATCGCGAAGCGACTGTGTCCATCGGCGACGTGCAAGTGTCTCGCAGCGATCCCAACATCGTCTGGGTTGGAACCGGCGAAGCCAATCCTCGCAACAGCTCATCCTGGGGCGATGGCGTCTATAAGTCCACCGACGGCGGCAAGACCTGGAAGAACATGGGGCTGAAGAACATCTTTCAAACGGGTCGGATTGCCATTCATCCCGAGAACCCCGACATCGTTTACGTCGGCGCTTTGGGACGGCTGTGGGGGCCCAACGAGGATCGAGGCCTGTACAAGACCACCGACGGCGGCAAGACATGGGAGAAAGTGCTGTACATCGACGACAAGACCGGCGTCATCGACGTGCAAATGAACCCAGCCTCTCCCGATACGCTGCTGGTCGCGACCTACGAACGTCAGCGCGACGGCTTTGACGGCAACGATCCGGCGAAGAAGTTCGGCGAAGGATCGGGCGTCTATCGCACCATGGATGGCGGCAAGACGTTCACCCGGATGACTCAAGGATTGCCCGAGGTCAAGTTCGGCCGGATCGGCCTGTCCATTTACCGCAAGGATCCCAACTACGTCTATGCCGTGATCGAGACCGAGAAGATCGGCGAAGCTCCGGAAGACATGCCGGTCGCTGGCTTGCAAGGCGAAGACGCCGAAGTCGGCGCCAAGATCACCGCCGTGACTCGCAATGGAGCGGCCGAGAAAGCGGGGTTGCAGGTTGACGACATCGTCGTTTCATTCGGCGACGTCATTATCCACTCGTACGCGGACCTGCAGGCGGAAATCCGCCGCCACAAGGCGGGCGAGAAAGTCCAGGTGCTCGCGTCGCGGGCTCGGAAAACCGTTGAGTTGGAAATGGAATTGCAGTCCCGCACCGCCCCGGCCGAAACCGGGCGCGGCGGCCAGACCGGGCGCGGCGGCGGAAGAGGGGGACGCGGCGGCGGCGCGGCGGCGGCAACCCCTTTAGCCAAAGCCTGGGCGGCCAACAAGAGAACCTTCAAGACCAGCAAGGCGAGAAGGGATACAACTTCGGCGGCGTTTATCGTTCGACCGACGGCGGCCAATCATGGGAGCGGATCAACTCCCTGAACCTGCGCCCGATGTACTACAGTCAGATTCGAGTCGATCCGGCGGACAACAACTACGTTTACGTCTTGGGTACGAGCCTCTACCGTTCCGTCGATGGCGGCAAGACCTTCACGCCCGACGGGCACTCCAATGAAGTGCATGTCGACCACCACGCCTTATGGGTGGACGGCCGCGATGGCAAGCACATCATCCTGGGCAACGATGGCGGCATCTACGTTACCTATGATCGCATGCAGAAGTGGGATCACCACAACCACGTCGCGATTGGGCAGTTCTATCATGTCAGCGTCGATTCCCAACGCGCAGTTCTACGCCTACGGCGGCTTGCAGGACAACGGCAGTTGGGGCGGTCCATCGATGGTCCGCAACGATTCGGGCCCGGTCAATACCGACTGGTATCGCGTGGGCAGCGGCGACGGTTTCATCACGATCGCCGATCCCAACGATCCGTTTCAGATCTACTTCGAAAGCCAGAACGGCGGTATGGGCCGAATCCATTTGAAGACCGGCGACCGCGGCTTCATTCGACCGAGAGCGACGCGCGGCGTTCGCTACCGCTTCAACTGGAAGACGCCTTACATCCTTTCGCCCCATAACTCGCAAATTCACTACTCGGCGGGCAACTACGTGTTTCGCTCGGTGTCCAAAGGCGACAATACGCAGGCGATCTCCCCCGAGATCTCCCGCACCAACGAGGGCGCCGGCAGCGCGATCAGTGAATCCGCCATGGAAGAAGGCGTACTGTACGCCGGTACGACCGACGGCGGTTTGTGGGTCACCAACGATGGCGGCATGAACTGGGTTAACCTGTTCGATGAGCCTGAGAAACTCGATGAATCCGCCGAAGACCAACCCCCGGCGCCAGCCAATTCCTCCGGCGGCGGTCAAGGCGGCGGGGGCCGAGCCAGCCGAGGCTTCGGCGGTGCTCGCTTTGCCGCCATGCTGCGGCAAAGCGACGCGAACAAGGACGGTAAAATCCAACGCGACGAATTGCCCGGACGCATGCAGGCGTTAATGACTCGCTTTGACACCGACGGCGACGGAGTGATTGACGAGAAGGAACTCGCAGCCATCGCGGGCGCATCGACCCCGCCAGCCGAAGGCGAGAAAGAAGACCCGCCGGCCGAGGGCGAGAAGAAAGACCCGCCAACCGAAGGCGAGAAGAAAGATCCGCCGGCCGAGGGCGAGAAGAAAGATCCGCCGACTGAAGGCGAGAAGAAAGATCCGCCGGCTGAGGGCGAGAAGAAAGATCCGCCGGCTGAGGGCGAGAAGAAAGATCCGCCGGCTGAGGGTGAGAAGAGAAAGATCCGCCGGTTGAATCCGCGGCCTCGACCGACTCGTCCGCCAGCGATCCGGACGACGAATGCCAAGATCGGCGCAGCAGCAATCCGAGCAGGAGCAATGCCGAGCAGGAGCAATCCGAGCAGGAGCCTGCGGAGTCTCAGGACCCGGCCCAAGAAGAGGAGCCTCAGTCGGAAGAAGAACCGGCGCGCCAAAGCAGAAACCGAGGAGTCCTCGGCGACGCAACAGGAGCCCGCGGCGGAGGCCAGCGACGACCCCGTTAGCGGTGTTTGGACTGGCCGCATGATGAACGAGAATCTGCCGGCCGAACGGCGGAACTTCACGCTCACCCTCCGCATGAAGACCGGCGGTTCGGTCAGCGGCGTCTTTGGCTCATCGCGAGGCGAATTCGAGCTGACCGACGGCAAGTTCGATCCGCAGACGCGGCGGCTGACGGCGATGGCCGATCTGGGACAAATGCAATTCGAGTTCAGCGGCGTGATCGAAGGCGCTAAGTTCACCGGTGAGATGAGCGCGCGAGGCGGGCAGTTTCAACTGCCGGTGGAGGCCGAACGGACTGGTGACGCGGCGGCAACCGCGGACGACAAGGCCGCGCCCGATTCCGAGGCCAAGTCGATCAAGGATTGGCTGCCAGGGCCGCGCTGGATCAGCTCCTTGGAGGCTTCGAAATTCGCCCGCGGCCGCTGCTACATGACCCTTGACGGCCATCGCAGCAACGACGACGAACCCTACGTCTTCGCAACCGACAACTATGGACGCAGTTGGAGATCGATTCGCGCCAACCTGCCGACATCCGCCGGTTCCACACGCGTGATTCGCGAGGACATCGTCAACGCCGACGTCCTGTATCTGGGATGCGAATTCTCTTGCTGGGTGTCCATCGATCGCGGCCGCAGTTGGACTCGCTTGAACAGCAATCTGCCAACCGTCGCCGTTCATGAATTCGCCCAACACGCGACGTCCGGTGAAATCGTCGCTGGCACTCATGGCCGTGCGCTGTGGGTCGCGGATATTTCATTAATTCGGCAGCTCAGCGAGAAGTCGATCAACGCGGACGCTCATCTTTACGAGCCCAACACGGTCGTGCGTTGGCGTTCGCTTCCGGAACGCGGCGACTCTGGAACTCGCGCGTTCAAGGGACAGAATCCGCCTTCGGGCGCCGTGCTGGCCTACTCCCTGGGCCAGCGGGCCAACAGCCTCGAATTGACCGTGACCAACCTTCGCGGCGAAGTCCTTTATCGCGGCGAAGAACTATCGTCCGATCCCGGGCTGCACGTCGTGCGATGGGACCTGACCCAGCAAGTCAGTACGCCCAGCGGACGGGGCGGCGGGCGAGGCGGACGCGGTGGTTTCGGCGGCGGTCGAGGTCGCTTTGGACGTCGCTCCGTGCCCAACGGCTCTTATCTGGTCACGCTGGCCGTGAACGGCAACGAACTGAAGCAGGAATTGAAGATCGTTGGCGATCCGGATTTCCCATCGACGACCGCCGGCGGGGAACTGGAGGAGTTTGGCTTCTAAACAGCAAGGGCATGTCCCCGTCGGGTTGCGCTGCGCTGCACCCTGGGCTGATTTGGGGCCGTCCCCTTGGGACTGATGACGCGGGACAGGAGCTCTTGAGTTCTTGTCCCGCTTTTTTTTGTGCGTGGATCGCGACAGGCTGAGCTAGTGCAACCGCTGGCCGCACCAGGTTTCAAAGGCGTCTTTGGGCGCCGGGCGTCCGACAAGGTAGCCCTGCAGCACGTGGCACCCCAGGTCCATCAGAAACTGGCTCTGCTCCTGGGTCTCGACGCCTTCGGCGACCACGGTCATCCCTCGACCGCGGCCGAGCGAGATGATCGAATGCACGATCGCGGCGGCGGTCTCATCGTGGGGCACGTCTCGCACGAAGGACCGATCGATCTTCAGGGTATGGATGCGAAATGACTTCAGGAAACTCAAGGAGCTGTGCCCGGTTCCAAAGTCGTCGATGGCCACCGACACGCCCAGGTCCGCCAGGTAAGCCATGATCTGTCCGGCGTGTTTCACGTCCTCCATCACGGCGTTCTCGGTGATCTCCAGTTCGATCTCTTCGGGCAACGCTCCGGTCTCTTGCAGCAGCTCTTCGAATTTGGCCAGAAATTTTGGGTGTCGAATCTGTTGCGGCGCCAGGTTGGCGGCGATCCGCGGCGGTCTTCCCGGCAGTCCTCGCCAGGCGACAGCTTGGCGGCAGACGGCTTTCAGCACGAGATCACCCAATGGGATAATCAGTCCTGTCTGCTCCGCGATTGGGACAAAAGCGTTGGGTGCGACCGAATCCCCCAACTTGTTTCGCCACCGCGCCAGCGCCTCGCAGCCGGCCAGCTGCTGATTGGCCGCCCAGACCTGCGGCTGATACACCAGGGTGATTTCGTCGTCTTGCAGCGCTTGTCTCAGTTGATTGTGAATCAGGTGGCGGGTCTCCACCGAGATTCGCATGTCGCCAGAGAACAACCGGAGTTGATTCTTGCCCATCTCCTTCGCCGCATACATCGCGACATCGGCGTTGCGCAGCAAGGAGTCGGCGTCCGTGGCGTCATCCGGGTAAATCGTCACGCCAATACTGACGCCGATGTACGACTCGGTTTCGTTCAATCGGAACGGCCGCCGAAGCTCGCGCGTGATCCGGTCGGCCAAGTCGATAATGGACGTGCGATCCGCATCCACATGCGGCGTGAGCACCGCGAACTCATCGCCGCCAAAGCGAGCGACAAAGGCGTCGGGGCCTGCGCAGTTGAGCAGTCGTTTGGCCACGTACGTCAGCAGCACGTCGCCGGACTTATGGCCCAGGGAGTCGTTAACGTGCTTGAAGTCATCCAGGTCCAGGAAGAACACGGCGAAGGGGGTTCCCCGCGACGCCGCTTGCGTGATGAATTCGCGAATGCGATCCCGAAAGTAGCGACGATTGGGCAGGCCGGTGACATTGTCATGCAACGCTTGTTGTCGCAAGCGTTGTTGCGTTTGATCGATTTCGGTGACGTCGGAGAACAACGCCACCACGCACGGCGGTTGGTCCAGGTTCATCACGGGGCTCAAGGAAACGCGAAACGACCGTCTTCGCGTCGGGGCGCCAGGCAGCAAGATCTTGCCGGCCCAATGCGCGCCCCGCAACACTTGGGGCAAGGCTTGATCAATCGGCTCGACGGACAGCTTGAAAGCGGCGTTCAAGCCGCGGCCGATGATGGTGCTCGCCGGTTGGCCGGCGATCTTCAGGAAGGCCGGGTTCGCCTCCAGGACGAGTCCCTCCGCCGACAGGATGGCGACGCCCTCTTGCGCGTTGTCAAACACGCTGGCCAGCAGCCGCAAACGCGCCTCCTTGGCGCGGTCGTCGGTGATATCGCGCGACGTGGCCACCAGGAAGCGTTCGTCCGTCGCGTCGCCGTGAAACAACGATCGCTTCACCGAGAAGGTGCGTTGCCTTCCGATTGCGTCGGTCCATTGCTCGTTATCGTGTCGAGGCGCCTCGTCGCGGAGCACCATTTCTTCCGCATCCCGCCAGACACGGGCGATTTGTCGGGGGAGGACTTCGCCGGCGCTGCGGCCAAGCAGTTGCTTGGGGGCGACGCGCAGCGTCTCGCAGAGGGCCTCGTTGACCAGCAAGAGCTGATCGTCTTCCGACTTCACGTATAACTGATCGGGAACCGCGTTGATGACTTTGTTCAGAAACTCGCGACTGCGGCGGATTTCGCTTTCCATGGCCTTCCGTGCGGAGATGTCGCGGACCAGCAGCAAGACATGAGTGTCGCCGTTCATTTCAAACGTGTTGGCGGACAACTCGCACCAGAACGGCTCCCCGGTGGCTCGGTGGCGAATCGCTTCTTGTCGCGCCACCCCCAGCGATGTGGCCAGGCGATAGGCGGCCCCCAGCGGATCCGGCTCCTCGGCCTTGCCCAGCAGCCAGTGCGGCCATTGGCCGATTAGGCTTGACGCGTCCACAGCCATCAGGCGCAGAGCATGCCCGTTGCAACTGACGCAACGATCATCCTTCAGCACGAGGATCGCGTCGCGGTTGCGTTCGAAGATCGCGTTGGCCAAGGACGCCGTCAACTGGGCGGCTTGTTCGGCTTCTCGTCGAGCGTGATGCAATTCCAACCGAGTGCGCTCGAGTTCCTCGATGCTCTCGGCCGATCGCGCCAAGGCGTGGGCTTGGGCTTCCGCCAGCGAACGCGACTGTGCGAGGGATTCCAGCAGAACACGTTCGGCGTCGGCGGCCGCCAGACGGAGCTCGCTGACAGCCGTGTCGTGAACGTCGCGGCTCAGTTCGTCCAACAGGGATGTGAGCTTGGCGAAGCTCGCGGGCGCTTCACCCGATTCCGGCGGTGCAAGCGGCGAAATCGTCTCGGGAGTCGGCGGCGACGTCGATTCCGAGGACGTCTCGTGTTGTTCAGTGTCCATACGCTTGCCCGCGTGAGTATTCCTGCCGTCCGCCGCGTGCGCAAGAGCGAGGGTCGTCGGCGGCGACGGAGTCTCTGAAACGTAGGCCGAAAGTCGCGGCGATCAAATCAAAAAACTCCCCTCGTCCGTCGGTGAAATTCGGCCCCTGGCAAGGCTTTGTTGCGTTTCGGAGACGCCAGGTTGGGCCACGCTGCGAGTCCTTGTCGGTCGTGTCGATTCTGCCGACAATGCGTGGTGCGAACGCCTCGCACTCCACCAATGGACCGCCGCCTCGCCAGCGGCCGAGAGAAAGAAGCCGCCCAAAATGACCACACACTTCCCGTCGCGTCCACGCCGTTTGGCGGTTCTACTGGTTTTGGCGGCGGCCTTTCAGGCGACCGCCTTGGCCCAGTCGCCCAAGCCGCCAGTGATGGAGTTGGGGAAACCCTACCCGGCGTTCACGTTGCCGAAGATTGACGATCGCGCGCCAACGTCGCTCTCCGATTTTCGCGGACAGAAAGTCTTGCTGATCCACTTCGCTTCCTGGTGAGCAGGGTGTCGCCGTCACGTGCCGGTCTGGCATGAAGCGACCCGACGGTTTCGAGAAAGCAAAGAATTGGTCGTCCTCGGCGTGATCCAGGAGCAACACGCGGAACGTTGTCGGCTGTTCGCGCAGTGGAAGAATCTGGACTGGCCCATCCTGCACGATCCCATTAACGCCCTTGGCGTCCGCGCCGTTCCCCTGGTCCATTGGATCGACGAGGACGGCGTCCTCCGCCGCATTGGCGGCAAACCGGACCAACTGCAAGATTGGATAAACGAGCAGCCGCCCTCCAAGATCGGACGCGATCCTCGCCGTTCAGCAAGCCAGGCGCCGGCGAGCGTTTTGGACGCGGACGCCTGGGCTGGCCTGCGCCAGCGAGCCCAGTCGGAGAACTCCGCCGCCGCATCATTGGCTTTGGGCGACGCTCTTGTGCTCTGGGGCAAGGCGGCCAACGCCAGCGAACTCGTGCAAGCCTACCAGCGATCCGCCGAGGCGGCGCCTCGCGACGCCGCGGTCCGCTTCCGTTTGGGCGTCGCCTTGCGGCAACGCTATGATCAAGACGCCACTTATATCGAGGACTTTCAGGCCGCCATCGTGGCCTGGCAGGAGGCGTTGGACCTGGATCCCAATCACTACATCTATCGACGACGCCTGCAACAGTATGGACCCCGGTTGAACAAGCCCTACCCGTTCTACGATTGGGTCAGTGCGGCGAGGAACGACATTCGTGAGCGAGGCGAGACGCCTTTTGCTTTGAACGTGGAGCCCAGCGGCGCCGAGTTGGCCGCGCCGCAAAGGAACTGGGCCGAAGAGGAAACCCAGGCGGAAGCCCCCGATCCTCAGGGGCGAATCACCCTGGATCGCCAGCCGCTGTTGCAGGTCGCCGGCGTCGCCGCGCCGACGGATGTCGCTCCAGGGGCCACGTTGCGAGTCCATTTGCTCATGAGCCCGACTGCGGACGCCTGCTGGAACAACGAAAGCGAGCCGCCCCTGGTTTGGATTGATCCGCCCGCAGGTTGGCGAGCTGATCGCCGTTTGCTGAGGGCCCGCCAAACCGACGACCGGGCGGAGTCGCGCGAACGACGATCGGTCGAATGGGAGCTGCGCGCACCGCCGGATGCGGAGGGTCCCGCGAAGCTGACCGGTTACGTCCTGTTCTACGCGTGCGAAAAGCAGGGAGGGCAGTGCGTGTATCGGCGCCATGACTTTGAAGTTCCGTTGCGAGTGAAGTAGCTGTTTCGCGGACGGACCAACCGCCGCGACGCCGTTTTCTTGACATGCACTACATTTGTACGCAATAATACGTACGTTCGTACTGAATTGGCGGAGGGCCGCGCTGGCGCGTGACGCCCCTGGGGAGCGAGCGAGGCCACTCAGCAAAGCCGCGAAGGCGAGGGAGCCAATCCATTGAATAAGGGAGTTGAGGACTGATATGAAGCGTCCGCCGCTATCCAAAGGCGAGATGGAAGTCGCGCGAGTCATCTGGGATTTGGGCGAATGCAGCGTTGGCGACGTCTTCGAGAAGATGCCCAAGCCGCGTCGCGTCGATTACGCCACGGTGCAAACCTATATCCGCCGCTTGGAGGCGAAGGGTTACCTCAAGACGCGGCGGCAGGGAAGGAACAAGATCTACAGCCCCAAAGTGGAGCCGGATAAAGTCATTGGCCGGGCTGTGGACGACTTCATGAAGCAATTGTTCGACGGTGACGCGATTCCCTTAATTCGTCACCTTGTCCAAGATCGCGGCATGTCGGACGAAGAGCTTCATCAACTCCGGTCCATTTTGGAACAGGCCGAGGACGAACATGGCGACGATGATTGAGGCGTTGGCCGCGTTGGCGTGGGCTCAGCTCTGGCAGGTTAGCCTGGTGGCTTTCGCCGGGTTGCTGCTGGTCCGACTGTCGCATCGCCGCAACCCGCATTGGGCGTACTTGATTTGGGCCATTGTCGTCGTCAAGTGCGTGACGCCGCCGTTGATCAGCGGACCCTTCGGCGTCTTTAGCTGGTGGGGTGGAGCAACTCCGCCGCCGCTGGCCGGCCAAGTGGCCAGCACGTTGTTCGCCAGCACGCCGGAATCGGAGCTGGGTCTTGACGCGCGAACGCTGGTGAACCGCGCCGCGCTGGCCGCGCCCTCCTGGCAGGCCCCCTCCCTACGGCGCTGGGCGGCGTCGGGAATGCTCGCCTGGGCGGCCGTTTCCGGGACGGTCATCCTCGGCGCCGTTCGCGGAATACGACGAGCCAGCAAGAAGTTGCGACAATCCTGTCGCCCGGCGGGGCCGGAACTCGAACAGCTCTTGGAGTCGACTCGACGCCTCCTCGGCTGCAAGCAACAACCAAAACTGCTCATCTCGCCCGAGGGCTATGGCCCTTTTGTTTATGGCTGGCTGCGGCCGGTTATCGTCCTGCCGCAAGCGTTGCTCGAGGAGCGACCGATTCGGGAGCTGCAGCCGATCCTGGCGCATGAACTGGCGCACGTCCGGCGAGGCGATACGTTGTTGAGTTTGGTCCAACATGTCGCCGCCGCCATCTGGTGGTTTCACCCCTTGGTCCGCTTGGCCAACCGAGAACTCAGTCGCTGCTGTGAGCTGTGCTGTGACTCGCAGGCGATCGCCGCCCTGCAGTGTTCGCCGCGGCGTTACGCGGATAGCCTGCTCAATGTCGTTGAATTGCGACGCCGTTTGCGCTGGCTGCCAGCGACGGCCGCCGTCGCCGCCGCCAGCGTTACCAGCCAACGCTTGCTCTGGATCATGGAAGGTAATCGCCAGGGCTTTCAGCCGCAAACGCCGAGGTGGTGTTGGAGCACCGCATTGCTGTTCGGTTTGCTCGTCTTGCCTGGAGCTCGCTGGCACGCTCCCTCCTGGCGTTCGGAGTCCGCCGCCTACCTGGCGCATCAACAGGCCGCTCATCACGCGTTAACCGCGGGCGATTGGAACACGAGCGTGAAATCCCTGGGCGGACTCCTCCGGTGCTCGCCCGACGACGCGCGGGCTTGGTTCTTGTTTGGCTACGCTCTGCATCGCTGCGGCCGATTGGAAGAAGCAATCGTCGCGAACCGTCAGGCGGCTTCGCTCAGCCATGCCGACCACTATTTCCATCGCACAGCTCTGTACAACTGGGCTTGTGAACTCGCTCTCATGCAGCGGCACGCCGAGGCGCTCGCCAAACTCGATGAAGCCATCGCCGCCGGCTTCAGCGCCGCCCACATCCTGGAAAACGACGAGGATTGGGCTCGCTTGCGCGACGCCAGCGAATTCCAACACCGCTTGCGGGTGGTTCGCGGAAGAATGGCGCGGGCCGAGATTATTTAGTTCTTGGTTCTTGGGGGCCAGCGGCTGAAATCTGGTTGCCGCCTGGAAACTTCGCCGCGCGTCGCGGATAATTAGCGATTGGTCCTGCCAAAGCTGGGACTCGCGGCCGTGTATCAGCGAGCCCTTGTCCCCCCACCCCCCAGGCCTCGGATCGCCACCTGCGCGGAACGAGGCGTCCATCCCTTCTTCCTTCGATGATGAGGATCCGCTCGATGACGATACGCCTCTTTTTGTTGTTGGCTGCTTGTCTGGCGTCCGCTCCGCTGAACGCCCAGGAACAATGGCAATCGATCTTTGACGGCAAATCGATGGACGGCTGGAAGGCCAACGAAAACACGGAGAGCTGGAAAGTCGAAGGCGGCGCGTTGGTTTGCCACGGTCCCCGCAGCCACTTGTTCTATGTCGGGCAGGACAAGCCGTTGGTGAACTTCGAATTCAAGTGCCAAGTCAAGACGACCCCGGGAAGCAACGCGGGGATCTACTTCCATACGCGGTTTCAGGAAACGGGTTGGCCGAAGTACGGCTACGAATGCCAGGTGAATGTGAGTCATCAGGATCCGAAGAAGTCGGGCAGTTTGTATGGCGTTGTGAACGTCGCCGACCCGCCGGCCAAGGATGACCAGTGGTACACTCAATCGATCCTGGTGCAGGGGCGCCGCATCGTTTTGAAGATCAACGACACGGTCGTCGTGGACTACACCGAGCCCGAAGGCAAGAAGGCGTTCTCGGACGACTTTGAGCGTCGGCTGGGGCGAGGCACGATCGCCCTGCAAGCCCATGATCCCGAGAGCAAGGTCTATTTCAAGGACTTGCAGTTGAAGCGCCTTCCCTAGCCGGAGCGGGCCGAACAAGGGAACACCGCGGGGAGGGCTTCGCGCGCGACGAAGCGATTGACTGATGAGCGACGTTCGGATTGACATGCCGGCCGCCGAGATGCCCGAGATGCCCGAGATGCCGCGTCGTTCCTCGGAGCAAGAGGCGTGGAACGCCGCGACCCATGGCGTCGCATTCCTGCTCAGCGTCTTCGGCGCCTGGTGGTTATGGTTCTCCGTTCCGCAAGAATTGCGCGGCAGCGGCTTCGCCTGTGCTGTCTATCTGGCGTCGATGGTGTTGCTCTACGGCGCCTCGACTCTTTCGCATCTCGCCTGGACACCCTCCTGGAAGCACTGGTTTCGCGCGGTCGATCAGGGCGCCATTTATTTGTTGATCGCCGGCACGTACACGCCGTTCATGTGGGTCTATCTGGACGGAGCGGTACGGCTGGGATGCTTGGGCGCGATGTGGGCGGCCGCCGTGGTCGGGTTTTGCTTCAAGGTGTTCGCCCATCATCAGGTGAACGCGATGTCGGTCCGCAGCTACCTTTTGCTGGGATGGCTTCCATCGTTGCCGCTGCACAGTTATGTCTCCTGGCCATGTCTGGCTTGGATGGCGTTGGGCGGCGTGTTTTACACGGCGGGCACGGTCTTCCTGCGGTTCGATCGGCGGGTCAAGCACTTTCACGCCGTTTGGCACGTCTGCACCATATTGGGCAGCGCTTGCCATTTCTACGCGATCTACGCTTACGTGCTGTATAATCCCTATCAGGCTTGACTCGCTCCCATTTCCGCAGGTAACGGCTCGTGAAACGAAGGGAACTACTCCGCGCGGGTCTGACGGGGTTCTCCACGCTCGCCCTGTCTCAGGTTCTGCAAGCGCGGCAACTCGCCCAACTCACGGCCTCGCCGCGCCCGACGTCGATCATTCTGGTCTGGTTGCGAGGAGGGGCCAGCCACCTCGATACGCTGGATCCGAAGCCCGATGCGCCGACGGAGTACCGCGGTCCCTTCCGGCCGATCGCGACCACGCAAAGCGGCGTCTGGGTCACCGAACTGCTGCCGCAACTCGCCCGGTTGGCGCATCGCTACAGTCTCGTGCGATCCCTGGTTCATACCGGCGGCGGGCATCCGGCCGGATCGCTGCAAATGCTTTCCGGCGACGCCGATGCGGCGGATAAGCCGAAACCCGTCCTGCCCGATTGGATGAGCGTGGCCAGCTATCTCCGCCGCGACGCCTCGCGAGCGATTCCCAACTATGTTGCGGTCAATCCGGTTGATCGCTATGACAATTTTGTGATCGCCGGGCCCGCCTACCTGGGACCCGCCTACGAGCCATTTCAAGTCACCGGCGATCCCAGTTCGCCGACATTCACTGTGCCGAATATCGGCGTCGGCCAAGACGGCGACCTGCAGCGGTTGAAGGCGCGAACGAATCTCAAACAGAGTTTTGAGCGGCTAAAGCGGGATCTGGGCGCGAACCCGATGATGGAGGCTTTGGATCGCTTCGAACAACAGGCGCTGAATCTGTTGACCAGCCCCACCGCCCGCGAAGCGTTCGATTTGACCCGCGAGTCCGATGCGACTCGCGATCGTTATGGCAGGCATCGTTGGGGACAACAATGTTTGCTCGCCAGGCGCCTGGTGGAAGCGGGCGTCGACGTCGTGACGACCGAGTTCGATGGGCCGCTCTGCGGGCGAGTCGCGAATTGGGACGATCATGCGGTGAACCATCATGTCTTCGACGCGCTGCGGCACCGAGCGCCGTATTTCGATCAAGCGGTTTCCGCGTTGATCGAGGATGTCTTTCAACGGGGCTTGGATCAACGCGTGATGGTGGTCGTCACCGGCGAGTTTGGCCGCACACCCCGAATCAGCTATGTCGCCAGCAGCGGGGGCGGCGTGGCCAGCGCCGAGCAGGGCGTCATTCAACCGGGCCGCGATCATTGGCCACGCGCGGGCAGCATGTTGTTCGCCGGCGGCGGCGTCTCGGGAGGAAACGTGGTCGGCGCGACCGACGCCAAGGGCGAAGACATTCGCCAACGCCCCGTATCGCCGGGAGACTTTCTCGCAACGCTCTATCAGCATCTGGGAATTGACTATCGTCGCGTGGCGATCCGCAATTTCGCCGGCCGGCCCGTGCCGATTGTCAACCGCGGCGACGCGATCCACGAACTTTGGTCGTAGCTCGAGCATGTGGCTGACGCGCGGGACGATTTGGCTGGCGTTGATCGCGTACGCCGTCGCATCCACCACGCTGATCATCAGCCGCTCGCCGCATTCCCACAAGAGCTTGGCGACCGCCTGGGCCCGCTACGCCTGGACCGTCGGGTGCCTGGCCTTATGGGCTCACTGGCTGGCGGCGTTCCAGGCCTACTATGGCTGGAGCCACACCGAGGCCGTGCGGCAAACAGCGGCTCGCACCCAGGCTCTGTTGGGAGTGGCCGTCGGTCAGGGGATCTGGATGAACTACGCGCTGGCCGTCGTCTGGTTGGCGGATAGCGCCTGGTGGTGGCTTGTCGGCGATGCTCGCTACGAAGACCGGAAGCGGATCACCTGCGCCCTGCACGCCTTCTTTGTCTTCATGATCATCAACGGCGCCATCCTGTTCGTCAGTGGGCCCGCGAGAATCCTGGGCGGATGCGTGTTGGCGGCGCCGGCGCTGGCCTGGTGGTGGCGACGCCGCCGGCGGTCCGCGGTGGCGTAGTCCGGCGAAGGCGGACAGCGCTTGGCGGCGATCAGGAAGCGGCGATGGAGGCGTCGTTTCGGCCCGACAGAGTCGCCAGGGCGGCGTCGATCTCGATTTCGCGGCGCTGGCGCTCCAGGAAGTAGCTCACCTGCGTGTATCCACACTGGTCGAGCAGGCCCAGGGCTTCCACGAATCCGTCGGCGACGCGCTGGGGAACGTGCGCGTCGGCGCCGATCACTACGGGTATCGCGCGGCGCCGCATTTCCACTAGCATTGCAGGGAAGGGGTTCATTTGCGGAATGCGCTTCAGCACGCCGGAGGTATTGAGTTCCATGGCGACGCCGGTCGCGGCGATGCGGTCCAGGGAACGCAGGATATCGTCCCAGATCCGCCGCGGATCCCAGTGCTTCGCCGTTTCGTTCTTGATCAGGTCGGGATGCGAGATGCAGTCAAACAAGCCGGTTTCGGCCGCGTCGGCCAGCAGGCTGAAATACGTCCGTTGCACGGTCGTTGGGTCGTCGTCGCCGAACCGATCCCGGAACTCCTTCAACTGCGGGTGCACCGATCCCAGGACATAGTCAAAATTCGCCGCCCGCAGCTGCCGAGTCAGCCAGGGTTCGTAGCCAGGGAAGTAATCCGCCTCTAATCCAAGACGGACATCGATGCGGCCCGACCATTGCCGCCGTGCTTGATCGACCATCTGGAGATAGAGTTCGAATTCGTCGATGCTCATCCGCACGCTGGCCGAGAATCCATCGGGCATGGGATTGTGGCAAGTAACAATCAACCCCTTCAATCCTCTCTGTTCGGCGACGGCGGCGTATTCCGTGGGCTCGCCCCGGGCGTGGTTGCAAAGCGGCGTGTGGCTGTGTGTCTCATACATCATGGGCTGGTTCATACAGTGCCTTCCTGTGGGCGACTCCACGACCGGGAGCCGGTATTCCGTTATTGGTTCCATCAACGACCAGCAATCCGGAGCACCTGGTCGTTCGATTAGCCGATATTCGACGCCCGTTGGCCGCGACTGCGGGTTACCCAGGATTGCGCTGCGCTGCACCCTGGACTGATTTTCTGTTCGTCGGTTTTGCTGGATTGTCCTCATTGCCGAGCTATCAATAAACGCCAAATTGGTCGATTTCGGCGTAAATGGGCGTGAAGTTTCCGTGAAGTCCACCTGGGGTGCGCTTCGCGACCCCCATACACATCAAGTTACGCAGCCGAAACGGATTAACCACGGAGACACAGAGACACGGAGAACGGTCAAGCTGTCCTCCGTGCCTCTGTGTCTCTGTGGTTCGCCTTGGTGCGGCACGTCTGGCCTTCGGCCTGGGCCCAGAGTTCGAGAAGCACGCCGCCGATCGCTTAACTTGATGCGTATGGGGGTGCGCTGCGCGACCCCAGGCAGTCGGGTTCGGTTGCCAGCGACCTCGGCGCCAGCTATTCTCGGACTCTCGAGCAAGGGAGTCGGGGCCTTGCCGCCGCATCTTGGGGGAATGATCGAATGACGCACAACGCGCGGCTGGGGTTGCTGCTGTTCACGATTTACTTGTCGCTCTATGCGGCTTTCGTGCTGCTGAACGCCTTCTTTGCGGATTTGATGAGCTACACGCCGCTGGCGGGCGTCAATCTGGCGATCCTCTATGGATTTGGGTTGATCGTGGCCGCCCTGGCGTTGGCGTTGATCTACGGCGCGTTGTGTACATCCGACGCGCCTCGCGACAAGGAGGCCGGGCGATGATCTACGAAGCCTCCACATTGTCGGTCGTTGTCTTCTTCGCCTTTGTCGGCGTCACCATGGCGCTCAGCTTCTATTTAGCTCGTCGAGCCACGTCGTCGCAGGGCTATTTTGCGGCGCATGGAGAGATTCCCTGGTTTGTCAATGGCATCGCGTTCGCCGGCGACTACCTCTCCGCGGCGTCCTTTTTGGGCATCTGCGGGATGATCGCTTTTTACGGTTACGACGGCTTTCTGTATTCGATCGGCTATCTGGCTGGTTGGATCGTCGCCCTATTCGTCGTCGCTGAACCGTTGAAGCGGCTTGGCAAGTACACGTTCGCCGACGCCCTGGATGCTCGCTTTCAATCGCCAGGCATCAAGCTCGCGGTCGGTTGCAGCACCTTGGCCGTCAGTATCTTCTACTTGATTCCGCAGATGGTCGGCGCGGGGGCGTTGGTGACTCCCTTGCTCGGTTACCAGCATCATGTGGGCGTGATCATGGTCGGCGCGACGGTGATCGTCATTGTGGTCACCGCGGGGATGGTCTCAACCACCTACGTTCAGTTTCTGAAGGGTTCGTTGTTGGTGCTGTTCAGTCTGGTGCTGACGGTGATCATTCTGTCCCGCGGTTTTCACGTTCAGAACGGCGGCGCCGACGGCCACGTCTTTGGACGCTTGGGCCCCCTGTCGCTCGCGGATGCGGAAGCCGAATTGCTCGCGACGGTTGGGGAGGGCGCCAGCATCGTTCCCGCCGAAGGGCCTTGGTTGAATCAGCCTCTCTTGCGAGTTCGGCGGGACGACATCACACGAGTCTGGAGTATCACCGACGTCGACGCGGGCCTTGTTGAGTTGCGCGAGGCGCAGACCGTGACTGAAACCGCCGACGATCAAGTCTGGGTCAACGGGCAACCCCTGGGCCTTGGCGAAGGCGAGACCACCTTGCATCCGGTCGGCTACATCACGCGTTTGCCGGGCGGCAAGGAGTCCAGCGGCCCACTCAATCCGCTCACCTTCTTTTCCACGCTGCAGGAAAGCGAAGTGATGTTATGGTCGAAGTCCAAGACCACGATCAAGGAAGACAACGGCGATGCGACCACGATCTATGTGCAGAATCCGAAATCGGGAAAGGAGATTCTCTTGCCGGGAACGCATCCTCGCTTCGCCGGCATCAAAAGTGATCGTCTGGTGGATAAGTTGAATTTTCTCTCGCTGATGCTCGCGCTGTTTTGCGGGACGGCCTCGCTGCCGCACATCCTGATTCGCTATTACACAGTCAAAGACGAATCGAGTGCGCGGAAGAGCACCATCGTGGGCATCGCGGCAATCGGCCTGTTCTATGTGTCTGACGCTCTATATGGGGTTGGGCGCCATGGCCAGTGGGACCTTGGATGTGACCAATTCCAACATGGCCGCGCCGCTGTTGGCGAAGAGCATCGACCCTTGGCTGTTCGCCGCGATTTCGGCCATCGCTTTCACCACGGTGTTGGGAACGGTCAGCGGCTTGATTCTGGCCTCCAGCGGAGCGGTGATCTACGATGTCCTCAGCGGATACTTCGGCGTTCAATTCAGCGAGAGCCAGCAGATTCGCCTGGCCCGAATCGCCGCCGTGGTCGTCGGCGTGATCGCGGTGGTGTTGGGCGTGATGTTCAAGAAGATGAACGTCAGCTACCTCGTGGGCTGGGCGTTCAGCATCGCGGCGTCGGCCAATTTGCCATCGCTGATCATGTTGCTGTTCTGGAAGAGGACCACCCGCCAAGGCATCATCACGGCGGTCGTCGTGGGCATGGTTTCGTCGCTGGGTTGGATCTTGCTCAGCGGAGACACCTACCAGGACGTCTATGGCTGGGATGCGGCCAGTTCCTTGGTTCCTTTCAGCCAACCAGGGATCGTCACGATCCCGCTCGGCTTTCTGACACTGATCGCGGTGTCGCTGGCCACCTCGCGGAAAGCGGATTGAGGGGGCGCCCAGGGTTGCGCTGCGCTGCACCCTGGGCTGGTTTGGGGCCGTCCCGTTGGGACTTGGTGTCGGGGCCGGCGTTGGTTACCCAGGGTTGCGCCACCCTGGGCTGGTTTGGGGCCGTCCCGTTGGGACTGGTGTCGGGGCCGGCGTTGGTTACCCAGGGTTGCGCGCTGCACCCTGGGCTGGTTTGGGGCCGTCCCGTTGGGACTGCGTTTTGGTGCTTCTTCGCCGAATGAAAACCTGCTGGGGCGTTGCCCTGCGGATTGTCTTGACTCCCTGATGTCGGCGGCGTTGGCGTGCTAGAATGAGAGCTTGCTGTTCACTCTATTTGGCTCGCCGAGTTCCCCATGCGCTGCACCGCTTTGGTTTGCTGGTCCGTTGGTATCGCGACGGTCATGGCCTGTCCGGTCGCCGAGGCTCAGCCCGTTGCCTCGCGACCTAATGTGTTGTTGATGATGGTCGACGATATGGGGTGGTCCGACTTGGGTTGTTACGGGGGCGAGATTGAAACGCCGAATCTGGATCGGCTGGCGGCCGGCGGCTTGCGATTCACGCAGTTCTACAACACAGCGAAATGCTCTGAGACCCGAGCCACGCTGCTCTCGGGCCTGTATCATCCCGAGGTCGAGATCATGAAGCTCGATCATTGCTGGACGCTCGCCGACGCTATGCACGTCGCGGGCTACGCCACCATGATGACCGGCAAATGGCATCTCAATGGCCAACCCACCGAGCGGGGATTCGACAAGTACTTTGGGCATCTCTCGGGGGCGACGGATTTCTTTGTCGGAGACAAGTCGTTTCGCTTGAATGGCGAGCCCTATGCTGTACCCCAGAGAGGCTTCTACACCACCGACGCCAACGTCGAATACGCGATCAGGTTTCTCCAGGAAGCGCCTAAGCCGCAGCCGTTCTTTTGCTACATCGCCTTTAACGCGCCTCACTACCCGCTGCAGGCTCCGCGTGAAGACGTGCAGAAGTACTTGGGCAGGTACTCGGCGGGCTGGGACCAACTGCGCAGCCAACGGTTAACGAAGCAGAAGGAGCTGGGGTTATTAGCTCAGGACTTTGAGCCGCTCCCACGACCGGCCGATGTCCCTGCCTGGGAGTCGTTGACCGTCCAACGCCGTCGATTGGAAGAACTCCGAATGGCGACCTACGCGGCGATGATTGATCGCGTCGATCAGAACGTGGGCCGCATCGTCGATTACTTGCAACGCG
This sequence comes from uncultured Planctomycetaceae bacterium, assembly GCA_963698545.1. Classification (GTDB taxonomy): domain Bacteria; phylum Planctomycetota; class Planctomycetia; order Pirellulales; family Pirellulaceae; genus CAVORG01. The sequence goes on from CAVORG010000013.1 coordinate 339,791, forward strand.
TGGGCCAACTCGAAAACACGCTGATCTTGTTTCTCTCGGACAATGGCGCCTGTCCCTTTGATCGCAACCATGATCTCGATCGGATGCCTTGGGAGCCGCGTTCGCACTGGACCTACGACAAGGGCTGGCGCACGCGTGCAATACTCCATTCCGCGAATACAAACGCAATCAACATGAAGGCGGCGTGGCCACGCCGTTCATTGTGCATTGGCCGGCGGGCGTTCAAGCCCCACCTGGATCGCTTCGATCCGACGTCGGCCATCTGGTCGATGTGATGCCGACGTTATTGGAGCTGAGCTGGCGTGGACTATCCGGCGACCTACGCCGGCCGAACCCTGAAGCCGTTGCGCGGCCGCAGCCTCGCGCCGGTGTTCCAAGGAGAGTCCTTGCCCGCGAGGGATTCCCTTTACTTTGATTGGGCCAATCAGCATCATGCGGTGCGTCAAGGCGATTGGAAACTCGTCGCCAAGGACCGTGGACCATGGGAACTATACAACTTGGCCGACGATCGCCGCGAGATGAACGATCTGGCCGCTCAGCAGCCCGCCCGTCGGCAGGCCCTGCAGCAGGATTGGGAAGCGTGGGCAAAGCAAGTCAAACTTCGCCGCGGCCAAGGCGGTGGACAACGCAAGAAAGCCAAAGCGGCGAAGAACAAGTCCGGGCGGCCAGATGCCTAGGCTTGATGCGTCGCCAAACGTGGATTGAGGAAACGACCGTGAGATCCCGATTGATGAACCGCCGCGTCGCGCCGTGGCGAAAGACGACGTTATGGTGCTTGGCTGTGTGCGGTGCGGTCTGCGCGACGGTGCGCGTGGGCGCCGAGGAGATCTCCTTCAATCGCGATGTGCGGCCCATCCTGGCCTCGCGATGTTTCTCCTGCCACGGTCCGGACGAGGAATCGCGGGAAGCCGAGTTGCGTTTGGATCTCCGCGAGATCGCCATCCGCGAAGTTGACGGCCGCCAGGCGATCGCTCCCGCACGTCCGGATCAAAGCGAATTGTTGCTGCGAGTGACCACAACCGACTCCGACGTCCGGATGCCCCCGGAAGGCAAGCCGCTGACCGAACGGCAGGTGGACATCCTGCGTCAATGGATTGCCGATGGAGCTCCCTACGACAAGCACTGGGCCTTTGCACCTCCGCGCCGCCCGGCATTGCCGACTGCCCCTAACGATTGGCCGCGGAATCCGATCGACGACTTCGTAGCGGCGCGTCTCGAGAAAGAGCGGTTGACGCCTTCCCCGGAAGCGTCGCGGTATGAGCTGGTAAGACGAGTTTACTTGGACCTGATTGGCTTGCCTCCCACCGTGCAGCAGGCCAACGCCTTTGCGACTTCCCAGGATCCCCAGGCCTATGAAGCCCTGGTGGATCAATTGCTGGGCAGCAAGCACTATGGTGAACGTTGGGCTCGTCTCTGGTTGGATCTGGCTCGCTATGCGGACACCAATGGATATGAGAAGGATCGGCCGCGTTCGATCTGGCCTTATCGAGACTGGGTCATTCAGGCGTTGAATGCGGATACGCCCTTTGATCAGTTCACGATCGAACAACTGGCCGGCGATATGTTGCCTGATGCGACGCTGGAGCAACGCATCGCCACCGGCTTCCATCGCAACACCATGCTCAATGAAGAAGGCGGCATCGACCCATTGGAGTTTCGTTATTACGCCATGGTGGATCGCGTCGCAACCACCGGACTAGTCTGGCTGGGACTGACCACCGGTTCCGCCCAATGCCACTCTCATAAGTACGACCCCATCTCGCACGGCGACTATTACCGCCTGATGGCGCTGCTGGATAACGCGGATGAGGTGGACTTGGTGGTGCCGGATGATGGCGTCGAGAAGCGGCGCGCGGAACTGCTCGCTCGGATCTTGCAACTCGAGGATGAACTTGTCGCGAGCTTTCCAACATCTCCTGCAAGCGCGTCAAGTCAACCTACCCGCGACGCCGACGAGGCGTCCAGCGAACCACATCGCCAGGCATTCGAAGCCGCCTTCGACGCCTGGTTGCTTGAGCAGCGTGGCCAGGCGATCCGTTGGCTGGTTGTCGAGCCGGTCGCCTGGGAAACCAACCTGCCGAAGCTCGATGTGCTCTCTGACGGCTCCCTCTTCAGTCGCGGCGATATTACCAAGCGGGATGTCTTTCGCCTGACCTTCGACCTGGCTGAACTGGCGAGGCAGGCCGACGCGACCAGCCGCTCGATCTCGCAAGTCACGGCGTTGCGACTGGAGGCGTTGCCGGACCAGAGACTTCCCGCTGGCGGACCCGGACGAGCCTTCTACGAGGGACGCAAGGGAGACTTCTTCCTTAGTGAATTGGGTCTGCGTCATGATCAACAGTCCGTCGCGCTGAAGGAAGCGTCGCACAGCTACGGCAAGATCAGCATCGGCAATGGAACGGCTGACGCGGCGAATGTTCTGGATGGCGACGGTTCGACTGGATGGTCCACGGCGGAGGCGGAAGGAGAACCGCATCAACTGGTCGTGAATTTGGCGGCGCCCTTGCCGCTGGACGGAAAGCTGGATGTTGAATTGCTGTTCGAACGCCATTTCGCGGCAAGTCTGGGGAGATTTCGGATCTCGCTGGCCCAGGCGGATCGCCCCATCCACGCCTCTCGCCTGCCGGTCGCTCTGGAGCAGGCGCTGGCTGCGGAAGTCGAACTCAGTGAGGAGACACTCGAGCAACTTCGCAGACATTTCTTGCGCACCACCGAATTGCTCGCCGAACAACGCAAGCCTATCGACAAGCTGCGCAAGCAACTACCGAAGCCGACGACCACCATGGTGATGCTGGAGCGGGAAGCGGATAATCCGCGAGTCACCCATCTGCATCATCGAGGCGAGTATTTGAGCCCTCGGGAGCCCGTGGAGCCGGCGACTCCTCAGCTGTTCCCGCCGCTCGCCGCCGACCAACCATCGAATCGTCTCGCGCTGGCCCGCTGGCTGGTCAGCGACAGCAATCCCCTGGCCGCTCGAGTCGCCGTGAACCGCGCTTGGCGAGCCTTCTTTGGCCGCGGCCTGGTCCATACCAGCGGCGACTTTGGTACGCAGTCCGCACCGCCTTCGCACCCTGAATTGCTCGATTGGCTGGCTTGCGAATTACGGGAGCAAGGTTGGTCGCTCAAGAAGCTGCATCGCCTGATCGTCACCAGCGCGACCTATCGCCAACAAGCCGCCGCCAGCCATGAGAGCAGGCGACTCGATCCAGAGAACCGACTGCTCTCCAGAGGCCCCAGATTTCGACTCGAAGCCGAGATGGTCCGAGACTCCATGCTGCACGCCGCGGGCCTGCTGTCCGATCGCGTGGGAGGGCCCAGCGTCTTTCCGCCTCAACCGTCAAGCGTGACCGCGTTGGCGTATGGACAATTCGATTGGAAAGTTTCGGATCCCTATCGACGCTCGCTCTACACCTTCAGCAAGCGAACCGCTCCGTTCGCGGCGTACCTGGTTTTCGACGCGCCGACCGGCGAAGAATGTCTGGTGCGGCGAGATCGAAGTAACACGCCGCTACAAGCGTTGACGCTGCTCAACGACCCGATGTACGTCGAACTCGCGCAGGCGGCGGCGGCTCGCGCGTTCGCGTCCGCCGCCGACGACTTGGCCCGCTTGCAGTTCCTGTTTCAAAGCTTCTCGACGCGGCCGCCAGAGCCCGCTGAGGAGGAGACCCTCTTGCAATATCTAAGCCAGCAAAGACATCGGCTACAGCAAGGCGAACTATCGGCCCAGCCCATCTCCGGCCAGGACGCCAACCCCGACCTCGCCGCCTGGACACTCACCGCCAGAGTCATCATGAACCTGGACGAAGCCGTGGTGAGGTAGGGGGTGGGGTAGAGGGTAGAGAATAGAGGGTAGAGAATAGAGGGTAGAGAATAGAGGGTAGAAGGGTAGACCATGAATCAGTCCCAACGGGACGGCCCAAAATCAGCCCAGGGTGCAGTGCAGCGCAACCCTGGGTAAGAACGGCCTCAACCCAGGGGCGTGAATCCGAAACTGACGTTTGCCTGTTTGGCGGCGCGTTGGTTTGAATACCCCAAGAACCAAGAACCAGAACCAGAACCAGAACCAAGAACCAAGAACCAAGAACCAAGAACCATGCACCGTCGACAGCTTTTTTGTGATTGTGGCATTGGCGTGGGCAAGATTGCTTTGGCTTCGTTGCTGAGCGAGTCCTTGTCATTGCGTGCTTTGGGGGCGGATGAAGGTTCTGGAGGCGACTCGCCTCCGCACTTCGCTCCCCGCGCCAAGCGGGTGATCTATCTGTTCATGGCGGGGGCGCCCAGTCAGCTGGAACTGTTCGATTCCAAGCCGAAGCTGAAGGAGTTGGAAGGCAAGCCGTTGCCTCCATCGGTGATTCAAGGTCAGCGGTACGCGTTTATCCAGCCGGATGCGGCGGTCTTGGGCCCGCGTTTCGAGTTTTCACGGCACGGGGAGTCCGGGGCGGAGTTGTCGTCTCAATTGCCGCACTTGGCCAAGGTCGTCGATCACTTGGCTTTCGTGCGTTCGATGCATACCGACTTGTTCAACCATGCCCCGGCGCAGCTGTTCGTCAACACGGGCAATGGCGTGCCGGGGCGACCCAGCATGGGCGCCTGGCTGGACTACGGGTTGGGGAATGAAGCCGACGACTTGCCCGCCTTTGTCGTGCTCAAGAGCGGCGGCAGCCTGAGCGGCGGCGCGGCCATGTGGAGTGCCGGGTTTTTGCCATCGGAACACCAGGGCGTGCCCTTTCGCAGCCAGGGCGATCCTATCCTGCATGTCTCCAATCCAGCAGGCGTTGACCGGCGAGCTCAGCGCGACGCGCTGGATGTCATTCGAGAATTGAATCAGCGCCGTTTGGGAGTGGTCGGCGATCCGGAGATCTCGGCCCGCATCTCGGCGTACGAAATGGCCTTTCGCATGCAGTCCCGTGCGCCCGAGTTAATGGACTTCAGGCAAGAGTCCGCCGAAACGTTGGCCCTTTACGGCGCGCAACCCGGGCGGCCCGGCGCCGAGTACGCCAACAACTGCCTCCTGGCTCGACGTCTTGCCGAACGAGGCGTGCGGTTCATTCAGGTGTATCACGCGGGTTGGGATCATCACAGCGATGTGGAAGGCGGCGTCCGCGCGCAATGCCAGCAAACCGACCAAGCCACCGCGGCGCTGATCGCCGACTTGCATCGTCGCGGCTTGCTGGACGATACGTTGGTCGTCTGGGGCGGCGAGTTTGGCAGGACTCCCATGGTCGAGGCGAGTGCGGCGCTGGGAAGGTCCAACGGACGCGACCATCATCCGCAGGCGTTCACGATGTGGCTGGCCGGCGGCGGCGTCCGCGGCGGGGTCTCTGTCGGGGCAACCGACGAATTGGGGTTTCACGTCGCCGAGCGTCCCGTCCATGTGCATGATCTGCAAGCGACCATTCTGAATTGCTTGGGCATAGACCACCGTCGCTTGACGTTCAAACTGCGCGGTTTGGACTTTCGCCTGACAGGCGTGGAAGAGCATGACCCGGTTCACGAGATCTTGGTGTAACGCAAGCCGCCAGGGCGCTTTACGGCGCGAATATTTGTCCCCTATCAACCTGAAGCTCAAGGAGACTGTGATGAGAATGCTCGTGTGCGGCGTGATCATGGCAATCGGTTGCGTCTTTCCCGCGTCGGCCCGTAGTGAGGGCCTCGAGGTCGGCGCGAAGGCGCCCGACTTCACCATGGTCGGCAGCGACGGTAAGACCTACAAACTGTCCGACTTCGAGGGGAAGAAGGCGGTTGTCGTCGCCTGGTATCCGCGAGCGTTCACGGGCGGGTGCACCAAGGAATGCACCTCGTTTCGCGAGCACGGGGCGGATCTGCGAAAGTTCAACGTCGCCTATTTCACCGCCAGTTGTGATCCGCCGGAAAAGAACAAGGACTTCGCCGAAAGCCTGAAAGTCGACTACCCGATCTTGAGCGATCCGGACGGCAGCGTGGCGACCGCCTATGGCATCTACAACGCGGACCGCAAGGCCGCTGCGCGGCATACCTTCATCATTGGTCTGGACGGCAAGATCCTGCATATCGACACGGCCGTGAAGACCGCGACGCACGCTCAAGATCTCGCCAAAAAGTTGGCCGAATTGGGCGTGAAGTAGGGAAGGACCTCGCCTAGTCTGGTGGGCGGCGATCTTCATCATTCGGAGTATTGCTCGATAGCATCGCCGGCGCGGTCTCTTGCAGAATCTGCAGCACCGCACGGCGATCCGCGCCACTCATGTGCTCGTAGCCCGGCGGCGCCTTGTCGGCGGCGAGCACTCCCACAAGCTTTTCGCGCACGGCCGCTAGTGATTCCTCCGGCAGCGCCGTGATCGAGGGCGAGTAGATCAAGTAACTGCAAGGGTAGCGAAACAAACGCGTCTTCAAATCCAGATCCCGCAGCGACCGGCCCTCGCTGTCGCGCGGCCCCCGAGACTGGAACTCGTTGGCGAACGCCGAGTTGTATTCAATCGGCGACGTCAACGTCCATTCGTTGACCATCAAGAGGTAACGCACGAGCTTGTCGGCCGTTGACTCAATGCGCCGCTTGGCGCTGTCGCTGCGATAGTCTTGGGGACGCTCCAACGCCTCGTTCATAATCTGATCGTAGTGAATCGCTCGACGCGCCTCATAGGAAGCTCGCGTGATCAGATTGTGCAGTTGCGATTGGTGCTCCAAGAGCATCAGGGCCACCAAGTCGCTGCCGGGCTGCAAGTACTTCTCCGCCTCAACCCGCTTCGGCAACACCAATTGATTTGCCCCTTCTTCGACATCCAACGGGTTGGCCGGATCATCATGCGCCAGCACGTTGCCGCGATGCCGCATGTCGCCATGGCTGCCAGTGACATACCAACCGCCGTAACGCTCCGACAGCGGCGTGCGATGGTCGGTGGTTGCCGTTCCCAATCCAAAGAACGGTCGTCCGTCGGGACCGGTGTACACCGAGCGAACTAGATAACCAGGGACGCCCTGCGTGCGCGACGACATGTGGCAGGAGAGGCACTCGCCCTGATCGCGCTGGATCAGCGGCCGGTCGGTTTGCCGCTGTTCCAGAGTGTAGAAGACGGCGCCCTGACGAGGATCCACCGCTGACAACTCCACCACCCCGCCGTGTTGCACCCAGCCAACATAGACATCGTCGTTGTAGTAGATCGCTCGCGGGCGACTGGGGTTGATCCGCGTGATCTGCAAGCTCGTCTTGGAAAACACCAGCGTTTGCGAGGACGAGGGAACATCGAGAAGCTTGAGCACCGACGGCAGCCAGCCATGCCGTTCGTCCCACTGGAGGCTCACCCGCCCCTCGGTCAAATCGCGGCTTAGCTGAGCCACGCGATCATCCACCGGAGTGGTGTGATAGCTGATCGGGGGCTGGGAGAATTCCAACTGTCCAAAGGCCGCTTGCCCGACCTGGACCAGGGAAACCAACGCGGCAAACAGCGGGACCCATACCGGGGGGTGCGAGCGATCGTTTTGGTCTGCACGCAGCATTTAAGGGTTTCCTCGCCATCTGGGAATCAGGATAACCTTGTCCGATTTTAGCATGAACCCCCGGCGAGGTTAAGCTGTTGGACAACTTGTCGCGGACTTGTTGGCAATGGGAGCGATTGTGTAACAATGACGGTGACGGTTTCCAGAAGCCGCCGCTTCCGAGCTCCCACAGGTCCTTGCGATCTGCGGGAACCACCGACGCGGCGCGCCTCGGAGTCACAAGTCGGGGGGTCGGCCAAGAATGGGGTTGGTGGCAGCATGGATCGAGGCGAGGCAAAAGACGCGGACTTGGCGGGGTTGGCCGAGACCAATACGGAATCCTGGGCCAATAAGAGCCGCACGCGACCGGGATTGCGGCTCGTCCAAGGGACGCGTCCGGATTTAGACAGCGAGGTGCTCGCCTTGCTCCGCGATCGCCTACGGTTGATCGCGTTGCTGTTCTTCGGCGGGTCGGCGGCGTTCCTGGTCAAGGATCTGGTGTGGGGTTCAACCGTCGGCGGCGCCAACGCGCTTTGGGTCCGCCTGGCCGTCACACTGTTGCTGGGATTTGTCTCCCAAAGACTCTGCTCGACGTGCACGCACATCCAGAAACACCTGCGGTTAGCCGAACTGTTGGTCTTTGGCGGTTTGGCCGTGATCTTCTTCATGTTCAGTTATGGCCGGATGGTCCAGAACGGCCGGTTGGGCGTACTCGTCCCGTTCTATGGACCTTGGGCGATGTTGGTTTTCAGCTACGCCTTGTTCATACCGAATACGTGGCGACGAGCGCTGCTGGTGCTGACTTCCATCGCCTTGATGCCGGTGCTGGCCATGGCCACCGCTTACGTGTTCGATGAAGGCGTCCGGAAGCTGATCGACCCGCAATTCGCGGTGGCTTTTCTGGAGCCGATCATGGTGATGGGCTTGATGACCACCATCGCCGTTTGGGGCGTCAAGGCGATGCGGACTTTGCGGAGCGAGGCGTTTGAGGCCCGGAAGCTCGGCCAATACCGCTTAAAGTACCCGCTCGGGGCCGGCGGCATGGGCGAGGTGTATGTGGCCGAGCATCTCTTGATGAAGCGGCCCTGTGCGATCAAGCTGATTCGTCCCGAAAAGGCCGGCGACGCCCAAGCCCTGGCTCGATTCGAACGTGAAGTCCGTGCGACCGCGCGGCTGACGCACTGGAACACCGTGGACATCTACGATTACGGGCGGACTGATGACGGCGTGTTCTATTACGTGATGGAGTACTTGCCCGGCATGAACCTGCAGCAGTTGGTTGAGAACTACGGACCGATGCCGGCCAGCCGCGTGATCCACTTGTTAAGTCAGACCTGCGACGCTTTGGCGGAAGCTCATGCTCAGGGCATGGTGCATCGCGACATTAAACCGGCGAACATCTTCGCCGCCTACCGCGGCCGCAAACACGACGTCGCCAAGTTGCTGGATTTTGGCTTGGTGCGGAGCGAGGATTCGACCGAGAACCTGGACCTGACGCAGCAGCACGCCATGATGGGCTCGCCCTTGTTCATGGCGCCCGAGCAAGGGATCGGCGAGCGAGTCGACTTCTGCGCCGATGTATATTCGATCGGCGTGGTCGCGTACTTCCTGCTGACCGGGCGTCCGCCGTTTCAGTCGGACCGCGCGCTCAAGGTCTTGGTCGCCCACGCGAACGAGGCGCCTCAAAGTATGCGGGAGATCGACCCCTCCATCCCCGAGGACTTGGAGCGAATCGTGATGCGCTGCCTGGCCAAACGCCCCGAGGATCGCTTCGAAAGCGCCGAGCAATTGCGTTTGGCGTTGCTGTCCTGCTCGGACGCCGCACAATGGGACTGGCGGGCCGCGGATCAATGGTGGCGAGACAACGGCTGCCCGCACAAGAAAAAGCTCGACGATGCGATCGCCCACGGCGACCTGGAGTCGATCGTGGACACCCCGCTTATCGAGCAGGCCGAACCGGCCATGCTGCAGACCAGCGCTTGGCAGGGCTGAGGAATCATTCGGAAATGATTTGCCGTTTTGCTCGTCCGCATTCCGCCGTAAACAGGCCGCTCCGCGTCATGGGATTCGGTAAGTGATTTCCATGTGAATCAGAAGCTGAGTTTGGAAGAGGGTTGGCGGCCATGCATCCCGCATCCGGTTCGTTCTTTGAGAGCAGTCTTTCGTTCAACGGAAATCGCATTCGCGCCGCGGCCGTCTACTGCAGCGATGGGCGCTATGGCGCGCAATGCGACGAGCTGATGCACTCCGCGTTGGGATTGCCCAGGTATGACCGCCTGGCCGTGCCTGGAGGCGCCGCTTGTTTGGCGTCGCACTTCGCGACGTTTCGCGAGGAGGAAGGCGTTTTGGAACAACTGCGGTTCCTGGTGCGCGAGCACGGCTTGGAACGCGTGGTCTTGGTCGCCCATGAGGACTGTGCTTTCTACACTCGGCGCCTGAACATCTCGCCGTTGCAACTGGAATCGCAACAACGCGACGACCTGAAGAAGGCGATTCGCCGAGTCCAGTCGCTGGATCGCGATCTTCAAGTGATGGCGTTCTTCGCTCGAAGAACCTACCGCGGCGGCGTGCAATTCGAGTTGGCCGCCGAGTGAGCGTGGCGGCCAGCCGCGAAAGAGGCCAGGGCCTGGCCAGCCCCTATCTGGTCGATCAGGGCGACCGCAGATCGCTACCGCGAAGGACATGCAGAGCACGAAAAGGGACTTCGTTTGATCGGCTGCCGCAGCGAAGTCCAACGGGCGCGTTAGCGCTGTTTCGCTGTCCCGCGGACAAGCAATCGGGTATAATTAGAGGGAACGGCGAAGGCGACGTTCGGCGAGGGCCTGCCGAACTAGGGGGCGCCAATCGATTGGCTCGTGGGTGGCGAATACGATGGTTCTGACGATTTCGTCGTGGTGCGCAAAGTACTGCGCGGGTCCGGCGCTATCGCCGTGCTCGGCGCTTCGGTTCTGGCTGCTGCGGTTTCTCTGGCTCAAACAGCGGCTTCGGCTCAGACCAGCGGCCCTCTGGATCGTCCGGCGGCCGGGAAGACCTTGGGAGGTCTGACCGCCCCCTGGGAGAGGCCAAGCTGGAGCCTGACGGGGTTCAACCAGGCGGGTTCTCAGGATCCCGCCGACGCCTTTGGGGGAACTCGGCGCAAGGCGAGCCCGACTTCCTGACGGCGCCCGCGGGCGGTAATTTTCAGGATGGACCGCTCGCGAATGACGATCCTCTGGGCTCGTTGGGACAAACGCTGAATCGTGGCCCGCTGCACGAGGCGTTCGATCGCCAATTGCTGCTGGACCCCCTACCTGGCGAATTGGCGCCCCAGGAGCCGCCGCCGGTGGTGCAGGAATTGCCGCCGGACGTCCGCCCCGAAAGCGACGACGCGACTTGGATTCCTGGCTACTGGGCGTGGGACGACGAAGTCAAGCAATTCCTTTGGGTCAGTGGTGTTTGGCGAATTCCTCCTCCCGGACGCCGTTGGGTGCCTGGCGAGTGGGTGGAAACCGAAGATGGATTTCGCTGGGTGTCGGGATTCTGGGCTGCCGGAGACGCCGCCGAGCTGCAATATCTGCCGGAACCCCCGGCGTCCTTGGAGCTTGGCCCCAGCACGGCGCCGCCCAGCGACGAGGCCTATTGGGTGCAAGGAAGTTGGGTCTACCAAGATCCTGGTTACGCCTGGCAGGCCGGCTATTGGGCCGGTCATCGTGATGGCTGGGTGTGGGTCGCCGCCAACTACAGCTGGACTCCTCGCGGCTGCATCTACGTGCCCGGGTATTGGGACTATTCGCCGTTAAGCCGCGGGTTGTTGTTCGCTCCGGTCTATTTCAACGATCCGTACCTGTTGGGAGCGAACTACTCTTATCGCCCCTGGATAGCGTGCTCGACATCGAGACTATTGTTGCACCTGTTCACATATCCCGGCCGCAGGCACTACTACTGGGGCGATTATTACGGGGCGAGTTACCTGGGCTTGGGATATCGGCCTTGGTACAGATCCTATTCTCGGCGGGCGTTCTCTCCTTCCTACGACTACTACCGTCGCCACTACGCTCGTCGAGGGATTGACTACCACCAAAGGCTTCATGGGTGGCATGGGTACTTCGAGCAGCACGCCGCGGCGCGGCCGCCAAGGACCTATCGTGACGCGCGGCGGCTGGACGGTCGGTCGCCGGAGTTGCGACAAGCCGTCGTCTCCGTTTCTTTGCGTGATCAGCGCCAGGTTCGCGATGTGGTGCGGCAGCAACATCTGGGAAGCTTGCGTTCGTTGGACGAGCGTCAGCGCGAGCAATTCACTCGCAGCACGCGGCAGCTGCGCGAGCTTTCCTCCGAGCGCCGAAATCTAGAGTCGGTCGCTTCGCGCGGTCCGACCGCTCGTCGGGAAACGCCGCCGGGGTTGGCTGGAAGAGAGCAACCTGGGCGACTGGAGCGAGAAGCAGTTGGCGGACGAACCGGCCGTGGCGATGTCGGTTCAAGAAACGGACCGGCGACGAATCGGACGCGAGTCAGCGCTGACGCCGGAGCACTGGCCGACGCGGCGCGCTCGCGCGGCGTGTCTCGCTCCAATGAAGCCCGCTCCAATCAACCTGGGACGTTGCGATTGCCGGAGATCGAGCGCATGCGTTCGTCGTTAGGAAACGCCAATCGCGCGGCCGTCGCGGGTGGCTCCGTGGGCGGGACGCCTCCCCAGCCGTTTGTAACGCGCTCGGCCATCGGTGATTTGCAGAGGTCGTTGTTGCAGCAACAGTCGGCCGGCCGATCGGGAAGTCGCGCGGCGCTCGACGCCAGCGGCGACAGCGCAAGCCGCTCGCGCGGCAATCGATCGTCAGGCGCGCTGAACGGCGGCACAGCCGGCGCTGGACAAGTCGGCCGCTCGCGCGACAACCGCACCGGCGGCGCAACCGGCGGCATTCGAAACAACGCGGCCGGCGCCTCGAACTCCGCCGCCAATTCGTATGCTCAACAACGCCTGCGGGCGCTGCAGCAAACGCTAGGCAACGCGCAGCAGGGGCTGCCGACCACTTCCGCTCGTGGATCCACCAGCGGCGGAAGTCGAGGGTCTCTCTCTCGTGATCAACGGTCCGGCCTAGGCGCGACGGGAACTCCCAATCCGCTCACAAGTCGCGGGACATCCTCCGGAGCGGGTTTGCCCCGATCCTCTTCCTCTTCGTCTTCCTCCTCCACCATGTCGCAGGCTCAACGCGCATTGCAACGGATGCAGCAAACCGATCCGAGTTTTTCGCGGCAATTGGATCGATTTCGTTCCGCCTTGCCCAGCGGCGTCGCCCCGCCGTCCAGCGGAAGCAGCGGTCGAGGGTCGGCGACCTCTCCCTTCTCACGCAACACCACGCCTTCGTCGAGCGGGTCCGCTTCCGCAAGACGCGCCTTGCCCAGCAACACTTCGCCACTGGGGCGCTCCTCGTCCGCGGCGGGAGGCTTGACGCCGTTTCAGACCGCGCCGCGTTCCTTCTCTGCGGGAAACGCCTCGCGACTTGGCCCCAGTTCTTCGCCACGGAGCGGAGCCTCATCGTTTCGCAGTAGCGGAGGTCGAGTCTCCAGCGGCCTGCCGCCCAGCGGCGCAAGCAGTCGAGGCTTTGGGGGCGGCGGAGCGCCGTCGTTCCGCTCCCCATCGCCAGGGTTCGGCGGCGGCGGTGGGAGTCGCGCGTTTGGCGGCGGAGGCGGTGGGAGTCGGGCGTTTGGCGGCGGAGGCTCATCGGCGCCTCGCCCTGGGTCCTCAGGATTCGGCGGCGGGGGTCGAGCGGGTTCGCGAGCCAGCGGAGGTGGAGGCCGAGGAGCAGGCCGCTGACATCGCACCGCAACGCGGCGCCGCTCCAACTCTGTGGTTCGCCGCGTCCTCCGCGGTCAATTTCATCCGGGTTTTTCTTAACTTGATGCGTATGGGGGTCGCGCAGCGCACCCCAGGAACAATGCCGCCGGCTGCGTTTCAATTTCGGCTCGCCAGTTGAGTGTCCGGTGCGGAACCGAGTAAGATCTTGGCTTCAGCACCTGAGGGATTCCATGCGGGAGGATTGAGTCGTGAGCGACAAGACAGTCAATGTGGCGATGGTTGGCTTGGGCTTTGGAGCCGAGTTCATTCCCATCTACCAGCATCATCCTCACGCGCATGTGGCCGCGATTTGCCGTCGCAACCAAGCCGAGCTGAACAAGTGCGGGGACATGTTCGGCATCGACAAACGCTATGCAAGCTACGACGACGTGCTGGCCGATCCCGATATCGACTTCGTTCACATCAACAGCCCGATTCCCGATCACGCTTGGATGTCGCTGAAGGCGCTCGACGCGGGCAAGCACGTGATGTGTACGGTCCCGATGGCCACGACCATCGACGAATGTCGCCAGATCGTCGAAAAAGTCAAACAAACCGGACTCAAGTACATGATGGCCGAGACCGTCGTGTACAGCCGCGAGTACTTGTACATCAAGGAACTCTATGACACGGGCGAGTTAGGCAAGATCCAATACTTGGCGGCGTCGCATCCTCAAGATATGGACGGCTGGCCGGACTATTGGGAGCGGATGATTCCCATGCATTACGCGACGCACGTCGTCAGTCCGGTGTTGGGGTTGGTCGATGGTCGGGCCGAGTATGTCAGTTGCTTCGGTTCGGGTGCTGTCCGCGACGACATTCGCCAGAAGTCCGGCAATTCGTTCGCCGTCGAATCGTGCCACATCAAGGTCAAGGACAGTGATCTGGCGGCCCATATCTGGCGGTTTCTTTACGATACCGCCCGTCAGTACCGTGAATCCGTCGATGTCTATGGGACCAAGAAGAGCTTCGAGTGGTCGCTGGTGGAAGGCGACGAGCACATTGTGCACACGGCGAAGAAGCCGGAACCAGAAATCCCGTCGAAGGTGACGGTTCCCGATTACGCGCACTTGCTTCCCGAGCCGATTCGCAAGTTCACGCAAACGATCGAAGACGCCGACCATCTCTCGTTTGTGCAGGGCGGCGGACATGGCGGCTCGCATCCGCACTTGGTGCACGAGTTTGTCAGCGCGTTACGGGAGAACCGCGATCCGCGGCCCAACGCCGTCACCAGCGCCAACTGGACGTGCGTCGGCATTTGTGCTCATGAATCGGCGCCACAGGGGGGCGCTATCGTCCGCCTTCCCGATTTCACCTTGGAATAGTCTCTTGACACTACGATTGCTTGCCGCCATGAAGAACTCCGCTCGCGCGATTCTCCTTTTGGGACTGTTGCTGGGGGCGATCCAGTCGCATTGTCCCGCCGCCGCGCAAGATGCTCCGCCCCAGTCACTCAGGCTGCTGTTCCTGGGCGACAATGGCCATCACCAGCCGGCGGATCGTTTTCGTCGCTTGCAAGGTCCGCTGGGAAAGAGGCGGATCGAGCTGACCTATAGCGACCGCGTTGAGGACTTGAACGCCGACACCTTGAACGGCTACGACGGCCTGGTCTTGTACGCCAATATCGACGCGATCTCGCCGCCTCAAGCCGAAGCGTTGTTGCAATACGTGGCCTCCGGCAAGGGGTTCATTCCCTTGCATTGCGCGACCTATTGCTTTCGCAATTCGCCGGAAGTCGTCGCCTTAATGGGCGGCCAGTTTCAAAGACACGGCGTGGGCGTGTTCTCGACCGTGGTCGCGGCGCCTTCGCATCCCGTGATGCAGGGGTTCAGTGGTTTCCGCAGTTGGGACGAGAGCTACATTCATCACCTGCATAACGAAGAGAATCGAACGGTGTTGGAATACCGGGAGGAAGGACCGCAAGCCGAGGGCCAGCAGCGCGAGCCGTGGACCTGGGTCCGCACTCATGGAAACGGCCGCGTGTTCTATACGGCTTGGGGCCACGACCAGCGAACCTGGGACCATCCCGGTTTTCAGAATCTGGTCGAACGCGGAATTCGCTGGGCCTGCGGCGACGATGCGACGAAAACGCCCGCCTACCGAGATCAGGAACGATTCGTTGTTCCCGCCATGGTCGCTCCGCGAACCGATGTGCAGCCATTCGAGTACCTGGAGGTCGGACCGAAGATCCCCAACTACCCGGCCAGTTCCCGTTGGGGCGTGCAAGAGGAGCCGCTGACCAAGATGCAGTTGCCTCTGCCGCCTGCCGAGTCCCTGAAGCACTACGTCGCGCCCGAGGATTTCCTTGTTGAGTTGTACGCCGCCGAGCCGGACCTGGGCGGCAAGCCCATCGCCATGACTTGGGACGAGCGGGGACGACTTTGGGTCTGTGAAACCTACGATTATCCCAACGAGTTGCAGCCTCCCGGAAAGGGGCGAGACCGCATTCGCATTTGCGAGGACGCTGATGGCGATGGACGCGCGGACAAGTTCACCGTGTTCGCGGAGCAGTTGAGCATTCCCACGGCCATCACCATCTTTCGCGGAGGCGCGATCGTTCAGAACGGAACCGAGACAATCTATCTGAAGGACACCGATGGCGATGATCGGGCGGACTTGCGGCGTGTCCTGATCAGCGGTTGGGCGCTGGGAGACACGCATGGCGGCGTCAGCAATTTTCAATATGGACTGGACAATTGGATCTGGGCCATGCAGGGATACAACAATTCGACGCCGGAGTTTCCAGGGGCCAAGTCCCAGTCGTTTCGCATGGGCTTCTTTCGCTTTCGCCTCAGCCAAGACGACCCGCCGGTGGTCACAGAGTTGGAGTTCATTCGATCGACGGACAACAACACTTGGGGACTTGGCTTCAGCGAGGAAGGCGTCGTCTTTGGCTCGACGGCCAATCACAATCCCAGCGTCTATATGCCGATCGCCAATCGCTACTACGAAAGGGTCCGTGGTTGGGCGCCCCGCCAGTTGGGGACCATCGCCGATTCCCATCTGTTTCGCCCGATCACCGAGAAGGTGCGGCAGGTCGATCAACACGGCGGATACACCGCGGGCGCCGGGCATTCGCTGTACACGGCGCGCGCCTGGCCGCGAACCTGGTGGAACCGCACGGCGTTTGTCTGCGGGCCGACGGGACATCTCGTGGGCGTCTTTGAACTGCGTCGCGAGGGCGCTGACTTTCAGTCCACCAGCCCGTGCAATTTGATCGCCAGCGATGACGAATGGTCCGCGCCGATCATGGCGGAAGTCGGACCCGACGGCCAGGTTTGGGTGCTCGATTGGTACAACTATATCGTACAACACAACCCGACGCCTCAGGGATTCAAGACCGGCAAGGGGAATGCATACGAATCCGATCTGCGAGACAAAAAGCACGGTCGCATTTATCGCGTCGTGTACTCCGGCAGCGCGGCGGGATCGCAAGCCGCCGGCTTGAATCTGCGACAAGCCGCGGACTCCGATCTTGTCGACGCGTTGTCGCATCCAACCATGCTGTGGCGGAAGCAAGCACAACGATTGTTGGTGGAACAAGGCGTCGATCGTCTGGGCGACGTCCTCGATTCGTTGATCGCGCTTTGTCACGACCCGGCGGTGGATGAAGTGGGCTTGAATGTCGGCGCGATTCACGCGTTATGGACGCTGCAGGGGCTCGGGCAACTCGAATCTCCGACACACGAAGCGTTCCCAGCGGCTGTGGCGGCGCTGCGGCACCCATCCGCCGGCGTACGGCGAAACGCGCTGGCCGTGCTCCCCGCATGTGATCCGTCGTTGCGGGCGATCTTGAGCGCCGAACTCACGATGGATCCCGATCCACAGGTGCGCCTAGCGTCGCTTCTCGCACTTTCGGACATGCCCTCGTCGGCCGACGCGGGACGGGCGGTCGCCCAGGTGGTTCTCGACTCCGGCGCATCGCAGCGTTGGATCGGCGACGCCTGCACCAGCGCGGCCGCCGTGCATGCGATGGGTTTCCTCGAAGGGCTCGCCCAAAGCAAACAAGTCGACGAAGCCGCGCTGGCGATCGTTGGCGTTGTGGGCGAGCATCTTGCTCGAGGCCGACCGACGCGCGAACAATTGGATGGAGTGCTTCCTTTACTCGCGAACGCCCAGCCCGAGGTCGCTTCGGCCTTGATTCAGGGGCTGGGCCGCGGATGGGCCAAGGATCATCGGCCAGGTCTCTCTGGGACGGCGGAACAGTCTTTGGTGGATGCGGTGGAGGCCATGCCGGCCGGCGGACGATCGTCTTTGGTCAAGTTCGCCAATCTCCTGGGCAGCAAACGCTTGGAGAGCTACGCCCAGCAGATCCGTAAGGCGTTGGGCGAAGTGGTCGCCGCCGAGGGAGCGATCGCCGTTCGCGCGGACGCCGCCGAGCAATTAATCGCCTTGGATCCGGCCGACGATGATGTGGTCGAGTTGTTGTTGGCTCAGGTGGCGCCCCAAACGCCGCCAGAACTAAGCGCCAAGTTGCTCCAAATGCTCAGCGAGAGCACTTCAGCGAAGCTGGGGCCGGCCTTGGCGAGCCGCAGCATGACGTTCACGCCGGAGCTGCGAAGCCAGGCAATCCAAGTCCTGCTGACGCGGCCGACCACGACGCTCGCGATGCTGAACGCCATCGAGGCGGGACAGGCGACGATGGACGACCTGCGCCTCGATCAAAAGCAAGCCTTGGGCAATCATCCCAACGCTGACGTCCGCCAGCGAGCTCGCAGACTGCTCGCGTCCGGCGGCGGCTTGCCAGATCCTGATCGCGATCGCGTCCTGCAAGAAACGCCTGACCTTGACCTCCACGACGGGCGATGTCGAGGCAGGACGATTGATGTTCAAGAAGCACTGCGCCAAGTGCCACAAACATCATGGCGACGGCGAGAATATCGGACCCGACCTGACGGGTATGGCCGTGCATCCGAAAGCCGAGCTGTTGATGCATATCTTGGATCCCAGCCGCAGCGTCGAAGGCAACTTTCGCGCGTATCAGGTCGTCACCGTCGATGGCCGAGTGATTTCCGGGATGTTGGCCGGTGAATCCCGCACCACGGTGGAGTTGATCGACACCGAGGCCAAACGCCACGCGATCCCGCGGGCGGACATTGAGGAGCTGATTGGTTCCAGAAAGTCCGTGATGCCGGAGGGATTCGAGAAGCAGATGACCGATGAGGAACTGGTCAACCTGCTCGAGTTCCTCACGGCCAAGGGCAAGTTCGTCCCGCTTGACCTCAGGAAAGCGGCGACCGTCATCAGCACCCGCGGGATGTTCTACGACCAAGACAACCTCGGCGAGACTCTGGCGTTCAGGGATTGGAGTCCCAAGGAATTCGCCGGTGCGCCGTTTCGCCTGGTCGACCCGCAAGGTCAGCGCGTGGCGAACATGATTCAACTGTACGGCCCCACGGGCAACGTCTCTCGACGGATGCCCCGACAGGTCGACCTGCCGATCAATACGCCGTCAAAGACCATTCATTTTCTCAGCGGCGTCAGTGGATGGGGACATCCCCTGGGCGAGGAAGGCAGCGTCAGCATGATCGTGCGTTTGAACTACGCCGATGGAACCAGCGAAGATCATCCGCTGCGAAACGGAATCGAGTTCGCCGACTACATCCGCCGGATTGATGTGCCGGGTTCGCAATTCGCCTTCAACCTGCGCGGCCGACAACTGCGTTACCTAACCATCCAACCTAAGGATCCTCAGAAAACGATCGCCACCATGTCCCTGATCAAGGGCGAAGACAACACCAGCCCGCTGGTCATGGCCATCACGGTAGAGACGAGGTAGGGGCGGTAGGGGGTAGAGATTGGGGGGTAGAGATTAGGGGGGTTAGAGGATTAGGGGGGGAGATTAGGGGGTAGGGATTAGAGATTAGGAGGGGGAGAGGCCTTGATCGTAAGGTGGTCCCCCGATTCTGTCCGAGGCCCGGAGGGCCAACGTAATCTCTGGCGAGGAGCACGCCCGAATGGCGTGGACTTGAGGCCACACGCGAGTATCCAAGACCCAAAGGGCAACGCCGTCGCGGATTTTCGCATTCAGCCACAGCACCGCAACGCGGTGCAACCCCAGGAACTGTTCGCGGTTCGTGGCCTCACGTCGCCTCACGGCCACGGCTGAAATTGTCTCGGCCCTTCGGGCCGCTACGCTCGCAGGTGGCTTACCACCAAGGCACGGAAACACAGAGGGCTGGCCGCCAAACGCCTCCTACTCTCTACTCTCTACCCTCCTACTCTCTACCCCCTACTCTCTACCCCCTCTCTACCCCCTACTCTCTACCCCCTACTGCCTCCAACAGTCGTTTTGCTGCTTTCTCGGCGGTTTTTTGTTTGATGAGCCCTTCCTTGGCGGCGGCCGTGATTTTTACTCGGCAACCTTGTTCGAACGTCTCGGTGATCTCGACGTGCAAGATGGCCGGGTTGAGTTTGAAGAAGCCTGAGCCGACGACGCCTGAGACCTTGGGGTAGGGTGAGGTCCCGGCTTCGTCGTCGCTGGCTGGGCGGCCGTTGCCGGTGAAGAAGGCGTAGGCTTGCGTTAAAACGTCGCGCGGGGGCGATTGAGTTTCGAAGGTGGTCTCGAAACGCTCGGTGGGCAAGAATTTGGACGTTAGCTGGGCGCCAGCGCGGCTCCCCAACCGCCCGCCAAGCCGCCGCCGCCGATCTTGGCTCCCAGTTGGCCCGCTTTTCCTAATTCGCGAGCCAGCAGCGATTCTTCTTCTTGCGACATGCCCAGGCACTCCTCGGAAGAACGATCCACCGTTAAGATGAGGGTTGAGTGTCGCGATCGGCGCCACTCTGTCAAGCTGGATCGTTGCTACGCTTCCCGTCGCCTCCAACCCCCGCCCGGCCATGAAAGTTCTGCTCGCCGATAGCCTGTCCCCTCAAGCCACGGAGGCTCTGCAAAACGCGGGCATGGACGTGGCGGTTCGTCCCGACTTAAGCGGCGATCAATTGCCCGCAGCGATCGCTCAGCAGCATGTGCTGGTGGTCCGTTCGACCAAGGTGACGGCGGCGACGATCGACGCCGCGGA
Organism: uncultured Planctomycetaceae bacterium; assembly: GCA_963698545.1. GTDB lineage: Bacteria > Planctomycetota > Planctomycetia > Pirellulales > Pirellulaceae > CAVORG01. The sequence continues at coordinate 360,071 of CAVORG010000013.1, forward strand.
CTCGCTATCGTTGATTGTCCGGGCGGGCGCCGGAGTCAACACGATTGATGTCGGCGCGGCTAGTCGGCGAGGCATCTATGTTTCGAATTGTCCGGGAAAGAATAGCAACGCCGTGGCGGAGTTGACCATGGGCTTGTTGGTCGCCTGCGATCGACGCATCGCCAATGCGACGTTCGACATGCGGCAGGGCCGTTGGAGAAAAAAAGCGTATGGCGATTCGCACGGCTTGATGGGGCGTACACTCGGCGTGCTGGGCTTGGGCATGATCGGCAGGGAAGTTGCGCGGCAGGCTCAGGCGATGGGGATGAAGGTGCGTGGTTGGAGCCGCAGCCTGACGCCAGAGTTGGCCGACGCCTGGGAGATCGAATACGCCGCGACCCCTCAGGAGCTTGCCTCTGACTGTGACGCGGTGACCGTTCACTTGGCCGCCGGTCCCGAGACCAAAGGGTTGATTAATGACGCGTTCCTGCAGGCAATGCCCGCGGGCGCCATCTTCATCAATACTTCGCGTGGCGATCTTGTCGATACCGAAGCTCTGAAGGCGGCCATCACCTCGCGCGGTCTGCGAGTCGGCCTGGATGTGTTTTCTGACGAACCCGCTGGCGGCGAAGCCGAGTTTCCAGACACCGCCCTAGCGGAGCTCATCACCTGCACGCCCCACATCGGAGCATCGACGCGGCAATCTTCCGACGCGATTGCCGACGAGGTGGTGCGGATCGTGCACGTTTTTCGCGAGACGGGCCGTCCGCCGAACTCCGTCAACCTTTGTCAGCGCACGCCCGCCACCCATTCGTTAGTGGTTCGCCACTTCAATCGCGTCGGCGTCCTGGCGGGAGTCTTGGACGGCTTGCGCCGCGAAGGAGTCAACGTCGAAGAAATGGACAACGCCGTGTTCGACGGCGCACAAGCCGCCTGCTGCACGCTACAACTGGACCAGGAGCCGACCGCCGGCCTGCTCGCCGAACTGGCGGCGCAGGAGCACATCCTGCAAGTGCAGCTGGAACCTCGCTGAGCACATTCCCCAGGGTTGCGCTGCAGCCTGGGCTGGGTTTGGGGACGTCCCGCTTGGGACTCGGTGCAGGCCTGATCCCTGCCCCCGATCCCTGTCCCAGGGTTGCGCTGCGCTCCACCCTGGGCTGATTTGGGGCCGTCCCTGTCGGGACTTGGCCTGATCCCTGATCCCTCACGGCGCCAACAACATCGCGAAGAGGTCGGCGATCTCTTGCGGAGAGAGTTGTTTTTCCAGACCCTCGGGCATCAGCGAGAGTTGGCTGACGCTGATCTCTTCGATCCGATCGCGGGCGAGCACCGCCTGCTTGCCGCCCTGCTGTTTCAGGACGATGCGCTGCTTGGTGTCCTCGGCCAGCAGTCCGGTGACGACTTGACCATCGACCGTGATTACCGTTCGCGCTTGGTAGGCGGGGCCGATCACCAAGCTGGGATCGAAGACATTGGACAGCAATTGCGCCAAGGACGATCGGCCGTTGGCCGTCAGATCGGGGCCCACGTCCTGGCCTTCACCGCGAAGTCGATGACATTGAATGCAGACTTTGCGGAAGACCTCCACGCCGCGAGCGGCGTCGCCGGTGGTGGTGCGCAGCAACTGGCCCATCTGCGCCACGACCAGTTCGCGCTCCGGGTTGCGGCCGCTGCGAACGGCGCCAAAACGTTCGCGAGTCAAACGCCGTACCTCTTCATCGCTGCTGGCGGCCAATTGCCGCAATTGATTTGCATTCAGCCAATTAGGATCGACCTGCTGGGCCGCCATCGCAGTCAACAAGGCGCGACCGGCGACCGGACGCTGTGTTAACGCATCCAGCACGCGGGGACGCAAAGCGGCCTCCCAAAGCGTAAGCCCTCGCAGCAATACCTCCGCCGCCGCGGCGTCATCCAAGACCGCCGCCGTTCCGACCAGTTGTTCGCGAAAGGCAAGGCTCTGTCCGTCCTTGTCGTCCAGCAAACGCCGCCAGATTTCCAGCAAACCATCGTCGCGCACTTGGGCCAACGATTCCAGCGACGCGATGCGTAGCGAGACATCGGCCGTCGGGTCTTGCAGGATCCGACGCGCCACCGCAACGGCGGCCGGATCGTTCCAGGCGGCGGCCAACACCGCAGCCTCCACGGCCAGCGGATGTTGGTCGGGTTGAAATCCGGTGCGCCGGAAGAGCTCGCCGAGCCTCGCTTCCAAGGACTTTCTGACTTCGGGCGACAGTTCTCCCGAACGCCACTTACCGGCGACCGAACGCAGCGTCTTGCCCGCGGCGTCTGGGTCAACGTCCCAGAGCAATTCCAGCAGCGCTACGGTGCGGGCGACGGCTTGGTCGGTCGAGCCTGTTGCGGCGCCTGGTTTGGCCTGATTTGCGGTGCTTGATCCCTCTTGCCGCAAGTGGATGGGCCGCCCGAGGGCTCCGGCGGCGCGGTGGACGCCTGAGCGTTCGCCCGCCGCCGCGCTGGCCACGACGATCAGACCCAGCAGGATCCTGTTCGGGAGACGGCCTCTCATCGCCCCGCGCCCTCCAACATCTTCTCCGCGGCCCGCGACGCGACTTGCCGCAGTCCGGGGGACTTGGAGAGATCGTGCTGCTTCAGCTCGCGGATGAACTGCGCCGCCAAGTTGGGTTGCTCCAACAAGGGGTGAAGGTTCTGCCAGACAATATGCGGAATCAAGGTGTCTTCGCCGCAGGAAGCCAGCACGTTCACAAGCACGAGCAAGGGTTCCAGTAACGCGATTTTTCTTGCTGCGATCGCCACTTGAAGTTGCACGTCCGGCGAGGGGTCCCCCGACAGGCTCGCGATTTTCGCGGCGACGTCGCTGGCGACCTCCCCCTGGTTGCCCGCCATTCGCACGGCCCAGGCCCTCAATGTGGGATCGGCGTGATTCAGCAAGGCCAGCAACAGACCGTCGGGCGTCATGCGGCCCCCAGCGATGCTCCAGAGCGCGTGCAGCCGCTGGCGACGTGGTTGGGTCTCATCCAGCACCACGCTTTGAAGTTGATTCGCCAGGCCGTCGTCCATTCGTTCGGCAAGCAACCGCTGCGCGACTTCGCGATAAAAGAGGTTGCCGTCGTTCAAGCGTTTGATGAGACGTGAATTCGTTTCATCGGCCAGATTGATCTCGCCGCACGGGCGCGTCTTTGTATCGCACGCGATACAGCCGCCCCTTCAGACGATCAATGCCTTCGGGGTCGCGTTTCGCGTCTTGATAACAGTGATAGCGATCGTACCAGTCCAGGACATAGAGACAGCCGTCGGGGCCGGTCTTCTGAACGACCGGCATGAACCAGGCGTCGTTGGCGGTCAGGAAATCCGGCTCGGGAGATCCTCGATACGTCGAGCCGGTGCGCAGAGGCGATCGACGTTGATGCAGTTGCCGTGAATATTGCCCATGTACAGCAAGTTACGGAACTCTTTGGGATACGCATCACTGTCGAAGTAGTGAATGCCGCAGTACGCCGCCTTCTGATGCTTGTGATCGACGATCGATTCGATCTTCCAAGTGTGCGGCGGATAAGGTCCGCCCTGACGATGGTAGTAGCCGGTTTCGGTCAAGTGCCACAAGTGATCGATCACGCAAGCACTGACGAACGCGCTGCCCACGTCATCGAACGCCACGCCCCAAGGGTTGCTGGTGCCTTCGCAAAAGACCTCGAACTTGCGCGTCCGAGGATCGATGCGAAATAGCGCGCAAGTGAACTCCCAAGTGCGCTCGCCTTGCGTGACGCGACTCGGATTGAACACGCCGTTCAGTCCGTACAGGTAACCGTCCGGGCCCCAGGTCAGCGAGTTGGGCAGTTCGTGCGTGTCGGCGCGGCCGAAGCCGGTGACCACGACTTCGCGTCGGTCCGCCCGACCGTCGCCGTCGGTGTCCTGCAGAAACAGGAGATCTGGCGAGTTGGCGACCCACACGCCGCCGTAACCCACGGCGATGCCCGAGGGAATATTCAGCCCTTCGGCGAAGATGGTCACACGGTCCACCGCCCCGTCATGATCGGTGTCCTCCAACATTTTGATGCGATCGCGTCCGGGGCCCGGCGATTGACGTGGATACTCCAGGCTCTCGCAAACCCAGATCCGCCCTCGTTCGTCGAAGGTCATCGCCACCGGGTTGATCAAGTCGGGCTCGGCCGCCACCAACTCGACGCTGAACCCCGCGGGCACTTGCATTTTCGCCAGCGCTTCTGCGGGAGTCAGGGCCGGGCCTGGCGGCCTGTCTTGCGCGTGAGGGATCACTTGCTGCCCGATCCCTGGCTGGCCAGCCGTCGCGGGGACGTTGGATCGCTTCTCGGAGGTCGGCTTCTCTTGCTGAGCGACGCCCTTGGAGGGACGCGCTAGCCCCAACAACAAAGCCATCAAAGCCATCGATACGACAAGGCTCCCAGCCAATCGCGGGTGAAAGAGAGTAAGCTTCATGGTTCCATCAACGGGTGAGTTCGGGGCCGCCGCTGTGAACAGTGGCCGGCGCCACGACGAGGAAGATGCGTTCAGGTGACGAAGAAACGAGTGCCGGGACGCCGGTCGGGCGATCGACTCGTCTATTGTAGCCGAGCTGCGGCGGAACAATGATCCACCGCGCGGCGGCGGCCAGCGTCGGAATAATTGGCCGAATATCGGCAATCGCTTGAATCCTGGCCGGCGCCTCGGACATAATGCGTAGATGTTGGTGGATGGCTCAGTCACGCCAACGGCCTTGAATCGTAATGGGGAGTACCAGTGATGAAACGAAGCTTGGGTTGGAGCCTCTCAGGGACCTGCTTGGCGCTCTGCGCCCTGTTGGGTTGCAGCGATTCGGGCAGCACGCCAGTTGTGACCAATTCAGGCGGGGCCGGCGCGGGCGGCGCGGCTGGCGGTGGTGGCGGTCAAATGACCCCGCCGCCGACCTCGGGAAGCCCTCAGTCCGGCGGCCCGATGGGCGGGCCGCCGCCGATTTCCGGCCCTGGCGGACCGATGGGAACGGGCGGACCGATGAGCGCCGGCGCCGGTATGGGCGGCGGTGAACCGATGAGCGCCGGCGCGGGCATCGGCGGTGGTGAACCGATGAGTGCGGGCGCGGGAATTGGCGGCAATTCAAGCGGTCCGCCTGCCGGAACGCCCGGAAGCGGCATGATGAGCAGTCCTGACGGAAACACAGGCGGCACCGACGACGGCAATCCCGCCGGTTTTGTGCCGCCAGGTAGCTCGCAACCTGGCAAGTTCCCCATGTCGGGTCCCGGCGGTATGGCTGGAACCGGCGGCCCGCCCGGCGCCGGCGCTGGCGCTGGTGGAATGGCGGGAACCGGTGGGATGGCCGGAACCGAGGGCGGCGGAGGCGCCATGGCCCCGGCTTTGCCGAGTCCGCCCGGTTTTCCCGCTTCCGGACGCGGCGGCATGCCCGGCGGAATGGCCCCGGGAGGATTCGCCGGCGGCGGACCAGGCGGACCAGCCGCACCGGCGCGTCAAGCAAAGCCCGACGCAACGGATTTCGAAGCCATGTCCAATTGGTCGTTTTCCGAGGGAAAAGACCACGACGGCATCAACTATTACTACGCTCACTTGCTCAGTGAAGAAACCGCGGCCGAGGCCGCTTTCCCCTACATGAAGTGGGCGACCGTGCTGAAGAAGCCCGCCATGGCGATTCGTTTTGGCGTCGGCATCGATAGCTCCTTCGATGGCGACCCGCATCCCATCGGGGCCCCGCAGTCCCTGACCGGTCGCGGAGGTCGGGGAGGCACGGGACCGGAACCGATGGCGGGTGGCGGAGCAGGCATGTCGTTGGGACCACCCGGAGGAGCGCCAGGCGCTCCCGGCCCTCGATCCGGCCCCGGCGGCCCGGGCGCTGCACAGCCCCGCCAATTCCGCTCGAGCGCTCCCAGTCATACCCTGTTGTCGCAATACGGCGGCGAACTTTCTGACCGATTGTTGGCCGGCTTACATGAACGCTTCAAGCGGGGCGATTTCGGTCAAGTCCTCAAGGACGCTCCGGAAGTGGCACTCGGCGCGAGTCCGGCCGGCGGCCCCGGTGCTCCCGGAGGTTTTCCGGCGAGTGGGCCTCCTGGAGGGTTCGACGACGGACCCATGGCGGCGGGCGCCGGTATGGGCGGCGGCTTCAGTGGCCCCATGGGCAGGGGCGGAAACACCGGCAACGCCCACGGACCCGGCGACGGCGGTATCTGGGCCGGGATGGTCGTGCTTGGCCGCTCCAGTGAACGCGAATTGCTGAAGAAAGCCGAGGCCGAAGGGCTCGACCTGCTCATCGTCATTTCGGTGTCCGCTCGTACCCGAAATAACGTCGTCAACGCCGACACAACCATCGAAGTTGTGGACGTGGCCACCGGCGAAAGCGTCGATCGCGTGCGGACGCGCAAGCTGAACAATGTCGACATTCAGAAGGAACGGGAAAAGGACCCCGATCGCGACAAAGTCGAACAGACCTTCGAACTCTTCTTCAAATACCTCGATGAAAAGGTCAATCTGGTCGCCATTCCCGACGGCCTGCAACGCTTCGTCGGCGATCGCGTCACGTCGATGGTCGCCAGCGGATCGACCGATCCCCTGCCGCTACTGACGGAAATCTATTTCTACTACAAGGCGGACTGGATCAGCGAAACGCAAGCCAAATGGGGCATGGCCAAACTGATCGGCGACGCCCGGACGGAGTCATGGTTTGCCGGCGATGACGCCCAGAAAAAAGAGATCCTGGCGACGTTGCTGCCCAAGTAATCGATCCACCTGCCCGTTGGATTGTCGCCACAAGTGCTTACTGGGCGAGCACGCCACGACGGGGCATGTCCCCGTCGAGCGTTGCTCCTCGCCAGCAACGATCCCGGCGTGGACGCCGCCCCAACGGGGCTCGCCCCCGTTGGGCGATGCTCCTTGCCCTGCAAACAGCACTATTGGGGAGCAGCCTACGCTGGGACAAGCCCAGCGGTGGCGGGAATTGGCCGGCTAGTCGCGCTTCGCCGACACAAGCCGGCTACTCTTTTTGGGGAGTCTGGGTCATGGCTCAGATCCTCTAGGTCTCAGCAAGTTCGGCCTTCTTGAACCCTGCTGAAAAATCGTCTCCGTCAGTCGGGGGGATATTGCGCGTTTGGGTCGCGATACAAAAGGACGACCCCGCAAACTCCCTAATTTTCTCTTTTTCACTAGACGATCCATTGTGAATTCCCGAACCTTAAGGGAGAGGTCGCGCAGTTGTTGACGGCTTCGCAAGCCGAGCCTAGCATGAAATACGCGGGATAATGGTTTGCGAGGCAACGAACGCAACGGTGTTGCGCGGCTTGCCTATTTTGACGCGTACCCGAATCGATCCCGCCACCCATGCGAACGCAACAGGTGCAATCCACCTCCCGGAAGTCCAACTCGTCCTGGGCCAGCGTTGCCGGGCAAGTGGCCGTGCTTGGGGTGGTCGTTGTCACGCCTTGGTACTTCGGCGGCGTCGCGCCGGCCGTGCAGGTCGCTGGCGGAGTGGCGTTGCTGGCGGCCTATTTTCTCTGGGTTTGGGGGCATGGCGCCGCGGGGCCCGGCCTGTTCCATGTGGCGGTGCCGACGGCCGCCATTCCCATTGTGATTGCGATGGCCTACGCGGCTCTATTCTTGGCGCCGCTTCCGGCGGCCTGGCACGCCAGGATCTCACCGCAGAGCTATGAGTACTGGACGGCGTTGGGCACGGACACTGCCGCGTTGGCGGCCAGTCCGGACTTGCCCGAACCGTGGACGAGCGACCGCAGCTTCCCGCTAACATTGCATCCCGCGGGCACTCGGCAGAATCTGGCCTTGTTGACTTGGTCCTTGGCGGCGTTCGTGTTGGGGGCGTTGCTTTTCACCAGCCGCTCGGCGACCGTCCGATTGTTGGTCGTTCTGGCGACTGTGGGCGTGATGCAGGCCGGTTTCGGCCTGGTGCAGATGCTGACGTGGAATGGGATGCTGTTTTGGCGTTATCCGATGGGTCACGCCGGCCAGCCGTTTGGTTCTTTTGTCAACGGAAACCACTCGGCGTCGTTGATGACGCTGGCTTTGGCGGGCGCCATTGGGCTGGCCTTTTGGAGTTTCCGATCCGCCGCCCCGACTGCGATCGCGGCGTCCGGTTGGCGTGGAGTGTTGGAGTGGATTTGGGACCGCTTGCTGGCGTTTGTCGTGGGGATCAATGCGTGGAGCGCCGCCGCATTCGCCGCGACCGTCTTGATTGCCGCGGGCGTCTTCGCGTCAAGATCACGAGGAGCGATCGTCGCCGCCGTGGTGGGCGGTTTGGCGACGGTTTGCATCGTATGGCTTGCGCAGCGGCGTTCGGTGAAACAGTTGGCGAGCATGTCCATCCTGGCTTTCTTGGCAGGCGTTTGCGGATTGGTGGTGTTGTTGTTCACCGAGGCGGACGGAGGCTTCCATGAGGACGTGGACTCCTTGCGGGATCCCAGCGAGGTGGTGAGTTATCGCGTTGCACACTGGCGCGACGGGATGCGGGCGGCCCAAGCCTTCGCTCCCCTGGGGTCTGGCCTGGGGACCTACCGCTATGTTTACCGACCGCAGCAGCGGCGCCGGGATCCATTGTGGTACTACCACGCGGAGAACCAATACCTGGAGGCCTTTACCGAGGCTGGATGGGTCGGAGTGCTGGCGATGCTGAGCGCCTTGGCCTTGGCGTTCCTGGCGGCTTGGCGGTTGTTGTTGGCGCAGGATCGCACGTCCCAGGCCTTAGGCGTGGCGGGTGTTTTTGGTCTGGCCACCCAGACGCTGCACGCCGCGTTTGATTTCGCTCATTACATGCCGGCGGTGGCGATCACCGCGGCGGTCCTATTTGGTGCGGTGAGTGGGCGGGCTGCGGCCTTGTCGGTTCGCGACCCGTCGCGAAAGTGGTTCGCGCAGCGGGGGGCGTTGGGGCTGGCGTTTGCCGCGGTCGCCGCGCCGCTGGCGCTGGTGTGGGCGGTTTATGAGCAGGCGACGGAGGCGGCGGTCTACGATGGATCGCGATATGCCGCACTCAACTCGCCGCCGCCGCTCAGCCAATGGCGAATCACGTTTGGCGAGCCTCAGGGAGTTGGAGCGAGGTTTGGCGCGGCGGCCGGACGATGTGGAGGCGCGTTTGGCGGCGGCGGCGATGTGTCAGGACTTGTTCCGCATCGAGGATTTGCGGCGTTCGCAGGCGACCGAGGGCGTAGAACTCGAGCGGCAGTGGATCAGCTCCGACCCGGTCGCCATCCACGCACGCGGTTCGAATCAACCCGAAGCGTTGCGTCAGGACGAGCTGGCCCAAAGCTATCTACGCCGCGCCTTGAATCACGCCGTTTGGGCGCGGCGAGCTTGCCCTCTGGCGACGCGAGCCCATCAGCGCGAGGCGATCCTGGCCGCGGGCTGGTTGCCCGCAGGCGCCGATCAGATCTCCGCCGCGCGGGCGGTCCGGGTGAACGGGCTTGACGCGGACGCCTATTTTTTCGCAGGACTTTTGGCGATCAACACTCGCCGTTTGGAGATCGCCAAAGCATACTGGCAGAAGTGCTTGTTGATTGACCATTTGCAATCCGTGCGAGTGGCGCAGGCGGCGGGCGCTCTGGGGCTAAGCGAGGAGCAGATATACAGCGAGTACTTTCCGCTGGTTCCTGCGCTGTGGCTGCGCCTGGCGGCCCACCACCTTCGACTGGGAAACAGAATTCAGGACGACCCGCGGCTGAGCGGTCCGCGGCGACTGATTGCCGGAAAGTTGCGCGAAGCTTCGCGGCGAGAACGCGACCCGGGGCGCAAGGCCTATTGGGAAGGCGTCGCCTTTCAGCTGAGCGGCGAACTGTCTCGCGGCGTCGAACGCCTGCAGCAAGCGGTGGCGATCCGTCCCGACGAATTGGATTGGCGATACGATCTCGCCCGATCGCTTGTCAAGATGGAACGGTACAACGAGGCGGAAGGACACGCGCTGGTTTGTTGGCAAGCGGATCAAACCAACGCGAACTATAAACAGCTTGTCGAACAAGTCAAAGCCAGAGAACACGCCCGAAATCCTTGAACACGATCCCAATTTGGCGCCGTCAGGCGGCGCCGCCTTGATTGCCCCTTGAAAGAACTAGGAACGCTGCGAGCGTCGCTCGCATCCAAGTAAGACATACGTAGCGAGCCGCCGCCGGCTCGCCACTCTCGAGGAGTTTGTTGATATGCATGGGCCGCACCACCTTCAACCGCAGGGTCTTGCCGACGCGTCATCCACCGAGCCAGGGATCCTCAGCATCCTCTGGAAACGGAAGTTCCTGATCATCGTTGTGGGGCTGATTGGATTGGGCGGCGGCTATCTGCGCTACACGCAACAGCCTCTTGTCTATCAATCCAGGGCCCGTGTGATCCTGAATACACGAGGTCAAGAGCTGCCGCTGAACGGCGTCAACAATGCGCCCAGCGCGACGGACTCGCTGTATGAAACCCTTTTGACGAGCCCGGTGATTATCCAACGGGCTGTGGATAACGAGCTTCGCACGCTCTCTTCGCTGAAGGCCGGCGACGCGGTCAGTCGCATCATGAGCGGGTTGAAGGTCAGCACGACCACCGAACGGACCGGAAGCATCGTCGATTTCTCCTACAAGGGCCCCAACGGCAAAGAGTGCACCACGGTGCTGGATGCGATCATCGGAGCCTTCCACGAATTCTTGGACGAGAACTATAAGAACCTCAGCGAAGAGACCATCACGCTGATCGCCGAGGCGAAAGACAAACTACAAGCGCAGCTCCAGGAAGCGGATCAACAGTACGCGGAGTTCAAGAAGACTTCGCCGCTGCTTACCAGTTCAGGCAACGCGATCAATATCTACGAGCAACGCCTGCTTGAGATCGAGTCCCAGCGAGCGACCGTGTTGCTTGAGATCACGAGGCTGAACGCCCGCATGCAGGCCATGAAGCAAGCTCTGGAATCTGGCGACACGCGCGAGGCCCTGACGCTCCTGGTGCGAAACAATATGGAAAGCGATCGACTGCATTCGACGGAGCTGCAAGAGGTCGAGCGGATCAATACGATCGAACAGCGTTTGTTGCCGTTGATGATCGAACTGGAGACGCTCAAGGAGACGTACGCGGAGAATCACCCGAAGATCAAGAACACTCGCCTGCAAATCAACATGATGCGCGAGGTCATGATGAACAAGCCGGTTACCGGAGAGGCGGCCGAGTCCGACTTTTTCGCGGTGTACCTGCAGTCGCTGGATCAAGAACTGAAGATCCTCAAAAGGCAAGCCTCCGAGTATGAGACCTTGTTCACCGATCAGGAGCGGATGGCGCGCAACCATGAGGTCTATGCGATCGAAGACGCCAACCATAAGGCCAATATCGGACGCTTGAACGATCTGTATCGCGTCGTCATCGCTCGACTCGATGAGATCGATTTAGTGCAGGATAACCTTGTTCGGATGACGGTCGTCAACCCGGCGAGTCCGGGGAGCAAGGTCTCTCCGGTGATGGAGAGTGAACTGACCTTCGGCGGCGTCTTGGGATTGCTGGCCGGTTGCGCCTTGGCCTATCTGATCAACATTGCCGACAAGCGTTTTCGGAATCCCGACGATATTCGCACGCATCTGGGGCTGCCCGTTGTAGGTCATGTTCCCGTCTTCCGCGCGACGGCCAAGGACGTCCATGTGGATTTCGCGGGTGTTGATCCGGCAATCCGCGTGGTGCATGACCCCAAGAGCGGCGTGGCCGAAGCCTATCGCGCCGTGCGGACCTCCCTGTACTTCAGCGCAGGCGGCAAGAGCCACAAGGTCGTACAAGTCACCAGCCCGCATCCAGGCGACGGCAAGACAACCTCGGCCATCAATCTGGCCGCCTCCATCGCCGCCTCGGGCACTCGTGTCCTCGTCGTGGACTGCGATATGCGGCGCCCCCGGTGCCATCGTCTCTTGGGATGCCACAATCGGGTCGGCGTTAGCAACGTGGTGGTTGGCGAAGCGGAATTCGCCGAGGCTTTGCAGACAACCAACGTCCCCAACCTGGACATGCTGGCCAGCGGCACTTCCGTGGATACGCCGGCTGAATTGCTGACGCATCCGCGATTCGACGAACTGCTGGCGATGATTCGCGAGAAGTACGATTTGGTCATCATCGACAGCCCGCCGCTGTTGGCGGTCACCGACGGCACCGTGATCGCACCGCGGGTGGACGGCGTACTGATGGTCATGCGTTTGTCGCGCAGCGCCAGGGAATCCGGCAAGCGGGCCACGGAATTGTTGGCCAGCCTGGGCGCGGAAATCCTCGGCGTGATCATCAACGGCGTCGGGCATGGCGACTACGCCTACTACGGCCAAGGTTACTCGGACTACAACTACCACGGCTACGGCAGTTATGGCTACGGCTACAACGGCTATGAGGACGAGCCGAAGAAAGCGTTGGAAAAGCCTCGGGTCGGCGCATCATCGTGATGAATAGCCTGGCCGTCTTCCAAGAACGCAGGGCAATGTCAATGGCCGTGGGAACCGCATTTCAGACGCTGCTTTCCGCCGTGCGGCAACGCACGGCGAAGGTGGGGATTGTGGGCATGGGGTATGTCGGCCTGCCACTCGCGCGAGCGTTCCTTGCAGCGGGTTATCCTTGCATTGGATTCGATCTCGATCAAACCAAGATCGACTCGCTGCGACAGGGGAAGAGCTACATCCGGCACATTCCTGGAGATTGGATTGGCGGCCTGGTCGAGAGCGGCAAGTTCCATCCGTCGGCGGATATCACGGATCTTCGCGCGGCCGACTGCATCCTGATTTGCGTGCCCACGCCGTTGACCCAGACTCGCGATCCCGACCTTAGCTACGTGCAGGGGACGGCCGAACAGTTGAGCCGCGTGCTTCGCCCGGGGCAACTCGTCGTCTTGGAAAGCACCACCTACCCGGGAACGACGCGCGACGAGGTGCTGCCTCGATTGGCCGCCAGTGGTCTGACATGCGGCGAGGATTTCTTTCTCGCCTACAGTCCCGAGCGGGAGGATCCCGGAAACCTTCAGTTCACCGCGTCGTCGATTCCCAAAGTGGTTGGGGCCATGGATGAAAACAGTTTGGCTATAGCCGATGAGCTCTACCGCGCCGCTGTCGTCCAGACCGTGCCCGTGTCCTCCTGCGAAGTCGCCGAAGCCTGCAAGATCTTGGAGAACACCTATCGCAGCGTGAACATCGCCATGGTGAACGAACTGAAACTGTTGTTCAGCCGCTTGGGCATCGACATCTGGGAAGTGATTTCGGCCGCGGCGACAAAACCGTTCGGGTTTCAGGCGTTTTATCCCGGCCCGGGACTTGGCGGCCATTGCATTCCCATCGACCCGTTCTATCTCAGTTGGCTCGCTCGCCGCAGCGATATGACGGCGCGCTTCATTGAGTTGGCGGGCGAGATCAACACGTCGATGCCCGCTTATGTGATTCAGCGAGTCGCTGAGGCTTTGAATGACCGCCGCAAACCGGTTCGTGGCAGCCACGTCCTGGTTCTTGGCGTAGCTTACAAGAAGGATGTGGACGACCCTCGCGAGAGCCCGTCCTTCCGATTGATGGAGTTGCTCTCCGAACGGGGGGCGAACTTGAGCTATAGCGATCCACATATCCCCCGTTTGCCGGCCATGCGTTCTTTCGACGTCCCTCCTTTGGAAAGCCAGGTGCTGACTTCCAAGACGTTGGCGGCCGCGGATTGCGTGCTGGTGGCGACCGACCATTCGACGTTTGATTGGCCGTTGATCGCCGATCATGCGTCGCTCATCGTAGATACCCGAAACGCTCTCGCAGCACGAGGCTTGAAGAACGACAAGGTGTATTCCGCTTAACGGAACTCCCCCATCGGCTACAGATCATGTCCAAAGAACAGCTGCTATTCATTGAAACGCTCGGGCAATCGCTTGGCTTGGCTCTCCTCGCCTGGCTGCTTAGTCTGATCGCTACGCCATTGCTCCGCTCCTTGTCCAAGCGTTTCGGGATCGTTGACAGGCCGGATCCACAGAGGAAACTGCACTCGGGTGAGATCGCCTTGGGCGGCGGGCTGGCGGTTCTGATTGCGGCGGTCTTGTCGCTTGGTTGCATGATGCTGCTTTCGCCGGATCTGCAAAAAAACTTCGCCAAGAGCACCAATGAGTTATGGAGCGTTGGCATTGGCGCCGTACTGATCTGTGCGTTGGGCTTTATCGACGACGCGATCACGTTGCGAGGGCGTCAGAAGCTGGTCGGCCAGATCGCCATTGTCTCCGTGATGATCGGCTGCGGATTGACGGTGGACAAAGTGTCGCTCTTGGGGAACGAAATCACGCTGGGCGTCGCCGCCATCCCGTTCACTGCGTTGTGGATGCTCGCGGCGATCAACGCGCTGAATCTATTGGACGGTTCCGACGGGCTGGCGTCAACAGTGGGGATCATCGCCAGCGTTGCGGTTTCGATCATGGCGGCGTTGAATGGAAACCCGGATGTCTCGGCCATGGCCGCGGCTCTCGCCGGCGCTTTGGCGGGCTTCCTTGTCTTCAATTTCCCTCCCGCGACGATTTACCTGGGCGATGCTGGGAGCATGCTGATCGGACTCGTCTTGGGAGTCCTGGCGATTCAGGCGTCGCTGAAGAGCGCCGCCGGGGTCGCGTTGGCGGCGCCGCTGGCCTTGTTGGCGATTCCGATGTTTGATTCCAGCGCCGCTGTTCTGCGGCGCACCTTGACAGGCCGCAGCATTTACTCGACCGATCGCGGGCATCTGCATCACAGTCTGCTGCGTCGCGGTTTGAGCCGCAAGGGCACGCTGCTGGTGGTCGCCGTGCTGTGCACGCTGACGTGCGCGGGCGCCCTGTTCAGCGTCGCCTGGAGGAACGAGCTCATGGCCTTGATCGCGGCGACCGTGGTCATCGCCGCGCTGGTCGCTGGGCGCGTCTTTGGACATGCCGAGATGTCCTTGCTGTTGCACCGCGTGCTGCACTTCGGCGGATCGCTGCTGGCCAAGAACGGCGCCCACGACGCCGTGATTCGTCAGCAACAAGTGCGTCTGCAGGGCTCGCGAAGTTGGGATGTCCTGTGGAGCACTATCAGTGAGTTCGCTGGCAAGCACGACCTTTATCGCGTGCGTTTGGACTTGAACTTGCCCTGGTTGCATGAAGGATATAATGCGATCTGGGAGCGCAACAAAGTCCCAACTGGGCTGGACATCTGGCACCTGCGAGTGCCTTTGGCGGCGGATCACCGCAATGCCGGGCGGTTGATTGTGGTCGGCGGCGGTTCTGATCCTCCTTACGAGCTCATTGGAAAACTCTGTGATATGCTGAATTCCCTTCAGCCCGCGATCCGCAAGCTCTGTGCTGAGCTGCCCGGATACGATGACTCCAGCGTTTTTGACGAGGAACCGATTCAGCCGCGTCGAGCGGGCCATCTGACGACCGAGGAAACCGCGGCGTCCTGAGCGGTTGGTTATGCTCCGTGCGCCGTCAGTGATGTCAACCAAGCCCATGCCTCTCGCAGAAAACGCCGACGCCGCGACTGTGCTGGTCACCGGCGGCGCGGGCTTTATCGGCGGGCATTTCGTCCGCGCCGAATTGCAGGGCGCCAGCACGATTGTCAATTTCGACAAGTTGACGTACGCCGCCTTGTTAGATGTCTTGCCGAAAAATCACCCGCGTCACCACCTGGTGCAGGCCTGCGTCACCGACCAGGCCGCCGTCGCCGAAGCCATCAAGCGTTTTCAGCCCGCGGCCATCATCCACTTCGCCGCGGAAACGCACGTGGATCGCTCGATTGACGCGCCGGCGAATTTTGTCGCCACCAACGTCGCCGGGACGTATGCCGTGTTGCAGGAGACGCTGCGTTATTGGCGGACCATGCCGGCGCCCCGGCGAGATGCTTTTCGATTTGTGCAGGTGTCGACGGACGAGGTGTTCGGCGCCATTGAGGGGTCGGCGGCGTTTACGGAAGACTCGCCTTACCGCCCCAACTCGCCCTACTCCGCCACCAAGGCCGCCGGTGATCATCTCGCGCGTTCGTACCATCAAACCTACGGCTTGCCGACCATCATCACCTACGCCTCCAACAACTACGGTCCCAACCAGCATCCGGAGAAGCTGATTCCGTTGATGATCTTGAACGCCATCGCCGGTCAGGAGCTGCCCGTCTATGGGGACGGCGGGCAAGTCCGCGATTGGCTGCACGTCGCCGATCATTGCCAAGCGTTGTCGCGGATCCTTCGTCAAGGCGTCCCTGGACGCGCCTACGCCGTGGGGGGGCGGTGTGAAAGGACCAATTTGGAAGTGGTTCAGCTGATCTGCGACTTGGTCGACGAGGCGCTGCCTGATCTCGCCCACCGACCAACTCGCAACTTGATTCGCTTCGTCGAGGATCGCCCTGGTCATGATCGTCGGTACGCCTTGGATTGCGGGCGCATCGAACGGGAATTGGGTTGGCGGCCTCGCATTGCTTGGCTGGACGGGCTGCGGGACACCGTGCGTTGGTTCATCGAACACCCGCAGTGGGCGCGCGACGCGCAAGCGCGCCGTCGCCAAGGGTTGCTTGCTCAAGGCGCCGCGGCATCCCCTGGAGAACCAACATGACCGTTCCGCCGCGAAAAGGGATTTTGCTCGCCGGCGGCTCTGGTTCGCGCTTGGATCCGCTGACCCGCGCAGTCAGCAAGCAACTGCTGCCGGTCTACGACAAACCGATGATCTACTATCCGTTGTCCACGCTGATGTTGGCTGGCGTCCGACAGGTTCTGCTGATCACAACGCCGGACGATCAAGCGAGTTTCCGGCGACTTCTGGGGGATGGAAGCCCCTGGGGGATTGAAATCTCCTATGCCGTGCAAGAGCGGCCGGAGGGGTTGGCCCAGGCTTTCCTGATAGGACGCGACTTCATCGGCGACGACCTCGTTGCTCTTGTACTAGGCGACAACCTCTTTTATGGGCAAGGATTGCGGACGATCCTGACGCGGGCGTCCGGCCGCACCACGGGGGCGACGATCTTCGGATATCCCGTCCGCGACACGCGCGGTTATGGAGTAGTCGAGTTTGACGAGCAAGGGCGCGTGCGTTCGTTGGAAGAGAAGCCCGCTCAACCGCGATCCAACTACGCCGTGCCAGGACTCTATTTTTATGACTCGCAAGTCGTCAGCATCGCCGAACAGGTGAAGCCGTCGCCGCGGGGCGAGTTGGAGATCACCGACGTCAACCTGGAATACCTGCGTCGCGGACAGTTGCATGTCGAGCAATTCACTCGCGGCTTCGCCTGGCTGGACGCCGGCACTCCCGATTCGCTGCTGCAAGCCGCCGCCTTCGTCCAAACCGTGGAGCAACGTCAAGGCTTCAAAATAGCTTGCTTGGAGGAAATCGCCTGGCTGATGAAGTGGATTTCACTCGAACAACTGGACGGCTTGGCCAGGAGCGCGGGCCAAACGGATTACGCCGTTTATCTGCAACAATTGGTAAGCGAGATTCATGCCGGACATCGCCCCCCTGGAGCGGAGGCGCCGACTCCCGTATGAGTGCTATGCTTAATCCGGGCAAGCGTTCGCGAGGATCGGTTATATGGTTGTCGCGGGGCGGCCGTGAAATCGCGAGTCAACATCACTTGGTGCATTGCGGCAAGGGCCGCCGCTCGCCCGATATTGCTCAACGCGTCATCGTCGGGGATTCGTTTTCGCGATCTTCGACGCCCGGCGCTGGTCAAAGAGTCGCCGCCAGGCGCTCTGCGACTGCCGACTGAACATGCATGCAACGCGTCGCGACGGAGATTCGGCGCTAACTTTTTACGACACGCCATGCGTTGACGCCTCGCAGGAAGCGCGGGTCGGCGGAACCGTCGCCATGGAACCCGCGATGCCAAGAGTGCTCTTTGTGAATCGATCGTATTGGCCGGACGTCGAGGCGACGGGGCAACTCCTGACGCAATTGTGCGAGGACCTCGCCGGCGAGTTCGATGTCTCCGTCCTGGCGGGACAACCGAACCAGAACATCCGCCAGGAAGGTTTTCGTAGCGTTGGGAGCGAGCAACATCGCGGAGTGACAATCCATCGCGTTCAGCACACACGGTTCCCCAAGCGCAGCTTCGCCGGACGCCTGATCAACCTCGTTAGTTTCTTCGCGGCCGCTTGGCGGCACGGGCGAAGAATCGAACGGCCTGACGTCCTCGTTGTGGAGAGTGATCCCTTTTTGTTGCCGCTCCTGGGCAGGTCCTGGCGCCGCCGGCATCGTTGTCGCTTCGTGGTTTACCTGCAGGACGTGTATCCGGATGTGGCGGTCGCCCTGGGCAAAGTTCGCGAGGGCTGGTTCACCGGTTGGTTGCGGCGCCGTTTGATTCAGGCCTATTGTGAAGCCGATCGCGTCATTGTGCTCAGCGAGGATATGAAAAGACGGTTGGCCAATCACGGCGTGCCCGAGGAGCGGATGGTGATCTTGCCCAATTGGGCTGACGCCGAGGCGGTGATTCCGTTGAAAGAGGACAACGCCTTTCGTCAACGGCATGGCTGGCAAGATCGCTTTGTGGTGATGTACTCGGGAAATATGGGCTTGTGCCAGAACCTGCAAAGCGTGTTGGAGTTGGCCGATCGCGTGCGCGATCGGGAGGACGTCGTGTTTGTGCTCATTGGCGACGGCGCCGCGCGGCAAGACCTGCAACAAGAAGCGAAACAACGCAAGTTGACCAACGTTCATTTTCTGCCCTACCAACCACGCGAAACGCTCAGTGAGAGCTTGAGCGCCGGCGATCTGCACCTGGTGCCCCTGGACGCTCGAGCGACCGGCTGTATCATGCCCAGCAAGCTGTACGGCGTGATGGCCTCGGGATCCGCGGTTCTGGCGATCGCCGAGGAAGACTCCGATTTACACCGCTTGGTCAGCGAGGAGCAAATCGGCGTCGCGGCGCCGCAAGACGACTTGACCGCGCTGGAGCAGTCGGTCTTATGGTGCGCCGACCATCGCGACGAATTGATGGTCATGGGCAAGCGAGCCAGGCAACTCGCCGAACAGGTCTATGATCGACCGCTCGCCGTGCGACGATTCGCCAAGCTCCTGCATCAAGTTTTGGGGCATGTGAGCGACCCCGTCGAGCCCGCCGCTCCAAGTGTACCGCTGACGCCCGCCGCTGTTTCTTCCCACCGATAGTGAGTCATGGCCACTTGTCCCAAGCCCACTTTGACCGATGCATCGGCTTCTCCGCCCGCCGCCGAGGCGACCATGCGCTTAGCCTTTGTGACGCCAGAGTATGTTACCGAACCAAGCTACGCCGGCGGATTGGCCAACTACTTGGGGCGGCTCACGACCGCGTTGGCGGATTTTGGGCATGACGTCCACGTCTTCACACGCTCGATGACGATCGGCGAGCCCATCGAATATCGAGGCGTGACCGTGCATCGCGTCGTCCCGTTGTGGGACCGGCGGATGATCCTGGACCACGTGGATCCCTGGATTCCGCGGGCCTATTACAATCCCTACCAGGATCTCAAAGCGGCCTGGAACCTAAAGAAAGCCTGGAAAGCCGAGCACAAGAAGCAGCCCTTTGATCTCGTGCAGGTCGCCAATGTGATGGCCGTGGGGATGTTCTTCAGCGGCGTCCGCGACGTGCCGGTCGTGACGCGACTCTCCAGCTATCGCCCGGAATGGGATACCGCCGCGGGAATCGAGATCACCCGGGCCGTCAAGTCGCGGTGGTGGATGGAGAAGAAGGCCATTCGCGGCACCAGGTTCATCTATGCGCCTAGTCACTACGTGGCCAGAAGGACCGAGGAGAACTACCACCTCGCGGGGATCCAGGTCGTGGAGACGCCATTCTTCGAGGACGAAGTAACGACCGATGATTCGGAATTGAAGAAGCGATTGGGCGGCCAGCCGTTTCTGTTATTCTTCGGACGCATGACGCAGATGAAAGGCGTTCACGTGTTGGTCGAAGCGCTGAAACGCGTTCTGCCAAGAGTCCCAGACATGAACGTTGTCTTCATCGGCGGCCAGAGCGTCGCGCCCGACGGCCGCCCCATGCACGACTTCATCCGAGAACACTTGGCGGAGCACTCGCAGCGTCTTGTCGTGTTGGAGCCCATGCATCACGAACTACTATACCCCTTCGTAAAAGCAGCTCGCCTGGTGGCTCTTCCCTCTTTGATTGATAACTTGCCCAACACCTGCCTGGAAGCCATGGGAATGGGCCGAGTCGTTGTGGCGACCAGGGGAACGTGCTTCGAGCAATTGATCGAGGACGGCGTTTCGGGGCGCCTCGTCCCGCCCGGCGACAACATGGCGCTGGCGGAAGCTGTTGAGGAAACCTGGACCCTGGACGATGAGAGCCTGCGGAGGATGGGAGACGCCGCTCGCCTCCGGATCGATCAACTGCGGCCCGAGCACGCCATTCCCAACCTGTTGAATTACTACCACCAAGTCATCTACAAGTTCGGCGGTGACGCGCGTGCTCGCCCCGATCAACCTCGCACCGGTGGGGGCGCTGCATGACTTCACCTTGCATCAGTGTACTTATTCCTTGCTACAACAATCGCGAGCACATTGGCGAGGCCATCGACACGCGCTGGCTCAGACTCACCCGCGGACTGAAGTGGTCGTGGTTGACGATGGCTCCAGTGACGACAGCTGGGAGGTCATCCGCGCGTTTGGCGACCGCGTCGTCGCCGCGCGCAAACCAACGCCGGGGCTTGTGCCGCTCGCAATCACGCTCTGCGTCTGAGCCGCGGCGACTTCATTCAATACCTCGATGCAGACGATCGACTTCAACGCAATAAGTTGGAACGACAGCTCCAACACTTTTACGAGCATGACATTGATGTTTCCCTTTGCTTGGGGAACATCTTCGGTGATGGCAAGTCGCTGCGCCCAAGAAGGCGCCAGTCGCGTCTCCGAATGGTCGCGATCCGTTTGTTTACCTCTGCGGTCAAGGGCTCTCCACGCCATGCTCGCTGCTGAAACGCGAGTTGGTGGAGCGAGTCGGCGGTTTTCGCGTCGGGGTTCCTCGAGCTCAAGAACGCGACTTCTATCTTCGCCTGGGCGCCGCTGGGGCTCGTCTCGCGTTGTTGCCGGAACTGCTCTATGACGTTCGCAATGACGCACGCCAAGACCGAATCACCCAAGGCAAGCTCCCCTCGGCGTATTTCCTGCACTTGTTGCTGGAGATACGCGACATCCTTCATGGCGGACCACCGTACGAAATGTCGAACGACCGCCGCGAAGCGCTGGCCAGCCTGATCTTCCAGCAGTCGATCTACGCCTTTCGCAACGGCGAAAGGGATCCCGCCAAACAAGGGTTCAGAGCAGCCTATGGATTGTCGCGAAGTTTTCCATACCGGGAGTGCGCCTGGTATAAATGGGGCGCGGCCTTGGCGGGTCCGATCACCATGGAGCGGATGCTCGCCACGGTGCGCTCTTGCCGCGATCTCTTGGCAAGTAGAGCCAACCAAGTTCGTATCGGGCGGCCGCATTCATGAAGAGCCAGGCAACCATGCATCGCACGCACGACGTTGCAGCGCGGGGGGAGGCGCCGTTGGCGTCCGACAGGTTCGGGGCCGGTCGCGCTGTGCTTGTCGCTCATGCCGGCAAGCAGCACGCTTATCGCCACGCCCTCGCCCTCGACTTATTGGGCAGGCTTGGCGCCTTCGTCACCAGTGGCTATTACCGCGCTGATCAGTGGCCGGATCGGTGCGCCGCCTGGTGCGCACCGCTTGATCGCTTTCTGCGGCGGCGTTATCTGGCCGGTTTGGATTCTCGCAAAGTGCAACGCAGCTGGAGTCTTGAAGCTCCCGAGACCCTGGCGCGAGCGATTTGGGGAAATCACGCCAGGGTGGATGCGCTCGTCTGCAAACGCGACGCGAAGTTCGACGCCTGGGTGGCGCGGAAGTTCGTGGGACGGCATCCGATCTATTGGGGGTTTCAGGGGAGTTGTTTGCTGAGCCTCAAGGCGGCTCGCGAGGCGGGAAGTCTCGCCGTCGTCGAATTCGCGACAGCCCACATTACCCTGCGCGTCAACTGCTCGGAGAGGAAGCCCAACGACATCCGGAGTGGGCGTTGACGATCAGCAACTTCGACTATCCGAACTGGTATCAAGAGCGATTGGAGCAGAGAACCGCACGCCGCCGACTATTGCATCGCAGCCAGCAGCTTCACGCAGCGCTCGCTTGAGGCCGTCGGAGTCCAACGGGATCATATTCGCTTGTTGCCGTTGGGGGCGGACATTGACATGTTCGGATTCCACCAACGCGACGCGCACGGTCCGCTACGAGTGTTGTTCGTGGGGGGAGTGGGCCAGCGAAAGGGGATCAAGTACCTTCTCGAAGCGGCGCGGAAGCTGAATTCGGCGGCCGTCGAGTTTCGCGTGGTAGGGCCGCTGCCCAGCGACCTCTCGCCCTTGAAGCCCTACGCAAATCATGTTCAATGGACAGGAAGAATGGATCAAGCGGGCGTCGTGCGGGAAATGCAGGCGGCGGATGTCCTGGTTTTGCCTAGCGTATTCGAGGGGTTCGGCCTGGTGATTCCCGAAGCCATGGCGACAGGCCTGCCGGTCATCGCCAGCACGCATTCCATCGGCCCGGAGATCATCCGGCAAGGCCGCGAGGGCTTTGTCATCGAACCAGACGATGTTCAACGGACTTGCCGAGCATCTCGATTGGATGGCTGGCAACAAGCATGAGTTGTTGGAAATGGGCGTGCGCTCGCCTGCGAGCGATGGAGTTCTCCTGGGAGGCGCATCAACGAAGGTTGGCCGACATCCTCGGCGAATGGGACCCACGGCGAGGCTGAGCTGAGCGATTCGGCATGAATTGAAAGCGGAGCACCAGAGCGTACTCCAGGCGTGAAGAGGGACCGAAAATGGTGGAAAGCAATGCGATGGCGATTATGGCCGTCGCCGGAATACTCCTTGCGATCCTGGCCGACGTCCACAAGGATGTGCGCCGACTGATCTCCGCCAGGAATCTGGGGTTGTTCACGTTGGTGGCTTGGTTCCTGTACGAAGCGATCACGCTGCCCGAGGAAGTGGCCGCCTATTCTCAAGACCACTACAATCTCTGCGTTGGTTACGTGTTGTTGGCCGCCGTCAGCATGCTGGCGGTTTACCACTCGCTCAGAGGCGGGATGTTTGACGACTTCGCAAGCCGTGTCTATCGGGCGGATCGACCGGACATCCTTTGGCTTATCTTTCTTGTGGGCTTCGCTATTGGCTTGGCCCCATTGATATACGCATCCGATTTTGATCTCTGGTACATCTTCTCGTCCGCATTTCGTTTCGGAAAGAGGTTCGCGGGCAAGTTCGTCCGAGCTCGATACGGCGGTTTCGTGGACGCCTTTCTGGAACTGCAGATGTTCTTGAAGGCTGTTGTTCCGGTCGCTGTCGTCCTGGTGGCGCACCGCAAGGTCAGCCCAGGAAAGAAGTTGTTTTGCATCGCGTTTCTGGCGTGGATGATGGCCCGCAGCGTGGTCAGCGGAACTCGCTCGAACGTGCTCCTTGTCGCCTTGCCCATTCTGGCGGCGTTGTACTGGCATTTCAAACCGTCCACGCAGAAACTCGCGATGTATGTCGGTGTTCCGTTGTCGATTCTGGTGGCGCTGCAATGGTCGGCCGCGGTGGTGAAGAATCGGGAGTCGGGCGACTTCAAGTGGGAAGATGCTCAGAACGCCGAGTACGTCGGGTTGGAGATGTTTCGTGAATTGGCCTACATCACCGACAACGTTCCGAAACCACTGGACTACCGTTTGGGCCACACCTACTTCGTCCAAATCGTCAATCCGATTCCCCGTGCGCTATGGGCCGGAAAGCCGACCGCGGACGCTGGGTTGTTGATGGCTCGGGCGCGTGGCGAAGTCGATGAAAATGGCGAGCCGTACCTGACACGCTCTCCGGGCTTGATCGGCGAGATGTATTGGAATTTCGGCGTGGTCGGCGTCATCGTGATGAGTGGTCTCTCGGGTTATGTCTTGAAGTCCTGGGATCGGATGTTGCTCATTTACCCGGGATCCTTCTTTGTCTTTGTGGTGTTCGCCGCTGGTCTGTCGATGATCTTCCTCAGCGGTCGCTCGTTGACGATGACAATCTACTACGGAATGATCTCGTTCTACATCCTGCTGATTATGATGAACAAGAAGATGTCGCCCGCCGCATACGCCAAAGGCAGGGGCGCCGGACCTTCCAACATGTTGGGAGCCGTTCAGTGACCGACTGCGCCGGGCGCGACATGCGAGCGACCTTCCTGACCGTCATGCCGTCTCCGTACATCCAGGATCTCTTCGCGGCGCTGGCTATGCGGATCAACCTGCGAGTGCTCTACCTTGAGACCCAGGCTCCGGACACGTACTGGGGCGACGTGACGCCGCCGCCCTACGCCGAGGTGCTGCCGGGCGCGTGGTGGGGCGTGTCCGGAGCGCGTTTGCACTACAACCCGACCGTGAAGCGACGGCTGCACGAGATCGATTCCGATGTGTACGTTGTTGCGGGCTACCTGGGAGTCACGCAGCAACTAGCGATGCGATGGTTGAATTGGAAACGCTTGCCTTGGGCGTTCTGGGGCGAGGTGCCCGGGATGCGGAATCGCGGCTGGGTCGGCTCATGGCTCCGCTCCAGGGCCATGACTCCTTTACGCCGCGCGGCCGGAGTGGCCGCGGTGGGGCAGGCCGCGGCGGCCGCTTATGGTCGACTCGCAGGCGCCGCCTATGTCGCCAACCTGCCATACTTTTGTGATCTCAGCCCCTATGTAGCCGCCCGCTCGGTTGACTCATGGACGGGGGAGCGTCCCCTGCGAGTTCTCTATTGCGGCCAGATGATTGCTCGCAAGGGCGTGGATGTGTTGATGCGAGCGATTGAGTCGTTGACTCGAAGCCGCGCTGAATATTGAATGGAGTTTTGTCGGCGAAGGGCCGCTGCGGGAGGAATTGCAAAGTCGCGCTCGCGAGGTTCAGGCGGCGGCTCGATTCACAGGGTTCTTACCACCGGACGGTTTGCCCAGCGAGTTTGGGCGCGCGGATGTATTCGTCCTGCCCTCCCGACATGACGGTTGGGGAGTCGTCGTCAATCAGGCGTTTGGCGCTGGCTTGCCGGTTGTGGCGACGCGAAGCGTTGGTGCGGCTCGCGATCTGGTTCGCGATGATGACAACGGCTGGCTGGTCGCCGCCGAGGATAGCGACGCGCTTTGTCGTGTTCTCGGGGACTACGCCAACTCGCCCTCGCTGGTCGCGAGACACCAGATGGCGGCCCGCGCCACGGCCGCGGAGCTCGATTTGCACGCTGGAGTGAATCGTTGGGTCAGTTTTCTCGAGCGAGTGGCGCCGCGGAAGTCAGGCGCCGGGGACTAGTCTCATGTCGTTGCAGCACATCATGTTGGCCACTGCTTCCAGCGGATCCCGCGGCGGAGGCGAGTTGTACCTTCTTCCACTGGCGCAAGGACTCCGACGTCTCGGGCACGAAGTGACATGTTGGATGTCCTCGGACTCCCAGATGGACGAGTTGGACGTGAAACTGAGACCGCACGCCAAGGTCGTTCGATCCAGCTACCGCAACACCTATCATCGGCGGGCGCGGGCGCTCGGCGCCTGGTTGGATCATGCGACGGCGCAGCGGATTTCAGCGGAGCTTCGGTCGCTCAAACCAGACGTGATTCACGTCAACAAGCAGAACCTCGAAGACGGGCTGGACCTCTTGGCGGGGGCCAGTCTTAGCGGCGTACCGTCGGTAGCGACGATTCATATCACGCGCTCGATGCGGGCTCTCGGCGCGCGCATGGCGTGGATCCGGGACGGCGTCGCCCGCCGCGCCATCAACTCGGCTGGCTTGCACTGCATTGCGTCGGCCGCCCAGTGCGCGAAGGATCTGAAACAGGCCCTTGGAGCCGACTCCACGATTCCAATCACTTACGTCTTGAATGGCGTTGAGGACGCGAAAATGGCTGCTGACCGCGCCGCGGTGCGCGAGGAATGGGGAGTCGGCGCGGACCACTTGGTGCTGGGAACCGCTGCTCGCATTGAGCATCAGAAGAACCCGCTGTTCCTACTCGACGTACTGCCTCAACTGCCCGATCACGTCAAGCTGGTTTGGGTTGGCGACGGACGTCTGCGAGACCAGATGGAAACGAAGATCCGGGAACGTAACTTGAGCGAGCGAGTCCATATCGACGGTTGGCGCGACGATTCCCAGCGTTGACTGAGCGGCATGGACGTGTTTGTCTTGCCTTCGCTGTACGAGGGGCTTCCCTTTGTAATCCTGGAAGCGATGTCGGCCTCGCTGCCGATCGTCGCGTCGCGTGTTGACGGGATGGATCAGGCCGTACTCGACGGAGAGACGGGATTCGTGATGGAGATTGGCGACGTCGAAGCTTGGACCTCTCGCCTGCTGCGGTTGGTGAGCGACGCATCGCTGCGCAAGTCGTTCGGAGAAGCGGCGCGTCGTCGCTATACCGAGAAATTCAGCACGCTCGCGATGGCTCAGGCAACGTGCAAGGTTTACCAAGAGGTTTGCGATCGGCAAGCCAAAGCACCATGAACCAAACCAAGCGCGTCCTTCACATCATCCCCTACATGCATCCCGCCGGCGGTGGCCCGCCCGTGGTGGCGGATCGATTCTGCCAAGGGTTGGCCGAGCGAGGATGGCGCGTCGAATTGTTGACCACCGACGCGCTGCAAGTCGGCGATGATGCGAGCTGGCGCGACGAGTTGGGACAAGGCTACCAGCTACGAATCGAGCCGAGTTGGGGGCGCCGCGTGTTTGGATTCAGTCCCGCCTTTCGCCGCGCCGCCAGGCAGCTGATTGCAAAGACGGATTTGGTGCATTTGCACAATCTCTGGAGCTACGCTAATTGGTTCGCCATCGCCGAATCAAGACGGCTGGGCAAGCCCGTACTGGTGAACACCCACGGGATGCTCGATCCCAATTCCATGGCGCGGAAAGCGAGTCGCAAGAGGCTCTACGGCCGCTTCTTGGAGTGTCCAAACTTGCGACGCGCGACTGGGCTGGTATTCACTCATCCCGAGGAGGAACGACTCGCTCGCTCGGTGTGGGCGGGCCTGCCACCCGGCTGGATTGTTCCTCTGGGAGCCGACCGACCCCCGGAGGACCTCAGCCGCGTTGGCGAGCTCTTCCTGCAGCGGTTTCCTCAACTACGCGACCGCAAGAGAGTCGTCTTCCTGAGCCGCCTTCATGAGAAGAAGGGCCTGGATCTGCTGTTGCCCGCGATGCGGAAGGTCGCCAACGAATCGCCGCAAAGCACGCTCGTGTTGGTGGGAGGCGGCGATGACCTCTACGTCAACCAACTCAAATCGCTCGCCGATGACTTGCAGCTTGCGGAGCATATCGTGTGGTGTGGGCCATTGAGCGGCGATCTGAAATGGGGAGCGCCGGCTCAGCGGCGACGTCTTCGCGCTGCCGTCCTATCAAGAGAACTTCGCGCTCGTCGTTGTCGAGGCAATGAGCGTTGGGACGCCTGTTGTCCTCAGCCAACGCGTGAATCTTTGGGAGGATGTCGTCAGCGGAAACGCTGGGTTGGCGTGTGAATTGAACGCGGACTCAGTCGCCCAGACTATGTTGACCGTGTTGCGCGATCCGCCGATGGGGTCGCGTATGGGCGAGCAAGGTCGAAGCTTGGCGCAGTGCAGGTTCACCTGGGACCGCGCCGTGCAGACGCTCGAGCAAGTTTACGGCGAACTTGTCGGCTAACGGTGTGCGACGCCCCCGAGGGCGGACACGGTTTTCGCGCTGGCCGCGAGGGCGCTAAGACCATCCTTGGGCGGGCGCCCAGACTTCTGCCGGCAAACGTCAGTGAACCATATCCAGGTAATGCGCGAATTCGCTTTCCCTGATCGCGGCCAGCACTTCATCAGCGTTTTTGAGGGTTTCGGTCAATTCGCTCGGGACCGTCCGCTTCATCGGAACATCGACGGAGAACGGCGGCAATCCCAGGAAATCGTAGATCCGATTCGCCGTCAAACGCTGGTCTTCGGCGGTGAGCAGGTCGCGTTCGTACTGGACTTCGAGGAAGTCCAGTCCGTCGAACCGCGGCGACTTCCGCTTCGCGATACTCTAGCCTGCGATTGATGGCGTTGAGGACCACGCGGGGGGACAGTTCGACTCGCTCCAGCTTGTGGTCCTTGGCGGAATGCCAGACTTGACCTCGACGATTCGCCACCAGCCCGGACAATGCGTGCCGGAACAGGTTTTCGCGACGGAGACAGATCAACCGCCAACCTTCGCTGATCGCACGCTTCAGAAAAGATCTTCCCATGGCGTGGCCGCCGTTACGATCCAGCTGATACGGCTTGACCTTGAATCCATAAACCTGTGCGGACGAGCTTCGCGCACAGCCCTCCACGAACGCCCATGGACGCCAGCGCGGATAGTAAAGAAGCTCGCCGTCGCATTGGATTTTGGGGTGCGCGTCAAGCAACTTCTGTAGCAACGTGCTTCCAGTGCGTCCTTGACCAAACACGATGAAGCGTTCTTTGGGTCCGCGACGCCACGGCGAGAGCGCTCGCACATAAGTCCTCGCACTGAACACCCAGCCCGCAAGCATGGTCTAGCCTCGTTCAAAAAGATGGGCCCAGCGACTTCCGCGAAACGCTGCGCAGAGTTCGTCGTAGTTACTGATGGCTTCTTCGAGCGGCCGCGAATCAAGTTTCCTATGCCCGCGACCCTCGGTCGGGTGGACCTTGTCGGCGGGTTCGGCGCCCAAGAAAGCATGCACGCCCTGCATCACGCCGGTTGAATCGGCGCAGACGTCTTCATAGGCCAGGTCCATGACCGAGTGACTCTCGGACACGATCCGCCGCGCGGACTGCGCCACATCATGGACGCGGTCGAAATACTCGAGGCACTCGGCTGGCTGGATTCGCACCGGAGGCGCCTGCTCGCGTAGTTGGACGGCCTCGCCCAAAGTGACTGATTTGGAGTCGTAGCAACCGAACTCTCTGGAGCGCAATTTGGAGAGATATTGAGCCAGCAAGTTGCTGCGTTGGAGCAGTAGGACCTTGACGTCCGACGGCAGTTGCCCGTGAATTCCCTGCTTGAACTTGACGAGGAACCCCACGATCGTGGCCGGTTCAGCGGCTGCAAACCCCAGCTGGAAGGCCCAATCGGCCCCGCGTTCGCGGATGTCGCTGGTTTGGAAGTCCGAACGGCAATGGATGCTCTGGTGAGAATTCAACAGATTCATCACGTAGTGACTTCCGGCTCGTTGGTGAGACAGCACCACGAACCGCGTGATCGGGTCGTTCATGGATGTTCTTGTGTGCCAAGAGTGGGCGTTGGAAGGCCGCTTACGGAACGGCGCTGACGAGACGCGATCTCTGTTTCAGTATAACACGCGCCTTATTGCGACCGCCGGCGACGCGCTGCCCGCGCTGTGGCGGCTTCGCGTGTCGCAGCGCCCACGGGTCCCCTGCATGTCAACACTTCTTGCATTCCCTCCAATTGGGCGCCGCGGTTGTCGCCAGGGATGGCGGTATGAAAATCGTCGGCATCAGGAGCAGGACAATTGAAACAATCGTCGCGGACCGCTAACCTGAACTTGGCGGCCCGGCCAGAGCAGCCCGATGTCGATCAAGACGCCTAATCGCTACACGCGACCTGTTCCTCAAGGCGCCCGGGAAATTGCCCAGTTTACCCGGAGTCCGTGAACGCCCTGCGGTCGCCTGACCGATCCCATGGAAGTGTCGCAGTCCGCCTCGCGAGGATCTGGGGGACGGCCAGCCGATGCGGCCCCAAGTGACTGGATGCACCCAGTCTTGATGAAGAAGATGATGAATGCAATTCAAGAGTTGACTATGTCGAGCCAAGCCTCGTTGGCGGAGGACGCCGCGCCCGAAGAAGCGGGATGGGACTTGATTGTCTTGCCGCATCGCGGGCTACTCGATCTGCGATTGGGCGAGATTTGGCAATATCGCGACCTTCTTTACATGTTCGTGAAA
This sequence comes from uncultured Planctomycetaceae bacterium, assembly GCA_963698545.1. Taxonomy (GTDB): domain Bacteria; phylum Planctomycetota; class Planctomycetia; order Pirellulales; family Pirellulaceae; genus CAVORG01. Next base: position 389,859 of record CAVORG010000013.1, read on the forward strand.
CGCGACTTCGTCACGTTTTACAAACAGACGGTCCTGGGACCGATCTGGTTTTTCGTTCAGCCGATCTTGACGATGTTGGTGTACGTGCTTGTCTTCGGGCGGATCGCGAACATCTCCACGGACGGAATCCCTCGCCCGCTTTTTTATCTGGCGGGCATTGTGTTGTGGAATTTCTTCGCCGATTCATTCGAAAAGACCTCGTCGGTTTTTCTCACCAACGCTCAGATCTTTGGCAAAGTCTACTTCCCGCGTCTGGTCGTGCCGTTGGCCATGGTGCTGTCGGGCGCCATGCGGTTCTCGATTCAGTTCTTGTTGTTCGCGGTTTGCTACGCCTGGTACATGACCCGCGGCGAGTCCATTCATCCCAATGCGTTTCTTTGGGCGGCGCCCGTTTCGATTGTGATGATGGCGAGTCTCGGCTTCGCCTTTGGCTTGGTCGTGAGTGCTTTGACGACCAAGTACCGTGACTTGCGATTCCTCTTGAAGTTCGGCGTTCAATTACTGATGTACGGAACGCCAATCATCTATCCGATGAGCATTCTCAGCGAGAAGGTTCGCTTGTTCCTCTGGTGGAACCCGCTGTCGCACTGGATGGAGCTCTTCAAGTATGGGTTCCTGGGCGCCGGCTCGGTCTCCGTCGCGGGACTGGCGTACGCGACCGCGTTTACGTTGCTCGCCGTATTTGTGGGCCTCGTCCTGTTTTCCCGCACTGAGCGTTCGTTTATGGACACCGTCTGAGCGAGTCGCATCCGCCGTGCGCCACAGCTTTGTCGAAACCTGGATATGAGCCGCCGATGACCGTCGCCTTGTCGCTCCAAAATGTCTCCAAGCAATACCGTCTCGGCGAGGTCGGGACGGGAACGCTGAGCCACGATTTGAATCGATGGTTCGCGTTGGCGCGCGGGAAAGAGGACCCCTACGCACGCGTGGGACAGGAGAATCAACGCGACCAGGCGTCTTCTTCGCCGTTTGTCTGGGCGTTGCGAGACATCAACTTGGATGTCCAGCAGGGCGAGGTGCTGGGGGTGATTGGCGCCAATGGGGCGGGCAAGAGCACGCTGTTGAAGCTCGTCTCGCGAATCACGTCTCCCACGGCCGGAGCGATCAAGCGCGGGGCCGAATCGCGAGTCTTCTGGAAGTCGGCACGGGCATGCATCCGGATATGACGGCGCGGGAGAACATTTATCTCAATGGCGCGATACTCGGCATGAGTCGCAAGGAAGTCCGCGACAAATTCGAGTCGATCGTCGATTTTGCCGGATGTCGCATGTACGTTGACACGCCAATCAAGCGGTTCAGCAGCGGCATGCGAGTCCGCTTGGGGTTCGCCGTCGCTGCGTTTCTCGAGCCCGAGATCCTGATCGTTGACGAAGTGCTGGCGGTGGGCGACGCCGAATTTCAAGACCGGGCGATCGGCAAGATTCAGGACATCGCCTCGGCCGGCAACCGCACGGTCGTCTTCGTCAGCCACAACATGGCCTCCGTCGGCAGATTGTGCACGCGCGCCGTGGTGATCGACCGCGGCAGAATTGGTTTTGACGGCGACACCAAAACGGCGATCGCCCGCTATTACCAGATGCAAACGGAAGCCGCCCAGAAACGAGTCGGTCTGCCGACCGAAAGCGGCGTGCAGCTCAAGAGTATTTCGGTGGCTTCGCCAGATGCCTTCGCCCCCAGCGTTTTTCCGGTGGGCGCATCGCTGGACTTCCAGCTGACGGTCGAATTGCCGAAAACCCTGGCGGCCTCCTTCGAGGTCCGTCTGGGGATTGACGCCGACGACGGAACGCGGATTGCAACAATGAGCACGCATCATTCGACGGTTTCCGAGGAACTGCGTCGAAATGGCGACCGTTTGGTGACTTTGAAGTGCCGCGTCGCCGATGTGAATCTCGTTCCGGGCAAGTACTTCTTGTTCGTGAATATGATCGCCGAAAAGAGCATCCTTGCCGCGCGGCGCGTGTTGGAGTTCCAGATGGCGCCCTCCGACTTTCACGCCATCGGCAGCCGCTACTTTAATGGCGTCGTAACTTGGCGCCAGCAATGGGCCGTCCAGGAAGCGGAAGCAGAAGCGGAACCGATCCAAGTCTCCCCGACCGCTGAGCCCATCGAGGCTGTGCCAGCCGCCGAACAGATTATCCCTCGGCGCCGAGGCGTGGAATGAAATGCGTCGGAGCGGACCGGATTGAGCCTTAATGCAAACCAAGTGCGAGCATGACCAAGTATTCGATGAAATCGCTCATGAACAGGTTTCGTTCAGGAGACGCATCCGCGAAGGGAACGGAAAGCCGAGGCGGCCTGCACCCCAAATTCTTGGCCGAAGCAGAACCATGCCAATTGCGCCCCAACGACGTTTTCCTGGCGTCCTTCCCTCGTTCAGGCAACACCTGGGTCCGAGTGATCATCGCCAATATCCTCCATCCCAATCGGCTGCTCCAGTCGCTCAGCGAGCTCGATGAGTTGACGCCCGACATCCATAAGGGGCTGCCGGACGACGCGGGCGGCCGCCGAGTGATCAAGACGCACCGACCGTTCTTTCTTCGACACGGACGAAATGAGCCACGGCTCTATCAACGCGCCATCTACATCGTTCGTCACCCCTACAACGTTGCTCGCTCGCTGTTTCACTACCTGAGCTTCCAAGACAAAGTCGAGAGTTGGGAGGACGTCCTGTCGGTCATGATCCTGGGCAACGCGCGGTGGGGATCTTGGCAAAGCAATGTCCTATCCTGGAGATCGGCTGGCGACGAGCGCGAAGTATTGATGCTGCGCTACGAGGATCTGCAAGGCGAGCTCGACGAAGGCGTACGGCGGATCGCCGATTTTCTAGGCGAGTCCGTTGACGACAAGTTGTTGGAAAAGGTGGCGCAGTGCCTGTTCCTTGGACGCCATGCGCTCGCTCGAGCGAAACGGCTCGATTCGATCCAAGGATTTTGAATTTGTTCGTCGCGCGGCGAGCGCCGCGACCTGAGCGATCAATTGAGTTCGGATGGCAAGGCGTGCTTGTGGGAGGGGTGCGGGTTCGCCATGAAACTGCTTGGCTACACTCGCGACGAGCCCTGATCTCAAGGCCCTGGAGTTCCTCTTCCAAGATTGTGTCTCGCGTTTTTGAGGATTTTTTGTGCCAAGAGAGACCCACCTTTTCGATAACGGCGTGGCGCGTTTTCGACGATCACCTTATTCCCGTGCAGTCGCGAGCGATATAGTCAGCGCAACGTCCGATGAAGAGGAGGAAGAAGACATCTTCCTGGCTCTGCTCGAAGGTCTCCCGGCCGGCGGTTGCTTTGTCAATATCGGAGCGGCGATTGGCTATTACCTCCTTCTCGCGAAGCGGCGGCGGCCCGACTTGGTGATCCACGCGTTTGAGCCCCTGGCCGCTCATCGCCGCTGCATTGCCGAGAACATCGAATTGAACGGGTTTCAGCCAAGTGATTTCCAAATCCACGACCAAGGCGTCGCCGGGCAGGATGGAACGGCGGATCTGTTGGAAAAGGGTTATGGAAGCGTGATCCGCAAGAGCTCCAGCCCCGCCAAGAAGGAGCCGCGAGTTGGTTTGCGCGGCTTGTTGCGGCGATGGGTTCGCGGCGCTCCCAGCCCGCCAACGCCCGAAGTCTCGTCGACGGCGATCGAGACCGTGACTCTGGACGCCGCTTGCCAACGGATCGGCAAGGTGGATCTGTGCCAGATGGATGTGCAAGGCCTTGAGGAGGACGTGCTTCGAGGAGCACGCGAGACGTTGCAAGCAGGAGGCGTGCGCACCTTTCTTATCGGTACGCACCGCCCGTCGTTGCACTCCGGATGCCGGGAGACGCTGCAGGCGAATCGCTACCAAATCCTCTTCGATTTGTATGAAACGGTATCACAACCAGACGGCATACTTGTCGCCAGCCTGGATGCGGATCGTTTTGCTCTGAATTGAAAGCGCCACATGAAGACGAGCAAAATACCCGCTATTGTGCTGACTTGTCAGAAGTACATACCGCTGGCGGCGCACATGATGGATTGCTACCAGAGTCTTTGGCCGGATCATCCGTTTGTTTTCCGCCTGCCGCAAGGGAGCGCCGCGGAAACCCTCGCCAAGCATCGCCCGAATGCCGTTAGCTTGCACCCGACCGAGGAAGGCGAAGGACGCGGTCGATTCAAAGCGTCGGTGTTGGGGTTGTTGGCTGGAGTCGATGACGAAGACTGGGTCTATTGGTGTCTCGACGACAAGTACGTGACCCGTATGAACGTGTCCGTCGCTCGTCGCGTTGCCCGCGCCCTCCCCCAAGTCGCGCCCAATGTCGCGGGCCTCTCCTTCGCTCGCGCACGGAGCTTGATGAATCCAGAGAACCTGGCGCCCGACGAGTCCATTCAAATCAACGGGATGCAGTTCCTGCGTCGCAATTCCTACGCCCAAATCTGGCTGCATCAGTTCCTCCGAGCCAAAGTGCTCCGCCATCTCTTCGCGGGATTTCCCGACGTTGTTCCAAACGCCAAAGATATGGATGAACTGATTAACCGCGCGGACCTTCCCGACGATCATCGGCTGTTTGTCATCAGCCGCAACGCGGTGCAATTCGGCGAGAGCACCAGTCGCGGGAAGATCACCGCGAACTGCGCAAAGAGCCTTAGGACACGAGGCGAGATTCCCGCTGGGTTCGAGACATCGGAGCAGTCGATTTTTATTGGACAGTTGCCCACATTTCGCGAGCGATTCGCAAAAATGCTGCACCAAGCGCTGTCGCGTTAGGATCCAGCAGCGCCTTAGAGGTGTTCGTGGCGGGCCATCGCCAGCGAGCTTCATTGGGTCACGCATTAAACTCTTTCGCCCCAAGACCGATCCGTAATACGCGCCGGTCGCCGGGACGCCGCGCGAAAGCGCATGCGCCGAACATTAGGAGCGGACGCCACTCATGCATGCCTCCACCGAACCCGCCTTTGAGGTGTCGTTGCGAAGCTATCGGCGCACCTACCGGCATCGGCGCGGTCGCCTCACGCGCTGTGCGTGGGCCCTTTGCAGCTTGATCCTCTTCGAATCGGGGTGGTTTCCACTGAGTCGGCTGAAGACCTTGATCCTCAGACTGTTCGGTGCGACGATCGGGAAAGGTCTGGTCATCAAGACGCACGTCCGCATCAAGTACCCCTGGCTCTTGAGCGTGGGCGATGATTGTTGGATCGGACAGGAGGTTTGGATCGACAATCTCGACGCCGTGTCTCTGGGAAATGACGTCTGCCTCTCGCAAGCCGTCTACTTGTGCACCGGCAGCCACGACGCCGATTCGAGGACGTTTGACCTGATTACCCGCCCTATCCACATCGAAAATGGCGCCTGGATCGCCGCGCGATCCACCGTTTTGGGGGGTGTTGTGGTGCAGCGAATGGGAGTCGTGGCTGCCGGAGCGGTCGTTTCCGCAGACGTTTCCGCGCTGTCAATCGTTGGTGGCTGTCCCGCGCGGGACCTCCGAAAGAGGGGGTTGAACGTTGGGCAATAGCGACGATACAGCGCGGGTGATGACCAATCGTAACTTCGTGCGAAATTATCCACATTTGAGTTGCACCTGCTGAACCGGCAGTTAATATGTTGGAATAGTACTTGGCTTACCCAACTTCGTTATCTTCACATTTTGGAATCCAAACCATGTTGAAGCGTGTGCTTGCCATGGCCCTGATCGTCGGCCTGCCTTCTGCTGTGCGAGGTGAATTCGTCCTCGACGACTTCGCGACCTCAGGCAACGTCGGCAGCGGCTTGACGCCGCTGGGGAATGGATTTGACCGGGTGCTCTCTCGGTCCTTCGCTGGAAACCTCTTTGAAATCTCCGGCGGCTTCCTGCAGAATTTCAAGGTCCGAAGCGGCACGTCGGTGACTGCCGATTACACGACCGCCAGCAGTCTGGACATTCGCGGTCAACAGCTGCTGCGTTTTGGAATGAACTTGACCCAGAACATCGGCATCGGCGACACGTTTACGATCTCGGTGAGTCTGACCGATTCGTTGGCGAACACGGAGACCGTGGCTCGCGTGCTGACGACCGATAGCGGCACCTTTGGCATCGATCTCTCGTCGATTTCCGGTTCGATTCGGACCGATGTGCGAGCAATCAGCATCACCTGGGCGTTTTCGAGCGTCCTACCTGGGCCGCCGGCCATCTTTGGCAATGGTTCGGGCGCCGGCGGTTTCACCTTCACACCTGAGCCGGGTTCGCTTGCCTTGTTGAGTGGCGCCTCCTGCTTGGGGCTGTTTTTTGTGCGACGCCGCCGCGGCAAGTCGGATGAGGTGGTTGGGAAGTCGGATTCCGTCACCGTGTGAGTGGGCGTTCGCTGGAATAATCAGCTGCACCGAAAGAAGCGGCGCCCTAATCTTGGGGCGCTGTTTTTTTTTGCAATCGGTCAGCCGCATTTCAATTTGTCTCCTCCGAAGTAGAGATGACGGACCGACCGATCGCGAACATAGTGGTTTGAGGCGAAAACGACGGATGTTAAAGCTCTCGAGCGCACAGCGAAGGTTTTTGGGGCTGATTGGTTTGGGGTTGGTCGTCCATCTCCCGTTGCTTTACGGTTTGGGGAGACGACTCTGGTCAGAGGACCATTACCAGCATTTCCCGTTGTTGCTGCTGGCGGCCGTTGGGCTGGCCTATCAACGGTGGGACGAGGTGCGACCGACTCTTTCGGGCGTCTGGTCGATCACTTCATTGCTGATTCTGGCCGTTCAATTGCCTCTGCTGGTGTTCGCCTACGCCGGAAACAGTCATTGGCTTGGGGCCGTCTCTTTCGTCCTTTATCTGTGCACGACCGTTTTGTTCTGTGGCGGTTGGGCCGCGCTGCGAGCATGGGCGGGCCCAGCGATTTTGTTGCGCTCTGCATCCCACTGCCGCTGCAGCAGGACGTCGCCCTTGTCACGTCCTTGCAGAAAATTGCAGCCGGCTTTGCTGGCGGTGGTTTGGATCTGGTCGGGATTCGGCATCGTCTGCAGGGCGTCGCCATTCATGTTCCTGGCAAGACGTACTTCGTCGAGGAGGCGTGCAGCGGGGTCAACTCGCTGTTCTCCTCGATTGCCTTCATGGCCTTCTATCTTCTGTACCGTCATCGGCATTGGTTGCGATTTGTCGTGGGGCTGCTGCAAATCATCGTGTGGGTGATTGTTGTCAACGCCTTGCGAGTCTTCTTCGTCGTTTATGCCGAGCAACGATTCGAGATCGACTTGACTTCAGGTTGGCTGCATCAGGCGCTGGGTGGATTCGCCTTCGCGGTAATCGTCATCTTGGCGATCAGCGGCGACTACCTGATTCTGGCGCTGATCCCCGTCCGGCCTTGGAATTTGGGGGCGGAGACGAGCCCGCCACGAGTGGCGACAGGAGGGCCATCCTGGCGGATGGCTGCGGGGCTGGCGGCGTTATTGTTGTTGGCGGCGACGACGGGAGTGTCGATTCGCTTGGCTCGCGACGACGCTCAAGTCGCGGGCCAGTCGGCCCTGGCGGTGATCCACGGGATCACCCTCGACACTCTGCCTGAGACGCTTGGTCCCTGGCGACGTTTGGAATTTTGGACGGAGAATCGAGAATCCGGCGACTTGCAAGGCGCGGCTTCGTCAATTTGGCGATTTCAACGTGGGGCGACTGAAGTGTTGTTCTCGATCGACGGCCCCTTTCCGCAGTGGCATGACTTGGCGTATTGCTACTCCTCGTTGGATTGGAAGCTCATTGACGCCGAGAACCTTATGCTGCCCCGCGAATCACAAGAGGAGTCGGTCAAGGAGCCATGCACTCAATTGGACTTCTTTACCGATCAACAACGGCGCGCGGTGGTGTTCTTCACGTGCTACGACGCGGACAATCAACCTGTCCAGCCGTTGGAGCCCAGTGGGCGATTTCTGCGGCGTTTGTGGGACCGATTGGCGGCGGCGAATCCCTTGGGGGAAAAGCCTCGCTTGGATGTCAAGCCTCCCGTCATCCAAGCACAGATGCAGGTCGTTACGGACGAACCGCTGATGGAGTTTGAACGAGCGGAGCTAGAGGACTTGTTTGATCAGCTGCGACGCATCGCCCGCGGCCGGGCTGGAGTCGAGCAGCTAGGAGCGAAACTGTGATTCGCAAGCACCACCGCCGCGGCTGGTTTGGTTGGCGCCGCCGGGCGCCAGACGCCTATCGAGCTCCCCGATTCGGTTGGTTCAGTCGAACGATCGCATGGGTGCGATTCCAGCTGGGATCCTTGCTCTTGGGAAGCGACCGACCCGCTTGGGGCGCCGCCCGCAAGGGTGACGTTGCGTGGCGCTGGGCCCGTATCCTGACCTGGCCCATTTGGTTTCCCTTCTGGCTAGTAGGCGCCGGGTTGCTGGCGTTGTTCTCCGGCATTTCGGAACTGTTGTTGAGATTCGTGCAGCCAGTGGGCGGCCAACGTCTCTGGCATCTCTTGGCGGCGACTCCAGCGATCATCACCATGGCCATTACGGGTTGGTTGATCCTGCGGATTGACCTGCAGGCGGACGCGTTACCCGAGACCTATGCGCGACTGGCCGAGCGTGAGGCGAAGGCTAAGCGTCTCGAGACGGCCGCCCTCTATTGGCAACGAGTGATCGACGACCGCGGCGACCCCGAAGCGAGGTTCAAGTATGCTGAGCTGCTCGACGAGATGGGGCGGACGCAGGGTGCACTTGCGCTGATGAAACGCCTGGCGCCGGATGATCGCCCAGGCAACAGCAAAGCGCATAAGTACATGGCCATTCGCTACACCGCGGCGATCGCCTCCTTGGAGAATCCCAAAGTCGAAAACCCCGAACTAGTCAAGGTAGCCAAGTGGCACTTGGATCATGCAGCTGATCAAACCTCGCGTGAAGTGCTTTATGCTTGGGGCCAGTACTACCTGATCGAAGGGAATCTGCTGAAGGCGATTGAGAAGATCGAATTGGCTTCTCAAGTGTGGCCGGAATTGAACCACGTGCTCGGCGAACTCTATCGATCCGTTGAGCCGCAGAAGGCCGCGCAAAGCCTGAGGAAGGCCGCCCAACATTACAGCCGAACATTGAAGGACGAGCCGCTCAATCACGAGGCGCGGAAGGATCTGGCCGACGTCCTGATTCGTCTTCGTCAAACAAGTCAAGCCATCGAATTGCTGCAGGACGGACTTCGCCTGGATCAAGACGCTCCTTTTCGTCAGTTGCTGGCCCGCGCCTTTGTGAAGAGGTTCGACGAAGAATTGAGCCATGAGAATCCGGACTACTCCTTCTTGATGTCGGCCTTAAAGTCGGCCTTTGAATACGATCTGGGCTGCGAGTCCGCCTTGGAGAGGATTACCGCGCTATGCGTTGGCCGCAGCCCCGAACAACGCCAGGAGTTGCGGGCGCTGATCGAGAGGACCGACGGCCAGGCGCCAGCCATTACGCACTTCGCGCTCGCGATACTCGACTATCTTGATGGGGACCGAGCGAAGTCCTCCTGGCATCTCGAACAAGCCTTGCGAATTGACGCGGATCTGCCCTTCGCCAGGAATAATTTGGCGATGTTGCTAATCGAAGGCGACTCCCCGGACTTCGTGCCAGCGCTGAGTTATTGGTGGATGAAGCATTGCGCAACTCCCCGACGACCCTCGGGTTCTGGACACCAAAGGGCAAGTGTTGATGGGGCAGGGGAAATTCAGCGAGTCGATCGCTGTCTTTGAGAAGGCGTTAACCGAGTTGAAGCCAAGGGACGCTCGTGGACAGTCGAGAATCAACCTGCGGATTGCGGACGCCTACGACCAGTTGGGCATGGCCTCGCTTGCCGCCGCGCATCGCGAAAAGGCCAAGATCGAAGAATGATCGCCGAACACGTTGAGCCACAGCTTCCGCCAGTGTCTCGGCGCAGATCCGTTGGCGTTGGATCCTGGTGGCTGCTCCTTGCTTGCTGCTAGCATCACGTCTGGTTGCCCTGGGCGGCCAGCCCGCTGATCGTTGCAACCTCTGTGGTCGGCCAAAGTGATCACGCCTGCCTGCTCGGGGGTGACGGGGAGTTTGATCTGGTCGCCGAGTCGATCGAGCGTGGCGACGTGAAACAGGTCTTGTGTTTCGCTGTCCCGCCCAGCCGCCTCGTGCGTCATCAGGTCCTTCCCTCTTACGAGTCGCAGCTCCCTGGAAGTCCTGTTGCAACGCGGCGTCGCC